>JBPOGB010000009.1:0-84320 GCA_051252155.1 Luteolibacter sp. | reverse complement strand
TCCTGCTGTTTGCGTGCTGCCTCCTCATTCTTACGTGCCAATTCCTCATTAATACGCCGCTCCTGCTCACGACGCATCTTTTGCTCTTCGCCATTCCTACGCGCTTCTTCTTCGCGTATGCGATTCATCTCAGCCTTCACCACCTCCTCCTTGCGAAGTTTCTCTTGCTCTAGACGCTGCATCTCCTCCTGCTGTTTGCGTGCTGCCTCCTCATTCTTACGTGCCAATTCCTCATTAATACGCCGCTCCTGCTCACGACGCATTTTTTGCTCTTCACCATTCTTTCGCGCTTCTTCGCGTTTACGGTTCATTTCGCGCTCCTTATCAGCCTTCACCTCCTCTTCCTTGCGGAGTTTCTCTTGCTCTAGGCGCTGCATCTCCTCCTGCTGTTTGCGTGCTGCCTGCTCATTTTTACGCGCCAATTCCTCATTGATACGTCGCTCCTGTTCACGGCGCATTTTTTGCTCTTCGCCATTCTTACGCGCTTCTTCCTCGCGTTCACGATTCATCTCACGCTCCTTCGCTGCGTTCTCTTCCTGCTTCTTACGGTCTTCCTGCTCTCGCCCCGCCCGTTCATCGCGCACTCGGCGTTCCCTTTCTGCATTTTCCCGCGTCATCTGCTCATTGCGTCGGCGTTCCTCTTCTCCGCGGACACGTTGCTGCGCCTCGTTTCTGCGAGCCTCTTCCTCACGCTGACGCATCCTTTCCTCATCGCGTTCACGACGCTGCCGATCAGCCTGTTCACGTTCACGCTGAAGCACCTGCTCACGCTCGGCTTCCCGGCGGGCTTCCTCAAGTTGCTGGCGCCTCACACGATCGAAACGTTCCCGCCCGCCCGAGTCTTGAATCATGCGCTCTGCATCGCGCCTTTCCTCATTTCTCCTATCGCGGAATAGATCCCTTACAGAATCATCAAGGGAACGAGGGCGATCTGCCGATACATCACCCAGATCCCTGCGAACCCTATCCGGACGCAGTGCTCCATTCCAACCAGCTTCCATACGTGGAGCCACTACCTGCAATTCTTCACCATTGAAACGAGGAGATAGCTCGCTGTTTCTGCGGCGAAAATCCGGACTGTCATCCACCCTCAAGCGGTGTACTGGAAATTTCCTACCGATTTTCTTACAAACTTCCTGATATTGCGGCCCACCTACGAATACCCTCCTGTCGTTCACTTGATAGCGCGTCACACATTTCGTATCGCGATAAATGACGGTATTCCGGGAGACCGGCACACAATTGGATCGGATATTTCCACCGAAATGATCGTAGGAAACGAAGGAGAACCAAGAAGCCCCTATCCCGAATGTGACCTCAACAGAGGAATCCCATGAGCGCCCTTGCCAAGCCAAAGTCTCGGGAGGAAGCGGCGCCCAGCCGACATAGCCGGGGCTCTCCCTCCACGTCACCCAAGCGGGAGCCCACTCGGAGCCAGGCACCCACACCCAGCCGTAATTCTGTAGTAAAACCCAGCGCCCATAGTGGTAGCACGCCCAGCCAAACGGCTCGTCGGAAACCCATGTCCACCCCTGATCAGTGAAAGCCCAACGTCCGCGCGTATACGGCCTCCACGACGAGTCGTTCACAACCGTCGGCTGATATACATAACCATAGTCCGAGGTATTGAACCACGTCCCGTAGTTCGCGAGCGGTTCATAGAAATTGTCGAAATCTCCAGTAGGAGCCCCACTGACGTAGTCCCTAATTGGCTCGAACGAACCTATCGGCTCACGACCCGCTAGCTCCATCTCGCGTTCACTGAGTTCCCCCTCAAGTCCGGTGAGCTCCTGTTCGCGGCTTTCAAGCTCTCCCCTCTCACGGGCAATCTTTTCCTCTCTCTCAGCAAGTTCACGTTGCCTTTTTTCCAACTCTTCAGCCGCTGCAGAATCATAGGCGAGTCGCTCTTCTTCCATACGAAGTCGCTCATCCTCAATCAATGTGCGCTCCCTTTCGATCGCATCCATTTCATCGGCCAGCTTCCTATCAGCCAGTTCCGCCTCCAGCTCCCGTTGACGCCTTTCCGCATTCGCGGCATTCCTTTCCAGTTTTTCGAGTTTTTCTGACAGAGCCTCGTCGGGCTTCTCGCAGGAGATGAGTGCCAGTGTAGCGGTGGCAGCAAGCGTAGCTAAAATGATAGATTTCATAGAAGAGTCGGTTGGGTTACTGGAAATTAGACTCAGTTTGACAGAAATTGATTCAATCAATTCACAATCTCCTACCTTCGCTCTCGCGAACTGCCATGTCACCCTAGATTTCCCCCAAAAGATCAGGAAAACACAAAATCAACGTGTCCCTGCTGATCGCCGGGAAGAAGCTGGGGCTTTCTTGCGATTTTCACACCGAGGGCATCCTCCATTGCTCGCAGCTCCATCGCCTCGGCGCGGGAATAATTCGCGAGCACCTCTTTGAGTGGATGGTGATATTCGCGCAGTGTAATTTCTTTTTCGTCCTGTTCATGCAGGCACTTCATGAACAGCCCTTCTTTCGAACGGATTTTGGCGAAAAGCTGTGCCTTATGGAGAAGTGTCGTCCCCTTGCTGACGCTCGCCTTCCAGCTTTCTCCTTGTTCTTGAAAATACTGGAACAACATACGGTCGGGTGCATTTTCACCAAACATCCGCTGCACCTGCTCAAGCATCTCGATGGTGAACGAGGCGGGAATTGCAGGAAATAGCCCGTCAGCCTTATCGGAAAGCCGGTAGAAAATTTCAGGACGACCAATTTCCGTACGCGGCACGCGCGTGCGCTTTAGGTAGCCCAGCTTTGTCAGATCTTCACAATGCTGCTTCACCGTCATATAACTCGAGCCCAAGCTACGAGAAAGTTCACTCACCGCCATGCCGCCCGAAAGCTTGAGCTCAGTAAGAGCTGCAAGCCATTGGGGCTTGATGAGATCATGAAATGCGGAGAGGAACATAGGAATTCATACCACATTACTGCGGTTTGTTATTGTTAACGCCGACCAGCAGCGGCCACAGCTCAGATAAATTCGTTTACCAAATTCTCAAGCATCTCCTGTCTGCCGGAATCAAGCGACGGCTCTCCATTGGAAAGAGCGTAGTTGCTAACTTCGGAAAGACTGACGGATTTCGAGGCGATCTTCGCACCGATTCCAGAATTCCAGCTATCATAGCGCTTATCGACGAAGTCTTGGAGGCGTCCATCCTCGCGAATGGCGGCGGCGATTTTCAGACCGCGGGCGAAGGCGTCCATTCCACCAATGTGCGCATGGAAAAGATCGGACGGATCGTGTGATTCACGGCGGCGCTTCGCATCGAAGTTGAGTCCACCGGTGGTCAATCCACCCATTTCCAGAATCTTCAACATAATTTCGGTGGTGAGGTAAATATCCGTAGGGAACTGATCCGTATCCCAACCAATCAGCTCGTCACCTTGGTTTGCATCCACTGAGCCTAGCGCGTCAGCATCAATGGCTACAGTCATCTCATGGAGCATCGTGTGACCAGCCAGTGTTGCATGATTCGTCTCAAGATTCAGTTTGAAGTGATCCAGCAGGTCGTATTGACGGAGGAAATTGAGGCACGCAGCGGAATCGGAATCGTATTGGTGCGTGGAAGGTTCGCGCGGCTTCGGCTCAATGTAGAATTGACCCTTGAAACCAATTTCCTTCGCGTAATCCACAGCGAGGTGGAGGAGATTCGCAAGGTTATCGAGTTCGCGTTTCATGTCAGTATTGAGAAGCGTGGAGTATCCCTCGCGTCCACCCCAGAAGGTGTAACCTTCGCCACCGAGTTTAAGTGTGCCGTCCATCGCAGCCTTCACTTGAGCGGCTCCATAGGAGAAAACATCAGCGTTTGGAGATGTTCCCGCGCCTTGTGAGTAGCGTGGGTGCGAAAACAGGCAGGCAGTGCCCCAGAGCAGCTTTTTACCAGTAGATTGCTGCAAGCTAAGCAAGTGATCTGTCACTTTATCGAGCGCAGCATTCGACTTCGCGAGGTCGCCGAGTTCAGGCGCAATATCGCGGTCGTGCCAGCAATAGTAATCGATGCCCATCTTATCCATGAACTCGAAGAAAACGTCGGCACGCTTGAGCGCATTATCCAGTGAATCGCTTTGATCATCCCAAGGCATAAGAGCTGTGGGACCTCCAAATGGATCGGATAAACCATTACGCATGACGTGCCAGTAGGCAGCGGCGAAACGGCAATGCTCCTTCATCGTCTTTCCTGCGACGACCTCTTCAGCATTGTATTGCTTGAAAGAATAAGGATTCTTGGATTTAGAGCCTTCGAATTGGATTTTGGGGATATCTGGGAAAAAAGACATGATCCTTTTTAGGAGGTCAATTCACAGGCAGCAAGAAGTCAAATGCGTCGATTTGAATCGGGAATGTTGCAGCATCTGTCAGGACAGACTAAAAAAGCCCTGTGAGCCGCCCTGTAGATGCATTGATCGATTTCCTTAAAACAGAAGAAGCACGTGGCCGTAGCCATGTTTATCTAGACGAGGGCGCACGCGAAGGGCTCCGAGATTTGTTCAAACGATCGAGAACCCCAGTAGCGACCGTAACGGAAGAAGTTCCTGTTCCGGCTCCACCTGTATCAACAGAGGTCACCATCACTGGAGCTACCAAGATCGAAAAGCTCGATTCCATTCGCGCTCAGGCCGCCACATGGGCACCAGCCGTCTCTTTGGGCACACTGCGAGAGACCATGGTTTTCGCGACTGGCGATCCCGATGCAGAAATCATGCTCATCGGAGAAGCCCCCGGATATAACGAAGAAAAAGAGCAGGAACCATTCGTCGGCCCCGCTGGACAGAAGCTCAACGATATCCTCAAAGCCATGGGTATTCACCGTGAGCAAGTTTACATCTCAAATCTGGTAAAATTCCGCCCTTCATTGCCGAAGCAAACCACCAACAATCGTAAGCCAACTCCCGAAGAAATGACCGCCTGCCTTCCTCTAGTGATGGCTGAAATTTCCGTAGTAAAACCAAAACTCATTCTAGCACTCGGCGGAACCGCGGCTGAAGGATTACTTGGACTTGAAGGCACAGTCGGCTCCATGCGCGAAAAATGGCATAAACTCTCTGACATCCCCGCACGCGTCACGTATCACCCAAGCTACCTACTGCAAAGCGGCGGATCGAATAAGGTCAAACGTTCCCTCTGGGAGGACATGCTCGCAACTATGGAAAAGCTGGATATGCCGATCTCGGAGAAACAAAAGGGATATTTCCTGCCGAAGCCCTAGACCTCGACACTCTCTTCTCCCAGCACCTCGATGGGCCTGGGAATATCTTTCCTACGCAGACCAAACTGACGGACGGCATGTCGTTTCAGCTGTGCCTTCGCCTCCTCCACGCTGTCGGTGAAGAAAATCAGCTCCGGATCTTCAGGACTGATCGTCCCCTCTTCCGCCATCTTGTAAACGAAGTCCATCAACGGCTGCCAGAAGTCCTTGCCCATGAGAATGATCGGGAAATTCTTCAGCTTCCCCGTCTGAATCAATGTCATCGTCTCAAACATCTCATCCAATGTGCCCACACCACCTGGCATCACGATGAAAGCGTAAGAGTATTTCACTAACATCGTCTTTCTCGTGAAGAAATATCGCATATCCACGGATTTGTGGACGTAGGGGTTCACATCCTGCTCGAAGGGCAAAATGATATTCACCCCAATGGATCGCCCACCTGCCTCAAACGCTCCTTGGTTGCCAGCCTGCATGATACCTGGACCACCTCCCGTAATTGTCGTGAATCCCAGCTCTGCACAAGCAGCCCCCATTTCCCTCGCCAGCTCATACCATCGGGTTCCCGGTTTGGTACGGGCTGATCCAAAGATGGTCACACACGGACCAACAAAATGAAGGATGCGGTAGGCACGTATCAAATCGAGACCCACACGAAAAAGTGACATCAAATCCTCTAAACGGGATCTCGGCCCTGCTAGCCATGAACGCTCCTCCACCTCTAGTTCGTAGATCTCCTGCTGGCGGATATCTTCCTCGGTAATTTGATGCTCTTCAGTGACTTCCGGGCAATCCGGACAAGGTTTTTGCGATTGCATCTATCCAACTAACATCATCCCACCCTCTAGCGAAACACAATCCTTCCAAAGAACCGTATTCTATTTCTGCAATAAAAACGGGCAGATGCCCGTCGTGAAAAAAGTTCGCTGCAGACTGGCCGGAAATCGAGGAGAGCCCTCAAGACCCCTAAAAGTGTACAGATAGGAGGCGATCCAATCCGGGCGTCCTGAGGACTCGCCCCGAATCACGGCACGGTCTGCAGCGGAAATAAAAAATGTAGCCGATTCTTAGTAGCGAATACGTGCAGGAACTGGCTTTTCGGCGCGACGAGGTGCTGCCTTAGCTGCTTCCTGCCCTACACGCTTCAGAAGAGCGATCAATGACGCGGTGATGAAATATTCCTTCAAAAGGGCTTCACGAGTTTCACCAGATTTTGTTTTGTGGACGATTTTCATAAGGATAGCTTTGGTTGTTTCACGAGAAGGTTCGCATTTTTTGAGCCAACTCTTAAAAACTAGAATCAACTTTAGATGCGTTTTTTCCTTTCGCAAATATTAGCGTCTCAAATCGTACATTTATTCCGAAATTATTTCGTTTGTGAATAAGCCGTATTTACCAGAGTTGCTGAGCCGGGCTTTGCGGTGATTACAAAGTTGAGAGATTTACCTCTCCCCGAGAAATTGAGTGTCACCACCGAGACACCGTTTGCGGTTTTGGAACCAGAACTACTTGAAGTCAAACCAAGCGATACCGCCTCATCTTCGAAGAAGGATCGTAGGCTTTCGGATGACATCGAACTCTTGCCTGACAATTGCCCTGAAATTTCGGGACCCGAAGCAGAGTGATAAGTGCTGAAACCTTCGGAGAAATCAGCCGCCTTCGGAACCCAACCCGGCACTTGTGAGAGGTTTGAAGTACCGAAGCGCCTCGTATTTCCATCCGCATCTGTGAATTGAAGCCTTCCTTCCGAAATATCCTTATAGGAAAAGGTCATTTCCTTGCCATCCTTGGTGCGGATTGTCATCTCCCCCTTTTTATCGTTGTCGGAAATCGCTTCCAGCTCCGGATTCATCGTTACCACCATCTCAGCTGCAGCCTTTTCCGGGTTATCGAGCATACCTCTCACATTGCCCCATAAAAACATTCCCCCACCGACGACGGCAAGAATACCCAAAACAACGATACCTAGGCAGCCAATACCGATCCATGCACCTGCGGATAGACCTTTCTTAGCTGGAACTACCGGAGGCGTGACTGGCATTTGTGGCGGCTGATCCATTTCATCAGTTGATCTAAAAACAGCAATATACGCAATTCAGAATCATCAGTTGCTAAAACGTGTCGGAATTCTAATTGGCATTACGGATTTTCCGTTCAGCCTCTCCGCCATGTCGCAACGGACAGGAATTCTATTGGTGGTCTCGGGGCCTTCCGGCTCTGGAAAAACCACACTTTGCAGGCGTTTGGCCAATGAAGGCGAAGCGCGCTACTCGATTTCATGCACCACCCGCTCACCCAGACCCGGTGAAAATGATGGCCTCGACTACCATTTCCTGACCCGCGAAGAATTTCTCAAAAAGCGTTCTGATGGTGAATTTCTCGAAAGTGCAGAGGTTCACGGAAATCTTTACGGAACTCTACGTTCGGAAGTCACTGGCCAACTCGAAGAGGGCAAAGACGTCGTAATGGATCTCGACGTTCAGGGAGCCGAACAAGTCAGGTGTTGCAGCGATGAAATCATCAAAAAAGCGTCGGTCGATCTTTTCGTCATGCCGAACAATGAAGAGGAGCTACTGGCGCGCCTTTCTGGCAGAGGAACGGATTCGCAAGAAGTCATCGCCCTCCGCATGAAGAACGCCCTTGAGGAAATGAGCCATTGGAGGAAATACACCTACCGACTCCTTTCCGGATCACAGGAAGACGACTACTCACAATTCAAGTCGCTGGTCATTGCAGAAAGACTCAATGTCAGTCGTGTAAAGGCGGACTGATGTGACTCAGTAGCCACTCAGCCATCTTCGCGTAAAGAGGGTAATCCGTGATAAGTATATTGCTGTGACCTGCATCAGGAAGGAGCAACCACTCTTTCTCGGTATGTTCCGGCAAAGAATTGAACAACGCTTTCCCTCTCGAAGGAGGAATCATTTTATCATCTTCACCATGAACCACTAGAGTATTGGCTTTTACCTGTGGCACCTTGTCGATCGGCCTAATCTCGGAAAATCTCAATCCGGTCTTCCATCCGAACAAGGTATCCGCAGGAGCCCTCACCGCAGCACCGAGAATTGAACCAAGCAATTCGTCGGTCTGCCCTTGAATCACCGTCTCCAGTTTATCAAAGGTAGCGAGCAGCACCATTGCCTGAAAATCTGATTCAGTAGAAGCCGCAACATGTACAGCTTCCGACCCGCCCATTGACTGCCCAATGACGGCGTTATGATTCATGGAAAGGTTAAATTTTTTCACCGCCTCATGATAGCAATCCAAGATCTTGGGAGCCTCTAATACCCCGTAGGTTGTGTAGCGCTCCGGATTACTCCCGTGCCCCGGCAGATCAGGGATCACACAGACAAATCCCACCGCACAGAATCGCTCTGCCACTGGCAAGTAATCCTCTTTCATTCCTTTTCTACCGTGAAGGATGAGTAGATTTCCCACAGTCGTCCCCACGGGTTCCAATCCCACTCCTTTTTCCGTCAACTGATTTCTGATGATGCCAGCCCTTTCAGAAAGGACATCTGTGGACGTTGGAACACAGACGAGACAAGGCATCCCGCCAGATGATGTGAAAGACTCCACGGTGAACCCTGATTTCGCAGTGCCATCGAGATAAGGCTGGGCATAGGCCTGAATCGGACGCCGGGGCGGCTCCGAGATCTCACTTACACAATACCAGACCAGCACAGAGAAAAGTATCCCCAGTAACATGACAAGCCATACGCCGAGCCTGATCAGTTGTCCTTTCCAAACGGCCTTCCGCTGCCGGTGTACTCCTTCGGTTTGCATTTCTCCCACAGTCCATCAGCACGGCGACCGTGAGCCAAGCAGGAGTTCGAGCGCTTTCTTGCCAGCCACGGTTTGATCGTCACAATAAGGGAGTGACCAAAACCGAATATTTGCTCCGCGAGCTGCGTTCCCGTCTTTGGGTAAAGCCCTCCATCATGGGGTTCGCCGCAGTCCTGTGGGTCAGCGGCGCCTACCTCGTTTCTGACAAGCTTCCCGACAAACTACTGGCCGACATCGACGGCAAGGTTCTCATCAATCTGCTCGGTATCATGGCCTCCACCATGCTCACCGTCGCAACCTTTTCCGTCGCAGCGATGGTCAGCGCATATTCTGCGGTTTCGACGACTGCCACCCCCAGAGCCACGCGCATCCTCATGCAGGATCGTACCACGCAGAATTCGCTCACCGCTTTCCTCTCCGCCTTCATCTACTCGATCGTCGCACTGGTCGCCATCAGCGTGGCCCCCTACTACGGCATCGGTGGTAGATTCCTGCTGTTCGTCGGATATGCCGCGATGGTCTTTTGGGTGCTGGTCTCGTTCATCAAATGGGTAGACAGGGTTTCCAAACTCGGGCGCATGGGCGACACGCTTGAGCACGTCGAGAGATCCTGCAAAGAAGCATTCGGATCTAGTGAAACCATGTGCACTCTCGGCGCTAAAATGGCGGAGGGGGATACTCCCGAGGGAGTCCGGGTGATGTCCGATTACATCGGATACGTTCAGAACATCGATATTGCTGCGCTCGATGAAATAGCCTCGGAACTAGAAACCACCATTCGTGCAATCGAGAGACCTGGCGCATTCGTGGGTCCTACGGATTCTCTGGCAGCCGTAGCAGATCAAGATGAACTCGACGATGAAATGACAGAAAGAATCAAGGGATGCTTCCAACTGGGAGACACGCGCCGGGTAGGCAGCGATCCTCGCTTCGGACTCATCCTACTTTCAGAAATTGCAGACCGCGCACTCTCCCCTGCGGTGAACGATCCTGGCACCGCCATCGCCGTGCTCGGAATCCAGTCGCGGCTGATGGAGGACTGGAAATGCCACCTCTCTTCCGAAAATGAGGTGAAGTATGAAAACGTCGAGGTGAAGCCGCTAGATCCGGAAGACCTACTCGACGATGCATTCACTGCAATCAGCCGGGATGGCGCCGCATTCTTCGAAGTGGGTTCACGCATCCAGAAAAGCCTGGCTGTCCTCTCTAAATGCGGCAACGAAAGCCTCGCCAAAGCCGCCTGCCGACATTCCGACCTAGCACTAGAGCAGGCAATGAACTCACTACCCACGGAGTATCACAGGAAGCTAATCAAGAGACTTTCGGAAAACGTGGGTAGCGAACAGGGCTGAAGGTTCAGCCTTTGAGGATCTCCTTGGCTTCCTCAAGGTTTTTCATGAAATCAGGGCTCTGCAGTAGGCCACGAACCCAAATTACCACTGGCGTGAGCATTCCCATGAGGATGAAAACTGAAGCGACATACCACGTCGGAGACTTTCCTTCGGGTGCGATGAATTGAACCCACCAAGCATCCTTATCCACCACCTTAGTGCTGAACATCTGGTTATTTTCCTTTAAGTCTGCCAGTAATCTCTCAGCGGCATCCGCATCACTTGTCTTGTAGAGAAATTTAAAACGGCGGCCCGGTTTTTCAGGAAGTTCTACCTCAAGAACTTTGCGTGGAACATTTTCACTATTACGCAGTGTCAGGATCTGAATTTCGTAAACGAACTTCTCCTTCATCCAACGGTCGATCCTAGTGAGCTGCATGTGTTAAGTTAATTTAGGTTTTGTGAATAGGCTTAGATTCCGCTCTGCATCATCTTCGGGCCCATCAGGAAGATCGGCAGGAAGGTTCCGACAAAAACCGCTCCGATCAGGCCAACGGCTATCAGGAGCACCATGAAATTAATTGTCGCGGCAAACGCAGCCATGTGGTTTTCCGCGTCTTCCTCATACATTTCGGACAGCATTTCCAACTGTGCATCAAGGGATGCGGATTTTTCACCAATCGAAAGCATGTGTGTCACCTGTGAATCGACAGATGTATATTTCGCGAACGCCGTTGAGAGTGGCACACCTGAATTCTCGTATTTATCGGCAGCCTCCCGCAATTCCTTGTAGAAAGGCGTGCCCATAACACTGTTCGCTGAAACTCGAATAGATTTCGCGAGGTTGATTCCGTTCGAGTGGAGAAGCTTGATGGTGCCGATGAAGGTCATCTGCCTTAGCGACATAATGAGCAGGCGGAACAGCCGCCATTTCGACATTGCGATACCTAGAATGATACCCCGCACTTTCGCCGAACGTGCAATCGTCACTCCGATACCTATCAATGAAAGAACAAAAATATGCCAGATCGATTGGGTAAAATGACTAACCTTAAAAGAAATCGCTGTCAGTCCATCAGGTTCTTGGCCGACACCACTGAGCATATCTTCCACCTGTGGGACGATCTTCACCTGAGAGATAATAAAGGCTGAAAGCAGCACCCCGATAATCACGCCAGGCATGACCGTCGCTTTCTTGATCGCTTTTTGGAAATGCAGTTCACTGGTGATTCTTGCAGCAAGTGATCGGAAGGCTTCGTGCAACTGTCCTGCATCGGAACCCGCTTGGATCAGACCGATGATCGTTTCACTGAAGCGTTTCGTCCTCCGGAATGCCTCGTGCACATTCATTCCAGAATTGATGTCCTCACGGATCGCAGCAAGGCAGTCGACCATTGCCTTGTTAGGCAAGCCCTGCCCGTAGTATTTCAAGGCATCTGCAGTGTTAATTTGAGCCCGCAGCATCGAACCAAGACCACGGAACATATCAACCTGCTCCTTCCTATTGAATTCCTTGACCTTCTTCGGGCCATTAAAAAACGTGATCTGCTTCTTCTCCGGCTTAGTAGGTGCCGCAGATTTCGCAGCAGCTTGACCCGCTTTTTTTTGTGGAATGGCTGCGCTAGTCATCAGTGTAAGTCATGTCGATCACCTTGCTCACCGCGGCGATATCGGTTTTTCCCTCACGCAACAGACGGAGGCCGCTGCGGCGTAGGTTTGGAAGGATGCCTTCTTCTGCCACCTTGACTTCCAATTCGTAAGGCGTCATCTCGCCTTTGGATAACTGGTCGGAAACCTTCGGTGTGATAGGAATAATTTCAAGAATGGCCGTCCGGCCTGAGTATCCCGTATTACGGCACTCGCCGCAGCCTTCGTCGCGAGCCTTGAAAATGGGTACATCTGCCCAAGAATCTTCTAAGGCGAAGGTCTTACGATCGAGTTCGGAAATACCAGTCGAAGGTTCCTTACAATAGGGACATAGCATTTTCACCAGACGTTGAGCACAGGCAGCCTTGAGTGTCTGGGCGATCTTCCAACGTTCTATTCCGAGTTGTTCGAAACGCTCGATAATCTGCGACGCGCGAGGAGTATGGATGGTCGTAAGAACCTTGTGACCTGTCACCGCCGCTTCGATGGCGAGTTCTGCAGACTCAAGATCGCGAACCTCACCCATTAAAATAATATCAGGGTCAGACCGCATAAAGGACGCGATCATTGGTTTGAATTCAGTCGGACTTTTGAGGTCACAATGCGTAATACCGGGAACCTCGTCTTCCACCGGGTTTTCTAGTGTGAGGATGTTCACTTCTGGCCGATTCAGTTCTCGAAGAATGGCGTTGAGTGTCGTGGACTTACCGGAACCCGTGGGGCCGGACATGACGATGATTCCTGCGGGAATTTTCATCACCTTGTTCAGCGCGAACATGGTTTCATCATCGAATGCTAGTGTTCCCTTTCCGAGCGTCACGTTGATGTTGCTCTTGTCCAGCAAACGCATCGTGACGTGATAGCCTCGGTAAGTACGGTGACGCTCGTAACGGATGTCGATAGGGCGGTGGAAATACGATATAGTGAATCGCCCAGAGATACCTGGCGTCGTGTTCCGAATTTCCGTAGGGAGGCGCATCAGATTCAAAAGGAATGCATCCAACCGATCCTTTAGTTTCATGGGGATCTCGACCTTACGGCCAATGTCTCCATCCACGCGGAAGGCATAGTAAAAAGTCTCTTTCTCCACCTTAAAGTGGATGTCGGATGCGCGTGTCCTTACAGCATCCGTCATGACCGTCGCCACCAATTGAGCCATCGGCTCCGTGTAATCCGTAGTGACATCAAAATCATGGATGCCGTCATCGAGATCCTCTACATCGATAGCCTCAAGATCAGAACGACTAGGCCCGTTGTTCGTGGCTACGGATTCGATGGAACGAGCAATTTCTGCAGCAAGCGTGACAATCTTAACGATCTCGAGATCCGGAAAACGTGGAGCTAGATATTCTTCTGCAAGCGGGCTCCACGGGTTAGCCGTTGCGACAATCAATTTGTCGGTACCAGACATGCAGAGCGGCGCAAAGAAACCTCGGGTCATCACCGTGGCATCGCAATACGTATGCAGAGAAGCATCACAAAATTCCGCAACTTTCGGAAAGAACGACAGTCCGTTGATCTTAGCGATCGCTGCCATAAAGCTAAAACGTGTAACACGGTTTGGCACCTGATCCTGTTCAAGTTCGGCAAAGCTAGGGTCATGACCGCCGAGCTCTTGCATGATCTGACCGCTGATCAGTTCATTGAAAGTTATACCGTCGAAATCAATCATATAGCGTTTATCAGAGCTCGAAATGTTTACGGCAAAGGAAAGCCCAAGATTCGTATTCCATGCGCGTAGAAGTCATAAAAGGCCGGATGCCGAATCGTTTAGCGACCGTATAGTGAATCTGCTCCGCCAGTACCATCGCTGCGATTGGATTAATGGACGCCGTACCAATGGCATCTGTATCTTCAGCATAAACCACGGGAGTCAGTAATGCTCTTCCCAGTTTATGCATCGTATCAAAAGAATCGTAGAAAGAAGATGGTGCAATCAGTTTACTAGCAAAAGGTATGGATGGTGGCACTGGGCACAAGGTAGATGCCACAGCATCACTAAGCTTCTGAACCTCAGCTCCTAGCATTTCTTCATCATGACCCATCACGCGAGCTAAGGTCTCTAGAAGATCCATCGGACTTCCCTTCGCCTGACCTTCGCGCACATTTGATAGAGCCTTGAACAGATCATCATCTGAGACAGCACCGCTAGTATTCAGGGCTTCCGCTGTACGCACATAACACGTCTCAACGATATCGGACTGCGAGTGTGAACTCGCATCTACCGGGGTCTGAAATGCTGTTGTCATGTTGTAGGGGGGTGTTGTGCCGATTACCTACGGCGAACGCTGTTAAATTTACTTCTCTCCCTTTTGGCTGCTGGCACCGCCTCACGAGTCGAATCGTATGAGCTTGGTTGCCTATAGGTGGGAAACTCTTCCTCACGAGGGTAGTAAGGAGCTTCGGAAGGCTGCATACCCCGGATTGTACGCCTGAGATTCGGCTCATGGGCAGGACCCGGATTATACGGGTTTACATGATCATAGTCGCCTTCGCGCTCTGTAGTCGAACGAACCGAGTTACTTGCACGCTGTGTCGCGGCGCGGTTCGCGGGGTCATACGACGTGGGGGTCACGATAAATACTAGCGAAGTCTGCTCCTTGGCGGCCTCCTTGCTCTTGAAGAAGAAATTGAGAATCGGAACATCTCCGAGAAGTGGCACCTTGTTTTTGTCGTTAGTCTTGACCTCCCCATAGAAGCCCCCGACCACCAGTGAATTCCCATCGGGAATGCGGGCGAGAGTTTCGATCATTGATTCCGTAACCTGTGGATAGCTATTGCCTGATTGCCCACTGACGCCCTGTCCTTCGACGTAACCACTGATTTGCGCGGATCGCGGGCGCATTTTCATTCGGATCGTTCCGTCAGGAAGCAAGGTCGGTGTGACGGCGATGGAGATTCCTATCTCACGGTGATTATCCGGATCTTCGGTGATTGCCTTGTCCGATGAGTCGATTTTATACCTTACTTCTTCGGTGATGGTGCTTGCACTTCCTCCGGTGCCTTGAGTGGTCGACGAGGTGATGATGGGGATACGATCGATGATGGAAATCGTCGCCTGCTCGTTGTCTTCGGTGATGAGGGTGGGATTGGATACCTGGTTGGATATGCCTCCGTCATTCAGAGCTTTGAGCACACCAGAGAGCTGAACCGGTGAAAGCACGAGATCTTGTCCTGCCAGATTTAAGGCAGTGGTACTGGTAGTTGGGAGGCCGAACAGATTTGCCAGCTGTACAGCGACATTCATACCCACGCCGGTATTACTGAGGTCGTTGGCCCAGTTCACACCGAGTTTCTGACCTACACTCGAATTAATTCGTAGGATTTTCGTCTCAACGATGATCTGCCCTTTCGCTTTGTCGATTCCTTTGAGAAGGTTCTGGACAGCTTCAATACGAGTAGGCGTATCGATCACGATCACAGTATTTGTTTTCGGTTCGAAATTCACGATCCCGGTACCCGGAGTCAGCATAGGCCTTACGAGATCCTTGATTTGCTCAATATCCGAAGGGCGCAAGTAACGTAACTGATAGTGCCATTCCGAACTCGGCAACTGGCTGAGTTGAGCCTGCGTGAGAGCATAGATCGTATTCCCTTTCGTATGCAATGACAGGCCATACATGAAGGCAAGTTCTTCCATTTGATTGATGGGGTTTCCGTCATCAAGATGGCCAGTGACTGTGTAGTCTGGCCCGTTGATCTTGAGGTTGTGGAAATATTGCCTTCCTGCTGACTTGGCCAGAAACTGGAAGATGTCGTTCAAGCCTGCGTCCTTGATTAGATATCCTTCGGAAGCTTCTTCCATTTCCTTCTTCTGCTGTTCAAGCGGCCCGAATGTAGATGCACTGGGATCTTGAGCCAACTGCTCGAGTCTTGGCTCGGAATTTATCTCGGGAAGACCTCCTCCAACGGCGGGAAGATCTCCGTTAGCAGGCTGAGGCAGATCTGGAATCTCAGGGAGATCCGATAGATTAGCGTCCTGTAGAGCCTCAGTTACAGCTCCCAGCAGATCGTCCTGCGCAGGAACGGTTTGAACGCAGGCACAGGTAAAGACCAGAGCCAGTAAATGTTTGGGACTTGTTTTCATGTTGGATGCAGGGTTAGGAGAATGTTCAGTTTTCGGGGTTAAAAGCGCCGGAGGAGCCGAGATCAAGCGGGGCATCTTCATCAGAAGAAATCATGCCAGCAGGCCGTGAGTTTCCTCCGCCCGCAATCATGCCTGGTGGAAGGACATTGGTTTGTAATAATCCGACCTCTCCAGAGGCGATGTTCTTGAAAATGATTTGCTTCGCAGAAACTTCCACGATTCTGACCTGAAGCGTTTTACCGCGGTAAACGAGCGGAAACTCATCGTTTTCAGAAAATGTCCTGACTCCAACGAGAAACTTTTTTTCACTCGGCATAATGGTGGTGACTGGAATCTGTTTCACAATCTCGGAGAGTGGAGTCGGAGGAAGAGCAGCCTGACGTCTCGGTTTGTTGCTAACGATATTCCGCACCACGGGTTTCACATTGGGATCCTGATTTAGACCGAATGGATCGGTCACACGGTTCCTCATCGAGAATATGGCAGCACGTGCACGGATATATGGCTCCGTGTCTTCTCCGGCAAAACGGGATGGCTGTGCGTCGACAGGGCCTGCCTCGGGAAGATCATTAACAGAGCCGGCGGAATCCGATGAGTTTGTAGGTTTATCAGAAGCAAATATATCTGCCGACTGGCCGCGAGTGTCCGTGGGGATGAAAACAGCCATACATATTGCCGCGGCGACAAAGTCCTGTGCAAATCCACGGGCGGCTTGTTTTGCGTGCTTAGTTTTCATATTCACTGTTAATTGGTTTCGTTTTCCCAAGCCGTATAGGTAACTTGGAAGTTCAGGAGCGACGAATCCGTCGTTGAGTTCGGATCTATTCGCAGTTCCTGCAATTGGAGGTTTGGCATGCGAGTTTCCAATTCTAGGAAAGCTCGTTGAACGGAACGAAATGTTCCTCGGAAATTAAACTTCAAACCAGAGGATCTCTGGGCGGTTACATTTCCAAATCCACCCGACTGGTTCAGACGTTCGAAAGCAGTTTGTTGGAATTCCTTAGGAGGAAGAGTCTCTGCAATCGTTCGGAGATTAGTGGTAACGAGAGAAAATGTTTCCTGACTGAGTTGTTCGTTCCACCTTTCGTAATCAACACGTTGGCGGCTGATTTTGGCTTCTATGCCCAATGAACCCAGTCGACTAGATTCATATCCGGAATAGTGCATGACCTTGTTTTCGAAAGAGGTATTGATCTTCCCTCTCACATAGGCACACGCCCCCAACACCAATCCGCAGATGAGCAAAGGGACGACGATTCCAAAAATGATGATTGACTGTTTATACATGGCTCTCAGGGGGCTTTAGAAGCATTGATGGCCAGCGGGTCGGCAGATTCGAAGCGCTGGGTGATGACGAGATTGAAACTGTAGGGGTACGTCGAATCATCAGAATCGATAATTTCTTCCAAAGGTCGTTGCTTGAAAGATGAATTCTCCTGCGTCTTCACATTGACGACGAGCGTACGCGTTGTGGGAGCAGGGTCGTAAGCCGAATTTCCTGTAACCTTCGAGATCTCTGCGAAATGCGAAGTAATACCCTCACGAGTGTTCAATGAGTTCAAATACGCGAGTGACTCATCACGCGCCATACCGGTGATCGTCCATTCTTTAACGAAACCAACGGTTACTTGTCCGGGCGCACTATCTGGGCGGACAGTATGTCCGAAATTCTTAAGCAAAAGGCCGGAGTTTGCGGGGAACAAACGTACAACCGCTTCCATTGAGCACCACGCTTTGGATCGATCTTCCAACATGGTATTCCAATACTCTAGGCGCTGACTCTCCTGACTGAGATTGATCATTCTCTGCTTAACGGCTTTTGCTTCATTCTCATTGAAAGCCCACTCAGGCCTGCGAATCACAGTGAATATACTAAATGCCAACCATGCTACTCCGAGAATGGCGATGGCGAAAACTGCAATACGACCTAGTTTTAAGAAACGCAGCAAACGCATTTCGTTACGACTCGGATAGAGCTCCAGCTTGGCTTTTGCGGCAGGCAGGAAATCCTGTAGGAACCACTTCTCGGTCGTCAGAACTCCGAAAGTATGGCTCAGACCATCAGTATTTTCCGGCATCTCAGATACCGAAATTTCGGGCTCGGGTAAGTTTTCCGGCATGGATTCCGAAACTGGGAAAGTAGCTGTCTCCACCATGGACTGTGGGAAGCTTTTCCCTAGGTCTTCAGCAATGTTCGAATCAACCTCTTGAGCAAGAGGCACGACGTAAAAATCCGGATCTACGAATTCTAGAGAGGCGTTTGTCGTTGCAAGAGCATGGCGGAAATTTGAAGCCCGGCGCATGCCACGGTGCTGCAGAGTACGAATCAAGCGTATATCTGAATGCTTATTGAAAAATGCCATGGCGGTAAACCACGGATATTGGAGAATCGCAACATAAGGCTTGTCTGAATCCCTCTGAATGATCGTAGACAGACCCATGATCGCCACCAAAGGTGCGCTTAGGGACTGAACCACAACCGGGAAATTTTTATTTTCGCCAAAAGTCCGCAACGTACAAATGAAGTCTTCAAGCCGGGTGGAAATGGTTACAGTCGTACCAATCACTTCACTCTTTTCAGCGGGATAGGGTATCACACGCCAAGAGGCCTGAGATTCAGGCACAGAGGAATCGTCAAGAATTTCCGAAGGAGAGTGAAATGCTTTTTCTTTCAGGTCATTCAGATCCCCTGGATTATCGAGTTCAGGTTTAAGTTCGGCAGTAGCGAACTCATCGGCGATGTGAATCACGATACCCAGTGAAGTACCTTTTAGATCCTTCACTTGTTTGAGTAACTGAGTGGCAAAAGCTACCGTCAGCTCTTCATTTGACATGATTTCCTCGGTGAGAGGAATTCCTGCACTCCATGTCTTTGTATTACGATTGTGAAAAAAAGTACGGACAGTCTGGCCGTCTACTCGTATGTGGAATTGTAAATCTAAATCCAGGGAGTCCTGGTACCATGCCGGCAGAACGGCACGGCTCGTTTCACTCAGAACCGCACAGGCTTGGCGGAACTGCTGGAATGGATTGAGGGATGCCGGATGTTCGAGTGTTTCCACGTTGATGGTTGTATCGGGTTGTCATGACGGATTCGGGGGCATCCTGCGGGTTGATTTTGAAAATTGGATCGGCCTTTGCGCTACGCGCTGAAGACCGGGGAAAGTCGGTGCGGCCAAAGTGCGCCGCGATGTGTGTGTTACCAGTCCAAGACGCTTGATGGGTCAGGATCAAAGTAAGTCGTGGGTTCGTCACCAGAGCCGCCGCTGACCATGTAGAGATCGCCGATGTCTGGGATGACGGTGGGTGCTGCTATTTCGAAGGTATAGGAACCTCCAGCTGGGTGGCCTACAACTGTAGGATCGTTTTCGATAAACTTGCCGGTACCAAAAATTTCGGTTCGCAAGGTTGCAACTGTATCAAGCCTGTTCTTTCCGTTCAGATTTGAGTAGGAACGTACTGCTTGCTGGACATTGCGAATCTGTAGGATAGATGCAGCGCGATCTGATCCCTTCTTCCACGCACGTGCGCCGATGAATAGGATTGAGATCAATGAGAGCAAGACAAGGATCACAACCGTAAGCTCAAGCAGAGTCATGCCGCGGCCGGATGCCTCGTCATTCTGAGCGGTAGTGATTTTCATATCTTTTCGGTTATCTCAGGATAATAGCCCGTCCCCCAGTATAGGGGGACAGGCCAGAGTTTATCTGGCGGCACACAGGGTGCCGCCGGTTGGATTACCAGTCGGAGACAGTTGCTGCTTCCGGGTCGTAGTAAGTGATTGCCTCACCGCCTGTTGGAGGAGTGCCGCCGGTCTGCATGTAGAGAACGCCGATGGCAGGGATGAGGGTCTCCGTAGCGATGGCGAAGACATAGCCGGTGCCAGCAGGGTGACCACCGGCAACAGTAGGATCGTTCTCGATGAACTTACCTGCACCGAAGATGTCAGCTTTCAGGGTAGCAACGGTGTCACCAGCGTTCTTGTTGTTCATGTTTGAGTATGAACGAACAGCTTGCTGGACGTTGCGGATCTGCAAGATGGATGCAGCACGGTCCGATCCTTTTTTCCACGCACGTGCGCCGATGAAGAGGATCGAGATGAGGGAAAGCAAGACGAGAATAACGACGGTCAGCTCGAGGAGCGTCATGCCGGACTTAGTTGCTTTCATGTTCTGGGTGTTTGTCAGTTTCATGTTTTGTTTTGTTTTGTTTTGTTTTTCAAGGATTGGCCACTGAGGCCTTTCCCGGAAATTGTTGGAAAGGGTCAGTAGGTTTCGTCTTCTTCGGTGCGATTCATTTTCGCGGATTCGAGAGTTTCATGGGAGATCTGGCCATTACGGAGGAGGCGCTCTAAGTTCGCATCCCACTGGACGTTTCCGGCACGGCGGATCACATCTTCGAGAGAACGTGCGCCGCCGTCATAGTTGGTGATGGCAGAGGATACGGAGTCGTCGTTGTTCTGCAGGAATTCGTAGGTGAGGACACGGCGCTCGGTTCCGTTGAGTAGACCTTGCGAATGGATGAAGATGAGAATTTCGGAAAGGCGAGAGAGCACAGACGCATGGCTTTCCCTCGGGTAAAGCTCTAGAATACGACCGATGGTCTTGACCGCTCCCGTGGTATGCAGTGTTGAAAGAACCAAGTGACCTGTCTGGGCGGCTTCCATGCAGGTTTCCATCGCCTCGCGGTCGCGGATCTCTCCAAGTAGAATGACGTGCGGAGCTTTACGGAGAACATCCTTCAAGCCTTGCTTGTAGTTTCTAACGTCACGCCCGACTTCCTGCTGAGTCACGATGGATGGAGAAGGTGTGCGGTGGCCGGGATAAACCGGATCATCCATATCATCTGGATACTGATACTCGATCGGGTCTTCGACGGTGACAATATGCTTCGGGTGATTCTGGCGAAGCCAGTCGATCAAAGAAGCGAGAGTTGTAGATTTTCCTGAACCGGTAGGCCCGGTAACAAGGCAGAGGCCTGCACGCTTGAGAACACCGTCGCGGAGAGTCTCGGTCGTATCCGGATCGATTCCGAGGGTGTCCAAGGCAGGGATGAAATCGTTCAGGATACGGCAGGTGACTCCGAGGCCGGATGAGGAAAGGTGAGCCTGGATACGCAGGCGGCCGGAGCGTTCGCCATTGTCTCCCATCGGGATACCGTCGCAGGAGAAATCGGAAACCATTTTCTCGGCGAACTCATCGATGGCCTGCTGAACCTTGTCGCCCACGCGCTCCTCGATGGAGTCGTTGGTTCCGAAGCCATGGGAAGCCGATTCGCGGTTGCGGATCAGTTCCTTGAGGATTGCATCCATATTTACCGCTGAGAGAATCCCGAGGAAATCCAGCGTCTCCATACCTTTGTTAGTGTGGATGTAAACCGGTCTTTCCGAACGCATCTGAATGTCTGAGACGCGCAACTCCTTACAGACCCGGAAGATAATTCCGAGCAACTCGCCACCAGTCATCCCGGGCGCGAATCGAGCCTCACCCGCGTTGGGTGCGGGATTCGGCGGTAGTGGTGGTGGTGCGGTTTGCATCGGATTAAAAATGTAAATTAGCGGGAAGTTTCAGAATTAGCTGCGCGCTGTGTGTCAGGAAGACCTTCCAGACGACGGATCGCCTGTTCTTGGCTCTGGCGAATCTTGAGGATGAAGTTGAAGCGTTCTGACGCTTCAGAAAGACGGAGCTCCGAAAGGTTTTCCCAATACCCTTTTTCAAGCCATTCGTTGGAAAGGTGAGAGTATAAACCGATTGAGTGATCCATGATCGAAAGCATCTCCCTCATTTGCACGGTCGTGTAGCGTGGGTTCTCGGGATTCAAATTCCTGTCATTGAACATCAGCTCGATCACATTTCCAGCGGCAGCAGCAGCGGTAAGCGCTTGGCGTGGATCAGTGCGCTGATTGAGGCAATAATTGATGGTGTCTTGGGCGAGCTTCGCTGCTCCCGGTGTCAACTCTGGACGCGTTCCGAGTTGTGGCTGAGTCAGGAAGAAATGATACGCGTTGTAGTTCCCGTAGTGACTTGGATCCAAATTGTACGCGAAGCGCAATTTGTCTTCGATCTGGCGGCGGAGATAAAATTTGTGAGCGGCGCTGGCGGCACGCGGGTTGGTACGCTCGACCTGGCCGGCACCCATTTCCTCAATGAAGTGGCGGAGTCTGTCATTCCAGCTTCCGTATTCAACCTTCGCGATATCCTCGTTTTCCTTGATCTGCTCGTGCTGGCAGTTTTCAGGATCCTCGCAGTCATGCCCATTTGATTCGGCGGCATGGAAAAACGTATCGATTGGCCCCTGCATCGCCATGGCGAAAACCTCCCCGTAAGGGCTACGGTTGATACCCAACGCATTAAGCGGGACATCTACTTCTTTATTTTCGAGCAGCGGTCGTGAAGACACCACAAAGGCCGCAACGCCGCCCCCGATGAGGGCGATGGTGATGACATTTGAAATGGATTTCATGATAGTTTGCAAAGAATCGGTTAGGCGTTGGCACTCGTGCGGAAACAGAGGCGTGAGATGCCGGTGTGCACTGCAAGGATTGCGGTGAAGTAGAAGACCATGTTGGCGAAGACGTCTCCGGAGAGGGCACCCGTCTTGAAGTAGAGCCTCTGAGTTAGATCGGCGAAGCGGTATTGTGGCGAGTAGAGCCAGAGAGCTTGGAGTGCGGAATTTTCCTCTAGCTTCAGCATGTTGTCCAAGTATCCGACCCCGTAGAGGCCATAGACCGTAAGGAAAAAAGTGATTCCAAAACCGCAGATACCACCGAAGCGTGAAGCCAGTGCACATGCCAAGGCGAGCAACGGCGCAAAAACCAGTAAGAACAACGAGAGGTATTGGAAGTTGAGCGTCCACCACATCGCTTTCTCGGAAGCCTCGGAAGGCATAGCGGAGAAAATGCAGACCGCCGTGGCGAGCAAAGCAAGCGGAGCAACATAGGAAAACAGAGCCAACCAGATCTCGAAGAGTTGGCGTGTTGCAGAAAGCCCGGTAGTCCGGAAATACTCTCCAGTTCCGGATTTAGTATTGGATTCGCCGAGGCGAGCGGCTGCGAAGAACCCCCACACCATCGTGCATACGAACAATGTAGCCCAAGCGGCTTGAATTCGCGCAGGCTGCACAAGAATAGGTTTTTCTGAAGCACTGGACACCATGGGTAGCGCGAATGGCAGCACCAGCACCGCAAAAAGACATACCGCCCATGCTTTCTTACGAAAGATGGTTGCGAAGGTCAGCTTGAAGAGTCTCATGATTTTAAAAATTTATTTTCTCGGAAATTAGTTCAGTAGTGCCTTGAGGCCGGACCAGGTCTGATCTCCACCTGAATGATGGCTGATCTTATTGCCCTCGATGAGCAATACACTTGGCATGGACATTGAGTCGTAGTCAGGATGACAAGAAACGAGCCTGAGCACTTTATCGCAGGACTTTTCCCACATCTCCTCGAAGGTCTCCCTAGCGAAGGCATCGAGACCACTGAAGGGTTCATCGAGCAGGAGTATATTACCGCGATCTTTGCTGACCGAGTGCTCAGCCATTATCAGTGCAGTCTTCCTGCGATTACCAGTTGAAAGGCGGCCGTATTCCTTTTTTACATCTAGCTCGATGCGGTCGGCTAACTCAAATGCCGCTTCGTGTGAGGCTTTCGGCAAAAGAGCCCTAAAGATGGTTTGCGGAGTTACTTCATTATCGAAGCGCATATCCTCCGGCAGATACTGCATGTAACCTTCAGTCGATAGCTTGCCTGAAACTTCCCGCAAGCTTCCAGCGATCGTTTTAAGCAGAGTCGACTTCCCGCGGCCGTTGCGCGCCAAGAGAAAGTGAGTACCACCTTCGAGTTTTACTGAATTCTCAAATGTCGCGAGGGGTGCACTGTAGCCAATCGCGAGACCTGAGTCGAGACGTATGGATGGAGTTTGGACGTTCATGAGCAGAGAAATACCTTTTATGATTCGTTGCTTTTCTAAGGATTTAGGAGATTTAGTCAAGGAAGATTAAATATCTTGATTCCCTTGATGTTTATGATCTTAGACTTTTAAGCATTTTTGGCAATATATTTTTGAACATTTTTAAGAGATGGTGGTCGTTAATTTAAAAAAGATGATGTCTAGCCATGAAAAATGACCCTAAATCAAAAGGGGTTCGGGGAGAAATCGGAGCCACAACCGATACGTTTCTCAGGTTTCTGGCCGTCGAGAAGGGGCTGTCAGATGCTTATCAGCTATCTGTTGCCCAAACTCTTGGCGCATTCTCTACTTGGGCAGACTCTCAAAAACGCCTCCTGAAGGACATCGGGACGGATGAGCTTGCTGAATTCCTATCCTCACGCAAATCGGCGGGAATGGTCGGATCTTCTCTGCGTATCACGACAGTACACCTAAAAATTTATTTCCGTTGGCTCGCCGCGACGGATCGCCTTGGAATGGATCCAGCTGAGCCGCTGGTCTCCCCCAAGCCCGACCGATCCTTGCCCTCCACGCTTTCTGCAGAAGATATGAGGAACTGGCTGGACGGTATTCCCACAGAAGATCCACTGGGCAGGCGTGATCGAGCGATCCTTGAGCTATTCTACTCTTCTGGCCTCCGCTTAGCTGAACTCTGTGCAGCGAGGCTGGAATGGATGGATTTTGATGAAGGATTTCTACGTGTGACCGGTAAAGGGAACAAAACTCGGCTGGTACGCGTCGGGGACACCGCCTGTGATGCCATCAGAGATTATCTAAGCAATGGCCGCCCCTCGCTCGTATCAGCAAAAACGTCTTCTCACATTTTCATCGGTATACGTGGCGGTAAACTCACTCCCGAGCGAATTCGACAGATTGTGAAAGAACGTGCGGCCTTGGCGGGAATCGAAAAAAATGTCTACCCCCACCTGCTCCGTCACTCATTTGCCACGCATCTATTAGAAGGAGGAGCAGATCTTCGTGTCATTCAAGAGCTGCTAGGTCATGCGGATATATCCACCACTCAGATTTACACGCATGTCAGCAGCAAAGGCCTCAAAGACATGCACCGCAAATTCCACCCCCGCGGTTAATCAATCCTTAGGGAGAGGTAACTTTGGCTTGTCCTTCTCACCGTAGATTTTGATTTCAAGCTTTTCGCCCTTTGGCTCTTTGGCCTGTTTGCGTGCTTCATCAGGTGTGGGCACAAATTCAGCAACACGGATCGCTTGGTAAAGCAGGTTGTAATTGTGCCTGAGCGCAGAGGGAAAGGAAACCCGACCCGCCTCGACTATTTTTTCCCTGAGCATTTTCGCAGAAATATCCGCCACCAGATCCGAACCGATCTGTACAGCCCTATCCACACCAGCTACTTTCTGCCCAGCATCAGTTCCTCCACGGATGATGTCGCTTGTGACCGAGCGTCCTTGGATGGCGATACTCGATTGCGCAGAAACCGGCTTACCTGCCTTATCCACGGTAATTTCCAGCATCGCATGGTCATTAGAGGAAAACCATCCACGCACGTGATCAATACGGAGAGAGATAAAGATACCGCCGTCTGGTGTAGGAGTGATTTCAGGGCGATACGTTTTGTAACTAGCTCCAGACAGGCCGTATTCCGCATACTTTCCTTCGGACTTCACCCATCCACCAAGGCTTTCGCCAAAGACCTCCTCATCGATGAAAACACCTGCGGAAAGCTTCAAGGTCAGTGCCACAAATATGGCTGTGAATGCGGATTTGAGATTCATTTTCGAAATGGTTGCTGCCTTCGACTACGCTGCTTCGGAAGTCATTCATTCAAACTTGTGGAAGTTGCAAGGGAATATGCGCTCCATTTGCCTCCCCTTCCCCACCGAAAAACCTGTCCGTAAGTGCCGATGCACGCTCTCTATGCTCATCCTTAATATGTGCCGCGACCGTTGTAATGGCCGTAATGATCACACTCCAATCATCGGTGAACCCTGCGCCAAGTATCGTGTCTGGTATGAAATCCATCGGAAAAATAAGATAACCCAGAGCCCCGACGATGACGCTTTTTGCCCAGGCCGGCGTTTCGCTGTCACGCATACAGAAGAAAAGAGTCAGCGCGCCACTTAAGAGCTTTCGTCCACCTCGCTTTACTAATTTACGCACGACTCTCCAAAATCCCGGCACCGAAAAGGCTTCCGGGAAATGTGTTTTAAAATCGATCTTCTTGAAATTTGGTAGCTGCATTCTCGCCTCTACACTAGTTGCGAGTTTCCAAAAATTCAATAAGCAACCTAGCGCGCCGAATTGACGTGCCGTATCGTCTGAGGCTTGCTAGAAATTTCGCTATGGCACAACGCGTGAAGACCGTGGCATCGATCACGGTGGAGAAATTTTTTGAAGAATACTCAGAATCCCTGAAGATCACTCTACTGGGAGAAAGGGTCGGATTCGACCACCTCATTAGCGAGCCAGCCGTAAACCGCCCGGGACTCGCACTTGCTGGGTTCTTCTCCTACTTCGCGAAAAAGCGTGTGCAGGTGCTCGGCAATCTCGAAATGGCCTACCTAAGGAAGCTTCCTGAGCAAATGCGTATCGACCGCTTCCGACGCATGTGTGAGCGTGAAATCCCCTGCATTGTCGTTTCACGTGGCTCCACTCTCGGCCCCGAGCTTATGGCTGTTGCCAAGGAACATAGCATTCCTGTCTTCGGCACTTCGCAGATCACGATGAAATTTCTCAATGCCGCGACTATTAGCCTCGAGCACCAATTCGCGCCAACTGTCACAATCCACGGCTGCATGGTGGACATGCGAGGAACTGGCGTACTGATCGTCGGTAAAAGCGGTTCAGGAAAATCCGAAACCGCCATCGGATTGCTCGAGCGCGGCGGCTCGCTCGTAGCAGACGATATGGTACGCATTAAACATGTCGGCGGCGAACTCATCGCCACCTCACCTGATTTATCTCGTGGCTACATGGAAATACGCGGTATCGGCATCATCAACGTCGCGAACCTATACGGCCTCGCTTCCATCCGCCCAGATAAGCGCCTTGATCTAGTGGTCACTCTCAAGCCTGCCACCGATCTCAACGAAGTAGACCGTATCGGCCTCGAGTCAAAAACCTACGAACTCCTCGGGCAACAAGTTGTGCACGTAGAGGTTCCAGTAGGCCCTGGGCGTGACACCGCACGGATGGTTGCAATCGCCGCCCTCGATCAACAGCTACGCCGCTTGGGCTACAACATGGCAGACGAGTTTAACCAGAAATTACTCAACCACATGTCTGCTGGAAAAAAGGGGCCCATTCCCTGATTCTCCGTCCGTAGACTTACGGATCAGACCAACTCGATTTCACGCAGTGAGCCGATCACCCAATCCGCGCCAGCTTCAGCAAGTTGGTCAGCATTGAACTGACCTGTTGCCACCGCCAAGCACCGCGCACCAATCGCGTGAGCACAGGCAATGTCTTTCGGAGTATCGCCGATGATAAGAGTGCGATTTGGATGATACTGCCTGCCGGTGATGGCAAGTGCCCTCTCCAGCGCAATTATACCAAGGTCGTTTCGGTTCGCGCGATCCGACCCGAAAGCTCCGAATGAGAAATGTTGTCCTAGGCCGTAGTGCCTCAGTTTGATTTGAGCTCCCAAGGAGGTGTTGCCTGTTAGCAACGCAAGCTGTGCATGCTGCTTGCTCACTAAGGACTCCAGCAAGTTTACGGCTCCATCCAAAACTCTACCTTCGCCCGGATTTGACTCCAGACTGTCAGCCAGATGCCGATGGTAAGCTTCGAAAAAGGCGTGTGTCTTTTCGACACTCTCCTCAATGCCAAAATGGACATAGAGATTTTCTAAAATTCCAAGATCCGTCGATCCAGCAAGATCAAGTGGTGGCCCGTCTCCGCCAAAAACTTCCAGCGCAGTTTTGCGCAGAGCCGCCATGCCTTTCCCGCCGGTATCGACAAGAGTCCCGTCGATATCAAATAGGAGCAGCCAAGGCTCGCCACCACTGGACAAAGCCTCCGACAGTTCGGCAATCGTACTAGGCATCAGTCTGAGGATTTCGCCTCATCTTCTTCCGAGGCCTTTACTTCATCTTCGCCATCAAAATCCTCATCCTCTTCGATATCCTCATCATCTTCTTCTACGAGTTCACCGTGGAAGAGTTGGAAGTGGCGCTTACGCTGGTGAGAAGGAAGCGGTGAAAGGATCATCGCAACTGCACGTCCGTTCAGGCGCGGAGCTTGATCCACCGCAGCCATCGACTTGAGGTCTTCAATGATTCTTTTCAGGACGACGAAGCCCAGATCCTTATGCGCGTTTTCACGGCCACGGAATTGAAGTACAAAACGCACCTTGTGGTTAGCATCGAGGAAAGTCTCCGCACGACCCAGCTTGATGTTGTAATCGTGATCTCCAGTACCGACGCGGAATTTTACTTCCTTCATCCTCGTGGAAGTTTTCTTCACACCTTTCTTGAGCTTCGCCTGGGTGTATTTGTATTTCCCGTAGTCGATGATCTTACAAACCGGTGGATCTGCCTGACCGGCAATTTCCACAAGATCTAGCCCAACCGATTGTGCTTTCGCTAGCGCTTCTCGAGATGACATCACCCCGAGTTGTTCGCCGTTTGAATTCACGACACGCACCTTGGGCGCGCGAATACGGTCGTTGACGCGTGTCATGTCGCGATAACGGCCCCTGTTGTTGTTTTTCTGTGGTCTAGCTATTGTTTTGTCCTCCGGATGTATGGATGCTTAGCTCTCGTATGCGATTACAGCATGGCCGATCCCGTATAGCGGGAGCGAAGCGGATTTCTGAGAATGGCAGGAACGGCAGGTCATGAAGTGATGACGAAAAGCCCGCACCGGCTGGAATGGCCGGCGGTCAGTGTGGCGGGAAGGCGTTCTTGGGAAATCATAGGCTTGTTCGGTTCCGGGTATTTGCCGGAGCGTCTCGCTTTGTGCGGAAATCAAAGCCCCGCTCAGCCTGCTGCGCAAGGATGAAATTACATGCTACAAATCTGTCACTTCTAGCCATACATCCCCGTGTTCGTGTTTGACCGCCGTCCCGGCTACCCGCATCTTCCGCTCATGTCATTCCTGCGACCGCTCGCCATTGGCCTGTCTGCCGTTTTCACCGTTGCTTCGTGTGGAGGAAATCCGCCCGGAGCCAGTCCTTCACGGAACGAGCCACTTGTCGTTGGTACTATCCCACGCACTCCACCTCCGGCAGTTGTAGCAGAAAGCGTCCTCATCGTAGATCTCAAAAGCGGTAGAAATCTCTACGCGAAGCGCGCCGACAGCGTCCGCGCCGTAGCCTCTACCCAGAAAATTGTCACCGCCCTCTGTGTCCTAGATGCCGGAAATATCGATAAAACTGTGACAATCACCTCATACGACACGCAGTGTGAACCAACCAAACTCTACCTCAAGCCCGGCGAAACCTACACACGCCGAGAACTCCTGAAGGTGCTCATGGTCAAAAGTGCAAATGACGTCGCACGCGCACTCGCCCGTGACATCGGCGGCAGCGTCGAAGGCTTCTCCGCGCTGATGAATAAGAAGTGCGCCAAGCTAGGAATGAGGAATTCCCACTTCAAGAACCCGCACGGCCTCACCGAGCCAGGACAATATTCCACCGCGAGGGACATGGCCATCGCTGCAAGAGTCGCCTATCGTAGCCCATTGCTCCGTTCTTATTTCGCAACCAAATCTTTCGTTTTTAAATACAACGATGGCCGCACTCGCCTGATCGAGAACACGAATAAACTCATGAAACGCCTCACATACGTGGACGGTATGAAAACTGGCACCACAAACGCCTCAGGCCGCTGCCTCATCTCCACCGGCTCACTCAACGGCCGTTCCGTCGTTTGTTGTGTTTTCAAATCAAACTCCGCAAACATTTGGAGCGATTCTGAAAAGCTCATGCGCTGGGCTCTCGAACGTCCCGGAGCAAACTGAATCTTAACTCGCGGAAAAATAGGAAATGAATCCGCACGACCCCAGACAACAGCTCGAGGCACTGGAGTCTAAAGACTTGCTGCGCCGGCTTTCCCCTATCGAATCCGCACCCGGCGTTCGTATCACTCGCAATGGCAGAGAGCTTTGGAACTTCGCTTCTAACGACTACCTCGGCCTCGCATCGCACCCCAAAATTTCAGAAGCGTATATTGAAGGGATCCGACACTATGGCACCGGTTCCACAGCTTCTCGGTTAGTCGCTGGGACTTCCACCCCACACATCGCTCTTGAGGAAATTCTCGCTGCAGCAAAAAGCACCGAAGCAGCACTCACCTTCACTTCCGGCTACGCCACTGCACTTTCCACTGTCCCTGTCATTGTCGGCAAAGGCGATTTCGTCATCCTCGACAAGCTCACTCATGCCTGCCTCATCGATGCCGCAAAAAACTCCGGTGCCACCCTACGTGTCTTTCCCCACAATGACGTAGGCAAGCTCTCAAGCCTCCTCGCCAAACTGCGTGAAAAACATGCCGATTCGCGAATCCTTGTGATCACCGAATCCGTATTCTCAATGGACGGTGACCTCTGCCCACTGCGTGAAATAACCGATGCTTGTGCGGCTAATGAAGCATTACTGCTCTTAGACGAAGCACATGCGATCGGCGTTCTCGGAAAAACCGGTATGGGACTCGCTGAAGAACTCGGCCTTCAGGATCGTATTGATTTCCAAATGGGCACCCTCAGCAAAGCGCTAGGTCTCCACGGAGGATATCTCGCCGCCAGCCGAGACTGGATCGACCTTATCGTAAACCGCGCCCGCCCTTTTATCTATACCACCGCACCACCGCCGGCACTCGCTATCGCGGCCATCACAGCTATCGCGACTGTGCGATCTACTGAAGGAAGTTCCCTTCGAGAAAAACTCTTCGCAAACATCCAACTTCTCAAAGCAGGAAACCTCAGCCCCATCGTCCCTATTATACTAGGCAGTGAAGCTAAAGCTCTCGAGGCATCAGCCGAACTACTAGAAAATGGATTTCTAGCTCCGGCTATCCGCTACCCCACAGTGCCCCGCAATTCAGCTAGACTTAGGCTGACAGTTTCCGCAGCACATCCCCCACAGGCGATCGCCGCCCTGTCAGCCAAACTTAACTCACAAGGAGACTAAAAAGTCACTCCTCTTCAGGAGACTCTTCTTCAGAAGGAGCAGCTTCCTCTTCCGCTTTGAGCTCGAGGATACGCTCTTTCACTTGGTCAAGATTCGCTGCCATTTCGGAGTCAGGAGCGATTTCTTTGGCCGCATCAATCGCGGCAAGTGATTCATCGAATTTACCCATCTCAGCATGAATAATACCTTTGATGAACATGATATTTTGTTGGCGTTCACCATCGAAATCACCAGATTTCAGAGTCTCTTCAACGAGCACTAACGCCTCATCAAACTTCTCCTCATTGCCTAGTTCATTGAGTTTATTTTCGAACGCGGCAAATTTCTCGTCAGCCTCGATGTTTTTCACATAACCGGTGCTATCCTCAGGATCGGAAGCTTTGATCGTATCGATCACCTTTCCGTAAAATTTTGCAACTACGGCATCATCCAGCTCTATTGCTTTGAGTGCTGCAACAAGAGCCTCAGCTTTTGCTACACCTTCGAGCTCATCCGCTTTCGCAACTTCATCATTAAAGGTTTGTTGTGCCTCCGTCAGCTCATCGAGATGCTCTAGATAGGCATCTGGTCCACCATCTTGATAACCCGTCTGTGCGTATGGTTTACCAGCTGAGTCCGTCAGCATAATCGTTGGATAACCCTGCACTGCATATTCATCGCCGAGCTTTTCGTTCTGCGCTTTGGTTTCAGCAGATAGCTTCGAGTCATCCTGAGGAAAATCAATTTCCACGAGCACGAAGTTATCCGCGATACCCTTGTTGAACTCGTCTTTATCGAAAACCTCTTCCTTAAGGCGGATGCACCATCCACACCAATCAGAGCCGGTGAAATCAATCAACAGGTTCTTGTTTTCCTCTGCCGCTTGTTTCTTTGCAGCTTCGAAATCCGAAGTCCATCCCTCACCACCAGCAAGTGCGGACGAGATGCAGACGGCAGCGGCACCTACCGCCATGATATTGTTTCTAAGAGTGTTCATGTCAGGCAACGCTCACGCGGTTCCTGTGACTTGTCGAACCATAAAATTGAGGCCAATTCCATTCAACTCTGACAATTTACCTACGGGTAAAGAAACGATTAGGAACTGTGTTCGTAGGCGCCCGCCTCTGATGCATGCATTGATTCTGAAAAAAATTGCGAACTAGGCACCTGAGCTGCACTACAATTAATCTAGGCTCGCTTCCTGCGGTTTCGCGTTGCTGACTGTATTATTTCCCGGTCAGTTCCTTACGCGCTGCATCGACCTTCTTTTTGAAAGCCTTGGTCGCATCTTTATCGTTCTCTAGCTGACCCCGGTCTGCTTCAGCGAGTAATTTTTGCAAGCCAGCATCGAAGACGTAAAAAGTCACCGAGGCTCCCGAAACCGCATCCTTTGTCTCCGCGAGGACAGTTTCCGGAAGTTCCTTATTATCTCTGACTTGTGACACCCTCGCAAATACCAACACGCAATCGGATTTGATCGCCTTCGTACCGTTCTCAAGAGCAGCCGCACAGCGTGGACAGGCATCGTCATTACCCTTCGCGACAATCGCCAACAGCTTACCTTTTTCCACAGCTTCCGCCTTAGCCTCCTCAAGCTCACTGAGCTCCATGAAGCCACGGGGAGCATCGCCGGCAATTACGTGGAAATTTGCAGCGAGGGAAAATATGAGCAATATGAACGTTTTCATACTTGTTTCAGACTCTGCTACACGCAGCACATGGCAAGCATGTGTGATGTCGTGTGAAGTTATCCAATAGATATATTAAAACGAGTAGAACGATTCTCCGAAGAGCGATCTGTTTCCGCCCTGCTTGTCGCCCTGCTTTTCTTGTGGTGCACCGCCGCGCTCAACAAGGCCTGCAGGCGCAATATTACCATCTCGCATCTCTTGCGTCTGCTGATTAGCGGTCTCGTCAATGGCTGCGGTAGCATCCGCTGGAAGTTCCCCGAAGGTACCAGAATCTGCCAAAGCCGAGGTTTTCACTATCTTTTTCACGTTTACGGTCACCGGACGCGTGAAATTCCGAGCACTTGCAGGCATATAAAGCATTTGACCGGCGGTGAGCTTCAAGACCTGTCCATTCTGATGGTTCAGAGTGGCAGTACCTTCCAAACAGATGAACTTATATGACTCAAGATTTTTTTCCACCATCACCGTAGTACCGGTGATGCCGGCGGTGATGGTAGCGGTGCGAATCTTCGCGCCACCTGCATTCTTGGGCACCTGCAAGAGGAAAGATCCTTTTTCGATCTCCATATCCCGGGAACCCGATGTGAATCGGAAAATCGAATTCGCACCGACACGCGTTATCGTATTGTCAGGAAAAGTCATTGCCGCCCGCGATTTTCGTCCGGTCAGCAAGGTCGAAGAACCTCCCATTTTTTCACCGCCCGAAATCGATCGTGCTGCCGATGATTTTTCACTAAGTTTGACGTCATTCACCACCGTGGTGACTACGGCAGATTTAAGCGGAGCCGCCGATAAGTTGGCCGTCACCATAGCTGATACAATAATCCTGATTGAATTTTTCATGATAAATAGTTTTTGGATGAGATCTTAGAAAGTGAGCTGAGCAGAGACGCCTAAGCCCGTGGTCCATGTTTCATATTCGTCGAAACTAATAAATGCCGGCGTATTCGAATCGTTCTTGTCGAAGAACAAAGATGCATTCGCACTGAAGTTTTCGGTCATCTGCCAGATGAGTTCCAAGCCGAATGCATACGTCCAGTCTTTGCGTGAAAGCTGTTCATAATCAAAGCGCGAAGCCTTGGCGCTGACGCGCGTGAACAAATTGTTCGTGATGGAATATTGATAAACGGCTTCCAGCGAAATATCATTGCGTTGCACCGTAAGTGGGCGTGACGTCCACTCATATGAACTACTCAAAGATGATGAGAGCTGATGCCTCGGAGCTGACCAGAGGATTTTTTGCAGACCCGCCCTGATCCGCTGGGCGTTATAATCGGCATTTCCATATGAACCGCTGGTGATCCGTTGCAGTTCAAGCCGGGCGAACAGGATCGTATTGTCCAAGTCAGGCAAGAGTTTGAATACGCCGGCTCTCAAATTCAAGTTTTCAAAATCCACCGCACTCGTTCTGTCAAATCGCAGAACGTCCAAGCCCATTCCAACATCTGCATACCAGCCTTTGTGCATGTGCGGACGCCATGACAACGCGAGGCTCGTGGCCGAAACCCATGAGGAACCATTACTCAGTGGGTTTCCGCTTGCAGCTTCGTCTGTTCGATAAATCGCTGTACTGAAATCGAAGATAATCGGTTGTTTATCACTCCTCGGGACGAGGATTTCCTGAACCCCCAAATCCGAATCGGCAGGAGAGTAGGGCACCTGGTCAATGACCGTTGGGTTTAATTCGCCCGTCTCTTCCGAGTATTCCGGGACTTGACCACCAAGTCCAAAAAAGCGCTGCGCCGAAGTTAAGACGTCAGCTTGCGACGCCATGGAGCTAATAACAAAAACGGATAGGATTTTCTTATTCATTATATTTATTCAAGGAGTAATTCGATTAATACTTTCCAGCTCAAAGCACGTCAAGGTATTTGGCGATCTCGTCCCTAAGACGAAATGTCTTTCAAAGCTGAATATTCAATCCTTCAAACAACTAGAAATTCAAACAATCTGCATTTGATATCTTTTAGGTGTAATAGTCGTGGCACATTTCCCAAAAGCATATGACGCGATTCGTTTTACAAAATAGCTTTAGGATCTCCACCCTCAACTGTCTGTACAATGCGCATCGCCAGCTCATACTTTGTCGCTTTCGCAAAAGTCTCAGTCCGTTTAGGAAAAACCAGTAGCGCCTCGTTATCCTCGGAATCAAAACCGATGTCTGTACGTGAAACATCATTGCCAACAACTAGGTTACAGCCCTTGCGCTCAAGTTTCGATCGGGAGTTCTCCTCTAGATTCTCGGTTTCTGCAGCAAAGCCGACGAGGTAACCCTTGAAGCCCATCTCTACGCGAGCAGAGCCAAGGATATCTTTTGTTTTCACAAGTTCCATCGTGAGCGTCTCACCAGCTTTCTTGATTTTCTCTCCAGCAACATGGGCCGGTGTATAGTCCGCGACTGCCGCTGAAAAGACTGCCGCATCCATGCGTCCTATGTGGTTTCCGACGACTTCATACATCTCAGCAGCAGTCTCGACTTGAAGAAAATCAACACCATCTGGAACGTCGAGTGAAGTTGGCCCCGAAATCAACAATACGCGGTGACCTTCGTGCACTGCTGCACCGGCGATAGCGTAGCCCATTTTTCCTGATGAACGGTTCGTCAGATAGCGAACGGGATCAATCGGCTCACGGGTGGGGCCGGCGGTGATAAGGATGTTCATGTATTTTTAGGATTCAGGAAAAGATTGCCTGATAATTTCAGTCACCGCAGCCCTATGCGCTGCAACTCGCTTTGTCAGATCCATGGCGCTCGGAGTCTCTAGAGTGAAGGATAACTTACAGTCCTTTTTGGCGAGATAGATCGCCTCAGGCCAAGATTCTGGGAGATCTGCCTCGGCACAATGACAGATCCATCCCGCCTCACGCACTACGTGGCCATCGATCTCATTACCCGGTTCAGGAGGAAAATAAGGTTTTACCGCCTCAAGTATCGCAGCAGCTCGCTCTGGTTTGTCTTCACAAAGATTGATTTCATAAAAATAGAAGCCTGTGCTCTCCCAGTCCTCGTGAAGTGAAATGAAAAGATCCTGAGCAGGACGAAGCGATAGCCAGCGACTATGCGCCGCAACCTGCGGGGCACTTTGCTTCAGGTAATCGCGATTGAGATCGATACCCGCCCTATTCTCACGAGTGCCTATCGCCAGACCTTCGGGATTGAGTGCAGGACAAATCGTCCACGTAACATTTTCGCAGAAGAAGCCTGCCTTCATCAATCCAAGAATAGCAAGTGGCCCGGATGGCTCATCGCCATGGATTCCCGCAGAGATATAAACTCGCTGCTCACCTCCGTCACGCCCCCAGCCCATCACCTCGCCATCGTCAGTCTCAGCGATGACCTCGGGAAGAAATCCACACGCTGTGGCTGCAGCGGAAAATTCATCGGGAAACATCCGCCAATCGAAACTTTCGGGCATGTCTGGAACTAGCCGTAGAGCGACTCTCCTGCAAGGTCAGGATTTCTCAAAAACATCTTCGAGGAACGCTTTGAGGTATTCCCAAGATCGTTTGTCGGCCTTCGCATCATAGGCAAATCCTTTCGATGGATCATCACCCGCCATTTTCTGACTGAAGGCATGAACCGCTCCAGAAAAACTCACGAATTGCAAATCAGCTGCTGCATCTTCCATTTCCTTTTGAAAAGTTTCGACCTCATCGGTGCTGACATATGGATCAATAGCACCATGGAAACAGATGATCTTTGGGGAAACTTCACCTTTCTTCGCCTCCATGCCCTCTGCCGAACCAAGGCCACCGTGGAAAGACGCCACTGCCGTAATATCTGCGTTAGCTCTCGCAAGCTCTAGCACACCTGTACCACCGAAACAGTAGCCAATGGCCGCGACATTAGCATGGTCTGTGCGTTCATCACCTTTGAGAACGTCGAGTCCGGCCAACATACGGGCACGATAAAGACCACGATCAGATTTGTATTTTCCTGCATATTTGCCCGCCTCGGGGGGCTGAGGGCGGATGCCTTTACCATAAATATCTGCGGCAAATACATTGTATCCCAGCTCCGCGAACATCACGGCGCGCATTTTCTCGTAATCCGTCAGACCTGTCCACTGGTGGATAATCAAGATTCCCGGGCGCTTACCCTCTGCACTGCCATCGTAAGCATGAAAACCCTCAAGACTGATGCCTTCATGCTCATATTTTACTGATTTTGTAACGATTTCCGCGCCAACAGGAAGATGACAGGCAGCGCACAGCAAGGTGGTCAGAATACACTTCTTCATAGGTCAAAAGCATACGCAGATCATACCGGAGTCAAACGACAATGAGCCCCAGAACATCGAGCTAACCTTAAGTTTAATTAATCTTAATTACTAATATTACTAATCTTTAAGAACAAATGTTATATATTTATCTTGCCAAAAATCACACACACAGATTATCTTCCCAATGTCCCACCCAAACGGACTCCCCCCATCATGAAAACGAAACTCCCGCTCATTGCTGCAATATGCTGTGGCCTATCCGGTATCGGATCTGCCTTCACTCTTGATTTCCTCGGAGACGAGGGAACCGTCCTAAAAGTCGGTAATCCACCTCTTACCATCAACGTTCCAGGATATGGAGATGTTGTATTCAGTGTTAGCGGTGCAACAGAACTGATTGTCGACAACAGCTATGCAACTCCGCCTCCAGGAGTCCCGACTTCCCCTTCCCTGAACTTTGACATGGGAGAATCCGTTACCGTCACTTTTACCCAAGCTCAAGTGATTCCTACTTCAGTCAGAATGGGAACCGTTGATGTAAATATTGGAGAAAATTTCAATACTACAGTTGTAAATAGTAACGAATATCTCGTCACTCTATCTGGTGGCGGGAATGGAGCAGGCCTCTACAACATCAAATTCGATGCTGTTCCTGAACCTTCTGCTTCTCTCCTTGGAGCTCTCGGAGCTTCTCTGCTGATCATCCGCCGCCGCAGGTAGTCAACGGACATTGATTCTTAGCAATTCTTCTTGAAAAACGCATCCCTCAAAAGGGATGCGTTTTTTCGTGGGATGAAACCATTGGAACCAATCGTGATTGTTACCTGATGATACCAAGTAGAGTTTCAATAGAGACGAATGCCGGAGTGATTTTCCGCAGTATCAAGGTAATGCGAGTAAAAACACCCTGGGTGCATCATGCACTGAAGAGTATCGCAGAGACTACGGTAGAGCCATTGGATCATCACACGATGCGAAGCGCACTTCTATCTCAATTCCAATAATTTCTCGTTCGTCTCTTTTGAAATGCGGAGTGGTATTAGTCTATTGCCACACTGGTTTCAAAAAGCAGGGTGGTTTCCCGGAAAATGAGTTTGTCTTCACCATAACGAGTCTTTTCCTCTTTCACGATCCCGACCTGGGGTACAAACCATGTCGTTCTCCTGAGTTCGAATTTTCCGTCGTTCCCTGTCATCAGCAAACGGATTGCCGTAAATTTGCCAATAGGTGTTTCCACTTCTTCGCGCGCAATGACCCTTAAGCCACGGTTCTGAACTCCATCATGAATACTGAGGTCGGCCATCTTATTGCCGGCGCGCATTCCCGCAAAAACGAAGGGCACTGGAGGATCCAGCCACATCACCTTCGAATCTAGAACCTCCGGGTGACCCGTCCCCCTCATCAGGATGAGTTTTTCAGAAATCTCCACAAATTCGCGCTCCAAGGCCTCACCGGGAACCGTAACATCGAAGGCATCGACTTCCGGAAGATCATCACCAGGGGAAACTTTCCCGATGTATGTTCGAACCTTCTCTAACTCAGTCTCAACTGCCGAGGCACCGGGAGAGGTGATTCCTGCCGGAATTTCTACACGAATCTGGTATTTCCAATAGTCACCCTGCTTTACAGGAAGAATGGGAGTATCTGCCTTTGTAAGTTCGTCGAAGCTTTCCACCTCTGCTTCCTGTTTGGCTTCTTCCTTGTCCAAAATCTTATCGCAAGATGTTAGCATGCCGATAGAAGTGGCTAGAATTAGATACGCTTGGGTTTTCATGTTGGGATTTCGGTATAGTTTAAGAACCAGTAGATGCGTTATTTCCTCCTGAGTATGGAGCTCCCAGACGTCGAATCACGCGTATGGTTGGGAAACGTTTCGCCCCAGAATTTTTGATCCGGACAAAGAAGAAGACTGCACCAATGATCAAAGGAATCAAAGCAGCAGCTCCCAGACCCAGTGCAAGCTTGATAAGACGGTTCCGTTTCTCGTAATCCAGCCGCAGCTGAAGTTGACGACTGATTGACGCTTCGTCACGAATCACTATGCTGCCCTTCCAAAAGCGCATAACATCCGCAGCTTCTATTGATGCTGCTCTAATTTTATTGAATTCCGTAGGCTCAGCTCTAGCCCGGCTCTCTGCCTCTTCGATCGATTTCTTCATCACCTCCGGAGTCAGGGTGGTGCTCAATACTTCTCCAGGGAAAATCCAGGGAGAATCCTCTCTGCCCGGCACGTGGAGAACCGCCGCATTGATCTTTGTTTCAGTCCATTTATCGGCATAACCTCGCGCCACGTGGCGTGGAGGGGCGTCACCAATCTCAGGGAGAACCACCAAGATAATATCGATTTCTTCGTTTTTGAGAATCTTCAGTAGTGGCTCAGAAATCTCATTCGCTTCCTTCACTGTGAGAACCCCAGTAGGATCAAACACGGAACTCGCCGGCCTGTCCCCATGCATACCAGTCTGCGCCTGATCTGCGTTCACAGATAATACGAGCAGGGAAAAAAACGTAATGAGTGTGAATAGATTCATGAGCTGGAATCTTGTTCGAGTTGTTTTTGCGAGCGCTTCCACGCTTTTTCAAACAAGCCTCTTGCGGCTTTTAACAAGTTGGTGACGGCATAAAGCGTGTCGCCTTGTCGCAATGCACTTGATGCCTCAGCAAGTGCCGAACTCCAATTTTCATCCGACAACCAAACTTCCGCGCGGTATCCATTGGTTAGCGAGACATTGCCAGTCTTGCCATCCACGAGAATGAGTATCGTCCATTCCCGATCTTCATCCGTTTCTCCTTCGTTCAACGGGCAAACGTTTAGGAGCCAAAATCCAAATACTGGAAGGCTGACATCAGCACCTAGGCTTACTGCACATATACGCCAATTGACCTGAGGGAAACGCTTACCGAAAGCCTTCACCGCAGCAGTAATTTTCTTCTGTTCCTTCGGAGTCCATAGATCCGCCACGTCCAGAATAGGCAGGAGAGGAGGTGGTGTTTCACCAAACATCTCTATCGATTTGGAGCCGGTGAATCCACAAGCCTCACACCATTTTGTATCACGCTCGATGCGAATTTGGCACGAGGGGCATGTCACGCTCGCGATTGCAAAGCGCTTGGGTGAATATTCCCTAGACTCGCTCATCTCTTCAAACGAATGGAAGTGGAAGCACCGTGCGCATCAAGCCCTTCGAGGCGTGCGAATTCTTCAATCACAGAAAGGGATTTACCAACTGCCTTTTTGTCCATCTTCACGATGCTAGTGCGGCGTTGAAACTGATCTGCGCGGAGTCCGGAAAACGACTTTCCTCCTCCACCCGTAGGCAGAGTGTGACTGGGCCCTGCAAGAAAATCGCCTACGGCTACCGGAGAATCTGCACCTAAGTAAATCGCTCCAGCTGTGCGTATTTGCGGAAGCACCGTATCCTCGTCCTTTACCACTAGTGAAATGTGTTCTGGTGCAAAATCGTTGGCGATTTCTATACCCTCCTCCATCGATTTCACAAGCAGGAGAAAGGTTTCTTTGCGCAGGACATCGCGAATGATTTTTTCGCGGCTAAGTTTCTTCGCTTGTTTCTCAATCTCCACCTTCACCTTATTGAGAAGCGCCTTCGATGGCGTGACAAAACCGACTACGCTATCACCGCCGTGCTCCGCCTGAGCGAGAATATCTGCTGCGATGTAGGCAGCCTTCGCTGAGGCATCTGCTAGGATCAGGATCTCACTGGGGCCTGGTAGCAGATCAATCGAAACAGCACCGACGAGCTGTCGTTTTGCCTCAACCACAAAGCTATTTCCGGGGCCGAAAATACGATCCACGGGCTTCACTGATTTTGTCCCCAGCGCCATCGCTGCGATCGCCTGTGCACCGCCGACTTTGATCGCTTCTGTTACGCCGGCTTGGGAAAGTGCATACAGGAGTGCAGGATTCACCTTCCCATCTGCTCCGCATGGCGTGGCCGCGAAAATTTCTGGCACACCGGCCGCCTGGGCGAATCCGGCAGTCATCAGCGCGGTAGATACGAGTGGAGCCTTACCTCCCGGCACATAAACACCTACGCGATCAAAGGGCGTGAATCGTTCACCAACCACAGCGCCTTCCGCATTCTTCGCAGACCAATCCTTACGCATGCTACGCTTCGCAAAGGCGTGGATATTCTTTAAGCTGCGACGCACCGCCTCTTTCGTTTCATCGGATACTGAGTCAGATGCTGCAACAAACTCCTTTTCGCTGATAAACAGGCCTTTCTTGGTGAGCTTCGCGCCATCAAAGCGATGAGTCAGATCAATCAGAGCGCTATCACCCTTTTTCGAAACCTCTGAAATGATGTCCGAAACGATGTCGCGGACGGAATCTTCGGGAATAGCCCTGCGTTGCAGACGTCTTACGAACGACGCATAACCCGGATCCTTGTAACTGAGAATTTTCATACCACTGAGCTGATGCACAAAAGATGCACATTTACCGCATCCTCGCCAACCTTCAATCCGCCACCTGCACAGGTCTTTTTATTACCGCTCGTAGGGAAATACCCAGACCGCCGATAACAAACAGCATCGGGAACCAGATTGAATATCCGGCAGCCTTCGAGTCGGGCTTCAAGATCGTATTATTCGGATCCTCTTGATTCACATATATGATGGTCTTTGTCCCAACAGGCCATTGTTCGAGCATATTATCAGGCTTCTGACGTTTATTATATGAGGGATTTCCCCGTGCCGATAACTGGTCACCTGTCATCGCCGCACCTTTCCATTCGTAGCCGTAGAGCACCTTGAAACGGTATTCACGTGGCGAAAATTCATCATGTTTCCATTCCTCGACCTCCGAAGAGAGGATGACAGCTTCCACCTGCGGCCAACTACGCTGATCCACCGCGCGAGCATAGCTATTCCACATCAGCACAGTAAAAAGGCCGCCAATTGCGGAAATACTGAGCCCTAGGAGGACGAGAAAAATGGTAGATCCTTTCATGGTGACGGTGCGAAACAACAACCTGTGAGCTAAAATGCAACTCCGGTAAAGATCGACACGAGGAAAGCACGGCAATATATCGCTCCAGTGCGCTACTCACTGACACATCGCACCCACTACAAATATGAGGGTGCAGTCTCCGTTTCCCACCACCTCGCACGCCTAGCGCCGAGGTTCCTGCCGGGACAACGCTGCCCGTGGCACGTCATCGAGGTGAAGCCGGAGCCTGTCGGACGGAGCCTGCACAACGATGTTTATGGTAATGAAACTGCCTACTTCGAGTGCGAGGGCTCGCACACCGAGTTGGAAGTCACCTCCCGCAGCCTTGTAGAGGTATTTCCCACCCATCTACCTGCACCCGAATCAACCCCATCTTGGGAAAATATCGTCCTCGAGAGCAGTGCTGACAAACTCAACCTCAGCACTGAGGCCGGAGCCTTTCGTTTCGGCTCGCCTATGGTGCCACTAGGTGAGCAATTTGCGGATTACGCCCGTCCAGACTTCACACCGGGCAGACCTATTCTCCAAGCAACGATGGCACTGATGAAACGCATCTTTGATGAATGCGATTTCGATCCCACCGCCACGGATGTCGCCACTCCCGTCGCCGAAGTGCTCAAGAAGAAAGCTGGTGTCTGCCAAGACTTTGCGCACCTCATGCTCGCTTGCCTGCGTTCGCTAGGTCTTCCTGCACGTTATGTTAGCGGCTACCTGGAAACACTACCGCCTCCCGGACAGAAACGCCTCGTAGGAGCAGATGCTTCACATGCATGGATCTCTATTTTCTGCGGAGAAAGCGCCGGTTGGATCGATTGTGACCCCACCAACAACCTCCTCCCCAGCGAGCGCCACATCACCGTCGCATGGGGTCGTGATTTCTCGGATGTCAGCCCTCTTCGTGGAGTGACGCTCGGAGCAGGCGGCCAGAGCCTCGAGGTAATGGTCGATGTGGAGCCAATCGATTAGGTTCTCAATCCTCCGGGCGAGTCCCTGTCAGAATATCTAGGAGCGAACGATTATCGTATTCCGTTAGCTCAATCCAATTTTGGCGTAGGCAAATCAGTCCTATACCGATTCCACCGATCAGCCCACCGATGTGCGCCCAATAGGCAGTCATCCCCCCGCCCATAAGGACTCCCCATATATCGAAAGCCAGCCAGAATAGAATGATGGCCCAAGCTTTCACCGCAAATGTCCCTCCCTTAATGAGGAAAGCCCAGAAAACGTAAACACGGTTGAGCGGATACATCGCAAAAACCATTCCCACGATGCCATTAATCGCGCCACTCGCACCAATAGCAGGCCCACCATCAAAAACGTTATGGAAAATAGCTGCCACCAAGGCACAGCCGAAAAACGCTAACAGGTAGGTCAAATTCCCAATATTCGTGCAGATCGCATTTCCGAACACCCAGAGGAAAATCATATTTCCGATCAGGTGAAATATATCCGCATGGAGAAATACGTGTCCGAAGAGCCCGGTTGGATTCCACCCGTAGAGCACCATCGCATCCAAGACATTTTCCGGAAGCGCCCCAGAAAAAAACATCAGGGAAACAGCCGTGCAGAGGCCGACGAGCATCCGGTTTGCCCAAGGGGTGACTTGCCGGAGCGTCTCAATCTCATAGGGAACGAAAAGGAACATGAGATTTTCAGCGTGAAAATTACATTCCCGTAAGCATCAGCGCGCCCCTAATCCCCGCCTCCTGACCTAGCTGCGGCGGTACTACATAAGGCAAGGACTCAAGTGCGGGGAAATATCCAGCCGCGAGTTTAATGAGAAGCTTCTCAGTTTTTTCATGCAGACCCGCTGCTTGAGAGACACCGCCCCCGATCACCACACGCTGCGGCGGACAAATCGCCAGCAGCGACTGAATGCCATGCGCTAAATACCATGCCTCCGTATCCCATGCCTCGTGATCCTCAGGAAGGTCTCCGCCAGCAGTGCCCCAGCGTTGCTCAATCGCCGGCCCGCAAGCCATTCCCTCAAGGCAATTTCCGTGAAAACGGCAAGTCCCTGCAAAATCATCTCCTTCCTTCCGCGGTGTAATCAAATGGCCGAATTCTGGATGCAACGCTCCATGCACCAGCTTGCCATCACACAACACCCCTGCCCCGATCCCGGTGCCGATGGTGATATAAACCACGTTATCCAGACCCGTCGCCGCGCCAATCTTCGCCTCAGCAAGACAGGCCGCATTCACATCCGTTTCCACCGTCAGTTTCATATCCGGAAACGCAGCAAGAAGCGGCTTCGTGATAGAAAACCCACTCCAGTTTGGCTTCGGCGTCGGCAACATATCGCCCCAATTATCCGCCTTCTCATTGATCTGAATGGGGCCGAAAGCCGCCACTCCCATCGCTGTCGGCGTTCCTTTCGCCGAAAACCACTCAACCGCCGTCTGAAACGTCTCTTCAGGCCGAGTCGTAGGGAAACGGAATTCCTCAATCAGTGTCCCATCACTCTCGCCTATCGCGACCACCGTCTTCGTCCCACCTAGTTCCATCGCTGCTATCATGCGCAGAACGTATCGGCGATCCCCCGCAGGGTCTAGATTTTTGGATAATTTCCAACTTCACGAAAAAGCAACCATGACAAATCCGCCCGACTACCTATGCTCTCCTCCGTGAGTTATCAGGTTTTCGCTAGAAAATACCGTCCGAAGACGTTTGAAGACATCCTCGGACAGGATCATGTCGTACGCACCCTGCGCAATGCCATTGGGCAGAAGCGCCTCGCGCACGCTTATCTTTTCGTAGGCCCGCGCGGCACAGGTAAGACATCCACCGCTCGTATCCTCGCCAAAGCCCTCAACTGCAAAGACGGCCCCAAGATTGAATTTGATCCCGAAGAAGACGTCTGCGTGGAAATTTCCGAAGGCCGCTCCCTCGATGTCCTCGAGATCGATGGTGCTTCCAATAACGGCGTCGAACAGGTGCGCGACCTCCGCGAATCCGTCAAATACGCACCCAGCCGCGGGCAGTTCAAGATCTACTACATCGATGAGGTGCACATGCTCTCAAACGCGGCCTTCAACGCCCTTCTAAAAACACTCGAAGAGCCCCCTGAGCACGTAAAATTCATCTTTGCCACCACTGAAGTTCAGAAAATTCTGCCCACCATCCTCTCCCGCTGCCAGCGCTTCGATCTACGCCCCATCCCCACACAGACGATCTCTGATCACCTCCTCCACATCGCCACTGAGGAAGGAATTACTCTCGAAGAAACTGCCGCATGGGCCATCGCCAAAGGTGCGGATGGCGGCATGCGCGACGCCCAATCCATGTTGGATCAGCTCGTCGCTTTCTGCGGAGAAACCATCACCGAAGCGAACGTGCTCGATATCTTTGGTTTCACCTCCCGCGAAAAAGTCGCCGAGCTCACCACTTCCCTCCTCTCTCGGGAAACACCGACCGCTCTCAGGCTCATTCAACAGGAGGCGGAAAGCGGTCGCGAACTCTCCCAACTTCTCGGCGAACTCATCGGTTGCCTTCGCGGCCTGCTCGTCGCAAAGCTCGATCCATCCGCCGATGGCGAGGGTATCCCCACGGAAATATGGGACAAGCTCATGGACGATGCCGGCGAATACGCACCCGAGCGTATCCTCGCCGCTATCGATGTCTTTGCTGAAACCGAAGGCCGCATGAAATGGGCTAGCAACAAGCGTCTCCACTTCGAACTCGGCGTCATCAAGGCCATCCAAACCCTCTCGGAAGTTCGCATCACCGATGTCATCAAGGTGCTTACCAAAGGCGCAGATCACATTTCAACTTCGGCTACAGAAGCAGCAACACCCCCTGCGGCTCCGGCTGAAAAGGCAACTCCCGCACCCGCACCGCAACCTGTCGCACAGCCAGCACCTGCACCCGCTGCAACTCCAGCCCCACAGGCAAAAAAGAAAGCAGGTGACACCCTTGCCGCTTTCGACGATCTCATTGCCAACGCTCCTGACGAAGCCGATGAGCCCGAGCCAATTCCCGCAGCTGAAAAGCCTGCTCCGGAACCAGAGCCCGAGCCTGAAAAGATCGATGAAGACACCTTCTACAAAGACCCCCTCATCCAGACGGCACTCGAAAAATTCGAAGCCAAGGTCGTAGGAACCTAAAACCACAAAACACTCATGAACATACAGAAACTGATGAAGCAGGCCCAGCAAATGCAAGCGGGCATGGCAGCAAAACAGGAAGAACTCGCCGCTCAGGTCGTCGAAGCCTCGGTCGGCGGCGGCAAGGTCACCGTCACCTCAAATTGCGCAGGAGACGTTCAATCCATCAAGATCGATCCAGCTGTCGTTGATCCTTCCGATGTCGAATTTCTCGAAGACCTCGTCCTCAAAGGCGTCCAAGAAGCCGTCAACAAAGGCAAGGAACAAGCAGCCGCAGAAATGGGCAAACTCACTGGTGGCATGGGCATCCCGGGGATGTAAGTCGCCACACTAAAGCGACATGTCCAAAACTCGGCGCACGATCGGCTGGTGCTTTGTCGGCGCTTCATTGCTGACTCACGTCGTCACCGTCTGGGCCTACTCGAACCAGCCCGACTCTGTCGCGGCGTTCACCGTTTTACCTTTTTGGTTCTGGGGAGGCATCGGCCTAATGCTTTCCGTATTTGCCTTTTGCTTCCTCCGCGCCCCGCTCTCTCTCATCGTAACCGCCGTCTGGGCTATCACCCTTTCGGTAGGCATGGATGAGGCGAAAGCCCTCTCAAATTTCACACATCCGAAAATCTCGGAAACAAGGCAGCCGCCCGAGGACAGAGTTGGCGTCATCCGCATACTGACAGTGAACTGTGCGGGCTTCGCATTCGGAGATCCCACCGAAGATATCAGGAAATGGAACCCCGATATCATACTCCTCCAACAAGTCTTACCGCATCGCGTAAAAAGAATTTCCGATGTTCTCTACGGCGGAAACGGTGACTACCGCGCCTACCGAAGCAATGGCATCGTTACCCGCCACGAGATCAAACGTGAAGTTCGTAACCCCTTCATGAGCAACCAGCAGGTCACGCTCGAGCTACCCAGCGGCAGACAAATCGAAGTCGTCAACGTCCACCTCGCCACCGCCGCCACTGACATGCGCCTCTGGAACAAAGAATCCCGCGCTAGCCACTACATCAACCGCGACGTGCGCCGCAAGGAACTCTCCACCGTCCTCCAAGTCCTTGAGCAAACCAGCGCCTTCCCCAACACACCCACCATCCTCGGTGGGGATTTCAATGCCGGTGCCACCGACGTCGTCCACCGCCAACTCACCCACAATTTCGATGACGCTTTCTCAACTGTCGGTCGTGGCTGGGGAGACACCTTTCACCGCCGTTTCCCTATCCTCCGTATTGACCATATCTACGCCACCCGACAGCTCCAACCCCAAGCCTGCGGCGTCGCCGTCTCTAGAAAAACCGACCACCGCATGGTCGTCGCGGATCTACTACTAAGGGAGTAAATACTTCACCAAGCCCATGAAAACCCTCTTCTTACTCCTCCTCACACTCGCACCCTGCCACGCTGTCGGATTCGCAAACGGAGTAAAAATAGGGGAAGTTACCGACACTTCCGCTGTTATCTGGACACGACTCACTCGTGATGCCGAACCCGGAAATAAAGTGGATGAATGGAAGTCCGGTGAACCCAATTGGACGGTGCCGGGAATTTCCGGAACAGTTCAATTTGTCTATTGGGAAACCAGTTCGAAACAAGATCTTGTTACCCTCGATCCAGTAGAAGTTTCTGCAGGAAATGATTACTGCCACCAGCAGCTCATCACGGGGCTTAAACCTGCTACCGAGTACTCTTTCCACGCGGTCGGGCAAGCAGATGACAATTCCGTCGATATCAACGGTAAATTCTCCACTGCACCTACTTCCGATACTGACAAGGAGATCACCTTCACAGTCTCCACCTGCCAGGAATTCGAGCTTCGCGACGACATGGCGAACGGCCACAAGATCTACCGCTCCATGCTCGCGCTGAAGCCATCGTTCTTCATCCAAACGGGCGACACGGTTTATTACGACCGCAAGGAACCTAAATCCAAAAACATGGATCTCGCGCGCTACCGCTGGGGACGCATGTATTCCCTTCCATTTCAGAAATCACTCCATCGTGAAATACCTTCTTACTGGATGCATGATGACCATGACATCACCAAGGACGACGCTTGGCCGGGCGTAGGATTTGGCGATCTCACTTGGGAGCAAGGTCTCAAAATTTGGCGCGAACAGATTCCACAATCCGACAAACCTTACCGCACCTTCCGCTGGGGAAAAACCCTCCAGATCTGGCTCCCCGAAGGTCGCGAACTCCGTTCACCGAACAACATGGAAGACGGCCCAGAAAAATCCATTCTCGGCAAAGAGCAATGGGCGTGGCTTGAGGAAACCATGAAGGCTTCAGATGCCACCTTCAAACTCTACATCTCCGCCACTCCAGTCGTAGGCCCCGATCGGAATAGTAAAAACGACAATCACGCCAACGATGGCTTCCACTACGAGGGACAGCGCCTGCGAAAATTCCTTTCATCCATACCCGGCTGCTTCGTCATTAACGGCGACCGCCATTGGCAATACCATTCCATTGATCCAGAAACCGGCCTCAATGAGTTCGGCTGCGGTGCCTCCTCAGATGCCCACGCGGGAGGTTGGAAACAAGAGGACAAACGTCCCGAACATCAGTTCCTCCGTGTAAAAGGTGGATTCGCCTCCATCAGGGTCGATGGGAAAAAAGCCGTTTTCACACATCACGATGTGGATGGGCAGCCGGTTTACTCTGCTGAAATGGAGCGCTGACTTCAGCAGCGTGTATCATCCAAACCACCCGCCAAGTTCTTCCTGCATTTTCTTTACAGGGAGGGAGGAGATATAGAAGGAGAGGAGAAGAATTCAATAACTACAAAAGCCAACCCTCTTACCAAAAACCTGCAAAGCACCCGTCTTCCTCCTCTCCTCCATCTTCCCTCCTCCCTCCCTGCAGAAAAAAACCCGACAGACCAAACCTTTACGCCTGCACCAGCACCTGATCAAAATCTTTCCAAACTGGATCAATGTTCTGCGCACGCAGCATCTCCGCGATCTCTGCAGGACTCCTCGTATCGTGAATCTGAAATTGTTCGGTGGCTTTTTCCGTGCCTGATTTTTCAGTAATTTCAACGCGGCGACCTCTCACCGTGAGGTGCAGATCATCCGATCCTGCTCCTGTGTAGCCACCCGGTTCTGTGCGGGCACCAGCGGACATATGAGTAATGCCAAGCGATGCCATTGCATCACGCAGTGGTGCTGGCTCACGCGTAGAAAGCACGATAGCGACCTGTGGGAAAATGATGCGGAAAGCAGTAACCAGACGGAGCAGCGCAGCATCAGGAAGATAACGATTCGGATCCGGCTCGTATTGGTAATTTCCCGCGTAGGGACGCATGCGAGGAAAGGCGACTGAGAACTGCGCCTTCCAGCAATGCTTGTAGAGGTATTCGAGATGAGCCGCGAGAGAGAGGGCTTCGTGTTTCCAATCCGCCAAGCCGAACAATGCTCCGATACCGATGCGTCGGAAACCTCCTGCGTAAGCACGCTCCGGGCAATCGAGGCGCCAGTTAAATTTCTTCTTCGGCCCCGCAGTGTGGAGCGTCTCGTAGGTTTCCCGATGATAGGTCTCTTGGTAAACGATCAAGCCCTCAGCACCGTGTTCGACGATATCAGAATATTGGTCGTCCTCCATGGGACCCACCTCTAGGGCGAGAGTCGGAAAAAGAGGGATGAGCGCATCGAGGCATTTCTGGAGATAGCCTTCGGAAACGAACTTCGGGTGCTCCCCGGCAACGAGCAGGAGATTTCGAAAACCCTGAGCATGAAGGTGCTTCGCCTCTGTCACCACCTGATCAACGGTCAGGGTCGTGCGAAGGATCGCGGCATCGCGTGAAAAGCCGCAGTAAGAGCAGTTGTTCACGCATTCGTTCGAGACATAGAGCGGTGCGAAGAGCCGCATGGTCTTCCCGAAATTCTGCCGAGTCGCGATCTGACTTTTCTGCGCAAGCGCTTCAAGAGAGACATCCTCATCAAGCAAGGCAATGAACCGGCGCATCAATGGCGTCGGATTTGCGATGAGCTCGGGATAGGATGCGGAAAACGGCATGGCGGAAGCTGCAACAACCGAGGGCGAACGTCCAACAACTATCGGCGATTTATGCTCTTTGTGCCGCAGGCTTTGGACTGCTGGGATCATTCCCAGCTTTCTCAGTGATGCGGCATCCACATCCAGCTTGATAACTATCACCCTATCTCGATCAAACCCAACCAACCTCAGAGCTGCGAATCATCGCAGCAGTCCAAAGCCTTCGGCGGATTCACCATTACCTCTATTATGGGTCTGGCATCGTGAGAAAACCGAGCACATGTTCTGAAAGTTGAATTTCCTCGCCCATTTATACCTTGCTGAGCCTACCGATGAATCCCTCATCGGCAATCTGCTGGGCGATTTCGCGAAAGGATTACCTGTAACTTTAGAGACACGCTTCCCGCCCAAGGTGGTGCGCGGAATCCTTCAGCATCGGGCAATTGATGCCTATACTGACGCACATCCGACCTTTTTACTGGCTCGAAAGCTCCTTTCTCCCCATCGGACGAGGCTTGCGGGAATTGTGGTGGATGTTTTCTACGACTATTTCCTCTCCACCCGCTGGCCGGGCGGGGAGGAAGCCCGTTTGCAATTTATCGAGCAATGCCATGAAACGCTTCTTGCTCACGACCAATGGTTGAGCCCTCAGCTCAGGGCGGTGCTTCCGAGGATGATTTCGGAAAACTGGCTAGACAGCTATTCCAGCATTGAGGGGCTGGCCTTGACGTTCCGGCGGGTCGCGACTCGCAGCCCCGTCGCTGCCGGAGTCCTTGGGGCAGAGGAAGATTTCATCAAACACCAAGACGAGCTTGAGGCTCTCTACGACGGTTTTTTTCCGGATCTGGAAGATTTTTCACGACAGTGGCTGGCAGCACGTGATTGAGCTTCGCTATTGCCGAGGTGGCGGATGATATGGATTATCCGCGCGTGGCGGTTTTTCTGGCGATAGAGAGTTCTTGTGATGAAACGGCGGTAGCGATCCTTCGGGGCGAACCGGGTGTTGCTGCGGAGGTGCTTGCCAGCGAGGTAGCATCGCAGATTGCCGAACACCGCGAGCATGGCGGCGTGGTGCCGGAGATTGCTTCGCGCAGTCATTCCCTATGCCTCGGCGGATTGGTCGAACAAGCACTTCACACGGCGGGGATCGGCATGGGTGAGATAGATGTATTCGGCGCAACGATGGGGCCAGGTCTCGCCTCTTCCCTTCTCGTCGGCAGCACGGCAGCGAAGGCGATGTCATGCGTTTCAGGAAAACCCTTCGTAGGAGTCAACCACATGGAAGGCCACCTGCTCTCCCCATTCATTGGCGGCACGGAAGTCCCACCGCACGTGGGGCTCATCGTATCTGGCGGCCACACTTTATTGATGAAGGTCAAAGGCGCTGGAGATTACGAAAAAATGGCCACTACCCGCGACGACGCAGCAGGTGAGGCTTTCGACAAAGTCGGAAAAATGCTCGGTCTCCCCTACCCAGGCGGACCCGAAATCGAAAAAGCAGCAAAGGACGGCAACCCAAAGGCTTACGATTTCCCAAGATCCATGATGCAGGGCGGCGAACTGGATTTTTCCTTCTCCGGCCTCAAAACTGCCGTGCTCTACACGCTCCAAAAAGAAACCGATACGAAGATCCCAGACATCGCCGCATCTTTCCAAACTGCTGTCATCGAGGTGCTAGTCGAGAAAACCATGCGTGCGGCGAAACTCGCACGCACCGACCTCATCGGGCTTTCTGGTGGAGTCAGCTTGAACAAAGCGGTACGCAACGCCTTCGAAGTAAGATGCAAAAAGGAAGGAATCGGCCTCACCATTGCCGAAGGCACACTCTGCACGGATAACGCAGCGATGATCGCCTTTGCAGGGCTATTGAGATTTTTTGCAGGTAAAACCGATGGTCTCGGTGGAGATATCAATCCGAATCTAAGTCTCTGACTCTCAATATGGAGCGCGGCTTTGCAAGCCGCTGTCTGATGGAGGTATGGTTCTTTCGGAGCGAACCTTAGAGCGTTGTGCAAGACAGCGGCTTACAAAGCCGCGCTCCATATTAGGGTTTTTGACTCGTAAGCAGCCAGTTTGCCCGACAGATTTTCACTGATGAAATACCGGGCACTGATCTTCGACTTCGACGGCACCATCGCGGATACCCTTGGAGAAACTCGCATCATTTTTAATGAAATCGCCCCAGATTACGGCATTCGCGAAGTAGAAGAGCACGAGATAGCAGCCCTTCGCCACCTTTCGTTAAAAGAAATCCTCAAGAAGCTAGATATCCCGAAGCGCCGCGTTCCGTCGATCATCGCACGTGGCACTGGCATGATGAGGTCAAATATCGACAGGCTCCAACTCATCGCCGGCATGAAGGAAGCCCTGACTGAACTCCGCGAACACACCGATGCCTTCGGAATCCTCACCTCAAACTCCACCGCAAACGTGGATGTATTTCTCCGCAACCACGGTATCCGCGATCTTTTCGAATTTGTCTCCTCCACCTCGAAGCTCACTGGCAAAGCTCGCCACCTTAGAGCTATCCGGAAAACGTTTTCGGTGAAAAACGATGAAATGTGCTACATCGGAGACGAACTGCGTGATGTAAAGGCCGCACAGAAGGCAAAAATCCCTCACGCAGCCGTGACTTGGGGCTTTAATTCACGAGAATCTCTCGAAAAATCGAAACCCACTTACCTTTTCGACCAGCCCCACGAGTTCTCCTTGTTGAAAGGATAGACCCATTGCCAAAAAGATTTGTCGAAACTGCCGGAGCGAATATCTTCTCCAGCAAGGCAAGATGAGGAAGTTGATGAACATCAACGCCCGAAGAGCAACGCAGATGAAGAAGATTTACGCCCGGCTCATTCATACAAGCGCAATTGCGCCTAATTTCTCCCTAACTTTCATTAAAAACAGTTTCGGCAAAGACTTTTGGCAACGGGTCTAAGTAGTGCCGGGATTGACAGGGTGCCCCGTGATTCGACAGGGTCTGGCCATGTCAGAAGAAAAAGAAGCGGTGAAGACTGAATCCGTGGATGCAGCCGAGAATGTGAACAAAGGTTCAGCTCAGCTAGAAAAGGAAAGCGCTGCTGCGGATACGCCGCAGAAGAACAAACTCGCAGGGTTAATGAACCCAGTGGTTTTTCTGCTCTTTATGATATTTGCCATGGTCGTAGTGCTAGCTGTGATTAATCTCTCGAATCCCTCCACTTCTGGATCAGACACTGATGAAAACCCTCAACTCGCCGCACAAGAAGCAGAACTAAGCGCACTCCGCTCAGAGCTAAATCGTGAGCGTATGGCCATGGGATTGAGCCCCCTTCCAGAAGATTCCGAACCCATCGACGACATCGCCGATCGCCTCAAAGGTGATGCTGATACCCTCGTCGCGATTGCTGGGCGCTTTCAACAGATGCTCAGTGAAAAAGACGCTGAAATTTCCAGAAACAGTAAAGAGCTCATCCGCATTGAAAAACTTCGTCAGGATGTTTCTACCGAGAACGCTCGCCTCTACAACGAATTACAACGCGCTCTCGACACCAGCTCGGAGGTCGCAGAACTCAAAGCGTTGCTCGAACAGATGCGCGGACAACGTGACACCCTCTCTGAGCAACTTGCCGCGACTCGCGAAGAACTCGCAAACAACATCGGCACCGTTAGTGAAGAGGAATTCGAGGACTTTCAACGCCGCTACAACGAAGTGGTAAAATCACGTAACTTTTTCGAAAACCGTGTCAAGGAACTCGAAGCACAGCTCGGCGAGGCAAACCTCTTTGCTAAAACCGAAAACGAACTACTCCCAGCAGCAGTCGAGCTATTCAAGAGACTTCGCACGCTGGAAGGTCTGAAGGACTCCGATATCAACATCGAATACAGCAAGCTAGGTGTAGATCTCGGTGCAAACGTCCTCCACACTCTTGAATACGCCTCTGGCTCCAGTGAGCTAAGCCCAGAGGACATGGCACAACTTGAACAAATCATTTCCGATGAAGTTCCTGACGGTGATTTGACTCTCATCGTCGGATACGCCTCCACCACAGGAGACGCCATGGCAAATGAAAAGCTCTCCTCTGAGCGCGCTACTGCCGCGGCCGAGTATTTTGCCGGACGCAAACGCATGGGGCAAAAAGTCCAAGCCGTTTACCTCGGCCAAACCACACGTTTCAGCAGCGCCCGTCCAGAGCGCAACCAGATCTGTGAGGTTTGGAGGATTCGCAGAGAGCAATAGAACGCCTCTCTGAATTCATACAAACGCTAGGCACTGATAGCTCTAGGTAAAATCTTACTAACCTAGAGCTTATCCATTCTATTAGGGGAAAGAATACAATCTATCGGGATAAGTGCTCTACAGCCTCGTAGCACAGGAAGATCGTAACAGTCAGAGACGAGAGCGGTGCTAATCCACTCGCCACTGCCTGAATCATGGTTCCGTCACTCGCGCCATGTCGCCATGAGCAGCCGGAACCACCTGTTCAATTTTTACGTGCTCGGTCTCTTCACCTCCAGCCTTCGCCGGCCCATTCGGAAGGACAAGGAAGCAGATGTAGACAATAACCGTGGGGACAAGTGCTCCTAGGAAAAGACCTAGGGGAGATACACCGCCTTCAAAGTGCTTAGAGAGAATACTTTGACCCGCAGGGTTCGGGGCATTCGCAATAACTGTGAGACCTCCTCCTGTAACCGCTCCCGCGACAACCGCGTATTTTGCCGTCGTTGAAATACCGTCCACTTGTGAGGCGAGGTAGGTGATTGCAGCGTTGTCGTTAAATGCCGTCAAAATCGTGGCACCGAGCATAAGCGCCGCATCTGGCAGCGTCTGAATGATTGGTGCAATCCACCAGCCTTGGCAGCCGCCGTGGATTACAAGGCCAGCAAGGAAGAACCCGACGAGAAGTGGGCTTTTTAATGAAACCTCATTCTGGTGATGGCGCGTAGCCATAAGGAACGCGAGGAAGAATAGGAAACCGCCGACAAACAACACTGGGTAGTGAGCCGTGTAGACCGTCCAACCGAGGAAAGCCAAATGCACAAAAGTGATCCACGCAGGGACTGGCGTTTCACGTTCCTCCCATGATTGAGGATGCAGCTCGCCATCTTCCCGGCCGTCTGCCTTGTCTGCGACACGGAACAGTGATTTTCGGAAAAAGAGGAAATACATCGTTGTGGAAATAACCACACCTACAACCGCCTTCCAACCGAAGTGCTCCAGCATGAAGAGCGAACCCCAGTTCCACGTTCCCGCCACCATAAGAACTGGTGGTGCCGCAAAGTGAGTGAGAGTACCACCCACGGAGATATTCACGAAAAGCAGTCCCAGCGTCGCATAGGCGAGCACCTTATCGGGCTTCAATCGGTAGAACTTTTTAGCAAGTAACATCGCACCAATAGTCATGGCGGCAGGCTCAGTGATGAACGAGCCGAGGATGGGAGCAATGATCAATACACTCATCCACCATGCGGCCGGTGTGCCTTTTCCAAGCGCGGCAGCCTTCGACATCACAGCCTCAGCAAAACGAAGCACCGGGCGGCTCGCCGCGATCGCCATGATGACCACCACAAAAAGTGGCTCAGTGAAGACCTTATCTTTGTTTAGGTAGACCTCAAAATCATGCCAGCTGTAGAAATAGGTAGCAGCAGCCGCTAGCGCAATGACCCAGATTCCGAAAATCGCCTCAACCTCACCAAGGAAGTGGTAAAGCGTCGCGCGAAATGAAACTTCAGGTTCACCATTCGGATGGTCATCGTCTTTAGGACCACGCGTTCTGAGATTTTCCTGATGAATGTGCTCATAGTGATGAGCGAGCTTGTTGAGCGATCCAGCAGCAAAGGTGTGACAGATGGCCAACAAGAAAATAATCGATGCCGCTATATTAAACGGATCTGCAGCCGCACGCGATTTCAGAGTATCAATCAGACTGGGCTCTCCCTCCAGCTCAGGATACATCTCCTTAGGCTTGGGGAATGCGGCGTATTGCGTACCACCATTCTCTAACTCGGGATACGCAGCCTCAGGGCCATGACCTCCACCTGCCGCTTGCGCGGGGATACTTGAGAAGAAAGAAAGGACGAATAAGAGAAGAATCGTGGATTTCATGGTCGGAAACGAAGCAGTTTTATAGGTAGCAGCAGAACCTTTCGCAAGGGGAATAGGTTTTTAGAAAAGCCTGAGCCCACACCGAACCCAAAGAAGGTTTCGGTTGGCAATACGCATCACACGGGTTAACTCTCCGCGCTCAGCGAATCACCCCATGCAAAGCGACCTTATACTCATCAAAGCCGGCACCGGAGTCCTCACACGCACCGACGGCACGGTCGACCGCGCCGCACTCGTTCATCTTGTCGCCGCCATCTCAGACCTCATAAACGCCGGCCACCGCTGTATGTTCGTATCCTCAGGTGCCGTCGGCTGCGGTGTCTCAGCCATGGGGCTTTCTGAATACCCCACCGATATTGTCACCCGCCAGGCCTGCGCTGCCGTCGGCCAAGCGCGGCTCATGCGTATCTATACCTCGCTTTTCGCGAATTTTGACATCTCCGTCGCCCAGCTTCTCTTAACCGCCGGTGGCATCAATACCCCAAAGCGCGCCGGATACATCACTAACACCCTCACCCGCCTCCTCGAGAACCCCCGCATCCTCCCCATCATCAACGAGAACGACTCGGTTGCCATTCGCGAGCTGAATTTCGGAGACAATGACATGCTTTCCGTCCGCGTCGCCAAACTCATCGGTGCGAAACGCGTGGTCTTGCTCACTAGTGTCGATGGCCTCCTAGATCCAAAAAACAACGAGCTCATCACCGAAGTCAGCGACATTGATGCTGTCTTCCAGCACGTCCGCGACGACAAAGGCAAATTCTCCATGGGCGGTATGTCCTCGAAACTCACAGCGGTGAAATTCGCCCTCGAGGCAGGCATCGAGACCCACATCGCCAACGGCCGACACCCCCGCCGCCTACTCGATATCGTCGACGGCAAAGGCAAAGGCATTTCCACTAGATTCACCCCCAACACCATTTCCACTGATGTCTGACCCAATCACCGAACAGATCCACGAAATGGGTAGAAAGGCTCGCGCCGCTGCCCACAAGCTCTCCCTCCTCACCACTGCGGAAAAGGACACCATCCTCCGCGCTATGGCTCAGGGGCTTCGAGACGCCTCCGCCGAGATCCTTTCCGAAAACACTAAGGACATCGCCGCAGGTGAGACGAAAGGTCTCTCCTCCGCCATGCTCGATCGCCTTCGCCTCGACGAAGCGCGCCTGGAAGCCGTCGCCGCCGCCCTCGAACACGTCGCCACCCTCCCCGACCCCGTCGGCCAGGTGCTCGACGATTGGGTTCCCGAAAGCGGCATCCGCATCGAGCAAGTCCGCGTCCCCATCGGCACCATCGGCATCATCTACGAAAGCCGCCCCAACGTCACCGCAGACGCCGCAGGCCTTTGCTTCAAAACCGGCAACGCCACCATCCTACGCGGCGGCTCCGAAGCCATCCACTCAAACCGCGCCATCGCCACCGCCATCCAAGCAGGTGGTGAAAAAGCCGGTCTCCCTGCCAATTCCGTCCAGCTAGTGCCCTTCACCGATCGCCAATCCGTTGCTGCCATGGCAGGCATGGATCAATGGCTCGACCTCATCATCCCTCGCGGTGGAAAAGGCCTCATCGAGACCGTCGTTTCCCTCGCTCGTATGCCCGTCATCAAGCACTACGATGGCATCTGCCACCTCTACGCAGCTGAAAAGGCCGATCAGGAAATGGCAGTGAAACTGACCGTCGATTCCAAGACCCAGAAGCCCGGTGTCTGCAACGCCCTCGAAACTCTCCTGATCGACGAAACCATCGCCACCGAATTTCTCCCGAAAGTCGCCATCGCCCTCCGTGAAAAGGAAGTCGAGCTGCGTGGCTGCGAAAAGTCCTGCGCCATCCTTTCCGATCTCATCCCCGCCACCGAGGAAGACTGGGGCACCGAGTATCTGGAGAAAATCCTCTCGATCAAAATCGTCTCCAGCATCGACGAAACCATCGCCCACATCAATACCCACGGCTCACATCACACCGATTGCATCGTCACCACCGACGACGCCCAGGCCGAGGTCTTCCTTCATTCCATCGACTCCGCCTGCGTCATGCACAATTGCTCCACACGCTTCGCCGACGGCGGCGAGTTCGGTTTCGGCGCAGAAATCGGCATCTCCACCGACAAGCTCCATGCCCGCGGCCCCATGGGACTGCGCGAGCTCACAAGCTACCAGTATCGCGTGCGCGGTGTTGGGCAGACGAAGGCTTAAAGGCTCATTCAGGCCTTTTCATCTCAAATAGATCACCCGTCCGGCAATAATAGTCCGGCACGGCCATTCTACCTAGGGGGAGGAATTTCTCGCCGTCGATTCTCAGCGAGTCGGCATCGATAAACTCGTCCGCAACATGGACACGGTGGACGATACCGAAGACCAAACGGTTTCCACCGATTTCCTGAATGGAATGCACCTTGCACTCCATCGCCGCAGGGACATCAGCAATGCGTGGAGGAGCAACCACCGAGGAAGCAACCGTCGACAAACCGCCCTCCTCTAACTCGCTCAACCCATGAGGCAAAGAAGCCGCAGTCTGCACCATAGCCTGCCCCATTTCTTCGCTAACCATATTCACCACGAACTCCCCCGTCCGCTTGCAATTCAGCGCAGAATCCTTGGGTAATCCTCGTTCTCTATCTCCCGGAGCAAAGACCACCAACGGCGGATTCGCTCCGAAGACGTTAAAAAAGGAAAACGGAGCCGCATTCACACTGCCGTCTTCATTGAGCGTCGTCACCCAAGCGATCGGCCTCGGCGTCACGATCGACGCCAGCACGGGATAGGCGCGATCCGAATGCGCACCGAGTAAATCTAATTCCATAACCGAAACTAACTCGTCCTGAATGCTGAGCAAGGAAAGCCAGCACTCACCTCCTTCTATACAGTATTCAGATATGCTCTTACGATTACTCAAAATAACATGGTCGTGCACCTTTCAAGGCTCGACGGAGTATGAAGATTTGGTCAGAAATCGTATTCAACTGCCGTAAAACTCTCAACAAATGCTGCTAGTCCACGGAATCTACCACTTAGGAAAGAAGCGCGTTTCCTGCCGCAATGCCTATTGCACAACTTGCAAGGATGCTCAGTTCTTTGAAAGTCGGAGATCCTTGATGATTCTCCACATCTTTTTCATCCCTTTGCTCCCTCTATGGATCATTGTAAGGTTCTTTTGCACCCAGTGCTGCGAACAAATCGACTCCGAAAGACCCAGTAGTCCTTGGCTACTTGCCGTAGGTGCATTCTTCGGCTTGCTGATCGCATTTATAGGCGTCGTCGGTCTCATCATGCAGAACGAAATTGAAGCTGGTATCGGATGCGTTGCCTTCGGCCTGCTTGTGACCGGCGGACTCGTCTGGATGATACGGCGAGGCAATCACAAGGCATACGTTTCCGCCAAGAAATCGGTAGACCCTTTAATAGGGGACATATGTCCATACTGTAAGGCTCACCTATTCCCAAAAATCAAACCCCATTGCCAGATGTGCAAAGTGGACATCATCACAAAATAAAATTTAGGTACTTCACCCTTTTTCTGCCATGACATGACGGGGGGTATCATTCTCCAGAGGAGGAAATGGCATACTGCCTAGATTGAGAGAACCGTAGTCAAATGCAGTGGCCTCTCTCGCTCACGCCGCCACGAAGTTCGCCCCCGCAGCCCGCACCGCCACCCTCGGAGAGGATGCCACCACCGCCACCATCCCCAACGACATCCACGCCTACTGTTTCCTCCTCATCGACTCAAACGGCTACCAGCATTACAGCAAAGTCACCCAGGGAAATAGCTCCGATTGCCCCACTCCCTTCCGCAGCTCGGCGCAGCCGCAAGGAGCGGCTTATGCAGGCGAATGAGATTTCCTCCGGAAAATGCCGCACACTCCGGGTATCCTAAAGAATGAGGATATCCAACTCAGCGAAGCATAGGTAAGTTCCCTCCCCTAGGAATTCTAAATTCTCGGCGAAAAATCCCACTTCATGAACCCAACCTCAACCGACAAACCCGTCTGGTTTTTGGCAGCTATCCCGCCGAAAACTCATAAAACAAGCCAACATGGGAGCCGTAAATCCGGATTTACCCTTATGGAAATCCTCGTGGTCATCACCATCATCGCGGCGCTTGCCGTCCTCGTGTTCACCCTCTCCGGCAAGATGATTTCCTCCGCGCGATCTGCCACCTGCGCGAACAACTTACGGAACATCAGCGTTGCTGTCGCTGGATTCAGCGCAGACAACAACATGCAACTTCCGCCAAACACCATGAACGATCCCGTCGGAACCGGTTATTCTCCGCTGTTTGAAGTACTTAGACCCTACCTTGGAGGTGGGGATAGACTCTCGACCCTACCGGCATGCGAGTGCCCCGAACAGAAAATCACCAAAAACGATCCTCGTGGCTTTAGCTTGGGCTACAGTGGCAACCCGAAACTGTTAGTGAATGCCCGCGATTCAGACCATGGAGGATCCCAAGCGGCTGAAGACTTGCCACCCCTCGTACGTATGGCGGCCGTCAAGCGACCGGGGGAAGTATTCTTGTTTATTGACGCAGGACAGCGGGAACCAAGCGGCTGGGCAACTACGATTCTCACCAGAATCGGGAACTCGGGAGGTGAAAGCAGCGCCAACGATCCGATGACAGGCAAGCCGTTCATGGATCCCTCTACCGAAGTAGGAGGCGGTTCCGCCGATTATCGCCACAATGGTAAAGCCAATGTTCTATTCTTGGATGGCCACGTCCAGATGATCCAAAAGGGTGAAATACTTGAAAGGAACGTTTACATAGACTATTGAATCAGCGCTTGTGAAAAGCGCGCCGGATTTGTCGAAACGATAAATCATGCACTCTTCGCATGGAACCAAGAATTTGGCATCTGCGCTCTCCGCAGCCCTACTTCTTCTCGCAGGGCTTGTTGTAATAGATCATCAGCTTGTAGGAGCCATCCTCCTGCTGTTCCACCATCCAGATTCCAACCTTTTCGTATTTTCCCAACTCCCCTCCACCCGGCTCTGCTTTGAGGAGAAATCTCAATAGCGTTACGCCCGCCCGCACTCTCGTGCCCTGCCATCCTAGCGCTGGAAATCAATCAGATCACCGCATCCACCGAAGATGACAAAGCCCTAACATTTGCCGAAGGCCATGAACGCTAGAAATTTGCTCTTTGGGTGAGTATCGCTTGGGTCTCCGTTAAATGCGAATGTAGTCCCCTGACCCGCCGCACCAAGGAGGTTCGTTGAAGCAGGAATAAATGTAAGGGCAAGGCAAGGAGCAGATGATACGCTACAAGGGAGGAGCCGATCTAAGGAGCGATCTTAACTTGAAGGCGACCGAAGAGTTTTTCACTGCCGCTTGGGAGTTCGTAGGAAATGGTGTTCGCATCATTGGTGTCGGGAGTGACCGTGGTCCAGGGATCGGTTTGCCCAAGGTCTGTGGAGACCTCAATAGAGTAGAGGACGTCTCCGTTAGCGACAGCCTCTGCCCGTTTGGAAAAGCTCATGGTAGTTCCAGTGAGTGTCCCCGCTGCCCCGTAACCATCGATGGTGATGTCTAGGGCGTATTCGATGGCGTTCAGATTTCCATCCCCGTCGTCGTCGCCTAAGAGCCCGCCGGATACGTTATTGGTGCTTGCCCAGGTGGAATAGGTGGAGCCACCACTCAGGAAGATTACACCGGTTCCGGTGATGAAACCAGACGAGTTGTCCGCGCTGTAGCCTCCGGGTGCTTGGGGGGTCGTCCCGAAGACCAGTGAGTCGACGGTGTCGAAGTCATCGTGATCGAGCTGCAGCGCACCAGCGGAGATCGTCACCGTGGAGGCATCGTCCAGATCTGCCGAGTTCAAGACGAGCGTTCCACCATTAACAGTGGTGTCGCCAGTGTAGGAATTGGGGATGACTGGCCCCGGAGATGGATCGGTTTCGACGACAGGTGCGGTGGCTGAACTCAAATTGTTCAAGGTAAGGATACCCTCTCCGTTTTTCACCAGCGAGAGTCCGCCAGTGATCCGACCCTGATACTCCGCATCTGCTGCTGAATCATCGAACGGCCCATCGGTATCGACCGTAAGCACGGCACCTCCAACTGAGTCGGTGATGTTGACGTTTCCGCCTATACCAAGTGAATTGGCAGACTGCTGGATCGATTTAACCGTCTGATTGAATCCATTGAGATCCAACGATGAGTTTGAGGAGTCATAAGTGTTCCAACCAAAATCGATTCCCTTATCAACCGGCAACGCGTCTGCGACTCCCAGTTCGATGTTGCCTCCGAAGAAAATCACGGACTTAGTCCAATCGTTGCCAGCAACATTGAATGCTGCCTTTTTGTCTGTAATGACACCTGCAACACCGTCTCCACCGAAACGGACTTCACCAGAGACGACGAGAGGTAGATCACTGAAAACAAAATCTCCAATCAAGCTAGTCCTGCCGCTGCTGGTGACGCCACCTGCAAGGGTCAGGGTATCCGTTCCAGTATTCACTCCTTCGGTCTCTAAGCGAACCCTGCCCTCAAGTGTGATCGCACCAGTCAGAGTATTCAGTCCAGAGTTCTGAATGGCTCCGGTATTCACAACGAAACCGTCTCCGGCGATACTCATCGGTTCGGCAATAGTGAGACCGCCTTCGATACGCAATGCGCTGTCTGCTGCAACCGTGGTATTCCCTGCGGCACTACCAAGTGCGTTATTGTTCCTGACTGTAAGGATTCCACCTGTGATCGAGGTTACGCCAGAGTAGGTATTGGCTGCGCTCAGGGTGAGGGTGCCGTCACCGCTCTTGGACAAGCCGCGGGCGGAGCCATCCTCGCTGATGACCTTAGAGATTTCGAGATGGTGATCCGTACCCGAGTTCACTACGCGGTCCCCATTCAGTTCCATGTTGAGTGCGATCGTATCGGTGATGCTCCCGGAGTCAGCGGGCGACTGGGCGATGTCTCCACCGAGGATGATGCTGTTTCCGCCAAGGGAGAAGTTCTCGCCGTCTGCCGTATTGGTGAACGAAATCCCGTTGAATTCGGTGCCTGCCGCGAGGTTATTGTTCGTGGCGGCGTTTGCAGTGCCGGTGAAGATGAGTTCGTCGAGACTAACGGGAGTGAGGTCGGCGAGCCAGTTGGTATTGGTGCCCCAATTGGCGTCGGTTTCACCATCCCAGGTAGCAGATGGCAAGGGCGGCGCAAATTCGGCGGTCACGCTAAGATTATCGATGGTAATTGCGCCATCTCCAGCGGCAGACGTATCGGCTGTAAAAATAGCAGCTATCGCACTGACATCGGCAATGCTGTCGATTCCGACAAAGCCTGCAATATTGTAAGTCTTGGTGAAGGTTTGAACGGCAGCCCCAGTGCCAACATGCGTAAACAATGCGTCAGCCTTATCATTGTTAGTCGTCCCAGCAGTGGTTCCATCTTTGACGTTAAACATCGGCCCATTATAGAAGGTCTGGGATGCCGTGCTTGTGATAAGGTCTCCTGCATACGTATCGCCGCCCGTGGCAGTCATTCTCATTAGATTGCCGGTTCCGTCGAGCGACCCCGTGAGCAGGTGTGAGAAAAAATACAGAGTGGATCCTGTTCCTACCGTGTAGTCGAAGGAAACCGTGACTGCGGTCAGAGTTGTATCCGCGCTGCTCACCGTGTTCACAAGATGCGTAGGTTGGTCACTATCGGTTGCTGTAACGCCGGGGTTCGTGAGCGCACCACTTCCAAGCGCCCAAGTGGCATCATTGCGTCCCTTCCAATTACCGGAATCAATGTTTTGGGTCTGAAAACGGCCGCCTGTAATAATGGAACTTGAGCTAAAGTCATCATCAATGAGAACCACGCTTGTCTGAGCAACCGCACTACCCAGTGTGGCGAGTGAAGCAGCGGTAGTTGCGAGTAGTAGAGCTTTGTTTTTCATGGGGTTTGTTCTTTTTGTAGATGGAGAGTTGATCACAATCCATTGGAGACGGTGATGCATTGGATCAGTTGGTTGGACAACAACAGTCCCTACCCCTTTAGACTTACCCCGCTTGGAAAATTTGACTGTCCTCATTTTATAGGACAGAGGCGAGAAAGTGAGACAGGGTGTAATTTTTCGAAAATGAGCCTAATATTCACTCCAAGCTTTGCGACGCGGGCGAAATGCTAAGGATTTGCTTTTTGCGTGGTATCCCTGAGAGCGTTATTGGGGAGAGAAAGGGGGTGCGCCATCTCCCGCAAGCAGCGAGAAATTTCAAGTGAGGTTCCAACCTACTTTACCGGCAAACTTGGATCACCCAGTAAGTTCAGCTCACAGATCCCTTGGTGATAAGTAGCAGACTTCTTCGCATCGTCTGCCAGTCCTGCCTTGGACTTCATCAAGGCCATCCCGGTCGTCGCTTTCCCGCCCAGACCCGCCACCCAAAACGAAGCCATCGTCTGCGTGGTGCCATCCAATTTCCCTTCCTTCACCATCAACTCCATATCCTTCTTCGGGTTGTGAAAATGCGGTTTTCCTTCGCGAGCCGGAGCCACAATCGCTACGGCGCCCCCACCCGGATGCCGCAACATTGATTCGGCGATACACGGATCCTGTTCGCCATCAAACTGCCCGGTAAAACAGGACACCGTTGTGATCACGACAGGACGTTCCAAATTGGTCAGCTTCCCTACCTGCTCAGCCATGAACGATTCATTATTTTCGAGCACCCAGCGATCCACCAATCCATGCCCATGAAAATGCCACTTCGTAACCTCACCCTCATTGAGCTTCTCTAGCAAATTCTTATTACTCAAGTCATACGAGCCTTTCTCTTCCCCATCCCAACTTGTCATTCCGTTAAAAAAGAAAGACACCTTCCCGTCCTTCCACGCCGCCGGGATAATCTCACTTCCGCTTCGATAGACCTTCGCGTTGGCTCCCGGCACGGCACAAGTCAGGGCAAGCCCGCCCGCCACTTCCGATTCTAAATAATTCTTCACCTTCGCGCCATAAGCAGCAACATCCTCAGCGCTCCTTACCGGAATTCGACCAATCGCGACCGTCCCATCTGGATAGCTAATCGCCTCCTTGTCATCCTTCCACTCGCCGTAGATCCCGTCCCCATCGTGATCCCAGTTCGTCGGGCTGATGAAATAAATGTCCGTCGGAATGTCCGTGTCATTCCCCCACATATTGTTGTGAAAAGTATCCCGATCCGGAATCAAGCCACCATCGGGTGTGCTATCTCCCCCTAGAATCACCGTGTGAAACTTCTCCTTCTCAATATGCGCTCTCGCACAGAGCCGGATCTTCTCTGCCAAATCGCCAGCTTCATACTTCTCTGCGATCTCCTTCGTGGTCACCACCTTCATCGGCGTCCCCTGCTCCCCACGTGCTTTCGCATAGCCGTCCCAGGCCTCTTTCAGTTCAGTGGGACTCACCAAAAGCACTCTGGCATCTTCGGCACAAAGAACAGACGCGCAAACAAGAGAGAAGAAACAGATGGCTTTCACTCCATCAAAGTGCTGCCAATTCCCCAACCTGTCTATCTGCGAGTGATTCCCTAATGCTGGGAATGTAATTGTTGAGTAATCTCCCACTTGGGCATCATTGATGTCGAGGGCGTAGCGCAGGCGGCGCAGTATGTCGTTTTTGGTCATGGCTTACCGCGATTGCAGTTTGCACCTGTCGCGTTGGTAGCGTTGAGTGGCACCCGACTAAATGCTTCCGAAATGAGTCAGAATTTCCACGTCAAAGTTTCCCCGATTCCCGCTTGGCTCGATTGGGGGCGATTACTGGGTGCTGGCGAGTGGGTGGCGACGGAGTTGGCGGGAGGAAAATTGCAGCTCGAAGCGGCACTCGATCGGAATGCGGCGGCGGATCTCTCGGCGCGGCTGAGGCGTGTCGGGATTGGCGGGGAGATGCTCGGCGTCGAAATTTTACCGCCGCTGAACCGTAAAGAATTGCGCCGGGCAGCGACGGATGAAGCCCGGCGCATGCGCGAGCGTAGTGTGGGCTTCAGCCGATCATCGGTGCAACTTGATGAAGAGGGGCGTTTTTCTCTAACGCCTGAGAAGCTGGCGCTCGAGCTCGGCAACCGTGCGCAGGGTCTGCGTGTGATCGACGCATGTGCTGGTGTTGGGGGAAATGCGATCGGTTTCGCGCGCGCGGGTTGTTCGGTCGTGGCGATCGAGATCGATCAGGAGCGTCTAGCGATGGCGGAACATAACGCGCGCGTCTACAAGGTGGCCGATCGAATCCAATTTATCTGTGCAAATGCGTGTGACGTCTTGTCCGAACACGAGGCGGACCTGCTTTTTATCGATCCTCCGTGGGGCGGCGACTACAACAAGGAGCGGGTCGTGCTCGGTGACCTCGCGCCAGCAGAGGAGCTGCTATCACTTGCAAAAAATGTAGCGAAGAAATGGCTTAAAGTGCCGCCTTCGTTCGATCCGGCCACCTTGCCGGGCTGTCGCACGAGCGCGCTGTTCGGTTGTGGGCGCGGTGATGAGCGCCGGGTGAAATTCCTGCTAGTCGAAACCCGCTGAACCGATGCCGCACGACTCCATCGAGTTTCGCCTATCGAAAAATGATCCGCGCCAAGTCGTCGCTGCGAATGCTAGGAATATGCTTTTTGCGGCGTGTCCCTGAGGACGTTGTTGGAGAGATCGGAGAGGGGGAGAAAGGGGGTTGGCGCCCACTCAAGCGACCCGACCGCGGCGAGGCAATGCCAGGCTGCCGATCTCTCTTGGAGGAGCGATTCAGAGTCCGATTGTCGTGCTAACTCGGAAAAACTGTTTCGAAAGTCCGGAATCGATGGGGATGCCAACCACCGTCGTTTCGCCTGCGGCATTTTCGCCAGGGATGGAACTCAAGATGTCGGTCCAGCCTCCGGGATGTAGGGTGGTGGATTGCTGGATCGTGTAGAGCCGAGTGTCGTCTGACTGAAAAGCGAGGTCGATGGAGCTGCCGCCTCCGGAGAGGGTCAGGGAGGTGATCCGAAATTCCTCGACCGGATTGATGGCGGACAGCGGCTGGATTTCGGAGAGCGGGAGGAAACCGTCGGTGATGCTGACTTCATCGATGAGACCATCGAAGGCGCTGTCGACGTTGCTGGAGTTGTTGAAGTGGGCTCCGATGATGAGAGGGCCGCTGTTGGCGGTTCCGGTGACGGAGGTCGACTGCGTGTCGACTTGGTCGTCGAGGGTGAAGCGGACGATGTCAGTGACGGGGTTGAGAGCGACGCTGATGTGGTGCCATCCGGTGTCAGGGACGGCGAGGGATGAAACGACCGTGCCAGATCCGAGGTGGATCGCGAGCCTATTGAAGGTCGTGACGTCTCCATAGATACCGGCGGCGGCAAGGAACATGTAGTCGAGGGCGCTGTCAGTCGTGCCGATGACCTTCTTCATGACGACGGGCCTGATGCTTTCGAGATTGTTACTGGTGGGCATCGATTCAAATTTCACCCAGGCTTCGATGGTGAAAGGAGCGTCGCCGAAATCGAGCTCACGGGCGTCGGGAACCTGGACGTAGTTCTGGTTATCCTGTTCGAAATCGAGGGAGAGAGTGTTGGCTTCGCCGACGATGTCATCGGTGGTGTTGGGAGTGTTTGCCGAGAAGATCGGAAGCGCGCTGCCGTTGCCGCTTGTAGCGGTTCCGTCGTTCTCGAAAGGGAAGCGGTCGGCCAGAGTGCCGGCGGGCTGTCCGGCAGTGCCGTCCTCGAAACGCAAGAGAATGCGGTCACCGAGGTAGGCGTAGGGGTCGTCATTCATGACGCGCTGCTCCATTAGCATTTCCTCGAGGTCCTGACGAATGGCGGCGTAGGCCGGTTTCTGGGCGATATTGGGCACGCCGTGTGCAGGCAGAAGCTCGAAGGGGTTGGTCTCGAGATCAAACATTTGAGTGACCTGAGTGGCGTTACTATCGACATCGTACTTGATGAGCTTGAAGCGCCCGTCGGTTACCGAGCGGATACCGGGAGTGCTGCCGCCGGAGTAGAGGCCGTAGAGCGAAGGGCGCGCGGTTGCACTGGTGCCTTCGAGGACGGCTCTGAAACTTTGCCCGTCATCGGCATCGATCGTGGAGGGAATTTCGATGCCAGCGAGATCGCAGAAGGTAGGGAAAGTGTCGTGGAGATAGACGAGTGCATCCGTTTCGCTGCCAGCCGCGATGCCGGGTCCGCGCACGATGAAGGGGACCTTCCAGGTGTGTTCGTAGAGGTTCTGTTTTCCTTGAAGACCATGTCTGCCAATGGCGATGCCGTGGTCGGAGGTGAAGACGATGTAGGTGTTATCGAGGACGCTGTCGGAGGTGTTCCCGTCTCCATTGGGGTCTTCGAGTTTGTCGAAGACGCGGCCGAGTTGCTGGTCGATCCAATCGACACAGGCAAAGTTGCGCCCGATCTCGTTACGGACAACGGCTTCGGTGCGGTATTGAAGGATGCCGGGTGCCGTGTTCTCGTCACGGACGTTGAGATGACCGTGATTGAAGGGATGGAAGGGGTAGTTCGCCGGGGTTCCGTCGGCTTCGACGATCGGAAGGTGGTTGATTGGGAGGGGCGGGGCGTTCGGATTCAGGCTAACGGAGCCGGGGCTGGTCGTGTTGACGCAGTTATAGAAAGTGGCGAGTGATGGCTGGGCATTTCGCTCGTCGTGCGGATGGGAGAATCCGAGATACATCATGAAGGGTTTGCCGAGCGGGCGGTGGGTGCTGCGCCAGTGGTCGATGTGTTCGAGGCTTCGGTCGGCGTGCCATTCGCTCCCGGAGTTGGTGGTGTTGCCGCGCTTGGTTGAGTCATTGACGATCGTGAAAGTGGCGTTGGCCGTACCGTAGCTGTTTCCGTTTTTGCAGGTCCGGTAGGTGGCGTGAGGAAGAGCGGTCATGCCGGATCGAGCGCCTTGGTTAAAGATGCCCGGAAAGGTGTTGGCGGCACTGCCGCTCCCACCGTGGTCGGCTTGTGATTCCCAGGTGTTTCGCCCGGTCATGATGCAGGTCCGCGAGCCGGTGCAAACCGCCCCGGCCCATGAGCCCATGATGCGAGCCTGATGAAAGAGCATGCCCTCGGAAGCGAGGCGGTCGAGGTTGGGAGTGTTGATCGGGTAAGGCTGGCCGGCTCCGTTTATTTCCGCAGGCTCGGATGTCCGGTAGGCATTGAGCGCGTAGGTATCCATGTCATCGGCGATGATGAAGAGGAAGTTGGGAGGTTCGGTGGTAGGTGCAGGGACGCCCTCTTCCTCGCTGCTCGGTGAGGACTCGAGGCTGGCGGTGTTCGCGGCAGTGATGATGTAGTAGTAGGTGGTGCCGTTGACTGCGGTGTTGTCGGTGAAATTGCTGGCCGCCGATGTCCCTATCTGCTCGTAGGGCCCGCCCATCGAATCGGAGCGTTTGATGCGGAACTCGAGAAAGCCGGTTTGGCCGTAGTCGTCCCAATCGAGGAAGACGAGGTTGTTGCCATTGCTGATGGTGACGTTGGCCGGGGTGGTGGGTGGTGGTGGCGGGCCAGTGACAGCCTTGCGGATCTGGTAGGCGGTGATGTGGGATTGCCCGAAGTTGGGGCTTCCGCTGCCGGTGTTGCCGCTATCCAGAGTTAAAGTTTGGGTGCTTGCGTCGGCGGTAAAAGTTCCGATGGCATATTGATCGTTGAGGTAAACGACATTGCCTAACCCACCGCCGTTGCCGTCACCAAAGGTCATGACTCGATCGTTGCGAGTGTCGCTGAACCAGACCTGGATTTCGTAATCTTCGCCGATGGTGAGCAGGCCGACACCGGTGGTGGCGGTGTTACCATCGCCATCACCAATCGTGAGCGTCACCACACCATCACCACCCCCATATTCCAAGGTGCTAAGCAGGGTGTCATAGCTTGCGTCTCCGCCGTTCGTGGTGGACGAGAAGTCGTTGCTACCTCCGTTTTTAGGATCCTCATTGAGCAAGCTTGTAGTTGGCGTAAAGGTCACTCCATTGACGATCACATTGGTTGCGGTGCCAATTTGATCGTTGCCAACTCCATTATAAGCTTCGACCACGCTGCCATTTGTCGAGACGTCCGAGGAGTTGCCCGATCCGGTGGAAATGGCGGTGGCCGGGCCCCAGGTGATGGGTGCGGCATGCAAGAGCCCACAGACGAGGGAGGTAATGAGAGTGAGGAAGCGGCTCATGGGTGGTGGTTGGTTAACGATTTAACGCAAAACAGCGCCGACTTCGGAAGAGCCGACGCTGATTCTAGGGTTTGAAATCAGAGTGATGTCTTCAACGTGTTTGGCTGGCTGCAAGGCGCATGGCACGTCGCGAAAGGAACCGTAACCCTCGGAATCTGGCGTGGCCAGCAAGACGTTACCGACACCTTGGAAAAATCCCCGAAATTTCTCCAGCCTTTCCGTCCGGCTTCCTCATTCAGTCGCGCTTGCGACGGAGCATCACCAGGATTCCAAGTCCACCCAAAAGGCAAACGGACGGTTCCGGAATGGTGCGAACCTGTATCGCGTTTAACTGGGGAGTGCCTGGACTCGAAGTCATGAGCAGGGCCTCGGTCGTTCCACTTGCTACGAAAGTGCCTATCACATACTGCCCGAGACCTCCCGCAGTGTTGACGGGCGTGTAGTCAACAGTCACATCGTTTGTACCATTCAGAGTATTTTCCCGGTTATCCCGTCCGCTTCGTGAGTCGTTAAACCAGACTTGAACCTGATAGGTGAGACCGTCGGTCAGATTTCCCAGTGTGATAGTCTGCTGCGCGCCCGAACCGGTGAAAATACCACCTTGCAAGAGCTGTTTATAAGAGGCGTCAACGGAATTCCATGGTTCAGCTGCTCCCCCTGTATAGGCGCCAGCAGTATATCCCGTAAGGGTAGTGGCTGTAACATTCCCCATCCCGAAATTTTGAGCCGAGTTGTTAGTCCCGCTGGCGGAAAACACAACGCCATTTACCGTGGTGTCCGAATTGTTGATCGCATACGCGTATTTATCCGTCCCTTCGGTAGAGATGTCCGAAACATTTCCTGTGATGGAAACCGGTGTTAGCCAAGTGATGGCTGCCGAGGCGGAGGATGCGCTAGCGATAAAGGCAGCGCACAAAGGTGTGAGAATGGTTTGGATTTTCATGGGTTTAATTTCTTAGGTTTTTGTGTGGTGTTACTGAAGACGTTGCTGGAGAGAAAGTGGGGTATCGAGTATCGAACGCAGTAAACCCACTATCTCATGGAACACGGATCCTTCCCACGACCTTAACACCAAGGGTATTTTTCTCAAAAAAGGCCTATTTCCGTTCAATAACCTAGGAAGATGAGGGTTGCGGGGGCGTAGTGATAGAGCAGTGGGAAGGTCTCGGCTACCGGGAGCGCTTGGATTTCTTTTTCCAGGGATACTTCACCTTCTTCTGCGGAGGCATGACCGGCGTATCATTTTTCAGCGTGGCGATCTGATCCCGCAGGTGGGCGGCGCGTTCGAATTCCAGTTTCGATGACGCATCTCCTGCTCTAGCTCGGCGATGACGCAGAGCGTCAAGGCGTCTTCCGGAGGCCACGGTAGTCGTCCTCGCGCTCTGGCTGGATCAGCCAATAGTCGTGCTGGTAGAGCTTGCGGTTGTAACCTTGCCAGTAAGGATCCTCGACCCAGTGTGGCGTATCCTCGAGCGATTCCTCCCAGTGGTTGAGCTTGTCCCACAGCCGCGCGACGACTTCTGGTTTTTCACCGTAGAGGTTGTTTTGTTCGGAGATGTCCTTGCTCAGATCATACAGCGCGGGTGGGGTGTGCACGTTTAGCAGCAGCTTCCACTTGCCCTCGCGCACCGCCTGCCCGCGCATGATCATGCGCCAGTAGAGTGTCTCGTGCGGCGGGACTTTTGCATCGCCGCGCAGGTGCGGCAGCAGGTTCACGCCATCCCAGTTCACCACCGATTCTTTCCCCTTCTTCGACACGCGCTCTGGCATCTCCGCACCAGCAGCGGCCATGAAGGTCGGCAGCAGATCGAGCGCGGTGAACGGCTCGGAGAAAACCTTCCCGCCCGCTAGCCCGCCTGCCGGCCAGTGCCAGATGAAGGGCACGCGGATGCCACCTTCGAGGAAACACCCCTTCATCCCGCGTAGCGGCGCGTTGCAAGCGGCCGTCTCCGTCACTCTGCCGCCGTTATCGCTGAAGAACACGATCAGCGTGTCCTCTAGTTGTTCTGTCTCTGTTAGTGTGGCGAGGATTTTACCGATGTTCTGATCCATGCACCACTGCATTGCGGCGTAGGCGCGGCGCTGCTTGTCCGGGATGTGGGCGAAGCGTTCGAGATCCTCTGGCTTGGCCTGCATCGGCGTGTGAGGCGTGTTGTAACTGAGAAACAAGAACCACGGATCGACCTGATCACCCCCGCCGCCACCGACCGGCCCGGAGCCGCTGCGCATGAAATCAATCGCCTCGGTGGTGAACCAGTCGGTCAGGTACGGGACGCGGATCTCTTCCACCTTCTGCGTGTTGCGCATCAGCTGGTGTTTTCCAGGGGTGGGGAAATAGCCGTGGCTACCGCTGTGCATGCCGAAGAAAAAATCGAACCCGCGCGCGTTTGGCAACATCTCGGGGATCGAGTCGCCGACGTGCCACTTGCCGACGATCCCGGTGCGGTAGCCTGCGCCCTTGAGGTGGTCGGCGATGGTTTTCTGCTCCTTAGGGATACCGAGCCGCTCTGGGAAGGTGGGAAAATTGCGGTTGAGGTTGTGCTCGAAACCGAAGCGCTGCTGGTAGCGGCCGGTCAGCAGCCCGGCCCGCGAGGGCGCACACACATTTCCCGAGACGTAGCCATCAGTGCAGCGCACGCCGGCCGCTGCTAGCTTGTCCAAAACCGGCGTCTCGATCTGCTTCGAACCGTAGCAACCGAGATCGCCATAGCCCATGTCGTCGGCGAGGATGATCAGCAGGTTTGGCTGCTTTTTCGCGATCACCGCAGATGGAATGGCCAGCAGCAGCAGGGCAAGGAGGAAAGTTTTCATCATCGAAATCTAGCGTATCGCGACGCGGCGGCGATCCATTAATTCTCTTCCAAAGTTCACATGCACCGGAGGGTTGCCAGCAGCAGCATCACCCCTTCTTCGCCCGCTTCTTGCCATACTTCACCTTCTTCTGTGGCGGCATGACGGGAGTATCATTCTTCAAAGTCGCGATCTGATCCCGCAGGTGGGCGGCGCGCTCAAATTCCAGCTTCGAAGACGCATCTCTCATCTCCTGCTCCAACTCGGCGATAACTTTTAGTTTGTCGTAGGCCTCTTCGTTTTCAGCAACGAGGGAGGCGTTGAGTTTGTCGGCGCTGGCCTTGCCTTTTTCGTAGGTGTGGAGGCTTTGCTGAACAGAACGGATCACTGACTTCGGAGTGATGCCGTGTTCTTCATTGTGAGCGATCTGTCTGGCACGGCGATATTCCGTGATGTTGATGAGCGCCTGGATGGAATCAGTGACTACATCGGCGAAGAGAACGCACTCGCCGTTCACGTGGCGGGCAGCTCGACCTGCAGTCTGGATGAGTGAAGTTTCATTGCGAAGGAAACCTTCCTTATCGGCATCGAGAATACAGACGAGCGAGACTTCTGGGAGGTCGAGTCCTTCCCGGAGGAGGTTGATGCCGATGAGGATGTCGAAGGTGGCGGCGCGGAGCTGACGGAGGATTTCCACTCGCTCGATGGCATCGATGTCCGAATGCAGGTAGCGACATTTCAGACCGGTGCCGGAGAGGTATTCGGCGAGATCCTCGGCGGTTTTCTTGGTGAGTGTAGTGACTAGAACGCGCTCGCCTTTCTCCACACGCTGACGACAGAGCTCGATGGTCTCGTCGATCTGCCCTTTGAGCGGGCGCAGGGTAAGGATGGGATCGAGCAGGCCAGTGGGGCGAATGATCTGCTCTACGACGAGAGCCGTGCCGCGTTTTTCCGGATCAAAATCGGCGATAGCCTCAGCGTTTCCGGATGGAGTGACCTTGATTTTCTTGAGGTCGAAGGGGATGAAGGAATTGTCTCCGGGTTTCCCTTTCACAGGGATGTAGTTCTTATTTTCCGGTCGTGAGTTGACGATATCGAAAACACCCGGAGTCGCGGAAACATAGACACGCTGGTGTGTCATTTCCATGAATTCATCGAAACGCAGCGGGCGATTATCCATCGCAGATGGCAGACGGAAGCCGTGCTCCACGAGAGTCGTCTTACGAGATTTATCACCCTCGAACATGCCGCCGATCTGTGGGATGGAGGCGTGGGATTCATCGACGAGCAGGAGGAAATCACGGGGGAAGAAATCAAGTAGAGTGTGTGGGCGCGAGCCGGGTGGTCGCCCCGTCAGGTGCCGGGAGTAGTTCTCGATGCCTTGGCAGAATCCCATTTCCGCCATCATCTCCAAATCGTATTCTGTACGCATGCGTAGGCGTTGAGCTTCGATGAGCTTATCTTCCTTTTCCAACTCCGGGATACGCTGATCCAGCTCGGCACGAATCTTGCCAATCGCCGTTTTCATTTTATCACCGGCAGTAACGAATTGTTTCGCTGGGTATAGCGTGTGATTCTCGAGGACTTCGATGACGTTCCCACTGACCGTATGGACGGAGGAAATGCGCTCCACCTCATCGCCGAAGAACTCGATTCGGATGGCAGTCTCATCGAGGTAAGCGGGATGGACTTCGACCACATCACCACGCACCCGGTATTTCCCGCGTCCGAAGGCAATGTCGTTTCGCTCAAAAAGCATTCCAACGAGAGCGTTTAGCAAATCCTCGCGACTGATCTGCTGGCCAGTGTGAACAGGAAACATCATGCCCTTGTAGTCCTCCGGCGAACCGAGGCCGTAGATGCAGGAGACAGAGGCAATGACGATGGTGTCTTCGCGAGTAAGCAAAGAACCCATGGTGGAGAGGCGGAGACGCTCGATCTCTTCGTTCACCGAGGAATCCTTCTCGATGTAGGTATCTGAGCGTGGGATGTAAGCCTCCGGCTGGTAGTAATCGAAGTAGGAAACGAAATACTCGACGGCATTGTGTGGGAAAAAGTTTTTGAACTCGGAGTAGAGTTGAGCCGCGAGCGTCTTGTTATGGCTCATGATGAGCGTCGGCTTACCACGGCGCGCGATGAGGTTCGCCATGGTGAAAGTTTTCCCAGAGCCAGTGACACCGAGCAGAGTCTGATGCTTATTCCCTGCCTCAAGGGATTTAACCAATTTTTCAATGGCTTGGTGCTGGTCGCCCTGAGGCTGGTAGTCGCTGGAGAGGCGGAAAAGCATGTGAGAGGAAGGTGGCGGCTGTGCAGGAAATTTCCAGAGGGTATATCTGGCAGAGTAAATTACCCGACCTAATGAGCGACAATTCGGGGTTTCTGGTGCATTAATACTACATGACGTCAGATCAGAGTGGTTTTCTAGGTAAGGCAAAGGCTTTGTGGCCTTACCTACTGGTCATTTGTATGGGCGTTCTCGCATATTTCCTGACCAACCTCGCGATTCCCAGCGGAGAAAGTATCATACGTAGTGATGATGGGCTCCCTACTCGCTCGGCCTATCCCCAGCGAGTCACTCCTCAGAAACATAAATCCGAGGAACGTGTCGACGTTTCACACATCGATGCGGAAGCACTGAACGCCGGAGCGATCCCAAACCAGCGAATCCTCACCTTCAAAGATCGTGCGGCTCTCGAGCGTTTCCTTGCAAAGATGGGTGATGACGTTACCCTACTTGGCAGATTGGACAGTCTAAACGCTCTTCTTGTAGGTTTTCGTAGCCCATTAGATTTAGACGGCCTACTAGATGGTGAAGAGGAAACCGCTTACAATTATCCTGCATACATTCCAAATCTACCCGAAGGCGGTGTCCAAAACGGGGCGCTAGGGCTTGGAAGCCAACTTTTGGCTTACCTTGGTATCGCGGTGGATAATTCTCTCTGGGGAGCGGGAGTAAAAATTGCAGTGCTCGATACGGGGATTGCTGATCACCTCGTTTTTAAAAACGCCATTGAACGTATCAACCTTGTCGATCTCCCTTCCGATCTATCCCTTCTAAACAGTCACGGCACCTCAGTCGCTAGCATGATTTTCAGCAGCGATCCTCGCGCACCCGGTGTCACACCATCGGCGACTCCACTCTCAGTTCGCATCGCGAATGACAACGGGGTATCGAGTAGCTTTCTGATTGCCGAGGGAATCATGGCGGCCGTCGACGCAGGAGCGTCACTGATCAATATTTCCCTAGGTAGCTCTAGCGAAAGCACATTGATGCAAAACGCCGTCGCATACGCCACTTCGAAGAATGTGGTCATCGTCGCACCTACGGGAAACACCGGAATCGAAGGCGTGCTCTATCCCGCCGCTTACTCCTCGGTATACGCAGTCGGCGCGGTAGACGCAGTGAACAACCACCTAGATTTTTCCACTACCGGCAGCCAAATCGCCCTCTCAGCTCCAGGTTACAACATCACCGCCGCCTATCCGAATAATATGGCTGCCAGTGTTACCGGCACTTCGTTTTCCGCTCCCATCGTGACCGCTACCATTGCCGCCGCGATGAGTAACACGGGAACTAAAACACAAAGTGCTACCTCCGCTGTGCAAGGAGTAACATCGTACCTAAACGACGTCGGCACCCAAGGCACAGACACTTCTACGGGCGGTGGTGTCCCAGACATGTGGCGGGTGCTCAATGGCAACACACCCGGAATTTATGATGCCGCCGTGACCTCCATCTCTGTCGCTGACAACAAAGTTCAGGTACTCGTGCAAAACCAAGGAACTGAAACACTGCTCAATACAGCCGTAAACGTAAACGTGAACGGCGTAACCACGACAGCATACCTCACCACCCTAACCGCGGGAACATCGCGTGTGGTCACTGTCGCATCCGGAGGTGGCGAAGGCTTGAACATCACTGGCAGCGTGCAAGTCTCTTCCGGCCAGTCCGACCTGCGCCCATCAAATAATGCGGTTTCCGTCACTACTCCTGTTACTGAGCCTTAGCTTGAGCTTAATCTTCAACGCTTGCGCTCCTTCCGCGCCGTTCCAAGAAGCTCAAAATCTCTCCGCAAAACCCTTCAACCAACTCGATCTCGCTGGAAATGCTTGTGGCCCGGCAGCATTACTGAATTCCTATCGCTTCGGAAAACCTGCTTGGCGTAAACTCTCCGAAGAGCCACCCGGCCTATCCGACCGCGAACGCATCCGCGCCATCGCCCGCGGCCCCGCCATGCGTGAATCAGCCTCCCTGCCGGGTCGAGCTCGTTGGAGTAGGAACGGAATCAACATTTCCGACCTGCGAGATGTCGCTAACGAAATTTCCGCCGGAAAATATCTCCCCTACCTCAAAAATTCCACCTTAGTCATCAGTCCCATTGAGACTCAGGAAAAACACCTCCGCAGGGTGCATGCGAAGCTCGCGACGTCACTTTCACGAGACATTCCCCCCATACTCAGCATCCGTCTATACGCAAAGAGCGCCGGAAAATGGAAACCTATCCAAGGGCATTTCGTCACTGTCACTTCCGTCCCAACACGCCTCGAACACGGCTCCACCAGCTTTCCCGTAAAATTCATCGATCCCATAGGTGGAAAATTTCGTGAAGGCATCATCCAGATCGGCTCCGATCCTGATATGAACTTTTTCACTCAAGCCAAATTCCCTGGAGTCACGATTGGCAGAGGATCTTTACGCTCTGTTGAAGACTCATATCTCTCTGCTGCTGCATTGTTGGGATACTTTTGAGATCCTCCCTTTCTGATATGCGTCTTGCCATGAAGGGTTGGTGCTGAGAAAAAGCATAGCCCAACAAAAGAACGGGCATGTTTATCATGAAATATTTCTCCCGCTCACTGATATTGGGCTCGGCGCTTGTATTCGCCGCAGCAACACCCCTCCTTTCACAAGACGAATCTGCATCTGATCAGGACATGTCCGGGATGACCGAACAGGACGTTGCTGAGATGAAGGAATACATGGAATTTATGAACAGCATCTCATGGGTCACCGAGGGCAAAGGCCAGCTCGGTAGCCGTGCAGAAATTGAAGTCCCTGAAGGATACCAATACACAGCTTCCGCAGGCACCATCAAGCTGATGGAATTGTATGGCAATCTCACCAGCGGAGCTGAACTTGGCTACATCTCCCCGCTAGATATGGATTGGTTCGCTGTGTTTGAATTCGAGGACATCGGCTACGTGAAAGACGATGAAAAGGACAAGCTCGACGCCGACGAGATTCTCGACAGCCTCAAGGAGGGGCAGAAACAAGCAAACGCAGAGCTCTCTAGACTCGGAATGTCTACGCTGACAGTCGTCGGCTGGCATACCCCACCGTTTTATAATACCGAGACTAACAATCTCGAATGGGCTATCAAACTCGCAACGAGTGACGGCGAAGAGATTCTTAACTACAAAACCAAGATCCTCGGTCGCAAAGGCGTCATGGATGTGGTTCTCGTCTGCAGCGAAGAGCAACTTGCAACCGTCGTGCCGGAATACCAAATGCTCATCGCAGGCTTCACCTACAAGGAAAGCGAGAAATACTCATCTTTCACCAAAGGGGATAAAATCGCCGAATACGGCCTCGTCGGACTCATCGCCGGTGGCGGACTACTTGTTGCCGCGAAATCCGGCCTTCTTGCGAAGCTCTGGAAACCAATCGCGGTCGGCCTCGTTGCCGTTGGTGCATTTGTGAAGCGTATCTTCAAGGGCAAGAACGCCGATAGCATCTGATCTGCACCCATGCCGGTCTTCCTCGAGTTCCTGCTCGTCGCCTTCCTGATCTATCTCTGGGAGTCCGGCCTTTGGCTGCCAAAACAGGCAGTGGCATTACGGCGTTCATGGTTTTCAAAAAAGTGGAAAGCCATTCCCGCCACACGTTTCCTCGCCACACGCGATCTCGGTGTGGTGCCTATGTTTCCCATTCCACCTGATTCAGGGTTAGCTCCATGCGCTTCGTTCCCCTTAGTCGTTGATGAGTCAGAGAAAATCTTCATGGTCACAGCCGATGGAGATTTTCATGAAACGATAGCGTCATCATGGGATGATATTCGCTTTTCCGGTCTCCGACTAACTGTCGGTGACCGGTCGATTCGCTGTCAGTCACCTGTCGTGGCAGATCTCCTGCGCAACGGAAGAAAGGCCGGCCTGAGCCCTCAGAACGCCATCCGCCGCATCTGGTCTACCTCCCTATCCCCGAACCGAGCAAAACGGGAACTGAAACGATGGCACATTCTTACTTCGCCGTTCCGGTTCTATTGCCCGGTGCTCACCATCGGCTTCTTCATTGGTATTCCAGCCGCTTACTTTTACTTAGGCTCATTCACTGCGCTGATGCTCGGCGCATGGCTTTGGTGCCTGATGTTAGCCATCTCTCTAAACTTATTCTACCTAGCAAAACGTGGATATCCCGCCGCACGTAGCGAGATAAAGCAGGATGCCTTCCTCTCGCTCTTCATCCCCTTTCACGCCATGCGCGCGCTGGAAATTTCATCCGTCCACGCCTTCGCACGGACTCACCCTGCAGCAATGATCCTTTTATCCGGTGATTTCAGCCATCGGTGGCTGGGAAAATTCGTGAGGTCGATACTATTCCCTCGACCCGACCATTCAGGAGATCACGCGCTTGCCTCAACCGTCCTTAGACCGTTGAAAAAGCAGATACTTTCACCGGATCATTTTAAACAAGCTCCGGATCACTCAGAAGATCCAGAGGCAAGCTCCTACTGCCCACGCTGCCACAGCATGTTCATGCTAGGACAGGAAACTTGCTCCGACTGCGGCGGTATGGAACTTAGGAAATTTCAAAGTTCTGAGGAAAATCAAACTAACAAAGGAACTCCGCCATGAGCTCCGCCCGTTCAGTTGCTTCACCACTTTGGCTCTACCCAAATTTACTCGGACTGGACGCGCCAGTGGTAGCTGTAGTTTGGCAATGGCTCTTCGCGAAATCTTTCGGAATTAATTTCCCTCCTATTTTTCACCTTATCCTCGGACTCAGTGCATGGTGCATATATCTCGCTGACCGCATCTATGATGCAAGTTCAGGAATGAATCCTGAAAATGGCACCGATCGTATGCGCTTCACGTCCCGCCACCTTCGCATACTACTTCTAGTGCTTGTCGTAGCTACTGTAGTGAATGTTTTACTCATCGTTAGCCATGTTCCACTGCACCTTATCGTTTCAGGACTGGCTACTGCATCTCTACTCGCCGTCTACTACCTTATTCGCCTCAAATGCACATCGCGTATCAAATCCATCATTCCCCGAGAAATTCTATGCGGCATGCTTTTCTCATTGGGATGTGCAATTACACCGCACGCCTACGATACTGCAAACCGGCACCCACTGGCTTTCTGGATCGCAGTCGGATCGTTCGGCATCGTCTGTTCCGCAGCCTGCATTCTCATTTCTTTGTGGGAACGCGATGAAGATCTCGCAATGAATGACAATTCCATCGCCACCGATCATTCGAAAACCGGTAAGTCCATGGCTCTCGCCCTCCCAACTCTTATGCTGCTATGTATCCCAGCAGCTATATTCGGAAATTGGCATATTTACGCATCAGTAGCGCTCTCTGTTCTCTGCCTTTTCTTGATGCTTCGCTTTCAGGAACACCTTTCTAAACCACAACTCCGCGTCCTAGCAGATGCAGTCTTGCTGAGTCCGTTGATCTTTATCTGGTTCTGAAATCAGATACCAAAAACCTTACCGATTGCTCCGAACACGGAATCCCAGAGTTTCGCAGCAGGGTTCTTCTTAGCTACTGATACCTGCTGCTGAATCACCCAGCCTGAGCCTTGGAAGTAGTCATCGAACAAACCGTTTTTCCCACGTAGATACGCAACAAAAGTCTCCGCGCGTTTTGGAGAGTGGTTCAGATGAGGACTGAACGCTGCCGTTAGATTACTATTCACACGCCGACCCGGCAGATCCGGCGAAACCAATTCCACTTGGAGCCCACGCTGGGCGGAAAAGACCAATTTCGCCGGCCCGTCCATGATCAGATAGCGGAAGCGCAGGTTGACCCACGCATGGAGTTTCCAGAAAACCCACTTGGAACGTATCCTCGGAGGACGGTCGAGCGGGTGCGTCAACGCCACGAGGTAATGAGGACGGAAAACTAATGATTTTCCTTCTGGGACATCCACAACGGCCAGCTCTTCTGTCGCATTTTCTTGGGTGGACAAGGTAACTTGCCCCGCTTGCTCTCCTATATTTCGGATACGAGTGAGAATGTAGAGACCCGAAGCCAAGCTTGAGAACGGATATCTCCAGTCGATCAACCACTTGGTTTTTTTCTCAAAATTCCCCATTGAGCCCTGAAGATAATCGACCTTTGTCATCAATACCTCGCCATCACTCAGAGAAATACGCTGCGCGGGATGACTCAGGGTCGAAGTGATATCCTCAGCATCAAGTTTGTCAGCACCCAGCAGGATTGGCTTTGAGGAATGCGCCACCGGTGCGATCACGTAAAAAGCTAACAATTTCCACAAAAACGGGATGATGATAATTGCTGCTAGGATCATCAACGCTTTGAGCGCAAGCACACGCAACTCATTGCGCATCAACGAATCCAAGGCACTTCGCATTTCTTGGATTTCACGAAGCTGACGCTCTTTATCATCACGTAGAAGCTCCCTGCGTTTCAGCTCCTCTTCACTCTCACCTCCCTCGATACGGATCTGTCTTCTGTCCTGGGCGAAAGCGGTAATCTCACCCATCAGCCTCTTTTGTTTTGCCTCGATGCGAGCCTTCTCTGCCTGAACCTCTTTCTTTCGAAAAACATTCATCAGCTTCTCCAGCCACTCCCCCATTTCCTGGCGTTTCTTCTCCAGCTCTCGCAGTTCTTTTGTCCGCGTTTCTATATCTGAAGTGATTTCTTTAGCCTTCACAGCCAACTCACCGACAAGCGCCTTGCTCTCACTCAGCTGCGCGATCGCCTTTTCGAGCTCACGCTCATGGTATTTCGTCACCATTGGCGGAACGGCAACCACTAAGAAAATGGCCAATAACAGACCCAAGATGAACACATAGATCACCACCTTCCCTGCTAGCCAGGAAATGAGTCGCGCAATGATGGCAGCCATATAGTTCTTCTTTTTGGAGAAATACCGCCCTATGCGCGCATGTCTCCTATATCAGGAAACGTAGCTCATCTGAGGATATTTCAAGCCTCGATCATCGCGTAGGCATTGTGATGGTGGATGGACTCGAAATTCTCCACCTCTACACGATACCAAGAAACGGCCTCAAAGGCCTTCAAACCTGAGGCTACATCACGCACCAGATCCTCCACAAAAGCCGGACTATCATAGGCGCGCTCGGTCACAGCTTTTTCATCTGTACGCTTCAGTCCTGCATAAAGTTCACAACTCGCAGAACGCTCAGCTAGGTCAATAAGTTCCTCAAAGGACATTTCCTCACCGGCCTCGACCGAAATCGTCACCATGCCCCGTTGATTGTGGGCACCCCGTTCACTGATCGCCTTCGAACACGGGCAAAGTGTCGCGACCGGAATCTGCACGCTCATAAAAACCTCGTGATCACCGTCTTCAGAAAAACGACATTCGATCCCAAGCTCGTAGTCCATCAGACTCTTCATCTTCGAGACAGGAGCTTCCTTTTCACGGAATATCGTAAACTCGCAGCCAATGTGCGCCCGCTGTGCCTGAAGCCTACCGGCTAGGTCTTTTGTCAGCCTCGCAACAGAAGCAGTGGAAAGCGGCTCAGAAAAACTATGCAGAGCCTCAACGAAGCGGCTCATGTGTGTGCCTTTCAGATGAGAAGGCAACTCAACGGTCATCTCGAATTTCGCGACCGATGCCTGCTCAGTTCCATCGGAACCGGCATACTTCGCGGGATAACGCAGCTCCCTTACGCCAACCCTATCAATCACCGTCTCACGGTGATCCGGCTCGTTTTGGGTATCCACCAAATCCTTCATCTGCTGTTTCGCTCTTTATTATGAGAAGAGAAAAGCCCGCCCAGTTAAACGGGCGGGCTTGAAATCGAATGGCATGCTTATCGCATTCCCCTGCTGCCAGTTATGGCATCAGGTTGATCGCGCGGGACTGCTTGATCGCGTTGTTGATCTTGCGGTGCAGTTTCGCGGAAACGCCGGTAACACGGCGCGGAAGAATTTTTCCAGTCTCGGAACAGAACTTGCCGAGAACTTCTGTGTTAAGAGGAGTGATTTGCTCGACAGGGATGTCCTGCCTACGGCGGGTCATCTGGCGGTTCGCCTTACGGAAATTGATGCGGCGTTGGATGGTCTTTGGCTCGGACATAATATTAGCGGAGTTCGCGGTGAAGAGTTCTGCGCTTAAGGAAGTGGTTAAACTTCACTTTTTCAAGACGACCTGGCGTACGCAGGCTCTTTTTGTTGCGCGTGGTGACGTAACGGGACGTCGGCTTGCCCTCGGCTTTCGCTTCGGTGCATTCAAGGATGATAATCTCGCGTGGCATGATTCGTTTGGTGGGGGGCGGATACTGCCTTAATTGCCTGAGCCGTCAAGCGAAACCGTGACAGATCTCTCATCTTCTTGTGGAGCACCCCCGCTGAAGCCTACTTCGTTCGATGGACGGAACCTGCGGGTACCATGTTCTCTTTCCCATTGAGCCTGGCATTCGACCGTCAGACGAGCAAATGGGATGGCCTCTAAGCGTGTTGTAGGTATTTTATGGTTGGAAATCTCACAATTCCCGTAAGTGCCGACTTTGATGCGAAATAGCGCCTGCTCGATCTCGTAAAGAGCATCCTGCTCTTTCGCGAGGACAGAAAGGGCGAAATCACGATCATAGGCGTCGCTTCCAGCATCTCCCTGATGTTCGCCACTGCCTGAGGCTTCGCTGCCTTCAGTAGTTTCGCGAGACATTCCAGAGACGGAATCAAGCAGTGTATCGCGCAGATCAAGAAGGCGCTGGTTCTGCTTCTTAATGAAACTTGCGCTGTGACTGCCCATGCCACCTGAAGGTGCTTTCGCAATAATATCAGGAGCCGGTGGAATAAATTTTGGTTTAGGCTTAGCCGGTGGTGGCGGAACGCTTACCAGAGAAGACTTTCTTGCAACCTTCTTCTTAGGTGGTTTGGGCGCAGCTACCTTCTTCGGAGCTACCTTCTTCGGAGCTACCTTCTTCGGAGCTGCCTTCTTCGGAGCTGCCTTCTTCGGAGCTGCCTTCTTCGGAGCTGCCTTCTTCGGAGCTGCCTTCTTCGGTGCCGCCTTCTTCGGAGCCGCCTTCTTCGGAGCTGCCTTCTTCGGAGCTGCCTTCTTCGGTGC
>JBPOGB010000008.1:0-225807 GCA_051252155.1 Luteolibacter sp. | reverse complement strand
AAGAAAACCCCATCTTGAAATACGATGAGAATAGTAGCATTTGCCCCATTGACAAACAGGCAGCCATAGCAACGTTATAGGAATGGCGGCGCCGGGGAAAAGATCAAATTTAATCAGACGGCTTCCTCGGCGTCGCCATCTCCGACTTGTTATGCTTTATTATTTCAGTATTTCGTCCGCTTTGTTGCCGCCCTCCCTAAGTTCTTTAAGCGTCTCGGGCACCTTCTCTAGAACTTTAATGAGCTTCGCAACTTGTTCAGGGTTGAGGTAGAGTTCAATCTTGGTGAACATATTATCAAAATCCTGAATCTTCAGAATGACGTCTGTCTGTTCACCCTTGTTCGCGGTGAAAAACGTGAGGGATACCCCTTGCTCGTGAGTGTCGTAAGGCGTGAAAAATGTCGCAATTTCTTTGGTTGTCTCTAGCTCTGCTTCCTTGGCCTTCTTCGCCCACTCCTGTCCCTTCTTCAATCCGTCAATTAGGGGCTTCCACTTCTCCTTGGATATGTAGCCACTCGCCCCTATAAGCTTATCACCGCCAGACAGATAGACATTCGCTTCCTTGTCGACGTAAACGCGGATTGGATATGGCGACCACGACTTCCACACCTCGTTATAGTATCTGCCTTCCGCCGTAATATCCACAGTCCTCGTCTGGGCGCCTACGAAGGAGGAAAGTGCGAGTCCAATGGTGATTGCTAGTAATCTAAAATTTTGCATAGCTGTGATTTTCTTGCATAACAGTGTTATTGGTAGCACCGATTGCCGATATGCACTGCGGTGTTTTCATCTAAAATACTGTCGAACAAGACCGCTCATGTCAAAGAATTAGGGGATTTCGCGGGTTATCATCCGGATCTATTGATTGAAGATCATCCCTAATAGATTTGATCTGCGTAACTTCTGATATGCGCCTTTAAAACCCTACCGCATATCACTCTTTCAAGAACTCTTAATCAGTGCTGGCAGGCATATAGATACGCAATCTCGTGAGAATTTCGGAAGCCCTTAACCTCCTTGCGAGCAAGTCTCCCGGTTAAATTCACAAACAGAGCTTCGAATCGTATCCGCAGTTCCTTGCCCGAGCTTAAAAAAACACTCCCAGCCCCCACTTGACCCTTTTCCCGCATTGCCTTATTCACGCCTCACAGAATTCTGCCATGTCCAACACGATCATCTACACCAAGACCGACGAGGCTCCAGCCCTCGCCACCTACAGCTTCCTCCCTATCGTCGAGGCATTTTCGAAACCCGCAGGCATCAATGTCGAAACGCGCGACATCTCGCTCGCCGGTCGCATCATCTCCCAGTTTCCCGATCTCCTCGCCGTAGACCAGCAGATCGCCGATCACTTGGCGGAACTCGGAAAAATGACCCTCCAGCCAGATGCGAACATCATCAAGCTGCCGAACATCTCCGCCTCCGTCCCGCAGCTCAAAGCCGCAATCAAGGAAATCCAAGCCAAAGGCTACCCGATCCCAGACTTTCCTGAAAACCCCTCCACCGATGAGGAAAAGGAAATCCGTACTCGTTACGCGAAGGTCATGGGCTCAGCAGTGAATCCCGTCCTCCGCGAGGGCAACTCCGACCGCCGCGCTCCGAAGGCAGTCAAAGACTACGCAAAGAAGCACCCTCACTCGATGGGCGCTTGGAGCAAAGACTCCAAAACCAACGTCGGCACCATGGCTGGCCAAGGCGATTTCTTCTCCAATGAAAAATCCGTCTGCGTCCCTGAAGCCACCGACGCAAAAATCACTCTCCACGCTGCCGATGGCACCGAAACCATCCTCAAGGAATCCACCCCGCTCCTCGCCGGTGAAATTCTCGACGCCACCTACATGTCCGTGGAAGCCCTCACCACTTTCCTCGACGCCCAGATCGCCGAGGCAAAACTCGCAGGCGTGCTTTTCTCCCTGCACATGAAGGCAACCATGATGAAGGTCTCCGACCCAATCATCTTCGGTCACGCCGTGAAAGTCTTCTTCAAGGACGTCATCGCCCTCCATGCAGATTCGCTTGAGCCGCTGAACATCGACTACAACAACGGCTTCGGAGACTTCCTCGCAAAAATCGAAACCCTCCCAGCTGACAAGAAGGCCGCCATCGAAGCAGATATCGCCAAGGTCTATGAAGACGCCCCCGACCTCGCCATGGTCAACAGCGACAAAGGCATCACCAACCTCCACGTCCCATCCGACGTCATCATTGATGCCTCCATGCCCGCCATGATCCGCACCTCCGGACAAATGTGGAACGCAGCAGGCAAGCAACAGGATGCCCTCGCCGTCATCCCAGACTCCTCCTATGCCGGTGTCTACCAAGCCACCATCGACTTCTGCCGCGAAAACGGCGCGCTCGACCCAACCACCATGGGCTCGGTTCCAAACGTCGGCCTCATGGCAAAAGCTGCCGAGGAATACGGCTCCCACAACAAGACCTTCGAAATTCCTGCCGATGGCACCGTTAAAGTCACCGACTCCGCAGGAAACGTCCTCCTCGAGCACGAAGTCAAACAAGGCGACATCTGGCGCGCCTGCCAGACCAAGGACGCCTCGATCAAAGACTGGGTGAAGCTTGCCGTAAACCGCGCACGCGCCTCATCCACCCCCGCCATCTTCTGGCTCGATGAAGCCCGCGCCCACGACGCCCAAATCATCGCCAAGGTCAATACCTACCTCGCCGATCACGATACCTCCGGGCTCGATATTTCCATCTCCACACCCGCCGCGGCCTGCCAGAAAACCCTCGAGCGTATCGTCAAAGGCGAGGACACCATTTCCGTCACCGGAAACGTCCTCCGTGACTACCTCACCGACCTCTTCCCTATCCTCGAAGTCGGCACCTCCGCGAAGATGCTCTCCATCGTCCCTCTCATGAATGGCGGCGGTCTCTTCGAAACCGGCGCAGGTGGTTCCGCTCCGAAGCACGTCCAGCAGTTCACTGCGGAAAACTACCTCCGTTGGGATTCACTTGGTGAGTTCTTCGCCCTCGCAGCCTCCTTCGAGCACCTCGGCGACACCCAAGGCAACGCCAAGGCTAAAGTCCTCGCCGCCACCCTCGATGCCGCCACTGGCCAATTCCTCGAGCACGACCGCTCACCCGGCCGCAAGCTCGGCACCATCGATAACCGCGGTTCACACTTCTACCTCAGCCTCTACTGGGCACAGGCACTCGCCGCTCAGTCCGATGATGCAGAACTGAAAGCGACTTTCACACCGATCGCCGCTTCCCTAACGGAAAACGAGGACGCGATCGTGAAAGAGCTCCTCGCAGTGCAGAGCTCCCCGGTAGACATCGGCGGCTATTTCCTCCCAGACGAAGAAAAAGCCTCCGCTGCTCTCCGCCCTAGCAGCACCCTCAACGGCATCCTCGCCGCACTGTAGTGCGCGTATCGTAGCTGCCCCGTCTCGGGGCAGGCCGTGCTTGCTGCGTCTCGCAGCAACACCCAGACTTCCGGCAGTCTCATGACCCCGGAATCAAAAATCGATATCCTCCGCACCATGTGGAGAATACGCCGCTTCGAGCAACATGCCGCTAGACGCTACGCGGAAGGAGAAATGGGCGGCTGGCTGCTACTCGACATTGGCCAGGAATCCATAGCCGCCACCGTCCGCGCAGCCATGCTCCCAGATGATCACAGCATTTCCGGCCCACGGGGATTCGGTCACGCCATCGCCGCTGGCCTACCCATGTCATCCATCATGGCAGAGCTCATGGGACTCACCTCAGGTTGTTCAAAAGGCAAAGGTGGAATGTTCTCCCTTTTCGCCCCAGATAAAAACCATTGGGGCTGCCACGGAATTGCCGCCGCCCAAACCCCTCTCGCCGCAGGCCTAGCATTCGCCTTGAAGAAAAATTCCACACACGCTGCCAGCGTTTGCTTTATGGGCGAGGGAGCCATGAACCAAGGCGTCTTCCACGAAACCCTAAACCTCGCTAGCCTCTTCAATCTCCCTGTCGTCTTCGTCATCGAAAACAACGGCTTCGCCATGGGCACCTCAGAAGAACGTTCCTCAAAATCTCCCCCTCATCTCGCACAGCGTGCGGAAGCCTACAACATGGATTGGGATCACTGCGCAGATACAGATATCCCCCTCATCTACGAGAAAGCCACCACCGCCCTCAACCGAGCTAGAACTCATCAGCGTCCCGCTCTTCTAGAGATCTCTACCATGCGCTACTATGGCTTCACTGTAGCCGATGCGAGTCACAAAAAATACAGAACTCAAGAATCCATTGATCATAAGCGAGATCACTTCGATCCGCTCACCCTATGGAGCCAGCAACTAATTTCTGAAGGGCTCATCTCAATCACCCAAGCAGAGGAGATGGCAGACCAAGCAAAAGCAGAAGCCATCCAATCCAGATTATTAGCTAAAACCTCCCCACCTCCAAGCGTCCCTCAGATCCAGGAAGACGTCTATTGGGAGACCGATCAAAACACCCCCGCCAGCCAAATCGGACACCATTTTTTCCAATAACATCTCTAGTCGCCGCAAACTACTATCAAAAGCTTCAGGGTTGCCAACACGCTCAAAATCTAATCCATTTTGGGCAGTGAAAACCCTATTGTCATTTTGCCTACTGATTGCCGCGAGCCTCCCTCTGCGGGCTCAAATCTATGCGGACTTCACGACCTCTGATGGCGATTTCACCGTAGAGTTGGACTACACCAACTCACCTCTCACGGTCGCGAACTTCATCATGCTCGCGGAAGGAACCCGCGATTGGGTGGACTCTGCAAATGGAGCCGTGCGCACCAACACTCCCTACTACGATGGAATCATTTTTCATCGAGTCGTTGAGACCTTCGTCAATCAAGCGGGCTCCCAAAACGGCATAGGAACCGATGGCCCGGGCTACGCCTTTCCCGATGAAGTCTCCAATGGACTTAGCTTCGACACACCCTATCTCATCGCGATGGCGAACTCCGGCCCCAACACCAATGGCTCCCAGTTTTTCATCACAGTAGGAACGCCCACTTTCCTCGATGGAGTCCACACCATCTTCGGCTCCGTCACTTCAGGGACAAGCGTGATGGATGCGATTAACGTCGTCTCAACCGACGCAGATAAGAAACCGGATACCGACATCACCATCAACTCCGTCACGATTCGCCGAGTGGGAGTGGCAGCAAATGCGTTCGATGAATTCTCACAAATCTTCCCAACTGTTCAGAGTGTAACACCCAACATTACCTTCCCTGCGAGCACAGCCACTCTCAATTTCGACCAAGCGGCCAGAACAAGCTTTAGCGTCTATACCTCGCCTGACCTCCTGACTTGGGCTCAGCAAAATCGCTACTTAGATTTTACGAACTCCGTCCAGAGCACCTTCGACACCGGCATCTCGGCATCACAACAATTCTTCGCCACCAGCATAACGACTTGGCCTGCGGATGCATACGCGATCGATACCTATTTCGGCAGAGACGTCACCATCATCGCGAATGGATCTACATTTGTCCTCAGCGTGAATCCGTCCGGAAGCAGCATCATCGGAACCCTCGCCATTGATGGCGGGACTCCATCCACCGTGACCGAATTCCGTGAGGAGAAAACCCAAGGCTACTCCTCCACCTTTCTTATATTTACTGAGACTTTCGTCCCATTCCGTTTCAATCTTGGATACGACGGCACAAACGTAGGCCGAGTCTCAGGGACGGCTTTCTTCACAGGAAACCCCACGTCCCTCTCCGGAACTTTTACCCTAGACCCATAGATTGCTTCTAACTCTCTGAAAGCCACCGTCTTTCTTCTATTTGCGGTGTTCGCTCCCTGCGACTGCAGTGCAATCATAAGCAGTCCAAACTAACAGCGGGTCATTACCCTCCGACTCCAACAGAGGAATGATCTTGCCTTGATCTGTTTAAGCTGACTGTTGTGTTAGGACATGGTTATACGAATCATCGAAAAAACCTATACTAGTCAAACACACACCAACGAATGAGCATCCTTACCCGCTTTCTCCCCGCCCTCCTGATTCCCCTACTAATCACAAGCTGCAACGTGTCAGACGATGTTCGTTCTGCCGCCAGAGAGACATTCGGTTCTCGTTCTGAGATATTCAGTTCTCGTTCTGGCCTAAAAGACATCCATTTATCCATTAATTCCAACCACAACCTAGATAGCGCACCGAGAGACTTCTCTGGGGCAGTTTCCTTCCCTGCGAAGTTAATTTCGAGCTCCACCTCCGCAAGTGGAGTCACCAGCGCTACTCTCCAGCTCTCGCCAGCCATCGACGGCTCGCACATTGACACGCCGGCAAAATACCGAGTCATTCCAAATCCTGGTGTAATCACTGTGAGCAGCAAAAAACTCACGCAGGCCGTCTTGGAAAATATGGAAAGCGTGGATATCACTGCTACCGGCCGAGCCAAGGGAAAGGCCTGCAGTTTAACTTTATCGAAAGACATACATGCTACCGAACTACTTCCGCTCAAGTCGGGTAAAACCCTGCTCACCGCAGTGAATCCGAGAACAGGAAAAACCTATCAGGTGACTCTCGATAGAGCCCGACACGATGATGGTGGAAAAGTAGGTTATAAGTCTGTGAAGAACGGGGATACCAGTGAGTTCCATCCCAGGAAAATCTATTTCTCCGACGGAGCCACGGACGTAACCCTAAGTTCTGACGGATTGGTTCTCTGGATCGGCCCGGCTGGCCCCGGCGGATCCGATTATTCCTACCTAGATACACAATCCGCGCGAGGCGAGTTTGACTAATTTCCACCTTTGATCCGATGTCCGATACCTGCTTGGAGAAACCGGATTACCTCGCGTTTATCTCCTACCGGCATGCCGACAACCGGGAAGCCGACCGCTGCTGGGCAACATGGCTGCATCGCTCGCTGGAGAGATATGTGGTTCCGCCGGATCTGGTAGGAACTACAAATCTCCGAGGAGACCCCGTCCCGCCAAAGATCTTCCCGGTCTTCCGGGACGAAGAAGAATTTTCCGCAGAGGCCTCTCTCGCACCGGCGATCCGCAGCGCCCTGGAACGTTCAAAGACTCTCATTGTCTTATCCTCTCCGCGCGCCGTCGAATCTCCGTATGTCGCGGAAGAAATCCGGCATTTCAAAAGCCTCGGGCGTTCCGACAGGATTGTTCCCGCATTGCTGGATGGCGAGCCGAACGAGGCTTTTCCAGAGCCCCTTCTCATTCAAACGGCAGATGACGGCACTGTACAATCCGACGATGTGGAACCCCTCGCTGCCGATTTCAGATTGGCTGATGCTACGGAGGGATACACCAGTAGCTCGGCGTATCTGAGACATCTCAAAGCTGATCCCACGATTTCCTCTGCGGAACGGAACGAACGCATCGCCGCCTACCGGGAAAAATCCAACCTCGCATTCCTCAAGTTGGTGGCGGCCGTCTTAGCCGTCCCGCTGGCAACGCTCACCCGGCGCGACCAAGCCCACCAACTCCGCCTCGCACGAAAACGGGCACGAATTTTCCGGGGAGTCGCCGCAGCACTTTCCATCCTCCTCGCCATCGCGGTCATCACCGGGCTCTATGCGAACCGCAAGCGGATCGAAGCAACCAAGGCGCGAGATTCGGCAAACCAACTCGTCGGCTTCATGTTGCACGATCTCTACGACCAGCTTTCGGAAACCGGGAGACTTGATGTGCTTTCCTCCGCAGTCGAGAAGGTCGATTCCCATCTATTGGAAAATCCAACCCCACCCCGGCTTGTCGCCGATCTACGTTTGCAGCAGGCGAAAATTCTCTTCGGCCAAGGACGGCTAGACGAAGCTGCCGAGCGTGCGATGCAAACCCTCGATGCCTTGCCCGAAGATCCATCCACACGAATTGGACGCGCAAAACTCCATGCATTTCTCGGTGATATACTCGCATGGGGACAAAACCGAAACACCGAAGCACGGGACGAGTGCATGAAAGCGCTAGGGCTTTTCGATTCTTCAACAGCCGATCTCGATGCCCTGGAAGCCCTAGTCAGAACCCAGATCGCTCTGGGCGATATCCTGCGTGACGATTGGGAAATCAAAAGCGCCCTACAAGCCTATGACACTGCCTGGGATCTCGCAGAGTCCGCCGCACCCACGCTCGATACTATTGCCGCGCTCGCCCGGCAGCGCAAAGCCGAAGTATGCCATTTGACCAACGATCCCGTGAACGCCGCGAAATCGGTTTCTGATGTTATGAAACTCGCCGAATCGCATCTCGCGGAAAGCCCGAACTCGCATCCATGGCTGGTCATCAAAGCCCAAACCCTGTCCCTCCGCAGCGTCATCGAGCGACACGCAGGACTTCTTTCTAAATCCCTTGAAAGTCTGCGAACCGCCGAAACATTCGCAGAGCAAACCGCGACCCCCGGCCAGCTTCACCGGCAGTTCCTCCTCGCGAAGATTCGTGGCCAGATTGCGAACCATCCGAGCCCAACACTCACGCTCCCCCAGCGATCGGAACTTTTCGTGAATGCGCTAGATGTCCAGCGATCGCTCCTACGTGAAGATCCTGCCAACCGTGGATGGGCGGGAAAACTGGCGTCCACTTTGCGTGACCACGCCGGTTTCAACTTGGGTCTAGCAGAGCTTTTCAAAGATCCTTCATTCCATAAAAAGGCAGTATCGGATTTGGAAGAAGCCGAGTTATTGCTCCGCCCCATCGATCTTCCTTCCACCTTGAACGAACGCGTAGAAACCCTGCTCATGTTAGGAGGGCTATCTTCATCAACAGAAGAAACTGCCGCCCGTTACTCAGAAGCAAGAGAGTTACAACGGCAAATGCCTACCGACGATGTCGAGGCCATCCTTCTGGATGCGATGCTCACACAAGCAGAAGCAAAAACTCACGGATCGCAGCGCACAGCCCACGAGAAAATCCTACGAGCATGGAACAAGGCGGAAGGAATACGAAAACGGGCGATCACCCTACAACTCGCTGCCAGCCACGGCAATCTCGCTTCAGCGGCAGCTACCAGGAAGGATGCGGATCAATTTTTCAAAGAGTCCGACCGAGCTGCAGAGCTCCTGAGTTCATTATTAATCCCGGAAACTAAGCAGCCGGACTTACAAGAGAATATCGCCCTTGCACTCAATCTACGCGCCAAGGATTTGAGGGTTCTCGGCCTCAATTCGGAGGCAGGTGAATGCTATCGTGAAGCCGCCGGAATTTTCGAAAATCTCTCCGTGGAATACCCCGTCTTTGCCTCCCCCCTACGGGAACTCGCCCTAGCACAATACCAACTTGGCAAACTAGCCGCTGCGGAGGATGCGGGGGAGAAATCCATGGAGCTTCTTGGAACCGCATTTTCCACCTATTTGGAGTTTCTCAATAGGGTCTCCTTGGAAAACAAACAGCCACCATCTCCGCTGGGGCTCGCCAATATTGCTGCGCTCAACGCGATCGTTGGACGAGAATCCGAATCAGCCATTGCCATGAAACGGTACGATGTGGCGGCTTCCGCATGGAGTAAGCTCTACAACATCACCAAAGAAATCGATACCGCACGTCTTCCTCTTCCAGAATCCACCAGATTAGAAGAAATTCGTTACAATGCCTTAGAAGGAGCCGTAAAAGCATATTCGCGCATCGAAAACGCATCTCCTGAGCAAATTTCAAATTCAATACGATTTTCTGCAGAGTTTGGAAAAGCTTCCAATCAGGAAACGGATCGCTAAATAGCATACCTTTACGAATGAGAATTACGTCCTTTCACCTCACAGCATCTGTCGCTCTGGCTTACTTTGTGATTGCTCCCATCAATAGCCATGCAGAGGAAGAGGACAACGGTGCCGCCATCTATCAGCGCACCTGTATCGCCTGCCACGGAGAAAAAGGAGAAGGGAACCCTGAACTCAAATCCCCTCCCATCGCTGGCCTACCGCCATGGTATGTTAGCCTCCAGCTCGAGCGCTTTCGTGCAGACCACCGGGGAAACCATCCTAAAGACATCCCCGGCCAGCAGATGGCCGCCATCGCCAAGACACTCGTAGTGGAAGACATACCAGCCTTGTCCCAGCATGTCTCCGGCATGAAGCGCATCCCGACGCCCCCCTCCGATGACGGAGACCCAAAAAACGGCAAAACCCTCTTCCTAGAAAACTGCGCCGAATGCCACCGATTCAATGCATCTGGCGAGGAGGCCTTCCGCAGCCCTCCTCTCGCCTTTTTCCCCGCTTGGTATCTCCGTGATCAGTTCGGAAAGTTTCAAAACGGCCGGCGTGGCGCAGACGCTAAAGATGAGGATGGCTCTAAAATGAAAACCATCGCCTGCAGCGGTGTCACCGATGCCGACCTCACAGACATTCTCGCTTACATCACCGGACTAGACCAAGAATAGCCTATTTCCTCTGGCATACATGCCGGCCACGATTACTTTCTTGTCCGTGAAACTTTCCTCCCTGCTCATCATTCCCGTCCTCTTTCTCCTCTCCTCTTTCACAGCTCTGGCAGAAGAAAAGGATGCGCCGTCGCTCGACTCCATGCTCGATGACAGAGTCACTCTAAATGAAAAATACCGCGACGACTTCGCCGAGGAGGCGGAAAGTTCTCCCCTCGCCGAAGATCTAGTCCCGATGGAGAAAAAGTTCGGCGATGCATGGGTCAACTACCTCAAATACATCCGCGCTTCTGATGATACCAAGCTGAAGGTGCACGCCCTGCGCGTCGAGTTTCTCGATGAAATCGTCGGCTGCTATCATTCACTCGAATACGCTGACTCCCTCATCGAGAAGGTAAACCTACGCGCGGATATCGCGGCATGGAAAAAGCTCCTTGCCCGCCTAGACAACCTTGCTGTCGAGGTAAGAGAAGGCGAGTGAACAGACCCACCCTACGCTTCATCCTTGCACCCTCCCTGCGCTCGCGCAAATCTTAGGGCATGAAAGCCTTCACTCCCTTTGCATGCGTCCTGCTCGCCCTGACATCATGCGGCCTCGACCATGCTGTGCTCCCTGCTGAGCCCACCGAGTTTCTCACCTCTACCGGCACAGATACGAAAAAACGTTCCAGCCGTCTTCCTTTCGAGCACTCATGGCTTACACAGGACATCAACGTCCTTGACTACAAGAACATCGTCATTCGCCCGGTAACCACACGTTACCTGCATGTTCATGAATGGGAGCGAAGCAAATCCGCAGCAATCCCTGATCAAAAAGCCTTCGAAAAACGTACCGCTCAGCTCGCGCGATATTTCACCAAGCAGCTCAACATCGCTTTCACCGATCCTATCTGCCTTTTCTACAAAACCTCCAGCACCTCCAAGCCAGACACCCTCATCCTAGAAGTAGCTCTTACCCACGCTCATTTCCCCGATGCTTCCGCCGGAGCCCTCAAGGAAATCCCCGTCTGTGGATTCGAAGCACGCGTACATGATGCGAAAACCGGTAAGCTCATTGCGACTGTCTCTGACCGCCGCGGTCCCGATCTACACCTCCAAGGTGAAAGCACGCACATCACAGACAACGAGGAAATCTGCTCCATCTGGGCACGCCAGCTCATGGAGGCTTCAAATAAGGAGATCTTCTCCAGCGTCCGGCGCAAGTTCATCACCGTCGAATAAGCTCACCAACCTTCCCTCCTTTGGAGGTTGAAAAGAAAAGGCAGGCAACTAGGGGAAAGTTACCTGCCAATTTATTCCTTAGAGGAACGTGCATTGTCCCTCTCGGGAAACCGACTCGAACGAGTGGGGGGGAACTCGCAAGAGTCTGCACTAACATATTACCCGTAATCAGGCTTTAGAACATAACGTGATCGCGTATTTCATGTTTTTAGGCTGAAATTAGCCCTAAAAAGGCTTCGAGCCACACCCACTAACGCAAATCAGCAGACTTCTGGGGGGAGAAAGTCTGCCGACGCGTTTGCGGGAATGTAAATTACCCTTGGGGGGATATTGACCTGAGAGCGGTGGGGGGAATCCTCTCTCGCGTCAACAGATTCAGACTATCTAAAAACGGGCAATTCACAACTACGCAATCGCGTAATTCTTCCCTTTTCTGCGTTTTTACATGAATTAATATTCAACCATCTTCAGAAAGTCCACAGCATGAGGCACTAGCGTGATAACAGGCCTCGCAGAGCATTTCATCTCCGAAAGCGCCCAATGCCTCCATCCCACATCGTGTGCAGGCATCCTCCTTTTCCGAGACGTCTTCTTCAGCCACAGCGTCACTCAGCGAAACGAATTTCCCCACCGCCATCATCAGCTCCAGGGCGAATCTTGTCTCCGATGTCCTTGCTGGTAACATAAAGCATCAGCGAAATAAGAGCCAAGGCACATGCTGTCTGAATGATCTCCAGCGCTTTTGCCTGCACCGGCTTGCCCGCGATCTTTTCGAGAATCGCCAGCGTAATATGGCCCCCGTCCAGAACAGGGAAAGGAAGCATGTTCAACACCGCAAGGTTCACGTTGAAAAGCACCATAAACCCAAGAATGCGTCTCCACCCATCCTCAGTTTTCAAAAGCGAGAAGAGCATTTGCCCAATACCGACGGGGCCACTGAGGTGATCGACTCCAATGCTCGATCCAGGGTCGGCGACACTGGTGATCGTCACCCACATCATTTTGATGCTATCGCCCACTTGAGCGAAGGGATTCGGATGAACAATACGCACATCCACATCACTCGTTGGATCCCACATCACACCGAGCATCGGACCACGATCTGATGGCTGCAGTGGCTTTTCAGGAGTGACCTTCACCGAAACCATCTCACCGGAAGCCTTCTTCACTTCCAGCGTCACCGCAGGATTATCCTTCGACTTAAGATACTGAGCGAGCTGGATATCACTGTAGAGCTTCTCGCCATCTACTGAAACGATCACGTCACCTATACCAAGCCCAGCCTTGTCCGCTGGGCTATTCTTGATGATTCCCGCGATTTTGGCCTCTCCCGAAGGAGCTAATCCAACTTGCCTCAGGCCACCCCGCTGCCACCACCGGCTCGGAGGTGTCTTGAACCCGCTCGTCAAAGTGATGGGTTCTTCGGCTCCTTCGCGTTTCACGGTAAAATCGATCTCCTCACCACTGCTCAGGATGATACTTTCGGTAATGCTGTCGAGCGTCCCGGCAAAGCCGTTCACTTCTTTGCCATTGATCTTGAGAATTTCATCCCCGGGAAGGATGCCCGCAATCTCCGCAGAGCTGTCTTTTTCCACGTATCCAACGGTAGTGCTCGGTATAAAATCCTTTGGTTTCCCAACACCCCACACCACCACCGCAGCAGCAAGTGCGAGCAATACAGAAAACAACGGTCCAGCAAACGCCACGATAATTTTATCCATCGGCGAGATCTTCGGCAAAGGAGCTCGATCCTTGTCGCCACCTTCGATTGCTTCCATCGGCGCCATTTGTGGCAACGCCACGAAACCACCCGCCGGAATCCACCCAAGACCATATTGAACCCCTTTGATTTCCTTCTTCCAAATCGGCTTACCAAACCAGATCTGGAACCTATCGATCTGAAGCCCACGCCATTTACCTGCTAGGAAATGGCCAAGTTCGTGGACGAAGATGATGATATTGAAAAGCATCACCACGACGAAGATGAGCAAGATATAGTCGAGAATAGTCTGGAGCATAGGCTGGGGTTGAACCCCGGAAACCTAGCGAACCCAGCGTTTCCCGCAAGCCCTTAGTCTTTCCGAAATATTCTGCCATGAACGCGGCTTTCCATTGAAATGCCGTCCAACACCCGCAAACTCCACCTGTGTTCTCCGGCAAAACCGATTTATCTAAAATTCAATCCCTCACCGGGAAGGAAACCCAGTCCCTGCTTGCCGTAGGAATCCATACCGTCTCCGACCTCCTCAACCATTTTCCAAAACGCTACGAAGACCGCCGCCAGTTCGACCGCTTTCCCAATCAACCCACCGCAAAACCCGTCTGCCTCACCGGTGGGGTCATCGATGCCACCACCAAAGGCTTCGGCAAAACCCGTTTTTACGAGGCCATCATCATGGACGGCGATGGAGGCGTCTTCGGCTCCGGGAAAATCACCTGCCGTTGGTTCAACATGCCTTTCATGTCGAAGGTCATCGCTGCAGGCCACCAAGTCGTCGCCTACGGAAAAGTAAAAGAACAGGGCGGCCGCCTCATCATCGACCACCCCGAAATCGAAGTCATCCGCGAAGACGAGGACGAAACTGAAACCATCCACCTCAATCGCATCGTCCCCATCTACAAAAACATATCCGGCATCAACCAGCGCCGCCTCCGAGAGATCATCCACACCGTCCTTCACACCACAGAACCCGCCTCTCTCACATTCCCTTACCCCGTCTCAGAAAAACCCCGCCACGCCGATCTTCACGAAACCCATTTCCCTACCTCACTCGAATCCTCCCACACCGCTCGCCGCCGCTTCGCCCTCGAGGATTTCTTTATCCTACAGTTAAACGTCGTCTGGCAACGCACCCGCCACCTCGCCCTCGACGGACGAATCCTCGGAAAGAAAACCACCCTACTCAAAGCCTTCTACCACTCCCTCCCCTTTGATCTGACAGGCGCTCAGAAACGCTCGATCAAGGAAATCATCGCCGACATGCGCACCCCACGCCCCATGAACCGCCTCCTCCAAGGTGATGTCGGATCAGGGAAAACCTTCGTCGCGCTCGCCTCCATGCTCCTCGCCATCGATTCCGGAGCAGACGCCGCACTCATGGCTCCCACCCAGATCCTCGCCGAGCAACACTACCTAACCTTCCGCAAATACCTCGCCCCCCTCGGCGTCAACCTAGTCCTCCGCACCGCCGCAAGGAAAGGCGGATGTCATCCGCCTTCAACAACCCAAGCGACCATCTTCATCGGCACCCACGCCCTGCTCTACGATCCCGAGCTCTTCACCGACCTCGGCCTCGTCGTCATCGATGAGCAGCACAAATTCGGTGTCGTCCAGCGTGCAAACCTCATCGCCCAAGGCACCCTCCCGGATGTCCTCGTCATGACAGCCACCCCCATCCCTCGCTCACTCACCATGACAATCTACGGGGATCTCGATGTTTCACTACTCGATGAAAAACCCGCCGGACGCGGAAAAATCATCACCGCCCTCCGCAAGAAGCCGAAGCAAAAGGACATTACCGACTTCGTAAAAGCCCAGCTCAAGGAAGGCCGCCAAGCCTACCTCGTCTACCCCCTCGTCGAGGAATCCTCATCCGTAAAAGCACAGTCCGCCATCGAAGCTTTCCCAAAATGGCAAAAACGCCTCGGAGCCGAAAACGTCGGCCTCATCCACGGAAAACTCCGCCCAGAGGAAAAAGACGCCGTCATGGAAGATTTCCGTAGCGGTAAGCTGAAAGCTCTCGTCGCCACCACAGTCATCGAAGTTGGAGTCGATGTCCCCAACGCCAACCTCCTCATCCTCCACAACGCCGAACGCTTCGGCCTCGCTCAGATCCACCAACTCCGTGGCCGTATCGGCCGTGGCCAGCATAAGTCTTACTGCATCCTCCTCACCGATTCCAAACTTCCCGAGGCCATCGAGAAACTCACAGTCCTAGAAAATTCATCGGACGGTTTCGAAATCGCCGAAGCCGACCTAGCCCTCCGCGGCCCCGGCGACGTTCTAGGCACCGCCCAATCCGGTCTCTCCGACCTCCGCTTCGCCGATTTCATCACAGATACTCCCCTCATCCGCGAAGCCCGCTCCCTCGCCGACCGAGTCTTTCAAGAAGACCCCACCCTCACACAGGAACACAAAATACTCCGCCCCCTCATCTCCGAGGCTCAACAATCTCCCGGCGCCCACTAATCTCCCCATGTCCCAACGGGACAATTCATACCAGCCAGGGGTGCAACCCCTGGAAATCACCACGCGACAAAAGACTTCCGCAGCGAATATCTGGCACTACTCAAAAAATACGGAGTCGATTACGGCGAGAAACATCTGTGGGACTAGCACCGCTACCTCGTCACTTCCCAACAATCTTATACACCGTTCCTGTAAGGTCGGTCAGATACAGCTCTCCATCACCGCCTTCGCCAAATGATGAGATCAAACTGATCCTCCCATTGTCCGGCTGCAGCTCACTGGTGTGATCCTTAAATTCAGCATAATCGCTACCTTTTCCTACGAATGACCAGATACGAGGATTCTGGTAGTCCGCGAAAATATAGCGTCCATTAAACTCCGGAATTTCACTACCGCGATAAACGAAACCGCCCGTTACCGAAAGTCCCTGCAACGGCCCACTCCCATGTTCATAGACATAAATCGGCGCGTGATGGTTCTCTGGAATATCCCCGCCAACATCACGATTTTTCTTCTCTGGCGTTTTGATTTCGCCCTCACGCAGCCTCCATCCAAAATTCTTACCACCCGTTTCTCCCTTCTCGACGAAGTTGATTTCCTCCCAAGCATTCTGCCCCACATCTCCAATCCAAAAATCTCCCGTTTCTCTGTCGAACGAACATCTCCAAGGATTCCGCAATCCAATCGCATGAATCTCGGGCAACGCACCTTTTACGTTAACAAAACCGTTATCAGAAGCGGGGACATATCCAGTCTCTCCGGAAACATCCAGCCTCAGCATCTTGCCGAGAAACTGACCGACATCCTGCGCCCTTCCCTTCGGGTCATTTGAAGCTCCGCCGTCTCCCGTTCCAATCCAGAGCATCCCATCGGGGCCGAAGTCGAGCCAACCGCCATTGTGGTTATCATAATCCTGTTTATAGCGGAGGATAGTCTCTCCCGAATCAGCATCCGTCGTCATGCCATCTGGAGTCGTAAATCTCACCACATTACTATGGCTATCCTTCGAGGTATAATTGACATAATAGCGCCCGCTCTCGGCAAAATCTGGAGCAAACGCCAATCCAAGCAAACCCTCCTCATTCTTGCTATCATCAACCTTTGATTCAATCTTGAGAAAAGGCTCGGAAAACTTTTCACCAGTCTTCAGATCAATAATCGAGATTGTCCCGGGCTGCTTCATCACCCAGAGCTTATCACTCACACCATCCGGCGCACCTACCCAAACTGGTCTCTCCAAGCCCTTGATGACGGTCTCGGTCGCAAGCTCCGCGTGTGAAAGCGCAATAGGTAGAGAAAACAGTAGAGCTAGATAGGCAGGTTTCATGATCGGAAAAACTATCCCCATCTCCCTTATTCGCAATTCATTTCCTCCAGCCTGAACTCTTTGTTCGTGACCACAGCACCCAGCTCCTCGCAACATCCCACCCATGCAAGACGATACCCTCGCCAAAATCGAATCCCTCGGCCTCTCACTCCCTGAAGTTCCAGCTCCTGTCGCCGCCTACGTAAACTGCGTCCGTAGCGGGAACATGCTCTACCTCTCCGGAGGCCTTCCCATCGATGGCGACACCAAGATCCTCGGAAAAGTCCCTTCCGCTTGCTCCATTGAGGACGCAGTTCAAGGTGCCCGCATTATCATCCTAAACCGCCTCGCCGTCATCAAAGAAGCCATCGGCACTCTCGATGATGTAAAACAAATCGTCGCCCTTAACGGCTTCGTGAACTCTGACCCAGATTTCTACGGCCACCCAACTGTCATCAACGGTGCATCAGAACTCCTTGTAGAAATCTTCGGCGAGCGCGGCAAACACTCCCGCACCGCCCTCGGCGCTGCCGCACTTCCGTTGAATGTCGCGGTCGAGATCAACCTCATCGTAGAGATCGCATAAGCTAGGAACCACGCCGGGGGGCAATCGACGGTTCTCTGATGGATTCCGGCTTTCTTTTTACAGAGAGGGAAGGAGGAAGACGGGAGAAGAGGGAGGAAGAATTTATTTCAAATTTCTGAAGTCCTAAAATCCGTTGTCCGGTCTTCTCCCTCTCCTCCCGTCTTCCTCCTTCCCTCCTTTTTAAAAAAAGCCCAACCAACCTGAACGCGCCTCCAAAGTCTTACACTTCACGCTGATCGCTGCTCACTCGGCACTGGAGCAACGCGACTAAACCTTAAATAGCCCGCCGCGTTTCCCACCAAGAACCGCAGCTCCCATGATGGCAACCGAAAGGAAAACCATCGCCCACACGCCGAGCGCAGCCGCCAGCTCAGTTCCATTTCCAAGCGTGCTGAGCAACGTATAAATCGCCTTCGTGATCGGGTAATGCTGCGTCTGTTGCGCGAGAATCAAGCTATCGCTCACCTCGAGCATCGCGAAGGCAAAACCAAGGATTGCTCCCGCCGCCACATTCGCCGCGATCAGCGGAATCGCCACCCGGCGCATCATGCGCATCGGCGTTGCTCCCAGAGATTTTGCAGCCTCTTCCAATGCAGGATTACTTTGCTGAAGCCCCGCTACCGCCGCTCGTACAACGTATGGCAAGCGCCGTATACAATACGCAATCACTAGCAGGAAAAATGGATTTCCACCCGCTCCCACGAGAAACGCAAAAGGTTTCCCCTCCTGCGAAAGTGCCAAGTAACCAAACGCCATCACCAAACCAGGCACAGCCAGCGGCAGCATCACCAGCGCATCCAGCCAGCCGCGTATTTTTAGATCCGAACGCACCACCACCCACGCCACCGCCAGCCCGATCAACACGGCAAGGAACATCGCCGTGCCCGAATACATCAGGCTGTTGCGAATAGAAGGCACAACCAATCCGTTACCAAGCGCCTCAATGTAATGGCGCATCGTCAGCTCATCCGGGATCACCGTCCCATACCACCGCTCCGCCAGAGATAGGAAAACCACACCCGCATGCGGAATCGAAGCGATAAGGAAAGTCCCTAGGAAAAATGCAGCACATGCCCAGCTCTTCCAACCATGAAGCTTCTCCCCATCACTGCGCCCCTTCGGCCTAGGAGCAGTCCCCAGCGGAGCCCTACCCATCACCAGTTTCGCACCCGCGAAAACCACTGCCGCAATCACCATCAGGATCGCTGTCAGCGCGTAAGGCACCGGGTTTTTCTCCAAGCCCTTGATCCCATCGAAAATCTGCACCGGTGCAATCCTTGCGTAGTCAAACACCAGTGGCACACCCAGCTCCGTAAACGACCATATAAACACCAACGAGCTCCCCGCAAACACTCCCGGCATAGCCAGCGGCAGCGTAATCTTTAGAAACCGCTTCCAAGGCGGACAACCGAGATTCTCCGCCGCCTGCTCCATCGCCGGATCCAGATTCGCCAGTGCCGCAGCGATATTCATGTAGAGAATCGGATATAAGTGCAGCGCGTTCATCACCACAATTCCAAGAAAGCGCCCCTCAGCCAACCAATCGAAAGGCGTCGCCGCATTCATCATTCCCACATCGATCAGCAGCGCATTGAACGCCCCATTCACCCCGAGCATCTGCTTAATCCCCACAGCCCCCACAAACGGCGGTAAAATCATCGGAGCAAGAATCAACACCGCTAGTCCCTTCTTCCCCACGAAATCATACCGATGTGCCACCAGCGCCAGCGGAAATGCCAGGAGCAGTGTCAACCCCGTGCTAACCACACCCATCATCAGTGCATTCCAGAGTCCCTCACGATAGATCGGATTCGAAAACACCGCGCCGATGAAATCCAGAGTCCATACCGTCGAGCCATCCTCAGTCTTAGCCTCGAATGCCTGCTTCACCACCATCCCAGCCGGATACAGGAAGAACACCGCAAATACAGCAAACACCGTAAGAGAAACCACCCACGCCATTTTCCGGTTCATCATGGCCGCGCCTCCTTCCCTTCAGCGATACGCTGCGCCTTCCGATAATTCGCGCGAAACCACTCGCCAAGCTCCTTCATTCGCGCCGCCTGCACCATAGAGTCCCGACTATTTAGTCCCGGATCTCCCTGACCCGCGATTTCATATGAGACCCGTGAAACATCATGGAAAACCTCCAACGCATCCTCCGGCATCCCCGCCTCCTCAATCGCTTTCCATGCTGACTTCATTTCCTCATGCGAATCAATACACATCACCTTCACAAGTTTACGCAGCGTATTGAAAACCTTGCCGGTTAGCTGCTTGTCGTAGGTGAAATTCCCCTCGTCCTCATAGGGCAAATTCCCGGGCATCGTCGTCAGTTCGAGCGTTTCCGCATCATACATATCACGGCGTATCGGCGTCCGGTGTAGCGCTCGCTCACGAGGCCCACCTTCCGTCCCAGGTCTTTGGAACCATAGTCTCTGCGCCTCCTTGGTCAGGCAAAATTTCACAAACTCCTGAGCAATCTCCTCATGCGGTGCTCCTTTCAAAACCGCCACCGGATCCGCACTCATCGTCGTGCCACCCTTCGGTGCAATCCACACGACTCTCGCATGCCCATCCTTCGTCGTTAGATCATTTGCATAACTGCGACCATAGAAATCAATACACATCCCCGCCGCCGCATTCCCCTGCCCCACATCCAGAGGAACCTTCGAAGCGCTATCCGTGAAATACCTCGCGTTTGCACCCATGCGTTGAATCAGCCGTATCCCCTCATCCCAACCTTCCGCCGCCGTCCCACCAGATTTCAGCGACGCCTGCATCTCCCCCTGCACCAGAAGCTCAAACGTCCGCGCCACCGAACCACTCTTCGTCGGATCAGCCAGCGCCAAGCAGCCTCGGTATCTCGGATCACCTAGATCCTGCCACTTCGTCGGCGGTAAGAGCCCAACGCGCTTCAGAAAATCTGGATTATAGCAAATGCCAAACTGCGACATACATGTCCCTACCCACACCCTATTCTCAGCAAAATACCTCTCTCCCGTGAAAGTCTCCGGAATCACCCCATCCTCACCGAACAGCTCCGGCATTTCCTCAAAAACATCCAGTTTCACCAATCTCCCCGCCCTCGCTTGCCCCGCGAAATCAGGCTCACCTCCACCAAAAAACAAATCCACCCCGATTCCGTCACGCCCCGTATCCTCCGCCGCCTTGTATCCAGATTCGATCACCATCCGTATCTCGGAAGTTCCCCCCGGCGTCCGCCAATCCACGTAAATCGTCCGACCCTTCTCCTTTTTCCACCAAGCAGCAAACGCTTCTCCAAACTCCTGACGAATCGACTCATTATGCGGGGAAAGAATCACCAACCTATCGTCCGCACTATCCGGCGACGCCGTCTCGCTATCCCGCTTTAATAGCAGAGGCAGAGCAATGATCAGCACAAGCAGGCCAACGACTATGAGAATACGTGCTTTCATCCAGCGCCCATAACAAGGCAGCAGTATCTCACAAAACCACCACCCCTATAGCAAGGAGGATCACGGAAACCTCGACTAATCAGCCCATTTCAGCAGCCCATTCAGTTGGCTAATTGATCGATTTCTACGATCGTAAAACCCTTTCTACATCGAATCCACTTTCGTAGCGATTCGGCAGAGTGCTTAGAGGAATCAATCACGATTTTTTCAATCGAAAACAGAGAAAGGTCACCTTTCAACTTGATACTCGAACATGTAGAAATATCTAACTCCCGAATCATTAAACCATTGAGTGAGCGCAGATTAAATTCCCCTTGGACGTCTAGAACTAAAGACCTCGGTTTGAGATAGCGCAGCACACATTCACCAGATCCTCCAGCATCAGATATTAGCCTGATGCCCTCACTAGAACGCAGTGTGAATTCCGACCCTCCTGAATTTTCCAATTCAATACCTTCCGTGTCGGGGTTGAGATACTTCACAAGCTCCAGAATCACCTTACCATAGTTCGCCTCAGAAGAACGAAGAGCGGCATCATAAGAAATCATTCGCTCCACTACAGGGCTATGATTCGGTTCCAGTTTGCGTATCTTCTCAAGAAAGTCACAGAGGCGACCCAACGACGGTCTCTTTGTTTTATTGTAGTCAAACTCAGGAAACGCCTCAGCTATAGTCATGTAACCACTACGATGATGATTCGCACCCAAGGGATATTTCAATGCTTCCGCAAAATTAAGCTGGATCAAATGCAGCGTGAATAGCTGATACCTCGCAGCCTTAGAATTTGGATCAAGCTCTTTTGCATGTTCTGCAAGTACGATAGCCTCACGAATACTCTTCATCGGGGTATCAAAAACACCTTTGCTTTTTAGATTCCTCACGGAAGAAAGCAAAGAATTCGAAAGAGCAACTTGCCGCTGCTTCGAATCGTCAAGCGCCTCCACGTACAGATCATTCGCAACTTCTGCCTCGCTCGCATATTTCCTAGCAAGCTTGGATTTAACCATTACCGATTGATTGAGAAAATCGACTTGCTGAATAAATAGAGTCGAAAGAACTGTTATGAGAATTAGGCTTAGAGAGGCGATCAAGACAGGCTTCTTATTTCTTGAAACGAATAGACGCGCCTCTCGCCTAAAACTTCTGTCCTCAGCATTCGTAGAGTAACCGTCTAAATATCGCTCTACATCATCCCTAAGTTCCTTTACCGAGTCATAACGATCGTCCGGAACTTTCGCCAATGCTTTCAAAGTTACCGCCGCTAGACTGGCCGGAATATTACGCGATGGATATTTCGAAATCGGATCAGCAACATTCCCGACAGAGGTAGCATTCAAAACCTGCTGAGTATTTCCCGTGAATGGAGGTTCTCCCGTAAGAATCGCATATAGGATAGCCCCTAAGGAAAATACATCTGTCCGATGATCCTTCTCCTCATGTTGTTCGACCTGTTCCGGCGCCATGTAACCTGGCGAACCTTTGACCTCTCCCACGAGTGTCATGTTATCTCGCAATTCCGAACAAAGTGCGACGTCCGAGTATTCATCAGCCTGTGAAACACTTTTACCCATCCCCCAATCACAAACCAACACCTCACCAAAAGCGTCAGTTTGAACATTATCCGGCTTCAGGTCGAGATGAATAATTTGCTTAGAATGCGCATACGAAACCGCATCACAAATTTTCAGGAAATCTTGGAGTAGATATCGCTGACTTCTATCACCACCTTTTATCAGATCAGACAGAGTAGTATTCCCCTTCAGATCCATCGTAAAAAATGGTCGCCCAGAAGAATCAATCCCCACGTCATGAACATCGATGATATTCGGATGATTCAGTGAAGCAGTCAGCCACGCCTCGTTAACAAAAAGATCGTAAAACTCTGGGCCACGATCCTCACGAAGTTGCGCCATCGCGATCCATCTCTGCGTGCGATTATCATAGGTGCGGGAAACTTCCTTCACCCCTCCTTTTCCGATCAATTCCTTTTGATCATAGCGGTTCGAAATTTCTGAAAGTTCGGCATAAGACGGGCACAACACCTCTAATCCCTCTTCATCTAGCTTCGTAGCTTCCAGATAGGCCTCAATTAATCGGTGATCACTTCGAAAGCTCTCACCCTTATCATCATCTTTAGCAACTTGGCTCATTACTCTAATTCGGAGGCCAATTTTCTAATTTCAAGATACAGACGTTTCTTCACTCGCTTTTTAAGCGTGTAGACAGAGGCAACCGTTAGATGCGTCTTCTCGGCAATCTCAGAAGCAGTGCAGCCATCTAAGCTCAATTCATAAACCTCAATTGCCTGCCCATGGAAAACCTCCTTCACGCTCTTCATCGCCTCACCGGCTACATATGCAGCCCATTCCATTTCGAGGATACTTTCAATCTCAGGAAGCTCTACTTCACCAAAATCCACCTGCTCGTTCGACACCTTGTCTATACATCGCTTCAGGCTATATTGTTTTCGAAAATAGCTATTCGCCTTGTTCCTAACAATAGTGCTCAACCAAGTGCGAAATTTAGCACGATCACGGTCAAAACGATGAAGATCACCCGTCAATGCGATGAGGGTCTGCTGGGCGAGATCCTCCAGATCATCATGAGCTACTCCCAACTGATTCAAAACACACAGAATGAATTGATTGTATCGCTTCACAAATTCTTCCCACGCCTCTTCGTCTTTCAAATCTATCGCCCTTCGGAGGAGCGAATGTTGGGTTTGTAAAGTCGATGTCATTGGCGATCTGAAAATCGTTTTTCTCTACCTAGATTCATAGAAAATGAGAATAGATTGGATTCATCCTAGCCAAAAAATATTTGGGTGAAAGCAAATCTTCAATTCGATGAGATGGCCAACGCCATACCGCGAGATTCAGTAATCTGCAGGATCGATCCACTCCAGATCATCCCACCAAGCCGTATCATTTCCGACATCCACTCCCGGTGTGCTGCGCCCACTTGTCACTATTTCAGTGATCTTGTCTTCCAGGTCACTGGCAATCACAGAATTTGCGGCATAGACATCTGAACTTTCCGTCGGATCATTGGCCAGATTGTAGAGTTCATAACCATCTCCCTCATGAGGCATGATAAGCTTCCAGTCACCTTCACGGATAGAAAAACGTCCCTCAAAGGAATGATGAATCATCGGAAGGCGAGCTAGTTCCGCCGTTTCATCGCGCAAAGCTTCATAAAAGCTCACGCTATCTTCGCCGTTGTTGTCATCAAGCGACACATCGAGCATTTCACAGAAGGTTGCCAATAGATCCGTTTGGCAAACTGGCTTATCCCAAGTTCTACCCGGAGAAGAAATCCCCGCCGGCCAGCGGATAACAAAAGGAACACGGTGACCTCCCTCGTAGATATCTCTTTTACCTCCACGGTAGATCCCTGCACTATCGTGATTGTAGGTTGATACGCGAGACTTGTAAGTCGTTTCCGGGCCATTGTCGCTACTCAGAATGACCATCGTATTATTGGCCAATCCATTTTCATCAAGAAACTTGAGCACATTGCCCATATGATGATCCGTCTCCATCATGAAATCTCCGTAGGCACCCGCTCCGCTTTTACCCAGAAAATCATCACGAGGAATAACCGGCTTATGCGGTGAAGTATAAGGAATGTAGATGAAAAATGGTTTCCCTTCGTGAGCATCTTCCACCCGACCTTCCATCCATTCTATAGCCTCGTCGGTAAATCGAGACAGACACAAGACATCGTCAAAGTCAGACGCGGCCTCCAAGCCACTCGTTCTATCGTAGGGAGGAGTAATTCGATAATCATTGAAAACACCCGGAAGGTCGTTTGCTTTTTTGGCAGTAAACAAAGTGGGGTTAACATCCGTGAAACGTCCCTCTATCCATGCTAAATATCCGAAGTTCAAAGAGGCGGGGATACCGTAGAAATGATCAAACCCTACATCTAAAGGCATATCGTCGATGGGCTGGGTAAAATCGCGATTTCCATTCGTCCCCGGGATATCCATACCCAGATGCCACTTTCCTACCATTGCAGTCGCATAGCCTTGGCTCTTCAACAAAGAAGCTAAGGTCATACGCTCATCGGGAATTAACGCAGGATCGTCTGCACCCAAGACGTCCTCCTTGAGAGTTGTCCGCCAACAATAGCGCCCAGTTAAAAGTCCGTAACGCGATGGTGAGCAAACAGCGTCAGAGGAATGACCATCTGTGAAATTAATCCCCTGAGCGGCAATCAAATCATGTGTGGGAGTAGGAAACTTTGTTTCCGGGTTATTGGCTCCCATATCGCCATAACCTTGGTCATCCGTGTAGAAGAGAACGATGTTTGGCCGACCTGTTATTTCAGTTCTTGGCCTTATTTTTACAAACATTTTCTCATCATCGGAAACGACCTGATATTTCGCCTGCTCAAAGTCACCATCCAATGGGGTCGCAGTTTTTTCTGCTAATAGCCCAAGCGTAGGAGACCAGCTTTCAAGATCTTTTGATACCAAAAGCTCATACCCCACACCTGCGACTAGCTGACGTTGAAAATTTAGCTCTAATGTCGAGTCGAATTCAATTCGCGGCACTGAAGCTGAATCATTGAGGATACTACCAAATGCCTGCTCAGTGATATTCGGAAAACCGTCTCCATCACTATCGTCCAGGCCTGTATTATCCAAATTCCCAAAGGCAGAAATTTCGATCGAATCCAGCAATCCATCATCGTCCCCATCTTGGCCATTAGGAGTTATCGTCGTGGAAAGAGGATTGGATAATGCCGCCAGCTCTGTGCCGTCATTAAAAGTATCAAAATCGCTATCCGCCAGTGAGGGATTCGTACGAAAGATGAAAATTTCGTCAAAATCATTCAGGAAATCGTCATCGCTATCTGCATCTACGGGCTCGGTGCCAAGCTCATTGGCTTCATAAAAATCAGAAAGGAGGTCTTTATCTGAATCCGCACTATTTGCTTTCGTCCCCAACTCGAATTCCTCAAAATTGCTGAGCCCATCTGTATCCAAATCAGTATCACGGTCAGATGGATCATTGGCATCGAGTCCGTTGGCTAACTCATATTCGTCAGTCATGCCGTCTCCGTCTTCATCGACGACAACAGTTACTATCGGGAAAAGAGCAGAAATTCGGAATGCCTCCATATCAACGGAAGTCCCAGCTTCCTGCACCTGCTGATAAGTCATCGAAGTGTAAATGCTCGTATCAGCTGAAATTGTGCTAAAATCAAAACCCGTAGGCCAATCACCCTGACTATCGCCAGCAGTATCGATACCGCTAATCGACACAGACCAGCCTTCAGTATCGATGTCAAACCCAGCTACATAACCATCCTGTAGGCTCGCTATCGTATAGCTACCAAGAGAAGTAATGATCACTTCATTGCCACCAGCTTTGTCATAAACTAAATCTACAGCCCCTCCCAAGAAACGAATCCCCAGAGACCATCCATCAACACCACCAGCAATATCCGCATTATTCCACAGCTCTGCATTCGTGCCCTGAATCCCTATCCAGTGCCCATTATGTGTCGGCCCTCCATCCGGATCGGTGATGGACTCAACCGTCGTAGAAAAAAGAAATCGCTCAAAACTAGACCCATCAAAAGTCCCGTCACTGATGGCTCCAACCACTCCAGAAGTAGTCTCATCATCTACAGACATAGATGCAATGCCTGTCGTATTGTCCCAAGCTGGATTTCCTACAGAATTACTAATCAGACTGAAGACCTCTTGGATACCGTCATCGACATTATTAAAAGACGCATCGATAAGTAAATCTGAACTTACGGTATCTCCGTTCACAGAAATGGAGGTCAAATCGACAATGGTTCCCGCCTCTCTCGACTGTTGATAGGCCATCGCCGCAAACACAGAACTGTCATCACTGATAGTTGAGTAGTCGAATGCTCCAGGCCACGTGCCTTGGGCGTCCACAGAACCAATAATTCCAGTAAGACAAACCTCCCAACCCGCATCATCAAACCGGAAGTCTACCGTGTAACCATCTTGAAGGCTCGCCAGCGTATAACCACCGAGCGAGGAAATGATCACTTCGTTGCCGCTTGAATTATCGAAAACAAAATTTAGATCACCATTCAGGAATCGTATTCCTAAAGACCAACCATCGGCACCTCCAGCAGCATCAGAGTTATTCCAAAGCTCGCTGTCATTACCCTGCAGACCTACCCAGTGACCATTATTGGTAGGCTCACCATTTGGGTCTGTAATATCTGCGATATCGAAGGAAGCAGTTATTGCGGAGAATTCAGCTCCATTGAAAAAACCATCACTAACGCAAGCCACCGCTCCATTGGAGGGCTCGTCGGCAGACATGGTTGCCTCCCCTGTCTCATTGTCCCAAGCGGGATTCCCGATCGAATTCGAGAGCAGGAGAAAATTCTCGAGGACACCGTCGTCCAAGCCGTTGAACGTCGCATCTATGATGACTTCATCTGCCGGAACAATCGTGCCGCCAAAGAGCGATCCGAACCCGCCACCCAGCAAAAAGAAAAAAGCGAGGAAGTGTCGGGTCGGCAGGAGATTTCTTTTTCTCATGGTGTATGGGTCATCAAACAGACTCCTAGAATGAAGACCTGATCACTGAAGAGTCGTTGAAGGGGCAAAAAAAGAGCCAGCACACCTCCTCGACAAGGGAAGCGGCCGGCCTTGAGGGTATGGGGGGACTTTTTATCGGCGACGACGGAAAAGCGGAATCAAACCAAGACCTAGCAATGCGAACACCGAAGGCTCAGGGACAACGTCGAACATGAGCGTTGGAGTACCAAAGCCTGCCGCTTGAGCCTCAAGGATGGGAACGAACAACGCGAACCCGTTGTTGGCATTGGTTCCGTTCACCCAGTTTGTCACGATTCCGGTCACATCGAGTGAAAGTATCTGACCCGTGGGAGCGGTGGTGGCGATATCGGCGATGAGATTCTGCGTATCCAGCGCATTTGTAATTCCGTATGCATGGAGTGGATTCATTGTGCCCGATACATCCCAGATGTCGGCAGGTGCTACACGGCCCAGAGTCGCCGCGGCGCTATTGACTTCGTTCAGTCTGGACACGTAGGTGGTACTGAAAGTCGCTTGAAAGCCGGGCTGCAGCGTATCGGCTGGAGTGAGTCCACTAAGATCAAATTGAAAGTATGCGCTGAGTCTCCGGTCAACCTGACCAGCATTTCGTCTCTCGCGAATGTTGAAAGCTCCCTCGGGGGAGAGCCCGCTGCTGAGTGAACCTACATCAGTCGCCGAACCGTCTTCTGTCACCGTAATCGCTTGCGTCAAAGGAAGAACAGTCGCCGCTTGCGAGGCTCCGGACACAGCGAAAGCCACTGCACTGCAAAATAGGAATTTTTTCATATGATAATTTCAATTTGAGTTTTCGAGCAAATATGGAGCCCCTGAACTAACCTTATTCGCAGCAAACGTGCGGATTGGGACAGTTCAGGACAAAAAAATGCAAAATAGCAAAATTCTACCAAATCCAGTCGCTCTCAACTAACTTTGCCGCCTCTTGCTCTGGCTTCAGAAATTCCGCGCTTCACCTCCATGCAAATAACACGTTTCATCCTCCCATGATCGACATGCTCGTGCGCCTCTATGACCTCCCGGATAGCACCGTCCTCTATCAGAGCGTCGCCAACCAAGGCATCACTCTCCGCCGCGCCCGCGCTTTCGAGAAACACACCATCGAAGCCTTCGCCCGCGAGCATTTCTCAGAAAAATGGGCCAGCGAAATCGCCGTAGCCCTCACACGCCAGCCAGTATCCTGCTTCATCGCCACGAAGGACAAAGAAATCCTCGGCTTCTCCTGCTGCGAATCCACCAACCGCGCCTTCTTCGGCCCCACCGGAGTGATCGAAGCCGCACGCGGCACTGGACTCGGCAAAGCCCTCCTTTTCAAAGCTCTCGAAAACCTCCGCGACATCGGCTACGCCTACGGCATCATCGGCGGTGTTGGCCCACGCGAGTTTTACGAGAAAAACTGTGGAGCCATCGAAATCCCGGGCAGCGACCCCGGAGTTTACGCAGACATCCTTCCCTGATTCCCGAAAACAACGTGGCCGTCAGCGAACACACAGACCTCCCGGAGCGATTCGGGCCGATGACCGTTAAGGAGCTCCGTCAGAGCCTTCGGCGTACAAGTTTCGTCTACCCATTCATCTGCATTCACCTCTTCGCCACTCTCGCGATCTATGCAGAATTTCAGCTAGGCGTGGGTGCTGGCGGCGGCGGCTTACCCGCGGTGCTTGCCTGGGATCCAGAAAATACCGGCCTCTTCTGGTGGGTCGCCATGGGCGTCTGCGGCATTCTCATGCCCCTCGCCGGCTTCCTCCTCATGCCCCAGGAGATCGAAGAGGGAAATCACGAACTCCTGCTCCTCACCACCCTCTCCCGCTGGCAGGTCATTTTTGGGAAATTCCTCATGCTTTGGGGACTAAGCCTCCTCACATTCACCTCACTGCTCCCCTACATCATCATCCGCTACTTCATCGGCGGCATCGAGTGGTTCCACGAACTCGCAAACACCGGTTCTGTCATCTGCGCAGCGGCAATCATCGCCTCAGGAGCCATCGCCGCCTCAGGCTTCGACCACGTCGCGGCAAAGCTCGGCATCTTCGCCCTCTACATCTTCTCTGCCGCAGGAGGCATAGGAGCTGGACTCATCGGTGGCATCATGTCGATGAACATGTCCCTCACCAACAAATGGGCATTAGCTGGAAATTTTCACTACCACGCCTCTGTCGTCATAGCTGTCGCATGCTACTGCGTCATCGGCATGCTTATCGCCCGCTCTAGGTTGCGTCTCGCCACCATGAACTTTGAGCTAAAGCCCTCCACCGTTTTACTCGTCGTCACCGGCCTCGCTCCTTTTATCATTGGCATGGCCGCCGCCTTCACCTGTGGATTCGGCAGCATCATCGGAGTCTTACTGCTCACCTACCTCGCTTGGAATTCCGATGTCACCCCGAAGGCTCCAAAGACCATGCTTGCTCCTGCTGCAAACACGCCACCGCCACCTCCTCTCCCAAATTCGGGTACCTAAACCGAAGAACTCATCTCCACCGAACCTTGTGGAAGGAAAGGATCGCGCAAAGCATCCAGCATCTTGAAAGATCCTTCAAAATCTGCATGGCAGTCAGATTCCTGTTTCCCAAAAATCTGCTCCTCGATCATCTCGAAGACCATATTTCCCACATCACTGCACTCATTCACACCCCACTCAACCATCAGAGTAGATGCCATGGGACCGAACTGTTCTAGGGCGTGATCACGAAATCCCGCCAGCAACTCCTCGCCGCTCACATGCCTCCCATGCTCCTCTCCGCCCTTGCTAAAGCGCTTGAGCGTAAAGTCCAAGGAGTCCTTGAGGAACAAATATGCCTGCGCGTCATATCTCGAATTTCTTTTCAAGATCGATGCCACGGATTCCTCAAATTGAATGGGTTGCATCCATCTATGAACACAAAAAACAGCCATTTTGTCAAAGCGCTTTCCCCCACCAATCCAAACAAAGAGATTTCACCGCCAAGCTCGCCAAGAGTGCCAAGTAAGACTTACTGGAGGACAAAACTTATCTTACTTGGCGTCCTTGGCGGTTAAATCCATCCCACATAACATCCATCCCAAAAACCTTCGCGCCTTCGTGTGAGCCCTTCATCCACAAACCCAGCACACAACACCGCCTCTTCCCTCCCTTTAGAATTTAAGATTTAGAATTTAGAGCGTAGAATCCCCCCCATGCTCCTCCAAGACCTCATCCGCATCCCCTCCGTCAATCCAGACAACGCACACCCGGATGAAGTAGAATACACCCACGAGGAAAAAATGGCAGCCTATCTCGCCGATTGGCTCACCAACATCGGAGCCACCGTCACCCTCGAGGAAATTGCTCCCCGCCGTCCCAATCTCATCGCCCGTTTTGCTCCCCTCGACGGACGCCCACGCATCCTCCTCGGCCCCCATCTCGATACCGTAGGTGTCACCAACATGACCATCCCCCCCTTCTCCGGGGACATCCGCGACGGCAAAATCTGGGGTCGCGGCGCATCCGACACCAAAGGCCCCATGTCCGCCATGCTCGCCGGCCTCGCGGAAAACAGAGACATCCTCGCCGATCTACCCGTCGCCGTCGATTTCGTCGCCTTCATGGGCGAAGAGGCCTCCCAACACGGCTCCAAGTATTTCGCCAAACACCACGCCGCCGACTACGCCTTCGCCATCGCTGGTGAACCCACCTCCATGCAAGTCGTCCACACCACTAAAGGATCACTCTGGGCAACCCTTTCCGCCACCGGCACCTCCGCCCATGCCTCCCAGCCACACCTCGGAGACAACGCCATCCTCAAGCTTTCCCAAGCCCTCCTCACCCTCCAGAAAAACCTCGCACCTGCCCTCGCCGCATACACCCACCCCATCCTCGGCCCCTCCACCCTCAACATCGGCATGATCACCGGCGGCACCGCCCCAAACATCGTTCCAAACTTCGCATCAGCCAGCATCGATATCCGCCACACCCCATCACTCGAAGCAGCTGGCGGCAGTCTGAAAATTGTCCAAGACACCATCGCCTCCCTCAACCTCCCTCTGGAAATTTCAAACGCCCACGAAAACCCACCTATGGAGACAGATCCAGCAAACCCCTTCATCCAAATACTCCTAGCCACCGACCCACGCACCAAAACCACCGGTGCTCCCTGGTTCTCAGACGCCGCCCACCTCGCCGCCGCCGGAATCCCCTCCATCTGCCTCGGCCCCGGCTCCATCGACCAAGCCCACACCAAAGACGAATTCCTCGACCTCAACCTCCTCCGCGAAGGCGAAATCTTCTTCACCAACTTCATCCGCTGCCTCGCCAACCCGTAGCTGCGGCGTCCCGCCGCAGGCCGTGCAAACTGCGTCTCGCAGTGAGCCTACAAGCCCAGACACCACCCAGAATAAAAGCTCGTATTTTAGCCATTATCACGTATAGTTCCACCAATGGACAAAATACCATCTTTTAAACTACGAAACCCCATCCAGATCACCCGGGGTATCGGAACCCGTATCCGCGACCACCGCCTAGCGCGCGGCTTGACGCAGGCAGAGCTAGCCGAGCGCTCCGGTGTCAGCCTCTCCACCCTGAAACTCCTCGAGCGCGAAGGCAAAGGCTCCCTCCAGCGTCTCGCAAAAATCGCCGTCATCCTCGATCTCGATTCCGAACTCCGCACCCTCTTCTCCGCCCCTCAACAATACGACTCCATCGAAGCCGTCGAACGCACCACCAGGCAACGCGCGCCATCACCGCCGAAATCATGAAAGTCACCGTCCGCTACCGCGCCCTACCGGACTCACCCGTCATCGGCACCCTCCTATCCGACGCCCGAGGCCGCGTCTTCTTTGAATACGACCCCGACTGGCGAGCACACGGACTCGAACTATCTCCCATTCTCCTCCCACTCTCCAGAACCGGCACCCACACCACCTCCGATCCCGCATTCAGTCCCCTCTTCGGCCTCTTCGACGACTCCCTCCCCGACTGGTGGGGCCAACGCATCATGCGCCTCCATTTCGAGGAAATGAACATGCCGTGGAACGAAGTCGGCCCGCTTGAAAAACTCGCCTGCCAAGGCTCCTTCGCCCTCGGCGCACTCGCCTACGAACCCGACCTCTCACCGAAACATTTCCGCGAAACCATCGTCACGGAAGTCGCACAAATGGTCGATTCCGCCCGACACCTCATGCGCGGCGAGAGTGGCGAAATCATCCCCGCCCTCATACGTGGCGGCCTCTCCCCCGGTGGCGCTCAGCCAAAAGCCCTGCTCTCTTTCAACAAAGACTTCACCCAAGTCCGTGCCGGAGGCGGTGACATCCCAGCAGGTCACACCAAGTGGCTCATGAAATTTCAGATCGACCCGGAAGACCACCTCTGCCGCCAAGAACACGCCATCGCCCTCATGGCTGACGCCGCCGGGATCCGCGTCCCTGAAACTCGCCTCTTCGAAACCACCGACGGTGCTGCCCACTTCATGACCCGTCGCTTCGACCAAGTCGAAACCACACCCCTCCACCTCCACAGCTTCGCCGGCATTACCCACACCCCCGTCCGCGAACTCATCGACTACTCGGATCTCATCGATCTCACCCGCGACCTCACCGCCCGCGAAACCGAAGCCGAAGAAATGTTCCGCCGCACCGTCTTCAACATCGCCATCGCGAACGACGACGACCATTCCCGCAACCACTCTTTCCTGATGGACAAAAACGGCGAGTGGCTCCTTTCACCCGCCTACGACATCACCCGCAGCGGCTACGCTCTCGGCTCCGGCTACCGCGCCGCCGGGGTGCTTGGAAAATTTTCAAAAATCGGAACCAAAGAACTCCTCTCACTCGCCTCCGCCCACGGCATCCGCCGACCCAATACCATCATTTCCAGCATCCTCGATACCGTCCGCAACTGGCAAACCTTTGCAGACACTGCCGGCCTTCCCTCAACCGAAGCACGCCTCCTGCACGACGAATTTCCCGCCACCCATTGGTAAGTTTTCCGTATCTAGTCAATAACGCTCTTCACCGCTTCCGCACTGCACGGACTTGGTAGGTAGAAATCATTTTTCCCGAACGCCGCCACCGCATCACGAATCGCTTCCCTCACGGAAATCGCCAGCATTAACGGAGGCTCGCCCACCGCTTTGCTCCCGTGGATTGTTCCGTCCTGCCTCACATCTCTCAGCAACGACACCCGGAAATCCACCGGCGCATCACTGAACGCTGGAATCGCATACGTGCTCGCACTATGGCTCAGCAGCTTGCCCTTTTCATCCCACTTCAAATCCTCACGCGTCAGCCAGCCCATACCTTGCACAAACCCTCCCTCAATCTGCCCACGATCCACCCCGGAGTTCAGCGAGTCCCCCACATCGTGCAGGATATCCACCCGCCGCACCTTGCTCATGCCGCTCGCGCCATCCACCTCCACCTCGCTCACTGCAGCACCCCATGCGTAGTAGTAAAACGGCCTGCCCTTCCTCACATTCCAATCCCATTCCAGCTCCGGAGTCTTATAAAAACCCGCTGCCGAAAGCTGCACTCGTGAAAGATACGCCGCCATCACGGTTTCCTTGAAATCCATATCCTTACCGGACTCTTTCCGCACCTGATCCAGCCGATCACGCAACTGCCTGCACGCATCCGCCACCGCAGCACCATTCAGATCGCTACCCGAACTCGCCGCCGTCGCCGAGGTGTTCGGCACCTTGTCCGTCCGTGTGTGCATCAACCGGATGTCCTCTCGCGGCACACCCAGCTCTTTCATCACCACGCCGATAACCTTCGTATGCAACCCCTGACCCATCTCTGTGCCGCCATGGTTCACCTGCACCGTGCCGTCCATGTAAATCAACACCAACGCCCCCGCCTGATTGTAATGTTTGAGCGTGAAACTAATCCCGAATTTCACCGGAGTAATCGCCAACCCACGCTTCACCGTTTTCTTCGAAGCATTCCATTCAGAAATCTCCTCACGTCTCTTCTTGAACTCCGACGTCCGTAGTAGTTCTCCCCAGATTCGCCCAATACGATTTTCACCCACATCCGCCCCGTAGTGAGTCTCGTTTCGATCGCCACCATAGAAATTCCTCTCCCGCAGCTCCTCCGCCGGCATACCCAGCCGCTGCGCGATCCTCCCCATAATTTCCTCAATCACTACCATCCCTTGCGGCCCGCCAAATCCTCGGAAGGCCGTATGCGAAGTCACATTCGTCTTCGCCACCCGCCCCTCGAAACGCACATCCGGAATGTAGTAGGCATTATCCAAGTGAAATAACGCCCGGTCATTCACCGGCAGCGAGAGATCGAGCGACCACCCGCCGTCAGAAACCAATTTTACATCCGCCGCGAGGATCTTCCCGGCCGAGTCATACCCCACCTTGTATTTCGCGAGAAACGGATGCCGCTTCCCGCTCATTTCCATATCCATATCTCGATCCAACTGCACACGCACCGGCCTACCGGTCTTCTTCGCAGCTAGCGCGCAAAGCGCCGCCCAACCATTCCCCTGCGTTTCCTTTCCACCAAAGCCACCGCCCATCCTCGGAGCCTCCACAACAATATCCTTTTTACCCAAGCCCATCACCTCCGCCACAATCATCTGCACCTCGGAGGGATGCTGTGTAGAGCTCGCCACAAAAACATTCCCCTCGCCATCCACCTCCGCCCACGCAGCATGAGTCTCTAGGTAAAAATGCTCCTGACCACCGAGGAAAAAATCTCCCTCGATCACATGCTCAGCATGCTTTAGTCCCTGCTCCACATCCCCGCGATCCAGCACGTGCGGCTCCGTATGATACGACTCAGCGGCGATCGCTGCCTCGATCCCGATCAGCGGCTCTTCCTCAGTAATCTCCACCACCACCTTCTCCGTAGCCAGCCTACACAGCTCCTCGCTCTCACCGATCACCGCAGCAATCATCTGACCCCGAAAGCACACCTCATCCTCCGCAAACAACGGTTCATCATGACGCGAAGGCCCCGTGTTGTTCACCCCAGGCACATCCTTCCACGTCAGCACCGTCCTGACCCCATCCATCTTCACCGCCTCGGAAATATCGATGGAAAGCACCTTGCCCTTCGCCACCGGCGAAACCACCGGCCACACCGAAAGCATCATCCGACCCAGCGCCACATCATTCACATAAGCAGCCCGGCCGGTCACATGACCCACCGCACTCTCATGCTTCAAATCCAGCCCACCATCGAAACCCGAATCCTCAAATCCCAACTTCTCATCCATCACCTCACTCCGCTCTCCTGTGAAAAATTTCTCCACCAGCCCCCGGATCAACGCCTGCCGGTATGTCGCCGACCCGCGCACATCGTTCAACGGAGTAAACTCACCACCCAGCACCTTATAAAAATCATCCCCAATATCCTCCACACGTTTCCCTAACAAAAACTTCTCCGCCTTCATCGCTCGCGCCGTCGTCGCCGCCACTCCACCAAACGCCAGCCTCACATCCGCAATCACCCCATCCTCTTCCACCACCCGCATCGCCAGAGACACAATACTGATGTCCATCTCCCGCCGCTTCGATACCTTGTAAAATTCAAACCTCCCCGCCTTCTCCCTCGGCACTACCACCGCTAGCATCACCTCATCATCCCGCATCACCGTCTTCCGATATCCGGTGAAAAACTCAGCAAGCGCCACACGCCTCTCACCTCCTTCGGAAACAAGCAACACATCCGCATCCAGCGCCATCAACACAGGCGCACTGTCACCAATCGGCGAAGCCGTAACCAAGTTTCCGCCCAGCGTCGCCCGATGCCGAATCTGCCTCGATGCAAAAACCGACCACAACTTATCCAACGCCGGATACTCCCCCTTCATGGCCTCATCGATATCGGTAAGTACCGCCCCAGCCCCCAACCACCACTCACCATCCGTCGACTCGATGCGCTTCAGCTCCGCCACATCCTCCAGCCCGATCAGCGTCTCGATGCGCCGGTGAAACTTGTTAATCCACACCGCCACCTCCGTCGCTCCCGCCACCAAAGTCGCCTCCGGATACGCCTGCTTCATCTCTAGCAGTTCCGCCAGATCCTTCGGCTTCAAATACTCACCGTAACCTCCCGCCATTGCACTCTCACCCACACGAGAGCCATTTTTCTCCTCAACGAAATCAAAATCCCAATTCGCGAAACGCTTCTCCTCCAGCGCATCTATCATCGCCTCACGTATCGGCCGATACCCAGTGCATCGGCACAAATTTCCACATAGCTGATCCGCCACAGCCTCACGATCCATCTCACCTTCACGATGATACCCCTCCACCATAGAAGCCACAAAACCCGGCGTGCAATATCCACACTGCGAACCATAGCAAGAAACCATCTTTTCCTGCACCGGATGCAAACGCCCCTCCTTTTCAAAACCCTCCACCGTCCAAACCTTTTTCCCCTCCAGCGACCTCACCAGCGCCAAACAGCTATTCACCGATCTTGGCTTGCCCGCATCATCCACCACCACCACCGAGCACGCTCCACAATCACCCTCCGAACACCCACACTTCGTCCCCACCCAGCCATTCTCTCTCAGGAACGCCAGTAGGTTCTCATTCCCGCCTACGGCAGAAACGCCCACCTTTTCTCCGTTAATCCACATGCTGCTCATCAGGTTTTTCTCTAGTTGTAGTATGTTCCGCCGCAACTCTCATTTGTCAGCAACGATCTTACCATTGCAACCGCACCTTTTCAGGCAACTCCGAACAAAACAAATCCCCTTGAAATAACGGAATTAGGAACTATCACTTAAGAGTAACCAAAACAACACTATGAAAAAACTGACCCTCACTTTTCTTTCCGCAGCAGCAGCTCTTTCACTGAGCAACTGTGCAGCCCCAACTGGCCCCAACACTCAACGCGGAGCCGTCATCGGCGGAGCTACCGGTGCAGTGCTCGGAGGCATCATCGGCCATCAGTCAGGAAATACTCTTGAAGGTGCTGCCCTCGGCGGCGCAGCAGGTGCCGGTGCAGGTGCACTCTACGGCAACTCCCAAGACCAAGAAAATCAACGCCGCTACGGCAACTAATCCTATTTACGGAAAACTCTAATGAAGGCCGCAGGGAACTTTCCTTGCGGCTTTTTTCTTATTTTGGAAGATCACCGCGAATACTGCGTCATATTAGAAAGAACGCCAGAAACCACCTAAATGACTGCCAAAAACATCCTGATGCACTTCATCGCAGCCCTCTTTGCACTCGCAACCATTGCCAATGCACAACGCACATCTTCCGTTGCCACCCTAACATCAGAAGTCACTTCCGTAGCCCCAGGTGAGTCTTTTACCGTCGCACTCCAGCTAAAACATCCCATCGGATGGCACAGCTACTATAAAAACTCCGGTGGCATCGAAGAATCTCCTACCATCACTTGGAACCTTCCTGAAGGCGCCAAAGCTGGCGAAATTCAATGGCCCACCCCCACCGTCAAAGAAGTCTATGGTGAAAAGAGCTTCATCTACTCCGGATCTCCGACCTTTCTCGTCGAAATCACACCGCCTGCCTCACTATCTCCGGGCGAAACGTTTTCCTTCAGTGCCGAAGCCACTTGGCAGATCTGCGAAACCTCATGCATCAATGAGGAAAAATCTTTTTCCCTGGACCTTCCCATTTCGGAAACCACCACAATTGATCCTTCTGTAGAAAAACTCTTCTCAACATCACGAGGCCAACTCCCTGAAAATAATGAAGGTGCTTTCGAAGCGAGCGTTTCTCTACCTGACGACGCTTCCGATTCCATCAACATCGAATTCAAAGGAATTTCCGAAGCACCCACCGAATTCATCCCCGACAAACCTTACCTCCGCACGATATCCGATGGTGGTAAAATCACCGAAACGGACGACGGATACCTAGTCACTCTCCGCAGAAAAAAAACTGACTTCCTTGATAACCCGATCCCTCAGGAAAATTCCGTTTCCGGCATCCTCATCGCAGGTAAGGAATACCTCATTCCGGAAACCTCATTACTGAAAGGAGTTGACCCTACTCCGGCTCCGAAATCAGTCAGCACAGGAGCCCTCATCCCTATTCTTGCAGGCATGTTTTTCGGAGGACTCATTCTGAACCTCATGCCCTGTGTCTTCCCCGTCATCGGTCTGAAAATCATGGGCTTTGTCCAACAGGCAGGAGAAAACCGTCGATCGATTGCATTGCATGGCGTCTCATTCACCGGCGGCGTCCTTGTCTCCTTCGCCGTCCTCAGCGGTATCCTCTTCACACTAAGAGAGTCCATCGGCTGGGGCTACCAACTCCAAAACCCATGGGTCGTTGTCGTGCTTCTTCTTCTCATGTTTGTCCTCGGATTAAACATGTTCGGTCTCTTCGAACTCGGCACCTCTGCCACATCCGTCGGCGGAAAATTGCAAAACAAGAGCGGGCACACCGGCTCCTTTTTCTCCGGAATACTCGCCACCGTAGTCGCCACCCCATGCTCTGCACCTTTCCTTGGAGCCGCTATTGGAGCTGCCATGGGACTGCCAGCATTCCAGTTCTTCACCGGCTTCGCTTTTATGGCCATCGGCCTAGCGCTACCCTATCTCATCCTCTCACTTTTCCCCGCCTTGGTGGAAATGCTTCCCCGCCCCGGTGCATGGATGGAGTCCTTCAAGCAGGCCATGTCCTTCCTCCTCTTCGCCACTGCCGGTTACCTTCTCTGGGTTTACGGCGGACTCATCGGCCAGGAATACCTCCTTTCACCGCTCATGGGACTCAGCCTCATCGCCGCTGCAGCATGGATTTACGGTCGCTGGAACTTGCCTCACAAATCCGGAAAAACGCGCCTTACAGCCCTCGCCCTCACCGCACTTTTCGCCATCGGCGGCACCGTCCTCGCCCTACCTCCTCAGCCAAACAAGCTCTGGTCTGAGTGGAGTGAGGAAAAAACCGAAGAACTCGTCGCAGAAGGCTCACCTGTCTTTATCGATTTCACTGCCCAATGGTGCGTGACCTGCCAAGTGAACAAAAAGGTCGCCTACTCCGATGAAGTCCTCACCCTCGCGAAGGAAAAGGGAATCGTGTTCCTCAAGGCGGATAAAACCAAACCCAACCCCGCCATCGAGGCCAAACTCCAAGAATTCGGACGCACCGCCATCCCCGTCAATGTCCTCAGAATACCTGGCCAGGAGCCCATCGTAACACCAGAAGTCCTCACGCCCGGCATACTCATCGATCTTTTCAACAAGATCCCCTAATGGGGAGCGCGGGTTTTCAGACCGCCACCTAACAGACCGAATTCCATGAGGAGCTTGAAGGCGAAATGGAGCATCAGAAAGCGGCTTGCAAAGCCGCGCTCCACATTCACTTCCGCCCCTCTTCCCCCTTTGAGCCGGCCGCCAGCCGCTTCGCCATCACCGGGAAGAGCACTAGATGAAAGGGCAGCACGGAATACCAATAGACTCTCCCGAACAGTCCTCTCGGGCGAAATGTCGCAGTCTGAATCAATGAGTCCTTGGTAACTTCAAAATCCAACCATGCCTCACCCGGCACCTTCATTTCCGCAGAAAGAATCAACCTCGCGGACTTTCCGTCACTCACCCGATCGGCCAACAAAACCCGCCAGAAATCCAAGGCATCTCCCGGAAAAAGTTCCACCGGGCTTCTCCTCCCTCGCCTCATCCCGATCCCACCGACCGCACGATCCATCGCTCCTCTCACCTTCCACGCCCAGTTCATCGACGGCCACCCGCGCTTTCCTCCAATCGACCATACCGCATCTATCACTTTCTCCCTTTCCGCCGTCAGCGGCACCTCCTGCCTATCTCTCAGCACCCCATGCTCCGGCACTTGGATGGATTTGAAAAACTCCGGCCTGAGACTCCCCGAAGATAGTGAATCAATCCACGAAGAAGGCACCTTGTTCTGCGCGATCCTTGCAAAGGCCTTATCGATCGCTTGCTTGTAAGTCAGCAAATCCTGCGGCACGAGCTCACGTATCTTATCATCACTGCAGATTGTCTCGTTGTGCAGCGATTTGATGAGCGACTTCGCAAGCGCCATGGTCGTCGTTGTGACTAGCCGCAACCAATGTGCCGAAAGCCCAGGAGTCAGAAACGGCACAGGGATCAACCAACGTTTCAGATCTCGCGCCTCAGCATAATTTTCAAGAAGGCTCCGATAACTCAGCACCTCCGGCCCGCCGATATCAAACTCTCCACCCGCCGTCTCTGAAACGCCGAGACAGCCCGTCAGATAACCGATCACATTCCTTACCGCTATTGGTTGGCAGCGAGTCAGCGTCCACTTCGGAGTCAACATCACCGGTAGCTTTTCCGCCAGATCTCGGATAATTTCAAAAGACGCAGATCCGGATCCAACGATGATCGAGGCACGTAACGTCGTCACCTCCATATCTGAGCTACGCAGGATACGATTTACGTTTTCACGCGACTCCAAATGCTCGGAAAGCTCTCCATCCGGCACCAACCCACCGAGATAAATCACCCTATCGCTACGCTCTTTTCCGAGCCAATTCGTGAAATTCTTCGCACAGGCCTCTTCCCTTTCCTCGAAACCTTTACCCGCCCCCATGGAGTGCAGGAGATAATAGGCGGCATCATATTTCTTCCCGATCTCAGGAAGGCTCTCCGGCACCAACATATCGCCCTCCACCAACTCCATGCGCCCATCATCGAGAAAAGCTCCGAACTGCGTGGTGGGAAACCGCGCCTTATCCCTCACCAAGCAAGACACTCGGTGCCCGTCTTCCAATAACGCCGGCAACAAGCGCAGCCCGATGTATCCGTTTGCTCCTGTTAGTAGAATTTCCAAGCCATGAACCTACTCGCGACTTCTCACAACGCAAGAAGGGGCGACCGTAAAGCCACCCCTTCTCTATAAATACGGTATGTTGAAGCACTATCAGCTCACATCCATGCTCGCATATTCGCCATCCTTCCGGCGGTAAATGATACTCAGGCAGTCACGACGCGCGCTCTTGTAGAGAATGAATGGGCGCTCCGATAGCTCCAGCTCCATGATCGCATCCTCTTTGTACATCGTCTTCACCGCATACTTGTCTTTGTGAACAATAAACGGCTCCGGATCGTGCTGCGATTCCTCCGGGTGATCGAGGGCTTCTTCGGTGAAATACCTTTCCTCAAGATAACGAATCGACTCATTGCGATGCGGGCGATTCTTCTTCAGCAGGCGAGTCTTGTGCTTGCGCATGCGCCTCGCGATTTTCTCGATCGTCTCATCCAGCGCCACATACATGTCGCGGTTCTCAGTAGTCGCCTCAATCGTGATGTGATTGGTGCAAAATAGGATAATTTCCGCAATATGGCGGTTTTTCTGAACGTCTAGGATCGCCTTCGCCTCAATGATTTTCGGGTAATCAAGATGAAGACCTTCGATTTTTTTGTGGGCATATTCACGGAGCGAGTCGGTCACACTTTCGTGTCTCACGGTCACAGTGATGGGCAGGTTGACGTTTGCAGTTTGCATGATTTTCTAATTTTTTCGGATTAACGGATAGGACTACAACTGCCCCATCCATCAAACACTCTGAGACAGAAACCGCGAAAACTCCACGCATAAAGTGCATTTGGAGTGAATTTTTTGATTCCGAAATTCAGACAAAAAATACGTCCTATGACGTTATCTCACCCATCCGGCGTTTTACCTCCTCTAGAAAGCCCGTATCTCCCTCCAAAGCATCCGCAACAGCGCGTATAACTTCCAGTGTAGGGCGGGATACATGGTGCTCCATGCCTTCCACATCTCGGTAAATGGTTTCCTCCTCTAGGCCAAATAGCCGCAGGAAGCGTGTGAGCGTTTCGTGCCTCTCAACAATAGCACCCGCAATACGCCTCCCCTCTTCGGTAAGCGTGGTTCCACGGTATTTCACGTGCTTCACCAAGCCCTCTGCATCGAGCTTCTGGAACATGTTCGTCACGCTTGCCTGTGAAATACCGAGATTCGTCGAAACATCGACCGCACGGGCATAACCTTTTTCCTCAATGAGATGCAGAATCTGCTCAAGGTAGTCGTCCATCGCTACCGAGCCGCTGGTGCGTTTCCTAGATTCCATCGTCATTGATCAATATCCTCCTCATCCTTGATCTTCATTTCAAGCACCGACGCGTCGGTATACACATCACGATTCGACGCCTGAAATTCTGCCTTCAATCGCACTTCCAGCTTCGAGAGATCCACTAAGCGATATCCCAAAAACTCCCAGTCGCCGTCATTGCCGTCGTGCTCAATACCAATGAGCAAGTGCGTCGCATCATCCAGTATCTTCAACGTTCTATCTTTTGGCTCGAAGTAAAACGTCCTCAGACTGCTTTTGGCCGAACCGCGCTCCATGAGCTTCGGATCAAGGTAATACACATCACCCGTCGCCTCATCCGTAATCTTCAAATCCGGGTATCCTGAGCGCTGGGAAGAACCCTCACGCGTCTGTGGAATCTCACAAATAATACCATCCAGCGCATTCAGTTGCTCCATCAGTCCGTCTTCGAAAAACCTAGAACCCTCGTTAATACGGCGTAGCCCTTTCACTGGCGAGTCATCTGCATTCAGCTCCACCAGCAGCCCATCCATCACTCTCATGATTGACGCAATGACGCGCCCTGCCGATTTACGACCTCTTGCTGGGATCACCTTCTTACCCGAGACCGCCTGTGCCACTACTGCGAAGTCAAACTCTCTACTCGAAAGATCCTCCCGCAACAGCCTCTTAACGAGTTCTTCATCAGCCGAACGCTTCTGCTTCAGCTTCGCCCTCACAGCCGCTTCGGCTATCTCCTTCTTTTGGAGTTCGATCCGAGGAGAATTAGGCATCCTCGGCTCGCGTGTTGCGATAAAGATGACGAGACCAAGAGCCAGCAATCCGCAAACAACCTGCAGTATCCGCTTCATCATCTTTCTTGAAACTTAAGTTTTGAAAATTGAGATTTTAACTCATTGCCTGACGCAGCCGATACCACGCACCTGTATTCGGAGCCACCAAAGCCCACAACGGAAGATCCTGTAGACCAAACTTTTTCACCATCCACTCCAGCAACACCAGCGACGCAACCGCATCGAAAAGCGCATCATGCCAGTCCCGACCCGGCACCAGTTCGCGAACCTTATCTGCCACTCCAAGCTCCTCACACAAAATGCCTAGCGAATGCTTTCTTTGATCTGGCATCGCCGCCCTTGAGAGCAACAGCGTGTCCACCCACGGATCGAACGGATTGCCGGGGAACTTCCTCAAAAAACGCTTCTCCGTACCTTTTGCGTGAGCCACCGGCACCGCGCCATCGCCGAGCCTTCCGTTCACCTCTGGCCATAGCGAAAGCAAACTCGGAGCACCTTTAAGCTGCCCTTCGTCGATCCCGTGAATCTTCTTCGCATACCAATCCACATTCCCTTCGCGCTCTAAGAAAGACACATAGAAATCATCGTAACCCTTATCTAACGACCACGTCCCCATTCCAATCTGAACCGGCCAATCCTCCCGACCACGCTGTGCACCTGCGCCTTCAAAATCTATCCCCGCAAACACTACATCCCTCACCTTCCGTTGATCCTTCACGCGCCCATACTCGACAGCAGCGCGGAAATCACAACCCTCAATCCTCACCTACCCCTTCCGCTCACTCTTCGGAGCCTTCGCTAGGCGAATTTTCCTCCTCAGTTTTAGGAAGTAAATCCGTCCACTGATGTAACTCGTAGCCATTGCCTAGCCCACCGATCTCACCAAGCAGTGTATGGCATTTTTGCCTCCACACATCGTAATCTGGCGGCCCAGCCTTCGACTCACGGCTTCCTGGGAAAACCACATACGTCACAGTCAGGTCAGAAACCGGCCGATTATATGGAGTAGCACGACTATCTAGTTCCTTCGCTAAACGCAATGACGCTTCCCCAACTTTGAAGGTAGGCCCGCCATCTCCCACAATACATGGGTAGACTTTCTTCCCATAAATCACCACCGCGTAGTCCCCTACCTTCGGTGCATAGGAATCACTCATTGCTGTCAGTAAATTTACAGGAATTACAATGAATGGATCATATTCAGCGATCAGATAACTCCGCGCCTTCAGATCGCCAATCAGACGCTTCAGCATCGCAATCCTATCTTTTAGCCAAGCCTTCCTGTCCGCAGTAGTTCCAGCCGCTTTCAGCTCCTTCGTGCCATTTACGATCCGCCTTTCCAAACCCGCGATCATCGGGTTCGGTGTTTTCCCTACCTTCCTCCATCCGTAGCTTGTCGTTGGCTGGTAATAGGTCGAGTTCACGATCGAATCCGGCATCTCTGCTAGCCTGTCGCCGTCTGAACCGTCAGAGACCACGTCCATTTCCGCCTGCATAAAAAACACACGGCGTCCACTCTCAGAGCGCATATTCAGGATCGTCTGACAGTCGAAAATATTATGCTTCGTAAGCAGCTCATTGAGCGCATTCGCATCCCTCTTCACACGTTGCGCCTTGTTATCGTATATCTCATTATACCAGCGTGAAACCTCTGCCTTCTCCAGCAAGTTAGGCAACGAAGGCAGAATCTTCGCAATATCCGGATTCGCTTTTGTCACCTCCTCAAGAGCCTTAGCGGCAGCAGGAAGCTTCAGAGTAAGTTCATAGCTCGCTACATAACTTTCATCATCCACTCGCTCTTCCGATGCGATACCGCCCTTCTCGAAAGTCACCTCGGTCTTAAATGGAATCCCGCTACGTAATTTCCTTACATCAGAAACTTTTCCCAACGGTAGAGGAACCTCCGGCTGCGGAGCATCTTCCTCTTCTTCTTTTGGCTCTTCTTGATTCCCCCGCATCTCTGCAAGCTGCCTCGCGAGTTCCTCCTCGTATTGTGCACGAAGCCTCTGTTCGACTTGACGCTCGAGCGCGAGCTCATCCACACCCGTTGTTCTGGGCTCATTACTTTCAGCTATTTCACGGGCAATCTCCTTCAGTTTTCTACCCACTTTCGCTGGATATTCCGTAAACAGAGACGCAACAAAAGCCGCCACAAGGATCAGAAAGCTAATCCCAAACCACGGAAAACTTTTTTGTTTTTCGCTCCTCCTGACATTCTTCTCTCCCATGAATTGAGAGTAAACGCAGCACAGCTGTGAAATCAACCGCTCTTCTCTCACTCAGGCACACAAGTTTGCCCTCTCACGGAAAAACCGACAAAACACCCATTTTTACCTTGCAAGATATCCCGCTCCACTCTCATCTTCCGCCCACGTCGCTTCCAGCGGCATTCATTTCAAATCCGGTGTAGCTCAGCGGCAGAGCGGGTGACTGTTAATCACTAGGTCGTAGGTTCGATCCCTACCGCCGGAGCCATTTGAAAAACCCTCCCCGGGTCGATGCGGCCGGAACCGCGGAATTTTTCCCAACTCTTCCGATGCCAGATACCGCTTGCCCGCTATGCACGATGGACGAAGTCCTCACCTTTCCTGACCACCTCGAATGCGTCACCTGTGGCCATGAGTGGAAACCTGAGCCCTCCTCCGAAGAAGAAGCCGAGCCAGAACGCATCGTCAAAGACGCACACGGCAATGTCCTAGAAACCGGTGACATCGTCGCCATGGTCACCGACCTAAAACTTAAGGGCACCTCGCAAACCCTCAAGACCGGCACAAAATCCAAGCCCATCCGCATCGTCGATGGCGACCATGAGATCGATTGCCGCATGAACGGCCTCTCGATCGCGCTTAAAGCCTGCTACGTGAAAAAGGTAACGAAGTAGTAATGCCTTTCACCGTTCACGCTACCGATGGCGCAGCACGCGCCGGCACACTCACCCTGCCACACGGCGAGGTCGAGACTCCCATCTTCATGCCTGTCGGCACCCAAGGCTCCGTCAAAACCCTCCATCCCGATGAGTTGCTTGAGCTAGGCTCACAAATCATCCTCGGAAACACCTACCACCTCTGGCTCCGCCCCGGCCACGAGCTCATCCGCGAAATGGGTGGGCTGCATGATTTCACCACCTGGCAAAAGCCCATGCTCACCGATTCCGGTGGCTTCCAGGTCTGGTCGCTCGCGAAAACCCGAAAAATCACAGAGGAGGGAGTTCGCTTCCAATCCCACCTCGACGGCTCAAAAATGATGCTCACCCCAGAGCTTTCCATGGATATCCAAGCCTCCCTCGGCTCGGACATCGCCATGCTATTCGACGAGTGCCCCCCCTACCCCTGTGACGAAAAATACGCCGCAAAATCCCTCGCCCTCACCACCCGCTGGGCAAAGCGCTGTAAGGATCACATCACGGAACGCGGACTTCAGTCCGCAGGCCAGCACCACTTCGGCATCGTCCAAGGCTCGATCTACGCCGATCTACGCGAGCAGTCCGCCCGCGAACTCGTCGAACTCGGTTTCGATGGTTACGCCATCGGCGGAGTTTCCGTCGGCGAGCCGGAACACGAGATGTTCCGAGCCATCGAAAACGCTGTCCCTTTCCTTCCCACTGATAAGCCCCGCTACGCCATGGGGCTCGGCACACCACCGCAGATTTTGGAGATGATTTCACGCGGAGTGGACATGTTCGATTGCGTCATGCCCACCAGGATTGCGCGCCACGGCACGGCCTTCACCCTCGATGGCCCCATCCAGATAAAGAACCTGATCCACGCCAAGGATCCGCGCCCAATCTGCGAATCTAGCCATCCTCACGTCTCGCGATTCTCCCGTTCCTACATCCGCCACCTATTTCGGGCTGGCGAAATGCTCTCTTTACGGTTGCTTTCCTTCCATAATCTGCATTTCTACCTGTCCCTCACTCGTCAGGCGCGAAACGCCATCACGGCGGGGACTTTCCCTGAATTCAAGGAATCCTTCATTAAACGATACACCGCCAACTCTCCGACAAAATGATCACCGTATTCAACATCCTCGCTGCACCCACACAATCTGGCCCACAAAGCATCCTCGGCCACCCCTTCGTCATGATGGGACTCATGGTCGTGATGTTCTACTTCCTCCTCATCCGCCCGCAGCAACGCCAGCGCAAAGAGCAAGCAGCACGCATCGCCGCTCTTAAGAATGGCGACAAGGTCATCACCACCGCAGGCCTCCACGGCATTGTACACAACGTCAAGGACACCTCCGTCATGATCAAAGTCGCCGAGGGCACCATCCTCGAGTTCGACAAGCCAGCGATCGCATCCGTTGCAAAAAAAGATTCCAAGGACGCGTAAGCAAACTCGTAAAACCCACGCTTCAAACCGATCACCGATCACTCGGCACTTTCCACTAATCCGACCATGCCAGAACTCACTTTCTTCAAGGATCCCATCTTTCTCTTCCTGACAGGGATCTCACTCCTCATCCTTTTCTTCTGGTACTTCGCCACAGAAATCGAAAACAGAAAGCGCAACGTCGGCACCATCCTTACCATCGGTATCGTCGCCCTCTGTGCACTCGCTATATACAGCCAGAAGCTCAAGGGAGGTATCGACATCGTCGGAGGCTCCGCATTCTCGCTCCGCATTCAGGAAAAGGAAAACGAGGACGGCGAGAAAATCCCTGTCACCAATGAGCAGGTAGATGAAGCCATCCGCGTCATCGAGGGTCGCCTCAACGCACTCGGCACTTCCGAGCCTCTCATAGCCCGCCAAGGCGACGACGGCATCATTGTTCAAATGCCCGGCGTCGAGCCCGAGGAAGCCAAACGCATACGCATCATTCTCGAAACGGTTGCAAAACTTGAACTCCGCGAGGTTTCCACACGTAACAACGAAATCGGCGCAGATGGCCGCACTCTTGCAGAACGCGTCCTCACGGGTGATGAAATCGTCCCCGAATGCCGCCTCTACGAGATGACTGAAACCGATGCCGATGGCAACGAATTCACTCGCCCCATTCTCCTCGCCCGCCGCGCTGCGCTCGGAGGCTCGGACATCGACTTTGCGGCACCTTCCCAGCAGGATCCAGATGCCGTAGACATCATCCTTGACGGCGATGGCACCGACAAAATGATCGCCCTGACGCAGAATATGCGCCCAGGAATCGACCGTATTGCAGTGGTTCTAGACGGTGTTGTCTTGAATGCTCCCACCGTCCAACAGGTACCACTTGGGAAAAGGTTTGAAATCAACGGCCTCATTGATCCCGGCGAACCCAAGAAGCTCGCCAACGCCCTGATGAACCCTCTCGAAAACCCGCTGATCGTCGAGCAAGAGAGCACCGTCTCCCCTACCCTCGGTTCTGCCTTCGTCAAACAGGGTATCTTCTCTGGTCTCGCTGGCATCGCAGTCACCGCCATCTTCATTTTCCTCTACTACCGCACGGCAGGTATCGTCGCCCTCGTTGCACTCCTCACCAATGCTGTGATTTTGTTCGGAGTCATGGCCATGTTTGGCTTCACCTTCTCCCTCCCAGGTATCGCCGGCCTCATCCTCACCATCGGAATGGCAGTGGATGCGAACGTCCTCATCTACGAGCGCCTTCGCGAGGAAATCGAAAACGGAAAATCCCTCAAAAACGCGATTGGCTCAGCCTACGACAAAGCGTTCTCATCCATCCTCGATGCGAACCTCACCACACTCATCGCCTGTGTCATCCTCATCGCCATGGCCAGCGGTAGCGTCAAGGGCTTCGCCCTCACCCTGACCATCGGCCTCCTGGCCTCCATGTTCTCCGCCATCCTCGTCACCCGCGTTCTATTCCGCTGGGGTCTGGATACAGGACTTCTTCGTAAGCTCTCTTTCCTCAACCTGATTAAGGCAGCGAATTTTGATTTCCTCGGAAAAGCCAAAGTCTGTGCAGTATTCTCCTGTGTTCTCTTCGCAATCGCCATCGGCACCTTTGCTACGAAACAAAAAGCGGCACTCGGCATCGACTTCACTGGCGGCACCGTCATCACCTACCAGATCGGTGATGAAGAGATTCCGATTAACGACGTAAAAGCTTCACTTGATGGAGCTGGCCTCACTCGCGAAGCATTTCCTCAGGAGCAAAGCATTGCTGGTAGTGACACCCTACTCACCATCCGCGCTGACAAGGTAGACACAGAGAAAATCATCGAAACTCTTCGCAACGACATACCATTCATCGGCGAACAAGATTCAGAAGCAAATTACCTCCATGAGCCTTCCAAAGAAGAAGTCTCTGCCACCCTCGGCGGTAGCTTCCTCCGTCAGGCACTCATCGCCCTCGGCGTTGGCATCATTGGCATCTTCACTTACATCGTGATCCGCTTTGAGCTGTCCTTCGCACTCGGCGCCATCGCCGCCGTCCTGCACGACATCCTCATCGCCATTGGCATCGTCGTCCTCATCGGCGAGCAACTCACACAGATCCACGTTGCTGCAATCCTCACCATCGCTGGTTACTCGATCAATGACACCATCATTGTCTTCGACCGTATCCGTGAGACCGTGCTTATCCGTACCGGAGAAATTCGCGATGTGATGAACGAGGCCATCAACGCCACGCTCTCCCGCACCATCCTCACCTCTACCACGACCATCGTCACCGTCCTGATCCTCGCCATCTTCGGCGGAGCAGCCCTACGCGATTTCTCGATGACCATTCTCGTCGGCCTCGTAGTGGGAACCTACTCCTCCATCTTTGTAGCGGCTCCGATCGTTCTCTGGTGGTCTTCACGTAAAGGTGGCAACCTCCGCAAGGATGTCCTCGCGACGAAGCTTGCGGCTGAAGCAGCTCAAGCAGACCAAGGAGATTGATACCGATCAGCCTGGCGCACTGCGCGCTAGGCAACTCGTGATTATACTCAGATCGTTTCGCCTACGAATCTCACATGGGATCGAAGGCATCTCCCATAAGGAGTAGGTGCGTCTTAGGGCTTTAAGTTAAAGCGGGTGTCACACTCGCAGTAAGATACCACAGGCGGCGGAGACGCCACCCCGAACTCAAGGTGCGGAGACGCACTTGCTCCTTAGTCCCTACCCTGCCGCTTCTCCGTCTTAAAACCTGGTTTCTCAGGCCTCTTGTTCGGCGGCCCCTTCGGTCTATCCTCAGCAGTGATTTCGCCGCTGCCATCCGTATCCATACGGTCGAACATTAGCCTGCGTCTCTGCTCAGGGATTTTACTGAAAAATTCACCTTCGCTGAACTCCTCAAAATTGAGCCCCCCGCTGCCATCAGCATCTAACTTACGGAAACCGTCAACAGCCTTCCGCTCCGCATCGTTGCGCATTTTAAAAATTTCCTGACGACTGATCATACCGTCTCCATTTCCATCAAGTCTTTCAAAAAGTAGATCCCTTTTATCTTCAGGGAGACGCTCAAGCCTCGGAGCGGCAAAAAATTCTTCCTTTGAAATGTTTTTATCACCATCTGTGTCCATTTTTCGAAACATTTCATCAGCCTCCGCCAAATGAGGACCTCTTCGCCCCTCCTTGCCCTCTGCTCTACCTTCGCCTCCACGCGGGCGCTCTCTTTCTGGACGCCCTTCGTCCTCGGCATTTGCCGAAATAGCTAGTGCCAATATAAGAATCGAACTCGTGATAATAATCTTCATGGAAGTTTAAGGGTTGATGTTTGGATTTTCAGCGCAAACATCCGCTTACGTCGATCTTAACCCCTCTCTCAGGGAAAAGTTTCACCCAAATTTCATTTCACACCAGTTTTCATGCACATCAGCGACATACTCAGCGCCCCGAAGCCCTCCTTATCCTTCGAGTTTTACCCCCCAAAGGCACCAGCAGCATGGGAAGAGCTCTACGAAACCATCCGGGATCTCGAGGAACTTTCCCCTTCATTTGTCTCCGTCACCTACGGAGCCGGTGGTGGCACACGCGAGCTTACCCACGATCTTGTCGTCCGAATCAAGCAGACCACCAAAATCCCTCCGGTTCCTCACCTTACCTGTGTCGGGCACAGCAAAGCTGACATCGACTCCATCCTCACTCGCTATGCGGAGGCAGGTGTTTCAAACATTCTAGCCCTGCGCGGCGATCCACCGAAAAATCAACCGGACTACGATTGGTCGGAAGGCGATTTCCGCTACGCAGCGGATCTCGTAGCCCACATCAAAGCCTTCAACGAAGCAGGCAAACACCCAGATCCTCGAGGCTTCGGTATTGGTGTCGCAGGCTTTCCAGAAGGACACCCCACCACACCAAACAGGGTCGACGAACTCAATCACCTAAAAGCGAAGGTGGATGCAGGAGCCGATTATATCTGCACCCAGCTTTTCTTCGATAACCACGATTACTTTGATTTCCGTGACCGCTGCTCGCTCGCCGGCATCGATATTCCCATCATTGCAGGTATCATGCCCGTCACCTCCACCGGCGGTATGAAACGCATGGCCGAACTCGCCGCCGGAGCGCGTTACCCAGCAAAACTGATCAAATCCCTCAATCGCGCTTCTTCGAAAAACGATCCAGGCGCTGTGGAGCGTGCCGGCATCCACTACGCCGCCCAGCAATGCGCAGAACTACTCGATAGCTCCGTCGCAGGCATCCATTTCTATACGCTCAATAAATCTCACGCCACCCGCCAGATCTACGCTTCTCTCGGCCTCTGAGTCTCCATTTGCGGGCATTCGCGTCTTTTGCTCGAAATTGCACGAAACCAACCAGTTTCTTCTTGCCATGCGGGGTCATTTGCCTAGGTTTCCCGCCCCATGCCAAGAGTCGGAGGAAAAGCAAAAACACGGAAGGCCGTCGCCAAACGCTTCAAAGTCACTGGCACAGGGAAGGTACTACGCCGTAAACAAGGAAAACGCCACTTGCTGCAAGGCAAGAGCCGCAAGCGCAAACGCGCTCTCGGTCAAGCGACCCTCGTTTCCAAGGCAGACATTAAAAATGTCAAAGAGAACCTTCCTTTCCATTGATAGAGAAGTAAAGACGACAGCCCACGACCCCGTCCGCGTTACGGACGGTCTCTACGCAGCCTGATCCGGAAAAACCGGAAACACGAACAGGTGAGACTGCGGGAGAAACGATAATAAACGACCTGTTCAGAACCAAACGATACAATGCCAAGAGCCACAAATTCGCCCGCCAGTCGCAAGCGCCGTAAGCGCGTGCTCCTGAGGGCAAAGGGCTTCCGCGGTTTCCGCTCGAAGCTCTTCCGCTACGCCAAGGACGCAGTCCGCAAGGCGCAACAATACGAATATCGCGACCGCAAGAAGCGTAAAGGCCAATTCCGCCGCCTATGGACACAGCGTATCAACGCTGCCGTTCGTGCCGAGGATATGACCTACTCACGCTTCATCGAAGGCCTCAAAGCCGCTGGAATCGAAGCCGACCGTAAGATCCTCTCGGATCTCGCGATCACCGATGCCGCAGCTTTCTCAGCCATCGTTGCACAAGCTAAAAAAGCTCTCGAAAACAAGGCCGCAAAGCCCGCGTAATCGAGCATCAGAGCTAACCACTCCCAAAGCCGCCGGACTTCACTGTCCGGCGGCTTTTTTGTATTCAGATCATTCTCCCCCATCAAACTTCCGCATTGGAAAATTGCTCCCTACGGTTCATAACTTCGGTGTGAAAACCGCACTCCTCTCACTGCTCTTCTCCACAGGGATATACGCCACCACTATTTCGGTAGTCCCCATCCACGAGCCAATCAGCCTTCATGGCACGGATGTAGATGAGATCATCACAGAAACCGGTGAAGCCCTCCAGGCAAACGTCCTTTCACGCCCTATGGCACTCACAGGTGCATTTCCCGAAGTCCTCTTGGATGCCATCCGCACACCAAACAGGTTCCCCACTAACAATCCCAATTATACGGTGGAAGAGGCAAACCTTCTCGTTCTTTGCAACATCGGCATCACCAGCCGTGCTACTGATGAAGGCCTGCTCGTAGAACTCGATGTAAGCGAACTGGATATCCCCCTGGAAGTCGACCTCACCAGCCGCCAGTTACTGAAGCTCACACTCATCGCCGTCCACCGCACGCTCGAGGCATACCACAGCACACAGCTCGATCCACTGACCTTTATGGTCGCCATCGAAGGAACTACTGAGAAAAACGCCACACTCCGTGACCTCGAAGTCACCGTTACCTTGGAACACGCAGCGCCCTGATAGAGATTCAGAAAAAAACACCCTAATCCAATCTTCGGGATTGGACGCAAGCCTCTCCCCGTTCATTCTCGCACCAAGCACATGTCAGCCACCCCCAAAGACCCCCGCCCATTCAAACGAGCCGTCCTGAAACTCAGCGGCGAAGCCCTCCGTGAACCTGGCTCCACGGACAATATCTCCCCGGAAATCGTCCAACGCATTGCCGCGGAGATCAAAGAGGCAGTCGATGAAGGACTCCAACTCAGCATCGTCGTCGGAGGAGGAAACTTCTGGCGCGGAGCAGCTGCATCAGCACGTGGCATGGATCGCGCCACCGCAGACTACGTTGGCATGCTAGCCACCGTCATGAACGCCCTCGCTATGGAAGGCGCACTCTCCCACATCGGCGTTCGCACCACTGTCATGTCCGCCATCGAGATGAAAAACGTCGCCGAACCTTTCATCCGCCGCAAAGCCGAACACCAGCTCGACAAGGGAACGGTCATCATTTTTGCAGCAGGCACCGGTAGCCCATTCTTCTCTACTGACACCACCGCTGCTCTACGCGCTAGCGAAATGGGAGCCGACGTCATTCTCAAGGCCACTCAGGTCGATGGTGTTTACGACTCGGATCCTCGCAAAAATCCCGATGCTAAACGCTTCGAAACAGTCACTTTCCAGCACTGCTTGGAAAAACGCCTGAACGTCATGGACGCCACCGCGTTCAGCCTCTGCATGGACAACGATATCCCCATCGTCATCTTCGATCTAGGCCCCGACGGCAATCTCTCTCACGCTCTCCGCTCACAGCCCATCGGCACCCTCGTCCACGCGGAGTAAGAAATATTTCAACCCACGCAAACCATGTCAGACCCAAGTAAAACTATCAAAGAAGTCGAAAGCAGCATGCAGGCAGGAATTGAACACCTCGTTCATGATTTCGCCGGAGTTCGCACCGGCAAGGCCTCACCTTCCCTCATCGACAATCTCGATGTCTACGTTCACGCCTACGGCGGAGTTCAAAAACTGAAATCCCTCGCAGTCATCAACACACCTGAGCCACGCATGCTCAACGTGCAGCCTTTCGACCCCTCCACCACACAGGACATCGAAAAAGCCATTCGCGAGTCCAAGCTCGGCCTCAACCCCGCCGCCGCAGACCGCTCGATCCGAGTCCCCATCCCGGAGCTTTCCGAGGAACGCCGCCGCGATATGGTCAAGCTCATCAAAACCCTCGCAGAGGAAGCTAAAATCCGTCTTCGTGGCTCACGCAAGACAGGTCTAGACGAGGCGAAGAAAATGAAGGCCGACAACATCCTCACAGAGGACACCTTCAAAGGCTATGAAAAGGACGTTCAAGAGCTCACCAACAAATTCACTAAAAAGATCGACGAACTCGCCGTAGCGAAGGAAGAAGATCTCATGAAAATCTGAGCCCAGCGCGAACACAGGTAAGCGATCCTGACGGAATCGAAGCGAGCTACGGTGATCCCGGTAGGATATTCAAAGGAGTTTCTCACTCAGAAAATGCCTGCAATAGTGACAACGATCACCCGGAATGCCATGAAAACTCAGATTCACTTGGGCTCATTATCGCCGTCGGGTGGCCTTAGCATTTCGCCATCATCTGTAAAAATCATCGATTCCAGATATAGTGACTGAGATCCAATAAAGATGTAATTCATATCCATGCGTCGATGTTGCACTTCAACATTAGCGCCGATTATAGGGCTACCCTTCACGCGATCCAAATTCGCAACTGCGACACTTATCTTGAAGTCTCGATCTTCTAGATCGAATCGGACATGGCAGAGAAATCCTTTCCCTCCCTTCTTTGGATAGTCTGGGTAGACTCCTAATACTTTCCCCTTCGATACAAGTAGCGGCAACTTCTCAATCTCAGAGCGTAAAATCTCTACCTTCGATACGTAGCATCTAGCTTCTGGGTCGAACCATACTGAGAAACTCCGATGCAGCGAGTCATTAGTGTAATCCAAATAATGCCACACTTTGCACTCAGGATGGATCCAGCCTCCGATTCCTTTGGATTGCGGTTCACCAAGAATCAAAGCCACATCCTTTTCTGAAGTTTCCTTTGTGAAGGGCTCCGATTTTCTACCAAGCTCCGTAAGCCTATCCGAAGAAACGGTTACGGCTTCCGGTTCGGCAAAAAGCTGTGTCGAGTATACCACGAAGGCGACTAAAGGAAGGTTCATGCTTTGACATTAACCTAGCTTAGAAAGCACTTTGCAAATTTTCGGTAAATTCTAGCACCGTTATCGCAATGGCGTAGCTGGGATGAGGCTACGGATTTGATTCCGGTCAGATTACTCATCTCAATAGTTTTCCCGCCTCAGTATGAACCCGCAGCTTCGCTGAACGTGTATGGTGCTTGGTAATTCCCCGTTTTCTCCTTCACCAACTGCCTGACAAGGTCGTTTAGAAGTGCCGAGGCGCCGAAGCGATATCTGTTATTATTCAGCCAGTTGTCTCCAAGAGTTTCTTTCACCGCCACAAGGAAAGTCAGCGCCTGTTTCGACGTGCGAATTCCTCCGGCGGGCTTCATCGCGATCTCAGTCCCCGTTTCCAGATAGAAATCACGTATCGCCTCCAGCATCACTTGGTTATTACCTAGTGTGGCGTTCCCCGAGGTTTTCCCTGTGGATGTCTTGATGAAATCGCCAGGACGTAGCACCTCCATAGCAAGGAATGATGCGGCTCTAATATTGTCGTAGGTTTCGAGTTCGCTCGTTTCCAAAATAACTTTCAACGTCGCCTCGCCACAGGCATCGCGAACAGCGGAAATTTCATCCTGTACCTGTCGAACATGCCCCGCGAGGAATGCTCCGCGTGAGATCACCATATCCACCTCATCCGCGCCGTCGCGGACTGCCGCTTTCACTTCAGCCAATCTCGTAGCAAGCGGTGCCTGACCGGATGGGAACGCCGTTGCCACCGAAGCGATGCGAACCGGAGTGTTTTTCACCAATTTGGCCGCGTGCTTCACCATCGCCGGATAAACACACACCGCCGCCGTCATTGGGATATCATCGTCATCATGCGGACGTAGAGCTTTGTGACAGAGAGACTCCACCTTACCGCGCGTATCTTTGCCCTCGAGAGTCGTTAGATCGACCATGGTCACCGCCAATTTCAGCCCCTGCACCTTCGATGCCTTCTTAATGCTGCGCGTTCCGTATTTTGCCACCCTTTCCTCAATTCCCACCTTATCCACTTTTCCAACCCTCTCGATCAGCTCGGCAAGACCGCGTGATTTCCTTTCGCTCATAAGATCACAATCGCCGCAATTCCCTATCCTGCCAAGATTCAAGTTCACATCCGCTCATTCGCTGGCAGACTCCGCAGCAAGACGATGTCTTTTGCGAAATTCCTAAAATGGTCGTTGGCCTTAGCAATTCTGGCTGCGTTGACAGGCTCTGCGGCCGCGCTTTTTTTATGGAGCTTGGACGCGGCGACACACGCTCGCTTCGCAAATCCATGGCTCATCTACCTATTACCGGTGGCAGGCATAGCCATGGGCTTCTACTACAGGCACTATGGCAAGCACGTCACCTCGGGAAACCATGTCATTCTCGGGAAGGTGCATAAAGAAAAAGCCGCAGTGCCCTTTTCACTCGCCCCCAGTATCTTGATAGCAACCGTCGCCACCCACCTCTTTGGTGGCTCAGCAGGACGCGAAGGCACCGCAGTTCAGATGGGTGCAGGTATTGCCGCCACCGTCGGCAGATTCTCCACAACTGGTAAAGCCTCGATGAACCTGATAATTTTCTGCGGAATCGCTGCAGGTTTCGGAGCCGTGTTCGGAACACCCTTCGCAGGAGCTCTCTTCGCCCTCGAATTCACTGGCCACCGCCTCGCGAGCAGAAAGATGATCCCATGTCTCATCGCAGCCATTGCTGCGGATCAGGTCTGCCTCGCATGGGGCATCACCCACACACCCTACCCCGCCATTGAGTTTTCAAAAAACATCTCCACATACCTTCCTTTACTTTGGAAATTGATCTTCGCAGCAGTCGTCTTCGCACTAGCCAGCCGCCTTTTTATCATCATCTCACATGTAGCAGCAAAGAAACTCCGTGAATGGTTCCCGCACGAAGCAGTGCGAGCAGCTGTGGGCGGGCTAGTGGTCGTCGGGCTTTTCGTCGCTCTTGGCACAACGGATTATCTAGGCCTCGGTGTCCTCGCAGAAAACGAATCATCGCTCACACTCCCTCGCATGCTCGATTCCGAGCTCAGAGCCCCGACCGATGCCTGGTTCTGGAAGGCCGTTTTCACCATCATCACGCTCAGCGCTGGATTTAAAGGAGGAGAGGTCACCCCCCTATTTTTCATCGGTGCAGCCATGGGAAACGCCCTTGCTTGGTTCCTCAACGCCCCGGTCGATCTCTTCGCAGGGGTTGGAATGATCGCTTTCTTTGGCGCCGCTACCAAAACGCCTTGGGCATCCGTAGTCATGGGCATGGAGCTACTGGGATGGCATCTCTACGCTCCCCTCGCCATTTGCACCTTTGCCGCATGGAAAATGAGCGGTAGAAACTCTATCTATCCCGAAATAGAGGATCTCTGAAGAAACCGCCCTTTCGCTTCAACAATTTTGCTGCATCTTAAACAAGATGTTGGAAACACCCGGACAACTCACTACCCGCTTCGAACGCGGTGAAATCGATCGCATGGAGTTCCAGACCCTGATGGCCATCCATGCGCGCGAGATCATCACTGAGATCGAAGAAGATTACCAAAACCCAATCGCTGCCTGGATCGAAATGCAACTCGCCATGCGCTCTGTGAAAAAACTGCTTCGTAAAAATTCTGCCATTCAGATCCGTGAAGCTCTCACCGCCCTCTCTGAGGCACCCGGTTTCCCATTGGCGAAATACCTGTGGAATGCAGCCCATCCCGATATCCCGCTCCATTGCTTTTTCCGCATACGCAAAAGCCCCACCTTCCAGATCCTCTCCATGGAAACCATCGGCGACACCGTGGAACTCCACGTCGAAATTTACCGACTAAGAAACCGTGAGCGTATCACCCTCACACGTGACGACCGCTGGAAGCTGAAGGCTCCGTCATTTTCCAAAGGCGAGGAGCAAGCATAACACAAGCAACGGCAAGTCCCACAGCCAAGCCCCACCAGACACCAATGGCGCCTTGGTCATATTTTATAGACAACAACACGGACACCGGTATTCCGATAAACCAATAGGCGAAAAATGCGACCAATGCCGGGATACGCGTGTCCCGCAAGCCTCTCAACATCGAAGCCGAACTCACCTGCAGGCTATCGAATAATTGGAACACTCCCACGACGATCATGAGTGATGCAGCCAGCCGTATCACCGGAGCCTCATCCGTATAGAGCGAAGCTAGCCAGCCGCCCAAGGCGAAGAAGAACAGCGCCCCACAGACAGAATAACTCACTGCGATCGCCCATCCCGATTTTGTAATCACCCGCAACCGCTCCGTCTGCCCTGCACCCTTGGCCGAACCAACACGCACACTCAGAGCCATGGAAAGTCCTAATGGGATCATGAACGCAGTCGCAGCACACATCAATGTGATCTGATGCGCCGCCATCGCCGTTTCGCCAAATCGTCCCATCATTAAACCCGCCACTGAAAAGGCAGAAACCTCACAGATCATCTGCAGGCTAGAGGGAATACCTATCCCCAAAAACTTTCCAATCTCCGCCCGCCCCGGAGGCTTCATCCATCGAATCGGCGCCCATTCATGCATGCCTTTTCCCCGGTAAAGCCACACAAACATACCCACGAGTATTGCCGTCCTTGAAATCATCGTCGCCCAGGCCGCACCCGCGAGCCCCAGCGCAGGGCAGCCCAGCTTTCCGTAAATCATCACCCAGTTCAGAAACACATTTAGAACCACACCCCAGAGGAAAATCCAAAAAGGCGGCCACGGCCGATCCAGCGCATCCGCATGGTTTTTCAACGCCATCGACATCAAGCCGGGAATCATCGAGAGCATGATGATGCGGAAATACGAACCCGTCCTCTCAACCACATCCTCTGGCTGGCCAAACATTCCCAGATTCATCGAAACCACAGACATCGCCACAAATAGCAAAAGCCCAATCACCGCTCCGATGTAGACACCATTCCGGCACGAGGCTCGACCTGCTGCTGGATCTTTTGCACCTGCCGCTCCTGAGGTAAAAACCGATACCGAAGTCAGCACTCCGATCCCGAAAACAAACGGCACGTAGAAAAGTGAGTTTGCGAAAGTCAGCACCGCCAACTCAGTAACACCCAGCTTCCCGATCATCACAGTATCCGCCACACCAAGTAGCATCTGGCTCACTTGCCCGATCACCAAAGGAAAGGCCAGCTTGAGCGTTAGCTTCGACTCTGTGAGGAAAGACATGCGACGCACTGGATGCACGCTGTGCATGCGATTGTCACTCTCGAAGCGCTAACTAGCAGCTCGCTTGGCCTGCCTTCGCTCACGAAAGCCACGCCATATCGCCCGTATGCTCCCGAAAGTCTTGCGGATGATCACCACCGCAACCGCCAACAGAATCACAAACACGAAAAACGCAATCACAGGCGAGATCGCGGTCAGCGCTAATCCTCCGATCACCAATCCATCTTCCGCGACACTTGTGACACTATTAGAAACCGGCTCCGGAGACATGTTCACGATCAAGCGTGTGCCTGCCTTTGCTCCATGCATAGTCAGAGAAGCACCACCCGAAAGCAGCCCGCCGATCGCAAGCACCGCAGGATCCATTTCACCAAGCGCACCCATTCCCAGCAATATACCACCCGCTGGCCTCACAATCGTGTGCACCGCATCCCACCCACTGTCCAACCACGGAATTTTGTCCGCAAAAAACTCAATTACCATCAGTGTCCCAGCCACACCCAGCACCCATTCATTCCCCAACACCCCCAAGCTCTCATGTGCCGCGGCAAGATCTACCCAATTAAAACGGATCGCCAGCCCAGCAACAAAAGCAGTCAGGTATAAGTTGATACCAGCCAGTGACGCGAGTCCCAGCGCGGCTCCAAGGTGATCAAATATTTCCATATGAACATAATATCACCCACTCGGTGTGCTTCGCGAATTAAAATTATCCGCTCGACCTCAGGCCACGTCTTCAGACTTAACTCTCTCTACAGAAGAATCGTCATCGTCAGGTAGTTTGCGGAAATGGATTTGCCCAACGCGACGACCATCTGAGCTGGTGACTTTCGCCTCGTAACCAAGAATTTCCATCGTCTCACCGACTTCAGGGAAACGCTCAAGCTGCTGAGTGAAATAGCCACCGACAGTGGTCACCTCTCCACTCTCCAGAGAAAGCTCTTCCACGTGACCTTCTAGGTCATTGAGCGTCATCGAGCCCTCAACAACAAACTCTTCCTTATTCACACGAACAAAATCGGATTGCTCGTTATCAAACTCATCCTGGATATCACCAACAAGTTCCTCCATCACGTTATCGAGGAAAACGATGCCTACAGGAGTTCCAAACTCATCCACAGCCATCGCGAGGTGAGCGTGCTCCTTGAGGAAAAACTTCAGGAGCATATCAAGCGGCATGGTATCGGGAACCAATTTAAGCTCACGCTTCACTCGCATCAGATCCGGATCGGGATCATTCATCAGCGTAAAGAGATCTTTGATGTGAATGAGGCCAATCGATTGATCGAGGTGACCTTTCACCAATGGGAAGCGCGTATGCTTACTGCGTATTGCCACATCCATCGCCTTTTCGAACGGCTCATCAGCATCTAGAACAACCACCTCATTGCGCGGCGTCATCACATCACGCACCCACAGCTCGTTAAGCTCGAGCGCATTGATAAGAATCTCACGCTCCGTATCGGTCACTTCCTCGAATTTCCCAGAGTGAGTCACCAAGATCGCCAATTCTTCAGCTGAGTGGACGTGCTCGCCTTCACTAATCGGATCGATTCTAAACAGAGTCTTCAGCAACCAGTTCGCAGTGCCTTGGAAAAACTGGATGACCAAGAAAAAGGCTTTGTAGAAAACATGCAAAGGCCCCACCAGCATCATCGTTGTGCCGAGCGATCTGCGTATTGCGATCGACTTTGGAAGCAGCTCTCCGATGACCACATGCAAAAAGGTGAACGACGCATACGCGATGATCAGGGAGACCCAGTAGATGCCTTTCTCAGGCATTCCCGTCTGCGCCAAAATCGGTGAAACCAGAGCTTTTACAAAAGGCTCACCAAGGAAGCCGAGCGCCAGGGAGGAAAAAGTAATGCCTAGTTGATTCGCGGAAAGGTAGCCATCGAGGTTTTTCACCACATGCACAGCTCGCGTCACATCAGCTCCGCTTTCTTTGCCATGACTTTCCAACTGGCTCGGACGCACCTTCACAATGGCAAACTCCGAAGCGACGAAGAATGCGTTTAGTAGCAGGAAAAATAGGATGCCGAAAAGGTAGAAAACCGTTTCGGAGGCAGTCGGAAACTCGTTGATATTACCCATATCAGCGAGAAATCCCGGGATGTAAGAAAGCAAACTCATCTGAGGATCATAATTTTTCGAACACTCCTTGATCCCGTTTTTGAAGAACGGTGAAGCCCGCCTTTTTCGCATCAACTACCGACATCGGCTTTGTAATGCGCGGCGTATTGATACGGGATACCGCCTTTTTCACCGGATGCTTGCACATCAGGCAGCTCGCCAATGGTTCACGATCTGCAGGTCGGCGAAGCTCAAATCCACGGCTGCAGATCTTGCACGATCGCTCAGGATCGTCAGGAGCTTCAGAAACGTATTCGTAGATTGGCATGGGAGAAACGCGGAGTCGGGTCATTTCCAACCCGCGTTATATTCCGGTAGCAGTATGCGCGCCGGAAAAAAATCGGCTTACCAGCTCGATTTCGTCACACCCGGCAGGAGTCCTGCAGAGGCATATTCACGGAAAGTGATACGGGAAAGACGGAAACGGCGAAGGAAAGCGCGACGGCGACCGGTGATTTCACAACGATTCACAAGGCGTGTAGGGCTTGCATCACGCGGAAGCATCGAGAGACCGACATAATCCTTCTCAGCCTTCAGTTTGTGTCTGAGGTCTGCGTACTTTTCGACGGTCTTTGCTTTGCGCTTATTGCGGGCGATCCAACTTTTCTTAGCCATAATTCGGGGCGCGGTTAATAACCCATGACCTCCCTCTTGCAAGTCCAAACTTGTTCTTTTCTCCAAAAAAGACGGTTTCTAGGTATTTCGCAGGGCATCAATCAATTTACACCCCCTTTACTGACCACTTTTGCAAGCGGCTGTATCAAGGTTGTGTCATGAAAGCTACAACACCGTCGGCCATTGCCGCCACCTTCATTTTCGCGGCCTTTTCCGCGATACCGTCACAGGCCAAACCTGCCACAGATCCACGCATTCCGGAAAAACCGCAGACCGATCCCGCACCCGTTGATAACCCGGATGCTGAGAATCGCATCCAAATCGCCCTCCTTCTCGATACCTCGAACAGTATGGATGGTCTGATCGATCAGGCAAAAACCCAGCTCTGGAAGGTGGTCAACACCTTCATCGACGCCGAGCGTGACGGAAAAGCGCCTTTCGTGGAGGTCGCACTTTACGAATACGGAAATAACACAAATGCCGTCGGAAACGACTGGATTCGCCTCGTCAGCCCCCTCACCCGTGATCTCGACAAACTCAGCCGCGATCTCTTTGCCCTAAAAACCAATGGCGGCGAGGAATACTGCGGTGCTGTCATCCAGCGCGCACTCGGAGATCTCGCTTGGGACACTCGCGAGAGCACCTACAAGGTCATTTTCATCGCCGGTAACGAACCCTTCACACAAGGAAGAGTCGACGCTCGCTCAGCCTGTAAGGAGGCACTAACGAAGGGCATTATCATCAACACCATCCACTGCGGTGACCGCCAAGAAGGCATCAACGGCTCGTGGCACGACGGAGCAGCGCTCGCTGGCGGAGATTTCCTCGTCATCGATCAGGACAAGGCCGTCGCTCACATCGACGCGCCTCAAGATGACCGCATCTCGGAACTCAGCGGTAAACTGAACGACACCTACCTCGGCTACGGCAAGCAGCGCGAAGAAGCGAAAGCAAACCAAGAAATGGCCGACAAGGATGCTGCCGCTAATAAAAAGGAAGGAGCCGACGTCCAGCGCGCAGTCACCAAGGCCAGTGGAAATTATTCCAACGCGAACTGGGATCTCTGTGACGCCCTCCGCGAAAAGAAAATCAATCCTGCCGAACTCGATGCCGAGGAACTTCCCGAGGAAATGAAATCCCTCGCACCCGCAGAAAGGAAGGCCTATATCGAAAAAGTCGCCAACAAACGCACGGCAATCCAAGAAGAGATCAAGCAACTCAATAAAGAGCGCGAAGACCATGTCGCCACTGAACTCAAGAAACTTGCCGACGAAGGCGACAAAACGCTCGACCAAGCAATGATCGAGGCCACTCGTAAACAGGCTTCGGAGCGCGGCTACAAGTTCGAGGACTGATTTGTCCTCATTGCAAACCGGGGAACGCGTCCTTGCGGCGCGTTCCCCTAACTGCTTTCTTCATCTGGAAATGATCGACTCTCCCGTCATCCTCGTTATCGAAGACGATCCCGCTGTGCGCACCGGGATCGTCGATACTCTTGAATACGCCGGCTACAAGACTCTCGAAGCCGCCGACGGCAACACCGGCATGGAGCTCGCGCTCCGCTCAAACTATCGCCTTCTGCTACTCGACATTGTGATGCCGGGTCCATCCGGATTTGAAATACTCGACGCCCTAAAAAAGAAGCGCCCCGGCCAAGCAGTCATCATGCTCTCTGCACGTGGAGAAGAGCAGGACAGAGTCAAAGGCCTCGTCGGCGGTGCCGATGACTACGTGGTGAAGCCTTTCAGCATGAAGGAACTCCTCGCACGCGTGGATGCAGTCCTACGCCGCACCCACGAGCGCCCTTCTGCTGCAGCCACCCACGAAATTCTCGGAGTAACCATCGACCTCAACGAAAACAAAATCATTTTCGCCGATGGCTCTGGAGAAGACCTCAGCGAAAAGGAAAGCTCACTCCTCCGCTACCTCATCGCCGCCAATGGCCGCACCGTCACTAGGCCTGAGATCCTTCGCCAAGTGTGGAACCTCGATCCAGAACGCATCGAAACCCGTACGATTGACATGCACATGGCGCATCTCCGCTCTAAGCTCGGCGCAGAAATCGCCGCATGCATCGTTACAGAGCGGGGCAAAGGCTACCGCTTCGTCCAACCCTCCACCTCAGCATGAAAAACCGGAACTGCTGGGTCTGGATTGCCTTCGCGTTTTGCGCCTGCCTTGTCGTCGGCGCAATGCTCTGGCTCACCCGCAGCGTCATCACCACCGAGCAAAATCGTGCCCACGCAGAAATCCGCGCGGAAATCCAAGAGCGTACCCGACTCTCACTCTGGCGCATGGATTCTTTAGGAGCATCACTTCTCCTTGAGGAAAATTCCATTCCACCGCAGCTCTTCCTTTCCGAGCCAGAAACAAGTCTCCCGGAGATCGCACGCTTCGAAACTCCCGATGGCGCGGCAATCACCGGCACAGGTGATGCACCAGCCCTAGATCGCTGCGGAGCCATGCTCCCCACCCTCATATCTGGTTTAAAGCCCGAAGACGCTCCCAAGATTGCCGAAAAATCAGCCACCAAAGATGACAACTCTCCCTTGCCCGTTCAGGGGAAAATCCGAGGTAATGTCGATGCTCAGGCAGCGGCAAACATCGCGGAAAAAGCGAATCGTGAAAAATGGGTGAGCGATGCTATTACGCGACAAAAAGAAGGCTATACCAACGAAGTCATAACAAAAAAAATTCCCCCAGCACCAACCCCAAGCGCTCGGGAAATCAGCAATCCCATCGGCGAATTCCGAACCACATGGTTCGACGATTCGCTCTTCCTCATCCGCCGTGGCATGACGATCACAAATTTCGCCCAAGGCATCCTCGTCGATACGCATGGGCTAAAAGAATTACTCATCACTGAGGCCGCTCAACTCCTCCCCAATGCCACACTAGTCAAATCAACAAAACCCTCTGGCGAACGCGACGATTCCTTCGTCCTTGCTTCATTCCCTTTTCGACTTGTTCCAGGCACCCTCGGTGAAACACCCGAGTCCATCCCACAAACGATATCAGCCTCGCTCCTCGCTGGCTGGCTCGCCGCATTCGTCGCCCTCATCACCGCGTATTTCCTCATCGCTAATGTCATGAAACTCAGCGAGCGCCGTGCGTCCTTCGTCTCTGCCGTTACTCACGAACTCAGAACACCTCTGACCACTTTCCGACTCTACTCGGACATGCTCAGCTCTGGTGCCGTCCGTGAAGAAAAACGCCCAATCTATCTCGGAGTCCTCTCGCGCGAGGCAGATCGCCTTTCTCACCTCGTCGAAAACGTCCTCGCATTTTCTCAAATCGAAAGAGGAAACGCGCGAAGTAACGTCTCCGAAATCGAACTTGGTGAAACACTAGAATCTTACCGAGAGCGTTTCGAATCACGCCTCGATGCCGTAGGCCTTTCCCTCAATCTCATCCCTTGCGAAGAAATACGCACAACCTTGGACACCTCAGCTCTGGAGCACGTCCTTTTTAACCTCATCGACAACGCCGCCAAATACGCCTCTTCATCAGAGCCTCCAATCGTCACTCTGGAGGCAAAAGAATCGGAGGAACAAATCACCATCCAAATTTCGGACAATGGCCCAGGTATCGTCGCCAACGAACAAGCGCGGATATTCCAAGCATTTCATAAATCTGCAAAACAGGCAGCTGAGACAAAGCCGGGTGTCGGCCTCGGCCTCGCATTATCCAAGCGACTCGCACGCTCTATGGGAGGAAAACTCTCTTGCCAGCCGAAAGCTGACGGCACGCCCGGAGCCTCTTTTACCCTGTCACTTCCCCGCGTTTAACTTGTTTTCAACACTACGCGTGTTAAACACGAATGGATGGAGAATGCATCGAAAACGGGAAATTTCCTAAAGGCAAAGTCACGCGATGACGCTTCCTTTTTTCGTGAGCACACCAGTATTCTTGAAATGCTCGTGGTAGGCGCACCCTTGCCAGATATTTTATCACGCATCGCTGTCCTCGTGGAAAGTCAGTGCAGCACTGAAGCTTGGTGCTCGATTTCCATTCTGACCGATGATCAACCCGCCATCCAACTAATGGCAGCCCCTTCTATTCCTGAGGATTTCATCACGGCACTAAATGATCTCCATGTTTCCGAAACCGATGGCACTTGCGGCAAGGCTATTACCTCAGGGCAGACCGTCATCGCAGAAAACATCCTAGCTGACCCCGAATACGAAGTCTTTCAGGGGCTTTCCCTTCAAAGCGGAATTTTGGCAAGCACTTCACTACCCGTATTTGATAGCACAGGTAAAGTCATCGCCGTCATAACGAATTTTTATCACGGCACACATCGCCCGGATGAACGCGAAATTGGGCGTATCGAAGACCTAAGAAACCTCATCTCACTCGCCATTGAAAAAAACACCACAGTCCATAAAATCGCTGACAGCAACATCCGCTTCCAGTCTGTAGTAGCTACAACCAATGACGCAGTGTGGGACTGGGATATCACAAGCGACACACTATGGTGGAATGATGGCTTCTCGAAGCTCTTCGGGTTTCAAGGAGAAGGAAATGGCCCTTCCGTCGAGGGCTGGGCAGAGCGCATCCATCCAGAAGACAGGGAAAAGGTGTACTCCAGTCTATGCTATGCACCCACTAGCGAAGCAAGCCATTGGACTGCCGAATACCGATTCTCCCGCAATGACGGCAGTTTCGCCCACGTTCTAGACCAAGCAGAAATCATTCGCGATAAATCGGGAAAAGCCCTTCGCATGATCGGCGGAATGCGGGATATCACTGCCTACACCGATGCCAAACAAGAGCTGACCGCACTCAACCGTGCACTCGAAATGCTGCGCAGATGTAATCGAGTTCTGATCCGTGCTACTGATGAAAAACAACTTCTTACGGATGTCTGCAGAGTCGCGACAGAAGTAGGAGGATACAAGATGGCATGGGTCGGATATGCTGACGGCAGCAAAGACAAACGCATCATCCCAATCGCTCACTACGGTGAGGAATCCGGCTATCTAAAAGAAATCTACATTAGTTATTCAGAAGACGACCCTACTGGTAAAGGCCCCGCTGCGCGCACGATACGAAGCGGCGAGCCTGTCATCTGCGATGACATCCGCAAGGAAGACGACTTCTACTGGAAGCCCGCAGCAATTGAGCGAGGCCTACTTAGTGTAGTTTGCCTGCCGCTCAAAAACACAACCGGTTGCTTCGGCTTCATCGCTCTCATGGCAAGTAATGTCAGCGCCGTCGGCAAAGACGAACTAGAACTACTCACAGAATTAGCCGATAACCTCGCCTTCGGAATTTCCTCGATCCGAAACAGACTACGAGAAGAAACCCTCCGCGACGCGATTTTCAAAGTAGCCAGTTCGGTGACTGATACTGTGGGTAACCGCTTCTACGAAACCCTCGCATTAGACATGACCGAAACTCTCGGTGCCTCAGCTGGTGTTGTTGGAAAAATTCCCCGTGGTGACGAAACCGTGAATTCACTATCCTATGTCCTAGACGGAAAGGTTATGGAAAATTTTACCTACAGCCTCGACGGCACACCTTGCGAACAGGTCGAGAGTGGAGACGTCTGTATTTTTTCGGACAGAATCCAAGAGCTATTTCCCGAAGACCATGTGCTAGTAGAGCTTGGTGCAGAGTCCTACGCCGGCGTCGCTTTGCTCGACAATGAAAACCGCCGATGCGGGATTATATCTGTCATCTTCAGAGAGCCCATCAAAGATCCCTCCCTAGTTATTTCCATCCTTAAAATTTTCGGAGAACGCGCGGCGGCTGAGATGGAGCGCGAACATGCGGAGAACCTGCTCGTCGAGCAAGCTTCACTCCTAGACAAGGCGCGTGATGCCATCCTCACCTTTGACCTAGATCACCGCATTACATATCTGAATTCGAGCGCAGAAGAACTCTACGGTTACAGTTTTTTTGAGGCTCCCGGAAAATCGATACGTGAATTACTTCATGAAGATACTACAGCCTATGATACCGCCTATAGCCACACTCTCGCACATGGTGAATGGCTTGGAGAACTCCGGCAGGTAGATAGAAATCAAAATCCTGTGATCGTAGAAAGCCGCTGGAACCTCGTGCCAGCTACAGACGAAGAACCAGCCTCCATCCTTTCAATTAACACCGACGTAACCCGCCACAAAAACTTAGAGCAGGCATTCTTCCGGGCACAGAGACTAGAATCCATAGGAACGCTAGCAGGAGGTGTCGCTCATGATCTCAATAATGTCCTTACTCCCATCTCAATGTCTATCGAACTCCTTCGCAGTAGCATTAGTGACGAAAGAGGTAACGAGCTCTTAGATACCATCGCCCAGAGTTCCAAACGAGGTGCTGAAATGGTCGGCCAGATACTTTCCTTTGCGCGCGGACTTGAAAGCCGCCAGAAGAACATCTCTGGAAATGAGCTCTTCGATAGTGTCCATGGTATTATTCGCGATACTTTTCCGAAAAATATCAGCATCAAATTTCACCTCTCCCCTGAGCTCTGGCCTATCGTCGGAGATTCAACTCAACTTCACCAAGTGCTTCTCAACCTTTGCTTAAACGCCAGAGACGCAATGCCAGACGGAGGCTCCCTCTGCCTATCTGCCATGAATCATCGAGTCGATACGCTCGAGAATGCAAACTCACTAGGCATCAAAACTGGCGCCTTTGTGCGAATCGATGTGGAGGACACCGGGCATGGTATTCCTCCTGAAATTCAAGGAAAGATCTACGAACCTTTTTTCACCACAAAAGAAGCAGCTAAAGGATCAGGACTAGGCCTATCCACCAGCCTAAACATCATCAAAAACCACGGAGGTAGCATCCACCTACACAGCGAACCTGGCCGTGGCACAGGCTTCCGTATCTACCTTCCCGCCATCGCTGGCTTCGATAACGATAACTTCCCAGTTCAACGCACGACTAACCTCCCGCTTCCCTCCGGAAATGGAGAAACCGTGCTGATCGTGGACGACGAAGCAGAAATCGTTGCCATGATGGCGATGAACCTAGAAAAACACGGATACACTCCAGTTTCCGCAACATCTGGCCCCGAAGGCTCGAAGATCTATCGCGAAAAAAGCGGCGAAATAGACGTAGTGATTACTGACATGATGATGCCCGAATTCGATGGCGCTTCCTTGATTAAGCAAATCAATACCATAAACCCTAACACAGTGATCATCGCGGCGAGTGGCATACGCGCCCAAGAAGAAATAGCCAAAACAGCTGGCTGCCCTGAAGGAAATTTCCTGATGAAACCATTTTCCTCCGAAGACATACTGAACACTCTACAAAGAGCCCTCACGAAATGACTACATCTGACAAGCTCACCTGGATCCCCATTTTCCTCCACCATATTTATGCCCGAACTTGACGGATCCAAATCACGCGTCATAGATTTTTATGGGAATAGTTAATTCGCCACCTTCTTCATATTTACGTTCTTTTTAAGGACTCACCAAATCACCATTTTGCCTTCCACTGCACCAAATCTACTAATTGTCGACGACGACAAAACTATTCAAAAGCTGTTAGCTATGGCCGCCGGAGACCATGGATGGAAAGCTATCGCCGCCCTCTCTGGCACGGAAGCAATTGAATTATTAGATTCAAATATTCAGGCAATCATTCTCGATCTTGGCCTTCCTGGCATTGACGGACTCGAAACCCTTCGGCGTATCCATGAAAAACGCCCGGGCATTCCTGTAATTATGCTAACAGGTACCAATGATGCGGAAACCGCCGTAAAAGCCATTAAAACAGGCGCTGCGGACTACCTCACAAAACCATTCGAGATTCAGAGGCTTTTCGATGTAATTCGAAAATGTACTGAAGCAAGTGGCACGCTACCGAACATCGGTTCACCGCGAAATCCAACCCAGAAGGTATCCCTCGATTCATCAAGCCCTCGAATGAGGCAATTTTTCCGCCAAGTAGAAAAAGCCGCTGCCCTAAACAGCATCATCCTACTCTCAGGAGAAAGTGGAGCCGGAAAAACCTACATGGCTCGCAAAATCCACAACCTCAGCCAACGAGCTGGTGGCGACTTCATCACAGTCAACTGCCCTTCTCTCCCCAACGAATTACTCGAATCCGAACTATTCGGCTACGAAAAGGGAGCTTTCTCTGGCGCGAGCACATCCCATACTGGCCGCTTCGAACAAGCTTCCGGTGGAACCATATTCTTAGATGAGATTGGCGACATCTCGAAAGAACTTCAGGCAAAGTTAGTCAACTTCCTTCAGACTCAGGAATTCTACAGACTCGGGGGCAAAAAACTCATCAAGACCAATGTGCGAGTCATCGCCTCAACCTATATTGATCTAGAGGCTAGAGTTAACTCCGGCCAGTTCCGTGAAGATCTGTTCTATCGCCTAAATATCATCGAACTCGCCATCCCGCCATTGCGCGAGCGGCGTGAAGATATCCCCAGCCTCATCAACCAAATCCTTGCAAAGATCTCCAAAAACCGTGGAGCGAATAGCTGGACACTAACCGAAGCTGCTGCCATCGCACTGAAAGAATTCGACTGGCCAGGAAATGTCAGGCAACTCGAAAACGTCCTCGAACGAAGCACCGCTTTTTCACATGGCAATCTCATTGAAGCCGAAGACATCGTAACTCTACTCGAATCGCCTTCCCCGATAGCGAAGCGTCAAATTTTCGCTGAGCCCGGACTGACTCTACACGAGATCGAACGCGAGGCCTTTATTCAGACATATATCCGAACAGGTAAGAATAAAGCAAAGACAGCAAGGGAACTCGGGATTTCCGAACGATCCGTTTACAACCTAATGGCACGCCATGGGCTCAAGTAACCAGTCGAATAGAATTTTCAATACCTCTGTGGCGATTTAACTGATAGCAGATTACTCTGATGTTTCTTCCCCGATTACTTCTATCCTGCTTTCTGCTATCTTCACTATCGGCATCCGCACAAGCCGATCCTGACGAAGCCGCATACCCTGCTCTCAAGCGCTTCGTAGAAGTCTTAGAAACAGCAAGAGAACGTCACCCAGATCTCGATAAAGTCTCTTATGACAGACTCATCAACCAAGCGCTCGATGGAATGCTCTCCAGCCTCGATCCACATTCATCATTCATCCATCCGGAGATGCAGCCATTCATGGATGATTCAGGGAGCCTCAACAACGAAATCCCCTCACTCGGCCTCAGTTTAGGTAAAGATTCGGAAGGCATTTTCATCTCAGCAATCGAGAAACACGGCCCTGCAGACAAGGCTGGGATCATCGCTGGAACTGAAATCATTTCGGTAAATAGCGTCCCACAAGACACACTCGATTCCACAGAGGTAGTAAATCTCTTCTCCGGCCCCGCTGGCTCGCAGATCACCCTCACCCTCCGCAATCCCGAACGCCCCGGCGAACTCAATTACACCCTAACCCGCCGCTTCGTCGAAGACCGCTCGCTCATTGAAGCTGTCCTCTTGGAAAAACATCCCGAAACAGGATACCTACGTCTCGCGTCTTTCGGAGCCAACTGCGCACGAGAAATCGAAGCTGCTCTCGACGAGCTAGAAGATAACGGGATGAAATCACTCATCCTCGATCTCCGTGGAAATGGCGGAGGAGATCTCCACGAAACAGTATCCATCCTCGGACTCTTCGTACCTCCTTCCACCAAAGTCGTCTCCGTCCGCGAACGAGAAAAACCTGAAGAATTTCTCGAAACTCCCGAACGCCAACGCCGTAGCCGTGATTACCCCATCGTCGTCCTCATCGATAGAAACTCAGCTTCCGCTTCAGAGCTAACCGCTGGCTCACTAGCAGATCTAACACGCGCCACCATCATCGGCGAAAAAAGCTATGGCAAAGGCAGTGTCCAAAACATCGTCCCTATGGGCGGTGGAACTGCACTCCGCCTCACCATCGCGACATACCACACACCATCCGGCAATACTCCTCACCTCCAAGGCATCACGCCTGATGTGAAAATCGATTTCACCGAGGAGGATCGCGACTTCTTTGCACAAGCAGGACACCCCGCATCCTTCACCGATGAGGAAAGATCAGCCATCGAAGCTTGGACTGATCCCGCAATTCAGGCCGCCATCGAATCCTTCAAACACTGAAGACCCTTCGGAGGGGATCAGTCATCTAGGAACTTCCCAGGGTTTAATGTCCTGAGTGGATCAAGCGCGTCCTTTATCGAGCGATGAACATCGAACGAAACCTCTCCTAGAGCTTTTTTGATCCAAGGCTTCTTAGCCAGACCAACTCCATGTTCGCCGGTAATCGTACCGTCATTTTCCAAGACCCAGTTGAATAACTTGTCGAGCGCGGCGTCCGCCTTGGCTCGTGTTTTCGGATCTGTATAGTCATCGACCATCAGATTCGTGTGTATATTGCCATCCCCCGCGTGGCCGAAACATGCCACAGATATTCCGGTTTCTTTTTCGAGCTCTCGGGCAAATTCCACGAGTTCCACAAGCTTGCTCCTCGGCACGACGATATCCTCATTGAGCTTCGTCAGCCCAGTGTCTCGCAGGGAGTAGGAAAATTCACGGCGAAGCTGCCAGATCTCTTCGCATTCAGATTCACCACGAGCGATGCGAATATCCTCTGCTCCACATAGTAGAAGCAACTTATGTAGCTCCTCTAATTCAGATGCCACCGCCGCCGGCCTGCCGTCGATCTCCACGATAAGATGCCCATTACCCGGAGGAAACACATCTGCACCAAGCTTTTTCCTAGCCGCAGCTAGTGTGAACGCATCTGTAATTTCCAAGGCAGACGGTAAATGTCCCGCCTGTAGAATTTCCTGAACCGTTTTCGCGGCTGCCGCAAAGTCAGGAAAAACAGCAGCAAGCATCCCCTTACTCGGAGCCTTCGGGATAATTCTGAGTGTTGCTTCCGTCACCACGCCAAGCATCCCCTCAGAGCCAACAAAACTCCCGATCAAATCGAATCCAGTCTTATTCTTATGAAGTCGACCACCTGTGCGCATCACCCGTCCATCCGCAAGGACAACTTCAAGACCTAGCACGTAATTACGGGTTACTCCGTATTTCAAACAACGCGGCCCGCCCGCATTCGTCGCAATATTACCGCCAATCGAACATTCTTTGAGCGATGCTGGATCCGGCGGATAGTCCCAACCAATCCTCCGCACAGCTTTCTGAATATCCCCCGTTATGGCGCCAGGCTGCACTACAGCAACACCATCTTTGGGAGCGATCTCAAGGATTTGATTCATCCGAGCAGTGGATAGCACAATCCCTCCTTCAACCGGCACACACCCACCCACGTATCCAACCCCGGCTCCACGTGTAGTTACAGGAATTCCATTTTGGCTCGCAAACGCCATAACCGCAGATACATCCTCAGTATTCTCCGCAAACACCACGACATCAGGCGCACGGCTAGCAAACCACTTGTCTCCGGAATGCTCCTCAATCATGAGAGCAGTGGTTGTCACCTTGCTCTCTCCGATCAAGTTACCGATCGATTGCTGAAGATCTTCACTAGTCGCCGCTGTTGCGTTTTGCGTTACGCCCGAGGACTTCGACGAAATTTCCGAAATGTGGTTCTTACGTGGTGGCAGATTCATCCTAGTTCTATTCTTTTCCTACTAGACCCACAGGTCAACCTCACGCCCACATCTAATAATAGGGTCGCAGCATCAGATAACAGATGGGGCCAGTAACCGCGACATAGAGCCAAATAGGAAAAACCCAGCGCGCCAAACTCCTGTGCGCACGGAAACGATTCGACCATGCCGCAGAAAACGCCAAAAGAATCAAAGGCAAGCTCACTCCTGCAGCAATAATATGCGTAATCAGAACGACCAAATAGACCGATCTTAATGAACCAATTTCCGTCAACTCCTCACTAGACAATAACCCATCACCATTGATGTCCCCATAGAGTATCTCCATGTTCGTAAAATGGTAAGCGACATAGCCTAGCAGGAAAACCACAGACAAACCCATCGCCGTAAGCATCAGATTCTTGTGTAAGGAAATCTTCCCGTTCAAAACCGCTACAAGCGCTGCTACCAGCACCACCGCAACCAATCCGTTAATCGACGAATAAACCATCGGTAAAAAGGTCAAATCCACTCCTTCAGGCAATGGTATGCGCAGTTCAGGCCTTCGCATCAGTCCTACTAGAATGAGAACTAGTCCCGTGATGATCCATGTCACGATCTTCAACTGCTTTGCCAGCAGCTGCTTCGGCTCACGCCTTAGCCATTCTTTTTTTTCCTCGTTCGCTGACATCGTAGCTCAATCTTCCGTGACTGCTTCTTTGTCCAACTCAGTCCGTATCCGAGTAAACATCTCTTCTTTCAGCTCCTCATAAAGATTTGGATCAAGTTCACGACCCGCCTCTGACCTTGCATCCGCAAGCGGCCATTTCCCGATAACATTGAAACCACGATCTACGAGAATAAGACCTAGATCATGAGAAAAACGGCCACTCGACTCGATCTCGGCAGGATCGCTTCGTTCACGAATTCCGAAATACTTCAGAGTATGCTCAAGATACTCATGCGTAGCCTTTTCATCACCCGCATTTAAAAACCACCAATCCTCCACATCCGCGCTTAGTGCTTCTGAATATGCCGCTAGCTTCTCCACATCATCCTGCGTGGGGTCGACACTGATACAGACCATCTGGAAGTCTGGGTTATCTTTGAACTCATCGTAGATCTTTCGAAGCTCAGTTCCGTTCCGAACGGCACAATGCGGACAGACCGCGAAAAACTCTGCGACAACCCAAACCTTGCCACGCAAATCCGACAACTTGACCTTCTCACCCGCCTGATTCGTCGCACTCAGATCCTTCTCGATGGGGAACCATGATTGCTCTTTCTCCGCACGGACTTTTATAAATGCCTCCGTCTCTTGGCTCTTTGCCTTCATATTCGGCACGATCACTTTGTTAACAAGCAAGAGGATGCCCGCGCAGATCAGCGCGACGATGGCGTAGAAGGTAATGATAGTTGTTCTCTTATTCATAGTTCAGGCTGCTTGGCTTTTAGATTTCGATCTCATCCGGATCAGTATCAGCATTACGAGAAATCCTAGGCCGACGCTAACTGCGACAACCACTGCTTTGCTGCTCTGCTCTTTCTGTTCGATATTTTCGGCGAGTAGAATTCCTAATGTGTCATTCAGTAAGACTTCCAGTTGCTCAGTATTGTTGAGTTCGGTGCCAGTCTTGATCCCTTCTTCATCCCACTTCATCGCCTGTTCAAAATCAAATCCGACAACAAAAGAAGCTCCTCCCTGCTTCTGCGGAACAACCGCTTTCCTTACGTGACGATTTTTATCAATCAACACCAGTGAATGGTCATATACCCATTCTCCGTCTTTTTCATGCGGCAACATATTCGCCTTAAACTCGTTTTTGACGAACTTATGCAGGGTAGGCCTTTCGTTCGATGCCACAGTCCATTTGGGAAGCTCAGCACCCAGTTCCTCTGAAAATTCCTTCAACTGCATTTCCAAGCCCTCCGCATCACCCGGATCAAGCATCAGCGTTAGCATTACGAAGTCCTCTTCTTCAGCATATGCCTCGGAAAAACGGCGCATCACTCCCGTCGTCACAGAATCCGGAGCAGACTTCGGCGTCACCTGAACGAGGATAACTTTCCCTTTCAGCTCCATCAATTCCTTCAACTCTCCGTCCTGCTGCATGTACATCAAATCCTTCGTCTCCGAAATCTGAGTCACAAAACTAGGCCTATCATCAGCTTCCGCCTCCTTCGTGCGCTTATTGTAGGCTTTCAGGATCACGATCCCACCCACAATCATCACCACCAGAAGAATCAACGCAGTACGGTAGTTCTTCTTCGGATCGGGTGTAACAGGTTCAAATTCAATAGCAGGCATCTCTCGGCGGGAACGTAGCCTCCAACAGCTCGATGTCCACAAAAGGCGGACGAAAAGTTTCAACATTTCTCCGTCCTTGCGCTTTCTCCGGCTTTGCTAAAATCTCCTTCCATGGATCACGCCACCGAGACCGAAGTCGCCGATGCAGCAAAGCATCTCCGCTCACTCAACCAAGGTCTTAACACCATTCTATACGGTCAGGAGGAAATCATTTCCCTCGTCATCACCGGCGTCCTAGCACGCGGCCACATCCTCCTCGAAGGCCTCCCCGGCCTAGGAAAAACCGAGCTTGTCAAAGGACTTTCAAAGCTCCTCCGCCTTGAAAATAAACGTGTTCAGTTTACACCCGACCTTCTCCCTGGCGACATTACGGGAAATCCTGTCCTCCAAGAAGTCGACGGCCGCCGCGAGTTCGTTTTCCAGCCCGGCCCGCTCTTTGCAAACATCGTCCTCGCAGACGAAATCAACCGCGCCTCGCCGAAAACCCAATCCGCCCTCCTCGAAGCCATGCAGGAGCGCCGCGTCACCGTTTTGGGGAAAACCCACGAACTACCCCTCCCTTTCTTCGTCCTCGCCACACAAAACCCCATCGAACTCGAAGGCACCTACCCACTGCCCGAAGCACAGCTCGACCGCTTCCTTTTCAAACTGGAGATCACGAAAAACGACGTTTCCACCCTCCAGCGCATCGTTTCCAGCCGCGAACTCGGCACCGAGCCTCAAGTCGACCCCATCATGACAGGGGAAACCCTCGCCGAGTTGCTTGCCCTTGTCCGCAGAATCTATCTACCAGATGTCGTTGCGAACTACATCGCACGCCTCGTCGATTCCACACACCCCGGCCAATCAGAATCCTCCGCACAAGTTCGCTTCGGAGCCAGCCCACGTGCTGCCCTAGCCATGGCATCAGCCGCAAAAGCACGCGCCCTCATGAACGAACGCACCAATGCTTCTTTCGAGGATGTGAAAGCTATCGCCCCAGCAGTCCTACGCCACCGCATTGTTCTAGATTACAATGCACGCGTCGATGGCCACACTACCAATTCAGTCGTCGAAAAAATCCTCTCGGAAGTTCCATTCCAAGACAGCCCGACCCCTAAAAACCTCACTCCTGCGTAGCTGCGGCAACCCAAAGCATCTTCCAAACATGTTCCGCTCCCTCTCTTCCATTCGACGTTCGATGTTCCGCGTTGGATGCTCAATGCTCCTACTCTTAGCGGCCGCCCCCGCTCAAGAAGTCCTCTTCCGCCAAGTCTACGATACTAAAACGGATACCCACGTCGAGGCCACAGCACTATTCTCCAGCCCCAGTCTCGGTGGCTACATGCCCGTCCGTATCCTCATCGCGAATCGGCAAAAAATACCCCACAAAATCTTCTTAGAATTCACGGATTCCACCAGCTATTCAGAATCCTTTACCACTAGCTCTTCCTACGGCTTCAGCGCTCCTCCGGGTAAAACCGTCGTTACCGACATCCTCGTCCCTCTCGCCGCCCAAAACGGCATCGTTAACTATCATTCCCTCGATGTATCGCTCTCCGGCTCGATGGGGAAAGCCCAAGATACCCTGAGCTCCGTCTTTGCCCCCGATCAACCTTGCGTCCTCCTCAGCGAATCCCTCTACACTCCAAACGGATCCGCCCTCGACACCGAAATCAACTCACGCACCTCTTCACATTCCTACGGAAGTTCAGGTGAAGGCTTCTCCGCAAAATTCGATCCCAAACGCCTCCCTGACGACTGGCGCGCCTACTCCGGCTACGACACCATCATGCTCACCCAAGACGACTGGGCGAACGTACCTCCCGGCCCTCGTAACGCCATTGTCTCATGGGTGCGCCTCGGCGGACAACTTGTCCTTTATACCACTGCCACCCCTACACTAGCTGCTCTCGGTCTCCCGGAAGACGCTAGTTTTGGAAAAATCTGGATCGAAAAAATCCAAGCTGATCTTCGCTTAAAACCGAAGATCACCGTAAACCTTGTCACCTCCCGCCGTGGATCCCAGACGCGCATGGACACGGTCACTAATGACTACGAACACTCATGGCCCATCGAATCAGATTTTGGTGAGAAATCTTTCAACTACGTCTTCTTCGTCCTCATCCTCATCGCTTTCGGCATTTTAGTCGGCCCAGTGAACCTTTTCGTCTTCGCAAAATCGGGTCAGCGCCACCGCCTTTTCATCACCACCCCCATCATCTCCATCGCCACTTCGGTCATCTTAGTCGGCCTGATTATTCTTCAGGACGGCTTCGGAGGAAAGGGCACACGCATCGTCCTCATGGAGGTGCGCCCCGATGAAAACCAAAACGCCGCGTTTATCCATCAGGAACAGTTTTCCCGAACCGGTGTCATGACTTCACCCTCATTCTCCGTCGATTCACCAGCACTCATCGCTCCAGTACCCATCGCATCCAGCCGCTGGGCACGCCTCACCACGGATTACGATTCCTCCGGTACTTACGACCTTCAGCCATCGGACGGCAAACTCTTCGCTTCAGGCGATTGGTTCCAATCACGCTCCGAGCAAGGCCAGCTCATCACCGCAGTCATCCCCACCCGCGGTCGCATCGAAGCTGGCAGCGCGCCAGACACCCTCATCTCTACCTTTGAGTTCCCCATTGAAACGCTTCTCTACAAAGACGCATCCGGCCAATGGTTCCGCGCTGATAACGTGACCAAAGGCCAACGCATCAAGCTCACCGCCACTGATCCCACGATGATCCAGCCCATTCTCAACGGCCTCAATGCACGTTTCACTGAGCGCAACCGCACCTATCTCAACAAGGTTAACGACCGCAACGATCACTTCATCGCCATCACCGACAAGGCGCCCGGCATCGAAACCCATTCCGGCATCGACTGGACTACCTCCACCATCATCACCGGCCCCATCGCCCGCTAATCATGTCCGAAGCAGCCATCACCGTTCATAACCTCTACCGCTTCTTCGGCCCCCTTCAGGCGGTCAACGGAGTATCCTTCGAAATCCCTCACGGCTCCGTTTGCGGATTCGTCGGAGCAAACGGCGCAGGAAAAACTACCACCATGCGTATCCTCGCATCACTCGACTACCCCACCATGGGACATGCCGAGATCTGTGGGATCAATGTCATCCACCACCCCGCCGAGGTCAGAAAACTCATCGGCTGGATGCCCGATCACTTCGGAAACTATGACAACATGACGGTGCTGGAATACCTCGATTTCTACGCACGCGCCCTCGGATACAAAGGTGCCGAACGTCGCCAACGCATCGATGAAGTCATGGATTTCACCGATCTCGTCCCTCTGGCCGATCGGTTTTCCAACAAGCTATCCAAGGGCATGACCCAGCGGCTCTGCCTTGGCCGATCCCTCCTGCACGACCCTCAAGTCCTCATCATGGACGAACCCGCCGCCGGCCTCGACCCCAAGGCTCGTGTCGAACTCAAACACCTCATCCGCGTTCTCGCACAGGAGGGAAAAACCATTTTCATCTCCTCACACATCCTCTCCGAGCTAGGGGAAATGTGTGATTCTCTGCTCTTCATCAATAACGGTCGCATCGTTCACCACGGCGATTCCGAGAGCCTGAAAAAATCCACCGATACCCTCGGCGGCGTCCTCTACGACGTCCAGTTAGACGGCGATCCACAGGCGCTATCCGATTGGGCAGTCCTCCAGCCAAACATCGAGTTCCTCGAGTCTCGTAAAACAGGTGGCCGCATACGCATCGACACCGAAGACCCAAACAAAGCCGCAGACGTTCTCTCACGCATGGTTCGCGATAACTTACGCGTCGTCGATTTCCACCGCGAACAACGCAACCTCGAAGACGCGTTCATAGACATCTTGTCCAATCTCGAAAAGGACGCCGCCTTCACCCCCTCTCCTCCTCCCCTTCCCCCAGAGCCCTCCGTCCCCCACGACGACCCTCTTCCTTAGAATTTAAAGTTCCGCATATGCATCTCAGCGATTTCCCAGACCGCCTCTCGCCCATGCTCGTCAAAGAGCTGCGCCAAGGCCTACGCACGCGCTCCTTTGTCGCCGTTTTTCTCGCCCTTCAGATCATCCTCGGGATCATCCTGCTCTCCGCAAGTGCGGCATCCACTTCAGATAGTGCAGGTAGCTCCATCTCGAATATCATCTTCACCTTCTTCTCCTTAGCCGTCCTCGTTATCCAACCGATGCGCGGCATTTCCGCCCTATCTTCCGAAGTAAAAGGAAACACCATCGACATGATGGTGCTCACTCGTCTCTCCGCATGGCGCATCGTCACTGGAAAATGGACAGCAATCGTCAGCCAATCCGCGCTACTCCTCATCACCATCGTCCCCTATCTCATCCTCCGATACTTCTTCGGCGGCATGAACCTCTTCGGCGAAATCATGCTCCTAGCCATGATTTTCATCACTTCTGCCACTCTCACAGCGATCACTGTCGGCCTCTCGGCCTCCGGCTCAGTCATCTTGCGCTCTGTGCTACCCATGATAGCACTGCCCATCGCTGCCTATTCGATGCTGATGATGATGGCCTTCGGTGGAGGATCGAGTAACCTCATTGAACTCGTCTCCCTCGGCACAAAGAGTTCGAGGATCTTCGTCCCCATCTACCTCACCACTTGTGCCTACGGCGGGTTTTTCATGCTCTCCATCGGCACCTCTCTCATCGCACCCTACGCGGAAAATCACTCCACCAAGCGTCGCCTCGTTTCACTCCTCGTCACCTGTGCAGCTGCTGTTCTCGGTTCCATGACATTCACCGATCCCGATGGCCTGCCCTTTTTCTTTGTCATAGTCCTCCTGCCGATCTTCGCCATCTCCCTCACCGAGTTCGCACCCCTAGTCACCCCCTCCTATCGAAAATTTGCCAAGTTCGGCTCACTCGGAAAAATCTCAGGAATCTTCCTCCTCCCCGGCTGGCCTTCCGGCGTCTTTTTCTGCCTCCTCCTCACCATTATTTCTGCTGTCCCCTTCTTATCAAACGATCATTCACTCTACGGTAGCGACGATTACCAAATATACGGCATCATCTGCCTCGCCAGCCTACTTTTCCCTGCGGTCGTCATCAATCTCTTCCGCATGAAGGGCCCTCCGCGAGTTTCAAACTATATCCTATTCCTCCTAGCTTCTGGTGTTGTTACATTAGTCCTCACCGGCATCGCAGAATCCATGTCGAGCCGTGACTTCCTCTGGGTCTTCATGTGGATCCCTCCAGTCCTCATGGCGCTTCTTGAAGTTAGTAGCAATGATGAGGAAGTCGCCATCTGCGCAATCATCCTCAATCTCATCTTCTTCGGTATCCTGCTGGCGCTAGCAATCAACACCTACCGGAAGTCCGTTGCGGAAATCCGTGCCTCACTTGCACAGGAGTAAATTCAGCGCGATGATATACATCCATATGCTCCGCTTTCTTACCTTTGCACTATTTGCTTCCGCCCTAGCACCGGCAGCACCCTACGGCATCTCCGTCCCCCTTGGAGAAAATGCCGAGATCTCACCGGAAATTACCTCCATTCGCTATTTTGCTTCCTGGGAGGAACTACAGCCCACACCCGGAACGTGGAACATGCAACCTGCCGATGACCTCATCGCATCGGCTAAGAAATCCGGCACCGAAGTCTTCGGTATTTTCCACCAGCCCACCGACGATGAATCCCCTGCCCTCATCGGAAACAAAGAAGCATGGCGCACCTACGTCGCCACCCTCGCCTCTCGCTATGTTGAAAGCGTAACTCACTGGGAAGTCATCCCCTCATACTCACTCACCAACCGCACACCAGACGCCCCTTACCACTACGCCCAACTCCTCACCATCGCCCGTGAGACCGCCTTAGACTCCAATCCCAACGCACTCATTGGATTCTCCCTTCCGAATTACGATCTCGAATTCCTCGACCGCTCTCTCCGCGACGGAGCCGAAGGCCAGTTCGATTACATATCCCTCGCTCCTTTCCCCGTCGCCTCGGGCACCGATCCACAATTTCTCTCCATCCTCCCCGCCATCCGAGAAATCCTCACCGAATACGGCATGGACGAAGAAACTCCCGTCCACATCGCCCTCACTGGTACACCACAGGATATTGAACACTACGCCCGCCTCGCTAGAGAAAACGGCTATGCACAAATCCTCCTAGAAACCACCCCCGCCACCTTCACCAAGATTGATCCGGAAACAACTCTCCCCACATCCGATCCTCAAACCGAAACTACATCTTACCACGCGACATTCGGCGAAACTCTCTCCTATCAAGGTCTCTATCATCTCGTTCCAGACTCTCTCACTTACGACGCCACACTTAAAGCGACACGCATGGCGATCAGCGCTCGCCCTCCAATCACACGCGCAGCCTTCCTCGCGCCTACATACACGCAAAAAAACAGGAAAGTGGAGATCACGATCAAAGCCAAGCGTCTCCCCTCCGAGACCAATACAGAACACCCCACGGGCTTCGGTATCACCTACGAATCCATCCACGGCATCCGGAATCACAAAATCTGGTGGACGGTCCCCGGCGGTGATGATTGGCAAACTCACACCTGGACGATCTCAGACGCAGACTTCACTGGAAAATATGCATGGAACTTCCGAATGGATGCCTCAGGCGCCGGAAACGACCTCCTTTTGAAAGAAGTCACCCTCAAGCCCGTATCCGATTAGCAAATTTTCCTGCCCTCTCATGAAAACCCTATCAGCTCTTCGGATCGCATCCGGCATACTCCTTTTCTCCACAGCCTCCGCCCAAGCAGAAGAAAAAACACACGATTACGACATCGTCATCTACGGAGACACGTCCTCAGCTGTCACCGCAGCCGTCCAAGCTTCCAAGATGGGAAAATCCGTCGCCATCGTAGCACCGAGCAAACACCTCGGTGGCCTCTCATCCGGCGGACTCGGCTTCACAGACATCGGCGATAGACGGGTCATCGGCGGCCTCGCTCGCGAGTTTTACGAAAGCGTCTACCAACACTACCAAAAGTCCGAAGCTTGGACTCAGGAAACCCACGAAGAGTTCAAAGAAAAAGACCTCGGCTGGCGTAAAACCATCGAAGCTGAAAAAGCACAATGGGTATTCGAACCCCATGTTGCAGAAGGAATCTTCGATCAATTTGTCTCCGAAAACAGCATTCCTGTCTTCCGAGATGAATGGCTCGACCGCGAAAATGGAGTCAAAAAAGACGGAACTGTCATTCAATCCATCACCACACTCAACGGCCACACCTTCAAAGCAAAAGTCTTCCTCGACTCCACCTATGAAGGTGACCTCATGGCCGCTGCTGGAGTCAGTTACCATGTTGGTCGCGAGGCGAACTCCACCTACGGCGAAACATGGAACGGCGTGCAAACCGAAGTCTTCCACCACGACCACCACTTCGGAGACATGAAAATCTCCCCTTACAAAATCAAAGACGACCCATCCAGCGGAGTCCTCCCTAGAATATCCACCGAAGATCCCGGAGAAAAAGGATCCGGCGACCACCAAGTGCAGGCCTACTGCTTCCGCATGTGCTTGAGTAACGATCCTGAAAACCGCGTTCCTTTCGCCAAGCCCGAAGGATATGACCCCGAGCAGTATGAGCTACTCCTACGCGTCTTCGAGCAAATGGATCCCATGTATATCTTCAAAAAATTCGACCCCATCCCCAACAACAAAACCGATACCAACAACCACGGCCCCTTCAGTTTTGACAATATCGGTATGAACTGGGACTACCCCGAGGCCAGCTACGAGCAACGCAAGGAAATCATCCAAGAGCACGCCACTTACCAACTCGGCATGCTCTACTTCATTTGCAATGACCCACGAGTCCCTGAAAAACTCCAGGAAGCCATGCGCGAATGGGGACTTCCCGAAGACGAATACACCGATAACGGCAACTGGTCGCACCAGCTCTACGTCCGCGAAGCCCGCCGTATGATTGGCAAACACGTCGTCTCAGAACGCGATCTAATCGAAGAGCTTAAGACTGAGAAATCCATCGGAATGGGCTCCTACGGCATCGATTCACACAATACCCAACGCTACATCACCCCCGAAGGCCACGTGCAGAACGAAGGCGACATCGGCGTAAAAGTGAAACCCTACGAAATTAGCTACAACGCCATTGTCCCCAAGGAAACAGAGGCCACCAACCTTATCGTCCCCGTAGCCGCATCCTGCTCCCACACCGCCTATGGCTCCGTCCGCATGGAACCCATCTTTATGATCCTAGGCCAAAGCGCCGGCACCGCCGCCAGCATCGCCATCGATGACAACGTCACCGTCCAAGCCGTCGATTACGAAAAACTCTCCACCCGGCTGGAAGAAGATCGCCAGATCCTCAATACTTCCCAAAGGCTAACGACTCCCAAATAGCAGTTAATCGCTAGATACTGGCTGAGAAGCGGCAAAGCCGTAAGGAGCCGCGATTCCGAAATCGCGACAACTCCAGCCACGGAGCACAGGGCAATTCGCTAGAAAGGTCGCGATTTCGGAATTGCGTCTCCTTTCTTCCTCCCGAAAACCCGCCTTCTCGCGGATTTCATGCTTGGATTGCCCCCCAGCTACACCCCATCTTTCCCGCACAAGCACCATGCCCTGGCTCCTCCTCATTCTCCCGCTCCTGGCCGCTGTCGCGAACCAGCTTTTCCTCCGCAAGATCGGCGTCGCCCATTGGGTGTCCACCGCATCCGCTGCTGCTACTTTTGTCATCGCCCTGCTCTGCCTTGGGAAAACGGACTCCATGTCATTCCAGTGGGCTACCGTGGGTGATTTCCACATCGATATCGGCATCACCTTAGACAAGCTCTCCACCGGCATGATGATCGTCGTCACCGGTGTCGGCCTGCTCGTCCATGTGTTCTCGCTCGCCTATATGAAGGACGATTCAGCAAAGGCTCGTTACTTCACCGGCCTCGCCCTCTTCATGTTCTCGATGACAGGCATCGTCCTCGCCTCGAATTTCATCATGACTTTCATCTTCTGGGAGTTGGTCGGCCTCAGTTCCTACCTGCTTATCGGGCACTGGTATGAAAAAGACTCCGCCGCAGACGCTGCGAAGAAAGCCTTCCTCACCAACCGCATCGGCGACTTCGGCTTCATGATCGGCATCCTCATGCTATGGGGCATTACCGGCACACTCACTTTCTCGGAAATGGCCATCCCAGCCACCACCACTGCAGGTGTCCTCGGCGCAGCCCTCCTCTGCGTCTTCTGCGGCGCAATGGGCAAATCCGCCCAGCTTCCACTCCACGTCTGGCTCCCAGACGCCATGGAAGGCCCCACTCCCGTTTCCGCCCTCATCCACGCCGCCACCATGGTTGCGGCCGGTGTTTACATGCTTTTCCGCGTCCAGTTCTCCATCGGAGCCGATGCCTTTGAAGGTTTCTCAGGAACCACCATCGCATGGATCGGTGGGATCACCTCCCTTGCCGCCGCCCTGATGGCCACCCAACAGGACGACATCAAAAAGATCCTCGCCTACTCCACCCTCTCCCAGCTCGGCTACATGGTCATGGCAGTCGGCCTCCTTGTCGGCGAGGCAGGCATGTTCCACCTCTTCACCCACGCTTGGTTCAAGGCACTCCTATTCCTCGGCTCAGGAGCGATCATCTACGCCTGCCACCACGAGCAGAACATCTGGAAAATGGGCGGACTTCTCAAGAAGATGCCGATCACCGCGATCACTTTCGCCATCGGCACAGCTGCCCTCATCGCCGTGCCTTACGTGACCTCCGGCTTCTGGTCGAAAGAGGAAATCCTCGCCGCCGCCTACAATGGCAACAAGCCGCTCTTCTGCATTGCCGTCTTCGTTGCATTCCTCACGACCTTCTACATGACGCGCGCCTTCATCATCACCTTCCTCGGCAAGACCCGTTCGGAAAACGCGGATCACGCGAAGGAAGTCGGCCCGCTGATGCTTATCCCACTCGTCGCACTTGCAGCTATGGCCATTGTCTCCGGTTTCCCGTTCCTCTCCGGTGCACTCAACGCCATCCGCCCTATCCATGAACATGGCCACGCGGAAGGCCACACAGTTATCCTCATTGCTTCCATCTCCTCACTCGTTCTAGGCCTAGCCGCCGGATTCGTTCTCTACGCAGGTAAGGAAAAAGATCCAATTTCCATTCCCCTCTTCAAAAATCGCTTCTACCTCGATGATATCTACGAAAAGGGCATCGTGAAATACTTCCAAGACTGCGTCGCCGCCATCGTCCACTTCTTCGATGAATTCATCATCAACGGCCTCATCGTCGGCGGCCTCTCCCGGCTCGCCGAGAGCTTCGGCAACCTCTTCCGCAAAGCCCAGTCCGGCAATCTCCAGGCTTATGCATTCTCCTTCGGCCTCGGCGTGCTGCTCCTGATCTACTTCACGGTATTTCATTGAAGGAACGCGGACTTTAGTCCGCAGCATTTCTCTTTGTGAAACAATTTCCTGCGGACTAAAGTCCGCGATCCATGATCACCCGTTTCGCCCCCAGCCCCACCGGGGAAATGCACCTCGGCCATGTCTACGCTGCCTTGGTTGCTCGTGATCTCGCTCGCGAAAAGGAAGACGGTCGTTTCCTCCTCCGCCACGAAGACATCGATTCCAGCCGCGTCCGTGAGGAATATTACAGTTTGATCGAGACTGACCTCAAGTGGCTCGGCATCGATTGGGATGGCGAGCCTCTCCTCCAAACCGAGCGACTCGACGCCTACGCGGAAGCCTTGGAAAAACTCAAAACCCTCGGTCTTGCTTATCCATGTTTCTGCACTCGCAAAGACATCCAGCAGGAACTGGAGCGCATGCACGCCGCCCCACACAGCCACGAGTCCCAGCTCTATCCTGGCATGTGTCGCGCACTGGATCCTGGCGAAGCCACACAACGCATCGCTGCAGGTGAAGCCCACTCATGGCGCTTAAACTCAGCAAAGGCCGCAAAATCTCACGGCACCCTGCATTTCAAGGATCTCGAACACTGCATAACCGAGGTTGATGAAAATGAGAACGGAGACATCGTCCTCGCGCGCAAGGACATCGGCATCGCCTACCACTTAGCCGTGGTCGTGGACGACGAGTTCCAAGGAATCACCCATGTCACTCGCGGAGAGGATCTATTTTCCGCCACCCACGTTCATCGTCAGCTCCAAGCACTACTCGGCTACCGGGAGCCCGTTTACCTCCACCACCCCCTCGTCACCGACGAGCACGGCAAACGCCTAGCGAAGCGCAACCACTCCAAAGCCATCCGCCTCCTGCGTGAACAAGGCCACAGTCCGGAAGAAGTCATCGAGATGACCGGATACGTCTGCTAGGTGATAGGCCGCATCTTATGTCCCAAGGGGACAACTCATACCAGCCAGGGATGCAATCCCTGGACTACCTCGCAACAAGCATTCGTCCTGTAGGGACGGCTCATGCGGGGAGACCGTCTTTCCGCACATGAAGCATCCCTTCAGGACACGGGATTCTTTCCACGGTTTCCCCGGGGCTTCGCCGCCGGGCTAGTATGAATCGTCACGTTGGGACGTTTGAAAAGAGCCGTTCGACAGGAACTAAGGAATCAAGCGTCTCGCATCTTCAGCCACTTCTCCACCATCCTCATCATTGAGTTCTCGGTGGTTAGCTCTTTCACTCCCTCGGGCTTCACCCAGCGTAGATCGTGAGATTCATCACTGACGGTAAACTCCATGGAGCCTCCGGGACGCAGCACGTAGCGCACATCGTAGTGAAGATGCTCTGGCTCGCCTTTCCTCGCAGGGATCGGGTGGATATCGATATCAAAAATCCCCTCACCCACCTGCACAAAATTTTCCAAGCCGGACTCTTCCTCCGCCTCTTTCACCGCCACCGCAAACACATCAGATTCGCCGTCCGCATGCCCGCCGAGCTGTAGCCAGCGATCTAGCTTTGCATGATGGGTCAGCAGCACCTCGCTGCCATCTGCATTCACCACCCACGCCGAACCGGTAATATGGCCGACAGCAAGGCCACGCTCGAAACACGCGGATGCCGACTCAACGAATTCGATGAATCTATCGGTCACACCCGCCTCCTCCGGATAACGGGAGGCGTATTCGTAGAGTTGTTCTAGAAGTGATTTGCGGTGCACAGCGCGCATGATGCGGTTAGCCGCCACGAATGCAAGCCGGAGCGACTACCGTTAGTTACAGACGAAACTCCCGTGCTTGACTCCGGTGAGCTATCGAGGACTTCTTATAGTGTGACAGAACTTATTCTCAACGAGACGATCTATTCCAGAATCGTGGAAGAGGAAATTCCCGCCGCAGAAAAGTTTCTCTGGATCGTCACCGCCGATATCAAGGACATGCATGTGGTTCGCGGGAAGAGGTCGATACCGTTTCTCGCCGTGTTGGCCGAGCTATTGGAGAAAGGCGTCGCCGTCCGATTGATTCACGCAAAGGAGCCGGGTCCCATGTTTCGGAAAGATTTCGACCGTTACCCGGTACTCGTCGAGAGCGATCTCTTCGAGCGCATTCTCTGCCCCCGCGTTCACACCAAAGCTATCGTGATCGACGGGAAAAAGGTTTTTCTCACCTCAGCTAACCTGACCGGCGCAGGCCTCGGTGCTAAACATCCCGACAAACGGAATTTTGAAGCAGGGATACTGACCGACGAGGCCGCACACATCTCGGCGATGATGAAATGGATCGATGAACTCTATCTCGGCGAGTTTTGCGGAAGATGCCGCCTGAGATCCGTCTGCCCGGATCCCTTGAACAACTAGAGCTTAGTTAAATACTACCTCCGTGTTCCCCGCAGCCAGATGCGAATAGGCATGCTGAATGTCTGCCTCACGTATCCTATCCGGATCCAGCGGAGGCAAGGCATCCAGCGAGAAGAACGCGACTTCGCTGCTCTCGATACTTGTCTTAGCCTCCCCACCGATGATTTCACAGAGGAAGAACAATTTGTAGATCGAGTTCGCGTTCTTCGGGTAGCCGGCGTGATCCCGATCGATCACCGAGACGAGCGACTTCGCCTTCACTTCAAAGCCGCTTTCCTCCAGACACTCCTTCTCAGCATTCATAGCGGGGGATAAGTTTACATCCGCCCAGCCACCCGGAACTGTCCAAAGCCCGGAACGAGTTTCCTTCACTAGCAGCACGTTACCCTCCCGAAATGCAACGGCGCGCACATCCACCTTCGGTGTGTCGTAGCCGACCTCGGGAGGCCATGCGAACGTCGGTACTTCCTCCGAAATCTCCAACAACTCCCCCGCCATTTCCCGCAGCCTCTCGAAGCGCTCCCGGTCATAGTCATCGGTGCTGTAAGTGATACCCGCCTGTCCGATCGCAGCCAGCTCCCTCGAAAACTCCAGAAGGTCTCTCATGAATATCCCCTAGCGCATCGATGCGAAACGTTTCCTGAGCAGATCCTTTCCAGAGAGGTCGGCGGAGTTTGCCTGCGCATCATTAACCCAAGCCCATTCGAGTTCATTCTTGGTCGGAAGTTTCTTCTCAAAATAAACTCCAAATTTACCAGGTGAGTTATCTTCGGCGAGTTTCAATGCCTCTGAAGTGGAGGTGAGATCCTGGGTCGTTTCATCGACAAGGTCGAAGGCTCCACCCTTCCGAGGGTTCCCGCTATCGAAGGCTCCAGGGTAAAACATCGTGCATTCGGAAAGCGTCTCCACCACCGCGAAGCCAGGGTGCAGGATGGCGCGCTCGAACATTTCGTTCATGTGCTTCACCTGCGCCGCGTGGGTGCGGGCAACGAAGGTCGCACCGGTCGCAACAAGTTGGGTCATCGGATTGATCGGACGATCGATCGCACCGCGTGGATCGGTTTTGGATTTTCTACCGATCGGAGTCGTCGGTGATGTCTGGTTTTTCGTCAGGCCATAGACGTAGTTGTCCATGATCACGTAGGAGAGATTGACGTTTTTCCGAGCCGCGTGAGTCAGGTGATTTCCGCCAATGGAATAGCCGTCACCATCCCCGCCGAAAACGAAGACATGAAGATCCGGACGTGAAAGGGAAATCCCTGTGGCGAGCGGAAGGGCGCGCCCATGGATGAAGTGAATGCCGTGCGTATTGACGAAATACGGAAATCTCGACGAGCACCCGATTCCCGCAACGCAGACAATTTTCTCATGCGGGATCTGGAGTTTTTGGACGACATTGAAAAAGGAAGCGAGCACGGCGAAATCGCCGCAGGCCGGACACCAAGTCGGATGGTCGGCACGGAGTTGCTTTTTCGTGAGTTTCTCAGCGGATGGAGTGATGGACATGGGTTCCAATGGTTGGGTTTTTAGAGTGAAAGGGTTTTCAGAGCTCCTTCGACAATCTCCTTCACGCGGAAGGTGATGCCCTGGATCTTATTGATGGAGCGGATATTTGGATTGCAGGTCACCGAGCGCAGCAGAGTCGCTAGTTGACCGTGTCCGTAGATTCCGGGATCGTTCATTTCCGGAACGATGATATGCGTAAAGCGGTGGAAGATGTCTCCCAGTCCATTGCGTAGCGGATGGATATGGCGAAGGTGAATGGAGCCAACCTTGTGACCGGCTGCTCGCAGTTGATCGGTCGCTTCGCGGATCGGCCCGTAGGTGGAACCCCACCCGACGAAGAGGATATCGCCTTGTTCATCTCCAAAAAAGTCCGGAGATGGTAGTGAGTTCGCAAGTTGGATGAGTTTCTCCCGGCGCTTCGCGGACATCGATTCGTGGTTAATTGGATTTGAAGACGGATGCCCCCACTCATCGTGCTCCAGACCGGTGACGACCGGGTATTTCCCTTCGCTCATGGACGAACCCGGAGCCGCATGGCGGGTGATTTTTTCGAACGGGTAAGGGCTGAAATCAGCACCACGTTCGCTGAGGTCGAGGGTTGGCTCCCTCCAATACTTTTCAAGATCCGGCTCGGGAAACGCCTCGATACGGGTGGCTATTGCCTGATCAGAAAGAATGATGACTGGAGTGGAATATTCACGCGCGATTCGGCAGGCCTCAAGGGCAGTGTGAAAACAATCGCCAACATCACGCGGCGCTAGGACAACGCGAGGAGCATCTCCGTGCGAACCATAGATCGCCTGCATCAGGTCGGATTGCTCGACGGATGTGGGCATACCTGTCGATGGCCCACCCCGCTGGATATTGACCACAATAAGAGGAATCTCCGCCATGCACGCGTAGCCTATGGCCTCAGACTTCAGAGAAAGTCCCGGCCCTGATGAGCCAGTAATCGCGAGATGCCCGGAGTATGCCGCTCCAATAGTAATAGACACGGCAGCCAATTCGTCCTCCGCTTGGATAAACATGCCTCCGTATTTGGGAAGCTCCGAGCGGAGCAATTCCATGATACTCGTCCACGGGGTGATCGGATAACCCGCACCAAATCGGCAGCCACCGGCAATCAGGCCAAGCGCGAGCATGGTGTTGCCGTCCGTAGACAAGCGGTTTGCTTCCTCGTTTTCACCAGGGGCGAAAGGCATGTGGTTGATGTCGTGAACCGGCCAGGCACAGCCTGCATCAAAAGCCAGCATGGCGTTACGAAGAATGTCTTCCTTTTTCCCACCGAACTTGCGGCCAATGATGTCGCTAAGCCTTTCCCTATCCAATTTGTAAACCGAACAAAGCACTCCGAGCACGAAGATATTCTTCCCTCGGTCTTTCGCAGAGCCACCGATCGCCTCAATCGCAGCGGAGGTGAACGGCACACCGATATGGATAATATCGCGCTCCATCTTGAGTTCGGTAACCTTGTCGCTGTCGTAAAAACAGATCCCACCATCTCGCAGGGATTTTAGGTGGTTATCGTAGGAGTCTTGGTAGAATGCGACCAGAGTATCAGCCTCATCACCGGGATGAAGAACCTTCCCAGAACCGAGGTGAACTTGAAAAATGGAAGGCCCTCCGGAAATCGTCGAGGGGATGGTCATGTAGGTCATGACATCCTGAGCTGTGGATCCTGCCAACTGGGCAAGGAAAGCTCCTATCGATTGGATACCATCTTGGGAATATCCGGCGAGGCGGATCACTGCGTTGCGAAGCGCCTCTGGCGGCGTGGCTTGGGCTGAACTCATTGGGTTGGGTTTTTCAATGGAAACCTACGTCATATCACCTTCACTTCAATGAGGAAGGCAAAAGGTGCCGGAATTGGCCTCGAGTAGCTGCGCCGGGACGGACGCAGCTACGCACAAAAAAGCCGCGGCGGATTTTTCCGACGCGGCTTTTGGATAGTTTATTGCTTGGCGGATTCGATACCCAATGGGGCACACAGTCCGCAACGCAACGGTTACTTTTTCTTAGCGACCTTTTTGGTGGCCTTTTTAGTCACTTTCTTGGCGACCTTCTTCACTGCTTTCTTAGCAACCTTCTTGGTAGCTTTCTTAGCAGTTTTTCTAGCGGTCTTCTTTTTCGCTCTCTTAGCAGTAGCCTTCGGTGCGGAGCCGTCGTTGATCGCGGCCTGTGCGGCGGCAAGGCGGGCGACAGGCACGCGGTATGGCGAGCAGGAAACGTAAGCGAGGCCGAGCTTGTGACAGAAGGTCACGGAATCCGGATCACCACCGTGCTCTCCGCAGATGCCGAGCTTGATGTTGCGCTTCGTTGAACGACCTTTTTCCACAGCGATTTCCATGAGCTGGCCAACACCTGTGGTGTCGAGCGATGCAAATGGGTTCTTAGGATAGATGTCGTTTTCCTGATAACTATTGAGGAACGATCCCATGTCGTCGCGGCTAACGCCGAGAGCAGTCTGAGTGAGGTCGTTCGTGCCGAAGGAAAAGAACTCTGCGTGCTCTGCGATCTCATCTGCAGTGATCGCGCCACGTGGGACTTCGATCATGGTGCCAACGAGGTATTTGAAATCGACACCCTTGGCTGCCTTCACCTCTTTTGCAACGCGATGGATGATCTCCACCTGAAGCTCAAGTTCGCGGGCGTAGCCGACGAGAGGAACCATGACCTCAGGAGTCACATCGATACCTTTTTTCACGCACATGGCGGCAGCCTCAAAGATCGCCTGTGCCTGCATCTCAGCGATTTCCGGGTAGGAAATAGCAAGACGGCAACCACGGTGGCCGAGCATCGGGTTGAACTCGTGGAGATCGTGAACGCGCTGCATGATCGTTTCGACTTTGACGCCGAGCTTACGAGCGAGATCCATTTGCTGCTCCTTGGTGTGAGGAAGGAACTCGTGAAGTGGCGGATCCAGAAGGCGGATCGTGCCTGGCTTACCATCGAGTGCCTTGAAGATTCCGAAGAAGTCCTTGCGCTGATGCGGAAGAAGTTTCTTAAGCGCCTTCTTACGATCCAATTCATTGGTCGCGAGGATCATCTCACGCATCGAGTCAATACGGTCGCCTTCGAAGAACATGTGCTCGGTGCGGGTAAGGCCGATGCCTTCCGCGCCGAATGCGACTGCGTTCTTAACCTGCTCCGGAGTATCTGCGTTGGTGCGGACAGCCATCTTGGTTGCCTGAGAGCACCAGTCCATGAGTTGGACGAAGTTCTTATACTTCTCGGTTTTCTGGGAAGCCTTCTTGTTGAAGATGAGGCCAGTGATGATTTCGGATGGCTCGGTAGCAAGTTCACCTGCGTAGACCGTTCCAGCTGTACCGTCGATCGAGAGGAAATCGCCTTCCTTGAAGGTTTTGCCTCCTGCTTTGACGGTTTTCTTATCGTAATCGACTTCCACACCAGCAGCACCGCAGACGCAGACTTTACCCATCTGACGTGCGACGAGAGCGGCGTGGGAGGAAACACCACCACGAGAAGTGAGGATGCCTTCCGCAGCGATCATACCGCGAAGGTCTTCTGGGGAAGTCTCAACGCGGACGAGGAGAACTTTTTCACCACGATGAGAAGCTGCCTCGGCACGGTCTGCATTGAGGTAAACTTTTCCAGAAGCAGCACCAGGGCCGGCCGGGAGGCCTGTGGCAATGATGGTTGCCTTCTTGGTTTCGGCGATGTCGAAAACAGGAGCAAGGAGTGCATCAAGCTGATCCGCAGGGTTGCGAAGAATCGCTGTCTGCCAATCGATGAGTTTTTCCTTCACCATATCTGCCGCAAACTTGAGGCCGGCAGCAGCAGTGCGCTTACCGTTACGTGTTTGAAGCATGAAGAGTTTTCCGGCTTGGATGGTGAACTCTACGTCCTGCACATCTTTGAAATGCTTCTCAAGGATCTTACGAACCTTCATGAGCTCTTTGAATGCTTTCGGAAGAGCTTTTGCCATTCCTGCAACTGCATCCGGAGTACGGACACCAGCAACAACGTCTTCGCCCTGGGCGTTGACGAGGAATTCACCGTAGAGAACGTTTTCACCATTCGCAGGGTTACGAGTGAAGGCAACACCTGAACCGGAGTCTGTGCCGGTGTTTCCGAAGACCATGGCCTGCACGTTAACCGCAGTGCCCCATGCTGCAGGGATGCTGTATTTGCGGCGGTAAACAATCGCACGGTCGTTCATCCATGAGCTAAAGACAGCGCCAGATGCTCCTTCAAGTTGCTCCCATGGATCTTCAGGGAAGCCTTTTCCGGTGCGGTCGAGGACAAGCTTCTTGAAGATAGCGACCATCTCTTTGTTGTCCTCTGCAGTAAGCTCGGAATCAACGATGTCCTTTTTGTATTTCGCCATCTTGAACGATTCGATCGCATGTTCGAATGGCTCGTGATCTTCATCAGGTGTCTTTTGAACGCCGAGAACGACATCACCATACATCTGAATGAAGCGGCGGTAGCAGTCCCATGCGAAACGCTCATTGCCGGTAGCCTTTGCGAGAGCAGCAACGGTCTTATCGTTGAGGCCGAGGTTAAGGACGGTGTCCATCATACCTGGCATGGAGTCGCGTGCACCGGAGCGAACTGCGAGAAGAAGTGGGAAGCCTTTGTCGTCGCCGAACTTGTAGCCCATGATTTTTTCCATGTTCGCTACACCCGCTTCCATCTGTGAGCGGAGCACTCTAGGATACCTATTCTTATGGTCGTAGTAGTAAGTGCAGACTTCTGTGGTGATGGTGAATCCGGCTGGAACCGGAAGACCGATGAGTGTCATCTCAGCAAGGTTTGCACCTTTTCCGCCGAGGAGTTCTTTCATTTTTCCGTGACCGTCGGCTTTGCCTGCACCCCAGGTGTAAACGTATTTAGTTGCCTTCGCGGATGATTTCTTAGCCGCAGCTTTTTTCGCGGTCTTCTTCTTGGTTGCCATCTTATTTGGTATTGTCGGGTTGTTGCTGCCAGCGGGATTTCAATTTCAGGAAAAAGGATTCCTATCCTCCCGAAGCAGGCAGGGAGGCTAGCAATCGTCAATAGGCTGTCAACCGACCAGTTACCTTAAACTCAAGGTATTCCACGAAAATCTTGCACCTTCAATTAGGCGAAAATCAAGCACTTGGAAAGGGCTGAACTTTCAAAACAGCTTAGGCTGTCGATTCATCAAGTGCTGCCTCCCGAACCGCTGTCGCAACGGCTGCCGCAACATCAGGTGAAAGCGCGGAAGGAAGGATGTGCTCTGGAGTCGGTTCTGGAACTGAATCAGCAATCGCTTTGGCTGTAGCAAGCTTCATGCGATCAGTAATACGAGGAGCCCGCGCATCGATCGCACCTCGGAAAATTCCGGGAAAGGCGAGGACGTTGTTTACTTGGTTTGGAAAATCACTCCTGCCCGTCGCCACCAATGCAGCACCACCCGCTCTTGCTTCATCGGGCATGATTTCTGGAATCGGATTTGCCATCGCAAATACGATGGGGTCGGGAGCCATGGTTCGAACGTCATCTGCAGTCAGAAGCCCTCCCCTACTCACACCGATGAAAACATCAGCACCAGCAAGAATCTCTTTTAACGTGCCTGCTTTTCCATCTGGGTTGCTATATTCAAGGATTGCCTCCTTAACGACTCCAAGGTCGGTGCGACCTTTATGAATCGCTCCTTTCGAATCGCAGACAATCACTTCACCCACCATCGTACAAACACCAGGCTCTAAATTGATGCAGCGCAGTAAGCGAACGATCGCTCTACCAGCTGCGCCGGCTCCTGAGATAACAACGCGTAGTGTGGAAAAGTCTTTTCCAGTCGCTTTAACGGCATTCAACAAACCCGCGAGCAGGACAATTGCCGTGCCATGTTGATCATCGTGCATCACTGGAATTCCAAGATCCTGTAAGCGGTCTTCGATTTCAAAACAACGTGGCGCACCGATATCCTCGATATTAATGCCAGCAAAACCCGGAGCGATTGCGCGGATAGCGGCTACAATCTCATCAGGTTCACGGACATCCAAACAAATCGGCCAGCCATCGATATTAGCAAGCGCCTTGAAAAGTGCACACTTCCCTTCCATCACAGGCATCGCGGCTCGCGGCCCGATATCTCCGAGCCCCAAAACAGCAGAACCGTCTGTAACCACCGCGACCGCATTTCCAGTGACGGTAAGCGCCCGCAGTTCGTCGGGATTTTTATGGATCGCTTCACATACAGCTCCAACGCCTGGGGTGTAGGCTAGGCTGAGGTCGTCACTTGAAGAAAGCGGGACTTTCAGCGAGATTCCGATCTTCCCCCCAGCCTTCCGATGCATCTCAATACTACGATCACCAATGCTCTGAACGTTCTTTTCCATTCATCACATTAGCGTGCTCACTTATCCGAAGGCAAGGATGCTATCCTCGCCATGTATAGACAAAAAACCCCGACCACTAATGGGTAGCCGGGGTTGTTGAATTTTCAGAGATTATGCGGAAACCACATCCTCTTCGTCGTCGAGCGCTTCCGGCTCGTCTACGATCGGCTCTGGCTCTTCAACCGTGAACTCGTATTCCGAGTCGCGGTGATGATGGAACCCTGTTCCGGCAGGAATGAGGTGACCCATGATCACGTTTTCCTTGAAGCCACTGAGGTAGTCGATGCGTCCGAGCGTTGCAGCTTCCGTAAGAACACGAGTGGTGTCCTGGAATGATGCCGCGGAGATGAACGAATCGGTCTCGAGCGATGCCTTGGTAATACCGAGAAGAACTGGCTCACCTTCGGCAGGTTTACCACCGTTTGCGGCGATCTCTGCATTAACCTTCTTGAAGGTCGTGCGCTCAACCTGATCGCCCCAGAGGAACTGGTCGGCATCACCTGGGTCGGTGATTTTGATCTTACGAAGCATCTGGCGCACAATGACTTCGATGTGCTTGTCGTTGATCTCCACGCCTTGGACGCGGTAGACGGACTGCACTTCGTTGACGAGGTGTTCCTGAAGTTCGGTAGCTCCACAGGCTTCGAGAAGATCTTCCGGAGAGACAGGGCCTTCGGTGATTTGGTCGCCGTGTTTCACGTGATCCCCTTCGGTGACGATGATGTGCTTGCCCATTGGGACAAGGTGATCGACGCCCTCGCCGGTTTGTGGATCGGTGACGATAACCTTCTTCTTACCACGGACGTTTCCACCGAATGAAATCTCACCAGCGATTTTCGCGATGACACAGGATTCTTTCGGTTTACGAGCTTCGAAAAGCTCAGCAACACGTGGAAGACCACCGGTGATGTCCTTCGTGCGGGCAACCTTACGTGGAGTCTTCGCAAGCTGCGTTCCTCCTGTGACATTCTCACCTTCCTTAACGGAAAGGTGGGCGCCAACAGGAATGGAGTAGCTGATAAGAACTTCGCCGGATTTCGGATCGGTGATGCAGACCTGAGGATGGAGATCCTCTTTGTGCTCTGTGACCATCGTTCCTTTCTTGCCGGTTTCCTTGTCCACTTCAGATGCCACGGTAATACCAAGGATCATGTCGCGGAATTCAATCTTACCTGGCTTCTCGGTGAGAATTGGCACGTTGTATGGATCCCATGTGACGATGGTTTCACCTTTCTTCGCATCTTCGCCGTCTTTGACCGAAATGATCGAGCCGATGATGATGTTATGGCTTTCAAGTTCGAGGCCACCTTTATCACGGATGGAGACGGAGCCGTTCTTATTAAGTGCGACCCAGTTGCCATCGGAATCCTGAACAACGCGGAGATCCTTGTAGACGAGGCGTCCAGCGTTCTTGGTTTTGATGATTGGCTGCTTGAACGTTGCGGCAGCAACACCACCAACGTGGAAAGTACGCATGGTGAGCTGGGTTCCCGGCTCGCCGATGGACTGTGCAGCGATGATGCCGACCGCTTCACCAACTTTGACGGGAAGGCCAGTCGCGAGGTTGAGGCCGTAGCAGTTTGCACAGCAACCACGATCTGCTTCACAGGTGAGAACAGAACGGATCTTGAGTTTCTCGTGACCGATTTTCTCAAGCGCGTTGGCTTGGGACTCGGAGATAACGTCATCGACTTTAACGATGATGTCACCGCTAACGGGATCCTTCACCTTCTCACATGAAACACGTCCGTAAACGCGAGTAGCGAGAGATGCGACTTCTTCGTCACCGTCGTAGATTGCCTCGACGCTGATGCCATTGACCGTGTTACAGTCTTGTTGGAAGACGATCACGTCTTGAGCAACATCCACAAGCTTACGAGTCATGTATCCGGAGTCAGCCGTTTTCAGAGCGGTATCGGAGAGACCTTTACGAGCTCCGTGAGTGGAGATGAAATACTCGAGCACCGAAAGACCTTCGCGGAAGTTCGAGATAATCGGACGTTCGATGATCTCGCCGGAAGGCTTGGCCATCAGTCCGCGCATACCGCCGAGCTGCTTGATCTGAGATTTGTTACCACGAGCACCGGAATCGACCATCATGAAGAGTGGCGAAGCTTTCGGTTTGCCTTCGTTGTATTCGATCTTGCGGTAGAGCGCGTTGGCGATGGTGTCGGTGGCCTGTGTCCAGATATCGACGACCTTCTGGTAGCGCTCGCCGTTGGTGATGACACCGTTGCGATACTGCTTGGAGACCTTCTCGACTTCGGCATAAGCATTGGCAATAACCTCTGGTTTTTCCTCAGGAATAACCATGTCGATGATACCAATGGATATACCGGAGCGCATGGCTTCCATAAATCCAAGGTTCTTGAGATTATCCAGAACCTTAACGGTCTCCTTTTTACCGGACACCTGGGTACAACGCCAGATGATGTCTCCGATCTGCTTCTTGCCGACGGTCTTGTTGTAGAAACCGATTTCGTCAGGCCAGATTTCGTTGAAACGGACACGACCCGGTGTGGTTTCGATGATCTTGAGATCTTTTTCGCCGTATGGGGTGTCTTTTCCGTAGTCGATGTTCCGGATACGGATCCATGAATGGTAATCGATTTTCCGCGAAGCGATCGCGTATTCGACTTCCGAGGAGTTTTCGAAGAGAGGAAGGTGTTCCTGCTTTTCGCGATCCGTCTGAGTGCGGATACCCGCCCATGTGAGGTAGTAAGTGCCGAGAATGATATCCTGGGAAGGAACCGTGATCGGACGACCGGATGCGGGCGAGAAGATGTTGTTCGGCGCGAGCATCAGCTGGCGGCACTCCATTTGCGCTTCGATGGAAAGCGGAACGTGCACAGCCATTTGGTCACCGTCGAAGTCCGCGTTGTAAGCAGTACAGACGAGCGGGTGAACACGGATGGCCGAGCCTTCGATCAGCTTCGGTTCGAATGCCTGGATGGAAAGGCGGTGAAGCGTCGGAGCACGGTTGAGGAGGATCGGGTGACCCTTGGTGACTTCCGCGAGGATGTCCCAGACTTCGGTGGTCTTGCGGTCGATCATCTTCTTGGCCGAGCGAACCGTATGGCAGTAGCCAAGTTCTTTTAGGCGGCGGATGATGAACGGTTCGAACAAGGTAAGAGCCATCTTCTTAGGAAGACCGCACTGGCCGAGTTTGAGATCGGGACCAACAACAATTACCGAACGGCCGGAGTAGTCGACGCGCTTTCCGAGAAGGTTCTGACGGAAACGACCACCTTTACCCTTGAGCATGTCGCTCAGGGATTTGAGAGGACGGTTGCCTGCACCGGTGACGGCACGACCGTGGCGGCCGTTGTCGAACAAGGCGTCAACAGCTTCTTGAAGCATGCGCTTCTCGTTCCGGATAATAACTTCCGGGGTTTTGAGAAGAAGCAGGTTCTTAAGACGGTTGTTGCGGTTAATGACACGACGATAGAGATCGTTGAGGTCAGAAGTCGCGAAACGTCCACCTTCGAGAGGCACCAACGGACGAAGATCCGGCGGGATGACTGGAAGAACGAGTTGGATCATCCACTCAGGGCGCGTCTTGGAGGCCGCGAAGCCTTGGGTAATCTTAAGACGCTTGGAGAGCTTCTTCTTGTTCTGCTTGGACTTGGTGGTGCCGAGTTCCTCCTCTAGCTCTACTGCGAGTTTCGCAAGATCGATTTGCTTGAGGAGTTCCATGATAGCCTCTGCGCCCATCATGGCTTTGAAGGATCCGTCACCATAAGTGTCTTCCGCTTCGCGGATTTCGGCTTCAGTGAGAAGCTGGCCGAGTTCAAGGGCGGTGTTGCCCTGATCTGTGACCACGTAATCTTCGTAGTAAATGACGCGCTCGAGTTGGCGTGCGCTCATGTCGAGCATCAGGCCGATACGCGAAGGCATACACTTGTAGAACCAGATGTGAGAAACAGGAACAGCAAGTTCAATGTGACCCATGCGCTCACGACGGACGCGGCTCAGGGTAACTTCAACACCACAGCGGTCGCAGACGACGCCTTTGTGTTTGATGCGCTTGTATTTTCCGCAGGCACATTCCCAGTCACGTGTGGGTCCGAAAATGCGCTCACAGAAGAGACCGCCTTTTTCGGGCTTAAACGTACGGTAGTTGATCGTTTCCGGGTTTTTCACCTCACCCTTAGACCACGACCGGATGGTTTCCGGTGCGGCTACGGTGATTGAGACCTGGTCAAAGGCTTCTGGACGGTCGTCCACGCCAAAGATTTCGCGAAGGTTGTTATCGACACTCATAATAGATAGTAGTTCGGGATTTAGGTTGGTTTCGCGTTAAAGATTAGAGGGTAAGATCATCGAGGGAGAAGTCATCGCCCGAGCCCGGCAACGGCGAACCGTGGCTGGTCTGTCCTTGGCGTCCTGGGCGGACGTCGAGGCCGAGTGATTGCATTTCCTTGATGAGGACGTTGAACGATTCCGGCGTGCCGGCTTCGAGGTTGTTGTCGCCTTTGACGATTGCCTCGTAGATGCGTGTGCGTCCTTGGACATCGTCGGATTTGACAGTGAGGATTTCCTGAAGGGTGTAGGCTGCTCCGTAAGCTTCGAGCGCCCAAACCTCCATTTCTCCGAAACGCTGACCACCATACTGTGCTTTACCACCGAGCGGCTGCTGGGTAACGAGCGAGTATGGACCGACGGCGCGGGCGTGGATTTTGTCTGCGACCAAGTGGCCGAGCTTCAGCATGTAAATATAACCGACAACGATCGGGTTGTGGAAGGCTTCACCAGTGCGGCCGTCATAGAGGGTCGACTTACCAGCGGTTGTGCCATCTTTGCCATCACCGATCCAAGTGTAACCCGGAGTTTCAGCTTGTTTCGGTTTACGCTCAACAGCCTTGCGGCCATCTCCGATCATTTTCACACCATCGACTTTCTTCGCCTCGGACATAAAGTCCCAGATGATGTCTTCTTTGATGCCGTCGAAAATTGGGGTCGCGACCTTGAAGCCGAGAGCCTTGGCGGCAACGCCGAGGTGGGTTTCAAGAACCTGTCCAACGTTCATCCGCGATGGAACGCCGAGTGGGTTGAGGCAGATATCGACTGGAGTTCCGTCATGCAAGTAAGGCATGTCTTCTTCTGGGACGATGGTAGCAACAACACCTTTGTTTCCGTGACGTCCGGCCATCTTGTCTCCAACGGAGAGCTTGCGCTTGGCGGCAACGAAGACCTTGACCTCTTTGATGACGCCTGGATCGACATCATCACCGGATTCAAGTTGATCGAGCTTACGTTCACGATCTGTGTCCAGTTCGGAGAAACGACTTTCGAAGGAGTTGACGATTTCGACGATCTTATTGCGGATCGGCGAAGGGTCGATTTCGATGTGATCGTGCACCGAAGCGAGCTTGCGGAGCAGGGTCTTCGTGATCTTGCGGTTCGCAGGAATGATGATCTCACCAGTCTGTGCGTTGACAACGTCGAGAGGGATCTTCTCACCAAGTAGGATATCGGAGAGTTTTTCGGTGAGATCGTCGGTCAGCTTATCAGCCTTCTTCTTGTGCTCATCGTTGATCTTCTTGAGATGCTTCTTCAGCTCGGCAGGATCGATCTTCTCGGCACGCTTCTTAGCGAGACCGTGGGAAGAAACGCGAACGTCTTGGACAATACCCGTGCAGCCGGATGGCACGCGGAGGGAAGTATCTTTAACATCAGCGGCTTTCTCACCGAAGATCGCGCGAAGGAGGCGTTCTTCCGGAGCAAGTTCGGTTTCGGATTTAGGAGTGATCTTACCGACGAGGATGTCGCCAGGTTTCACTTCTGCACCGATACGGATGATACCGTCGTGGTCGAGGTTGCGGAGTGCTTCCTCACCGACGTTTGGAATGTCACGTGTAATTTCTTCAGGGCCGAGTTTTGTGTCACGGGCTGCGACGTCGAACTCAGAGATGTGGATGGAAGTGTAGACATCGTCTTTCACTACGCGCTCGGAGATGACGATAGCATCCTCGAAGTTGTAGCCGTTCCAAGGCATGAAGGCTACGAGAACGTTACGACCGATAGCGAGTTCGCCGTCTTCCGTGTTCGGGCCGTCTGCAAGGACGTGGCCTTTTTTGATCTTCTGACCAACCTTGACGATTGGCTTCTGATTGATGCATGTGCCAGCATTGGAACGCATGAACTTACGCAGCGGGTAGGCGAAGATGCCTTTGGTCACGTTAGTTTTGACGATTTCCGGCTCACTGAGGAACTTCTCGTCGGAAACAGGAAGCTTGCCATCAGGAGTGGTGATGATGATTTCTGCGGTAGCAGCGGCAACAACACCGTCTGCTTCGGAAACAACCACGGCGCGGGAATCGCGGGCGGCTTTTCCTTCGAGGCCAGTTCCGACGAACGGAGACTCGGAAACGAGAAGTGGCACACCTTGGCGTTGCATGTTCGATCCCATCAGTGCGCGGTTCGCATCATCGTGCTCAAGGAACGGGATGAGGCCGGCGGCAACGGAAACGAGTTGTTTCGGGGAAACGTCCATGTAGTGCACTGCATCCGGGGTGGATTCAATGAACTCACCGCGCTCACGAGCGTCGATGCGGTCGTTGTCGAACTTGCCGTTCTTGTCGATGACATTGGATGCCTGGGCGATGAGGTAGTTTTCCTCTTGGTCGGCGGTGAGATACTCGATCTCGTTCGTAACCTTGCCCTTCTTGACCTTGCGGTAAGGAGTTTCGATGAAGCCGAACTCATTGATACGTGCATAGGTGCACATGGAGTTGATCAGGCCGATGTTCGGACCCTCTGGGGTTTCGATCGGGCAGATACGGCCGTAATGGGATGGATGAACGTCGCGGACTTCGAAGCCTGCACGGTCACGGTTGAGACCACCTGGTCCAAGAGCGGACAGACGGCGTTTGTGCGTCAACTCGGCCAGAGGATTGGTCTGGTCCATGAACTGGGAAAGCTGGGAACGTCCGAAGAAATCACGCACGACTGCGGAGAGCGCCTTCGGGTTGATGAGTTTCTGTGGAGTCATGCCCTCAATATTTACATCGAAGAGAGTCATGCGCTCTTTGACCAAACGTTCGGTACGGGCGAGGCCGACACGGCACTGGTTGGCGAGAAGTTCACCAACTGCACGAACACGGCGGGAGCCAAGGTGATCGATATCGTCGATAACACCTTCACCCTTTTTCAGCTTCAGGATGTAGCGAACGGCAGCGAGGAAATCCTCAGGAACCATGATGCGCTGATCAGAATCAACTCCGATACCGAGCTTCTGGTTGATTTTGTAACGGCCAACGCGAGTAAGGTCGTATTTCTTCGCGTCGAAGAAAAGACGCTTAAGAAGAGCGCGTGCGTTCGAAGCTGTCGGCGGATCGCCGGGACGGAGCTTACGGTAGATATCCTTAAGTGCGGACTCCTCGTCTTTCGCAGGATCCTTACGGAGGGACTTGAGAAGAATTTCATCTTCACGTCCGTCGATAACCTCAAGCTTCTTGTGACCGAGAGTCGTGAGTTGCTTAACGATGCCTGCGGTAAGTGGCTCGTAGGCTTTCGCGATGACGAGTTCGCCGTCGAGGATATCCTCGAAAGGTACTTTGTGGCCGAGTTCCGCTTCGTCGATCTTACTGTTGAGAGCAAGGTTTTCGATGGAGTAGAAGTGGCTGACGATGTCGCGGTCTGTCGGGTAACCGAGGACGCGCAGGAAAGTTGTCGCGAGGAACTTACGACGACGGCGACGACGGTCGAGGTAAACGTAAAGCAGGTCATTGGTATCGAACTGAACTTCGAGCCATGAACCGCGGTCAGGAATGATACGGAAGCTGTGAAGCATCTTGCCGTTCAAGTGCTGAGAAGTTTCAAAGCAGATACCAGGTGAACGGTGAAGCTGGGAAACGATAACGCGTTCTGCACCGTTGATGATGAATGTGCCTCGGCGTGTCATCATTGGCAGTTCGCCCATGTAGACGCGCTCTTTCTTGGTGCCGGTCTCGTCCTTCAGTTTGAAGGTCACGTAAAGGGCAGCAGAAAACGACTCACTGTTACGAAGGGAGTCGAGGGAAGTCAGCTTGGGATCCTCAATATCATAAGCTACGAAATCGAGCTCAATGGCTTCATCGTAGGATTTGATTGGGAAAACTTCGCGGAAAACTGCTTGCAGGCCGGTATCAGAGCGATCGCCTGGCGAAGCATCCTTCTGGAGGAATTCGTCGTAAGACCTGCTCTGGACTTCAATGAGGTTAGGAGGGTCGATGACCTCTTCAAATTTTCCGAAATATAGACGTTCAGCCATGGTGTGCGGTGGTTCAGATGTTACGAGTTTGAGCCCGAGCCGTTAAGGGCGCGGGCAGATTGAGAATCAGGAGATGTAAGATGGAAGCAAATGAGCGAAAGCGGCGTGTAGCACTTCAATGTTGCGTAGTATCACGCGCCGACTTCGGTTTTGCAAAATATTGGTTTTGAGGGGTGGAATGACTCGAGGCGAAGCGAACTTCGCCTCGAGTAAAATTCCGTATCGAATTACTTGAGTTCGATTTTGGCGCCAGCAGCTTCGAGCTTTTTCTTAGCTTCTTCAGCAGCATCTTTGGCAGCGCCTTCAAGGATCTTGGCAGGAGCAGCTTCGACGAGTTTCTTGGCATCGGCGAGTCCGAGACCAGGAGCAACTTCACGAACTGCCTTAATGACAGCGATCTTGTTACCACCCAATTCAGTCAGGACGACGTCGAATTCAGTTTTCTCTTCGGCTTCTTCAGCAGGGCCAGCACCGGCGGCAGGGCCAGCAGCGACAGCAGCTGCGGCGGAGACGCCCCAGGTTTCTTCGAGTTGTTTAACGAGGTCGACAGCTTCCAGTACGGTAAGTTTGCCGAGTTCTTCTACGAGGTTTGCAATATTTGACATGTATTTTCTCCTTTGCGGTGTCGTCGCCCCCGGAGCTTCCGGAGATTTCAATTTCCCAGCTGGGAAACCGACGAGGTACCATTGTTAATCCGGCCATTGCGTGGAGACGCGACAAGCCTTCCATTCAAATTGTTTGTTATTCGGCAGCTGGTGCTTCTTCGGAAGCGTCTGCATCCGCCGGTTTGTATTCTTCGCGCTCCGGATCGAATTTCTCGAGTAGGATGCGTGCGATACGAGTAGCTGGCTCGTTGATGAGACCAAGAAGTTGGGAAAGAACCGCTTCGCGGGAAGGAATGTCGGCGAGTGCCTTGAGCTTAGCCGTGTCGAGCACGTCTTCGCCGAGGATACCGACCTTCATTTCTGGCTTCTTGAACTCCTTTTCGAAATTCTTGAGTACTTTCGCAGCAGCAAAGACTTCATCGGCTCCGGTTACGAAAGCCGTCTGACCGACGAGATCCGCTCCGACATCGGGAAGACCTGCTTCGGTGAGCGCTTTGCGCATGTAGCTGTTCTTGGCAACGGTGCACTTGGCTCCGCTGTCATCGAGTCTATTACGAAGTTCGCTGAATTGAGGAACAGTCAGGCCGGTGTAATCAATAACGATCACGAATGGTGAGTCATTGACGCGTGCCAGCAGGCTGTTGATGATGATTTGTTTATCTGGATTCATTTTCTCTGCTTGCTGGGGTTATGCGGTAGCTTTGGCGAATGCCGATGCCTCGATCGGAAGACCTGGAAGCATGGATGCTGTGAGGGTAACCGTTTGGACGAAATTGCCTTTTGCTGAAGCAGGCTTGGCGCGAACAACGCTGTCCACGAAGGCACGGGCGTTTTCCTCAAGTTTAGCTTCTTCGAAGTCGGCTTTACCGATGGCTCCGGAGATATTGCCGTTTTTGTCGAGTTTGTAATCGATACGTCCGGCCTTCACTTCATTGACTGCTTTGGCTACGTCGTCGGTGACGGTGCCAGTCTTAGGGTTTGGCATGAGGCCGCGCGGTCCGAGAACACGAGCGATCTTACGAACTTCAGCCATTGCATCTGGAGTGGCGATAGCGGAATCGAAGTCAACGAAACCTTCTTGGATCTTCTTGATGAGATCTTCATATCCGACGTGCTCTGCACCAGCTGCGGTAGCTGCTTCTGCAGCTGCACCCTGAGCAAAAACGACAACGCGGACGTTCTTACCAGTTCCGTGAGGAAGGGATACAGAACCGCGAACCATTTGGTCGCTCTTGCGAGGATCGACACCCAACTTGAAGGAGAGTGTGACAGTAGGGATAAATTTAGGCGCCGGAAGATTCTTCACGGTGCTGATGGCATCGGCGAGAGAGTAGGACTTATCAGTCCCAACCTGCTCGGCGGCTTTATTGTAGCGTTTGCTGCGTTTTTTAGACATGTGTTGTTTTGGTTTGCAGTGATAGCGGATGGGACTTGATACCCACCCTCTTGCGGTGCTCCGGTATGAATCGGAACTGAGATATTCTTACATTCCCTCTACTTCGAGACCCATCTGGCGAGCTGTGCCTGCAAGAATGCGAGCTGCGGCTTCAGGATCTTTGGTGTTGAGGTCAGGCATCTTGACGTTAACGACTTCCATGAGCTGAGCCTTAGTAATCTTGCCAACCTTTTTCTTGTTCGGCTCACCGGATCCGGATGCGAGTCCTGCGGCTTTTTTGAGGAGATTGCCCGCTGGTGGTTTCTTGGTAACGAAAGTGAATGACTTATCTTTGTAGACGGAGATCACGCAAGGAAGCACGTCACCGGACTGAGCTTGGGTGGAGGCGTTGAACTCTTTGCAGAACGCCATGATGTTAACACCTGCCTGACCGAGGGCTGGACCTACTGGCGGAGATGGATTTGCGGCTCCAGCTTTGATCTGGAGTTTGATGATGTTAGTGACTTCCTTGGCCATTGTATTGTGGGGTAAATTCTGAAAATTGAAATGCTGAGAAACTGAAATTTAAACGATCACTCGCGCTCGACCTGCCAGTATTCGAGTTCGACTGGAGTTGTGCGTCCGAAGATATCAACGGCAACGCGAAGCTTACCGCGCTCGGGATCGATTTCCTCAACGATACCGTTCTGCGATTGGAAAGGACCATCGGCAACCTTGACGGTATCGCCGACTTCAAATGTGATCGCAGGGCGAACTGTTTCCTCACGCTCCTGGATTTGTGAAAGCATAGCGTCAACCTCGCGTTGACGCATTGGAGCGGGGCGGTCTTTGGTGCCGGCAAAGCCGATCACGCCGTCCATCTCCTTGATGAAAAACCAAGTTTTTTCAACGAGTTCGTTGTCTTGGGTGGCAAGATACATGTTTACGATGATGTAACCGGGGAAGAACTTTTTCTTCGTCTCGGTTTTCTTGCCGCGCTTAATTTCGGAAACAATCTCGGTAGGCACAAGAACCTCGCGGATGTAGTCCTGCATTTCATCAGCAATAACTCCTCGAGCGATACGATCGCGTACCTTGCCTTCCATTCCTGAGAGGACTTGGACGACATACCATTGGTCTTTAAAATCTTTGGCGTTTGGCATGAGAGTATTAAATTAAGCGGATAAAATTAGCGGAAAATTTCGGACAGAAAGCCGACGATTAGAACCTGCACGAAATCCCAGAACTGGACGAAACCAGCAAGAAGGATAACAGCAATGAGAACAACGATCGTTGAATCAATAAGTTCTTTATATTTTTTGAAGCCCTTTGCCTTAGGATCTTGATCCCATGGCCAGCTGGCTTTACGGAGTTCACCTTTCACCTCACCTACGAAGCTGGAGACCTTCGCAAGATTGCGAACGACAAGAGCGATAGCGATGATCAGCAGACCATAGATGATCCCTGAGGTGACCCAGCTATTGTCAATCTTCAGATATTCGAGGAATTCCATTTGTAAAAAGATAAGGAGAGAAAGTGGCACGCCAGGAGGGACTTGAACCCGCAACCCTCGGTTTTGGAGACCGATGCTCTACCAATTGAGCTACTGACGCGTTGTTTCGTGAAAAATGTAGTGTTTTGAGGCGATTCAAGGGCACCCCGTTTTTCACGGGATGCCCTAGAGTCTAGCTCGTTACAGGTATTAACCTACAACGGCGGTTGATCAGTATTATTTGATGATTTCACCAACGCGGCCTGCACCAACGGTACGGCCACCTTCGCGGATAGCGAAGCGCATGGTAGGCTCCATGGCGATAGGGTTGATGAGCTCAACTTCGAGGCCGATGTTGTCACCAGGCATAACCATCTCAACTCCGTCTGGGAGTTTGATGCTGCCGGTCACGTCAGTCGTGCGGAAGTAGAACTGAGGACGGTAGTTCGAGAAGAACGGGGTGTGACGGCCACCTTCTTCTTTGGAAAGAACGTAGATCTCGGATTTGAAGATCGTGTGACCCTTAACGGTGCCTGGCTTAGCGATGACTTGGCCACGCTCAACTTGGTCTTTCTTGAGACCACGAATGAGGAGACCCACGTTGTCACCTGCACGACCTTCGTCGAGAAGCTTACGGAACATTTCGATGTCCGTGATGGTGGTCTTCTGGGTGTCGCGGATGCCGACGATTTCGACTTCTTCCATTTTCTTGATGATACCACGCTCAACACGACCGGTGCAGACAGTGCCGCGACCTTCGATAGAGAACACATCTTCAACAGGCATGAGGAAGTCTTTGTCGACTGGGCGCTCAGGCTCAGGGATGTAGGAATCAACCGCATCCATGAGCTTCATGACGTTATCCATGTGTGCTGCATCACCCTCAAGGGCCTTAACAGCGGAGCCAGCGATGACAGGAATGTCGTCACCTGGGAAATCGTAGGAGGAAAGAAGCTCGCGAATTTCCATTTCAACAAGTTCGAGGAGTTCGTCGTCATCAACAAGGTCAACCTTGTTCATGAAAACAACGAGAGCAGGAACACCAACCTGACGAGCGAGAAGGATGTGTTCACGTGTTTGTGGCATCGGGCCGTCAGCTGCAGAAACAACGAGGATACCGCCGTCCATTTGGGCAGCACCAGTGATCATGTTTTTGACGTAGTCGGCGTGACCTGGGCAGTCAACGTGTGCATAGTGACGTTTTTCAGTCTCATACTCAACGTGTGCTGTGTTGATGGTGATACCGCGCTCGCGCTCTTCGGGAGCAGCGTCGATGTCCGCATAGCTCTTTTTCTCGGTTAGACCCTTTTCTGCGAGCGTATTTGTGATCGCTGCGGTGAGGGTTGTTTTGCCGTGGTCGACGTGACCGATTGTGCCGATGTTTACGTGCGGCTTGTTGCGTTGGAATGATTCTTTGGCCATATTCGTTGTGGTTTCGCTGAGACGTTTTTGAAGATATTTCGTGTGGATCTGGAGCTCGTGGACGGAATTGAACCGTCGACCTCATCCTTACCAAGGATGCGCTCTACCCCTGAGCTACACGAGCAATCTGGATTGTTGTTGCCCGTCCTGTCTGCCGACAAAAGAACCGCGTCCTGTCCGAATTGAACCGGGCGCGGCACCCCTGACTGCTGTGGGGAAGAGCGGGCGGACAGTAACAAAGCGCGGCACTCTGTCAAAAAAAATATGGTTGTTTCGTCACTTTCCCCGAATCCCTTTATTTTAGCGGGTTTCAGAGGGTATCAGAAGCTGATTCTGGGGGCTCTGAGGGCACATTTTTGACGAATCTCTCAATAGCTAGGCAGCGTCCGGTAGCAACATCCACGTCTACGATGACTCCGCAGAGTTTAACACTGCCTTTTGCCACGGGGAAACGAGTGGGCATTCCAGTGCGAAAACGCCATACGACGGAATCAACACAACGCCCCAATACTGATTCCTCTGGACCGCACATTCCCGCATCGGTTAAGTAGCCGGTTCCACCTGAGAAAATTGTATCATCGGCGGTTTGGACATGGGTATGCGTTCCAACCACGAGCGAAACTCGACCATCCAACATACGACCCATTGCGATTTTCTCTGAAGTCGTCTCTGCATGAAAGTCTAGGATGATGGCTTTCGCTCCCTGAGTCTCAAGTTTTTCAACTTCCTCTTCCACTGCCAAAAAGGGGTTTTCCAGAGGAGGCTGCATAAAACTTCTTCCCTGAGCCTGAATTACCGCGATTTTTCCTTTCGCGGTTTCTAAGATCACACTGCCTGCACCAGGCGTTTCCGAAGGATAGTTCACAGGGCGTAGGAGCCTTGGTTCTGTCGGGAAATAATCGACAATTTCCTTTTGATCCCAAACATGGTCACCAGTAGTAATTACCGCCGCTCCAGCTCTGAGCAGGTCGATAGCAATCTTGGGAGTAATCCCCCGCCCCCCTGCGGAGTTTTCACCATTCACGATGATGAAATCAATGGATTTTTCTTCTTTAATGCCGGCTAGCTCAGCGATAACGGCCTTCCTTCCGGGTTCCCCCACAATATCGCCGAGGAAAATTACACGGATCGCGGTATCTGGCGGAGTCTCTGTCATTTCGACGTGACTGTCCCTCATTTGCCAATCATCGGACAACCACAAACTCCTACTTCAGAGGGAATGGCGCATTTTTGAAGCGCTCATGCTGCTTGCGTATCATGATGTCTGAAGGAGGCTCGGTCAGCGGATAGAAACCCATAGCTCTCGTAGACCACTCCAAAGCAGCTTTTCGGTTGCCCCTCGCAAATTGAACTTCAGCCATCGTATCGAGATACGCCGCCTGATCCGGATTCTGCTCTAGTGCTGCCTTCATGTGCTTCTCAGCCTCATCTAGCTTCAGACCAGCACGAGATGCCAGCCAACCAGCTGTGTTTCGTGTATTAAATGACTCTGGGTATTTCTCTATGACGGATTCCAATGTTTCCCAAGATTTCGCAAACCAATCTTCCAATTCTTTTTCTAGGCCAGCCTTTCTTAGCATTGGAAAAAAGTCATCTGCCAGGACGCCGTCTGTGATGAACATTTTATGCAAATCACCTAGCATATAGATGGCGCGATCACGGTCTTCTTCTAGGATCGAGAGTGCACGAGCAATATCGGCACTAAGCCTCGCCTTCGTATAGGTTTGTAAGTCCTGATCACTGAAGAAACTGGTCACCTGAACCTGCACCAAGGCCTCAAAACAGGATGCCGCGATTTCCCAGTTCCCAGCTTCCAACATAGCCTGCGCGTAGTCTCCGAGGCTATTTGCGAAATCCGTCCCGGACATGTCTGCCTGAAAAGCTGCACGACGATACCATTTCATCGCTCGAACAGGATCCTCACCATAAATATAATGATCCCCGATCCTGTTGCACACGGAAGCTTGTCCAAGAGCGAGTTTTTCCACCCATGCGTCGTGCTCTGCTGCCTCCTTTTCAAAACCCGCCTTCCGCAGTGTAGCAGCAGCACGTGCGTGGACTTCAGCAGACGTGCTGATAGCCGACATGTTATTACGGAGAATTTCCGCAGCATCCTGCCATCTATCCGCAGCTGTCAGATATTTATCAATATTTTTCCACAGAGTTTTCTCGCGAGTTTCGGGATCGAGCATATCCCTAGCCTTTAGTGAATTCACTACATCCTGCTTCGAAAGCGAAAGTTTCAATATCCTGCGTATAAATTGCTCGCGCTGATTTTCAGGACGCGCGTCCACATCCGCCCACGCCTTCGCGATCCAATATCTCACAATTTCCCCATTATCTGTGCCTATTCCGAAAAGCGCCATGACTGCCTTCATTTTCTCGGCAGGTGCTATGTCTGGTTCCATTTCTGTAATCCATCTAACCCACTCCTTCATGGATTCTTCAGCATCAAAAGCTCTATGGAAAATTTCAGCCCAGCGCTCTTCGTCATCGCCAGCCCATTTTTGTGCGTGCTCAACAGCAAAACTAGGAGCACCTAATCTACCTTCAAACTGCACACTCAGAAAATTCAGGAAGGTCTCCTGCTGAGCCTCCGCGAGTTCCTCCAGAGAAGGTGCAAATGAAGTCATATAAACCTCATCCATTCCTCTCAGCTCCATAAAACCTGCGAGCAGCAACAATTCCATTAGAGACATTTCTACCTGATCACCTTCTGCCGCGAGCAACGTGCTGACTCTTTCTCCCACCCACTTCTGGTAATCCGGATTTTCAGGATCAATTCCAATGACGGTAAGAGCCTCAGATACACGTTCTGAAGTTAAGTAATAGAGGAAGGCATAAGTCGAATTGTCCTCAACTAGCGCCTGCTCTGCAACATCGGGACGAACCAATGCAGCTAGTGAAACGATTGCCTGTTCTCTTTCGTCTACATCCTGCGATTTCATGAGAGCTTTGAGTGGCGCAAGGTCTGCATCTGCTATCCTTCCACCATCCCAGCGCTTCAAAGCCAGATCCACATAGGAATCCAGCGCAGACATTGCAGGGTCTCCCAATCCGTTTTGCCTCAACCATAAGGTAGGATCGCCCGCCAAGACCTTGAGACCTGCAAGCTGTTGAGAGCGCCTGACCGTAGATGCCACTTTCACCGCTCCTTCGATATCTCCCTTAGCACGTAGCAAAGTAATCTCCCAAAGCCCCGTAGGGACGTTCGCAGGAGCGCTTGGCATTTCCATGCCGTCTTCTAATAAGCCCTTATTGCGATAGAGACACGCAAGCGCCATCATATCCATGGGCTCCATCGCTGACATCCTAAGGAGTTCCTCAGCAGAGGAAAAATCGTCTTCTGTAATTGAAACACGAGCTCCGGCGATAGCCACGCCTCGTATGACCGGCAGCAGCCTAATTTTCGTCTCGGGATCTTCCTCCATCGCATGGAGTTTGATTATTTGGAAATAGGCTCGACGCGTCTTTAGTTCTGCTAACAGATCAACTTTCGTCTCAATATCCGCGTCACGATAACGCAGCACACGATTAAGGATATCTGGTGGAGTATGTGGTGTGATTCGTAATTCCACCTTCACCAACAATTCTTCAGCACGTAGTGCAGCTTCTGGATCATCAGATTGCGCCGCTTTTCGTAATTCTACCGCAGCGGGCTGCCCGATTTGCCAGAGTTCAGCAGTTGCCTCTTCCCTCTCATTATAAGAATCTGATCCGAGTTTTGATACGATTTCGGCGATTCTGTCATGTGCAGGCTCCGCCCCCACTGTGTATGGAACAAGTGCGATGAAGGCGGCTGAAACCAGAATTTTAAATTTCATGGATGCCTGCAAAATGAACCAAGCAGAGAATTTTTCAACCTCCGCGATCATTTCAAAAAAGAAAAGAGGTAACCGCTGTGCCGTCCTTGGGGCTATGAGCCACGTTCCGGAGACTCAACAAGTGGGATCGTCCAAAGGGTTGCATGTCTTCCTAAGAAGGCATGACAGTCGCCAGTTGGATAATGATCCCTATTATAAACATCGGTCCGGGCTAGCTTCCAAAATGGTCGGTCACAGCAGTAGACCCAGAAACTATCCACTTTGAGCAACTCGCGCAACGGGCTTTTTCAGCAATTTTCTAGATCGTGCCAAACAACCTATCCCCCGCATCTCCTAGACCAGGAAGAATGTAGCCTTTTTCATTCAAACAGCGGTCAATCGCCGCCGTATAAATCGGCACATCCGGATGTGCTTCCTCAAGTGTCGTCACACCCTCAGGAGCTGCTAGCATGGAAACAAATCGAATCCTTTTTGCACCAGCTTCTTTCAAGGTAGTGACCGACTGCGCTGCAGATCCTCCAGTCGCTAGCATCGGGTCTAGCAAAATCAACTCTGCACCTTCCATCGTTGTAGGATGTTTCAAATAATACGCCTCCGGCTGTAATGTCTTCTCATTACGTGCCATGCCGAGGTGAGCGACGGCAGCCTCTGGCATCAGATCGAGGAATCCATCAAGAAAACCAAGCCCCGCCCTCAGTATCGGCACCAGTATCACTGGACACACCGTTTGACTTCCCGAAGTCACTTCCAAAGGCGTAATGCATTCTACCGCTCTGCTCTCCATATTTGCAGTTACGGCAGGAACCATGAGCGATGCGATGCGCCTAACTCTCTGGCGAAACTCATGACTCGGACAATCCGGATTTCTAAGGCAAGTAAGCTCATGCGAAATCAGCGGATGGTCAATTAGGTGAGTCATTTCAGATTTTTGGAAGCAAGTATACGTTTCAAATCGGCAAGCTGCACGCCAAGCGTAGCCGCAGCCTCCTTCAGGTCTCCCCCAGATCGATCCAGTAGCCTTCCCACTACCTGTTTAGAAACCCATTCCATCAGCTGTGAATCTACCGGAGCGGCGTTAATCACCTGATCCAGCCCATACGCCAAGGCAGATGTTCTCGCTGGCGCAGAAGCAAGCGGTATATCTGCTGGCAGCAGGATATTTGACGATGCGAGAGCACAGGCACGTGCGATGGTATTCTCCAGCTCTCTCACATTTCCTGGCCAATGATGTTCGGAAAGTGAAGCTGTTGCCTCAGCCGAAATTCTGATGCGAGCCATTCCGTTTTTCCGAGTGATGCGTTGCAGGAAAAACTCGGCGAGCAACGGGATATCTTCCGGTCTTTCACGCAACGGCGGGATGCGTAACTCCACCACATTGAGCCTGTAGAAAAGATCTTCGCGGAAACGACCAGCAGTTACCTCTTGTGCTAGATTCTTGTGTGTCGCCGCAACAATACGCACATCCGTCTTCAGCGTATCGTTAGAGCCAACTCTTGAAAAAGTTCCGTCCTGCAATACGCGAAGTAGCTTCACCTGAATGGAGAGAGGCATATCACCGATTTCATCTAGGAAAAGTGTGCCACCATCCGCCTGTTCAAAGCGGCCGGCACGCATCGCGATCGCACCGGTAAACGATCCTTTTTCATGGCCGAAAAGTTCGCTCTCAAGAAGGTTCTCCGGAATAGCTCCACAGTTGATCGTAATCATTTCCTGCTGACGTCGCGGGCTGTATTCGTGCACCGCTTTTGCTACGAGTTCTTTACCCGTGCCGCTCTCTCCAGAAATCAAAATCGGTGCATCCGAACGCGCTACCCGGCCAACAAGCTTAAAAACATCCTGAAGCACACGGGAAACCCCGATAATCTTCACCCGACCATCCTGACTCGGAGCCTCATCCTTAGGCTGTATTGCTCCCCTTCTGTCCTCCACAGTCTGCAACGCTGTCTCCACAACCGGGCGTAACTCGAAGGAAAGCGATTCTTTACGCAGGACATCATGAGCGCCCTTTTGTGTCGCCTCGATGATCTGCCCTGTCGTAGGGAAGCCTGTCGTTAGAATGACTAGTGTATCAGGGCTCTGTGTTCGGATACGACCCAGCAAATCTATCCCGTCGAAGGGTTGAAGATTTACTGCAGAAACCACCACATTCACTGCAGTCTTTTCGACCACTTTGATCGCCTTGCCAGCGTCATCACAGCGCAGGATGCGTAGACCCTTTGCAGCAAGGTGTTTTGTCGCCCAGTCGAGAAAGTCCAGATCGGGATCGACGAGGAGTAGTGTTTCTTCAGGAAGAGTGTCAGCCATGCTCGGTGGGAAAGACTGTGGAAATGACGAGTTTTTACGGAAATTGCAAGTTCCTTCCGACAACTGCAAATGTTGCATGAACCTATTTTCCCGACTCTCGGATCATACTTTCCGCGAGTTCGCGCAACTCTTCTACAGGTATCGCAAATGTCTCAGCACGGTTAGCGCGCGCGATGTTCATCCCGACCACACGCCCCTCTAGATTGATCACTGGGCCACCCATCGTCTGATTATTTGCAAGGATATCATGCTGGATCACTCGAGGAAATCCACTCCGGCGTTTCGAATAATCGCCGCTCATTTGATCATTCCGGTTGAGCTGCTCAAAAACTTCTCCCCTAGCGGAAAGCTCCACCTCAAGCTCGATCGGTTCATCATCACGAATCAGCGAAATTTTGACTTTCTCCCCATCCTTCTTTCCCTCCAGCACTTCTACCAAGCCTTCCAGATCCTTCACTTCAACACCGTCTACCGATACTACAATATCACCATCCAGAATACCAGCAGTCTCAGCTCCTCCACCTTCTGTAACCGCCTTGATCACCAGCTTATCCTTGTCCGTAGTCAGCTCGATACCGAGCACCACGCCACCATCCGCTGGTATCTCTCTAGCCGTCGCACTGATCACTCCTGCCAGCACCCTTCTTTTGAGCCGGCTCGTCGCGCCATTCACCACCACCCAAGTTCCCTGTGCAAGGTCGCTGGACTCAGCAAAAACCGCCGGTTCCAAACCTTCCGCATCCAGCTTCACGAGAGCCACATCCCAGCGACTATCAATCTTCACTACCTCTACTGCCTTATACGATTCCTTATCCACCCTTACGGAAAGATCCGAAATACCCTCAATCTCACTCGCCTTCGTAAAAAGGTATCCATCCTCAGAAAGGACAACTCCATAGGCGATCTCATCGCGCCCATCATAGAATACGGCACTGCATTTTTGGATCACCTCCGCCTGCGGCGAAAAAGCAGCAATCACCGTTTCACCAGTAATGCGAAAGGTCGTTTCCAAGCTCTGCTGCGCGCAAACCGCACTTGCACAGACCAAAAACAAAACTCCCAGTCTAGCGCGAACCGAGGCGCATCTTGATTGTCTCATTTTTTCCATCTCGAATGATCTCTAATTCTAGTTTGTCCCCAGGTGCCATTTCCGCAAGCAGCTCCTTCAGGCGCTCCTTCGTCTCTGTCTTCTCACCATTCAGGCTGGTTAACACATCACCGACAAGCAGACCTTCCGCTTCTGCCGGGCTGCCCTTGCCTACTTTCGTGATCTCAAGTCCGCTATCCACCTGCTCCGTTCCGATGCCCAAAAAACCTTTTCCTATCTCAGGCTTCTGCGCAAACGGCCCTTCGCCGATAAACTCCGATTTCAGCATCCTGTCCCAGCTATCCAAAAACACACCTACAGGCACATGCATGTTCACTGGTAATTGCGGCCCAACCCGCGAATGAATACCAACCAAACGCCCCTCCATATCAAACAAGGGACCACCCGAATCTCCTCCAATCAGCGTCCCATCGGTCTGAAAAGTATTGTTCGCCACCCGCACCAATCTAGCGATTCGCAAAACTGCCCCTCGATCCTTATCGAAACCTCCAGAATGCCCTAGCGAAAACAGCCAGTCCCCCAGCTTGGTATCATCTGTCTGATTTACCTCCACGAAAGGATACCCGCCCTCATCCGGAGCGTCTTCTAAAATCTGAATCAAAGCAGCATCGGTCTCCGCCATCAGCCCCAGGGTCTCCGCTTTAAGCTCCGTCCCATCAGGCATAATGATCGTCACCTCTTTGCCCACCGCAGTAGAAACGTGGGCAGCAGTCATCACCAGACCATCTTTGGAAACGATCACTCCACTCCCTGTCCCCTCACCCAGATCCACGCACACCGTTGCCGCCTCCGCACGCGGAAGCGACTCCTGCAAGGCCTCCTGAATTGCTAATAGATCCTCCTGAGATTCTGGAGCCTTCTTCGAATTCAAAGGAAATGCACCCGCAACAAGCGGCGCACTTATCAACATTCCGAGGAAAATACTTTTCGCGATCCTTAACATACTAGCGTTCCAATATCTCTACTTCGTAGCCGTCTGGATCTGTCACGAACGCCATTTTTCTCTCCCCACCCGCAAACTTCTCACGCCAACCACTAGGCCAGATCTCAATTCCACTTTTCTCCACTCCATCACAATACTCGATGATATCCGGCACTCCGAGCGCCGTATGAATCAGATCTTCTGGGCAGCTTTCGTCATAATCCGGCGAATACGTCAGCTCTAGGAAAACATCATTCCCTTCCAGCTCTAGAAACGCCAACTTATTGCCCTGAGGCGAATCCTTGCGCTGCCCGAGCTTGTAGCCGAGCTTCTCGTAAAACGAAATTGAATCCTCCAGACTCTTCACGCGGATACGCGTGTGCAAAAACTTAATTTTCATTTCCCAAATCTAGCCAGCCCTAGCCTCCCCGCAAGCCTCAGTTACTCTCCATGAATTTCACCGAAATCGACCGCGAAGACTTCCGTAACTTACTCTCGGAAATTCAACGCGCCCACATGCCATTCGGCATGTTTGGAAAGGAAAAATATCCACCCCGTGGCGTCCCGATTTTCGATCTCCCCGAGGAATACCTCATTTGGTTCAAACAGCGCAGCTTCCCAAAAGGTCGTCTCGGCGAGCTCATGGCTCACGTCTGTGAAATTAAAGAATGCGGCATGGATTCACTCTTCAATCCTCTCCGCAAAGCCAACGGCGGCCGAACAAAGCTAAAATAAGCCTCCGTTAAACCAACCCGTCCTTACGCGCCTGCTTCCAGTAAGCATACTCGGAACGATTGAAATCCACATACTCCGGAGAAAGATCGCTCGAATACATCCGGTATTCCGCCTCTCCCTGATTCAAATTGATTTGGATCACAAACTCCCTGCCTGATACCGCTGTTCGCAGCTCATCCATAGGCGTATCAGCTTGTAAGCCGCCCACACAGGCAGGTTTTCCACCGATTATAATATCGATCAGCTCCTCACGGATTCGTGCCCTAGAATAACCCACCGCATGAATAATGCGCCCCCAGTTCGGATCGCCTCCATTCCATGAAGCCTTCACCAATGCGCTTTTACAAACCGCCTCCGCTACTTTCTTAGCATCGAGATGAGTGCGTGCACCTGCCACTTCCACTGTCACAAATTTTGTCACACGCTCACCATCCCTCACAATGGCCTTGGCTAGCTCCAGCATCACCCACTTCAGTGCATTGCGGAATTGTTTACACGCTGAGCCGTTCTTTCTTGCTGAAGGCATGCCGGACTCACCGTTCGCCAAAACGATCACCGTATCGTTCGTGCTCATATCACCATCAATAGTGATACGATTAAAACTATCCTCGACTGCCTCACTAACAGCACCATCAAGGCAACTCTGCGCAACATTTGCATCTGTCGTAATAAAGCATAACATGGTCGCCATACTCGGGCAGATCATTCCTGCACCTTTCACACACCCACCTATGCGCACTCGGTGCTCCCCGATCTCGAAGGATATCGCCACCTCTTTTTCGTAGGTATCACTCGTGATGATCGCCTTCGCAAAATCATTTCCTTTCTTTTTCCCTAGCCCAGAAACCAAGGCCGGAACATTCGGGGAAAGCCTCGTCATAGGCATCGGCAGACCGATTACACCTGTCGAGCACACACCCACCTGCGTAGCCTTAAGTCCTAAGCCATCTGCTACATCTGAGCACATCGACTTCGCATCATGTATCCCAGGAAGCCCAGTACAGGCATTGGCATTACCCGAATTCGCAACAACAGCACGCAGCTGCCCTTTTCGCAAATTCGCCTGCGATACCTTAACCGGTGCCGCCTTTACCTTGTTCGTAGTGAACATTCCCGCCGACTTACACGGCACCTCTGAATAGATCAGCCCCAGATCCAATCTATCGCTATCAGGATTCTTGATCCCACAACTCACCGCACTAGTCGTGAAGCCTTTCGCCGCGCCAACTCCCCCTTTGATTCTTGTGATAGGAAAATCCATATTCAAATACCGGCAGAGACCCTATCGTTTCAACTCCCCTATCCACAAGGAAATCCTAAACGTAGGCAAATTTTTCAGCCAATCACGCGACCCCACACCGCTTTCAGGTATCGCGACTCAGGATAATTCGAGAGCGTAGGATGATCACCACCTGCACCTGTCCTATCAAAAACTTGCAACCTCTTGTCCTGCCGGTGCACCACACCTGTGACAATATTTTCAAACGCATCCACCCCGAGTTGACCCGAGCATGAGCACGTTACCATCACTCCATCCTTCTCCACTAGCTGCACTGCCAGCTTGTTCAGATCGTGATATTTCGCGTAGCCGATCTCATCCTCTTTCCCAAACATAAATTTCGGAGGATCAACCATTACCACGTCCCATTTACGACCATTCTCGATCATCGTCCTCACCCAAGTAAATGCATCTGCATGCGTGATTTTCACCCGTGCACTGTTGAGATTCGCATTGCGCTTCGCCATTGCCACCGCCGCCTCGTCGAGATCAACAGCAGTCACCTCACTTGCTCCACCGAGTGCCGCTGAAACAGAAAAACCACCCGAGTAACAACAAAGATCCAGCACGCTCTTCCCTTCCACTAACCCCCGGAACTTCTTCCGGTTGTCCCGCTGATCACAGAAGAACCCCGTCTTATGCCCCTGTGAAAAATCAATCTCATACCTCACCCCATTCTCCTCCACTTTCACCAAACGCACATTGTCGCTTTCCACTCCACCGACCCTCGGTATGCCCTCAATTTTTGCCAATTCACTATCAACCTGCACCACCACCTTATTCGTCCCGAAAGCTTCGTGCATCAAAGGCAGCCATCTTTCCAACCGCATCCACGCGCCTAGCGCTGTAATTTCTACAGAAAGCACATCGCCAAACTTATCGGCCACCATCCCAGGGAGAAAATCTGCATCCCCGTGCACGCAGCGGTAACAATTAGTCTCACTATCCAGCTTTAGTAAATTCCTCCGCAATTCACCTGCACGATGTATCGCGTTTTCGAAAAATGTCTCATCTAGATCCTCCTGCGAGTGATTCACCATACGCAAAGGCATGCGCGCCTTAGGATTCCAGATCCCCCAGCCAAACCTCGTCCCCTGCCTACCGAAAACCTCTACAAGATCGCCCGCCTTCGCATTCCGCGAAACTTCACCCACCATCTTCGGCCAAATCGAAGGGTGAAACGTCTGATATTTCAAATGCACTATCGCCACCCGCACATCCTCAGCAGATCCGGGAACGATTGGCAACCCGCATCACAGGAAGCTCAAGATATGGAGCGAAACTCGGTGTGCCCCTTGGGTATTTCAAGCCACTATCTAACTCTCCAATTCTTATTCCACCTCAGGCGCAGGAGGCACAATCCTCGGCCTCGCCTGCCTCTCAGGAGCAGCTTTCACACTTAACGCATGATCTAGAGTCCGTCTCATTGCGCAAACTGGCTTCCTCCACTTACTAGGCACCGCAGACTGGTCCGGACGCCCCTTGAGTATTCCTTCGAAAATAATCTCACCCTTGGTATCCAGAATTTTTACCGCATCTCCATCCTCCACTCTCGATACCTCAGCACTTCCGTGTTCATTTCTGACCACTGCAATTTTATTCCCGACGCTAACGATTTTCACCGCACCGTCATTCTGCCTCATAACAGTATCAGAAAGCCTCTGCCTCGTGCATTTCTTTCCGTTTACTTCGCCATTTCCCAGCGTCACTTCAATATCCGTAGAATTTCCATCACGGAAAACCGATATCGTCGCCGTCTCACCTGGATTGGCTAATCTTAACAAAGTCGCAAGCTGACCTTCGTTCACCAGCATCTGCTCATTCAGTTTCCAAAGAAGATCATGCTTCTTCACGCCCGCCATCTCTGCCGGCCCGCCTTCTGTCAATTCAGTCACCACAAAACCAATCCCCGGAGGCAAAACTGGCAACTGGTTCGCCATCGCTTCGTCCGGCTTTGTTAGCCCGATCCCAAGCCATGCTTCTTCTAGTGGCTCATTAATCGAAACCACGACCTCACTCCCCTGAGCGGGTGCGAGACCGCACATCAGCATCGAAGAGAAAACCAAATGGAAAAAAGTCCGCATGATTAGAAAGTGCTTATCGGAACCAGATACGTTTCCTCCCTAGGCGCACTCAGATCCACTACAATACCAGTCTCCTCGTCTCGCATCCGAGTTTCTTCCACCACACGCACACGCAGCTTGCGAACCGCAGAGCCGCCGGCATCCACATAGAGACCTTCATCGCTCACATCCTCCACACGATCTGACTCTTCTAGGAAAACTACATCCGGTTCTGCTTCGCTCAAGGCAGCAAGCCTATCTCCAGACATCTGATCCTTCGTAAAACCTAGAAACAAGCCCAGCACAACTGCCGCCGCTACTCCAATACCAGCAGCCCATTTTACCGCCGCACGAAAATCGATTGTGCTTTCATCCGCTAGCTCGTCAAAACTTGCCTCAAGCTCCTCATGCAAACCTTCGCTGAGCCCCACAGGAATCAAACGCTGTAGTGCCTCCTCAGTTTCCCTGATTATATCACGCTCTTGCATACCTATCCTCCTTCACTTTTTTCATACTCAGCGCCAGTTGCTCCAGCGCATATCGATATCGCGATGCCGCAGTATTTGGCGAAATCGCAAGCGTTTCCGAAATCTGTGCAAAGGTAAGACCTCCCCAAGTTTTCATCACCACCACCTCGCGGAGCTTATCACTGAGATTCTGCACCGCCTCACGCAATAAAATCGCCTCCTCATCCTCCTCAATCTCAGGATCTAGCCATACATCTTGGAAATCATTCAGAAAAACGATCGCCTCTTCCCTCTTCCTGCGCCGTTTCTCAGTGCGATGGAGCATCAACCCTCCGAAACGAATTGTCGAAAAAACCAACGGAAGATCAGGTGGACCTCCACCTCGGTTCTCCTCCTGCTGGTAATGCCACATTTTCAATACAGCCTCTTGCACCAAATCCTCAGCATCTTCCTTAGTTTTACCCCAGCCCCTCGCGAATAACAGGAGACGCGGACCGTTCTCGGCCAGCCAATCTTTCCATTTCTTCGATAAATTCTGCATCGTCTAGCCCTAAAATGCCCCGAAATCACTCGTTTGTCTCTGGAAAAATCACTTCCTTCAGAAGAGTGAATCTCCGTACTTGCCCACCACCGAAAAACCCGCCAGATTCCACGCATCGCCGGGGTGGCGGAATTGGTAGACGCGCCTGACTTAGGATCAGGTGTCTTTTGATGTGCAGGTTCGAGTCCTGTCCCCGGTACCACTTTTATTTACAACGACCATGATCAACGAACTCAAAACACGCCTCACCGACATTGGCCTCTCCGAAGACATGGCAACCAAAGCTATCGAAACTGTAGCAGATTTCACAAAATCAAAGCTTCCAGAATCTCTTCACGGCGCCATCGACGACGTCATGGCTGGAAAAAATCCAGATCTAGGCAAACTCGGCGGCCTCATGGGTGGCCTCGGCGGCCTTTTCAAATAAGCTCTATATAGCTCACTTCTATACGATTTCACAAATGCCGCAGTTTAAATACTCCGGCATTTTTTGTCTCAAAATATTCGCCTGAGATTCAAAAAATGGAAGCGTAGCTGGTAATCTCCTGAGACTTGACGCATTAAAAACCCGCAAGTCGCAAATAGCTTACCCTCATAATAAGGTAGCGGAATGGAGGCGGAGGTGGGAACGCCCCTATGACTTATCACACCAAAATCCGCGAAGCGCACTTGGCCTACCCGCCGGAGACGGAACAAAGTGGAGGCGGAGGTGGGAATCGAACCCACGAATGACGGTTTTGCAAACCATTGCCTTACCACTTGGCGACTCCGCCGTTACTTTCCGTAAACGGGAGGCAGTGATTACGCTCTGGCTTCATTTCTGTCAACCACCGGATTCGCGGAATTTTTCCAAATACACTAGCGGCCTCTACATTCCAGCTTAAGATCCCCCGTGCCCAAAAAGTCGGATCAGAAAAGCAAGCCCCCCGTCATCGCCCTCCGTGGATGCCGCCAACACAATCTCCAAGGCATCGATCTGGACATCCCCCTCGGGAAACTCACCGTCGTCACCGGCCCCTCCGGCTCAGGAAAATCCTCTCTCGCTTTCCACACCCTCTACGCCGAAGGCCAGCGCCGCTACGTCGAAACTTTCTCCCCCTACGTCCGCCAGTTCTTCGACCGAATGGACAAACCCCTCGTCGATTCCATCGAGGGCATCCCCCCCGCCATCGCCATTGAGCAGAAAAACCACGTCCGCACCACTCGCTCCACCATCGGCACGCTCACCGAGATCAACGATTACCTCAAACTGCTCTTCGCCCGCCTCGCCCAAGGCTTCGATCCCAAAACCGGCGAGCGCATCCAGCCAGACTCCCCGGAATCCGCCTCCAACTGGGCATCCGAAAACCTCCCCGAAGAAAACATCCTTATCACCTTCCCCATCCCCGTCCCAGCCGACGCCAACCCGGAAGAACTCTTCCCTTTCCTCAACTCCCAGGGCTACCTCCGCGTCCTCATCAAAGGTGAAACACACCGCACCGACGAAGCCCCACCCAAAACCATCCCCACCACCCTCCAGGTTATCCAAGACCGCCTAAAAGTCTCCAAGAAAACCCAATCCCGCCTCCTCGAAGCCCTCGAAGCAGCCTTTCTTCTAGGAAAAGGTCACGCTTCCATCATCCACCCGGAAAAATCCCGTAGTTTCACCACCACTTGGACAAACCCAAAAACCGGCTTCACCCTACGCCCCCCAACTCCCGCCCTCTTCTCCTTCAACTCACCCCTCGGCGCCTGCCCACGCTGCCGCGGCTTCGGACGCGTTATCGGCATCGACCTCGCGAAAGCCGTCCCAGACGAAACCCTCACCATCAAACAGGGCGTCATCAAACCCTTCCAAGGCGACCGCGGCGAAGAATGCCAGCGCGACCTCATACGCAACTGTAAAGAACGCGACATCGACCTAAACACCCCTTGGGAAGACTTAGACGAAGACACCCAAGAATGGATCTACTACGGAGACCGTAACACAAGCTCCCCCGAGGAACTCGAAGAACTCTGGCAATCCGGCGGCTGGTATGGAGTCAAAGGCTTCTTCGACTGGATGGAAACCAAAGCCTACAAGATGCACGTCCGCGTATTCCTCTCCCGCTACCGCTCCTACACCACCTGCGACTCCTGTCGTGGTAAACGCCTCCAGCCCGAGTCCCTCTGTTTTAAAATCAAAAACAAAACACTCCCAGACCTCTGGCAAATGCCAATCGCAGAGCTTCTCCCATTCTCCTCCACACTGATCACAATGGAGCGTAGCGACATAGACGGCCAAGAAAGTTCAGACCTGCCGTCAAATCACTCGGCACTCGGCACTAAGGATTCCACCCTCCACCTAGTTCTCACCGAAATCCACTCCCGCCTCCACTACCTCGACCAAGTCGGCCTCAGCTACCTCACCCTCGACCGCCCCACCCGCACCCTCTCCGGTGGAGAAGTCGAACGCGTCAACCTCACCACCTGCCTAGGCGCATCCCTCACCGGCACACTCTTCGTCCTCGACGAACCCACCGTCGGCCTCCACCCCCGCGACATCGACCGCCTCGTCGGCGTCATGCACGGCCTCCGCGACAAAGGAAACACCCTCGTCGTCGTCGAACACGAGGAAACTGTCATGCGCGCCGCAGACAACCTCATCGACATCGGCCCCGGCGCCGGCCAACACGGCGGCACCATCATCTTCCACGGCAACGCCAGCAACTCTTCCCTGATCACTGATCACTCGGCACTCGGCACTATACCGTGGCTCTCCGGAGAAAAATCCATCCCAGTCCCGAAGAAACGCCGCAAACCCACTAGCAAAAAGATCTCCATCAAAGGCGCTACCCGCCACAACATCCGCAAGCTCAACGCCGACATCCCCCTCGGCCTCTTCGTCTGCCTCACCGGCGTATCCGGCTCCGGAAAATCCACTCTAGCCCACGAAATCCTCTACCTAAACGCCGCCCGAAAACTCGGCATCGAGACCAACGAAGACCCCGCCCCGATCAAGGAAATCACCGGCACCCAGCACATCGACGGCATCGAACTCATCGATCAAACCGCCGTCGCCCGCACCCCTCGCTCCACTCCTGCAGTCTTTCTCGGAGCCTTCGATCCCATTCGCCAGCTTTTCGCCAACACCCCTGACGCAAAAGCCCGCGACCTAAAAACCGGCTTCTTCTCCTTCAACTCCGGCGAAGGCCGCTGCGACCGCTGCACTGGAAACGGCTTCGAAAAAGTCGAGATGCAATTCCTCTCCGACATCTACGTCACCTGCCCCGACTGCGAAGGCAAACGCTACAAACCCTCCACACTAGAATTCCTCTATCGCGGAAAATCCATCCACGGCATTCTCGACTCCACCGTCACCGAAGCCATCGAATTCTACGCAGACCAAGAAGGCATCTCCGCCTCCCACGCAAAGCGGCACCAAACCATCATCCGCATCCTCACCCCCCTCGTCCAAGTCGGCCTCGGCTACCTAAAACTTGGCCAAGCCCTCAACACCCTCTCCGGCGGCGAATCCCAACGCCTCAAACTCTGCCAACTCCTAGCTTCTTCCTCCAAGCTCTCAGCTCCAGCCTCCAAGCTCCTAATCCTCGACGAGCCCACAACCGGCCTACATTTCTCCGACATCGAGAACCTCCTCGCAGTCTTCCAACAACTCGTCGATTCCGGCCACTCCCTCCTCGTCATCGAGCACAACCTAGACGTCATCAAATCCGCCGACTGGATCCTAGACCTAGGCCCCGAAGCCGGAAAACACGGCGGTCAACTCGCCGCCCAAGGCTCCCCCGAGCAAATCGCCAAAACCAAAACCCCCACCGCAAAATATGTCGCAGAAGCTTTAGGAAAAGGAACGCAATGGAAGCGCAGCGGACATGGAGGAACAAACCTCAATAAACATCTTCCTCAAACTTCAGTCCGCCCCGAAGAATCCAGTCTTCCTCTAATCACTGATCACTCGGCACTCGGCACTTCTTCCATCACTCTCCGCGGCGCCCGCCACCACAACCTGAAAAACATCTCCGTCGACATCCCCCGCGACGAACTCGTCGTCATCTCCGGCCTCTCCGGATCAGGAAAATCCACACTCGCCTTCGACATCCTTTTCGCCGAAGGCCAGCGCCGCTTCCTCGACTCCATGTCCGCCTACGCACGCCAATTTGCCGAACAACTCGAAAAGCCCGAAATCGACCAACTCCAAGGTCTACCACCCACCGTCGCCATCGAACAGCGCGTCTCCCAAGGTGGCGGCAAATCCACAGTAGCCACCGTCACCGAACTCTGGAACTTCATCCGCCTCCTCTATTCAAAGTTAGGCACCATCCACTGCCCCGATTGCCACGTCCCCGTCGAAAAACAATCCATCGCCGCCATCGAGAAAACCATCCGCGCCGAACTCAAGAAAGGCCCCATCAAAATCCTCGCCCCCCTCATCCGAGGAAAAAAAGGTTTCCACACCGAAATCGCCGCCTGGGCCGTCAAACAAGGATTTACGGAACTCCTAGTAGACAAACAGTTCGAACAAGCCGAATCCTTCACCCGCCTCGAACGCTTCATAGAACACGACATCGACGTAGTCGTCGCAAACTCTTCACTGATCACCGATCACTCGGCACTCGGCACTCAACTCTCCCGCGCTCTAGATATCGGCAAAGGCCTAATAAAACTCTTCACCGCCGACAAAAAGTTCGTCCTATTATCCACCGACAGCAGCTGCCCCTCCTGCAACCGCTCTTTCGAAGAACTCGACCCCCGCCTATTCTCCTTCAACTCCCCCCACGGCTGGTGTCGCGAATGCCGTGGCCACGGAAAAGTCCCGAAACGACAACGCCGCTTCGACACCTCACGCTACGATTCCATCCTCGAAGCCGAAATGGATGCCGATCGTTCCATCGACCGCATGGACGACGATGAACTCATCGAGTGCCCGGCCTGCGAAGGTTCGCGCATCAACCCCATCGGCTCAGCCGTTCAGCTAAAAAACACCGCCATCTCCACCGTCTCTCACCTCTCCATCAACGAAGCCTCCACCCACTTCTCAAAACTAAAATTCACCGCCGCCCGCGAAAAACTCATCGCCCGCGACATCATCCCGGAAATCGCCCAGCGCCTCCTCTTCCTACAGGAAGTCGGCCTCGGCTACCTCCACCTCAACCGCTCCGGCAACACCCTCTCCGGCGGCGAATCCCAACGCATCCGCCTCGCCGCTCAACTAGGTTCAAACCTCCGCGGCGTCCTCTACGTTCTCGACGAGCCCACAATCGGCCTCCACCCACGCGACAACACCGCCCTCCTAAAAACTCTCACTGCCCTCCGCGACCAAGGAAACTCCCTCATCATCGTAGAGCACGACGAGGACACGATTGCGGCTGCCGATCATTTGATCGATCTCGGCCCCGGTGCAGGCCGCCTTGGCGGAGAGATCGTTTACCAAGGATTACCGCCCCAAGTGCCAAGTGATCAGTGCCAAGTGATCAGTAGAAGAAAGAAGAAATCCAGCAAAGAATCCGCACTGATCACTGATCACTCGGCACTCAGCACTTCTTCCCCGACCTACCAGGCTCTGTCGAATCCAATGATCCACCCCAGCCGAGGCGAACGCCGCCCCGTCCCAAAATCCCACCCCTTCCTAAAAGTAAAAGGCTGCGATGCAAACAACCTCAAAAACATCGACGTAGCCATTCCCCTCGCCCGCCTCACCGTTCTAACAGGTATTTCCGGATCCGGAAAATCCACCATCCTCCACCAAGCCCTTGCCCCCGCAGCAAAAGTCGGTGGCAAGCAAAAGGTCACCGGCGTGAAGCGCTACAAATCCACCAGCGGAGGCAAAAACCTGAAATCGGTCTACGAAGTCGACCAATCTCCCATCGGCAAGACCTCCCGCTCCTGCCCCGCCACCTACGTCAAAGTCTTCGACCACATCCGCGCCCTCTATGCCCAACTCCCGGAGGCACGCATGCGCGGCTTCGAAGCCTCACGCTTCTCCTTCAACACCGAAGGCGGACGCTGCCCCGATTGCAAAGGCAACGGCCGTGTAAAACTCGAAATGGATTTCCTCCCCTCCACCTGGGTGCACTGCGAAGAGTGCAACGGCATGCGCTACAACCCCGCCACCCTCGAAGTCAATTTCCGCGAAAAAAACATCGGCCAAGTCCTCGCCATGACCATCGACGAGGCCTCCACCTTCTTCGAGTCCCAGCCAAGAATCGCTCACCCGTTAAAACTCATGGCCGACACCGGCCTAGGCTACCTCCAGCTCGGCCAGCCCTCCCCCACCCTCTCCGGCGGAGAAGCCCAACGCATCAAGCTCGTCTCCGAGCTCATCAAAGGCCGCGGAGCAAAAGCCACCCTCAACAACGCCCAACTCAAAGCCCGCAACCTCTACCTCATTGAAGAACCCACCGTCGGCCTTCACCTCGAAGACGTTAAACGCCTCATCGAGATCCTCCACCGCCTCGTCGATGAAGGTCACACCGTCATCGTCATCGAGCACCACATGGCCGTCGCCGCCGAAGCCGATTGGATTCTAGACATTGGCCCCGAAGCCGGAGAAAACGGCGGAAAAATCGTCGCAAAGGGTTTGCCTGAGAAAGTTGCGCAATCAAAGACATCTCGAACCTCCCCGTTTCTCGCAACCGCCCTCGCACAATAGCCAAATAATCCGGGAATCACGAGATGCTCTGAAGTGAGTCATCGCCTACGACGAGCCAAGGCAACCATCGCTCCAAGCCCGAATAGAAGCATTCCGGACGGCTCCGGAACTGGATTCGCCGCATTGTACTGCGACCAGTATATGGTCTGGGCATCTCCATCACCTTCCTGCCCAAATTTCGGACTGTAGGTATTTCCGACCACGTCGTAGATGGGATCAATAGGCTGAGAGATTCCGTTGGCTGTGTAAGTCCCAACCATTCCACCGGTCAGAATAAGCTCGTAATTGAAAGTCGCCAGTCCACCTGAATCATTGCCCGAATAGGTCGCAGTGAAATGAACATCCACCCACTGATCCGTCGTCATCGAAAAACCGGGTGATGTAACAATTCCCGCCCCTGATCCGATACCAAGACTGATTTGCTGATTCCCTGAGCCATCTCCGATATCCCCGATGAGTGCGGCTACTCCCGGTGCCAACATCAAGTAGACCGTAGACTCTTGTGCTCCACTTCCAGTGGTCGAATCCGAATAGAAACTCGTCAAAAGCGAAATCGAATCTCCTACCGAATTGACCGAGTGGTTGTAAAAAGCATTATCAATTCCAAAGAAAGACTCCGCGTCGGCAGTCGGGTTCGAAACAACCGCACCAACTCTTCCATAGGCGGACGAAACCCAACTGGAATCATCGATATCGTTCGCTGACCCATCCAAAAACGGATTCGCTGAGTAATCAGCAGAATAAGTCGAAACCGACTGCGCATCAACGCCTTGGAAAAGGCTTAATGCCACAAGCACATAAGTGAATATTTTCATAACAGGGGGTGAGGGTAGAGGTAGGGGGCGCTGGGGGCGCTGGGGGCGCTGGGGGGCGCTGGGGGGCGCTGGGGGGCGCTGGCAACATACCCGGCAGGTTTATCGCGGTTCACGGATTGGGTAACCCGATACATTCATCATGCCACAGAAGTCGTATTCCGATATTACGTGATGACGTATATTTTAGATTTCTTGGAAAGAATCCCCTGAAATCAAATTCTACAATGGAAACAGCACCAGTATTTGCTCGCTCCAATCGCGAATAGACTAGCCCACTTATCCAATCCCCCCTTCTACTAGGAGCGAAATGTCAAAGTTCACGCTCATCGTAAGCCTCGCCCTAGGGCTAGCGTCCCTCATGGCAGGACTTCATTGTCTATTCCGCCTTGAGCCTAACATCGAAGTATTTGATAGCCGCGCATTGGAAGCAATGGCGGCCGAAAACTACGTCGCTTCCAACGAGTCGATGTCTCAGGTCAGCACGCTCAGCCAAGAATTGAAGCGTTATGCAATACTCACACTCACAACCGGGCTATTGGGAGCAGCACTAGCTTTACCCAGCGGTCTCAAAAAGAATCCCTTCGGCTGGGTTGCACTCGCTCTATCCCTCATAGGCCTCGCACTCGGCATCTCGCAATTGTCATAATCCCCCCCCCCGTATCACTCGTCAAAATTCCACACCCGCCCGCCAGTATCCGATCGGGCGCCACTCTCCTCTGTCTTTCCTTCAAAGCTCACCAGATCCACCACCTTCGCCTCACACTGCTCCTCAAGCGCTTCGACGAGAGCCTTGGAATGGGAAACAACGATGATCTGACTATCACGCGAAGCCTTTCCGATCAGTTCCGCAAGCGGCGTAATCAGATCCGCATGCAGGCTGGCCTCCGGCTCATTGAGTATCAACAGCGGCGGCGGCTTCGTCGTCATCAGAGCCGCACAGAGACAGAAAAAACGCAGGGTTCCGTCAGAAAGCTCAGAAGCATCCAACCAACGCTTCAGACCGGGGCGTAGCAAACGCAGCTGGAATTTCCCCATCTCATCCACCGCATTCCATTCGCAGTCGGGAAAAGCTTTTGAAAAAAGTTCGTTGAGTCCTGTTGCGCGTTTACTTTCCCTGAGCGTCTGCAGATTCGCAGCCAGATTCCCCCCATCGCCATCAAGCACCGGCGACCAGAAACCCACCGATGTCTGCCTCAGCGCCGATCGCGCATCTGTCGCGAAGTGATGGTAAAAACGCCACGCCAATAGAGTTTCCCTCGCCGCCACCACTGCTGGACAATTCCCACCATCACGCACCTCGCTGATCATCGATTCCGTCGCATGCACCGGCAACGGCAGCGCAGCCATTTTCCCATCCGCGCCTCTCAACTCCACCGCCGGCCCCTTTCGTTTCGCCATCACACGGTTCGCATGCTTGAGCACCTCCAGTTTAATATCCGGATCTGTCTTAAACATCGTAGGATCACCCGGAACCGTAGGAATCATCCCGCATTCCATCTCGATCTGAAAATCATCATGCGAAATCTCCCAACGCATACGCCGCTTCTCCTTTTTCTTTAGCTCCCCCGCCCAAAGCAGACTCGGTAGCCCTCCCTCCTCCGCCACCGACTCTGCGAAACGACCCTCCGCCATTTTTCGCATCAGCCCCAGAGCACGATAGACATTGGATTTACCCACCCCATTTTCCCCAGTCACCACGGTCACACGCCCTAGATTCAGGCGAAAATCCCGCAACGATCGGTAGCCTTGGAAATGAATCGTGCGGAGCATGGCTCCTCATGGAAACCCGCCATACCTCAGCTGCCAAGCGGGATTGCGCATTCCTGCTTCCATCTTCTCGGCGCGCCCCCTAAGAACCTGCCCATGCAGCTTTTCGATACCCTCTCCCGCGAGCGTAAGGAACTCCGTCCCACCGACGGCAAGACCTTCCGTTTCTACTGCTGTGGCCCTACGGTCTATGGCCCCGCGCATATCGGAAATTTCCGCACCTTCGTGCTACAAGACGTCTTCCGCCGCACTCTCGAGACAGGCGGCACTCCCACCCTCCACGTCCGCAACCTCACCGACGTCGATGACAAGACCATCCGCGACTCCCAAGCGGCCGGGCAGACCCTAAAAGGCTTCACTGACAAGTGGCGCGATAAATTCCATGCCGATTGCGAAGCTCTCGCCTGCATGCCACCACACATCGAGCCCTCCGCCGTGGAGCACATCCCGCAGCAGATCGCGATGATCGAAAAGCTCGTCGAAAAAGGCAACGCCTACGCATCTGAGGATGGCTCGGTCTATTTCCGCATCTCATCCTTCCCTGGCTACGGAAAACTCTCACGCCTCGATGAGCGCGAACTCGATCTAGGCAAAACCCAAGCCACCCGAGGGAACTCCGCCGACGAATACGAAAAAGACAGCATCTCCGACTTCGTTCTCTGGAAAGCACACCGCGAAGAGGATGGCGAAAACTTCTGGGAATCCCCATGGGGCAAAGGCCGCCCCGGCTGGCACCTCGAGTGCTCCGCCATGATTGAGGAATACCTCGGCAACTCCTTCGACCTCCATTCCGGCGGCGAAGACCTCGTTTTCCCCCACCACGAAAACGAAATCGCCCAGAGCCAGTGCGCCTGCGGTGGAAACTTCGCGGAGCATTGGTTCCACCCCACCCACTTGCTCGTCGATGGCGGAAAAATGTCCAAATCGAAAGGCAACCTCTACACCCTCGCCGACCTCGCAGAAAAAGGCTTCACTGCCATGGAAGTCCGCTACGTCCTCATCGGCGCACACTACCGCAAGCAGCTCAACTTCACCCTCGACTCCCTCTCCGGAGCCAAGGAAGCCCTCGCAAAGCTCGCCAAGGCTACCGCTAAAATCGCCGAAAACATGGGCGAAGTAACAGCACTGCCTTCAGCCGACTTCGGTGTTTTCCAGCCTGCTTGGAACGCCCTCAATGACGATCTCAACACCCCCGGCGCCCTCGGTGGCATCTTCACAGGTCTACGCGAAGCCTCCAAGCTCACCGGCAAGGACGCCGCCGCCGCACTCGCCGGCCTCAACCGCATCCTCAAAGCCCTCGGCATCACTCTTCCGGAAATTTCCCAAGGCACCACCGACATTCCAGCCGATATCCAACAACTCGCCGAAACCCGTTGGACTGCCCGTTCCTCGAAAGACTGGGCAACCTCCGACAAGCTCCGCGACGAACTCACAGCGAAGGGCTGGGCCATGAAAGACGGCAAGGACTCCTACGAGTTAACCAAACTCTGATCCAATTCCGGCCTTTTTCTACAGGGAGGGAAGGAGGAAGATGGGAGGAGAAGGAGGAATATTTATGTCCAAATCCTTTCATCTATTTTCAACTCCAGTCTTCTCCCTCTCCTCCCCAATCTCCTTCCCTCCCCGAAAACAAAGCCCGAACCCACCCATCATCGCCAACCAAACATGAAATTCGCAGTCCTCGGCTCCGGCTCTGCCGGAAACTCCACCATCCTTGAGTGCGGCTCCACCCGCATCCTCATCGATGCCGGGCTCTCCGCGAAGCAACTCTGCCTGCGACTCGAATCTCTGGGCATCGACCCCGCTTCCCTCTCCGGCATCCTCCTCACCCACGAGCACGGCGATCACACACGTGGCCTGAAAAATTTCCTCAAAAAACACCCCACTCCCATCTACGCCACTCGGGAAACGGCCCACGTCGTCCGAGAGCAATCCATCGGAGACGTAGCATGGAAAACCTTCGAAGCGGGTCAGGATTTTCCCATTGAGAAACTCTCCATCCACAGTTTTTCCATCCAGCACGATGCCGTAGACCCCGTAGGATTTGTTATCGAAAGCGGCGGCATCCGCTTTGGACTGCTCTCCGATGCTGGCTTTATCACCTCCAGCGTCACCCACCACTTGCGCAGCCTCTCCGCGCTCTTCGTCGAGGCGAATTACGACGACGAACTCCTCGAACTCGATACCAAGCGCCCATGGTCGATCAAGCAGCGCATCTCTTCGCGTCATGGCCACCTTTCCAATGTCCAAGTTGAGGCTTTGCTCCGAGACATCGCACACCCAGACCTCATGCAGATCGTCTTTGGCCATCTCAGCTCGGACTGCAATTGCCCGGAAAAAGTAAACAACCGCTTCGCAAACTGTCTCGCTGAGCTAGGTCACACCCACACCGCCCTCCACTGTGCAACGCAAGCAGAAGTCACCCCGTGGTTTGAAATCAGCGAGCCCTTCCGATTGGTGTGATTTATTTCACCGGGAAGTTCACCAAAGTGACGATTTCCTTCTCATCGGGAGCTTTCTCCGGATCAGTTTCGTAAATTTCAAATGGGTGTAGCTTACTGCTTTGACGGAAAAGCTTCGCACGCCCGTGCATCTCACCCGCTGACCACGCATTACCAACATGGCGGTAAGGCCCCGTATGCCTGACCTCGTAGACACGACATGCGGGCATTTCCCCACCCGACAAACCCTCAGGCAATACCTCAGGAATCGAATCCACCGGGCAGCCGAAGGTGAATTCCATCATCCCTTTTGCGATCTGCCACTTATGATAAATCGCGAAGGGAACTCCTGCAGGCTCGATGCCAGATTCCTCACGCCACGTACCCAAACGCGACATGGCGGATTTCATGAGATTCTCGATATCCTCGACCTTACCTCCCGACTTCACGCCGACGTATTTGAAAGCCTGAATCTCTTTTTCATCCGTAAAGCTCAACACAGAAGGCACCGAACCCGATTCGGCCAGATCTTTAAGCATTTTTAGACCGCGTTCATAATCCATCCCGATCAATGCCGTCATCATCCCTTTCAGGAAAAACATAAAGAACGGCAGCGAACCCTTCATCTTCCATGTAACTTTCGTGCCTTCGCTCGTTTCGGAGAATTCAAACCGGACAGAGCTTTCCGACTTCCAAGGCTTCAGAAAAAGCAACCGACAGTCCATGGACTTCCCTGATTCCTCAGTAACCAGCTCCATACTGCCGCTACCGGTAATTCTACCATCCCATGAATAAGCATCTGGCTCTTCAGAATACTCAAGCTTCGCATCTGGCTCAGCAATCAGCCACGGAGACCACGCCTTCCAGTTCTTAAAATCACGAACAAGTGGATAAATCGATTCGCAGGGCGCAGCGATTACTATGGATTTTTCGATCTCAAACGCAGGCATAGAAAAAATTGGACTCTATAAGGAATCATCGCTTCTCCTTCACCCACTCGGCAAACTGAAAATTGCCCGAATTCTTCCAAGAATCTTAGTATGTGATCTTAACTCGAGTGCCGATCTCCACTCTATCATAGAGACTCGGGACAAATTTCTCGGGCATCCGTATACAGCCGTGCGATGCAGGCTCACCCGGTTGCGGAATTTTCCCAACATGCATGCCGATGCCATAGTCCGTCAGTCGCATCCAATAAGGCATCGGAGCTGGATTATATACAGCTCCTGGAGGCACGTAATCCCCCGGTGAAGCATCGTTATCGATCACCTCACCAAACTCATTTTCAATCCAGCCATAGCGGTTCGAATATTTATCCACAATCTTCTCGGTGATTGAGTAATTGCCAGCAGGTGTCCCACGGCCTTCCACACCAGTAGCGACGAAAGCCCAGCCAATCTCTCTATCCCCACGTTTAACGGTTGCAATCTGCTCACCGAGGTCGATCGAAACAGACACTTTGCCGGGCCCGCCCGTATCATACCACTGATACATGATGCGCTCAGCGGCCTTTGGCACGGGCGGCGTCACCGCAACGCAGGACGTAAACAGAATCGATACCGCAGCGAGGGAGGAGTAGAATAAGAGGGAGGAAGAAATCGGTTTCATCTGGACTGTCAATCGTTGGCGTTCAAATGTCCTGCCTAAACCCGTTTTGGCAATCAAAACCGCACTCTTTAGCCCCCAATCCGAAGGGTTAGCTTGGAATTTCTCCTTTGGCCTGCAACAAAACCTCCTCAGCATCCGTTATTACATCCAGATGATCCGATACTTTTACGCCACTATCCTCCTCGCTCTCTCCTCAGCGGGCACGCTACGCGCCCAAGACGGCGGGCAACTTTATGAACTTTATTGCTCCGCTTGCCACGGCGTTGATGGAAAAGGCGCAGGCGAAGGCACCTTTCCTCCTCTCGCAGGCAGTGAATGGCTGCAGGGAGATGCGAGACGTGCCGTTCTAATCGTCCTTAAAGGACTAGAAGGACCCATCGAAGTTTCCGGAAAGGCCTACAACCTAGCCATGCCACCCCATGAGGCATCCCTCTCAGATCAGCAGATCCTCTCGATCATCAACTACGTCACCCGCGCTTGGGGAAATGAAGGCGAAAAATTAGGCAGGGATTTCGTCAGGGTTACCCAAGATGAATACAAAGATCGTGAGAAACCTTGGACTGGCCCAGAATTGCTGAAACTTTTCCCGCTACCGAAACAGGAGACCCCTCTCGAAAACGTGATCTCCAGAGTCTACCAAGGCCAATGGAACCGCCTGCCTGACTTTAACAAAATCGAAGCCAAAAACGTAGAAGAAGAACACGACGGAATTATCGATATTTCCATCGCAGGCCTCAAACAGCGCTTTGGTATCGTCTGGGAAGGTGACTTTATCGCTCCATCCGACGGAGAATACGAATTCCGTGGTCTGGCCGACGATGGAGTTCGCATCATTCTCAACGACACCACCGTTGCCGAAATCAATGACTTAGGCCCTATTGCTGACGATCGCGTCGCAGAAGGCTCCGTCACCTTAAAAAAAGGGAAAAACACCTTCCGCATCGAATATTTCGATGGAGGCCGAAATACTGGCTTAGAACTAAGCTGGAGAAAATCTGGCAGTAAAAAGTGGAAATCACTCACAAAAACAAAAGCCGCCTCCAAAAAGCAGAAAACCATCATGCTTGCCCCCACTGGTGGTAAAACGGTGATCTACCGAAACTTTATCGAAGGTACCTCACCTCGCGCTATCGGCTTTGGATTCCCGGGCGAGCTCAACCTCGTCTACTCCGCCGATCGCCTCGCTCCCGAGCTCCTCTGGTCGGGTGCTTTCATTGATGCCAGCCGTCACTGGACGAACCGCGGCCAAGGCAACCAAAGCCCTGCTAACAAAAATGTCATCAATCTCACCTCGAAACGCTTTTTGCCTGAAGATGCAAAATTCAAGGGCTACACCCTCGATGAAAACGGCAACCCGACTTTCATCGTCGCAATCGGTAGCCGAACCATTCGTGATTCCTGGAAGCCCGGCGAAACTGGCACCCTGATCCGCACCCTCACCCTTTCCGGAGGAAGCGTCGCTCTACAAGTTCTATTAGGTGAAACCGATCTCACTGAATCTAGCAGCACCACCCTGCATCCAGACAAGCCGACAGAAATCATCTACCGCCTGAAGTAACCCATCCCGGCCATCTAATCTTTTCCCTAACATTCCCATGCGCTCACTACTCGCAACGCTACTCCTCAGCAGCAGCCTATTTGCACAAACCCAATCCGATTTCTACATCCGTGAAGAAATCCCCCTCCCTGACGGCGAAATCATGGAGGTTTCCTCCATCGCAACCATGCCCGATGAAAAAGTCGCCGTAGCTACTCGTCGCGGAGACCTTTGGATCTGCTCAGGTGCATACGGCGATGACCTCTCGAAGGTCACTTGGAAAAAATTTGCCCACGGCCTCCACGAGCCTCTCGGCATGTTCTACAAAGACGGATCGCTTTACCTCACCCAACGTCCCGAATTTTCCCGCCTAGAAGACACCGACGGCGATGGCGAAGCGGATGTCTTCGAAACCATAAATTCAGACTGGGGCATCAACGGCAATTACCACGAATACGCCTTTGGCAGCAAACCAGATAAGAACGGCGACGTCTGGGTCACACTTTGCCTCACCGGCTCTTCCGGCGCAAAATCAGACTGGCGCGGCTGGACAGTACGCATCACTCCCGAAGGAGAAATGATCCCCACCGTATCAGGAATCCGCTCCCCAGGGGGTATTGGCATGAATGCCGAGGGAGATATGTTCTACACCGACAACCAAGGCCCATGGAACGGCTCATCATCTCTGAAATGGCTCAAACATGGTTCCTACCAAGGCAACCCAGACGGAAATAAATACCACAAACTCGCAGACCTACCCGAGCCACCGACTACCAAAGACGGCTCACGTATTCTTAAGGAGCGCCTCAAGCACCCACTCTTCATTCCACCAGCCATCGTCCTTCCCCACGCAAAGGTCGGCCAATCACCCACCGCCATCGTCGTCGATGAAACCGGCGAATCCTTCGGCCCATGGAAAGACCAGCTCTACATTGGCGAGCAAACCCACTCCCAGATCCAGCGCGTTTGCTTAGAAAAAGTAAACGGTCTCTATCAAGGCGCTGTCTTCCATTTCCTCGAAGGCTTCGAGGCGGGCATTATCCCCGCATCCCTCGATCAGGAAAAAGGCATCATTTTCGCTGGTGGCTCAAACCGTGGCTGGGCTTCGCGCGGCACAAAACCCTTCACGTTCGAACGCGTCCGCTGGACAGGCAAAGTTCCTTTCGAGATTCAAACTATGCACGCAGAGCCAGATGGATTCACTCTCACCTTCACCGAGCCCGTTGATGAACAATCAGCAGCAGACTCCGCCTCATACTCCATGGAAGCATGGACATATATCCTTCAGTCAAAATACGGCTCCCCAGAAGTTGATCATGCCACACCGATCGTAAAATCCGCTACCGTCTCCTCAGACAAAATGTCCGTTCGTCTCACCGTCGAAGGACTCGTGCGCGGACACGTCCACGAACTCACCTCCGGCGGAGTAAAATCAGCGAACGGCACATCTCTCTGGCACGACAAAGCGTGGTACACGCTCAATGAGATCCCGGAATAATCCCGCCGTAGCTGCCCCGTCTCGGGGCAGGCCGTGAAAGCGGCGTCTCGCCGCAACAACTCGCAAGCCACCGGAGCAGCCTACACCCTCAGCATCCCCCGGAAACCCCTCACCCCGTAGTAGGACTGCGCCCCATTGTGGCCAACGAACACCCTTGAGTAGCGCCACTCTGCATACAGCGCACCTCCTAGGCTCCGTATTTCATCCGGAGTCTTCACCCAGCTTGAGGTCTTCGTATCGAAGTTGCCGAGTTTCTGTAGCGCGAAATATTCTTCCTCCGTAAGAAGCGTGATCCCCATCTCCGCCGCCATATCCATCGCGGTGTTTAAAGGCTTGTGCGCCTTCCGTGATTCCAGCCCTGCCCGATCGTAACAAACCGATGTCCGTCCCTTCGGGCTCTCCTGAGAGCAATCGGCAAAAACATACTCCCCCGTCTTCTTATCATGACCGATCACATCCGGCTCGCCGCCACTTTCCTCCATTTCGTTCAGCGACCACAGCTTTACCGCATCCGCTTCCAGTCTCGCCTTCACCTTCTCCCACACCACGCCCTTGTGCCGCTGCACATTCTCAGAGAAACGCCCCTCCAGCACCTTGAGCAATTCACCACCTTTCTTCGCCGAGATTACTTTTTTCACAACCCCCATTCTACCCACCACTCATCCATCCATTCCAACATCAAATCCAACTTGGCGAATTTATGCCCTTGAGGGTGCTTTTCTTCCTTGGCGGTTTAACCTCTTCACACCCCTTAAATCGTCCTTGGCCAATGGCCTGTCTGTTTTAGCATTTCCGGTATGAACGAAATCCACGGCGCCGCATCCTTTTCTCTGAAATCTGATCTCGTTTCGCTTCAAATCACCCAAGAAGGAGGCCACCTCGCCCCCGTTAAATTCACCCTCGGCGAGCGCACAGTCTCACCCTATTCCCTGTCTCCATGGAAACCATTAGAGGTCGATCCAGAACTTCCCCCTCTTCTAAAAAACCTACGTGGAGATTTTCTATGCCTCCCCTTCGGCCCCCAAGAAAACGGCCCACCTCACGGCGAAACAGCAAACAACGAGTGGGAGAAAATTGCCGAAACATCGAATTCCATCATCCTTGCCATCGAGCCTTCCGATGTATCAGCGAGGATCACAAAAACCATCGCACTCCAACCCGGCCAAACCGCCCTCTATATCTCACATACGATCGAAGGCCTCGATGGCGATTGGTCTTACGGAAACCACCCCATCCTCGACTTCAGCGGACTCCCCGATGAATCCGTCCGCATCTCCGTCTCTCCCTTCCGCTGGGCTTCCGTCTATCCCGAATGGTTCTCCAACCCCGCCGATGGCGCAAACCAAGCCTTAGAGATCGGAGCCTTGTTCTCCGACCTTACCGAAGTTCCCCTAGCCGATGGCGGCACCACAGACCTCACCCGCCACCCCGCCCGCCCCGCAACCGACGACCTCGTCATGATGGTTTCCGAGGCTCCAAGTCCGGAACAGCCTTTCGCATGGTCAGCATGCGTCCTCGATGGCTATGTCTGGTTCGCCCTAAAAAATCCCGCCGACTTCCCAGCCACACTTTTCTGGATCTCAAACGGTGGCCGCTCCGCCGCTCCATGGGACTCACGCCACACGTCACGCATCGGTATCGAAGAAGTCTGTTCACATTTCTGCGACAGCGTGGACATCTCCAGAAAAGATCTCCTCCGTAACCTATCCATCCCCACCTCCCGCCGCTTCTCCGGAGACGAAATCGTCACCCTCAAATTCATCCAAGCCGTAGCCGCCGCTCCAACAAACTTCGGCCTCATCACCTCCATCGTCCCCGACGGAGAAAACCACGTCACCATCACCGACGAAAACGGCACCACCATCCACACCGCCATCGATTGGTCGGAACTCTAAAGAAAGAAGCCGCGATCGGTGTGCCCCTTGGGTATCAGAAATCGCGACCTGCACGGCGAACTACCTCTAACCCTCCTAATGGATCTATACGAATCACCGATTACGAATCCCGAGACTAAGTCCGTATCCGACAAGAGAAATTTCGGAAGAATCCTTAAGGACTATTTTTCATTCTCAGGTAGTTTTTCACGAGCAGAGTTGGCAATAGCGACTGCTGTCGTCGCTATACTCTTTGTTCTCAGTCCTATCTTCGTTTGGTTACTTCCCACTAACATCTCTCTTTGGGGGTTCCTGATATTGAAAGCTCTACTATATACAATATGGGGTACTGCTCTCGGTAAGCGCTCTCGTGATCTCGGAACGACTTTCACCTACGGAATGGTTGTCGGCATGCTGTTTCCTATTATCGGAATCGTATTCCTATTCCAAAAAGGAGCTAAGCATAAGAATGTGGAATAGCTTCAAGATTGAAGCACCGAATTCAGAGTGTTGCGCCTGGCCACGCTCCACCTTTTCCACCTCCCAAACTCTAGCATCGCGCCTTCGCATACCGCGCCGCCGCTTTACCAGCCGCCTGCCCAGTTGCGAAGCAAGTCCCCATCACCCTTACCGAGGCCAGTGCCTCATGCGTCGCAGAAATGCAGCGCCCGGCAAAAAAGACACCTGGCACATTTTTACTCACTAGTGCCCGCAGCGGAATATTCCCCGGCACTGGTTTCTCGAAATATCGCATCCTGGCTCCCCGTGTCGTTTCCCTTAGTTCGATCGGCCACGTCGCATACGCCACCGTATCAGGAAACTCCGTGCCCTTGAGTAAGTCCTCCTCTGTCAGCAAATGCTCACCCTCCCAGCGATAGCTCTCCCGCACCCCCGGTTGCTCTGCACAAAACGGCCCCTCCGCCTCCGCATACTCGGAAAAATTCTTCCTGAGAAAATCCGTCACCTTCCCGGCCAAATCCATTCCCGTAGCCATCAATTCAACCGTTGGTGCAGGATTCAAATCCGTCGTAAAATAAATCTCACTCGCCAGCGCAGAAGCCCGACCAGCAGTTCCCAGTGCCTCCTTGGGCAACTCCCCCGCCGCCACCGCGCGCACGATCCCCAAGGCGAGTTTCATCCGGAAATTTTCCTCCATCCCCTCCGGCTTCACACCTTTCAGCGAAAACACAAATGCTGATCTCTGGTTCCTCTCCGCCTCCACCGACAGCCGCTCCTCGCCCAACAAGTACGCCACCACTGCATCCGCAGAAGCATCCACCAAAGCCTTCACTCGCAAACTTCCTCCACTCGTCTCCAAGACAAACTCATCGCCCCTCGAGATCCCCGTGCACTCCACGCTCATCCTTGCCTCCAGCAGCTCCTCAGCCTCCACCAACTCCCTCGCGATTTCCGCAAACGCCTCTGGATCCTGCGGTAACACATAGACCTTCCCCATCTTCACAGGAGCAACACCCGTCCTCGCCCGCATCCGCTCCTCGATCTCCTCCGGCAGCCCTACATTCACCACCACAGGCGGCTTGGAAACATCCGGATGATAAAGCCCACAGAACGTATGCACTTTCGCCAGCGTCCCCATTCCACCCAGCATTTCAGAACGTTCGATCAATACGGTCTTCGCCCCAGCCCGCGCCGACGCAACAGCTGCGCAAAGCCCCGCACTCCCTCCGCCGATCACCGCCACATCGGCTTCTACCACCTAGCCCTCCTCCCGTTTCCTAGAAATCAGTGCCGCAATGTTCCCAAGTGTCGAAAAATTCTCACGATCCAAATCCGTCGGCACAATCGACACGCCGTATTCCTTTTCAATGAGTAGGATGAGCTGCATCAACGCCAGCGAATCCAAGCCTTCTGCATGCAGATCCGTCGCCCCGTCCACCTCTTCACCCAGTGGAAAAAGGTGACTATCGATTAGCTCTCGTAGGCTTTCAATTAGTTCCATACTCATTTCCCAATAAATTCTGAAATCGTTTCTGCTGTTCGGTAGCCAAGATCGTAAAAAGCCTTCTTAGCTGCCTTGGTTTGGAAAAGCCCCGGATGCTTGCTTTGCGTCTTCATCACAATCACACGCTTTCCATTCCTCTCGGCAGTCTGTTTTCGAAATTCAAAAAGCGCATCGTTGAGCATGTGATAACCGTTCACGAAGGGGTCTTTGACAGCAAGTCGCTTTCCTGTTGCTCCACGCGTATGGACGATCTTGTGAGCGATGATCGTATGGATCTCTGGATCGGAAATAAAAGGATCAATAGGCACTTCGTGAATCACTCCACCGTCGTGATATTCTCTACCGTTTAGAATCTGCCCGGAGAAAAGCACCGGTACAGCGCAGCTAGCCATCATTGCATCAGCAAGCGCTCCCTCTGTTAAAAAAATAGCTTCCTGCCTTCGATAATCCGTCACTGAAAGGCTCAACTTCACCCCAGGAGTCTCCGAAATATCCGAGACCGGCAGCACTTCCCTCAGGTGCTTCACCACCTTTTCCCCACCCATGATCCCGGAGAGTTTACCGAACATTTGCGGAAAACTTCTTACCGGTATCATCCAGTCAGGATACTTCCGCTTCAGAACCGATGAAAGCACCTCTGCCTCAAGCTCTTCCCCTCTCAACCCTGCTGCATAAAACCCTCCTGCAAGAGCACCAGCAGAAGAACCCGCCACATGTCCGGGAAAAATTCCCGCCTCATTCAAACCGCACAGAAAACCACCGTGAGCATAAACCCCCAAGAAAGATGATCCAAGCGCCAGCGCAACACCACGATCTGGCTTCCCGATTTCCTTATCCTCACTCACTCGCACTTTCCTCCACTACCTTTTTATCACTGCGCGCCGTCAATATCGCCAACCCACCTATTAGCCCCCAGAACAACGTAAACAAGAAACCGATAAGTGACCCCGCCACCGCTGCAGCTGTCGGTATTCCTGTTAGTTTCCCTATCAGAAAATCAAACGTCCGCTCCCTCACACCCAACCCAGAAACCGAAATCGGCAGCGCCGTCACCACATCCACAATTGGCATCACCGACATGATTTCCGCCGCACCCACTGGCTGACCGAGCGAGCGTAGGCCTGCAAAAAACGTCAGGTAAAAACTCGCTGAAAGCACGAACGACGCGAGCAATGAAAAGATCACAAACTTCCAGCCTGTCCTATAGAGATCCAGAGCGGAGGTAATCAAGTCCACCCATCGATTATTGGTGATTTTCGGCAGATATTTCCGCCCCCACTTCAGCATACCAGGACTACAGGACAGAATACTCAGCACGATCCCCACAATCCCTAACGCTTGGAACCATGTCGCAGCCACGAACGTCCCTCGCCCTGCCACATCATCTGCGCTATCGATCGTCCTGAAACCCCATGTGAAAACCAAAAAGATGATCCCGCTGGAAATGAAACCCACGATGTGATCCACCATCACCGACATCGTGATCCCCACCTTTTTTCCGGGTACACGACGTATCAGCAAAACAATCTTCGCGGCATCCCCCGCCGCTCCTCCGAGCGAGGCGATATTAAAAAATGCCCCATACAAGGTCAGACGCAGAATATAGGAAAACGGCTGCCTAATCGATTGTGCCATCAAAAGAAACTGCCAGCGCAGTGCATTGGCGAAGAGCGAGAGAAACGCAAAACCCAGCCCTACGGCCACCCAACCCGGTGATGCCAGCGCTAGGCGAAAATTATTCCAAAGTGCATCCTTGTCCTCCACCTGCGAGAGCGCCCACCAAAGGAATAAAACTGTCCCTACAAGTTTGAGGGCGAAAATACCCAGCGATTTAGCACGACCCCTTTTCATCGAATGGTCGGCACCAAGCCGAATCTACGCCTCCCGCGATTTTGTCACCGCATGCGCGATGGTTTTCACGGAACGCAGGATCTCTTTCGCTGCCTCAGGATCAGAAACCTTAAGTCCAAAGTGCTTTTCGATCGCAACTACCAACTGCAGTGCATCCACCGAATCCAAGCCGAGGCTATCTGGCCCCATTAGAGGAGTTTCATCGCCAATTTCATCCATCTCCACGTCGAGCATCAAATCATTGATCAGGATCTCCTTGATCTGTTCGTGTAGTTCGGATGTGTCGGACATGTGATAGGGGTGCGAGTTAGAATATACCTCCGTCGATTTTCAACGTGGCCCCGGTGATATATCCCGCGTCTTTACTGGCAAGGAAAAAAACGGCCGCAGCAACCTCTTTCGGCTGTCCGAAACGCCTCATGGGTATCGCCTTTTTCTTCGCCTTTTTCGCTTCAGCATCACCCTCATCCGTCGCTGCCGTCTCGATATATCCGGGGCAAACGGAGTTCGCAGTGATCCCCATACGCGCCACTTCCTTCGCAAGGCTTTGCGTCATCGCCACTACACCAGCCTTCGCAGCGGCATAATTCGTCTGACCCAGCGGCGCCAGTAAAGCGCTCAAGGAAGCAATATTGATAATCCTACCAAATCGCTCACCCATCATCCCGCGTATCACCGCGCGACTTCCCATGAAGGTGGAACTGAGGTTAGAGGCGATCACCTCGTCCCATGCCGCATCAGACATAGTCGCCAGCAAGTGATCATCGTGATGCCCCGCATTATTCACCAACACGGTCACCACTTTTCCATCCCCAGAAACTGTCTCCAGAGCCGCATCCCAATCAGCCGATTTCGTAACATCGAGCGAAAGCACCGCGCACCTTCCGGAAAATTCCGCTACCATCGCCTCTGCCACATCGCGTCCCGAGCGTATGCCGAGATACACGTATGAGCTTTCGTCGTTTTCTAGGAAATACCTAGCCGTCGCACTGCCGATACCTCCGTTGGCACCCGTGATCAGAATCGCTGTTTCACTCATAAATCTTGCTTCGTCAGTTTCACGGAAAACGCATGCTGATTCCCGCCACTCGCGAAAATATCCACCGATCCACAGCCTTCCTCCATCGCACCTAGCGCCGCCACTGTCTGGAATCCGCAACGAATCCCCATCCCCTCGCCTAGTACCTTCGTCGGGCTGATCCGTTCACCGCTCCAGCCACCGGTCGTGACAAGTTCATCGCGATCCATCCGTGCCACTCCCGATAACCCATCCACCAAAATTTCCGCATCCCCCAGAGCACTCCAAGCATCCGCCAGAGCATCCTCCCTACCCGCTGAGTCAAAATACGAATACGGCCCATTCAGCTCTTTCACCGCCACATCAGATGGCGCGCCCTCCACATAAACTGCCGCCGCACCTTCCGTAGCGACCACCCCCTTCGAATACATGCCCAAGCCCTCCAGCGTCAGCCAATCGATCTCCTCCGCGCACAAAATCAGCACACCATCCACCTGCCCTCCAGAAATCCAGCCCTCCGCCACATCAAAGGCGGAAAACCAAGCCGCCGGATCGCCCAGCAACGTATAAACCGGCCCATCACAACCCAGATACGCCGCAATATGGCTCGCCGGCGCATTGAACACCGTTTCCGGAAAAAGGATGGGACTCGCAAATGTCGGATCTTCCAGCACCTCGCCGAAGAAACGATTCGTGTAATTCACGCAGCCGTTCAGGAACGTCAGAATAATTCCCACATTCAGCTCACGCGACTGCATCTTCGCAATGCGCTCCTCACCCATCGCCTCATGAGCCGCAGTCACCGCGAATTTCGTCACGTTACTCGCCCTTCGAAGCCTCGGGTGCTTCGGCATTACTCCTCGAAGCACCTTTTTGTCCACTGGACGAAGCGAATAGGATATCGTCTCACCACCTAACTCGCGATCTAAGCTCTGCACCGGGATTTCTTCACCATCCCGACTCGCACGGTAAAGCGCAGCCGCATCCATACCGGCAGCCGAGACCGCGCCGTAGCCGTGGATGTATAGAGGAAAGTCGTTAGCAGCCATTTCAGTTCACTTTTTGGAAAATCAGTGTCGCGTTCGAGCCACCGAAGCCGAACGAATTCGTCAACGCCACATCGAACTCCGCCTCGCGTGGCTCACGCACCAAATCAAATTTTACCGCCGCATCCACCTCACGAATATTTAAACTCGCCGGTAGCACGCCGTGCTTAAGCGCCATCAAACAAATCGCAGACTCAATCGCACCCGCACCTCCAAGCAGATGCCCCATCGCGGATTTCGTAGAGCTCACGGAAATATTTTTCGCATCCTCCCCAGCCCACTCGGTAATCGCATTCGCCTCAGCCACGTCATTCAGTGGCGTCCCAGTGCCGTGGGAATTGATGTATTTCACTTCCTTCGGCTCCATCCCCGCTTGCACGGCAGCAGCCGACATCGAACGCACCGCAGCCGTCCCCTCAGGATGCGGTTGGGTGAGGTGGTGAAGATCCGTCGCCATCCCATATCCGCAGATTTCCACAATCGGCACCGCGCCTCTCGCTTTCATGCTCTCCTCAGACTCCAGCACGAACATCGCCGCGCCTTCTCCAAGAGCTAACCCATCGCGATTCGCATCAAACGGCCTCGGAATCCCAGATTCAGCAAGCGCCTGAAGCGAATCAAAACCCGCAAAAACTAACTGACAAAGCGCGTCATACCCACCCGCCAGCGCGACTTGCTTGCGGCCACTTCGTATTAGGTGAAACGCATGCCCAATCGCATTCGCTCCCGAAGCACAGGCATTAGAAATAATCTGAGTCTGCCCACGGAAGCCCAACGCCTTCTGCACCATCCCGCACTGCCGTTGCGGCTGATAGCTCTCCACCTTCGCAAACTGCCCTCGCACCCCATGCGGCACTTCCGTCGCCGCTTTATAATACTCCTCACCAATCGGCATCGCCCCCGCGGATGTCCCGATCACAAATGGTGCCCCCTCCGGGATCTCGATTCCCGCCGTGGAAATCGCCTGAGCCGTCGCATGTAGCAATAAGCGTCCACCACGATCCATCCGACTCACCTCACGCTCCGTCAGACCCGGGGCATCCTGCTTTTCTGCCAAATCCGCAACCCCCGCCGTTTTTACGCGCTGACGAGACACATCGAAAAATTCCACCTCACGGAAATGCGTCGTTCCCGCCCGTAAGGCCGAAACATGCGCCTCTTCATCACTTCCCATAGGAGAAATCATTCCCATCCCTGTGATGAAAACGCGCTGCGCTGGTGCGTTCCGGTCAGGCTGGGGGGAGGGAGAATTCGACATCGAGAGAGCTTGTTAGGCGAAAATTGAAGAAAGACCGGATTCCCGTCCTTGGCAAGGCCATTGGAACCCCCTAACAAAGGTGTAACATGCTTTTGGATCGCTGGAACGAAGTCCTGTCGCGGAAGACCGCCGACATCGCCTTCCGCAGCCCCGGAAACGACGTCGGAACCACATTTGGCGAAATCGACCGACTATCGGTCAACATCGACACCTCAGGGGATTTCGTCCCCGCCATCGGCTCCTCACCAGATTTTTTCCCAGCCCTCATCGCCGCATGGCGTGCAGGAAAACCCGCCCTACTCTTAGAAACCGGGAAATGCGCCCCTCGCCCTATTCTCTGCGAGATTCCACCCGGCACCGCCCTCATCAAGCAAACCTGCGGAGCCTCCGGCGTTTCGCGCAGCCTCTTCTTCAGCCAATCACAAGTCCTCGCCGAGGGCGAAAATAACCTCACCGGCCTAGGCCTCCACGCAGAACGACCCGGCCTCGCTGCCATTTCCCTGGCCCACTCCTACGGCTTCGGCTGCCTCGCTCTACCGCTATTGCTCGCAGGCATCCCTTTGGAAATAACCGCCGGACCCATGCCGATGTTCCTCCAACCCGGCCTCGATCGCCACCCGCAAGTCTTCCTCCCCGGCGTCCCCGCTATGTGGAAAACTTGGCACCAAACAGAAATCACCACTCACCCGGCCATTTCCCTCGCGATCTCTGCAGGCTCACCCCTCTCCCTCGATCTCGAACATTCCATCCATTCGGAAACTGGCCTCCGCATTCGGAACTTCTACGGCACTAGCGAAACCGGAGCCATCGCCTTCGACAACTCCTCCTCTCCCCGCACCCGCCCAGACTTCGTTGGAAATCTCCTCCCCGCCGTTTCCGCGCAGACCGACCGCTCAGGCCGTATTTCTGTCACCACACCCGCCCGTGCCACCGGAACAGATACCGAAGCATGGGAAAACGAATTCGCCTCCCCCACCTACCTCACCCTCGATCAAGGCGAAGTCTCAGGCTCACAAGTGCACCTCACCCGCTGCATCGGATCCTCCATCAACGTCGCAGGTCGCAAAGTGAGCCCGGACCGCCTCGAATCCATCATCACCTCCCTCGAAGGCGTCACCTCCGCCCGCATCAAACGCGGCTTCAGCCGCGACTTCGAACGCTTCGAGGAAATCCGCGCCCACATCACCCTCCTCCCCGGCTACGATAAAAAACAGATCCGCGAGCAGCTCCGCCAGCGATTAGAAAGTTGGGAGATGCCGAGGCAGTGGGAGTTCCTTTGCGAATAATCGCTTCAGGATTGGAATCCAACCTGCTCGTATGCATCCACCGGTATGCTGTACTACTTCGCGAACATCGATTCACCCAAACGCATCCTCTGGTGCTACCTGATCTGGTATATCGCCATCGTCGCGCAGTATTTCGAGCCGCTGACCAATATGTGGCTGTCCTCGGTGGGGATCGCGGCGCTGATCGGATATGCCCTCAACCTTGCGGCGAGCCAGAAAGGAAGGACAACAGACAAATGGGTCGTGTTCAGGCTCTATGTCTTCCCTTTTTGCGTATCGAGCTACTCGGCGCTCATCAAAGGGAAAGGGTTTTTGCTTTTGTTTCCCGGCGAGCTAAAACCCTTCGCCATCGCATCGGCTGCGTGCGCCGTTTTTGTCGGCTTCACTATATTGTGTAGGTCGATATCAGCCCGATCTGGGAGAAGAACCGCGGTTTAAATTCGCGCCTACAACTGCAGCGGAAGCACTGGGTGATTCGCCATGCAGGTCGCGATTTCAAAATCGCGGCTCCTTTCCCTTCACCCACCACTCAGCATCACCACCGCTTTGGCGATGACATTTTCTCCATCCGAGACTGAGCCCTTCAACTGAATCAGATTTCCCATCCTACCCTCCACCGATCCAGAAATGGTTAGTGTCGCTCCCGGAAAGGCAGTCCCGAGAATCTTCGCATTTTTCACCGAGGTCAGGCGCATATCCGCAAGAACCGGATGATCGGGATCGCATTGCGCGATGACACCACCGAGCTGGGCGATGGCTTCAATCATAATCACCCCCGGCCACATCGGATTTCCGGGAAAATGACCTTCAAGAAAAGGCTCCTCACCCGTTATCTTGTAAGTCCCAGAACCCGACTTCCCCGGATCGAGTTCTGTCATCTCATTGATGAATCGGAAGGATGAGCCGTGAGGCAGTGACAACAGTTCTTGATCGAAGGGCATGGTTAGGAACAGGATGAGCTTGGCGAAAGGCGGATGTCTTTATTTCTGCCACGGTAGGGCGGAGATTGGATTCCGCAGTTTGCCCCGATCTCCTGTGAACTCAAATCCCGATTCAGAAAAACCCAAGGCAACACCTTCCAAGAGCCTGACGAACTGCATTCGTTTCGTCGCGGCTCTGGCGATGATGGCGATCTATTGGCCTACCTGTGTCCTTCTAATTATTGTGGTTTGCATGTTTTCGGGAATCTTCCAGACAAAGGAAAATCACCGATTCCTTGGCCAGAGAGTATTGAGTAAAACATTGGGTAGCTTTTTCACGCTTCTAGAATGGTTCGGCATCATACGTGTTGTGGACGATGAACTGAAACGCCACCCCGATAACCAAGATGCACTCATTTTCGCATGCAATCACCCAGCTCTGTGGGACGCGCCGTTAGTAATCCGCCGCATCGGCCGACTCAGCGGTATCATGAAGGCAGAACTACTAGCAAACCCTCTACTTACCCACGGAGCTCGCTTTGCAGGGTTTCTGCCAAATTCTCCCCGCATGACCATGATACGCTCTTCCATCGAGCGCCTTTCTACAGGAGGCAGGTTGCTATTTTTTCCAGAGGGCACACGCACTCGTGAGGAAAATGGAGTCATCAACCCCTTCCGCCCCGGCCTCGCGCTCATCGCCAAAGAATCAGGCGTCCCGATCGTTCCCGTTTTCATTCGCCAAAACAGCCCTTATCTCAGGAAAGGTTGGCCGATTGTTAAAATGCCTAAGCTTCCCATCACGATCACCTTAAACCTCGGAGAGCCCATACATGCCCTACCGGAAGAATCTGTGCGGTCATTCTCGGAGCGATTGGAGACCATTTTCCGAAAAGAGCTGGAGTAAGCTTTTCACTCCCAGTGGCTTTTCGCTGTTGCCTTTTTCATGACCGGATGCCCATGTCCTTGTGCACCGCATGAAGCCCTGCGTCCTAATTCCCTCATACAACTCCGGCCCGCTACTGCGTCAAACCTTGGCCGCAGTCCTTGCCGTGTGGGATGATGTGTTTGTTGTCATCGATGGCAGCACCGACGGCAGTGACAAAGACCTAGGCGAAGAAAACCACGAGGGACTCCGCATTCATCGCTTACCAGAAAACCGTGGAAAAGGCTCGGCAGTTCTCGCAGGAATAAGCCTCGCCCAAGAAGAAGGCTTCACCCACGCCCTCGCCATGGATGCAGATGGCCAACACCCCGCCGACCACATCCAGCGCTTCATGGATGCAGGAAAAGAACACCCCGAATCACTCGTTCTCGGCAAACCCATCTTCGGATCCTCCGCCCCCAACCTCCGTGTGCAGGGTCGGAAAATCTCCAATTGGTGGGCAAATCTCGAAACTCTCTGGTGGGGCATTGATGACTCACTCTTCGGCATGCGCCTCTATCCCATCGTACCGCTGAAAAAGGTATTTTCTCAAACCTTCTTCGCACGCCGTTTCGATTTCGACCCTGAAGTTGCCGTCCGTCTCTGCTGGAAGGGGCTACCGGTCATTAACCTTCCGACACCCGTCAAATACCTCACGGCCGAGGAAGGTGGTATCAGCCAGTTCCGCTACCTGCGCGACAATGCGCTGCTCACCTCTATGCACTTCCGCCTCGTTCTTGGTGCCTTGATCCGCCTCCCGGTTCTTCTTTTTCGGGGGAAAAATCCTTTAAGAAATCAGCCCACGGCATGAAAGAGTCTCGCAGGATCGCAAAACGCATCGCCGCCCACTGCAGCGGATTGTACTTGCCTAACTACACCTCTACGAAAATCAGCACCGACCCGCTCTACGACGGAGTCTACGAGGAACTGAAATCCAGCAGCAAACCCCTCCTCGATGTCGGCTGTGGCCTAGGCATCCTTGGCATGTATCTCCGCGAACGCGGTCTAGAAAACCCTGTCACTGGCTTCGATTTCGATAGCAGCAAGATCAAAGGTGGGCAGCGAATGCTAAATAAGGGCAACTATGCTGACATCACTCTCAAACAAGGAGACGCCCGCACCGACCTCCCCGAACATCATGGCGATGTCACCATCCTCGACATCCTCCAGTTCTTTGACGATGCACAGAAAAAGGAACTCCTTTCAGGTATCGCTACACGCGTAGCCCCCGGCGGAAAACTCATTATACGGAGCGGCATTTCCGAAAAAAACCTGCGCTTCTACACCACCATCGCCGCCGATTTTATTGCGAAGCTCACCTTTTGGATGAAATCCGCACCCATTCATTACCCAACTGCAGAATTTTTCCGCACCACTCTCGAGACAGAAGGTCTTGAAGTCAGCATCCGCCCATTCTGGGGCAAAACGCCTTTCAATAACTACCTCATCGTAGCGAATCGTCCGGTATAGCCACCGCCCAGCCCTTCTCCTTCGCGAGGGCTAGAACATCCGCCACTACCTCCACCGCATACGGCGTCCCCTCATGCGCGAGGACGATCCCACCCTCGTCCGCCGTCTCGCGGATTCTCCGCTTCACTTCTTCCAGCGGCAGTCCACCGCCATCGAAGCCACGGCTGCTCCAAGAAAGCAGACCCAGCCCTTCGCTCTTGAGCACCGGATGCACGAAGAAATTGTAATGTCCCACCGGAGCTCGAAACCACTCCGGAGCCTCTCCCGTGATTTTTTTTAGCGCACTCTGGCATTTCGCAATTTCCCGCCACGTCCTCACCGGCCCTAGGCACCAAAAAATCGCCCTCGGATGGCTCCAACTATGGTTCCCAATCCCATGCCCTCGCCGCTGAATTTCTCGCACCAATTCCGGGTGCTTCTCCGCCCTGTCTCCGATCAGAAAAAACGTCGCCTTCGCACCATGCTCATCGAGCAAATCCAGCACCGCAGGAGTCGTCTCGGGACAAGGCCCATCGTCCAAGGTCAGCCAGATCCCTTTTCCTCCCCTCGTCCGCACTTTCCCAAAAATCTTCGAGGACGGCCCCAAAGTCCCAACAAGCAGAAATCCTACCATCGCCCCATGCATCGCCATTCCTAATAACAGCTGCCCGCAAAACACCGCCCAGATACCTCCGCCCAGCATCACCAGGATCAGAACCATCCTCCATGCCAAGGAAATGATCATGCTGTGAAAGCCTCCTCGAAGACGAACCACTGATGCGCATGCTCCTCCAGAAACGGCATCAGGCTACCCACCCATGCTCTCGCAAAATCCCCTTCGCGCACTCTCGCCCCCGGCTTTGCAGGAGTCACTTCCAGTGGGTTAGGAAAAATGATCCGATAATGTCGGTGCCTATCCCAAACCACATGCAGTGGATAACATGGGCACTTGGACATCGCAGCCAAAGTCATCGGCCCCCTTGGTATGCGGAACTTCGCTTCCCTTCCATCTACCGGCACTTCGACAGCCGCCACCTCAGCAATCACACGGTCACACTGGATCGCCACCAACTCACCCTCACTCAGCAAGCGCGCGAGCTCTACCCCAAGCATGCTCTCTGAGGAATTATAGTGCACCTTGAAATGCTCGTAGCGATCCACATCTGCCTCCAACTCCTTGCGACGGATTTCCTGAAGATACGGTGACTTCTCTGGCGCTCGTACGGTATGCAGATCCCGCCCAAATTTCGGAGAAAACAAAGCACCCGCCAAATCATAGTTTCCCGTATGCGTCGTCATGATCAACGCCGCACCATCTGTCGCCTTCAGCTGCTCGAAGTTTTCCAAACCATCAATCTCCCACGTGATCACATCCTGCCCCAATCGTGCACGCATGCCATCAATCGTCGCCCAGCCGAAGTTCACAAATACCCGGAAAACCCCCACATATCCCTCAGCAAAAGAGAGATCCGGCATGATGACCTTAAGGTTTTTTCGAATTGCCCGCCGTGGGCTAGCACCCAGCACAAGCACCACAAAGGCGAAGAAATACAGCAAGCCTGCCTCCACCCAATACGGCATCCCTACCGTCACCCTCACCCCCCCAAACATCGCCCGTGTCGGGAAATCCCCAAAAAGCCCAAATCTGGATACATCTGCCCCTTGATTTATGGCGTCTCCGGCGCTTACATCTGCTGTCATAGGATTTCTTGAACGATGCTAGGCTATGACGCTTTCCACACTCTCCACAACCCTCACGCCATGCAAATGATGAACAAACGCGAGCCTCGACCCATCGCCGAAGGTGTCGATCGCTCTGCAGACTACGATGTTGTCGTCATGGGCGGCGCATTTTCCGGCTCATCAGCCGCACTGCTCATCAAACGCCAGTTCAAAGACCTCCGCGTCCTCATCATCGAGCGCACCGAAGAATTCAATCGCAAGGTCGGTGAAAGCACCTCAGAGGTCGCAGGCTGTTTCCTCACTCGCATCCTACGCATTGGTGCACACCTCAATGCCCAGCACGTCGCCAAGCACGGCCTTCGCATGTGGTTCCACAAAGACGGCACCAACGCCCCCGGACGCTCCACCGAACTCGGCCCCGCCTTCCAAGGCAGGCTCGCCACTTTTCAGCTCAACCGACTCAAGCTCGACACCGAACTCCTCAAACAGGCCGTAGAACTCGGCTGCGAAGTCGTCCGCCCAGCCACCATCAAGGATCTCGAACTCGGTGGCATTGGCAAAAATTCCATCACCTACAAGCAAGACGACGGCGAGCGACGCACCGTCACCGCCACTTGGTTCATCGATGCATCGGGAAAGGCGGCAAAGATCGCCAAGATGCGCGATACTTGGCGCTCCAATGCGGAAGACCATCCCACCTCCGCATTGTGGACGCGCTTCACCAATGTCAATTACCTCGACTCGCATGATGCCGTGAAACGCATGGAAGGGGTCAGCCCCAAGGTCGTCGCCCAGCGCGGATCCGCTACAAATCACCTCATGGGCTTCGGTTGGTGGTGCTGGATCATCCCTCTCGATAGCGGCGAAGTCAGCGTCGGCCTCACATGGGATCAACGCCTTTTCAAGCCACCTTCGGACGGCAACATGGCTCAGCGCCTCAAGGAACACCTCGTCAAACATCCCGTCGGCAAGGTCATGTTCGAAAATGCAGAAGCCGTGGAAAACGACAACTGCTACTACAAAAATCTCGCCTACTATTCAGATGAAGTTGCTGGCGAAGGTTGGGCATGTGTCGGTGATGCCTGCGGCTTCATGGATCCCCTCTACAGCCAAGGCCTCGATTTCTGCGCCCACACCGTCTACTCCTCCTACACCATGCTCCGCTCCTACTACAGTGGTGAATGCGTGAAGGAAGGTATCACCAAACGCAATCGCGAATTCAAACGCAGCTACTTCGATTGGTATAACGCCCTCTATAAAGACAAGTATTGGTACATCGGCGATGCAGAACTCATGCATGCCGCCTTCCTCATGGACATCGGCACCTACTTCGTGGGTCCGGTGCGTGGCGTCTATACCAATGAAGAAGTCGAATTCGAGGAAATGCCCTACAACGGAAAAGTCGGCCACGGCTTCGCCCTCTTCATGGCGCTCTACAACCGCCGTCTTGTGAAACTTGCCAAGAAAAAGATCACCGCAGAAATCTACGGCGATAAGAATCTCGACGAAAGCTACCTCATCGTCGGCAGTTTCAACCCCGATCCATCCAGCATGAAGCTACTATGGAAAGGCGTGAAAATTTGGCTGAAGCTCGAAGTTAAATTGGCATTCACTCCTGCCGCACGCGACCTCGAAGAACCCTCAAGCGCGGTTCCGCTTCCACAATCCGGGCACCACCAACACGCTTAATAGAGTAGTCAGCAGCACTCCCATACTGCAAAGCAGACCCATGCTCCGTAGCATATCGTTCGAAGCAAACATCAACGATCCAAAGCCCACCGAGGTGGAAAGCCCGCAGAAGCAAATTGCCTTCCCTACGCCGTTCCACACTTTCTTGAAATCTCCTTGGCTTCTCCGCAGGGCAAAGATCAGGTGAATGCTGTAATCGATCCCAGTCCCCACGATCAGAGGGATCGCCATTCCACTCAGGAAATTCCATGAGCGACCCGTTCCTGCCACAAACGCATTCACCATCGCCAGCGCTCCGAGTAGCACCACGATACTAATCGCCGCATCACGCACAGAACGGAATACGATCAACAACGCCAACAGCAATACCCCGCTAGCCGGCAGGAAAATCACATAAAAGTCCCTCTTCACAGAAGGCAATAGAGCCGCTTGGATCACCGACCAACCCGTCACATTGTACCCATCAGAAACTAACGAATCTAGATCTACAACATTCTCAACCGTCACCTCATCGGCAACAAGAATACTACCCGAAAGATAGCATCGATCACCTTCGCCGGCAGCTACTACAAAATGCTTCGTGAGATCGTTGATCGATGAACTGTCCTTCTCAAATCCATCGAGCACCATTTCATCCAGTGCAACTCCCGCCTCACTGAAGCCCGCCGCTTTCACAGTCTCCAGTATCACATCCGTCTCTTCCGCAATTGCCTTCAAGGTGTCTTCCGCACCCTCAGTATGAAACGGAATAAACTCCACCGGCCACGTGTAAGCCTCGATCACTCCCTGCTCCTTCAGCTTTTTCAGCTTCTCTCTCACCTCAAGTGACTCCGAGCGCAAACCCTCCCAAGTATCTGCCTCTGCGATCACCTGCAAATTCCGATCCGACCACGCAGGGAACTTCTCTTGAATCTTCGTAAAAGTCGCCGCCGCCTCACTAGAACTCGGCTCCACCATCGAGAAATCGAAACTCACCTCCGGTTCACCTTTCGTCACGAAAACACCTACCGCGACCAAAGCACACGCAACCATCACAGCCACAGCGATCCCCCTCCCGGGAAATGGCGGTTTAAGAAACGTCCGAGCTTCCTTGCCATGAAACTTCCCGAGGAACATAGGCATAAAGACCAGCATCACCCCGGCTCCTGCTACCAAGCCGATCATGATCAGCCCACCAAGCTGTCGCACACCATTGAACGTACTGAGCGTCAGTAATCCAAATACGATAGCCGTAGTAAGTGCCGCCCAGCCCACCGCCGGTGCCATCTCTCTCCGCAAAGCTCCAGACGAAGCTATCCCACCCGCCGCCTCACGCGAGATCACCACCCCATAGTCGATCACCAGACCCAGCAGGATCGCAGCAAAGCCTACACTCACCAGATTCAACGCGCCGAAAACCCATCCACCTATCCCGAGCGTGATCAGAAACGTCAGCCCCAGCATCAGGGAGATCATCACCAACTGCCCAGGATGCCTCTGAATCAGGAGGAACAACAACCCGATCGCCACACAAGTCATTGAGATCGTCCCCGACATGTCCTTTTCCATGCCCGCACCGATCTCCGCATTATACACCGGCCCGCCGGTCAGCCCGTAGCTAAGTCCCAAATCCTCCAGCCCTTCCCAGCCATTCGCCGCCGATCTGATTTTTTCCAGCCACGCTGCGTGCTTGTGGTAATCCGTTGTCGGCTCCGGATTCTCAATGAGCACGATCCACAACATCCCGTCCTCCGATTGGAAGGCAACCTCACTCCCGATGAATTCCTCCATCCCCGGATGCTTGAGGAAACCCAGCGGATCATACGCTGCCATCGTCGATTCCTGTTGATCAAAGGAGCGCCGAATCTCGCTCTTCACCTCCTGTAGGTGCGCATTGAGCTTTTCCTCATCCAGCAGTCGCTCCTCCAAATCCGCCACATCCTCATGCGGCGCGTATCTCCAGATATCCGCCAGCGCCTGCCCGAATGCCGCAGGATCCTCCTCCAACTCCGATTTATAAAGCACCTTCGCCGGGGAAAGCTTCTCCCGCATGTGCTCTACGAATTCAGCGACATCCTCCTCGTAGATTTCATCCTCATCCCCCTGTAGCAGCAGTGCGACTCGCTGATCGTTATCGAAATGCTTTTGAGAAACTTTCAGCGCTTTCACACTCGCCAGATTTCCTGGCAAGACATCGAGAATATCCGTTTCGAAACGCAGCTTCGTCAGCCCCGCCACAGAAAAGCCGATGACAACTAAGACAGCAATGAACAGAGGCAGGCTTTTTCGCACCCACCCAAACTAGGCTTCCCAACTCGAATCGCAACACTTTCATGGGTTGAGGAACTGCGATTCCTCGTGTAGATATCTCCCATGATTTTCCGCCCGCTCGCTCTCGCGCTCCTTTTTTCCGTCCCAGCCATCGCCCAGGACGCAAGTCCTCTTAAAGAGGCTCTAGAAAAACAGGCGAAGCACAAGACCGTCAGCGTAGATGTCCGCCAGACAAAGAAAATCCCCGCTCTCAACGAACCCATCGTACAGAAAGGCCACCTCTGGCTCGAACCTGGAAAAGCTTTCCGCTGGGAACTCGGCAAGCCCCTCACCCAAAGCGCCGTTTACGATGGATCGCAGGTTTTCATGTTTGATGAGGAGAAGAAAACCGCCAAAGGCCTCGACACCGATGACCGCAAGGCCAAGCCCCTCCTCCTCATGCTAGGAATCGGCGAAGGCGCCACCTACGACGGCCTCACCGAAGCCTTCACCATTGCCGATACCACCACCGTCAAGGAACACTTCGTCGTCAGCCTCGTTCCAAAGGGCAGCCTCAAGCGCGCCATGAAACACATGACCATGCAGGTTAACACCCGCACCTCTTTCCTCGAGCGCATCGAGTGGACTCAGAAAGACGGCACCGTCGTCACCACCGAGTTCTATCCGCCCAAGATCAACGGAAAGCTCCCCGCAAGAATCTTCGAATTCAACGGCGACGACTACAAATGGGAGTGATCGGAGCAATGCCAATATGGAGCGAGGGGCGGTGTGCCCCATCTCCCACCTACTTCACCGCGTAGTATTCGCTGTCCTTCACATCCCAGATCAGATGCTTAGCACTATGCTTCAATAGCCCACGGTTGTAGGAGGATCTTGTCCCTACTCCGGCCGCCATACTAGCGATCACACGGTTCATGTATTTATCCATAAGCTTCGCCGGATTTAGCTTACTTTTCCCCTCAGCCAGCGACGCACCCGCCTCGTGCATTTGTAAAATGCGCCCATCGTAGAAATATTCGATCAGCTCCTTCCACGATGCATGCCAGCTCTTTAGCTCGTCGCAATATTGGGAAATATCCGCCTCCCTAATCTTCTCCTTCGAGAAAACCAACGAGTCCAGCAGGCTCGCCGACTCCAGAGCCATAAACAGCCCAGGTGACAGCATCGGATCTACGAAACCAAACGCATCTCCAAGCATGATCCACCCCTTACCGTATCCTTGCTCGCTGATGAGCTGATAGTTCGTGTAAGTCATCACATCCGTCACACGGCGCGCATTCCGACCTTTTTCCCTCAGCAGCGGCTCACGAGAAATCAAGTTCTCCAATCGCTCCTCCGGCGTTTTTCCTAGCTCCTTGGCTGCATCCTTATTGATGACTACTCCTACCGATAGCTTGCCTTGTAGCGGAATTCGCCACGACCACCCACGCTCTAACACCGAGATAATCACCTGTCCGGGATCGACCTCATCGTGTTCAAAATCCTCAAAATGGGCGAAATAAGCCGAATCTTTCCTATCTCCGCGTTGTGCAGGAAGACCAAGAGTTCTGGCAAAAAGCCTCGCCCTCCCCGTGCCATCGATCAACCAATCTGGATGTTCAGAAAGCCCAGTCATGGCCAATGATTCTGGCGTAAGTTCAATCTCTCGCTCCTCACCTTCAGCCTTCACTAGAGATGCCCTAGAATCCACAAACTCTACCCCAAGCTCCATCGCCCGCTCCCTCAGTAACTTATCGAACTGTGGCCTCGGCACATTGTAAGCATAGCCCGGTGCTTTCTTCCCCCTGTCGCGAAAACTGAAATGCAACCTCGCACCACCACCATGGAAAAATGATGCTCCCGGCTTATAAACGGAAAACTCCCTCACTCTATCTTCAATACCCAGCCGCCTCAGCACCGGAATCACCGATGGCACCAGCGACTCACCCACCAGCAACGCTGGACGCTTGTCATCATCGAAAACAATCGCCCGCAACCCACGCTCCGCCAGCATGCACGCCAGCGCACAACCCGCCGGCCCTGCGCCTACGATCACCACTGTCTGCTCGCCTTGCTTCATCTCTTAATGCCGTTTCACTTTGCCGCTTGCCGTCAGCTCTATCGAACCGACCTCGGAAAACTTCAATGGGATTTTATAAGATGCCAGCTTTTCCATGCAACACGAACGAATCTCCCGAATCGGCGGCATCTCTTCACCCTCCTTCAAGATCACCTCCGCACACGGAAATGAGCCCAGCGTCGGATGCTTCTCCGCAAAAACCCGACTCCTAGCCACCGCCGGATGCGTATTCAGCACCGCCTCGATCTCCTCCGGGAAAACCTTCATCCCACCCACATTGATCACACTCTTCTTCCGCCCCTTCATCACCACCGTGCCATCCTCCAGCAACTCCGCCAAATCCCCCGTACAGAACCAGCCGTCTCGCAAAATTCCCGCCCGCCTCTGCCACGGCACTAGATACGCATCAAACATCCCCGGGCCCTTGAGCAAAAGCTCCCCGTCCTCCGCCACTTTCACCTCATAACCCGGCAGCGGCTGACCCAGCGCCTCCGGCAAATCTTCTGCATGACCCTTGTTCAAAATCGGCAGCCCCACCTCGATAATCCCCAGCGCCTGCGTCACCGGCAGCTCAAACCTTTCACGAAACGCCTCCGCCACCTCTCCACTCAAGGCCGATGCCGTTGAGATCGCCATCCGCAACTCCGGCAACCGCCCCGCCTCCCTGCACTGCGCCAGCTGCGCAAAATGAAACGGACTCCCATACAGCAAATGTGTTCCCGACTCCCGCGCCGCTTGGAAAAGTAAATCCGGCCGATTCGAGGTCTCCAGAACCGTCGTCACCCCGTGATACAAATAGAGAACAATCGTCACCGCAAAGTGATGCGCCATCGGCAGCGTCCACAGCACCTTGTCACCTGCGGAAAGCCCCAGTCCACCGTTCGCCGCCGTGATCCTCTCCAGCAGCGACTCATGCGAAAGCACTACCCCCTTCGAGGCACCCGTCGTCCCCGAGCTAAATCGAATGAACGCTGGGTTCAGCCCATCAAACTCCTCCACCGGGAATTTCACCTCCCCCACCTCAAACTCACGCACCTCCGCACGACCCAATCCCAGCGGCAACTCAAAACCTTCTTCCACACTCACCACCAGAACCTCTAGCCCTGTCTCAGAAATCAACGCCTCCCGCTCCGCCTTCGTCAGCTCATCAGGCACCGGCACGAAACACCCGCCCGCATCAAGCACCGCCAGCGCCACCACCATATAGCCCGCCCCATTCGGGAAAATCACACCCACCCTCGGCACCTTACCCCGCTGGAAACATCCTAGTGCCCTCAGCCTCGCAGAAATTTCATCCACCGCCCCAAACAGCGCATCGAACGATACCTCCCCACTCTCTCCCGCAATCGCGACGCGCTCGCCGTGATCTTGTTTTCTGATTTCTGCTACGATGTTCACCGTAACTCAGAAAGAGAAACTCGCACCCACCGAAACACCCAGCGCATCAATCCCCGGGTTCGGAGTCGTCGCCCCACCGTTTGACATGTGCTGGAAGAACGGCCCGCCGAACACCGCCAAATTCTCACCCACCTGCCAACGCACCCCAGTTTTCGCAAACCAGTTCAGCGTAAAATCCTGACCCTGCCCACCGACCACGTTCGTGCTATCGATCACACCGACACCACCACCGATCGAGAAATACAGCGACCACATCGCATCCGCAGACCACCACTCAATCGAAGGCGATCCAGAAACGCCGAAATAATGATTCTCCGGCCCATCCGCGATCCACGCCCCAATCAGCGAGGCATGATTTCTCACCACCAGCACCGAGCCATCTGAAAAATCATGTTTCATCACCCACGGGCTGCGCCAAGAAAACTGCGTCTGCACCAGCATGTAATCAATCGGCGTATTCTTCCCCACCTGCCACAGCACCGCCTCCTCAATGTCAAACGCATGCCTCTCCCAAGGCGCCTCCTCAGCAAGCCCCACACCCATCCCCAGAACCGACATGCAAAAAACTAGCGCGCGCATCCACACCTTCTACCCACCTCCGACCTTCCTGACAACCCATTGGTAAAGCTGAAAGCTGATACCCCCGGAACGCAGGCTTCAGCCCGCCCCGGAGCCCCAGCGATTCCGATGTTTCAGCATTCCCCCCCTTCCTTTGTCCCTTGACCGGATTTCCACCCGTCTTCACCTTTCCCCCAATGAAAACCCACTTCATGGCCGCCCTCCTAACCTTGGCCGGATTCACCTCTTTTCTATCCGCCGCCGAGAACCGCACCTGGACGGCTCCCGATGGACGGAAGATCGAGGCAAGCCTCGTTTCCGCCTCAGCCCAGGAGATCACCATCCGCAAGCCCGGCGGCCCCACCTTCACCCTGAAGCCAGATCAGGTATCCGCCGAGGACAGGGAGTATGTGGCGAAATATCTCGCCGAGCAGGAAACCGCCGCCACCCCGCCCACCGATTGGAAAGAAGGCCCCTATGCCGATTCCTGCGATGGCGAGTGGCAGAAGATGACCGCCGAGAGCGGCCTGAGGTTCCACTTCTTCGCCAACAAACGCTCCTTAAAAAGCGACGAACTCTACCCCCTCTGCATCTACCTCCACGGCGCCAGCAACACCGGCTCCGATCTCACCAAACGCGAGCCCGGCGCGAGCATCTTCGCCAGCGAAGATTTCTACGATGACCGCCCGTGCATCGTCATCGCCCCGGAAGCCCCCGCCAACACCGGTGCTTTCAATAAGATCTCAGGTGACATCTTCACCCTCATTGAGCACCTCGCTTCAAATCTCCCCATCGATAGAAACCGCATCTACATCACCGGCTACTCCATGGGCAGCCGTGGCACATGGGATCTCATCATGAAAAAGCCAGAGCTCTTCGCCGCCGCCGTCCCCGTTGGCGGCCCCATGTCCAAAAGCAAAGCAGCTTCCGTCCCGAAAATACCGATCTGGGTTCACTACGGCGAGCTCGATAGAAAAGACGAATTCACCGCCCTCCTCACCGCGTTCAAGGAAGCTGGGAACGAGTTAAAATTCACGGAGCACAAAGGAGCGGATCACGTCGGCTTTCACAACCAAGTAGCGAAGGACGAGGAAGTCCACGAGTGGATGTTCTCACAATCGCGCCAGTAATTGATCCATCTACCGTCAAAAACCGTATTGCCAAATTTTTGCGCCTATGCTGGGATCTATATGACGTAGTTGTCGCGTTCAGCACATAATGCGCGTGATATGACCTAAAAAAAGCCATAAAGAAGATGAAAAAAGCATTTATATCTATCGCTACCAGCGCCCTGATGCTGGTGGCTGGAAATTCTGTATCCGCTGCTGTTATTCAGATAGATGGTGAACTGCAAGGATCAACCGGAGGCACCGATTGGACAGGACCATTTAGCAACAGCAGCGCCGCTATAACTGACACTGTTGTCGATGATGGTACCGTCACCCTCACAGCTGCGACAAATGGCCAAGTGTGGACTACCAGTGGCCAATCCGGTGTAGCTGGCCAAGAGTGGAACCTTCGCCAAGGCGGCGGATCTGATGCCGCGAATACAGCCGCAGAAGCCTTTTCCAAAGGCACCTACCTCGTTTTCACCATCGATTCGACTTCCAACGCCTCCGCCACATTCACCTTGGACGCAATCAGCGCGAGCGTGTGGCGTAATGGAGCACAAGCCCCAAACAACTTCCAACTGGCTTACAACTCGGGTGCTGCAGCATGGGAAACCAGCGACTTGCTTGGAACCGTGACCACAATTGCTGGTAGCGGAACAGGAGACGCCGCCACGCTTTCCTTCAGCAGCTCTCCTCTGCCGGGTAGTTCCACAACCTCAGATGAATACCGCCTCTATTGGTGGGATACCACTGGATCAGACAATGAGCTTGGCAACTTCCACATCTATGACACATCGGCCACCTACACGGTGGTACCTGAACCATCTTCCGCGCTAATGGCTCTCGCTGGCGTTGCCCTTTGTGCAATCCGCCGCCGACGTGCTTGATGGATGCACGAGTTGCATTCCAATAGATAACTTTATCCTTGAGGAGCGCAGCAGGAATGCTGCGCTCCTTTTGCTTTACAGGAGTATTTCATATTCATCCCTTGAAAATCCCGACCTGCATAAACCTGCAAGAGCGAATGAAAAAAACACATCAACTAGTTGCGACCGTCCTAGCTAGCTGCCTGAGCGCTCACGCTGCAAACATCGGCATAGATTCCAACTGGACGGTAGCAGCTAATTTCGCGGCTTTTACGGAAAGTGTCGTAAGCGATTCCACCGTCACATTGACCGCTTCCACAAATGGGCAGGTATCGAGCACTAGTTCCGATGGGACCGAATGGGATATCCGGCAGGGCTTACCCGGCAATGTAGCCACGAGCGAAGCCACAGCTATTTCACTAGGGTCTTACATTGAGTTCAACATAGACTCCACCGGCACCGCGGCTGGCTTTGCCTTCGATTCGTTCACCTTAAGTTTTGCACGTAACGGCGCGCAGACCGCCAACAATTTCCAGCTTGCCTACAGTGCCGATGACACATGGGACACGAGCGACCTACTCGGCACGGTAACAACGGACATCACCACCAACACCATCACACTGACCGCCAGCGCAGCAGATCTGCCTGACAGTGTCTCCCGTGCAAAAATCCGTCTCTACCATTGGGATAACTACATCGATGGAAATCCGAACCACCCGAATGCGACAGCTAACTTCCACCTTCTCGGCGTGTCTGCGGAATACACGGCGTATGCCAGACCCACGGGAGAGAAACCGAACGTCGTCCTGATTTTCATGGATGACATGGGATACAACGACATCGGTGTGCAGACTTTCCCGAGCACGACGGACTACTACCCGAACTCTGGCCCCAGCCCGAAACCTGGATATGCGGAACCGGATATTCCCGATCCCAATGAAGCGCGGCTGCTCACGCCACGAATCGACACACTCGCGCAAGATGGAATGCGCATGACATCTTTCCACACCGCACGCCTGTGTTCCCCATCGAGGGCTTCTCTGATGACCGGGCGCTACGCGAGCCGGATGAATATGGATCGTGTGTTCCAACCGAATTCGACCACTGGATTCAGCACCGAGGAAGTCACCTTGCCAGAGATGCTGCGAGAAAATGGCTATCAGACAGGCATGGTCGGCAAGTGGCACTTAGGCTACAACGCATCGGAAACGTTAAGTTTTCAAATGATGCCCACCCGTGCCGGCTTTCAGGAGTTTTTTGGCATGCCCTACAGCAATGATCAGGGGAATTACCGCCTGATTCAAAATGAGAACGTCGTCAAAAGCCTTGGTCAAAATGAGGCCGATCAAAATGGCCTGACATGGGAGCTAACCGAGGCCGCGCTTGATTACATGGAACGTGCCAGTGCCAAGGACGCGCCCTTCTTTCTCTACTTCGCGCAGATCATGACTCACACGCCCTGCTATGCGTCGAATCAAGAGTATCAAAACGCCGATGGAACGACTTGGCCGATTTTCAAAGGCACCAGTGGCGTGAGCTACTACTATGATGTGATGAAAGAAACCGACCACAGTGTGGGACGAGTTTTGGATAAACTGGAAGATCTGGGAATCGCCGATAACACCATTGTCATCTTCACCTCGGATAACGGCCCTTGGCTCAATCATGCGACGTATTCTGGACGGGTCATCGATCTGCTAGACAGTTCCGTGGGCTCAGCCTACCCGCTCAAGGATGGCAAGTTCACGACATGGGAGGGTGGCACCAGAACTCCGTTCCTCGTGAGATGGCCGGATAAAATTTCTGCAGGCACTACCTCTGGCGCACTTACCGGCGTGATCGACCTCGCCCCGACACTAATGACGCTCGCAGGTGGTAAAATGCCTGACGATCGCACCATTGACGGGTTGGATATCTGGCCAATCTGGTCTGGGCAGCTGGCTTCCATGGATCGCAAATATGCAGTTTTCAACGATGGCGCGGCTCAAGGAGTGCTAAAAGGGAATTGGAAACTACGCAGCAGTCTCCTCTATGACCTAGATACTGACATTCAAGAAGAGACCGATGTATCCGGCAACGCCGCTAACTCGGAGATGTTCGACGAACTAAGAGCATTTCGCGACAGCATCGCAAGTTCAGCGGCGTCAGATGTGATTCCTCTTGGCACCTTTACCAGCTACGAGGTGGAATTCAGTGACAACGATATCACAGTGCCTGAGGGAGGGACTGCGACGGTAGATATACGACTTTCGCATGACCCGGGCAGCAGTGTTACGGTGACCACGTCGCATTTCTCAGGCGACAGTGATCTCTCCGTAACGAGTGGGGATAGCCTAGTTTTCAATAGTTCGAACTGGTCTGACTGGCAAACGGTCAGCTTGTCCGCAGCAGTAGATGTGGATAACGCACATAGCGGAGCCACCTTCCGCACCACCATGAGCGCCCAAACAGTAGTGCGTGAGCTATTTGTCTTCGAAGATGATAGTGAAGCCCCCGATAAAGCGGTGTCATCACTGGTCTGGCCAAAAGCGCTGTCGCTCAACCTCACCGATGAAACGACTAAACTCGTAGCAGAGGCCAGTGCGCAGATCGGCGCGCTGGCTGACCCGGCGGGCACCATCTATGGCTGGAGAAAAGTGTCGGGCCCCGGAACTGTGACTTTTACGGATCCAACGGCCAAGCTGACGGGTGTTTCTTTCTCAGCCACCGGCACCTATGAACTACGCTTGATCACGGATCATGCCAGTGCTGGTGCATTTGATGCGGTCAATTTCACCGTCAATGTCGGAGGCTCCGCAAACGCTGTTCTTGGCGATTACAAATACGCGCCAGTGCTGGCCTACGATGCGAGCAGCTTCACGACGGGCGACTCCACATGGGGAAACGACGTGACCGCAAATTTCCGAAACTGGTCGGTCGCATCGGCAGTAAATAAAACAACAAGTGACCCCGCCGCGCAGCTTTCATTCATCGATGCCGCACTTAATTTTCCAGGTTCTGGTGCCTTACCCATCGCCGCTACTTCGGATGATTTCGATGCGTATGGGAATGGCGATGCGAGTTTCGAGTTTTGGTTCAAGCCGACCACACTACCCACCAGCACAGCAGAACTCCTTTGGGAAACGGGCGGCGATATCGGAGTGGCTTTTGTTTTAGACGGCAACCTCCTGCGCTTTGCCGTGGATGACGGCGGAAGTAATGTCGTAAACGGAGCAATCGCTGAAGCAACGCTATCCCCTGCCGCATCACAAGACGGCTTTGTGCACTGCATAGGCGTCATTGACCTGACAAACAATCAGATCAAACTCTACATCGACGGCTCCCTCATAGACACCGAGGCCATCGCAAGTGTGTCAGACTGGTGCGGGACTAGTGAAACGGGTCTAGGCACCATTGCAGACTCCTCCGGCAACGAAGTAGCCACCACAAGCCACCTCGGAGCGAACGACCTACTCACCGGCTCATACAATTTATATGCCGGAATGGTGGCGCACATACTCTTCTACGACAAAGCCCTCACCGCTGTGGAGGTCACCGATTTAGCCACGGGGCCAAGACAAGCATCAACCCTATCGAATATTGCTCCAGTCGTCTCAGCAGGCAGCGACCAAAGTGTCGCCTACACCGCCGGAGCAGCACTGAGTGGCACCGCCAGTGACGACGGATTACCCGCAGCAAGTTCGCTCACAACTCTTTGGCGGCTTTCAGAAGGCCCCGCTGCCCCAACCTTTGGCGATGCCAATGCCCTCTCCACCCAAGCCGATTTCAGCCTACCCGGAGCGCATACCCTTTGGCTGGAAGCCGACGATGGAGAAATCAAAGTCTACGACGAATCCATAATCACCGTAGCTGCCATTACCTATGCAGAGTGGGCATCCGGAATTACTTTCCCTGCCGGTGAGAGCGACCTCAGCGATAATCCAGACAATGATGGCCGGAACAACGCTTGGGAATGGTTGCTGGATTCAGATCCATTAATCTCAGATGCGGGTCTGGGGTTTATGAATAACATCCAGCCAAACGGCAGCGATGAGGTTTCGTTCACTTTCGAATTCGTTCTACCTAGAAATCGGCAGCCCAACCTTCTACTTGAAGGCTCTGAAACTCTCTCGAACGATTGGGACGAACTCAACGCAATCGTCCCCACTATAGAAATCTTGGACGAAACAAGTGAACGCTGGGTCTTTGACCTATTCATCGACTCCGATGAGCAGCCAAAATATTTCATCCGCCCGAAAGTTTCGCCATAAGCTTTCCAAAACTGAAACGAACCCCTCAGTTCAAACAGCTAGATTTTCCCGCTTTCTTGTTTCGACCAACAATAATCTGGTGTTTCCTCCCTTCAGAACATGTCGGCAAAACCAATCAAACGCCCCAGAGTCAACGTCCGCCGCCCGGATGTAATGGAGCTCGTCTCCGCTGAAGTTGCGGTGCATTACCAGTCCTCCATCGTCGAGAAGATCAAGGATCAGGGAGGAAAAATCACCCAAGGTAATACCACCCTCCTCCTCGCCCAAGATTTCGGCTTCTGCTACGGCGTCGAGCGTGCCATCGACCTTGCCTACGCTTCGCGCAAAGTTTTCCCAGAAAACCGGATCTTCCTCATCGGCGAAATCATCCACAACCCGGATGTGAACCAGAACCTGCGGGATATGAACATCGTCTCCCTCCCTTGGCAGGAAATTGACGCCACCTACGATGATCTCACTCCGGACGACGTCGTCATCGTCCCGGCCTTCGGAGCACCCACCAGCTTCATGGAGAAAGTTGCAGATAAAGGCTGCTACACCGTGGACACCACTTGCGGTGATGTCATGAAAGTCTGGCGCCGCGTGCGCGGCTACGCGAAAGAAGGCATCACCTCCATCATTCACGGAAAAGCCAACCACGAGGAAACACGAGCCACCGCCTCCCGCGCCCTCGGCGAGAACAAAGACGGTCACTACCTCACCATCCTCACCCTCGCGGACACCGACTTCCTCTGCGATTACCTACGCAACGGTGGCGACAAGGCAGCTTTCCTCGAACGCTTCGCAAACTGCTATCCGCCCGGTTTCGATCCCGAAATTCATCTCGATAAGATCGGCGTCGCCAACCAGACAACGATGCTCAAGAGCGAGACCCAAGAAATACAGCAACGCCTCGCCAAAGCCATTTCCGACCGCGATGGCAGCGACGAAAAATTCAGCATGTTCGATACGATCTGCGGCGCCACCCAGGAGCGGCAGGACGCCCTCTTCGAGATGCTAAAAACCAAGATGGATGTCCTCCTCGTCGTCGGCGGCTACAATTCTTCAAATACCGCCCACCTCGTGGAAATCGGAGAAAAAGAACTGCCCACGTTTTTCATCCGCAACGCCGACCAGATCAAATCGTTAGAGGAAATCGTCCACTTCGATCTCCATCAACACGAAGAGACAACCAGCGCTTATGCCGAGGTTTTCTCAGGAAAAGACCACGTCACGATAGGTATTACTGCTGGAGCCTCCTGCCCAAACAACCTCATCGAGCAAGCGATCCTCCGAGTATTTGAGTTACGTGGTGACCCCTTGGATATCGCCTAGTAACATCAACTGCTCTTGGCTACGTATGACACATAAGATAACTGGTCTTTGTAAGAATTACCGGAATGATCACGTGATAATTATCAACCACTAAACCAGCAAATCACCTACCCATCTCTGAAGAACCCAAAATATGAAAGCCCTCCTACTACAAGCGCTCTGCTCTCTTTGCTTTCTCACCAGTATTTTCGCGCAAGATGCCAAGAAAGACCTAACCGTTCTAATCACCGGCGCAAATCGCGGTCTTGGCCTAGAGTTTGCCAAGCAGTTCTCCGAAAAAGGTTACCACGTTATCGGCACTGCCCGTTCTCCTGAAAAAGCCACCGACCTCAAAGCCACCGGTGCTGAGATCATGAAACTCGATGTGACCAGCGAAGAGGACATCGCAGCCCTCGCCGAGGCACTGAAAGGCAAAAAGCTCGATATTCTCATCAACAACGCCGGCTACTTCGGCCCCACCCTCTCCGTGGGAAAGAATAACGCCAAGATCCACAACATCACCCGTGAGGAAATGCTCGATTGCTTCACCATCAATACCATGGGGCCTATCTTCGTATCCCAGGCATTACTCCCGAGCCTCAAGCTCTCTAAGAACCCGAAGATCATCAACATCTCGACACGCTCCAGCCAGCTAGCCACGGGACGCGCCAAAGCCTGGGGCTACGGCGTCAGCAAGGCGGGACTCAACATGGTCACCAACAACCTACACGGAGAACTCAGCAAACAAGGCTTCATCGTCATCTCCCTCGCACCCGGCCACAACCAGACAGATATGGGCAACGGCAACCTCATGCCCGAGGAAAGCATCGGCAAAATGATCCCCCTCATCGAAAACCTCACCAAGAAACAATCCGGACGTTTCTGGTATTACGACGGCAAGGAACTCCCTTGGTAAAAACCGCCATTCCTCAGCTTCAGCCTCTCACTTCATTCCATGTCCTCATCTAAAGGTTTCTTCGAAAAAATCACCCAGATCCAGCCTTCCGAAATTAAGGCCGCGATCATCGCTTTTATATTCATCTTCGTCCTCATGGTCTCCTACACGATCATGAAACCGGTGAGGGATGCCCTCCCGAGTGATTGGGGAGATGTAAGCCTAGCCCGCCAGTGGACTTTCACTTTCATCGCCTCGGTCATTGCGGTGTCTATCTACAATGTCTGCGCATCGAGGATTTCCCTGCGCCGCCTTGTGCCCGGCGTGTTTATCTTCTTCGCACTGAGCTTCCTCAGTCTTTACCTTGCGTTCCAAGCAGGCATCAACCCGGATGTCCTCGGGAAAGTGTTCTACGTCTGGGTCAGCGTATTCAGCATTTTCCATATCTCCATCTTCTGGAGTTTCATCTCTCAGAACTACTCGAGATCGGAAAGCAAACGGATTTTCGGATTCATCAATACCGGGGCAAGCGTCGGCGCAATCTGCGGCCCGCTGCTTTCGGCGATGCTTGCGAAAAACATGAGCGTGGAAAACATCCTCCTAGTGACTAGTGCTGTGCTGCTCATTTCACTGCCCTTGATCGCTGCCCTGAACCGCCACTTCGCGGATCATGATAAAAAAGAGAAATCACTGACCCTCAATGCGAATCCTTTCTCTGGATTCCAAGAATTCATCACCCACAAAAGACTGCTAGGAATCGCCTCTTTCATGTTTCTCTTCACCGGGATTGGAGCGCTGTTCTATTATTTCCAGGTCGATGCCCTCGAAGGTTTCGCGGAGGAAAAACGGAGGGAGATGTTAAGCTATGTTGAATTAGCGACAAATTCCCTGACCATCATCATCGGCATTTTTGCCACTAACCGGATCGCCCGCAAGTTCGGCATGCCCACCGCACTAAGTCTTGTTCCATTTGTGGTGGCGGCCCTGCTTGTTTTATTGAGCACGAACCCCACGGTCATGCTGGTTCTTACCCTTCAGGTGATTCGCCGCGCTGGAAACTACGCGATCACCCGTCCGGCACGAGAGATCCTCTTCACCGCCGTGGATCGTGAGGCGAGGTTCAAGACCAAGCCCATCATCGATGTGGTGGTCTACCGCGGAGGCGACGTTTTCTGGATTTGGGTCATGGCTCTACTCGGAGAGGGTTGGCTAAATCTCGGAATCTATCCAATTCTCCTCATCGGCACGGGTATTGCCATCATCTGGGGTCTCGTCGGAGTCTTTCTCGGCATGAAACACGATCGCGACGAGCCCGATAAGGATGAACCCGAAAAAGTCGTAGCATCCTGATTTGCGTAGACTCTGGAACCTAGGTGCCTGCTGTTTCACCAACGAGATCCCTTCCAAATAGAAGCTTCCTGAATTCCGAGCACCCCTCAGGGTTTACCCATGTCTGAAGAAATCCATTCAAGCCCCTCTCCCGAGCCACCTCCCCTTCCCGCTCAACCCAAGCAGATCAAACGCGCAGAGTTCAAGGAAAGCGTCCGTTTTTCCGCAGCGACCTTCGACTACCGCCTGATCGAAAAATCCCATCTCCAAGCCGAAACCTGGATCAATGCCAACCCAACAGTGGAAGTGGTGCAGATCCAGACATTCCACAGCTCCACCTACGGCATCACCGTTGTCTGGTATCGCTAAATGCAAACCTGATTCCGGTTTAGCCCCCTCTTCCCAAAAGACACTTGCCCCAAAGCAAGACCCCACCTAAATCATCCCCCCATGGCCACGATCAATTCCAATTTCCTTAAACTCAAAGCCGGCTACCTCTTTCCTGAAATCGGCCGCCGCGTAAAAGCCTATACCGAGTCTGCACCGGACAAAGCCGCACGCATCATCCGCTGCGGTATCGGCGATGTCACCGAGCCACTCCCCTCCGCTGTGCGCGACGCCATGCACAAGGCCGTCGATGAACAAGGCGACCGCGCCACCTTCAAAGGCTACGGCCCCGAGCAAGGATACGAATTCCTCCGCCAAGCCGTCGTCGACAACCAATTCGCAGACCTCGGTATCTCCGCTGACGAAATCTTCATCTCAGACGGCTCCAAGTGCGACTCCGGCAACATCCTCGATATCTTCGGCAAAGGAAACACCATCGCCATCACTGACCCTGTCTACCCCGTCTACGTAGATACCAACGTCATGGCAGGCAACACCGGTGAAGCAGATGAATCCGGTGCCTACGCCGGCCTCCTCTACATGCCCTGCACCGCAGAAAACAACTTCGTCGCAGACGTCCCTACGGAAAAGGCAGACCTCATCTACCTCTGCTTCCCAAACAACCCCACCGGAGCCGTCGCTACCCGTGAGCAACTCACCGCATGGGTCAATTACGCGAAAGAAAACAAAGCCATCATCCTCTTCGATGCCGCTTACGAGGCCTTCATCCAAGACCCAGATGTCCCTCATTCCATCTACGAGATCGAAGGAGCGAAAGACTGCGCCATCGAATTTCGCTCATTTTCGAAAAACGGTGGTTTCACCGGCGTCCGCTGCGCCTACACCGTCATCCCGAAAACTGTCTCTGCCTACACTGAGGATAGCACAGTAGTCCCACTTCACCAGCTCTGGTCACGCCGCCACTCCACCAAGTTCAACGGCGCATCCTATCCAGTCCAAGTCGGTGCCGCAGCCGTGTTTTCCAAAGAAGGCAAAAAACAAGTCTCAGATCTCATCGAAGGCTACATGGGTAACGCAAAACTCCTCCGTGAAGCCTGCATCGCTCTCGGCCTGAAAGTCTTCGGCGGCGAAAACGCACCTTACGTCTGGGTCGGTTGCCCAGAAGGGGTCAGCTCATGGGAAATGTTCGATAAAATGCTCCACGAAGCACAAGTTGTCATCACTCCAGGCTCCGGCTTCGGATCCGCAGGAGAAGGCTACTTCCGCATTTCTGCCTTCAACTCCCGCGAAAACGTCCTCGAAGTCTGCGAACGACTCAAGGCGCTGATCGATTGAGCCTTAGTGTATTTAATTCCCGGTTCTCCGCTCTTGCCGTCACCTCACCTGAGCGGCTAAAATCATTCATGCTAAAAATGAAATGGTTGCTGCTAGCTTCAATTTGCACAGTTCTTTGCCAATGCGCATCTAGCTCTTCGGGCGGCGGAAGTGGCCCACCAAACATGGGAGGCCCCACCGCTCAGGAGCGTGCCGCATCCATATCCAGCGAAGCCACTGGCGATTTCTTCTATGGTAGGCGCTATTTCGTGAAAAAAACCCGTTTTTGGGGCTACCTACGCAAACCACGCCAATCCGCGAAAAACGCTAAACTCGTCATTTTTAAAGAAGACAGGAAACATGCGCCCGACCGTATGTCGGAGGAAAGTTCCTCAGGCTATAGCCACGACCATAACTACGAATACAAAATTCGCGGAAACTACACGGGCGAAACCGCCTATGACCCTAACAGCAACCAGTTCCTGCCAGTTTTCAGACTCACCGGATACGAACTCGTGAATCGCAACCCTGGCTGGCTATTCAGCCCTTCCGACCACTACAACCCCTTCAGTGTTACACTTCGTCCTTAAGTGCTGATACGAATCGCTGAAGAAAATGAGCAACAGGAACCTCAGCCGATCAGGCAAAAGTCGACCTAACCGTCAGATCGGTGAGGCTCCTGCTATCGGCAAGGTTTCACGATCACCCACGTCCGTATTAGGCACGGATAAACGCTCACGCTCACGCAGAGCGCGTCAAAAAGGCTCCAACCGAATCCTTCTCGCATGGACTGCCTTTTTATCCGTCGCTGCGATCGGCATCATCGGCACTGTCATCATTTTTTTCTACAACTGGAATTCCACTCCAGATTCCAGCAGTAACTCTGGCATGCCCGTTGCCCCAGATATTGATGCGGCCTTCCTTGAGATCAAACCCAGCGACCTCCCCTCACTCGATGAGGAAAGCGCAAAGAAATTGGTCAGTGAATATCTAGAAAGCACAGATCAATCCTTAGTACAGGAGCGCTTTATCGTCCACTCCAACGAGGAGGCTGTGATCTCAGCATTAACAGAACTAAATGAATCCGAGGGAGCTGTTGCCCGCTTGAAGTGGGTGGGGCAGATCTACTCGAACAATCGTGTGCATGATCAAATCGTAGTGATTCGGGAAAAAGAAGGAAAACAACACAACCGTCTGGCTCTCCTCTTCAAAGGCGATGACGACAAATGGAGGATCGATTTCGATGCGTATATGCGCACCTCCACGCCTTCTTGGGAGGACATACTTTCTCGTAGATCCAAAAACTCGGTAGTCCGTGTATTTATTAAAAAATACAACTATTACAACAGCATCTACTCAGACGACCAGACCTGGCAGGCATATTCCATCGGCTCGCCAGATATCCCCGACACCATCTACGGGTATGTAAAAAGGGGGTCTACCCAAGAAATCGCTATCTCGAGAATTCTCTCGTCTGCCCAACAGATCCCACAAGTTACACTCGGACTTCTCAGCAAAGATGATGCTGGCGAACGCCAGTTCGAAATTTCAAGGGTATATGCCCAAGGCTGGGCTCTCTCTCCTGAGCCCTACGACGAATCCTTCTGATCGTTTTCCTTTCACGGCACGGCTCCTGCAGATAGCTTCGCCGCAAAATGACTCCAGAACTCGAAGACCTTTTCGCCTTCCTCTCCTTTGCCAGCGTCTCCACAGACCCAAAACATAAGGGAGACTTACAAGACTGCGCCCAGTGGCTGATGCAGAAACTTTCTGGCATGGGTCTGCAAACCCTCTGCCACGAAACCGAACGACACCCTATCGTCGTCGCTAAAAACGAGCACAACCCCTCCAAGAAAACCGTCCTCATTTACGGCCACTACGACGTCCAACCCGCAGACCCCATCGAACTCTGGGATTCACCGCCCTTTGCACCGGAAATCCGCGATGGGAAAATTTGGGCACGCGGTGCCACGGACAACAAAGGACAAATGCTCGCCCACATCCTTGGCATCGAGAAAACCCTCGCGGAAAAAGGCGAACTTCCGGTCAACATCATCCTCCTCTTCGAAGGCGAAGAAGAAATCGGCTCACCGAATCTCGCCCCCTTCCTCAAGCAGCACCTCGACTACCTCAAGTGCGACATCATCGCCATTTCCGATACCGGCATGGTCGCCCCAAACACCGGCACCCTCGGCTACGGCCTGCGCGGCATCGCTTGTGCCGAGGTAAAAATCACCGGCCCCGCTCGCGACCTCCACTCCGGCCTTTTCGGCGGAGCCGTCGCCAACCCCGCCACCGCAGTCGCACAACTCGTCGCCTCTCTCCACCTCCCGGACGGCACCGTCGCCATCGAGGGCTTCTACGACGCCGTCCGTCCCCTCGAAGCATGGGAACGCGAAATGTGGGCGCAAGTCCCCGGCGTGAAAGACGAGGACTTCCTCGAAGTCACCGGCTCCCCTTCCCTCTTCGGCGAGCCCGACTACTCCTCCGCCGAGCGCACCTGGGCACGACCCACCGCCGAGATCAACGGCATCGGCGGCGGCTACCAAGGTGAAGGCTCAAAAACCGTCCTGCCCGCCGAGTCGTTCGTAAAACTCTCACTCCGTCTAGTCCCAGATCAAGACCCGCAGACCATACTCGCCCAGCTCCAGACCCACCTCGAAAAACACTGTCCTCCCGGCGTGAAACTCGAAGTCGAACCCGGCCACGACGGCAAACCCTACGCCTGCGACCCACATTCCGATTTCGGAAAAGCCGCCCAGCGCGCCCTCAAAGCCACCTTCCCCGGCGAACCCATGCTCATCCGCGAAGGCGGATCCATCCCCATCGTCCAAGCCTTCCAAGACATACTCGGAGTCGATACCCTCCTCCTAGGCCTCGCCCTCGCCGATGCCCAGATCCACTCACCGAACGAAAACTTCCCCATCGAAAACTTCGAAGCTGGCATCAAACTCAACCAAGCACTACTCGAAGAACTAGGAGCCTAAACCATTATCGACCACCAATCCACGTAGATATCTTCGAGCCTCCAGCTCAGTTCAACCTTGCAGCCTGACATGATTTTTCGCGATGGTGTAATAAGGTGAACGACTTATCTAAGGAAAATAACTGCGACCAAGCTCGTGTAGATGACGACCCCGCCTATCAGGCGCAGGCCGAGATTCGTCAACTCAAGAACATGATTCAGGCGATACGCGCTGAGCTCGAACAATCCCAAGACGAACGTGCCGATGCAATTCAAGCGGCCGTCACCCCAAGTCGCGCTGAAGTCCGCGAACTTCAATCTACGACCCAAGCACTACGCGAAGAGCTCCAGTCTCTAGAGGCAAGCAAGGCCGACGCCGTGCAGGCTGCCGTCGCTGCAGGACGCGATGAGAACCTTCAACTCCAGAATACAATCGCAGCACTGCGAACCGAACTGGAAGAAAAAATGTTTATTCATGCCGATCAGCTGGAGAAGCAAAAGCAGGCAGCTGGTGACGAAATGCAGCAATTGCGCGAAACCATAGCGTCCCTCCGCACACAATTAGAAAATTAAGATGTCCGCTGAATCACTTCCTTCATCTCCTGCCAAAACGACTAAGGGATCCCACGAGACATTGGAATCTCTCCGATCCAGTTTACGCCGCAGTGAATTCCTACTGAATGTTACCCAGCGGGTAGCAACCATTGAAACGCTCGATGAGCTACTCACCACCCTTGTCGAGATCGTTTCCTCCGAGATGGATGCTGAGCGTGGCACGCTATTCCTCAATGATCCGGCGTCCAATGAACTCTACTCGCGCGTTGCCCAAGGCACTTTCAACCGTGAGATACGTCTGGCAAATAACGATGGAATCGCCGGCTCTGTATTCCAGAGCGGTATTGGCGAAATCATATCCGACGTATACGCCGATCCACGCTTCAATCGCGAAGTTGACGAGCAAACTGGATATGTCACCAAAAACATCCTAGCGGCTCCAGTTATCACGGCGAAAGGAGAAGTCATCGGTGTTGTAGAAGCTCTCAACAAACGCTCCGAATCATTCACACAAGATGATCTAGCTCTCCTCGAGGCCATCGCCACACAGGCTTCTGTTGCCCTGCAAAGCTCGCAGTATGTCGAGCGCATGGTGAAAACTCGGAAGCAGGAAATGGAGTTTCTCGATCTCGTCGCAGATATCACCAGTTCGCTCGACCTTTCCGTATTGCTCCGCCGTGTCATGAGCGAGGCAGCACGCATGCTCAAGGCCGATAGATCCACGCTCTTCCTCAACAACGAGAAGACCAGTGAACTGATGTCCGAAGTAGGAGATGGCCTCAAGACCGTACAAATTCGCCTACCCAACCATGTCGGCATAGCTGGAGCAGTCTTCACTTCCGGGGAGACCATCAACATCCCCCATGCCTACGCCGATCTCCGTTTCAATCCCGCCTTCGACAAGAAGACCGGTTATTTCACCCGTTCGATTCTTTGCGTGCCCGTCGTCAACAAGAACGGCAAAGTCATCGGAGTTACCCAAGCGCTCAATAAGCGGGGTGGCCCTTTCACCGCTGAGGACGAGGCTCGCCTCAGAGCCTTCACTGCACAGGTATCCATCGCCCTCGAGAACGCTAAGTTGTTCGACGATGTGCAGAACATGAAGAACTACAACCAGTCCGTCCTCGAATCCATGTCGAGCGGTGTCATCACGCTCAATGAGGACGGACGTATTCAAACCTGCAATGCAGCAGGCTATCGCATCCTCAACGCCGACGAGAGCGCGGTGATCACCTACCTCGCGAGCGATATTTTCACTGGCCCAAACCAATGGGTCAATGAACGCATTTCCAAGGGAGCAGAAAGCAATGATTCCGATCTCATCATGGATAGCGAGATCACTTTCGGTGAAGAAAAGCTCAATGTAAACTTTACGATACAGCCACTCATAAGCCTCAAAGGCAAACGACTGGGCACCATGTTAATGATTGAGGACATATCCTCGGAAAAACGCATGAAATCCACCATGTCGCGGTACATCGATCCCGGCCTAGCCGATCAATTATTGGCTACTGGTGGTGACCTTCTGGGTGGCCAAAGTATCGAAGCAACCGTGTTATTTTCTGATATTCGCTCATTTACCGCGCTCACCGAGGAACTCGGCGCGCAAGGCACAGTCGCACTACTCAACGAATATTTCACTATCATGGTGAACTGCATCACTAAAGAGGGAGGAATGCTCGACAAGTTCATCGGGGACGCACTCATGGCTGAGTTCGGAATTCCTGTAGCTCATGAGGACGATCCTGACCGCGCTATGCGTGCTGCGATTTCGATGATCAACTCACTCGACGAACTCAATCAACTGCGCACCTCACGTGGCCAGCAGCCCATTCAGATGGGCATCGGACTAAACACCGACACTATTGTATCCGGAAACATCGGATCGCCTAAGCGCATGGACTACACCGTCATTGGCGATGGTGTGAACCTAGCCTCACGCCTAGAGAGTGCCTGCAAAGAATACTCGGCACGTATCCTCGCCAGCGAGGCTACAGTCAAAAAACTCAAGGGCTCCTTCCGCATGCGTGAGGTCGATCTCGTTGTAGTGAAGGGCAAGACCGAACCGGTCAGCATCTATGAGATACTCGATTATCACACTGAAGAGACTTTTCCGAATCTCCCCGATGTCATAGGTCACTTTAAAGAGGGACTGAACTACTATCGTGACGGCGAATTTGATCGAGCTCTAAAGCAATTCTCTGCGGCACTTAAACTAAACCCTGATGACCAACTCAGCAGCACTTATGTTCATCGCTGCGAGCATCTGAAAGATCAACCTCCAGAAGGCACTTGGGATGGCATCTGGGTTATGAAATCAAAGTGAGCATCGGCATAGCTCATCAGATCGCCGTGAAATTGTTTAGATAGCCTCGGTATTTAGCCGACGCCCTAATTCCTCCATATTCGCTTCGACCGCATCCAAATAAATGTTGGATTGCCCTACCACTGACAGGTATTTATAGACTCCGCCCGCTTCATTACGTAGTAGGGGCTGAACATAGCTATACCAGAACCCCGGGCTCTTCTCTAATAACTCTCTTAGGCTTTGATATGGACGATCCTCCAAAGGTATCTCGGCGAGTTCGAAAGCCTCTTGGAATTCCAAGAAAAGCTTGGGCAGTTTGTCCAAGTAGTCAGCGGCACTCATCTGCGCAAGATAGTCTGCGGTGACTAGCAAATAAGCCATGTGCCGAGACTCTTCGCGTTGGAAAGTGACCTCGCTAATTTTACTACGTGGCCCGGTACAGATAATAGCGGAGCAAACGTCCTCAATTTCAGATGCAGTCACCCCTAGGCCAGGCAGGTATTTTTTAGCGAATTCGCAGCTGCGCATCTCGTGGACAAAGGTGTACTTAGCGCCGGTACCTGAGTCGTCACCTACCTCCTTAAGAAGCCCGGCATCGTGCAGTAACACAGCCATCACCGACAATTCCCAGTCCCTTGCCAATAATACAGGCTGATCAGCTGTGAGACTGCGGCCATGCAATAAATGTATCATGCATACTGCAGCTTGGAGAGTGTGCTCATAGTTGTGGTAATCCATATCAATGGCCTGATAGCCAGCGTATTCACCCTTAAACATCCCGGTGACGTCGCTGAATAACTGGTCAAGGAGAGGAAAACTAGCCTCTGCGCCAATCACTGAAAAAGCCGCTTTAACGGCTTCTGACACGGCGGTTGGGTGCTCGGTATCAATTGTATGTGGCGGTACCATTCAATTTCAAAAATTGGCAATCTTCGCCGGATCTTCAAGCACATAAAGCGATAAGCCCGAATCCTAGTCATCCTTAGGCAAAGTTAGAAGGGAGCCAGTAATTCTTTAAGCACAGGGAATGATTGAGGTAAGCACTTCAAATCTCCAAAATATTCAAGAACCTAGGTGCTTTCAGTTGTGATGTCCTGACCTTGCGCACCCATGAAAAACCATTCAACCTCTGTGCACGACTTTACTCTTCTGTCGGGTAAATTATCACGATGTCCCTATGATTCTTCATCATTGAGGAATCACTTACGCAATTCCCTTTCATCCTACGTAAAAACAATAACCCCAGACTTGGCGACTTTGCGTCTTGGCGGTTCAATCCTCTTCCACTCTTTCCCATGTCCGACACTCCAAAACTAGACTTCATCCGAGAAATCATCGCTACCGATCTTTCCTCCGGAAAACACGAGACAACAATCACCCGTTTTCCCCCAGAGCCTAACGGCTACCTCCATATCGGCCACGCGAAGTCCATTTGCCTTAATTTCGGCATCGCTCAGGAAAATGCGGGCGCAAAATGCCACCTCCGCTTCGACGATACCAACCCCGAAAAAGAGGAATCCGAATACGTAAATTCCATCAAAGAAGACGTAAAATGGCTCGGCTTTGACTGGGCGGACGACCTCTACTTTGCCAGTAACTACTTCGAATATTTCCACGATTGCGCAGTCCATCTCATCAATAACGGCCTCGCTTATGTTGATGAAGAAAGCCCCGAAGATATCAAACTCCACCGCGGTAACGTGCAAACCCCCGGAACCCCCTCAAAATTCCGCGACCGTTCAGCAGAGGAAAACCTAGAAAAGTTCGCAGAAATGCGCGCAGGAAAATTCAAAGAAGGCGAAGCTGTCCTCCGAGCAAAAATCAGCCTCACCTCCTCGAACATGAACATGCGGGATCCAGTCATGTATCGCATCATGCACGCCCAGCATCACAATACCGGCAACGACTGGTGCATCTACCCGATGTATGATTTCGCACACCCCCTTGAGGATGCGAAGGAACACATCACCCACTCCCTCTGCACATTGGAGTTCGAAAACCACCGCCCTCTTTACGACTGGTTCATCAAAAACTGCCCCGTCCCCTCCACCCCACGTCAGATCGAGTTCGCACGCCTCAGCCTTACCTACACGATCATGAGCAAGCGCAAGCTCCTCCAACTCGTGCAGGAAGGCCACGTCTCCTCTTGGGACGATCCACGCCTACCCACCATTTCAGGGCTACGCCGCCGTGGTTACCCCGCCGAAGCCATCCGCCATTTCTGCAAACGCATCGGCATCACCAAATACAACGGCACCACAGATGTAGCACTCCTGGAGCACGACATCCGCAACCACCTTAATGCGACCGCGCCTCGTCGTATGGCCGTACTAGACCCGATCAAAGTCGTCATCGAAAACTTCTCCGAGGAACCTACTACAACTGCTGTAATTCCAAACCATCCGCAGGACGAATCCTTCGGCGAGCGTACAGTATCGCTCTCGGCTGAGATCTACATCGAGCAAGCTGACTTCATGGAAGACCCACCGAAAAAGTTCTTCCGCCTCGGCCCCGAGCGTTATGTCCGGCTTCGTGGTGGCCCCATCATCCAATGCACGGGTTACGAAAAAGACACAGAAGGAAAAATTACCCTCCTCCGCGCTAAACTCCTCCCAAACACCACCGGCCAAAACGCACCGGAAGGCGTAAAGTGCAAAGCCGCCATCCACTGGGTAGATGCAGCCACAGCCGTGGATGCCGAAGTCCGCCTATACGATCGCCTCTTCACCGTAGAAGACCCGGACGCAGCTGAAGGCGGCTTCCTCACCGTTCTCAATCCCGAATCAGTGAAAAACATCACCGCAAAAATCGAAGTATCCCTCGCAACAGAAGCCCCCGGCTTCGCTTGCCAGTTCGAGCGCACCGGCTACTTCATCACGGATACAAAAGATCACGCCCCCGGCGGAAAACCCGTCTTCAATCGCACCACACCCCTCCGCGACTCTTGGGGAAAATCCAAGTAATCAGAGAGCTGGTTTATACCTTTAAGACCCTGGGGCGCATCAGAGAATACGCAGCAGGCTATAACCGAACTATACTCATAACGCGATTTTTCCCCTATCCGTGATTCTCGCCCCACCATCTCTAGAGAATCTTTGTTCATACCAGTTTTGATAAACTCTTGTGAACCGCCACCAGCTGTGGCACGGAGCCTGCACCAACCAACTTATAGATGGAGAAAGATTCAGTACCCCAACGCATAGACACCTTCGCAGAGCCAGATGTAGTCCTCATCGGCGGCGGCATCATGAGTGCCACTCTTGGCGTGCTACTCCATCGCCTCGATCCCACTCTTGAGATTCAGATTATTGAAGCACTCGCCGACGTCGCCCGCGAAAGCTCTAATCCATGGAACAACGCAGGTACCGGCCACGCCGCGCTCTGCGAGCTGAACTACACAAAACAAAAAGAAGACGGTTCGTTCGACATCTCTAGCGCAGTAAAAATCAACGAAGCCTTCGAACTCTCCAAACAATTCTGGGCGAACCTTGTCGATGACGGCATCCTTCCAGATCCCACCGAATTCATTCGCAAAGTCCCCCACATGAGCTTCGTCTGGGGCGAAGAAAATTCCGATTACCTGAAAAAGCGTCACGAGGCCATGTCTGCCCACCATTTCTTCCAGGAAATGGATTTCACAACAGATCCAGAGGAAGTCAAAAAATGGGCACCGCTTCTCGTCCAAGGCCGAGATCCATCAGAACCCATCGCAGCCACCCACGCAGATGGCGGAACAGATGTAAACTTCGGAGCCCTCACACAAGCGCTCGTTTCTTACCTCGAGTCACAGCCAAACATCAAACTCGCCACTCACCACCCAGTCCGCGACATCAAGCGCAGCAAAGACGGTCGCTGGCATCTCACTGTCCGAAACATTGAGAAAAAGCTCAACCGATCAATTAAGACACCTTTCGTATTCGTAGGTGCAGGCGGAGCCTCCCTCCCTCTTCTCCAGAAGTCCGGCATCCCGGAAGGCAAAGGCTTCGGCGGCTTCCCCGTCAGCGGACAGTTCCTTGTATGTGACGATCCGAAACTCGCCGAGCAACACGAAGCTAAAGTCTACGGAAAAGCAGCCGTCGGCGCTCCACCCATGTCCGTCCCCCACCTGGACACTCGCATCATCGATGGGAAACGCTCCCTGCTATTCGGCCCCTTCGCAGGATTTTCCCCGAAATTCCTCAAATCTGGTTCTCTTTTCGATCTCCCCGGCTCAGTCCGCCTCGGCAATCTCGTCCCACTCCTCGCAGTCGGAAAAGACAACATGGATCTCACGCGCTACCTCATCGAGCAAGTCATCCAGACCCCCCAAGACCGCCTCGATGCTGTGAAAGAATTCTTCCCAGATGCAAACCTCGATGACTGGCACCTCCAGACTGCTGGTCAGCGCGTCCAGATCATCAAGGAAGACCCAGAGAAAGGCGGATCACTCCAGTTCGGCACAGAAGTCGTCAGCGCAGAAGACGGCTCCATCGCCGCCCTCCTCGGAGCATCTCCTGGTGCCTCCACTGCCGTCGATGTCATGGTCGATATCATCAAGAAATGCTTCAAAGACCGCCTCCCAGAGTGGCAGGAACAACTCACCGAGATACTCCCCTCCTACGGTCAAAAGCTTTCCGAAAATCCGGATCTCTACAAAAGTATCCGCACCAAATCGGACAGCACCCTCGGTCTCTAATACCAAGTAGCGTTTGAAAAGAGACGAATGCCGGAGTGATTTTTCGTTAGCTCAAGGCATGACGAGGGAGTGATGCGTGCATCATGACTGAGGAGTAACGCAGAGACTACGGGAAAGCACCCGGCTTCTCTGCCCACGCGAAGCGCACTTCGATCTCAGCTCTAAAAATTCTCATTCGTCTTTTTTGAAATGCGGAGTGGTATAAGATTTCACATAAGCGCAACAACTAGCGCCAGAACCATCAGTGCCGCACCGGCCAACTGCCTCCAACCAAGGCCGGAACGCCCGCGTTTCATGATCGCCCATACAATAAACACGGCCATCACCCCGCGCGTGGAGTAGGCGATATTGCTCAGCGTCGGCTCACCGAAAATACTGAAGGCCATGTTCACCACCAGCGCCTGTAGCCCCATCAGCATACCCGCTCCCAGAACTGGCAGAGCAGTGCACCTTTCGGATACCGCTCGCTTCACCTGCTCCCAGCGAGGGATCAGCATGAAGACCGAGACTACTCCAGCAGTCCCCATCATGATGATGAGCCAGCGTGCCGCACCGGTCTCTCGGCTTTTCCACCCGACCAGGAAATCCGCAAATGCAAAGAACACACAGGCAGCGAGAGTCAGCCAAAGCGTTACTCGGTTCGCCTTCCACCGTTCCGCCGTCGCGCCGGTCACGAGATACACCGACGCAGCTGCCAGCAGCGCTCCGGCAATCAGGCCTATTCCCGCCTTTTCCAATCCCACTGATGCCGACAGAACTGCGACAAGCAGCACCTTTGAGCCCATCGCAGAGGAATTAACCACCAGATCCCCTTTCCTTACCGCCTGCACGGCGAACCATTGACCTCCGAAAAAGCACAAGCCACATACCACCGCCAGCACATCGGTGAAACCGAGCTCAGCCGAAAAATCCGGCCGCAAATACACGGCAAAAATCGCCAAGGTCATCAGATTTGCAAATCCAAGTATCACCGACTGCCTCACTCCGAACTTGGTCGCACGCTGCACCAGCAGCCCGAGCAATGGATGCATCACCCCGGCCAGAAGGGGCAGTCCGATAGCGCCGGTTAGTTTATCCACTCCTCGGAACTATCCCCACGAGCGTTTCCGGTCAACTCCAACGCCGATTTCCGACTTGGCGAATGACATCGATCATCCACCCTCTATCCATGAAAAACGACATCGAACGCGTCCTTGTAGACGAAGCAGTCATTCAAAAGCGCCTAGACACCATGGCGAAACGTATCGAGGACGAATTCCCCGCCGGCCCCATCGTCGTCATCATTCTCCTCAAAGGCGCCCTCGTCTTCGCCGCAGATCTGCTCCGCCGTATCCCGCGCGAACTCTCCATCGAGTGCCTGAATGTCGCTAGCTACCACGGCGGACTCGAAAGCTCTGGCAAAGTCGATTTCCTCGACCGTCATTTCCCTGAAGTAAAAGGAAAACACATTCTCCTTCTGGACGATATCCTAGACACCGGCCGCACACTAGCCGCCGTCGCCGAGCGGCTTAAAGAAGAGGGAGCAGCCGCTGTCCACAGCGGCGTCCTCCTTGCAAAGGACAAGGTACGCGCCGAGGAAGTCAAAGCCGACTACGTAGGCTTCGAGATTAACGACGAATTTGTCGTCGGCTACGGCCTCGATTACAAAGGAAAATACCGCAACCTCCCTTACGTCGGCGTCCTAAAACTCAGTGCCGCTAAATAAAAATCCCCGACTTCGTTAGAAATCAGGGTACAATTATTAGGTGGTCGGGACGGCCAGATTCGAACTGACGACATCCTGCTCCCAAAGCAGGCGCTCTACCAGGCTGAGCTACGTCCCGTGTGACAGGGCGCGGAAATTGATACACCTAGCCTCTCGAAGCAAGAACATTTTAGAACTTTAAACACTCTAATTTCTACTCACCAAAATCCACCAACCCTAACTCAGCGATCCTCCGTGATCTCTGTGCCTCTCCGGCAGAGAAAAAACTAGAATTCTCCCTTGAAAGAGCACCTAGCCGTGGGCGTCTCGAAGATCACAATTTCCGCCAATCCTGGCAAATCTGGTGCCAATTTCTTCCAGAACCATCCCGCCATAATTTCGATGGTAGGGCTCTCAAGCCCTTCTATATCATTCAAATACGCGTGATCCAGCATCTCCAGAAGAGGATTCATCGCGTTTGAAATGAGTTTATGGTCATAGATCCAGCCGATTCGCTCATCCACTTCCCCCTCGATGTGAATCTCTACCTTGAAGCTGTGCCCGTGCATCTGGCGGCATTTGTGCCCATCGGGCAGGCTCGGCAGCGTATGTGCCGCCTCGAAGCGGAAGTCTTTCGTTAATCTGGCTCTCATGTGCTGCGAGGAAACTACCCCGCTTTTGCTCCAGAAAGAAACCCAAAGCTAACGACAAGAAATTTGATGGAAACCATCGCTTTTGACCGTAGATTCCTCCTGTGACCTGTAAACTCTCCATCCTAGCCCTCTCCGCCACTACACTTGTCTTCTGCTCCTGCAATAAAGACTCCTCCACAGATAATTCCACCGGGCTCGAGAAAAAGGACGGAATGGTGAAAATCCCCGGAGGTTCAACCACCGTCGGCACGGTAGGGACTTTCGAAACACCCTACGGCACCAAAGAATTTCCAGAGGAAAGTCCACAAATCAAAGTCGAAGTCTCCAGCTTCTGGATGGATGAAACGGAAGTCACCAACGCACAGTTTCGGAAATTCGTGGAGGAAACTGGCTACGTCACCTTCGCAGAACAAGATGCAGACATCTCTCAATTTCCCCCGCAAGTGCTGGCCGAACTTCCTAAACCTCCTTTCAAAAACGGAGCCATCGTTTTCAACAGCCCTGAGAACTTCGAAGGTCGCATTGAAGATCCCGGCTCGTACATCCAATGGTGGAAATGGGATATCGATGCAGACTGGAAACACCCCGAAGGCAAAGATTCTTCCATCGAGGGCAAGGACGATTACCCAGTTTCGTGCGTGAATCACGACGATGCCGCTGCCTACGCAGAATGGGCAGGCAAGCGCCTTCCTACCGAAGCTGAATGGGAATACGCGGCACGTGGCGGGCTAGAGAACAAAATGTACACTTGGGGAAATGAAATGAAGCCCGGCGACAAATGGATGGCCAATACCTTCCACGGCACCTTCCCCACAAATGACACCGCCGAAGACGGCTTTGCCGGCCCATCACCTGTCAAATCCTTTCCAGCAAATGGCTACGGCCTCTATGACATGGCCGGAAACGTCTGGGAAATTTGCTCAGAATATTACGATCCCGAATACCGAAGCACCTGCGTCGTCTGCGATCCACAAGGCTCCGATACATGGGTCAACCGCAACGACGGAAGAAAAGGAACGGGCGCTCCGAACTACATGACCAAAGGCGGCTCCTACCTCTGCCACGTTTCCTACTGCATGCGCTATCGCCCTGGCGCACGCCACTCCATCGAAAACGACTCCCCCACCTGTCACACCGGCTTCCGCTGTGTGAAGGATCTCTAATATGGAGTCCTATATGAGGCGCGGGTCGGTGTACCCCTTGGGTATTTCAACCCGCTATCTAACGCCCTGCTAATCAGCAAATCTCATTTCGCCATCAGCGACGCCACATGCTTCGCCAGCATGTCGCCTTCTAGATTCACTGAACCTCCCACCTTCGCATCACGCAGGTTCGTGTGGGAAAACGTATGCGGCGTGATCCAAAATACTGCGGAGCCTTCTTTCAACTCAGCGATGGTCAGCGAAATCCCATCAATCGCTAACGATCCCTTTCCAACGCACAACTTATGAATCTCAGGTGGCAGGGAAACCTCCACCACATGATCCTGACCGTTTTCCTCTAAAGAAATAATTTTCCCAACTGCATCCACGTGCCCCTGCACAAAATGCCCACCGAGCCGGTCACCCACACGTAGCGCACGTTCTAGATTCACCACGCCACCTGCTGAAAGCTCGCCTAGTGAAGTCACACGCAAGGTCTGCGCTAAGACATCAAAAGAAACCGCATCCTGAGAAAGCTCGGCCACCGTCAGGCAGCAGCCATTGACCGCCACAGAGTCGCCGAGTGCGAGTTCACCGGCAAATGGAATGGAAATTACTAACCGTCCCTGCTCTCCCATGGTTTCTAAAGAAACCACCTCTCCCAACGCCTCTACAAGTCCGGTAAACATACAATTCGACAAGCGATCCACGCTGCTGCGAAATGCTCACACAGGAGCCATACCGTGTCACCCAAGATTTTTTCGATTCACCCCATTCTGCGCAGACCAGAAACCCAGATTAGCCACTGCGATTTTCCTATCTTAAAGTGATGCCATGATCATGATTGTCCGGTTCCGCCCTGTTCTTGCTTTGCAAGCGTAAGCCCAAGTCCTGCCCACGACGGAATTATCAACAATACAAAAATATGGGCGACAAATCACCAAAATCAAAAAACAAGGATAGCAAGCAGAAGCAAGGCAAGGCCGATGCTTCCAACAAGGCGAAACAGAAATCCATTAGCGACAAGCAATCCGCAAACACCGGGCCACCGCCGAAGAAAAAGAAATAGTCTTACACCTCTTCCGCAGTGTCTGACGTCAGCGCTGCGAGAAGATCGTCCAGATTAACTGTGGCGATAGAGGACGCACGGTCACTTACGGCGAAAGGCAGGATCAGATTCTTCCCGTGCACTAGCGAGCCGCAACTATAGACGACGTTCGGAACGTAGCCTTCGCGCTCCTCTCCTTGCGGAGAGAGCAGGGGCTCCCTGAGGCGTCCGATGACTTTCGTAGGATCGTCCAGATCCAACAGCGCGGCGCCAATGCAGTATTTCCGCATGGGGCCGACGCCGTGCGTGATGACCAGCCAACCGGCCTCGGTCTCGATGGGTGACCCGCAGTTGCCGATTTTTACGGAATTCCACATTTCCGAGGGGCTCAGGATAAGTTCCGGGTCGTTCCAGAAGTGAGGCTGATCTGAGAACATGATGAAAAGGTTCTCGTCGTCCTGACGGGAGAGCATGGCGTAGCGCCCATTGATGCGGCGTGGGAAAAGAGCCATGCCTTTGTTCTGTACTGCGCTTCCGTTTAGCGTGAGGATGCGGAAGTGGAGAAAATCCTCGGTCTCGATGAGCTGCGGCAGGATGGAGTGGCCGTTGTAGGCAGTGTAGGTGGCGTAGTATTTCACCGCACCGTCATCCTCTACGAAGCGGACGAAGCGCGCATCCTCAATGCCATTTGTCTCGTTGGGAGAAACCGGGAAGATGATGCGTTCGCTCATAGCGAGTTTTTCGGAAAAACGCAGTTCGTAGTTCGATTCCGCCAGCCACTGGATGCACTCAAGAGTTTTGTGGAGTTCCAGCAGTGGGCCAGTCGCGTTATGGCGCACGGTGCCAATACTTTTGTTCAGCTCGTAAAGGGTAAAACTATCCCCTAGAGGCCGGAGGACGGCAGCGGTGTAGTGATGGTTTTCAAAACCCATTTCTCGGAGCTTGAAAATAAAGGGTTCTTTCTCGAAGCGGGGGTTCGGGACGATTTCTGGCTCGGAGACATAGCGGGACACGGGGACGATGGTGATTTCTCCTTCTGGGGAAATGCCTCCGGTGCGAAACTCGATGGAAGAGATGTGCCCCTCACCGGTGGCGCGGAGGCTCATGATAAAACGCAGGCCGCCTTTCGGAACCCCTTTCTGATCCGGGTGTGGGACGATAGAGGGATTGAAAAGGGCGGCGGATTCCAGTGCGTATTCCCCGGAAAAAAGCGCACCAATGAGAACCAAGCGCTTATGGCTCATGGTGTGTCCGGCGGGGAGATGTTCCTCCACTTTTTTCAAATTCAGCAGGAGCACGGCATCGGAATCGAGATGGCGTGAGGCGAAATCTCGGTGAATGGCTTCAAGTTCGTCGGAGACCTGCTCTTCCGTAAGTTTGAGGGCTCGATCGATGATGCCCTTGATGCGCCAGGGCTCACCAGGGATGAAGGGTCGGATGATGACCCGAGCACATTCAGGGAGGAGCAAGGCTTCGTGGCGTTGGATGCGGATGGGACTCATGCTATATTACGAGAGAGGAGCGGGTTGGCTGACGATGTGGGCGGCGCGGTTCATTTCCGCAAGGGAGAGGTGGAAGGCGAGGGTGGACTCTGCACCCTGATTCTCGCTGACACGATCCTCATGCAGACCGTCGCTACAGCCGCCAGTAGTGAAATCGTAGAGGGGAACGCCGAGGTCGTTACGACCGAGGAACCACTCGAAGGCACGCTTGGCTTCGTCCGACCATTTCGGATCCCTGGTAGCACGAAAGGCCTCTTGACAGGCGGAGACCATGGCCTGTGCCTCGACGGGTTGCTGGTCGAAATCGGCGCGGGCGCCGTTTTTCACATAAAAGCCATTACTACCAATGGAGCGGAAGTGGCCAGACTGGGTGGTCTGGATGGAGGCAAGCCAGCCCAGCGATTTCAGGCCGACTTCGAGAGCCTCCGGATGGGGCATCCATTGGCCGCTGAGGATGAGTGCCTGGCAGATACGGGCATTGTCGTAGGTGACGCTATTTTCAAACCACGGCCAGTCATCGGTCGCGCAATCATTCCAGATTTTCAGGAGCTTATTGGTGAGAAGTTCACGCATCTCGTGGATCCGTGGCTCATCCGGGTCGTTGCGGAGATATTCGTGAATGCCTAGGAGACTGAAAGTCCATGCGCGGGGCGATGTGAAGGTGGCCATGGCGGGAATGCCCTTTTCGAATAGCTGAGCGGATAGCCGCTTGTGGCCGGTATCGCGAGCGCGACCGGCACCCGTCCCTGTCGCCCAAAGCGCACGCGCGTGGCTATCCTCGCTACCGGCGTCCTCCAGCCACTGCCTACCGTGGCTCATGAAATTCCGGAAACGTCCGCTCTCGTAATCCAGCGCCGCCGCAAGGAAAGCGAGGTAGTTTGTGGAAAGCTTGGCTAGGTTCTTCGATAGGGGTAGGTCGCCTTGATCGTCGAGGACATTGCAGAGTATTAAGGCACGGGCGTTGTCATCTGTGCAGTAACCTTCGTGGAAATTCGGCACATTGAAAATGGCGTGCTGGAAGATGCCGGTGCCATCAGTCATGCGCTCCACGTGGTCGAGCCGCAGGGGAGGCAGCTCTTGCGGGCGGCTTTTGAGTGTCCAGTCCGCAAAGGCCGCACGAGGAGCAATTTTCCGGTCGGAGCGGGCGTGCTGGAAGGATTCCAGGTAACGCTTCGCCACCGCAGGCCAGATCATCTCGCGCCCCATCGCATAGGCATCGCGGCGGATTTTTTCCAAACGGGAATCATCGTCGAGCAACCCACAAACTCCCTGAGCCAGCGCCGCCGGATCACTGAACGGAACCAGCACCCCGCGTCCATCGGCCAGCAGTTCTTGAGCGTGCCAATAGGGTGTCGAGACCACCGCTTTCCCGGCACCGAAAACGTAGGCCAGCGTACCGGAGGTGATCTGCGCTTCGTTGAGATACGGCGTCACGTAGATGTCCGTCGCGCCAATGAATTCCTTGAGGTCATCCAGCGATACGAAACTGTTATGGAAAATGATGTGCTCCTTCATCCCTAGGTCTGCCGCGAGACGTTCGAGACTCATGCGGTAGCGTTCGCCCTCTTGCGCGAGCAAGTTCGGATGTGTCGCCCCTAGGACGAGGTAGATGACATTCGGATGGTTTTTGACGATTTCCGGCAATGCCTGGATCACATGCTCGATCCCTTTTCCTGGGCCAATAAGCCCGAAGGTGAGCATGACCTGCTTTCCCTCCACGCCGAACTGTTCCTTGAAATGGCTGGAGTCCACGAAATCCAGATCCGGGATGCCATGCGGGATGAGATCGATTTTATCTTCCGGCACCTCATAGACCTCACGGAGAATATCGATGCCCTTCTGCGCCATCACCACCAGCCGGTCGCTGAGCCTCACCAATTCGTCCATCACCCTGCGCTGATCCTGATCGGGATGTTGCAGGATCGTATGCAGCGTGGTCACCACAGGCATCCTCACCTCCTTCAGCAAAGCCAGCAGGTGACTGCCCGCACGCCCGCCGTAGATGCCGAATTCGTGTTGCACACAGAGGACGTCGGTGTTGTTGAAATTCAGGAAATCCGCCGCCCGGCGGTAAGAGTCGAGTTCCTTTTCCTGAAGCTCGAAGCGCACCCGTGGCGGATAATCATATCCTTCCGGCCTATCGTTGACCGCTCCTACAAAGCAATCTGAATCCGGTGCCGCCTGCGCAATGGATCCGGAGAGATCCGTGGTAAAAGTTGCAATTCCGCAGAGACGCGGCTGAAAGTCGCCCAAGAAGGCGATGCGGGACGGAGCGATGGAATCGCTCAAAGCGTCCTCCTAGAGGTAAATATCACACGTCAGTAGACTCCCGCGCTGCGCCACTAGCAATAACTTCCTTTTTGGCGGACAGAGTGGGATTGACTGCGCTTCGCTACGTCTTTGCGGAATGCGCTGCGCGAATGGGATGCTTTTTCCTGAGACAGGAAATCTGCAATCAAACCCGTTTCGCCTGTGGCTCAAGGGGTTCTCCACCCGCCCTAAAACGCCATCACCCCAGCCCGGATGAACCGAGCTGGGGTGATGGCGGACAGAGTGGGATTCGAACCCACGGTAGGTTTAACCCTACGCACGATTTCGAATCGTGTGCCTTAAACCGAGCTCAGCCATCTGTCCTCAAATAGCGGGGGCGCGAAAATTGTCCGAAGCAGGCGTTCTTGTAAAGCGAACAATCTCTTACAATTGCTCTAGAAGCTGTTTGTGAATGCCGCCAAACCCTCCATTGGAAAGAACAGCCACCACATCACCCGCTTTCGCCTCGCTTTTTACCTGAGCGATGATCGCCTCATTGTCCGCGAGATAATAGGCCTTGCTGCCTCCCTTTTCAATGTCCGCCGAGAGCTTCACGGGATCGAGCCTGTCGTTTTCTGGGATCTTGTGGAGATCGGGAATAGCCGCCACCACAGCAAAGTCCGCACCGGATAGAGCATCGGCCAGTTCTTTCTGGAAAACCGCTCGGCGAGTCGTGTTCGAGCGAGGCTCAAAGAGCACCCACAACCTTGAATCAGGATACTTCTGGCGGATACTCTTGATCGCGAGACCAATAGCCGTCGGATGGTGCGCAAAATCGTCGATGACTTTGATGCCATTTTTTTCGCCCTTCAGTTCCTGCCTACGGGCAATTCCCTCAAAGGCGAGCAAGCCTTCCTTAATCTTCTCAAGATCGAGACCACCGAAAGTTGCGGCGGCAACTGCCATCGCTGCATTACGCACGTTGAATTCACCCGTCATCGGAATGGTGTATTCTTCGCCTCCCAGAGTGAATGAGCTACTAGACTGCTCGTATTTCACATCTGTGATGCGTAGAGAGTTACCCTCACCAAGACCGACAGTCGTCACCGGGCAAGGAGCCTTTTCCGCTACATCTAGGCAGTTTTTCTCATCACCGTTTACGAAAGCCACACCATTGCGTGGCACAACATTGAGAAGTCGCTTAAAGCTCAGCTTAATCTCCTCTACATCGTTATAAATATCGGCGTGATCAAACTCGATGTTATTCACCACCACACATTCCGGCAGGTAGTGGAGAAACTTCGAACGCTTATCGAAAAAGGCGGTGTCGTATTCGTCGCCTTCCAAGACATTGATTTCGGACTCAGGGAAACGGGCGCCACACCCAAGGTTTTTCGGCAGTCCACCGATCATAAACCCGGGATCAGCTCCCGCATTTGTGAAGAGCCACGCAAGAATCGATGAGGTCGTCGTTTTCCCATGAGTTCCACTGACGACGAAATTCCGTTTCCCGCGCAGAAAATGATCCTTCATCACCTCCGGGAGCGAGTGATAGAGCAGCTTCCTCTCAAGCGCAGATTCAGCCTCGGGATTGCCTCTAGAGATCGCATTTCCGATCACTACGACCTCAGCGCTCTCGGGAATATTCTCCTCACGATAGCCCTCTCCGATTTCAATACCCTCGCCGCGTAAGAAATCTGACATCGGCGGATAAACGTTCGCATCGCTGCCGGTAACCGTGAAACCGCGCTTTTTCATCGCTGCAGCAACAGCGCCCATGGCTGTCCCGCAGATCCCTGTGAAGTGAAAGTGAGTCTTTTCTGACATGAAGGAGCGAGGCTAGGCAGCGATCCTACCTTTGCCAATAGGGAATAAACCCCGACTAACAAATCAGAAGGTCGGCGCAGCAACCGTCGTCGCATCCAGCTCCTCGGTGCGGCGGCGCAGGATACGGTCGGCCGTTTCCGTGACCATTTCCCTGAGCAGCAGCCAGAGATGCGAGCCCTCACGGTAATCCGCCGGCGCAATGTGCTTCACACGTCCCGCGTGCGTGGAGAGTTGGAAACATTTGCGGAAAGACTTCCCGCTCTCATCTTCGGGATTATAGACCGCGATCCCATGCCCACCGTTTCTCATCACTACTGTGAAGCACGGCACATCCGTCGGGCCATCACCGACATAAACCATATTTTCAAAAGGAATCGGGCGTTGTTCCGCAGGCATGTGATCGTTCACATCCTGATCGTAGTTCAGCATGCCTTTGTTGATACGGAAAAGATACTGCGTCTTCGTCGTGTGAGAGATCACGCGTTTCGGAAAGCTTATCAGGCCTTCAGCATCCTCGCCAAACTCACAGCCAAACATTTCCTTCACGTGAGGCTTGAGGCGAGAACCTTCCAGCAGAGCCTTCAAGCCAGAGGAAATGATGTAATGCTCCACCTTGATGCCCGCCAACTCATGCTCTGGACGCAGCGCCGCCTTAGGCAACGACTCAAAAAGTTCCGGAAGCCCCGGGAAAAACGTCAAGCCCGCCCCCAGATCGGAAAGCATCTGATTCGTCACACGATCCATACCCAGGTAATCCAGAAGGCACTTCATATACGCCAATTCACCATCCCATTTTTGCTCCTCCACCAGTCCATTGCACTTTTTCCAAAACTGCTCTGGATCAATCCCGAACTTCGGAAACAGGACGTCATCCTGCATATATTTTGAGCTCAGGGTCTGGTCATAGTCGTAAACTAGGGCGATCGTATTCTGCGTAGCTGCCATATTTCTTGTCGTTACGGCGGCAAACTATCACAAAGCCACACCGGCGGATGCATTTTTTTCCAAAAATGCCGCACTGCCGCATTGACAAGCCACTCGCTATCACTAAAGTCCCGCCCCCGCGCATCCACGCGCAGAAACTTTTTAACCAAGATCCGCAATGAGCTTCCGCACCTACCAGCCCACAAAACGCACCCGTAAACAACAGCACGGATTCCGCGCACGCATGGCCACTAAAGCAGGTCGCGATTGCATCAAACGCCGCCGCCAGAAGGGTCGCAAGCGCCTCATTCCTAAGGGTGCAGAGCTTCACTTCAAGCGCCACATCACCCAACACGGACGCTGATGGAACGCGGACTTCAGTCCGCAGCATAGAGCTTCAGAGGGCTTCCCCGCATGAAACTCCCCCGCTCCAGCAGCATCAACCAAGCAGAGGACTTCCTCCGCATCAGGAAAACCGGCCACGCGAAAGCAGGCCGGTTTGTCATTGTAAGCACTTTGGCAGATCCATCCTTGGGCTCCATTCGCGCCGCTTTCGTCACCAGCAAGCGCGCAGCAAAGAAAGCCCACGATCGGAATCACATCCGCCGGCGCCTACGCAGCTACATCCAGGCACACGCCCCAGAATTCACCGATCCTAGCCGTTTCATCATCACCATCGCTCGCCCGGGGGCAAAATCCGCCACAAACGCCGAATTGGAGGCCGATTGGTTGAAACAATGCCGCCGGCTTGGCCTCTTCACCTGAAAGAACAGCTGGCCGCTATTCTTGGCCATTGACCGTCACGCCGCGAGCACCTAAGCAGCCCTCCCCCGACTCGCATTTCTGCGACTCGTAACCAAATCACTTTCACCATCCTATGTACGACCGTAAGACCTGGATCGTCCTCGCACTCTGCGGAACGCTCATTGCGCTAAACATCCACTTCGCCGCGAAGAACAAACCTCCCGTTGAGAAGAAGCCGACAACTGTCGAATCTGTCTCAGAGGAAACTGATTCCGTAGAGACCCCGGGTCTCAGCGTCGAAACACCTCCTCCGCCGACCTCTGAAGAACTCATTATCCTCGAAAACGATAAGGTCGCCTTCACCCTCTCCACCATCGGCGGCGGCATCAAATTTGCCGAGCTGAAGGATCAGAAAAACGTCAACCAAGAGACCCTCGTTCGCATCAACCGCGACGGAGCTGGCCCCATCGGTGGCCTCGTCGACTCCAAAGAAAAACAGGAAAATTCCTCCTATGCTTACAAGGGAGACCTATCCGAGCCCGGCAAAACCGCCGTTTTCATCGCCAAGCTGCCCACTGGTATCATCGTCAAGAAAACCTACTCGATAGAATCACGCGATATCCCCGGTCAGCCCTATTTCCTCAATCTCTCCATCGCGCTTCAAAACACCGGCACGGCTAACTTCGACATCTCCCAATACGGACTCTACCTCGGCTCTGCAGCGCCACTCCATGAGAAAGAGCGCCCCACCTACACCGGCTTCTTCTGGCACAAGGATGGTAAAATGCATTTCGAAAATGCTAACGCATTCAAAGGCGGCTGGTTCTCATCAGAGAAATCCATCATCACCAGCGAGCCCGGTGAAAACATAGAATACGCAGGCGTAACCGATCAGTTCTTCACCACTGTCATCCGGCCGGAAAAATTCGCCGAAACTCCCGTCTGGGGCAAGCCACAGCAAATACGCCTTAGCGAAAACGGCAAATCCCTACCCGCCGTTCGCGCTGCCATCGCGCTTCCTCCTGTCTCTCTCGCTCCTGGCTCACCCGTCACCTTCAAATACAGCATCTTTACTGGCCCCAAAGCAAACACCATGCTGCGCGACCTCGATGATACCGAAGGCGCAGGTGATGGCTGGGGCGACATGATGCAATACGGCTTCTTCAGCCCCGTTTCCCGATTCCTAAACTGGGTGCTAAACCACCTTCACAACGGCATCGACAACTTCTCTTCCACTCAATCGTGGGGACTTTCCATCATCTGCCTCACCCTCATCGTCCGCATCCTCATCTGGCCGCTCCATGCAAAATCGACACACTCGATGAAGCGCATGTCCAAGCTCCAGCCGAAGATGAAGGAGCTGAAGGAAAAATACGCTGACGATCCCAACAAGCTCAACACCGAGATGATGGGGCTTTACCGGAAATACGGCATCAACCCCCTCGGCGGCTGCCTTCCCATGCTCATCCAGATCCCGATTTTCTTCGGCTTCTTCCGCATGCTCGATTACGCCGTTGAGCTCCGCAACCAACCCTTCCTCTGGGTTGCAGACCTTTCCCAGCCAGACACCCTGACTCACCTAGCTGGCATCCCCATCAACATCCTCCCCATCGTCATGGCCGGCACCAGTGCATTGCAAATGGCCATGATGCCCAAGACCGGAGATAAAATGCAGCAACGCATCATGATGCTCATGCCGCTGATGTTCTTCTTCTTCTGCTACAACTACGCCTCAGCACTCGCCCTCTACTGGACTACCCAGAACATCTTCTCCATCGGCCAGACCTTCCTGATGAACAAGATCCCTGAGCCAGAGCTCGTCGCCCGCAAAGACGGCGGCAAGAAATCATGGGTCCAGCGCATGGCTGAAAAACAAGCTGAGATGCAGAAGCTCCAGCAAAACAAAGGTAAAGGCGGCGGCAACATGCGCGACGTCACACCTGACAAGCCCAAGAAAAAGGGTCCCCCTCGCACCGGCGGCCGCTGATCCCCGAGGAGAGAAGCTCTCCAGAGCACCTGAAACATCCTAAGGTGCGGTGAAATCGAAATCCGCCTGCTGCCGAGAATGGTCGTGATCTCAATTTCCACCGCCTAATATCTGAATCTGCCGATAAACGCAGCAAACGACGTAACAAGCCGGCTCCCAGTCTCAAGCCTCTTTCACTGTCGTCTGATCAATGTAGGAAATGATCGCGGGAATAGCCTCACCCATCACCCTCGCCACATCCTCGTAAGCTCTTTTTCCCATCCCGATGGGATCCGGCACATCCGCACCAAGCCCCCTGCCGTCGATATTCGCAAACTCACAGGCGAGGTAATACTTATCGGAAAACTCTGGAAAATGCTCCTCAAGTAAACCGAGATGCCCACCTGTCATCGTAAAAACATGCGTCGCCTCAGCGAGAAGTTCTTCAGTAACTGAACGGCTCCGGAAATTTCCCAAAGGAGCGTCGGAAAGCTTGCAGATCTCCGCAGTCTCGCGGCTGGCCGATGAACCGCCCATGGCTGCTACACCGGCAGAACTTACCGAGTAATCCTCACGCCCAGCCACCGCCTTACGAAACAGCGCTTCTGCCATCGGGCTACGGCAAGTGTTGCCCGTGCATACAAAGAGAACCCGTTTCGTTGCTGTCATATCCGCGCGCAGCTTGCCCACGGCCCGCCCCAGCGTCAAACCAAAGCCGGAGAAGGCTGTATCAAGCACTGCTTTTCGGCTTTAATCTCACCCCGAAACCCTCCACCCTCCCGCCCCTCACATGGCCGCGAAGAAAAAGACACAAGATCTTACGGATCTCTCGAAACCCCTCCACATCCACCTCATCGGCGTAGCCGGTTCTGGCATGAGCGGCCTCGCGCTGCTTCTGCTTGGTATGGGGCACAAGGTTTCCGGCTGCGACCGCGTCACCACTTCAGAGACCGATCGCATGCAGACGCTAGGCCTGCAGTTTTCCTCACCCCAGACAGATGCAGCGGTAGAAGGAGCAGATCTCGTCGTTTATTCCTCTGCCATCACACCAAAGAACCCTGCCTATGCAGGAGCAGTTAAACGCAAGATCTCACTCATCCGCCGTGCGGAATGCCTCGCTGCCATCCTGAAGACAAAGGCAGGTATCGTCATTTCCGGCACCCACGGCAAGACCACCACCTCCGCCATGACCGCCCATATCCTGCGCGAGTGCGGCAACAAACCCTCTCACTACGTCGGCGCGGAAATCCCCATCCTAGGAGCAAATGCAAAGTGGGAGCCCGAAGGCGAACTCATGGTCGCAGAAGGCGATGAATCAGACGGCACCCTCACCCTCTACCAGACCCGCCACTCAGTCATCCTCAACATCGAAGCCGAGCATCTCGATTTCTACCGCGATCTCGACCACATCAAAGAAGTGTTCACCACTCTTATCGAGAACACCTCAGGCAATATCGTTTATTGTGCCGAGAGCCCTGTTGCTCACGAGCTTTGCTCAAAACGCGATAACGCCATTTCCTACGGCTGGGAAACCACCGACGAAAAGACGAACTACACCGCCTCGGACATCCGCGATCTCAAAGGTTCCTCGGCTTTCACAGTAAAGAAGGACGGTGAAGTCCTCGGTGACATCGAATTAGCGATCCCCGGCGAGCACAACATCCTAAACGCCCTCGCGGCCATCGCCATCGCGGACATCTGCGGTGCTGAATTCTCGCTCATCGCCCGCGCCCTCACCTCCTTCGCCGGAGCCAAGCGCCGCTTCGAGACCAAATATCTCTCCAAGCAATTCCGAGTCATCGACGATTACGGTCACCACCCCACCGAGCTTGCAGCGACACTCCAGACTGCGCGCTCGCTGAAGCCTTCCCGTCTCATCGTCCTCTTCCAGCCTCATCGCTACACCCGCACTCAGGCACTCGCCGATGATTTTGGAAAAGTCCTCCAAGCGGCCGATAGAGTCTTCATCACCGACGTTTATCCAGCTTCAGAACCGCCCATCCCAGGCGTCACCGGCCAGACACTCGTCGATGCCATGAAGGAAAACGGCGACATTCCAGGGAAATTCCTTCCCAACATGGAAACAGCTCACCACATCGTCGGCAATTCCCTCGAACCCGGCGACCTCCTCATCACTCTCGGCGCAGGCAATGTTCACGAAGTCGGCTCCCGTGTCATCGCCGACCTTAAGACTCTCGAAGAACTAAAATCCGTCGCACCAGAAGGTGAAATCAACGGCAAGCTCTACGAGCCGATGAAGAAACATACCACACTCCTAGTAGGTGGCCCCGCACAACTCTGGTTCGAGCCGCAATCTTTCTTTGCCTTCGCTTTCCTTGTCGATGCCTGCCGTGAACGCGGCATCCCTATCCGTGTTGTAGGTCGAGGATCCAACATCCTTGTAAGAGATGGCGGCATACGCGGCGCAGTCATTCACCCTAGCGGAGGAGCATTTTCAGGCATCTCACTCGATGCAAAAGGCCACGTCGTTGCAGGCGTAGGCGTCCGCCTCAAAAAACTTGCCTCCTTCGCCGGAGCACATGGTATTGGCGGCTTCGAATGGATGGAAGGCATCCCTGGAAACGTCGGCGGTTCACTCCGCATGAACGCCGGAGCCATGGGCGTGGAAACCTTCGACCAAGTTGTCCGTGTCACATTCCTTGATGAAGACGGTGTCATCCGCACACGCGAAAGAGAAGAAATCACATCAGGCTACCGCAACGTCCAAGAACTCCGCCGAAACTTTGCCTTGGAAGCAGTCTTCAAAGGCAAGAGCGACTCACACGACAACATCAAAAAGCGCTGGAACGAATCTCGAGAGAAACGCAAGACCTCGCAACCCATCGCCGCCTCAGCAGGCTGCACATTCAAGAATCCAGAAGAAATCCCTGCCGGCCGCTTGATCGACACCCTAGGACTCAAAGGAGCCTCCATCGGCAAGGCCGCCGTTTCCGATGTTCACGGTAACTTCATCGTCAACAACGGCAGCGCCACTGCGTCCGACATCCTTGCGCTCATCGAGTCCATCCAGAAAAAGGCCAAACAGGAACGCGGCGTAGACCTCGAAACCGAAGTAAAAATCATCGGTGAAGAAGACTTCTGCTTCTAAGGAAAGACTGGCTTAGACCGACTCGATTCCAATCTTCGAGTCGGAATGCTCTACTCGCTATTCAGCTGCTTTAATGACCGTGTAGTAAGCCACGTTATCGCCATCTGCCGTTTCGAAGATGGCACTTAACTGATGAGTTCCAACCGGCAGGTCAGCGGTCAATGTAATCGATACCGCATCAGGCTTAGCCTCTGCACTCGCCAGCTTTTCGCCGTTTAGGCTGATCCAACCACTTTTGATATCGAAAGCACGTGCCTCAAAAGTTCGGAAGGACTTGCTGTCACCTGGCACCTGGCTGCCTGTAGGAGCTGAGGCGTTTAAACCGATGCCTGTGTAAAGTGGGTAGCGCGATAGCTCGAAGGTGTATTTACCCGCCTTGGTGACTTTGATTTGCCAATAGGCTGGGCCATCTTCGTTGATTCCGGTAAGTTCCCCTTCGCGGATGTACTGTTGATTCCATGCAACGGATGCCGTGCCTCCTGTACCGACTAGATCGTGAGCGGTGAGGGAAACTGGTTTCGGATTTTCACCTAGATGAAACGGTGCTCCCTCAGCGAAGGATTTTTCCATATCGTCCCAGGTCTCCTCGTAGCTCTTACGCATGGTGGCGACTCGCTCCGGATGTTTATCGGCTACATTGTTTTCCTGACTTGGGTCTTTCGAGATCTGGTAGAGTTGCTTCCCGTTAATCAGGCGCCAGTCTTGTGACATGATGGAGCAATTCTTGTATTCGACTGGAGTAATATTGCGCTGCGAGTCCGTGTAAATGATTCGATCTGACCACTCTGCATCTGAATCTGTGAGCACAGGCAGAATTGATTTACCATCAACAGGAAGAGAGCCTTCAAAAGAAAAATCGAAGATTTCTCCGAATGTAGGGAGGATATCAATATGAGCGGCCAGAGTTTCGACATCACGCCCCTCAGTCCAGCCCTTGGCAGGCCAATGCAGGAAGAACGGCACACGGTGACCGCCTTCAAGGTTACTGCCTTTGTTTCCGCGCATTCCTGCATTGAAAACTTTTGAGCCACCTGCGGTTCCGTTGTCAGTGGTGAAAATGAAGATAGTATTGTCGGCCGCACCGATTTCAGCGAGACGAGCGCGGAGCTGGCCGACGTTGTCATCGATATTGGTGATCATCGCGAAGAAAGATTGGGTTTTCCCTTCCAGCTCGGGATACATATCGAGGTATTTCTGCGGAGCATTGTAAGGCCCGTGTGGCGCATTCGTGGATATGTAGGCGAAGAAAGGCTTTTTAGCTTCGACCTGTTTTTCAATGAACTCCGTAGCCTCTTCAAAAAAGACATCCGTGCAAAAACCCTTTGCCTGAACGAGCTCTCCGTCTTCTAGATACGTATCGTCAAAGTAGGAGTTATCCCAGAGGTCGGGAGTTTGTCCGATACCACCGCCGCCGTGCACATAAGTTTTCTGGAAACCCCGATACTGAGGGTCATACGGAAAGCCATCACCGAGGTGCCATTTACCAAAGATCCCTGTTACCAAACCAGCCTTGCTGAAATGATCCGCGATGGTGGTTTCATTCGTCCGGAGAATGGAACGTCCCATAATCGTATGCCAAGCACCCGTACGGTTCGTATAACGCCCGGTCATCAAGGCAGCACGAGTAGGAGTGCACGTGGGCGATACGTGGTAATCAGTGAGGCGAACCGACTCAGAGTGTAGCTTATCGATGTTAGGCGTTTTGATCACCGGATTCCCGTGACATGCCAGATCACCGTAACCTTGGTCGTCGGTGATGATAAATACGACATTCGGCTCCTCAGAAGCAAAACCGCCATGCAGCGGAACGATCAGCAATAAAGGTAGGATTTTTTTAAGCATGAGGTATTGCCGCTTGGTATCGATATAATTTCAAGCACAGAGAATTTTTTAGCCAAAACCCCAGCTCAGATCTTCTTTCTTCATTGAAAGTTGAAAATTGAAGGTAGAAAGTTTGAGCCATGCTTTCGCAAATCAAGATCGCCGTCCTCATGGGTGGCCCCGGCTCCGAGCGTCAGGTCTCCCTCGCCTCAGGAAACGCCGTCCTCAAAGCCCTCCTCTCTCTTGGCCTTGATGCTGTGGCGGTGGATGTTACCTCGGAGGAAATTGATCTCCCGGAAGGCACCGGCCTCTGCTTCAACCTCATACACGGCACCTTCGGTGAAGACGGCCAACTCCAATCTATCCTCGATGGCATGGGCATCCCCTACACCGGCGCACGAGCCGAATCTTCACGCATCGCCTTCGATAAAGGCCTCGCAAAAGAAGCCTTTATCGCCGCAAACGTACCCACTCCCAAGTCCGAGATCATTGACTGCACCAACGGCCCAGTCATGCCCTCTTTCCCACCTCCATTCGTTGTAAAACCACCTCGCGAAGGTTCATCCGTCGGCATCGAGATTGTTAAAACTCAAGAAGAGGCAGAAGCAGCCATCGCCAAAGCAGCAAAACTTTCCAATGACCTCCTCATCGAGGAATTCATCTCCGGCGCGGAACTCACTGTTCCTGTCATCAATGGCGAAGCCTACCCCATCGTCCACATCATCCCTCCAGAAGGAGTTTACGACATGGCCACAAAATACCCGTGGCTCTCAGGCAAGGCCACCGGCTCCCAATACATCTGCCCAGCAGATCTCGATTTAGAAACCACCATGGCTGTCCAAGCCGCCGCCGTCGCCGCTCACAAATCCCTCAACCTCGAAGTCTACTCACGCGTAGACGTCATGCTCGACGCCGAGAACAACCCCTACGTTCTCGAAGCAAACACCATCCCAGGCATGACCGAAACTTCACTCCTCCCGAAATCCGCTGACGCCGGAGGACTTCCTTTCCCTGAGCTCTGTAAGAAAATCGCCGAACTCTCCCTCATCGCTTGAACTTCTCAACCGCTTCTTCATCGAAGCTCACCTCTTCACAGGTTTCTCCAAAATAGGCGACGACCTGAAACAGTCCGCTGCCGATAGTTTGATCCATCAAATCCTCCGCAGGAAGACAGAAACGCCCCGCCTGCTCCCCGAGTTTAAACTCCATTCCGGCAAGCCCATGCCAACTCCGATACACCAACGCAGTACACGCCAACCTATCAGCCTGACGAAAATCGAAGGAAAAATCGAACAACTTACCCACGTGACTCATCGCACGTGATACCACCTCACTGAGCACTCCCTCATCAACACCCGCGCGTAAAACGACAAACGCGTCTACCTTCAATGTCTCGTCGAGTTCCCTCAAAAGCACCCCGTCCTTCTTCGCCTCCACCACATTTCCCCCTCCCGGCTGTTCACCCACATACAACGCCGCGTGAGGCCAGAATCCGGGTAGAAAAACGTTCGTCAAAGCATCCTTGTGACGTGTCACGATGATGTCACCTGGCTTCAAATACTCGCGAATTGCTTCGAGTGGTTTTCCCGGCACGCGCTTCGGCATCGCGATCAACCCAGTCATCGGATCACGTAGCTCCGAAATCGTTTTTCCGCCAATCGCTAGAATCTGAAACATCGTATTTTCATAGCCCGATCGGTTTCTACGTATGAAGGAATGCAACCGGTATCTAAAACGCTTCGCCACGTATTCACGCCGTCGTTTTTCCATGAACGGCTTCTCCTCCTTGAGTATTCGAACCATCACCCCAACCAAATCATCATCTGCCATCGCCTCGATTTGAGTGAGGTGCTCTCCGTAAAATCGGCAAGCTAAGTAAAACTTCCACATCCTCTGAACCGAGCTCTGCCTACGATAGATCTCCGTAAATGATTTACGAGCGATCCCATACCTTGGCTCTGCTTCATCCAATTTTCGAGAAACCACCGGCCTCCCTTCCGCCACACGAATCACATACGACCCGCTCCGCAATAGCAGACATGCCGAGGCAAATGCTACGATAAACATCCGCAATCTCTCCTCCTCATCCAGCTTTTCTTGTCTATCGACCCATGGCTCCATCCTCCCCAAAATAGATAACAAGCCGTCTCTCATTTCCAAATAACCTGCGAACACATTTCGCAAACGGTCATCCTCATCCGGTAAATAATACCCTCTCTCTTGAGCTGCCTCCGCATCAGCAAGCTCCTGCTCCAAATCTTCGGGGCAAGGCATGACCTCAGACACGGCCTGCACAACCCTGACACACCGCTCAACCGCATTTCGTGACATCCGTCCCATCAGTTCCTAATTATTCACCCGTCGGCTCCAACTGCCAGAAACTTTGTCATTTCACTCGTCAAACAAATATTGAAGTGGATTGACAATCAGGATGTACGTAATAATATCCGGTTTTACGGGTTTCGTCCGCTGATACGAGTCCGCCCCGGGCTTCAATCCCCACAGGGCTGTTTCTCTCTCGATACCCGGCAACAGATTGCCGCAAATGCGAAAACGAACCTCAAAACCCCGGCACTACAGGCATCACGTGAAGGTGCTGAAGTCCGAGGTAATGACTCCTCGAATCGCATGGTTCAATTTCCTCGCCTTTTTAAAGGTGTTACTAAAAGTCTCCTTAGTCTTCGCCCTCCTTCTCGGCGTAGCCTACGGCGTGCTCCAAGCGATCGAACACAGCTTCAACAAGAATCCGGATTTCCGGCTTCAAGCTATTGATCTCAATGAAAACGACGTCCTCGACGAAACCAGTGTTGTCGAATACCTCAACATCGACCTCTCAGCTAATATCTTCGATTTTGATCTCGAGTATTTAGAAGAGCAGCTCCTACTCATACCCGCCATTTCCACGGCAGAGGTGAAACGCGACCTTCCTGGCACACTTGAGATTCGCATCAAGACGCGCCGGCCTATCGCCTGGATCTCTTGCCCAGACGAGGGGTTTCCAGCACAAAGGCGGAATCAGGCACTCCTAGTCGATCAGGATGGCGTAACTTACCCCTGCCCTGCAGGTCAGGTCTTTGGTTGCAAAAACCTTCCTATCCTTCAGCTCTCTAGCTTCGGTAAATCTCCCATCATACCGGGTAAGACGCTCGACCACCCACAATACAAGCACTGCCTGCATCTTCTCGAAGCCATCAGCGAGCGGAATCCGTCCGACCTTTCGATGGTCGAAATCATTTCTCAGGAGACCGAATGGTCATTGAAAATGGTGACCCGTGGAGGCACAACTGCCACTTTTGGCCTCGGAAATCACGCACGACAACTCGACTACCTCGAACAAGCACTCAACCACGCGCATAAAAAAGGTTACCGAATCGAAACGATCAACTTGATCCCTAAGCGAAATATCCCCATCACAGTCTCCGGTGACGCGGAACCGCCGCGTGCCATCCCAGTTCCAGAGCCGGAACCCGTAGACCAAACGCAATCCCGGCGGGAACAAGACCTTCGCACCCTACTGAACCGAAACTGAACCATGTCACGTCGCACGAAAATCCATGTAGGATTGGAAATCGGCACCAGCAAGACCTGCATCGTCGTCGGTGAGGTCAAGCCGGATAGCGCGGTGAAGATTCTTGGCATCGGTGTCACAAAATCCGCAGGTGTCCGTAAAGGTGAACTTTCTGACTTCCCACAAGCACGTGCCTGCCTAAAGCATGCTCTCGCAAAGGCAGAAAACGTCAGTGATGTCGAAATTGGATCAGTTTTCCTTTCAGTCACCGGCTCTCATCTTCAAGGAATCAACAACCGCGGAACTTTCCGCATCCCAGACGGTCAGCAGACCATTCTGCCAGAACACCTTGAGGAAGCCTGCAGTATCGCTCGCGATGTGCCCTACCCTCAGGATCACGTCTGTCTCCACACCATTATTCGAAAATATCTCGTCGATGGACTGGAGCAAGCCGCATCACCCATCGGACTATTCGCGAAAACCGTCGAGGCAGACTTCCACATCGTCCACGGCATCGGCAACCGCATCCAAAACTCCATCAAACTCGTCCGTGAATGCCCGCTAGAAGTTGATGACATCGTCTTCGCACCCATCGCTACAGCACAGATGGCGCTGGACCGCGAACAACGCCTTCGTGGAGCTCTACTTATCGATATCGGCGGCGGCACCACAGATTATGCGCTTTATCTAGAAGGAGCCATCGCGGCTTCCGGTTGCATCCCCGTTGGCGGAGATCATGTCACCAATGACATTCACCTCGTCACTGGCCTTCCATTTTCCAAAGCAGAAAAGCTCAAGATACTCGAAGGCAACGCTTCTTCCGACCCATCCGTATCCGTTGGCGTCGCAAAGCTCGCAGATGATAACGGCTTTGCCGATGTCGAAGTGAAACGCGCCATTCTGAACGAAGTGATACGGCAGCGGCTTACAGAAACACTCAAACTCGTCAAAGCACGTCTACCGGAAGGTTCCGTCGAAGCCATCGGTTCCGGCATTTTCCTCACCGGAGGCACCAGCCTCATGAGCGGTTTTTCAGAACTCGCGTTCGATGTCTTCGACCGAGACATCTACCGCCCCGAACCACCAGAAGCAACCGATACCGGACACCCTTCTTTCAAGGATCCACAGTTTGCCACCGCCATCGGCCTCATTCGCTACGCCCAGATACTCGAAACCGAAAACACTAAACCTCCCGGCTGCATCGGCAAGCTGCTAGGACTCTTCTGGCCCTTTGGCCGCTGACGCCAAAAATATTATAGAACAATGATTGAATACTCTAGAGACAGCCACGAATCCATCCCATCTTCAGCCGTTAAAATCGTGGGACTCGGTGGAGCGGGCGCAAACATGCTAGAACGCATCGCACTCGACAGCCTAGAAGGTGCAGAACTCATCGCCCTCAATACTGACATCCGCACCCTCGGCGCGTGCCTCGCGAAGGAAAAAGTTCAGCTCGGTGTCAACCTAACCAAAGGCCTCGGAACCGGTGGTGACCCAGAACTCGGGCAACAAGCAATCCTTGAGGCAGAAGCAGAAGTCAGAAAAGCCCTGAAAGGCCAGCGTATCGTATTCCTCTGCACCGGACTAGGTGGCGGAACAGGCTCTGGCGCAGCACCCATCGTTTCTCGCATCGCTCGTGAAGAAGGCGCTTTCGTCGTCGTTTTCGCAACCATGCCATTCTTCTTTGAAGGACGTCGCCGCCGTGAGCAGGCAGAAACGGCACTCAATGAACTGGCTGTTCTCTCAAACGCACTTGTCACCTTCGACAACAACCGCATGGGTGAGCTCGTCCTCGCAAAACAAGGCATCCACGAAGCCTTCGCTGCTGCTGACACCATGATCTCCGAATCGATCAAGGCAGTCATACGCCTCGTCATACGTCCAGGCCTCATCAATGTCGGGCTCGATGACCTCATGTCTGCGCTCCGCACCACCCGTTCCCGTTGCCTATTTGGCTCCGGTATGTCGGATGGAAAAGATCGCGCCTCGAAAGCACTCCGCAACGCCCTTTCCAGCCCACTTCTCGATCAAGGCTCCCTACTGAAGGAAGCGCAAACAGTCCTAGTTCATCTTTCGGGTGGCGAATCGCTCACTCTCTACGAGATCGAACTACTGATGCGCAGCCTCCAGAAACACGTTCCAGATCACGCGCACGTCCTATTCGGCGCAGCTATTGATCCATCAATGGGAGACAACCTCTCCATTACACTCATCAGCGCCTTACCCGAAGATGCACTTACTGGAGCCTCGAAGGACTCCCTTAGCAAACTCTCTGACACAGCAAAAACTGTCGCAAAATTAAAGTCCGAAGAACTTGAGAGTCCGTTCAGTCACATCGACAAAAAGGAAGATAAGCCTGCGAAAACTGATCCAGATGATAAAGAAGAGCTAGAGAGCGAACCAACTAGTGAAGCACCTTCACTTTTCGAAGACACCCAACCAGAGAAAGAGGAAATCGAAGAAAAAGCTGAAGAGGATAAAGACGAAGATCGCCCCTTTGCAGAATTCACACCAGAGACAAAGGCGGAAGCTGTAGACGAAACACCGGAAGAGCCAGTAGAGGAGAAGGAAGTTGAGGCGGCAGATACAGAGCCGGAACAAAAAGAAGAACCACCTAAGGAATTCGAGGACAAGTCTACAGATACGGGCACCGCAGAATCGAAATATTCAGCACCTCTAGGTCCCGCACCTAAGAGACGCCCACCGGAAAAACCGATTTGGGGCAAAGATAAAAAGCCAAAAGATTTTAAGGAAAGTGACGAAGATGATGATCCATTCAGTGTATCACTTGACGACGAGGCCGATGATGCAAAGCCATCATCATCTCCAGAACTTAAACTCGGTTCAAAGCCGCCGGGATCACAGAGCGAGCTATCCTTCGACAGCGCCCCCAGAGGTAGGTTCGAAGGAGAAAACCCCAATGTCGTGGATGGAGAAGACCTAGATCTACCACCATTCCTCAGAAAGAAGAAATCCTAAGCGATTTAGAGCCTTTCCCACACCGTGACGAGTGACCTCGTCCATTGGAACTTCCTCGCTGTTTCTCGAATAAGAAATGGTTCATCCGTCTCTTGGCGGAGCTCGAACGAGCCCTGAAGATGAGCCTTCAACCATGACAAGGTTTCATTTTCAGGCCATTTCTCAGGCGGGGTAAACTCAGCCAACCAGGTGCATGGCGTCGCCAAAACCAATTCACCTCCAGACTTCACCAAATCGGGTAATCTCTCCAACAACAGCATTGGCTCAGGGAGGCGACAAATCAGATTCGCAGCATGAACACGGTCAAAACTCCCAAGATCAGCAGGAAGGTTCATTGCGTCCCCTTGCATAAAAGCGACACCAGATGTATCCAGGCCGCCTTCAGCACTCGCCTTAAGTGCCACCTTGCTATGCGCTTCTTCTAGCCTCTCGTAGGGCACCGTAGCGCCGGAACATAACTCAGCTGCAGCCCTGATGAATGCATGTGAAAAATCGATCCCTGTGACACTGCGGCAAGTCTTGGACATCTCAAATGTAGATCTGCCTACCGCACAACCCAGATCAAGTCCTCTATCTACTTTCGTTTTTGCAAAATGAGACGGTGTCCTTACGGCAAAGTCTAAGGCATCTCGCATTCCATCAGGCCAAGAAACAGAAGGAGGCAAAATCTCATCAGCGTTGCCGTAATGAAATAACAGGTATTCCGAGAGAACTTTTGGGTCTTCGTAGATATCACTCATAAGCTCTATGCTTCTTGATCAGCTGCAATCTCACGAGCTTCAGGTAAACGCTTCATCCCGTCTTGAGCCTCTTTAAGAGAAATCTTGCCGTCCCCGCCAACATCATAGAATTCCACGATCTCTTTTGCCGTAAAAGAGCTGCGCTTTTCCGCCTCTTTCAATTCAGACTCGCGGAGAAATCCATCCCCATTGAAATCCCAACGGTCGAATTTCGCAAGAAGACCAACCATCTGGCGCTTGATGGGTCCAGGACTTGGAGCGCATGCCGCAAGACCACATAGAGCGATTAATGTCATACATTTCATGTTACGAAGAAGCTGGAGCCTATTGCCTCATTGAGCAAGGGTCATGGCATGCGATTTCGTGTCATCGTAGCCGGTAAACCTGCATTGCCATATGCAAAAACAGCGGTGGAAGAATATCTCAAACGCCTAAAACGGCATGGGAACTATGAACTTGTCGTCGTGAAGGCGGGAGACAAGGAATCCGTCTCGAAACGCCTGCTGGATGCCTCGGAGGGATGTTTCCGAATCGCAATGGATGAACGTGGAGACAGACCCACGACCCGCCAACTTTCGAAGAAGGTCTCAGATATGGAAATGGCCGGCGAAATCCGGACGCTGGCCTTCCTCATCGGCGCTTCAGATGGTCATTCAGAAGAACTCAGATCAGCATGTGGAATGACCCTCTCGCTCTCCAGCATGACTATGCAGCACGAACTAGCGCTAATAGTGTTGCTAGAGCAGCTTTATCGGCTGGCAGGCATCAAAGCAGGAAGCCCCTACCATAGAGACTAGAATAGCAGAGCGAATTAACGCCGGTGTTGGTTTTGCGGAAGCATTCCCATCTGACCGCCTCCCCTAGGCCCCAAGCCTGGATCATTCCATGGAATGCGGCTAGTCTTCGAAGTAGGCCCCACAGGCTTTTTCTGTTCTTCATCTGCACACGAAGGCAGAAAGAAGGCAAGAATGGCTAACAGCGTGTAATATTTCATGTCAGCAATAGAAGCCAACTTCGTGGACAAAACAAGTGTTCTGTCCACTCTGTGCTTAATTTGCAGAAGGCTTTGCAAGAATCACCGTATCACCACGCTGAATGCGAACACCCGGGGCTAGTGAATCGAGATCGATATCTGCAATCGTTTGAGTCTTCTCGATAGCGGTAGGAGTGACGCGACCGATCAGTTTCCCATCACGTTTGATGAGGAGTGATGTCTGCGGCGTGAAACCGGAGTTTGAACCGGCACCAATGACGAGGAAGCCCCAGTCTTGGTTTACTGCAGTAACCCTTGCAGTCATAGCGTTACGCTTGATGCGCTCACTACGTGAATTCTTTCGCTCTACCAAGCGTGCAACTTCGCCTTGGCTGCTAGAAAGTCTTTTTTCAGCGCCCTCGACGAGAGTGTTGAGTTCTTCGAGCTTCTTCTTCTTATCGATGATGTCATCTTGGATAGCTGTCACCTTTTCGCCGATGTTATCAACGTTCACATCCTCACCTAAACCGGCCAAGATCAGCCTAACTTCCTCAATGGCGTCATTGAGTTGTTTGAATTCCTTGTCTTGCTCAGCGATACGGACATCAAGCTTAGCATCATCGTTCTTCAGCTGGTTGTTATCCGCTTGGAGGATTTCAACCGTTTGAGTTGCCAATGCTAGGCGATCCTTTGCTTCTTCAAGCAATTTTTCATTGTTATCTTTCTCAGCCTGCTCTTTGTCGATGTTCGCCATCACCCTCTTGTTCGTAGAGATAGCTACAAGGCGTTGCTCTTGAACACCTTCAAACTTTGTAGAGTGATCGAGGCTGAAATAAGCGGCACCACCACAAACAATGATGGCTAGAATTGGAAAAATGAATTTCATGGATTAAAGGTTTTTGGGGAAATTTTTTAGTTCGAGGCGGTCTTTTTCTCGTCGGCGTCTTCGGAAGCCACAACGCGGTCACCCGTCATCAAAACGGTATCTTTAGCGAGTGAACCAGGAACAATGCTTGCGGAAGCTACACGGCTTTCAACCGCTGAGACCAACAACTTAGCGATCACTTCGCCACCTCGAACTACGTCGAGGGTAGAGTTTGCATTCACTCCAGCGTTGTCACCGTCTGCAAGGAGAACGAATCCATAAGTGCTGTATATTCGGAGGATACTTGTTTTAAGTGATGGCAGCGACTGTCCTTTTGTCAGGATATCGAGTTTCTCTTTGCGATTTTTCGCATCGGCTTGAGTAGAGATATTACGTGCCGTGAGGTTTGCCAGAGTAGCTTCTTGGCTTGTGATGTTTTGGGTGAGTTCTTCTCTCTCAGCACCCATTGCCTTCATCTTGTCCGCGAGGTCTTCTATATCACCAACCTTGGCAACTTTCTCACGGATGTCGTTCAGATTAGAATCGTTGCTCTCAATTTTCGAGTTCTTCGATTCAATGCTGCTCTTGAGTGCGTTGTTTGCAGTTTCAAGCGCATCTTTCTCTTCATTTTTAACAGCGGTAGCTGCGTCTTCGACTGCAGTCTCCTCTGGCAAGCGTTTGTTATCTGCTTGAAGCCCTGCAAGCGTATCCTGGTTTCTCTCCAGATTCGCTTGCTGTGCGTCTCGCTCTACAATTTCTGCCTCGAATCTCTCTTTGTTTTTAACTGCCACGAAAGCGGCGACGCAAAGTAAGAGAGCTGTGAAAATACCTAAGATGTTGGCCATGGGGTTTTTTGATATCCGGATTCCGGTTGTGGGGAGAGCCTAGGCCGTACCTCCGCGGGGCGGCAATCCCAAAGTTCCCAAAAATCAAATCTTTGTGAACTTTGATCCTTGTCTTTACAAAGGCAATCCCCCCGTCAAGCGTGCCCGCGCCTCAATTCATGAAATCCATCCTAAGAGTCTTCTCATACCTCAAGCGCTACCCGAAACTAGCGAGCCTACAGTTGGTCTGCGCTCTGGGGATGACTGCTGCTTTATTCGTCTTTCCTACTATCACTGGGTATTCTGTAGACGAAATCCTTCCCAATTCCGCACGTCATGGAGAGTTCCTGTTCTGGGTAATCATGGCACTTCTGGCCTTCGTAGCGCGTGAGGGATTGAATGGCCTTCGCATCCTAGTGAACAACCATTTCGAGCAAAAGGTCATCTACGACATACGCTCTGACCTCTACGGAAAAATTCAGGCACTACCTCTCAATTGGTTCGATTCTCGCAGAACCGGTGATGTGATGACCCGAGTCGTGGAAGACGTAACCAGTATGGAGCGAGTGCTCATCGACGGTATTGAACAGGGACTCATCGCAATTTTGCAGGTAATCGGTTTCGGTATTTATCTCTACATTCTTAATCCCGTCGTAGCTGGCTGGGCAACATTGCCAGTGCCTCTACTCGCCTTTGGAGCATGGTTCTACGCAACTCATGGCCGTGATCGCTACAAAAACCAACGTAGCGCGACATCAGATCTAAACTCCCTCCTGCACGACAATATTTCCGGTATACGCCAGATCAAAAGCTACGCAGCTGAGGGCGCCGAGCATGCACGTTTCAACGCTTCTTCCGAAAAACTGCGTCAAGCGACCCTCCGCATGATGAAATGGTGGGCAGTCTACGCTCCTTCCATGTCCTTCACCCGCATGATCGGCTACGTCCTCGTCCTTGGAGTCGGTGGTACAGCAATCATGCAGGGTAATTTGACGATTGGTGATTTTACGAAATTCCTACTTTCCCTCTCACTCTTCTACGAACCGATCGATCGGCTGAACTCGCTAAATCAAATGCTCCTAAGCGGAAAGGCTGCCGCCGACCGTGTATTTGAAATCCTCGATGCAGATGAGGAAATTCATGCCACCAATGGAGAAACTGTATCAGGGCGTGTTGCTGGGCAAATCAGCTTCCGCGATGTCTCTTTCTCATACCAAGATCAATCCACGCTGGAGAACATCAATATCACCGCAGAGCCTGGACAGACCGTAGCGCTCGTTGGCTCAACGGGAGCCGGGAAAACCACCGTCTTGTCACTTCTCGCACGATTCTATGAAAAAGACTCCGGAAGTATTCTTTTGGACGGCACTGAAGTCGGCACGTTGAACAAAGGTTCGCTACGAAGCCAACTTGCCTACGTCACTCAAGAAGCCTTCCTATTTAACGGAACCGTTCGTGAAAACCTCGCCCTAGCGAAACGTGAAGCAACAGATGCCGAAATGTGGACTGCCCTTGAGGCTGCGAATGGAGATGCATTCGTCCGCAATCTTCCGGAACAGCTCGACACCAATGTTGGTGAGCGCGGGGTCAAACTTTCAGGAGGAGAGAAACAACGCCTCTCCATCGCACGTGCACTTCTCAAAAATGCCCCCATTCTCCTACTTGATGAGGCTACTGCATCAGTCGATTCGGAAACAGAACGCCAGATTCAAGCAGCACTCGATCGCCTGATGGAAAACCGCACAGCTTTTGTAATCGCCCACCGCCTTTCCACCATTCAGAACGCAGACCGAATCTACGTTCTCGAAAAAGGCAAAGTCATCGAAGAAGGCACGCACGAAGCACTACTCGCGCAAAACGGTAAATACTCCGAACTCTGCCGCCGGTCGTTCCTTGCTGAGAGGCAGGATTGAATGGGACTATGGAGCGCGGGTCGGTGTGCCCCATGGGTATTTTAACCCGCTATCTAATGCTCCTTCAGCACCTCAAAACTCCCACCTTTCCCAAAAATCAATTCGCCAGATAGCGGATTAAGAGAATGCTCCATAAGCACAAAAAACGCCCGGAGTTTCATCCGGACGTTTTTGAAATGATTTCCTGCCGTATTAGCGGGAGTAAAGCTCGACGATGAGCTGCTCGTTGACCTGTGGGTCAATCTCGGAACGCTCAGGAACGCGAGACATGGTAGCTTCCATCTTCTCATTTTCCACTTCGAGCCAATCCACTGCAGGAACGGCTTGTGTGAGATCGAGCATGCGAAGCACGAGTTGCTGTGAAGATGGCTTAGCGCCAATCTTGATGACGTCGCCAGGCTTCACTTGGAAACTTGCGATATCAACGCATGTGCCGTTCACGAGAACGTGGCCATGGTTTACCATCTGACGAGCTGCCTGACGTGAGTTACCGAAGCCTGCGCGGAAGCAGACATTGTCGAGACGAGTCTCGAGGAGTTGAAGCATGATTTCACCGGTGATACCGCGGCGACGGGCTGCTTCCTGGTAGTATCCGCGGAATTGCTTCTCGAGGACACCGTATTGGAAACGGAGTTTCTGCTTTTCGCCGAGTGCGACGGAGTATTCCGACTTCTTCTTACGACCGGCGCGCACACCGTGCTGGCCTGGTGGGAAGTTGCGGCGCTCAAGGGACTTCGATGGGCCGAAGAGCGAGACGCCGAAGCGGCGGGAGATTTTGGTGCGGGGACCTGTGTAGCGTGCCATGATCTTAAAAAGTTAGTATTGGGTGATGGCTTATACGCGGCGCGCCTTCTTCGGGCGGCAACCGTTGTGCGGGATTGGTGTGACGTCGCGGATCGAGAGAATGTCGAGACCGAGACCTTGGACGGCGCGAACTGCGGACTCACGGCCGGAACCGGGACCTTTAACGCGAACGTCGACTTCTTTCAAACCGTGACCCATTGCTTGGCGGCATGCGTCTTGGGAGACAACCTGCGCAGCGTATGCTGTGCTTTTACGTGAACCCTTGAAGCCCATCTTGCCCGCGCTGGACCAACCGATGGAGTTACCACTCTGATCAGTCACACTCACGAGCGTGTTGTTGAAGGTAGCTGTAACGTGAACAATGCCGCGAGCGACGTTCTTCGAGCCCTTGGCCTTGTGAATTTTGATTTCCTCTTCGCCACCACCGATTTCAGCGAAGATATCCTTCTTCTGCTCTTTCTTCGGAGTGCCGTCTGGATTGAGGGCGGGAGCAGCGGCTGCTTCTCCAGCAGGTGCGGCTTCATCTGCCTTGGCAGCAGGTGCTTCGTCGGGAGTTGCAGCAGGTGCAGCAGCCGGGGTTTCGGGTTTAGCCTCGGCAGCGGGAACCGCCACTTCTTCAGCTTCTGTGTTGTTTGTTTCTTCGGACATATGTCGGGAACGGTTTGGGAATCATACGATCCCCAGAAAATTGTTACTTCTTAACGCCAACGGTCTTCTTCTTGCCCTTACGGGTGCGAGCGTTGGTGCGTGTGCGTTGGCCGCGAACCGGGAGACCGCGCTTGTGGCGGATACCGCGATAGCAGTTGATGGATGCGAGACGCTTGAGTTGCGATTGACGCTCACGGCGAAGGTCACCTTCGACCATGATCTGTTCTGCTTGGATCACTTGACCGATCTTAACGAGTTGGTCTTCGCTGAGTTGTCCAGTGCGGATGTCCGGATCAACGCCGGCATGCTCAAGAACTCGGTTCGCAAGAGAGCGTCCGACTCCGAACATATATGTGAGGGAAGCCTCGATGCGCTTCTCGTTGGGGATTTCGATACCTAGAATACGTGCCATTGTGTGCAGAAAGTTCGCGTGAACCGCAGGTTGCCGGATTGGCCGGAAGCGCTGCGGGGCGGGTGATTTACCAGAAGTTCGCACTCTGGCAAGCCGGAAATGGAAAAATACTGCCTGAAATCAGCTTTTCTCACCTAGTGAAGCGAATACGCATCCCGCCTCGACAAAAAGCCTACTCCATCTAGTTTCTGCAAAACATCAGCGCAAACATGGACACCCATTCAGAAGCACCCGAAGAAATCCCTGCAGAAACTTTCGCCGAAGAAATCGAAGTCGACGCCACTGAAACCCCGCCACTTCAGCTCCCTCCCGATGACGTAGCAGCCATCGACGAGCTAGGAAAAACCTACCAAGCCTTCCGTGATGAGCTCGCAAAAACCATCATCGGACAGGAAGAAGTCATCGAAAAACTCGCCATCTGCCTCTTCGCTCGCGGCCACGCCCTCCTCATGGGTGTTCCCGGCCTCGCGAAAACCCTGCTCGTCTCCTCGGTAGCACAGACCTTCAACCTTTCCTTCAACCGCATCCAGTTCACCCCGGATCTCATGCCTGCCGACATCACCGGCACGGACATCATCCAAGAATCCGGAGTCGGCGGCAAACGCGAGTTCGAGTTCGTAAAGGGCCCCGTCTTCGCAAACCTTGTCCTCGCAGACGAAATCAACCGCGCTCCTGCCAAAACCCAATCCGCCATGCTCGAGGCCATGGGTGAGCAAAAAGTCACCGTGCTAGGAAAAACCTATGCGCTACAGGCACCCTTCTTCGTCCTCGCCACCCAAAACCCCATCGAGCAAGAAGGCACCTACCCTCTTCCCGAGGCGCAGCTCGACCGTTTCATGTTCCTCATCGAAGTCGAATATCCCTCCGCAGAGGAAGAAAAACGCATCGCTCGCGAAACCACCGGAGCCGCCAAACATGCACTTTCCAAACTCATTGATGGCGAAAAGATCATCGCCTTCCAAAGCCTCGTCCGCCGAGTTCCCGTCCCAGATCACCTTTACGACTATGCCGTAGAGATCGTCCGCAAAACCCGCCCAGCGCAGCCCGAATCCCCGCAGTGGATCAAGGACACCGTCGGCTGGGGAGCCGGGCCACGCGCCGTCCAATACCTCATCCTCGGTGCAAAAGCCCGCGCCGCACTCCGCGGAAACTACATGGCCTCCCTCGAAGACCTCGAAGCCGTCGCCCCCGCAGTCCTCAACCACCGCGTCATCACCAATTTCGCCGCCGAGTCTCAAGGCATGACTTCCAAGAAGATCATCCAGAAACTCGTCACGGAAATGCAGGAAAGCTAAAAGCACTGCCCAAACCCATGGTCACCCGACGTAGTTTCCTCTCCGGAATCGCAGCCACCCTCGCTGCGGGAAATACCTACGCAGCCACTTCTGAAATTTCGAAAAAGAAAGGCTGGTGCGGCGGTAACGCAGGTCATCACAAAAAGTTCGGCGTAAGCTGGTATTACAACTGGACTCCGAACAAAGGCAGTTCCGATGCCGAGTTCGTCCCTTTGATCAAAAAGAAATGGGACATGGGCAAAAAGCCCTTCGATAAGATCCGAGGCTACGAAAACGTCTCCCACATACTAGGCTTCAACGAACCCGAGCGCGAAAAACAGAGCAACATCAGCGTTCAGGACGCCATCAAGCTCTGGCCAAAAATCACCGCCTTAGCAGATCAGAAGAATCTCCGCGTTGGCTCACCCGCATCAACCGCAGATGCAGCAGGCATGGCTTGGACAGCGAGATTCATGGATCAGATCGACAAAAAAAATCTCCGTGTCGATTTCCTCACGCTCCACTGGTACGGCACGCCGAACTCTGATCACTTTGAGAAATATATAGATAACATGGAGAAAAAGTATTCTCTCCCCATGTGGATCACGGAATTCAACGGCTGGTCTGGCTCCGAGGCAGACAACTACAAATTCCTTAAGGACGCACTCCGCTATCTAGAGCGCAATCGCGACGTCGAACGCTACGCTTATTACAATCCAAAAGGAAAACCCCACAGCCTTCTTAAAAACGACGGTTCCCTCACACGCATGGGCGAGCTTTATCGCGACGCCGGCACCTAATTTCCCATGTCCACCCACTCATTCATCGACAGCGATCTGCTCTCCCGACTCGGTTCACTCCCCATCGAGTCCCGAGTTCCCATGATGGGAAACGTCGCGGGCAAACACCGATCACCCCACCGCGGCTCTTCCGTCGAGTTCGCGGAGTATCGGAAATACGTGCCCGGCGATGACACACGTCGTCTCGATTGGAAGGCATTCGCCCGCTCCGACCGATTCTACATCAAAGAATTCGAGGCTGATACCAACCTACGTGCCTATTTCGTCATCGACGCCTCGGGCTCGATGAATTTCCACAGCCCTGAGCAAGAAACCAAAATCGAATACGCCCGCAAGATCGCCGCTTCCCTCGCCTACCTGCTAGTCAACCAAGGCGACTCTGCCGGACTCTCGATCTGCACTGACAAGCTCCACTTAGAAGTTCCCCCTTCACGCCGTGCAGCTCACCTCGAACGCTTTTTTACCACCATCGAAAACGTCGAGCCTTCTGGTGAAACCGGCCTCATCGAAGCCCTTCACACCATCGCAGAGAAAATCGGTCAGCGCGCCTTCGTCGTGATCCTCTCCGATTTCTTCACCGACACAGACGAACTCTCCGAAGCCCTTCAGCATCTTCGCTACCGCAAGCACGACATTTCTCTCTTCCACCTCATGGATCCACAGGAAATTGGCTTCGAGTTCGATCGTCCCCAGCGCTTCGTCGATATGGAAGACGGCACCGCCATCGTCGCCGAGCCAAACCTCATCGCCGACGAATACCAAGATGCTCTCAAGGACTTCCTCAAAAACGTCCGTGATAAAGCACACGATGCCGCCGCCGACTATCAACTCGTCACCACCGACACTCCCCTTGAGCCGCTCCTCCGCGATTTCCTCACCTCTCGCCTCCCGAACGCGAAATAAAAAGCTATCTGGTAGAATATCCGAAAGATTTTTCGTGCCAGCGCAACGCACGAGGAGTGGAGTACAACATGGGGCTTACCTCAGCGTTTTTATGAGCCAGTCCACTACCAAAACTCAAATGCCCAGATCTGTCAGTCGCTCGTGCCGTCTTTCCATGGCCGCCTCAGACATCCGGTAATCCAGTATCGCCACAAACTTCTTCGCGGACTTCACAGAGCCCGAAGGCAGATCCAGCTCCAGTTTCCCCATGGAAACCCCGGGCACCTCCTCCACCAAACGTGGATCTTTAATCCTCACCGTAAGAACTTTTGTCGAAAACCACCACCAGCCACCCGTAACCTTAGCCTCTTCTACATCGTCATACTTCATCTCGATCGTCCGCATCGTATTCGTTTTACGAGCAAACGTCCTATCCTTCATCTTCCAGTGCAAAATCACCTCCTCTTCCAAAGCAAGAAATTTCCCCTTCACCGCCAGTTTTCCCAACGGATCAGCAGCAGGAATATTAAAAATAAATGAAAGTTCATCGTCCACGGTGAACAAAAATATGCCCACACATCCACCCCATGCAAAGCCAAATGACCCAGCAGCACTCCTATTCCTAAAACCATTCCGGCAAATCGAATTCCACCAAAAGATTAGCGTCTCACTTCCCACACCGCAATGCACTCAAATCTCTTCCCTTGGAGTTTAAAATTTAGAGTTTAATGTTTCACCCAAGATGACCTTCCTCTCACCCCTTCTCCTCTGGTTCCTCGCTGCCGCGAGCGTACCCGTCATCATCCATCTTCTTAACAAACGCCGCCACAAGACGGTGCAGTGGGCTGCCATGCAGTTCCTGCTCAAGGCCACTCGTGAATCGCGTGGTAAAAAGAAACTCCGCCACATCCTCATCCTCACCTGCCGCGCACTCGGCATCGCCGCCCTCGCCTTCGCAGCCGCTCGCCCTGTCGTCTCAGGATTACTCGGCTGGGGCGCAGGTACGATCGACACCGTAGTCCTCGTCCTCGACCGCAGTGCTTCCATGGAAATCCGTTCCGGCGATGGCCAAGCACCACGTCGCGACCTCGTGTTACAGAAAGTGCGCGACGCCATGTCGGATCTAGGAAACCCGAGACTCGTCCTCATCGACAGCGCCTCTGGAAAAGCCCAAGAAATCCCCTCTCCAGATGTCCTTGCGGAAATCTCTGCCACTGCACCTACCGGCTCCTCCGCCGATTTCCCCACCCTGCTCACCACCGCCACTGAATACCTCTCCAGCACCACAGGCCGTGCAGAACTCTGGCTCGCCTCCGATCTCCAATCATCAAACTGGCGTCCCGAAGACGAAAACTGGGCAGCCGTTCGCGCCAGCCTCGCTGCCCTGCCACAACCGCCTTCCGTTCGCGTCCTTTCACTCACTGGAGAGTCCGCGCCGAACACTTCCTTCCGCCTACTAGGCACACGCCGCATCGCCGATGGGCTTATCCTCGATCTCGAGCTCATCCGCTCCGATGACAGCCGTGGCTCTCTCGTTCTCCCGGTCACCGTCAGCACCAACGGCGCTAGCACGACGGATTCCGTTTCGCTCCCCGGCCAGTCACTTCGCTTCCAGAAAACCATACGCATCAAGGATGAAACGGAAACCGGCACTGGCTGGCTTTCCATCCCCGCCGATGGCAACCCACAGGACAACGCCGTCTTCTTCGCCTACGGCCCAGCTCGCCCCGTGAAAACTCTCGTCGTCTCCTCGGGTGGCGAGGCCGCCGGATACCTCGCCCTCGCTGCCGCACCTCCCGGCTTCGAAAAACAATCCGCCGAAATCGTCGATCCCGCCGCCTTCCCTGGAAATACCGGAGATACCTCCATGATCCTATGGGCAGCTCCGCTTCCTAACGGTGAAAATGCCAGACGCCTCCAAGACTTCCTGTCCAACGGCGGCCAAGTCGTCTTCCTGCCTACTCCAGATGTTTCGGAAAACGAATTCGCCAAGATGAAGTGGCAGCCTGTCACCTCCGCAGAAGTCGGCAAATTCTACATCCTCCAAGATTGGGACAAAACCGATGGCCCACTCCGCGACGGGCTCGATGGCAACCCCATCCCTGCCGAACGACTCCGCGCCATCAAACGCTCCATCCCTGAAGGCGATGCCACCGTCCTCGCACGTTGGGAAGATGGAGAGCCGTTCATTACCCGCAAAATTGTCGGACGCGGCACCATCTGGTTCATCGGTTCAATACCGGACTATACGTGGTCGAACCTCGGCGATGCTGATGTCCTCCTCCCCGCCGCCCAGCGCATCCTCGCCCTCGGCGCAGACCGCTTCGATTCCTCCTTCCTTACCGAAGTTGGCTCAGAAACCGCCACTCTCCTCCCCGGAGAAACTCGCTCACGCATCGACGATTTCGCAGCCATCAATTCTCCGTTCGAAGCCGGAGCCTTCCGCCTCGGTGAGCGACTAGTCGCCGTCAATCGACCCGCAGCCGAAGACGACCTCACCATCGCCACCCGCGAGAACCTCGACGCTATGCTCGATGGCACCGGCTACCGCCTGCTTGATCAAGCCGGGCGATCCGTTGATCCATCGCTCTCCACCGACATGTGGCGCGCCTTCCTCCTCGCCGTTCTATTCTTCCTCATCAGCGAGGCTCTGCTCTGCCTCCCAAAAAAACGCCCTAAAGATCCATTAACCAAGGGTGTTATGAGTGCTGCAGGTTGAAATTTTTTCCTGCCACCCAATAAAGCCGAACCATCATGAAAACATTTCTCCTTCTGATGGCTGCCATCTGCGCACCCATCGCTTCTGCCGCGCCGAAACCTAATATCATTTTCATCATCACCGATGACATGGGTTGGGGAGATTACGGCGTCTTTTTCCAAAACCTCCGTAAGGAAAAGGCAGATCCATCAGAACCATGGCACCTCACGCCGGCTCTAGACAAAATGGCGGCGCAGGGCATCAGTTTCCCAGAACATTACTGCCCCGCCCCGGTCTGCGCCCCCTCCCGCGCCTCGCTGCTCCTCGGCGTCCACCAAGGACACTCCAACGTCCGCAACAACCAGTTCGACAAAGAACTCGCCGACAACCACACCCTCGCCACAGTCCTCTCTACAGCTGGCTACGAGACCGCAGCCATCGGGAAATGGGGACTCCAAGGTTACCTAGGAAAAGAGGCGAAGGAGAAAAAATCAAAAGGCAGCCCAGCGGATTGGGCATCTTATCCCACGAAACGCGGCTTCGATTTCTACCACGGCTACGTCCGCCACTCCGATGGCCATGCCCATTACCCGAAAGAAGACAAAAAACCGGTCTGGGAAAATGACACCGAGATCTCTGCAGATCTCAAGGGCTGCTACACCACCGATCTCTTCACCGCCCGCGCAAAAAAATGGATCATCGACCACCGCGAAAACTCCGCAGACGAACCATTCTTCCTCTACCTCGCCTACGACACCCCGCACGCAGCGACCCAAGTCGCGTCCCTGCCCTACCCCGCGGGCGGCGGCATCTCCGGCGGCATCCAGTGGACTGGAGAAAAAGGCCACATGATCAACACTGCTGGTGGCAAGCCCGACAGCTTCGTCCATCCCGACTACGCATCCGCGACATGGGATCATGACAAGAACCCGGCAACCCCCGAACAAGCATGGCCAAATGTCTACCAACGCTACGCTTCCATGGTGCGCCGCATCGATGAATGCGTAGGCGATCTCCTAACAACACTCACTGATCTCGGAATCGACGATGAAACACTTGTCATTTTCACCTCCGACAACGGCCCCAGCAAGGAATCCTACTTAAAGGAGCAATACCGCCCGGATTTCTTCAACTCCTTCGGCCCCTATGATGGTATCAAGCGCGATGTTCTCGAAGGTGGTATTCGCGTAGGAGCCATTCTCCAATGGACTGGAACTGCAGCACCCGGAACGGTTTCCAATCTACCCTCACAATTCCATGATTGGATGCCGACTTTCTGCGAACTCGCGGGCTTCCTGCCACCTGCCCGCGCCGATGGCACCTCACTCGTCCCGACGATTACCGGCAAAGGCACCCAAAAGGCACCGCAGGTTTATGTAGAATACGAAAACAAAACCAAAACGCCTGACTATAAGGAATTCGCCTACAAGCACCGCAACCGCAAGCGCGGACAAATGCAGGCGATCCGCTTCGGGGATCTGATGGGTGTTCGCTACGACATCAAATCCCATACCGATCCCTTCGAGATCTACAACGTCACCTCCGATCCTCAACAAAAGAAAAACCTCGCCGCTTCCATGCCGGAAATGCAGCAGCAAATGCACGACGCAGTGCTCCGCATGCGCCGCCCCGACCCCACTTCAAAACGCCCTTACGACGATGAGCTTGTTCCAGCAATCGAAGTAACTACCAAGCAAGGAGTGAAGGTGTATAGCTACCCGATGGGCTTCCCTTGGCTCTCGCTTACAGACGACCTCAATCCGATCTCCAGCACCATTTCGGAAACCATTTCCTCAGATGACAATAGCACACTGCTCATCAGTGGTTACATCGATATTCCTGCAGACGGCACATACACCTTCCACCTCCCCGCAGGTGCCACAGCCCTGCTCCGCATCCACGAAGCCACAGTCATCGATAGTGCCTACAAGGCCTCAAAAAATGAAGCTACTGGCGCAATCAAACTTGCCAGCGGCAATCACCCATTCAGGTTTTACCTAGAGGGCAAGGGTTCTGCCACAGGCCTAGACATTTCAGGAAAAGGCATGAGCAGACAGGCCCTTCCTAAATCCATGCTCGGCCACTAATAAGAGGGCCAAGGGAATACTACTAAGCCACCGACATTCCCAGGGGCTATTGCTGCTGCTGGCGACGGGCTTCTTCTTGTTGCTGGCGCTGCATTTCCTCCTGCTGACGACGGGCTTGTTCCTGTTGTTGGCGTTGCATCTCCTCTTGCTGACGGCGGGCTTGCTCCTGCTGTTGACGGCGAGCCTGTTCTTCTTGCTGCCTACGGGCTTCCTCTTGTTGCTGGCGCCGCATCTCTTCCTGTTGTTTGCGCTGCATCTCTTCTTGCTGACGCCGAGCTTGCTCCTGCTGTTGACGACGAACCTGTTCTTCTTGCTGCCTACGAGCTTCCTCTTGCTGCTGGCGCCGCATCTCTTCCTGTTGCTTACGCTGCATCTCTTCTTGCTGACGCCGAGCTTGCTCCTGCTGTTGACGACGAACCTGTTCTTCTTGTTGCTGGCGCTGCATCTCCTCCTGCTGTCGACGGGTCTGTTCTTCCTGCTGCTTGCGGGCTTCCTCTTGTTGCTTGTTGCGTTGCATTTCTTCCTGCTGACGACGGGCTTGCTCCTCCTGTTGTCGGCGTTGCATCTCCTCTTGTTGCCTGCGAGCTTGTTCCTCTTGCTGACGGCGAGCTTCTTCTTGCTTGCGTTGCATTTCTTCCTGCTGTCGGTGGGCTTGCTCTTCCTGCTGCTGTTTCGCTTGTTCCATTTGCTGCTTACGAAACGCCTCTTCTTGCTGACGCTTCATCTCTTCCTGTAGTTTCGCCTTCTCCTCTTGCTGACGTTGCATCTCTACCTGCTGTTTGCGTGCTGCCTCCTCATTTTTACGCGCCAATTCCTCATTGATACGTCGCTCCTGCTCACGACGCATCTTTTGCTCTTCGCCATTCCTACGCGCTTCTTCTTCGCGTATGCGATTCATCTCAGC
>JBPOGB010000007.1:0-238225 GCA_051252155.1 Luteolibacter sp. | reverse complement strand
ATAGGTCCTGTGAGAGTAGGTCGTCGCCAGGTATTTGCCCGGCTCCTTTAACGAGGAGCCGGGCTCTTTTTTTGCCCCGTGACACGGAGGGAATTGTTAGTTGCCGGTGTGAACGCCCTAACTACAGGCTTTTAGGAGCCTTGCAGATGAGACTTAATCAGTAAGGATAATGGCTAATCGAGTTGTTCCGAATTTAGCCGCAGTTTAAATCAATGATTACGTTCACCTCATTAACAAAGAAAATCATCAAATGAACAGTCATGTAAAAGCTAGTACACGAATGCTCACGCAGATTCGGATTGGCGTGACATTTGCGAGTTGGTTTTCCCTAGTGGTTTTAGCGACATCACTGTCGGCACTGGGACAAGCTACGACTCTTATACAGGCAAAACCTCGCGAGATTGGAAATCTCAAGCCTCCGGCTGTTGGATTTGAGAAGGGACCTGTAATTCCGGGTCTTCGAGATGGTGCGATCCCACAAGGCATCGCTTATGCAGCAGAACGTAAGAAGTTGATTGTTTCACACTACTTCGACGACGGTACAAAGCCTTCGTGTCTATCCGTCCTCAATAAACGAGGTGGAAAACTCGTGGCTACGATCACATTGAAGGATAATCTAGGAAAACCGCATATGGGGCATGCAGGTGGAATCGCCGTAATGGATGATTCACTGTTCGTCGCTTCTGACGGGCAGGTTATGCGCTACAAACTAGACGCGATCATTTCGGACAATCCTCCAGAAGCGGTATTACCTGTCGCCAGTTCTCGATCAGAAACAAAAGCTTCCTTTTGTTCTGCTACGGAGAAGTTCCTCTTTGTGGGTGAATTCGCCTATCAGCAAAAATTTATCACAGACCGATCACATCATCTGAACGTCCGGGATGGCGAGACCCAGCGTGCATGGGTATGTGGCTACAGCATCAACGATCCTTTTGGAGACCCGGAGTTGGTGCTTTCCATTCCTGACCGCGTGCAAGGTATGTGTGTCACTGATAAATACATTTTTCTAAGCGTTTCATATGGTCGAATGAACCGCAGTGAAATCCTGATCTACCGAAATCCAATCGACGAAAAAGCTCATATGTTGGCCACTGTGCGCAGTGGCAAGAAGGTACCGCTCTGGATCCTTGATTGTGAAAATCCCCTGAGTAAGATTGATTTTCCTCCGATGTCGGAAGGGATTGTGATGATCGACGGTCGCCTTGCCGTAATTTCTGAATCCGGGGCAAAAAAATACGCGTTTGGTGGTAAAGGGCCGCTCGACTATATTTTATTTCTGGATACCTCGGAAATTCCGTAGGCTTCTAATCTTTTGTATAAACAAAAAGTCCGGAGGTTAACCTCCGGACTATCTGAAAATATGAAACTTAAGATAAACTCTACAGAAGATCTTTCACCGCATCGCGCTCCTCTAGAAGTTCTTTGAGGGTTGAATCAATCTTCTCCTGGCTGAATGCATCAACCGGCACGCCTTGGACAATCTCCCATTTTCCGTCTGATACAGTGCGGATTGGGAAAGAGAAGATGATACCTTTTTCGATTCCATAAGAACCATCGGAACAAACGGCTACTGAATGCCAGTCGCCTTCTGGAGTTGGATTGGTGAGGCTGATCACGGTATCGAGAGCAGCATTCGCGGCAGAGGCTGCGGATGATGCGCCACGAGCTTTGATGATCGCTGCACCACGTTGTTGGACGGTCTTGATGAAATCACCTTTAAGCCACTCTACGTGGGAAATTACGTCAGTCGCTGGGCGACCGTTGATCTTGGTGTTGGTGAAATCCGGATACTGAGTAGCAGAGTGATTACCCCAGATGCAAAGGTTACTGATCTTGGACTGATGCACGCTGGCCTTCTTGGCGAGCTGGCTTTTCGCGCGGTTTTCGTCGAGACGAGTCATTGCGAAGAAGCGATCCTTAGGAATGCCTTCAGCGTTTGCCATAGCGATCAGGCAGTTTGTGTTACAAGGGTTTCCGACAACTAGAACACGGATGTCTTTGGCTGCATTGCGAGCGATCGCTTTGCCTTGGCCAGTGAAAATCGTACCGTTGATACCAAGAAGGTCGTTACGCTCCATACCCGGTCCACGTGGAACCGAACCAACGAGAAGTGCCCAGTTGGCACCTTTGAAGCCTTCGTTTAGATCCGATGTGCCAACGATGTCATTGAGAAGTGGGAAGGCGCAGTCATCGAGTTCCATGATCACTCCTTGAAGTGCGTCCATACCTGGCTCGATTTCAATCAGGCGAAGGTTTACCGGTTGATCGGGGCCAAAGACGGAGCCGGAAGCGATGCGGAAAAGAAGAGCGTAGCCGATTTGACCGGCCGCACCCGTGATGGAAACTGTGATAGGAGCTTTCATGAATGAGATAGGATGTTGGTTCTAGTAAGATGATTACTTAGTCGCGGCTAGGATCTGGTCGGTAAGCATCTGAACGATCTTTTCAGCATCCGCATCAAGCTTAGGGCCAGCGGATGTAGAAGATGTGTCGGAATCAGGAACCTGACAAACTGCGCCTGGAATGAACTCGCTGTTGTCGCAAAGTTTGCATTCGGTCCATTCTTCACGTGGATCCACCATGCCGAGCTGGCGGCGGATCTTGAAGATGTCCTGCATTTTATCGAAAGGAATTGCGTGTAGTTTACCGCCGTTGAGCTGGCTTGCGACCCAGATCGTTTGGCAGGCTGTTTCCATGTTCTCCAGCTTCCAGTAAGCATCCTCGGCATCTGTTCCCCAGGTCATGACACCGTGGTTCTCAAGAAGCACTGCAGGATTGTCTTTCGCGACTGCGCCGACAGACTCTGCGTTTTCCACGCTGCCTGGAGTTTGGTAAGGAATGAGTTTGATCGGGCCGGTGAAAATTTCTGCTTCGGAGCAAAGGCAAGTTGGTGGTTCGATGCCGGCAACGGCGAAGGCTGTGGAATACGGCGGGTGGCCGTGGATACAGCATTTTGCGAGCGGCTGTTGCTTCATGATCGCGATGTGCGTGTTGACCTCAGAGGTGCGCTTGCGCCAGCCAGCCTTCTGATTGCCATCGAGATCGACGAGTGCGATGTCCTCTTCCTGAAGCTCACCTTTGGAGCGGAGAGTCGGTGTGCAGAGGACGAGGTTGTCACCAACACGGACGGTGATGTTTCCGCCGTTTCCATCAACCATGTTGCGTCCCCACATCTTGTGACCGACGTGAACCATTTGCTTTTTGATTTCGGCGATCTCAGGGCTGTAGAAGAAACGCTGAATGTCTTCAGGGCTTACTGCATCCTGACCCGGAGTCCATGAATACTCGAAAGAAGGAACGATAGGCTCAGGCGGCACGGTAGGCACTCCCGGAGGAAGGGCTGGGAAACGGCTACCACCTGCTGAACTAACTGAGCCTGTACTCACGGATGAAAAACTACGCGCTCCACCGCGAAGAAGGTCGCGTGCCGATGGGGTAAGGACGGCGTCTTTCGGGACGTCTGCTGCAGTTTTGCCTGACTTGAGGAGTGCTTCGATATCGGCTCCGGTGTATAGTTTTTTGCTCATGTGGTTCGGCGGTTAAATTAGTTGGGAAGTGGTGGTTGGTAAGAAAGGGAATCAAAAATCGCTACTGTGATCGCGTCGATGGCTATGGGGAAATCAAATGGGGCAGTAGCCTCGGCACCCTCAACGATACCGACAATATCACCTTCGCCAGCGCCAAGGCTATCGTAGGTAATCAGGGAAGGCTGGGCGGTGATAGCTGGTGCCTTGTTGCAAGCATCATTGTATTGCGCGGCATCGAGCGGATTGACCACGAGCCAACGGCCACCTTTAAAGGCGGCATCTTGGATGCTCAGGGTTACTCGACCGATGACTTGTGCTACGCGCATTTTTAGGCAACAGCAGGGGTTGGTTCATCCACGACGCCTTGGATGAAGTTTCTGATAGGTGAGCTATCGTCATGGACGATGTGGCGCGCGCCGAGTCCGTCTGTGGAAACAATTACCTTGGAATGGAGTCCTGCTCCGAAAAGATCGATAGCGATCATTGGCGCTCCGATAAGTCCGAGCTCTGGGTCGTATGGCTGGCACAGCATCATTTTGTGCCCCTTGAGAGAGGGGTGGGAATGACTGCTGACCGCGTGGCCGACGACTTGGGCGAGGAACATAAAATCAGATGATGCGGAGGTTTTCCACCAGCACACAGCGGCGGATACGAGTAAATGTCTTGGGAGTCGTGATGCCCTCACCGGTGGTGGTAGCGATGGAGTAGGAAAGGTAACCTTCTCCGCCGAGACCCAGACCAGCTGTGGAAGGGCCGTTTTTCACGAAGATCGTGGTGTCCATTTCCTTCGCCATGTAAGTCATGTGATCGACGTCCTTGGTGTGGATGATGGCGGAGTGGCGGTAGCCGTGCTCGGCGCGTTTTGCTTCGCGGACAGCTGTTTTGAAATCCGGCATGGAAACGATAGGCATCATCGGCATCATTTGCTCTTCTTGGACGAAGAGGTGATCGGCGTCAGTTTCCGCATAGAGAAGCTGTGTGCCGGATGGGATGGTAGCGCCTGCATGTTTTGCGAGCACATCGGGATCGGCACCGACAAGGTCTCGGTTCACGGAGGCATGGGCGCATCCACCACCTTCACCAGGTGTGATATTGAAAGCTACATCAGCGAGGCGCTCAACCTGTTGAGAGTTAAGTCGGGCTCCACCGGCTTTGTCGAGCTCAGCGCAGAAGCGATCAAAAACGGAAGCTACGACGAATACAACTTTCTCGCCGATGCAGAGGAGGTTGTTATCAAAGGCACCGCCTTCAATAACGCTTTCAGCGGCTTTCTTGAGATCCGCAGATTCGTCGACGACTACGGTAGGGTTACCTGGGCCAGCACAGATGGAGCGCTTGCCGGATTTCATCGCGGCATTCACAACTGCTGGGCCGCCAGTGATGGCGAGCAGGTTGATGTTAGGATTTTGGCAGAGGAGATTAAAAGACTCGATGCTCGGCTTCTCGATGGTGGCGATGATGTTATCGATACCAATTTCGCGGAAGATCGCGTCATTGAAAGCACGCACAGCCATTGCCGCACTCTTTGCACCACCGGGATGCGGATTGAAAACAACGGAGTTTCCGGCTGCGACCATGTTGATCACATTGCCAACTAGAGTAGGAACCGAGTGAGTGACAGGAAGAATCGCACCCACCACGCCGAACGGCGCGTATTCCTCAAGAGTGATGCCACCGTCACCGCTCATGGCGTCCGGGTTGAGCCATTCAGTGCCGGGAACGTTTTTGGTGATCTGGAGCTTAGCGATCTTGTGGTCAAGACGGCCGATCCCGGTCTCATCCATCTCGAATTTGCCCCATGCTTCGGCATTTGCGACCGTCATCGTTTTGACGATATCAATTACTTTATTGCGACCAGCCACACCGAGTTTTTTGAGTTGCAGGTGGGCTTCAGTGGCGGCTTTTGCTGCTTTGTCTACGCAGTTGAAGATGCCGCGTTGCCCGGAGGAGGCTTCCCCAGTGCATCCGCAGCCACAGTCAGAGGCTTTCGCCGCAGGAGCTGGTGTCGGAGCTGGAGCTGGTTTGGCTCCAGTCGCAAGTTGGGAAACGACGGATTCCACTACGGAACGTAGGGTTTCTGGATCGAGAGTTTTCATGTGATAAAAAAGGAAAGTGGTGAGGCGCCCAGCGGTCTTCTACGAAGATCTACCGACGCCATTGGGGCTATCCGCCCTTGTAAACTGTTTTGCCGAGAACCTCGACACGGTCAATAATCGCCACGATGGCGGCATCTACCGGAATCTTTTTTAAACCTTCCGCCGCACGGGCGGAGCTGCCTTGGCAGAAAAGAACGATCTCACCTTCACCAGCACCGACGGTATCGATGGCTACGATGGTGTTTTGACCGTTTTTGAACTTGGACGGGTCTTTTTCATCAACCAATTGAGGACGAAGGAGGAGAAGTTTCCTTCCCACCATGAGTTCGTCTTTTTTGGTCGCGACAACCTGTCCAATGACTTCTGCGAGAAACATTCTGGTTCGAGTTCATACGCCACCTACCAACCCGAGAGGTCAGAGAGTGGCGTATGTAAGATTATTTGCGTGCTGTGCGTGCTGCTGCAGCTGCCTTTGGAAGCACGCCGCCGATTGCATCGTCCGGGCGGGCGATGACGTGAGCGCTGACGACTTCACCTGATTCGGAAGCGATCGCTGCGCCAGTATCGAGAGCTGCTTTAACTGCGGCTACATCGCCGGTAACGGCTGCGTTGCAAAGAGCACTGCCGACTTGTTTCATCGGGCCGACGAGTTCTACGTTTGCTGATTTGAGCATCGCGTCAACGCCGACGACGAGACAGGCGAGGCCACGGGTTTCTAGGAGTCCAATTGCTTGTTTGGCCATGGTAATATATGTTTAGTGTGAGTTGAGTTAGTTTGAGATTCAGGAAAGTTTCCGGTAGACTTCGCGGGCTAACACGAGTTCTTCATTGGCCGGAATGACGATGATTTTCACTGGAGAATCATCGGTGCTGATGACGGCCTCTACGGCGCGACATGCATTGTTTTTGTCAGCATCCAAATGGACACCGAAGGCTTCGAGTCCTTTGCAGACATCGGCGCGGGTTTGTTTGCCGTTTTCACCGATTCCCGCCGTGAAAACGAGAGCGTCGAGTCCGCCGAGATCGAGCATGAATGCTCCGATCCAATGACGGATGGCGTGGTTGCTGACATCGATTGCGAGCTGAGCGTCGGCATTGCCTTCGGCAGCCGCGTTTTCAATGTCGCGGGAGTCGTTGGAGACACCGGAAAGACCCAGTAGTCCGGATTCTTTCGTGAGCTGGCGTTCTGCTTCGTCGAGCGAGATATCGAGGGTACGCATCGCATATGGAATGGCACCGGAATCGAGATCTCCGACTCTGTTGTTCTGAGGTAGGCCGCTTTGTGGCGAGAATCCCATGCTGGAGCCGATGGCGGCACCGTTGCGGATTCCCGTGACAGAGCTAGAGCCACCGAGGTGACAGGAAACGACTCGGAAAGGCTTTCCTTCGACTGGCTGAGGGCCGTCTAGGTAAAGACGTTTTGCGATTTGCGCTACATCTTCGCGCCCACAGAGTTCTGCGGAGCGTTCTGCGATGAACTTGTGGCTTGCGCCGTGGAATCCATAACGACGGATGCCGATCTCACGCCATGCTTTCGGAATCGCATAGGTGTAGTAGTCCGGCGTAGTCCATTGGTAGAAGGCGGTCTCGAACAGAGCGACGAGGCGTGCTTTTGGCAGCGCCTTTTCAAACTGACGGACACCCGCTGCGTATGGAGGGTTGTGTGCTGGGGCTACGGCGGTGAAGCCGTCCAGCGCATCGATTACCTTTTGGTCAGCGATGACACAACCACTGAGGTCTTTTCCGAGAACCGTCTTGAAACCGACTGCGTCGATCTCATCCGGGCTAGAAATGACCCCGTCCTTTTGCAAAGTTGAAAGAGCGTCTTCGATGACCGATGCATGATCGGTCACGCGTTCATAGCCACCTTGGGCAACAACGTCTCCACCGTTCTCATCCATGCGGTAGAGACGGTATTTGAAAGAGGTCGAGCCGAGGTTGGCGACGAGAACTAGCATCTTAAACTTTGAAAATTAGGATTCCAGAAACGGATCAGCCCATCCATGAGCCGAGCTTCGACAGATCGTCGTGCGGGCGAGGGATGACTTGAACGGAAGTGACGGTGCCGATTGAGGAAGCTGCTGCTGCTGCTGCGTCGAGACCTGCTTTGACTGCTGCGACGTCACCGGCGAAAAAGCCAGTTACGAGGCCGGAGCCGATTTTGTCCCAGCCTGTCATAGTGATGTCAGCTGCCTTGAGGGCTGCGTCTGAGGCTTCTACTAGTGAGATGAAACCTTTGGTTTCAATGATGCCGATTGCTTGCTTTGCCATGATATTGGTAAGTTAAATGATTTTGGTTAAAAGATTCACTCGATGCCGAACTGACTGAGCAGCTCTGCGTGAGGACGGGCGATAACGTGGGAAGCAACAAGCTCACCTACACGGCCTGCCGCTTCTGCTCCTGAATCTACGGCTGCTTTCACGCTGCCGACGTCGCCTTTGACGAGGACGGTAAGAAAGCCACCGCCAGTTTGGATTTGTTTCACAAGTTCTACATTGGCGGCTTTTGCCATTGCGTCTGTGGCTTCGACGCTGCCGACGTAGCCTTTGGTTTCGATCATGCCGAGTGCACTGCTCATAATGTTATTTGGTAGTTTTGGATGGAGTTGAGATTATTTGATAAGTTCGCAGAAAGTGTCTGGCTTGAGGCCACAGGCATTGCCTTCATCGGTGTCGATGTGGACTTCAAGTTTGAAAGATGGGTCTACGCGGACGACGAGTTCGTCGAAAGTCATGGCAAGAGGGCCGTGGACTTTCAGTTTCATCACATCGAGGTGCTTGACACCGTAGTAGGCCGCATCGTCAGGATGCATGTGGGCGTGTGGCTGGGCGCGGATCACGCCTTCGTCCATTTGGAAGTATCCGTTCGGTCCCATGAGCATACAGCCAGGGGTGTTGGTGATGGCACCGGACATGGCGACAGGAATGTCAAAGCCGAGTGAGATCGCATCTGTGTAGGCGAGCTCGACCTGATTCAGATCGCGGCAAGGGCCAAGGATGCGGAGATTGGAAATGATGCGGCTGCGCGGTCCGATGAGAGTGATCGACTCTTTGGCGGCATACTGCCCGTTTTGGTAAAGGCCTTTCATCGGAGTGAGCTGATGTCCTTTTCCGAAGAGAGCTTCCACGGCCTCTTGGGTAAGATGGCAATGGCGGGCTGAAATATTTACCAACAATGCGTTGGGAGCTTTTGATGCTGCCGGCAGTGCAAGACCCATGTTTGAATAGACTTGCTCGCGGACGAGATGCTCAACAACTGCTCTGGGGGTGGAATTCTTGATTGGTGAGGCCATGTGGGGAGACGTTTTTCTTCCAGTATCCGAATCGAGTCAACTATATTTTCCCAAAAATATCCAGAAAAACACAGAATTGCAAAGATTAGCCCTTTGGTCTCGTTCTAGAACCCAAGAGTAATCCCGGTTTGCAGGGTTCTCGAAATTCAATGATCCGGCCGCTTGTCCATTCAATCAGCCAAGCGATTCTAGTCTGGCTGCTACTTGGCTGGCGAGCTGTTTTATTTAAGAAGAATATCTTAGAAGATGGAGATTCCGAAGATCACTTTTCCGTCATATTGGTGGGGTTGAACCGCGAGTTAAGATTCGGGTTTTGAAAGCAAGCTATAGAATGGTGAAGCTAGGGGATTGAGGGCAGTGGAAGCGATCTTCTTAGCGAAAGATTGTGCAAAAATTATTTCTCAATACGCTTGATTTCCGGGTTGCCAAAGTCGGGAAGGTGCGTTTATTTTCCCGCGCCCGGGGCAGGAGCTCCGAGAGAAAAGCCTTATGGTGTAATGGTAACACTACGGATTTTGATTCCGTCATTCTAGGTTCGAGCCCTAGTAAGGCTACTCTACCCCTTTAGTTTATATAGGATAGGGTGGGAATGTTCCGATTTAGTTCCGATGAGGAGAGAGCTAGCAGGCAATCCATGACGGACTGGCATTGATGTGACACTGTGGGTCTTTGATGCGGACAATGGATTTTTTACTTTTTAGTAATCCCGACAACACAAATTATAGCATGGTGTGAGTTTTAATTTACGCTTCAGGAATGAAACCTTTGGAAATTAAGGAATTCCGGCTTGGCAAAAAACTTACCCAGGCGCAACTCGCGAAACTGTATGGAATGCGGAAAATTACTATTTCTCGCTGGGAAGCTGGAATTGACAGGCCGTCCGGTGCAGCTTCTAAGTTACTGGAGTAATGAGTCTCTGACATGGGCAAAGAAAAATCCTTTCCGTCAACAGTGAAGTTTTCCCCTGAACTTCAAAAGAAAATAGCCATAGCTGCGGAGAAAATGGAGCTCCCTAAACAAGAGGTGATCCGGCTTAGCGCGGCAATCGGACTGGAGAAACTCCGGCGTATCAACTACGACTTGGCGGCGGCGGTTGTAGAAAAAGCGAAAGTATCGAAGGAGAAAATGCCTCATCATGAGTGAGCGGCAGAAGAAGGGATAAATAGGGATTTTCCTTACGTTCGCTGCTCTACTTTCTCGATATTGGAGGTAGGCTCGGTTTTAGAGGTCGTTAATTGACCCGAAATCAGGAGAGAAGAGCCGCTTGTAGGTACGCGCTGCGTAGCCATCGGTCATTCCTGCGAGGTAGTCGCATATGAGGCGTGCACGAGTGTTTTGATCGTCGGAGCTTTCTATTTCTTCTACCGTATCATTGGGCAGAAGTTGGAAATCTTGGCCGTCGATGGATTCACCTTTCACATAGCGTGTTTCCAGGAGTTCCCAGAGTTGGCGGAGCATTCGGGAGCCTTTGTGTTCTAGTTGCTTGAGCTGGGGTGAAAGGAAGACGACTTCGTAGGCGAGCTTTTTGAAGAGTTCGGATTCTTCGCGAACAGCAGGGTCGATGGTGAGGCGATATTTGTAGCGGTTCGAGACTCCGGAGAGGAAATTGGAGTCCTGTTCGATGGTGGCTGCCTGAATGTATTTTCCGATGCGTTTGCCGACGAAGGGATCGACTCCGCCTCGGCGGATCGCTCGGATGAGGTCGCCGAGTGGTGTGCTATCGGAGTATGATATGTCGTTTGCCTCCGCCCATGTTTCGATTTTTTCAATGTGGAGGAATCCTGCGCGTACGCTGTCGGAGAGGTCGTTGAGTGAGTAGGCGGTGTCATCAGCCCAGTCCATGACTTGGCATTCGATGGATTTGAAGGAGTCGCGGGATTTGCCGGGTGTGAGTTCGGCGGGGAAGTCGATTCCGTCCATTGCCCAATCGAGGTAGCTGATCTGAGAGTCGTAGATGAAATGATTTTTCGGTGGCTTGCCGGATGCGTTGAGCTCTGCCCAGAGGGTTTTGTATTTTAGGATGCCATCGAGGAAGGCGCGGGAGGGATCCATGCCAGTGCGCTTGGCGGAGAAGATGCGCTGGGTGAGGATGCGCAGGGTCTGGGCATTGCCTTCGAAGCCGCCGTGGGGCTTCATGAAATGGTTGAGCGTGCGCTCGCCCGCGTGTCCGAAGGGCGGGTGGCCGAGATCGTGGGAGAGGCAGATAGCCTCAATGAGATCGGTATCGATGTGGAAATTTTCCGAGAGGGGTGTGCCGGGTTGTTTGAGGAGCCAAGCGCAGATGGATTTTCCGATTTGTGCAACCTCTAGAGAATGGGTGAGGCGTGTGCGGTAGAAGTCGTATTCGCCCGACCAGAAGACTTGGGTTTTGTTCTGGAGGCGGCGGAAGGTGGGGGTGTGGAGGACGCGGTCGCGGTCGATCTGAAAGGGGGTGCGGTAGTCCGCAGCATCCGAGGAGCCGGAGAGGCGTTCGGTATCGAAGCTGCCGTAGAATTCGTTCCTCATGTGGCGTGAGTGTGGAGGCGTGGCGAGTGGGGTTTCAAGGAAGAGTTTCCGAACAGGAAAATGCATATGGAGGGCAATGCTTGCTATTGGTGCTTCGAGGATGGAAAAGCAGGCGTGGAAAGCGAAGAGGATGGCAATGATCTGAAAGGAACGATCTGGATGCTATGTTCGGCGTTGCTTTTCGCAGCGAATACTTTGCTGATACGAGCGGCATCGCTTGCTGCGGATGGGGCGGATGGTTGGCAGGCAGCATTGTTCCGCGGCGGGGTGGGGATTCTTATTCTGTTGATTTTCTTCGGGCGAGGGCGTGGGTTTTCGCCGAAACGTATGTTTGCGAATCGGTTGGTGGTGATGCGGGGGCTGATCGGAGGCTTTGGCATCATTACGTTCTACATCACGATCACCGAATTGGGTGCAGGGCGTGCGATTGTGATCAATCTCACTTACCCGATGTTTGGGACGGTTATTGCGGCGCTGTGGCTGAAGGAGAAGGTGACGGTGTCGACGGCGAGTTGGCTTGTTGTGGCAACGGTTGGCTTAGTGATTTTCCTGAGTGACGAGAGGATGAATGTGTCGCCTAGCTTCTATGATTTTCTGGGGCTAGCGGGAGCGTTTGCGGCGGGCTGGGTGGTGGTGATTATTCGGAAACTGCGGAACCAAGAGCATCCAGCGACGATTTACGGGGCGCAGGCAACTTGCTCGTTGCTGATGGGGATTCCGTTTCTAGGAGATACGGTTCAATTGCCGTTTACTGGGTGGGGACTGCTTGCGGCAGGGGCGGTAATTGTCACGTTTTCTCAGCTGATCATGACGAGTGCGTATCAGCGGCTTTCGATTGCAAAGGGGACGTCATTGCAGATGACGCTGCCGATTTTTACAGCGGTGGGGGCGTTCTTTTGGTTCGGGGAGAGGTTTCAGGCGCACGAGCTTGTCGGGGCGCTGGTGACGTTGGTTGCGATCTGGCGGGTGGCTGTGAGGAAAAGGAAAGTGGCTCCCTCGAAATATGTTCCACAGTGAGTAGAGTATGTCTTATCTGCGGAAAGACCCATGTAGGGGCTTGGGATCAGCGAATAGTGACGGCAGTGCCTTTTCCTACGAGGGTGTAGAAGGTGGCGGCGTCCCAATTTGAGAGGCGGATGCAGCCGTGGCTTCCGGCGCGGCCGATAGTGTCTGGCTCAGGCGTGCCGTGGATGCCGATGCCGGGGTGATTGAGGCCTGCCCAGAGGACGCCGACGGGGTTGTTGGGGCCGGGGGGGAGGTTGTGGAAATCATCGGTGCGCTCGCCGCGCTTGAGGACGCCGAGATCGTAGCGGAACCATGGGAAGGGAACTGCGCCGACGATGCGCCATTCGCCTTTTGGTGCGGGGTGTTCGGCGGAGCCGGGGGTGATGGGGAAGGCGGCGATGAGGCGGCCGTTTTCGTGAATGCTGAGGATTTTCTGGCTGAGGTCGACCGTGACATGGCGGGCACTGGCGGTGGATGAAGAGGCTGCCGGGTAGGAGGAGGGGTAGTTGTGATAGTCGAAAGGGCGGGAGATGTTTGGGACGGTGACGGTGGTGCCGGATGGGGCGGTGTTGATATCGAGGCCGGGATTGAGTTGGCGGAGGTATTTCTGGGTGGTGTGGAAACGCTCGGAGAGGACTTCGATGAGCGAGGTGTAGGGCATTTTGGACTGTTTCGCCTGCTCTGCGGTTTCGGAGGCGTTGGTGCCGGTGCTGGATAAATCCTTTGAGGTGATACGGTAGGTGGTGTGGCCGGAAATGCCAGAGGTGTCGGGCATCCATTCCGGGGGGAGGTTCTTGGCTGTGCGGTAATTCGCCATGGCCTTGCGGGTGAACTCGCCGAGGCGGCCGTCGATGACACCGGGGCCGAAGTTTTGCGAATCGAGGAATATCTGCTGGCGGAGGATGTCCGGGTGGGTGGAGGAGGGGCTGATTGGGTTTCTGAATCCGGCGCAGGAGGCAAGGAAGAGGGTGGATGCGGCGGCGAAGAGGAAAAGCGGTCTCATTTGCCGGAAGGTGGAGCGGATGGGCGGGGTTGCGAGAGGTTTTTTGCAGGAGCTTTTTCCGGGGAGATGATTTCGATTTCAAGTTTCCCTTCATCTTCGGGGCGAGCGGGATACATAAGTTTTACGCAGGTTTCCACGGAGTCGATGACTTGGGCGATGGTGAATGGGTAGCCATTGGGAACTTCGGCGCTGGAGGCATCGATGGTAACGATGAAGTCGCGGGAGTTCTTTTTGTAACCGCCTTCAACTTTTATGAGGTAGAGAGAGGCGAGGTTTACATCATGGGGTGTTTTCCAGCTGCCATCTGCTGCTGGGATGAAGGGTTGGCTGATTGCGGGAAATCTCCATTCAGGATCGGCGTAATGAAAGACGATGGGAACATCGGTGATTCTAATTTCAGGGTCTTCATCACCGCCGTGGAGGTAAAGGGGTTGTTTGACGGAACGGAGGGAGAGTATGGAGGCGTGGAGGGGGAGGAAAAGCAGGACGGCAAGGGCAATGATCTTTTTCATATCCCGAAGATGAGGTATGGAAGGAGGTTGTCAGCATGGAAGTGGGAACGGTTCTCAGCAAAGGGGTTGCAAAGCCCTCTCGCATAGCTGAGAACAGCGCAGATGTCTGCTAAGGCTACATGGAGGGTGAGTGCGGCTGTGATGCTGAGCCGGGTGCTGGGGCTTGGGCGGGAGATGATGTTTGCGGGTTTGTTTGGTGGCAGTAAGTGGATGGATTGCTTTTATTTGGCGTTTAAAGTGCCGAATTTGTTGCGGGATCTGTTTGCTGAGGGGGCGCTTTCACAGGCGTTTGTGACGACGTTTTCAAAGAAGGTAAAATCAGACGGCCCGGAGGATGCGTGGGTGCTGGCGAATCGGATGATGACGCTGGCGGCGGTGTTCATGAGTTTCGTGACGCTGGTGGGAATAGGTGTGGCACCGTGGATTGTTGATTTGCTGACCTTGCTATCGAGGAGTGGGGAGACGGCGCGTATTTACGATGCAACGGAGATTTCCCTGACGGTTGAGATGGTTCGGATCATGTATCCTTTCATTGCGCTGGTGTCGCTTTCGGCGCTGGTGATGGGGATGTTGAATGCGCGGGATGTGTTTGGTGTGCCGGCTTTGGCATCGTGCTTTTTCAACCTTGGCTCGATGATCGGTGGGGCGGCGCTTGGTTACTGGATAGATCCTGAGTGGGGGCCGCGGAGTTTGGTGGGGTTTGCGTGGGGTGTGGTGATCGGTGGTGTGGCGCAGTTGGTATTTCAGTTTCCGGCGTTGCGGGCGGTGGGTTATCGTTTTGTCGCGGATTTCAAATGGAATGACTCGGGGGTGAGGCAGATTTTGAAATTGATGGGGCCTGCGGTGATTGCGGCATCGGTGACGCAGGTGAATGTGGTGGTAAATGCGATGTTTGCCTATGGTGTGGGAGAGGGGGCGGTGAGTTGGCTGAGCTATGCGTTTCGTTTGATGCAGCTGCCGATCGGAGTGTTTGGCGTGGCGGTGGCGACGGTGACTTTGCCTGCGCTTTCACGTGCGGCGATTGGTGGGGTGGGGGATGATTTTGCCCCGACTTTAACGAAGGGTTTGAAGCTGGTGATGTTCTTGGTTTTTCCGGCAACGGTGGGGCTTGTGGTATTGGCGGAGCCGATTATCAGCTTGCTTTATGAGCGGGGAAATTTCAGTGAGAAGGATCGTATGGCCTCGGCGGGTGCGTTGCGTGCGTATGGGTGCGGGCTGTTGTTTTATTCGGGGCTCAAAGTGCTGCAACCGGCGTTTTACGCGATTGAGAAACGGTGGTTCCCGATGATCGCTAGCCTCATGGCGCTGGTGGTGAATATTGGCTGCAACTACATGTTCGTGTTCATTTTTAAATGGGGTCACGAGTCTCTGGCGCTGACCACAAGTATAGTGGCGAGTATGAATTTCTTTTTCTTGTACCTGATGATGAGGCGATACGCGGGCAATATGGATACCAAGGGGTTGATGGTGGCTTTCTGCAAAATAGGTGCGGCGACGGTGGTGATGGCGGCTTTGTGTTATTTCGGGAACCGGATGATGTTCGGGGATCTTGGAGGTATGGGCTTGGTGATGAAGGCGCTGCTGGTGATTGGCTTAGTTGGTGTGGCGGCGGGAGTCTATTTTGTGGCTGCGCTGGCGCTGAAAGTGGATGAGGTGGGGGAAATGGTGGCGATGGTGAGGAAGAGATTGGGACGATGATCGTCTTTTTGTGAGATTCTTAGCTTTCCCGGCGTATTGCTTTGGAGAAAGCTCATGAATTTCAATTTTCCACTCGTCGTCACAGCGGGACTGACGGCACCGCTGTTGGTTTGTGGCTCTAGAGTGGTGGCTGAAGGAGCGGATGTGGCTTCACGTTTTGAGAAGGAGATTCTTCCGATTATGGTGGATTATTGCTATGACTGCCACGGCGATGGACTGAAGGAAGGTGAGCTTGCCTTAGATTCCTACGAGTCGATTTCTCAGATGATTGCGGACAGGGATCAGTGGAAGAAGATCCGTGATCATATTGATTTTCGGCTGATGCCACCACCTGATGAGTTTGCGCCTGAAGAGGATGAGCGCGCGAAGCTAGTTAACTGGATCGATGATGCGGTCTTTTATGTGGATCCTGAGAATCCGGATCCAGGTAAGGTGGCTTTAAGGCGTCTCAATCGGACAGAGTATGAAAACACGATCCGAGATCTGCTCGGTGTTAGTATCAATACTGAGGAGATCCTGCCGCCGGACGACAGTGGCTATGGTTTCGATAATATTGGTGATGCACTTACGATTTCGCCAGTGCACTTGGAGCGTTATCTTGAAGCGGCAAGGATTGCCCTCGATAAGGCTCTGGATTTTTCACCAGCGAAATATCCGCAGCAGGTGGTGGACGGCAGTCGTTTCAAGGGGCCTGGTGAAAAAAAACAGACAGGATTACATCTCGGGGTGTCTGGTGAGGATGTGGCTCAAATTGCATTCGGCAGCACGGGGAAGTATCGCATCAAGCTGGTGGCTGGGAGTGAACTTTGCGGGGACGAATTTCCAAAACTCGAAGTGAAGCTCGATGGGAAGTCATTGGAGGTTTTCGAAATTCCTAATCCCATGAACGCGCCAGAAGAGTATTCGGTGGAGGTGGAAATCAAAGGGGGAGGCAAACACCTATTGGTTTTGGGTTTCTTGAATAATCTCAAGGATCCGAAGGCGCCAAAAGGCATGCGGGATCGGAATATCTTGGTTTCAAAAATCATTCTTGAGGGGCCTGTTGATAGACCGCCTTTCAGGGTGTCTAGGACTCATGCGGCTTTGGTTTCGGAGCGCGATGAAAGTGAGGCTGATGAGGCTTACTTTGATCGGGTGATGGCTGGCTTTTTGCCGCGTGCTTTTCGCCGGCCTGTTGGGGAGGGCGAGGTTCGGCGTTTTCGCCAATTCCTTTCGCTGGCGCAGGATCGTGGTGAGACTTTCGAGTCCGCTCTGCGGCAGGCGCTTACTGCTGCTCTTGTTTCTCCATCGTTCCTATTTAGAGAGGAGCCGACTGGTGAGGGTGGGCAGGGGAAATCATTGATTAACGAGCACGCGCTTGCTTCGCGTTTATCGTATTTCCTGTGGTCTTCGATGCCGGATGAGAAACTTCTGAGACTGGCTGATGACGGTAAGCTTCGCAACGAACTCGGAATAGAGGTGAAGCGTATGCTGGAGTCGCCGAAAGCGTCAGTGCTTGTCGATAATTTTGCAGGGCAATGGCTCCAACTGCGCGATATGGGGCGGATATCGCCATCGAAGAATGCCTACATGAATATCGACCGTGAGCTGCCGGGTGATATGCGGACGGAAACCGAAATGCTTCTTAGGCATGTCATCCAAGACAATTTACCGATTGATACGCTGATGAGCGCTGACTTCACCTTTCTCAATGAACGTCTTGCTGAGCACTACGGAATCAAAGGCGTGAAGGGTGATCATTTTCGAAAGGTATCGATCGAGCAGACTAGGCGTCGAGGGCTGCTGGGTCATGCATCGATCCTCACGCTTACTTCACACCAACGGGAGACTTCGCCTGTGCTGCGGGGAAAATTTGTTTTGGAAAATTTGCTCAATACGCCAACTCCACCCGCACCACCGAATATTCCAGCGCTGGAGAGCGGCAAGAACCGTCGCGAAAAACTCACGATGCGTCAGGAATTGGAACGCCACCGAGATGATCCGGCATGTTCTTCCTGCCATGCTCTGATGGATCCGATTGGTTTCGGTTTGGACAACTACGATATCGTCGGGCGCTGGCGTGATAACGATCATGGGAAACCCATAGATCCGACCGGTACCTTGGTGACGGGGCAGGAATTCGCCTCTGCGGAGGAAATGAGGGATATTTTCATCAACGATTACCAAGAGGTTTTTCGTCGGGCTTTTGCCGTGAAACTTTTCACCTACGCGATGGGGCGCGGTGTGGAATACTATGACCGACCTGCGATCGATGAAATCATGATGAAAGGAGAGGCTGGAGAAGGGCGTTTCCTATCATGGGTGAATGCGACCGTTCAGTCCGTTCCTTTTCAGTATCAACGCAATTAGTGTTTAGCCACGAGACCTCAAAATGATCAACCAGCGCCGAAAGTTCCTCAAAGGCTTAGCCACTACCTTGGCGCTACCTAGCTTGCCGAGTTTTGCAGAGGCTCTTCCGAAGGCGGTTTCTCCAAATCGGGTTGCGTTCGTTTATATTCCGAACGGGGTGAATGTGGACGAGTGGTATCCCAAGGGTAACGACAACACTTCAAACTCGCTGAAAGGACTCTCGGATCTGAGGGATCACTATTCGGTTCTGAGGAATTTGGATCACGACAAGGCTGCTGCGAATGGAGACGGAGCGGGCGACCATGCGCGTGCGAACGCGACGTTTTTGACTGGGTGCCAGGCGAAGAAAACCGCTGGATCGGATATTTGGCTTGGCCAGTCGGTGGATCAAATCTTGGCGTCACAGATCGGTTACCAGACGCGTGTTCCGTCGCTTGAGCTTTCTACAGACCAAGGGAGAAGCTCAGGACGCTGCGATTCGGGTTACTCGTGTGCATACGTTTACAATCTTTCTTGGAGAAATAAGAACACCCCGATGCCCGCAGAAAACAGTCCGCGGAAGGTTTTCGAGAAATTGTTCGGCTCAGGAAATGTGAAGCAGGATATGGCGCGGCGAGCGCGGCAGAAGAGTATCTTGGATTTTGTGTCAGAGGATGCGAAGCGTTTTAACCGGAGGCTTGATGCATCGGATCGAGGGAAACTGGATCAGTATCTGACATCCGTTCGTGAGATAGAGAGGCGGATCGAGAATGCGGAGAATTTCAAAATAGAGACTCCAGAAGACAACCGCCCGCAGGGTGCACCGGGGAGTTATCAAGAGCACATTCGTATGATGTATGAGATGATGCTTTTGGGATTTCAGACAGATACTACGAGGATCGCTAGCTTCATGTTGGCTCATGATGGGTCGGGAAGGAATTTTCCGGATCTCGGAATCAACGACGGGCACCATGTTCTATCTCACCACAAGGGGAAGGCGGAGAATCTGACGCAGATTGCGAAGATCGATAGGTTCTACGCGGATCAATTTGCGTGGTTCATGAAGCGCCTCCGTGAAACACCGGATGGGAACGGCAACTTGTTGGACAATTCGATGATTGTTTATGGAGGCGGAATTGCGGATGGCAACAGGCATAGCCATAGAGATCTGCCGGTGATTCTCGCAGGTCATGGTGGAGGTATCAGGCAAGGCCGTGTCATTAAAGCCAACGAAGGAACCCCGATGACGAATCTCTATCTATCGCTCATCGATCGTATGGGTGGTAAGGCGGATCGGGTGGGTGACTCGAACGGGAAATTCGAGATGATTTCCTAGAACAGGCGCGGACTTTCGTGTGCAAGCCTTGACAGTGAGGCCGCCATCCGAGAGTTGTGGCTTCAGCTTTCCTCCATGAGTCCGAATAGTAAAATCCACGCGCTTTTATCCACTGCACGCATCGCCAATGTGCCAAGTGTGCTGAGCAATCTGGGTGTGGGGGTGTTGTTGGGGTGTGCGACGGATGGTGCGGGTTTTACATGGCCGTGGGCGCTTTCAGTGGCGGCGGTGTTGTTTTACGTTTCGGGAAATTTCCTGAATGACTGGCAGGATCGGGCTTGGGATGGGGAGCACCGGCCTGAGCGTGCGCTGCCGAGGGGGATTTTCCGAGCGGGAGATTATTTCAAGGTGGCTGTGGGCGGGATGGGAGCCGGGCTTGTGATCGCTGGGTTTTATGGGTGGGGCGCTTTGCTTGTGGCGGCGGTGCTGGTAGGCTTGATCGTGCTCTATACGGGGGTGCACAAGTATGTTGAGTGGTCGGTGGTGCCTATGGGGCTGTGTAGGGCTTGCCTGCCGGTGCTGGGCTTTGTGGCGGTTCGTGGAGGCGTGAGCGGACAAATACTTTTTCCTGCGGTTGGGTTGTTGATGTATGTGGTGGCGCTTTCGATGAGTGCGAAGGGCGAGTCGAGGTCTGATGTGGAGCCTGGGGAAAAGTGGATTGCTCGTGGAATGCTGGCGGGGGCTGGGTTGTTGGCGGCGTTGCTACCGCTGGTGGCTATGCCAGTGGTGGGATGGATAGGGTTGTTGCCGTTTTTCATGTGGCTGGGGCTTTGTGTGACGAAATATCAATCGCCAGTACCTGCACATGTTTCGGCGTTGTTGGCGGGGATTCCGTTGGTGGATTGGATCGTGCTTTTTCCGATAGCGCTTGTGTGGCTGAAGCTCGGGCGTGTGGAGGCCGATGGTGGGATGTTTTTGACGGCGCTGTTCTTAGCTCCGTTTTGCTTCGTGTTAGGGCGTGCGTTGCAAAGGTTGGCACCGGCGACCTGATCGGGGCTTGAAGTTTTCGGTCTTCCGGTCTCCATTGCGGCATACAATTTATGAGTTCGATCAAAGAGAAACAGGAGCAGTTGTTGGAAGATTTAGATATTTTTCAAGACTGGACGGAGCGGTATGAGTATGTGATCGGCTTGGGCAAAAAGCTCGAACCGTTGCGGGAAGACGCGCGTGACAGCGATCATTTGATCAAGGGCTGTCAGTCGCAGGTGTGGCTGGATGCAGAGAAGAAAGATGGCCTAGTTTATTATTATGCGGACTCTGATTCGCTGATTACAAAAGGGATGATCGCACTTTTTATCGGAGTTCTGAATGGACAACCCGCGGATGCTATTTTGACGGCAGATATGGATTTCGTGGAGAAAACTGGGCTGAAAGAGCATCTCGCACCGACGCGTGCGAATGCGCTAAACTTGATGGCGACGCAGATGAAGCAGCGGGCGCTTGCTTTTGCCGGTTAGTGCATTGGCGTTGACCTTTTGGTGCTGAGAAACGAAGACTCCGGAAATGTTCATCGATCACATCAGGATTTTGGCGAAGGCCGGGGACGGCGGAGACGGAGCCGTTTCTTGGAGACGGGAAAAATTTGTACCACGTGGTGGGCCAGATGGCGGCGACGGTGGCAATGGCGGGAAGGTAACTCTAGTGGTGGACAACTCCACTGATACGCTACGCCAGTATCATTACGATCCGAAGCTCATTGCTGAGGATGGCAAGCCAGGTGGTAAGCACAAAAAGACGGGGAAAAGCGGGAAGAGTAAAATCGGCAAGGTGCCGCCGGGAACTGTGGTTTACCGCACCCAAGCAACTTCCGTGAATGAGGCTGTCGAGGCGGAGCGCAGCGACGAAGGCATCGATCTTGAGCCTGTTGCGGATCTGGTAGAAGAGGGTCAGACCTTCGTCTTGTGTGAAAACGGTATCGGGGGAGAGGGCAATTTTAAATTCCGGACACCTACAAACCAGACTCCGACGGAACATACCTTGGGCACACCGGGCGAGCAGGGAATTTATTACCTAGAGCTTCGTCGGATAGCGGATGCGGGTCTGGTCGGATTTCCGAATGCGGGTAAATCGACTCTTCTCGGGAAACTTTCTCATGCGAAACCGAAGGTCGGCTCCTATCCTTTCACGACTTTGCAGCCGATGATCGGCGTGGTGGAGTTTGGTGGCTTCCGTCGTTGCACGGTGGCGGACATACCGGGCTTGATCGAAGGTGCGCATGAAAATCGCGGTCTAGGACATGAGTTCCTGAGGCACATCACACGTTGCCGAGTGTTACTGTTCGTGGTGGATATGGCGGGGAGTGAAGGTCGTGATCCGATCAGCGATCTACAAATCCTTCGGACAGAGATTAAGGAATACGATGAGGATCTTGCGAAGTTCCCTTGGAAGGTGATCGCCAACAAGATGGACTTGGAGGGTGCTGCAGAGAATCTGGAGGCTTTCCGTAACCGATTCCCGAAGGTGGATACGATTGCGATTTCTGCGGATCAGGGAGACGGGATTGATGATCTAAAACTGATGCTAGACGATGAAGTTTCGCATCGTGGGAATAAATGAATACCGAGCTGGTTTTCGTCTATGGAACACTGCGGCGCGGTGCATCGAATCATTTCCGCATGGATGGAGCGGAATATGTCGGAGCGGGCTCAATAGCGGGCAGGATCTATTTCATCGATAGCCATCCGGAGTTCGTCTATCCGGCGCTAGTTTGCGGCGGAGATGAACGGGTGGTGGGTGAATTGTTTCATGTGGAGAAAACGAGGCATTTGGCGGATTTAGATCTTTTCGAAGGAATCAATGCTCTTTCCCCAGAGCCGGATGAATATCGGAGAATTAAGGTGGAAGTAAAAATGGATTCAGGAGAAACCATGCTGGCATGGGTTTGGGAGTGGGCGGGTGAGCTTGGAGATTCTAGGGCGCTTGAGGGAGGCGATTGGTTGTCGTTTTCGAAGGATTACTGATTCGTATGAGGCAGGAGATCATACCGCCGGAGGTGTTATTGGGAGCGTATTCGCAGGGGGTATTTCCGATGGCGGAAGAGGGTGAGGTTGTTTGGGTGGAGCCCAAAATGAGGGGGCTGATACCGCTTGATGAAGGCTTTCACATTCCCAAAGGATTGAGAAAAGCGCTCAAGAAAAAGCCCTTTGAGATACGTTTTGATAGTGCTTTTAAGGCGGTTATGGAGGGTTGTGCCGAGCGGGAAGAGACTTGGATCGATGATGTAATTCTTAAGAGTTACTGCTACCTCCATGTTAAAGGGCATGCTCATTCGGTGGAATGTTGGGATGAGGATGGACTTCAGGGTGGATTGTATGGAGTGGCGATCGGGAAGGCTTTTTTCGGAGAAAGCATGTTTTCGAGAAAGACAGACGCATCGAAAATTGCTCTGGTAGCTCTAGTAGAAAGGTTGAGGAATAAGGGTTTTCGGCTTTTGGATACTCAATGGATGACCGATCATCTGCGAACCTTCGGAGGGTTTGAATTACCTCAAGAGCGTTATTTGAAGCTCTTGAAGGTCGCGATTAATTAAGTCTACTTGATTGCTTAGTCGGGAATATAGTGAGGATAATCTTTAATTTAGGTTACATTTAAATATATGTAATGTGTTATAAATATTTATATTTATGGCTTGTGGCAAGTATGGGTAGTTGATAAAAGGGCTTGCTGTCGGGGAAACTCGAAAGCCCCCCCCACCCCCCCACCCCCCCACTTACATGAAATTACTCATCGCTTTGGCGGCAGCTCTTGTTGTCGCGACCACTTTTACAAATGGTCAGAATCTTTCGTTTGACCTCACTGGAGGCACTCAAATTAATTCTTCTACACGAACTTTTACATCCAATGGTGTAACGGCAACTGCTACCGCCTTCTCCTATACTGGAAACGGTTACGATTTTTTCGAAGTATCGAAGCTCGGTCAGTATGGCTCATCTGGCCTTGGAGTTACTAATAAGAATGAAGACGGCAGTGACCCCGGACACCGTGTAGATAACTACCTCCACAATGACTACATCATCTTTACTTTTGATAGCCTCGTCGATGTGACGTCCATCAAGTTAGCTTCGATCGTCAATGACAGTGATGTCAGTTACTGGGTCGGCAATGTTAGCTCAAGTAATCTCAGTGGAGAGACTTATACTGGGCTTAGCACGCTGGGCTTCCAGAGCGAAATAGTTGATACGGTCAACGATACTTCGCTCACCTCAAGGACGGTCACGATCAATGCGCCGAATACCGGCGTTAATGCGATCTTGTTCGGTGCTCGCAGAGGTGTTTGGACTTCTGATTCGAAGTACATCGACCAATTCAAGGTCAAGACGCTCAATGGCGTGGTTGTGGTTCCCGAACCTTCAACAGCCCTTCTTTCTCTTCTCGGTGTCGTAGGCATTTGCTTCCGCCGCCGTCGCTAATTTCCACGATTTCATGGAATTGTTTTCCCGCATCCGAAAGGGTGCGGGTTTTTTGTGTCGTGATATCGGGAACGCGAGCTTGATTCCTTAAGTTTTCCGAAATATTGTTCTTTCCGACTTATCGGATGAGCCAGAGGAAGACAAAGCGAGCCGGGAAATCGCCCGGAAACCGGAAAAAGCAGCGCCGCGCTAAGGCGGGTGGCTTTCTTGCGTCGGTAAGCAGGCGGAGCCATGAGAAGACGAATCGCCGTTTACCGCGAAAGGGCGGAAAATCGGTGTGGGCATCGATTGCGATCGAAGAGATACCTGAGGATGATGTTGAGGCCGGATTTCTTACTCAGGCAGTCCGCGTATTGCTTGCGATGGTATTGTTGCCGGTTTGTTGGGTGACGACGTGGACGTTTCTGAAACAATTTTCACACGCCACGGTTGAACGTGGTTTTTGGCAGAGTAGCCAGTTTTGGTATTTCGCCGTTGGTGCGTTGGTGATGCTGGGTTGGTTTTGGTCGAGAATCTGCCAGCCAGCTTTTCTCTACTGTTATGTGTTTGGGCACGAGCTCACGCATGCGGCTTTTGTAAAATGCTTTGGCGGCAAGGTGCTGGACATTAACTGGGGCTCGGAGGGTGGCTACGTGACCACAGATAAGACGAACTGGGTGATCGCGCTTTCGCCATATTTCGTGCCGTTTTGGAGTAGCGTGGTGGTAGCTTTTTATCTGATCGCAAAGCTGTTTTTTGAGATTACCCCGCTAGGGAACCTGGTTTTCTACGGAGCGATGGGAGCGACGTGGTCGTTTCATTTGGCGTGGACATTGTGGATGATTCCGCGCGATCAGCCGGATTTGAAAGACAATGGAACGTTCCTTTCTCTGGTATTGATTTACTTTGGGAATCTTGTGGTGCTGATCGCTTTGCTCTGTTTGGCAGCGCCTGCACCCTTGGAGAGCTTCCGTGAATTTGGAAATTCTTGGGTAAGTACTGCGATGACATGGGGCTCTGATGCTTTGCAATGGGTGGAGACGTCTGCGAGAAATCCAAATTGGTAAATCCTTAGAGCGTTTCGGCATTGTTTTTCGGTGCTATCGGCAAGAGAATGGAGGGGTGATCTATCTCGATTCTAACGCGACGACAGCGATGCTCCCACAGGTTGTGGAGGCGATGTTGCCGTGGCTTTCGGGTAATCATTCAAATCCCTCGGGCAGCTATCGTTCTGCGAAACTTGCGCGGAAGGCGATCGATGAGGCACGAGGTCATGTGGCAGATCTGATCGGTGCGGAAGCTGATGAAATTGTATTCACTGGATCCGGTACGGAGAGTGTGAACACTGCTCTGCATTCTTTAGATGCCATAAGCAGTAGGGGAGGGGCGCTGGTTACCTCTATTGAGCACAGTGCTGTGCTGAAGTTTTTGGAAAGCCGTAGCAGGGAGGTGGTGAGCGTGCCTGTGGGTGAGGGAGGACAGATAGATCAGCGATTTTTCGAAAATGCTAGTAATACTGCAGCCTACGTCTCGGTGATGGCGGCGAACAACGAGACTGGGGTAATTCAACCACTGGGCGAGGTAGTCAGAATAGCTAAAGAAAAAGGGCTTCCGGTGCATACAGATGCGATACAGGCGGTGGGAAAAATACCGTTTAATGTGAAGGAGGCAGCGGTCGATATGCTTTCGATGTCCGCGCACAAATTCCATGGGCCGAAGGGCATTGGTGCTTTGTATGTGCGGAAAGGCTTTTCGTTTGCGCCTTTATTGCAAGGCGGTGGCCAAGAGTTAGGTCGGCGTAGCGGGACGGAGAATACCGCGGCTATCGTGGCGATGGGTGAGGCCGCGAAGCTTTCTAAACAGGCGATTAGCGATGGGGTGCAGGAGCGAATCAGTGCAATGAGGGATGCGTTTGAGGGGCGGGTGCTGCAGATTGTTTCCGGCTGTATACAAAATGGTGACCGAGATCACAGGTTGCCGAATACCTCACACCTTTCTTTCGATGGCTGCGATGCTGCGGGACTGCTCATATTACTCGATGAAGCGGGACTTGCTTGTTCTGCGGGCTCTGCCTGTATGACTGGCAAAAGCAAACCCTCCCATGTGCAGCTAGCGATGGGGATTCCAGAGAAACGTGCGAAGACCAGCCTGCGCTTTAGTTTTTCCCAGATTAATACCCCGGATGAGGCGCTAGAAGCAGCTGAGAAAGTGGCGAAAGCCGTTGGGAAACTCCGCAGGGTTCAGGGGCATGGAGTGGGTCCTGTGGCGATTTATACGGATTAATTCAGGGGGCTGAACTTTTAGGGAAAGCGAAGGAGGCTGGATTGCGTTTACAAGATCGCGGTATTTCTGGTAATTCTATTTCCGCTACCTCAGCCGAGTTTTGGAGCCACCCCTCCAGAATCACCCCCCCACGGAGAGTTTGCTATGTCACCCACCCCCCCTACCTTAAATCCGTCCCAAACGGTCGAAAGAATCCGCGAGATCATCGTGGGTCGCCATCTGGAGCGTCTAGAAGGCCGCGTTTCCCGGCTAGAGACAGTGCCTGCAACCCTTGCGGATAATCCGATTCCGGATATTTTTGAAGACCGCCTTCTGATGACAGAAGCACGTGTAGAGGCCTTACGGGATCAACTCCAGCGCTTTGAATCATCCCGTGAAGAGCTTGAGCACGCTGCTGCGATGCAAAGAGAGGATGCACAGAGGCTTGCGACGCAAATCCATGAGATTGCTCGTGAAAAGGCGAATGCCACGGCACTTCCTGCGGTGGAAAAGTTGGACAGGAAACTGGGTGCTTGGCTGACCGAGTGGCAGATGTCGTTACAGAATCGCCTAGATGTGCGCGACCACGATCTTTCCGCGAAGATGAAGTTTGAGATGGCAGAGCTGAAGAACGGTATTGAGAAGCGCCTTTCAGCTCTTGAAGGCCAAACACCGGATAATATAGGTGATGGCTTCAGCAGGCTTGCAGAAGCAGCCAAGGCGTTAGCGGATAGCGCGGCACTCCTTTCACGAACTAGGCCACCTGTCTCATGAGCCGGAGTTTTAATCCCATACCCGCCGAAGGTGGCGCAGGAAAAGCTTCCAGGTCGGGAGTTGAGACGAAATTTTCTGTTCCTGAAATTCCCGTTTCCGGAGGTGAAATGGAAAAGGCTTTATTTCCACCTCTCGTGCTATTTCCGAGTTTGCCTTCAGTTCTTGAGAGTGATGTAGAGGCTTTCTCGGGATCATGGCCATCTCCTGTCGCAGGGTTACCTGCGAACCCGGAGCTGAGTGATTCGAGATCTGCTGTACGTACGATCGAGAAGCCCGTCTTTCCTGATGCTCCCGTCCCTAAGGCTCCTGTGTCTGCTAGTCCTTTTGAAATAGCTCCTGAACTAAGTGTTCCTGATCCGGTAGGCCAAACGCCTTTCACTGCAGCACCTCCGATCGAGCAGGAATACAGTGACAAGGATCTCAAAGAGGCGCTCGCGCCGCTGATGCAGGATGTGGTCAGAGAAGCGGTTTACGCCGGTGAACGTAGCAATGTCGATGCGATGCTTGAGCCGATGCTGCGTGCAACTGTCAGACGTGCGCTTGCTGAATACAGCCCTGCGAATCGTCCATTTGAGGCACCAGGGTTCTTTGATCGCACGATTTGGAGGATGCAGGCCTTGTTCTCCAGCCGTACGTTTGAGGATATACTTTTCGAAAAAACTCACCGCTTTCAAGTGGACGAGGTTTTCCTTTTCGATGCGAAGACCCTAGCTCTTGTGTCATTTGCTAGTTGCGATCCCGCACGTCACTCCACGGCGAAACGTGTTGAAAGCTCTGCTCATCGCATTGCTATGAAGCTACGCGACGAAGAAGGTAACATCCGGCGCTCCTACGAACGTGCTGATGGAAGAAATGTTATTTCTGAGGCAGGCGAGTATGTTCTTCTCGCTGCTGTGGTAAAGGGACAGACGAACGAAGTCATCTTAGCGGATCTAGGGTTCTGTCTGCATCGCATCGAAGATCATTTCCAAGAGCGCTTCGAGCAAGCTGGTTCTGCGCTCATGCACGCACTTCAGCCATTCCTTGAGGATTGCCTACTCATCCAGGCACCCGCAAGCGCCGCCTAGTTCCTAGGGACTTTCGACTTGCAAGGCTCTGGAGTCCGCGCTATCAAGCGCCCAACGAACATACTCTGTCAAAGGAGAGTGGGTCTTAAGCCCACTCTTTTGCGTCTATAGAACACTCATACGGCTCAACGCAGCCAACCATCCCGCAACCATGACCAACGACATCGTCGCCCTCATCGAATTCTACGAGAAAGAAAAAGGCATTGAACGCTCCAAAATTGTCTCAGCTCTCGAGTTTTCCTTTGTTTCCGCATATCGGAAGATGGTTCCCGGTGCTGATGCAATTGAGACGCTTCGTGCAGATGTTGATACGAAAAAAGGCAATACTAGGATTTTTGCCTCCCTCACTGTAGTTGCGGATGATGATCATCAGGACAAATTCAACGAGGTTCCTGTAAGCCTTGCTCAGAAGAAGGATGCTGAGGCCGAAGTCGGCGGCACTCTGGAATTCAATGTCACCCCGAAGGATTTCGGTCGTATCGCCGTGCAGACTGCGAAACAGACGATGATGCAGCGTCTCCGCCAAGCGGAGAAGGAAATGATTTACGAAGAGTTCAAGGACAGAGCAGGTGACGTTGTCTCCGGCACGGTTCGTCGGTTTGAGCGTAACGACGTGATGGTCGATCTCGGTAAATTCGAGGGCATCATGCCGAACCGCGAACGTGTTCAAGGCGAAGATTACAACATCGGTGACCGTATCCGTTGCTACGTTCTTGCTGTTGAAAACGAGGGACGCGGCCCAGAAATTATTCTTTCCCGCAGTCATCCAAACTTCGTGCGCCGCCTATTCGAGGCCGAAGTGAACGAGATTTCTGACCACACGGTCGATATCCGCGGCATCGCCCGTGAAGCCGGTTTCCGCACGAAAGTCGCCGTTTGGAGCAATGACCCAAAGGTCGATCCTGTCGGTGCATGTGTCGGTATGCGCGGTGCGCGTGTTAAAAACATCGTCCGTGAGCTGAATAACGAAAAAGTCGATATCATCCGCTGGAGCGAAGATCCGAGTGAACTCGTTCGCGAAGCTCTCAAGCCTGCAGAGCTCATCACGATCACTCCAGACGAAGAGGGAAAAGTGATTCTCGTTACCGTCTCCGAAGAGGATCTCAGCAAAGCTATCGGCCGTAAGGGGCAGAATGCTCGCCTCTCCTCACGCCTCATGGGCTGGGATGTCCAGGTTCGCAAGGACGAGACCAAGGAGGAGCAATTCAAGGAGAAGATTGGCGGAGTCGCCCACACGCTCGGCGAGCAGCTCGGTATTACCGACGAGCTTGCAGAGAAGCTTACACTCTTCGGAGGCGTGAGTGCAGAAATGATCGTCGACATGCCAGTCGAGTTCCTCACGGCTTCACTCGAAATCGATGAAGATGCCGCTGGCTCAATCTTGGAGCGTGCGAAAACTATCGTTGAGGAAACCGCCGCCGCAGCAGCACAGGCGGAGGAAGAAGACCTAGCTCCCCAAGACTAAACGATCTCTTTAGGGTGAAATTCCCTAGAATACTGAAATAAAATTTTCCGAATACACCTACTCAAGAACGCCGAATGCCGAAAAAAAGCGATAAATCCACCGAAGATTCCAAGGACAAAATCCTCGATCTAATCGAAGACAAGCCCAAGAAGCCTTCACGCAGGCAGCGCCAGAAATTGGAGGCTGAGGCCGCCAGCGCGCCTAGCAAAGTGGAAGCGGCGAAAGCCAATGCCCTCGATCTTTTCGCAGAAGATGAGAAGCCGAAGGTGAAGAAGAAAAATGCCAGTGCTAAAAAGGTAATTGGCAGCATTTCTAAGATTCTTGAGAAAGAGGATGAGGATCCGACACTCGTGCAAGGTCAGGACATAGCTCCTGTCGCTGCTGCAGAGCCAGTTGCTTCTTCCGATGATTCCGAGGGCGATGAGTCCGACGATCCTAAACTCATTGTTATCAAGCCACCTATTCTGGTTCCTGATCTCGCTGCAAGGCTGGGTCTGAAGCCTTTCGAGGTCATGGCGGATCTGATCAAGATCGGGGTTTTCCCTGCTCCAAATCAGCCACTTGAGCCGGAAGTCGCGGCACAGGTTTGTGATATTCACGGATTCCATTTCGAGCGTGAGAAACGCGATAAGGACAAAGGCTTCCACAAAGTAGAGGAAGTTATCGAGGAGCCAGAACTTCCTGAAGAGGAGCCTGAAGACGAACTTAAAATCCGTCCTCCAATCGTTACGATCATGGGTCACGTCGATCACGGTAAGACCTCGATCCTAGACTTCTACCGCGAGAGTAAAGTGGTCAGCGGAGAGGCTGGCGGAATCACTCAGCACATCGGTGCTTATCAGGTGACTCACAGTGGTCAGACTATTACTTTCCTTGATACACCGGGACACGCCATTTTCTCCGATATGCGCGAGCGAGGAGCCGCCATCACGGACATCGCGATCATTGTCGTTGCTGCCAATGACGGTCTCATGCCGCAAACCAAAGAGGCTATCGAGCACGCTAAGAGAGCAGGTAAAACCATTATCATCGCGATCAATAAGTGCGATCTCCAAGCTGCGAACGTGGATCGTGTGAAATCGCAACTTGCCGAAGTTGGACTTCAAACCACCGATTACGGCGGCGATACTGAATTTGCATGCATTTCCGCGCTCAAGGGCGATGGGATGGATAGCCTACTCGAACTCATCGTGCTTCAGGCAGAAGTCTTGGAACTCAAGGCGAACCCGAAGGCTACGACACGCGCAGGTGTTGTAGAAGCTCGTGTGGTTCCTGGACGCGGCACAACGGCCACAGTTATCGTTGAAGCTGGAACGTTGAAAGTTGGCACTCCATTCATCTGCGGCCCTTATTCAGGAAAAGTCCGCTCGCTTATTAACGACCTTGGTAAGCCGATCAAAATGGCTCTTCCAGGAATGCCTGTAGAAGTGATTGGCTTCGAAGAGCTGCCAAATGTTGGAGACCATCTTACCGAGATGAAAACCGAGCGTGAAGCGAAGTCACTTGCTACAGAGCGTCAGGAAGAACTCCGTCTCAAGCGTCTGAAACCACAGCACAAAACCCGCATGGAGGATCTTTTCTCCAGGGTCAACGACGGTGGTGAAAAGAACCTTCTAAAAATCATCCTCAAGTGCGATGTGCAGGGTTCGGTCGAAGCGATCAAAAAAGCCATCGAGGCTATTGAGTCCGACAAAGTGGAAACTCAGTTTATCACTGCATCTGCGGGGCCGATCACCGAATCGGATATCGCCTATGCAGCTTCTTCGGAAGCGGTAGTCATCGGATTCAACGTCAAGGTGGATGCCAAGGCGGTGAAATCCTCCAAGGCCGCTGGAGTTGAGATTAAACTCTACTCCATCGTTTACGAACTTATCGATCAGGTTCGCGAAGCAATGCTGGGTCTTCTTGATCCGCTCACTCGCGAGTCCATTATGGGTCACGCTGAGTGCCGTCAGGTCTTCAAGGTCAACAAGGGCAAGGCCGCTGGTTGTATGATCACCGATGGCAAAGTGCACCGCAAGGCGCACGCACGCGTCGTCCGCGGTGGCGTCCCTGTCTTCGATGGCAAGATGTCCACGCTCCGCCGCTTCCACGAAGAAGTCGAAGAAGTTCGCACGAACTTCGAATGCGGTATCCGTCTTGGCGAATTCAACGATTACGAGGAAGGTGACATCATTGAGTGTTACACTCTCGAGAAATACGCCCAAGAACTGTAATCGCTACGCTCGAAGCATTAAGCTTTAAGCAAGAAATTCTAAACGCAGAAACCAAAACTCTTCGTTTAGAATTTCAAATTTAAGATTTAGAATTTAACGAACCGTGTCCCGCCGCATCGATAGAGTGAACGAACTGCTTCGCCGTGAAATTTCCACGGTGATCCAGCATGATTACGAGTGGACTGGCAGGATGGTCACGGTCAGCTCCGTGGACGTGACTCAGGATCTGAAAGAAGGGAAGGTCTGGATCGGCGTAATCGGTGGTGCAGCTGCTCCAGTTATTGAAAAGCTCAATAAGGCGCATGGATCCATCCAGAAAGCGGTGATGAAACGGGTGGTGCTGAAATCGACACCTGTTCTGACGTTCCGCCACGATAATTCCGCAGTGCGCGGGGTAGAGATCGTGAACCTCCTCGAAGAGGTGGATAAGTTGCCGAAGGCTCCTGAGGAAGAGGGAGGTTGATCTCTTTCGATACAGGTTCTAGTGCCTAGCTTTTCTGCTACCGCTCTGAGGGATTTCTCTTAGGATGTGCGGGTGCCACGGATCCTATTGGTAGAAGATGAGCCAGCGATTGCGGATACTCTTGTGTATGCGTTGGAGGGTGAATGCCATGAGGTGAATCACGTTCTGACGGGAGCGGAGGCTCTCGAAATACAGGCAGGTTCACCATATGATTTGGCAATTTTGGATGTGGGTTTGCCGGATATGACGGGTTTTGAGCTGTGTCGTAAGCTGCGGGAGAAATGGGAGATTCCCATCTTATTTCTGACGGCGAGGGATGGAGAGCTGGATCGGGTGCTGGGTTTGGAGATTGGTGGGGACGACTATGTGACAAAGCCGTTTTCACCACGGGAAGTGGCGGCGCGAGTGCGGGCGATTTTGCGTAGGAGTTCGGGTAGTATTGTAGAGAAGAATATGGAGAGCGTTGAGGCTTCGGGTTTGAGTTTAGACGATTCCACGAAGCGGATTATTTGTTGCGGGGTACGGCTGAATCTTACGGCGCATGAGTTCAAGCTGGCTTCGGTGCTAATTCGGCATCCAGAGCAGGTTTTTTCTAGGGATCAGTTGCTAGGGCATGCTTGGGATGATCCCGGGGCGGTGACAGATCGGACAGTGGATGCGCATGTGAAATCGCTGAGGGCGAAACTGCGCGCTGCGAAGGCAGGGGCGGAGGATTTGATCGCGACACGCAGGGGGCTTGGGTATGCTTATTTACCGGAGGGTTGCTAAGGTATGCGCCTGACGAGGATTACTCTGGCGATCATTGCGCTGATTATTCTGGCGGGGTTTAATTTGTTAGTTCGCAAGCAGCTTGCGGAAGTGGAGCCGCAGCTTTTTCAAGCGACGGAGGAGGCGATGGTGGATGCGGCAAACATCATGGCAGTTTTTGCGGAGAGGGAGTTCACTGACGGGAAATTTGACGCTTATCAATTCCGTAAAGTCATGGATGATGTGCACGGAAAGGTGCTTCGGGCGGAGATCTTCAACCACAATAAGGAAGATGTGGGCATGGATTTCTATGTGACGGATGCGGAGGGGACAGTGCTGTTTGATTCGGGTTTTCCTGAGAGGGAGGGGGAGGATTACTCGGAAAAAAATGATGTCTATTTGACGCTTTCCGGAAAATACGGTGCTCGTAGTAGCAGGTTAGTGGAGGATGATGATACGAGTTCAGTGCTGTATGTGGCGGCGCCGATTGGAGATGTGGAGAACCCACTGGGAGTGTTGACTGCCTACAAGCCACAGGCGGATGTGTTGCCTATCATTCGCCGTCGGTTTTCAGAGATCTGGTGGGGCACTGGATTGGTGGGTGGTGGTATTCTTTTCTGCGTGGGGGTGGTCTTCATTTGGCAATATCGACCGATTAGCAAGCTGACGGATTACGCTCGGAATATCGAGAGGGGGAAGCGGACGCCGTTACCTTATTTAGGCTTGGGGAAGGAGGTGAATACTTTGGCACGAGCGCTGGAGTCCATGCGCGAGTCATTGGAGGGAAGGCGTTTCGCAGAGCGTTATGTGCAGACGCTGACTCATGAAATGAAGAGTCCGTTGGCGGCGATACGTGGGGCTTCGGAGTTACTCGACGAGGATGCGGAGTCGATGCCGGTTGAGGATAGGCGGAGATTTCTAGGGAATATTTCTGCTGAGACGGTGAGGGTAGATCGGCTATTGGGAAAATTGCTGGAGCTTTCAGTGCTTGAGGGGAAAGCAGAACTGGACGTGACGGAGAAGATAGATCTGAGGGAGATCGTTGAGCGAGTGGTTTCGGAATCTGCAGCGATGGCGGATTTGGCGGGAGTGAAAATCTCGGTGGATGGGGAGGGTGGAGAAAAGAAGGTGAATGGTGATGCGTTTATTTTGAAAGCGGCGGTGACCAATTTGTTAGAAAACGCCATCGATTTTTCGCCACAAGGTGGAGAGGTGTCGGTGAGAGTGTATACCCTGGAAGGATGTCACCTTGTAACCATCGAAGACGAAGGAGAGGGAATTCCAGATTATGCGAAAGAGAAAGTGTTTGAGAGGTTCTTTTCACTAAGGCATTTACGCAAAGGGAGGAAAGGCTCAGGGCTGGGTTTGACCTTGGTAAAAGAAGCTGCAGAACTTCATCAGGGTGAGGTTTCACTGGAGTCGAACGAGCCATATGGAACTAGGGCGGTTTTGAAGATACCTGCGGCGTGAGATAGACGAGCTATATGTAGAGCGTATGTATCTTTGCGGGATTTTCATGGGAACTTCATAAAACGGTCACAAGGATGGCTCGCAATCCAGACAGTTCATGCACGCCATCCTATCACCTCCTGCCTCTAGTCTTGCCGCTCCCACGGTGGGTGAGATTGTGCGGGTTGCGTTGATAGCGGCGGTTGGATTTGGTGTTTATGGACTGACGGTCGGGTGGTGGAGATCTCCGGTGATGGGGGGATATGTGGCGGTAAAGATGCCGTTGATGATTGCATTGACGCTGGGTTTCAATGGTTTGCTTAATGGGCTTTTGGGTATGTTGCTGGGAAGTGGCTTGGGGTTTCGACAGTCTCTTCATGCATTGCTAAGTGCGTTTGCGATTACCGGAGTGATTCTCGGATCGGTGGCTCCGGTGACGTTCTTCTTGGCGGTGAATGTACCTACGCCTGACTCGCCGCAGGCGGCTTCTGCTCACGCTAGTTACATGCTGGTACATGTGCTCCTGATTGGTATTGCTGGTGTGATAGGAGTGATGCGGTTGGGCACATTGCTGGAGTCGTATTGCAGAACAAAGGGGGTGGCACGAATGACGCTGGGAGCTTGGATCGCTGGGAATGCGTTTCTGGGAATGCAGTTTTCTTGGATCTTACGGCCCTTTTTTGGTCGGCCAGAACTTGAGGTGGCCTTCCTGAGGGATAGGCCGATGCATGGTAGTTTTGTGGAGACGGTGTGGGATTCGTTCATGCGCGTGGGAGGGGAGATTCCCCCTGAGGTCTGGGTTATCATTACGGGCCTAGTTGCGCTCGTGGCTTTCATTTTTTTCCAAAACCAAAAATCGAACAACGCACCGAAATCATGAACGAACAACCTAACGAACCGATTGCTGTAACTCCAGTATCACCGCCGCCACTAGCTCCTCCTGAGGAACCCATTCCCGACAAGCCAGGTATTCGTGATCTGTTTGAGGCTTTGTTACGCCGCCCTGCGGAATTGGCTAGGCACTCGGCTTGTGATGAAAATTCGACGGCGCTGCGCTTCAGCCTGATTGCGGTAATCTCAATTCTAGTCTTTGGTTTTGTGCTAGGGACTTTTGCCTATGGTGATCAGCTCTGGGCGGCACCGTTGAAATTGGGTGGAGGACTGCTGTTTGCCGGTCTGATCTGTTTTCCTAGCTTCTACATTTTCTCGAGCCTCGCCGGATCAAGGGCGTCAGCTTCAAAAATGGCCTCGCTACTGGGAGGAATGCTAGCTCTAGCTGGGTTGCTGCTTCTTGGCTTTGCTCCGGCGCTATGGATTTTCGCACAAGGGACGGCATCGTTCGGCTTCATGGGCTGCTTGGCCATTGCTTCGTGGCTGATTGCGCTACTGTTTGCGTTCAAATTTATGCGGACTGCAATGGGTGAGACTGGAGCTTCACAGAAAGCGCCGCTTGTTGTCTGGTATGTGATTTTCTTGCTGGTGACGCTCCAGCTCTCGACGAGTTTGCGACCTATCCTAGGGACTTCCGATGATCTGCTGACTACGGAGAAGAAATTTTTCCTGCAGCATTGGGGTGAGACGATGGGTAAAAATCTTGGTGATACGAAGGAAGCGAAGAATGAGTCTGATTCGAGTGTAGATCCTACGCAGAATCCTTTCGTTCCAACGCGATGAGCTTTTTATGGGAAATTAAAAACGTTAGGAACTGGCTTTTTTGGTTCAGTGGGCTGCAGGCCATAGTATTTGCAGTGATATGCAGTGTGATTTTTTCTAAGATTCACGATTGTTGTTAAGCAGGTTGATCTTTCGATAACAGCTTCAACAGCTTCAACAGCTTCAACAGCTTCAACAGTTGCATATCTAGATTACCTGATCGGAATCTGGTTTGTAGGTCTACTTGCAGGAGCATTATTCTGTATGATCAGTTTTGTTGCCGGATGGATATGTCAAAAGAGACAATGCAAGAAGCTTGGGTTTACTTTGTTCTGTAGAAGCCTGGGAGCGTATTCAGTATATGTTTTTTCGATGATATTTTTTGAACTCATATCTTAGGTGGAATGGATTCGATAAAGTTTCGGGGCTGCGGGTGATCAACGCAGCGCTACAAACTCGCCGGTGAAACGGAGGCAGTCTTTATCGTTTTCGGAAATGACGACATCGAGAGTGAGGCGAGCTTTCTTGTGTGTGTTTAGGGTTTGCCTGAGGCGAATGAGGCCATCTTCGGAAGGTATTGCGCATTTGGCGCGGATTTCTCCGGTGACCGGGCGGAGGTATTCGATACTGCTGCGCCGAACGACGATGTGGATCTTACTGTCTGCCAGAGCTGTCCAAAGTGCGCAGTAACCAGCGAGGGTAGCTAGGGTCGCGAGGCTGCCTCCGAAGGCGGTGCCGAGGTGGTTGTGGTTCGGCTTCAAGGGTGCAGCTAGTGTGAGGATTGGCGAGCTGCAGTCTTCCACACGGATGCCCATGGCTCGGGTAAGGGGTATTTCCGAATGGAGGAAAATTTCGAGGACTCTCTCCGGGGCTTCCTTTTGCATGTCGGAAGGGTTGCCTGCTGCGGGGAGTTGCTGCAAGTTCTGGGCTAATGATTGAGGTGGTTTGTGGCGTAATTCGTGATGGCGAAGGCAGGGTGCTGGCTTGCAGGAGGTCAGCGGAGCGCCATTTGGGTGGTTTGTGGGAGTTTCCGGGGGGGAAGGTGGATGAAGGTGAAAGCCACGAATTTGCCTTGGTAAGGGAACTCAAGGAGGAGTTGTCGATTTTGGTGAAGATTGAAGGGCAGGTCGGAGAACCCGTGAAATGGTCGGACGGGAAGGTTTCGATCAGGTTGACTGCCTACTTATGTATAATTGCTGAAGGTGAGCCTCTGGCTAACGAACATTCAGAGATACGCTGGGGCGTGCTCGGCGATTTGTCGGCATTGAGCTGGGCGGAAGCTGATTTACCTATTTTGGCTAATATTAGCGGTTAGGAGTATTTAGGCATGACTAAGTATGGCGTATATGATCCAATTGGGAATGATATCAAAATTAGGGACACGATTTTCATCGCTGGCATGCTGTGCTATCGCTCTTGGAGGGCTGTTTACTGAAAAGGCAAGAGGCATCGAGATCGAGATCGATTATTCCTTGGATACCGAAGGTTTTTTTGATCAAGCAGGTGCCAAAGAGGCTCTGCGAGCGGTGTGCGACTATTATGAGGTAATCCTTACCGATGAACTGGAAAAAATTGATGTAAACGATTGGCCGGCAGGAAATTCATGGTTTGCCAGATTCTTTCATCCGGCAACAGGCGTTGAAACGTTTGTAGATGATCTGCTTGTTCCTGAGGATACCATAATCATTTTCGCTGCAGGAAATTCAAGTCTTGGTTCTGCTGGATTGGGAGGTGTGGGCGGCTTTGGTTTTAACTCGGCTACAGTACAGGAATTTATTGATGTCGTTGCGACTCGCGGAGTGCCCGGTGTGTTATCTGATCCAGCAACCGATATTGCGTCTTGGGGAGGAACTGTCTCCTTTGATTCTTCTCGGGAATGGGAGTTTTTGCTCGATGGAACAGGAGAAGGCTCGGTTTCGGACTTTGTCAGCATCGCCCTCCACGAAGTTTGCCATGTACTGGGTGTCGCAACCGAATACTCATCATTTACAAGATACGTAGTTGATGGAAATTTTACGGGGCCGAATTCTGTGGCTTCGTTTGGAGGGCTAGTCCCATTGGATAGTACGAGTTTTCATTGGCAGAATGATGGGGTTTGTGTTGTGCCTACGGGGCATTCTCCAACGAACCCGTTGAATGTGCTTAGCAAGACTGTCGCCCAGTTTGGAGTTCCAGCAGGTGTGGATCAAATAGCGCTGATGGATCCAGAAGCCTGTAGAACAGGCAATTATTTGAAGGTGCTCACTGCTCTGGATGTCGCTGGATTGGCAGATGTTGGTTGGGAAGTTGTGGATGTGCGCAAGCAACCTCCTCTGACTATAGCAGTCGATCCCGTCACTGGAAATGTCACGGTTAGCTGGATCGCTATTTCAGAGGATTCATATCAAGTTCAGGAAGCTGAAGCATTGGGTGCTTGGGGGGATATCGGAGACGCTATTTCGGGCGTTACGGGTTCAGCTAGTTATGTGGACACTGATCCTCCAGTTGGGAAAAATTTCTACCGTCTGGCGGTGAATCAGCCAGCTGCTGAGGCCGCAGCGCAGGTAGCTGAGCAGAGTGTTGTATCTTCCTCGAGAGGGTCATTGGTGTTTGCAAGCCGTTCTCCAGCGATGGCTACAGGCTGTGTTACATGCGGCGGTCACGATTAATCGGCGCTTAGTCGGGTGTTGTGATATTCTACGTCTGTTCTTTTTGACAATCGCACCGGTGCGGGGTTATTTCGCGTCCCCGATTTTTATCCCACATATAATATGAGCGAAACGACTGCAGAAAAACACGTATTCCAAGCGGAGATCCAACAGCTTCTCGAGCTGGTGGTTCACTCACTCTATACGGACAAGGATATTTTCCTCCGGGAGCTGATCTCGAATGCTTCTGACTCAATGGAAAAAGTGCGCCACCTCGAGGGCACGGAAAAGGACATCAAGGACGCCGGCGATGATCTACAGATCACCCTTGAGCTAGATAAAGAAGCGAAGACCATCACTCTCACCGACCGCGGCGTGGGAATGACGCACGACGAGCTGGTGGAAAACCTAGGCACGATCGCGCACTCCGGAACGAAGGCGTTCCTTGAGCAGATGAAGGAAAGCGGAGGTAGTGCCGCCGGCCTAATCGGTCAGTTCGGCGTCGGTTTTTACTCGGCGTTCATGGTCGCGGACAAGGTAGAGGTATTTAGTCGCTCTTGGAAAGCAGGCGCGGAGAACCTACGTTGGGAAAGCGACGGTAAAACAGGCTACGAGATCGAGACTGTCGATGAGCTTCCACGCGGTGTGAAGATCGTGCTGCATTTGAACGAAGCGAGCGAGGACTTCGCAGACGAGGCTCGGGTAAAAGGCTTGATCGAGCGCTACAGCAATTTCGTAGGATTTCCAATCCTGCTCGATGAGAAACGCGTTAATGAGGTCGAGGCATTGTGGCTGAAGAACAAGTCCGAGGTTAGCGAAGAAGAATACAAGGCGTTCTACCAGTTCGCCTGCAAGGGCTTCGATGAGCCGAGCTACCGCCTGCATTTCGCCGCAGATGCGCCGATCTCGATCAATGCACTCATTTTCGCTCCGAGCGAAAATCCGGAGAAAATGGGCTTCGGTAAGGTCGATGGTGGCGTCGCGCTTTATTGTAAGAAAGTGCTGATCGATCCCGAGCCGAAGGGGCTGCTGCCTGAGTGGCTGCGTTTTGTAAAAGGCGTGGTAGATAGTGCGGATCTTCCACTGAATATTTCCCGCGAGACCATGCAGGACAGTGCGTTGGTTCAGAAACTCAACAGCGTGATCTCGAAGCGCATCATTAAGATGTTCGAAAAAGAGGCGAATGCAGATCCGGAGAAATACCGTGCTTTCTACAAGAAATTCGAGCGCTTCTTCAAAGAAGGGATCGCCACCGATTTTGCGAACAAAGATGCGCTTGCAAAGCTGTTGCGATTTGAGACTTCAATGACCGAGGCTGGAGAAGTTTGCAGCTTGGCGGACTACGTGGGGCGAATGAAGGATGGGCAGGAAAAAATCTATTACCTGATCGGCCAAAACCGCGACCAGATCGAGAGCGGCCCATACGTTGAGGCATTCAAGGCGCGTGGACTTGAGGTGATCTACTTCATGGATGCAGTGGACGAATATATCGTCGACTCACTGGGTGAATTTGATGGTAAGAAGCTTTCATCCGTTCGCCACGCAGGGGTGGATCTCGATGACGTCGACGCAGATGCCGAGTCGCTTTCTGAGGAAGACACCGAAAAACTCTGTGAATTCCTCAAAACTGAGCTTGGTGATGCGGTCACGAAGGTCTCTAGCGGGAAGCGCTTGGTAGACAGTCCGGTGATCGCCCTTGTTCCAGAGGACGGGATGAGCCCACAGGTTCGCCAGATGATGAAATCGATGGACGAAAACTTCAAAGACGAGGTGAAAGTGGAGCTGGAGATCAATCCGCGCCACGCGCTCGTGAGGAAGCTTTCCGAAATACGCGAAAACAATCCGGATGTTGCGAAGCTAGTGGCTGCTCAGCTCCTAGATAATGCCCTAATTTCAGCAGGATTGCTTGATGATGCTCGCGAAACGATCCGCCGCATGAACAGCCTGATGGAAAAGGCGATGAGCTAGGCGAGGAATCGCCTTGTGAATAACTTGGAAGGATCCCGTGATAAGCGATCATGGGGTCGCCGGTGGCCTTTGCTCTGATATTGCGTTTTGTATGCGATGGCAGAGATTTTGGCGTTTTTACGTAAAATAGTAGCTATGTTGAGCTTATGTGAATAAGTTGTGGATAGGTGTGATTTGATCAAAAGTTCATTTTGCTGAAACAGTGACGTTGACGTCTGCGTAAATAAAGATTAACGGTAATTTCCGCCGAAAATCCCACGTTATCCACTCATGAAACCTAAGAATCTTTTATTAACACTAGTAGCCGGAATGCTTCCGTTTTCTGGCCATGCCGCCGAAGAACCGAGGCCAGGCGATGATATTGAAGTCATCAAAAAGGCAGCACTAGGAATCGATAAACTTATCGCTTCATTTTACCGGAAAAAGAATCTTCCTGTGCCAGCTGTCACGGATGATGCGACCTTCATGAGAAGAGCATTCCTTGTTGGAACTGGACGTATTCCTACTGCGGAAGAGGCTTTGTCTTTCCTTGAAATTGAAGACGATACAAAACGCGCTGCGTTGGCACAATATTTGGTGAATTCACCCGGTTATTCGAGCCACATGTCGAACTGGGCATTTGATCTCCTTCGTCTGACTGATAACAAATCAGGAGGTTACAATTTCCAAGCCTACCGCCATTGGATTCGCACGGCGATGCAGGACAATATGCCTTGGGATGAATTTGTAACTCGCTTGGTTAGTACTTCTGGAAACGGTTGGGATCCTGACACGGCCTCTGTAGGTTACTATACTATCGATCGCGGTATGCCTTTGGACAACTTGGCAAATACTATGCGCATTTTCCTCGGAACTTACATGGAGTGTGCGCAGTGCCACGATGATCCTTTCGGAGACACAGAGCGTATGGATTTCTACACTCTCGCAGCCTTCACTGAAGGTCAGAGTGAGATGAACGCGGGTGCATTTAGGAAACTTTACGGAGAAACACGGGCGAATCGAGTAGAGGATCCAGTTGCTTACCGTGTTGCTAATTATATCAATGATGAAGTGTATGGTCTTTCCCTCACCGGCGGAGGTGATGGCAGAATCAAGCTGCCTAAGGACTATCAATATCGTGATGGTAGCCCTGGAGAGATGGTTGGAGGAAGAACTCCTTTCGGTAAGTCGTTAAGAACTTCGGATCGCGATAATGACGGAGAAGGACGTACGAAATTTGCAGAATGGATTACCACGGAAACGGGACCGCAATTTGCAGGTGTGATCGCCAATCGTATGTGGGAGCGCATCATGGGCAAAGGGATCTACGAGCCCATTGATCAATATGTGGAGGCCGATAAGACGGTTTATCCAGAGCTTACCAGATACATCACTAAGGTCATGGTCGACCTCGATTACGACCTCAAGGCTTTCCAGCATGTGCTGATGCTTACGAAGACCTTCCAATTTGCGACGAACCCGAATCCTTCGACACTTGTCGGTGGAGATGACTTCCACGGACGTAAGATCGAGCGACTTACTTCCGAGCAAATCTGGGATTCCCTCATTACCCTTTCTGACGGAAATCCTGACCTCAAGCCCATCCGCAAGCCGGATATGCGGGTAAACATCGCGGGAACTATTTTACCAGAAACTGATATCGTTACTTTTACCGACGAGTTCCTTGCGCTGAAGACTGAGCAGCAAGTCAGAGACCGTTTCAATGAGGTCTTAGATATGGTCGGAGGCGGCCGTAAGGGTAAGAGAAACCGCGATTCTGATGATGATATGATGATGATGGGTGGATCATCAGGTAAGAGCTACGGCAAAGATGCCCCTGTTCGTGCCTCAGAATTACCTTCTCCTGCGCCACAGGATCACTTCCTCTACACATTTGGAGCATCTACTAGGGAAGTGGTTGAAGGTGCTAGCCTTGAGCCAAACGTAGGCCAAGTGCTTACAATGATGAACGGATTCGTACAGCGTAAGCTTGTAAACAACAACGGAGCTCACCTCTACAAGAGCCTTCAAGGCGCTGATACCGATGAGGAGCGCATCAGAAGGGTTTACGTTGCTATCTTGAATAGGCCTCCTAACGAGGAAGAGCTGAGCTGGATGCTCGAAGAACTGGACGCACAAGGTGAAGACGGATTCCGTAATATCGTTTCCGCTCTCGTGATGTCCTCGGAATTCCTTTTCCTTCAATAACTCATCCCAAAACCTAAAGACCCAAGATAATGAAACAGTTTCTTAACAAGGCCGATGAGCCAACTCGTCGCCAGTTCATGACCAACGCAGCGAGGGCATACCTCGGTGTGCACCTTTTCCCAATGCTCGGGCCATCGATTGCCAGTGCCGCTGCTGAAGGAGCCGCGAAAGGTGCCAAAGCGAAGCACGTCATCTACCTATTTATGTCGGGTGGCATGAGTCACCTCGATACTTTCGACCCCAAACCCGCTAATAAGGAGAACATGGGGCCTGTGAAGACTATCCAGTCTGTAGCAGATCTCGAACTCAGTGAATACCTGCCGAATACGGCTAAGGTGACTGATAAGATGTGTATCGTAAACTCTCTGAGCTCCACACAGGGAGCGCATGAGCAGGGCAGGTACATGATGCACACGAGTTACTCTCCACGTGGCACGATTACCCATCCCGCTCTCGGCTCGTGGGTCATGAAACTCGGTGGAAAACTTCATCCTGAACTGCCTGGCTTCGTGACGATCAACTCCGGTGCGAAAGCCGGTAATGGCGGATTCTTTGGCGCTAAATATTCTGCCGCGCCAATTGGACGTCCTAATGATGGTCTTCAGGATTCGGTTAAGCCACGAGAAGTCACAGATGAGTCCTTCGAACGCAGGCTCTCCCTCGCTGATAAGCTCAACAAGCAGTTTCACTCTCGTTATGAGAACACTGACGTAAAAGCCTACGAGGAACTCTACAGGGATGCGATTGCTCTGATGAACTCGGAAGATCTCAAGGCCTTTGATTTAGGCCAAGAGGATAGCGCTACTCGTAAGATGTATGGTGACGGACAGTTTGCACAAGGCTGCCTGCTTGCTCGCCGTCTCGTGGAGCACAAGGTCAGATTCGTAGAGGTACAGCTCGGTGGATGGGACACTCACGTGGATAACTTCACTTCGGTTGCAGGTCGCTGTAAGGAGTTTGACCAAGCTTATGCTGCTCTGCTCATGGATCTAGAAAAACGCGACTTGTTGAAAGACACCATGGTGGTTGTTGCTACCGAATTTGGACGCTCACCGGAGATCAAGACGAACAACAAAGACGGTCGGGATCACCATCCTTCGGCTTTCAGCTGCGTTCTCGCAGGTGGCGGTGTCAAAGGTGGCCAGAAATACGGAGCCACCGACAAGGGCGGCAGCAAGGTCGTCTCGGGCAAGATGTCCGTTCCAGATTTCAACGCGACCATCGCCTACGGGCTTGGCCTGCCACACGATCTTGTTCTGATGTCTCCATCGAAACGGCCTTTCAAGATCGCCGACAAGGGAAGTCCTGTGACTTCAATCTTCGGATAAAGTTTTGTCGTGCGTAGCTGCCCCGTCTCGGGGCAGGCAGTGACAACTGCGTCTCGCAGTGAGCCTGTTACGGAAGTGCATCACCCCGAGACGGGGTGAACACGGCCTGCGGCGGGACGCCGCAGCTACGGCCAGGGATGGCGGGGGTAGCGGCCGGCGAGTTCTTTTTTCATCTGCGGGTAGCCGTTTTCCCAGAAATTTGGGATGTCTTTGGTCATTTGCCACGGTCGTTGGTTCGGTGCGAGGACGTGGACGAGCAGGGGGATTCGGCCGTCGCAGATGGTTGGGGTGCGGTTGGTGCCAACGAGTTGGGCGATTTTAGAGGAGAAGAACGGGTCGTTTTCCGGGTGATAAGTGACCTTCGGAGTGTGGCCAGATGTGAGCCTGATGCGCTCTGGGCAATGGGTGTCGAGAAGATGGCGCTGGTGTGATGAAAGCCAGTCGTTGAGCACCGGCCAGACAGGAGCTTCCTTGATTTCTTTATAGGAAACCGCTCCATGGCAGATTTGGGAAATGGCGGCAATGCGGTCTTCCTCAGTCCAAGTCGGCATTTCGAGTTCGGGCATCCATTTTGAAATGCAGGCGAGGCGGTGTGTAAACTGTTCGACTTGTGCGTCCCATTTTTTCAGGACGAGTTCACCGGTCAGGACTCTTGAGGCGAGGATTTCAGCGGCAGCATCGAGTGGGACGTTTTGATCAGTTTCCTTACTCGTAAGGGTGAGGTCGCGAAATATGTTGGACTGTTTACGAACGACTCTTCTACGGGATTCATCGTAGGAAGCTCCGTCGCTGGCGGTGATGTCTTCGGGGAAGAGTTCCTGTAGCCATTCTAGTTCGATGGCTGTGGCGAGGCGAAGGTGAGTGATGGTTTCCCTAGCCTCCACTTCTGTGATCTCACATGCGACGAAAGCGGTGGACTTACGAGCGCAAGATTGGTCGTCGAGTTTTCCTTTGCGGTTTCCGACGAGTCGGCAGGCGAGGTTTCCTTGAGATAGGCGGATGCCTAATTGGTCGGAGAAGGCGGAGAGAATGGCTTTGGCGACTGCCTTATGCCGCGATTCGAAATCAGGGGTTGAGCTCGGATCTCCACCACGCATCGCGAGGAGGCGGCGGAAGATCTGTGATGTATCGCGTGAGCCACGAGCGTGGATGCCGAGTTGGGAGAGGCGACGTGGGTCGAATTTCATCGCCTCAGCGGAGGAATACGCACGGTATTCGCCGACGAAATCCGATGGGTCGTTGGGGAAAATGAAGTCTTTGCGTGAGTCTCCGCCTTTACCCTTCGGGAAAATGCCTTCGCCTTGGACAACTGCTGCGATGAATGCGGCTTCGGTAAAGCAGCCGAATTGTTTCCCCGCGAGTAAAAGTCGTGCGAATCGTGGCTCTAGTGGGAGGTCTGCCATTTCCCTGCCAATATCGGTGATCCTGTTGTCGGAATCAGTCGCGTGAAGTTGGCGGAGAAGGGTTTCGGCTTTTTCTAGGGTGGCCTCGGTGGGGGCGTCTAACCATCGGAATTCACGAGGCTCGTCTGTGCCTGCTGCTTTGAGAAGGAGGAGGGCTTCTGCTAGGTCGACTCGATGGACTTCAGGTGTCTCGAATGCATCGCGTTTGGAGTGGTCGGTGTTTGACCAGAGGCGCAGGCAGCGACCGGGTGCGGTACGTCCTGCGCGGCCTGCACGTTGGTCGGAGGCGGCGCGTGAGATTTTGCGTATGAGGAGGGTGTTGATGCCCCTGCGGGGATCGAAGGCTGATGAGCGCGCGAGGCCGGAATCGATGACGGTTCGAACGCCGGGTATGGTGAGGGAGGTTTCAGCGACGTTCGTGGATACGATGATCTTCGGTTTTGTCGACGGGGCGATAGCTCGTTCTTGCTCGGCAGGTGGGAGTGCAGAGTAGAGGGGGAAAATATCGTAGGTGCTGCAGGCTGCGGTGTGGCCGAGAGTCTCGATGGTGCGACGGATTTCGTGAGTGCCTTGAAGGAAGATAAGGATGTTTCCTGGGTCGGGCATTGCGAGCGCATCGCGGGTGAGTGCGGCGACTTGATCCCAGATCGGGACTTCGCGTGGTGGGCCAGCTTGGCGGTGACCCTGCGGTGCGCGATGCGGGCGGTGTAAGATTTCGACAGGAAAGGTGCGGCCTCCGGCAGCGAGGCGTTTCACCGGTGCCATGTAGGTGGCAAGGCTATCTGTCTCCAAGGTCGCTGACATGACGATCAGGCGTAGATCGGGACGGGTGCTTTCATGGAGATCTAGACAGCGAGCGAGGGCGATGTCTACGGCGAGGCGGCGCTCATGGAATTCATCGAAGATCACCGCAGAAATGCCATCTAGGCTGGGGTTTTCCTGGAGGATGCGTTGGAAAACTCCATCGGTGAGGTAGAGGATTTTCGTGTCGCGTGTGTATTTCGCAACGAAACGCACGGCATATCCGGTTTCCTTGCCGAGCTGGACGTTGCGGTTTTTAGCGACAAATCCGGCGAGCAGGCGGGCGGCCATGCGGCGTGGTTCGATGACGATGACGCGGCCTTCGATTTCAGGGAGGTCGGCAATTATGCCGGGGACTTCCGTGGATTTTCCTGAGCCGGTGGGCGCGGTGAGGAGGATGCGTTCGTTCGCGGTGGCGGCGGCACGTAGCTCTGCCGATATTTCGTGGATGGGTAAGCTCACGAACCTTCCGGCAAGGCTTCTCCCGTGGGGCCGACGGCCTGCTCTGCGGGAGGCGGTGTGATGATTTCCACCGGGGCACCGTTTGGTGCGTAGGGGAGGCGAGATGTGGCGAGCCAATCGCCGGGAGAAAGCTCGTTGCGGACGATCAAGACTTCGCTGTTCGACCAGACAGGCAGGATATCTGTTTTGACGATGGTAAGAGAGTCACTGTCGATGAGATGGATTCTATTCAGGCCTCTCATGGCGGTGCGAGGGATGACGTAGACATCATCGAGAACGATGCCTTTTACAGCGGCACGCAGGGGCTGGCCGATGCGTAGCTCGGGGAGCTGTGAGTTGAGGCTGAAGGGGTCATCGACGCGGGCGATGGCGAAGAGTTCGCGTGAGTCTGGATCGAGAGTGCCTTCTGTGCGAACGATCGTGGCCTTCCACTGATGTTCGGTAGGAAGCGAGGGGTCACGAAGTGCATCGGTGAGGAGGACTTCTACAGGCTTATCGCTTTCATCGCCTGGAAGGTCGACGAAAGGAAGTTGTGAGGGAGCGAGGGGGAGTCGGATCTCGGCGGTGGCGGTTCCGAAGACTTCACCAAGCTGGGTGGTGGCGCCTACTGCTTGGCCTAGACCAACCATACGTTCTTGGACTCGGCCATCGAAGGGTGCCTTGACCTTGGAGCGTTCGAGGTTACGAGCTGCCTGATCGAGATCGGCTTTTGCTGAACTTACATTTGCCTCTGCTTCACGAAGTTGTGGGACGCGGAGCACAAGTTGAGAAGGTTCTTCCTCGTAGCCAATATCCTGCCAATTCAGGCGCGCTTGTTTTGCACGTGCTTGTTCTTGAATAAGGGCTGCCTCGGCACGAGCGAGACGGGATTCTGCTGCGAGAACAGCGGTCGAGAGATCTGCTGGGTCGAGTTCGAGTAGGATGTCACCTTTCTTAAAAAAGGCTCCATCTTCGAATGCTGGATGAATTTTTATCACTGTGCCGGCAACGAGAGGTGTGAGAGTGGTCGCCTGTTGGGATTTTAACTCGCCCTGAGTTTCCAAGGTGACTTGGTAGGATACCGGATTGAGAACGGTTTTCTCCGTTTTGATGCGCTGACGCTCCTGATGGGCTGGCTTTGGCACTTCAACTGGGATGCCTAGCCATTTCCACAAAACCACGCCAATCACCAAGATGGCGACGGGTATAGCAGCTCTGAGTAGGATTTTCATATAGGCGGGGTAATATCCGCTAGAAATGTTCTTTTTCCAACTACGAATGTAATCGGGGGATTATTACAGATGTGGTGAGAAATGCGGCTATTGAGCTCCTGTCTTCGTTGTGAGGGGCTAAAGAACTCCTGGTTTGCCGCCGAATCCGCTCTGCTCTTCTGTCACTGCTTCTCGGCCTTGACGCAATCTTTTGAGAATGGAAGGAGTCAAGCTGGAGCGTTGATGGTTGTACTGCAAAGGAGGATGAGCAGGAGTAGCCACCTTCTTCCTCGTGAGGGGGATTTCTAGAAAGTGTTGCTGCCTTGGTGGATGGAGGGTGTCTGGGAATGATTCATGAACTGTGGTGTACTGGTTTGAATGAAATATCATTCAACTGAAATGTTATCACTTTTCTGTGTGATCGAGTATATCCACGATAAGAACCCCACCGTGAGTGATGGCCTTGGGGTAGTTGGTACGTAGCTCCTTTTCGAGTTTGTCAGCAGCAGCGTCATCCTCGTCCGAGCGGAGATCGAGAATGCGAAGGTAGCGAGCCCAGCCCCCGACTTGAACCCCGTTGCCATAGAAGCAATCGCTAAAATCCTTGATGGCTTGATCGAGATATTTGTCTCGTTCGTCTCCATAGCTGAGTTGGCCGAGGTAGAGCATGGCGCAGCCGGTGCGGTTGGCTTTCTTGTAGTTTTTGACTAACTCTTGCATGGCCTGTTTTGCTTTGGCTCTGTCGGTCTTCCAGTTTTTATTGGCCACTTGGTAGAGTTCTTCGATCTCTCCCAACTCCTGGCGGGAGTATTCGTCGCGATCTTGGCGCATGCGCTCACGGGCTTGTTCTTTAAGTTCGGTGCGAGCGGCTTCGTTCACGGGTTGGAGTTCTTCGGCGGTTGCGAAAGTGGCCATGGTGGTGGCAATAACTGCGGTAGCAGCCTTTTTCGTGATGTCTTTAATGTTCATGTCTTGTTGGGTTTCTTGTGTCCATGGAGAGCATCATAGGATAATTATTTTAACAAATGTCGTAACCAGAGGGAAATAAATCCTCAGGAAGAGGATGAAGATGAATACCTGTTCCCAATGTAATAAAGAAGTTTCAGCCGACTCGCCGGGAGGCTTGTGCCCTGTTTGTGTTTTGAAAATGGCGAGTGAATCCAATGCGGAGACGGGGATTCCCCCGGTGAGCGAAATTCAGGCGGCCTTTCCCCAATTCAAGATTCGGGACTGCATCGGGCGGGGTGGGATGGGGATCGTTTATCGTGCGGAAGAGGTGGACGGTGGGCGTGCGGTGGCGCTGAAGGTGCTGGATCCTTCTTTCAATAACGAAGCCGATTTTGCGGAGCGGTTCGAGCGTGAGTCGCGAACCTTGGGCGGGTTGAAGCATCCAAATATTGTTTCCATTTATGATTTTGGGAAGAGCGAGGAGTTCTTCTGGCTGACGATGGAGTTGGTGGATGGCGTGAATCTGCGTCAGGCGATGCAGACGGAGAAGTTTTCCCCCAAGCAGGCTTTGGAGATTATTCCTGCGCTTTGTTCTGCCCTGCAGTATGCGCATGAGAACGGGATTTTTCACCGTGATGTGAAACCAGAGAATATCCTGCTAGGGACATCTGGTGTGGTGAAAGTGGCCGATTTTGGAATCGCTCGAATGGTGGGAGATAAGGCGGAGTTCACTTTGACGAGGACGGGATCGGCCATGGGAACCACAGCGTATCTGGCACCGGAGCAGATCGAGAGCCCCGGGGATGTTGATCATCGTGCGGACATTTATAGCCTAGGGGTGGTGTTCTATGAGATGCTGACGGGGAGCCTTCCCCTAGGGCGCTTTCCCGCTCCGAGTGCGAAGAGTGAGAGTCATCCGGATTTGGATGAAGTCGTTTTTCGGGCTTTGGAGAAGGAGCGAGAGCTTCGATTCCAGCATGCGGGAGATTTTTCGAGTGGCTTGCGGGGTATGTCGGGGAAGGTGAAGGTTTCCGATGAGGGGCACCGTGTCACGCCGGAGGTATTTGCGGGAATTACTCTTTTTGGAGCAGTGCTGGCGATTGCGGGAGGATTTGTTAGTCCGCTATTGTTGGGGACAGGAGTCGCGTTGTGGGTGACTGGGATGGCCTTGTGTTGGTATGCGTTGAGAACGGATACGACGATGCAGAAAGGACAGAGGAAGTTACTCAAATGGGTGTCGGTGGGAGTTCCCGTGGGGCTCACGGCTGTCCTTGGTGTGATGATGGTTGTCATGCTTCTTTCCTATAATTCCAAGAAGGACGAAGCCTTTTCTACTGCGATGGCGGCGGAGGAGAAGGTGCGCAGAGTACAGTTGATTGCCGAAGCGAATGAAGTCTTGGAGGAGGTTCTTAGCGCTGGTCAGGCAGGAGATGTGGAGCAGTTAAAAGAATTTTTCTCCGATGATTTGGTGAGAGAGTTTTCTCAAGATGCGGATTTTGGAGAGCTACTGAAAATCGAATGGGCGAAAATCGAAGCCAACGGGATTACCGCGTTGAATAACTCTGCATCCCCTCCACTTGCATCGGTTAATATAAAGAGAGGCAGAGAGGTGCTTAGGTTTAACATGTCTTACGAAGATGAGGGTTGGAAGGTTTCGGCAATTGCTCCCTCACTGCTACGTGACTTGTCACTTTCTTTGGAGGATACGATTACAGTGGTCGAGCAGGCTGCGTTGTTGGGCAACAAAGAGATATTTGAGCTGTATGTGATGCCTGATTTCCTAACAATAATGAAGGGGAAGGATGGTGATGTGGGGGAGGCTATGGAGGAATTGTCTAAAATGGACCTATTGAGTCTAGAGGTTCACCTACTCGAATCGAACAGACTGGCGGTGCTGAATGATCCTCAAAAATCCAGAATGAGGATATATTTTCGATTTGATGAAAATCGATGGAAACTCGATCTTCCAGAGGACGAGGAGATAGTGACGGAATCGGTAACCGAAAAATCTCAGTCTGAAGCGTCTGCCATAGTTGAAGCAAGAGACGTGGTGGTATCAGTAGAGTCTGCAGAGAATACTTTAGCGGCGATACTGGACGTTGCTTCAAAAGGGAATGAGCGAGAGTTTAGGCGCTATTTGTTGCCTGATTTCATTGATCTGGTTGAGAAAAGCGATGGGAGCCTGAAGAAGTTGATGACGGAGTTGGCCAAGCTAAAGTCAACGGGCGTCACGCTTTCGGGGGTAAAGGACGTATTCGAGGAAATACGATTTCAATCGATACAGACTGATTATGAGGTGTTTCTTCGGCTGCACGGAGAACGGTGGATGCTTGGTGCCGCTATGAAGAAAAATAGGACGACTACGCGAGAATTGTTTGATTCTGTGAGTGAAGCAGGGGAGTCCCACGAACCTCATGACCATAGTGAAGAGGAGGCTATTTCTGTGGATGGTGAAGGACACCAATAGAATATGAGTTCCCCTGCTTCGTTTCGCTCGACCCGTTGGACTCTGGTTCATCGGGTTGGTTGTGTGAGTGAGGATGGTGCACGCGCAATGGAGGAGTTGTGCGCGATCTACTACGAGCCCGTCTATCAGTTTGTCTGCCGTCGCCTCAATGGTGAGGAGCGGGCGTCTGATTTAACCCAGGCATTCTTTGAGAGCCTTTTGAAGAAAAGTTCTCTCGGGAAACCTGATCCGGCCAAGGGGCGCTTTCGTTCGTATCTCTTAGGTGCGGTGAAGCACTTTCTGCGTGATGAACAGGCGAAGTCGAAGGCGGCACGCAGAGGAGGTGGTTATGAGGCTGTTGAGCTGGACGAAGAGATGATGGGCGAGCCTGATGAACACCGTCACTTTGATCGTGATTGGGCGCTGGCAGTGATTTTCAACGCTTATGAGTCCGTTTCGCTAGCTATGGAGGAGGCGGGCAAGGAGAAGCAGTTTGAAGTTCTGAGACCTTGGTTGGATGGAGGGCAGAGCGGAGACTCGGCTGAAGCGGCTAAGGAGCTGGGAATGGGGGCGAACGCGTTCAAGGTGGCGGTTCATCGATTGCGGGAGAAATTCCGGGCTGCAGTAAGAGATGAGATTCGCGCGACCATTGCTGAGGGAGAGGCGGTGGGGGAGGAGTTCTCGTATCTGATCGAGGTCTTGTCGGATTGAGATTGTTAGTAGGCTCAAGAGGGATTGACTTCACTCCGTTCAGTCCAAGCGGAGTGCAGAATCCTCCTCCGGATTCTGTTTTAGGGCAAGATCGGGAAAGCGATCTCTGCTTTGACTTCGTTTCACTCCGTCTCTGCGGGGTGCGCTTCGCGGATGGGTGATTTTCTCGCTAGTGCTCGATTGGCAGTCAAACCCGGTTCCTGCGCTTCGCTACGGAAGGGGTTCTCATCCCTCTCTGGCGCGAATGGTTCCAGCGCGTTGAAAGTGGAGGGAAAGCTTGCCTATCAATAAGGATTGAATGGCGGACAGAGAGGGATTCGAACCCTCGGTAACATTGCTGCTACACACGCTTTCCAAGCGTGCTCATTCGACCACTCTGACATCTGTCCTTGGAGGGCGGGACGCTAGGGGGCGCGGCGTGGGTGGGCAAGCTCATTTTTTGATGAAAATGCGCAGGGGGTGGGTCACCAGGTGGAGAGACCGGTGGTTTGATCAAGGCCGTGCATGATATTGAAGGACTGAACGGCTTGTCCACCGGCGCCTTTTCCGAGGTTATCTTCGGCAGACATGAGGATGACGCGACCGGTGCGAGGGTCGGTTTCGTAGCCGATGTCGATGAAGTTGGTGCGGGTGACGAGCTTGGTGTCTGCGGGTTTCCCTTTTCCGAGAAGGCGCACGAAGGCGGCTTCCGCGTAGGCGGATTCGAGAGCTTGGCCGATTTGTTTCGGGGTGACGCCCTCGCGGAGTTTCGCGGTGGTGGTGGTGACGATGCCTGAGTTCACCGGGATGAGGTGGGGGAGGAAGGAAATGGTGACCGTTTCGCCGGCGGCAATGGATAGTTCCTGCTCGATCTCGGAGAGATGGCGGTGCTTGGGCACGCCGTAGGCGCGGGCGCTTTCGTTGCACTCGCAGAAGATGAGAGAAAGGTCTGCTTTGCGACCTGCACCGGAGACGCCGCTCATGGAGTTTGCGACGATGGTAGTGGGGTCGATGAGGTTTTCACGCACCAAGGGAAGGAGCGGTAGGATAATGGAGGTAGGGTAGCAGCCAGGGGAGGCGATGAGTTTCGCGGCAGCGATTTCCTCGGAGCGTATCTCGGGCAGGCCGTAGACTGCACCTTTGAGAAGATCGGCGGCGGGGTGTGGGTGACCGTAGAATTCTTCATAAACCGCAGGGGAACTGAGGCGGAAATCGGCGCTGAGGTCGATGACCTTGATATCGCGCTCTAGGAGGGCGCGGGCGATTTCTGCGGCGATTCCGTGAGGAAGCGCGAGGAAGGCGACCTTTGCACCTGTGGAGGCGATGTAATCGGGATCTGGCTCGCAGAAGGCGAGAGATGCTGACTCAGCTTTTGCGAAGCGCGGGAAAACTTCATCGAGACGCTTGCCTGCCTCAGCGCGTGAGGTGACAGCGGTGAGTTCGACAGCGGGGTGGGTGAGCAATATGCGCAGGAGTTCCATACCGGTATATCCGCTGGCTCCGACGATGGCTGTTTTGATGCGTTCCATGTGTGAATTCTTCCCATGGTTTTCCGTGCTTGCCAATGGGCGATTCGGCTGCTTTTTTCGCCGTCCGTCAATGAACGGGCTATGGCGCAGTCTGGTAGCGCGCTACACTGGGGGTGTAGAGGCCGTGGGTTCGAATCCCGCTAGCCCGACCATTTCGGAAAATTTCAAATCTCAAATTACAAGGAAGACTTGGGTTGTTCGGTTTTGGAAATTGAATGTTGAGGGTTGGAAGTTGAGGGTTCGGGCATGTTTAATATCGTTTTGCTGGAGCCGGAGATTCCTCATAATGCCGGAGCTGCTGGGAGATTGGCGCTGGCGACAGGTTCTTCGCTGCATCTTGTGAAGCCGTTGGGTTTTTCCCTAGAGGATAAGTATGTGAAGCGGACGGGTCTAGACTACTGGCAGGACGTCGATCTGCATGTGTGGGAAAATTTTCAGGAATTCAAAGAGGCGATGGGTGACAAGCGGATGTGGTTTCTATCCACGAAAGCGAAGAAGTCACCATGGACAGCGGCTTTCAATGCGGGTGACTGCCTTGTTTTCGGTAAGGAGACGAAGGGTCTTCCTGAGGAAATGATTGCCGGGGCGGGAGAGGCGGCATTGAAAATTCCGATGCAACCTGGGTCGACGAGGAGCCTGAATCTTTCGACGGCAGTGGCGATTGTGCTATACGAGGCAGTTCGTCAGCAGGCACCAGAATGGTGATCGAATGGTATGTATGCTGCTCTATTGAGGGGTTAGCATGTCTATTTCTCCTTCCTATAGTTTTATCGCGGGAGACCGAGGCTCATGGGAGGTTCATTCGATGCTTCCATTGATCGGTCAGCCACTTGAGCCGGCTCCGTTTTTTGAAGTCAGGAACGAATATCTGATGAAGATTCCGGTCGATTTTTGCTGGCTGCTACGGGGTGTGACAAGCAAACATCGCTTTGTTTGCGATTCGGAAAAGCGCTGCCAAATGTTGCCACAACCTCAGCTAGGTAGGCGGAGTGCAACTTGTGCTGCTTTTATTCCAGTGAAAAAAACACAGACTTGGTGGGCGTTGAGCGAAGAGGAAAAGCGCGAAATTCAAGGTTCTGAGCCGATCAAGACGGCTTCTGGTTTGAAGCTTTTTCACGGCATCGCGAATCAACTTCACCACAGTCGAGATCTCGATGAGCCTTTCGATTTTCTCGCTTGGTTCGAGTATTCGCCGGATGAGTCTGGCATGTTCGAGGAAATGATGGCTTCGCTGCGAGCGAGCGATGAATGGCGATACGTGGAGCGTGAAGTCGATGTACGCCTGACGAAACGGGCTGGCTAGATCAGTTCACGGTGATTCGACAATGTCTTCCCGTAAGCGGACTTTTACCATTGCCGGGTTGCCGAAATTATATCGGAAAACGGTTCCCTTGATCGTGATGGTTTTGCCGATGAGTTCCGTGAAAGCTTTATCCGAGAATTCTCCATCATAGTTACTTTGCTGGATGACACCTCTGATTGGTTCTTCTTCCAATGATGCAAATTCAAGGTAGAGGCTCTTGCCGCTTCTAGAAAAACTTGTGGTGCGAAACAATCCTGAGAGCGTAACTTCGGCTCCTTTTTCGAACTCTTCAATTTTTTCTCTATCATCAGGTGAAAGGGAAAGGCTTTGCGGTTGCGCTGCTTTTTCTGAACTATTCTCGGGCGCAGGAGGTTGGAGTAGAGTGATGTCTTTTATGTCGGCGATTCTAATGTGCCTTGGTTTCCGATCTTTGCCGTTAATGCTTAATCCTTCCACGGTCACCATCTTACCTACGAACGGCTCGAACGCTTTTACGTGAAAATTGCCTTTAAAATCACCCTTTTGCGCAATTGCGCAGATCGGTAGCTCCTTTTTGCCCTGCGCAAAAATTAGCGTTATAGCTGTCTTACTACGTTGCATAACGACCCTATGCAGCTTGCCGGTTAGGGAGATTGATGTGCCGGTTTTAAGTTCGCTAAGGTATTCGAGTTGTAGGGGGTTGAGTTTCACCATTTCCGGTTTTGCCTCGGGAGCGGTCTCGGTCGGCTCTTTGGGTTCTGGCTCGTCGTCAGGCTTTTCTGAATTCGCAGGGTCTGCGGCAGTGTTGTCCTCTTTCACGACGATCACTTCGGAGATTTCCTGTTTTGCAAAATCCTCTTCGATCACAGGTGTCTCAGCAGTTTTGTGCAGGTAGGCGAGTGCTGCGCAAAGCACGAGAAGCGAGATGACTCCCAATATGAGGAGAGGTGCTTTCGAAGAGGGTTGTTTAATTAATACCGCAGGTTTTGCAGTTGCAGCTTCAACGAGGAACTCATCGGTTGGTGGTGGTTCATTGCCGGTGGATTCGGCGAGTGATTCCATGGCTTGGCGTAATCCAGTGTCGGGATTTGCCTTGAGCCATTTGAACCAACCGCCCAAGCCGTTGCCAGCTTGATCACTCACCAATTTGTTGCTCCAACCCGCCAGGCATTCGCCGAGCGTAACTAGACCAGATAGGTTGCGTTGCTGTGCATCCGACCCGAGCCATTTGAATGGGGAAATCCAGAAGGTGAATCCGCGGCCGCTTTCAGTATCGCCCACCAGGACGGATTCGGGGTTGGTCTCGATCCAAAGAGCTTCTTCTCCGAGCACTTTTGATAATACGAGTGAAACTTCAAGAGCCAGTCGCATCACATCGTTGACCAAGGCGGGTTCGAGTTTCTCGCTACTGAGCACATCGGGCAGCGTCCTGCCTTCGATCCATTCGCTGACAAGGTAAGGAATACCATCAATAGGATCGATCGAGCCCTCGATGACGCGGCGTAGTGCTGGATGATTGAGCGTGGCGAGGCGAGACGCTGCGATGCCGAAGGCGATGCCTTCTTCTTTTTCCAAACCTTCGCCGTCTTTTCCGAAAGGGAAAAAACGTCGGATAGCTACAAGGTCGCCGGAAGGAGCCATGCGAGCGCGAAAGACAACCCCTTGGGCGTCTTGCGCAACAATGTCCTCGATTTCAAAGCGCTCCATTTATCAAAGAAAGATACCTGTATGTTAGTTTAGGCCAAGCGGGAACGTTCCTAAATCCTAAGGACACGGGCATGGTGATATTAGCGGGAACTTTGAGGGTTGGTGGAAATCTGGTTCATCTCCCGGGAGTTTCGCGACGCTGTGGAAAGTCTGTGCCGGAGAGCCAAGGATGAAGGTTGCGTTTGCTCTCGTTTCGACTCCGAAGTTTATCGTTTCTTTGAGAAAGGAAAGTGGGATTGCCAATGCTGCGAGCCATTGGGTTGGGTCGTCGCCGCTATGGGTAATGATATGATTTTTAAAATCCGGTTGAACTCCGGAGAGAACTCGAGGCGATTCAAAGGCTGCTGCCCACCATGCGCCGTTCGGAGCGAGGTTAAACTCGAGGTAGCGCCCCGTTTTGCTATCGGCAAAGAAAAGTTCTGCCGTGTCGTGTTTCCAGAGCTCTGGAGTGAAAGAGCCGGGAGATGAGTCAGGATGGACACAAGCCTCTGATTGTCGGGTGGCGACGAACCAGAGATTCTCCGCATCTGCCGTCAGTGAGAAGGCGAGGGGAGGGGCTAGCGGATTGCCAAACCAGTCTGAGCCGATGCCTAGCAGGGGGAGGTCTAGCTCACCCCAGTTCAGCGGGTTTTTCGTTGTGAATAACTTCATTGTGCGGAGAGGGTTCGTGAAACTTCGTAAACCCGCAAAGTCTATCTGTACAAAGGAAAAAACAACAAAGAAAGTGGAATTAGAGTTGGCGGACTCATGTTGGAGCAGTTATTAACATACAACTTTTTAAAAACATGGCTCGTTCACGTTCAGGATATTACAGCGCAATTGAATACATTGGCCCACGCCCGCAGAAACCGAAAAAGCCGAATTTGTTCGGAGGATGGGTTATTTTGGCGATTGCTGCCGGTGCCTGTATCTTCTTCGGTAAGCCGCTTGTAACCAAGGCTTTAGCGTCCGATGATGATCCGACGAAGGCCGAAAATCAGGTCATTATTCGTCAGCTTGAGTCCTCAGAAGACTTCGGATCTAGGCTTGCCGCAGAGGCACTGAGATACACAGGTAGCGACGTTTCTTATGATCCTTCTTACTACAAGATTTCCTACCCGGCTGGAGATGTTCCTGCAGGCAAAGGTGTTGCTGCTGACTTAGTGGTGCGCAGCTACCGTGCTCTTGGTATCGATCTTCAGGAAAAAGTTCATGAGGACATGGACGCAAATTTCCGTCTATACCCTCAGCTTTGGGCGGCCACTGGCACGGATGAAAATATCGATCACCGCCGCGTCCCGAACCTTCAGCGCTTTTTCTCACGTGAAGGCGAGTCTCTCAGTGCCTCAAGAAAAAGCGAAGATTACCAAGTGGGCGACATTGTCGTGTGGGCGCTTTCGACCGCGGAGACGCACATTGGCATCGTGGTTCCTGGGCCATCTAGCGAAGGCTCAGCACCATGGGTTGCGCATCACCCTGCCGGCGGTGGAGTGAAATGGGAGAACTCCCTTTTCAGTTACCAGATCGTCGGACATTTCCGCTACCCTGCGGAGTAATACATGAGGCCGCCATTGGCGGTTTGGTATTGGTGTAGCGCTTGATTTGTGTTCACGTCCGCCCGGACAGAGGTAAATCATGTCAACTTGGCGCCCCATCACTAAAACTCCGCTGTGGAAGCGCTGGCTTCCCGGCTGGCTGCACGCACCGGTAGTGCTGCTTTTCCAGATCGCGGTAGCTTTTGCCGTGACCCTTCTGGGGATCTGTTTTTTCTATTTTATAGCCTCGTCGAAATACGACCTCGATGAGGTTGTCCAACTTCCGAACGCGACGCTTTTCTACGATAGAAATGGTAAGGCTCTTGAGGGTGTGGGGGGAGCTAGCAGGAAGCTGGCGAAGCGTGATGATCTTCCTGAATTTCTCGTCGAGGCACTAGCCGCACGCGAGGATGCGAATTTTTTCGAACACTCGGGCGTGGACTTTCGGGGTTTGGCACGGGCAACGGTGAGGAACCTCAAGGACAGGGATTTTACGCAGGGTGCTTCTACCTTAACCATGCAACTAGCGCGTAACACCTATGACATGCGTGCGAAATCGCTGCATCGGAAGGCGGTGGAGATTGCGCTCACTCTTAGGATCGAGGGTAGGTATACAAAAGATGAGATTCTCACGAGTTACCTGAATCGTATCTACTTTGGATCCGGTGCCTACGGAGTTGAGCAGGCGGCGCAAAGGTATTTTGGAAAGACGGTGTCACAGCTACATCCGGGAGAATGCGCGATGGTCGCGGGCATTATCCGCGGGCCGCACATTTTCTCGCCACTACGAAACTTGGAGGCGGCCATGGAACAGCGCAATCAGACGCTTGCGCGCATGGTGGATGCAGGGTTCATCACTCAGGAGCGTGCGGATGCGGTAAAGGACTTGGAGATTCGTTTGGTGGAAGACTCTGGTAAAGGCACGGGAGTCGCTAAGTCTTCCTACGCCATTCGCCATGTGAAGGCTGAGCTTGAGCGCATCATGGAAACGGAAGACATCGTCTCCGGAGGACTGACTGTGAAAACAACGTTGGATGCGAGCTGGCAGAAACGGCTTGAGAGTGAGCTACGGCGCGCGCTTTCTGATATCGAGGCAGAGGACGGGTGGGAGCACCCGACGCTTTCGGAGCATGAGCCTGGCACTGAAGCAGATTACCTCCAATGTGCAGCGGTAACGACGTCCACAAGGAGCGGAGCGGTGCTGGCCTTGCTCGGCGGGCGTGACTATTCACACTCCGCTTTTGATAGGACGCGCTCGAAGCGTGATTTGGGTTCAGCCTTTGAGCCCTTTGTAGCGGCTGCGGCTGCGGAAAGACGAAAATTGGTTTTCCCAGGAAAGCCGATTCAGACGGGCAGGCAGATTGGCCCCGCGGAAGTGGTACGTCTCGCGAAGCGATGTGGTATTTCTGGGCCATTCTTAGAAACGGAGGATCTATTCCGTGGAGCGGTGGCAGCGACGGCCATGGAGATGTCGGTGGGACTCGCGACGCTTGGAAACAAAGGGCAGAAGCCGAAGCCGTATTTTATCCAAAGCATCAAGGATTCTGATGGCAAGCTGCTCTACAAGGCAGAGCCTAAAAAGGAAGCTGCACTCAGCGAGGAGGCAGCTATCGAATCGGTAGGAGTACTACAGAACCGTGCGGGCACTCGTTGCTTCACCGGGGCTACTGGCTCGGAACGCGATGCATGGACTATGCGACTCGGTCCCAGTGGATCAACAGCGATCTGGATCGGCTTCGACGTTCCGAAAAAGATCGCTAGCGAAGCGCGTCTTAAAGCGCTGCTAGATGAGTTCGTCCAGCGACTAGGAAACTAGTAGCAATTTGATGAATTAATCGCGTTGAGTCACAATCTTCTGCGCCAAAGGCGCAGCCTAGGGCATCGCCCTAGGATTAAGGTTATCTCAATATACAGCCCTGAAGGGGCGAGCTAAATCTGGCGTGAGCTCAGCGATTTAGATCGCCCCTTCAGGGCGTGAGATATTGGCGGATTAGATCCTGGGGCGATGCCCCAGGCTACGATAGGACAGGCCTTTGGCCTTCAATACATAGCCAAGTGGAAACAAAGAACTTGATGGGGAACTAGTAGTTTTACTGTTCCTCGGGAAGTATATCGTCGAGCAAGCGTTTGATGCCGGCTTCTGCTTGTTCCGATTGCGAGTGGATGGAGCGAGCCTTGAGATACCACGTGAGGGCGGATCCCGTTTGTGGAGGGGTGCGTTGCTCGAACTGATGCGCTTTGTCGAGGGCGAGGGTGAAGTCTGCCACTTTTGGAGCGAGGAGTTCTAGCTCGCGACCGAGTTTTGGATCGTCGGGGAATTCCTCGCGGATCTCTGCGAGTTGTTCCCATGCACCGTAGTCCTGACCCATGCGGGAAAACTCAGAGGCTTTGCCTATCGCTGCTTCGATACGGGTGAGGCTTTCCATGATCTGACGGAAGGCATCTTCGCGAGTAACATCTCCTTGGATGGCGGGAGCGAATTCATACTGGCGGCGAGCAATCTCACGGTAGTTACCTTCGGAAAGCAGGCGGTCGAAGTCGTTGCGAGCTACTACGACGCCACCGGCGTTGCTCATGAGTGTGCGGAATTCCTCGAGCTTCGGGTTGGTCGGCCAGATCTCGGTAGCTTCTCTGATTTTTTCAGCAGCCTTTTCAGAATCGCGCGACATGAGGGCTGCCTTTGCTTCCTCGATGTTAAGATCCGAGGCGAGAGAGTAGGCGGCGACAACGGAATCAACTTTCGACGAAGGGAAATCTTTGGCCAAGGTCTTGATGTTCGCCGTGAGCTCGCGGGCACGTGTGTAGTCGCGTGCTTGGAGCGTTCCGTAGAGTTCGTTGATGGCGCGCATGTAGTCGGCGACACGTTGTTTTTTCTCAATCGGCAGGGTGGCGAGTGGTTCGAGGTATTCGCCGAGGGCGTAGGCTTCCATCAAGCGCTGGGAGGCGGAGTGGAGTTCATCGCGCGAGAGTAGGTAATCGAAGGCTTCGATGTATTTATCGACTTCGCGGATGGCTTCGTTTGCCAGTGAATCGAGCGAGGAGACGGTAGGCGAGATGCCGAGTGCTTCAGAGAAAAGCTTGGAGACATCCGAGCCTTTGTCGACGTGGAGTGAGGCATCGCCGTCTTTCCAGATCTGGCTGTAGAAACGCGAGGCCATGAGCACATGCTCGTAGCGGCGCTGCATGAACCATTGGATCATGTTTACCTGATATTGAACTTTCGTTTGCAAGGTCTGCGCCTCTGTGCGGACGATGTTTTGCTTTTTCAGAAGTTCGATCTCCGCGATGCGGCGGAGGGTCTCAGCATACTTGAGCGAGGAAATACCTTTGCCGGGAGTGCTGTTGGCTGTGTCGTTATCGGCATTTGCACCTTCACCTTCACCAACGGGTTGGCTATTTCCTAAGCCGCCGTCGCTTGCCGTGCGGGCATCCCAGTCTGCCTGGCGGATGATTGACTGCTTTTCTTGCTCGATGGAGGTGTTCAGCTCGCCGAGGGTGTCCACATCGCGTTTAGCAAGGAGGGCGCGGTAGAGAGATTCGACAAGTGACATGCAGAGATTTGCATCGCCGGGGTAACTGGCAGCGCGTGGCAGGAGCTTGGCGCCTTTCTGTAGGCTTGGGCCGCCTTTAGCGAAGGGGGAAATGGTTCCGAGAATTTCCTCGATCGTGTCGCGGTATTCTTCGGCTTCTTCACCGTCTTCGGGTGGTTGGCTGAGATATTTCTCGAAGCGCGCCTTGAGTAGACGGTTATCGCCGAGGGGGATGGCCACGCCGCCGACGGTGATCGTTTCCGCCGATGGATCGAGCATGGGAAACTCTTGTCCGAGCGGGCTAGCCGTATTGTTTTTCTTTGGAGCCGGGGCGTTATCCGTAGGGATGCTGTTGTTTGGAGCAGGTGCGCCCGAAGGAGGGGTGTAGACCTGTGCTCCGGCAGAAGCGGCGAGTGCGATGAGAAGGAAAGGGGTTTTCATGGAAACAAAGGCTGTGGGGTTACAGGCGGCTGACTCCGGTGGCTACGGGGATACCGCCTTTTTCGAACTCCACCTTGAAGGCGTAACGTTGCTCTCGCTCGATGTTAAGTTCGCTGAATTTTTGCGGGACACGGATCGGAATGATTTCTTCACCATTGGAGGACTCCACACGCACGCTCACCACTTGTCCGTCATCCGATGTCCAACGCAGCTTCTCGTCGATGCTGCCTTCCACTACGTATTCGTTACCGCGGAGGCTGTTGCCGTTTTCAAGAAGGTCATCGACCACGAGGGGAGTCACATCGTCGAAACCCGAAGACTTTCCGGACATCAGCGTCTTGCCTCCGTAGATGAGGGCGCCGATGGCGATGACAATGCCCACGATGAGGCCTGGATTGGTGCTGGAGCTAGCGCGACGTGCCATGAGTTTAGTATTAGAGGCTTAATTCTAGGTTTGATGGAAGGATTTCCGTGTAAGTTTTATGTAAAGGAACACTGCGGAAGGCAAAAGGATTCAATCCCACTGGGGTCGTCGGGAGCCGATCCATGCAAGGCCTAGGGCGACAAAAATGTGCGCCCCTAGCATGTAGAAGCAGGACATTTGAGGCGAGAGCGAGGTGTCGATCACGGATTTGATCGCACCATTCACTTGGGATTGTAGCGCGGCAACAGAGCCAGACCATGCCCAGTAGGCGGAGATGAAGGGACGGGTGAATACCTCAATGTGCTCAGGCAGGGCAAGCACCGCGCCGGAGAGCGGAAGCTGGAAGCCGACGAGGTAGATCGAGAGAAGCGAGGCTTGTTCTGCCGTGCGCATGAGCGAGGAGATGGCGAGGCAGATGGATGTCATTGAGGCATTGATGAGCATCAGGAAAATAGCGTGCTGGGTGAAGTCTCCCCGGAAGGTTCCTTTTCCGAATAGATCTACGAAAAACGCCATCCATAGTGATTGGGCTATTACAAGGGTTGAGAGGAAGGCGATCTTTGACATGAGGTAGGCGGATGGCCGCAATCCTCCGAATTTCTCTTTCTCATAGATCTGCCGCTCTGAGGCGATTTCTCGGGCGGCATTGTTCGAGCCCATGAGCGCGAGCAAGACCACTTGGAACATGATGATACCCGAGACCGCGGAGCCGACCTTTGCCTGATCTGAGCGCACGGATTGCTGTTCTTGGATTTCCACCATCACATTGTCCTGCCGCTTATCCGAGAATTTACGGATATTGCCTGAGGCTTTCTCGCTGAAAATCGTTACGATGAGCGGGAAGCACAGGAGGATAGCGAGCTGGAGAAATACCTGCCCTTTGTCCCGGAAGAAGATGCGCCAACGGCGGGAAAGCAGTGTCGCAAACTGCGCGAAGAAACCTGGAAGCTTCAGCTCGGGAGCTTCCTTTTCGTGTGTGGTCTTGGCTTTCGGCTCTTCGGGTTCCTCTGAGTCTTCCTTTTCATCGGGAGCCGTATCTTCGGCACCGATCATCTTGTAGTAAGTCTCCTTGTGCTTCTGCCATGAGTTCTGCCAGCGCTCTGCAGGCTGCCCGGCCAAGCGTGGGTAAACTTCTTCCGTATCTTTCACGGAAAAGTAATGGTTCAGACGCTCCGGCGGGCCGTGGTAAGCCACGCGACCTTCGTGCAAGACGAGGACGGAATCGTAAAGCTCCAGATGTGCGAGTGAGTGCGTCACGGAGAGGACGATGCGGCCGTCCTTGCGGGAAAGATCGTGTAGGAGTCTCACGATCTCGCGCTCCGAGCGTGGGTCGAGACCGGAAGTTACCTCATCGCAGAGTAGGAGCTTCGGATCGGAAACGAGTTCCATCGCCAGCCCCAGCCGGCGTTTTTGTCCTCCCGAAAGGACTTTCACCGGGCGGTCGCTGATCGCACCGAGTCCCGTTTCGCCAAGCACGCGGTCGATGCGATGATCTAGTTGTGCGTTATCGCGAGATTTCACTCGCAGGCGTGTCGCTGCTTCCACGGACTCATCCACCGTCAGCGGATCATAGGCGATGGAGAACTGTGGCACGTAGCCGATCTCGGTGGGAGAGAAGTCACCGTCCTCGGAGAGGTTGCGCCCTTCCCAGTGGAGTGAACCTGCGGATTCCGGGTTCAGCCCCGCAATGGTTTTTAGGAGTGTCGTTTTACCGCAGCCCGAGGGACCGACGATTGCCATGAAATGACCTTTTGGCACACGGATCGAAATGTGATCCACGAGATTGATTTCCTCGCCGTCCTTGCGGATGGAGAAGCAGACATCGTTGAGCTCTAGCACGGGGTATGGATGGTTTTGTGGAAAGGAGTTGCGATCATACCGCGGATCATTCCGCGAGCGGGACGATGCGTATGCCAGATGGTTTTTGCGAGTTGATCCCGCCCAGCAGGGTATTCTGCGAGGGAGCAGGGGACTCTTTATCTACGTCAGGATCCAGCGCATTTTTCAAAGCGCCTTCCACGAGTTGTCCACAATGGATCTTCATCGGTGGCAGTGATCCCAAATCACCGGCCAGATCAGTGGCGGAAAGGTGGCGTGCTTCTTCGGGAGTTTTCCCCTCCAGCAAGCGAGTGGCCACCGAGGCCACTGCAATAGCCGTCTGGCAGCCAAAGGCTTGGAAGGAGGCGCGGTCGATGACCTTCTTGCCGTCCTTCTCGGTAAATTTGAGCCACATGCGCATCATGTCCCCACATTCCGGCGAGCCCACCGTGCCCACGGAATCCGCATCCTTCATCTCGCCCTGGTTTTCCGGCGCCTCCAATGCTTTGCCGACTTTGTCCTCGAAGCTGTCCATGCGGAGACTGTGAGGTGGACGAGAGGGGATTTCGAGGGGAAAAAACGGGAGTCTAGGGAGCGGCGTCTCTATAGAACTCCGTGAAGGATATGGATATTTCTACCCCGGATGCGCCGCAGGCTCTGGACTGCTGGGATCGTTCCCAGCTTTCTCCGTGATGATGTATTCACAACCGATAGGGAAATAACCAGCTCTTCAGAAAGAGAAAGCAACTGAGAGAGCTGCGAAGCATCGCAGCAGTCCAAAGCCTCCGGCGGACAAGAGCGGCGAAAGAAATTCGCCGCTCTTGTAGAAGTCAGGATAACGGCTCCGCACCCCGGAAGGGAAATTACCACTCTACCAGCCACCACCACCACCGCCGCCGGTGAGGGCGTTCTCGAGTCCGAATTTCCCTCCAGTGTAAAAGCTGGGCGTGTAAGTTGTGAAGCACCTGCCCTTCTCCGGGAGTATCACCCTCGCTAAGCCCGCGCTCTGCATCCGCAGTCTCGCCAGCGCCCTTCGCTGCCAGTGCACCCGCACGTTTTTCCATGCCGCCCTCTGGGGTCGATTTCTCATGATGATCGTAGGCCGAACAATTTTTTCCAGCCTCGGGATCAGATCGTGCCTGCGCCTCAGTTACACCTCCATGCCGCTCCATCCTTCCCGCATGCGGTTTCTGTGAGAGACGAGTTTATTGAAAACAAAGGCGACCCACATCACGAGAAGCAGGATTACGGCGAGTGAGCTATCTAGGAGAGGAGTCGTGATGAAATTTTGTTCTCTAACTCCAAGAGAAAGCGTTTCCGCTCGATACCGCCGCCGTAGCCGGTGAGGGAGCCGTTTTTTCCGATGACGCGGTGGCAGGGGACGATGATGGAGATGGGGTTCCGGCCATTCGCGGTGCCGATGGCGCGCACGGCTTTTGGTTTTTCACAGAGGGTGGCTTGCTCGGCGTAACTACGGGTTTCACCGTAGGGGATTTTCTGTAGGGCTTGCCAGGCGGCTTTCTGAAATGGAGTGCCGATGAGATCGAGCGGGAGATCGAATTCGCGGCGTGTGCCGGCGAAGTAGGAATCGAGCTGTTTCTTTGTCTCGGTGAGAATGGGATGGGTTGGTTTTTCGTTCCATTGGGAACGGTCGCCAGCGGGCTTGGTGTGTTCCTCCATGTAGATGGCCATGAGGCCGTGCGGGGAGGCGACGAGGGTGAGTCGACCGATGGGTGAGGGGATTTCGGTAAAATAGATGTCAGTCATGGAGCCGGGGAATGGGGTTTCGATAAAGATAAGGCGAAAAAGCGGATTTGAAAGGACGGAGGATTTCGGCAAGAGTTTCCTCGGATGAAAACGAAACGGGTAATATTTGAGGGGCGAGTGCAGGGGGTGGGATTCCGTTATACGACGAAGGATCTGGCACGTGGCTATGATGTGCTGGGGACGGTGCGTAATCTGTCAGACGGGACGGTGGAGTTGATTATTTCCGGTGAGGGAGCTGAGGTGGAGGAGTTTTTGCGGGATCTGGTAGAGGATTCGGCGGTGGCGCACCATATTACTGAAGTGAGGCAGGAGGAAATTGACCCGTTGCCAGATCTGAAAGGCTTCACTATCGTCGCGTGACGGAGGCCGATGCCTGCGGAGTTAAACTGATATTTTTACAACGATGCCAAACTACGATTACGAGTGTCTCGAATGCGAAAAACGCTTTGAGGTTTTTCAGAGCATGAACGATGCGAAGCTGACGGATTGCCCACAGCCTGATTGCGATGGCAAAGTGAAGCGCCTGCTGGGAACTGGCGGAGGGATTATTTTCAAGGGCTCAGGCTTTTACCAAACGGATTACCGTTCTTCCTCCTATAAGAAGGGTGCGAAGGCGGATAAACCTTCTGAAAAGAAAGAATCTACCAAGGCAGTGAAGCCCTCAGGGGATTCTGCGAAGTGATTTGTTCGGAGATTTCCGGAAACTCGTTGCTTTCCAACGGGCGCTGGGTGCTGCTAAATTCCAATTCACATGGCTAAAGACGAAGAGAAAAAGAAAGCAAAGGGCGGATGCCTAGGAAAGCTGATGGGTCTCATCGTCTTTGTGGCGATCGTAGGACTTGGTGCGGCAATTTACTTTGTCTCACAATCGCAGGATCTTTCGGATTTGCAGGAAAGCCCAGCCACGGCGGGTCGTAGTGATGGCTCGGTGCGAGATATCCAAGCAGTATTGCGCAAGGCGATCCAAGGCGATTACTCGGTGAGGCTTTCCGAAGCGGAACTGAACCGCTGGCTGGATAGTCAGTTGGATCTGACTCAAGGTGGTGAGCTGGGAGCGTATGTTTCACTGAGCCGCGTGTGGGTAAGGCTGACTGATGATGTTGCTGAGATTATTTTTGAGCGGGATGTGGCGGGTTATCCGATGACTACCTCGATGTTCCTGCAAGTGGAGCAGTTGGAAACGGCGAAGGGCATGCGGACAAATGTGCATCTCCACGGTGGTGGATATCATGATTCATTGCCAATCCCGACGCGTGGCGGGAGGTTCGGCCAGCTGACAGTGCCGCAAGGTTTCCTGAACCTCGTGCTTCCTGATTTCGAGAAACTTGCTGAAGTTTTTCAACCTGAAATCGAGCTAGGCTTTGAGAAGATGGCGAGAATCAAGATCGAAGACGGAGCTCTAGTGCTCCATCCCTCCCCGCCGAAGCGTAAGAGCAACGGCGGAGGCGCTAGCACATTTTGATTCCGTAGGGAATCGCCCGGAACGATGAAGAAAACTCTATCGGTCATCCTATTTTCCGCCGGTATCGCAGCCGGGCAGGGGGATGATCTGGCCAATCAGCCGGCACCGAGGGCGGTGCCTGTGGAGGATCTCTTGCCGAAGTTTAGCGACGATGAAGCGGTCGTGAGCCACTCGGAGCAATTCAAGATCTACGGTGGTAGATCAGGAGACCGTGGGATGGCGGCGAATATTGCGGAGGAGACAAAGGATGAGCTGCTCAGACTGACTGAAGAGAAAGACGAGTGGAAGATACCGATTCGCATTCGCATGTTGGGCGAAGAGGGTGGTGAAGTGCCGGAGCGTGAAACGGCGTTGAGGCTGATTTATAACGACGAAACCTATGAGATTAATGTTTATGTAAATCTGAGCCGAGGTTTGCGGAAAGAGCCGCTGAAGCGCGCGGTGATGGATGCGTTGGTTTATGCGAAGGGCTTACGAGACCGGCCTTTTGAGAAAGATGTTCCCTTTACAGTTCCGCCTTGGGTGGTGGAGGGGTTGACTGAGGCGACAGCGTGGAGGTTGAAGCGATCGGATCGTAAACTTTACGATGCGGTGTTCCGGAGTGGTGGATTTTATAAGCTGGATGATCTTTTTGGGCTCACTGATGGGGATTACCTTGCGATGGATGGCGCGTCGCGCGCGGCATTCCGGGTTTCCTCTGGTGCGCTGATGATGGCGTTGATGGAGCAATCTGACGGGAAGGAAGGTATCCGTGAATTTCTCGGAGAGCTTGCGGCTTACCGTGGTGAGATGCCGGTGCTATTACGAAGAAATTTCCCAGATCTAAACCTATCGGAATCGAGTCTAGCAAAGCTGTGGATGCTACAACTGGCAAACAAAGGAACAGCACCGCTTACGGAAGCGCTAGGTGTGGTGCAGACGGAAGAGGCGCTTGCTGCGGCTCTCAAGTTACGTTTCACCGACACAGAAGGGCTATTTCGGGAAATTTCGATCGATGAATGGCCTGTCATAGCCGCGCTGACTGGGCCACAGCGTATTGAGGCAGTGCGGCCAGCGGAAGATGAGTTAGTGAGGCTGAGTTACAGGAGCTTTCCCTCATATCGAGTATTGCTACTTGAGTATCAGGGTGTGCTGGCGGATCTTGCGGAGGGAGAAACGGAAAATATCGCGCTATCTTTAGAGGCGCTTGCGACGACACGCAGCACGATGCTGGAAAAAGCCGAGCAGGCGCGGGATTTCCTCGATTGGTTTCAGATCACTCGGGCACGTCAGACGAGCGGTGCGTTTGAGGATTACCTACGGCTGAAGGCGCAGCTGAAATCACATAAGCACAAGCGCAAGGATCACATTTCCGAATACCTTGATAAGCTGGAGCCGCTTTTCGATGTGCCGGAGCCGCAGCGCTACGATCCATTCGCATTGGATTTTCCACAATTCTGAGGGCTGGACGTTTGGCGGTCTGCGTGCAAGCTCGCGCCGTGTTCGCCACCTATGTCCACCATCTAGATCCGGTTATTTTTAGCCTCTCAGAAAATATCGCCCTGCGTTGGTATGGTATGGCGTACCTAGCGGGATTTCTTGGCGGATACCTACAGCTGAAACGGCTGGCCGAGCGGAAGCTGTGGGTGTTGGCACCTGAGAAGACGGCGGATTTTATTGCGGCGGCGGCATTGCTCGGGGTGTTTCTCGGAGGGAGGCTGGGCTATGTCTTTTTCTATCAAATCCCTAGAGATGGCTGGGACAGTGTGCTGTCTGATCCTCTGGTGATTCTACGTGTCTGGGAGGGCGGGATGGCCAGTCATGGTGGTATTCTAGGGCTGGTGGTCTTTACTTTTTTCTACGCAAAGAAGCACAAGGTCTCGTGGACGGGATTGGGCGATGGGCTTTGTGTGGTGGCGCCGATCGGGCTGATGTGCGGCAGAATTGCTAATTTTATCAACGGCGAACTCTACGGCAGGGTCGCGAATGGCGTGGCTTGGGCTGTGAAATTTCCCACGGCGCTCACTGACAGAGATGCTCCTGAATCTTTGCGACTCAGTGAGGCGGTTTCTGCGGCTGCGCAGGCGGATCCGGGATTCGCTAAGGTTGTGGATTCCATTTCACCAGAAGCACTGGAGGTGGATAAATTGAGCTACCTATCTCACCAGTTGATCGCGGCGAGCCGAGATTCGGAGCCGATCAGAGAAGCGATTTCTCCTTTCCTAGAAGCACGCCATCCCTCCCAGCTTTACGAAGGATTTCTCGAAGGAGGTCTGCTTTTCGCAATCCTCTGGGTGGTGCGTGTGAAATTCCCGAAGGCACCCAACGGTCTGCTTACCGGGCTTTTCTTCGGGCTCTACGCGACTTTCCGCATCTTTGCGGAGCAATTCCGCGAGCCGGATGCTGCATGGGTTATCGAAGGAATGCTCACGAAAGGGCAATTCCTGTCCCTGTTCATGTACCTTTTCGCCGCAGCGTTCCTTATCTTCGCGTGGAAGCGCAAAGGCGGAACGGTTGCAGGCTAATATGCTGAGCAATAAACTCAGCAGCAACGATCAGCCTAAGCGGAAGACGATACGCGCTTTGGTGAGGTCGTAGGGGGACATTTCCATCTTCACGCGGTCGCCCACGACGAGACGGATGAAACGTTTGCGCATTTTACCCGAGATATGGGCAAGGACTTCATGGCCACTAGCGAGTTTCACACGAAACATAGTTCCTGCGAGGACGGAGGAAATTTCACCCTCCACCTCTACAGCTTTTTCTTCATCATTTGGATCTGCCTTTTTCTTAGGGCCAAATGTTCTTTTGCGATTGCGTCCGCCTGGACGGCGTCTTCTGTTGTTACGTGGAGGCATAATGGGTCGCGCGCAAAAAACCTGATTGCCCGCAGGGGAGGGATAACAGAAGGATTATCACTTATCAACGCCAAAAAACGGGCATTGGGGGAGAAGTTTGCTGTCCTAGCTGCTAAATATTTCCGTAAGACCAGTTGAAACAAGCTGATGCTTGCCAAGTCTGGATTCAGCGGGCAATTTGGTCAGGCAACACACCTGTTGTAAAAACTCATTAAAAAAAACCAGATTCAAGATGCCAGAAATCACTGATAAGGAACTATCGGCCACTGCCAAGCCCTTGTGGCTTAAAGCGATGAGCGCAGTGCAGATGAACAACCTGGATTACGCTGTGAACCTCCTGCAGGCGGTTCTTAAAGAAGCCCCGGGATTTCTCGAGGGAAGACAAGTGCTCCGCAGTTGCGAAATTAAGCAACTAGGAGGAGCCGCTAAGAAAAAAGGTCTTTTCGGCGGTGGCGGCATGAGCGTCATGAAACTCGCCAATCAGGCGAAGAAAGATCCGGAAGCAACTCTCCCGCTTATCGAGAAAGAACTCGAGAAGGATCCTACAAACGACGCTGCGAACGATCTCCTTTTCGAAACGGCCATGAAAATGGATCTGCCCGAGACTGCAGCTTTTGCTCTAGAGACGATCCGTAAGCACCGCCCAGAGAGTGTAAAACTACTGCATAAACTTGCAGATCACTACCTAGCTAGAGAAGAGCCTCTTAAAGCCTCTGAGGTCTACAACGACATCATAAAGCAGACGCCGAACGATGGCTCCGCAATCAAAGGTGCAAAGGATGCCTCTGCTCGCGCGTCGATGAAAAAGGCGCGCTGGGATGAGAATGCTAGCATGAAGGATCTCATGCGCGACTCGGCTGCCAATGAGGAAATGGAACAGGCCTCCCGCACTGGCCTCACCCGTGAGCAACTTGAAGCACGTCGTGATAAGGCGATCGAGAAATACAACGCCGATGCTAATAACCTCTCCGCATCCAAGGAGCTGGCTGGTATTTACGAGCAACTCGAAGATTGGGCGAACGCACACACTTTTTACCAATGGGCGCATTCGCTCAGCAACGGAGACGTTGCTCTCGAAACCAAAGCCGGAATAATGTATGATCATGCGCTGGAAGCTGAACTAAAAGGCCTCGAAGCTGCACTAGCTACAGATCCCGACAATGCTGACCTCAAAGCTCAGTACGATGCTGCGATGCAGGCAAGGCTTGCTGAGCAGGTGGCTGAGGCGAAGCGCCGTATCGATCAGAACCCGACAGATCCTCAGCTTCGCTACGATCTCGGAAACGCTCTCTACAAGAGTGGCGATTATACCGGTGCAATCCCGCATCTCCAGCAGGCTACAAGGAATCCTCATATTCGTACTAAAGTGCTACTACTTCTCGGTCGGACTTTCCGCGCGAAGGGTATGTTTGATATCGCAATCAAGCAGTTGACGGACGCTCTTGCTGATCTACATGCCATGGATGGTATCAAGAAAGAGGTGCTTTATGAAAAAGGCCTGATTCATCACGAAGTGGGTGATAAGCCCGCTGCACTCGATGCCTTCAAGCAGATCTACGAAGTCGATTACGGCTATCGTGATGTAGCGCAACGTGTTGAGTCTTCCTACGACGGGGATTGATTCCTAGTTTTCCGGATTCATCCGGTGATGACTGAGTTTCGGGTTTTCATTTTCATGAAAATGGATAAACCCGTGCATGCATGATTCGCGAATTGATGCCTTGGCCAAGCAATTGGTCGGCTACTCCATTGATCTGAAAAAAGGAGAAAAAGTTCTCCTCGATCTTTATGATGTTCCAGATTCCATCGGCATCGCGCTGATCCGTGAGGTTAGGAGGAAAAAGGCCTATCCTTTTGTCCGTGTTCATCAGGCGAGGTTATCGCGTGAAATGCTCAACGGCGCAGAGGACGAACAATACAAAATTCTCGCCCGCCATCTCCTTACAGAAATGAAGGATATGGATGCGTATCTTGCGGTACGTGGAAGTAGCAATATTTCAGAAACTTCAGATGTGCCTGCGAAAAAAATGCAGCTTGCGATGAAGAGGATGCGTCCGGTGATCGATCATCGCGTCAAGAAAACCAAATGGTGTGTCTTGCGCTGGCCGACGTCTTCCATGGCGCAGCAGGCGAGCATGAGCACTGAGGCCTTTGAGAATTTCTACTTCGATGTCTGCCTCCTGAATTACAAGGCGCTGCTTCCTGCGATGAACGCGCTCAAGCGTCTGATGGATAAGACGGAAGAGGTTCACATTACCGGGCCAGGAACAGATCTTAAATTCTCGATCAAGGACATCCCCGCTATTGTCTGTGGCGGTAACTACAATATCCCTGATGGTGAGGTCTTTACCGCTCCAGTGAAGGACTCCGTGGAGGGCGTCGTTTCCCACAACGCGCCGACCATCTATCAAGGCATCGCATTTGATTCGATTCGCCTGGAGTTCAGGAAAGGAAAAATCGTCAAAGCAGAGGCGGGTGCGAAAACCAAGGATCTGAATCGTATACTCGATACCGATGCGGGCGCTCGCTACATTGGTGAGTTCGCCCTAGGCTTTCACCCGATTATCCGTGAGCCGATGCGAGATATTCTCTTCGATGAGAAAATCGCAGGCTCCTTCCATTTTACCCCAGGCCAAGCCTACGAGATTGCCGACAACGGCAACCAATCTCAGATTCACTGGGATATGGTTAATATCCAGCGCAAGGACTACGGGGGAGGTGAGATCTACTTCGATGGAAAACTAATCCGTAAGGACGGAATCTTCCTGCCGAAGAATCTCGCGAAACTGAACGGGTGATTTCGCCGTCTCCTTGCAGCTCACTGGCTGACACAGATCAACAATCTTTCGGCTTTTTTGCTGATGCGGAAAGGTTTGTTACAATAATGTCACGTAGCCTCTCTTCTGGATAGAGGCTTTGCTCATTACTTCCCCTGCAGCGCACGTAGGAGAAGACCGGTGCCATCCCCTTGTCATGGCATCACCCGATCTGAAATATAACGAAGAGAAACACCCGACTTTCGTAAAGCGAACGTGCTGGTTGGGCGGTGGTCTCGGATCACGCTTTGCAAAGGGGGCTATGCTCCTTTCGCTAACCATCCATTTCTTGGTTCAATCCACCGTGGGGGCAGGGAAAATGGATTGGGATCCGTCGCCCCTTGCTGGTGGTAATCCTTTCGCGTGGCCACCTGCACCTACTAGGCCTCTCGTGTATCCCGCTCCTAGACTTCAGAGTAATACTGATTTTTTTCAACAGTTCAGTGTCATGGATCCGCCGCAAGAGAATCGAGAAATCCCATGGAGCCCAGCTGATCCCGGTTCAATTCCTTTTCCGGATGGCGTGCCTGTGCTGGGGAATCCTGTAGGTCTGGCTATGTTTGAGCAAGCGGTCGGCAGTGGCATCATTATTGGTGAAGTTTCGGATGCGACAACTTTGGATCCGATAGCAGGTGCGCTCGTTGAGATCGTCGGCACGGGGCGCACGGCAGAATCAGATGCACAAGGTCGATTCCAATTCCAAGATCTCCCGCCAGGATCATTCGAAATAGAGGCGACCCAGCTAGGATATTATACCGATAAAACGGTGACTACTGTCATTGAGGGTTCACCCTCGGAAGTTCGGTTCGGGTTACGGGTAAAACCCACCGATGCTGGTGTGAATGAATACACCCTTGAAGAGGTGAGTGTCGTCGGGGAATACAACGGCGACTCGGCTGGCGATCTATTTCTCGATTTGGACATCGAGAATACGGTAAGTGCGGGACTATCTTCTGAGGACTTCACGAAGAATGCGGTGAGCGATGCTGGAGATGCGGTTGAAAAAATCTCCGGTGCGAATATTGTTGATGGCAAGTTCGCTGTTGTCCGGGGGCTGGCAGATCGCTACATCACGACCACCTTGAACGGTGGCGGTATTTCTTCGGCCGTACCTTCTCGAAAAGCGGTGCGCCTCGATCTGTTCCCAACATCGGCGTTAAGCGGTATCAACGTAGATAAGCTGTATTCGCCGAATCTATCAGGTGATTTCGGAGGTGCAGCAATCGACATTCGCACAAAGATTTTTCCATCCGGGCCGATTGCTGAATTTAAATTTAAGCAGGAATATAACCCAGAGCTGCCCGATAAGATGATGTTGTCTGCAGATAGGGACTTAGAGTATTTCGGCGGCTTGGGTGAGAGTCTGAATCAATCGCAGATTATTGGAACCGATCTTAAATTGATCACAGCACCTGAAACGGAAGCGGCTACCGCATGGAGACTTCTTCACGGGAACCGAACTCTGAGGCCTGCAGAAAAAGATACCGAGCAAAAGCAGTCATTTTCGGCGACCATTGGTAATACCTTTGAACTCACGGATGGCGTCAAGTTGGGGTTCCTTGTGGCTGGCGGTGCGGGCGGTGAAGATAATTTTAATGAAACAAGAATCCTTAGACAGACCGGTAGTTTTTGGAATCAGGAGGAATATCAACGGCAGAGAGAATGGAACCTGTATATGGCGGCAGGGTTACAATTGGGTGAATTCCACGAGATAAGTGCCTTATACTTCCGCAAGAATATCACTCAACAGAACGTGAATATCGGAACGGGTATTGATGATGGTGGAAATAACGGTGTCTACGGAAACCAAGATGCGTTCGAGGGTGTTGTCGCTCGCTACGGGGCTACAGCTGATGTGTTGGGCAACTTTTATGAAATCGATCCAGTTGAACAGGATCTCGAAATACTTCAGCTGTCCGGTAAACATCAACTCGGGCCGCGCGGACTCAAATTGAGTTGGTCGCTGACTGATTCGGATGCGCTGGAAGGTCGTCCGAACTACTCGATTTTTCGGACTACTACCTTGGATTTCACCGCGACGCAGGAATTCGCTGAATTCAATGATGCTCAGGATCAGAACTTTTTCTTGACGGTCGATACGTTTACTCCCGGGGCTGCTCCTGATTTCAATTCGGTTCAGGAGGCTAGTGATTATTTTTTAGCGAATGGAATTTTTGGAGCTGCTAACTCAACGATTCTCGCTTCTCTCATTAACCAATTGAATGATTCCAAATTGCCGGTAGATGCATCTCTCGGAGAAGTGGAAACCGTTGCGTTGAACCAGTTCTTTGCCAATCCGCTGAACGGCACGGGCCCATTCTCCCAAAGGACGAAGCAGTCCACCGTGGAAACCGGACAAGATCGTAGTATAAGTCTCGAGATGCCTTTTTATCTGGACGAAGACTCCGAAGATCGCGGGTTCTCCCTAGGGTTGGGAGTTTCCAATGCCAAAAGAATCCGTAAAAGCCGGGTCTCGATTTATGACTTGGTCGTGGAGCGAAATAACGCAGCAGGAGACTTCACCGGGGGTATTCCTACGAGTGAACTCTACGCCATTGGAGGTCTTGGCGAACTCATCGCTGCAGATCCTTCGATCTTGGATGGGTTGTTTACCGGAAATCCGGCTACTGGTCCATATTACCTGGACGATTCGCTTGGCACACTCACGACACCCGGAGGACGTGCACTCATCAACAATGTAGATGCAACACATACCATCCAATCCCACTACTTATCTGCAAATTTCTTTGCCCATGATACTTTCATCCGAGGCGGAGTTCGATTTGAGTCCGAAAGACGCAGCGCCAAACTCATCGATCCAAAACCTCCTGTGGCAGATCTGAGAAACCGGTTTAATACGGCCGATGGTAATCCTGCTCCGATCAATGAGAATGTCATGTTGCCGGCGTTTTCTGCTGGCACTTCCTTCATGGATGGTCGGCTCAATGTTCTTGGCTCATGGTCACGGACGACCACTCGCCCGACATTTTACGAATGGGTTCCCAATGAGACCATCGATCTTTCCACAGGATTGATTCGTTATGGAAACGAGAACATCAAAAATGCACAGGTTGAGAGTATCGATGTTAGCGCGGATTTACAAATTAACGATACGGCAAACTTCCGTGTAAGCGTCTTCGATAAGACAATCACTGACCCAATCGTTGAGCTTTTCTTTGATTCGAGTAATATCTTTTTCGACAATGGTGATGAAGGAAACCTGCGTGGAGTGGAACTTGAATTAGAGCTAGAAGAGATTGGTCCCTTCAGTTTGGTGAGTAACTTAACCTACATTGATGCAGAGTTGGCATACACGGTAAGCAACGGAGGAGTTCTACAAGAAACAGTCAGCAGTTTCCCATATCAGCCAGAGTGGATTTTTAATGCAAACCTAGGATACGAAAACGAAGAACATGATTTCGGTGTCAACCTTATCTATAATTTCGTTGGAGAAAATACGACGATCATTAGGCGTAGGGAACAGGATCCGAGTCTGGTGCTGGGTGCAGTTCACTCATTGGACTTGGTAATGCGCCAGGGCTTTGGCGACGGTGAAGACGGCGCGCAATGGCAATTTGTTTTTGGAGTGAAGAATCTCTACGCAACAGATAAGGAGTTTACATGGGACGGTGGACAGGCCGCCATTGACGGAATGGTTCGCAATACTTCCAGTTCTGATAGGACGTATTTTTTCGAAGCGAAGTGCTCGTTCTGAATTTCGCGACAGAGAACTCCTACGTGAGTTTCTGTGACGATATTGTTGCAGGAGGCGGGTGGTCTCTAGGTTGACGAGGGTGTGGAGTGTCGCCGTTCGAGGGAGCTAACGAATTTTGTAAAGTCTCCTATAAACAAACACCTAACTACCTAACTATCTCTAATGAAACCAAACAACCGAAAGGCCTTGATAAGGCTCGGCGCGATCGCCTCAGGTATGCTGGCACTCGGATCTGCTGCTAATGCGGCAGATATCGACGTGGTGGCAACCCAGCTTGCGTTCAACGCAACTTATGGACTCGATACTCTCTCCGGAGACCAAACATGGACGAAAGACAATATCTACATTCTCACTGATCGTATTTATGTTCCAGACGGTGTCACTCTGACCATTGAGCCAGGAACGAAGATCTATAGCACCTTCGATGATAAAGGGACTACTGAGGATACTTCCCACGATACCGTGGGAGCTGTTATCGTAGCACGCGGCGGAACGATCAACGCGCAAGGTTGCGCTGGTGATCCTATTGTTTTCGATGCTCTCCAAACTCTGGAGGTTGAGCGTAATCTCGATTTGCCATACGATACCAATAACGTCATAGGACCCGCACCAACACGCGGCACAGGCGGCCTTTGGGGTGGGGTTGTAATCCTCGGAAATTCATCAATTTCATTGGTGGATGCGTCCGATCAACCAGTTCGTAACGACGTTATCGAAGGCTTCACTCCTGCGAGTGCTGCTGACACTGAAAACGGTGGAACAGGTGATGGCTTCTCGGACATCCTCGAATACGGATACGATGAACTCTTCGCTCAAGATGAAGCCGATAACAGCGGTGTGCTCAGCTACGTTTCGATCCGCCACGGTGGATACACGTTCGGCCCCGACAATGAGATTAATGGCCTGACACTCGGTGGTGTCGGCTCAGGCACGACCATCGACCACGTCGAGGTCTACGCAAACCTTGATGACGGTGTCGAGTTCTTCGGTGGCAGTGTTAATACCAGCAACCTTGTGGTTGCCTTCTGCCAGGACGACTCGTTCGACATCGACCAAGGCCACTCCGGAACTCACCAGTTCTGGTTCGCGATTCAGGACAAAACGACCGGTGGTGACAACCTCGGTGAGTGGGATGGAATCGACACCAATGACGGCGGCCCGAAAGGAACGACGACAAATCCGAATATCCTCGCTTCGAGCCCCAAGATCTACAACGCAACGTTCGTAGGCTCTGGCTTCTCTGCTGCAGGTGGTGACAATGGACTCTTTCTAGATGATCAGTTCAACGGTGAGCTCTACAACAGTATTCTACACGACCAAGAAGGCAGCCTAGCCTCCTTCTCCAGCGACGGAAGTTTCGGAGGACTAGGAAATAGTTTTGCGAACAACATCGTCGGAAACTTCGGCACATTTGTTGATACTAACGATGATGTCATTGCAGGAACAGCACCGGCAGCGTTCTACCAAGTGGGAGGAACGGCTCTTAACGGAAATACCGATGCGGGAACTTCCCCAGGGTTCGGATCTTACACTCGTAATATGAGCGGTGACCTGACCAATATCGATCCACGACCGACCTCGCTCAACACGACCGTTACCACTGGAGCACCTGTGGAAGCTGATTATCGCGGTGCATTCGATAGCACTAATAACTGGGCAGTCGAGTGGACTAAGCTTGGTGAAGAAGGAGCGTTTGGAACTACTTATGTTGACGTAGTTGGTAGCCAGACGGTTTTCAATGCGAGCTATGGCCTCAAAACTCTCGTGCGTGATGAGTGCTGGACAGCAGACAATGTCTACATTCTTACCGACCGTGTTTATGTCCCAGATGGAGTGACACTTACGATTGAAGCAGGAACTAAAATCTACGGCACGTCCGAAGATCAAGGAACCACAGAAGATACCTCCGACGATACTGTTGGTGCACTCATCATCGCTCGCGGCGGTATGATCAATGCCCAAGGAACCGCATGCGATCCAATCGTATTCGACGGCCTTGAAACCCTCGAGGCAGAACTTAATATTGACCTTGAGTTCGATTCAGACAGCACCATTGGCCCAGCTCCGACCCGCGCGACGGGTGGGCTCTGGGGTGGAGTTGTTATCCTTGGTAATTCGTCGATCTCATTGGTCGATGCTTCCGATCAACCGGTTCGTAACGACGTCATTGAAGGCTTCACTCCTGCGAGTGCTGCCGATACTGAAAACGGTGGAACAGGTGATGGCTTCTCGGATATCCTCGAATACGGATATGATGAGCTCTTCGCTCAAGACGAAGCCGATAACAGCGGTGTGTTCAGCTACGTTTCGATCCGCCACGGTGGTTACACGTTTGGCCCCGATAATGAGATCAATGGCCTAACCCTCGGTGGTGTCGGCTCAGGCACGACCATCGATCACGTCGAGGTCTACGCAAACCTTGATGACGGTATCGAATTCTTCGGTGGAAGCGTTAACACCAGCAACCTTGCGGTTGCCTTCTGCCAAGATGACTCGTTCGACATCGACCAAGGTCATTCAGGAACTCACCAGTTCTGGTTCGCGATTCAGGACAAAACGACCGGTGGTGACAACCTCGGTGAGTGGGATGGAATCGACACCAATGACGGCGGCCCGAAAGGAACGACGACAAATCCGAATATCCTCGCTTCGAGCCCCAAGATCTACAACGCAACGTTCGTAGGCTCTGGCTTCTCTGCTGCAGGCGGTGACAATGGACTCTTTCTAGATGATCAGTTCAACGGTGAGCTCTACAATAGCATACTGCACGACCAAGAAGGCAGCCTTGCCTCCTTCTCCAGCGACGGCAGTTTCGGAGGACTAGGAAATGGTTTTGCGAACAACATCGTCGGAAACTTCGGCACATTTGTTGATACTAACGATGATGTCATCGCAGGCACAGCTCCGGCAGCTTTCTACCAAGTGGGAGGAACCGCCCTTAACGGAAATACCGATGCGGGAACTGCCCCAGGCTTCGCGGCTTACACTCGTGATGGAAGCAGTGACCTGACCGGAATCGACCCGCGCCCAATTACGCTCAATACGACCGTTACAGCTGGTGCCCCAACCTTCGCTCCGTATCGTGGTGCATTTGGTGGTGACAACAGTGAAAACTGGACAGCGTGCTGGACGAAGCTTTCCGAAACGGACGCGATGCTAATCGATACCGATGAAGACGGTATCTACGACAACGTTGATACCGATGATGACGGTGACGGACTCTCCGATGCAGATGAACTTGCTGCTGGAACAGATCCAAAGGTGGCGGATTCCGCTGCACTTGTTGCTGCTCTTAATTCCGGCGGTGGAATTACCGACACAGATGGTGACGGCATTTCCGATGACCTTGAAAACACTGCCGCACTCATTGCTCTCGGCTTTGATGCTGCCGTCAACAATGTGTCATCTACCAACCTGTTCTCCGATATCTTTACCTCATCCTCCATCCAGGATCTGAGTGCAGATGATATTGTGGTTCAGAAGTCGGGAAGCACAGTTACATTAAGCATTCCGGTTGAAAGTTCGATCGACCTCACTGCTCCGTTTACCCCAGAAGGTGACGCGACACTCGAGATTACGGATGCTCCTGCGAACAAGGAATTCTACCGCTTCCGCATCCCGTCCGCGGAGTAAGAAACCTATCTGACGAAAACGTCACATCGGGGTCGTCGGCAAATGCCGGCGGCCCCTTTTTACTGCGCGCGAACTCAACGACATGCGCTATATTTTACCAACGATCCTGATCGGATTGTCCCCGCTGTTACAGGCTCAGGAGCCAACCATTTCCCCCACGGAGGAACTTAAGGTTACTATTTCCGAATGGGTGGAAACGATGCGCCAGATCCAGGAGGAGGAAAACGAATGGACACGTGATCAGGAGGTTCTCATCAATTACCGCGAAGGCCTAGAGAAGGAAATCGAAAGTCTTAAGGTCAGTATCACTGACGCAACGACGAAGAAAGACGGTTCCGATGGTGAGTCTCTAAAACAGACGCAGGAGCGTGATCTCTACGCAGCAGCGAAAGATGAACTCTCGGTCATGGTTCGTAGCATGGAGGAGAAGATGGTCACAAAACTACCACTCATTCCGAATCCTTTGCGTGCTGAGGCCAAGGTCGCTCAGGCGATTGAAGACCTTGAGCGCGACATCAAGCTTCCGGAGGACAAGCGCGACGAAGGCGTATCAAAGCGCCTGCTCAATCTTCTGAATCTCACTGCTGAGATCGAAAAATTCCAACAGACCGTAGTCCTTCGGCAAGAGCTTCGTAGCGATTCAAACGGCAGGGAATACAACATGCAGGTCATATACTTCGGCCTCGCGATCGCCTATGCGGTGAACGACGACGGCACACTCGCACTCATCGGACAACCCACCGAAAAAGATGGGTGGAAATTCGAAGAGCATTCTGATCTCGCTGATGAGATCACAGGTCTCATTGCGTCCACCACAGGTGATGCCGATGCCGCTTTCGCGAAACTCCCATTTTCACAGCCATAATCTATGAGCCCTATTATTCGAAATACACTGCTTATCGGCTTGCTGGTATCGTCAGTCTGTCATGCGCAGTCACCTGTTGAGAAAGCAAAGTCTGATCTCGACGAGGCAGTCAAAGAACTCGGTGCTACAAAAAAAGAATACGGTGATCTACGCCGTGCCCTTTACCGCGATATCAACCGTCTCGATGACGAGGCACTGAAGCTCGGTAAGGAACTCCGCGACCACCAGCGTGAGGAAGATCGCAGGCAAGCCACCATCAAGACGCTTGAGCGCGAGGTCGAAGCACGAAAAACCGACTTCAACTACTCTTCAGGCATACTTGCACAATATTCCAAGGCGCTTGCTTCGCGTCTTCATCCTGCGGAGAACCAGCTCTACCTTGAAGTGCTCAATACACTCGATCAGAAGGCTGCTTCCGCTGCAGACGATCCAAAACTTGAGTTGATCGAGAGGGTCAAGGCGCTTGGTCTCGGCATCGACCGCATTGGTGACGTTGCGGGAGGACATCGTTTTGACGGTAAGGCATTACGCAACGGTAGCGAGTCTGTGGAGGGCAAGGTGCTCGTCGTGGGGCCGTCAGTATTCTTTGCGCAAAAAGACGGCGACTTCGAAGGTGTGGCAACCTACGCAGAGACGGGAACGGCACTGCCGACCGTGGTTGCGATCAAAGGCTCCAATAATAAAATCTCCAAAGCGGTCATGGAAGGAAAGGGCGAACTGCATTTTGATGGCACTATGGGAAAAGCCATTGAGGTAGAGGCCGCGAAGGAAAGCCTTTGGGAAACTGCACAAAAAGGAGGCTACGTGGGACATGCTATTCTCAGTCTCGGATTCATTTCTTTCCTCATTGCTGGCTTTAAGGTTTGGGAGGTTTCAAAATTCAAGGTGCCTTCTCGCCGCGATCTTAACCAGATATTGGATGACCTCCTATCTGGAAATAGAGAGGCCGCGATGCGCAAAGCTGCGACTATCCCAGGCGAGGCGGGCGAAATGGTTCAGATCGGTGTGAAGAATTTTCACGAGAAGCGCCGAGTGCTTGAAGAATCACTCTTCGAAAAAATGGTTACGATCAAACCTCACCTAGAGCGTTATCTTCCTTTCCTCGCTCTCACAGCTGCAGCGGGTCCGCTAATGGGTCTTCTCGGAACGGTTCTTGGTATCATCAAAACCTTTCAGGCGATGGCGCTCTACGGTTCCGGAAATACGAAGAACTTCACCACTGGTATTTCCGAAGCTCTCATCACCACTGCGGAGGGTCTTGTCGTCGCCATCCCAGTCCTCGTTGTTCATGGCCTCCTCAAGAGCATGACCAAGGCGAAGTTTGGCGAAATCGAAGGTGCGGCGATTGCTCTCGTGAATGGCACGACGGAACGTGAGAAGCCAAAGCTGGAAGCTGAAGACGAGAATAAGGAAGAGCCGGACGACGATATTGACCTCGTTCCCACGACGGCTTGACCTCGGAATTCATTCATATGATTGGCATTTTTAAAGACGGTATTGATCTCTTCCTTTCGGGGGGATCGATCATGTACATGCTCGGAGGTGTTGCCTGTATCCTCTACGCATCATGCTTTGCTGCGCTTGCTTATGTGAACAAGGGAAACCTCAACGACAAAAACGCAGATCAATGGGAGAAATGGATCCAGAATCCAAAATCTGCGAAAGGTAGGCTTGGTGAGGCGATTGTATATGTGCTTCACGGCCCTAAGCTGACAGCAAAGACCGTGGATCGTCGTTTCTCAGAAATTCGCCTCAGTATTGTCTCGAATATCGATCGTCGCCTACTGGTGATTAATACGCTCGTCGCCGCTGCGCCGCTTGCTGGATTGCTTGGCACAGTGATCGGTATGCTCGCTATGTTTACGGGGCTTGCTGAAGGTACGGGGCCATCAGGTATGGAGAAGGTCGCCGACGGCATGCAGCAGGCGCTAATTACCACTCAGACGGGGCTAACCATCGCTCTGCCAGGCCTTTTTCTAGGCCTTGTTGTTAAATCCAAGCGTGACCGCATTGCCGCGACACTAACGAGGCTAGAGTCCATGATTCTATCCGCCCGTTTTAGGCGTGAACCTCAACCCTGACTTTAAGAAACCACTCAAATGTTTGGCCGTAATCTCTCAGAAGAATCCGATGAACCCGTCCACGTTGACCTCTCGTCAATGATCGACTGTGTCTTCATCCTACTCATTTTCTTCATCGTCTCTACCGTCTTCGTTGAGGAAACAGGAGTCACGGTGAACAAGCCCGACGTCGGCGGAGCGAGTGCGCTTGAGAAAAATTCCATTCTTCTCGCGGTCACTGCGGAGGACAAAGTTTACTACGGTGGCGAGAGCGTGGGTGTTCAGGGAATCATCGGTAAAATCAAACCACTACTCACCGAAACGCCTGATATGTCGGTGATCATTCAGGGGGACAAGGAGTCCTCCCACGGGCTTGTTCAGCAAGTACATGGGCAAGCGATTCTCGCCGGTGCGATAAAGGACAGGATTTCCGTTTCCACGAAATAATATGTCACGCCACGTCTATCGCCCGCCAAGAGGAACCTATACCGGTGTTTTTGCCGTAATAGGTGGTCTTCTTGCGACGATTGCCGTCTTTATTGCGATTCCGCTCTCGCAAAAACTCAGTGTGATGTTCGACAAGAATCAGTCCGAGCCGCCTGAGATCGTTGTCGAGCCACCGGAAGAACAAGATTTCGAAACCGAAGAGCCGCCGGAAGAAATGGATGAGGAACCTGAGCCGGAAGAAATGGTCGAGGAGTCAACGGATCTTGATCTCGGTATTGATCTTGGTGATCTAACAACAGGGACGGGTGGAGGCTTCACGATGGAGATTCCTGAGTTTGGGTTAAAAGGTGGGGATGATCCCTTTGGAGGAGATCTTGATGGGCCACCTCAGCCGACGAGCAAAGTGCCACCTACCTATCCAAGCTCGCTTCTGAGCAAGGGCATCGGCGGACGTGTGCTAGTGACTGTCACGATTGATGCCGTTGGAAAAGTCGTTGGAACACGAATCAAGCAAAGCTCCGGTCAGCCAGAACTCGATAAGGCCGCCATCAATGCGGTGAACCGCTGGAAGTTCAAACCCGGAACCAAAGGCGGCAAGAAGGTGAAGTCCATCGCCGTCGTCCCATTCAACTTCGAAGTGAAGAAAAGCTGAAACTTTCCCAATCATGTTACGCATCATACTCGCCCTCGGCCTGCTTTCAGGATTCACCCAAGCACAGAAAATTATACCGCCGTCTAATCTCTTTCGTGACCCGGGCTTCGTCCGAGATTTCGTCGGTAGCTATGGCTTCCTTTCCGATGTGGAGCCTAAAGTTTCCAAAGAGGAGCAGGAGTTATTGGTGACGGTAAGCGAGCTATTTGGGGAGTCCCGTTTTCGTGAAGCGGAGCAGGAGATCGTGCGTTTCGTTCAGATCATCGAGAACCCAACAGATCCAGAGATTCCGAAAGGTGAGATCAGTCCAGCACTGGTTTTTGTTTTGGGTAATCTCTATTTCCAAGCCGACCGCACGGACGAAGCTCGCCGAGCATTTCTTGAAGCGATCCGCCGTTTTCCTCGTTTCCGCCGTGCCCACACAAACCTCGGCTATCTCTACATTTCGAAAAGTATGACCGATGAAGCGTTACCGATGCTTCAGAAGGCTATCGAACTCGGAGAAAGCTCAGCGCGTGCCTACGGTCTACTCGGATATTGCCACTTGTTGAAGAAAAGTGCTCTGGCGGCAGAAAATGCCTACCGCCAAGCCTATCTCATGGATCCGGGCTCGCGCGATTGGAAGCTAGGCCTCGCTCAAGCACTGATGGCTCAAGATAAATTTGCCGAAGTCTCCAGTCTCATCGGATCGCTTATTGAGGAAAACCCTAACGACAAACAGCTCTGGCTTCAGCAAACCAACGCCCTCCTCTCCATGGAGCGAAAGGATGAGGCCGCCGTGAATCTCGAAGCTCTGCGTCTCAAGGGGCTTGCTGATGAGTCGAACCTCAACCTCCTTGGTAACTTGTATATGGATCGCAACGAGCCGCAGCTTGCTCTCTATGCGTATCTCGCCGCCATGGACAAGGCTGAGAGCTTAAACATCGAGCGAACCTTGAAGTCCGCCAAAATTCTTAGCGACTACGGATATCCTGATAAGGCGGATGCTTTCATTCTTAAGGTCAGGGAAAAAGCGGGTGCATCCATCTCGGACGATGACAAGATTAGCTTGATGCTCACGGAGGTTTCCGTTGCACAAACGAAGCAGCAGCCGGATCGCGTCGAAGGTTTGCTGAATCAACTCATTGACCTCGCCCCTGCGAACGGGGATGTGCTCCTTGAGATGGCGAGGCACAAGGATCTACTTTCCCGCGATGAGCAGGATGAGGAGATACGGGAAGAGCTCGTGGTCGAGGCACGTACGAACTTCCAGCTAGCGGCTAGGAACGATGAAGTCGCCTACTCTGCAAACCTCGGTCTCGGACAGATGCTAGTTCGTGAGCAACGCTATCAAGAAGCATTACCGGCACTTCAGGCAGCACTTGCCATCAAGAAGAGCGATAGCTTGGAACAATATGTATCCCGCGTACGACGCGCCGCCGACCGGCAAGAAGACCGTGCCGAAAAAGAAGAGTTATGAGATTTCTACCCTTACATGCGCTGATCCTGTTAGCTCCTTTTGCGTCTGCAAACGAGGCGCTCGACGTGTTGGAGGGTAAGATCGATGCGAACAGCATCGTGCTGCCACCTCCGCCGTATAAGGAAGTTGAAGAGGATGCAAATGATGTGGGAGAGTTGATCTACCTAGCGCCCCAATGGGCACCCAGCCCGCTTGATTCGATTTGGTCGCGCTCAGTGCTTTACGATTCAGCGGCGAACCCATGGGTGCAGCAAGTCGCGATTACTGGTTACTTCGATTTTCAAGCTAGCTTCGGGAAATCTGATATCGATGCCTCTGGAGCGACGCCCGCAAGAAACGCAGATCTTGAAGGCACTCGCACACGCCGTGCTCGCTTGGGTGCGAGAATTAGAGCTTTTAATAATACAGAATTCGAAGCGGTAGGTGAGTTTGCTGGAAGCGATGAATACAGCGGTATAGACCGCCTCAAGGGATACACCCAACTCAGTGATACCACTGGAATTACTTACGGAAAATTTCGTCCTAATTTCGGAACCGAGTCGGGAACTGAACAGCAGTTTTCGCCATATTTTAACCGCACGGCGACTTCGGATATGTTCGCTCCGGCAAGCTCATTAGGAGCGAGTATCCATCACGCTGGTGAAGAATACGATTACGACATCGGTTGGTTCTCAAGTGACTACAGCGCCGATCTACCCTCTGTAGAAGGTGATGGTTTCCTGAACTTCAGTATCTCACGCGCCTATGTGGAAAAGAACGGTGACTCACTTGCCCGTGTTCGCTGGCATGCCGATTACATCCACAATTTTGATCCCGGAAAGTCGAACCCCGCCGGATATAATCTCGCTGGACAGTTTTCGGCGAATGGCGCTCAAGTTATTCAGAATCCAGCCTATCGCCACCTATTCTCCACCGGCTTTGCCATTGATTCAGATCGCTATCAGGTCACCGCGGATTTCAATTTAGCTAATGGTAATACAACCGTCTGGGGAATGTCGGTAGGTGGTTCTTATTGGGTGATGCCAGGCACACTAAAACTCGTCGGCCGATACCAATATGCAGGGTCGGATGATGCACGCGCCATCGCGACGACATTTGGAAACTCCGGTGGGCTACGCTACGACGACTCACCTTTCTTTGTTGGCGACGAATACCACTCCCTCTATTTCGGCGCGAATCTACATCTCTATAAGGACGGCCTTATCATTCGCAACGGCTTGGAATATTCCATTCTCAAAGATGAGGTGGGAAGTTCCTTCAATACCGAAGCCTTCAGCTGGCGCACCGGTGCATCTCTTTCCTTCTGATCAAAAATACCATCTTCCCTAGAACCAAACTGACAACCTCATGAAATCGATTTTTATCGCACTAGCTCTCATCACGCCCGCTTTCGCTGTTCAATTCGATATTGGCGCCTTCGGCGGATATCTCAATGGCTGGGATAAGAAAAGCAACACCTCCACCTATCAGTTCACTGATGCGACTTATCGCACGCATTCTCCAACGATTACGGGCACCTCATCCGGTGGCATCTATGTCTCTACACAGGTCGACTTCCTCGCCTTTGGCAGCCAAGGTGCTATCTCGCACATTGATCTGACCTTTAACTCACGTGGCATTCTCGTTGCTGCTCAGCTGCGCTCCAGCATCGGTCATAAAACCATCGATACGGGGCTTGTTACCCGTGCTGAAGATCTTGCTTCTGTGGAAGGTCAGCCTACGGCAAAGCCTGTCTTCACACCCACCGAGCAGCTTATTAACGACCTTTTCAACCGCTACGATTTGGAAATGAGAAAAGTTACCGAGGGCAAGGATGCGGAGAAGCGCGATCTCTTCAGTCGTTTTGGAAACAAGAATGCTAAAACGGCAAATCTCGCTGCAGGTCTTCGGCATAATCTAAATTTGATGCTTTCGAGTATTCGTAGGTAAGGAGCATTTTAGTTCGAGAGACATCTAATCGTGCGCATGCTGAGAATTTTGGCTGACACAGTTAGCTGATACTGGCTGGATGATGGGTATGAAGACCCTTCTGTTGTTATTCCTGATTTTGCCCCTTCAGAACTTGCTGAGCGAGGAAGCCAAAGCGCCTGTTGATCCGCCGACCGGAGCGTCGCCGCTTCCATGGCACATGGTCAATCTCTGGTGGAAGATGCCGGAGACAGAAAACTTCGAGTCTTATGAAATCGAGGTGATCATTGATAGCGAGATAGATTCTTCCGAAATCAATCTCTACATCGCACCGATCGGATTGGGTCAGCTAAACGGGCTGAACTTCTACGGAGGCTATCAGACGAATACTGGAGGCTTCCCGGCATCTGATCTTTCTCCTGAATACGTTTCTCCTAACGGTAAGGGGGCGATTTTTTCAAGGTGGGGAGAGAAGGGGATTGATCGGAGCTTTGTTAGGCCTGCAGTAGATGGATTTTTTGAGGCTGCTGATTACGAAGGTGATTTTGCTTCCGGTCGCCGACCTTATATGTGGACGAAGGGGCACTATATTTTCTCGGTGAGGAAATTGGATTTTGAAACGGACGCACAAGGCAATGAATGGACATGGGTTGGAGCTTATTCTCAGGAAGTGTCTACTGGCGTTACGACCTTTATTACGGCTCTGAAATTTCCAGGAAAGACTCTGACGCTTGGTTCTGCACATTCATCCTTCATCGAAATTTATGGAGGGAAGGAAGTCGTGATCGCCGATCTTCCAGAGCTTGAAGTGCGGATCGGAGCACCGCGTGTCAATGGAAAGCGGATTCCGATGAACGAGCTTCGTGTTGTATTTCCGAAAGCTGGACAGACTGCCTCTCCGGCAATTATGACGGCGGAACTTTCGGCGGATAAGCAGTATGTGGTCTGCAGGCTTAAGAATGAGATTTTGGATCGATCCGTGTGGAAATATAATCTCAGCGAAGAGTGAATGCTCCTCTGATCGGCGCTAGCTTCCTATCAGAGCGGTAACCAATGATCTTTTTCAGCGAGTTTCACCGAGGAAATTGAGCAGGCTGATGGCAAACTTTTCTGAGATGCCCGGAATCTCAGCAATCTGCGACGGCTCCGCCTTTTTAATGCGAGCGAGTGATCCGAACTTTTTTAGGAGTAGCCCCTTTCTGCGAGGTGACATGCCGGGGCAGTCATCAAGGGCACTTTCCTTCATGCGTCGGCGGTAGAGGAGTTCGTTGTAGCCGTTCGCAAAGCGGTGCGCCTCGTCTCGGATACGCTGAAGAATTTTTAGTGCTCCCCGATTATGTGGGATGAGGAGAGGCGCGGATTCACCGGGGAAAAAGACTTCCTCGTGCTGCTTTGCGAGTCCGATGATTGGGAGTTCCTGCAAGCCGAGGGTGCGAAGTTGGCGGAACGCACTGGAGAGTTGGCCTTTACCTCCGTCCACGATCACGAGATCCGGTAGCACGATCTTCGCCTTGCCTTCTTTGGCGAGACGGCGCTGTGCTTCGATCAATGGCTCTTGGGAGAACTCGGTATCTTCGCCTAAATTTTCTCGAAGGATGCGTGAGTAGCGACGCAGGACGACCTCTGCCATCGAGGCGAAATCGTCTTGGCCTTTGACGGTGCGGATGCGGTAACGGCGGTAGTTTTGATTGTCCGGAAGGCCATCGGTAAAGCGCACCATTGAGGCGACGATGTGGTTTGAGGAGACGTTGGAAATATCAAAGCACTCCATGACGCGTGGTGGTCCGTTTAGGCCAAGCGCTTCACCCAAATCGGCAAGGTCTTCGGTGGGCTTCACCGTCGTCGGCACACCGCGACCCCGTGAAAACTGGCGAGTGGGGGAGAGAGTTTTGCGTATGTTATCGAGGACGTCGCGGAGGGTGGCGGCCTTTTCGAAGTCCAGTGACTCTGCTGCCGTCTGCATCTCATTCTGAATTTCCTCGAAGATGGCCTTCTTGCCTTTGCCCTCCAGGATCAGGCAGGCCTCTTCGACTTTTTTCAGATACTCTTCGCTAGAGATACGCCCGATACATGGCGCGGAGCAGTTGCGTATGACATCTGCATTGCAGTGTTTGTAGTCGGTCTCGCCGGGATTGACTGGGCGGCAGACGCGCAGACCGAGCCGGCGGTTGATCCAGTTTAGTGTGTCGTGCAGCGCGGTGGAGTGGGGAAAGGGACCGAAATATCTGGAACCGTCGTCTTTCTTCGCGCGCACGGCTGTGAAGCGAGGGTAGGGATCGGTTAGCTTGATCTTCGCGTGGAGGAAGCGTTTGTCATCACGGAATGCGATGTTGTAACGAGGGCGGTAGTCTTTGATTAACTTGCCTTCAAGTAAGAGAGACTCTTGTTCGTTACGAACGATGTGGATTTCGAAATCGTGGATAGAATCCATCAAGGCGCGATTTTTCAAGTTCGCGCGAGTTTTCCGTGAGGGGGTGAAATAAGATGAGAGTCGGCGTTTGAGATCCAAGGCCTTGCCGACGTAGATGATCGATCCGATCCTGTCTTTCATCAAGTACACGCCGGGCTTGTGAGGCACGTCGCGCAGTTTGTCTTTTAGCTCTTGGGAGACCATTTCGGGAAAACGGATGCAAAATCCTACCCGAAGATGTCGCGGATTGGGAGACTTGCAAATACCGGAAAAGAGTCTGTGGTGAGACTAATTAGCAAAGGTCACTTCAAGAGCATAGCCATGCTTTCCGGTTTCAATATTGGTGAAGTCGATATCGAGAGCGGTTTCCGATTGAGTCCATACTACCTTTTCTTCGCTGCCGAGTAGTCTGACCTGCGTAATTTTTCCTGCAGTATCGCTTAAAGAAAGTATGTGCGCTGCAGTGGCTTTCGATGCCAATGACATCACGTAGACTTTGTCGTTCTTTGCGCTGAACCAGAATTCTGTGTCTTTAGGCTCGGGCTTCTTGCCTTTAGCTGGCTTTGCGGCGACTCCCTCACTGAATATCGTCCAACGTGTGGTGCCAAATATAGCCTCGGAATTCGTTTTTACCCAAACGCCCATTTCTTCAAAGCTCTCGACACATTCATCCGGCACCTTGCCTTTACCGTCGGGGCCGATGTTTAGGAGGTAGTTTCCTCCTTTAGAAACGATGTCTACAAACTTACGGAGCAGTTCGTGAGGGGTCTGCCAGTTATGATCGTATTCCTTAAATCCCCATGAGTGGTTGGCGGTTCCACATGTCTCAAAATGCTTCGCCGCAAGCTCGTTTGCGGGGGGAGTTTTGTTGTCGCCAGCATCGACGTAGTCACCAAAATCGTAGCCGACTCTGCGGTTGATCACGATGCTTGGGTTTAGTTCGTAGACCATCTTGTAGAAACGGAAAGCTTGTTCCTCGGTGATGAGGCCTTCTCCATCGAACCAAATGAGACGGAGATCGGGCAGCAGCTTGATGAGCTCTGCAATCTGTGGGTAGGCCTTGTTTTGTAAGTATTCGAGGTGCGTGTTTGGGCTTGGATCCCAGAGGTTTTTGCCGTTCGGGCGAGTGTCGACGCCATACTTCTGGTCTCGCTCTAGGACGTTCGCGTAGTTCCCGTCACCTCCTTCGCTCCAGTCGTTTCCATGGGAATAATAGACTCCAAAATCTAGTCCCTCTGCACGGCAGGCATCGTAAAGCTCTTTGATGAGGTCGCCTTCGTAATCGGTGGCATCCGCAATATCGAAATCGGAATGCGCTGAGTTAAAAAGCCCAAAGCCATCGTGGTGTTTCGAGGTGATGACCACGTATTTCATCCCGGTATCCTTCGCCAGCTTGGCGATGTTTGAGGCGAAGGATTTGTCGGGATTAAAATTCTTCGCGTATTCCCTGTATTCTTCGCGAGTGATTTTAAATGAGTTCATTACCCATTCGGCGACTCTGGGGCCATCGCCCTCTTCCATACGTTTGCCTTTCCAGATGCCGGCGGCTTCGGAATAAACTCCCCAATGGATGAACATGCCGAACCGCGCCTGCTTGTACCATTCCATTGCTGCCACCTTCTCTGGCGACTCGTGCATCTTTAGCCACTCGTCATAATATTTTTCAGAACTGAGACTGATGCGGCTATTTACGTAACCATTGGGGACGAGGCGGGCGTATTTGACGGCGGCATCCGTATCCAGCGCGAGCGTATACACTCCGCTAGTATCAAAAGTTACTGTGTTCTCAAATTCCGCCACCAAGCCATCTTCAATGATATACTGCTTTTTTAGCAACTTGCTCTGCATGTTGGCATCGATGGAGAATGATCCTGCTATATTACTCCCTTCGGACTTATCGAGTTCCGAGACGATCTGTAGCACGTAAGTGCCGGGATGTTTTAGATCTACCTTCCATTTGAGATTTCCACTTTCATCCTGTGAGTTGTCGCGGTGCAGAATGACCGAACTATCAGCGCGTTGAGTTAGCGGGGTGATCTCTTCGGCGATTGCTAAACATACGAAGGCAAGTAAACAGAATAAGGAAATGGCAAAGAGGCGGGGGATCATGGTGACGTTGCGTTCGGAGATTTGGGTATGGTGAGCCTAAGTTCCGGTTAAGTCCGGAGCTTTAGGTTAATGGCGGAGGGTGGAACGTCAGGCTATTTCCAATCCCCAATTTTGAGGAAGAAACCTGCTTCGTGGCTGCCGTGATTGGCGAGGAAGAGGTATTCTGGTTTACCATCTTTCCAGAGGATGTGAGGGCGTTCGCTGCGTGATAGCTCACGGTCAAAGTAGCTCGCATCAGTATCGTAGCTCAGCTCAGGTCTACCCCAATCCAAGCCATCTTTCGAGGTGAAGAGCAGTCCCGGGCGGTTGCCGCCGTTTTTGACGACATCTCCGGGTTTTGTTTTACCACTGAGAGTGCCTGCAATGTCCATGCGGTCTTCAACGATCATGTAGTAGGTGTCGTTGTAGAAGAATGCGTAGGGATCCTCGATGTCGCGTTGAAACGGCTCGTAGCTGATGAGCGGATTATCAGGGTGATCGGTGTAGGGACCTTCGATTTTGTCTGCCGTTGCCAGAGCCATAGTGCGGAAGGCTGGCTTCTTGTCGGACATGGACTTGTAGTAGATACGGAATTTTCCTTCACGATCGACGAGGAATGTCGGGTTCGAGGCGTGAGTCGCGTTGTGGCTGCCTTTTATCTGGGAAGGTCTGATGATTGGATTGTGTGGGCTTTCTGTCCACGGACCATCAAGAGACTCTGCCGTGGCGATGCCAATGGCCTGAGCGTTTTCCTTATACGTCTTATCGTTCATCAAGAAAACGAGAACGTAGGTGTCGCCTGCCTTTGAAACCTGAGGGTTGTGGTAGGTAGTCTTGTCACTGGCGAAAGGCACTCCGACCAATTCGAAGGGGCCTTCCACAGAGTCGGCTACGAAATGCTGGATGGTGCTTTTCGTCATCCAATAACCCATGCCTTTTCCGTCTTTGTACGGAATCGCGGAGTTGAAGATGTGGAGTTTTCCAGCTTCGTCGTAGATTGGCGCCATGCCCCAATTCCACCATCCTTCTTTCGCAGTGAGTATGAACTTTCCTGGTGTGAGAGATTTGAAAAACGACGATTCAACGATGGGTTGAGATGGGTCGATTTTTAGGTCGTTCTCAGCATTGGCAGCAAAGGTAGTTGTCGCCAAAACGGCAATGATGAGTGATTTTGCGTTATAGGTCATAATGCTGAAATTTCTTTGTGAAGGATGATGGGAGGTAACCTTATTTTTCTAAGGTGATTTTGATCACGGTATCAAGTGGATCGACCGCCTGCTCGCCGAGCTGTATTTCCAAAACATCACCCTCTTGAGAAAATGTGACGTCTTCACCGTTTGCGAGGAAGGTTGCCTCCATTGCTTTGCTTGTCATACCGGGCTGGGAGATTTTTCCGCTTTCAGGCCAATCAAGGACGTGCAGGTAAACGGTCTCTCCTTCTTTGCTGATGCTCACATTGCCCCAAGCGGGAATTTCCGCAAAAGGGTTGCGGCGTGTGCCGAAGATGGATTCGCCGTTTGTTTTCAGCCACTTGCCGAGGATGCCGTAGAGGCGGACGGCTTCAGGATCGAGTTTGCCGTTGCCCATGGGGCCGTTGTTGAGGAGATAATTTCCTCCGGCGCAAACGGTGTTGACCATGCGTTCGATGAGCTCTTTTTCCGTGTGGTAGTAGTGGTTGCCATGCGTCTTGTAGCCGAAGGATGAACTTACGCTGTCGGGGGACTCCACGTATAGAGGCAGCTTCATGGTTGGAACTTCCTTGTCACCGATGGAAACGTAGTCGTAGAGCGACAGGTTCTCGGAGAGGATCTCACCTTTGCCGCGGTGAATGATGCGGGAGTTAATCAAGCAATCCGGACGGTGTTTGCGAACCATGTCGGAGAAGAGCTTTGCGCGTTCGAAATTCATTTCCACAGGGGTGTCGAACCAGATCAGGTCGATTTCATAGTTCTTCATGAGCTCTTCCACCTGCGGAAGAGATTTTTTCTGGATATAGCTATCCATGTCCTTTTCGTAATCCGCGGGGAGTTCGGGATGCAGTTTGGAGAGCTTGGTTCTGGTATTGAGATATGGAGCATCTGGCTCATCCCAGTCTTGTGCGTGTGAATAGTAGACGCCGAACTTCAGGCCTTCCTTGTGGCAGGCCTCGCTGAGCTCCTTGATGATGTCGCGTTTGAATTCTGTTCCATCGACGATGTTGTAGTCGCTCACATCCGAGTCGAAGAGGGCGAAGCCGTCGTGGTGCTTGGAGGTGATGACGACGTATTTGAGTCCAGCGTCCTTGAAGACCTTTACCCATTCATCGGCATCGAATTCGGCCGGATTAAACGCGGCGGCTACCTTGTGGTATTCGTCAGCTGACATGCCGGCGCTGACTTGGATCCACTCGGAATAGCGGAAGCCATCGCCACGTCCTTCGTATTGACCTTCAAGGGATGAATACGCGCCGAAGTGGATAAATGCTCCGAACTTGTCGTCCATGAACCATTTTTCCAAGCGAGCTTCCGAATCCGGTGTCTGCTTGAGATCTTTATCTGCGAATCGGTATTCGAAGGCGTGTTCTGGATTGGGTGCTGGCGGAGCTTTTTTCTCTTCTGCTTGTAGGGAAGTGCTTGAGAGGGAGGCGGCAATGGGAGCTAGCAACAGTGCTGTGCGGATTTTCATAGTTTTTGTGGGTTTAGATGTCTGAGGGATTCCATGCGGGAATACCGGTGGATTCTTTTTGTTCTAGATATGTTTTTTCGAAAGGTTTCTCAACGTCCAATGACGCATCTTCATTGATCATGAGGGGACGAGCGTGCAGCCAGTATTCATCCCATGCCTTTCTCAATTCTTGGACAACTTCGGGGTGCTGTTTATTCACGTCCTTGGTCTCGCCGGGATCGTTATCGATATCATACAATGCTTCACCAACCAAGCGCCAGCGATCGGTGCGCACGGCGAACTTTTTGCCTTTGTAGCTGTCTGGATTTGGATCTCCTTTTCCGAATTTGTCAGGAGCTCCTACCTTTGGCCAGCGGCCGTTGTGGAAGAATAGCTTGCGATCCGGCCACTCCGCTCCGGTGTCTGCGATAAGTGGAAGCAAGCTACGTCCTTCGAGTCCCAAATCAGAAATATCAGCTCCTGCCAGTTCTGCGAAGGTAGGAAATACATCGATGTGGCGTGCGAGATTGTCAATGTCTTGGCCTGCTTTTGTGAAGCCGGGTAGTCTCATGAAAAACGGGACTCGTGATCCGCCTTGGTGGACGGAGACCTTGGCACCTTTCATTCCAGCGTTGTAATATTTGGCTCCTTTGGAGGTGCCGTTGTCGGTCATGAAAATGAGTAGGGTGTTATCTGCAATACTCCATTCGTCCAGCTTCTCCATCACGAGTCCGACGTTGTCATCGATGTTCGTAATCATGCCGAAAAACGCCGCAGCGTCCTCATCCTTGGTATGCTCGCGATACATTGCTTTGTATTTTTCTGGAGCGAGGAAGGGGCCGTGGGGTGCGTTGAGAGTGATACATGCGAAGAAGGGTTTCTCACGGTCTTCGTTGATCCATCCGAGTGCTTGCCTGACGAAGACGTCAGTGCAAAAGCCGCTGGTTTTTTCGAATGACCCATTGTGGCGGATGGTGGGATCGAAGTAATCGTTACCCGGGACATCTCCTTGGCTGCCGGCAAAGTTCTGACCGATTCCTCCTGCTCCATGAATGAAGACTTCGTCGAATCCACGGCTGCCCGGTTGGTAGGCGTCTTCTTCTCCGAGGTGCCATTTTCCGAAGATGCCAGTTTCATACCCAGCGTCCTGTAAAACTTGAGCGACAGTTGTTGCACTAAGCGCCAAGCGTTCGCGTTCGAGGATGGTGTGTGTAATTCCGACCTCGAAGGGATTTTTTCCAGACATGAGAGCTGCGCGTGTGGGTGCGCAAGTTGGGCTGACGTGGTAGTCAGTGAAACGTGTGCTCTGTGAGTGGAGTTTGTCGAGATTCGGAGTTTTGAGGAAAGGATGCCCGTGACAGGCGAGGTCGCCGTAACCTTGGTCATCGGTCAGGATGAAAAGGATGTTCGGCTTTTTCTCTGCTGATGCGGAGAAAATAAAAGAAATGGTGGCAAGGAGGAATGGAATGAATTTCATGTAGCTGAAAGCAGGTGGGTTTTTAAAAGTATGGGTCAATTACGCTTCGCAACGAGTTGAATGTTTCAAAACGCGCCTCTAAATGGAATTTCTACAAGAACTTGTAGTTTATTTGAGTAGTCCGAGACGGAATGCCTTTGCAACAGCGCCAGTTGTTGATCGGGTGCCGAGTTTTTTGAATAGGCCACGGAGGTGATAGTCTACGGTCACAGTGGCGATACACAGTTTAACTCCGATCTCTGTACGACTGCAGCCGTCTGCCAAGGAGCCGAGAATTTCAGATTCTCTTTCGCTCAGAGTGAGGCCTTCTGTTGCAGAAGGTTCACGAATACGAAGGGAATCAAGCACGAATGGAGTTACGGTGCTGCTAAGTGGGACGCCTCCATCCACGACTTCATGGATGTGAGTAACGATGTTTTCCAGTGGCTCACTTTTCAGTAGATATCCTACAGCACCGGCGCGAAGGGCGTCGAAAACGTTTCGGCGCTGTCCAGATACGGTCAGGACAAGACATAGGACGGAGGGAAACTTGAGCTTTATCTCCTGAATTGCTTCGATCCCTTGTTTACCCGGTAGATTCAGATCGATCATGACGATACCCGGTATTTCACCGGAATTTAAAAGGACGAGAGCCTCTTCATAACTTCCGAAATGATGGGTGCATTGGATCGAGTCATCTTGGTTCAGTTCTTCCGCAAGCTGCTCTCCGTAATCGAGATTGTCCTCGACGATCCAGATGGTGACAGGTTTTGGAGAAAAAGAAATTTGAGACATTTGATCAGATGGAAAGCGATAATCTAAGCGTAGTACCTTTACCTGGTTCTGACTGCAAACTGTATTTCGCATGCAATCGCTCTATCCTACGCCGCATGCTGCTGAGGCCTAGGTGCGGTCGGTTGTCCTGACTTTCTGAGACTTCTTCGAGATCAAAGCCTTTGCCGTCATCGGAAATGGTGAGTTCAAGAAGTCCCCTGCGGCACCGGAAGGTTACATGGATCTTTTTTGCTCCAGAGTGTTTGACTGCATTGTTTAATGCTTCTCGGTAGATCAGAAGAAGGTCGCGTTTAAACATGACCTTGAGTTTACGGTCAGGTATTTCATGCAGAGGTGTGCATTCGAGCTGAAGTAGATCCTCTGGTACGTAGAGCTCGGCCATGTGAATGAGCTTGCTCAGCATCTGCCGCAAGGTGTCGGTATCGCTATTGGTAAACCAAAGCACGTCCTGAAACGAATTCTGCATATTTCCGAGAATGGAATCGATTTTTGAACACCTTTCGTGAATCTGCGGGTTGTCCGAGAGCCGCCGTAAGCGCCTCATAGCGAGGGAAACGGCACTCATCGAGCTGCCGATATCGTCGTGGAGGTCGGAGCTGATTTGTCTGCGCAATAGTAACGCATGTTTTCTGCGTTGGGAGACCGAGTAAGCCGTTATCAAAATGGCTACGGAAACGATAAGCGCGAGGGAGATGCATCCCCAGAACCACCAAAAATTTCTCCAGCGTTCTTCCAAGCTCACGGATAGAGCTACCTTCTCTTCCAATCGGAGGCTCAAATGATTGCGTTCGCTGACCTTTTGAATCCAATCGAGGAAAAACATCACGGGACGCCCTGCTGCTTTTTGGTCGATGAGAGATTGTATTTCTTTTTTGGAAGCGGGTGGGCCGACCAGCAATCGGACGTTCTGAACGGTGTGTGACTGCTTTTTGTATCTGGGTATGAGCTCGCCCATGGAGAATACGGCTTCTTCGCCATTGTTGGAGAAGCCTGAGAACGTGAGCTCCACCCATCGGACGTTTTGCACTGTTTTACGTAAGCGTAGGGCGTTTTGTCCCGGATTTAAATGAAGTTGCTCTTCCCATTGCGAGTATTGTCCGTGCGCTCCGTCGGCGTTTTCGCGATAGGTTCTGACTGATATATTTCTGGGAAAACCGAAGCCCGGTATCAGGATGCCATCGGAATAAGCGGCTGGTATCAGGATCATTTCGTGCAGGCGTTTGTTTTCCCCTAGATCCAGCTCAACAGTGAGCTCCTGATGGATGTTCGGATCAAATCCTATAGAGAAATCCGTTTTTTCGGATGGCAGATCCTTTCCGTTTTCGGAGGCTCCAAGGGGAAGTCCTAAGCTGGTTTTCTGATCCACTAGAAATTCCTTGCTCCAATAAGGTAGGGACTCGAACTCAGAACTCACCGAAATGCCCATCGCATGGCTGATGTCGTTGTCGGCGACGCAATAGAACTCGTCTAAGGCGAATAGCTCTCGTCCACCATCCATCGCACCCCGGAACACATCCATTCGGATTGTCCCGGCGTAGGGCTCGGGAATATCTATAATGAGCGGCATACGGCCGCGTACGGGGCAATCCTCGTTCATCCATTCCGCGAACGGTTTGACGCGACCATCGGGAAAAACCTTCGATAGGCGGAAACGTTTTGGGAAACCGTAGCTAAGTTCCCCTTCAAAACGCCTTTCCGCTGCTGGTACTAGGATAGCTTGGCTGATCGGAGCTTTCGGGAGATACTCGATTTCGACCGTCCACCTCGGATTTTCGGGCAGCTTGTCGAGCGCGGGGAGATATCCGCCGTGGTAGCCATAAGCATCGAATTGCTGAATGGGTTCGACTGCGGGTAATTCCGCCAATTGCTTTTGAATAATCGCAACATGGGAATCAAGTAGCTCTCTCATTTTGGGGATTTGATGCCAAGGCACCTCTTCCGCTTTCGGCAATTTTTCAACCACGTCTGCCGATAACATGGCTACAAGCATTATTTGCAACAGAGAGGACACCATGATCCCAGACAGGCAGGAAAATGGCTGGTTGCTCGACATCTGGGATGAGTTTGTGGTTGTTGTCTGGAGTGCCCCGCAAGCCAGAATGAGTCAATCTGGCTAATCTACTCGTCGTAGCAGGGCTTGCTAGCGGATTTTCCTAGATTGAGGCGTGGGATACATTATCGTGAGAAAAATGGAATAAATACGTCGTTAGCGCCTATTATTACGGAGGTTGCAATGGCTCGATTATTGCTATATCTCCCTGCACCCCGAAAGACACGTGCCCATGACCTTGAAAAAATTTAGCCTGCTTAGCCTCACTGGCCTATTCGCGTTTCTAGCGAGTTGTGCAACCAACCAAATTGAACCGGAGCTCTCGAAGACGGATCCGGAATACGTAAATCCTTTCGAGGAAGGTAGCTACGAGCACTTTACTGCCGAGAAGGACTATCCAAAGACCTACGATACTTGGACGAATATTCAGCTTCTCCCTGAGACAAACGCATCGAATTCCTGGGTGAAAATTAGCCTCGAGAAGCAACGCGGTTTCCTCATGAACGAAGAGCAAATCGTTCTCGACTATCCGATCTGCTCTGGCATCGCGAGCCGGCCGACACCTCCAGGTGACTACAAGGTGCTTGAGAAGGTCGTCGATAAGCGCTCGAACTTGTATGGCAAGATCCTTGATGAAGAAGGCGATGTCGTGAACAGCGATGCTGATTCAAGAATCGATCCCATCCCCGAGGGCGGAAAATTTCTCGGTGCGTCTATGAGCTACTGGATGCGCCTGACCAACGATGGTGTAGGGCATCATGTCGGCCCCATCCGTCGCTACCCAGCTTCACATGCCTGCATTCGTGGGCCGAGCAAGACGATGCCCATCGTATATTCCAAGATGAATGTCGGCTCCCGTATCCTCGTTGAGTGATATTTTCCCAATAAAAAAGCCCGGTGGAGATCTTCCGCCGGGCTTTTTTCGTGAAAGGGTAGAGAGTTTTACTCTTCGATGTATTTGTCGTGCGCAGCCTTTTTGTTTTCGCGCATCGCATCGACACCTTCGCTGACCTTTTCCAAATCGCCATCGATGAAGGCGAGCTCAATGTTCGCAAGGATCGTGATGAGTTCACCCATCATCGCGCGGTATTGTGCAGCAGCCTTGGTTTTTTCAGGGCTATCAGGCATGTCATTGAGCATTTCCGGGAATTCAGAGATCGCTTTGATCATTGCATCTTGAGCTTCGCGGGCAAGGGCTGCTCCTTTTTCGGGATCCTCTTCACGACGGAAGGCCTTGTAGGCATCGTTCATGAGCTCCATCTGTTCACCGAGCGGAGTGTGCTCCTCGTCGGCAGTTACGGGCTGGATGAACATCGCGGAGAGAGCGATAGCGGGCAGGAAGAATTTCAATTTCATGATCCGTTAATTAAAAGTCGCATCTCCGGAAGTCCAAGGGAAAAGCTTCGGCACTTTCATTTCCCGGAAAATGGCTTCAAAGCCCGCGATTCTCACCTACATTCCCAGTGTGGACGCAGAGGAAAATGAATCCCGGAGAAAACCTGCATCGCGCCGCTTGAGGTTTCTTCTCAAAGCGCTGTTTGCAGCCGTCCTGCTTTCGGCCTTTGGTTGGTTCGTCCTGCCGTGGTTTTTTCTGATTCCTGACTCTCTCACGCAAAGCCCGGTTGCCTCACCTGTCTTGCTGGATCGAAATGGCGAACCGATCCGCTATCTGACCTCTTCAGATTTTTCGCGTTCTGCTCCTGCGAAACTCTCGGAAATTCCAGCCGGACTCATCGACTCGACACTCGCTGCCGAAGACAAGCGCTTCTATCAACACCACGGCATTGATGTTTTCGCCACCGCCCGCTCCGCATGGGCTTTCGTGAGAAATCAGCGCGTGATTTCCGGTGCATCAACAATCACTCAGCAGTTGGCGAAGCTTTCCCGCCCTCCGACGGATCGGAATCTCACCGCGAAATTTTTCGAGGCTATGCTCGCCCGCCGGGTGGAGATGGTTTGGGACAAAGACCGTATCCTGGAGGCCTACTTCGCCCGACTTGAGTATGGAAACCTCCGCACCGGCCCGGTCGAGGCGGCGCGTTTCTATTTTCAAAAACCTCTTGGTGATCTCTCGCTCGGTGAGTGCTCACTTCTTGCAGGCCTTCCACAAGCTCCCTCTCGCTTGAATCCTGTCCGCCATCCCGAACGGGCGATGAAACGTCGTGCCTTCGTCTTGGATCGTTTGGCCGTGACGGGGAAATACAACAAAGAGGCCATTGAGCTCGCCCGGTCAGAGCCAATCGCCCTCCGCCCGCTTCGCGAAACTGCTTCCGCACCTTGGTTAAATCGTGTGGATCAGGATGCCCTGCGCATGCGCTCCACGCTCGATCTCTCACTCCAGAAAGACGTTGAACAGATCGTCCGCGAGGAGACGGCGAAACTCAAATCCGCCAACCTCCGACACGCGGCGGTCGTTGTGATCGATAATGCCACCGGAGACATTCTCGCGATGGTGTCCTCGGCGGATTGGAACGATGCACGCGGTGGGCAAATTCACGGTGCACTCACTCCTCGCTCCCCTGGGTCGACGCTGAAACCCTTCAATTACGCTCTCGGCTTCCGCCATCTGGGGCACCTGCCCTGCACGGTCATCGCCGATGTGCCCCTGCGCCTCCGCACCGAGCAAGGCCTCCAGCTCCCGGAAAACTACGACCGCACCTACCGCGGGCCGGTCACCATTCGCACTGCGCTCGCATGCTCGCTGAATATCCCCGCACTTCGTGAGTTGGAATCGCTCGATGGCGAGCCGAAGCTCCGCGATTTCCTCGACGAGTTAGGTATCTCCACACTCACGGCAGTGCCCGGCCACTACGGCCTTGGCCTTACACTCGGCAATGCCCCTGTGAAACTCCTCGAACTCACCAATGCGTACGCATGTCTCGCGCGTATGGGCGGCTTCCTACCCACACGGCTTTTCATGGATGATGAATCGCCCTCTGAACAATCCCTCCTCGACTCGACCAACGCCTGGCTCATTGCCGACATACTTTCGGACAGGGAGGCCCGTGCCCCTGCATTCTCCTCCGGCGGCCCGCTCGACCTGCCTTTCCGCTGTGCTGTGAAAACCGGCACCTCCTCGGATTTCCGGGACAACTGGTGCATCGGTTTCACCCCGGAATTCACGGTCGGTGTATGGGCGGGAAATTTTGAGAACCGTCCCATGGAAAATATCTCCGGCGTCTCCGGAGCCGGCCCCATTTTTCATCGCACCCTCGTCCGCGCCCATGATGATAAGTCGGCTACTTGGTATCCACGTCCGGGAGGTGGCAGAACGGTCCTCATCGACACCCGCACCGGGAAAAGAATCACAGCAGGGGAGCATGCGAAACATTCCGCCACTGAATGGATTCCCCCCGGCAAAGGCGTGCCAGCCGCACGAACCACCGACTACGATGAAAAAGGCCGAGCCCTCCTCGATGCTACCTACCGCGAGTGGTTCGACAGCAAGCACAACCTCCGCCGCAACGAACTCGCCCTCGATCAGGATTCGATCAATGCCGTTCCGTTGGAAATCGAACGCCCCCGAAATGGCTCCACCATCCTTCTCGATCCCGAAATGCCCGGCAGCGGTAGTAGCCTAAAACTCCTCACCAATCTCCCCGAGTTTACCACTTGGGCGAGTGAAACTCTCGAAATCCATGGCGACACCGCCACACTCACCATCGGCAGCCATATCATTACCGCCACCGATACCCGAGATGGCACGATGCATACGGTTACGATCGAGGTGAAATCCCTATGACCTCATCGGTCTTATAGCTGAGTTTGGAAATTATGATTTGTTCCGGGCCTTCCTCTCTCTCCTTTTGGAAAAAAGCGGGAAAGTTGTGTTGGTCTTGATTGAGGCTGCGGGCTTTTTCTTTACGGGGAGGATGAGAGGAAGATGGAGAACAGGGAGGAAGACTTGGGTAGGTGATATTGTAGTCATTGTTCAAATACTTGCGGGAGAAATGCCACTATTACCTGTATCACTCCGCATCCTTCTACGGACGGCTTGGAAAGCCATCCCTGCCTTTTGATCACTTGCGCACTGACAAAGCTCGCCGATGCTCCGCACATGATCCACACCCTCTCGCAAGAGCAATTCCTCCCTATCACCCTCGAGGAGGCATGGGATTTCTTCTCAAGCCCGCGCAATCTCGATGAGATCACGCCCGACGACCTCGGCTTCAAGATCGTCTATCAACCCGGAGAGAAAATGTATGAAGGTCAGATCATCGAATACCGAGTCATGATCGTGCCTGGAATCTGGATACCATGGGTCACGGAAATCAAGGCGGTGGAGGAGGGGAAGTCTTTCTTCGATGAGCAACGTTTCGGCCCCTACAAATTTTGGCATCACATGCATACTTTCGAGGAAAAGGACGGTGGCGTGCTCATGAATGACCTTGTGCACTACGCACTACCTCTATGGCCCTTTGGCGAAATCGGCCACGGTATCTTCGTGCGTCCGAAGCTCGAACAGATCTTCGGATTTAGGAAAGAGGTGCTGGAGAAACGTTTTGGTAAAGGTTCGTGATGCGGTCGCTTCACGAATGAACCGACATTGATTGCTAGTCGTTGGAATAGGATTTCGAAATCACCTTGCCATCCCGCAAATCCAGAAAAATCCCCTCGCAGTTCGGCTCCCGTGTGCCCTCCGGGTTCATGAAGAATCCTAGGTAGGTTGGTGTGTCGTCCACGACAATGGGAGTCATTCGCCGCCCTTCTTTGGGATAATGGGTATCAACCAACTGGATGACTTCAATCCGCGTCATGCCGATTTCGATATCACGATACAGGCTTTGGTAAGCTCGGAAGCGGGCGTCAAAAAGGAATGGATTCAAGGCGGCCAAAACGAAAGCCGAAGGAATGAGTATCGCAATACTTAGCCCGATGAGTCCGATTCTCTTCCTCCCAAGGGATTTCATGCCGATTACACATATTGCAAGCGCTACAAGGATCCCCGTCGCTGAAAGCACGCTAATGGTTGGGCTGATAGAGGTTTCCATGGCTTAGCTAAGTCACAACGAGTTCATAAGGGCTCTTAGTCTAGGTGCATCGAATATTTCTTGGCAACGCGAACCGCAAAACTACGATCACGACCAATGTTTTCATCCGAAAACTCGGCAGCAAAAGAACCCAACTAATCAAAAATCACGATGAAAAACGTCATTCTCCGCAGTCGATTCATTCAACTCAGTGCATGGCTCGTGATGTTGGGCGGCACATCAGCACACGCTGAACCTTGCTATGCTGGTGAATGGACGAAGACACGCCTTTACGGTCATTCCTACAGTGGTGGTGATTTCACGGATAAACAATACGAATGGATCAAAGATAACTTCGAATATTTCACCATAGAGAAGCCGCATATGCGCTCGGTTCATCCGGATCCATCTCATGAAAAAACCAGTCATTTGACTGCGACACGACTCATCAAGCAGAACCCCAAGTGCAAGCCGCTGATGATTTACAGTATTAGCGCAGCCTACGCCAAATGGTTCGAGTCCGAAGCTGCCGCCCTGAAAAAGCATCCAGATTATTTCATCTACAAAGACGGCAAAGCGACACATCTGAATCTTCCTCTCAGGGCTGAAAACGATTGGTATGTAGAAACGACCAACCGGAACTGCGACGAAAGCGATCTTCACGGAATTTTCCTGGATGGCTGGCGCACTGCCGTTCGGAAACACAAACCCAATGTCTCATACATCGTTTCGAAGATGACCGGGTTCAGGCTGATCAATGGATTCATTCTCAATCAAGATCGTGACGGCATGTATGATGGACTCGAATTGCTGGATAAAGTCGATGGTGTCTTCATCGACAGCTGGTTTCGTCACACATGCGATAGCGTCATCGCTGGCCAAACCATGATTGATACCTGCCTGCAGATCCCGAACGATAAAATGTTCGTATGCTTTTCCGCCCATGACGGGTGGAACAAAACCCACAACTTCAGTCATGCGGCTTACCTCATCGTAGCAAATGATAACGCCTACTATCGTTGGGTGGATCAAGGCGATCATCTCTGGAACCAAGAATCACTGATGACATGGTATGAAGATTTCGGGAAAAAAATCGGCAAGCCATTGGGCAAGGCCACCAAAGACGGATACACCTATCATCGAGAATTTGAGAACTGCACCGTCGATTTGGATTTGAAGGAGAAAATCTCTTCCATTGTCTGGAAATAAATGGATTGAGGCAAATTTCACAACGTTCCGAAACGTTGGAGTTGGTAAGGTTAGCTCCGGGAAGAGTAATTTCCCATGGGGGGGATTTATTTCTGTAATTCAGCTTTGTAAGAAGCAAGCGGAAGAGTCCGATTGGAATTATTTTGATAAATAGCAGAGGTTTAAGAGGTATCTAATTGGATGGCCGAAAAATCATCTGATTTTGTGCCGGGAATTCCTCCCAGTTCGTCTAGCAGTCCGCGACACGTGGTAGCTTGCTAGGCAAGAGTCATTACCTCTGTTTATCCAGCAAAACCCCTTGATGAAAAACCGGAATCTGCCGAATGACAATTAGTAGGAATTTTTCACTCGCTGCCGCCAGCTTGCTTCTCTTTACCGCCGCTTCTCAGGCGGAGGATCTGTCGCTGGATCAGCTCAAAGCACAGGCTGGGGCACTGTCGAAATATCTTTCTTCGGAACCGCATGCGGCATTGGATGCACCAACTGGAGCGGATCTGGAAGGGTTCCAGGCTGAGATTGCGCCCATCCTCGAGGCCACCTGCATCGAGTGTCATGGCCCGGATAAGCAGAAGGCCAAGTTCCGCGTCGATAAACTCGATCCCGATATGGTCAACGGCGAGGATGCTGAGTGGTGGCTAGAAGTAGTAGATGTTCTGAGCAATGGCGAGATGCCGCCCGAGGATGAGGTGGAAATGGCCGGCGAGGATCGCGGTAAGGTCATTGACTGGCTTTCCTCCCAGATTCAGTTCGCTTCACAGACGCATCGTGCCGAGCAGGGGCATTCCTCTTTCCGGCGGATGACGCGATACGAGTATAACTATGCGCTCCAAGATTTACTCGGATTTGAGTCGGATTTTGCGAAAAATTTGCCACCCGAGCCTGTGTCGGAAGACGGCTTTCAGAATAGTTCTGAAACGCTGCAGATCACAGCCAGCCAATATGCCACCTACCTCGAAGTGAGTCGCCATGCGTTGGAGCGAGCCACGGTGCGCGGTGAGCGTCCCGAAGAACTCTACTGGAGTGTGTCGGCGGATCTTGCGGCTAAGAAAAAGGCCGCTGGGCTGAAGGTGGCGGATAAACGTACGAAGACTAAAGCCGATCAAATTGGCGTTAAGGGCGCTCACTATAAGAACTTGGAATCTGGTAAAACAGTTTCCGCCTACTGGTCATATCGCGGGGCGGATGATGCGTGGGAGCCTACGGCGACACGTCCTGTAGTGTCCGAACCATCTGAGGTTCAAGTCGTCCTTCCGGCCGGTCAGCGGCATGTTGTCGAGTTAGGTGACCAATTGCCAAACAAGGGGCTCCTGCGGGTTCGTGTCCGTGCCTCGCGTGCTACCGCTGGATACGAACAAGCTCCGAGCTTGGCTTTGGAGTTCGGCTGGCAGGGAGACCCTGACCAGAGAGCTTCCTACAGAATTAGCAGCAGTGAACTCGTGATTGATGCAGCTTCCGGCGAACCTGCATTCTATCAGTGGGAAATTCCCTTGGATGAAATACAACCCCGCAATCCGATTCGTGGCTACGTGGAAATGGGAGCGGTAGTGCTGACGAGTCCCTCTGAATACATCCGGCTGCACAACACTTCGAAATCTGCCGATATCCATCTCGATTACGTAGAGGTATCTGCACCGCTTTACGAACAATGGCCGCCCGCTTCGCACCAAGCGATTTTCATCGAGAGCGAGAACCGCGGAAATGAAACTGCATATGCCCGTGAGGTTGTGTCACACTTCATGTCTCGGGCTTGGCGGCGCAGTGTGACGGAAGAGGAAGTCGATTTTCAAATGTCGTTTTATGATAGTATCCGGCCTGCTTGCGAAGACTTCGAGTAAGCAGTGATCGAGACGCTGGCAGTGATCCTGTCCTCGCCACGCTTTCTTTACCTCGTGCAGTCTGGGCTGTCAGAGGAAACGCCTCACATGCTAGATGATTTCGAGTTGGCGACGCGGCTTTCCATCTTCCTCTGGTGCAGTGTGCCCGATAGTGAGTTGCTGGATCTTGCAGAGAAAGGGAGGCTCAGTGAGAGGGATGAGTTGATACGCCAAACGAAGCGTATGCTCGCGGATCCAAGGCATGAGCGCTTTACGAAGCACTTCGCCCGGCAATGGCTGGGTATGGCGCCGCTCGATCACCTTAAAGTCAACAAGACCACCTATCCTGAGTTTGACAGCGATTTGCAGGAGGCGATGAAGCAGGAGCCGATCGCGTTTTTCGAAGAATTGCTGCAGAACGATCTCAGCGTGATGGATTTCATTCACGCGGATTACGCGATAGTCAACGAACGGCTTGCTGAGCACTACGAGATCAACGATGTCAGCGGAGATCATTTCCGGAAAGTGCCACTGAAGTCGAGTGACAAGAGAGGCGGTCTTTTGACTCAGGCAGGTGTTCTGACCATGAATTCTGATGGAAAAGACACAAACCCGCTTAAGCGCGGTATGTGGATGCTGGAAAGTATTTTGAACGATCCACCGCCACCGCCACCGCCGGTTGTTCCCGAGATCGATCTGACAGACCCCGACATTCTGAAGATGACTCTAAAGGAGCGCATGGAAGATCATCGCAACGATCCTGCCTGTATGTCTTGCCACCAGAAAATTGACCCATGGGGTATTGCTTTCGAGAATTTCGATGCCACCGGAGCATGGCGCACGCAGAGCCAAGGACGGGATATTGACGCCTCAAGTCTTCTGTATAACAGCCAGGAACTGAATGGCGTCGACGGCCTGAAACGTTATCTACTAGCCAATCGCCAGGATCAATTCGCCAGGGCTATTGTTCACAAAATGAGCACATTTGCGCTCGGTCGCCCGCTGAGCTTTGCGGATCGAGCTGGCGTGGAAAGCCTGACTGCCGAACTCAGGAAAGAAGGCGATGGGCTTGGCACTCTGATAACTTTGATGGTGACCAGTGATCTCTTTCAGTCAAAATAACCCATACTAGATGAAGACCAAACTCTCTATGCTTGATCGACGGGCTTTCCTTCGTGGAACCGCCGGATTCGCTCTCGCCCTGCCGGCATTTGAAACTTTCGCCAAGGCTGCTGGTTATGCCGAGAAGTCTGCCAATCCTCAACGGCTCGCCTGCTTCTACTTGCCCAATGGGGTACCCATGCCACGCAGGGATGATCCTGCCTTTCAAGATTGGTCGTGGTTTCCGCATGGCGGGAGAAAAGATTTCACCTTCACTAAATGCCTCGATCCATTGGAACCTCTGCGGAACGACTTGACGATCATTTCAGGTATGTCGCACCCAGCTGCACGCACTAGCCACGGCCATCACAATGCCGACCAATTCCTCACCGGTGCCGCTCTCGGAGAGCGAGGCACTTATAAGAATTCCATTTCACTCGACCAAGTCTATGCCGCTCATGTCGGAGACAAGACCCGCTTCTCGTCGCTCGTCATGTCGACCGATGGAGGCACGGGGCCGGCGCGGAAAACGCACACCATCTCATTCTCTGCGAATGGCCGCCCCATCCCGGCGGATAACAAGCCCAAGCGTATCTTTGATATGCTCTTTGCGAAGGACAACGAGGATGCCGCACGGCGACTCGCGCTCAGTAAGAGCGCGCTTGATCATCTCATGGAGGATGCCAGTTCCCTAAGAAGGCAGCTCTCGAAGCAAGACCAGGAGACTTTCGCAACCTTCCTTGATTCCGTGCGTGAGACCGAAATCAATGTCGAGAAGACCGCACGCTGGGTGAATCTACCGCTTCCCACGGTGGAAGTAGATCAGCTGAATCTCGAGATCACTCCGGAGGATCCGCGCGAGTATATCCGGACGATGTATGAGTTGATCTATCTCGCTTTCAAAACCGACTCGACACGGGTTGCGACCTTCATGCTCGCTAAGGAGGTGAGTAAGGGGATCAGCGATTATCTAGCCAGGGCTGTCGGATTTGAGCAAACGCACCGACTCTCACACGGGACGAAAGCGCCTGGTGGATGGGAGAATTTCGGATCTTTCTGCCGATTCATCAGCGAGGAATTTGGCCGCTTTGCCGGCAGGCTTAAGGAGACTCCGGAGCCCGGTGGTGAAGGGAATATGCTCGATAATACGCTGCTGTACTTCGGCTCCGCGTCGAGCGCCTTCCACCTCTCTCGCAACTACCCGCTGATTCTTGCAGGTGGGAAATCAATGGGTTTCAAGCACGGGCAATTTCTCGATTTCGCCGGCGAAGACGCTTTCCGCGGGGTGTGGGAAAAAGGAACTCCGGAGCCGTACAGGCAAAACATTCAGGGCGAGGATATTCCCTTGGCGAACCTCTACGTCACCATGCTGCAAAAGCTGGGAATGGAAACGAACGCCTTCGCTGGTATCTCTGGAACTATCTCTGATGTTTGATGATTTCCCCTGAATGGCGAACGTTGGACGTAGGGTTAGAGGGGAAATTACGCTGGTTCATGTAAGCTGGACAGCTTTCCTCTCAAATGCACTGAGGCAGAGTATTGAAAGCACAAATACTAACGATTGAGTCTTCATTTCTTGGGCACCACAAATGTTCCTGCTACAAATTCACCATCCTTTGTCGCCAATACGAGAGCCAGCTTCTTACCACCCCAGTCACTATGAACTTCAAGGTTAACAGGAATAGTGTGATCGGGTGACACGGACTGGAACTCCTGAGGGCCGTGACACGGTTTAGCAATCAGGTTCTTTGAGAATGGCATGAAAAAAATGGCTTCGGACTGAGCCTGTCTGTCGTAGACGAATCGGATATTTGTGTAGGGCTTTCCAGTTGATCCCAGTTCGCTCCCAAGCTGGATAGCAACATCAGAGACGTTCTTGATGTTGAATGTAATGATTGATCCTCCTTGCTTTGAGGGTGCCGCTTTTAAGTTCACAATCTTCATGGGCGCAACCTCGGCACAAAGGCTTGAGATCAACGCAAATAGAACGAGTAAGAATTTCATTGTTTTGGGCTAACTTTTGAAGTGTGGCACGGCAGAATCTAGACTTCCAGAGGGAAACATAGCTCTCTCCCTAGCTTGATCGCCCTGCCTTTGTGGTGCGGAATAACTTCTTGACGCTCAAAGTTTACCGTTTGGAGATCCCCAAGACCCAAGACCCAAAACTCAAAAACACATGAAGCTTACCTCAGGTTCAATTTTTCTACTGCCATTCATGATGACGTCAATGGCTTCTGCAGCCCTGATAGTTGACTTCACCACTGCAGGTTCTGCCGGCACTGTTAATAACGACGGATTTACTTTCTCATCTCAGGATCTGGGTACGACAGGCGTTTCATTTGATATCACAGCTACAGCTGTTATTCCTGGAGGGGGAGGCGCAAACGGCGGAGATATCGTAAGAATAAATGGAGGATTAGGTTCTACTGTTGAAAATACTGGATCATTTCTCAATGTCATAGGAGGTGTCCCAGAAGTGCTTCGATTTACGATCAGCAATGTGGTTGGACTAGGAGCAGGCCAGACTATACAGCTACGTGCTTTACTGTCCCAAAACCTCAGTTCTACACTTGCAACCCAAGCCAACGGCTTTGGGGGAACATTTGGAAACCAAGCTGCTGACAGTGTCACACTAACTTCAGATAACACATCAACCGTTGTGATCAACCAATCCGACCTTGGAGATTTGGGTTCAGTTCTTCTAAATGGAAATGACAATAATAATGGTAACACCGGTAACACTTTCGAACATCTTGGAACTTTAGCTTTTACTAGCTCGTTCGATCTTAGACTGACTGACCTTGGCGCTAACGAAGCTGTTGTGATTCAAGGTTTTGATTTTGTCGTTGTCCCAGAACCATCTACCTCCTTCTGGGCACTCGGAGGTCTTAGTCTCGTGATCGTTCGCAGACGCCGCGCCTAGTAACGCAGCCGTATCTTTCAAAAGCCTGGCATTCGTGCCGGGCTTTTTTGTGCCCACTTGGGACATAGGTAGACCGCGTTCCTCGCAAAATGGAAAACGCCGGAACTACCCTGATTACTCTGGAGTAAGGGGCGACTGGCAATTCCAGCAGGTACCGAAGTTTCCGGGTGATATTTCGCCACATTTCGGGCAGGTGATTTCTGTACCTGAGAGTTTATCGGTTTCTTCGAGGTGGTTTTTGATGAGGGTATGGGCGCGGGTGTAGTCTGCGGCGTTGGCGACGCAGAGGGCGGGGAAGAAATCGGGGATGGAGACGCCTTCGGTGGTGGAGAGATTTTCGTTTTTGATGAAAGTCGGGATGCCCTCAGCTTCGAGGAGGGATTGGTAGAAGGTGACCTTGGTGAGATCGCGTTCGCGGAAGAGTTCTTTCATGTGGGTGTGGGTTGTGAGCTTAGAGGATCGTGCTGTAATTGAAAGAAGCAAGGGTTGGGCAAATTTTTACCGCGAATGCACGTAAGGGCAAAAATGCTTTAATCCAATGAATGTGAAATAGGCCGTGCGTATTTCTTCTTCATTTGTGTTGTGGCTGAGATCGTAAATCTTGATTTAGCCCGGGTCTTCTCCTCTATCTCCCATCTTTCTCCTTCTCTCCTTTTGAGAAAAAGCGGGAAAGTGGTGTTGGGCTTGATTGAGTGGGCGGGCTTTTTTGTTACGGGGAGGGTGGGAGGAGGTTGGAAGAAGGGGGAGGAAGACTTAGGTTGGTGAATTGGGGAGTTAATTTTGTAGTCACTGCTCAATGACATTCTGGAGAACCCTCGGATCTCGGTAATCCTGAATGATATTTGGGATTCTCGGTTTTACTTGGCAGGATTTGAAAGGATAGGCTCCCAGCCTGCGTCCTTAGTAGGCAGATTTTCCCTTCTAGCATCACCGAATATGAAAACCCTCGTTCCCTTCTTGATTTTACCTGCGATAGCCTTTGCTTGGACGCCTTCTGAAAATGGCCTTGAAGCGCCTTTGGAATCGTTTGCATTGCCTGAGGGACTGGAGATTACGGAGTGGGCGGTGAGCCCGATGTTGCGGAATCCGACGAACATGGATGTCGATCATCTTGGGCGGATTTGGGTGACGGAGGGTGTGAATTACCGCAGGATGGCTAAGCGGCAGCCGGAGGGTGATAAGATCGTGATCCTCGAGGATACGGATCATGACGGTAAGGCAGATAAGAGTTCGGTTTTCTGGCAGGATCCTGAGCTGGTCGCTCCATTGGGCATCGCGGTGTTTGGAAATGTGGTGATGGTTTCTCAGCCTCCGCATTTATTGAAACTGACTGATACGAATCGTGACGGGAAGTTTAGCGAAGAGGATGGCGATGTGCGAGAGGTTTTCCTGACAGGCTTCAATGGTCGGAATCACGATCACTCGTTGCATTCGGTTACGGCGAGTCCCGATGGGAAATGGGTTTTCAATCAGGGCAATACCGGTGGGATGTTTGAGGATAAATCGGGAAAAACTTTCAAACTCGGTGGGCCGTATTTTCATGAACCGTTTTCAAAATACATCGTCGATACTCGCAAGATTGCGGGTCAGAAGTCAGATGATGGTTTCTCGTATAATTCGGGTGCGGCATTCCGCCTGAATCCGGATGGGACGGGGACACAGGTCATCGGCCATGGTTTTCGGAATTCCTATGAGCAGATCACGAATTCGTATGGATTTGTTTTCCAGAACGACAATGACGATCCATCCGCCTGCCGTGTGACTCATATGCTGGAGGGTGGAAATGCGGGGTTCTTTTCGCGTGACGGTAAACGCACATGGAAAGCGGATCAGCGTCCAGGTCAGGACACGCCTACGGCGGAGTGGCGCCAAGAGGATCCCGGAACGATGCCCTCGGGTGATGTGTATGGTGGAGGCTCGCCGACAGGTGTGGCGTTTTATGAAAACGGCGCTTTGGGAGATGATTTTGTGGGCACCTTGCTAACAGGTGAACCTGGCAGAAACTTGATTTTCTCCTACCAACCAGAGCTGAGCGGCGCGGGCTTCAAGCTTGAGCGGGATGTGTTTGTAACGACGAATCCTGAAGAGGATTATGCCGGTTCGGATTTCGTGGCTAAGGGAGATACGGGGCGCAAGGCATCGGGTGGCGAGGAGGGCTACCACAATTTCCGCCCAGCAGATATGACTGTGGGGGCTGATGGAGCGATATATATCGCAGACTGGACAGATTCACGTGTGGGTGGCCATGGGACGAATGACGAAGGTGCTCTTGGTATCATCTATCGTGTCGCGCCAAAGGATTTCAAACCGGAGGTTCCGAAAATTGATGTATCGACGATTGAAGGCGCAGTGACGGCGTTGAAATCGCCAGCACACAATGTGAGGTGGTTGGGATTTGAGAAATTGAAGTCTGAAGGTGAGAGTGCCTTTGGTGCCGTAGTCAGCGTAATGAAGGATGCCAATCCTTTTGTCGCTGCGCGTGGTATCTGGTTGATGCCTTATGTGGGAAAAAGCGGTGAGGATGTGTTGATAGGTCTGATGAAGCACAAGAATGAGAAGATTCGCCTCACGGCGTTTCGTGCGATTCGTCGTAGCGATGGAGTAATCGATGCGCTGCCGTATGCGAAGGTCTTGGCGAATGATGAATCGGCTGCGGTGCGTGCAGAGGCGGCGCTTGAAATGAGATACCGTGAATTTGACGAGGCGCGTGAAGTGCTCGTGGCAGTGGTCAAGAACTACGATGGCAAGGATCGTTCGTATCTGGAATCACTGGGTCTTGGTGCTGGAAAGAACACCGAGGCGCTTTGGGGCGCAGTTTCTGCAGAAATGAAACCGGGTGCGCCGGTGGAGTGGTCGGAGGCATTCGCGCGTCTGACATGGAGGTTGATGCCTGAGGCGGCGATTCCGGCGCTGGCTGAGCGTGCTGCTTCCGATAAACTTTCTGCTGAAGCGCGTAAGCTGGCGGTGGATTCGCTGGCGTTTATCAATGCGCGTGCGTCTGCGGATGCTTTGATTTCCCTCGCTCTTGAGGATTCTCCGGTGAAAGACAACGCTGCGTGGTGGCTGAAGAATCGCGAGGGCGGAGAGTGGAGCTTCATGAAGCTGCGCGATGAGTTGATGAAGAAAGGTATTTTGAGTGCACCGGTAAAAATCCAGGCAATCACGATGCCAGAGGAGCCTAAGGAGAAGAAGTTCTCCGTGAAAGATGTGCTGGCTTTGAAAGGCGATGCGGCGAAGGGCAAGGCATTGGCTGGGCGCTGCGTGATGTGCCACCAAATTGACGGTCAGGGTGCTGACTACGGCCCGGCGCTTAAGGGGTTTGGTAAAAACCAGACGGTAGAAGTTTTGATCCAATCGCTGGTCGAGCCTTCAGCGGAAATTTCCCACGGGTTTGATGGCAGTGAGATTGTCCTGAAAGAAGGTGGGTCAATTCATGGCCTGATCATTGCTGAAGGCAAGGTCGTGACTATCAAGTCGACGGGCGGCGTGACCCAGGAAGTGCCGAAGGGAAAGATCAAGGCGAAGAAGCCTTTGGGGAGATCTCTGATGCTGGGAGCGGATGAGCTTGGGCTCAGTGCTCAGGATACGGCAGATATCGTGGAGTGGCTGAAAGGGTATTAATATGGAGAAGGGGTTTTGAACCCCTTTTGCAGAAGTTTGGCGAGTTGGGTTCCCGTGCAGGTGAAAGGGGTTTCAATACCCTAGGGGCACACCGACCCCTTCTCCATATTCTTAAGCGGATTTCCTCAAGAGGGCGACCATGACACCTTGGATGAAGAGTTCTTCGGTGGGGATGAGGTCGGGGAAGGCGGAGTTCTCTGCGTGGAGGTAGGTGCGGCCTTTTTCTGAGACGAAGCGCTTGAGGGTAGTTTCTCCATCGATGAGGGCGGCGACGATGTCTCCGTTGCGGGGTTCGCGTTTTTCAAGGACGACGGTATCACCATCGCAGATGTGGGCGTCGATCATGGATTCGCCGCGGACGCGGAGGGCGAAGGTTTCGCGTTTGCGGCCGATGCCGATGGAGGCGACGTCGATGGAGAGGCAGCCTTCTTGTTCCTGCTCAGCGGCTTCGGCATAGCCGGCGGCGATGGAGCCGTAGATGGGGATGTCGCAGATTTCCTCGCGGTCGAGATCTTCGGGGAAAATGACGGCGCGTGCTTTTCCGGGAAGGCGCTGGATGACTCCCTTTTTCTCTAGAGCGCGGAGGTGGCTCATGGCGGCTGTCTGGCTGGCGAATCCGAAGTAATGCTGGATTTCACGGGTGGAGGGCATGATGCCGGTCTCATGGTGAGCCTTGCGGAGGTAGTCTAGAATTTCAACCTGACGGGTAGTGAGTGAGTTTGCCATGATTTTGAACAGTGTTCTTAGGAACAATTTGCACGTGAATTGATACGGGGTAAAGGAAGAAATTCCACATGCAAGCGGTGGGATCTGTGGTTCAGTAATTGCGATCAAACTGGAAATGCTTCACCCACTGCTCACCCGCTGGCTCGATTCAAAGAAGTGGGAGGCGTTTCATTTTCAAAAAGAGGCATGGAGTCGGTATTTGGAGGGCGGCTCTGGGTTGCTGCATGCGCCGACAGGTTTTGGGAAGACTTTGGCGGTTTGGCTGGGGCCGTTGAGTAGTTCCTTGGAGGCGCTGGATTTATCGGAGGGGGAAACGCCAAGTAATCGTCAGCTGTCGGCATTGCCGTGTGAGGTGTTGTGGATCACTCCGTTGCGTGCGCTTTCTCAGGATACGCTTCGTGCCTTGCGTGAGCCGATGGATGATCTCGGGATCGCTTGGCCAATCGAGGCGCGGACGGGGGACACGTCTTCTTACAAGAAGGCGAAGCTGAGGGAGAAGTTTCCGCATACCTTGGTGACGACGCCGGAGTCGCTCTCGCTGATGCTGACCCATCCGGATACCCGGAAGAAGCTGGCGAATTTGAAGTGTGTGATTGTCGACGAATGGCATGAACTGCTGGGAACGAAGCGTGGGGTGCAGACGGAGCTTTGTCTTGCAAGATTACGGAAATGGCGTGGGACGAAGCTGCGGACGTGGGCGCTATCGGCAACGCTGGGGAATCTGAAGGAAGCAGCGAAGCCGTTACATAAGTATCAGAAATCGGTTCCGAAAAATTTCCACATTCTTCCTGCGGATCTGGAGAAGAAGATCGAGATTACGACGATGATCCCGAATGAGATCGAGTCCTTTCCGTGGGCGGGGCATCTTGGGACGCGGCTGGTATCGAGGGTGGCGATGCAGGTGAAGAAGGCGAACACGACCTTGCTTTTCACAAACACGCGGAATCAGACCGAGAACTGGTTTCAGCAGTTGAGTGGGTTGGGTTTGTTTTCAGAAAATGAGATCGCGCTACATCATGGCTCTCTGGATCGGGAGGAGCGGGTGTTGGTGGAGGCGGGACTGCGGGATGGGACTTTGCGGTGTGTGGTTTGCACTTCTTCGCTAGATCTCGGGGTGGACTTTTCACCGGTAGATCAGGTGATCCAGGTGGGGTCGCCGAAGGGTATTGCACGGCTGACGCAGAGGGCGGGGCGTGCGGGACACTCTCCGAATCAGATTTCGCGCATTTTTTGTGTGCCGACGAATGCGCTGGAGTTGGTGGAGTTTTCTGCGGCGAGGGATGCTTGGGAGAGGCGTGAAATTGAGTCGCGAACGATGCTGAACAAGCCGTTGGATGTTTTGGTGCAGCATTTGGTGACGTTGGTTTTGGGGCAGCCGGGGAAACCGGAAGATTTGCGGAAAGAGATTTCCTCCACGTATTCTTATCATGCGCTGACGGATGCGGAGTGGGATTGGTGCATTGCTTTCATCACGAATGGCGGCGCGCTTTCAAAATATCCGCAGTATAAGAAGGCGGTGTTAGAGAAAGGGTTGCTGAGTGTGCCTGACAAGCGGACGGCGCAGCTGCATCGGTTGAATATCGGGACGATCACTTCGGATGCTTCGATTACGATCAAGTTCACGGGTGGTCGTAGTTTGGGGAGTGTGGAGGAGTATTTTATTTCGAAGCTGAAGCCGGGTGGGCAGTTTGTTTTTGCGGGGAGGCGGCTGGAGTTGGTTCGATTTCATAAGCTCACGGCGACGGTGCGTTTGGCGACGAAGAAAAAGCGTGGTGATGTGCCGAGTTGGGGAGGTGGGCGTTTGCCGCTTTCCTCGGAGCTTGCTAGGTCGGTGGCGCGGCAACTTAATGCGCCGTCGGATAATGCGGAGATGCGGGCGGTGGCTCCGATTTTGGAAATGCAGCGGCAGTGGTCGAGTGTTCCGACGACTGAGAAACTTTTGATTGAGTTCACGACTTCGCGGGAGGGTGAGCATTTGTTTTTTTTCCCGTTTGCGGGGCGGTTGGCGCATGAGGGTTTGGCCTCGCTGACTGCGTATCGTATTTCCCAACGAAGCGGTGAATCGATACATACGACCCAGAATGATTATGGGTTTTCGCTGACTGCTCGGCGCGGGCTTTCGCTGGATGAGGTTGTATTGCGGGAGGCTCTTTCTCCGGAGAATCTGGAGGAGGATTTGCTGTCGTGCATGAATACGGCGGAGATGTCGCGGCGGCAGTTTCGAATGATTGCGAGAGTGGCTGGGCTGTTGGTTCCTGATCTGCCGGGCAAGCGGCGGCCGACGCGAGACTTACAGGTTTCGGCGCGATTATTGTTCGAGGTTTTTTCGCGTTATGATCCCGATAACTTGCTTTTGGAGCAGAGTCGGCGGGAAATTCTGGAGGGCAAGCTTGAGTTGGCGCGGCTCGAGGAGACTTTGGTTTCGCTGTCGGGGAAATCATTCGAGCTTGCCGAAACGGAGCGGCTGACACCCATGGCGTTTCCTCTATGGGCAGATCGGCTATCGGCTTATTTGCCTGCGGGTGATGCGGCGACACAGCTTGAGAAAATGTTATCTAGGCTTCAGGCTGCGACGAAGAAATGAGGATACAACTTGGCGATACATCCGTGACCTTGCTGGCCGAGCATGCGGTTTTCCTGGAGGAATCGGCGGTGTTGGTGGTGGCGGACATTCATCTGGGGAAGTCGGCTACGTTCCGTGGCAGGGGCATCCCGATCCCGGAGGGTGACACGGCTTACGATTTGGATAAACTCACGGAACTTGTCGAAAGGTGTAAGCCGAGGCGTCTGGTCATTGCCGGGGATCTTGTGCACGCGAAGGACGGGATGAGTCCGCATGTGCTGGAGGTTTTCAGGGAATGGGAGGAGCAGATTTCCATCCCGATCATCGTCACCGAGGGCAACCACGACAGGATGGCGCGTCTTTTCGAGCATGAACTGCCGATCGAGATGGTTCCTTCTATTGACATCGATGGGGTGCGGATCACGCACGATCCGGATGAGCTTCCCAAAGGGCTTCCGGGGATTGCGGGGCACCTGCATCCGGGAGTGCGCCTACCTGAATCACCGAGGCGGAGCATACGGACGCCGTTCTTTTTTCTGCGTCATCCGCATCATCTGGTGCTGCCGGCGTTTTCGAGGTTTACGGGGCTGAACCTGCAAAAACCGCAGTCGAAGGACAGGGTGTTTATTCCGCTTCGAAAGGATGTGGTGGAGGTGCCTATGTAGGGGGCGCGGGTTTGCAACCCGCTGTCTGATGCTTTGCTCATCATTCAAAGCTTGGATTCGAATCGGAGTGTTAGATAGCGGCTTACAATACCCAAGGGGCACACCGAGCCGCGCTCCATATTATTACTTCAGTGCCTGGAGGTAGGTGTCGCGGAGTTTTTCGGCTTCGGATTGAGCTTTGAGGAGTTCCCGGGTGGAGGTGTCGATGGATTGGCGGACGGTGGCTAGGGCGGTTTCCTGCTGGTGAAGGGTGTCGGTGAGGTTTTCGACGGAGGTGTCGAGGGCGCGGAGGGTGGCTTGGGCTTCGGCGAGGTGGGGGGCGGCGAGATTTGTTTCGCGGAAGGCGGAGGCGAATGCGGCGCGTTCGGCGCGCTTTTGGTTGAGGGCGGCGGTGGGGGTGGCGAGGTCGGTGAGGGATTGTCGGAAGGTGGCAAGCTGATCCTGTTTTGTGAGGCCGATGGTTTGCGTTTTATCTGAAGCTGCGAGGACGCGGGTATTGATGGCGGCGGCGGCGAGGGATTTTTCGCGGGCGAGGAGGGTGGCGAGTTCTGCTTCGGCGTCTTCGAGGGATTTGTCGGGAGGGGCGGGCCTGCGAGCTTGGTCGGCGACTTTCCGGGCTTCGTTGAGTTTGTTTTTCGCGGGTTCGAGGCGGGCGCGGGCGGCATCGCGTTGCTTCATTGCTGCAGTGAGGGCGGCTTTGGCTTTGTTGAATTCCTCTTGGGGGGTGTCTTTGTTGGATTTGAGACGGTTGAGAGCTTGGTTGGCTTCGTTGACTCCTTTTTCCGAGGCCTTGAGGATGTTTTTGGTTTGTTCGAGTTTTTTCTCAGCGGCAGCTAGATAGTCGATGGCTTTCTGGACGTTTTTGTTTCGTTCTTCGTTTGCGGCTAGTGAGGTGGAGATGGATTCGCGGACTTCATCGATGCGGGCTGTGACGAGTGTGCTGCGAGTCTCGATGCTCTGGGGATTGTTGAAAAAGGTGGTGATCTCAGGCTGGCCTTTGCCCTCGATAGGGAAGGTATGGATGGCACCATAGGCATCCGCGATGAAGGCGCGTTTCCCGTCATGAGAGATGGCTGCAGAATTTGGGAGAGAGGGGAGCTTGATGTCGCGGAGCTTGTTGAAATCGGGTTTCCAGATTCGAGCCATGTTGTCGCGACCGGCAGTGATGGATGTGCCGTTTTTCGCAAAGGAGAAAGCGGTGACTCCGCCTTTGTGGGCGTCGATTTTCTTGATCTCGTTGCCGTTGTTCATTTCCCAGTAACGGACGGTGCCATCCTCGGAGGATGAGGCGAGGATGTTGGAATCGGAGCGGTAGGCGAGTGTGGTGATGCCTGCTTGGTGACCGCGGAGGGTGTGGAATTCGGCGGCGGATTCTGCCTCCCAGACCCAGACACCGCCGTTGCGGTCGCCGCTGGCGAGGAGTATGCCATCGGGTGAGATATCGAGGGCGGTAATCCAATCGGTGTGTTTTTTGATGGATTGAACCTGCTCTCCGTTGGAGGTGTCCCAGAGCTTCAGGAGCTTTGATGGGCCGCCGGTAGCGACGATGTCAAATGAGGGGCGGATGTCGGAGGCGAGTATGGAATCGAATTCCTTGCCGGCGGTGAGGGTGCGTGAACCATTGGTGACATCGAAGGTGATGGTGATGCCATTTTTTCCTGGGACGCCACCGCCGACGATGAGGTAACGTGCGTCGGGCGTGAAAGCGAGAGAGATGGGGTCGCCTTCGGGGAAAGGGAGGATGCCGATGAGTTCGAGAGTTTCCGTGTGGTAGAGGAGGATTTGTTTCTGGCCGGTGATGGCGAGGAGCGGAGCCCACGGGGAGGTGGCTATAGAGTGGATGGCGGAGGCTCTTTCCGTGACGACGGGAGGCTCTAGCAAGAGGTGCTGAGGCATGGGCGGCGGGCCTTCGGGTTTGGCGGAGGGGTCTGAGCGGAGAGTGGTTTCGAACTTCGGCTTCGAGGGTTTGCGTGCAGTGGAGGATTTCGTTTCGAGGAGGCCGCCTTCGATCCATTTCACGATGACGGTGATCTTGTCGGCGGAGAGTTTTTCGCCCTCGGGCGGCATGATGGGTTCGGCGGAGTGTTTCGCGAGATTGACGAGAGTGGAGGAAGTGTCTCCGGGTTCGACAATTTTCCCGGATGAACCGCCTTTCATGGTGCCATTAAAGGTGGAGAGATCGAGTCCGCCCTTGGTTTTATCAGGGTTGTGGCAATTCAGGCAGGATTGCTCAAAGATGGGGAAGACGTGGTCGTCGTAAGAGATTTTCTCTTGGGCGTGGAGGAGCCCGGAGAGGGGGAGAATGTAAAGGAGGCGCCGCATCGAACTATGGATACGTAGGAGAGAGGGTGGAGTTTTCAGGAGGTTTTCCTGCGGGAAAGGAAGTAGGTGGCTGCGGCCATGAGGATTGCGGCGATGAGGGTAGAGAGTGCTGCGAGGAGGCCTAGGGCGATGAAGGAGTAAGCTGCGGCAGAGAAAGCCGCGGCGATGGCGGCGAAAGGGAGTTGTGAGTGGACGTGGGCGGTGGGTTCGCAGCCGGAGGCTATGGATGAGACGATGGTGGTATCTGAGAAAGGGCTGCAGTGGTCTCCGAAGACAGCTCCGCCGAAGACAGCTCCAATGATGGCAGGGGAGAGGGTGAGCATTTCAGCGGGAGAAAGTCCGGCAGTGATGGCTGCTGCGATGCCTGCGGGGAGGGCGAGGGGCATTAGCAAGCCCATGGTGCCCCATGAGGAGCCAGTAGCGAAGGCCATGAGAGCTCCTGAGGCGAAGACTGCGAGTGGGAGCCATGCGACGTTGAATTGTTCCGAGAGGAGAGTGGCGATCTGTTCGCCTGCGCCGAGGGCGGAAAAGACGTTTCCGAGCGACCATGCGAGGACGAGGATGACGAGGGCTGGGAGTAGATTTGCAGCACCGTGATAGGCGGCCTCGGAGGCGGGGGTTTTCCGGGATTTTGGATACATGATCCATGCTGCGGCGAGGCCGAAAATACTGCCCGCGACGAGTGCGTAGGGGCCGGCGCTGCCGCTGAATGCTTGGCGCCAACCGGTGAGTGAAAAGGGATCGGTGGGTGGCGATGAGAGAAGTGGGAAAGCTGCGAAGATACCGAAGACTAGGGCGATCAAGGGGATGATAGCGTGTTTGGCCGGAGTCGATGAAGTGGACAGCTCTTCATTTTCCCCAGGGGGCTGGGGTAGGTAGCGGCGCATGGCGCGCGGCTGGTAGTTGAGAAAAATAGCGAGGGGGATGAGGATGAGGGTGAGGAGACAGTAAGGGTTTGCGGGGATGGAGGCGAAGTAGAGTGAGTAGGGCTCGACGGCGAAGGGGGCATCGGCGAGGCCTTCTTGGATGAGGCTAAGCTGTGTGGCGATCCATGTGGAAATGAAGGCGACGCAGGCGACGGGTGAGGATGTGGAATCGACGACCCATGCGAGGCGCTCGCGGGATACGCGGGTGCGATCGGCGAGTGGGCGGGCGATGCGGCCGGTGAGCAGGGAGTTTGCGAGGCCATCGAAGAAGCAGAGCAGGCCAATAAGGTAGACTCCGCCGAGTAGGCGTTTTTGCGGGTGTTTCGCCTTCGTGGTGAGGCGGGCGAGGAGGGTGTCGAAGCCACCGGATTTTTCCAAGATGCCTGCGAAGGCACCGAGGATGAGGGTGAAGACAATGGCTCCTATGTGCCATGATCCTTCGAGGGAGGGGAAGAGGTAGTCGGCGAAGATCGCGCGGATAGCGGCGACGGGGCTGTCGTGGTGGATGAGTAACGCACCGGCGATGACACCGCTGCCGAGGCCGAAGGCGGCCTTGCGGGTGAGAATGATGACGACCAGAGCGCAGAAGGCCGGCCAGAGGGCGGTGATGGCCGGATTTTCCGTGACGATCGGAAGAATGGCCGTAGCTGCCAGAAGAGCGAAGAGGGTGAGGGCTCTTTTGGGGGAGGTCATTTTCACGGCACGGGGATTGTTGCGTTTTTTCCCTCTGAGAAAAGACGCAATATACCCGTGATTGATAAGTTGCCGGCGGGGACGCCAGCGCTCCCAGATAGGGGCTACACGAGGCGGGCTGCAAGCAGCTCACGCTGGAAGATGAGTTCCTTCGGCAAGTGGTCGTAGAGGTCGATGAAGAGCTCGCCTTGGGAGACGAGTTCGGCGCGCCATTCGTTGCGGTCGAATTTCATGACTTTGTCGAAGTCATCTTTGGTGAAGTTGTCGAGGCCTTCGATATTGAAGTTCTCGTAGTCCGGGGTCCAGCCGATCTGGGTTTCGTGGCCGGCAGCTTCGCCTTTGCAGCGTTTCACAATCCACTCGAGGACACGCATGTTTTCACTGAAGCCAGGCCACATGAATTCGCCTTCTGCGGTTTTTCGGAACCAGTTCACGTGGAAGAAGCGTGGCAGGTGGAGGAGATGGCGCTGCATGGTGAGCCAGTGGCCGAAGTAGTCGCCCATGTTGTAGCCGCAGAAGGGCAGCATGGCCATGGGGTCGCGGCGGACTTTGCCGATGGTTCCGGCGGCAGCGGCGGTCATCTCCGAGCCCATGGTAGCACCGACGTAGACGCCGTGAGACCAGTTGAATGCCTGATATACTAGAGGCATAGTGGTTGCGCGGCGGCCACCGAAGATGACGCCGTCGATGGGGACGCCCTCGGGGTTCTGCCACTCGGGATCAATGGTCGGGCACTGTTTGGCCGGAGCCGTGAAGCGGGAGTTTGCGTGAGAAGATGGAGTTCCTGATTCGGGTGTCCAGTCGTTACCTTTCCAGTCGATGAGGTGAGCGGGTGCTTCTTTGGTGAGGCCTTCCCACCAGACATCGCCGTCGTCGGTGAGGGCGACATTGGTGAAGATGGCGTTTTCCTTCATGGACTCCATGGCGATGCGGTTGCTTTCCCAGTTGGTGCCAGGGGCTACGCCGAAGAAGCCGGTTTCCGGGTTGATGGCATGGAGTTTACCGTCTTTGTGAGGCCAGATCCATGCGATGTCATCGCCGATGATAGAGGTTTTCCAGCCCTTGTCCGCATAAGGTTTGGGAGGCTCGAGCATGGCGAGGTTGGTCTTTCCGCAGGCGGAAGGAAAGGCGGCGGTCACGTAGGTCTTAGAGCCATCCGGTGCGTGGAGGCCGAGGATGAGCATGTGCTCGGCCATCCAATTATGCTCGCGAGCGATGTTGCTGGCGATGCGGAGGGCGAGGCATTTTTTCCCGAGGAGGGCGTTGCCGCCGTAGCCTGAGCCGTAGGACATGATTTCGCGGGTGTCGACGAAATGGGAGATGTATTTGTCGTCGTTGCATGGCCATGCGACATCGGCCTGGCCATCGGCAAGGGGGGCCCCGACGGAGTGCATGCATTTGATGAATTGGGCGTGGCCGTCGCGTTTTTTTGGAGCGGCTCCGGAGGTTTCGTCTTCGAGGCGTTTCAGGACGTGTGAGCCCATGTGCGCCATGATGCGCATGTTGACGACGACGTAGGCGCTATCGGTGACTTGGACGCCGATTTTGGCGAGTGGGGAATCGAGTGGCCCCATGCAGAAGGGAATGACATACATGGTGCGACCGGCCATGGAACCCGTGAATTTATCTGTGAGGAGCTCGCGCATCTCGACAGGGTCTGCCCATTTGTTGGTGGGGCCGGCTTGGTCGGGGCGTTTGGTGCAGATGAAGGTGCGTTCCTCGACACGTGCGACATCGGATGGCTCAGAGCGGGCGAGGAATGAGTTCGGGCGTTTCTCCGGGTTCAGGCGGAGGAAGGTGCCTTGGTCGCAGAGTTGCTGGGTGAGGGTGTCCCATTCCTCTTGTGAGCCATCACACCAGACGACTTCATTTGGGGTGAAAAGAGCGGCGGATTCGTCAACCCATGTTTGAAGATCCTGATAGGTAGTGCCTTGTGTGTTCATAACTACCTTCATATAAGCGGCTGTAATGCCATCCGGCAAGAATACCCACTCGTATCACAGAATATGATTGGAAAAGCTCAATTCTTGCGCGCTATCCCAACAATTCCAATAGGTGTCTGTGGATTTCCTGGTTCGGTGTGATGCCGTGGAAGCGATCTGACTCGGGGCCAATGGCGGAGATGATGGTTGGATCAGAGGTGTGTGAGGTGCCTGTCCAACCAATACCTGTGTGGTTTCCGACGATCTGGCCGAGGATGCCCTGAGGATTGCTGAGTTGTTTGCTCCACTCGGTGAAGGGCTCTTTAGTGAGGGCTGCGAGAAGGGCTTCGGTTTCCTCGGGAGTGGGGGTGATCCCGAGTTTTTTCTTAATGAAAGCAGTAAGAAAAGTCGGGTCTTTGGATTTTTGTTTTCGCCAAATTTGGATCAATTTCTCGTGGGAAGAGGTGATGCGAGTGATTTGTTTGAAAGCCTCGTTGCTGTCTTGGTATTTTATTCCGGTGCCGTTGAGGCCGGGGTTGGCGTTGCCGTGGTCGCTGGTGACAATGGCGAGGATGTCGTCGCGGTCTTTTATCAATTCGAGGACTTTTCCGATGGCGTCGTCGAAGGCGAGTTGATCCCAAAGAAGGCCAGCGATGTCGTTGTGGTGAGCTCCGTGGTCGATACGGCCTCCTTCGATTTGGATAAGGAACTTTTCCTTGGCTGGGAGGAGGCGTTTGAGTGCGACCTCTGACATCTCGGCGAGAGTGGGGATGGATTTCTGTAATTCTTTGTCGTTGAGGCGATCGACTTCGAAGGCCATGTGTTTCTCTCCGTAGAGGCCAAGGAGTTGATCGCTTTTGGAACTCAGAAGTGAGTCGCGGTCTTGAGTGAACTCGTAACCGGAATTTACGTAGGGGAGTATGGCGTCACGAGAATCGACTCGTTTATCGGGATCGAAAAATTTCATGCCACCACCAAGGATGATGTCGACGACTCCAAGGTACTGTGGGGCGATGAGGTGTTCGTCATCACGCAGAGGGGTAACGGCTGCGAATCCTGCGGGTGTGGCGTGGGTGATGGAGGCAGTGGAGACGAGGGCGGTCTTGTGGCCGAGCTTTTTGAGCTGGCGCATGATGGGGAGGGACTCGGTGCCATCAGGCCTAACGTTTACTGCGGTGTTGTTGATTTTCACACCGCCGCCCCACGCGGAGGAAGCTGCTGCGGAATCTGTGACCATGGAGTTCGCTGAGGAGGTCTCCATGAGGCCATGGGTGGCGTCTTTGTTATCGATGAGGCTCCACCAGTGGGTTCCTTTTCCGTGGACGATTTGAGAGAAATTCTCGGCCATGGTGAGGACGCCATGGGACATGCCATCGGAGACCATGAAAATGACCCCGTTGATTGGGGCGGATTTTTCAGGCTCGGATTTTTCCGGATTTTTGCTGGAGCAGCCGCTGAGTAGGGCGGTGGCTCCGCCGAGTTTCAAAAGGTCTCTACGGCTGAAGGACGACTTTGGCATTGGCGTCACGGTAGCAACGAAATGCCGGGGGGCAAGGATGAGCGAAAGAAGCAGGTCAAAGACCAGATTTCCACTATTTCAGTGTCGAGATGTAGGCGATGAGGTCTGCAATGGTTTCATCTGGGAGACCGCCGAAGACGGGTGGCATGAAGGAGCGACCGGGGACGAAGGTGGCCTTTTTGATTTCCGCGGTGGGAACGAAGATGCGTCCTCCGCCCATGGCTGCGACAGTCTTGCCGAGCGGCTCATCTTTATCGAGGTAGCCTTCGACTGAGGAGCCGTCGGTTTTGGTGATGCGGTAGAGGCCGTAGGCACCTTCGACGGCATCATCGGGGGAGACGATGGCGGTGATGAGGTGTTCGAGGTCGCGGAGGCCGGAGCCATCGAGTGGAGGGGCGATGTTTTGTCCTTCGCTGCCGACGGCGTGGCAGGCTAAGCAACTTGCGAAGGTTGCTTTGCCTGTTTCAGCATTGCCGGGATTTTTGCCGACGAAATCGACGAGGTGCTCGATTCTGGATGCGGCGAGTTTTTTCTGTTCGGCGATTTTCTTATCGCTGGCTGCTTTGATGGCGAGGGCGCTTTTATCTTTGCGGAAGGCTGCCACCATACGGTCTGCGGAGGACTGATCGAAAGAGTCGTCGGTGAGTTTTTTCTCAGCGTAAAGATTGATGAGGATTTTTGCGCCCGGTTTTGATTGGGAGAAAACGGAGACGAGAGGTGCTGCGTCTTGTCCTTCGATGAGGTTTAGGAAGGCGGCTTTTCCTGCTACGGGGTCGGTTTGGGCGATGGCGTGCGCAGCATCCACGCGAAGGTCTAGGGGGAGCGCATCATCGGAGGCGACGGCGGTAAGGCTTTTGCTGTTCGCATTCGGGTTGAGCGCCATGGCGGAGACGAGGAGTCTGAGGGTGGAGGGGTCTTTTCCTGCGATGCTGATTTTCGAAACATCGGCATTGAGTCCGGTGATTTTGAGACTGGCGATGGCATTGAGGCCGAGTGCCAGAGTATCGTTGGATTGGATGAGGAGTTTCACTGCCGGGGTGAGGATGTTGGCGAGTGGCTTTGATTGGACGCGAGACTGGTTGGCGATGGCGATACGGACGTAGTTTTCGGCATTGGCTGGATCTTGGAACGTGGGAGCTACGGCGCTGTAGATCTCCTTGTTGCCGAGAGCATTGGCGATGGCGACGAAGGTTTCGGGGTCGATGGTTCCTTCGGAAACTTTGCTCCAGATATTTAGGAAGATGTCCTTTCTGGAGTTTTCGTCTTCGAGTGCTTGGCTAGCCCAGAGGATGTTGGCGGGGTTGTGCTTGTCTGAGGTTGATGTGAGGTAGGCTTTGAGTTCGGCTGGGAATTTCTCAAGAGCCATGCGTGCTAGGAAGCGCTCGAAGGTGCGCTCGTATGAGCCACCGAGTTGGAGGCCTGCGATGTCGGGTTTGCAGGCTTCGACAAGGAGGGCGATGACGGCTGGATTTGATTGATCGAGATCGCCGAGTGTACGGATGGCCTGTGAACGTATCATGGCATTGCTGTCCTCGATGGAGGGTGCGACGAGAGCTGCGACTTGGGCGGAGGTGATGGAGTAGGTGGCGAGGGAGCGGATGGCTTCGCGACGGAGGTTTTCGTCTTCTACGGTGATGAGGTTTTTGATGAGGCTTTCATCGAACTGGTCGAGGTCTTCGAGTGACCAGAGAGCGTGGATGCGCGTGGGGATATCGGCTTTTTCATCGGCGGCGATGGCGATGAGTTGGGGGGCGAGATCGGTGAGGCCTTTGTCGACGATCTGCTGCCATGCGGCGCGTTTTTCCCAGAGGATGGGGGATTTGAGGTGGGTGATGAGTTGCACAGGGGAGGCTTTGGTGACATCGGGGATTTCGCGGGCGGGTTGGCTTTCGTGGCGTATGCGCCAGATGCGGCCGTGGGATTTGTCACGATCCGGGTGGTCGGTGCTGACTTCGTTATGCGAGACGATTTTGTTGTAGAAATCGGCGACGTAGAGGCAGCCATCGGGGCCGAACTCTAGATTGACCGGGCGGAACCAATCGTCTTCTGACTTTAGAAAGTCTGGAAGGAGTTCGGCGCTGACGGTGCCATTCGCATTACGAACGATACGCACCGCATTGATTTTGTTGGTGATGGGGTTAGCTAAAAGTGCGACATCGCGCCATTCTTCGGGGAAACCACCTGCGAGGTCATCGGAAAATTCGAGGCCGGAGATGCCTGTGCCGCCAACGCGGAAGTCGTGAACGTTAGGTAGGAGCGGTTGGTAGCCGCGGAGGGGTTGCATGGCGGGGCCTGAAATCGCGGTGCCGTGCTCGAACGGCACAACAGAGAATGCGCGGTCGTTTGCCTCAGTGCCGTACCATTGGCCATTTCCGCGGAGCTGGAGGCCCCACATGTTTGCGGGTCCGGTGGAGACGACTTCCAGGTCTTTGCCGTCGAGCGTGAAGCGGACTTGGCAGGCACCATCTATTCGAGCTTTGTTTCCGGAGGCGACGGCGGTGACGAGGCCTTTGTTGAGTGCTCCTTGCGAGAAGTGAATGTAATTTCCAGGACTACGCACGAGAAGGTGAGCCATTGTGTGGGTGTCGGTGAACCCGAAGCCGGTGAGGACGGATTCCATCTTGTCGGCTTTGTCGTCGCCGTCGGTATCGCGGAGGAGGAAAAGCTCCGAGCCGTGGGCGACGTAGGCACCGTCTTTGTAGGGGAGGATGCTCTGTGGAATGGAGAGGCCATCCGCCCAGACGTGGAGTTGGCCATCGGCGGGTTTGGTAGGATCATCGAGGATGAGGATCTTGTCGGTGCCTTTGGTTTTGAGCTGATAAAGATCGCGGATGCGTTTGAACTTCGGGTTGTTCGCCTGAGCCTCGGCATCATCCATGAGCTTGAGGACTTGGCCGAAATTGATGCCGGTGATGGGGTCGAGGGGATACATCTCGGCCGTTTGGGTCCAGAGGCGGCCGGTGTCGTCGAAGGAGAGGTCGATCGGATTGACGACACCATTTTCCTCTGAGGCAACGAGTTCGATGACGAAACCTTCTGGGACAGTGAAACCAGCGAGCTCTTCGGGGGGGGTGAGAGCTTCGGTGCGTCCTGACTGGGTTTTCTTCGTCAGCGGTGGGTGGGCGTCCGATGCTTTCTCTGGTTTTGCGTTGGTTTGGCGCTTCTTGGTTTCTTCAGGAAGCAATTTTCCTTGGGCTGAAAAGGCATCGAGTGTGGTGTGACCCCATGAGCCTTCGTTCTGATCCACGAGGCGGAGGTAGACGGGCTTGCCGACCCATTTGGCGACATTCCATGTTTTTGGGATGAAGAGTTCGGAGTTGTTGCCGGAGGCTCGTTTGATCTCTTTTCCGTCGAGTGTGTAGAGGCCGGCGAAGGTGTTGTTGTGGCTGCCGCCGGAGACAGCGAGCTGGATGGTGTCGCCGGTCAGTTCAAAGACGGGGGATTCGAGGATGCCGATTTGTTTGTCTGATGGGCGACCTTTCGCTGTCTCGAGGGTGCTTAGGTAGAATTTTCCTTCTTTGTTGGAGGGCGACCCGCCGTTGCGGATTTTCGGATTGTCTGCGACAGGTTTCTCCAATGATCCCTCGACGACATGCCATCCTTGGAGGTCTTCGGTTTCGAAATCGAAGTTAACGCGATCGGGGCCTTTTTGAGGGGAGGTAATTTTGGCCTGCGGGTTAACTTTGGCGCCTGCTTTTGGTTTGCGAGGAGGTTTTACGAGTTTGATAGCTTCCTGGACGCCTCCGAGGGATTCCCATGTGGGGGCATCGGGGGTGGGTGGAAGTTCTTCGACGGTGATGTCTTTGAACTGAACGAGTGCGACTCCGCCGCTGTGAACTTGAGGGGCGATGACACCGTCGAGGGCGATGTTAGGGTTTTCCTCGGTGTAGTCAGTGGCGAGGACGTCGTTGATCCATACGCGGATGCGTGTGCCCTCGGCGCGGATGCGGTAGTCGTTCCAGCCGAAGGTATCGATAGCTTTCAAGAGGGCTTCTTCATCGACGGGCATGGCGATGGGTTTGTTGCGGCGGTGTTCGTCGTAGATTTTTCCGAACCAGCCTTCTCCGCAATCGACCTGATAGCCGGACATCCTTTCGCCGCCTGCTCGCATGCTACGGATCTGGATGCCGCTATTGATGAGGCCTGTCGTTGGGTCTCCGCTGCATTTGATTTTCAGCTTGAGCTCGAAGTTCTGGAAGGACTGCTTGGTGGAGATGAAGTAGTTGGTCTTTATCTTCTCGGTGGTAGATCCGCCAGTGATGACACCGTCTTCGATGCGCCAGATCTTTTCGTTATACTCCCAGCCTTCGAGGGTCTTGCCGTCGAAAAGGGAGATTGGGTCTGCGTGAAGGGATGCTAGGCCTGCTAGTAGGAAAAGAAGCGATTGGATTGGGGCTTTCATGGAAGTTTCTATGAAGTCTGTGGAGAATTATACTGAGGTTAGTATCAAAGTTATCAGAATCTGCATGGTGCAAATCCACATGTTAATTTAGTCCCGAAAGCGTGTCGGGCGTTTTCCTGTCCAGCGCTTGAAGGCATTGGAGAACGTGAAGGGGCTTTGGTAACCGACGGCTTTTGCGATGGTATCGATTTTGTCCTCGGTGGTGGTGAGGAGGGCAACGGCGTGGCGCATCCTGAGATAGGTGATTTGCTGTATGGGGCTGCGGCCTAGCTGCTGATGGCAGAGGCGGCGTAGATGCTCTTGGCTGAGGTGGGCGATGGACTCCATGTCGGTGAGTGTCCAGTCGTGGGCGAGGTTTTTTTCGACGGCTTGCCAGACACGCCAGAGGCGGTCGTCATCTTGAAAGGGTGAGGCGGCGCGTGCAACGAAGCCATGGATGAGTTCGACCCAGTGGTGGCGCGCGGCGGCTTGTTCAGTCTTGTTGTTTAGCTCGCCGGAGAGTCCAGCGATGGCGTGCTTGAGAGGGAGGACGTTGCCTTTTTGAACAACAGGGCTGTTTGATGAGAGAATAGGTGAGGTTTCACGGGCTTCCTCGTAGCGCACCCATGCGAAGCTCCAGAGATGCTTGTTTTTTGCGCGGATGGCGGTGGGGGCGAAGGCGGGGAGGAGGCAGATTTCGTTTTCTACGAGTGTGTGCCACTGGCCGTCGATGAGAGTTTCCCCCTCACCCTCTAGGCCGATGAGAGCAAAAGTGCCGGAGGCCTCGGAGCGTATGACTTCGAAGGGCGCCTTTGCCCACATGAGGCCTACATGGGCGATGAGGTGATTTTGGAGAAGCGGGCAGACAGGAGTGTCTTTAAGCCATGAGCGATCGTCGGATTTATCGGCACGAATTGCCTGCCATCGGGTTTCTTTTCCGAAGTTTTCGTGGTTTTCTAGGTGCGTTTCCGAGGCTTCTGACATTTTCGTTTGATAAGACCATTTGATCGCTACCTAGTTTGCCGATCTGTCATTGGATTGATGGACGGTTGTTGAGTTAGGTCGCCCTTTCAGGGCTTGTGAATTAGCGTGGGTTTGAGACACCTAGGGCGTTGCCCTAGGCTACGATATTTTGCCCCTTTGGGGCGGGAGGACTTTGGTTGAGAGGCGGACTTAAGATTTGAGGAAGAGGTTGATGGATAACTAGTTCCTCCATGTCCGCTTCGCTCCCATTGCGTTCCGTTTTTGGTTACTCGGGTAGATTGAAGTCGAAGACGACGATGCGATCTAGGTGTGGGACGACGACATCTTTCACTGCCTCGTGGATGGGGTGGGGGAGGTATTCGTCGCGGGCGGTGGGGCTGGCGAAGGTCATGATGAAGCCGTGGGTGTATTCGTCGTTGAGGCCTTCAGCGGAATCGTAAGGGCCGTAGTTGAAGTCGAGCAGGCCGGGGATTTTTCCAACCATGTCGTTCATGGTTTGGAAGCAGTGGTTGATAGTTTCGTCAGTGGTTCCGGCTTTGAACTGGAAGCATCCGTAGTGTTTTACTTTTGGCATGGTATTATTATGGTTTGAGGTGGTTGAGGAGGGTTTCGGCGCAGGCTTTTGAAAAGGCTGGATCGTTGATGGCTACATCCATCTCGATGACTGGGATGGAAGAATTGAGATTGGATTTTAGCGAATCGAAGAGGGCTTGGTCGGCTTCTGGATCGTGGAAAGGCTGGCCTTCTGCGCTGATGATGCTGATCGCCTTGGTGGGGATCAGCACGGTGACGGGGGCGGTGTAGGAGTTGACCTTTTCCGCGATGATTTTCCCCAGTGCCGTGCATTCCTCGGCGTTGGTGCGCATGAGGGTGACTTGGGGATTGTGGATGTAGAAATTCCGGCCGTTGAATTTTTCCGGCACGGTTTCGCGTGCGCCGAAGTTCGCCATGTCTAGGCAGCCGGGGACGACGATGGAGGGGATGTTCGCTTTTGCGGTGGCATCGAGGCGAGTTGAGCCTGCTGATAATGTACCGCCGACGAGTTCGTCTGCCCATTCGGTGGTGGTGATGTCGAGGACGCCGGAGATGAGGCCGTCTTCGATGAGGGATTCCATGGTTTTTCCGCCGGTGCCGGTGGAATGGAAGACGAGGACTTCGTAGCCTTCGGCTTCGACAAGTTCGCGGGCGTGGTCGACGCATTGAGTGGTGTTGCCGAACATGCTGGCGGCGACGAGTGGTCGGTCTTCTGTGGAGGCTGGAATTTCTGCCTCGACCATGCCGCAGATCGCTCCTGCAGCGCGTGTGAAGATCGTGCGTGTGATGCGGTTGAGTCCGGCGACATCGGCGACGCTGGGGATCATGGTGATGTCCTTGGAGCCGACGTAGTGGGCGGTGTTGCCACTGGCGAGGGTGGAGACCATGACTTTCGGGAAGCCGAAGGGGAGCCCGCGCATGGCGGCGGTGCCAATGGCTGTTCCTCCGCCTCCACCGAGGGAGATGATGCCGTCGATTTTGCCTTCAGAGGCGAGCTTTGCTGCAAGAATGGGAGCGGCCTCGCTGATGGCGACGACGCATTCTCCGCGATCTTGGCGGGCGATGAGTGAGGCGAGGTCTTTGCCTGCAGCTGCGGCGACTTCCTCGCGAGTGATATCTGGGGTGACGGTAGGTGGGGCGGAAGTGCCTACGTCGATGAGGAGAGGGGTGTGCCCCTTTTTCCTAATGAGGTCGGCAATGAAGGCGTGCTCGGTGCCTTTGGTATCGAGCGTGCCAAGGACGGCGATGGTTTTCATGGGTTTATTTGATGCGTTTTAGGGGGATGGACTTGAACTCGCGGGTGAGGTCAGTGATGGATTTTTCAACGGCGATGCGTTCGATGGAGGATGCTCCGACGAAGCCGACGGTGTCGGTGTGTTCGTTGATGTAGGCGGCATCGGAAGGGGTGAGGATGGGGCCGCCGTGTGAGAGCACCATGATGTCCTTGTTGACCGACTGTGCGGCTTCGCAAATGGCCTGAGTGGTCTTGGCTGCTTGGTCGAGGCCGATGGATGCTTTGCTGACGCCAATGGAGCCGCCGACGGTGCAGCCAACGTGGGCGATGACGACGTCTGCTCCAGCTTCTGCCATGGCTTTCGCCTCAGCTGGGGTGGCGACGTAGACGATGGAGAAGATGTCCATTTTCGAGGTGGCCAGTTTCACGCAGTCGATTTCCTTCTGCATGCCCATGTTGGTTTCCTCGATAGACTGGCCGAACTGGCCGTCGATGATGGAGTGGGTGGGGAAGTTGTTGATGCCGGAGAAGCCCATGTTTTTTACCTGCTGGAGGAAATGCCACATGCGGCGGCGTGGATCTGAGGCGTGGACACCGCAGATGACGGGGATTTCTTTGACGACCGGGAGGACTTCGAATTCGCCGATCTCCATGGAAATGGCGTTGGCATCACCGTAGGCCATCATGCCGGCGATGGAGCCGTGGCCCATCATGCGGAAACGGCCTGAGGCGTAGATGATGATGAGGTCGGCTCCGCCTTGCTCGATGAATTTCGCGGAGATACCTGTGCCGGCACCTGCTACAATGATGGGTTCATTCTTAGAGAGGGTGTCGCGGAGGCGCTCGACGACTTCAGTGCGTGTGTAGGGATTTCCGATCCCAGTCCATGGATTTGGCATAGGGTGGATGCTAGGAGGGGAATCTGATTCTGGCCATATCTGAAATCCACATTTTGATGTGGTTTTGAGTGGCTAGTGCCGAGTGATCGGTGATCAGTGGAAGACTGGGGTTGGGGGGGCTCTGTGCTCTGGGGCGGACTGAAGTTTGAGGAAAGATTTAGTGTGGATTTGTTCCTCTATGTCCGCTGCGCTCCCATTGCGGTTCGTGTTTTTTGAGGGGTGTTGCTTAAAGTTTGTTTACAATTGCTTGCACGGGGCGGGGGAGTTGGGTAGCACCCTTGGGCATGTCACAAGATCCGGATCACCACATTTCCCTCGGGGAGATGTATTCCGATTATTTCCTCGATTACGCGAGCTACGTTATTCTTGAGCGGGCGGTGCCGCATTTATACGACGGATTGAAGCCGGTTCAGCGCCGGATTCTCCACTCGATGAAGGAGCTGGATGACGGCCGTTACAACAAAGTGGCGAACATTGTGGGTAATACCATGAAGTATCACCCGCACGGTGATCAGTCGATCGGGGATGCGATGGTGCAGATCGGTCAGAAGGATCTAGTGATCGATTGCCAGGGAAACTGGGGGAATACCCTGACGGGTGATGGCGCGGCGGCTCCGAGGTATATCGAGGCTCGTTTGACGCCGTTTGCGCTGGAAGTGATTTTCAACCCGAAGACCACGAAGTGGTTGCCTTCCTACGATGGACGGAACAAGGAGCCGGAGACACTTCCGGTGAAATTCCCGCTTCTGCTTGCTCAGGGTGTGGAAGGTATTGCGGTCGGGTTGGCGTGTAAGATTTTGCCGCACAATTTCAATGAATTGGTGACGGCTGCAGTGGCTTATTTGAGGAAAGAGCCCTTCGAATTGGTTCCTGATTTCCCGACCGGTGGGATTATGGATGCCAGTGAGTATAAAGATGGGATTCGTGGTGGGAAAATCCGGGTTAGGGCGCGGATTGAGATCGAGAAAAAGAATATTCTACGGATTACGGAAGTGCCTTTCGGGACAACGACGGGTGGGGTGATGGATTCCATCGTCTCAGCGGCGGATAAGAACAAGATCAAGATCCAGAAGATCGAGGATAATACGGCAGCTCATGCGGATATCTTGGTGTATCTACAAGCGGGTGCAGACTGTGAGATGATGCGCGACGCGCTGTTCGCGTTCACGGATTGCGAGATGAGTATTTCGCCGAACTCTGGGGTGATTGTGGACGGTAAGCCGGCGTTCCTCGGGATGACGGAAATCCTGAAGCTGACGACGGATCAGACGAAGGAGTTGCTGAAACTTGAGCTGGAGATCCGCTTGGGTGAACTCGGCGATAAGTGGCACTTTTCCTCGTTGGAGAAAATTTTTATCGAGAACCGTATTTACCGGGACATCGAAGAGGCGGAGACTTGGGAGGCAGTGCTGGAGGCGATTGATGACGGCTTGAAGCCCTTCAAGAAATTGCTGAAACGCGATGTGACTCAGGATGATTTGGTGCGTCTGACGGAGATTCGAATCAAGCGTATCTCGAAGTTTAACAAGTTCAAGGCGGACGAAGAGATCAAGGGGATTGAGGATGAGATCGAGGAGGTCGAAAAGAATTTGAGGAATCTGACGCGCTACACGGTGCGTTGGTATCAGAATCTCGGGAAGAAATACGGCAAGGATAGGCAGCGTCTGACGGAGATTTCTTCGTTTGCAAAAGTCGACCGGACGATGGTTGCTGCTGCTACAGAGACGCTTTACCTGGATGCGAAGAATGGCTTTGCTGGGACATCTCTCAAAAAAGAAGAGGCTCTAGAGAAATGCTCGATGCTGGATGATGTGATCGTTTTCTCTGCAGACGGGACGATGAAAGTCACGAAGGTAGCGGACAAGTTCTTCGTGGGCCAGAGGCCGTTGCGGGTGGCCGTTTTCCGGAAGGACGAGGATCTGATCTACTCGATGATTTACCGCGATGGCCGAAACGGCAACATCATGGCGAAGCGTTTTACGGTCGGTGGTGTGACTCGGGACAAGGAATATGACTTAACCAAGGGAACCAAGGGTAGCCGGGTGCTGTATTTCAAATGTCATACGACAAATGAGGATAGCTCTGCACAAATGCTGATGGTTTATATGAAGTCAGGGCTAGGCCTTAGGAATCTGGTCAGGCCGCTGCATTTTGCAGAATTCGGCATCAAAGGGAGGGGGAGTCAGGGGAATATCGTGACGAAACATCCGGTGGAAAAAATCCTGATCGCTCCCAAGGACTTCGCACCCTAGTATCGGCCAATGGCAGAAGTAGGTACATGGGTAACGCTCACGATAGTGCGAGAACAACCGTTCGGGATTTTTCTCGATGGGGAAAATCTTGGTGAGATTCTCTTGCCGCGGCGCGAGATGCCCAAGGAGTGGGCAATTAGTGGGCAGGTATTGGTTTTTATCTATCTAGACTCTGAAGATAGATTGGTGGCGACGATGCAAACTCCGAGAGCAATTCCCGGTGAGTTTGCGAAGCTAAAATGCATCGCGCTGACAGGTGTAGGTGCGTTCCTTGACTGGGGGCTGCCTAAGGATTTATTAGTACCATTCCGCGAGCAGAAGGTGCCGATGGTAGTTGGTAAGCATTATCTCGTGAAGGTGTTGGTGGATGAGCAGAGCGGTCGCATTATGGCGACGGCGAGGATTGCGCGGCATATCGATCAGACACCTGCAGAATATGCTACGGGAGATGAAGTAGATCTGACCGTCTATGGAAAGACACCGATGGGCTATAAGGCGATCATTAACAGTGCGCACACCGGTCTACTTTTTGAAAACGAGGTTTTTCAGGACTTATCGCTCGGCGAAAAGCTCAAGGGCTACATAGCTGGGGTGAGAGCGGATGGGAAAATTGACCTCAGTCTGCATCCTCAAAGGCGTGAGCGTGTGGACGGTCTTGAGAAGCAAATTATGGGCGAACTTATTGCGCGTGGTGGCTATTGGTCGCTCTGTGACAAGAGTCCTGCAGAGCTGATCTATCAGGAGTTAGGTGTTTCTAAGCGGACGTTCAAGCAGGCGATTGGCTCGTTGTTGAAGAAGCGGTTGATCACGCAGAATCAGATGGAGATACGGCTGAATTAGGTGTGGGGCACACCGAGCCGCGCTCCATATTTCACGGAAGCAGGCTTTTCGGAATTTCCGATGGATCAAAAGTGCGTGGCTTGTTTTTCATGAACCAGCGGAAGAGCGTAGGTATGAAAAAGGCAATGATGATGAGCTTGATGATCACTAGTGGACCAATGGCTGTGTAGAGCGCTATCAGCACAAAAATCAGTGCGAAGAACAAGACGACGATCATCAATGCCTGTGCACACCAACTGAGATATGAGGTGCCAGATTTGAAGATGCAATGGGGATTGAGCGATGCGATACGGGGGATGAGGAGATGTATCAATGCGTTGTAGGATTTGCTCCTGTTATCGAATGAACCGAAGCTCAAGTAGCTTTCATTCTGTATCGTCGCGCTAAGTCCGTGGGCACTGTAGAGGCGGCAACGGTAACGTTGCGTCTGCATGCGAGTTGGATCGAAGGAGAGTCGAACGGTAGAGATGTTCGAAAGGTGTATGGGGATATCTGCTTGGCCTTCGGTGCACATCCAGAGAGTGCCTCCGTCGAGTCTCCATGTGTATTCGGATTCGAGGGCAGATACTCGCACACTATGCGTGACACCAAGCGGTGGTGGGGAACTGGTTTTTTCCAATTCCTCGGGCAGTGGCGGTGGTTTACTCATCTTTCTGGGAAATATGGAAACCATCTGGCGAGGTGATGTGAAGAAAAATGCCTTTATAGGGTTTGTAGGAGAGATATGTGGGAGGTTGTTCGTAGTCTCACTAGTGTATATCTAGTTATTGCATTCATGAAAAATCCCGGAAAAACCAAACTCATGGTGACGCGCCAATTGTTGATCGCAGCGCAGCTCACCATTTCACTTTTTGCTGTGTGCTCGACACTCCACGCGGCGGCTCCGGATCTGACTTCAGGCGGCCAACGCGACACAAATCACGACTGGACGCTAGGGGCAACGGGTTTGCGTGGTTGGTTGCATGCTGAGAGCACAGATACATCACTTTCTCGTCAGATTCTTGTCACACAAGTGGCAAAAGGATCTCCGGCTGAAGGTATTATTCAAAAAGGCGATGTGATCCTTGGAGTTTTAGGGAAGCCATTCGAATCTGATTCTAGGACGGCTTTTGGAAAGGCTCTGGGAGCGGCTGAGGCGGAGAGTGGAGAGCTTCCCCTGCTACGCTGGAGGAAAGGGAAAATAGAAGAGGTGAGATTGAAGCTAGAAGTGCTTGGGTCGTATTCTGAAACAGCTCCGTATGATTGCCCGAAGTCGAAGGTGATTTTCGAAAAAGGATGCGAAGCGCTGGCGGAGCAAATGCGTAACTCGAAAAATCGGGGGAATCCGATGATTCGTTCGCTCAATGCCCTTGCTCTGCTGGCGAGTGGCGATCGGGATTACAAGGATCTCCTCGAAGAAGAGGCGAAGTGGGCATCGAATTACAAGATTACCCAGCTGCGTGGTTTTCAATCTTGGTGGTATGGCTACTCGAACCTTTTCCTGACGGAATACTACCTCGCGACGGGTGATAAGTCAGTCTTGCCAGGTATTGAGAGGGTTGCTTTGGAAATTGCCAACGGGCAGAGCAACGTCGGCACGTGGGGGCATACCTTCGCGCGCAAGGAAGACGGAATTCTGATGGGCTACGGAGCTATGAATGCACCGGCTCTGAGCCTTACGATGTCGCTGATCCTCGCGAAGGAAGCGGGTGTTTCTGATCCCGCCATTGATCGCGCTATCGAGCGGAGTAAAATCATGCTTTCCTTTTACATTGGAAAAGGGGCGATCCCCTACGGTGACCATGAGCCGTGGATCAAGACACACGATGACAATGGAAAGTGCAGTGCTGCTTCGGTCATGTTTGATCTAATTGGCGACAAGCCTGGAACAGCTTTCTTCTCAAGTATGGCAGCGGCATCGCATAATGCGGAGCGTGACGGTGGGCACACAGGCAATTTCATCAATATTCTTTGGGCACTGCCCGGAGTTTCAAGGTTGGGGACGCATGCTACGGGAAAATGGATGGAAGAATTTGGGTGGTATCTGGATTTTGCGAGGAAGCACGACGGGACTTTCATGTATCAGGGAAATCCTGGGACGGACAAAAAGGATAACAGCTTCAAGGGGTGGGATAGCACCGGCGCTTATCTTCTCAGTTATGCTCTGCCACTGAAATCCCTTCGACTGACTGGGAAGAAACCGAGCGTCATACCTCCTGCTGATGAGCAGGAGGCGGCAATGATCGTTGCGGCAGGCAAGGACTGGGATCGTCTCAACGGTGCGAAAAATTATAAGAAATATGACACCGAGATGTTGGTGGCGGGGCTGGGTAGCTGGTCGCCCATCGTGCGCGATCGTTGCGCTTCCACACTCGCCCAACGCAAGGCGGAGGTGGTGAGTGAAGTGATCGATATGCTGAAGTCCGACAATCTCGATGCGAAGCGTGGGGCTTGTGTCGCCCTCAAGAAATTTGCTTGGAGAGCATCTAAGGCAGCGAAGGAGTTGGAAGATACTTTGTCATCGGATGATGCCGGTCTGCGCATTCTTGCTGCCGAAGCACTCTCCGCGATTGGCCCCGAGGGGCGTCGTGCGATTCCTAAAATGCTAGAGATGGCATCCCGCCGCACAGACGATGATCCACGTGGCATGGTTCAGCGTTATCTTGGTTTCATTCTCTTTCAGAAAAAAATGCCCGGAATGAACAAAGGCATGTTGTCCGAATCACTCAAAGGAGTGGACGAACGTGAACTGAATGAAGCGATCATTGCTGTGCTTTCTAATCAGGACGGCAAGGTGCGAGGCGCGGTGGCGAGCATCTTCGATACTCTGAGCTACAAAGAAATCGAGCCCCTCATGCCTGCGATTTATGATGCGGTGAGGAAGCAAGCACCTAGCGGGATCATGTTCTCTGATCGTATGCGTCTGAGTGGTGTCGCCTACCTTGCGAAGCACCACATCAAGGAGGGCTTGCCACTCACTATTCAAATCATCGAGCCAGAACGCTGGGGTAGCCCGAAACGGGTTACGCCGTGCCTCAAAGCGCTTCTGAATTATGGCGAGGAGGCAAAATCTCAACTTCCGGCTCTACGTGAGCTCGAAGCGAAATATGTTGAGAGAGCAAAAGGGAAAACCGGAGACCTGTCGTTAAAAACCATCCGCGAGACCATCAAAGCGGTGGAGTCCTCTACAAAGAAAGTGAAGCTCCAGGATCTTCCGAGCTGAGGGATATTACTTCCGTTTGCGCGTCGCCTTCTTCTTGAAGTCGACCGCGGCCATATCAAAGACCTCCGGTTCGTAGCCGGGGTGTGCCCATTCGATTTCACCGGCGAGTGCCATCATGTATTGGAAGGCTCCGCCGAAATCCTCGGGTGGGCAGGCACGTTCTCCTGAGATCATCTCAGGGCCGCCCTCACCTTCGGTGCGTTTATGGAAAACAACTTCGTGAATCCATTCGTCAGCGAAATCGTAGCGGTAGAGCATGCGTAGCGGCAGGCGCTTACGTCCCATGTAGTCGGCGACGGTGATTTTCAGCTCATCTTGGAATTCACCGAGTGTCTGATCCTGCAGGCCGACGGGGCCGATGACATCGACGAGGCGCTTGCCCTTGCCGTGACGGAACTCGTGCGGGTGTTTGTTTTCCCAGCCCATTGCGGCTTGGATAGCATCGCTGAGTTCAAGGAAGCTCACCGAGGTGGAAATAGAAAATTCACGCGTGATTTTCGGCTGAATGCCATAGGTGAAGACTTTGACAATCACCCTTTCATTCTCAGATTTTTTCGCCATGGGTTCAGAATAGTAATAATAGACCGTGCTGATCAAATGGAATCGCTTTCACCGTTGAGGGGAAATGACTTCTAGATTTTCCAAAGCTTGAGAGAGGCTAGATTGATAAAGCGCGAGCTGGCCTGGGCTGAGAATACCCTCAAACTGCGTCATACGGCGTTCTAGCTCTGCGCGGTGTAGTGCGGCGATCTGCTCGAAGGTAGGCAGTGGTTCACCGGGTTTTGACTGGAGTTGCCCCATGATTTCAAAGCTTTTGTCGGTCGTTTTTTCATCGCCGATGGGCAGGAATGAACCGCCCAGAAGGAGTCGGGTGCTTGTGGGCACGGTAGCTGCATTTTCTACTGCCTGTTTACGCAGAACTTCCAATGCCTGCTCACGTTGCTCTGCAGTGAGGTCGAGGGACGTGAGGCTCTCGGCAAATTCTTCCTGCGCTTTCACCTCTACGACATTTTCGAGGCTGCGCTGCTGCATTTCACGGAAGGCGGCCTGTTGCTCCTGAGTCAATATTGCTAGGATACTTTGCTCCAGTTGCTCGCCAGCTTCTGAGTAGGCGATATCTAGTGGGGTATCTTCGTCGGGCTTAGGGCGTGTCTCGGCAATGGTAGCTTCTAGAGCCTTTGCTTGGTCACTGTCGAGCCCGAGGACTTCGATGAGCCGTAGCCATTTCGCACGCTCCGCTTTCTGGAGGGACTCGGGTGGGGTGGCGTTGCTAGTGAGTATTGGAGGAGTGTGGCGCCGTTCTGTCACCCGGTCGGTTCGGTTCGGTTCCTCCGGAGGTCGCTCGTCTTTGACGATGATTGCCTTTTGCGGTGATTTAGGCGTGTTTCCCGGATCGTTCGGATCTGCCGTTGCGGGTTCACGCAGAACCCATCCAAGGCTGAATCCAATAGCTAGGGCGACGACAGAACTGGCGATGATGGGTTTGTTCATGAAATTGTTGGGTAGTCTATGCCTCGCGGATCGCGGTCACGGCAGCGGCCATGTCCTTTTTACCGAAAGTGGTGGAGCCGGCGACCATGACGTTCGCACCTGCATTTGCGGCAATAGCGGCGGTCTCAGCGCTGATACCGCCATCGACTTCGATGTGGTAGTTGAGGTTGTGCTCCTTGCGGTAGGCGGCGGCCTCAGAGACTTTCGCCATCTGATTTTCCATAAATGGCTGCCCGCCGAAGCCGGGGACGACGGTCATGCAGAGGAGTAGGTCGATTTTATCGAGAAAAGGAACGACATCGGAGAAAGGTGTCGCGGGGTTGAGTGCGAGCCCTGCTTGGCAACCTGCCTCGCGGATGCGCTCTAGAGTCTCTGCGACATCGTGATCAGCTTCGACATGCACGGTAATCAGATCCGAACCCGCAGCGATGAAGCGAGGCAGGTAGTGATCGGGGCGTGAAATCATGAGGTGAACATCTAAGAAAATGTCGTTCGACTCATGAATTGTCTGCACCATTGCGGGGCCGAAGGAGATATTATCGACAAAATGGCCGTCCATGACGTCGAGATGTAGCCAGTCGGCGCCGGCGCTGATGGCACGTGAGGTTTCTGCACCGACTTTTGAAAAATCAGCAGCAAGTAAGGATGGGGCGATGACTCGGTCGAGATAGGTCTTTGCAATCACGGGACAAAAGAAACACGGCTACGGCGAATGGGAAGGCTAATTCTTTTTTCCTCATTCAAAATAACGGCGGTATTGGCCGGAGTGAACCGATGGTGTTGTGATCCCGAAGAAAGCGGGTTACAAACCCGCGCTCCCCAATGACAGAACCACCAATCATCGACCTCCACAGCGACGCCCATTTTATGCAACAGGCCATGCGCGAAGCCCACAAAGCCTACGCCTCTTCTGAAGTGCCAGTGGGTGCAGTCGTAGTGCATGAGGGAAAAGTTATTGGCCGCGCGTGGAATCAAGTGGAGACGTTGAAGGACGCAACCGCCCATGCGGAAATGCTCGCTCTAACGGCGGCGCAGCAGGCGCTGGGCGATTGGAGGCTGGAGAAATGCACCCTTTTTGTCACTAAGGAGCCCTGCCCGATGTGTGCCGGTGCGATTGTGCATTGCAGGCCGGATCGCGTGGTTTTCGGCTGCGGAGACCCCAAAGCAGGGGCTGCGGGTGGCTGGATTAACCTTTTGGAGTCGAATCCGCCCCTAAATCACCGTTGTGAAGTCACTTCTGGGGTGATGGGTGAGGAATCGCTCAGTTTGCTACAATCCTTTTTCCGTGAGGCTAGGCAGCGGAAAAAGATGGGGGAGTCCTGAAAAGTTTTCTAACCGCGAATCGACGCGAATGAGCGCGAATCCGGGACGATGAAACGGAAATCCGATGTTTTTGTCTGCATTCGCGCACATTCGCATCCATTCGTGGTTAGATATTCCGCAGTTGAATCTTCCTTGAGGGTTGCATTTTGAAGGTTGAAGTTTCCCGCTCCAGCACCTTGAATCCGCCCGCCCCAGACACATGGCCCTTATTGTACAGAAATACGGCGGAACATCCGTCGGCTCGCTAGATCGCATCCGCAACGTCGCCTCTCGCATGAAAAGCACGCGGGATGAGGGAAATAAGGTTGTGGCTGTGGTTTCCGCTATGGGCGGTGTCACTGACAAGCTCATTGGCATGGCTAACGATCTCAATGAAGTGCCTCCTGAGCGTGAAATGGACGTGTTACTTGCCACCGGTGAGCAGCAATCCATCGCACTTGTCTCCATGGCGCTGCAGGCTCTCGGAGTCGATGCCGCATCCGTCACAGGACGCCAGGCGGGTATCGTGACAAATGGAAGCCACACGCGCGGACGGATCTCGAACATGGATCCGACTTTGATGAACCGCTTTCTTGAGGAGGGAAAAACCCTCGTCGTCGCGGGTTTTCAAGGGATCACACTTGATGGCATGGTGCACACGCTCGGTCGCGGTGGATCAGATCTTACTGCCATTGCTGTTGCCGCGTCGCTGAAAGCGGATGTCTGCCAGATCCTGACTGATGTGGACGGCGTTTACACTTGTGATCCCCGCGTGGTGAAGAACGCTCGCAAGCTTCCAGAAATTTCCTATGATGAGATGCTTGAAATGGCATCCTCCGGCTCCAAGGTCATGCAATCGCGCTCGGTTGAGTTTGCGAAAAAATTCGGAGTTATTTTCGAGGTCAGATCCTCACTCAACGACAACCCAGGAACACTCGTGCTAGAAGAACATCCCAACATGGAAAACGTCGTCATCCGCGGAATCTCCATCGAGCGCTCACAGGCGCGCGTGACGATTTCCGGTATCCCAGATCATCCAGGCATGTCTGGAATAATCCTCGGAGCACTCGCCGATGCGGAAATCAACCTCGATATGATTCTCTCGAACATCTCGAACGACGACCGCTCCAAGCATTCCTTCACGATGCATTCAAACGATCTCGGAAAAGCTCAAGCAGCTCTCAAGCCTGTGCTCGCAGAGCTCTCCAAGGATGCAAAGATCGAGACTGAGGCTGGTATTGCTAAGCTCTCCGCTGTCGGCATCGGCATGCGCTCCCACTCGGGTGTTGCAGCTGCCATGTTTAAAGCGCTCGGCGATAAAGGTATCAACATCGGGATGATCTCCACTTCGGAAATCAAGATTGCGGTCACCGTGGATGAGATCCACATCGAAGACGCGGCACGCGCGGTGCACGATGCTTTTGGTCTCGATAAGGAACCAGTGTAGCCAAGGAGAGGCGGATGTTATCCGCCTTATTCCTCTACTTTAAGGCGGATGCCATCCGCCTCTCCTTGTTTTTATCCGAGTAACTTTCTGACCCGCTCGTCTTACCAGAGGCTGTATTCTGATTCTCGGAGCTTTGCTTTTGCTGGGTTCTTTCTGATATAACGCGCTACATTTGAGAAGTGCTTCCAGTCTCGAATGACCCTATCAAAATAATCCCTTTGCCATAGTGATCCCTCGCTGCTGAGAGCGCTATTAATCTGCCGAGCGGTATGGCGTTTCCATGTGCTAATAACTGATTCTAATTTCACCTCCGAAGATAGGGTGAAAAGAACGTGCACGTGGTTCGGCATCACTACCCATGAGTGGATGAAATATCTGCTCATATGGAAGTAATGAAAACTTTCCTCAAGGATCGCTTGGAAAGGCTTTTTGCGTAGAATGCATTGTCCGTGTCCCGCGTCCATCATGCGGTCAATTTCACCGGAAAATATTTTGTGGTATTCCGCCTCTGTCTCCTCGCTCCAGGGTTCGGGATTGTCCGCGAGCCATGTTTCCCGCTCATATTTCCAGCGATCTAGGAGCTCCTTGGGTATGGAATCCGCCAGACGATAGGTGACGAAATAAGTTGCTCCTGATTGCTGCCAATGTGGGAGGTTATTCCGTGTGACTGCCGTCGCTCCGAAGGGATCGAAAAATTTCATGAGCTAGAGGGCTTGTGATTCTATCCGCGTTTAACTTAACAAAGGCGGATGCCATCCGCCTCTCCTTGTTTTCCTCAATATAGCTCCACCACGTAGCCCTCACGCACGCCGCCGCCTTTGATGCGAACCCAGTAGATGCCGCGCCCGGTGATGGGGTCTTCCTCGGGTTCGAAGTTGATCGAGTTCTGGTCGGTGGAGACAAATTTTACGGGTAAGGCTTTGCCGGGGATATCGGCGGAGGTGGAGAATGCTTTTTCTGGGCGCTGGGAGAGTTTGTAGACTTCAACGGTCAGATCTTTGGTTGGGGGCGCTTTTCCGTTGAGGTAGAGCGTCCATGCATTTCCATGCAGGTATTCTTTGGGGAAAAAGCCTTTGCCGGGATATGACCAATTGTCTCGGATCTTGCTGCCGGAGGTGTCCATTGCCCACATGGCGGAGTATTTCGCACCTGCAGTGCCGAAACCGGTTTTGCCCATCGGTGGGTTCAGGCACCAACGGCGGTGGCCGCGGTGTTCGCGGTTGTTCGCTCCGGCGTCGTTAATGTATTGTTTCGGGGTTTTGAGAATATCACCAATGGTGGAGAGGTTGACCTTGTTGGTGAAGTGGCCGAGGTCGTGGGATAGGCCGCCGTGTTCCTTGCAGGCGATGGCGGCTTCGGTGGCTTCTTCGACCATTTGTGCATCAGCTTTCACATCGTCTGGAACGCCGCAGAGGTAGCGGTAGACATTGAGTTCGTTTACGGTTTCCTGCTGCTTTTTCTCGATTCCGGAGGGCGCAGGCCTGTCTTGGATTTCCTTGATGCGTGCCTTGATCTCATCCTTCGTCCTCGGGTAGAGCGAGGAGGGTAGGTCGCCATCGTCTAAATCTCCCATGGGCGCGGTTTCATCCGCCTTCGGCTCTACCCAGTTTTTGACGTATTGGAGATCCTTCCAGATCAGTTTTCCGAAAGGAACTGTAACTGCATTGCCAGAGCTTTTGACGGTGACCCGGAAGGTTTTGGCCTCTTTGTCGACGGAGAGCACACTGCCATCGAAGCTACGCCCTTCTTTGTCGGTGAAGGTATGCCACTCTTCGGCATGGATCATGGTCAAACTCAGGAATATGAATGCGATGAGCGTGCTAGGTGTTTTCATGGGGTTTGAGAAAGGCGAAATTACTTCTCTGAAAAACGCCCTGAGAGCTTTATTAAATTCGAAAGAAGTGTTCCTGTTTTCTCCATGGTTTCGGGGTCGAGATCGAGGCGGAGTTGCCAGTTTCCATCTCCTGATGTACCGGGTGTGTTGATGCGATCTCGGAGTGAAAATAGATCGGTGACCATGAGGACGGCGTAGCGGGAATTTGCCTTTAGTAGGCTTTTGATGAGGCACCAGTGGATGGACTCGGAGTAGTGCGGCCAGTGATTATCTACTGGGATCGGGATACCTGAAAAGCCAGCGAGAAGTCTCAGGGCATGGGTTGAGCTTTCTGAAGCCCAGTGACTTTGTTCGGTGGGGTGGATACGGTGGTTCTCTATGGTGAGGCGGCTGGTCTCCCAAGTGGCGCAGAGGGAGTCGTGATCATGGGTAGAATAGGAGGCAAAGGAGTTTTCTGGGAAGACATCACCCATGACAGGTGATCCATCTTCATAGGAGTCCCAGTGAGGGATTCGGTAGCCTGCAATGCCCAGTTCATGGAGATGAGGACGAACGTATTCAGGCACCCAACCGAGATCCTCCGCGATGATTTCAGCATCTCCGGCGGCATCGAGAATAGCACGGAGGCGGAAGTCGCCATCGGCGCGGTTGGCGGCTTTTTGCTCGTCGGAGTGGTCTGGGTGATCGAACCAACGTGGCATAAGGCCTCCGTTCATTTCCGCTGCTTTTTCATGATCGATACCTAGGAATTCGTGGTTTCGCCGAGGGTGCCATGGGAAGCCGTAGATGCGGTAGAATCCGAGGATGTGATCGATGCGGAACATTCCGAAAATTTCGGTGAGATGACGGAGGCGTGAGCGCCACCAAGTGAAGCCGTCTGCAGCCATGGAGTCCCAATCATAGAGTGGCACACCCCAGTTTTGCCCCCATTCGTGGATGAAGGGGTTTTCCGCGTTGTAGCCCTCCGGTGCGGTGCCGCCGAACCAATCGATGAGGAAGCTGGTGCGGTGGAAAAACACATCCGCAGAGTGGAAAGCAACGCCGATGGGAATATCACCCATGAGTTTTACCCCTACGGAATCTGCATGAGCGCGAAGAGCGAGCCATTGGCTGAAGCACAGCCACTGGACATAAGCGAAGTATTCTTTTTGAGCAGCGATTTGATCGGGCTCTTTTTTCCGCAGGTCTGCGATGAAGGCGAGTGCATCATGCGGGCTTTGGCAATTCTCTGGCCACTCGTCCCATGTGAGGTGTGAGCCGTGGATTTCGATAAGTAGCTTGAAAATACAGTAATCAGAAAGCCATTCTTGTTGCTGTTTTTGGAATTTTGCAAACTCCGCAGTTTGCTTCTTATCCGCATTCGCCCGGAAGCGTGTGTAAGAAATCTCTAGCAGGGAGTTTTTCGCCGCGCGTACTGCCGGATAATTTACGAGATGTGCTCCGAGAACATTTTTACCCAGCTCGCTGCGAGTTGCCTCCAGATCCGCTTCAGAGATGAATGGCACTTCGCCTTCCTCGAAGGTGAGATAAATGGGATCGAGCGCGATGGAGGAAATGCCTGAGTAAGGGCTTTCATCGCTTCCGTTTTCATTGATCGGGAGCAGCTGCAGGAAGCCGACTCCATGCTTCGCCGCCCAATCGACCCACCCCTGCATGCCCTTCACATCGCCGATGCCGAGGTCGCCATTTCGTCGGGTCGAGAAAGCGGGGATGAGGATGCCGGTGGTTTTTTTCACTCTTGGGAGAGTGAGGGGCTGAAGAAGTAATGGGAATAATGAAATGAATTCGGAGAGTGGGCCATTCACTGCTGAGAAGGTGTGGTGCGGGGGAGGACGATGCCAACGCCTTGGTTTTTAGGTTATATCACGATGAGCGGATGGGTTCTTCGAATGTGACGAAGGCGAAGTGGTACAGGCGTTGCTACTAACGTTATGAAGGTTCCGAGAATTGTTCACACTGAGCAGGGAGCCTGAGTCGAACAGAAAGTAACGCATGAAGAAGACGAAGAACTGGATGTCGGGGCTGCTTGCGGCCGGAGTTTTGGGAATGATTGGCGCGGGGCAGGCAACTGCTGAGCCTTTGAAAATTGCTTATTCCGATTGGCCGGGCTGGATTGCCTGGGAAATAGGAATTCAGAAGGGTTGGTTTGAGGAAGAGGGGGTTGAGGTTGAATTTTCCTGGATGGATTACGTGGAATCCATGGACGGATACGTCGCAGGAAAAGTGGATGCCGTGTGCATGACGAATGGTGACGCGCTGGTAACCGGCGCTACCGGCAAGCCTTCCGTCGGTATCATCATCAACGATTTCTCAAATGGAAACGACATGATCGTGGCTGCTCCCGGCATCGAAACGATCAAAGATCTCGCAGGAAAGAAAGTGGGACTCGAAGAGGGTTTCGTGACCCATCTCCTTTTGCTCACCGGCCTTGAAATGAACGGCATCGATCCTACTTCGGTGGAGATTGTGAACACTCCGACAAATGAGACTCCTCAGGTGCTCGAAGCGAAGGCTGTGGATGCGATCGGTGCATGGCAGCCAAACTCCGGTGAAGCATTGAAAGCGGTTCCTGGTTCGAAGCCTGTTTTTACATCAGCAGACGCGCCGGGGATTATTTACGATCTCCTGTATGTTTCCCCTGAAAGCCTCGATACACGTAAGGAGGATTGGACGAAGGTGGTGAAGGTCTGGTATAAGATTTCTGCATTCATCAACGATGAAGAGAACATCGATGAGGCACTTGCTATCCTTGCCGCTCGCGTGAGCGTGAAACCGGAAGAGTATGAGCCTTTCCTCAAAGGCACTCATATCCTGACTTTGGAAGAAGCCCTCGAGCGTTGGGAAGACAAGGAAGGCCTTGGTTCGATCTATGGTTCGACCAAGGTTGTTGATGATTTCAACATCAAGTACGAGGTTTACGAAGAAACTCAGGAAGCGACCAAATACCTGGATCCGTCGTTCACGAAGACTTACGCAGAATCGCTCGAAACCGAATGATTTGAGATTGAGCCGGGGGGGACGGTTCTCCCCGGTTTTTCATGTCAGCTCCAGACGGTCATGGCCAAACCACGAATATTATCAGACTGGTTCCGCATCAGGCGTGAACTGTCGAACGGACGGAAATCGTTTCTTACGGTACTGTCGTTCTGTCTCCCTGCGTTGCTTTGGTGTGTGGTTTCCTATGTGCCCTTCATCTGGCATCCGGACATGAAAATTACCGTTGCGGCCTCGCGTGAGGGTTCCGCGACGGTGCTCACTGCCGGCGATCATTTGCCGAAGGATTATTTCCCGAAGTTCGTCAATGACGTGCGGGAGGAGAACGCCTCAGAGCGGGAAGGTTCGAAGCGAAAGAACCAGAAATTGCTCAGGCAGATTTCGCCGCTCGTAATTGACGAGGGGTGGATTTCAGTCAACGAAGCGCAGGATGATGAGAAGATCTATTTGCTCTGGCGTGACCTAGCGACGGGCAAACGTGAGTTGCCTGCGCTCAATGAGGAGAACATGGAGATCGTTCGAAACAACTGGGCGGTTCTCGGCGCATTGTCTCCTGAGTTTTCCTACAAGCTGCTTCCCGAAGAGCCTTTGTTGAAGCTGATACCGCAGGGCAAACCTGCAAACCCATCCTATCTGCCTGCGCCGCATGAGGTGTTGAAAACAGGATGGAGGGATTTCACGACGCCTCCCAAGAACGCGGCGTCTCCGATGAGCGAGAGGTACTTCAGTTCATTGGGTATTGTTTTCAGGGGGTTCCTCTGGGCGTGCCTGATGGGTGTTCCGATCGGCATTCTCTGCGGAACCTACAGTTTTTTCTCCACCTTGTTGGAGCCGTTCACTGACTTTTTCAGATACATGCCCGCGCCGACGTTCAGCACCTTGCTGGTGGCTGTGCTTGCGGCCGGGGATTCGCCGAAAATTGCCTTGGTGTTGATCGGGACCCTTCCGCACATGATTCTGATGGTTTCAAAAACTACACGTTTGCTCGATCCTGCTCTGTTGGAAGCGGCGCAGACGCTGGGAGCGAATCCTCGGCAAATGATCGGCAAGGTCGTGCTGCCGGGTATTTTGCCGAACCTTTACAATGACCTCCGTATCCTGCTCGGCTGGGCGTGGACATGGCTTGTCATCGCCGAACTCATCGGCGTGAAAAGCGGTCTTACCGAAGTGATTGAGACGCAGGGGCGCTTTAGGAATTTCGACAAGGTGTTTCCGGTGATTATTCTCATCGGACTGACAGGTTTTCTGACCGATCAGTTCCTCGCCTGGTTACACGGCATCCTTTTTCCATGGGTTGGAAGCACGGGGCGGATTTCACGGGCTATCGCCAGCTTTGTAACATGGCCGGTTCGAACCGTCGCAGCAGGTGCCCGGGAACGCGTGATGCAGGATGAACTGGATCGCGAAGCGCGGCGTAACTTGAAAACAACAACAGACACAGCATGAGCGTGGCAGAACTATCATATCTCGATCAGGAGCCCGAAGTTGCCGCACGTTTCCAGCGACTGGTTAAACGCCCGGTGTCACTTGAAGTGAAGAATCTCACGAAGAAGTTTGAAACTCCGCGAGGTGTAGTGACGGCACTGCAGGATGTGAATTTCACGGTTCATGAGAGGGAGTTTACCTGTGTGATTGGTCCCTCCGGCTGCGGCAAGTCGACTTTGGTCAGGATACTCGCAGGTCTTGAGACGGCGACCTCCGGGGAGGTTCTTGTCGCCGGGAAAAGTGTTTCGGGGCCGGGGCCGGATCGGGGAATGGTATTCCAGGGATACACCTTGTTTCCATGGCTATCGGTTAAAGAGAACGTGATGTTCGGCCCCAGAGTTTCCGGAACCTCATCCGTGGCTGCGGAACGTGAAGCACGGCAGTGGATCGATCTGGTGGGCTTGAGCAAGTTTGAGAACGCGTATCCGCATCAGCTCTCCGGGGGCATGAAGCAACGGGTGGCGATCGCGCGGGCGCTGGCGAACCAACCGAAGGTGCTTTTCATGGACGAGCCATTCGGCGCGCTGGATGCGCAGACGAGGAGCGAGATGCAGAACTACTTGCTGGATATCTGGAAGAATGTGGACATCACGGTGGTGTTCATCACGCATGATCTGGATGAGGCTGTCTTTCTATCCGATCGGATTCTCGTGCTGGATGCAAATCCGGGGCGTTTCCGTGAAATGGTGCAGGTGCCTGTTCCTAGGCCACGGCATAATGATCAGGTATTCGACCCGCTATTCGGAGCTACACGCAAGCACATCGAGCACCTGATTCACCCTGCCGAGCGAGAGAAGAAAGAGGCTCCGATGCTGCGCATGGTGAAGCACGATCCTGACGTGATTTGATTGATCCAAAATTGCCAGTGGGGAGCAATTTTCCCCAGGCGATCATACTTTTAATGAAAAACTTATGAATCTAACGGAAGAACAGAAGATGAAGGCGACGGCCATGAAGGACGAACTCAAGGCCAAGGGTGTGAAATATTGTGTGGGCGCCTATGTGGATATCCACGGTGTTCCGAAGGGGAAATTTGTACCGATTGATCACTTCGAGCACTTCGCGGGAGGGAGCGAACTCTACACCGGATATGCATTGGATGGCCTCGGGCAACGCCCGAACGATGACGAGATCGCATCCGTGCCGGATCTCGACGGTCTGATCATTCTGCCTTGGAACAAAGAGGTGGCATGGTTCCCGGCGGACAACACGTTTCATGGCGAACCGTATGAAATCAATACGCGGGTGGCGCTCAAGAAGCAGATCGCAAAGGCGGAGGAGATGGGCTTCGGGATGAACCTCGGGATCGAGTGCGAGTTGTTCATCTTGCGACTCACGGATGACGGAAAGTTAGAAGTGCCGAATCCTGACGATAACCAGAAAAAGGCCTGCTATGACGTGAAGCGTTTCCTCGATCGCTACACCTGGCTCGACAAGGTCTCGACGACGATCAACGACCTCGGTTGGGACCTCTACTCGCTGGATCACGAGGACACCCACTCGCAGTTTGAATTCGATTTCAACTACTCCGATGCGCTCACGATGTGTGACCGCTATATTTTCTTCCGCTTGATGGCGAAGCAATATGCCGCTGAGGAAGGCTTGTTGGCGACGTTCATGCCGAAGCCCTTCGCGGACAAGACGGGAAGCGGAGCGCATTTCAATATGTCCCTGTTCGACAAGGAAACGGGAAAGAACCTGTTCAACTGTCCGATCGAAGATGATCCGCGCGGACTAGGCATGACACCGCTAGGCTATCAGTTCATTGCGGGCATCCTGAAGCATGGACCCGCGCTTTGTGCGGCTTTTGCTCCGACGGTAAACAGCTACAAACGGTTGGTGAGGAAGGGTCTGATGTCTTATTATTCGTGGGCTCCGGTTTTCAATAGCTACGGAAAAAACAATCGTACGAACTCGGTGCGTGTGCCGATGGGTGGCGGGCGTTTCGAAAGCCGCAATGCGGATGCTGCATGCAACCCGTATCTCGCGGCGACTCTGGCGCTTGCGGCGGGGCTGGAAGGGATTCGTGAAAACCTCGACCCGGGGCCGGCGATGGAGGAAAACCTTTATGAGTGGACTCCTGAGCAATTGGCAGAGGCGGGTATCTGCGAGCTGCCAAGGACATTGGACGAGGCGGTCGCTGCATTTGCCGCGGATCCGTTCGTGACAGAAACGCTCGGCCAAGGACTGCGCGATGAATTCATTGCCTACAAGGGTGAAGAGTGGCGGCAGTATCATCAGCGGGTGAGCCAATGGGAGATCGATACCTATGCGAGAATGTACTGATAGCATGGAGCCGGTCATTCTGGAAAATCTGGCTTGGCCGGAGATCGAGAAACTCACCGGTGAGAATGGCGGACTGTTGATGTTGCCGATGGGAGCGACCGAACAACACGGACCGCATCTGCCGGTGGGCATGGATACGCTGCTTGTGGAGAAAGTCTGCGAGGCGGCATCTGCCAGGACGGGTGTTCCAGTGATGTCGGCATTGCGGTATACCGTTTCCCAAGGACATACCCCCAAGTGGCCGGGGACTTTTTCGCTAAGACATGGGACGTTTATTTCCGTGATCAGGGAACTGGCGGATTGGGCGGTTGCTACCGGCTGGAAGAGGCTGCTGCTGGTGAATTCACATTTTGGAAATGATGCTCCGGCACGGGTGGCCTTGGATCAGATCCGATTGCAATACATGGGGAGATTGCAGATTGGTTTGGCTCATGTTTTTCAAACCGGCGATGGTGTCTGGGATGCGTACACGAGCGATGCTGGGGATCTCCATGCAAACCGGGCGGAGACTTCACTGATGCTCCACCTTTTTCCTGAAATGGTGAAAACGGAAAGGTTGGCGGAAAGCGATGATGAAGACAGGACGGGTGGGACGGTGTTTTCCTATCCAGTGGCGCAGACGAGTCTGAACGGAGTGACCGGTAGACCTTCGGAGTCGACGGCTGAGGAGGGCGAACAGCTATTTGAAAAGATGGTGACTGGCTTGGCTGAGTTGCTGGAAAAAGCGAAAACAGAAGAAGCGCCATTATCGAAAGAGGAATGGGACACATTGCCTAGGGTGAAGTATGATTGAGGGAGGATGTCTGTGCGGCGCGGTGAGATATGAGCTTTCGGAAGAGGCTTTGCAGACGACGCTTTGTCATTGTGAGGATTGCCGGAAGGCGAGCGGCGCTCCGGTGGTGGCGTGGACGTTTTTCAAAAAGGGTGCGATCTCATGGACGAAAGGAAAGCCGAAGGTGGTTTGTTTCGCGGAGAGGGAGCGATCGTTTTGCGGAGATTGCGGCACACCCCTGATGTTTTTCGATCCGGCAATTCCGGAATTGTTCGAGGTGAGCACCTGTTCATTGGATGAGGCTGAAAAATTCGAGCCAGTCGACCAATGTTGGACGATAGATGAACTGAATTGGGCTGGAAAATGCTACGCGTTACCCCGATATGACAAAGAGTCACCATTGCCCGGTTGAGGCCAGTCCCCTGGACATGGTTTTGATACCGCCCGGGAGCTTCACGATGGGTGGAGTGCCGGAGGACAAATTTGTGTCTGCGGTGGAGCTGCCTGTGAGAGAGGTTCGGGTTTTGGGGGGCTTTGAAATATCCAGAACGCCGGTGACACGTGCGCAGTGGGAGTGTGTGATGGGAAGTCTCCAGGGTGGAAATTCAGCCGTGCTCGATGCGGAATGTCCGGTGGTGGGAGTGAGTTTCGAGGATGCGAAGGCATTCTGTCGGGAGATCGGAGAAGACTACAGGCTGCCGAGCGAGGCTGAGTGGGAGTATGCGTGCCGCGGCGGGAATTCGTCCGTTTTCCCGCATGGGTCGAATGTTTCGGTGAATGATGCGAATTATTTCTATGACGAGTTTGGCGAAGAGGTCGGGCGCGGGGAGCTGATGCCGGTGGGCAGATTTCCTGAAAACGGCTTCGGCTTGCAGGACATAATCGGCAATGTGTGTGAGTGGGTGGAGGATATTTGGCATCCGGGATTCGATAGAGCGCCGGATACAACCGTTGCGTGGGTGAACGGAGGGGTGAAGGGGCGCAGGGTGATACGGGGAGGTGGATGGGATCATTTGCCGAGGGTGCTGCGTGCTTCGTGGCGGGATTGGGCACCGGAGGAAGCCCGGTGGGACAACTTGGGCTTTCGGGTGGTAAGGGATTTAACGACAACGTGATGAAGGCTTCATTTTTCAAGACGATATGGGGGCATGAGGGGAGTGTGCCGGAGGCGGTTTGGTTGGCGAAGCAAGCTGGCTTTGAGGGCTTGGAGGCACCGGCGCCGGTGAATGGCACGGCGCGGAAAGAATTTTTCAGGTATCTGGATGAGGGTGAGGTTCGATGGATTGCGGAGGTTTGCACCTGCACGCCCGAGGGGATTTTCGTTCCGATGCCCGGGAAGTCCGCGCGGGAACATCTGGATTCTCTGGAGGCCGGTGTGGTTCGGAGCCTGGAGGGAAATCCGCTTTTCGTGAACACCATGGGAGGCTTCGATGGTTGGGGCTTCACGGAAGCGATGACCTTTCACGAAGGGGTTTTGGATCTGGAGGAAAAGTATGGAATTTCAATTTCCGTGGAAACCCATCGTGGGCGCTACAGTCACAATCCGTGGTTGATGCGCGATGTCCTTGAGCAATTGCCGGATCTGAAGATTACCTGTGATTTCAGCCATTGGTGTGTGGTGACAGAGCGTCTGATTCTGAACGAAGAGCGGGCGATCCTGGAACTAGCGGCGGAACATGCATTCCACATCCAGCCAAGGGTGGGTTACTCACAGGGACCGCAGGTGCCGGATCCGCGTGCGCCGGAGTATGAATATGCGGTGGTGGCGCATGAGTGTTGGTGGGATGTCGTCTGGGCTTCGATGGCTGCGCGCGGTTTCGCCGAGGTGACGATGACTCCGGAGTTCGGCCCCGATGGTTATCTGCAGATGGCTCCCTTCTCGCAGGAGCCTGTGGCGGATCTCGGTGAGGTGAACCTGTGGATGGCAGCTCGGCTCAAGGAACGTTTCGAAAAAAAATATCACTGAAAGAATCAATATGCAGAACGCGACAGAACTATTCGATGGAGTGCTGGAAAGTGCGAACAAGCCCCGCGAGCGCTCCGGAACCATGCCCGCTGGCGTCTATACGGATGCGGCTTTCATGGATTTCGAATCCAAGGAGATTTTCCGCAAGGAGTGGATTTCCCTTTGCCATGTCTCGCAGGTGTCGAAGGCGGGGAATTTTGTGAGAGTGGATGTGGGTGGTGAACCCATGTTGGTGGTGGGTGGAAAGGACGGAGAGATCCGGGTGGTTTCACGTGTATGCAGGCATCGCGGGATGGATGTGATGCCGAGTGGCTTCGGTCATCCGGATGAGGGGAACAAACGCGTAATCCTGTGTCCGTATCATCTGTGGAGCTATGATCTTACGGGGAAATTGGTAGGTGCTCCCGAGATGCAGGAGGCCGAGGGTTTCGACCGCAGCGAGGTATGCCTGCACCACTACCGCAGTGAAATCTGGGAGGGTTTTGTGTTCGTGACGCTGTCCGATGAAATACCGCCGATCAGCGAGAAGTATGGTCGTCTGAAAACGGACTTCGTGGGGAAATGGGATATGGGGAATGCGCATATCGCGTGGTCGCAGCATTGGGAGTGCGAGTTCAACTGGAAGATCCTTCTGGAGAATTTCATGGAGGCCTATCATCACCTTGGGGCTCATCGGAAGACGCTCGAGCCCTTTCTTCCGGCGAAGGGTTGCTGGACGGAGCCGTATGATCCTGAATTTTCCGCGATGCATCTTCCGTTGAAAAAAGAGATGCAGGAAGAGATCGAAACGAAGGGAGAAGCGGAGACGCCCTTTCCCGTTTTCCCGAATCTTGGCGAAAAGGATTTGCTCGAGTGGGGGATATTCCTGGGCTTTCCGAACTTCCTTTTGTTCACGGCTCCGGATCGGGTTTACTGGTATCGGCTTCTGCCAACCGGTGCCGACACCTGCACCTTGATGACGACGATGATCGTGGCGAAGGAAGCGCTGGAAATGGATGGATACGATGAAATTCTGCCGAAGGAGGTGGAAGCCGGAATCGCCTTTCATATGGAAGATATGGAGGTCTGTGCAGCCACGCAGAGAGGCATGCGATCTGATGGTTATGCGCAAGGTCGGCTGAGTCACCTTGAGGAGCCGATCTGGCATTTTCAGAAGTATCTGGCGGAGAAAATAGAGGGCGCGGAAATGGGTGTGACAAAATAGAAAAAAGTTCATACTTGGCCTGTTGGTTGCTACTTGATGATGGTGGGAAAAGAATATGCAGTGGAAGGATTGAGACGAGTGACTGTCTCAATGGCCGAAGATACTTTCCAGTCGCTGGATCGGGTGGTGAACGAGCGGGGGTTCGATAGCCGGTCTCAGGCCATTTCCGAGATGATCCATGCGCAGGCGGCGCAGCATCTGAGCAAGATCGGCACGGAGGTGATGGCGGGGACGTTGACGCTGGTTTACGACGAATCGAAAAGTGCTTTGCTGCGGGATCTCTCGAAGATCATGCGGGATCACATTGCGGAGGTGATTTCCTCCCAGCACATCCTTCTGGAGAGCGATCATGTACTGGAGGTGGTCTTGATGCAGGGGCCGGCGAAGCGGCTGAGGGAGATCACGAATAAGTTGGTGACTTGCAAAGGCGTGAAAAGTGCAAACCTGACACTGACCCCGAACCTGATTCCGCCGCTGCATGCGAAGGGGGCGAAATAGAATTTTCAGAAGATGAAAGAGCCAATTTACAAAACAGAGCTGACCGGGGCGGGCATGTGGTCGAAAGTGATCGGCCGTGGCAAGGTGCTGAAGCTGACGGATCTCGAAGGCGGAGCGAACGTGGGCATGATGCTCTACAACGCGGACCAGCGAACGGAGCGTTACAATATGCCGGACACGCTGAAGGGGCAGCAGGTGTTTTTCCTGGAGCAGGGGCTGTGCCTGCATACGGACATGGGGAGGCTTATTGCATCCATTGTATCGGATACTGTGGGCTGGCATGATGCGGTTTGTGGGACGAGCGATGCGGATGAGGTGAAGGCGAAATATGGGGAGCTCTCCTATCAGAAAGGCTTGAACGATTGGTATCGCAGCGGGAAGGAATGTTTTCTTATTGAGCTGGCAAAATGGGGCATGGGGGAGAAGGACTGGATGCCGAACTTGAATTGGTTCAGCAAGGTCGTGACTGATGAGGAAGGCCGACTGAGCTACGTGGAGGGAAACTCGAAGGCGGGTGACTCAGTGAGCCTGCGTCTGGAAATGGATGCCTTGGTGGTAATGAATACTTGCCAACACCCTCTCGCACCGGGAGGAGATTATGTTTCTAAGCCGGTGATGCTGGAAGTCTTTGAGGAGGTGTTTGTGGACGCAGATGACGAATCCATCAACTCGCATCCCGAGAACAGAAGGGCATTAGAGAACACTTTGAACTACTACGAACTTCGTTTTTGAAATGAAAGAGAGTGAAATGATTACGGAAGCTGCGGGGTATCGGTCGGTGATCGGTGCTGGTGACTACTGGTGGAAGGAAATCAAAGAGGGTGAGGTTTTCCGAATCCATGATTTGGAGGGGAATCAAGCTGCCGATACGCTATTCTTCCGAGCGGGTAATCTGGCGGAGCGTTATAGTGCGAGCGATACAATCAAGAAGCAGGGAGCGCTATATCTCACGGCGGGATCGAAACTGATTTCCAACCGAGGAAATGTGCTGCTGGAAATCGTAGCGGATACCTGTGGTCGGCATGACACGGTAGGCGGTGCTTGCTCGCGCGAGAGCAACACGATGCGTTACGCCTTAGATAAGGAGCCAATGCATGCTTGCCGAGACAGTTTTATTCGTGGTGTTCAGGAAATGGGCGGGGGAATGGCAGATATTACGTGCAACATCAATTTCTTCATGAACGTGCCAGTAACACCTGCGGGTGAGCTCAGCTTTGCGGACGGTATTTCCGCGCCGGGAAGGTATGTGGAGATGCGCGCGATGATGGATGTGGTGGCACTGATTTCGAACTGCCCGCAGCTGAACAATCCTTGTAATGGCTGGAATCCAACGCCGGTCGAGGTGTTGGTTTGGAGTGACTAGTGCCAAGTGATCAGTGATCAGTGGAAGACTTGGGTTGATATGAAATTTCTGGGATAAAGTTTATGTTTAAAAAGGTATTGATAGCGAATCGGGGTGAGATTGCGGTGCGGGTGAGCCGGACGTTGCGCGAGCTCGGAGTGAAGGTGGTGGCGGTGTATTCCGAGGCCGATCGTGAGGCTCCGCATGTGTTGGGTGCAGATGAAGCATATCTGCTCGGGTCGGGGCCGGTGAGCGAGAGCTATCTCAATGTGGAGCGGATCATGGAGGTCATCGCGGAGAGCGGGGCTGAGGCGGTGCATCCGGGTTACGGACTGCTTAGTGAGAATGCGGAATTCGCGGAACGAATCGAGGCGGCGGGTTGCGTGTGGCTGGGGCCAACGGGTGAATCGATGCGGAAGTTCGGGCTGAAGCATACGGCGCGAGATCTCGCAGTGGCAGCGAAGGTGCCGCTTTGTCCGGGAACCGGGCTCGTCGCTTCGCTTGAAGACGCGCTTTCTGAAGCGGAGGGGATCGGTTTCCCACTCATGCTGAAAAGCACGGCAGGTGGAGGAGGTATCGGGATGGAGGTTTGTCGCTCGATGGATGAGCTGCAAGCTGCTTTCGAAAAGGTGGTGAGGCTGGCGAAATCGAATTTCGGCGAAGCCGGGGTTTTCCTAGAGAGATTTGTAGAAAGGGCGCGTCACATCGAGGTGCAGGTTTTTGGGGATGGAGAGGGCAAGGTTCTGGCACTGGGCGAGCGGGATTGCTCGGCACAGCGGAGGAATCAGAAGGTGGTGGAGGAAACGCCAGCTCCGGGTTTGACCGATGAAATGCGCGAGGGACTTTTTGCTGCAGCCGTTCGTCTGGGAGAGTCGCTGGCATACCGCTCGGCGGGGACAGTGGAGTTCCTTTTCGATAAGGACAGGGAAGAGTTTTATTTCCTAGAGGTGAATACTCGCCTGCAAGTGGAGCACGGTGTGACCGAGTTGGTGACGGGCGTGGATCTGGTGGAATGGATGGTGCGGTTGGGAGCGGGCGATAATCCGATCGCGGCAGTCGATAGAATCGAGGTCAAAGGCGCAGCAATGGAGGTGCGGGTTTATGCAGAGGATGCGGCGAAGAATTTCCTGCCGAGCGCAGGCCTGATTACCGAGGTGAAATATCCCGAGGGTGTGAGGTGCGACGGATGGATCGCCGCAGGCACAGAGATCTCGACGTTCTATGATCCTTTGCTTGTGAAGATCCAGGTAGAGGGTGAGTCGCGCACGGAGACTTTGGAGAAAATGGCGGAGGCTCTGGAGGTGACGAGGATTGGCGGGATACGCACGAACCTTGATTACCTCTCGCACATCATTTCCAGTGAGCCGTTTAAGGTCGGCGGGGTCGGGACGAAGTGGCTCGATACTCTCGAGTTTTCGCCACGCATCGTCGAGGTGCTGCGAGGAGGCACGATGACCACCGTGCAGGATTGGCCGGGACGACTGGGTTATTGGGATGTCGGTGTCCCACCTTCGGGGCCTATGGATTCTCTTTCGTTCCGATTGGCGAATCAACTTCTTGGCAATGACAAGGAAGCGGCTGCGCTGGAGTGCACGATGGCGGGGCCGGGGCTCAAGTTTGGTTTCGATACGCAGATCGCTCTGACAGGTGCCGATATGGGAGCGACTCTGGATGGTGTGTCGGTGGAAAACGGAAAAGCGGTTTCCGTAGCGAAAGGCCAAGTGCTGGAACTCGGGAAAGGACAGGACGGTTGCCGCACGTATCTTGCGATTGCAGGTGGAATCGATGTTCCAGATTACCTAGGAAGCAAATCGACATTTACTCTGGGTAAATTCGGCGGACACGGGGGGCGTGCGCTGGTGGCGGGGGATGTGCTGGAGATTGAAACTTCAAACTCCTCGGCTCAAACGACTACGAAGAGAGAAGTAATCGCACTTGGTGCGAGCTATGATATCGGAGTGTTGTATGGGCCGCACGGTGCACCAGATTTTTTCACGAAGGAGGATATCGACACGTTTTTTGAAACGGAATGGGAGGTGCATTTCAACTCGGCGCGCACGGGAGTAAGGTTGATTGGCCCCAAGCCTAAATGGGCGCGTAAGGATGGCGGTGAGGCGGGGCTTCATCCCTCGAATATCCATGACAATGCCTACGCTGTGGGGGCAGTGGACTTCACCGGAGATATGCCAGTGATTCTCGGCCCCGACGGCCCCAGCTTGGGTGGATTCGTCTGCCCAGTGACCATCATCGAGTCGGAGCTGTGGAAGATGGGGCAGCTCAAGCCGGGGGATAAGGTAAAGTTTTCACCCGTCGGCCTAGAGGCGGCGAGGGAGCATGCGGTGAAGATGGAAGAATGGATTTCGACTGGAGGTAAGTATCCGGTTTTGCCGAAGGGCGAAGCGGAGGAAATGGTGGTAGCCCGGGGTTCCGTGCAAGGAGAGGAAGTCATGATTCGCCGTGCAGGGGATGAGTATGTCCTGCTTGAGGTCGGGGAAATGATTCTGGATCTACGTCTGCGTTTCCTCGTCCATCTGCTCTACGAATGGCTTCGTGAAGAGCCACGTACTGGTTTTGTCGATGTGACTCCTGGGATACGCTCTCTGCAGGTTCATTACGATCCGTGGAAGACGAGCGAGAAGGAAGTGGTGGCGTTGCTTTTGGGTGGCTTGGAGGAGCTTCCCGCGCTGGAAGATGCAGAGGTCGAGAGCCGGGTGGTGCATCTGCCGCTCGCATGGGACGATCCAAGTACCCAGCTGGCGATCGAACGCTACATGAAAGGCGTGAACCCGAATGCGCCGTGGTGCCCGAGTAATATCGAGTTTATCCGTCGAATTAACGGGCTGAATTCCATCGATCAGGTGAAGGAAATCGTTTACTCCACCGAGTATTTAGTCATGGGATTGGGTGATGTTTATCTCGGCGCTCCTGTGGCTACTCCGCTGGATCCGCGTCATCGCCTAGTGACCACGAAATACAATCCTGCGCGCACATGGACGCCGGAGAACGCGGTCGGTATTGGTGGAGCCTATCTCTGCATTTACGGCATGGAGGGGCCGGGAGGGTATCAGTTCGTGGGACGCACCACGCCGATCTGGAACAAGTATCGTGAGACCGAGGTTTTCACAGAACCGTGGTTGTTACGCTTTTTCGATAGGCTAAAATGGGAGGAGGTTTCTCCGGAGAAACTGCTGGATCTTAGGCGTGAGATTCTCACTGGAGAATTTGTTCCCGAGATTGTGACCGAACGTTTCAAGCTTGGAGATTACCTGCGCTTTCTCGAAGAGGAGAAGGACAGCATCGCGGACTTTCGGGCGCACCAGCGGCAGGCGTTTGCCGATGAGCGGCAGCGCTGGGAAGAGGCTGGGCTTAATCTTGCGGAGATGGAAGAAGTGGTTGCGGAGAGTGTGGAGATCGAGTTGCCTGAGGGCTGCGAGTTCGTCGAGTCGCCAATGATGGGTAGTGTCTGGAAGGTCGAGGTGGAGGCAGGTGAAGCCGTTGCCGAAGGCTGCACGGGTCTCATCCTTGAGGCGATGAAGATGGAAATGACCGTCCCGATCGCGAAGGCTGGAACGGTGGTCGAGGTGCTCGTGGCACCGGGCGCGATGGTAAAGGCGGGCGACCCGCTACTGATACTAAAGACTGGAAAATGATATGAAGACGATACGGGATTTCAAAAAGGCCTACTCGGACGGACGGAATGTGGAAAAGGTTTTGCGTGGTGTCTGGGAGACTATTCGCGATGATGATGACGGCGGGATCTTCATTTCAAAGGCAAGCTGGGAGGACGTTCTCACCCAGATCGAAGGGCTGGATGAGGAGGCTCCCCTGTTTGGTGTGCCGTTTGTCGCGAAAGATAATATCGATGTGAAAGGTATGCCAACGACTGCAGCTTGTCCGGAGTTCTCTTATGATCCGGAAGAGTCGGCAACGGTGATCCGGCTTTTGCAGGAGGCTGGTGCCGTGTGTTTTGGGAAAACGAATCTCGATCAGTTTGCGACCGGGCTGGTGGGAGTAAGGACGCCTTACGGGGTGCCTAAGAATGGTTTTGATGAAGAATACCTGCCGGGTGGTTCGAGCTGCGGATCGGCGATCGCCGTTGCCAAGGGGTTAGTGGCGTTTTCTCTGGGGACTGATACAGCTGGATCGGGTCGCGTGCCTGCAGCATTCAATGACCTGATAGGATTAAAGCCTTCGTTGGGATATATTTCTACGAGAGGTGTAGTGGATGCCTGCAAGTCGCTTGATTGCGTCTCAGTCTTTGCGCATACCTGTGATGACGCTGACGAGGTGCTGATGGTGGCGGGGAAATACGACCCTGAAGAGGCATGGAGCCGAAAGTCGCCGGAGAAGTGGAAGCGTTTTTCCGGGAAGCCGAAGATGGGTGTGCCAAGGTGGGAGGATCTGGAGTTCTTTGGGTGGGATACGGCGGAGGATCTTTTTGCCGAAGCGATTGAGGCCTTCGAAGATTTAGATGCCGAAGTGGTTGAGATCAGCTTGGAGCCATTTATCAAAGCGGCGAAGCTACTTTACGAGGGGCCGTGGGTCACCGAGCGTTATGTGGGCATCCGTGATTTTATCGAAACGAAGCCGGAGGCGGTCTTTCCGGTGACGCGGCAGATTACCGAGGGTGGAAAGACTCCGCTGGCGAGCGACTTTTTCGAGGCGCGTTACAAGCTGGCGGAGTGCAAGCGGCTGGCGGATCAAGAGATGGCGAAGGTGGATTATATCATCACGCCGACGACTCCGAGAAACTACAAGGTGGCGGAGGTTTTGGAGGAACCTGTGAAGCTGAATTCGATTCTCGGGACTTACACCAATTTCATGAACCTACTCGATTACTCTGCCCTCGCGCTGCCGGCGGGTATGTATGAGGGCAGGCTGCCGTGGGGGGTGACGATCTTTGCGCATGCGGGCATGGATCGGGCGCTGCTGGAACTCGGTTCCATGTATGAGCAGATTATTGGTCGGCAAAAGGCGGCTTACTTCGGGCTGGATGGTTTCGATGAAGTTCCGGTGGTCGTCTGCGGAGCGCATCTGGAGGGTATGCCTTTGAACTGGCAACTGACCGAACGCGGAGGGACGTTTTTGGCGAAAATGAAGACGGCAGATTGCTACCGGATGTATCTGGTTCCTGCGGGTGATGGTATGCCGGAGCGCCCAGCGCTAGTACGTGTGGGTGAGGGGCAGGGCGTGGCGATCGATTGCGAGGTATGGTCGCTATCCACCGAGGCATTCGGCGATTTCACCAGCTTGATTCCTGCGCCGCTGGGGATCGGGAAAGTGGTGATGGAGGAGAATGTCATGCATTGCGGATTTATCGCGGAGGCGATTGCGATGGAAGGTGCTCGGGATATTTCTGAGTTTGGGGGGTGGCGGGGGTATGTCGCTTCTCTCCAGTGAGAAGTGCCGAGTGATCAGTGGATAGATTGGGTTTGAGCTCGCTCCATCCGCTTTTGGATAATTCCTCGTGCACGACCGATCCGGGTAGTTAGATTATATGGATGAAAGTCCCATTTCTATTAATGTTGCTTTGTCTCCTGCCATTGATCACTTGGGCGGAGCCTGAGAAGAAGGTGATCGATGGGGTGACGTATCACATCCTACGCGTGTCGGAGAGGATGTGCGGATTTTGTGGAAAGATGGTGAGGGGAAGCAACGCCGGACGTTTCCTGAGGTGGCGCAGTATTTTGATGAGGAAGGGGTGAAGCTGAAAACCCTGATGAACGGTGGAATATTCGAGCCGGGTGGAGTGCCGAGTGGGTTGCTGGTGCAGGATGGGAAGATGCTGCTGCCGGTGAATCGCAAACCGGGGATGGGAATTTCTTTCTGATGCCGAATGGTATTTTTCTAATCGGTTCGCAAGGTGCGGCGGTGATCCGGACGGATGAGTATCCGTTGGAGGGAGTGGAAGTGAAATACGCGGTGCAATCGGGGCCGTTGCTGCTGCGTGAGGGAAAAGTGCATCCTGCTTTTAATGCGGGATCGAGCTCACGGCTTCATCGCAATGGGGTGGGTGTAGCGAAAAACGGAGAGGTGGTAATGGCGATGTCTGATTTCCATTCGAGGAAGTTTCCGAATCTACATGAGTTCGCCGAGCTGTTCCGCAGCCTTGGGTGCGAGGATGCGTTGTTCCTAGATGGAGATCTCAGCCAGATGAGATCGGGGGTGGAGATGAGGAAGCAGAGCAATAGCTTCGGCTCGGTATTTGCGGTGGTGGAGAGCGATGGCGAGTAGCTATCGCGATATGACCTTCCCATCTTTCATCAAGCCGGCGCGGTGGAGGCGGGCGATGGATGCTTCTTCGATGTGGCTTTCGGGGCCGATGGCGAAGCGGATGAATTTTAGGAGGTTCGTGGTGACGGGGCGGAGGATGTGGAGAGGCGGGTGGCCGAGGCCGATCATTTCCTGATAACTGCGTGGCAGTGAGGCGAGGGCTGCTTGGAATAGAAAGGCGTAGGCCGGTAGCGAGGTGACAGGAAGTGGTGGGTGCTTGATCCAACGGATGACTTCGCGTGTTTCCTCGGTGACGGCTAGTTCGGGGCGGTAGCGTTCGAGATCGGCTAGCATTTCTGCTTCGGACATGGGTGCGTCTTTCAGGCCGAGGGGGATGACTGACTGCGACCAGAGGCGAATGTATTCATCGGCACCGCCGGGGAGGGGGACGGTGGAGTAGGTTTGGTGGCAGCGCAGGAAGGAATCCATGAAGGCGATGTGCACCCAGCGCAGGAGGTGAGGATCAGCGGCTTTGTAGTCAATGGTCTTGCCACTGGAGGTGGTGTATTTTCCTTTCACGTGGGCGTGCATCAGATTGACGCGGTCGGCTTCAGTGCCGACGGAGCGTGTGGATGCAAAGGTGGTGACTGTGAGCCAGCGGATAGTGCCGGAGAGGCGACCGAGAGGGTCTGACTTATAGCGTGAGTGGGTGCGCACGCCGGTGAGGCTGCCGGGGTGAAGAGCCTGCATGAGGAGGGCACGAATACCACCGACGAGTGTAGCCATATCTGCATGGGCGATCCACGGTGCTTCGTCTGGAAAGTAGAGCCCGGGTTCATCGCTGGCGGCGACGGCGGGGAGCCAAGGTGGTATGCCATCCGGATCTCCGGTGAGGAGGATACGGAAGCGTTTCGAGAAAAATTCCTGGATCGGGTGGTTCTGCAAGGTGCTGGGAAGATAGCAGAGAATATCGGATTTGCTTGCCCAATCGTCCCTTGAGTATAGGCATTTCATACCTCACTTTAGATAGATGAGGATTTCGAAAAGGCAGTTTGCAGTGGTTGGACTGTTCGTCTTTTTCTCGGTGATTGTGGTAGCTGCCTATCGCTGGGCTTTTCCTCCTTCTCACGAGCATTGTATCAAGGTCGCAGGGATGTTCTTTCACTCCTACGCATCGGATCACGAAGGGAAATTTCCGGAGAGTGAGAGGGGGTGGGGTGATGCGTTACTTAAACTTCATGACTATGATGGCTCAGATAATTTTGCCTTCGTAGTGGGAGTTGATGACGACGGATCTCATCTTTTGTATGCTCTTCGCACAGGAAGTGATGTGGATGAGGATCGCTGCACTCGAGTTTATGTGCAGGGGCTCACGAAGGACTCATCTGGACAGATCGCCATTCTGTTTGATCGTGAATCCGTGCCCGGCGGAGATCACTTTCGATCACGCTTCGGGGAGCCATTGCGGGAATTTCTGAGAGTGGATCAATCCTCCGGTAAGGTCTTGGATCCTGATTGGCCGGAATTTGTTGCGACTCAGCGGCAGTTCTTGCGAGAGCAAGGGTTCGATGAGGCGAGCATCGATGCGGTCTATGGTGAGTATGAATAAAGGCGTAGTCTCTTTTAAAACGGGAGCGCTTAATTCCCTGCCGTTTCTTTAACTGGGAGATCTGCGAACATAAGGGTGTCCCAATATAGGGCGGCGCGTGAGCGACGTCTTTGCCTTTCTCGGACATTCTCAATGGCCTTTTTGGTGAAGGGCGCGTCGAGTTTCATGCGGTTGTGGTAGTGGTTGTAGACCTTTTCGTAGATCTGCCGGATTCTACCACGTGCGTCATCAGAGATTTTTGGGTAGTAGTAGCGGCCTTCGACACTTCTGTATGGCTTGTAGGGAACATCGTTGCCGAGATTGTACTTTGCGGTGTATTCGAATCCCTTGAGGAGCCTGTTGTCCAAGGCTGAATAAAGGTCGACGCCTTGCACCCATGCGGTCTCACAGGTATTGGCGAGAAATTCTAAGCCCATCTGTGTGTGTGCTTGGTCGCGGCCGGATTCCTGACATTGACCACTCTCGAAAAAGTAATTTCCTATGGCGCCGTTGCCTTTTCCTTCCATGAAATAGTTGGTGGCGTTTTCAAAAATTTCCCGGTCGTCGAGGAAAACGCCGATGGCGATCTTGGCCTGCAACATGGAGGCGTCCCAGTTGCCATTTGCTGTGGGGTAGTAATCTTTAATGATGGGAAGCCAGATGGTGCGTAGCATTTCGCCGAAGCGCTCTTGGTTCTCTTTCGGCCAGCCATCCCAAGTGTGCTTGATGAGTTCAGCGGCGACGATGTAGTTGTGGCCGTTCATGCCGATGAGGAGTTTAGCATCGTGATTGGCGATGGTTTCTAGCTCTGCAGACCACGCATCGATAATTTCGGCGGCCTTTTCTGCATGTGCTGCCTCTCCGGAGATTGTCCAGTGAATGGCGTGAGTGTAGGCGGCTTTTGAGTCATTGCTGAATTCCGATGAGCCGATATCGGGATTGTTGTAGGGGCCGCGCTCGACGAGTTTTCGGGGCTCGGGTTTCCATTCGAGGCTGGAGTATCTTGACTCGTTGAGCCTTTCCCATTGGGTGACCCACGGCTCTTCACCTGCTGCGACTTTTGCTTTCACGAAGTCCAAGCCTTCCTGGCTGTGGATGACTCCAGGGTGTATGAATTCGGCATTTGCTGCGGTGCCTAGAAAGATGCTGGCTGCGATGCAAAATGTGGGGCGTGTGATGGCTTTGAGGAACATGTTTTTTTGAATGAGAGTGGGCTTACGGCTTGTCCTGGATGAATGCGTGAACGCCTTTCTTGTTTCCCGCAACGATGTCGACTGCGCCGTCGCCGTTGATGTCACCCGTGTTGATTTGGCGGCCTACGCCTGAATCGTCATCAATGAGGTGGGGGATAAATTTAACTCCGCCGTCGGGAAGACGCTTAGTCTGGAACCAGTAGATTACGGCTGGTTCGTTAGCGCCGGGGTCGCGGCCATTGTGAGCGAAGTAGCATTTTCCGGTGATGATATCACGGATGCCATCGCCATCGATGTCTGAACAATCCAGCGCATGAAGCTGGCTGAATGAGACTCCGCATGGGCTTTTCTCCTTCGGGTTCTCCGGCATGATGATGTGCTGGGTGAAGGTGATCGCTTCTGGAGTTCCGGTCTGCTCATACCAAGCGAGGCCGTAGCCATGTGCTTTTAGTGCGGTGACGACATCCGCATCACCATCGCCATCTACATCGTAGGCAAACATCTGCGCAGCGCTGTCTGCGAAGACCTGCTTGTGGAATATCCAAGGCTGTTTCCCGTCCCAATCGGCAGGTTGTTCCCACCACCCGGTGTTTTCGAGGATATCAGCGAGGCCGTCGGCATTGATGTCACCTGCGCCGAGGCCGTGGCCTTTTTTGAAGCGGGGTAGCTTGGGAGTGATGTAGAGTTTCTTCCAAGGCTTCTTGGTATTGGTATGTGGGATGGAGAGGGCTATTTTTCCGTCGCTGAAGCTTAGCATTTCTGGGGCTTCGTCTCCGATCACATCAAGGAGCTGGGGGGATTCGTTGCAGACGTGTGTCTGGGCGGTGAAGGTTGGTGCGGTCTCGGTGGTGTTCGTGGCGGGGAATGGCGATTCACCCGGGTTTTTCACCCAATAGCTATCTTTGAATTGAAGGCCGACGCTGACGATGTCCTGCCATTTGTCGTCATCAAGGAATTCTGGGAAGGTGAAAAAATTTGACGAATATCCGCTCAAGCCGGGTCCTTTGATTGGGAAAACCTTGTAAGGTGCATAGGTGAAGGATTCGGTGAGCTCTGGCCCCTTCCACCATCTGGTGCCAGCGATGACGTCTGGGAGGCCATCGGCATCGATGTCACCGATGGATGCACCTTCGGTGATGTAGTCCTTCGTGAGGGTGTTTTTGGTGAAAGTGATCTCCTTTTCGGTAACCGCTACACAGAAAGAGGATGCAGCAAGGCTGAAGGCAAGGAAGCTGCCAGGGTGAAGAGGATGTATACGGAAAGAGGTATTCACGGAGTTTTTTAAGGCTGGATTTTGGTGGTGTCCAAGCAGTCTGCTATTATCTACGGACAGGACGAGGGAAACTTATCCGAGAAAAGTCATTTAACCAATGGCGATGGGGAAAGAAGCTGCATATCAGTAATTTCGCTGTATTAGTATATGATGAGAGGTATTGAGTGATGCTAATAACACTGCTCGCTCAGAAAATTCTAAGAAACTCTTTCGTCGCGTGTCTTACTCTACATGAAGCTATCTTTATTAGTCGCCTCGCTACTCGTTTCTTGTTGGGGGACAGTATTTGGTGGGTCAGCGTTGGCTCTCCCTGTCAAAGATTTCTACGATAGGGCGGTACTAGTAGTCGTTATTGACGTGACGAAAGTGACAAAAGTCGCGGTCTCAACTGGAGAAGGGCAAACATCGGATGTTTATGTCGCGGAGGCAGAGGTGCTGCAAACACTCAAATCCGATTACACTCCGGCACCAGAAAAACGAACCATTGCGGTAGTTGGTTCGACAATTCCGAATAGTTCCGCGGTCTGGCGCCCAATCGAGACTACGAGGTATCTGGCGTTCCTTAATCGCGAGCAAGGACATTACCGTTTTGGCGAGATGTATGCAATGCGCCCTATCACTCCGGAAGGTATGGTCGAATGGCTGGAGGAAGATACTCAAGGGATTTGGCGTCTCACTGATGTTAGCATTGAAGACGCTGTCAAAAGAATACAAAGCGAACAGGGTGGCGCTGACCAGCCAGCTACCACTCCGGTGTCGAAACCTGAAGATGTCACATCGGAAGAGTCGACTAGAGACGAGGGATCGGAGTAGACTAGATGACGATCATTAGTCTCTTAATATCATGTGTACCCGATTCTTACCCTTCCTATTGGTCGCTGCTTTAGGTGTGTTCACGCAATCTTGTGAGAAACGCGAGACGGATGGTCTGTCAGCGGATTGGAGAAAGACTACCGTGTCGGCCGAAGACCTTGAAGCGATGCTGACGGTTGCCGGGCAAGAATATGTAAGCACAGTTGGGACTCAACAAGCTGTTGGCCCCTATGAGAATCATGGGTCTTCAGGCGGTGGGTATGGGGCTTCTTTTCAATTTGAAAATCTCAGCTTCACGGTGCCAAAAGATGGGCGGGATTATATCGTAAGGAGATTTCGAAACCCGGATGGCAGTGTGTTTATGAAAGTTTCTAAAAACCCTAAGGGTGCTGGGAATCCGAAGTAGGTAGGGGAAGGAGGAGGCAAAAGTCTGGTATGGCGGCTTTTGTGAGAGGATGAGAACGATTCTTTTGATGGTGGTAATGCTGGTGGGTTTTGGATGTCCTGCTGCGAGCGCGATGTCGTATCGACCGCATTCTAAACCGAAGGTTACTTGCGAAGAGGCGATTTGGATTGCAGGTGAATTTGCTAAAGAGAATAGGTCAGATATTGCCGATTTCTATATCGATCGAGTTTGGTGGGGCACAGACCCTCTCACTGAGAGTGATTGCTGGGTGGTCTCTTGGGCGTGTAGTGAGAAGGGATGGTATTTTGTCGTAGTCTATATGGATGGGACTGTTAGATTGCCACCGAAGGGAGAAGGTGGCGATGAGACGATACGCAGAATTCGTCCAGACTATTGGAAATAGGTAGAAGGGTAGGAGCCGACTGATGGAGTTCCTCGCTTCATCGGATGCCGTCATTGATTTCCCTTACGCAAAGCGTTGAGTTTGTAACTCTACAATATCAGGATTGATCTATGAAGCTTACCTCGTGCCTTTCCCTTTTCGTTTCTGTATTGCTGGCGGTATGTGCAGTTGCAGGAGAGCCGGGTATTGATGCTCAGAGCTGGAAGATTACGTTTCCTCTTGCGAATCCAAGAGGGCAGGCGCTGGAGGTGAGGAATCCAGAGTTTGCGGGTTATGTATCAGATCCTGATTCAATACCCGAGGAGCATGCTCGGTTTTTTCGGAAGGAGGATGGGGTTTATGTTTTTTACTGCGAGGCGGGTCGGGCGACTACGGAGAACTCAAAGTACTGCCGGACGGAGCTTCGGGAGATGGGTGGAAAAACGGGGGGCGAAGAGTATCAGTGGACGCTAGAGAAGGGAGGGACAATGGAGGTGCGATTTAAGATTGGTTCCTTGGAGGGTGGCGCGGATAAACTGATGTTTGCACAGATCCATGGACACAGACCCGAGAGTAAGCCGCTGCTGAAATGCATTTGGGATAATGGATATCTGAGGCTTCTGACAAAGTCTGGAGAAGAACTCACGGATCACGAGGAGAAGAAGCGATACCTGCCGTTGGCGAAAGGCGAGTGGTATACCTGCAAAGTTGTGGCCAGTGCAGATGAGGTGAGTGTGGCCATTGATGGGGAGGTGGTGGAGCGATTTGACCGCAGTGTCTTGGGCTTCTGGCCAGAGGAGAATACGTATTACTTCAAGACAGGGAATTACCTTCAGGAAAAGGACGAGGGCTGTGCTGCAACGGTTTTGATTTCGGAGGTATCAGTGCTGCATGGCGAAGAAAAAGCGCAAGATCCGGCGAGGGGCGAATAAGCGGTTGTCTGCATGGAATGGAAATTTTGAAGCCCAACCTTGAGCCATAAAGGTTCTGCTGGCAGCTTGTGGCATATCTTGAATGTTCGTTGAAGAATCACGAACTGATGAATCTACTTTAAAAACCCATGAAACTACTCCGTTTTTCTGTGATGCTTGCCATGTTGTTGGTGGGCTGGCTTGTGCCCCCTGCTTACTCTCAGGATCAACCGAATATCATCTTTCTGATGACGGATGATCAGCGCTGGGACAATTTTGGCTGTTACGGGAAGCCTGAGTTCAAGACGGAAAACATCGACCGGTTAGCCGAGCAGGGGGTAATTTTCGACAAGGCATTCCATGCGGTGGCGATATGCATGCCGAGCCGTGTGACGATGATGACAGGACGCCACCTATCGAGTCACCGGGTGGGGTTTGTGGCGCCGAATGATTTCACGCTTTCCCAAGAGGATTTTGGAAAAGGCTATCCAGCGATGCTGAAGAAGGCGGGTTATCGCACAGGCTTTATCGGTAAGGTGGGTTTCACGGTGACGGAGGAGGCGAAGCGACCGAGCACGCCCAAGGAGTTTTTCTATAAAGAAAACATGGGGGATACCTTCGATTTCTTTGCAGGCAGTGAGACTGTCCCGAGCAAAGGCCTCGTGACGTGGCCGGAGGATGATACGGAGCTCAAGGAGATATACCGGAAGGGTAGGAAGGACTCGGGCAGAACTTTGCAGACGGGTGAGGCGATGCTTCGTTTCCTAGATACGCAGCCAGAAGATCAACCGTTTTGTCTTTCCGTGAGCTTCTATGCGGTGAAGCACGACAGCAACAATGATATCTACATGCCGCATCTGGATATTTTCAAGGATTACGATTTCCCTGTGCCAGAGAACTGGGTGGAAGGCGATGAGGAGAAGCTGCCGCAGGTGGTAAAGGATTATGCGCGCGGTGTGCCACTGCATCTTCAACGTTCTTCGACTCCCAAACTCTATCAACGGTTGGTGCGTCGGTTTGCAGCACAAGGCTACACGGTCGACCAGCAAGTGGGGCTGATGGTGGAGAAGCTGAAAGAGAAGGGGATGCTTGAAAATACGATCATCATCTACACGAGTGACAACGGAAGATTCCAAGGATCGCACGGGCTTTTCGATAAATGCATTCTCTATGATGAGGCGGTGAAGGCACCGTTGATCGTCTATGATGGGCGGCTGGAAGAATCGAAACGTGGGCGGCGTGAAGAAGCGCTCATTTCCTCGGTGGATATGGCTCCGACGATCCTATCCATGGCGGGGATCGAGGTGCCGGATAGCATGCAGGGGATGGATTTCAGTGGGTTTGTAAAACAAACTCGCGACAAGACCGGGTGGAGAGATGCGGTGCTGATGGAGAACCTCTTCCTCGTGTCGATGTTCGGCGCACGCCACAAAGAGAATGCGTTGGAGATTAATGAAAAGCAGATTGCCGAGAACAAGTCTTACCGCTCACGAGGAGTGCGGACGGAGCGGTGGAAATATTTCGTCTACCATGAGCACAACCCTCCCATCGAGGAGCTCTATGATATGGAGAAGGATCCGATGGAGCAGGATAATCTTGCGAACCAAGCGGAGTATGCGGAGTTGCTGAAGAACCTGCGGAAGCAGACGGAGGAGATGTATGGGGAAGCGGTGGAGTGATGGGGGAGATTTCCGACTGATTTTCTGAAGATTCAACCGCGAATGAACGCCAATCCGATGCATGTGACTTCCAAATCGGTTTCATTGAAATCATTTCGATATCGAACACAAACCATTCTCCCTAAACCCCAGATTCGTGTTCATCAGCGGTTAAAATCGCGAACTGCACGGCGAACTATCCCATGGCTCTGCTGCGGTTGCAGTCGCGATTTCGGAATCGCGGTTCCTTTCCTTTCTATTATTCCATCGCGGGGTCGGTGAGGGTTTTTAGGAAGGCGATGAGGGCGGCTTTGTCGTCGGCGGAGAGGCCTAGGCCTTGGGGGTGTTTGGCGAGGTTGGGATCGAGGGTTTCGGAGAGGGGGATGGGGGAATTGTAGTGGTCGATGACTTCTTCGAGGGTGGCGAAGCGGCCGTCGTGCATGTAGGGGGCGGTGAGGGCGATGTTGCGGAGGGAGGGGGTGGAGAATTTGTAGCGGTCGGTGGGTTTGCCGGTGGTGTTTTCTAGGCCCAGGTCATCGGTGGGGGTGAGGCCGTTGTTGTGGAAAGAGTGGTCGGTGAAATGAGCTCCGCCGTGGCAGTGGAAGCAGTCGGCTCCGAGCTTGCTCATGCGTGGCTCGGATTCGGTGAAGAAGAGTTCGAAGCCGCGCTTTTCCTCTGGGGTGAGGGTAGCTTGGCCTTTGATGGATTGGTCGAGTTTGGAATCGAAGGAGAGGCGGGTGAGGAGGAAATTTTCGAGGGCGAAGCCAATGTTGTCCGAGGTGATTTCTCCTGACCCGAAGGCGGCGGCGAAGAGGGGTGAGTAGGTAGGATCGGCCTTGAGCTTGGCGGTGACGTTGCCGAGGGATTCGTCCATTTCTCGGTGATCCTGGATGGGGATCATGGCTTGGTCGCGGAGAGTAGGGGCACTGCCGTCCCACATGAAAGAGGTTTTCCATGCGAGATTGAAGAGGGGCATGGAGTGGCGAGTGCCGGGCTGGCCTGTGGTGCCGAGGCTGAGTTTGCGCGGGTCGCTCATGGTCTCGCCCTGATGGCAGGAGGCGCAGGAGATGGAGTTATTTTTGGAGAGTTGGGTCTCGTGGAAGAGTTTTTCACCGAGGGCGACGCGGGTGGTGAGGAGGGGGTTGTCCGTGGGTAGGGCGGGAAGGGGGATGTGTTTTGGGAGGGTGATGGGGTAGCCTTTAGGATCGGTGGGGAGATCGATGGGGGCGGGTGGATTTGGTGGGGTGGGTATGCCGCCATCGCGGATGGCTGCGATGCGGAAGGCGGGCTGTAGGTTTGACTTGATATGGGCGGCGATGGGGTCGCCCTCGCGGGAGTGGGTGGTGGTGCCGTCTTTCTCGAAGGAGAGGGCTTGGAGGAGTTTTTGCGCATCGAGCGCGATGGCGATGCGGGATTCGTTCCGGGGAGTGAGATCCAGGGGAAGAGTGATGGTGGTGCGGTTGGAGTCGTTGGCGAAGTGGTAGGCGTAGCCGCCGGGGAGCTTGGCGGAGGGGGCGCGCCAGTGGCCTTCCATGGCGAGGAAGATGTAGCCGCCTTGCCAATCCCAGTGGAGGTTGTTGAGATTGGGATTGAGGGGGTGGTTGGCGGTGTATTGGGCGGGATCTGAGTGGTTGGTCTTCTCGTCGGGGCCGATGTGGAAGGAGATGGCGGTGATTTTTTCCTCGGGGAGATCCGGGAGGCTGTGGGTGCCGCCGCGTGTGGAGATGAAGGCGGTGCTGTCTGGGATGGTGAGGGTATCGCCGTTTTCCAATGTCAGGGAAAAGTCGGTAGCGAGCCAATCGAGGCGGGTGATGGAGAAGGCTTCGCTACTAGAGTTCTCGTAGCGGAGGGAGTCGATGAGGATGGGCTTGCCATCGATTTCGTGGATGAAATAGAGGTGGATGGGTGCGGCACCTGCGAGAGATGTAATGACAAGAAAGACTATGGAGAGGGGGTGTCGCATGTGTGAGTATTACCTTCTCTCGGGCGGGCCGGGAGGGCGGCCACGTTTTTCTCCTCCAGGAGGTGGGCCGTGGGGGCGTTCTTCTTTTCCGAGACCTTCGACGGTGGCGGTGCCGGGTGTGCCGCGAAAGGCTTTGATGATCTGGTTTCCACCGGCGGCTCCGGCGTGGTAATGATAGCCGCGGATGTCATCGGAGTGGCCGCCGCATTCGTCGAGGCCTTCGGCGTGGTTTCCTTCCGCATCGTGGTGGGCGTAGATGGGGTAGCCATCGAGAGCATAGCCGATGAGTGGCGCGTGTGTGTCTGGCTGAGCGACTTCGGTGGTTTTCCCGGTGGCTGCGTGGTAGTGGTAGCCTTCGTGGGGGTTCATGTGGCCGCCGCTGTCATCGAGGGGTGCGATGGTGTGGGCGCGTATGATCATGTGAACGGGTGCGGGTGGATCGTAGCGGACACCATTGAGGGCGACACCGACGGGGGCGCGACCGAAGGAGGAGGGCTTTTCGTTGAAGGAAGGTTTTACGGGGATGACGTAGGTTGTGACGACATTGGGATACCATGCGGGGTCTGAATCGACGATGTAGTTGTTGTATTTCGGGTCGACATCGGGTCTGGCGGCGGCTTCGAAGGCTTCCTTGGTATCGGTGTAACGGATGGTGCCGTCTTCGCGGACGACGTCCCATTCGGGGTCGTTGTAGAGGGTGGCGAGGTTTGCTACGAATGGGCCATCGACATCATAGATGACGCCGTCTTTGAACCAGATGCCGCCTTTGTCTTTGCCGTCGGTGACGAGTTTTGGTGCCCATGGCCCCATCTCGTGATCGTGTGGGGTGGTGTTGGTCTTGATGACGTAGCAGAGCGCGGTGCTGCCATCGGATAACTCGCGCTCTTCGGTTTTGATTTCGCCGATGAGGCTTTCCTTGAGGAATAGCGAGGGATCGAGGGTGTGCTCCGCAAAGGCAGGTGTGGCTGCGATGAGGAGTGCGGATAGGATGAGGAGTTTCATGAGATGAGACTGGTGCGGAAATTTATCGATTGAGAGGGCGTTCTGGGCGGCGGTCTTCCATGCCGGGGCGGCGCATTCCTCCGGGGCCTGCACCGGGGCCGCCTTCGGGGCGGATGGCGGGTGTGCCGCGATAGCTGCGGTAAATGACAGGCCATTCGTTTGAGAGGAAGTAGGCGTAGGTGCCATCTGGGAACTCAGGGGTTTTGGTGAAGCGGCCGTTGCATTCATCAAGGGTGCCGGCGCCTTCGACGTATTCGTAGTCTGCGGTGAAGGCTCCGTCGTATTTCCCGCCAGGGCCATCGGGTGCACCGGGGCGTTCGCCTTCCTTGAGTTTGAAGGATGAGGTCATTTCGACGATTTCGGAAGAGGTGTCTTCGGGATCGGAGTAGCCGTAGAGGGCGTAGATGGGAAAGCCATCGAACGACCAGCCGATGAGGGGTGAATGGTCGTTGTTGGTGACCTTGAGGTGTTTGAGGAAGCCGGTGGGCTGGCCGTGGTAGTGGTATTTTCCTGTGGGCTGGACGTGGGCGTGGTTTTCATCGAGGCCGAGATTGATCGCGCCGCCGAGGGCTTCGTAGTTCCATGCGACCCCGCCGCCTGTCCAGAATTCGCCGGTGCCGGCTTCTAGGAAGACGCCGTTGAGAAGGATGCCGACGGCGGTGCGTGCGTCGCGGGCTTCTTTGTTCGCCTCTGGCTCGAGCGGGAGTTTGATCTCCACTTTCTGCGCGGAGATGGTGTTGGGGTTGGCGCGGTTTGGAAATTTCCCGACGAGGTGTTCGGGGATGTTGTTGGCGTTGATGACGCGGGAGCCGTCTTTGACTTCGATGGTGATTTTGTTTGCGGTAGGTGGCTTTTCGTTGGCCGGAATGAGCTTGAGAGGCTTGGATTCTGTTTCCGTATGGACGCGGCCGCTGCCTCCGCCGGGTGGTGGGCCGGGACGCTGGGCGTGGAGCGGGGCGATCATGACGAGGGAGGCCATGGTGATGAAGGCGGTGGATGTGGGTTTCATGGGGATACGGAGATTGGATGATGGCTGAGTGGCATTGACGATCAGAATGATGGGATAAACCTCGCAAAGGTTTATTCGGGCATGATGTCGAAGATGCACGAAATTGTTAATGGTTTGTAAAAGTGGGCAGGGACGGTCGCTCCGCGCCGTCCGTCTGTGGATACGAGCCTTCACCCGGATTAGCATCATCCCATGACTGGTTTGCATAGGAAATGGAAGGCGGGCGGGTTCCACTTCTCCAGAGATCGTGCCTATCCCTTTTCCGGACGGCTTGGAAAGCCATCCCTGCCTTGCACTGCTTAATCTCCGGCTTTGGGCGATTTTGAGATGTGGACTTCGATGGGTGCGCTGGCTTTGCCGCCTGCTATGACCTGATGAGGGAAGGGAATCTCGATGTTCTCGCGGTTGAAGGCTTCGTGGACTTGTTGGGCGATAGAATTGCGGACTAACAGGTAGTCTTCTTTCACCATCCAGACACCGAGTTTAAAATTAATGGAGGAGTCTCCGAAGCCGAGGAAAATGATGAGTGGATTCGGCTCGTCGAGGCAATGAATGTTCGCCTCCGCTGTCTCACGGAGAACACGCATGACTTTATCCATGTCCTCATTATAGCTTACGCCCACTTCGAGATCGTAACGGCGGATGGGGTTTCGGGTGATGTTGATGACCGTGGATTTTACCAAGGTTTCGTTGGGGATTCTCACCGAACGATTGTCTAGAGTCCTGACCGTGGCAGAGATCATGCCGATGTTGTCCACGGTGCCGGTGATGCCATCGACCTCGATGAGCTCACCGACGACGAAGGGCTTTTCACCCAGCAGGAAGAATCCGCTAATGACGTTTGAGAGAGAGGTTTGGGCGGCGAAACCAACAGCAATACCGATGATACCTGCGGCACCAAGGGCAGCACCGAGATCGACGTCGAATTGTTTCAGGACAGTGGCCAGGACAATGGCAAAGAGAAGCCACCGAACCAGGCGGGAAATCATGACGCCTGCCTGCAGTGAGATGCGGACGGCCGTCACACGGTAGGTGAGCCTGGCGATTAGGACGGACAGAGGGAGGCCGATGATGAGAACTAGCCCTGCGGTGATCACCTTGTAGAGCAGTTCGTTGGTGAGCCATGAGCTGAATTGCTCAGGTATTTCGATAGCTGAGATCATGAGTCCTCTGAGGTGGATTGAAATTGGCCGAATACCTTGGCGAAGGTGTTTTCAAAAGCGGATCTACGTACTTTACCTTTTCGGGGTGCAGTGATTTCAGTGGCATCTTCGTTTGGCTCGAAAGGTCGCGTGGCGTAGGTGATGTTACCCATGTCTTCACTCTTGGCGGCGATCCTGATTCGAGCCGCGTTTGACCAGAGTCGGTCATCTTTTTCAAAAAGTGCAAGGTGATCGGTTTCGAGGTAGAGGCGCTCGAATGGCAGTGATTTCTCGCCTTCGTTGACGATGCTGATGGAGCAAAGTATTTCGAAAGGCGGCCATTCGCTGGGATTGAAGGTGCGGCGTGCGAAGGTGCGCAGTGAGTATCCAAGTTGGCCGGCAAGGGGGCTGCCGTGCCATGTTTTGGAGAGCTTTTCGGTGGGGATGGCGGTGAGGGGAATCATTTCGCCCTGACATTCCCCAAGGATTTCGATCCAGGCAGGGATGCCGACAAGAAAGGTGGCCTTTCCTTTGGGGGAGAGATTCAGGACACAGCGAGGCCGGGCGACGACGGGCATGTCAGGAAATACGGGACGGAACTGAAGTTTTGTGTCCTCGGGTGCACGATCCCAGCGTTCCCAGGTGACATCCATTGGCTCGTCTTCGGCTGTGCCGTTGGTTGCCATGCCTTCGGGGGCACCGTTTTCATAGGTGCCGATGCGCCATTCTTCGTTGATGCTAAGCACCACGATGCTCAGGGAGCCGAAATCCTGCCGAATCCATTGGTCTTCGGGGAGGTTTTTCGTTGTCCATCGCTCAGAGACCTGCATGCGCACTACTCAAGGGGAGGAGCGGGTAATGTCAAAAGGAAAGGTAGGGAGCGTGCGTAGGAAACAGATCAAGGAGCCACGGTGATCGCACTGGTGGTGAAGGTGCGAGGTGAGCCGGTGGGGCGGCGAGGGTTATCAGGGAAAGCGACGGTTGCTTCGGTGGGTGGTGTGCCGGGGGTGGTGGGGAGGGTGCATTTGATCCAGAGGCGGTCTTCCTTTCCTTCGGGGTTGGTGCGGGAGATGAAAGTGGCGGTGGTTTCTCCGATGGTGATGGATGAGGGTGCCATGGCCATGTTCTGCGGTGCTCCGGCGGGTCCCTTGAGGTCGGGAAGTTTCAGGAAAAAGGCGGTGGCATCGCCTGTGTTTTCCGGTGTGATTGTTTTGCTGGGGGCGAGGGATTGCTGGATGGCGGTGAGAGTTTCCCAGGCGGCGAAGTGGGGGGCGGTGGTTTCCGGGGGGGCAGTGAGAGCGGATTGCTCGTTGGGATCGGTGGAAATATCGAAAATAAGATATTTCGAAACGGGAGCTGCGGTAGGGTCTCCGTAGGCGATGAGTTTGTAATCCGGGTGGAGGGCGGAGATAATAGCACGGCCTTCGGAGCCGCCGCCGCGGATGTTGCCGAATTGCTCGGATACGGCGGTGCGGTTGGGGGTGGTTTGTCCGCCGATGAGGGGCAGGAGGCTGCAGGAGTCGAGGGTGTTGGTGGCTGCTGAGAGGTCTATGCCTGCCATTTCCAGGATGGTGGAGAAGAGGTCAACGCAGTGGGTGGGCTCGCTGACGGTGCCGGGTGCGGCGATGTCCGGACTGGCGATGACGAGGGGGACGTGGATGCCGCCTTGGAAGAGCGAGCCTTTGGAATGGGTGCGGTCGAAGGGAGCTTGGACGACTTGGCCGGGGGTGCCGTTGTCGCCGATGAGAATGATGTGGGTGTTTTCCAAATCGACGGAGGAGAGGATGCGTCCAAGTTCCGCATCCAGGGCTTCGAGGGCGGCTTCGTAGGCGGTGCGGTTGCTTTTCTCGACTGAGGTTTTGCCTTTGGTGTGGAGATTTTCAGGAGGGTTGTGGAAGGGTGTGTGGGGGGCGTTGAATCCGACCCACGCGAACCACGGTTTTTCACTGTTGGATTTGATGAAGGCGAGGGTATCATTGACTTGGTCGGTGGTGGTGTAGGCGGTGGACTTTTTGGTGACGCCGTTAGTGGTTTTACTCCAATCGTAGTAGTCATCGACGCCACCCCGGAGGATGCCGGCGAAGTGTGGCCAGCCGCCGATTTCGGATGGGCCGTTGTCGCCTCCGCCTAGGTGCCATTTTCCGAAAGAGGCGAGGGCATAGGGGGATTCTGTGGCGGTGAAAATTTCCGGGAGGGTCAGCTCGGAGGCAGGCAGGTTTGCTCCACCGGGGGTGCCGATGCCGTGGCGGAAGGCGAAGCGGCCTGTAATGATGGAGGCTCGTGTAGGGGCGCAGGTGGGCTGGGCGTAGGCGCTGGTGAATCGGACACCGCGCGCGGCGAGTGCTTCGAAGTTCGGCATTGCGGGGAAGGTGGTGCCGGGGTTGCGGGTGGTGTCGTTATCGAGTGGGCTGGAATCGATGCCCCAATCATCGACGATGAGGAGGAGGATGTTTCGTTTGGGGGCTGCGGTGATTTCGGTTTTAGCGAAGCCGTTGTCATCGAATGGTGCGATGGAGGTGAGGGAGAATTTCGGGGAGTCAGGCTCTTCCGCTACGGTGGTTTCACCAATGTTTCGCCGGGTGGTTTTGGCGGATGCGGAGAGGGTTTTGGTGGTGTCCTCGATGCGGTAGGTGCCGCCTTCGGCGCCTGTCCATGTGAGGGTGATCGATCCGTTTTCCGCAGGAGTGGATGAGGTGATGTGTGGGGTGACGTTGGCGCCGCCGCTGAAGAGGATTTCCCGATCTGCGGGGAGGGAGCGGATATTTCCGCCGGTGGGTTTGGCGAAAAAGTAGCGGCTGATGTTGTAGGGGAAAACTGGGGTGCCTGCGGGATCGATGCAGCAGAAGTAGGCCCAGGTGCCTCCGGGGAACTCGGGTGTGATGCAGAAGCGGACGTTGTATTCGTTGAGGTCGAAATCCTTGACCAGAGTTTTCCCGAGATCGCCGAGGTAGGCGTAGTCTTCCAGATAGTGGCCGAGGGTGGCGGTGTCGCGGTTCATGGTGGCATCGACGTCGGGGCCGTATTGGGCGGGGGTGAGGGGCTTTGCGCGTGAGGGTTCGTTGCGAGTGATCCATGCGGGGAGGGTGGTTCGGCCAGTGGATTTGAGGTCGGTGGAACCGTTGGAGCCATCGCGCATCTGGTAGCCCGAGGTCATGCGGCGGACGGGGCTGGAGGGGTCTTTAGGATCGGAGTAGCCGTAAGGGCCGTAGAGGGGGAGGCCGTCGAACATGAAGCCGAGGATGGGGGAGTGTTTTCCGTTGGGATCTTCGGTGTAGGTGTTCGTGGCGGGATCGTAATCGACGGAATCGCCGAGGAGGTGGCGGAGGCCGGGAGGGTTCGCGTGGTAGTGGTGGGTGCCGCGTGCCTGGTGGGCGTTTGAGGCATCGAAGGTGGGGGATTCGTTGACGTAGGCGTCGCGGTTCCAGATGCCATCGCCACGCTGGGGAGTGGTGCGTGGGCCGGCGTCGGATTTTTCCGACTGGATGTAGGAAAAGGCATCGCGTGTATCGAACATGGCGACGCCATCGACGAAGTAGCCGATGGCTCCGAGAGTGGTGAGAGACTTGGGGAGATCTGCGGTGACGGGAGATTTCGGAAAGCTGGCGGCTGTGGCGATGTTGGTGGGGTAGTTGGGGAAGAGGCGGTCGTTTTCGCCATACCACGGGCCCATGATGTGGAAAGCGAGGCCGTTGGTGCGGATGAAAATTTCCGAGCCGGTGGAGGAAACTTCGCTGACTCCTGCGTAGGTGGGTTCGGCTTGTCCGGTGCCTCCCTGGGGGTGGTTCCAGGAGGTGACCGAAGTGTTCGATTTTTCCTCAGCGGAGGTTGGGTAAATACGGGCGTAGCTTCCGGAAGGGTCGGTGAACCACGAAGTCTCGATGGGGGCGGCGTGGAGGGACTGGAAAAGGAATGAGAGGATGAGGAATGATCGGGACATGGCTTTATGAAAGGAGGTTGAGGAAGTTTTCGAGGGCTAGGCCGATGTTTTCTGGGGAAATTTCACCAGATCCGAGATTGGTGCGATAAACGAGAACAGCAGGAATCCGTGTTTCAATGGATTGGAAAACCGGATTACGGGGCGATGACTGCAGAGAAGATGCGCTGGTAAGTCACTCCGCCAGTAGTTCTGTCTGGAAAAACGATGGTGGCAGATGTGTAGGGGGAGGTATCTGTGGGGAGGGTGCATTTTACCCAGTAGCGGTCTATCGTGTCGCTTGTATCGAGGCGTCCGATGTAGGTGGCGGGGTTGCCGTCGATGGTGACCGAATCAGGGGCTAGGTTGAGGTTTTGAGGGACGCTGCCGGGGCCGGTGTTGTTTGCTGCGATGGTGGAGTCGATTTCCAGATACAGAGTGATGGCTGGAGCAGGGGGAGTGAGTTCGTTTTCTTTGGCGATGAGTGCTTGGTAGGCGTTGTAGTGTGTGTCGCCGAGGGTAGGGGGCACGGTGAGTGGGGTTTGTTCGTTTTCATCGGTGGAAATACGATACATCTCGTAGGTGGGTGTGTCGGTGGTGGTATTGGGGTCGCCAAAGACGATGAGTTTGTAATTCGGGTGTGAAGCGGAGATAATGGTGCGGCCATCGGTGGCAGTGGCGGGGTTGGTGAAGGTTTCTGAGACGATGTGGCGTGCAGCTGCGTCGCGGCCTTTGAGTATGGGGAGGAGGCTCTGGGAATCGATGACGTCCACAGAGGTGGTGGCGCTTGCGACGTCGATATCCGCGAGCTCTAGGATGGTGGAGAAGAGGTCGACGCAGTGGACGAAGCGGCTACTGGTGCCTGGGAGGGCAACGTCCGGGCCGGCGATGACGAAGGGGACGTGAACGCCACCCTCGTAGAGGGAGCCTTTTGCATGGAACCTACTAAAGGGCTCTTGGACGACTCCTCCGGGGGTGCCGTTGTCTCCAATGAGAATGATGTTGGTAGTCGTGAGATCGACAGAGGCGAGGAGGCGGCCGAGTTCGGTATCGAGTGCCTCGAGAGATGCCTCGTAGGCAGGGCGCTGGTCTTCCTCGTTCACGATCTCACCATTTTCATCGACGGCGTATGTCGGGTAGTTGTGGAGGGAGGAAGGTGGATTATGAAAGGGGGTGTGAGGGGCGTTGAAAGCGACCCAAGCGAACCATGGGGTGCTGTTACCTTCTGATGTGGTGATAAAGTTCACTGCTTCATTGACTTGATCCGTGGTGGTGTAGGTGGTGGAGGTAGTGGTGACTCCGTTAACGGTTTTGCTCCAGTTGTAATAGTTGGTGACGCCGCCGCCGATGATGCCACGGAAATCCGTCCAACCGCCAAGGGTTGCGGGGCCGTCGGTACCGCCGCCGAGGTGCCATTTTCCAAAGGTAGCGAGAGCGTAAGAAGAGTTTTCTGCGGTGAAGATTTCAGGGATGGTGAGTTCGCTGGCCGGGAAAGATCCTGCGAGTGAAGGGTCTCCTACACCGTGGCGCGTGGGGTTTCTTCCAGTGAGGATAGTGGCGCGCGTGGGCGAGCAAACGGGTTGGACGTAGCCGTTGGTGAAACGAATGCCACGGTCAGCGAGTGTCTGGAGGTTTGGCATGTCGGGGAAAGTGGCTGCGGGGTTCAGTGTCGTGTTGTTATCGATGGGTGAGGAGTCGATGCCCCAGTCGTCGAGGATGAGAAGGAGGATATTGCGTGGAGCGGTGACCTCATAGGTGTTGGTGGAGGTGGAGGGGCCACCAGCATGGGTGATAGTGGCAGAGTAATTTCCAGTATTCAGAGATGTGTCATCAAAAGTGAGTTCTAGGGAGTTGGAGGAAGAACCAACGATGGTGGCAGAGATGCCGTTTACGGTGACGGTGGTGATTTCCGAAAGATCGGGTAGGGAAGCGAAAGTGGCGATGAAGGTGGGATCTACGGGAGCGGAGTAGTCGATACCGTTCTCATCGAAGGTGGCGACGGTGGTGAGGGAACTCCGGTAAAAATGTTTTGTATCGGTAGTGGCGCGTTTTTCATCCGAGTTTTCGCCGAAGGGGCCAGCAGTGGGAGTGGCTGAGTCATCGAGGACTTTCCAGTCATCAAGATCATCGGAGCGGTCGATGCGGTAGGTGCCTCCTTCGACACCAGACCATGTGAGGGTGACGTCCCCGGTGGAGGTGTTGACGGTGGGGGCGTCGATTTTTTGGGAGGCATTGGGGCCGCCCTCGAAGAGGATTTCCCGATCGGTTGGGAGGTTGTTGACATTATCTCCTTGTTTGGTGCCGTAGTAGTAGCGGCCGATGTTGTAGGGGAAGACGGGGGTGCCGTCGGTGGCGATACAGGAAAAGTAAGCCCATGTACCGTTAGGGAATTCTGGGGTGACGCACCAGCGGACGTTGTATTCGTTGAGGTCGAAATCGGTGCCAAGGGTGAGGCCTCGGTCGCCTTTGTAGTCGTAGTCTTCGAGGTAGTGACCGAGGACGAAGGTTTCGCCGCCAGCGGTTGAGTTAACTGCGGGGCCGTATTGGTTGGTGGAGAGGGGATTGGTGCGGGTGGGGTTGGTGAGGTGAGATTCGTTGCGTGTGACCCAGGTGGGGAGAGTAGTGCGTCCTGTTGTTGTCAGGTTTGTGGAGCCGTTGGTGCCATCGCGTTTCTGATAGCCGGAGATCATGCGGCGGACTCCGCTGGCGGGGTTCAGAGGATCTGAGTAACCGTAGGGGCCGTAGAGGGGGAGGCCATCGAAGACCCAGGCGAGGATGGGGGAGTGGGTGGCGTTTGGTGTTTCTGTGTAGGCGTTTGTGGTCTTGTTGTATGAGACAGAATCGCCAAGATAGTAGCGAAGGCCGAAGGGGTTTGCATGGTAGTGGTGGGTGGCTCCGGCTTGGTGAGCGAATGCGGGATCAAAGGTGTCGCTTTCGTTGATAAATGCATCGCGGTTCCAGTTTCCATCGCCGCGCTGAGGAGCGGTGCCGGGGCCTGCATCAGAGAGTGTGACGAAAATATAAGAGAAGGCGTCACGGGAATCGAACATGGCGACGCCGTCGACGAAGTATCCGATGGCTCCACCTCCAGTCTGTGTTTTTGGCAAAGCCTGAATGACGGGTGTGAGCGGGATGCGGGCGGCTTGGGCGATGTTTGAAGGGTAGTTCGGAAAGAGGTTTCCATTTCCCCCATACCATGGCCCCATGGTGTGGAAGGCTAAGCCGCTGGTGCGGATGTAGAGATCGGTGACGGTGGTGGAAATTTCACTAACACCGGCGTAGGCGGGGAGGAGTTGGTCGGTCCCGGAAGGGTGATCCCATGTGGTGACGGGTGCGTTGGCAGTTTCGTCTTCGGTGGTAGGATAGATGCGCGCGTATTGGCCGGAGTAGTCGGTGAACCAGGAGGATGTGACAGGGTTTGCTGGAGCCTGAGGGCTGAAAATGGCTGTCGTGAGTAAAAGGCGATGAAGGGAAGAGGCGAGCATAGCGGGCTATAGAGAGAGTAGGTTGGCTTTCATGGAAACACCAGCTTGTGGGCTTTGTTGCGGATGGCTTTGAGCAAGGCTTTTCTATTTTCCGTGCAGAATTCGATATGCGATGCTTGGCTATCCGTATGAATGAAAACCCTATTTCGCGTCGTCCGTTTATGAAATCTGTCATCGGAGCGGGGCTGGCTACGTCTCTAGTCAAAGCTCAGGATAAGAAGCCCGAGGGAAAAAAACTGGGCTGGGCTGTGGTGGGGCTGAGCCGTCTGAGTAAAGGTAAGATTGGACCCGCTCTAGAGAAAACAAAACACTCGCGACTGGCGGGAGTTGTGACTGGGACACCTGAGAAAGCGGCGGAGTGGCAGGATAAATATGGTTTCGAGGACAGTGGGATCTATAACTACGATAATTTCGACAAGATCATCGATAACCCGGACATCGACGTGGTTTACATCGTGTTGCCGAATTCAATGCATAAGGAATTCACTCTGAGAGCGGCGAAGGCAGGGAAGCATGTGTATGTGGAAAAACCGATGGCAGTTACCCCGGAGGACTGCCGAGAAATGATAGCGGCTTGTGATGAGGCGGGAGTGAAGCTCGGAGTGGCATACAGGTTGCAGTTCGAGCCCCACCATGTGGAGGCGATACGTTTTGCGAGAGAGAAGGTATTTGGGGAGGTGAGGCACATTGATTCGGGCTTCGGCTTCCGTGCGGGTGATCCGAAACAATGGAGGCTTAAGAAGGAGTATGGTGGGGGAGCGATGCTGGACGTTGGTGTCTATGCCATTCAGGGAGTTCGCTATATTTTCGGTGAAGAACCGGTGAGTGTGAGCGCGCTTGAGACGAAGACCGATAAGGAGAAGTTTGCGGAAGTGGACGAGACGATCGCATGGACGATGAAATTTGCATCGGGCAAAACGGCGAACTTGTTCACCACGTTCAATTTAGGTGGATATAACCAACTGACAGCGTATGCCGATAAAGGGCGTTTTGGTATGCAGCCTTGCTTTGGAACACAGGGGCAGAAGGGCTGGACTTCTGATTCGAAGGTGCCGCTAGATTTTCCGCAGACGGATCACTTCGAAGTGCAGATGGATCTGTTTTCTCAAGCTATTATGGAGGGTAAGGAATGGAAAGTGGATGGAACAGAGGGATTGCGAGATCACTTGGTGATGGATGCTATTTTTAAATCGATTGCCAGCGGTAAGGCTGAGCAGGTGGAGAAAGTGTAAAACTGAGTGAGTATCCTAGATATCTGAAAAATACCGAATTATATAACAGTATGAGGAATCACATGAAGATTGATACAATGGCCATTTCTGTGGGGCTTTTCCTGAGCTTTACACTTGGTATTTTTGCAGATGAGAAACCAAATATAGTATTCATCATGGCCGATGATCTGGGGCCGGGATGGGTGGATTACGATGGAAGTAATCCGGATGTAAATACCCCAAACCTCGAACGTCTTGCGAAGAGTGGGATGGTTTTTAATAAGGCTTACTCGGCGGCGACGGTTTGTTCTCCGACTCGTGCGGCCTGTATTACTGGAATGTCTCCAGCTCAGATTGGATTGACGACTCATATTCCCGGTAAGGCTGGTAACGAAAGGGCTTCGAAAGGCGGGCCGGGCGATGCGGAGTCACTGAAGAATCTGCCGCTTGAGCTTCCAAGCTATGCGAGGGAATTGAAAAAGCAGGGCTATGCAACGGCGTTTATTGGAAAATGGCACCTAGCGGGCGAGGGCTCCATTTCGACGAAGGACGGCATCGTTGATGCGAGATTTCATCCGGAGCATTTCGGATTTGATTCAAATATCGGTGGCTGTGCCTATGGCCAACCGAAGTCGTGGTTTGATCCCTACAAAAACGGGACGATCGAGAATGAGGAGCAAAACGAATATCTCACGGATCGACTTGGTGATGAAGCGGTCGACTTCATTCAATCTCACAAGGATGATCCATTCCATCTTTCCCTATGGTTCTATCAGGTTCATACGCCGATTAAGGCACCCAAGGATCTTGTGAAGAAAAATGGTGGAAACGCGTATTTGGCGATGCTTGAGAGCATGGATATGGCCATTGGAAAGGTCATGAATGCCGTGGAAGCGACTGGGAAAGCAGACAATACGATGATCGTCTTTTATTCGGATAATGGAGGAGCGAAACCTACCTCATGGTTGGCGGATAAGAAAGGCTCGCTGCTTGAGGGTGGTATCCGTGTACCGATGGCAGTTTCATGGCCTGCGGTGATCGCAGGCGGCACCGAGTCAGAGGTTCCCGTCAATACGATGGATTTCTTCCCTACATTTGTTCATGCGGCGGGTGGTTCTACGGATGAGATCAAGCAGCTCGAAGGGCTAGATTTGATGCCGGCCTTTAAGGGCGGGGATTTGGATCGTGATGCTCTTTTTTGGCATTATCCTCACAATCGTCCCGATGTGAAATACTACATGGGAAGCGCAGTTCTCACTGGAGACTGGAAGCTATATCAGGGTTACGGCTTGATTGAGGATGCTCTTTATAATCTTAAGGAAGATCCGATGGAAAAAAGCAACGTGCTGGCAGCGAATCCAGAATTGGCGGAGCGTCTGCGGGGATCGCTCAACAAGTGGTTAAAGCGGGTGGATGCGAAGTTTCCTGATTCCGAGAAAGTGCCGAAGTAACCATTGAAGACGGTATTACTTCGCCTGCCGTAGTTGCTCCAAGCGGGAGAGGGGCTTTTCGTTAGGTTTAGCTGCGACTTGCTCCTTCTTAGGTTTCGCTGGGGCATTTTTTGGAGCTGCGTCGACGCGTAGCGTGCCGCCTTGGCTAGTGAGATGTAGGATTTTTTCGCCGTTTCCGGGGATTAGGATTTTACAGAGAATGTTAGTAGATTTGCCGGGTTTTGCATCTGGGGAGATGGTGAGAGGAAAGGTGATTTCTGCTGTCCCTGTATTGAAGTTGACGGGTTTGGAAGTAACACCGTGAGGAAGAGCAAGCAGTTCGGCGGTGGCGGTGCCTTGGAACGGGCGGTTGTGCTCAATTTTGGCGAGCATCACGGAAGGTTGGCCGACTCGTGCAGAGGCGAGATCAAGAGTGGCAGATACAAATGGTGAGGCGACTTCGAGGGTGACGAAACTAGATGAAACAATGCGCCGTCCGGTGGGTGTGTCTGCTTCTGCAACAACACAGACTTGCCAATTTCCTTCGGGGGCATCGGCAGCAGCGTTTAGTTCGTAGGTTGCTTCGTTTTTGTCTGGTGCGATCTCGGTGCCTGCGGGGGCGGAGATACCTGGTGGGTTCCAGAGGAAGCGAGTAGAGATTTTGTTTTTGAACCCTTCGTCGCGAGTGACTCTCATGTTGAGCATTTTCGTGCCATTGCCGACGATCGGGTTCTTGGGTGCTTCAAGTTCGATGGAAAATGGTGCGGGTGAGGTGACCGCGAGTGGGATGCGATCTAGAGAGACTGAGTGGAAGACTCCGACGTTATTAATTTCGACAAGGTTGATCGTGTCTGTGAGGGCTCCAGAGAGGTCGCTGTTTGTTGCTTTTAAAGTGAAAGCTTGAAGGGTGGAGGCGAGGGGTGCTCCGGGGGCGGCTTCAAAGATGACAGGGAAGCTGTTGATAGATTTAGGAACGTCCGGAGCGATCATGCGCACGCCCTGCGGGAGGCTTTCGGTTAGGAATTTGATGGCTGCTCCATTATTTTCGCGTTTTAGCTGGATGACCCCGGCGTAGCGGTTGCCCTGCGGGATAGAGAAGTATTTGTCTTTTTGTGAATCTCGACGGTCAGTGGACGGGAGGCTGGCGGATAGCTTTTGCTGGCGGCGCGTGATTTCTAGGCGGAAGGTGAAGTCGTCTCCGGTGCGGCGTAGTTGGTCGTAGAGCTGGATCAAATATTCGCCGTCGGCGGGAGCGCTCCATTTTGCGAGTGGGTCGGGGAAATTGCTGTTGTCATCGACGCGGACGATGTTCTTGCCCTTGGGTTCGCGAATATGGATGACGGGATCCAGTGGCGAATTCAATGAACGTGCGAGGGCGTGGATTTCCAGGTTTTCTCCTTTTTTGGCGTTGAAGCGGAACCAGCGTTCTTGGTTTTTTCCATCGAGTATTCCATCTACTGCGGATTCCGTGGATGGAAAGTTGTGAGCAGTATCGCGGGTAAAGTTTTCGCCAGATTGGTTGGTGTGTTCTAGTGAGGAAACGAATACGGGAATGGGTGACGGGGCGGTTTGGCCGTCGAGCACGGGGTATAGCTCGAATTTACCTTCGAAGTTTTGAGGAAGGGTTGCTGTTTGAGTGAAGGTGCCAGCGGGGTCGCCAAGAAAATTGAAGGTGATGGTTTCTCCAGGTTTTCCGCCGGCTGGGAAAACTGCTGTAGGGCGGGGGAAGGTGCCTATGTGGAGGCGGTAACGAGATTGGCCACCTCCTTCCCAGGCTGCTTCACGGATGGAAACAGCATAATCACCATCCTGCTCGGCTATGATGGAAAGGTGAGGATCAGTCTTGAGAAGTGCGGAGTCGTCGTTGGTGGCGATTTCTTTTCCGGAAGGGTCTTTGATTGAGATGCGTGCATCAAACATGATGCGGCCGAGACGCATGGCTTCGGCTTCTGCGGAGAGGCGTTGGCCTCTTTTCATGGAGACGAGAAAGGTGTCCTCGTCTTCCTTGTCTGCGACGCCGTGGACTGTGGAGTTCAGGGGGATGGGTTGAGACGTTTCGTCCTTTTTCTCCGCAACTATGGGCAAGGCTCCGACCCAGAAGGATCGAACGTAGGATATGTCGTGCGAGGTGCGGATGCGGAAAAGGTGTTCACCAAGGGCTGCATCTGGCGCGATGCGAAGTGTGGCGGTAGCTGCTTTCTTGTCCTTTTCGCCTATCTTGAGGTCGATGAGTTCGAGGCCGGGTTGGTAGGTGAGGAACTCTTGGAAAGCGGCGATGTTATCGTCTTTGAGATAGACATTAACAGCTGTGCCGCGCTGGCCGCCCGGGGGGGAGATGGGGTTTAATCCGTAGGACTGAGTGATCAGTGCTAAGTGAGCAGTGAACAGTGATAGGAGAGATTTCCTGAAAGGTGACATGGGTGGGCTTGGGTTGTGAAGCCGGCCATAGGCACGGCTCTTCGTTACGCTTTCTTATCGAGGATCGCGTCGAGGACTTCGCCGCCGTCGACGATTTCGATAGGACGATCGCCGGGGGACATGAGTTCGTTTTCCGCGTTGATTCCGATCTGGTTGTAGACGGTTTTTGCGAGATCCTGGATTCCGACTTTGTCGGTTTCGGGTTCGCCGCCGAGGGCGTCTGAGGAACCGTGGACGTAGCCTGCTTTTACACCACCACCAGCGAGCATGGTGGAGAAAACACGCGGCCAGTGGTCGCGGCCACCGGTGGGGTTGATTTTCGGAGTACGGCCGAACTCTGAGGTGACCATGACGAGGGTGTTCTCGAGCATGCCGCGGCGGTCGAGGTCGCGAATGAGGGCGGCGATGGCGCGATCGGTCTGAGGCATTTGTTTTTCGATACCGGACTTGATGTTGTCGTGGTGATCCCAGCCACCGGCGGTGAGTGAGACGAAGCGGACGCCACCTTCGACGAGGCGGCGGGCGAGGAGCATACGCTGGCCGGCTTCGGTCTTGCCGTATTCCTCTTTGATTTTGTCAGGCTCTTGTTTGAGGTCGAATGCTTCGCGAGCTTTCTGTGAGGAGATAAGTTTGTAGGCGTGTTGGTAGAACGCGTCCATGGAGTCTAGGGCGTCGGATTTTTCTAGTTTCCTAAAATGGTCATCGACGGTCTCTAGGAGGCTGCGGCGGCGGTGGAAGCGGTCGTTATCGACACCTTTGGCGAGGTTGAGGTCGCGGACTTCGAAATCGCCGCGTGAGGGATCTGATCCGAGGGCGAATGGGCCGTAGGCGGAGGGAAGGTAGCCTGAGTTTGCAAATTCGTTCGGGACATTCGGCACACAGACGTAAGGGGGGAGGTCGTTGCGTGAGCCCAGTTGCTGGGAGACGACGGAGCCCATGGATGGGAAGGCTAGCGCGGGAGAAGGGCGGTAGCCGGTGAACATGTTGTGGGTGCCGCGCTCGTGGGCGGCCTCGCCGTGGGACATGGATCGAATGATGGAGATCTTATCGGCGATTTTTGCCGTTTCCTTCATAAACTGGCCGAATTGGACTCCGGGGATCTTGGTGTCGATAGCTCCGAAGGGGCCGCGGTATTCGGCGGGTGCGTAGGGCTTGGGGTCGAAAGATTCCTGGTGAGCCATTCCACCTGGGAGGAAGATGTGGATGACGCTTTGGGCGACGGGAGTAGGATGTGGGAAAACCTTGGTGGCTGCTGCGGCGCGTTGCCCGAAGAAGTCCGGAAGAGCCATGCCGACTGAACCAAGGAGTCCGACGTATAGGAACTCGCGGCGTGACGAGTAGTTTTCAAGAGGATTGCCGGGGCACTGTAATTTCATGGGCGTGAGGCGGTTGCGTAACCCATAGGATACGAAGAGCTATAGGCACATATTGCAGTATTTTTACTACGAAGTGAAATCGAAAGGTGGTGTAAGTCGTGTCGGATGTTTTGGGGGTTGGCGGAGCGTATTGGGTGGGCTAGCGTTTTTGTGATGAAGTTGCCTGAAATGAACGGCCTAGAGGTGCTCGGATTGGTCGGGACGGGAGAGTGTGGCCGGGTATTTGCGGCGAAGGATGACAATGGAAATATCTGGACGGTAAAAGTTTTCGAGGGGATGGCGGTGAATCGTGGTTTGCTCTCGCGGATGGTAGCTAGGCTGGAGGAAGGTGGCTGGCCGGAGGGAGTTGCCGAGGTGGAGTCGGCGGATTTTGACGGCAGGCCAGCGTGTTGGATACTGCCATTATTTGCGTATCAGAAAGATGAAGGGGATGAGGTAAGCTGGGTGCCAGATACGCTTCAGCACAGCTTGGGGCAGCATCCAGGTGAGAGCACATGGGGCTTGGTTCGTCAGATTGGTGAGGCGCTGGCGGCGATGCACCGAAAACGTGTGGCGCATGGGAATCTGAAGCCGGGGAATGTGTTCTTTGACGAGGCAGGGGGTGTTAAGCTTGTCGATTGGACGTTGGGCAATATGCCGGGGATTGCGCATCTGGAATTCACGGATGCATTGCTTTATCAGCCGCCGGAGCAGTTGGTGGATCCTAGCGGGTATTTTGAGGAAGAGGGCTATGGATGGGATGTGCATGCCTTTGGGGTATTGGCTTTTCGATTGTTGACCGGAGAGTTTCCAAGGTGCGCTGAGAGTTTCGCAGGAGTAGCTCCAGAGCCGGGAGAGACGATTAAGGAGGGTATTCATGCTGATGCCTCGAAGATGGCGAAGAGCCTGATGGTGCAGGAGGATCCGGTATGGCCTTCGGAGCCAGCTAACGAGCTAGAGAAGGGTTTCAGGGAATGGCTTGATAGGTGCCTGAAATTGAGTCGGCTTGATAGACCTGTCTCGATGATGGAGGTTATGGCGGGCTTTGCGGAAGTGGAAACCAAAGTGGCGACAGATTCAACAAGGGAGGAACTGTTGGATAGGAGACGGAAAGCGGAGAGATTCGGGCGGCGTGTGATGTTTTTTGCGGGGATGGCTGCAGCGGCATGCGCGGTGCTGGGTGGCTTGTGGTATCTTTCCCAAGAGCAACTCGGCAAAGAACGAACGGAGCGTGAGCGTGAGAAAATTTTCTTAGATACGAAGGCTACTGATGCAGTAGTGAAAATGCAGGAGGCAGTGGTGGCGAAGGAAAAGGCCGAGCAGGAGATGGAGTATGAATATGATATCGGTCTGGCGCGGTTGGAGGCATCGAGGTTGATCGGCGACAGGCTGTTTTCATGGGCGATGGAGAAGGGGAATAGAGAGTTGCCTGCGCTGGATGGCAGGGAGCTGCGGCTAAAGAGGCTGGAGCGTTACTTTGAGGATTTTCTTGTGAGAAATGCAGATATTAAGTCGCTCGATGGGGAGCGTGCTAGGGCGAGGCTACAGTTAGCGGAGATTTCGCTGGCTGCGGGAGATGCGGAAGCTGCTGAGCGCAGGTTGGAGGAAGCGATCATTGGCTGGACGGGTGGAGGGCTGGATGCGGATATGAAGCTGCGGCTTGGACGTGATACGCTTTTGCTAGCTCTATTAAAGCAACAGAGTGGCGATAAGGCAGCTGCCGAGGCTTTTGTGAAGGCAAGGAAAGCGCTTTCTGATGTGCCGTCGAGCGGAACGGATGTTCAACGGCTGGAACAGCTCACGGCGATTCTCGATTTCAGTGAGGCTAAGATTCATGCGGCATCTGGCGACGATACGAAGGCGTTGGAGCAGTTGATGAGCGCGACGAAAAAGCTCAACGAACTTGCGGATGTAAGGCCTGAGTCAGCGGTGCTGAGGTCGGAGTTGGCGGCGTGTTACCTTTCCTCTGCAACGATCCTGGAGGGAATCGGGAGTATGGGTGATGCAACTACGGTTAGGAAGTTAGCAGCAGCTGAGATGGTTGAACTATTGCAAGAAAATCCGCAGGACATAGGGATAAGTTTGGAACTTGCGGGATGCTACGGAGCGATGGCAGAGGCGGCAGTGCTTTCTGGTGATGTGACTTCGGCAGAGAAGGTTTCATCAGAGGCGATGAAGCTTCTCGACGAGGTATTGCAGAGAAGGCCGGATTCTGTGGTGGCGGCGACTCGGAAGGCAGCGCAACTAGGCTTACAGGCTGGACTTTTCCTAGACAAAGGAATGCAGAAAGAGGCACTGGTAGCCTTCGATGAGGGGATAAAAATTCTGGAGCGGCAGGGTATAGGTAAGGAGCCGATGGTAGATTACCGGCTGGCACTGCTGTGGTGGCAGAAGGGACGGATGTTAGGTTTCTCTGGAGAAAGGGCGCAGGAGCTAGAGTTTCTCGGAAAGGCGCGGGAAACGCTGCGCGATCTCGAGACTTCGGGCGAGAGTAGCGGAATTAGGATTGAAGAGCTTCAACGCTCAAGCGCCTACCTTTTGGGTGATCTTGCACATGCCTATGAACTTTCTAAGAAAACCAAAGAGGCGAAAGAAGCTTACCGGGAGGCCATCTCGCTGTGGGAGAGGCTGGTTAGTATTCGCCCGCAGAGCGAAGAATATGTCGAAGGCTTGGAGTGGACTCGGCAGCGAGCGAAAGGCGTATAGAGTCTTTGCTAATCGCTAAAGCCTTCGGCACGATCTAACCAAGGTTTGAAGTCGATGGGAGGTGGAGCGGTGAAGGCTATTTTATTCCCGGAGATGGGGTGGTTGAAAGATAGTTTCCATGCGTGGAGAAGTAGTCGTGGAGTGGGGAGTGTGTGTTTTTTCCCATATATGGGATCACCTAGGATAGGTGTGCCGATGTGATGGAGGTGGACGCGTATCTGATGAGTCCGACCGGTGTGGAGGTGACAAAGAACGAGGGCGGTTTTTGTCGCGGGGTCGGTGGCGAGTGTTTCGTAATCTGTGATGGCGGTCTTGCCGCCGGGGGGATTGACGACGGCCATTTTCTGGCGATTCACTGGGTGGCGGCCGATGTGGGTGAAGATGGTTTCACGGTCGGGCTTTGGGATGCCATTGGAGACGGCGAGGTAAAGCTTCTCCATGGTGGAGCGCTCGGCAAACTGGGTGACGAGTCCTTGGTGGGCTGGATCAGTTTTCGCGACAACAAGGCAGCCGGAGGTATCTTTATCGAGGCGATGGACGATACCGGGGCGTTCGACACCGCCGATGCCCGAGAGCTTGCCGTCGCAGTGGTGGAGAAGGGCGTTGACGAGAGTGCCATCGTTGTTGCCGGGGGCTGGATGGACGACCATACCGTGGGCTTTATGGAGGACGATGATGTCCTTGTCCTCAAAAAGGATGTCGAGCGGGATATCCTGCGGGGTGGCGATGTCCGGGACGGCCTCTGGAACGACTACGGATATAGTATCTCCGGTTTTCACGCTGTCCCGTGGCTTGGCGGACTTGTCGTTGACGAGGATGTATTGCTCGCGAATGAGCGTTTGGATGCGGGAGCGGGAAAGATCCGGGATTTCTGAAGCGAGCCATGCGTCGAGGCGGTCTTGGTTGGAAGATGCTACGATTTGCATGGGTGGTGCGGAAAAATTCAAACTTCAAATTCCAATCTTCAATTGATGGAGCGGATCGAGCCTAGCTCTTCTTTGAGGGTTGAATTTTGAAATTTGAATTTTATGAGGGGGAGGCGGTCTGGAGGAGAACTTCGCCGATAATTTTTACGTGTGGCTGGGCGAGGGATTCTGGGATGAGCATGCCGAGTACGATGCGTCCATATGGAGTTTCGCTGGGGATGACCTCTAGGATGGCACCGGGGCCGATCTTTACGTGGATATTGCCGGGGCCGCTGGAGGCGAGGGCTAGGTTTCGAGCCATGAAGTGGAGGCGACCGTGGCCGCTTTCGTCGAAGATGACTTTGCCCTCACGGTCGAGGATGAAGATGTCTTTGGCTTCGAAGTTTTTTGACAGCCAATCGCGGAAGATCTGAACGCGTTCGAGGAAACGGCTGCGTGAGGGTGGCTCTGGCGGTACAGGAGCTGGAGTTGTTTCGGTGACTTCGGCCGTGGGTTGTGGCTCTGGTTCCGGAAGGTTGGTTTCAGGAGGGGCAGGTTGCCAGGCTTTTTCCTGCTCTTGAGCGGGAGGTATTGCCTCTAATACAGCTGTCGGGGCTGGCGACTCATGCTCATGTGGGTCTGAGCCTTGAGTAGGAGCCTCCGCGAAACCTACGAAGGCATCATCGAATCCCGGGTCGTTTGCGGTGAGGCGTGTCTGGGCGACGGGTCGTAGAAGTTGCTCGGCGAGGTGCCGGACTTCTGCGGGGTCGAGCCATGGATTGAGCGGATCCATTAATGTGATTGCAGGATGGGGCTGTGTCCGGATTTTTCGAGTTTCGACTGCACCTCTACGCGGAGGGAGGCAAAAACGGCATCGGCACCTTCGCCTTCTTCAAGGACGCCGACAGGGAGCCCTTTTGCGCTGGCGCGTATGAATATGTCGTCGCGGGGAATGAAAGTTTGGAAAAGCATTGCCTCGGGGAGGAGTTGGCGGAGGGCGGTGGCAGCCTCAGTGCTTTCTGCGAGGTCTTGCTGGAGCATTGTCAGGCAGACGCCGAGAACATTCAGGCGCGGGTTGACGATGCGTAGGCGATTGAGTCCCTCGAGCAGTTTCGGGACGGATCGAATGCCGAGCGGCTCTGCCTGTTGGGGAATGATGAGTGCGTCTGCGGAGGCGATGACATCATTGGTGACACCGAAAAGGCCGGCGGCGGTGTCAATGATACAGATATCGTAACGGCGTGAGTTGACGTTGCGGAGGAAGGAACGGACGCGGGCGAGGTGTGAGCCAGAGGTGCCGTTACCTGCTTCATAATCGCTGGCTTGGCCGGCGGCGATGAGGGAGAAAGTTTCTAGTCGGGTGGGAACAATGAGCCGTTCCATCGGGATTCCAGGATCGGCAAGGTAGTCGTAAAACCCAGAAAGCAGGCGCGACTGGCGTGTGAGCGACAGTCCGACAGAGCCCTGCGGATCTGCATCGACGAGTAGGGTATTCATGCCGGCGCGCGCGAAGGCGTGGGCGAGGTTGATCGAGAGGGTGGTTTTACCCACGCCCCCCTTTTGGCTGGAGATGGCGATGCTGATCACTCTGCGGGAGGAAATACTGGTTGGCGGAGATTAACGTAGGGTGGCTACAGCGGAAGTCTTTTCTTCCAACTTAGTGTGGGAAGGCTATAGATTGGGTTTCTGCAACGGCAGAGGAAAGACAAGATTACGCATGCGCATTATTTTCAACGGAATCATATTCATTGGGCTCTGCCTACTGATTGGCTGCCGCGAGAAGACTTCTACGGTGGAATTACCGCCTGAAGAGTCAAGTCATACGCAATTCGAGGAGGAGAAAAAGCCTTTGGAGGGAATGCCCGGGCCAGTTTATGAAGCGCAGCTCGACTCGAAAATTGATTGGCACACCTGGACAGCGGAATCTTTTGAGAAAGCAGAACGATCAGGGCGGCTGGTTTTTGCTGTTGTGGTCATGCCGCAGCAGCCCGCCTTTGAAGCGACGCTTGCTGGCCTAGAGCAGAAACAGGAGGTAATTTCAGAAATTAACGAGAACTATGTCCCCATCTTGATCGACGGAGATGCGGTGCGTGAGATGGGACTGCTTACCATTCATCTCTGTGCTGAAATACGTTCAGGGCTCAAACTACCGCTGATGATATGGATGTCACCGCAAGGCGCTCCTGTGGCTTGGATGCCGTTGTCCGATAATAACGATCAGGACGCTGGGGAGCTTTTCCGGCAGTCGCATGTTGTCCTGCATAGGATGTGGCAGGAGGAAACGGATTACATTCTCAAGAATAGCGCGGCTGACCAAAAGATGCGGGCAGTAAGGTTAAAGGAGCTTTTTACATCTAAAGGTGAAGTTGGTGATGCTGGGATCATTTCTATGGGTTGCCTGCGGCAGCTGATTTCTCTGTATGATCCGCTAAGCCGCACCCTAGATGAAACTGGTGGTCTTTTTCCGACCGGTTCATTGAATCTGTTGGCGGCAGGAGTGCAGACCGGAGCGCTCCCAGAACGGATACGGAAAATGAGCAAAGAAGTGCTCGAAAGTCTGCTGGATGATCTTTTGCGTAGCGCGATGTTTGACCCGCTGGCAGGCGGAGCTTTTGAGTCAAGGCGCGGAAGGGATTGGTCGATACCGAGCTTCAGTCAAACTTGTTCAGGTCAGGCAAGGGTGGCGGTGAGTCTATTCGAGTCTTATGCCGCTACTGGTGACGAACGAGCTCTTAAGAAAGCCTTGGAATTGCTGGAATTTTCCGAAAAAACCTACCTCACGGAGGATGGAATGTATGCGTTTGGGCGAAATACTCAAAAAGGTATAGAAAGCTGGCTATGGAGTTTTAGCAATGTGCGGGATTTGGTTACCCCAGAGGAATTTCCCGTTTTCTGGATAGCCTCTGGGCTGCAGGAGGATGGAAATATTCCAGAGGAGAACGATCCAAAGATGAAGTATTTCCGCATGAATTCCCTGATGAATGCTAAGGGAACTGATGAAATTGCAGAGGCTCTTGGTGTGGATGAGGCAGAGGTGGTAGTGCTTTTGGAAAGTGCGAAAGCGAAACTATTGGATGTGCGAAATAATCGGCTTGGAGTTGTTGGCTCTGATAGCCATGCCAATGCAAGCGCAACGATGAGGATGGTTTCCGCATTTGCCACGGCATACCGGATTACCGGTGATGAAAAATTCAAGGGACGTGCTGAAGAGCTTTTGGAAAAAGCCAAAGAGGCGTTTGGTGATAGACGTAGGCTAAGGCTTTACTCAGTTGATGCTCCGGAAAGTATAGTCGACGGCAGGGCTTTCCTTTATGCACTCGCCATTCAGGCATCTCTGGATGTGTATGCGATTACACTCGACGAAAATTGGAAATATTGGGCAGCTGACCTTGGCTCTACAGCCTCCGAGCTCTTTGCAGTAGATGGATATATACAGGAGTCTAGCTCAGATGTTGATCTTAGTGGTCTGCCGGTCTCAAATAATACCATGGTCTTCGAGGAATCATCTGCGGGCTTATTTGCAATGGCGGTGCAGCGGCTAAGTTTTTTAGATATTCCTGTGCCGCAAGCGCTTAAGAATGCGGTTTCTAGTTATCCTGTTGGAGTTTCCTCCAGCCCTATATTGCACGCAGACCTAGGCGAGGCCGGTCTCTTGGAGGGTTATGGCAAAAAATACCTCATTGGCGAAAATGTATCCGGAGAGTTAAAGGACGCGATCTTGCGGCTTCCACTGAAAGGTGCTCCTAGGACACTTTCCTCCGAAGAACCCGATAAAGTGCGTGTGGTGGATGCAGATGGTAACATTACCGAAATTAAGGAAATCGGTGATATCCAAGTCCCATCCTTGCCATAAGATCGCTCAAAGACGACATTCCCTTTTGAAAACCCAAATAACCTATGAAATCGACCCTATTGACTGTAGCCGCGCTGCTTCTTTGTCAGGCCGCAGGCGCTGACACCATCACCCTAAAATCCGGAGAGAGCATGGAGGGCTCCATCTTACGGGAAGATGCGGAGAACTATTACATTCAGGTCAATGTCACAGAATCCATTAAGGAAGAGAAGGTGGTTGCGAAAGCGGACGTAAAGAGTGTCGAGAAGGTAAGTGAAGAGGAGAAAGCTTTTGCGAAGATCTCCGAGCTCACTCCGGCACCAGATCTCCTAGAAGAAGAGGGCTACACCGCTAGAATCGAGAGGATTGAGGCATTTTTAGAAGCCTATCCGAGCGGTAGTAAGAAAAAATCTGCTGAGGATATGATTGCTGAGCTCAAAGGTGAGTTGGAAGTTATTGCCGCCGGTGGGGCGAAAATGGAAGGTCTGATGATCTCGCCAGAGGAATATGAGGCAAATGCCTACGCACTAGATGAACAGATTGCTGCTCAACGTATCTCAGATGCAATCGGAAGGCGTGATTTCCTAAGCAGCCTTCGGCGCTTTGAGGATTATGAGACTTGTTTCTCACAGGCTGCGGGTAGGCCTATAGTAGTGAATCAAATCAACCAGGTGCTGGCGGCCTTCGGCGCTAGTCTCCGAGAAAGCCTAGCCACTTTCGACCAACGCATGGAAAGGAGAGAAACTGGTCTAGAAAGGATGTCTCAGGAAGATCGTACTCAGACTAAAAAGGCGCTCGACGAACGGTATGCGCAGCTCAATGCAAAATTCGAAGAAGAGAAGGCTGCGAAGGAGAAATGGATCACTCCAGATATTAATCACAAGCAATCCCTCACTGAGGCCTTGAGGCAAGTTGACGCTACAATGAAAAAACTGGATTCAGCTAAGGTGATAGCTACAGAGAAACCATTGGAAGATGTTTACCGCGATACATGGACAGCACTCGGCGATGCTGACGAGGAAGCGGCCCAAACCGCAATTATGGAAGCTCGCCGCGCGAAGCTCCCGGATATTTATTTGGAAAAACTGACGGAACGGGCTGGAATCGCCCCGAACTGACACCTACACAAGCAACCACTTCACATGACAGGCAGGACGGCTGAACAAAAAAGGAAAACGGCAGAGACAGATATTTCTCTGAAGATCGGATTGGATGGAGATGGTGTGTCGCAGATCGACACAGGTATCCCATTCTTCGACCACATGTTAACGCTGTTTTCTAAGCACGGCCTCTTCGATCTTGATGTCAAAGTTATCGGCGACATCGAGGTGGATGCGCATCACACCATCGAGGATACTGGTATTGTCATTGGTGAGTGCATGAAGGAAGCGCTGGGTAATAAGGAAGGCATCCGCCGCTATGGCAGCTGCTACTTGCCAATGGACGAAACGCTCGCACGTGTAGTCGTGGATCTTAGCAACCGCCCACACCTAGAGTTTCGCGCACCGGCTGGTACGCCATCCGCGCCGAACATGCCTTTCACTCTTGTAGAGGAATTCTGCCGTGCCGTGGCCTCAAATCTCCGCGCGAATATTCACGTGGAGCTGCTTTACGGCCGTGATGGCCATCACATCGCTGAGGCGATTTTCAAAGGTCTGGCTCGCGCCCTGCGGGAAGCCTGTGAAAAAGACGCCCGCGTGAAAGGTATCCCTTCTACAAAAGAAGCACTGTGAGAGTTGGTCTTGTGAATTACGGCGGGGGCAACCTCCGCAGCGTGGAAAATGCTCTACATGCCCTCGGCGTGTTTCCAGAAGTCATCACCGATGCCTCTGGGCTGGAGGACTGCACTCATCTCATTCTCCCCGGTCAGGGCGAGTTTGGCGATGTCATGCGTCAGCTAGACAAGCGAGGACTCGTCGAGCCGCTGCGTGAATGGATTGCCGCCGGGAAACCTTACTTCGGTATTTGTGTTGGCTTTCAAATCCTCTTCGAGGGAAGCGACGAAGCGCCCGGAGTCGAAGGCCTTGGCATCGTCAAAGGTCGCTGTGTTCGATTCCAGGAAGAGGAGGGAAAGAAAATCCCGCAGATGGGCTGGAACGGCACCGTCCCGCAAAATGGCGCATCCGCTTATTGGACAGGTCTTGGTAACGAGCCGTATTTCTACTTCGTGCACTCCTACTTTCCTAAGCCTGAGGACGATGGATGGAAAACCACTGTCACCGACTACGCCGGGGAAAAATTTGTTGCAGCTGTGGAAAAAGGTGATGTCCTCGCCTGCCAGTTCCACCCGGAGAAAAGTCAGGATGCCGGGCTCGCACTCATCTCGAATTTCCTCGGGCTCTAGGTGAGTTCTACCCGTTGATTAATTTCGCGCTTGTTGGGTATTGGGCGTATTCCCTATATCAGAGGTATGTTTAAAACTCCTTTGATCGTTTCCTTGTTGTTGTTCATGGCCACCGTCTCATACGGCGAGGAGGCCGATGCTGCACTGGCAGTGAAGGAGCCGCGGGCACCGGTTTCTATGTGGTTCGGCTTCGAGCCAATCGAGGGCACTACTCTAGAGATGCAAAGCACCCGTGAGGAGCAAGAGCTTACTGGCTGGACGAGGCATAGCTGTGTCCTTGGCTATCGCCGTGAGGACGAAGGCGAGCTCGGCTTCGTTCCCGTGCTTACGCTGCCTCCCTTGGAGAACGATCAATACCTTGTCACTGCTGAAGGCGGAACTATTTCCATTACCACTGCCAAGGGTAAACAGACCATCGCAGAGTTCCATCTTGCTAATATCGCTCCGGCTGCGGTGAAGCAGAAGGTCGAGCCGGTTGAGAAAAAGGGAGCTGGGATTAAGATCAAGATTGGTGACTAGAGGGTTCGCGTTAGTGTGAATACCTTTTTTGTGTGAAGTAAGTCACGTTCTTCATTCAAATTTCATTTGGCAAAATATAAACTCATGCACCATTTAAAAAGACTTCTACAGATCACATGTTTTCTCTCCTGCGTTACACTTGCAGGATGCAGTTCGAAAAAGAGTCGTGGAATGGTCAGCAAGGAGGACATGTTTCCGTCTCCAAGCTCCTTTTCAGGGGATTGTGTGGTTGATGAACAACTTTCAGATGAGATCGCCGTTCAGATTGCGAATGGGGTTTACAAAGACTCGGGGGTGAGAACTGCTGCGAATTCGAACATAGTTCAGTGCTACTATAAGAACCCCAAACTCATCATCACGATCAGTCACTTTGAAGACCCTAAGGAGTGTGAAACGGTACATCTTAAAGACGGCATCGGTGTTTCACGGAAGCTCGAGGGGTTTCAGGAGTTTGATGAGATCGGGGTAGATGGATATTTGGCAGACTTTGTGGGTGAGAACTTAGGCTTTCGGTGGGGCAACCTATCTGTTGTTGTAAACTCATATGATGAGGCAGACCGCGCCATGATCATCGAAGTCCTTAAGTCTCACTATGAATCAGTTACTGATTAGGTCAAACAAGATGGCGATGCTTAGTTTGCCGTCTGTGTGAAATTTAGCTACATCCCGGGTGCTATCGCTCTAGCGTTGGTATAAAAAATGTCGTGAACGCTAAGGCTACTATCACTCTGAAAAAACCCTACTACGTCGAGATGTATCGGGACTGGGAGCGTTACGTCAGCAAGTGGCGCCGGTGGGAGGTTCCAATTGGCGTTTTGCTGTTCATCGCTGCTGCGGTGATGATTTTCCTCACTGGCTAAATGAGGCGATTTCGTACTCAGCGAGCCGTCGCACTCAAGGAGATCGCGGAATCGGATGAGTGGAAGTATTACCTTCCAAGCACGGATTGATTCTAACTATTCTACTAGCGTAAGAATTTATGGCACACGCGGAAGGATGGATCGAGGCATACGAGGCTCTGGCGGAAGATCGCACTCTTTCGGATAAGTTGTTATCCACGGTGCGCGCGAATCGAAACAATTTAGGGGAGTCGATGCTTCACTGGTATGCCATTGAAGGTGACCTCACGGTAGTAGAGAAGATCATCGGACTTGGATTCGATGTGAACGCCACCAATAAGTTTGGGCGTACACCGTTGTTCGAATGTGTGGAGATCGACAGATGGGAGATTGCTGAGCTTCTTTTGGCCAATGGAGCTAGAACTGATATCCGGGATCAGAATGACGAAGATGTCTTCGTTTATTTGGAGGAGAACGGTGGACAAGAGAAGTCAAAGAAACTCAGAGAGTTCATCCAACAGCGATAAACTCCAAATTGGATTCGAGCTTCCATTCTTCAGTGGATGGCTCGAACGTTTTGTAAAAGTACATGCAATCAATGTCCAAATACATTCTGGCAAGGGTAGTTCGCTTAGGAGTTCTCTCAGTGATGGCTGTGCCCTATTCTGGAATGGCAGAGAATGCCCCTTCTGAGCCAATGGCCGAATATCTGTCTGATAAAACCTATACAGACCAGCCGGTTCAACGGATCGCGTTTGGTTCGTGCAACAAACCTACGAGAGACCAAAGCTTTTGGGATGTGATTCGATCTAAGGAGCCTGACATGATGTTGTTGCTAGGAGACAATCACTACGGAAATACCTCGGATCCGGTGCGATTGAAAAAGGCGTATGATGGATTGGCTACCATTCCCCAGTATCATGCTTTTCGCCAGAAGATCCCTACGTTCCCAACGTGGGATAACCACGACTATGGCGCTAAATATCCTGGTCGTTTGCATCCTCATGCAGAGGAGTCGGAGCAATTGTTTCTGGATCATTTTGTGGTTCCTAAAACAGATGCTCGTCGTTCGCGGAGCGGAGTTTACGGAGTGTGGACTTTTGGAGAGAAACCCCATCGCGTACAAGTCATCTTGTTGGACTTGCAGCGATTTCGTGATCCGTTTCAGGAAGGGACTCGGGAGGAGCAGTTTGCACCTCAACCGGGAAAAACTCTGATGGGCGCGGAGCAATGGGAATGGTTTGAAGAAGAACTTAAGAATGAAGCTGAAGTCCGCATTGTAGGATCTGGAATTCAGGTGCTTTCCAATGAGCATACGTGGAGGCGGTGGGGGATGTTCCCTGATGATAGAGAGAGGCTGCTTCGTGTGATTGGTGAAGCCAAAGGAACTACGGTATTGCTATCGGGTGACCGGCATCGGGGTGAGTTCTCTGTTCTGAATCCGAACGGTGAACGTCCGCTATTTGATCTCACATCGAGTAGTTTTAATGTCTGTTATCCTGGGAGAGAAAAAAATAGCCTGCGTGCTGGAGAGGTCATCTATGAGCCACATTTTGGCTGCTTGGAAATTGATTGGGAGGAGAGTTTGATCAAGATGCAATTGCTCTCCTCTGAGGATGGGGCGCCTCTGCTTACGAATACTGTGAAGATTCGGCAGTGATCACACTGCGAACAGAGGCCGAAGAAGGGGTGCTGATCAGCCCGCTAGTAATTCGGAGTAGGAATCTAAACGAGAGTCAGAGGGATGTTTTCCAACCAAGGAACAGGCTAAGGAGTGATGTGCAAAGGGGGGAGCGACTTGATGTTCTACTGGCTAGGGAGGGGCGAATTTCTTTCGCCCGATATGGCCTGTGAAATGGCTCGGGTTGCTGGGCGGAAGGATTCCGCCCCTCCTTGCGCTTCGCGTTATAGTTTGCGGAGGGGGAAGATGGTGACGTCTACAGTGGAGGCGGAGAGTTGGGAGGCTGGGGGAGTGGTGGGTTCTGGGAAATCGTTGAGGGCGAAGGGGGTGGTGGAGCAGGTGGCGGCGGGCATGGGCTGGATGAGGTAGGGCTGGTGGTGAACCATGCCGCTGAAGAGCTGGCCGCGGCGGTTTGCTGAGAAGAGGCGGTAGCGCTCGACGAGGAACCATTCGAGAGTGCCTTCTCCGGCGAGTGCGGGGGAGGTTGGCCGGGGGTAGGTGAATTCGGAAGCCGGGAGGGGGTGGTCTTTGCGGAGGCTGTGGTAATGGATCTCCTCTGGGGTTACCTTTGAGGACATGCGGGCGTGCTGGTAAGGGAGGTTGAATGCTATTCGGGCGATCTCTACGGCGAGGGGTTGGTTGCAATCGAGTGAGAAGAACCAGACGCCGGGGTTGCCTGCGTCATCGAAGACGTAGGTGCGGAGGTTGAGCTCGTGGAACCATGAGAGCCAGGGAAGGGGTGGCAGGCAGACGGGGCGGATGCGCTGCATGAAAAAAGGAACGACGCCGAGGTAGGCTTTTCCCTCGAAAGTATCGAGGTGGATGCCGGAGGGGAGGCGGGCGGCGATGATCTCTGGATCGACGACCCAATGGAAGAAGCCGAGGCCTGCCCAGCGCTGCTTCATGACGGGGAGGCCGGTGGGGCGGGAACGTTGGGCGAGGCGTTGCTGTTGGGTAGGTGGGGTCATTGAGTGGCTAGTGCCGAGAATGGAGCGGAGCGACGTTGACAGGAGCTATTCGCAACGTGCCCCGGAGGGGGATCGCCGGGGGGCTGGATCAAAGCCGTGGGAAAGGGTTTGCTAGTGTTCAGTTTGAAGTTTTCAGTGAAGAACGGGAGAGGTGGCAGGAGTGGGCAGCGAAGCCGGCACCGAAGGCGGTGAGCCAGAGGGAGGTATCTTCTGGGTGTGTTTGGAGGCGGTTGGCGAGGGCGTAGAGGACTGAGGGGCTGGACATGTTGCCGTGGTCGGCGAGGACTTGTCGGGTCTCGGTGAGGTGGAAGGGGGGGAGCTCTGTCTCGATGGCCTCGATGACGTCGCGGCCGCCGGAGTGTGCGAGGATTTGTTGGGGATTGGACAGGCGGCGGTTGTAGAGGGTGGAGACGGCTTTGGCGGCGAGGCCGGGGACGGAGCGGTGAAGTTGGTTTTTGAGTTTTCCGGCGGAATTGGTGAAACGGATTTTCTCGCGGTCGGCGGGGACGTGATGGGTATCGAAGCCGTGGAAGCGCAATGCGTTTCCGGAGATGTCTTGACCTGTGAGGATGGCAGCGGCGGCACCGTCTCCGAAGAGGCAGAGTGAGATGAGGACGCCGGGGTCGTTATCGATGTAGAAGGCGGCGGAGGAGATTTCCACGGCGATCATGGCGACGGTGTGAGTGGGGTTTGCGGCGAGGTAGCCGTGGGCGGCGCGGAGGGTGGGGATGGCGGCTCCACAGCCGAGGCCGACGAGATCACAGAGGTAGGTGTCTGGGCGGAGGCCGACGATTTCCGCAACGTGGCTGGAGGGGCCGGGGCAAAGATAGCCTGTGCAGGTGCATAGGAAGAGGGCGTCGATGTCTTCGGGTTTGATTCCGGCTTGGGCGATAGCTTTTTCCAAGGCGGCGGCGGAGAGCTTGGGGGCTTCTTGCTCGAATGAGTGGTTGAGCTGCTCGGCATCGCGGCGGAAGACCGGGTCGAGATCAGCGGAGGTGAACTGGCGGTGGTTGATGCCGGAGGAAGAGTTTATGAGTATTTTTTCTAACAGGGTGATGGAGCGGGGTTTGATCTCGCCGAACTGGGGGTGGGATTGGAGGGCGCTCCAAGTTTCCGCCTGTGTGAAGGTGTGGGGTGGGTTGGCGGTGGCGAGGGAAGATAGGAACATCTAATAAGTCTGGGGTATAAAGGGCAAGGAGTGGCTGCATGCTGCTGCCAGATAGGAATTGAGGAGATGGCTGGGGTTGTCGGGCAGCAGGATGCAGCCCCTCCTTGGTTTAGCGGATGAGGTTTAGGATAGGGGAGATGGGGGCGTGTTTGAGGAGAGGAAGGGAGGCGTTTTTGAAGAGGAGAGGGTGGAGGAACTTTGCTGCGGTGAGACGTTTGCGGAAGGTCTTGCGGTGGGCGGTGGCGATGGTAGAGCAGGCGGTTTGCCAGTTGAATTCGCCTTCGGCGTAGCGGGTGAGGGTGGGGAGTGCTATCTCGGCGGATTGGAAGGCCATGGTCATGCCGTTTCCTGTGAATGGGGGGATGATGGCGTGGGAGTCTCCGAGGGTGAGGACGCCGGGGGTGGGTTCTTGGAGGCCGAGGCCGAAGCCGGCGACGGCGGTGAAGGAGTCTTCCTTCCACTCGGCGGAGGCGATGAGGTCGGCGAGGCGGGTGTTGCCGTTTTTCCGGAGGTAGGCGGGTAGGAGGTCGGCGTGGCGCTGGGTGATGGAGCGGTCGATGCGGAAGAGTCCGCAGACGTTGTTCCAGCCGTTTTCGACGGGGGCGATGCCAAGGTAGCCGATGGAGCCGCTATGCATCTCTAGGTGAGAGGTTGTCTCGATGCCACGGATGTGAGCCTTGAGGCCGATCCATGTTCCGTTGACGGGTTTTCGCCCTGCAGCCCAGACGGTGCCGGGGTTGTCAGGTGTGATTTTCTGCCGAGAACTGGTGAGAATGGTGGCTCCTTCTGCGGTGGCGAGTTGGCGTAGGCGGTCGTCTAGTAGGTGCCGGGAAATTGATAAAGCGGGGCTGGGGAGGCAGTTTTTGCGCAGGAGGGAGTTTCCTCTGAACCATGAGACGGTGGAGTGCTGTGCTGCATCCGCGAGGGCGGAGGAGATGGCGAGATGGTCGAGGGTTTCCTTAGAGACACCGGAGATGAACTCGCCGCAGACGCGGTGGCGTGGGTATTGTCCTGCCTCGTGAAGGGTGACGGGGATTCCGTTCGCCCTGAGGCCGACGGCTAGCGAGAGACCAGTGAGGCCTCCTCCGATGATAGTGATATCCTCAGTCAACACGAAGATGTTAGCATGCTTCCGAGATGTGCCTATGGATAAGTTTTGTTGGGTATGTGGATGCTACTTTTCCGCGATCATGCGGATGAATCCACGTTGGGAGGAATTTTCTCTGATGCTATAGCCTAGGCTTTTTAGTGAGAGGGTGCTGGGGAGTTCGCCGGGGCGGAAGCCGGCCTCGATGCTGACACGCATGTCGTGGCGGGTGATGGGGTGAATGAGAGGTGTAGCGAGTTTGCCAAGTAGGAGGGGGATTTTCGCACGAAAAGGCTCGCTGGTGATGATGGTGTCGAAGCCGGATATCCATTTGGAAAGCTCGGAGAGTTGGCTGTCAGTGAAATGATGAAGAAAGAGATTTGCGATAAGGACGCCGCCTTTATCCGGTGGATCCTGAGTGAAGATATCGGCCTGTATCCAGTTGATGGATTTGGGGAGGGAAGCTGGGCGGGGTGCGAGATCGATAGCAGTTATGGGGATGGCTGGGTGTTTCTGCGAGATGGAGGTGAGTAGGTGTCCTTCTCCAGCTCCGACCTCGGTGATGGCAGTGAGTTTTTTCGGGAGGTTGCGGATGATCCACCTATCGTTTCCCATGACGAAATTGATGCGCTGTAGGTCGCGGCGAGAGCGGCTAACACCAGGAGCATCGGGCGGGAGGTGGTCGAGGAGTTCCGGGGTGAGCTTACGCATGGCGAGTGTGATCAATAAATGGGCAGACTGTCGGTTTGCAAATATGAGCATACCGGTGGAGAAAGGTGCATGAAGATTTCGAAATTTACGGGCGGCATGGTTCAGACCAATGGATATCTGCTAGAGTCGCCGGAGGGAAACTATCTAGTGGATGCGCCTGCGGGAGTTGCAGAATGGATTGCGGACAAGGGCGTGAGGTTAGATGCGTTATATCTCACGCACCAGCACTACGATCACGTAGAGGATGTGGCGGCTTTGGCAGCGACGGGAGTGAAGGTATATGCTTGGGCGGATTACTCGAAGGAGTTAACACTGGAGGCTCATGGCTCCGATTGGATCCCTTCGGTGGAGCCATATGTGGTGGACGAATTAATCTCAGCGGGTGAGGGAAGATTTTTCGGTATGGGAGTAAAGGTGGGGCATGTGCCGGGTCACTCGACTGACAGTGTGAGCTTCTACCTGCTGAAGGCTGGAGTGGTGTTTGCGGGGGATGCGCTCTTTGCGGGTTCAGTGGGTAGGTGTGATCTCCCAGGTGGAGATTTTAAGACTCTTCTTTCCGGAATCAAACGTGAGTTGCTGACATTGCCGGATGAAACTGTGGTCTACTCTGGACACGGGTCGGAGACGACGATCGGAAAAGAAAAGGCTTCGAACGGGTATCTGAAATAAAGGTCACTCAGGTACGGCAAGAGCCTTCGGAACGATGAGGGCTTTGGGAGGAGCATCTTCTAGCAAGATTTCTTCTTGCTCTATTAGAGGTGCGGTGACTCGAACGTTTTCCCAGGTGGTTTCTTTAATGGAGCCTGTGCCACGGAATTGAAAGAGGCCTGAGAAGGGACGGAGTGGCAGGGTTATGAGGCCGAGCAGGCCGCGGGCGTTGACTCGGACAGTAAAATCGACTTCGTCCTCGTCTAGGTCTACCTGGCCATCGCCGGCGAAGGTGACTGAAGTGGTGGCTGTCCGGAAATCGCGAGTGCTTATGATACCATCATCGATAATAAAGGTGCAGAAGGCAGACTTTGCACGCTCAAAGCCTGCTCGATCGTCATTGAGCACTTTTGACATGACTGAAGATAGTGGGCCAAATACAGGCACAGAGAAGAGTTCTGCTTCTTTTAGCCCTACGAGACCTTTTCCGTCCATGGTACCGACATCGCCTCCTTCTAGGCTGAACTCGATACGCCCGGTGACCTTACCACCACCTTTCATTCCAAAGCCGTAGGTAGACGAGATGCCAGCGAGCGAGAGGTCTGAGCAGGTGAGCTCGCCAGAAAGCTGGGACTTACCGCTGTGGGTGAATTCTGCCGATACCGGTCCGTCGAAGGCCTCTAAAGTGAGATCGGAGACTTCGACTCTATCGCCGAGTATTTTTACGGTGCCTTTGGGATCTGTGACGGTGATGTTTTCTCCAAGGAATTCATAATCAGCAGGATCAGAGCTACTGAATCCTACAGTGAGGTTTGTGCGCTTTGCGGGGGTGACATCAACGATGCCACCTCCGGAAAGTGATGGTGGCCTGTGGAATCGATAGGCTTCGATATCGTCTGCGATCTTGGGTGCGAAAAGGCGGATGAGTGGAGCCGCCCAAATATCGCCCACAACGTTTTCTACGGTGATGGTTTTCTGATCTCCAGCATTGTAGCGGATACGGCCAACATTCACTTCACCGCTATTGGGGCCGCCGAAGTCCTTACGTAAGGTGTAGTCCGAGTAGTCGAAGTTCACATTGCCATCGAAGAAATCGAGTTTGTGGTGGTCGAGTTCGAAGGAACAAGCGGCGTAATTTACGGGGACGCCTTTGTAAGACATATTTTTCAGCCAGCCACTGCCAGAGTATTGCCAGGAGTGTTTGTTACTGAGGTCGAAGGAGCCATCTAGAGTAATTTCGATGGAAGGGTTATCATCTTCCGAAAAATCCCCGATAATTTTTTCGAGAGGCAAGCCTTTAAAAAATGGTTGATAGTGTTTCGTTGGGATCGTGGAGGTGAGTGCGATTTTCACGAGATCACCACGCACCAGAGCTTTTGCCACAGCAGTCCCGTCTGGACGCTCAAGCGTTAGATCCCGGAGAAATAGATCGCCTTCTTGGAAGGAGAACCAGGTATCGAGTGAATCGAAGGAAATGCCTCGAAACATGATGGACTCCGAACGGGCATGGCCAGTCATATGAATGATAGGATCTGCTATATCGGTGAGATCGAAATCGCCAGCGGCGCGGACAAGTTGTTTCCCCCCGGTAAGAAGCTCGGTATTCATTGGGGTGGCGAGCCAAGATTTTAGTAAGTTGGGGAGATTGATTGAGGATTCGAAATCGAAGCGGCCGTTTCGTGCAAGGAGCTGGTAATCGCCGTGACCTTCGAGTGTGCCTCTAGAGTCTTTTGCGGTAAAGTCGGCGATGGTTATTAGATAACCATCAAGTTTACCTTCGACGCTGAGATTCTGAAGTTGGTAACCTTTCCTCTCAACCGAAGGGGCATTGAAGCGGAATTCTGCTTGTAGACTGCTTTTGTCTGTGAGGTCGCCAGAGAGGCGAAAATGAGCGGAAGGCGCTTCCTCATCGCCGAAATCCCATGTTTCGAGTTGGGTGATGATATTGGCAATTAATTCCCGGCGGCGGCCTTCGTTTTTTTCATCATAGCCACCGCCCTTACCTTGATCCTTGCCGAGGAGATCCGCTCTGACTGTGACATCGATACCCCCGACAGTGCCGCGTAGATCTCGCATACGGATCATCCTTTCGTCTGGCATGAAAATAGTTCCGTAAACACCGGTAAAATCAAGGGAGTCACCGGCTGGATCTTTGGGGTCGACTGGCAGGAGCAGGCGAGCGTTGCGTAGCTCGATTTTACGGAGTCGAAACTCCCCACTAGCGAGGCTGGTGTTGTCGAGGACGAGGCCGACGCTTTCTAGGCGAGAAATCTCGTGAGCTTTGTCTTCCTTGTCAAAGATTCGGACGTTTCGTGCGACGAAGCCGCGGAGTGGGATGTAGGTGAGCGATCCGATCTCTACGTGTGCTCCGTGTTTCGAGATTTCGGTTTCAAGAGCCTTGCGCCATTCGTCGGGGAGTCCGGTTTTGTTTGCCCAGTAGAGCCCGATGGCTGATAGCGGGATAAGCGCAACGGCAATCAGCCAGAGGGCAGACTTGATATTGCGGATCAGGTGGAAATGAAACACGGGGAACTAGCTGTTGATGATACCAGCGGCACGAAAGGAAAAGAAGGCCGATCTGCCCGGTGCGGGGCGGCCGATGATGAGGTGATCGATGAAGCGAACTTTCATGATGGCAGCGGCTTCGTCGAGTCCCGTGGTGATGGAATGGTCAGCGCTACTGGGGGTGGGGTCTCCGGAAGGATGATTGTGGATGAGAATGAAGGCGTATGCGTTTCGCGAAATGACTGGGCGAAGCACTTCTCGGGGATGAGCGATGGTTTCGTTCACTGTACCGACGGAGACTGTCGTGGTGCTGGTGTGTTCGAGTCGGGTATTAAGCGTCACAACGAGGGCATGCTCGACGGGTAGGTTTGAGAGTTGGTGGGCGAAGTGTTCGTAGATGAGGTCGGGAGTATCTAATTTGACGTTGCGCACTGCTTCGCGGGAGAGGCGTGAGCCGAGCTCGAAGGCAGCGGCGAGCTTGCAGGCTTTTGCAAGGCCGATGCCTTTGTTATTCATGTATTCGGAAACGGGGAGCCGTCCGAGTTCTTGGAGGCCTCCATATTTTTCCAAGAGATCTCCTGCTACCTCGATGACGTTTCTTCCAACCACTCCGGAGCTGAGGAATATGGCCATCAGCTCGGCGTTGCTGAGTGACTGAGCGCCGTATTTGTAGATCTTCTCACGCGGGAGATCGGAGTCCGGGGAGTCGTTAAGAAGCGCCATGATGTTACTCTACATTCTGCACCTGTTCGCGCATCTTTTCGAGTTCAGTTTTTGCTTCTACGACGGTTTGGGCGATGAGGGCGTCGTTTGCCTTGGAGCCGATGGTGTTGAACTCGCGGAAGAGTTCTTGGCAAAGGAAATCGAGGGAGCGTCCGACTGCTTCGCCTGAGGCGGCGTATTCGCGGAATTTTCCGAAATGGGAATCGAGGCGGGTGATCTCTTCTGAGATGTCACAGCGATCAGCGAAGAGGGCGACTTCGCGGACGAGGCGTTCGTCGTCGAGTTCGAGTGGAAGCCCGAGATCGGAGAGGCGCTTGAGGAGGATGTCGCGTTGGCGCTTGGGGCGGAAGGGAGCTTGTTCCAGGATGGTCGCGGTGAATTCACCTAGCTTGTCGAGTCGGTCGAGGAGGTCGGTTTTGAGGTGGCCACCTTCGGAGGCGCGCATGGCATTGAGGTTTTTGATGGCGTCTTCAAGGGCAGGTGCGATGGCATGCCATGCGGCGTCGGCATCGATTTCTTCGATGTCGCCGGTTTCGAAAATACCTGGCTGGCGGAGAAAGTCGGCGGGGCATGGAGTGAGCGGTCGGCCGACGGCTAGTGAGAGTTCGGAGAAGGCTGCTTCGAAAGATTTGGCGAGGGTCGCATTGATTCGTACGGAGGAGCCTGATTCATCAGGCTTTTCTAATTTCACTGAGATCTGCACACGTCCTCTGGAGACATGTGGCAGTGTGGCTTGGCGGACGCTTGATTCCAGTGATTGGAGAGCACGTGGGAGATTGGCAACGATCTCGATTTGTTTGCGGTTGATTGACGCGGCCTCGACGTTTGCGAGCCAAGTGTCAGTCGTGTGAGTTCCGCGGCCGAAGCCTGTCATCGATTGCATACCGGATTGAAATCCGGAGGGCATGACTTGTCGATGGTGTAGTGGTATTTAGGAGGATGGCTGGTGGGCGATCACATCCTGAATGATGATTTGGAGGGTGGTTTTTCCTCTGAAGGTATTCCTGTCTATGGTGAAGGCGATGTCCCATGGAGGATCTGGGAGGTCGCGCTCGCCGCCGCTGAAAAATACCGCATCCTGCTCATGGTAGCCTTGGCGGAGCATGAGACGGAGGTGGTTGTTCTTCATGTGATAGGGTGGGCGGCTGAGGCCGATGTCCCGGGAGACGAATACGGGTTGCGGATTGGTATTGCCGAAAGGCTGTAGGAGCTCGTAGCTATCTAGGAATTCGAGAGAGAGTTGGGAAAAGGGAATTTCCGCATCGTAGACGAGACGAGGTCGGCGGTCTTCTTCGGTGGAGTTTGTGAGGACGTATTCAGCAAACTTTTCTCTGAAAGCTGCGATGGAGTTCTCTTCAATAGAGAGCCCGGCAGCCATGGCATGGCCACCGCCGGAGATGAGTTTGTCCTCACAGGCACGGATGGCCTCGACGAGGGAAATCCCTTCGATGCTGCGGCCTGAGGCTTTTCCGATGCCGTTTTCATCGATGGCGATGACGAAGGTAGGTTTGTAATACTGTCGCATCAGGCGGGAGGCGACGATACCTACGACGCCGTGGTGCCAATCTCGCGAGCCGATGACGATGACCGGATCTTTCTCGGGATCGAAACCTTCCGATAGCTGCTCTACGGCCTCCTTGCGGATGAGTGCTTCGTGGTTTTGGCGCTGGCGGTTGTAGGCGTCGAGTTTTTGTGCAAGCTCAGCGGCCGCGAGAGGACAATCGGTATTAAGAGTGGCGAGTGCGTCTTCTGGGCAGTCCATGCGGCCGGCGGCGTTGATGCGTGGGCCAATGCGGAAGCCGACGTCTTGAGAACTGGCGTTTCCTTTCATGCCGGTGACCTCGCGGAGAGCACGGAGGCCGTGGTTTGTCGTCTTTGTCAGGCGGCGGAGGCCGTGGCGGACAAGTAGGCGGTTTTCATCAATGAGCGGGACGATATCGGCCACTGTGGCGATGGCGACGAGATCGAGAAGTGATTTTAGATCTAGCTCGGTAGGGCGGGTTTTCAGTAGGGCGTGACCTAGTTTGAATACGACTCCTGCGGCGCAGAGATAGGTAAAATCCTCACCGCACTTGGGGTTCACGAGAGCGACACAGGCGGGGGGTGCTTCTGGGTTTGGCTCGTGGTGATCGACGATAACTGTGTCGATGCCGAGGGAGTTGAGGTGTGCGACTTCATCGACGGAGACAGTGCCGCAATCGACAGCGATCATCAGGTCGGGCTTCTCGCCTTCCTCCAGGCAGCGCTCGATGGCTGCGATACTAAGGCCGTATCCTTCCCCGCCACGACGAGGGATGAAGCTCCGTGGCTCCACGCCATAGGAGTTAAGAATTTTCGACATCAGGGTGATGGAACTGACGCCATCTACGTCGTAATCGCCGTAGATGCAGATTTTTTGCCCAGAATCTACCGCGTGTAGGATGCGCTCGACGGCGGATTCCATGCCTGGGATGAGGAAAGGGTCGGAAAGATCTCTGAGCCTTGGGCGGAGGAAGGTTTCGATTTCCTTCTCAGTTGAAACACCGCGTTGATTGACGAGGTGCTTGAGGATTTCCGGAAAATCTTCAGAAGTCTGAGAACCGTCTGAAATGAAAGGGTCACCGCGGAGTATCCATCGGAAGCGCGGTGTATTGGTCATCCGCGCCACTTTGCAGGCGTAGGGCTGGGTGGACAAGAAGCGATACAAAAAAGGCGCGGTTGATTGCTCAAGAATTGGAAACTCGACACAAAATGTGCGTTTGCTTTGATGTTGAGCGATAAATTACCCATCCTTTTTTTCATTCCTGTATGAGCCACACTTCATTTAGCGATTCGGATTGGGAGATGCTATTAGCGTTCATCCAGGAACGTAGCGTTATCCCGGTCATCGGAACGGGGCTTTCGGAGATCATCGATCCCGAATCCGGAGAGAAAATCACCTTCGAGAAGTGGTTGTGCAGCCAATTGGCTGAGCGCGTTGATATTGAGGCTACAGAGGATCTCGATACCTTTGTGGGTAACGTTCAAGAGAAGGGAGGAAATGTTAGGAGCTTGTATCCGATGATTCGGAATCTGGTTTTGAATGCGCCTTTCAGCCCTCCGGACTCTCTGCGGAAGTTAGCATCGATCCTAGACTTTCCCCTTTATGTCACCACGGGATTTGACGGGTTACTTTCGTCTGCCGTTTTGGAGGAAAGAGGTGAGTCTCCGGATGAATTCTCATATTGCCCGAAGAATATTCAAGATCTGCCGAGTTCGGTGGATTCGCTATCGAATCCAACGGTCTATCAGCTTTTCGGCAAAGTTGCGGCCACCGCAAAATATGCCATTTGTGACGAAGATGTCTTGGAATGGATCTCTGCGCTCCAATCCGAGACCTATGCGCCGGAGAGGTTGGTTTCTGAACTCCAAGAGCATCATCTGTTATTTATCGGGGTGAACTATCCTGATTGGTTGGGTCGGTTTTTCGTCAGGACTGCGAAGCGTAAAAGACTCTCCGAAGATCGCGATTGGTTTGAATTTGTGGTGCAGCCCGAAGCCACCGGGGATCGCTTGCTTTCCAGTTTTCTTAGGCAAGTCAGTCGCAACACTTTTGTGATTGGTGATTGCTCGGATCCGGCATCTTTCGTGGATGAGCTACACCGCAGGTGGCAAGCGGGATCTTCCAGCCCTTCGCCCCGAGCGATACCGCAAGCAGGGCCGGTCAGATTTCTTCCTCCCGCAAGAGAGATGCCAGAGAACTCTCTTTTCCTTTCTTATTCACGCAATGATCTCGATACGGTTAAGCGCCTGAAGTCTGGATTGGATGCAAATGGCTTTCAATCGTGGTTTGATCTCGAGCAACTCGGGACGGGAGATAACTACTCGGAAAAGATCCGTCGTAATATTGAGCGCTGCTCTTACTTTATACCGGTGATTTCTTCGGCAGCTCTGGCGAGGGATGAGGCGTTCTTTTATCGTGAGTGGTCGTGGGCATTTGACCGTCGACGAGGTATGGGGCCTGGTGCTGTTTTTATCCTTCCGGTGATCGTTGATGATACACCTACCGATCATCATCGTATTGAAGATTTTTCTAGAAATTGTGACATAGCGTTTTTACCAGGAGGTGAAATGCAAGAGGGTTTCATTGATCGTCTAAAAGATTTGATAGGAGCTGCCCATGCTTGAACAAGACTCATCCAAGATGTCGCGTAGGTGGCTAGGCCTAGAGTCGTTCTCTGAAACGGAGAGCACGATCTTCCATGGACGTGAACAGGAAATATCGGACTTATCGAGGAAGGTGCCTCAGCGCCGATTAACCATTCTTTTTTCACAATCAGGACTGGGAAAGACATCACTCCTACGGGCGGGATTGTTTCCGAGGCTTCGGAGATCTCTGCTCTTACCCGTTTATTTGCGCATCGATCACTCGCCATCAGTGTTAGAGCCGGCCGAGCAGATTAGGAAACGGTTAGGGGAGGCAATGGGGATGGATCTTCCTGAGGGTGTAGAGCTTTCGACTTGGTTTCATGATAGAAGTAAAGGCATCTCCAGTGGCGCACTGAGTGGCGTTACCCCGGTGTTGGTTTTTGATCAGTTCGAGGAGGTTTTTACACTTGGGCAAAGTGGGAGTGAGGCTAAGAGTCGTAGCGAGGATTATCTCAGGCAACTCTCAGATCTCGTAGAGGCACGTCCATCAGTGCAGCTTGAAAAGGATTTTGAAAGCGGTGAGCGGGATCCGATGGATTTCGATTTCGATCAATCGGGATATCGTATCGTGATTGCGATCCGGGAGGACTTCCTTTCACAGCTTGAGCGATGCAAGCAGCTGATGCCTTCACTGATGGAGAACCGCCAGCCCTTGGATAGGTTGCTCGGAACTAAGGCGATGAATTGTGTGATGGAACCCGGTCGCGGGATAGTTACGGAGGATGTCGCCGAGGCTATCCTTCGTTTTGTATCCGGGGAAGAGGAACTGCCGATATCGGAATTTCATGTAGAACCAGCTATTCTCAGCCTAGTCTGCCAACAGCTGGATCGTGTGCGCGGAGATGAACCCATTACAGCAGAGTTGCTTCGCGGTAAACGTGATCAGATTCTAGAGGATTATTACGACTCATGCTTTGAGGGGATGAGCGAAAAAGAGCGTGGTGCCGTGGAAGAGCACCTCGTGACGGAAAGTGGATTCCGGGAGAACATTGCCACTGAAACTTTGGAGCGAGCAATTGGGAAAGAGTCGATTGACAGGCTCGTAGCACTACGTCTTCTGCATACAGAGAGTAGAGATGGAAGATCCCGAGTGGAGTTGACGCACGATGTGCTTACTCGTTTTGCAGTTTCCAGTAGGCAAGGACGCCGGGAAAGGGCGTCCCGAGAAGAACGAGAAGCGCAATTGGCTCGCGAAAGGCGAAAGAAGGTTGGTCGGCTTGCCGTGATTTCACTTGTCTTAGTTGCGGCAACGGTGAGCTGTCTTTTGATTTTCGCTACTCGCCAGAGGGATATCGCGGAGACAGCTAGGAAAAACGCCGAATCCTCCGAAAAAAGGCAACTTGCCTTGAAAGAAGAGCTGCGCCTCTCCTCTTCGGAGCTCTCGTCAGCGGCAAAACAGCTTTCATCAGCATTGCTTGGTGGGAGTGATAAAGGAACTTCGATCAATCTTTCCACCGAAGCGTTGGTGACGATTTTACCACGTTTGGAAATGTTGCAGGATCGGGTTATCGCATTGGCGGGTGATAACAAACCTGCGCTGATGCCGGATGCCTTCCGGTTCCATTTTGAAGCTGCTCAGGCTTACGGTAGAAACTCAAATACGAAGGAGGCATTGAGCCATATTGTTAAGGCGCAAAAATATCTAGCGCTCATCCCAGATGAAAAGCAGCGCTTCAGGGCAGGAATCGATCTGAAGATTTTGGAGGCCGAGGTACAATATGATACGAAATACATGGTGGATGGTATTTTTCCCCTACCCCTGTATGAGCGCATTGCTGAGCCACTAGAAAGCGCGATGAATATCTTGGATCACTCTGAGGAATCGGAGTCGGCGTCTAGCCGTTGGAGATGGCTGAAAGCGTCCAATTTGAGGGCAAGGCTTGATCGTCATCAGAATTTTCCGAAGGAATCAAAAGCGAGATATATCAAAAATATATCTCAGTGCGAAGAGATGGGTTCCGACGATGTCAGGATCTTGCGGATGCATGCTGAAGCAATCAATGGACTTGCAAATGTCCGCGTGTTTCGGCTTTGGAAAGAAATTGCCGCCGAGAATTTTCCTGAAATTATACTAGCGGTTTCCGAATACGAGAAAGCAGTCGCGCTCAGGAGGGAATGTTTTGAAAGAAGGCAGACTGATCTGTGGTTGAAACACGAACTGGCGATTAGTTTGGAAAATCTCGCTAGTGCCCAAATGCTATTTGTTGCTGGGAATTCTGGATTAAGCAAAGAGGAGAAAGGTGACTTAGTAGGAAGGGCAACTGTGCTCAGAAGACAGCGACTAGAGATTCATCAAGAGGTCTACGAGGGTGATCGTGGGAATAGTTTGTTCGCTACCTCCTATGCATACGCCCTTTCAAATCTTGCGATACAAGAAGGTTTACTCTCTCTAGATGATCAGATGGTGACTCCAGATGAAATTGCAAAATGGTCAGAGATGCTCAACAAAGCATGCGTTATCGCCCCTGATGATCTGAAAATTGTTGAATCACGAGTAGCAGTTTTGTCGCCACACCTTGGCGAGACGGCGGACATACAACGCTATCGTGCGGAAGCCGCTGAACTCAAGAAACTCAAGAGTTCTAAAATCCAGGAAAACGATCCGTCAGCCCTTGAACGAGACTAGCCTATCCGTGTGAATGGTCTGGCGAGCGCGGTAGGGCGACGATGATAACTAGCATCTGGCAGTTGTAGCTAAGAAGCCGGATTTCGTGATGTTGAAGCGTTAGAAAGTGATTCGTGGTAAAAGATGCGGCGTTAGTAAGAAGAATATATCAATTCCAGTAGTACATACAAAACTTCAATGCTGTTTGTTAGAGGGCGGAATTCCAGTGCTAAATTTGAGTTGAAGACTATTCACTGACTGATATTTAAAGAGAGATTTTATGATGAAGAGACGATGCGAAATTCATGGTAGTTTTCTAATAGCCATCGGTCTTTTATGGCTTGTTCCAGTAATTGCTTGGTGCCAAGAGAGTGTAATACATCCCTATTGGGCGCCCAGAACTTGGCAACTCAGAGCGGATGATATTACAACCGTGATGGGTTTTCGGGCGGAGCTTTCCGGGAATCTAAAAGTTGCGGATCGTCCAACACCTACGGTTGTTAATGATGCGTTTGTTCGGGGTTTTACTACCGAAAATGATGTTATGACATGGGAAGTGGATGCCCCCGATGAGGCGATCTACACAGTTTCTCTTCTATACGCGGGGCGTAAGGAAATCCTCGCGCAATCCACTTTGGAAGTCAGCTCAGGATCTTCAACTATCACCGAGAAAGCAAATGTGCCGAATTGGGATACCCGACCGCTTGTGCAGAAACACACGCTGAAACAGAGCCTTCTACTGAAGAAAGGGATAAACAAGATCAGTTTACGGTTGGTAGATTTCCAGGGGACGCAGGAGGAACGAGATGTTCGAGATAACATCAAGAATGCAAAAGGGAAAACCACTCCGTTTGCCCTCTGGTCTATTGAGTTGGTGCGTCCAGAAGCCCTAATTGCCATAAAAGCTCGCGCCAAATCGATGAAAGCCGATGTGCAATGGATGGTGGATGGAAAATATGGTTTGTTTGTTCATTTTTCATCTACGGGGCAATCCAGTAAGGGTGAGTACCAGAAGCGAGTTAACAGTTTTGACGTTGATGCTTTTGTAGAAAAAGTTGTGGAAGTCGGGGCGTCATGGGTCTGCTTCACCTGTGCCCATGGCGCCCATAACTGGCCTGGCCCCAGCAAGGCCATCGACGAACTTGAACTCGGGTTTACCTGCGAGCGTGATTTGATTCGTGAGCTCATCGATACTTTGGGTGAGCATGACATTCGCCTGATGCTTTACTATAACCCCAATAGCGGCATCAAGCAGTTGTATGGCGACACCTATGGCAGTGGCGACGAGCCAGACCCGACGGGTTACTTCAATTTCCTAGAATCTCATTTTCGTGAGGTGAGCCTCCGATACGGAAAAGATCTGGCGACAACCGCTGGCTATGTCGATGACTGTGGGTGGAAACTCTATCAGTTGGATCCGCCGTGGGAAAAGTTCGCTACAGCAATCAAGGCTGGTAACCCAAATGCTCCGGTAGGATTCAGTCAGAATTTGTTTCCGAACTTAACACCGTTCAGTGATCTCGTGGTTTCCGACGGGGCAGGAAGGGAGCCGGAGCATCAGCCCGCTTTTCTATTTGAAGACGGTGGCCAATTAGAGGGGCAGCACGCGGCTGCATGGTTTTACATGGATGGCTGGAGCGGTGGTTCAAAGAATGGTGTATGGAGGTCGAAACCAAAGTTACCTGCTGAAAAATACGTCGAGATTTTCAAGAAGGCGGATGAAGCCAATATGCCGGTAACGATCAATCTTGCATCGAGTCCGTACATTACGGCGGATGTCCCGTTCTTTAATCCGGTTTGCATCGATATCATGAAGCAGGTGCGAAAGGCAGTAAAAGGAAACTAACATAATGAAACAAAAACCCTTATTTTTGTTGTTGGGATTGGCCGTTTTTCAAACGGCAACCGCACAGTCCACCACTAAGCTCTGGTATGATAAGCCTGCAGAATTTTTCGAGGAGAGTCTTGTGCTTGGAAACGGAAAAATGGGGGCTTCAGTTTTCGGTGGCGTTGAGTCGGATCAGATCTATTTGAATGATGCCACACTCTGGTCGGGTGAACCGGTTGACTCAAACATGAATCCTGATGCTCACAAATCGATTCCAGAAATTCGAGAGGCTTTGGCCAAAGAAGATTATAAACTTGCCGATAAGTTGAACCGCAAGATTCAGGGTAAGTTTACCGAGTCATTTGCTCCGCTGGGAACGCTATTTCTCGAGTTTGAACACCAAGGTGAGGCGGAAGATTATTATCGTGAGCTAGATATCAGTAAGGCGATTTCGAAAGTTTCCTATGAGGTCGAGGGGGTTCGTTTTTCTCGCGAATATTTCATCTCACACCCTGATCAGATCATGGTGATCAAGCTCTCAGCGGATCAAGACGCGGCTCTGGATTTCAGTGTGCGCTATACGAGTTTGCTGAAATACAAACAGACTTTCGAAGATAATGTTTTTAAAGCCGATGGCTACGCACCGTATTACGTGGCTCATAATATTCAGGAGAAAGTGAAAGACCCGATTCGATTTGATGAAGATCGAGGAACTAGGTTTTCTTCGTATTTGAGCATTCAGCATGATGGAGGTGAGCTGTCGTATGAGGATGATCGTCTCACGGTGACTGGAGCCAATGAGGCGGTAATCTATCTTTCAATCGCAACGAGTTTCAACGATTTTGATAAAGACCCTGTAAAAGAGGGGGCGGACAACAAAGCGTTGGCTCTTGAACAGTTGGCGAGTGCTGAAAAGGAAGGTCATGAGAAAATCAAAACGGAACACCTTGCCGATTATCAGGGGCTTTTTGACCGAGTGGAATTGAGTTTGGGTGAAACGTCAGCACCTGATTTACCGACGGATGAACGTCTGAAAAGATATTTTCACGACGCGGAGGATAAGAACCTAGAAATTCTATATTTTCAGTATGGACGATACCTGTTGATTGCGAGCTCGCGCACCAAAGGTGTGCCCTCGACTCTGCAAGGAATCTGGAACCCGTATATCCGTCCGCCATGGTGCAGTAACTACACCATGAATATCAATGTTGAGGAAAACTACTGGATAGCTGAAACGGCGAATCTTTCGGAACTTCATATGCCTCTACTTTCTTATATTCAGAACCTTTCTAAGACGGGAGAGATCACTGCAAAAACGTTCTATGGAGTAGATGAAGGTTGGGCAGCTTGCCATACATCCGATATCTGGGCGATGAGTAATCCGGTGGGTAACTTTGGGGAAGGCAGTCCGCAGTGGGCTTGTTGGAATATGAGCGGCCCTTGGTTGGTGACCCACCTGTGGGAGCATTATCAATTTTCTCAGGACAAAGGCTTTTTGAAAAATCACGCGTATCCTTTGATGAAAGGATCGGCTGAATTTTGTTTGAACTGGCTGATCGAAGATAAGCAGGGAAAGTTGATCACTTCTCCTTCTACCTCGCCCGAGAATACTTATTTAACGAATGAGGGCTACAAGGGGCATACGTTGTATGGAGCAACTGCTGATCTGGCGATGATTCGGGAAAGCTTTTCTCAGATGGTTGAGGCTTCGATCGTGTTGGATGTAGATGCTGCTTTTAGGGCGGAATTGGAACAGGCTTTGGCTAAGCTGCACCCCTATCAAATTGGGAAAAAAGGTAATCTGCAGGAATGGTATTTCGATTGGGAAGATGCTGATCCGCAGCATCGTCATCAGTCGCATTTGTTTGGATTACACCCGGGAAGTCATATCACGCCGGCGTCGACTCCCAAATTGGCGGAAGCTTGCAGAACATCACTAGATATCAAAGGGGATGAATCGACGGGTTGGTCGAAGGGGTGGAGGATTAATCTGTGGGCAAGGCTGCAGGATGGAAACCACGCTTACAAAATGTTCCGTGAGCTTCTTCAGTTTGTTGAGCCATCGGGATTGCATACCGATTACAGTAAAGGAGGGGGCACGTATCCAAATTTACTTGATGCACATCCGCCGTTCCAAATTGATGGGAACTTCGGCGGTGCTGCTGGAGTTATTGAGATGCTGCTGCAGTCACATGACGGAACCCTTCATTTACTGCCTGCTCTACCCGATGCCTGGCCGAATGGTTCCGTGAAAGGCGTATGTGCCCGTGGTGGCTTCGAAGTGGCCATGGATTGGAACAATGGCCAACTTGCAAAGGTTAGTGTTTTGGCCAAAGCCGATGGGAAAGTTACCTTGCTCTGTAAGGAGAAGAAGAAGGTTTTGGAATTGAAGGCGGGTGAGCAGATTGCGCTCGATTGGTAGAAGTATGATACGGGAAATCGTGAGAACTATTCAGTAGGGGATTTTATGAAAATGATTAAATTATTGGCAGGACTTTCGGCTCTGATGTTTTCTAGTAACTTGATGGCTCAGAAGCCTTCAGCCGAAGAACAACTGGAGTGGTATAAAGGTGCTAAATTCGGGATGTTCATTCATTTTGACGTTCGCGGAAAAAGGGAGACGTGGAGTCCGAGTCATCTGGATACCGCAGAATGGGCGCGAATTGCAAAGCTGGGGGGGATGAAATATGTCGTCCCGACTGCCCACCAGTCATCCTACATCATCATGTGGGACTCTGATGTCTCAACAAGGGATGTTACGGATCTAACTCCTTTCAAGCGCGATATTATTGGGGAATTAGCCGAGTCATGTAAGGCAGCAGGACTTCGGATGGGGTGCTACTACGCGCTCGCAGACCCGATTAACCCCCTCTACAACGAACCGGATGTGGGCGGAGATATTGTTCCTTATGTGGAGTATCTGCATTCGGTCATTAAGGAACTCTGTGAAAAGCATCAACCCATTCTCATTTGGTTTGATGCGTCACGTCGATTTAGACATCCAGCTGAAAAACCGTTTCTGCGTCAACAGGATATGATGGATATGCTTCATTCTTATGGAACCATTTCCAATAGCCGACTTGGCGATGATGATGCACTGAAGTATGTCGATTACTTGACCATGAATGACAACATGGCTCCTGAATTTAATCTGGGTATGCATTGGGAATCGGCGGTCACAATCACCGAGAAGCATGGTGCCTGGCACTTCATCTCTGAGGATGCGGAGTTGAAATCTACAGAAGAGATCCTTCATCGATTGGTCAACGCGGCAGGAAACGGAGGGAATCTATTATTGAATGTGGGGCCGGATCAGAACGGGGTCATCCCGAAGTCCGTAGAGGAAAGACTGCAAACAGTCGGTGATTGGCTCGAGATAAACGGTGAGGCGATCTATGGCACTGAGGCGGGGCCTTACGCGCATCAAATTAGTTGGGGTTCGATCACACAGCGCAAAGAAGAGGGGGAGACCAATCTCTATCTGAATGTGCTTGAGTGGCCAAAAACGGGAAAATTCACCTTGTTCGGATTGGATAATAAGGTGTTGGAAGCATCGCTTTTGGCTACGGGTGAAAAGATTGGATTTGCGTCAGAATTTGATGCGAATACTGGGCAGAATATCATCACGCTCGATATTCCTAAAAATCAGCCGGATCAGTTTGTTTCGGTGATCAAGCTCGTCGTAGCTGGGGATACGGTAATGGATCAAGGCTTCCTACAACTCACCGACGGGAAAGTAATAATGGAGGCATACAACGCAAAAATCCATGACCTGGAACCCATCCCAAACAAGCCGACTCGTGCGATCGATATGAAAATGGTGACCGTTCCTCTACGAGGCGAAGGGATTATGGCGGGTAGAGGTTTGAGCGTTAAAGGTTTTGATAAAAAGGGGCAGGCTTTGAGTTGGGATTTTAAAGTGTTTGAGCCAGGCCTTTATGATGTGGTGGCTATTTGCACTATGGGTGAAAAAATAAAATGGGATGCGGATGATCGAGTGCGAGCAACCGTGGCGGGGCAGGTTGTGGAAAATCAATTAACCGAATATGAGAGTGTTGAAACGCTAGCGAAGCAATCGGAGTCACACTGCATCATCGGAACGGTCAAAATTGAGCATCCAGGTGCGCACTCGCTTACCTTTGAGCTGACCTCTGATTTTGATGCTGCAAAACCCAGTTTCCGAGGAGCTATGCTCATGCCGACTATTAGTCAGGATGAGAAATAGGGGAGTTTCAGCTGGCGCGAAAATCTATCCTTTCAGCGAGACTAGCTCATCCGTGTGGATGGTCTGGCGGGTGCGGTAGAGCGCCACGATGATGGCGAGGCCTACGGCGACTTCTGCTGCTGCTACGGTGATGACGAAAAACACGAGCATCTGGCCATTGTAGTCAGGGAGGCCGTTATCTGTGACCTTGAAGCGGGAGAATGCGATGAGGGTAAGGTTCGCAGCGCTGAGCATGAGCTCGAGGCACATGAAGACGATGATGATGTTCCGGCGCAGGACAACTCCGGCGAGGCCGATGGAAAATAAGAGTCCGGAGACGAGGAGGTAGTCGTTAAGCTCGGGCATAAAATTCAACTTTCAAAATTCAACTCTTAAGGAAGAGGTTAGCTGGTCTGGCGTTTGGAGAGGACGACGACACCGACGGTGGAGACGAGGAGGAGGACTCCGAGGATCTGGAGAGGGAGGTTGTATTGGGTAAAGAGGGTGTGGCCGATGAGGTGGACATCGGGGAGGGAACCGCTTGCGAGGGCTTCGGAGATTTTGGTATGTCCCTCTTCGGTCATGTATCCCTTAGATGCTGCGGCGAGTGTAGCTTCGTCGAGGGTTGGGGCGACCTGGTTTTCGAGCTTGTGGGAAAGGACGCCGACGAGCTGAATGAAGAAAACGCCGACGAGGGCGAGTCCTGCGACAAGTGGGGCGAAGCTTTCGGAGCGTTTTTTCTCATCCTTCAGGTCGAGGAGCATGATGATGAAAAGGAAGAGCACCATGATCGCGCCGGAGTAGACGAGAATCTGGATGACGCCAACGAAGAAGGCTGAGAGGCCGATGAAAAGGGCAGCGAGGCCTACAAATGAGGTGACCATCGCGAGGGCACTGGAGACGGGGTTACGGAAGGCGATAACCGCACAACCACCGATGAGCATGATGGTGGAAAAGAGCCAGAAAAGGTAGGAGGGCATGAAACTTTAAATTCTAAATTTTAAATCCGAAGATGAGCACTTAGTGATCGTGCTTGAGGGCTTGCCACCAGCCGACAAGGCCTAGCGAGAGAGTAATGATACTTGCTAAAAACAATATGAGGATGGGCACGGAAGATCCGGTTGTAGTGTTAGCTAAGCCGAATACGCCTGCTGCGGTGACGATGGATGACGAAATTGACTTCATTTCAATTCGTTCCATTTGTTGACGAGGCCGACGCGGGTGCCGCCGATTTCGTAGAGTTTCTTTTTGTCGTGAACCATGTCGGCGCGTGTGGTGCCGGTGATGAGGTAGTCCTTGCGGAGGTAGATGGCCTGCTCTGGGCAGACTTCTTCGCACATACCGCAGTAAATGCAGCGGATCATGTCGATATCGAACTCGAGAGGCCGTTTCTCAACCTTTGCCCACTTGTCATCGGAAGGGATTTCGGTGGGCTTAATCTTGATCGCCTTGGGCGGGCAGATGAATTCGCAGAGCTGGCAGGAGACACAGCGCTCGCGGCCTTGCTCATCGGTGACGAGGGTGGGAGCGCCGCGGTAGTATTCCGGCATGTGGTCGTCCCAACGCTGCTCAGGGAACTGCATGGTGACTCCGAGTCCGGAAGAGGCGAGGCCTTCTGCTCCGTAGGACTTCCCTCGCAGGGATTTGACGGCGTGCTTCATCGTCAGGAAGAAGCCTTTGATGAGTGCGCCGAAGTAAATCTTTTCGCCTGCGTCTAGCTTGGGGCGGGTGAGCTTGATGGTGGACATTTTAAAAAGTGGCTAGTGATCAGTGAGAAGTGATCAGTGGAAGACTATGCTCGTAGGATTTTTGCGGGGGGTTCGGAGACCTTGGCGACCCAGATGACGGCGGCGGTGACTACTGCGAGTAGGATGAGGCCGATGATGATGATCGTGGAGGTGAGTTCGGGTGCTGCGATGATGAGGGCAGCGAGGAAGACGTTGATGAGTGCGGCTTCGAAGAAGATGACCCAGCCGAGCTTCATGAGCTGATCATAGCGGAAGCGGGGAACAGTCCAGCGGACGAGGATGAAGAATAGAATGAAACCAAGGAGCTTGCCGAGGAAGATGCCGAGGTGAATGAATCCTCCAATTTTGAAGCCACCGATGGCGAAGTCTGCAATGTATTGGTCAGCGGTGAATCCGAGTGACCATCCACCGAGGAACAGTGTGATGATGAGGGCGGATCCGATAACCATGGCGGCGTATTCTCCCATGAAGAACATGGCGAATTTCATGGAGGAGTATTCGGTGTGGTAGCCGCCGACGAGTTCGGTTTCGCACTCCGGAAGGTCGAAGGGCATGCGGTTTGTCTCTGCGAAGATGGAGACGGTGAAGATGATGAAGGCGATAAAGGCCGGGATGAGGAACAGGGCTGTCTCAAGGCTTGGGAGGGACAGTTTTCCGTCCGTCCAGAAGGGGAGTAGGAGCCAGCCATTGTCGGCTTGCTCTTGGACGATGTTGTTGAGATTGAGGTCTCCGTAGAAGAGGAGGACAGGGATGATGGAGAGGCCGAGGCAGATTTCGTAGGAAATCATCTGAGCGGTAGAGCGAACTCCGCCAATGAATGGGAATTTCGAATTCGAAGACCATCCGGCGAGTGTGATGCCGTAGACGGTGAGGGAAGAGATCGCGAAGATGAATAGTGGGCCGACATCAATGTCTGCGATGACGAGTTTCTCGGAGTGGCCGAAGAGTGTGACTTCGGGGCCGAAAGGAACGACGCAGACAGTGATGAGTGCGGGGACGACGGTGAGCGCGGGCGCGAGCCAGTAGAAGGCTTTGCGCACGTGCTTAGGTGTGAAATCCTCTTTGAGAAAGAGTTTTAGGCCGTCGGCGATAGGCTGGATGAGGCCGAAGAAATGGAAGTCTTTCTTAAAGCCGAGGAGTGTAAGCGGGATGCCGACGCGGTTCGGGCCGACGCGATCCTGAATAACTGCAGAGAAACGACGCTCGAAATAGACCGAGAGCGGGACGAGCGGAAGAACGACCAGGAAGGTGAAGAATACGACCTTGGTGACGATGATCGCGATGTTGAGGAGGATGTCAGGCATTGCTGGAAGAAGTGGAAAGTGATCAGCGGGAGGATTAGCCGTTGATGATGCCAGCGGCGGCGCGGGCGCGTTCGTTTTCGAGGAGTGGGACGGTGTAGCCAGTTTCGGTGACTATTTTGCCGAGGTCACCGATTTTGGAGAGGGTGATGCCTTCGAATTCTTTTACGGAGGCGGCCATTTCCTTGACGATGTCTTCGATCATGAAGGGGAAGTTGGCTCCTGAAGTCGGTTTACCAGTAACTGCGCATGCGAGATCGCGGAGGATTTCCCAGTCATCGCGTGCTTCGCCATGTGGCTCGACAGCGCGGTTGAGGCGCTGGAGGCGACCGGATAGATTGACCATGGATCCACGTTTTTCAGCGAAGGCGGCTCCGGGGAAGACGACGTCGCTTGCCTCGGCGGTGGCGCCGGCAAGGAGTTGGATGGAGGCGATGAAATCGGGTTTAGCAAGGTCTTCAGTATTGAAGCCGGCTTCTGCGGTGAGGTCTTCGCCGAGGACGAGGAGAGCTTTGATGGAGCCGCTGCGTACACCCTCGCGGATGGCGAAGAGAGGCCCGGAAGTATCGGATGATCCCCAGACGAGTTGTGCTCCGGTAGTGTTCGGGTTGCGATCGGCGGCGATGAGGAGTCCGTCGTTCTCGCCTTCACGAGTTACGGTGGCGAATTGGCCGGTATTGAGATCTCCTGCGAGAGAGCGGACAAGGAAGAGTTCTTCATTGGTCATGCGCGCTGAGGCGATGATGGCGACTTCCGATGAATCGAACTGCTTGAGATTTTCAGCGGTAGCGGAAATGGCATCTGCCCATGTCGCTGGGATGTGTTTGCCGTTTTCCTTGATAAGTGGAGCGGTGAGTCGCGCGTCACTATCGATGTAGTGGAAGTTGAGGCGGTGTGAGTCTGGCATCCACGCGGAGTTTACGTCGTCGTTCTGACGCGGGGTGATGCGGTGAACGGTGTTACCACGTGTGTGGATGAGGATGTTGGTGCCAGTGCCGCAGTTTACATCGATGGAAGGAGTTTCCTTGAGGAACCAGACACGCATCTGGAAACGGAAGTCGTTTGAGGTGAGCGCTCCGACAGGGCAGATGTCTGCGGTGTTGAGGGAGTAATTACTATCCAACTCACGATTTGGATGAACGGTGAGGGTCGTGTGTGTGCCGCGTTGAGTGAAGCCGAGGACTGGGTCGTCTGCGACTTCGTCCATGAAGCGAATACAGCGTGAGCACATGATGCAGCGCTCGTCATCGAGGCGGATGCGTGGGCCGATATCGACGTTTTTCGGCTTTTTGACCTTCATGTCGACGAAGCGTGAGACGCCGCGGCCGTAGCCGACGGATTGCTCTTGAAGGCGACATTCGCCTGCTTGGTCGCATATCGGGCAGTCGAGAGGGTGATTGATGAGAAGGAATTCCATGACGCCCTCGCGGCATTTCTCTACGAGCTCACCGGTGGTGCGGATGCCCATGTTTTCCGCAACAGTATTTGCGCAGGAGATGGCGGGGCGTGGCATCCAGCCGATGGGTTGGTAGCCGTTTTCGTCGTATTCAGGATCTTTGCCCGGAGTCGGGCGCGGTGGCATTCCCATTTGCACAAGGCACATCCGGCAGTTTCCAGGGACGGTGAGCTTGGGATGGTAGCAGTAATAAGGGACATCCACTTTTACCGAGCGGCAGGCCTCGATCATGCGTGTGCCTTTGGGGAATTGGTGCCATTTACCGTCAATTTGCACGTTCACCATGCCTTTTTCGGCGGCGATGTCTTTTGGCAGTTTGGCGTCTGCGGTGGCCGATGGTGTGTCGCTCATGGCTGGGAAAGAAAATTTGATAGCCTTGTGGCTCGGGCGAAATATGTAGGTAAGGCGACGGGGCGGCAAGTGTGCTTTGTGAAATTTTTCACAAGGCGTAGATGGGCAGGTGCGCTTTGGCGGCTCCACCCGCCATCGGGAGGCTGGATGCTTTAGGTATCCAAGAAATGCGGCGTTTCTGGCCGAGAAATCAGGAAGAAACTGGGGGTGAAGTGGGAGGCGGTGATTTTTTCATGAAAATCAGGCGCGAAACTTGGATGGAGGGGAGGTGGTTAAGTTCCGCGCGAAGTACGGCGCTGCGATTTATATATGGTTGTGCGGATCTTGGATGGAGAACGGCTGTCAGGGATAGAGGTTTCTCTATTTTTTCGGTTTTGGTGGGTAAGATTTTAGGTAGGCTGAGTAAGGGTTCTGGGATTTTTATATAGAAGGTATCGTGGCGAAAAATCGCTAGATAACAATTTTGTGAGATGTATTTATTTGGAGCTGGTGGAGATGACTACTGTTAGGTAATAATTTGTCGTGTCTTTGAGCTCTTCACGATTCGTTGGAAAAACGTATAATGCGGATCAAGGTGATGTTTGTGGGTGGGGTGAAGTGCCGTCGGAGGTTTTTGAATCCTTTGTGGGACTGGCCCTAGAGATTTGTGGAGTATCGATGGGCATGGTTGCTCTGCATGAGGAAGGGGTGCTCCGTTTTATTGGTCAGGTGGGTCTGGATACGGAAGGTTGTTCGAATGGGGATTGGTTTTTCAGTGGGATGCCGAAGCAATCCGAGCCGTTGGTGGTGGCGGATTTGGCGGAAGATAGGCGTTTTTCGGGGAATCCCTTGGTTGCAGGTGAGGTAGGAGTTCGTTTTTTCGCAGGTGTGCCACTGGTGGCGGCCGGAGGTGCTGTGGAGGGATATCTGTGTGTGATGGATTGTGTTTCCCGAGAGCTTGGCGAATCCCGGCTGGAGGCTCTGAAGAAACTCGCCGGTCTGGTGGTGATACAAGTGGAGTCAGCGTGTAAGGTGGGGGCGCTCGCATGGAGCGAAAGGCGTTTGAGGGCGATCTACGAGAACGAGCCGGAATGCGTGAAACTGCTCGGCGCGGACTGCGTGTTACTGGAGATGAATCCAGCAGGGCTGAGGATGATCGAGGCGGAATCCATCAACGATGTGGTGGGGCGGAGTGTGCTGGATCTGGTGCGACCGGATCACCGCGAGGCTTTCGCGGATCTGACCGCTCGGGTGATGGCCGGAGGTGAGGGCATTCTGGAGTTTGAGATCGAGGGGATGAAGGGGACGCGGAGGTGGATGGAAACGCATGCTACACCTCTGCGGAATGAACACGGGGAAGTCGTTTCGCTGCTGGGGATCTCACGGGATATCACGTCTAGAAAGATTAATATGGCATTGCTGGACGGCCAACGGCAGGCGCTGGAGCTCATTGCGAGTGGAGCGTCTCTGGACGAGTCGCTGACAGGGCTTGCGAAGTTCATCGAGGCACAGGCACCGGGGTTGCTGTGTATGGTACTGACGGTGGATGCCGATGGGCTTCACCTGCGGCACGGGGCGGCTCCGAGTTTGCCCAAGGAGTTTTGCGATGCTGTCGATGGGATTGAGATCGGGGAAAATGTCGGATCCTGCGGGACAGCGGCATTTCGCGGTGAAGCGGTGTATGTATCGGACATCGCATCGGATCCGCTGTGTGTGGATATTAAGCACGTGCCACTGGCACATGGGCTGAAAGCCTGCTGGTCGACCCCGATTTTTGACAGTGAGCACAAGGTGTGCGGGACGTTTGCGATCTACTCCCGCGAACCGGGAATGCCGGATGAGGAGCATCTGCGGTTGATCGGCGTAGCGACGAGTGTGGCGGCCATTGCGATCGGACGGCACAGTGAGTCGGAGAGCCTGAAGCGGAATCACTCATTGATGAAGGCGGTGACCGAAGGAAGTACAGATGCCATTTTCGTGAAAGATATGGAGGGGCGCTACCAGTTCGTCAATGCGGCGGGAGCCAGATTGGCGGCAATCAGTCTGGAGGATATCATCGGCCGGACGGACAAGGAGTTGTTTTCAGAGGAGACCGCCCTCCATTTCCGGAAACTGGACGAAGAAGTATTGGCGGCGGACAGGCCGATCACCAAGGAGGAGACGGGAGTGATGGGAGGCAAGCCACGTGTCTTGTCCGCGAATAAGGCTCCGTGGCGTGATGCGGCAGGGCGGACGCTGGGTGTGATAGGCGTGAGCCGAGACATCACGGCTAGCAGGCAGGCGGAGGCCGAGCTGAACGCTGGGGAGGAAAGGTTCCGCCTGTTCATGGACAACAGTCCGACGACGGCCTGGGTGAAAGATGCGGAGGGGCGCTATGTTTACATGAACCGGCCGTTCGAGGAATGCTTTGGTGCGAAGCTGGAGGAATGGCAGGGCAGGACGGACGAAGAAATCTGGCCTGGCGACTTGGCTCGGGAATTTCGCAAGAACGACAAGGCGGTGTTGGAGGGCGACCACGCGATCGAGGCGGTGGAATTCGCCCAGAACGCGAAAGGCGAAATGATACACTTGTTGTGCTCGAAATTCCCCTTCCGGGATGCGGAGGACAAACACTACGTCGCCGGCATCGGGCTTGATATATCCAATCGTGTGCAAGCGGAAAAGGAGCTGCAGCGTAGTGAGGCGAATTACCGCAGCCTGGTGGAGTCCGCATCGGATGGCATTCTTGTTTCCGATATGGAAGGAAAGCTTCTGGATGTGAACGCGGCCGGTTGTTCGATGTTCGGTTACAGCTATCAGGAAATGATCGGCATGAGCAATGTGGAGATTATTTCCCCGGAGGAACAGGATCGGGTAATCCCGGAAATGGCGAAGCTAAAGGTGGGGGAAGTGATGCGCACCGAATGGAAAACCCGCCGCAAGGACGGCTCGATTTTTCCGAGCGAAGTGAGCGTGACGGCTTTGCCAGACGGGAGGGCGCTGGGAATTGTCCGCGACATGACGGAGCGGAAAAAACTGGAGCAGCAGTTCTTGCGGGCGCAGCGGATGGAAAGCATCGGCACGCTGGCGGGAGGGATCGCCCACGATCTCAATAATGCGCTTGCGCCGATCCTGATGTCGCTGGATCTGCTGAAACTGAAATTCACCGATCCCGGGAGTCAGGAGCTGATTGGCGTCATCGGGACAAGCGCGCGTAGGGGTGCGGAGATGGTCAGGCAGGTATTGTCGTTTGCTCGAGGGGTGGAAGGGGAGAAGAACGAAGTGCGTTTGGAGACCTTGCTGCGAGAAGTGGAAAAGTTTGCCAACGATACTTTCATGAAAAGCATCGAGGTGTCGTTGGATATTTCACCGGATCTCAGGATCGTGGAGGGAGATGTTACCCAGCTTCACCAAGTGCTGGTAAATCTGTGTGTGAACGCCCGAGATGCGATGCAGGATGGCGGCAGGCTGAAGCTCTCCGCAGAGAACCATGTATTAGACGTGCATTACGTGGGGATGAATATCGGGACGAAACCCGGACCCTATGTGCTTATCCAAGTGGAGGACAGCGGGGTGGGGATGTCACAGGAGGTGATGGATAAGATTTTCGATCCATTTTTCACGACTAAGGATGTCGGCAGCGGCACCGGGCTGGGGCTATCCACTTCGCAGGCGATCATCAAAAGCCACGGCGGATTCATCCGCGTCTACAGCGAGGAAGGGCAGGGGACGATGTTCAACATCTATCTTCCCGCAGGTATAGGAGAGGGGGAAACACCGGCGGAAACAGCGTCCGCCCGGCTACCACGTGGCGATGGCGAGGTGGTGCTGCTCATTGAAGATGAAATCTTAGTGCGCCAAATCACCCGCGACACGTTGAAGACCTTCGGGTATCGGGTGATTCTGGCTGCGGATGGAGCCGATGGTGTGGCGCAATATGCGACCCACAAGGATGAGATTTCGGTGGTGCTTACAGACATGATGATGCCGGTGATGGATGGCCCCGCGACGATACGGATTTTGCAGAGGATGAACCCGTCCGTGCGTATCATCGCGTCGAGCGGACTGACTTCCGTTGATCACATCAGACAGGTGACCAAGCTCGGGGTGAATCGTTTCCTTCCGAAACCCTATACAGCGGAAACTCTGCTGTATGCTCTGGGCGAGGAACTGGGCAAGTGTTGAAGCAAGCAGAAACGGCGGGGGGGATTGTAAACCCCATGTAAATTCAAGCGGTGGTCTGGGGAAATAGATTGCGGGTTAGGAAAAATCCTATGAGATGGAATTCTATACATGTCATGAAAACCTTACTTGTTGCGACCGTTTCGTTGTTTGTTTGTCCGTTAGTTATGGGGCAGGAGTCTGGTGAGGGACTAGTTGAAGTCCCAGTGGAAGGTGCGGTGGAGACGGTGAAAGGGCGGATGACGGAGATCACTTTGTATCAGGGTACAGCTGTGGTTTCGCGGTTGGTGGAGATTCCGGCGGGGAAAACGGGAACGTTTGAGTTGGTGATCGGGCCCTTACCTTCGGCGACGGATGCTTCATCAGTGCATGCAGATCAGGCGCAGGGGGTGACGGTGCGTTCGGTGGCATGCCGGAGCCGTCCGCCAGAGGAAGCGGCGAAGCTGGAGGGACGTGCGGGAGCAGTTGCGAAATCGATCAAGGAGCTGGAGGTGAAGAATGCGATCGCGAAAAATGAGATCGCGCTGCGGCGGATACGGCAGGATTACTTGAAAGATCTCCAAGGCTTCGTGGCACCGGCGGCGAGCCAGGAGATGACCCACGGAGTGATCCAGTCGAAGGAATTGGAGGCGGTGACTCAGATGCATTTCCGAGAGTATGAAAAGGCTTCGCAGGAGATCATGGAGCTGGACTTGCAGATTCAGGATGACTCGAAGGTTCTGGCAGAGCTGAAGAAGGAGCAGGCGAAGTTGGCGGCGGGGCCGCCGGTGACGTATGACGCGGTGGTCTATCTGGACAAGCCGAAGGCGGGGGCAGCTAGCATCAGTCTGAACTATTTCGTGGGAGATTGTGGTTGGTTCCCGGTTTACAATGTCCGGGGTGATACCGCCAAGAATGATGTGAACGTCGAGTTCAACGCCCTGATCCATCAGGTCAGCGGTGAGGACTGGAAAGACGTCAAGGTGGCTCTCTCCACCGCTTCGCCAAAAACCAGTGCCTACAACCCGCGCCTTTCCCCACTCTATGTGGATGTTACGAAAAATACCGGCGCGGATTCCCCCAATGCCAATGCGGACACTTACAAGGATGCGGTCGAGAAAAAGAACGTAGCCATCAAATCCCAGTTCCGCGGCAAGTCCACGGATGAGATTGCCAGCCAGAACTTCCGCGCGAACGACTCAGCCGCCAGTGTGCAGTTGATTGAGCTATCCGAACGCCTGAGCGAACTGCGCCTCATGGATGCGGGTGGTGAAGAGGATCTCAGTATCCGCTATGAGCTGGCTACTCCGATCAGTGTGGTTAGCCGCCGAGATGAGCAGATGGTTCCTGTCTTGCAGCACCAGACTCCCGCCAGCTTTTACCATGTTGCTGTGCCTATTCTCACCACTTCCGTTTTCCGTGAAGCTGAGTTGGTCAACGCGACGGGTCGCGATCTTCTTGGAGGGCAGGTCAATATTTTCCTCGACGGTGAGTTCAAGGGTCGTACCGAGATTTCCAGTGTCGCGCGAGGTCGCACGTTCACTCTCGGCTTCGGTGTGGACGGTCAGGTGAAAGTCCGCCGTACACTGGTGGATCGGCGCGACGATGTACAGGGTGGCAACCGTCAGGTCTCCATCAGCGCAGAGATAATCATCGATAATTTCAAGGAGAAGGCGGTGAAACTGCGTCTCCGCGAGCGCATGCCATTTATGGAGGATACCACCAATCTCCGCGTCTCAGTCGGCGAGATGAGCGAGCCGCTCAGCAAAAATGCCGACTACCTCCGCTACGAAAAGCCCAAAGGCATCCTCCGTTGGGATCTGGACGCGCCGCCGGGATCACTCGATAAATCCACCTCCCTCCGCTATACCTATTCCTTGGAGTTCGACAAGAGCCTGACGCTCCGTGATATCAACAAAGAGCAGAAACAACGGGCACAGCAGGAGTTTCTCAAGGATTATAAGAAATAAGGGTGAAAAGCCCGACCCTCCTTTTAGATTGGAGAAAGTATCAGTGGTAGATAGGAATTTCTATGTGAGGAAAGACCGACTTGATGCGTTGCTGATGAACCGGGGAATGTGCGACTCCCGTGAACAGGGGAAACGGCTCGTGCTGGCGGGGGAAGTGACAGTGGACGGGCGTATGGTGGACAAGCCAGCGGAGCGTTTTGGCGAGGATGCGGTGGTGGTGATTAAGGAAAAGCCGAAGTTTGTGGGACGTGGGGGGCTCAAGCTTGAGGGTGCGCTGGAGCACTTCGGGATCGATGTGACGGGCTGGACTTGTCTCGATGTAGGGGCTTCGACGGGTGGTTTTACCGACTGCCTGCTGCAGCGTGGGGCGGTGAAGGTGCATGCGATCGATGTGGGGACGAATCAGTTGGTGTGGAAGCTGAGGAGCGATCCGAGGGTGATTTCTCGGGAAAAATTTAATGCGAGGAACCTAAAAGAAGAGGATTTGGGGGAGAAGGTGCAGCTAGCAGTGATGGATTTATCGTTCATTTCCCTGACCAAGGTGCTTCCGGCAGTGTTCGGGGTGCTTAATGAGGGCGGAGCGGTGGTCTGCTTGATTAAGCCGCAGTTTGAGCTCGAGCGTGATGATGTTGGAAAGGGAGGAATTGTCAGGGAAGAGGCGCTGAGAGAGAGGGCGGTGGAGAAAATTCGGCTATTTTCCGAGGAAAATGGGCGAGAATGGAGGGGTGTAATCCCCGCGAAAATCGCCGGAATGGATGGGAATCAGGAGTTTCTGGCTTGGATTGGCTAAAAAATGCAAAAATAGGGGACAAAAATCGCTGGCGCGGCTTTATATCTGTTATACGATTCTACGGGATCGTAATTCCTGTAATAAAAACTGACCAAAACAAAACGATGAAACTTATTCTTAGCGCGTTCTGCGCAGCAATGATCACCTCTCCACTCGCCCTTGCCGGCAAAGACTGCGACAAAGGCAAGTGCGACAAGGAGACAGAAGAAGCCACAGCACTCATTTCCGGATGCGACAAGTGCGATAAGCACAAAGATAAGGAAGAAGAGGAAGAAACTCTCATCGCGGGCAAAGACTGCGAGAAAAGCAAGTGCGACAAAGAAGAGTCCGAAGAAGCGACCCTCCTCGCTGGTAAAGACTGCGACAAAGGCAAGTGCGACAAGGAAGGGTCCGAAGAAGCGACTCTGATTGCTGGTGGCAAGTGCGAGAAAGAGAAGTGTGACAAGGAAGAGTCCGAAGAAGCAACCCTCCTCGCTGGCAAAGACTGCGACAAAGGCAAGTGCGACAAGGAAGAGTCCGAAGAAGCAACCCTCCTCGCTGGTAAAGACTGCGACAAAGGCAAGTGCGACAAGGAAGAGTCCGAAGAAGCAACCCTCCTCGCTGGTAAAGACTGCGACAA
>JBPOGB010000006.1:0-302448 GCA_051252155.1 Luteolibacter sp. | reverse complement strand
CCGGTGCGACCGGACCCCTATTGAACGATTCCTAACCAAGGAAACCACACGGGGAGCTCTGTTCCCGTTGCCGGGATTAATCTGAACCATAATTGGCTAGACACTGACCAATTGACTCGGATTTCAAGCGACGCAAGTGGATTTTTTTATCGCACGACCCTCCGGTTAAAAAACGCTCCCAAAAAGACCATAATACTATGAGTCGCGGGGACTAGATATCCGCGACCCGTTTGAACCTCGAATTCACGAGAAAATGGCACGACCAACCCATTATTCTCCGGTGATTCGGCGTGATCTCGTCGGTCTTCTTTACCATGAGGCTAAGCACAGGAGTATGCCCATGACCAAGCTCGTGGATCAGCTTCTTCGCAAGACCTTGGAGGCCAACGAGACCACCCGATCTCTCGGGGAACCAAGAAAGGATTACCCTCAGCGGTAGTCAAAACCACATCGCCCGTCCCCACGAATAGCCCGCCCTCACCGGCGGGCTTTTTCGTGTCTGGGCATCAACACAAATACCAACCAGAAACAATAATATGGCTATCAAATTGATCGCAAATTACAGCAAACGCTTGGGTCTTCCCGGCTATTCATCTCACCAGTTCAGTGTCTCCGTCGAGACCGAGCTGGTGACCACAGACAACGTCCCGCAAGAAGCGGAACGCATCTATCACCTCCTGCAATCCAATGTGGACGAGCAGATCCAAGCAACTGGATTTGTCCCACCGCATGATTACGGGATGGAACCGGCCAATAACAACGGCAACCATAGTAGCAATGGCACCAACGGTCACTCGCCCAACGGGGATCGCTGGCAGTGCAGCGACAAGCAGAGGGATCTCATCCTCAAACTTGTCGACGAGCACTCCCTCGAACGCAACGAAGTTGACGACCTGTCCCGCCAACGCTTCGGCAAAGGCGTGAAGCAACTCAACAAGATGGAGGCTTCCGGTCTTATCGACGAGTTGCTCGACACCCACGGTGGCGGAAATGGTAAGCGCTCCAACGGCGGACGCGGCAACGCCTACGCGGGCAACCGGAACGGAGGTGGACGATGATAGCCACCACCACGGCTTCAGACTTGCCGGCTTCCAAGGAGAAGCACTCCACCATGCCGACACACATCAGCCCGACCTCTGCGAAGAGTTACCTGGGCTGTTCACTCCGCTTCTACTTCGAGCGGGTCGCCTGCATTCCGAAGCCAACCTCCCCGGCATTGCATCTCGGTAAGGCGGTTCACGCCGCCCTGCAATCGTTCCATCTCGCCCGTTGGCGGGGTGGCGATGATTCAGCCGAAGCAGTCGCGCAGGCATTCGAGGAATCCCTCGTTCGTCTCGAAAAGGAAGAAGGCGCAGTCAACTACAAGGATGATGCCATGCGTGAGAAATCCCACGCCGACGGTCTTCGGATTCTGGCTGCCTATCTCGACTCCCCGGAGGCGATGAAGGAAAAGCCCAGAGGTGTGGAGGTGATGCTCAGCGAGAAGATCGAGGGACTTTCCGTTCCTCTAACTGGTGTCGTGGATTTGGTTCGCCAGAATCTCACACCGGTCGACTTCAAGAGTGCTGCCTCACGCTCCGATCCCCAGCAGGCTCTCTTCGATCATGAACTTCAAATTGTGAGCTACCAGCTCCTGCTTGAGGAAGTAACCGGAGAAACTCCACCTGCCCTCGATCTGGTGTTCCTTGTGAAAACCAAAACACCGCAGGTCATCAAAGTGAGTTCACCACCCGCCGACCGGCAACGGAAGGATCGGGTGATCCGCATGTTAGAAACCGCAGTGGAGGGAATCGCCGAAGAGCGGTTTCACCCACAGCCAGGCATGCCCTGCTCGTGGTGCTCATTCCGAAAGGAATGCATGGCGTGGATCCACTGATCAAACCCAACGTCCGACGGAGAGGTGATTTCCTTTCCGTCGGACAATCCCTTTCCATCTCATCTTTGTGGTCAGCCGCCACTCTCACTTAAAATCCGAAGCTCTGCCGGAAGAACCGCGATGATGGTGCTCCGGGCAATAACTCCAGCACCAGCGTCCGCATCTGGCCGGTTACCGTGTTGCTTGTCAGCGTGTAGTGCACGCCTTCCTCCAGCGGATCCCATTTCGAGAGGTTGTCGGAATACTCTGCGACCGCAGCAGCGTCGCTGCCATTGATCCGCCTCCGGAGGGTGAGCGTATTGCCTTCTAGAGCGACAACCGGCAGCAGACCCGCTGCCTCCGGATCCTGTCCACTGGCGTAGTCGATAAAATTGCTCCGGCCATTGCTGTTATCATCCTCCGCCGGATCGAGCCCCGCATGTTCGCTGGTGAAATCCGTCCACTCCGCGAAATCTTCGGGCAAGAGCAGCAGGTAGTGCAGGCCGGAGGCGGGATAAATGTTCAAGATGTCTTGCGTCCCCACAAACGCCTCGGGGATTTCCCCCGGAGTGGCGGCACCGGTGTAGTTGGCGGCGAGCAGCAGGGCGGAATCCGAGCGCACGATGATAGCATCGTAAAGCGAGGCGTCCCATCCCGCCGAGGATACCTCCGCCAGCGTGAACGGCTGGTAGCCGGAGGTGGCGTTGAGCTCGAGTTGGATTAGGGGAAGTCTAACGAAAGGGTCTAGGGCGAATCCAGTTATGTAGGGTGCATAATCAAAGCCTGGATCACCGTCGACGTGGGTTGTGATGACCCTGAAGTTCGAGGAGATTGAGGCAGTCCATCCAAACGTCGGAGTTCCTAAACCGCAAACCCAGCTCTCCATTAGCTCCTGCGCTGAGTCATAGGTTTCCTGATTGTGGGTTAGCAGGTGTAACTTGTTAGCAAGGGTGGCGAACACGTTGTATTCCGTATGCTCGTATACAGTGCTTTGGTCGTTGTTCGTTCCTCCAACGTTTAGGAAGACATGATTGGGTGTGTAGGATGGGGGGTCTAGAATCAGCTCCGCCGCCTCTGCCCCCGCGTGAAGCAGCATCACAGTGAGCAGGAAGAGTGGGAATAAACGCATATTCAACACCGCATGCCTACCAGACCCGGGATTACGGCACAAGTCAGCCCTCAAGGCTGCATAGCGTATTGCCCAGAGAAGAGCACTCACGGCTAGCCCGTTAAACAAAACACTCACCACGCACTCCATTCTCGCAAGAAGGGCGGCTCCGATTTCCGGGGTCGCCCTTCTTGCATTCTAGAAACCAAAACCACCAACCATACCAAAAATATGAACATCAACACCATTGATCCCGACGCTCCCGTTCCATACGAGATCGTCGCACCAAACAAAAAACCGGTCGCCGGCATGCTGCTCCATTGCGGAGCGGAACTCGTCGACCGGCACACACTGAACGCCGTGCAAACTCCGCGTGGCACCAGCACCTGGTATCCACTCGCTCACAGGGCGTTGCTGGATGAAGTCCAGACCCAGCTCGAAACCGCCGGTTTCTCCATCGGCCGTGAAAGCCACGCTCTCTCCCACGAGGGTCGACGCTATTTCGGCGTGATGGAAATCAAGCAACCCGGGCAGTCGGAAAAGGACTACGCATGGGTTGTCGGACTAAGGAACAGCCACGACAAGACCTTTCCGGCCGGACTCGTGGCAGGCACTTCCGTGCTCACCTGTGACAACCTCGCCTTCTCAGGTGAGGTAAAGATCAGCAGAAAGCATACGCGATTCGCCTACCGTGATCTACGTCAACTTACTGCGCGTGCAGTAGGTCGTCTCGGTGAGCGTTTCCGTAGCCTCGACAAGAGGATCGACGCCTACCGGGATTGTCAGATTCCAGACTGGGCTGCTCATGACTTCGTCGTCCGTGCCATGGACTGCGGAGCCATCACTCCGAGCCAAGTCCAAGGCGTCGTCCATGAATGGCGTGAGCCGAGCCACCGCGAGTTCCGCCCCCGGAACCTGTGGAGCTTATTCAACGCGTTCACCGAGGTCTACAAAGGCCAAAACCCCAGCCTGACCATGACACGTAGCGAAGCTCTCCACGGGCTTTGCGACGGAGTCGTTGGATTGGCGAACTAAAACCAAATACCAAGAAAGGAAAATACACATTATGAAAACCATCATTACAACCGTGCTCACCATGCTGGCCGGGCTAACGCTCATCAGCTGTGACGAATCACACGCCACCAAAACCTCCACGCCACCCGACCCGGTCACCGTGCTTGAGGAAAAGGTGGAGATGGAGCGTCAACTCCGCGTGGAAGCAGAAGTCCGTGCCGACGAAGAAACGTCTGTCACCGATCTCTGGCGTCTCGCCTCCATGGGGCTAGCCACACTAACCCTTGTCGCCTTCTTCGGCGGCACAGCCATCGGATCGAGAGGACGACATCATGCAGCCGTCACATCCTGATACGATGGAAGACGGAGATCAGACAACCACCGTCCACACAACCACCCCCGGGCATTCCGCTCGGAGCGTGGTGAGTCTGGCACGTCGTGCCTGGGATCCGACTCCCATCCCAAAGCCAAGGATCATCATGGGTCTGGAGCATATGTGCTGGGCGGAACGATCCGCTGCGGTGGTAGGGCATGCATTGCTCAGCCTCGAATATTGGCTAAGCCAAGGCGGATGGCTCCGCGAGTGGATCCGTCTGAACCTCTGGATAGCGGTCGTTTTGATCGTCGCAGCAGTTCTGCTGATTCCGCCGATCACGGCCGTTCTCGAAGGGGTGAGGGATTGGACAGAGCTTCTGAGTGCGACCGTTGGTAACATCAACGCCACCGTGTCCATGCTCCCGCCCATCGTGCTGGCACTAGCCACCGCCTTCGTAGCGGTGAAGTTGATCCTAAGATACCGGTCAAACCGCCGGCCTCAACGCCGTCAGGAATACCACCCCTACGAGTGAATCGACACAAAGAGCTCGTCCCGGCACCCGCCGGGGCGGGTCTCTTTTTTTAGCTATCAGCTAGCGTGAATATGACTGCTTCTCTCCAGCTGGCGTTGCCCCCTGAAGAGAGAAAACTCCCGTGCTTAGCAATTTACCGTGTTTGCTCGGGCCAAAACGGCCAATAATCTTGTAGAATCTTCTGATAAAAGCTGCTAGAAAAATTACGTAAAGCACTTATATATAACAGATAGCGAAAGTATTTACGAAAATACTTCAGGTTGGGCCGAGCAACCCGAGGAGAAGTGTATTGTTTTTCTATTTACACAAAAAAACGGGTATTCTCTAGGGGGTTCACTTTTGAGGCGCAATCTGGAGGCTCCTACAGGGTCGATTTTCACGCCAAAGAAGGCTATACAGACGGGCTCGCAGGGCGGGCGATTTGATGCTCCGGATCCGATAGGGACGATTATTCTATATTGCTCGTCTTCGTCTGAAATTAGATCGGAAGTTTCCACCACGGCGGCCCCGATTCTGATGGCGTTTCAACTTGTGCTATGGCTGCGTCCTTCGCATCATTCTCGTTATGGAAAGGGGATGTGATTTCTGGGGGGGGTCTGCGAGGATTTCAAGTCGCCCACGATTATCGGGACTCACTAGGTTTCCGAAACGGGCAGTAGTGGTATGTCGCCAATCCTTTATAATAGTCATAACCAGCTTGGTTCTCCTGTCTTCCGCAAAATCAGACGACCGAAAGGTTCAGGTGATTGAATTGGGCTCGATGAAACAGGATGAGCCCAGCAAGTATGTTAAGGCGATTAAGACCGTCCAAGATCTCGACTTCAAAGAGCAGGAGGGGGTTTACAAGGCGAAAAGCAAGCAGATGCCGTTAAGCTTTGTTAGGATTCATCAATCGCTTGGATGGGGGGAATACTTGGTAGTGGGGGCTGCGGGTAATACTACGGGTATTACCTACCATCTCACTCTCCAAAATGATCGCTTGGATAAGGGTGGGGTCGCGGATGGGGAGACGATCGCTGTCTCTGCGGAACTTGGGGGGCTGTATAAATATACCGACGTCAACGGAGTCGAGCGTTCGGTCAGAATGATCCGTGAGCTAGCAAAGCCTCCGAAACCGCAACGGAGAGCCTATTTGGAACTAGAGAAGCTGTTGCAGGGTGGTAAGCATTACATGTGGGAGACCTCTGTTAAAGTCGCAGATGGTAGCAGGGTCCGAAAGAGCTACAGGCTTGAGTGGGGTAAGGTTACAGCACCAAAGCTACGAAGCCCCGGTAGTAGCGTCGAGGTGCTTACAAATGGTTCATTTCGTATTCAAGAATACGAGTGGGCGAATGGCGAAGACTCCATCAAGCTTCTACCTGCCCAGAATGGAGTAGCATTTCTCTCTTCGGTCTGCGGAAAATTTCTAGGTGGAGGGGAAGGCCTCGAGGTAAGTTTGGGAGCCGATCAATATTGGCATTTCACTGGCAAATCTATGCAGCGAATACGTGCTAAGGTGATGACAGTTGAGCCCAAAAATGAGAGTCCGTTTGGATCAGTGCGATCCGTTGTCATCAAAAGTGGTGAGCCGGCGGTTCGCCTCATTGAAGGCAAGGAGGGCTTCGCTTTTCTCTCTGCGACCTCTGGTCAGTTTCTTGCAGGGGGAGCCTATGTCCGTGTGTGGCTTGATCCAGACGGCTGGTGGTATCTTAAAGGCAATGGTCCTGTAACAGGAAAGGCTACCGTTGTGGAATGGAGAGACGGTCTGACTCCTCCGGAAGTAATCACATACTCATGGGTCAAGGGAAACGAACCTATCCGAATGATTCCTCAAAATGAGGGCTTTTGTTTTCTGTCCATGATGGCAGGTGGATTCAATGGTGGCGGCGAGCATCTGCAGATCTTCATCGATGAGGATGAATTCTGGAAATTCAGAGGAAGTACGAAACGAAGCATGACTCGTGGTGAAGCCGTCGCTCTTCGGTTTTCAGAAAATACGAAGGCTCCGAGGTCTGAACTATTCAGTTCTGAAAACCGGGATCACTGGACGATTGGCGGAGGGACTTGGGAGTTCCATTCAGATCAGTTGATTGGTTCCGGCAAAGGAGGAATCACTCTTAATCTCGAACGTAAGCCTCCATTGACTGTCGAATTTGTGATCGATGTAATTCAGGGCAAGAGACCTCGAGTTAAGTTGGCTGGCACGACTCTCGCCAACGAAGGTTACAAGCGAACCCTTGCTCTATACCCGAGGAAGGGTGTGGAACGGATCACCGAGAAAGGAAATGGTTACTCGCTGGCGACACCGATGAAGATTCTACTGAAGGTTCGTGAAGATGGAATTGATTACTATCGCGATGGAGAGCTCTGGGAAAGACGGGACTACAAAATCGACTCGATTCCTTCGATACGCTTCAGCTGTGGGGACGGTTGGTCGGCAGGCACCATCAGTATTAGAGGGCTTAGCGTGAACTAGGTCTTCATGATAAGGTAGAGTATCCCCCTTCAGCTGCGTTTCTACGCTTGAATCGTAGAGCGACTCGTTTCAAACGAGTTGAAGCTATGTATACTCGCTATATATACAGGGAGTGGCGAAATGGGGTCGCAAGGGGCTATTTGGGGCGATATCGCCGTTTTTGTTCCGATCCGGCTGTACGATTTGAGATCCGTCAAATCCTTACGCTAAAAGGGTTTTTAGAGCTCTCTTCAGTCCGCGCCGTGCCACGAAAAGACCGTCATATCAGGGTGTAAACGGGTTGCTCTACCGCTGAGCTACTCGTGCATTGCGGTGGAAGATGTTTCTAGTCACAAGCCGGAACTTGCAAGTCATTAATGCTACGAAATAGCAATTTTAAGGAATTTGTGAAAGAAGGCATCTGGTCACTTATTGGTGGCGATATTTCCCGCAGTATAAGGGTTGAGGCTTGTGGGAATAGATGTTTGACCTTGTAGGGGACGAGGAAATGTCTTAAATTTCACCCGTGGAAAACGCCATCGACAACCCTCATGCCGATGCACAATTGCGTTTCGTCTGCTCTGAATGCAGGACGGCGCTTGTGTTGCAAGACGCCACACAGGCGGTCAGCGGGCCATGCCCGAAGTGTGGTGCTTGGATCGATGCCACGCAGTTCTCCCCGCGCAAAGAGTCATTGAAGAGTCCGAATGCAAGCTTGCCTTCAAAATCCACTTCAGAACAGAGGAAAAGCAAGAGCATAGTGAGTGGCAGAGGGCGTGTGAGAGCCGATGGTTACCTCGATCAGGAGTATGGAGAGCGCAAGGAATTGTTTGGCACGATTAAGGTTCTCGCGGTCACCTTGGCGGTTCTAGCAGTGATCCTCTTAGTGACTCTCTACTTGAAACAGTGGATGTCTCACTGATTTGTTAGTTAAGTGCTTATAATGAGTGACTTGTGAGGATTTTAAAATCCCGCCTTTCATGCAATAAGTCCTTGTTTCCCTACGCTGCATTTCAGACCCTCGCTCTGCCATATGTCAGAGACCCCCAACGAGCCCGAAAAAGCACAGACCAAGGTCGGAACCGAGCAGGAATATAACGCAGGACAAATCGATAAACTCGAAGGCCTTGATGCCGTCCGTAAGCGTCCCGGAATGTACATCGGAGATCCCGATGAGCGCGGGCTTCACCACTGCGTTTTCGAAGTTCTAGATAACTCTATCGATGAGCACCTCGCTGGATACTGCTCCAAGATCAAGGTGGCAATTCATGTCGATGGCTCCATTTCTGTTTCAGATAACGGCCGGGGTATTCCAGTCGATATGCACCCGAAATTCGGCATGCCCGCCGTTGAGCTTGTTCTGACGAATCTCCACGCGGGTGGTAAATTCGGCCAGGGCGCTTACAAATACTCCGGTGGTCTCCACGGTGTTGGCGCGAAGTGCGTGAACGCCCTCTCCGACTGGTTCAGAGCAGACATTACTCGTGATGGAAAAGTTCACCGCATCGCCTTCGAGCGCGGCAAGACTACTGAGCCACTCCACGTCGTCGGAGAAGCGGATCCTAAGAAAACCGGAACTGCTATCACTTTCTTCCCGGACGCTACGATCTTCGTCGATACGATAGATTTCCAATTTGATCGTCTCGCCACTCGCCTACGCGAACTCGCCTTCCTCAACCCCGGTCTTACCATTGAGCTTGAGGATGAGCACCCGGAGACGGCAAAGAAATCCAGTTTCTTCTACAAGGACGGCATCGTTGAATTCGTCGCACAGCTTTGCGAAAACAAGAACGTTGTTCACGAGGATCCGGTCGTCATCGACGGCAAACGCGAGATCGATTACGATTACGATGGCAAGCAGACCAAGGAGGATGTCTTTGCCGACGTTGTTTTCCAATACAACGACTCTTACAAGGATCAGATCCTTTGTTTCGCAAACAGCATCCCGAATGCTGACGGCGGCACCCACCTTACCGGTTTCCGCACCGCACTTACCCGTGCGATCAACGCCTACGCCAAGGCGAATAAGATCCTGAAAGACAAAGACCCGTCGCTTTCCGGTGATGATGTCCGTGAGGGACTCGTCTGTGTCATTTCCGTGAAAATGCCGAGTCCGCGCTTCTCCTCTCAAACGAAAGGCAAGCTGGTGAACTCCGAGATCGAAGGCGTCGTTTCATCCATCGTTTACGAAGGCCTGAACGGATACTTCGAGGAAAACCCAGCGCTAGCCCGCAAGATCATCGAGAAATCCGTCAACGCCGCCCGCGCTCGTGAGGCTGCACGGAAAGCTCGCGAGACCGTCCGCAAATCCGCCCTCTCCGGTGGTGGTCTTCCTGGGAAACTCGCCGATTGCTCCGAGCGAGACCCTGCGAAATCCGAACTCTATATTGTCGAAGGAGACTCCGCCGGTGGTTCTGCCAAACAAGGCCGCGACCGGCGGACACAAGCGATCCTGCCGCTGCGCGGTAAGGTCATCAACGTCGAGAAAGCCCGCCTCCATCGCGCGCTTCAGAACAAGGAAATCCAATCCATGATCACCGCCATCGGTGCGGGAATCGGCGAAGGGGATCAGGACGGTGCATTTAATCTCGAAAAAGTCCGCTATCACAAAATCGTCATCATGACCGATGCCGATGTCGACGGCTCACACATCCGCACTTTGTTGCTGACGTTCTTCTGCCGCCACATGCCTGAGCTCGTGAAAAAGGGTTATCTCTACATTGCGCAACCACCGCTTTATCTAGTCACTCGGAAAAAGCGCTCCGAATATGTTCAGGACAACGACGAGCTCAACAAGATCCTCATCGATCTTGGTGCCGGCGAGGTCACCCTTCGCACCTTCGATAAGTCCCGCGATTTTTCCGCAGACGAACTCAAAGGTATCCTAGAAAACCTTTCTTCCCTGTCGCGTTTCCAAAAAGCCATTGAGGGCAACGGCGGCAACTTCGAGGAATATCTCGCCTCACGCCGTGACGATGGCCACCTGCCAGAATACATGGTTCGCATCCGCGAGGGTAACCAAGAATCGGTTCTATACTTTACGGATGAGAAATCACTCTCCGCCTACGCTGGTGAAAATCGCGACCTCGGCCTCTTCGATGAGCAGCTCACAGATGAAGAACTCGCAGCTGTCACCGGGCCATCCCGCCGTGCGGTTCTTCACGAACTTCACGAATCCCACGCGATCACGAAAATCTTCTCACGCCTCAATGAACTGGGCATCGATACGAAGGTCTTCTACTCCATGGATACTCCGATCTTCGAAATCATCGAAGGTGAGGGTGAAAAGAAAACCACCACACCAATTTTCGTAGTTTCAGAAATCCTCGGCAAAGTCCTCGAGATTTCCGCCAAGGGTGTTCAAATTAAGCGATTCAAAGGTCTTGGAGAAATGAACGCCAAGCAGCTTTTTGCGACCACCATGGATCCGGAAACCCGCCAGTTCCTCCGCGTCCGTCTCGATGAGGATAACGCCGTAGAAGCCGATAAGATGTTCGACGTCCTCATGGGCGACGTCGTCGAGCCCCGCAAGCGCTTCATCGAAGACAACGCCCTTAACGTCCGTAACCTCGACGTTTAATCCCCCCGTTTGTCCACTCCCTGACCATTTAGTTTTCCATGTCTGATTCCATTAAACCTATCAACGTCGCCGACGAACTCTCCCAGTCGTTCCTCGAGTATTCGATGTCCGTGATTATTTCACGTGCTCTGCCCGATGTTCGCGACGGCCTCAAACCCTCACAGCGCCGCGTCCTCTATGCCATGCGCCAACTCGGTGTCACGCCTTCCAAGTCTCACGTGAAGTGCGCGAAGATCGTCGGTGAAACAATGGGTAACTATCACCCCCACGGTGACTCCTCCATCTATTCCACTCTCGTCAACATGGGTCAGCCATGGTCCATGCGTGAACTGATCGTCGATGGTCAGGGTAACTTCGGTTCGGTGGAAGGCGATGCTGCGGCATCCATGCGTTACACCGAAGCACGTCTTCATCCTCTGGGTATGGCAATGATGGACGATCTCGATAAAGAGACAGTCGATTTCGTTCCGAACTATGACGGCACGCTCCAAGAGCCATCCGTCATGCCTTCTGCGTTCCCAAATTTCCTAGTGAACGGCGGAACAGGCATCGCCGTCGGTATGGCAACCAACCTCGCCCCACACAATCTCGGCGAAGTCATCGACGGTATCTGCGCGATGATCAACGATCCGAACATCGACCTCCCGGGTCTGATGGAACACATCAAGGGGCCCGATTTTCCAGTGGCTTGCGAAGTGCGTGGAATCCGTGGTATCGAAGATTATTTTGGCACCGGTCGCGGCTCCATGCGTCTTCGTGGAAAGCTTGAGATTGAGGAGAATGAGAACGGGAAATCCATGATCATCATACGCGAGGTTCCATACGGAGTGAATCGCGCCACGCTCCAGACCCGCATCGCCGAGCTGGTGAACGAGAAAACGCTCACCGGTATTTCCGGAATGCGCGACCTCTCCGACGAGGAAACCCGCATCGAGATCGAGCTGAAACGCGATGCTCGCCCTCAGGTCGTCGTCAATCAGCTCTTCAAACTCACAGCCCTCGAAACATCGTTCAGCGTCAACATGCTTGCGATTCACGAGAAGCGTCCGAAACAGCTTTCCCTCAAAGAAGCAATCGACTGCTACATTGAGCACCGCCGCGATGTTGTCATCCGCCGCACACGTTACCTTCTCGGAAAAGCCGAAGAGCGCGCCGAACTGCTCGAAGCCTACCTCCTAGCTCTTGGTCACCTCGATGATTTCATCAAGATCATCCGCGATTCGAAGAACCGCGACGAAGCACGCACTCGCCTCGCTGCTTACGAATTCTCCACTGCTACCGCAGAGGGACTTGGTATCCTTCTTCGTGAGCAAGCCGCTGTGCAGGGAGACAAATACGTTTTCTCCGAGCGCCAAGTAAACGCTATCCTTGAACTCCGTCTCTACCAACTCACCGGCCTAGAGCGTGATAAGGTGAAGGGCGAATACGACGGTATCCTCGTCGAAATCACGGATTTCCTCGATATCCTCGCTCGTGAGCAACGCGTTCTCGATATCATCAAGGATGAGCTTGCTGCAATCAAAGCGAAGTACGCGACTCCTCGTAAGTGCCCAATCGTCGCGGAAGCTGGCGAAGTTGCCATGGAAGACCTCATCGCCAATGACGCGATGATCGTTACCCTATCGCATCGCGGTTACATTAAGCGCACCCCTGCCACTGAATACCGCCTCCAAGGACGTGGTGGAAAAGGCCTCAAAGGCATGGAGACTAAGGCGACCGCGAAGGATGTCGAAAACGACTTCGTGGAACACCTCTTCTCTGTTCAGGCACACGACTACCTCTTGTTCTTCACGAATACAGGTCGACTCTACGTCGAGCGTGTTTATGAACTCCCTGAAGGCTCACGTACTTCCGTAGGCCGTAGCATCAAGAACGTGCTCGATCTTCAGCCCGAAGAAAGTATTGCCGCCATGCTGCGCCTCGAGCGCACCGTCGATGAAGAAGGAAATGACATCACCTTCCGTGAAGATGCAGGTTTCGTATTCTTCGCCACTCGAAGTGGTAAGGTTAAGAAAACTGCCCTCAACGATTTCCGTAACTACCGGAAGGCAGGAACCATCGCGATCATCCTTGAAGAAGGTAATGAACTGATCGGCAGCACTCTAACAGAAGGTAACGAAGACATCATCCTCGTCACTCACAACGGCATCAGTCTCCGCTTTTCCGAGCAAGACACACGCCCACTCGGCCGCTCTTCACAAGGCGTCATGGGTATCCGTCCGGTCGAAGGCGATTACGTCGTCGGCCTCGCGAAAGTCACCGAAGCTGCAACTCTCTTGGTTGCCTCTGAAAACGGCCTCGGCAAGCGCACGGCCTTCGAGGAATACCGCAAGCAATCACGCGGTGGTAAAGGTATCATCACCATGAAAGTTACAGAAAAGACTGGGCCACTCGTTGGTGCACTTTCTGTCGAAGAGGAACACGAGCTCATGCTCATGACCTCCACTGGCCAGTCGATCCGCATCCGAGTTAACGAAGTCCGCACCACAGGCCGCAATGCTCAGGGTGTGAAACTTCTCACTCTGAAAGGCAAAGAGAAACTCCAGGATATTTCCTTGGTGATTCCGGATGGAGAAGACGATGCAGAGGAAGAAGAAAGTGTTCCTGCCGAAGATTCTTCTGCGGATGAATCGACTGCTTCCGAGTAAGACAAAGCCTTTACTCTAAAAGGACTAACCGGAATTTTTGTTAGGCCAGATTGTCAAATGACGATCTGGCCTAATATTTTATTATACTTTTTCTATTGACGTATAGTTGATGTTTCTATTTCTTCCGCCCCGCAACCAACTACTTCAATGAAACGAATCGCCATCAATACGATCAACACGAGCTCCCCGGTATGGGTAAATGCTCTTGGGATGATCGTGTGCGGATCGCATTGCGAGAGCCTCCAGAGATTGGACTCATGCTTTGAGCCAAACAATACAGGAAGCAGGTTGCGACACGAGAGTGTCTAGAATCCCTTTAATTAAAGGATTTACGCAGCCCCGCTTCCTCATTGGAACGGGGCTTTTTTGTTGTCCTGATTTTTCGAACCCACTTCTCCATAAGAACACTGATTTTTTAATACCGAATAAAACCACCAGCCAAGTGCCGAAAATCACGCGCAACTGAATTTATCCCAGCCAGTGGCGGGGGATATGAAAACATAGTTCATTCTCAATAATGCTAATTTTGAGGCATGGCACCACTATATCTATTTATTATGACTTTTAATACACTTTATCAGAAAACTGTTCTTGTCCTTAACCGGCACTGGTTGGCGATTTCTGCAGTGACCCCAGCTGATGCATTCTGCCACATGGTTTCTGTAACCGCTGATGGTCTGTATGTTTCGCCTGAATCGATGCGAACTATTCGCTGGGATGAATGGCGGAAATTACCAGTGGAGAACTCCGCTAGTATCGGCACAAAGGACGGAAAGGTCAGAATACCAACGGTAATCGTCCTTGCTCGTTTCGGTGGCGTTCCGATCCACAGGCCTAGCTTCGGATTCCGTGCGCTTTGGGCACGGGATGGCGGACGCTGCCAATACAGTGGACGCAAACTTTCGGTTCACGAAGCAGACATCGATCACATCATGCCACGCTCACGGGGTGGTCGGGACTCGTGGGAAAACTGCGTCATTTCCGACCGAAACATTAACCGCAGGAAAGGTGCTCGGACACCGGACGAAGCTAAGCTTCGTCTGATTCGTAAGCCCACTGATCCAAGGACGGTGCCGATCACACTCACCATCGAAAACACACACAACATCAACGACTGGAATCACTTCATCATGAAATAAAATCTCGAATCCGCAAATCGGCAAACGGCCTGAATAGGAAATTCCTAGAAAGGTTCCGTGCAGTTCCCGGTAGGGATTCGCAAAACAATGGATAGCTCATTGGTAGAGCCCTTGCCTGAAAAGCAAGTCGTAGCGGGTTCAAATCCCGCTCCACATACAACCACTCTCGCCCCAGCCATTTATTTGGTAGAGGGACGAAAGTCCATGCGGTGCCTGCCGCTCTTGTTTCTCGCCTTGTGCCGGATTCATGAAGCAACGCACCCCGCCCGGAAGCCCGGGGCGAGAGTCGGTTTATCCATTTTCCTGGAAACAAAAAACAAACGAAACAACACAGAAATGAAATACATCAACACCATCACCGTCCGTGAATCTCAAGCAGCCTTGCTCTTCCAAAACGGAGTCTTCGTGCGTCAACTTGAGCCCGGTAAGCATCGCATCTTCGGATTCGGCTACGAAGTGAAAACCTTCGGTATCCGTTGGACAGAAATGCAGATCCAAGGACAGGAATTCCTTACCTCGGATAAGGCGCAGCTCCGTGCAACTGCTCTCGTGAAATATCGGATCACTGATGCGCGGCTCTACGAATCCGTTTCCGATAATCCTGTGCTCTCCATCTACACCACCGCACAGCTTGCTCTGCGGGATGCGATCGGAGCGCTCACGGTCGAGGAAGCCCTTGATCGCGGAAAGGATCTCTCTCCTGACCTAACTGCGAAAGTGGTTGCCGATGCGAAAGCTCTCGGCGTTGAGGTCGCGAAGGTCGCAGTGAAAGACATGAGCATCGGCGGTGATCTGAAAAAGGTCTTCACCGATACTCTTGCTGCCCGACAGCAATCGCTCGTTACCTTGGAAAAGGCGCGGGCAGAAGCCGCCGCGATCCGGACAATGGCAAACGCCACCCGAGTCTTCGAAACCAACCCCGCCCTGCTACAGCTCAAGTTCCTACAGGCGCTTGAGAAGAGCGATGGCGGATACTCCCAACCCTACATGCTCGGTAACGCCGGCAAGTGGTTGGACTTCTTGAAAACTTGAAGAACTGACGGAACGCGGACTTTAGTCCGCAATCAATGGTATTGCAGGCGGACTAAAGTACCCCGTGGGGTATTCTATCCGCGTTCCGTCTTAATTGAAAATGAAACTACTTACATCACAAGACCTGATCGACGCTGGCTACGAGCCGGGGCCGATCTTCAAAACTCTCTTCGCAAAAATCGCGGAACTGGAAGCGAAAGGGATCACCGATCCTAAATATGCGATGAAGTTGCTCAAGCGTGACTGCGGAATGCCCGTCACAAAGCTGAAGCGACGTGCGGAGCCTATTCCGTTTTCCGAAGCGATTTCTCCTGCGAATGAGGAAGAAGAGAAGAATGTGGAGAAGGTGCGCAAACAAATGTACGCACTGCTTCGCACTCCGATTCTCCGTGCCGGCGTGATCCTTCCTGACGCTTGTCCCGTGAGCCCTCAAGAAGCAGTAATTCCTGTGGGTGCTGCTGTTGTCGCAGAAAATGCGATTATTCCCTCAGCACACTCTGCCGATATCTGCTGCTCCATGTATTCGACGTTTTACGAAAGCAGTGGTGCGGTCGCTGGTGAATTGGACGATCTGACTTCAGTGACAAACTTCGGCCCCATACCACGGAAAGCAGAAGATGCCGTGCATGATGAGGTGCTCGACGAAGATGTTTGGGAAAACCCTTTCCTAAAAGGTCTCGAGAATCGTGCTCGCATGCAGATGGCGGATCAGGGAGATGGAAACCATTTCGCGTATATCGGTGAAATGGAAGTCACTGCCGAGTTCTTGGCTGTGCTACGTCTGACTGGGTATACTGATTTAGCTGCGAACTTTGCGAATCATGTTTCGAAGAAACTTCGCGTTCTCGTCACGCATCACGGTTCACGAAGCATCGGAGCGCATCTCTACAAGCGTGGACAAAACGCTGCGGAAAAGCACACGGCGAAAGTTGCGGAAGGAATTCCAAAAGCTTCGGCGTGGCTCGATGCTACCTCAGATACCGGCAAGGACTACTGGGATGCATTGCAGTACATCGCACGTTGGACGAAGGCGAATCACCAAGCGATTCATCGTCGTTTCTTGGAAAAAATTTCCGGAAGTGCGGTCGCTGAGTTTGGCAACGAGCACAACTTCGTCTGGAAGCGGGGTGACCATTTCTACCACGGAAAAGGTGCAACACCTGCCTGGAAAGACGTAGCAGGTCGTCCGAAGCTCGGGCTGATTCCTCTGAACATGGCCGAGCCAATCCTGCTTGCTCTCGGCGCGGATAATGAGGATTTCCTCTCGTTTGCACCACACGGGGCGGGTAGGAATATGTCGCGCACAGCACTAATGAGGAAATTTCCTGAGGAGAAAGACCGTGAGCGTCAGCTTGTGGAATCGACTTCTGGAATTGATGCTCGTTGGTTCTCCGGAGTGCCGGATTTGAGTGAAACTCCTGTCGCATACAAAAATGCGGCGGAGGTAAAAAAGCAGATCGCAGACTTCGGGCTGGCGGAAGTTATCGCCGAGATCAAACCGCTGGGATGCATCATGGCAGGTCACATCGATCAGCCGTGGCGTTCCCGAAAAGACAAACTCTCACCGAAACAACTCCGTCAGATCGAGCATCGGGCGGGACGAAGGACGGTGAGGCAAAACTTGACCGAATAGAGAAGGGGGTTGCGAGCAATGTTTCGCAACCCTCTTGATTCGTTTTATCTCTCGCCACCAGCGATGAGGAGCTTGCCCTCTGCAAGGGTGTAGATGAGGGCGTTGAATGCCGTTGTCCAACGGTGCTTATCACCAGCGCCACCGATGGTCAGATCCATAAAGCCGTGGACATTCTTCTGTGCGGGGTTCGAAACAAAACTTCCGTCATGCAGCCTCAGTAGATCGAAGTCGCCTTTCATTTCGTCCATTAGCTTGCGGAACTCCTTTTTGTCGACAGCGGCGATTGCGAGAGTGCCCCATGCCTTGCCCATGACGCATGTGGCATGCGAAAAGTAGTAGTCCTGTGGGTAGAGCTTCTTAAGAGCTGCGTTCACGGTTTTTAAATACTCTGGGCGACCTTGTTCGAAGTCGAACGCTAGAGCCATCGCGCCAGTCCGGCCGAAGGAATCTTGTGGGAATCTAGTTTGATTTGGAAACGAGGCGTAACCCATCACCCCGGCGAGGCAAACTTCCTCTACGTAGTCGTAAGTGGAGGTGAGGTTTTCCCTATCGATTTCTACTCCCGCCTTATCAAGTAATTCCCAGGCGAGGCAGGCATTGGCAACATTCGCTCCTAGGTGCACGTATCCATCGGTAGTGGTGGAGAGTAATCCATGTGAGAACCAAAATGGTGGGGCAGGATCGTGCTCGAAACCTCTGCTCTCAAGATGCTCGATGAGGTGGGCTCTTGCATCATCAGCGATCTGATGGAATTGGCGGTGGTAGATTTCCTTGTTCAGGAATTTCAGTGACTCGACGACCTTCTCATCTCCCGTCCGAAGGTGGTATTCCGATAGGAAAATGGTGGCGTAGGTCAGCGACCAAAGTTCCAGAATACCGTCTTCGAAGTGACCTTCGGAATTCGTTTTCTCTTTGAGATGGTTGGTGAGGTATTCAACGGTTTTGGAAATGGGTTCGCGGTATTTAGTTTCATCGCAGCCCAGCATGGCGAGTCCTGCTACTGAGGTGAGAACGAAGTGTTCGTCGTCTATTTCGAATCGACCGTCTGCCTGTTGTTGGCCGACTAGCCAATCGCAGGATTTCCTGAGGATCGCGGCAGACTTCTCGCAATTGTAGGGCCATGTTTTGGAATAACTGCCGATGCGCTCGAGTTCGATTCGCACGGTCATAGGCTTGCCATCGCGTTGTATGGCGAGTTCTAGAATTCCTTCTGATCCTTCGGCTTTGTCGATTTCATCAGCCAGAAGTTCGGTGAAGTTTTTCCGGAACTTCGTTCCGTTTATACCAATAATTTCATCGCCGAGTTTAAGTTTATTTTCGGCGAGGGAGTTTTTGAAGATGTGCTTTACGGTGCCGGAATCACTTTTGCTTCGCGGATGCCTTTCCTCTCTGTGATCGGTTTTTACCCTGACGCCGATGGGGCCAAGACTGATCAAATTGGGGTCTTCGACATCATCATCGAAAGGTATGTTTTTTTGAGCCTGCAGGCTGATGGCCGATAGGATGGCGAGCGTAATGATTCTTAGCGGGCGCATAGGGTTTCGAGAGTGCAGTTCTTCGAGGCTCAATGCTATCTCAGATCATTTTTTTGTGAGAACCGCTCGACGTAGTCATGTTTGCCGCCTTTCGTCGAAATGCCTTTCGCCCAGTCCTTGGGAAGTTGATCGAGAAGGTCGAGGCGACTGAGGGTGTTAAGGAGATTCAGAAGTGAACTTTTATCCATATCCGAGGAGATATCGGCGAGGAGGGCAACGGAGCCGATGTCTGCCTTCCCAACGCGGACGAGGGTTTCGGCGGCTGTGGTGCGGATGACGGGAAAGGGGTCTTTGAGAAGAGGGGTGATGGCTTCAGCGGCGGACTTGTCTCCGAGTAGTCGTATTCCGACGGCTGCCCAGTAGCGTACGACGGGATCATTTGAGGTGAGCACTTTCATGAAACGAGGGAGGTTCTCGGGATTTCCTTCTGTGGCGGCGAAAGCGAGGTCGATGACTTTTTCGACGTCGAATTTTTCGCTCTGAACATAGTCGGCGATGGTGGAAGCGTTGGAGAGTTTACCGAACATCGGCTCAGGAATGAGGCCGGTGTCCATGACTTCTTTCATGATGGATTTCAGGCGTCCGCGCAATGCTGCGAGTTTTTCGGCGTGGGCGGGATCTGCGGCGAGGTTGTTAATTTCCCATGGATCGGCGGAGAGATCGTATAGTTGTTCGGATGTGCCGGGGGCTTCCCAGAGGGCTTTGTGGACGCCGCTGAGTTTGCCTGCTTCGTAGGCTTTTTGATACGCGACCCAACCGGGTTGGCCGTATTGGTAGAAGGAATACGGGGCGGTGGGTCTGTCTGGATTGAAGTTGCGGATGTATTTCCATTTTCCATCAGTGAGTCCGCGGCGTAGGCCGTAGAGTTCGTCGAAACGATCGGCGAAAAGGAATTCCATTTCATCGGCGGCAGGTTCCTTTCGTTTTTCGCCGAGGAATGGGCGACCCTGCATCTGGGCGGGGATGTCGAGGCCGGCGAGGGAAAATAGGGTGGGGGCGAGATCGACGAATGAGACTGGCTCGGAAACTCGGTCGCCGGGCTTAAATGGGGCGAGGTGGCGGAACTTTTCGGGAACTCGAATGATAAGCGGGACTTTCACACCGGTTTCTTCAAGGTAACGTTTACCGCGAGGTAAGATGCCACCGTGATCCGCGTAGTAGAAAACGATGGTGTCGTCTGCGAGGCCTGCCTTTTCGAGTTCTTCGAGGACTTTGCCCACGCGCGCGTCCATGTCGGTGATACGGTCGTGGTAGCGCGCTATGTCCTTGCGGATTTCCGGAAGATCAGGGAGGTAAGGCGGGAGATCGATTTCACTGGGTTTCAGGCGCTTCGGTTCCTTGGGCTTGTTTTCGAAGAGGGAGCTTTCGTGGGATTCGTTGAAATTAAAGACGGAGAAGAAGGGTTTGCCCTCGGGGCGTTTTTTGTAATCGCCTTTGTTCCAGTAAGACTTGTCGTTGCCTTCGAAATTGTAATCGGTTTTGCCGGGGTTGGTGCAGTGGTAGCCGGCGGCGCGGAGGTATTCGGGATAGGGTCGGAATTTTTCCGGGATGGGATGGCGCGAGCGCATGTGCTGCGTTCCCATGGTCGGGGAGTAGACACCCATAAGGAGGGTAGCGCGAGCGACGGCGCAGACGGGGGCATTCGAGTAGGCGTTTTCGAAGAGAATGCCGTCTTTTGCGAGGGCGTCGATGTTCGGGGTCTGCGCCTGTTCGTTGCCGTAGCAGCCGATCCAGTGGGAGGAATTGTCCTCGCTGACGATCCAGAGGATGTTGGGTTTTTCCTGGGCGAGGAGCGGGCAGGTGAGGAAGAGGGCGAGGAAGAGTTTTTTCATGGAGGAGGTTTTGTGAAATAGAATGCGCGGCTGAAACGGATACGGTCGAGAACGAAGAATCTTGTCGTTGTGAACTAGTTCCTTCAAACGTGGTTACTTGTGAATCTTAGTGAGCCTAACGAAAATAGTCCGCCTCCGTTACCGGTGGGCTATGGGGTTGCTCCTGCACCACTGGCTGATGGGGCTAGGATCGTCAGTCTAGATGTGCTCAGAGGCTTTGCGCTTATGGGGATTCTGATATCAAATATGATATTTTTCAGTCAGCCGCAGGAGCTGTTCGATCCGAGGGCGGCATCTTGGCTTGGGTCGTGGGATATGGTGGCGGATTGGTTTTCGGCATTTTTGGTAGAGGGAAAATTCTATCCGATATTTTCGCTGTTGTTTGGCGTTGGTTTTTTTCTGCAGATGGAGCGGCTGGAGTTGGGAACTGGGGACTATAAACAGATCTTTAATCGTAGGCTTTTTATCCTGTGTTTGCTGGGCTTGGCGCACGGCATCCTTCTATGGGATGGCGATGTATTGCTGTATTATGGTCTTAGCGGGTTTCTGCTGATGCTTTTCAAGAACAGGAAATCGATCACGCTGATGATATGGGCAGGCTGCCTGATTATGATTCCAGTTGCCCTGATGTTGGTCTGCTGGGGATTCTTTTATTGGGCCATGCAGACTCCAGAATTGTATGAGGAAATCTCGATGTCTATGGCGCCGGATGGGGAAGAACAAACGGCGCTGTTTCGAGCTTATATCGATGGAGGCTATTTCGATGCGGTGTCGTATCGGCTAGCTAACCTATTTTATACCTTTTTGATGGTGATGGCTTTTTGGCCGCCTTTTTTCGCGATGTTTCTGGTGGGCATGGTCGCTGGGCGTAATCGCATTTTCCAGGATGTTGAGAAGAATAGGCGAATCCTGATGAGGTTGCTTGTCATCACTGGGGCTGTGGGTCTGTTTATCAATTTTGCCGGGGCATGGGTGCTGAGCATAGGCTCGGCGAAGATGGATTACTCGCTGACTATTCTAGGGACTGCGATCAATGGTGTTGGTGGGCCGATCTTGGCGGTGTTTTACGTGACCGCATTTCTTTTGATCCTCAATAGAAGACCCGTGCATGCGGCTTGGACAATGCTAGGTGCTGCCGGTCGGATGCCTCTGACCAATTATATCTGCCAGTCCTTAATCGCTACGACGATCTTCTACGGCTATGGTTTCGGGCTTGCGGGCGAGGTCGGTAGGCTAGGAACCATTGTCCTCGCTCTGCTCATTTTCGTGATGCAGATATTTGCAAGCAAGCTCTGGCTCGCACGCTTCCGCTTCGGCCCCTTGGAGTGGCTTTGGCGTAGTCTGACCTATGGGAAAATGCAGCGGATGTAGCGAATTCTGAGAATTTTACCATTTTCCCAGTTAACTCAGCGGAATGGTTTTTGTTTTGGATCAGAATCACTGCGCTACGCGGGAGGACAAAAGCCAGGCCATCTTCCCCAATACCAGCGTTGCTTCTCGGTCAGAGTGAACTAGGCGCCTTCTGCCAGTTTCTTTACATCGATTCTAGGGAAAACCGGGGAAGGCTTTTCGATTTCGTGGCCGGAAGGGATGAGTCCCCATTTGAGATCATCGAGTTTGAGCCCGGTGAGGCTTGGGAGCTTTAGTTGATCTGCAAGTTTCGCGGAGGCGTCTGGGAGGATGGGGGAGAGGAGCACTGAACAGTGCGCGACGGATTCTGCAAGGTGATGGAGGACGGTGGCGAGGCGATCCTTGTGGGCGAGATCCTTGTTTAACTCCCACGGTTTCATTTTTTCCGCGTATTGATTGCAGTGAACGACGTGACGGTTGAGAGCTTCGAGGGCGATGGAGACCTCGTGCTTGTCCATGGCTTTGCGGAAGGCGGCGGTTTGATCGATGAGTGATTGCTGTAGGGCTGTATCGTCATCGGTGAGAGTGCCGCCGGGGGAGATGACGCCATCAGTGAAACGTGCGCTCATGTTGAGGGCGCGGTTGCAGAGGTTGCCGAGTTCGTTGGCTAGCTCGGTGTTGAAGAGCATGACGAGGCGGTCGAGGTCGAAATTGGAGTCCTTGCCGGTGTGTATGTCGCGGACGAGGTAGTAGCGGAGGGCATCGACCCCGAAGGTGTCGGCGAGCTCTGAAGGATCGACGATGTTGCCGAGCGACTTGGACATTTTTTCGCCGGAGCTGTTCCACCAGCCATGGACGAGGAGTTGCGGCATTTTTTCATCGGTGAAGCCGATGGCGTGGAGCATGGCGAGCCAGTAGATGCCGTGGGCGGGGACGAGGATGTCCTTGCCGATGATGTGGACGGGGCGGTCTGTCCAGATGCTATCAAACTCGGGGAATGAGTCGTCCGGTGTGTAGCCTACGAAGGAGATGTAGTTGATGAGTGCATCGAACCAGACATAGGTGACGAATTCTGGATCGAAGGGCAGCTCGATGCCCCAAGTGAGGCGATCCTTGGGGCGGGAGATACAGAGATCGGCTCCGGTGTTTTTCTCGAGGGCGTTGATGAGCTCGGATTTGCGGAAGGCGGGGAGGATGGTGTCGTCGGATTTTTCGAGGAAATCGCGCAGCCAAGGTGTGTGGTCGGAAAGCTTGAAGTAGTAGTTTTCTTCTTCGATCTCGGTGACTTCGCCCCACTCGGCGCCGAATTCACCAGCTTCGTTGCGGTCGCGGTCGGTGAGGAACTGTTCTTGGCGGACGGAGTAGAACCCTTTGTAGGACTTCTTGTAGATTTGATTTTTCGCGTGGAGATCGGCGAGGATGGATTGCACGCAAGTGATGTGGCGGGCGTCTGTGGTTTCCGCCCAGCCATCGTATTCGACACCGATTTTTTCCCAGAGTGATGAGAAGCGGGATGTGACGTTTTTCACGTATTCCGCTGGGGAAATACCTTCTTTTTCAGCGGTCTGCTGGACTTTCTGGCCGTGCTGATCGACGCCGGTGAGGAAATAGACATCCTCGCCAGTGAGGCGGCGGTAGCGGGCGATGACGTCGGCGAGGACTTTTTCGTAGGCGTGGCCGATGTGTGGTGAGCCGTTGGTGTAGTCGATGGCGGTGGTGAGGAAAAACATGCTGAAGTGTGCTAGGAATGGATGTTCAGTTTTCAGGCTGAGGGTCGCGGACGACTTTACCGCCGATGGAGAGAATGGTGGCGTTTTGCTTGGCCGCTTCGGCGTTGGGGATGTCGCCGAGGCGGACGTAGATTTGTGAGAGGGCTGTCCAGGCGAGGAGGTCGTTTGGCTGGAGGGAGGTGGCCTGGAGGGAGGCTCCGAGGGCTTCCTTGAGCTTGTCGGTTTTCAGGAGAGCCATGGAGAGGGCGTGCCAGGAATCGAAGTGCGTGGGATCGAGTTCGACGCACTTTTGATAAAGGGCAGCGGCTTCGTCGAGTTCACCAAGGGCTAGGTGGCCGGAGGCGTCGTCGAAGAGGTCTTGGAGGGCTTCGCTCAAAACGTTGGCTTCAGAAAAATGTTGTAGGAGCGGGGCCAAGGAAGCGACTTGGGAAGCCGCGCTCCATATTGATTCTACTAGCGGTAGAGGGGCTGGATATCTGCCGCATCAGCTTTGGCGGAGAGCCATGCAGTGAAGGCGGCGATTTCGTTCTGCTGAGTTGCCCTCCGTATGGCACTTTCGATGTCGGTAGCTTCGGTCTTGACGATTTCGCGAGTTGCGACCTGGACGATGAATGCGCGATCGGGCTCGATAACAGCTTCGGCGATTTCACCTGGGGTGACGTATTTTGCGATGTTGAAGATGTTGGATGGCACTTTCGTGGTGTCGGGTTGGTAGCCGGCAGTGACGTCTGTGAGGTTTACAGCTTCGTTGGAAATACCTGCAGCTTCGGCCGCTTCTGCGAAAGACTTACCTTCTTCCATGGAGGCTTTGATTTTCGTGATGGCAGCTTCGGTAGCTTCCTTCAAGGCTTCATCTGCTTTGTCAGCGATGAGGCGTGCGCGTGCTTCGTCGCGTGCTTCTTCGAAGGTTTGTGTGCGGACAGAGACGGTTTCGTCTAGGCGTGCGACGAGGTATTGGTTTTCACCGATTGGCAGAGGTGGGGAGATTTTCGAGAAGGGATCTGTGGTGACCTGTAGGCGAAATAGCTCAGTCGCGGCGGTGCCTTGTGAGCTGGAGGCACGGAGTGGAGCACTGAGAACTTCTGGAGCTTCGCTCAGGGAAAATAGCTCGCTTGAGAATAGTTCAAATCCATGTTCTGCGGCAAGAGCATCGAAATCAGATGCCTCTGCATCGATGAGATCGTTATAGAATGCTTCTACTTTCTTGTCGCTTTCGAGTTGGTTAGTACGGCGAGCTTCTGCGATTGCTGCTTCCATTTCTGCCTTTTTGGTTTCGTAGGCGGCAGTCGCTTCTTCGTCGGCATCTGCGGGCAGAGGCTCGAGTGCTTCTGGCTCTTCTACGGGCACAGGTGTAGCGATCAGGTAGGTGAAACGGCGTTGTTCTTCGGTTTTGAAGGCGTCTTGAACGGTTTCCCAGTAGAGTTTGATTTCCTCTGCGGATGGTTCGAGGTCGGCCTCGATGGGGTCTCTGTCGATTCGAGCGACGTTTGCGCTGATAGATTGCCCCTGAAGGGCTTGGTTTTTCTCGATGGTTTCACGGTTTCCGTAGAGTCCGGAGCCGACGATGACCGCGATTTTGCGCTGGGCAATGATATCTGAGGCGAGCTCACGGATGTCTTTTTCGGTGAGACCGAGGCGGCCGATGCCTTTTTCAATGAAATTTCGGTAGGCTTCTTGTGAGAATGCACCGTCTTGGCCGGTGAATGCACGCATCTGGCGGATGGAGGTGTCTATCTGCTCCTCGGAAGGGTAGATGCCGAATTCCGTTTTAGCGTTGCGAAGGAGTATGCGGTTGGTGAAGAAGTTTTCACGAACTTGCTCGGATGATTCAGCATTTCCAACGAGTGAAATGAGGAATTGATAGAGGCTGAGGTCTCCCTGCATGAGCGATTGCGTTAGCTCGAAGGAGGAATCGCCTAATGTGCGGAACTCTTTATCCGTGTAGGTACGGCCTGCGACTTTGATGTAGGGTTGTCCATTTCCTGAAGAAGCTCTCATGGAACTGGTATCCATGAAGATGAATCCAATGATGACGAGGACGAAGAGGACGATGATGAGTCCGGTGTATTTACGAAGATTTTCGATCATGGCGCAGTGGCTGGGCGGGAGAGTTAAGCGGGAAAAATGAAACTTTAAACCCTAAACTTTAGTGCTCTGGCAGGAGTGAATCTGGATCTGTGTAGAAATACCAGCTGAGAGATGTGGCTTGCGGATTGCGGCTAGAAGCGGTTGTCTTGGGGATGAATTTGAAGTGGGTGAATGCTTTTTTGTGGGGGAACTCCGTGGCTCTGGCATGGATGTGGGGTCTGGGACTGTTTTTTAGCGTTCAAATTTCGTTTATGTTCGGGATGCAGGGACTGCTGATGTTTGCTATTCCGAACGCGATTGGATTGGCGCTTTTCGGGTGGTTGACGCAGATCGTCGCGAAGAGGCATCCGGGTGGAAATGAGTCTCTGGCCATGTTTTTTGAGAAATTTGCGAAGCCTTTCCGGCTGATTTTCTACATCTACCAGATCGTAGCTCTTTCGCTCACGGTCTTTGCGCTGGTGAAATATCTGTTTGTTCCATTGCTGGAGACGATGGATGGTTTTGATGGTAGCGCAGTTCTTGCGCTCGCCGTGACGATGTCTGTCTTCCTTCTGTTGGCCGTGGGTTGCCTGTTCGGAGAAGAATTTGGGATCCGGAAGATCAAGGCCGGGCATGCTCTGCTCGGCGGATTGCTGGTAGTATGTATTGCTACGGTGCTGATTTCAATCGCCCCATCGGGAATTGGGAGTGGTATTAACGGCCTTGGTGCCGAGAACGGATATACAACGAACCGTTTCTGGGGGCTTGCAGTGCCTCTGGTGGTGGGTCTCTTGGTGGGTCCATGGCTTGATCTCCAGCACTGGCAGCGTGCGATTCAGATTCACCGTGAAAAAACTTCGATCCGGCTGAGTTACGTTTTCGGCGGGATTATCTTCTTCTGCCTGCTCCTTTTCCACGGCTACGTGGCGATGTGGGTGATGGGCAACGCGGGCGGTAGCTTCCAAGCGGCCACCTCGACGCTCGACGAACTGGTCTATGGGCATGACCTAGCGGTTCAGTATTTCTCGGGAGGCTCCGTGGTGAATACTTGGATACCGGCGGCATACTTTGGTTTCCTTGTGATCTGCATACTTACGACGCTCGACAGCGGCTATGTGTCGATCAAGTGGTTCCTAGAGAAGAACGTGGAGAAGAGCGAAAATATGCTCATTTCGATGGTTCCTAAGCAAATCATAACCTCGCCAATCCCGACCTTCATCCTTGTTGCGGTCATCACACTTATCGGCTATTTCGCAAACTTCGAGTTGGAATATTTCATGGTGTTCTTTGCGTCGTTCTTCGTGGGCTATGCCGCGCTGGCAATTGCGCGCTGCTTTGTTCCTAACTCACAGCAATCTCTCCCGCAGATTCGCATGTTCTCGATGGCTTGCTTATGCCTTGTGGTTTTTGCCTTCGGCTACATGGTCGATCAGAACGCGCTGATGTATGTCGGTTCGCTGCTTCCTCTGGCCTACGTGGTCTGGCTGGTGACGACTACAGATCTTCTTCGATTGGTCACGGAAAAGGCCGATGAAGTCATGCATGCCGCCGCAGAGATTCCAGCCATCAAGGCGATTTCGAAAACAGAACCCGCCGCCCCAAAATCTGAAGTTGCAGCGCCAGAAAGTGGATACGATCACAATGTCGCAGGGCATTTTGAGGGGAAATGGTTCGTCTATTCGATGATTGCGACCTACCAAGACACGAATTCCGTAGGGAACGTCTATTTCGGCATGTATCCACTGTATGTTGGTAAAACACGCGAGCTTTTCTTTAACGCCGCGATGCCAGATTTTGATCTGAATAACACGAAATTTTACATCCTCACTCGTTCCTTCGAGCACAAGTTCGTTAGGGAAACACGAGAGTTCGATACGATTACCGTGAAGATCAAAGTCGCCGATGCGAACCGGAAGTTCTGCACACTGGAGCACCAAATCTTTGGCTCCGAGGGACAATTGCTTGGTAAAGGAAAGCAGAGCCTCTTGTTCGTTTCCTCTAAGGATTACGGACTGCTCAATATTCCATCGGAGGTCTATACTGCATTCATGAAATATATGTAGTGGAGAAATTTCTAGTGAGTCAATTTGTGAGTTCCACGAGAACTCCCAATTCTGGATGGAATTTCATCGAGTGCTCAGGCCAAAAAATAGAACCATCCAGCAGGCTAAATCACCTATCCGTTTACGGTCTGAACCGAGACGTTCCCTCCAGTTGCAAATTTCTCCTGCCTTGTTCATCGCCCGTGCATGAATATCGCAATTGGCAATGAAGGCATTATGAATCCGTGTGCGACTTGTATCGGCCTCTTTCTTCTCGTCCGAACTCATGAGTGAAAACTCAGCCCGCACTGAAGCATAACGAATGGCACTTCGGAGCAAATCCTCACGGAGATCCGTTTGGGAGCTCCTCTTGATTTCCTCGATCATTTCAAGCGCCTCTTCGTAGGATAACATGTTGTAACAACTACAAACTTCCAGACTTCGGTTCAATCCATGAAATGACGGGATTCTTATTCCGAATTTCGGCAACTTGCGAAATATCCGCTAGGCCTTGATAATGAAAGTAGGGCCGCAGGGACTTGAACCCTGGACCAAGGGATTATGAGTCCCCTGCTCTAACCAACTGAGCTACAGCCCCCTTTTCTGGTTCCGCGGGTAGCGGAACGGCGGTGAGTTTTTGAACGGTGGGGAGCGGGGACGCAAGGATAAGATGAGTCGACTGTTCGTTCCTAGGAACTTTGGCGTCGATTATCCCTGGAAGTAGCCGAAATCCGTCGATTATCGAGGCTTTCTATCCAAGCTTCAGGGCGTAAAACTCTGAGTCGTTAATCTCAGTGCGATTGATGGGCATTAAATCACATGCCCATATCACGTGACACCCTACCAGCATGGAAAAGAACAAATCAACACCCCGTAGCTCGGAATTCCAAAGTCGCTGGCGACAGATAAGAATCAACGCGTTGATCTGCTTGGTGGCTGCTTCAGTCATAGCCGCTTTTATTGGTCTCAATTCTTGGCGGCTACAGCGTTTTGAACTGTGGTTAGGAGATGAGTTGACTCAAAGTCGCGGGGGCGGAACGGTGGACGACCGGCTCGTGTTGGTCGGTATCGATGATCCATCTCTCAATGTCCTCGACTATGTCATGGACGAACAGGAGGTTCTGGATTCTCCGGAGCTGGACGCAATGAGTTTTGGGTATCCTTTTCCTCGCTCGGTTTGGGCGGCTTTGACTCAGAAATTGATCGATGCCGGTGCTTCGCTGGTCGTTTACGATGTAATTTTCGCTGGGGAGGGAGAGGGCGATGCCGCGTTCAAAGCCGTTATCGAGGCCAATCCCCAGAAAGTAGTGATTGGCTGTGATGTCGTCATTCCAGAGCTTGGCGGTGATCAGTCAAAACCTTCGGTTGTACTTCCGTCACCTAGCGTGATTGAGCAGGTTGGTCCCATGGATCCTCGCGTTGGGCTGGTGAAGTTCTTTCCGAATGATGATCTGAAGATTCGGGAAATGACGGGGGAGATGCGTATTTTTGGCCACGAGGAGGATCCACTCAGGCATTCCTTGGCCATTGCCGCGCTGAAACAGACCGCCCCGGATTCGGAGATCAAGAATATCGGCGTGCAACGGCCAATAAAATTTCCCGACTTCTCCGGCGGAAGTGGAACTTATGTGCCGATTTCTCTACATACCCTGTTCCTTGAAGAGTATTGGGAAAAGAACTATAAAGGGGGCGATTATTTCAAAGACAAAATCGTTTACGTGGGTGGGTGCTCAACCACGCAGTTTCATGACGATGTGAATATCCCGGCAGGCACGATTCTCGGTGTGCAATTACAAATGACAGCTTTAGCGGCCGCCAGTAGTGGCGAATATTACTCAATCGTCGGGAAAAAGGGGCAAATCATTTCCGTTCTCCTGATGGCGCTGGTGGTATTCGGGATCGCCTTCATGTTGCGCCGCCCCTTGCTTGGTTTGCTGATTCTATGCGGGTGTGCCGCCGCGTACCTGGGTTTGGTGCCCTGGCTGTATTATAATCATTCGCTGTTACTGCCTTCCGCATCTCCGCTGCTGACCTTGGGGCTGGCAGGCCTTGGGGTTTACGGTAGCCGGTATGCCATGGAGCGGTTGGAAAAGGCGAAATTGCGAAGGGTTCTTGAGCGGCAGATGTCGAAAGAACTTGCCGATCACATTCTCAGCATGCCCGAAGGATATTTCCAGTCGCTGCCCGGTGTCCGTAAGCCGGTCACCATCTTGTTTTCAGACATTAGGTCATTTACGAATCGCTCGGAGAAGGATGATCCGGTGGAGCTGGTCAAGCAGCTGAAGGAATACATGAATGCGATGGGGAGAATCGTCTTCGAAAACCAGGGGGTGGTGGACAAATTTATCGGTGACGCAGTGATGGGAGTGTGGGGGCTCATGCAAGCCGATCGTGAGGTGGATGATGCCCGCTCGGCGGTAGCCGCAGCTGTGGCGATGCAGCGCCGCCTTCGTGAACTCAATGCGAAGTGGGCAGAGGAGGGGCGGGAGCCGTTTCACATCGGGATTGGCCTGAATCACGGTGATGTGATTTTTGGTATGATGGGATCCGAAGAGAAAGAGGAGATGACGGTGATCGGAGATGCCGTAAACCAGGCGGCGCGGATCGAGGGACTGACGAAAAAATTTGGTCAGGAGATTATCATCGGCCCTCGTGTTGCCGAAAAGATGGATGGATTGGTTCCGCTGAGATCGTTGGGAAGGATTCGAACCTTCGGGAAGGATGAGGCGGAGGAATTGTTCGCCGTCCTAACTGAACTCCCCGGAGAACAAACTGCCGCTCAGGAGGATTGGCTGAATAGATACAACAGCGGGTTAAAGGCTTATCAAGTGGGCGATCTCGAGAAGGCTCGGGAGGATTTGCAAGCCTGCCACAACGAGAAACCCGACGACCTCACCTGCTCAATCTACCTAGAGGCAATTGAACGGGGTGACGACCATGGGGATCTGGTGCTGACCGGTAAGTAGTCTTTCCAAGCTGCCTCTACTCGGCAGTGCTGATGCGGATGATATAAAAGGCTCGATCAAGCGGTGGCTCTTTATCCGTCCAGCTGGTCAGGCCTCCCTCTGCGGTGATCCTGCTGGCTATCTTCTGCCAAATATTTAGATCTGTGCTACGTAAGACATCGTAACTGACCCCGGCTTCGGAAGTCCAATTTATGTCGACTGATACACCGGGGTTTACGTCGAGGGAGACGATGGATATTGGATTTTCAGACACTTCGAAGGCTCCGATGTCATTCGTGCCGAAGGCGAAGCGAGGGAGGCCTCTCTGATCGGTGGTGAGAGTCAGTGCTTCGGAGTCGATGGCGAATATTGGACTCCCTGCGTCGATGGCGAGGCTGTTGGGAAGCAGTGCGTGTGTTGTAGTTGGTCCGCCATTGTCCGCGAGTGGTCTGAAAATACTAGTGGCTCCGGTTCCGACAATATTTCCATTGATTCCGTTAATGAGCCCTCCCGCAGAATTTCCATCGCCGATCAGGTTGTTCGAGCTGAACTGATTGATGCTTAAGAATGAAAGATTATTCGTCGACAAGTCGGAAGGGCTACCTGATTCAGTGTTTCCGGCGACGATGGTGTTATGAATTATCGTTGATACGGGTAACGTTGCGCTGGTGAGGATGCCTCCCACCGAATTCAAAGCGGAATTTTCAACGATGGTGGATTGCCAGATACTTAGCGTGCTCTGCTCATTAAGGATGCCGGCGCCGAAGCCGGCTTGATTTCCAGAGATCGTAGTGTTGCTGATGTTGGTAATCGATCGGAAGGAGTCGATGGCACCGCCGCTGGAATTGGCGCTGTTTAGGAAGAAGGTGGAGGAATCCACCCAAAGTTGGCTTCCTGTACTGTTCTCGATTCCACCACCGAACTCTGCTTGGTTTTCGGTGAGTGTGCATCCGCGTAGTGATAGTGTGCTGAAGAAGTTGTCAATTGCTCCTCCGTAGACGGTCGCGGTATTATTGGATAAGGTGCAATTCTCGAGTTGTAAGATGCCTTCGTTTGCAATCGCTCCCCCGATATTTGCGGCGCATCCACTCAGAACACAATCGCTGAGAAGCAAGGACTCATTGGAAAATATGGCGCCGCCGTTTGCGGCACTATACCCGCCTATCATGGATAGGCCTGAGATGCTATATGTGAGATCTTGTTCCGGATCGCTAACGAAGAAGACCCTTGATGCGCCTTGTCCGTTTATGCTGACCTGTTGACTTCCTGATCCGATGATTGAGAAGCTCGATTGATCTAGTTGGAATGCTCCCGCAGTGAGTTTGATCTCACCAGCCAAATCCGGACGAAAGATGATCACCGGGTCTGAGGGTGGGACGTTAGCGATCGTTAAATCTGCCTTGGCATTGGCAATGGCCTGCCGAAGAGTTCCTTCTCCACCGTTTGGATCGATGATAGAATTGAAGTCTTCTAGGGAGGTGACACCATAATCATTCTGTGCGATTGAGAATACTACGCTGGTATTCCCGGAGACAAACGATCCAGGTGTCAGTAGTACGACGAAGGTCTCATCGTCTTCGGCCGCGATGTCGTCGATCGCTTGGACAGGAATGGCAACTTCAGATTGACCATCAGGAATCGTGACGCCAAAGGTTGACAAGGCTGCTCCGTTGATCGTGAAATCATTTCCGATATCTGCCTGAAAACCGGGAGCGATCTCGATGTTGACGATAACATCACCGAGGGTGCCATTGCGTATCAGGGTTAGGTCGGTTTCTGACGGAGAGAGTGGAGAACTGGAGAAGCTGTCAGGCTCGCTAAGGGTGGCACCGCCTTCGAGCGTGATCAATAGGGGGTCATCATCGGTGACATCCACTTGGTCGGAGCCCTCGATAAATCCAGTGGTTGTTGCAATGATTGTAACGGTCTGGGTGTCGTCGAAAATGGCATCATCCACCGCTGTGAGGGTGAAAGTGGCTGAGGTCTGTCCGGTAAGGATGGTGACAGTGGCCGGAACGGTTGCTTCGGTTTCGTCATCGCTTGATAAATTTACGGTGAGCTCGCTGCCCGGGTCGGAGTTGCGTGAGACGGTGACAGAAGTGCTGCCTCCGTTTTCCGTAATGACCGGGTTTGCAATCGCAAGAGTCAGGGTGGGCACTTCATCATCGGTGATATCCAACGAGCCATTGCCGTCGGCGAACCCGGTGGCCGTTGCGGAGATGTTGACGATCTGTGTTCCGTCAAGAATGGCATCATCTACTGCTGTCAGCGTGAAGGTTGCCGAAGCTTGTCCTGCAAGGATGCTTACGGTGGCGGGAACGGTCGCTTCGGTTAGGTCATCGCTCAGGAGGTTGACGGTGAGCTGGCTTGCCGGGCTGGTGCTGCGTGTCACGGTTACGGAGGTGCTACCGCCGTTTTCTGAAATGCTTGGCTCCGCAAATGCGAGGGTGAGGGTGGGTAGCTCATCGTCGAGGACGTTCAGCGTGTCGGTGCCGTCGGTGAATCCGGAGGCGCTTGCGGTGATGTTGACGATCTGTGTTCCGTCAAGAATGGCATCATCCACCGCTGTCAGGGTGAAAGTGGCGGAGATCTGTCCGGCGGGGATGTCGACAGTGGCCGGAACAGTCGCTTCGCTTAGATCATCGCTCAAGAGGTTTACGGTGAGCTGGCTTGCCGGGCTGGTGCTACGTGTGACGGTGACGGAGGTGCTGCCGCCGTTTTCGGAAATACTCGGATCCGCAATTGCGAGGGTCAGGGTGGGCACTTCATCATCGAGGACGTTCAATGTCTGGGTGCCGTCGATGAATCCGGAAGCGCTTGCGGTGATATTGACTGTCTGGGTGCCGTCGACAATGGCATCATCCACTGCTGTCAGGGTAAAGGTAGTAGAGGCTTGTCCTGCGGGGATACTGACGGTGGCCGGAACGGTCGCTTCGCTTAGGTCATCGCTTAAGAGGTTAACGGTGAGCTCGTTGGTTGGGTTGGTGCTGCGTGTGACGGTGACGGAGGTGCTGCCGCCGTTTTCCGAAATGCTTGGATCTGCAAATACGAGGGCCAGGGCGGGCAATTCATCATCGGTGATATCCAACTGGCTATTGCTGTCGGCGAACCCGGAAGCACTTGCGGAGATGTTGACCATTTGTGTTCCGTCAAGAATGGCATCATCGACTGCTGTCAGGGTGAATGTTGTCGAAGCCTGCCCTGCAGGGATGTCGAGAGTAGCGGGAACGATCGCTTCGGTTTCGTCATCACTCAAGAGGCTGACGGTGAGTCCTATCTCTGTCGTGGTGTTGCGCGTGACGGTGACAGTGGTGGTGCCACCATTCTCCGAAATGCTAGGATCTGCAATCGAGAGAGTCAGGGTGGCGACATCATCATCGGTGATATCAAGTTGGTCGGAGCCGTCGATAAATCCAGAAGTGCTTGCAGAGATAGTGACGGTTTGAGTTCCGTCAACAATAGAGTCATCGACTGCTGTGAGAGTGGCTGTAGCGGAGATATCTCCGGCTGGGATGGTGAGAGTGGCGGGAACGGTCGCTTCGGTTAGGTCGTCGCTCGAAAGGGTGACGGTGAGTTCGACTTCTACATCGGTGTTGCGTGAAACTGTGACGGTGGAAGTACCACCGTTCTCTGAAATGCTAGGATCTGCAATCGAGAGAGTCAGGGTGGCGACATCATCATCGGTAATATCCAACTGGTCGGAGCCATCGATAAATCCAGTGGCCGATGCGGTGATAGTGACAGTCTGAGTTCCGTCGACAATGGTGTCATCGACTGCTGTGAGAGTGGCAGTAGCGGAGACGTCTCCGGCTGGGATGGTGAGCGTGGTCGGAAGGGTTGCTTCGGATTCGTCATCACTCAAAAGGTCGACGGTGAGTTCGACTTCTATATCGGTGTTGCGTGAGACGGTGACAGTGGTGGTGCCACCATTCTCTGAAATGCTAGGATCTGCAATCGAGAGGGTGAGCGTGGGGAAATCATCATCGGTAATATCCAACTGGTCGGAGCCGTCGATGAATCCAGTGGCCGATGCGGTGATAGTGACAGTCTGAGTTCCGTCGACAATGGCGTCATCGACTGCTGATAGAGTGGCCGTAGCGGAGATATCGCCGGCTGGGATGGTGAGAGTGGTCGGAACAGTCGCTTCGGATACGTTATCACTCAAAAGGTCGACGGTGAGTTCGACTTCTACATCGGTGTTGCGTGAGACGGTGACAGTGGTGGTGCCACCGTTCTCTGAAATGCTAGGATCTGCAATCGAGAGGGTGAGTGTAGGGACGTCATCATCGGTGACATCCAACGTATCGGTGCCGTCGATGAATCCAGTGGCCGATGCGGTGATAGTGACAGTCTGAGTTCCGTCGACAATGGCATCATCAACTGCTGTGAGAGTGGCAGTAGCGGAGACGTCTCCGGCTGGGATGGTGAGAGTGGTCGGAACGGTTGATTCGGATACGTTATCACTCAAAAGGTCGACGGTGAGTTCGACTTCTACATCGGTGTTGCGTGAGACGGTGACAGTGGTGGTGCCACCGTTCTCTGAAATGCTAGGATCTGCAATCGAGAGGGTGAGTGTAGGGACGTCATCATCGGTGACATCCAACGTATCGGTGCCGTCGATGAATCCAGTGGCCGATGCGGTGATAGTGACAGTCTGTGATCCGTCGACTTTGGAATCGTCCACCGCCGTTAGGGTGAAAGTTGCCGAGGTTTGTCCGGCGGGAATGTCGATAATGGCAGGAACGGTCGCAGCGAACTCGTCATCACTGAAGAGGTCGACGGTGCGCGCGAGTTCTTCTTCGGTGTTGAGCGAAACGGTGACAGTGGTGGTGCCACCGTTCTCCGAAATGCTCGCATCCGCGATCGAGAGGGTCAGTGTGGCAACATCATCATCGGTAATATCCAACTGGTCGGAGCCGTCGATAAATCCAGAGGAGGTGGCAGAGATAGTGACGGTTTGAGTTCCGTCGACAATAGCGTCATCGACTGCGGTCAGAGTGGCAGTAGCGGAGACATCTCCGGCTGGGATGGTGAGTGTGGCCGGAACGGTCGCTTCGGTTTCGTCGTTACTCGAAAGGTCGACGGTGAGTTCGACTTCTACATCGGTGTTGCGTGAAACGGTGATGGTGCTGCTACCACCGTTTTCCGAAATGCTAGCATCTGCAATTGAGAGGGTCAGGGTGGCGATATCATCGTCTGTGACATCTAGTGTTCCAGAATCTCCAATGAATCCAGAAGAAGAAACAGAGATGTTGACGGTTTGAGTGCCGTCGACAATGGCGTCATCGACTGATGTCAGAGTGGCAGTAGCGGAGATGTCTCCCGCTGGGATGGTGAGTGTGGTGGGAAGAGTCGCTTCGGATTCGTCGTCGCTCGAAAGGTCGACGGTGAGTTCGTTAGTGGTATCGGTGTTACGTGAAACGGTGATGGTAGTGTTTCCTCCATTCTCTGAAATGCTCGGATCTGTGATCGAGAGGGTGAGAGCGGGTGGGGTGATGTCATCATCGGTGATATCCAACTGGTCGGAGCCGTCGATGAATCCAGTGGCCGTTGCAGAAATGGTAACAGTTTGAGTACCATCGACAATGGCGTCATCAACTGCTGTTAGTGTAGCTGTAGCAAAGACGTCTCCAGCCGGGATAGTAAGAGTTGGCGGCACGGTTGCTTCAGATTCGTCATCGCTTGAAAGGTTGACGGTGAGAGCGCTGGTGGTATCGGTATTTCGCGAGACGGTGACGGTGCTACTGCCGCCGTTTTCCGGAATACTCGCATCCGTGATCGAGACGGTCAGGGTGGGGCTGGGCTCTTCAAAGGCTCCTATATCGACGGTTCCTTGGGAGATTCGTAGGAATCCGAAGCCTCGCTGGTCATATAAGAGGGGATTGTTGTCAGCATCTACGGCATTGGCGTTTGTCCCCGCATCGATCGCTACGGAATTTACCGCTAGTTTATGTGTAGCAGTCGCCCCGCCGTTGTCGGCGAGGACGATATCGATCACATCTGCAGGAACAGTGGCCGACGTGTTGGCATAGGACAAATCCCCAGCCGAAATCGTATCGGTAGCTAGGAAGTTGGTGCCGTTGCTGGTGATGCCGGACTCAAAGTAATTGTCGAACACGAGCGAATTGTTGAGTGATACGCTAGCCCCTGTAGCAAATTCATTGCCGGATGCGTCGAAGGCCACCTGATTGTCGTAAAAAGTACAATGTGTTAGGGTGAGTGTACCCGTATACGCATCAATCGCGGAATTTTGGTGAGAGGAAAATGTAGTGTTGGTGATAGTGAGTCTGCTGCTTCTTGGGGCTGCAGCGGGGCCTTCATAGTAGATACCGCTGAAGGGGCCACTATTGTTGTTGAAGAGGCAACCTTCGATACTCACTACATGAGGACTGACTACCTGTCCTTCAGGGGACAGAATGAGGAGCGCGCCAACGCCGGATGAGGATGAGTTACCGACGAAGTGGATATTACTAAGTGTTAGCTCCGATCCTAAGCTTGAAATGCCACCTGCATTCGGGTCGCTTGTAGAGCCATTTTGAATGGTTAGATTCTTGATCGTTGCCGACTGATTGAGAGCGAACAAAGAGTGGGTTGATCCACCGTCGAGGATAGTGAGTCCGGGGCCAGCACCCTCAAAATTCAAATCTTTATCAACAACGATCACATCGCCCTCTGTGTAGGTTCCTCCTGCAATGTAGACGGTGCCTCCTGCCTCGGTTTCTAGAGAGGCGTTGATGATTCCGGTAAATGCATTAACGCCGAAAATTAGGCCGCTGACTGCATCCGGGTTGTTGGGCTTCCAGGTGACGGTGTCGTTCACATTTGGGTTTGGCGGAGAGAAGTCGGCGTGCTTGGCAACATAGGTCTGGGCGTGGAGGTCATCATTCGTGATTTCCAATTGGTCGGAACCGTCGGTGAATCCTGAAGCGCTTGCAGAGATAGTGACGATCTGTGTGCCGTCGATAATGGCATCATCGACCGCAGTTAGAGTGACCGTAGCGGAGGCGTTACCAGCGGGGATGGTGAGAGTGGGCGGTACAGTTGCTTCGGTTTCGTCATCGCTTGAAAGGTTGACGGTGAGAGCGCTGGTTGTGTCGGTATTGCGTGAGACGGTGACGGTGGAGCTGCCGCCGTTTTCCGAAATGCTTGGGTCAGCAATCGCAAGGGTCAGGGTGGCGACGTCATCATCGGTGACATCCAACAGGCCGGTACCGTCGGTGAACCCCGTGCTCGTTGCGGTAATATTGACGCTCTGTGTTCCGTCAAGAATGGCATCATCCACCGCTGTCAGGGTGAAGGTGGCCGAGGCTTGTCCTGCAAGGATACTGACGGTGGCCGGAACGGTTGCTTCGGTTACGTCATCGCTAAAGAGGTTGACGGTGAGCTCGCTGGTCGGGTTGGTGCTGCGTGTGACGGTGACGGAGGTGTTTCCGCCGTTTTCTGAAATGCTCGTGGCAAGAATCGAGAGAGTCAGGGTGGAGGCCTCATCATCGAGGACGTTCAAGGTGCCGGAGCCGTCGATGAATCCGGAAGCACTTGCAGTGATGTTGACACTCTGTGTTCCGTCAAGAATGGCATCATCCACCGCTGTCAGGGTGAAGGTGGCCGAGGCTTGTCCTGCAAGGATACTGACGGTTGAGGGAACGGTCGCCTCGGTTGCGTCATCGCTCAAGAGGTTGACAGTGAGCTCGCTGGTTGGGTTGGTGCTGCGTGTGACAGTGACGGAGGTGCTGCCGCCGTTTTCCGAAATGCTCGGATCCGCAAATGCGAGGGTTAGGGTGGAGGCTTCATCATCAAGGACATTCAATGTGTCGGTGCCGTTGATGAATCCTGAAGAGCTTGCGGTGATGTTGACGATCTGGGTTCCGTCAAGAATGGCATCATCCACCGCTGTAAGGGTGAAAGTGGCCGAGGCTTGTCCGATGGGAATCTCGAGAGAGGCCGGAACAGTCGCTTCGGTTACATCATCACTGAAGAGGTTTACGGTGAGAGCGGCCTCCGTGTCAGAGTTGCGCAATACGGTAACGGTGGTCGTTCCGCCGTTTTCCGAAATGCTCGAATCCGCAATCGAGAGTGTCATGGTGGGAGCTGGAAGTTCAAAGGCTCCAATATCAACTATACCATTGGAGATTCGCATGAATGGTTTGCCTCGCTGGTCAAACTCAATGGGATTGTTGTCCGCATCTACGGCATCGGAATTTGTCCCCGCGTCGATCGCCACAGAATTTACCGCTAGTTTATGGGTAGCAGTCGACCCGCCATTGTCGGAGAGGGCAATGTCGATCACATCTTCAGGAACAGTGGCAGTCGTGTTGGAATAGGAAAAATCGCCAGCCCCGATAGTATCGGTAGCTAGGAAGTTGGTGCCGTTGCTGATGATGCCGAGCGCACTGTAAGGGTCGAGAACGATTGAATTGTTGAGTGATACGCTAGTCGGTATATCTTCAAATTCGGTTGTATCGAAGGCTACCTGATTGTCGTAAAAAGTACAATGTGATAGGATGAGTGTACCTTCATATGCATAAACAGCTAAAGTTGGGTTGGAGGAAAATGTAGTGTTCGTGACAGTGGCAATACTGTTTTCCGCACCTTCATAGTAGAGACTGGAGAAGCCTGCAGTGTTGCTGAAGAGGCAATCTTCGATCCTCACTACATGAGGGGGGAATATTCCTTCAAAACCTCCAGGATTAAAAATATCGACCCCACCTGTTGTGTTGTCGACAAAGTGGATATTCCTAAGTGTTATCTGCGGCCCATTGCTTACGATGCAGGCATCACCGCTTCCACTAAAGCCATTTTGAATGGTAAGTCCCTCGATGGTGACGGAACTGACGAGTTGGAACAAAATGTGGCTTGAGGCTCCATCGAGAATAGTAATTCCGGGGCCATCACCGACAAAATTTCGATCATCTGAGAGAAGGATCGGACTGCCCTCTGTGTAGGTGCCTGATGCAATGTAGACGGTATCTCCCGACCCGGCTGCCGAGGAAGCGTCGATGATTGAGGTGAATGCATCAGTGCCAAATATCAGATTATTGACGGCATCCGGGGTGCCGGACTTCCAGGTGACGGTATCGTTCACATTTGGGTTTGGCGGAGAAAAGTCACCAGGCTTTGCAACATAGGTATCCGCTGCGTGCGCAAGCGTGGTTGCGGTGATTAGGCAGGTGATGACGAATTTTATCATAAGTTGAAGGATGACGTTGGGTGAAAGTAGTAGAGGAGTTTTGATCCCGGGTTTATCATCACGATCCTGGCGGTGATGCGCCATATCATCAGCGCCTGTCTGTGATCATGAGGGAATCTGTAACTCTCATCTGGTTCTGGTTGGATGAACCTTCGGAGAACTAAAGGAATTGTTATGGCCGGAAGGGTCGCTCGGGTAGTTGGACTGCAGGATCCGGTCGACGAGCTCTGTTGACGTCGTCGTTTTGCATAGGAGTCAATTTTTCGGGGTTCCGAACGGCGCTGACTTCTACCAACCGGCCTTCTTGTTTCTGTTCGTTTTGGTTCTGCACCTCGCGAATCATGATGGGCATATCAGGGAGCGGTCCCATATCGCCCTCGATCAGGTTTGAAGTCTCGATCAACCGAGCGAGATCGATAACGAATTTTTTGGGTAACACTCTGGTGTTAGTTGGGAAGGCTGTCATTTCTCCAGCTTGCAGCACGATAGTTTGACCCGGTAGTCCCACTAATTCGAGCTCAAGAGTGCCTTCGATCACGATGGCTTTAAACGTGCCCTGAGTGATGATTTCTTCAGCGGCATTTGTGATGGGTGGAACGTACTCAATCAGGATGGTTGTGCCGGTGATGGCAGCTGAAATGGAAGAAGTACGGATATTTGTTCGGCCGAGACCCTTGGGCACCTGCATGAGGATAGTTCCCTTTTCAAGATCAACATCTCGCTCACCCTTCATGAAGCTGAAGACGCTGTTTGAGCCTAGGCGTACGATTGATGCGTCAGGGAAGTCCATCTGTGCGCGTGATTTCTGTCCGGTGCGTACTGCCGTTTCTCCGCTAACGATCGATCCTTTTTTGGCAGGCTGAGAGGTCTTGGTGCCGGTGAGCAACCTGACATCATTGATGATTTTGGAGACTTCCGCTCTATCGAATTTTTCGGCGTTGCTCGTGACTGGTATGAGAAACATGGCCAACATAGAGGCAATGCTAGGCAAGATCTTGGTTTGATTATTTTGCATGTTCACTTGGTTCATTACCGAAATTCCATCGCTTAGTTCCTGGTCGTTACTTCAAAACTTCATAGTGAGGCCAAGTTTCGCACCAATGTCGGCAACCTCGTAGTCGAATCCGGCGGTGTTTGAATCGTTCCATGAATAGTTGGCCGAAATGACAGCATCGATCTTGTCTGTAAGATGGGAGGTCAGAGCGAGTCCTGTGTTGTAAAGCAAGTCACTACGGCCGTTTTCCAAGTAATCGTAAACATTGAGGCCAAAGTAGGCTGAAATTTCGAATCGATCAGCCGGTGTAAAGGTGTAACCCCCACTGAGCGAATGTTCGTGGCGGCGCACGCTGCCAGGGTCGGCGTCGAGACTGAACTTCGAACTAAAGCTGCCGAAAGCCTTGTGCCGTGAGTTGAGAGGTATTGGGTAGTAGAGACCGAGTTCTAAATTGTAATCGGTGAAGAGATCTTCGTGACCCGATGATGACAAAATGCGATAATGCTTAAGGCGTGTCCAAGCTATCAGGTCGTTCAGCTCTCGAAAGTTATGGATCATGCCCAATGAGGTTTCAACGCGATCAAAGTTGAGCGAGCTATAGTCCATGTAGCGATAAATCGCGTAACCCATGTTAATTTCGAAGTAACTGTTGTCTCCGATCTGTGGGAGGTAACTAAAATATAAGTCGGTGATTGAGTAAATATCTTCCAATTCTGTGCGGACATCCAGATCGGAGAGGCCCGCATTGCTAGTCCATCGCACGTTCTCGGTGAGTTCTAAGCTGAAAGGTAGATATTCCTGAGCTGGCATCAGCACGAGCTGCTCGCCGAGATCTGTATCGCCAGGGGAGGCAGGTGCAAAATCGTTACTCGCGGGATCCGCCCATGGATCGAAACTTTTCCCCCAGATTGAGCCCAAAACTGAGTTGCTGTCATCATCCTGCAGCTGTGCAGAGCTTTCATGCGAAAAAGCGGTGAACACTAGAAAGACGGCATAAGGGAAAAATCGTATTTTCACAGGAACTGGACTAAGGATTTGCTTTCAGAACTTGCTCTTCTGGACGTAGTTAAGGAGAAGAGAAGGCAGCGGGTGACAGAAATAGAGAAAGTATAGGGTGAATTGGCGGTCGATTATTCCTTAGGGCGTTAAAACCGATATTTCCGTTTATATTTTAACGTATCCGTAATGTCAAGGATCCTTAAGATATGATACAAGGTGTCTTTTAGCGGGTGTCAGTGATTTGTCCGGCTCCGTATTAAGCGTGCGCCCTACCAGCGCGCAGAAGTTCAGCGAGGAGACTGGATAACTTGGGATTTTGAGCCCTTTGTTCTAACTGACTGATCTACAGCTACTTCCCTGTGGCGATGTTGGAATCGTGTGGCGGGTTTAGCCAGGGTGTTTTGGGTGGCATGTTTTTCGCTACCATTCATTGTTTTCGAGCGTCTTATGGAAAAATCCGATGATTCACTAATTAATGACGATCTCGCGCCAGTTTCGGCAGAAAGACGAACGTGGTCGAAATGGAACATCGCGGCGCTTTGGGTGGGAATGGCGGTTTGCATACCGACTTACACGATGGCGAGCGGGCTGATCGGCTCTGGGATGACATGGTGGCAGGCATTGCTGACGGTTTTTCTGGGAAATCTGATCGTGCTGATACCTATGACGCTCAATGCTCATCCGGGAACTCGCTATGGGATTCCATTTCCCGTGCTGCTTCGTGCTAGCTTTGGCACTCGTGGGGCTAATATCGCGGCTTTGTTGAGGGGTGTTGTGGCTTGTGGTTGGTTTGGTATTCAGACGTGGATCGGTGGTGCCGCGATTTATTCGACGCTGGCGATGCTGACGGGTTTTGAGACGGGAGGTGATCCACTTGGTTTTCTCGGAATCACGGCGGGGCAGTTTGCTTCCTTTATGTTTTTTTGGGCGATTAATGTCGCGTTCATCTGGCGTGGGATGGAATCGATCAAGTGGCTTGAAGTTTTTGCGGCGCCGTTCCTGTTGATAGTAGGTATTTCACTTTTGGTATGGGCTGTGACGAAGGCGAATGGGTTCGGCCCCGTGTTTTCAGAGCCATCGGGTTTTAAAACGAACGGTGAGTTCTGGGTGGCGTTCGGTGCCGGGCTGACGGCGATGGTTGGGTTCTGGTCGACGCTTTCACTGAATATCCCGGATTTCTCGCGCTTCGCGAAATCGCAGAAGGATCAGATCGTGGGTCAGTTCATTGGTTTGCCGCCTTCGATGGCGTTTTATTCGTTCATCGGTATCGTGGTGACGAGCGCGACGGTGGTGATCTTTGGCGAGGCAATCTGGGATCCGGTGGAGGTGATCAATCGCATTGGCAGTAAGACGGTGTCCTGCATTGCGCTGATCGCTTTAGCAATCGCTACGCTATCGACCAATATTGCGGCGAACGTGGTTTCTCCGGCGAACGATTTTTCCAACCTTGCTCCAAAATTCATTTCTTTCCGCACGGGTGGCATCATCACGGCGGCGATCGGGATTCTGATCATGCCGTGGAAGCTCTATGCGGATCCGAGTGGTTATATTTTTACGTGGCTGATCGGTTATGGCGGTCTGCTGGGGCCGATAGCTGGCATCATGATTGCTGACTATTTTGTGATGCGGAAAAAGCACTTGGAAGTAGACGAACTCTATCGTGCAGGAGGTATCTATCGTTATACTGCGGGATTCAGCCTCGGTGGTTTGGGGGCGTTGGTGTTGGCTGTTTTACCTAATATTCCTGGGTTTCTCGGCCAGATCGGTGCTGCCGAAGTTCCCAAATTTTTCACCGCCATCTACCCGCAGGCATGGTTTACTGGATTCGGGTTGGCCTTCGGGATCTACCTGCTGATCCGGAAAATTTCACCCGTTCCTATCCAACAAGAAAACCGCGAATGAACGCGAATGGACGCCAATAAAAATTTTCTAAGATTCGCGTCCATTGGCGTTCATTCGCGGTTAAAATAACAATATAGAGTCATGCCAACCCTGCCGCCATTCGATCACACACCGCTGCCCTACGAAGGGCCGTCTCCCGAAGAGATCCTCGCGATGCGCAAGAAATTCGTGAACCCAGGGATTTTCCATTATTACAAGAAGCCGATCTGCATCGTGGAGGGGAAGATGCAGTATCTCTATGATGAAACAGGCCGACGATACCTCGATGGATTTGGTGGGATCGTGACCGTCAGCGTCGGGCATGCTCACCCAGAGGTGGTGAAGGCTGCGAATACGCAAAATGAAACCATTTCTCACACCACTAGCATCTATCTCAATCCTCAGCTTGCGCTCTATGCGAAGGAGCTTGCGGCGAAAATGCCGGGTAATCTCAAGGTTTGTTATTTTGTCAACTCCGGCTCCGAGGCGAACGATCTCGCCGTCCTCATGGCACGTGCCTACACGGGAAACTACGATCTCGTCGCTCTTCGCAATGCCTATCACGGCGGCAGCGCGGGCACGATGGGGCTCACCTCCCATCACACCTGGAAGTTCAATGTCCCGCATTCGTTCGGCATCCAGCATGCGAAAATGCCGGACACGTATCGTGGGCACTTCGGTAAAGATGATCCGGATGCTGGTATGAAATACGCGGCGGAGGTGAAGGATACAATTCAGTTCGGAACGTCGGGAACTATTGCTGCTTTCATCGCTGAGTCGATTCAGGGAGTCGGCGGCACGATTGTTTTTCCTAAAGGCTATCTCAAGCAAGCGCATGAGCATGCGAGAGCTGCTGGTGGATTGTGCATCGCTGATGAGGTGCAGGCTGGATTCGGGCGCACCGGTACTCATTTCTGGGGCTTCGAAGGTGAAGAAGTCATGCCGGATATCGTGACCATGGCGAAGGGAATCGGGAATGGCTGCCCGCTTGCTGCGGTCGTCACCACACCGGAAATCGCGGCTACTTTAGCGACGCGTATTCATTTCAATACTTACGGCGGAAATCCGGTTTCTTGCGCTCAAGGTCGCGCTGTTCTTCGCGTGATCGAGAACGAAGGACTTCAGGAAAACTCTCTTAATATCGGCGCGCAGCTCGATGCCGGATTGAAGAAACTCATTGAGAAACATTCGCTCATCGGCGAGGTGCGCGGGAAGGGTCTTATGATCGGCGTGGAGTTGGTAAAAGACCGCACCACCAAAGAGCCGGCGAGTGCCGAGTGCGCTGCCGTTTTTGAAAAATGCAAAGAGAAGGGGCTGCTCATCGGCAAAGGCGGCCTCTGGGGCAATACCCTGCGCATCAAGCCGCCGATGTGTATCCACAAGGAAGATGCGGAATTCATGCTGGCGACGATTGATGAGGCGCTGGCGGAAGTGTGAGGTGCGTTCCGGCGGGACGCCGGAACCACGGCCTGCCGCGGGACGCGGCAGCTACCGCCATCACAGAGGTGATGTATCAGATGTTTGCGCCATGGCTCGGGATGTTTTATCCTGAGCGGAATGACGAAGGCCGAAGTGATGGATTTATTGGAAGCCAACCGGAACGAACGCGGTGTCAAAAACTGGGACAAACTGGGTTTTGAAACGAAAGGCCTGAAGAGCTTCGGAATCGGCCTTACTCAGCTTCGCAAGCTGGCCAAGAAGATCGGACGAGACAACAAGCTGGCATCACAGTTGTGGAAGTCCGACAATCATGATGCCAAAGTCATCGGGTTGCTGATCGACGAGCCAAAGAAGATGACGCGGGAACAGGCGGAAGCACAGGTGGAGGAGGTCGACGTGGGGTCGCTGGCTCACGTATTCAGTTCCTGTGATGCGACTCTTGCCAAGGCGCCTTTTGTCTTCGATCTCGCCTGTGATTGGATCGCGAACAAGGATCCGGTGCGACGTCAGTGCGGATACGGGCTCATCTACGAGCTTTCAAAGAACCTCCGGATGAAGGAGTTGAGCGATAAATTCTTTTTCGAATGCATCGAAGGGATCCGCGAACGTTTCTCTCAAGAGGACATGTGGGGAAGCATGTCCATGGGCAATGCGCTGATGGGTATAGGCAAGCGCAACAGGGAACTGAACCAAGCTGCGCTCAAGTTGGCCGTAGAACTGGGGCCGATCGCTTTCGATAATGGCAGCGGCGCCTGCGAGCCCTTTGATGTCGCAAAGCATCTCACAAGCGACTACCTGAAAAATAAACTGGGCTTGTGATGCTCATACCGGTTCTCAATGACCCGAGTTGGGCGTGTCTACAGAGGATACTCACCATCATCATCCACACCGATCCAGCCTAGGCGTGCGAAAGCGCGGTGTAGGCAGAGAACGAATTCACCATCCTCTTCGCCTTCTGCGTGCTCGATCGTGGCGGTTGAGGTCAGCCCGCGATTCGATTCGATACTGATCACCGACTTGTATCCATCGAGGTAGATCCAGTCGCCCCATGCCTTGGATTCGAGTTGTGGCTCGAAGTGTTCTTTTTTCAAAGAGGCGAGGACTTCTTTTAGGGTATTGGGTTCGGCAGATTCGGGGATGCGGAGAAGGGTTTCCATTAGTGGGGATGGTCTGAACATGCACCCTATCTAGAGTTGTTTAAGGGGTCTAGGATGAATTGATACACAAAGGGTTATGTGAATGAAATCGTGCCTGTTTTGTTAGTGGTCATGGTTCAGGGAGCGTCGTAATCTTTGTGGCAAAGATGATTAATATCCGATTCTACCACGCGGTTCTAGCGATGGCCTTGCTTTCTACTGCGGCATTCGCTGAGAAAAGCAACGTCGTCATCTTGTATGCTGATGACTGGCGTTTCGATACGCTTGGCATTGCAGGCAATCCTGTGGTGAAAACTCCAAACCTCGATGCCTTGGCAGAGGACGGTTTCCGTTTCACTCATGCCTGTGTGACGACGTCGATCTGTGGAGTGAGTCGGGCGAGTTTGTTCACTGGGCAATGGATGTCCCGACATGGAAACCGCAGCTTCAAAGCCTTCGACACGCCATGGGAGGAGACTTATCCGGGATTGCTACGCGAAGCGGGTTATTTCACTGGGCATGTAGGGAAATGGCACAACAACCCGTTTCCTAAAAATCGTTTCGATTTCGCAAGAGTTTATGCGGGTAAGCATTGGATTAATGAAAAGGACGGTAATCAGATTCACGTCACAAAGAAGAATGAGAACGACGCCTTGGAATTTTTGAAAACGAGAAAGGGCGACGAGCCGTTCGTTCTAACTTTGGCGTTTTTCGCGACTCACGCGGAGGATGGGAATCCGAAGCAATTCCTGCCGCAGCCGGAGAGCATGTCGTTGTATGAAGATGTTGTGATTCCAGTGCCGAAGACGGCGACTGATGAGGCGTTCCGTAAGCTTCCGGAGTTTATCGATGATAAAAATGAAGGCCGCAATCGTTGGCGCTGGCGTTTCGATACGCCGGAGAAATACCAGACGATGATGAAAAATTACTACCGCCTCGCTACGGAAGTGGATGCGACCTGCGGGAAGGTCATTGCTGAGCTGAAAGCGCAGGGTTTATACGAAAATACACTCATCATTTTCACCGGTGACAATGGCTACTATCACGGAGAGCACGGCCTGGCAGATAAGTGGTATCCGCACGAGGAAAGTATACGCGTGCCGCTCATCATACGCGATCCCGAGATGCCGGATGAGATGCGTGGAAAGACGGATGATCGCTTTGTGTTAAACGTCGATCTCGCGCCGACGATTCTAGCCGCGGCAGGAATCGATGTGCCAGAGACCATGCAAGGGCGGGATCTTGCTCCGATTTATTTGGGTGGCGATGTGGAAGATTGGCGGACGGATTTTTTCTATGAGCACCCAACTCACCGGAACAAGGAATTCATCCCTGCTTCTGAGGCGTTGGTGACGAAAGATTGGAAATACTTCTACTGGCCGGATTTTGATAGGGAGCAGCTGTTTCACGTTTCCGAAGATCCATTTGAGGAAAATGATGTGATCGCGAATCCTGAGTATTCTGGAGTGCTTGTGGAGATGCGTGAACGCTTTCAGATGGTGAAGAAGCAGGCGGAGTAGTCTTTTATTCACCTTTATATGCGGCACGGAACCCGCTAACAGACAGTAATGACCGGACTTCTTGGGATCGCCGTGCTCCTTGGGGCGGCTTATGCATTGTGTGACAATCGCAAAGCTATCCGTTGGCGCACGGTCGGTACCGCGTTGGGCATACAGATCCTCATCGGTCTTGTCGTTTTTGGAGTGCCCGCCGGGCGGGATGCGCTGGAATGGCTCAGCTTCGGAGTTCAGAACGCGATTAACGCGGGCAAGGAGGGTGTTAATTTCCTTTTCGGCGCGCTCACCGTGGATGGAGATGGTGCATTGGGATCTCTCTACGACGATCCCACGCTCGGCTACGGATTTATCTTCGCCTTCCGCGTCCTGCCGATGATTATCTTTTTCTCTTCTCTCATCGCCGTCCTCTACCACATCAAAATCATGGGATTGGTGATCAAATTCCTCGGTGGTGGATTGAAAAAAGTTCTCGGCACTAGCCGCACGGAATCTCTCTCCGCAGCCGCGAATATTTTCGTCGGGCAGACGGAGGCACCGCTCGTCGTAAAGCCGTATATTTCTCGCATGACCTCCTCGGAGCTTTTCGCCGTGATGGTCGGAGGGCTCGCCAGTGTCGCCGGATCGATCCTCGCCGGTTATGTGGAGCTAGGTGTAGATATCAAATACCTTATCGCAGCCTCCTTCATGGCAGCCCCTGGCGGATTGCTTTTTGCGAAGCTCATGAAACCGGAAACCGAAGTGCCGGACGAAAGGCAGCTCGGCTTTGCGGAAGGCGATGACAAGCCCGCTAATGCCGTTGATGCGGCCGCCCTCGGAGCCTCTACCGGCCTTAAGCTCGCTCTGAATGTCGGAGCTATGCTTCTAGCCTTCATCGGCCTCATCGCCCTTCTGAATCTCATGCTAGGAGGAATCGGTGCATGGTTCAAATACGACGGCCTCAGTCTTCAGCTCATTCTCGGCTGGTTGTTTGCGCCCCTCGCATGGGTCATCGGAATGCCATGGGAGGATGCGGTGAAAGGCGGCGGTCTCATCGGCCAGAAACTCATTCTGAACGAATTCGTCGCTTACGTGGATTACATCCGCATGGTTCCGGAACTCTCGGAAAAATCGAAAGCCATCGGCGCCGTCGCCCTCTGCGGGTTCGCGAATCTATCTTCCATTGGCATCCTTCTCGGCGGCCTCGGAGTCATGGCTCCCAACCGCCGCTCGGAGATCGCACAGCTCGGCTTCAAGGCTGTCATAGCCGGCACCTTCTCCAACCTCACCAGTGCCGCCATCGTGGGGCTGTTTGTGGGGTGATACCCTCCAACAATTCAGCTTGATCTAGAAAAGTATCACTTTAGTATCACTCTGATGAAGACGGAATTGGTAACCACCTTAAAGCGCCGGGCTACCGAGCTGATCTCAACGGTCACCGCTGAGCGTGAACCGGTTCTCATTACGCAGCACGGCCTTCCCGCTGCTTATCTTGTTGATGTTGCTTCATACGAAGCCATGGAAAAACGGATTCAATTGTTGGAAGGCATTGCCAAAGGTGAGAAGGCGGTTTCAGAAGGACGGGTCGTCAGTCACGAGGCTGCGAAAACCAGGATGTCCAGATGGCTCGACTGATTTGGACGGATCCCGCGCTACAAGATCTTGAGCAGATCGCCGACTATATAGCCATAGATAATACTGATGCCGCAAAACGTCTTGTCAGGAAGGTGTTCCGAAAAGTGGAGCAACTTGAACAGTTTCCGGAGATGTATCCAGTGGCACACGATCTTCCTGCTTCCAACTACCGCCACCTTTCCATCCCCCCGCTGAGAATCTTCCACCGGATCGAGGGTGATTTGGTTTACATCATCTATGTGATGAGATCGGAAAGGCTGCTCAAAATCGGAGACTTGGAGGAACGGGAATAGACTTCTTCTTAAGCGTCACGATCAAAAAATGCGGATTCCCGTCAATCATTCGATACGAAGGCTGATCAGCTTGCCTGCCCGGGTAGACGGATGTTGAAGCGTATCGCGCAAAGGCGGATGCCTGCGGTGATGACCGTAGCGATCGGGATGTTGTAGCGTGGTTGGAGTCCGAAATGATCACCGATGAGGTACGCGAGGCCTCCGAACAATGCGGCGGTGGCGTAGATTTCACTTCGGAAAATGAGAGGAATTTCGGTGCGGAGCACATCGCGCAGGACGCCGCCGAAGGTGGAGGTCACCAAGCCCATGCCCAGGCAAGCCCAAGGCGCGAGGTCGTGGTTTTGTGCGACTTGGAAGCCAATGCACATGAAAAACCCCAATCCGAGGGCATCGAAAAAGGAGACGGCGCGTTGCCATTTTTCCCAAAGCGGCTCGGCGAAAAACGATGCGATGGTGGCAGCGGCGGCAAGGGACATGTAAGCAGGGTCGAGCAGAATGGGCGGAGGTGTGGCACCGATGAGCAAGCTTCGCAGGGTGCCGCCGCCCATGCAGGTGACGAGGGCGATCATGAACATCCCGAAAATATCCATCTGGTTTTTTCGCCCCGCGATGGCACCTGAGACAGCGAAGAAGAATACTCCGCTGAGATCGAAGGCGTAGAGAAAGGGGTTCATGGTTGCGGTGCGATTTCTAGGACGAGTGGCACATGTGGATCGAGAAGTTTCGACCACTTTTTGTCGTAGCCGTGCACGGTTTTGGTCGTGTTACCGGCGTTATCCACGAGTTCACGGCCTTCGTTTGCCCAGGCGAAGATGCCTCCGTAGAGGTTGCGGACGTTGGTGTAACCAGCGGCTTTGAGTTTATCGCCGATCTTTTCACTACGATATCCAACTGAGCAATAGACGATGATGGGGGCGTCTTTTTGGATCTCGGGGAGGTTTGTTATTTTGAATTTCTTGAAGCCGATCCAATGAGCTCCTGGAAGATGGCTTGTTTGGAATTCCTCAGGCTGGCGTGTGTCGAGTAGGACTGTGTTTTTATCCGCTTTGATCGTGGTGGCGAGTTCTGCGGTTTTGATGAGAGGGATGGTGCGATCGATCAAGCTGTCCACTTCGTCGGTGAGTGGAGAGGCGATCGCGCAGAGGGCTGCGAGAAAGAGAATGAGGACAGGTTTCATTCGGCGAGTAGCTCAAAGGGGATTTCAGCGAGGTTCGCGCCATTTGCAAGGAGTTCGATGCGATGAAGCCCCGGGTAGAGGGCGCGGATGGTGGTTTTCTTGAGGGGATGCTTTTTGGAAAGAGTCAGAGTTTCGCCGGCGGGCAGGGTGAGGGATTTCCACTTGAAGACTTTGCGCGAGTGGGTGCCGTTTTTTCGGAGGAAGTGCATGGCGAAGTCGATGACGAGCTTTTGGTCGGCTTGGTTTCGGGAAATGAGTGTCAGGGACAATTCCAAGGAATTACCGATGGGGATACGGGCACCGGTGATGGAGAAATCGGCGTCGGTTTGCTTTATGGGCGAGTATCCGAGGAGTGCGAGTGCGCTTGGGTTGCCATTTTTAATCAAAGTCCGGAGGGCGTGGCGGATGAGTTGGTCGAGTTCATTGCTGCTTCCGGATTTCATCCACTCCGCACATTTCCTTACAACCAGTTCCGAGTGATCTTTGGCGATGTCGTTGAGGTTATTTGCGACCGAGCGGCGGACGTAGAGTTCGGGATCGTTGCGGAGTGCATCGAGGATTGGCCAGAGCGGGGAGGGATCTGCGACGAGATCGTTGAGGCGTTGCCCCCACGGGAGGCGTGGGCGTGATCCTTCAGAGCACCAGCGGCGGACGTGGGGATTGGGATCGGCGGTGAGCTTGAGGAGATCGAGGTAGACCTTTTGTGGATATGCGGCTGCGAAAGAACGGACGGCGAATTCTGAGGTGAAACGCATGGTGATTTCACGTAGTGCAGCCATTGACTGATCATAGTGCGGGAGGCCATGTTCGCTGATGAAATGGGCGACCGGCCACTGGATCCAGCTGGATTTGAGATCGTCACAGCTTTCCATGGGGGCGGGTAGGCTTTGGACGAGGATTTCGATGGCTGACGGGATTTCTGTAGGCAATATTGCTGCTAGGGCATTAGAAAATTGGCGGACTCGCGGGGTCATTTCGAGCGAGGCGAGGTCATGTGTCGCGAGCTTCAAGAAGCGTTTCCTATCAAACGCCTCCCACGCGCCATGCACCTGTGCGGCTAGTTCCTTCGCTGCCCGGTGATCGAAGATATCTTTGAAGTCTTTGCTGTCCTCCGCCATTTCGCTCATCGTTGTAAGTCGGGGAAGCCTCCGAAACAAAGGGAATCAGGCATAAAGGTGATGGCTTTTTGAATGAATGCAGTTGCCTAGGGCGCTTCCTAGCCTTTCGCTGGCAGGCATGCCGGATTACCAAGTCATTTTAGAACAGATCCACGAAGAGGTTGTTTCGCGACGCCCCGAAGGGTGGGTGGCTTCTTACATTCCGGGCTTGGCCAAAATTTCTCCCGAGAAATTCGGCATGCACCTGCAGACGGCGGAAGGTGATGGGTTTTCCGTGGGGGATAGTGCGGAGGCGTTTTCCATACAGAGTATCACGAAGGTGCTGCTGATCAGCATGGTTCTCTCCACTGAGGGGCGGAAAATCTGGAGGCGGGTGGGAGTCGAGCCTTCCGGTGATCCTTTCAACTCACTGATACAGCTTGAGCATGAGCGTGGCATTCCTAGGAACCCGTTCATCAACTCCGGTGCGCTCGTGGTCTGTGATTTCCTGATGAGTATCTACGACGATCCCTTGTCGGAGTTCTTGGATTTCGTGAGACGCATCTCCGGGGTGGCTGATATCAATTTCGACCGCTCCGTCGCCAAGTCTGAGCGCGAGGTCGCCTACCGGAATCTGGCGATGCTGAATTTCATGAAAGACTTCGGGAACATTCACAATGATGTGGAGGAGATCATCGATTTCTACTGCGCGGCGTGTTCGATACGGATGAGCTGTGGGGAGTTGGCACGGACATTCGCGATTTTCATGAACCACGGTCGGCTGGAAAACGGGGGGCAGGTGCTTTCCGTTCGCCGGGCGAAGCGGATCAATGCGCTGATGCTCACATGCGGCTTCTACGATGAGTCCGGAGAGTTTGCCTTTAAAGTAGGCCTGCCGGGGAAAAGTGGCGTCGGCGGCGGGATCGCGGCTGTATATCCGGGGAAATACTCCGTCGCTGTCTGGAGCCCGCCCCTGAACACAAAGGGAAACTCCGCCGCAGGATGTCTAGCTCTGGAGATGCTCACGGATCTGACCGGAACTTCGATTTTCTGAAGATCTACCCAAACTCTCCCAACTGAATCTCATTTGTCCCATCTTGATATTTTGACATTCAGTAAAGTCTGTGTATGCTGCATGCATGGCTACGAAAACTATCTCAATCGATCTGGTTGCCTACGAGAAACTCACCGCTGCCCGCCGAGAGCCGCGCGACTCGTTTTCCCAGATCATCCGCCGTGCGAAGTGGGACGCGCCGCAAAAGACTTGCGGCCTGCTCCTTGATTCCCTGCCCGATCTTCCGCCTGCGGGAGACGATGTCATCAGTGACCTCCAAGCCGCGCAGTCTGAGGATCTTCCAAAGGAGGACTCCTGGTGATGAGCAGTTTTCTCTTCGATACCTGTTTTCTCATCGATCTGGAGCGGGAGATGAGCACCGAGCCGGGGAGGGCTCACGAATTTCTCCGCAAGGAACCTTTCGCCTGCCCCTGCCTGTCTTGGACGGTAGTTGGCGAGTTTGCCGAGGGCTTCGGCGATATCAATCATCCTGCATGTGTCGCCATGCTGGAAAAGTTTGAGATCCTGCCGCTGGATGGAGCGACTGCCCATCAATACGCAGTTACCAGCAGTGTGCTGAGGAAGAAAAAGCAGCTCATCGGAGTCAACGAGCACTGGATCGCCGCCGCCGCATTGGCTCACTCCATGCCATTGGTGACGCGCAATAGCTCGCACTTCGCCAAAATACCCGGGCTGAAAGTGATTGCTTACTAGTTGGTGGATATATTGGTGCGCGATTTTCTCCAACATCACAGCTGTTTCAGTAGAAACTTCATAAACCCAAATAGTCTCTGCCCGGTCACTGAAAAATCCTTGCTATTCCGTCCTTCTCCCGCTTTATTGCGCGCCCCTAGGACGGGTCGGCGATGAACGCTGACCCCATCCCTTACTAATATGAGCGTAAAAGCAGAAAGACAAGAAATCGACCTCGCGTCGTACAAGCAGAACGAAAAAGACACCGGCAGCGCAACTTACCAAGTGGCGCTTCTCACCAAGCGGATCTTCGAACTCACCGAGCACCTTCTCATTCATAAGAAGGACTTCGCATCCCGCCGCGGGCTCCTGAAAATGGTTTCCCAACGCCGCAAGCTCCTTGATTACGTTAAGGGCAAGAGCGATGAGAACTACCAGAAGCTCATCACCGACCTTGGCCTCCGCCGCTAAGATCAACTAATTTCGCAAACACAGCCACGGGAGTTTCTCCTGTGGCTGTCTTGCAAAAGGGGTGCGCGCTTTTTTGACCGCTCCCTCGGGAAATTTCCCGAAAATCCAGATAGCTAGGGTGGCATAGGGCTGCCCGGCTTTGACGTTAAGTAAATAGAAGAACTAATAAGAAAATGAACATCCATTCCAAAACGATCGATGTCGGAACGAATCCGATCACGATCGAAACCGGCAAACTTGCCAAACTTGCAGACGGTGCAGTAACCGTCCGCAGCGGGGAAACCATCATCCTCGTTACCGCAGTATCTCAAACCAAAGTGCGCCCGGGTCAGACTTGGTTCCCACTTTCCGTAGAATATAAGGAGAAAGCCACCGCAGCTGGTGTCTTCCCTGGTGGCTACTTCAAGCGCGAAGGCCGCCCTACCGAGAAGGAAATCCTTACCTGCCGCATGACGGACCGCCCACTGCGTCCGCTCTTCCCGAAAGGCTACCTCTACGAAACACAAATCGTTGCCATCCTCCTCAGTGCTGACGGCGTTAACGATTCTGACATTCTCGCAATGAACGGCGCTTCCGCTGCTCTTTGCATCTCTGACATCCCATTCGCTGGCCCAATCGGTGCTGTGCGTGTTGGCCGCGTCGATGGCAATTTCGTCATCAACCCAACCCACGACGAGCGCGAAGAAAGCGATCTCGACCTCATCTACGTCGGCAACAAGCAGGACGTGATCATGATCGAAGGGCAAGCCAACGAGCTTCCTGAAGAAGAGTTCATCAAAGCCCTGCATTTCGCCCAAGCGGCAGTAACTAAACTTGTAGAAGCTCAGGAGGAACTCGCTGCAGAATGCGGCAAAGCGAAGCGCGAATACGAACTCACGCTCGCCAAAGAGAACCTTCTCGAAATCGCTTACGAAATCGCTGGCGACCGCATCGAGGCAGCTATCTACGCACCTTCGAAAACTGAGCGTGCCAAGAAAGTCGGCGCACTCCGCGACGAAGTGGAAGCAGCCATCAAGGAGCGCGCTCCTGAGGCAACTGACTTCGACGTCGAGCAAGCCTTCGAATACCTCCAGAAGAAAGCATTCCGTATTTCCATCATGGAAAAAGGCGTGCGCGCAGACGGCCGTCAGATCGGCGATCTCCGTGCACTCTACGGTGAAGTCGGCACACTCCCACGCGTTCATGGCTCCGCCATTTTCTCGCGTGGTGAAACACAAGCACTCGGCATAGCCACACTCGCTCCTGCTGATGAGAAGCAACACTTCGACAACTACGCAGGTGGTGTTGATGAGAAGCGTTTCATCCTCCACTACAACTTCCCTCCATTCTCCGTCGGCGAATGCGGACGTATGGGTGGCATCAATCGCCGCGAAATCGGTCACGGCTCACTCGCTGAGCGCTCGATCGAGCCAGTGATCCCTTCCGAAGAGGTCTTCCCATACGCCATGCGTGTGTCCTCCGAGGTTATGGAATCCAATGGTTCCACTTCAATGGCATCCGTTTGTGCAGGCACTATGGCTCTTCTCGATGCTGGTGTACCTCTCATCCGCCCAGTCGGTGGTATCTCCGTTGGCCTCGTTACTGAGAACAACGACGATGGCTCCATGAGCTCTTACAAGATGCTCCTCGACATCATCGGCTCCGAGGATTTCTACGGCGATATGGACTTCAAACTCTGCGGCACCGACGAAGGCGTCACAGGTTACCAGCTCGACCTCAAGCTTCCGGGCCTTCCGCTCGCGATGCTCGAAGAAGCGATCAAAATTGCTAAGGACGGCCGCACCAAAGTCATCGCTAAGATGGCCGAAAGCATCGTTGATCCGAAAGAGCTCAGCGCCCACGCGCCACGCATCGTTTCCGTGAAGATCCCACAAGATCGCATCGGCGAACTCATTGGCCCTGGCGGCAAAAACATCAAAGCAATCCAAGCCGAGTCTGGTGCGGAACTGAACATCGAAGACGATGGCACAGTTCACATCTACGCTTCCAAGCAGGAAGGCCTCGAGCGTGCCAAGTCGATGATCGACCGCATGTTCCAGGAAATCGAAGTCGGCCAGACCTACACAGGTCGCGTCGTTTCCATCACCAAGTTCGGTGTATTCATGGAAGTGCTTCCTGGCAAAGACGGACTCGTCCACATCTCCGAGCTGGCCGAAGGCCGCGTGGAGCAAGCCGAGGATGTCTGCAAGAAAGGCGAAATGCTCACTGCTAAATGCCTTGGTGTTGATGAAAAAGGCCGCGTGAAAATGTCACGTCGTGCTTGGCTCCGCGATCAGAAAGCTGAGGAAGCTGCTTCCGAAGCACCTGTTGAAGAGACCACCACGCCACTCGCGTAATCTTCGTTAGATTAATTCATCAAGCCGGTGTCCTGAAAGTGGGCACCGGCTTTTTTTGTGTATGGAGCGCGGCTTTGTAAGCCGCTGGGGTGGGCGTGGATTTTTGTGCGGATGTTGTCCTGAGAGCGGCACGTTAGACAGCGGCTTGCAAAGCCGCGCTCCATATTGGTGGCACTTTCCTTCCCTTTTCGATTGCCCGATTTCAAGGGTTTGCTAAGTTTCCCACGTTTTGCTGGGAAATGATATGAGTGCTCCTCTTGAATTGCCTGTGCTTGTGCTGAATCGCTATTGGCAGCCGATTCACACCTGCTCCGCAAGACGGGCGGTGCATCTCTTATGTCTCGGACATGCACAGGTGGTGCAAGTGGAAGGTGAAGAACGCTTCACGACACATGATCTGATGTCATGGATCGGCTACTCCAAAGGGAAGCTCAGTGACGAGGTGATCCACAGTGTGAAGCTGGCTTTGAGTGTGCCGAAGATTATTGTGTTAGCGGTTTATGACCGCCTGCCGCGCCTCGATGTGAAGTTCACTCGGCGGAACGTTTTTCTGCGCGACAAGTTCACCTGTCAGTATTGCGAGAAGGTTTTTCCTGAGATTAAACTTAATTTGGATCACGTGATCCCGCGCGATAAAGGTGGGGTAACGAGCTGGGATAACATCGTTGCCTCATGTGTGAAGTGCAACACGCGCAAGTCGAACAAGCTTCCGAAGGAGGCTGGCATGCTGCCGGCGAATAAGCCTTATGCACCTCGCTGGAGACCGCTCTATGGACTTCAGGAAAATGGCATGGGCGATGAAAGCTGGGAACACTTCTTGCACCACGACAAGAAGGAGTCGCGTAAGTCAGCCTGATCAGTTCCGGCAGTTGCGCAGGAGATTCTCGAGGAAGCGAGTGATCTGGAGAAGGGCGTCCTTGTATTCGGTTGAAGAAAGGATATTCAGATCGGTGCGGCAGTCTTCGAGGAGGTCTAGGCCGGTATTCACTGCTTTTTCCAATGCGGCATCATAGGCGCCTGCACCGGCGATGGCGGGGAGGTCGATATCCTTCTGCTCCATGATGCGGCGGTTGATTTCTTCGCGTTGTGTTTCGGAAGAATCTTCGAGGAGGTTGAGGATGGGGAGGGTGAGCTTGCCCTTGGCGAGATCGGTTCCGAGTGTTTTGCCGACGATTTCCTCGGTGCCCACGAGATCTAGGCAATCATCGTAGATCTGGTAGGCGGTGCCGAGTTTCATGCCGTAGTCGGCGAGCTTGCTTTCGTCTTCAGCGGAGAGTCCTGAGACGGCAGCGGAGAGGCCGGTGGCGGCGGCGAAGAGAGCGCCGGTTTTCATCTCGATGACTTTGAAATAGTCTTCTTTGGAGAGCGTGAGATCGAAGCGGCGCTGGGTCTGGAGGATTTCTCCTTGGCAGACTTCCTTGGCAGCGTTGCCGACTTTGCGGCAGATTTCGATGGAGTTGAAATCTGTGGCGAGGGTGAGGGCGTGTGAGAAAATGGCATCACCGAGGAGTACGGCCAGGGAGTTGCCCCATTTCGCATTCGAGGTAGGCATGGAGCGGCGGGCGCTTGCTCCATCGATGATGTCGTCATGGACGAGCGTGGCCATGTGGATGAGCTCGAGGATGACACCAATTTTCCGATGATCTTCGGTAACGGCTCCGGTAGCTCCGCCAACAAGAATGGCGAGGGCAGGGCGGATGCGTTTTCCCGAGGTGTTACAGATGTAAGCGATGTAGGGTTCGACGGCGGAATCGAAGTCACGCACTTGTGCGCGGATGGCGATTTCGACTTTTTCCAGATCAGGACGGACGAGATCGAAGGGAAATTGGTCGTTATTGGGCGATGTGGCGGTGAAGGTAGCCATGGCGTGTGGGCAAACTATCCACGGATGCACGGGGCGGGCAACCTGCATTCCGAAGTTCCGGCAAAAAGTATCTTGAAAGAATGGGGGGGGAAGGCGGAGTTTAGTGACATATGAAAAACCAAATGAAGTGGCTTGCGTGCGGAATGTTGTTCGGTGGAGCGGTGGCTCAGGCCGAAGAGGGGAAGGATTTGATTCCGGGAACTCCTTACAAAGTTCACGACATGGAGCGTCCACAGCCGAGGATCGTGGAAAGCGGTGGGGCAGTTAGTATTGCTCCGCCTTCAGATGCGACGGTGCTTTTCGATGGCACAAACTTGGATGCATGGACTTCAGGTGGGAAAGATCCACTTTGGAAGATTGAGGATGGAGTGCTCGTCGCAGTGAAGAATTACCTAGATACGAAGGAGAAGTTCGGGGCGATACAGCTGCATCTCGAATGGAAGCTGCCGAAAGGTATTGAAGTGAACGGCCAGAAGGGTGGAAACAGCGGTTGTTTCCTCATGGGTCTGTATGAAGTGCAAATTCTTCAGAGCAACAATAACGAGACCTATCCTGATGGTCAGGCAACTGCGCTATACGGGCAGCTGCCACCTTTAGTGAACGCGACTTCTCCGCAGGGTGAGTGGAACAGTTATGATATCACTTTCATACCGCCCGTCTATGAAGGCGAAACCGTCGTGTCTCCCGCGAAAGTGACGGTGATCCATAATGGAGTGGTGGTTCAGAACGGTGAATCCTTCATCGGCCCTACAGGTCATAAGAATTTAGCGAAATATCCCAAGAAACATCCAGAAACGGGGCCAATCAGGTTACAGTTTCATGGAGATCCCATGGAATTCCGCAATATCTGGGTGCGTCCGCTCGGTGAGCGCGACAAGGCGGAGTGACTCCCGCATTTCTTGCGGCGGCCATTACGTTAGGTTGACGGCCAGTATAGGAAAGCTAGCATCGCGGGTCTGATGATTCGTTTCTTTCCCATTGCAGCTGTGTTTGCAGCGACTTGCGCCGTGCTGAGCGCGCAGATTTCCACGTCGCTCAGCATGAATAAGAAGAACTATGTGGCAGGTGAGCCGGTGATCGCGGAAGTAATCATTACGAACCATAGCGGCAAAGAACTCATGCTCGCATCAACGCGTCAGCTTCCATGGTTGTCTTTTGTGGTTACGAAATCGAACGGTAATCCGGTTCCGACACGCAAGCTCAATGCCTTCGGTGCCCTGAAAATTAAGGCGGGCGAGTCCATGGCGAAACAGGTGGATCTCACTGAGTTTTTTATCCTCTACTCACAGGGAAATTACGCAGCTTCCGCCGTGATCCGTGATCCGAACGGAAACACCCAAGGAGCGAGAACAAATCGCCTGCTCTTCAACCTCAACCCCGGGAGAACCTACTGGAGCCAGAAAGTGGGCGTTTCCAACGACCTCGGAAGCACTACTCGAACACTGAAACTCCTTACATTTTCCAACGGCCAGAAATCCCAGCTCTATGCTCAGGTCATCGATGGTGAAACGGGAGTTCCAAGAAGTACCTTCCTCCTCGGTGATGCGCTGATGCTCAGGAAGCCGATGGTGACCGTGGATGGGAACCAACGAATGCACGTTATGTTCCTCGCCACTCCGGCGATGTGGGTGCATTGCCAGGTCAGTGCCGACGGCAATCTGGTGGCAAGAGACATTCATCAACGGGCTTCTCAGGGAGATCCCGTATTGATGGCTTATGGCGATGGATCTGTAAAAGTTATGAATAGCATACCCTATGATCCTGAAGCTGCTGCAAGGGAGCGGGCTAAGATTCGTAAGGCCTCGGATCGTCCGAATATCCCCACAGAATGAATATATTCTCGAGCATTTTCGTCCTCTAGTGGCGTTTATGCTTTACAAATTTCAAAAATAATCAATAAATCTTAATAATCTTTGAATCCAAATCAAATATGAAGACGATTTTTGCCGCTGTAACCCTTATGCTGGCCTTTTCTGCGGTCGCCAGTGCCTACGATTTCCGTACTGTGATTATAGATCCGGGTCACGGAGGTCATGACAAGGGTGGTCAATGGGGGCGAGTTTACGAGAAGCACCTCGCACTTGATACTTCAGTTCGTCTTGAAGCTCATTTGAAAAAAATGGGCTATAATACGGTTCTTACCCGCCGCAGTGACTATTTTATTTCCCTGCCAGGGCGGATGTCTGTCGCCAATAAATACAAGAAGGCGATCTTCATTAGTATTCACTACAATTACACGTGGAAGCAGCACGTCAGTGGAATTGAAACATTCTACCATAGTTCCAAAAGCAAGAAGCTCGCTGAAAGCGTTCATTCTGGCGTGATGAAGCGCGTGAAGGTGACTGACCGTGGTGTCAAATACGCGCGCTATTACGTCATCCGGAATTGCAACCTTCCTTCCGTGCTTGTTGAGGGCGGCTTCGTCAGCAATTCCAATGAACGCAGCAGAATGAAAACTGCATGGTTCCGCGATGCGATTGCACGTGGAATTGCCGATGGCGTTCAGCGCTTCCGTAGGGGAGGCTGAGTCACCGTGGATTTCAGATTTTTAAAAAGGCCGAGGCTTATCGCCACGGCCTTTTTTTGAGGAAAACAATGGAGTATTGCGCCTGTGACCGGCTGTTAATCAACCGGAGCAAAAAAGCCGGCTGGAGGCGCGGCTTTCCAGTTATTTACTCTGCATCCGCGATGGCCTGGAGCTCTTCCCAGCGCTCGTAGAGGGCGGTGGTGGCGGCGCGAGCTGCTTCGAGCTTTTCCATTTCTGCGGGGATTTGCTCGTAGTTGTTAAGCTGGAACTCGGGGTCGTTCATGCGTGTCTCGATGGTAGAGACTTCGTCCTCGGCGGCGAAGATGCGGTCTTCCATGCCTTCGAGTTCGGCGCGTTCTTTTTGGGAAAGTTTACGAGGCTTGGCGGCCTTTGGGGTTTGTTTTCCGGGCTTGAGAGCTTTGTAAGCCTTTGCCTCGTTTTTTAGAGCGGCTTCGCGTTGCTGGCGTTTCTCCAAGTAGTAGGAGTAATTTCCCGGGGTGACGTGGATGCCGTCTTCTTCAAAGGCGATGATCTGGTCGCAGATGCGGTCGAGGAAATAACGATCATGGGAGACGCAGAGGATGGAACCTCCGAAGGCTGAGAGAGCTTCCTCCAACATGCGGAGGGAGGGGAGGTCGAGGTCGTTGGTTGGTTCGTCGAGGACGATGAGGTTGCCGCCGGTCTTGAGGACTTTCGCGAGCATAAGGCGGGCTCGTTCGCCGCCGGAGAGTAGGTCGACGCGTTCGTTGATGCGCTCGTTGTTAAAAAGGAAGCGGCGGAGGTAGGCGCGTGCGCCGAGCATCTCGTTGCCGAACTGGACTTTCTCGTTTCCATCGGAGACTTCGTCGAGAAGGGAGCCAGTGCCATCAAGCTGCATTCGGTTCTGGTCGATGTAGTTGATTTTGACGCGTTTGCCGAGGACGGCGGAGCCTTCGGTGGGGTTGAGCTGGTCGAGGCAGATTTTAAGGAGGGTGGATTTTCCGACTCCGTTTTTACCGACGATTCCTGTGCAGGTGCCGGGACGGATCGAAAGGTCGAGATTGCGGAAGAGCCAGCGAGGGAGTTTTTCGGTACCAAAGTTGATTCCTGCTTTTTCGAGCTCGATGACGATGTTTCCAAGATCGGCTGCGGGTGGGAGGAGGAGATCCATTTCACGCTCTTCGGGTGGGGCGTCTTGGTCTTTGATTTCGTGAAAGGCGTCGAGGCGGGAGCGTTGTTTGGTGCCGCGGGCTTTGACGCCGGCGCGTACCCACTCGAGTTCGGATTTTAGGAATTTCTGGCGCTTTGCTTCGGATTGCTCGGCGATCTGTTGGCGGATGGCTTTGGATTCGAGGAAGGCGGTGTAGTTGCCGGGGTGTGAGTAGGCTTTTCCGTTGTCGATCTCGATGATCCGGGTCGCGATGACGTCGAGGAAGTAGCGATCATGGGTGACGAAAATAACGGCACCGGGGAAGTTTTTCAGAACGTCTTCCAGCCAACGAATGGACTCGGCGTCGAGGTGGTTGGTCGGCTCGTCGAGCAGGAGAAGATCCGGCTGGCAGGCGAGGGCACGACACAGGGCAACGCGGCGTTTTTCTCCTCCGGAGAGTGGGCCGGTGGGAGAGTCGAGAGGTGGAGTGCCTAGAGCGTTCGAGAGGGAAAGGATGCGAGAGTCGAGGTTCCAGCCATCGGTGTGGTCGATGAGTTCGAGGAAGCCTTGGAGTTCTGTTTCCGTTCCGTCGCCGTTTTCGTAGCGGCGGATGGCCTCGACGATATCTGCGGCGCCTGCAGCGATATTTTCGTGGACGGAGACCTCGGGATCTAGCTCGAACTCCTGGGGGAGGTAGCCGGTGCGTATGCCTTTGCGGAGGGCGATTTCGCCGGAATCAGCTTGGGACTCGTTGGTGAGGATTTTTAGGAGCGAGGTTTTCCCGCAGCCATTGCGCCCGACGAGGCCTACCTTTTCACCAGAGGCGACGGCAAGAGTGACGCCGTCGAGCAGGTTCTGGTAGGAATAGGCGAGGCAAATTTCGTTCGCGGAGAGGAGGGTGGACATATTCTCAGCCGCAGATGACCTTTAAACGGAGGGAATGGAAGTTAAACCGAGTGGTGTAGAGCACTTTCTCGGTAATGAAGGGTTAGAGCTGTTGAAACGCATCCATGCCGCCTTCTACGTTGACGACGTTATCGTAGCCGATGGAGGAGAGGTATTCGCAGGCTTTTGCGGAACGCATACCGGCTTTGCAGTGGATGATGATTTGCGTGTCCTTGGGGAGGTTTGGCGCGTAGGTGGGGATGGTTTGGAGAGGGACGAGTTTTGCCTGGGGGATGTTTATGGCGTCCCATTCTTCCTGCTCACGGACGTCGATGAGGAGGGCGTTGAGGTCGCCGGAGTCGAGGCGGGCTTTGAGTTCGGTGACGGTGATGATTTGCATGTTTGGATCGGTGATTTGGCAGCTTGGGTCGGCTGTGGTTTCGGGATTGTTGACGGAGGTGATGTTGGGTTTTTCGCCGCAGAGGCGACAAGAGGGATCGTGGGGAAGCTTGAGGGTGCGGAAGGATGTGGCCAGTGCGTCGTAGATAAGGATTTTCCCAAGCGGCGGCTGGCCGGAGCCGAGGATGAGCTTGATAGCTTCCATGGCTTGGAGGGAGCCGATGATACCTGGGAGGACGCCGAGGACTCCGGCTTCGTTGCAGGAAGGGACGGCGCCGGGGGCGGGGATTTCTGGTAGGAGGCAGCGGTAGCAGGGGCCGCCGATGTGGGGGGCGAAGACGGTCATCTGTCCGTCGAAGCGGTGGATGGCGCCGTAGACGAGGGGCTTTTTGAGGAAATAGGCGGTGTCGTTGGCGAGGAAACGGGTGGGGAAGTTGTCGGAGCCGTCGAGGATGATGTCGTAGTTTTCGGCGATGCTGACGGCGTTTTCCGGAGTGAAGCGGACGGGGTGGAGGTCGAGGGTGATGTGGGGGTTGGTCTCGCGGAGGCGGGCGGCGGCGGAATCGAGTTTGGATTTTCCGACGGTGGCGTCGCTGTGGAGGAGCTGGCGCTGGAGATTTGAGAGGTCGACGGTGTCAGGATCGATGAGACCGAGCCTGCCAACACCTGCGGCGGCGAGGTAGAGGGCGGCGGGGGAGCCGAGGCCGCCGGTGCCGATCAGGAGGACGGAGGCGTTTTTGAGGCGCAGTTGTCCGGCTTCGCCGATCTCTGGGATGATGAGGTGGCGGGCGTAGCGGGATTTTTCCTCCGGTGTAAGCACGCTGCTCGTTACACTCGAAATGCTAAGTTTTAAACTCTAAACCCTGAAAGAAGAGGAAGAGTTGGGTTGCGTGATTGTTAGGGCAAGTTTACGGAAAGGGATGGCTGAAGTAAAATCCACGTTCGAATTGAGGTATGGCGACGGTGCACCGTTGTTTGAATTGCCGGATTCTTGGAAGAAAATGCATTCCTACAGAGATGTCGCGGGAGAGAACGGAACGATCGTGATCTTTGCGTGTAATCACTGCCCATTTGTCATCCATCTGGCGGAAGAGGTGGGGAAACTTGCGAAACTAGCTGCTGAGCAAGGAGTGAATACCGTGGCGATCAATTCGAATGATCTGGAGAAATATCCGCAAGACGGCCCGGAGCCGATGAAGGATTTTGCGAAGGAGTATGGCTGGGATTTTCCCTACCTGCTCGACCGCACCCAGATGACGGCGAAAGTCTATGGTGCTGCGTGTACGCCGGATTTTTTCCTGTTCGATGCGGAGGCGAGGATTTCGTATGCGGGGCAGTTTGATGACAGCAGACCGGGTCGTGGCACTGCGACGGGTGATGATCTTCGGGCGGCAATCGGCAAGATGCTTGAGGGCGAAGTGCCGCCGAAGGGGAAACCCAGCAGCGGCTGCAACATCAAGTGGAAGCCGGGAAATGAGCCGAGGTATTTCGGGTAAACAAAAAAGGGCGCAACCGTATGGCCGCGCCCTTTTAGTGATTTATTCCGGACTCAGTCTCTTCTGCCAAGAAGCATGGAGACGTAGTAGAGAAGCATGGCGATGGAGCCGAGAGCAGCGACGACGTAGGTCATGGCTGCCCAGAAGAGGGCGTTCTTTGCTTTTTCATGCTCTATGGATGAGGAAACGCGGGAGCCTTCCAGCCAGATAAGAGCGCGCTTGCTCGCATCGAATTCGACGGGGAGGGTAATCACTGAAAATAGCGTGGTGATACCGAAGAGGCCGACCCATGCGTATAGGAAAAGCGGGCTTTGGAAGAATGCGGAGGCGAAGAACATCGCCATGAAAAGCATGCTCATGGCGCTGCTGGCAAATTGCACGGCGGGCACCATTTTCGAGCGCATGGTGAGCCAGGCGTAGGACTTTGCGTGTTGGATCGCGTGTCCACATTCGTGGGCGGCAACGGCGGCAGCAGCGATATTATTCATCGCATAGACGGACTCGCTGAGGTTTACAGTTTTATTGGAGGGGTCGTAGTGATCGGTGAGTTGGCCGGGTGTGCTGATGACGCGGACGTCGTTAATTCCATTTTCACGCAGCATGGTCTCTGCGATCTGTGCGCCAGTGAAACGGATCGGAACTTGTGAATGTTCTTGGAAACGGCGTTTTAGGGTACTGCTCACAAGCCAGCTCACAAGTGCGGTAGCACCAAAGATGATGAGCATGGGCATGGAAAATCCGGGGATCAGGGCAATCAGCGGAAATTGAAGAAGTTCAGTTGTCATGATGTTGGATGATAAGCGTTGTTTTTATACTCGCAACGAATAGCGACATAATTACGACATTATTTTCATGTTTTATCAGAAATCGGACGAAATCGACTCGATGAGGCGGAAGCGTTGGTGAAATCGGCCACCGTTGTGTTTGCGGCAGCAGGTATGACAGGCGGAGGCGCGCTTGATCGGGCGAACGCGTGTGATGACTGCCATGCAGGATGGGCAAGTATATGAGTATTTTCGCTGCATTCTGCGAGGCTTTAGCGGGAGGGTATGTCGGACGCTTTCGCCGGGGATGCCTAGTTCTGCGCAGGCAGTTTGCCATTCCAGTCCATGCGGGGCGATCTTGCGTCGTCCGCTGCGCGCGTAGGCGATAAGGTGGGCGAGCTCATGTTTGAGTGTGCGCTGGGTTTCGTCTTCGGAAAATTCGCCGAGCCTTGGGTTCATCTCGATGCGGCAGTCAGGCCAGAACGCTCGGCCGACGGTGGTTCGCATGCGTTTGTTCCAGACGACAGTGACTTTCTCCGCGAGTTTAGTTAGGTTGAGGGGTTCTAAAGCATCACGACACCAAGTGGTCATTTCTTCGTCACATGGGAGTGTAGCGGCAGACTTGGGCACGGGTGTTTTCGTCGCCCATGGAAGGCGGAGTTGGAGTTCTGCAAGTCGACGTGCCATCGGTAGGTGAAATCTATTCGGAGCGCTGGCGTTGGCAAGTCGCTGGTCTGCCGTGCCGAAGCATTGCAAAGCTGGCCGGCATCGCTAGTCTTTGCGCAGAATGAAGTTGTTTCAGGCGATAGGTTTTATCGGATTTGCGTGTGCGGTGTCAGCTTTCGGGCAATCCGAAGATACTGGAGAGGTGTCGACATCACAGCCATTGAGGACGCTGGACATTCCAGATGATGGAGTGCGAGTTGCGGTGCTTGGTTACCATGATTTTTCTACAACGGAGCGTGAGACGGCGATGCGCATTCGTAGTTCGAAATTTCGTGAGCAGATGGAAACTATCAAAAAGTCAGGTATTCCTGTGATATCGATGACGGATTTTATCGCGTGGAAGGATGACGGGAAAAGTATCCCGGAAAAGGCGATTGTGATTACCTTGGATGATGGTTGGAAATCGGTCTACACGGATGCCTATCCTGTGCTGAAAGAGTTCGGATTCCCTTTTACTATCTATCTCTACAAGAACTATGTGGATGGTGGAGGAAAGGCTCTGACTACAGAAATGATCAGAGAAATGATAGCGAATGGCGCGACGATCGGAAGTCACTCGGTGAGCCATCCGTTTCCGCAGACGGTGAAGAATTCCCGAAAAAAGGGAGCCGAGGCGTATGACAAATTCCTTAATGTGGAAATGGGCGAATCGAAAGATTTTCTAGAGGAAAAATTTAAGCAGCCAGTGACGACATACGCATATCCGGGCGGCTATTTCACCGAGGAGATGCTGCTCAAGGCGGAGCAAGTGGGTTACGGGCATCTGTTCACTGTTCAGCCAGGAAAGGTGAAGCGCTCAATCCCAAATAATATCCTCCCTCGCTATGTGATACTCGGGAATTACGATAAGATTTTCGATTATGCGATGAGCTTTCGCGATTCTCAAACTGCCACAGAAGCTACCATTGATGGTCTTGTGAAAGAGCTTCCACATCCTGTCGAGCCTCAGCCGGGAGCGATCATTAATACACGCCTTCCGGTAATTTCCGTGAACTTGAGTGGGGTGGATAATATCGATCCCGAAAGCCTCGTTATGCAGGTCGCAGGGTTTGGCGACGTGCCGGCAAACTACGCCAATGAAGGGGGAATCCTTTCCTGGCGTGTGAACCGCCCGCTGCGTCAACCGGTTTGCCGAGTGAAAGTTTCTTGGAAAACGAGGACTGGAGACTCAGCGGACTCGCCCATAGAATGGGGATTTCAAATTGATCGGGGCGCGGCTTATCTGCCGGACGAGTAGATGTAACCCATGATTTTCGCCGAAGGCCAAATAGCGTGAGCCTCCAATCGATAAAATGAAGCTAACTCTAAAAGATGTTTTCAGGTTTCATTTCACGGAGCATGCACTTTTCTACGTATCTCTTTTCGTATTTCCTGTTTTTCTAGGGCTCATCTTCGTCTTTGGTGAGCACCTCGGTCTCACCGGAGATTCCAAGTATGAAGAGGTCAGAAAGTGGAGGGAGGTGAATGCGACAGTGGTTTCATCGGAGGTTTGGGAAATTGATAGCTCCGATGAGACGAGCTTTTCTACGAAATTGACGGCGAAAGTTCGGTTCGAATACCGTACGAGCGAAGGATCTCAAATCGCGGACTACAGTGAAACCTGGACTCGTCATGATCATCGCAACTGGAGTGAGTATTTGGCACCTAGCAAAACGCTGAAAATACGCGTCTCGCCGGATGATCCGAGCGTTGTATCTTTGCTTGAGCATAACGGAATACCCTGAGGTTTATATCCGTCTTTTGTTCCCTTTGTTTTTGCAGCAGGGCATGATTTTCCAGTTCTGCACCTCTTACTTGATGTTTGAGCATTAAAACTTAGGGTTCCCCCATGTTTTCAGCTCTCAGCGACAGCCTCGACAAAACTTTCCGGAACATCCGGGGGGTTGGCAAAATTTCCGAAACGAACATCACGGACGCGCTCCGCGAGATTCGCATCGCCTTACTTGAGGCTGATGTGGAGTTCGGTGTGGCGAAAGAGTTGATTGCTCGGGTCAAGGAGGCCTCAATGGGCGAAGACGTCCTGAAGTCGATCAAACCCGGCGAGCAGATCGTAAAGCTATTCCAAGACGAGCTGACTCGAGTTCTCGGTGGTGAAAATGTCCCATTGGATCTGAATCCGCCGGCGCGCATCCTGATGGTCGGCCTGAACGGTGCGGGTAAAACGACGACTTCCGCGAAGCTTGCGCGTCGCTTGAAGAAAGAAGGACGTAGACCATTGTTGGTGGCTTGTGACCTTTACCGCCCTGCTGCTATCGACCAGTTGGTGACGCTGGCAGGTCAGGTGGATGTGCCTGTTTTTGCCCCAGATAAAGATGAGAAAGATCTCATCAAGGTAGCGAAAGAAGGCATCGCTCACGGCGAAAGTATCGGTGCGACAGTTCTAATTTTCGATACGGCAGGTCGCCAAGAGATTGATGAAAAACTCATCGAAGAGCTCAAAGAGCTAAACGCTTTTCTAAAGCCGAAGGAAACGCTCCTCGTGGCAGATGCCGCGACGGGTCAGCAGGCGGTGTCTGTTGCAACGCATTTCGACGAAGCAGTAGGCATCACAGGTATCGTGCTTTCGAAGCTCGATGGTGATGCGCGCGGTGGTGCGGCGCTCTCGATGCGCGAGGTCACTGGCAAGCCGATCAAATATGCGGGTGAGGGCGAAAAACTCGACCAGCTCACGGAGTTTCACCCATCGCGCATGGCGGATCGCATCCTAGGGATGGGTGACATCGTCGGCATGGTGGAGTCCGTAGCGGACAAGGTGAACGAGGAGGATGCGATGCGCTCGATGAAGCGCATGCAGCAGGGTAAATTTGATTTCAACGACTTCCTCGACCAGATGAAAATGATCCAGAATCTGGGGCCACTTGAAGGCTTGATGGGAATGATGCCTGGCTTCAATAAGATCAAGAAGCAGCTGCCATCCGGTGCGTTGGACAGCAGCAAGCTTAAGCGTACGGAGGCGATTGTCCTTTCGATGACACCTTATGAGCGCTCGCGTCCTGAAATTATCAAGGCATCGCGCCGTCAACGCATCGCCGCAGGTTCCGGCACTTCGATGATGCAGGTGAATCAGCTCATCAAGCAGTTCGGAGAAATGCGCAAGATGATGCGCAATCCTGGCAAGATGAAGAACATGATGAAAGCCATGGGTGGAGCTGGCGGCATGGGAGATATGATGAAAGGACTCGGTGGCATGGGCGGCGGAGGAAAAGGCGGGAAATTCCCGTTCTGATCCACCCTTACGCAGATGCCTCTGATTTCTGAATCTTCCTATCGGCCGCCGATTTGGCTGCGCGGTGGACATTGGCAAACGGTTCATCCCGTTCTTTTCCGGAAGGTGAAATACGTCACCAAACGCCGTAAGCGACTGGAGCTGGATGACGGAGATTTCATAGATCTCGATTGGTCGGGTAACTCATCGGACAAGCTCGCCATCATTTCCCATGGCTTGGAGGGGTCATCGCAGGCGACCTACGTGCAGGGTATGGCGAAGGCGCTCATCAAGCGTGGCTGGGACGTGCTTGCTTGGAATATGCGGGGATGCAGCGGTGAGTTAAATCGTTTGCCATCGTTCTACCACAGTGGGAAAACTGAGGATCTCGAATTGGTGATCCGGCATGTACAGAAAGTGCATCCTGCAAAAAACATTGATCTCGTAGGCTTCAGTCTGGGAGGAAATCTGACGCTGAAATACGTCGCAGAGAGAGGTGAGAAGATCAATCCTATGATCCGTCGAGTTGTGGCATTTTCAGTGCCGTGTGAGCTTGCCTGTTGCTCTCGTACCTTGGAGGAAAGAGGAAATCGTCTATACATGGAGCGATTCCTTAAAACTCTGCGGCGCAAAGTTATAGAAAAGGAAAGGCTTTTTCCAGGTGAACTTGATGTGAGTGGTGTAGAAGCTCTTCGAACCTTCGCTGGGTTCGACGGAAGGTTTACCGCACCTTTGCATGGTTTTAAGAATGCAGAAGAATACTGGGAGCGTAGTAGTTGTAGGCGCGTATTGAAGAATATCGCAATTCCTTCGCTTCTGGTGAATGCTGCGAATGACCCTATTCTGGGTGCGGACTGCTACCCAGAGGAGGAAGCCCGTTCGAGCGAGAGTTTTTATCTGGAAGTTCCTGCGGCTGGCGGCCATTGCGGCTTTGGTTCGGGAAGTGAATATTGGTCGGAAACTCGTGCAATGGAGTTTCTTTCAGAGCCTTAGCGCTTGCAAGCTGTGAGCCTGCCGATTAGGAATCCTTTCCCGCGAAAGCTCCCGTAGTTCAACGGATAGAACAAGGGTTTCCTAAACCTTAGATACAGGTTCGATTCCTGTCGGGAGTATTTTTCGTTTTGGGCGGATCGAAACTTTTTTCGATGAAGGGTGAATATTTTTTCAAGTGGGGAGGTCATAACCTGCGTAACCAAAAATTACCAAAATTATGAAAAAACTATTCACTGCAATTGCCATCACTGCCTTCGCTTTCGTAGGCACCTCCGTCAACGCTGATGCTCAATCACGCCATGGCGGCTATAGCCAGCCTTCGAGCACGACTTATGTCAGCGGCTATCGTCACGGTCGTCCGGTTTATACTCAGAAGTATTTCATCGGCTATGATCGCTGTGGAACTCCGCGTTGGGGATATCGCACGGTGTCTGCTCCGAGTTATCAAAATCGCGGTAGTAGCTGTGACAGCCGCTCTAGTAGCCGTGGGTACAGCAATCGCGGATACAGCAACCGTGGCTACGACAGCCGTCGTAGTTCAGGAGCTAGCGTCAACTTCCGCTTCGGTCGCTGAATGTTCTGAAGTGTAATCTGTGTCTGGGTGGGCTCCTTGGGATGAAAATCCTGAGGAGCCCTTTCCATTTACAGTGGTCGTGCGTAGGTGTCGCAACGGTTATGCCAGCCAGGAAGCCACTTGCCTTCGTTGCGAGCTGGGGGTGAGTTCGAGATACGGCGTGATAGAACACGTTTCGAGGATGCTGCAAATTCTGTAGCAGCAGCTCCGCCGGATGGAACGTTTTTCATTCCTCCAAGCACTTGGAGGAGTCCCCAGCCTTGGCCGTTATATTTTTCGGAAGGGCTGATTCCTTCGCCTTTGAAATTCACATAATCGATGAGTGCGTAGGTGCCCTGCGTGGTGGTGGAGACTTTCTGGTAGTTCGCTTGGATCTTGGCGCGTTCTGAGGCGGGTGCTGCAGCGAGCATTTTCGGTAGTGCGGCACGTGAGCGGGCGATGATGAAATCCGTTTGAAGGGTAATGTTTGCAGCAAGCCATGTGCGGAGGGATTTCATTTCCGCTGAATTGAACTTCGCCTGAAAATCTGCGCGTGTGTTCCATGGGCTGAAGCGCTGCATGGCGATGGCAGGTGGATTAGCTCCTTTGCTTTTCGCAAACTTCGCAAATGCAGGCCATGACTCCTCGAAGCGGCCATTGAAGCCGGCGGGATACCAAATGAAGTGTCCTATGCCTAGTGATGGGAATTCCTCGCCGGAGTTCCATGCGGTGAGGCCGTTGACACTTCCGCCGGATTCATTCTGCCAGATTTTCCTCCCGATGGCGGCTTTTTGTGAGGCGGAAAGGTTGGTGGCGGGGGCATCACCTGCGGGGGGATTGCCGGGTGCGCAGGCGGAAAGGAGCACGGCGATGCCGAGGGCGAGGTGGGATACGTTCATGCCTAGGAGGTTAGCCTTTTCCAAGGGGACTTCAAGGAAACGGGAGGCTTATACCACTCCGAAAAATTCTCTGGAAGAATTCGAGAATTGGTTTTGGGAAATTTTGCGCAATGCGGGAAAATAATGAAGACGGGTGGTTTCCCCACAATGGCGGCGTTTCTCGTCGCTTGCGGTGCTAGCACCGCGCGCTTCTCGTGCCTTGCCCTTGCAGCAAAATCACTCCGGTATTCTTCCAGATAATTTTTCTGCTTGGAATTATTTCGTGAAGCGGCGCTCGATATCATCGAGGACGGATCTGGTATGGAGCATCATCGGGTGGAGGGCGACGTTGTGGGAGAGGTTCACCGCGCGCTCCCAAACGGAGGAATCCGTTGGCAGGATCACGAGATCCAACGGGGTGCGGTAAGAAACAATGGGCATTTCCCCTAGGGTGTCTTCTGTTTTCACGAGATCCCTGAGGAAAGGGCTGCCGGGACGCATTTGTTGCGCGCCTTTGGTCGGGTAGGCGTAGGCGACTTTAGTTCCGTGGTGGGGTGTGGAAATGGTGACGAAGGCATCGCAGCGGTCGGCGCCGCCGAGTTTCTGGAGATAGTGGCGCGATACGAGTCCACCCATGCTGAAGGCGACTACGGCAATGCTTTCATTCTCACCAAATTCCTTGTCGATGTCTTGCTTGAGGTTTTCGGCGAGCTTGTCGAGTCCTCCACGTCCATCAGCTGGCTTAAGCTTGGGGACGTAGCATTCGATTCCGTGGTTTTCGAAGCGGGACTTGAGTGATTTGAAGGCTTTTCCATCTTCAAAGATCCCGTGAACCATGACGACGCGTTGGTAACGCGGGGTCGCGGGCTGTGGGTGACATGACACGGCAGAGGCCATGATACCTGTGAAGAGATGGAAAAATCGTGCGGTGATCATAAATTTAACTTTCAAATCTCAACTTTGCCTTGCGGCTATGAGGCGTGGTCTTCGACGTTTGATGAAGTTCGCTTGGACTCACAGGTCATTCAAGGAAGACGCAAGCGGCTTGTAGGATGTCTATTGGAAGTTGAGAGTTGGAGTTTGGAGGTTAGCCCGGAGGCCAGTCGAGTTGGCGCCCGCCGAGGACGTGGATGTGGAGGTGTGGGACGGTTTCACCGCCATGTGTGCCGTGGTTAATCACAGTACGGAAGCCGGTTTCAGAGAGTCCGAGCTTTTTGGCGACTTGTCCGGCGGTGAGGAGGAGGTGGCCGAGGAGGGATTGGTCTTCGGGTGTGGCCTCGCCAATGCGGGGGATGGGCTTGCGCGGTATGACGAGGAAGTGTGTGGGAGCCTGCGGCGAAATGTCCGCGAAGGCACAACAAAACTCGTCATTGTGGAGGATTTCAGCAGGGATTTCCCCGTCGTAAATTTTCTCAAATAGCGTTTTCACTACAAGGGAATGTGACGAGGCGGGGGAGAACCGCAAATGCGAAAACGCGTAGCTTGCGGGGCAAGCTCAGAGGATTTCCGCGATCTGGACGGCGTTGAGGGCGGCGCCTTTGCGCACCTGATCACCGACGACCCAGAGATCTAGGGCGTTTTCGAGTACGGTGCTTTTGCGGACACGTCCGACGAGGCAGTCGTCCTTGCCGGTGGTATCGAGCGGCACAGGGAAAACGTTGTTTGCTGGATCATCGACGATTTGCACACCGGGCTTGGAGGCGTAGGTGGCGCGTGCTGCTTCTACATCGACGGGATTTTCGAACTGCGCGGTGATAGACACCGAATGCGAACGGAATACCGGCACGCGGACGCAGGTGCAGGAAACCTTGAGATCGGGAAGATTCATGATTTTGCGGCCTTCGTGGAGCATCTTGAGCTCTTCTTTGGTGTAGCCGTTGTCGGTGAAAGCATCGACCTGCGGGATCACGTTGAACGCGATCTGTCGGGGGTAGACTTTCAGGGAAACCGGCTGGCCGTTAGCGAGTGCCTGCATCTGTTCTTCTAGCTCGATGATGCCCTGTGCGCCGGATCCAGATACCGCTTGGTAGGTGGATGCGATGACGGACTTGAGGGCGAATTTTTCGTGCAGTGGTGCAAGAGCCATCAGCGAGATGATGGTGGTGCAGTTCGGGTTCGCGATGATGTTCTTCGGGTGGTCTTTCGCGGCCTCGGGGTTGATTTCCGGAACAACGAGAGGCACGCCCTCGTCCATGCGGAAGGCGGAAGAGTTATCGATCACTACCGCACCGGCTGCGGCTGCGCTGGGGGCGAATTCTAGGGAAATTCCGCCACCTGCACTGAAAAGCGCGATGTCGATGCCTTCAAAGCAATCATGGGTCAGCTCTTTCACGACGATATCCTCGCCGCGGAATTTTACGATCTTCCCGGCTGAGCGCGCAGAGGCTAGCAGGGTGAGCTTGGACAAGGGGAAATTCCGTTGTTCCAGGCAAAGGAGCATTTCAACGCCGACGGCACCCGTCGCCCCGACAATCGCTACATGTGGTGATTTCATTTCAAAGAACCCGACGACAAGCCGGGCGCGGAAAATAGCCGGTTCCATCGTTCATGCAATCCTTAAGCAGGCGCCAGTTATTTAGGATTTCTTGACATTTTAGTGCCTGCGCTGTTTATATTGGCGTTAGTTTATGGCTCGAAAGCAGTTCACCGCTGAAAAAATCGCCCGTATGGAGGGTGTGACGCGTTTCATCAAAGGGATGAACCGTCTCCTTTATGTGGTGATGGCAATCGCGTTCGGCCTTCTCGTTACGGCGACAGCGATTCCGCAGAAACGGAAACTTGAGGAGCTTCAGACGAAGCTGCGTATGACGCAGGAGCGCGAACAGGATGCTATCGACCGGAAAGAGCACAATGAGATCAAGCTTCATGCGTTACGTGAGGACACTGCCTATCTTGAAGTGCAGGCTCGTGATCGGTTGAATTACTACCGCGAAGGTGAGCGCGTGCTCCGTTTCGACCCCAACCGCTAACTTCTGTTCCACATTGACCAGCATTAGGCTCTTGGATTAGATTTTGCCATGCCACGCTTGCTCAAAGCCGTATTAGTATCCCTTTTCTTGCTCACCCAAGCCTCACAGGCAGAGCACGTCATTGTCTGTGGCGGCCCGGCTTTGAGGAAATGGGAAAACTACCGGACTTCCGAAGATCAGCATGACCGCTGGTGGGCAAATTTCGTACGCGCCTCCACCCTTCGTATGGCGGAGGTTCGTCTTGCTTACGGGAAAGAGGCACCGCTGGTGTGGTTGGTTTACAAGCCTGGCTACGTGACTCGTGGCCGTGAGGACGGCAAGCCATACACCACATGGATCGCCGAGCAGGCAGCGAAGCGCAATGCGACGCTTATCTGGTTTTCATCTACGGAAGATTACATAGCCAAACACAACTCCCGTCCTCGTGGATCCGTTGTTACCTATGACTACTTTGGCCATTCGAACAAATACGCGTTTATGTTCGACTATGGTAACGAGATCATGGCTGTCTCCACCGCCACTCTACATGAGTCTCATCTTTCTCGGCTCAGTTCCTCTATTTTCGCCAAAAATGCCTACTGCAAATCATGGGGTTGCCACACAGGTTCCTACATGTCCGGGGTTTGGAAAATCAAGCTAGGTCTTCCTCTCGAAGGCGCAAATGGCAAGACCGTGTATACCATGGTCGGCCGTGGCCAAATGCCCAAAGGATACGGCGGTTGGACGCGTTAAGGAAAAATCAGCGTTCGGCACCGCCCCAAAATTTCAGCATTTGACCTCACTACGTTTCAGTCCAAGCCGAGAAGGCTTCGCCCATAAATTAGACACACTACAGCTCCTTCCGCTTTCAGTTTTCAGTATTTCAGATTTACCTACTACCTCATGACCCTTTCAGAACTCCAATCACTCCACGACCTGCCATTTTTCGAACTCATCCAGAAGTCACGTCAGGTGCATGAGGATAATTGGGATCAACCCGAAGTGCAGCTTTGTACGCTTCTTTCCATCAAGACCGGCGGATGTTCCGAGGATTGCTCCTACTGTGCACAATCCGCGCGCTACAAATCCGGCGTTGACTCTGAGCGCCTGATGGCGAAATGCGATGTCATGGAGCGCGCGAAAGTCGCCGCCGAGTCTGGCTCAACCCGTTTCTGCATGGGAGCCGCATGGCGCGGAGTTCGCGGCGGCACCGAGCGTTTCGAGCAAGTTCTTGATATCATCGAGGACGTTTCAAAACTCGGTATGGAAGTCTGCGTCACCCTCGGCGAGCTCGGCCCGGACGAAGCCGTCCGCCTCAAGATGGCCGGTGTCACCGCCTACAATCATAACCTCGATACCTCCCCGGAGCACTACCCGAACATCGTCACCTCACATACCTACGAGGATCGCCTGCGCACCATTCAGAACGTGCAAGATGCAGGAATGTCCGTCTGCTGTGGCGGCATCCTCGGGCTCGGCGAAACCATCACCGACCGCCTTCGCTTGCTGGAGGTGATCTCGAACTTCGACCCGCAGCCAGAATCGGTGCCGATCAATTCGCTCATGCCGATGCCGGGCACGCCGCTGGCGGAAAATCCGCAGGTGGATACCTTTGATATCGTGCGCATGATCGCTGTTGCTCGCATCGCGATCCCTAAGGCGAAAGTCCGCCTTTCCGCAGGCCGCACACGCCTTTCTGACGAAGCGCAGGCTCTCTGCTTCTTCGCTGGTGCTAATTCCATTTTCTACGGCGATAAGCTCCTCACTGCGAAAAACCCTTCTGTGGAAAAGGATCAGCAATTGCTCTCAAAACTCGGCCTCTCGCCGCTGGCTCCAGTCCTCCCGGATACGAAGTGTGAGCCAGCCACCGTTTAACTGAACGGATTTCATTTCCTAGACGGGTCGCCTTCCGTCTAGGCTCCGCACGTGCCCGATTTTGCGCCAAAACCCTTGATCACCACTGACGGAAAGTTTTTCCGCTCAGGTGGGGAGAGGCACTGGCTGCGCGCCGTCACCTACGGCCCCTTTCCTGAAGAAAAAGCGCCTGATCCAGTTACTGAGTTTTCGCGAATTCGCAGTGCTGGATTTAGCTCCATTCGTTTGTTCACGCTGCCGGATCGGAAAATTCTCGATGCTGCCGAAAATGCCGGATTGATCGTTTTCGCGGGGCTCAACTGGAGGCTCAACGAGGATTTCCTCACCAAGCCTGCCTTGGTTTCATCTGCACATGTCCGGCTGACTGCCTTTCTACGCGAAAGTGGCTCACATCCAGCGCTTGGTGGTGTGTATGTGGGAAATGAAATTCCCTCGGATCTTGTCAGATGGATGGGGCCGGTGGCTGTCCGGAGAACGCTAGAGGAAATGATCTCTCTGGGTCGCAGTCTCGCGCCGCATCTTCTTTTCGCGTATGCGAACTATCCTTCGACCGAGTTCTTAGAGCCGGCGAATGCTGATTTTTCTGCCTTCAATGTCTATTTAGAGGAGGAGCAGCCACTCACGGATTACCTACGCCGCTTGCAGAATATTTCCGGAGACAGACCGCTGGTCATTTCTGAGTTTGGGATGGATTCGCAGCGGAATACTGCGGAGAAACAGGCAGAGACTTTGGCTTGGGCTGTGGAGATTGCCGAGCGTGAGGAAGTGGCGGGATTTACGGTATTTTCATGGAGCGATTTGTGGGAAACGGGTGGTAGCGAGGTGATGGATTGGGATTTTGGCCTCATAGATCGCAGCGGTGTGGAGAAACCCGCACACGATGCCTTGTCCAAATTCGAAGTGGCGGCTCCTGCCGCTCCGAAGCACCGGTTTTCCGTGATTGTCTGCACGCGAAATGGCGCGGAACGAATTGGTGGATGCCTGCGCGCTATTGCAGCGATGGATTATCCTCCTCACGAGACGATCGTGGTCAGTGATGGATCGACGGATGATACAGACTTAATCGTTTCTGGATTTTCCAGCGTGCGCCTGATTTCCATCCCGCCATCTGGGCTTAGCGCTGCTCGTAATATCGGAGCAGAAGCAGCTAGTGGCGATATCTTCGTTTTCACAGATGATGACTGCGAGCCAGACCGCGAATGGCTTTCTAGGCTCGACCGTGCTTTTGGTGATCCTGAAACCGCTGCCGCTGGCGGCCCCAATCTACCTCCTTCGGCAAGGACTATGGAGGAGGCAGTGATCCGTGCGGCTCCGGGTGCGCCAAGTCACGTGCTGCTTGATGATACCGAGGCCGAGCATCTGCCTGGCTGCAACATCGCTATTCGCCGTGAGGCATTCGAGAAAATCAGTGGCTTTGATCCTGATTTCCGCACTGCGGGTGATGATGTGGATTTCTGTTGGAGGCTCAGCGATGCTGGTTTGCGGCTTAATTTTGTGCCGGGCGCATTCGTCTGGCATTGGCGGCGGCCTTCGATCCGGACTTTTCTCAAGCAGCAGATGGGTTACGGCGTCGCCGAGCGTATCCTGTTGGAGAAACATCCGGATCGCTTCTCGAAAAACGGTGAGGCGCGCTGGGAAGGCTTTGTGTATGGTGGTGGTGCTGTCCGTGCCGGTGATGACTCTATCATATATTATGGTGCGATGGGGCAGGCGGGTTACCAGTCCGTCGTCAACCGAATGCTGCCACTGCGTCCCATTGATTCCGCATTTGGAAATACCTGCTCCGAGTTTCTGTTGCGTCTCGTTTGTTTTCTTCAGCCGATACTTCGTACGTGGGCGCGCAGTCGTCGGGTGAAATGGCCGTCTTTTTCTTTCCGCGAATACACAGCGCCAACTGCCGAGGAGTTCCGCTTCCCGGATACCACGGGTATTTTGCGAAACGATATACTCACATCTCTACTCGAACGTGGCTGGGCGGCCTCTGGGACTACAGATGGTTGGGATTTGGAAAAAGAGGGCACACGTGTCCTTATTGCTACCGAACACCTCGACCAACACCACGCGAATCACCTTTTCCGCATTTGGGGAGATACTTCCAAGCTCCTCGCTGATTTACCAAACTTTCACTGACCCGTGTCTCTCTTCACTAAAGACTACGATTTCGAACTCCCGCCGGAGCTCATTGCCTCACGTCCGCTACCAGATCGTGCTGCCTCACGAATGATTGTAATTCACAGAGATTCTGGGGAGATCGAGCACCGCATGTTTGCTGATTTCGAGAGCTACCTTCGCCCCGAAGATCTGCTTGTTCTCAATAACACTCGCGTCATCCCCGCACGGGTTTTTTCCGATGACGGGCGTATCGAACTCCTGTGCCTCGACCAGCTTTCACCGACGCTATGGCGTTGCCTAGCGAAGCCGGGGAAACGTATGAAAGTGGGGCGAACCACCACCGTCGGTGGAATTACTGGAACTGTCGTAGAGGTTCCGGACAACGGTGATCGAATCATTGAATGGGAATCGCCTGTAGATCTTCATAAATATGGCCATCTCGCCCTGCCGCATTACATGGGTCGCGATGACGAGGAGATGGATAAGGAGCGCTATCAGACAGTGTTCTCAAAAGAGGAGGGAGCTATCGCTGCACCAACTGCTGGACTGCATTTTACTCCTGATATGCTGGATCGAATTCGCCACGATTTTATTACATTACACGTTGGAGTTGGCACTTTTAGGCCAGTATCAGTGGACCACATTGGAGAGCACGTGATGCACTCTGAGAAATACTCCGTTAGTTCTGAGGTCGCTGAGAATATCAATAGCGCCGGGCGTGTGATCGCTGTCGGCACAACCGTGACGCGTGTCCTCGAATCATTGGCTGATGAAAACGCACGTATCGATACCTCGCGCCCACTCTCCGGGGCTACGGATATTTTTCTCCATCCACCGTATCACTTTAAAGCTGTCGATTCGTTGCTGACGAATTTTCACCTGCCTCAATCCACTCTCATCATGCTCGTCTCCGCCTTTGCGGGTCGCGATCTAACCCTCGAAGCCTATCGTCAAGCGGTCGCGGAAAAATACCGTTTTTACTCGTACGGAGACTGTATGTTGATCCTCTAAATCTATGAAAATCATCTCTTGGAACGTCAATGGTATCCGCGCTGCCCTCAAGAAGGACATGGCCGGTTTCCTCTCCACTGAAAATCCCGACATTCTCTGCCTGCAGGAAACGAAAGCCCGTGAGGAGCAGGTTGAACTGCCGCTGGAGTTCGGTGGGTATAAGTCATACTGGAATTCCGCCGAAAAGCCCGGCTACTCCGGCACTGCTATTTTTACTAAGGAAGCTCCACTTTCCGTAACCAACGGTTTCGGCATCGAAGAGCATGACAAGGAAGGCCGTGTGATCACAGCAGAGTATCCGGATTTCTTTCTCGTGAATGTCTATACCGTCAATGCACAGGACGGCCTGCGTCGCCTTCCATATCGCCTCGAATGGGACACTGCATTCCGTGTTCATCTCAACGAATTGGCGAAAACGAAGCCGGTGATTTTCTGTGGAGATCTCAATGTCGCCCACAATGAGATCGACCTCGCACGCCCCTCGGCAAATCGCAAGAGCGCGGGATTTTCAGATGAGGAACGGGGTAGCTTCACCGAGCTTCTCGAAAGTGGCTTTATTGATACCTTCCGCCATTTTTATCCCGACAAAACCGAGGCCTATTCTTGGTGGTCATATCGTGGCGGAGCTCGCGGACGCAACGTCGGCTGGAGAATCGATTACTTCGGCATTTCCCCCGCGCTCGTCCCGAGCCTCGCGGACGCAACGATCCTCCCCCACGTCCTCGGCTCCGATCACTGCCCGGTGAGTCTGGTGCTGAAATGAAGATGGTTATTCTCCGCTGATCTCCATCGAAAACGGCCCCAGCGGAAACTTCTTGCTATTGAAGAGCTTTAAGGCCGGTTTGGGAAATGGAATCCAGCCGTATCTGACGGCGGTGGGATTTGCTACGGGGCTGGTGAGCGTGATGGTGTCGGGTGATGAAAGTTCGACGTTGCAGCGCTTCAGCTACTCCTTGGAGTAGCCGTTTTTTGCGGTCAGCGGCAGCCCTTCGTGAACGAGAAGCCTGAGGTTCTTGTTACTCGTCTGCTTGCGGAGTTCCGGACTGATCTCGGAGGCATTCAGGGTGAATTTCATGTTGGATTGGCCGGAGCAAATCCATACCTCGCCGATGAGGATGTTGGTGAAACGGGTTTCGTTGATGTTGAGAGAAACAGGCTGGGACGAGGCCTTGCGGGTAGGGAAAGTGGCGAGCCAATTTCCTTCCGCATCAGACTTTGCTTCGAGAGTTTCTTTCCCGAGGGTGACTGTTATTTTCTCACCTACTTCCGCAGTTCCCCACACTCGGATGGGTGCTTCGCATTGCAGCACCATACCCGAGCCAAAGACACGGGCGGGAATGGCTTCTGCTTGCGTATAGGCCGAGACCGCGAGCGCGAACGATGCGGCAAGTATTAGTGAGGTGGCCTTGGCTTTGCGGGACGCCATGCTTTATTCTTCTTCAGGTGCCGGTTCCCCAGTGACGAACTTGAATTCGGGAATCTGGCGGAGATTGAAGCCGAGGTTGGTGGCTTCAAGCGCTTTTTCCTGATCGCGTGAGAGCTCTCCGGCAACGAAGGGGTGGAGGATCGGGTCGTCGTGGTTGTCCTCTTTGTAGTGCTTGTCTTTGACCTGTACTTTGAGGACGCCGCCAATGTTGCCGCCGGGGACTTCCCCGATGACGACCTGGAAGACATCGCCTTTCTTGAGCTGGATGTATTCTCCGTAGGCGTCGCCGATGCCGGTTTTGCCGCCGGTTTCCTTGATCTTTTTCGCACGCTGGTTGCCGAAGTCCTCGGACTTGTAGCGCGTCATGTCCTCGCGCCAGCAGGTGTAGAAGACGACCTCTCCGTTGACGAGGACGATCATGACATCGTCGAACCAGCCACCGAAGCGAATTTCCTTTTCGGGAGCTTCCTCGACGGTGCCTTTGTAGACGATGATGAGGCCGGTGGGGTCGATTTCCGGAGAGCCGAATGCGGCGGGGGCGGCGGATGCGTCGGTGTATTTGAGGGCGAGGGTTTTGAAATCGCAGGAGGTGTCGCCGATGCGATAATCCTCGAGATCTTCCTGGCGGAAGCCTTTGCGGATAAGGTCTTCGATGGCCTCGTAGCACTCCTCGTAATTCACTTTACCGTCCGGGGCGACATCAGTGAAGTCGCCGTCCGGGTCGGATTTCAGGTCGTAGAGGTTTCCTGTAAGACCCGTGTATTCGATGTCGCTGCCGAAGAGCGGAAGGGTATCTTCCTCATCGGCAGCGGAGTGGAAGGAAAGGAGGGAGGTGGCCATGAGCATGCAGCCGAGAGTTGAAGCGTTCATGGATACCAATCTGAGGCATTTCCCGCTCCGTGCAACCACACAGATGGATGATGGAGGGACTATTTTGAGAGTCCAGCGACGATGGCGGTGACGTTTGCGCGCATCATGTCGATGTAGGAGGTGACGCCCCGGCCGTCTGCGATGAGTTCTCCTCCGAGTTTGATGCCGGTGTCGCGGGTGAGGCTTTGGAGTATTTTTGGGTTGGATTCCTTTTCCGGGAAGATGGCGGCGACGTTTTCCTCTTTCAGGGTGGAAATGAGTTTTACCAGGGTGACGGCATCGGGCATCTGTTCGCGATTGATGCCTTGGACGGAGAAAGACTCGAAGCCGTAAGTATTACAAAAATATTGGAACGCAGCATGGGCGGTGGCGAGTTTTCGGGCATCGCGTGGGATGCGAATGACTTCGCGTTTTACCCATTTCTCAAGATCGTTCAGTTCGTTGCGGTAGGCAGCAGAGTTGGCGGTGAAGGTTTCCGCATCAGCGGGGCTTTGTTTTGAAAGCTCGTCGGCGACGATGCCTGTAGCACGGCGGAAAAGGTCGATAGAGTGCCACCAATGAGGGTCGATCTCGTGCTCATGGTCGTGATCGTGGCCTTCATGGTCGCAGGCACCGTGAAGGGCTGGGAGAGTGGCACCGACTTCGACAATACGGGCGTTGTCTCCAAGGATGGCCTTGAGTTTTGGTAGGTAGGATTCGAGTCCCATTCCGGAGACAAAATAGATTTTTGCGCCTTCAGCAGCTGCGAGGTCTTTTGCCAGAGGCTCAAAGCTGTGTGGGTCACCATTGGCACCGATGAGATCGACGACTTCGATTTTATCACCACCTACTTGGCGCAGTAGGTCGCCAACCAGAGGGTGGAGTGAAACGACTTTCAACTCCGCCGAGGCGAGTGGTGCGAGCAAGATCGAGAGGAGGAGTCCGCGCAAGTTCATGGGGAGGAGTGTGCGACAGGTTTTTGTTAACGCAAGTATTTTGCGGTAGTAGTCTTATGTAAGGGCTGTCCGGAATGGATTTGAAGCGAGTTCTTGGGCAACAGTGGTTGCTGGGCCGTGGCCTGGGAGGATGATACAATCGTCTCCAGCTTGTGTGAGGACGCGGCGGAGATTTGCAAAAGCGGTCTGGAGGTCTGCGGAATTGTGGCACTTGCCAATGGAGCCTGCGAAAATGGCGTCTCCGGAGATGAGGAGCTTACTATCCATTCCCTTGATGAAATATCCAGCTGTGGGTGTCTTGTGACCGGAGAGATCGACCGCTGAGATAGTCAGGCTACCGAATGTGAAGTTCCGTTCTGCGAGGGCTTCAGTTTCAGAGATGATCCGTAAGTTGCATTTACGCAATGCATCTTCACCACCGATGTGATCCGGGTGGTGGTGAGTGATGAAAACTGCATCTGGTAAATTACCGTTTAGGCTTTCGGGAACATCGTTCGGACGATGGCCGGTATCGAAAAGTAGGGAGGTTCCGTCTACTTCGATAAGCCATGCGTTTACTGTCCACTGGCCGAAGGGGACTTCTATCCTGTGTATTCCGCTGAGATTGAGTGGTTTCGGTTGGTAAGTGGGCAGTGCGATCAGTGCGGCGGAATCAAGGCCGAGGGCAGGAGAAATGAGTGCGGCGGTGGCAGGATCCATTTCACCATCGAGCAATGAGCTAATGGCAGTGGGTGATACTCCAGTTTTCGCGGCGAGGGTGGGTGCATCGATTCCCCGGCCGAGCATGGCCTTGGAAATGACGTCGGGAAACTCGTCCTCTAGGAGGCTCATCGGGAGTGGTAGTGGTCTTTGAGCATTATGGCTCAGATTCTCCGCCATCCCGAGATTTTTTCAAGCGAAGGGCGAAGAAGATGACTATAGCAGCGAAAAGAAGGAATAGGCATGCGGCGATGCCGAAGAAAATGAATAGGCGTTTGCTGGCGATATCGACCTCGTCGTTGGTGACAGTTTCGGCAGGGGCTTCGCCTTTGGTTTTGATGAAACGTATGACGCCTTCGTCGAGCTCGACGGCAGTGAGTTGAGCCATGACGGTGCCGATGCCGTCTGTGCCGATGTAGCGTTCCGCGATGCGATAGGGCGACATCTGTTCTTCGAACTCAGTGGGAACCTCCGCACCCTCGACCACGATATGGCGAATCTGTAGGATGACTTCCCGCTGTAGGAGGCCAGGCACGGTGACCATAGTGGCATTCAGATATCGGGGGTCTGAGGCCATCCAGCCGACTTCACCTTCCTTTGCTAGGCGAGGTTTGCCATTGAGTTGGAAGGAGATTTTTGCACGCAGGGCTTCTGGGGATATTTCTGAAACCTGAAATGTTCCGCGTAGATCCTTGAAGGGCTCGTAGGCGGCGATGGCTAGGTTGATCTCATCCGGATTAAGCTCAAGAATTGAGGTTTCACCATCGGCAACGGATTGACGAAAGGCTTCGATTTTTTCGGCGAGGGTATTGAGTTCGCCTTCTCTGTTTTCGAGTTTTTCGATGGCGAGGGGTTCAGGCTGCTCAGCAGTAAATTTTGCAATTTCATTGAACTGCCTGAATAGGACGACGACCGAAAAGATGATGAGGAAAAGCATCACCGCAACGGCGGCGATGAGAATCGCGCAGCCGGCGAAGGGAGATTTTTGGCTGACTTCGTTGGAGTCGTCCGGTTTTGCGTCGGGCATTAGTCTTCTTTTTTCGGTTCTTTGTCCTCGGGAGAGTCTCCGTCGCCAGTTACTGCATCATCAGGTTCTGTCCAATCTTCCTCTTCTTCGAGGTCGGCGTGATCTGCATCGTAGTCGTATTCTTCATCCCAGCCATCGTCTCCGTATTCCTCGGTATCCTCTGCGTGGTTATTGCCGTATTCGTGAGTATCTGAATCTTCACGCTCTTTCATTTCGCGGGATCGCTGGAGTCTGCGTTCCATTTCTTCCTCTTCTTCTTGGGCTTCGCGTTCACGCTGTTTTTTGCGGTCGAAGTAGGCGAGCCAGATACAGATTTCGTAGAGAAAGAGCATCGGAAGCGCCATGAGGTTCAGGGTCATGATGTCCGGAGTGGGCGTGATGAGCGCGGCCGCGACATAGATGGCGACAATGGCGTAGGTGCGTGTACGCGCCATGGTGTCGTAGGTGAGGAGGCCGAGTTTCACTAAAACCATGACTACGACAGGAAGCTCAAAGGATAGGCCAAAGAGTAGGGTGAACTGAGTTGCGAAAGTGATGTATTCACCGATGCGCCAGTCATTGGAGACGCCGAGATCGCCACTCCATTCGTAGAAGAAGAGTAGTGCTTTTGGCAGGACGAGGAAGTAGGCGAAAAGGACTCCGCCTAGAAATAGTCCAAAACCAACAGCCATCGCGGGCCAGAGGACTTTGCGCTCCTGCTGGTGAAGCCCAGGCAAAATAAACTGGAGCACATACATCAGCAGGAGGGGGAAGGCCAAGACGATGCCTGCAAAGAAGGCTAGCTTCATCGAGAGCAAAAAGGTCTCGGTGGGCTTTAGGGCGGACATCATGCGGATGTTCGATCCCGCGCTGCGTTCTGTATTTGGATTCGACTCGAGTAGTGCGACGAGTTGGATCGTCATATCCTTGCCGACATCGAGGCCTTTGATGAATTTATCGCGTTTATCTTCGGAAATGACTTTTGCGGCGCGGAGAAGTGCTACGCTGCGAGCGTGGAACTCCAATTCGGGGTCATCGAGGTCTTTATAAAAGATCTCCCGCTGAGTCGGATCGAGGCCTGCAGCGGTGTATTCGATATCCTTTGCCTGGTTCCATACGTCGACGGTTGGCACTTTGATGCCCTTGTGGTTTTCAGCATCTGGCATGGTCGCCTGCTGCTTCGTGAGCATGACCTGTTCGGCAGGTTCACGAAGGATCTCCATGAGTTTTTCCTGAAACGCGAAGCAGATAATAACGGAAATAAGAAGGGTGATGACGATACGAAAGACCATCACGCGAAGATCCTCGAGGTGAGCCATGAATGGCTTCTCGTGATCTGAGTGGGTCTTTTCCCTGAGCTCGAATACTTTCTTCAGCAAATACATCTGCGGGCGGGGATTCAATCGCCGGTGCACGCTCACGGCAAGGGCAGACTGGCGAAGAAGACGGAGTCGAAATTACACCTGCTAGGATTCCTTTGACTCATTCAGCTAGCGGATGCAGCTTAGGGCAGGCGGTAATAAGCACCGCAAAGCCCCCAAACTAAGAATAATTATGAAAGCAACTAATATCACAGCCGCTATCGCGATGCCACTCGCACTCGCATTCGTTTCTTGCGAACAAGTAGAGAAGACCTCCGAGGAAGTCTCTTCTGGCGCCGATAAGATCACAGAAGGAATCGAGGAGATTGCCGACGGCGCTTCTGAAAAGGTAGAACAAGTCGCTGATGATGCGGCTGACAAGATGGAAGAAGCTAAGGACAGCGCAGCTGATAAAATGGAAGAGGCCAAGGATGACGCTGCTGAAGCGATCCAAGAGGCAAAGGACGATGCAGCTGAATCCATGGAAGACGCCAAAGATGCAGCGGCAGATAAGGTCGAAGACATGAAAGAAGCCGCTTCAGATGCAGCTGCCGACACCAAGGACGCTGCAGGAGATGCGATGGACGCCATGAAAAACAAGGCTTCCGATGCTGCTGATGCAGTGAAAGACGCAGCATCCGAATAAGGTATCTCGGAAATCTTATCCGAATTTCAATCCGGCCATCCGCAAGGTGGCCGGATTTTTCTTTTGGCGGGGGTTGATCCGGGATGCCGGGTTTCGCATACTCCTTGCCACAGTAGGGAAAAACGATTTAGGCAATGTCAGTGCAGGAAAACGTATATCGCAAGAAAGCGCAGAGCCCATGGAAGAAAGTCATCCTGAGGCTTCTGCTCATTTGTGGTGGCACGGTTACGATTCTTTTGCCTGCTTGGTTGCCGAATAAGCCGGGTGCGCCGCTTGAGCGGGGGACGGTGGAATTGATGCAAGCAGCACTTCTGGCCGCATCTGCAGCTGTGATGGTAGGTGCAATGGCGCATTCTGGGCATCGTCGTTGTGTTTGTAGGGTTTTTGCCTTTGGGCTGGGGGCTGCGCTGGTGGGTGAGCTTGAGGATTTTATTTCCGGTATTTTAAAATGGCCGTTTCCGGATGCTTGGGTGATCGGTGCATTTTTAGTGGCTGCACTAATCACGATCCTACGGCATCGGCGTGTAATGCTACGTTTTTTCGATACAATGGGACATCATGCAGGGGCAGGGTTTATCGCGGCGGCACTGCTGATTCTTTATGTTTTTAACAGAGTCGTGGGTTCGCCGCAGTTCTGGCAGGCCTCGTTGGGCGATGCATTTTCACCGGAAATCCCGCAGATCTGTAAGAACTACCTCGAGCTGCTGGCGTGTTATTTTATCTTTGTAGGGACGCTGGGGCTGGCGATCACCCTTGGAAGGCGGGAGGAACTCGACTAGATGGCAGAGAGTTTCACAAAACGCCTGAGCTGGAGAGTGGAGGCAGCGGCGCACACGGGTCTCGCCGCTATGATGCGCTTGCTGCCTGCTGAGAGCGTTTTTGTTTTTGGCGAATTCCTAGGTAAGCTGATTTGGCCGTTGATGAAAAAACGGCAAAAGACGATCGCGAGGAACCTGAGGATCGCGACCGAGGGCAAATATACGCCGGATGAAATTGATGCGATGGCTCAAAGGTCGTTCGAAAGGACGGTGGCGAATTTGCTGTGCTCTTCAGTTTCCGCAAAAGCGGCGGGTGAGGATCTGACGGATCTTATGGAGTTAGAAAACCCAGAGGTGATGGCTGAAGCGCTGGCTGAGGGTAATGGGGTAGTGCTGCTACTGGCTCACATGGGAAACTGGGAATTGCTGACGCGGCTCAGGGCTTTTGATCCGGGTATCGTAAATCTAGGTGGCTTCTACCGTCCGCTGAATAATCTGATCCTGAACGAGCGGGTGCTAAAAGAACGTGAGCTCGATGGATCCAGGTTGTTCTCAAAACGGGACAGCCTGCACATCGTTAGCGGATTTCTGAAAGATGATGGAGTGGTTGGAATTCTGGCGGATCAGAGAGTTGGCAGGCAGGGGAAAGTTACCGGATTTTTCGGAAGGCTGACGCGCTCAAGTCCGCTTCCGAGTTTGTTGGTCAGGCGTTGTAAGAGCGAGGTGCTGGCACTTTCTATGACCACCGTCGAGCCGGGGAAATGGAAAGCCCGCTACCATCGCGTGGAGAAACCTTACGATACCGCGAGTTGTTCGGAAGCGCTTGAGAAGGCGATGCGGGTGTCGATGGAAGATGTCTTCTGGCTACAGGAGAGGTGGAAGGTGTATTTCAGCGAAGGCATGCCACCTTCCAAGTGGCTTAAGAATGCGGAGGTGCGTGGGCGAAATCCACATCGCGCATTGGTGTGGATGACCGAGGAAGAAAAGGACATGGAGCTACCCGCTGGATGCATCCACGGTGATATCGTGAATGAGCGATGCGTTGGTGCGCAGGTTTGGGATTTGGAAAGCATTGATCGGTCGAAGCCGCTGCCAGTGGATTACATATTGGTGTTTTCGGATAACAAGAAGCTGCGTAAAGAAGCAAAAAGATTAGGTATTCCAGTATATGCAGTTTCACTATTTTTAGATTAGAAAAGATTGCCTTTTGTATTGGTTAACTACGGTCTGGTTCTCTTTTGAAAGGTGTGCTGCAGCTTAAGTGCCCGTATTGAAAAGATCTTAGCCTGTATTGTTTTTGATCTGATATATTTAGTTTATTCTAATAATAATCTTCTGGCTAAATTACGAATAATTTTTGTCTTGAAGGGGAGGTGTGACCAATAGACACATAATGTATGGCAAAGAAATTACATGGTCAGTTATGTGCTCTTGTTGCGTTTGCTGCTTGTTCGACGGTAGTTCCTGTCGGTGCTCAAACATTATACGGAACCACTGCCAGTAGTAACTTTGGTCAGCGAGCGAGTTTTGGTGGTGTCACTACTGTGGGCTCGACTACTGGAGAGAACGCCGGCGGTGAAGGTTTCCTTAGCGCTTCGGTAAATACGGTGGATTCACGTGGTTCTGCTGCGGGAGAGGCTATGATAATCTCACCTACCCCACTCGTGCGAGGGCGCGCCCAATCTTCAACTGGTGATGACGTAGCCCGCGGCAATGCAGCGATCAATGGTGCTTACCGTTTCGACAGTGCGGTCGATGGCATTGTGACTTTTGACTATTCCTTTACCGCAACCCAGTCCGCTCCGTCTGGTAGCGATACCTTCATGCGTGCACAAGGAGCACTCTTATCGGATGTTACCGATATATATTACGGTCGCAGCCAATATTTCGAAGGGGGTGGCACCCTTGAAGATAGTTTCAGATTCGATATCGACGAAGAGGATCCGGGAACGATCAACATTACGGGTTCAATGTCGATGAATGCTGAGGCGGGTCAGATTTTCAACGTTCTGTTGGCATTGCAAACCAGTGCTGGTGGAGCCGGTGCGGTGGCCGATTCGTTCAGCACTCTGACCGGGACACTGAGCAGTAACGTTTCCGGTGCGGGCTTTACAGTAATACCGGAACCCTCGTCACTCGCGCTTCTAAGTTTTGGAGGCTTGCTGATTGCGCGTCGTAAGCGCGGTTGATCCCTACTGGGATCAGAATAGCTCGCCGATTACCTGCTGAGTGGTCTTGAAATGAAGCTTGGCAAACTTGCCGAGGATTTCTTGCCCGTGGGTGGATACGAGCTGTTTGCCTGCTTTGATGACTTGTGGTGAGGCTCCGAGCGGGATGGTGAAACCTGCTTTTTTCGTGGCAGCGTCCATCCAATCGATGAAGCGCTCGCGGGCGAGGATGGAGGCGGCAGCGACGGCAGTGTCGGATTCGCCTTTGGTGCGCTGATCGAGCTTGAGGGTGATGTTTTTCTTTTTCAGCGCAGCTTCGAGGACGGCGGGGCGGGCAAACTGATCGGAGAGTGCGCGTGGGCAGGTAGGGACTTTTGTAGCGAGCTCGCCGATGACGGTGGCGTGTCCCCAAGCGAGCATGCTGTTGAGGTTTTTGAAGGTGGGGTAGAGCTCGTTGTATTTTTCCGGACGCAGGGCGATGACGTCGTAGGCGATTCCGGGAGTGGCTTTGATGACTGCGGCGAGGGTGCGGATCTTGGCAGGAGTGTTGATGCGCTTTGAGTCCATGATACCCGCCTTGATGAGGTGGCGGGTGATGGTTTCATCGGTGTAGACTCCGGCGATGACTAAGGGGCCGAAGAAGTCGCCCTTGCCGCTTTCATCGACGCCGAAGTGTGGGGAGAAATGTTCGGAGTCGGCGGATGATTCGGGAGTTTCCTCGAAATCGAGTGTGGCGACTCCTGTGACCTCTGGTTCTAGGGTGAAGCGGACGAAGTCTTCGGTTTCCTTGCCTTGGATGAGGACTTTGGGTCCCTTTTCGTAAACGCTGACGGTGAGCTTGCCCTTGCGGGCGGCGTAGATGGTGTAGGGCTTGCTCGTGAACTCGAAGCCACACGATTCCAGTGCCGTCCGCAGTTTTTTGACTTGGGCAGCGGTGAGCGGGGCGGTGTGTGAGTTCATCAGTCTTTATCGAGAAAGCCTGTGAGTGGTGAGGTGGCGTTGGCGGTGAGCGATGGCTGGGGAAGGCCTAGCTCGAAGGCGGTGCGACCTGCCTCGACGGCTTGCTTGAAGGCGATGCCCATTTTTACGGGATCTGAGGCGATGGCGATCGCGGTGTTTACGAGTACGGCATCGGCTCCGAGTTCCATGGCTTCGGCAGCATGAGAGGGCGCGCCGATTCCTGCATCGACAACGACGGGAACTGTAGCTTGGGCGATGATGATCTCGATCTGGTCGCGGGTGGTGATGCCTTTGTTCGAGCCGATGGGTGAGCCGAGCGGCATGACGGTGGCGCAACCGACTTCCTGGAGGCGCTTGGCGAGCACCGGGTCTGCATTGATGTAGGGTAGGACGGTGAAGCCTTCTTTGACGAGGATTTCGGCGGCTTTCAGCGTTTCGATGGGATCGGGCAATAGGTAGGTGGGATCTGGGTGGATCTCGAGCTTGATCCATTTCGGCAGGCCGGCGGAGTGAGCGAGGCGTGCGAGACGGACGGCTTCTTCGGCGTCCATGGCTCCGCTGGTGTTGGCGAGTAGGAGGTATTTTTCCGGATCAACAAAATCGAGGATGTTGGCGAATTTGTCCTTGTTGCCTGTGAGGTCGGCACGACGCAGGGCGACGGTGACGATTTCCGTTTCCGAGGCCGCGAGGGCGTCGCGCATGGATTCGTTGGAAGGGAATTTTCCGGTGCCGAGGAAGAGGCGGCTGTTGAAGGTGCGGTCGGAGATTTTGAGCATGGGAAGAATTATTTAACCGCCAAGACGCTAAGTTCGCCAAGGCTGGGGTTGTGTTTGAGATTGAAAATATTGATTTGTTCCGGCTCTTTCTCCCTCTTCTCCCATCTTACTCCTTCTCTCCTTTTGGAAAAAAGCGGGAATTTGGTGTTGGGCTTGATAGGGTGGGTAGGGCTTTTTCTTTTCGGGGAGGGAGGAAGAAGATGGGAGGACGGGGAGGAAGACTTGGGTTGGTTACTTTTTGAGGTGATGATTAAGCCACTGTTCGAAGGACTGGTGATTTTGGAGGTCGTATTGGTGGCTGATGAAGCCGAATTCGTTGCCCGCGTGGATGTTGGCGGGTAGGTCGTCGATGTAGAGGGTTTTTGAGGGGTTGAGGGAATACTTTTCGACAGCGTGTTGGTAAATTTCTGGCTCGGGCTTGATGTTACCGGCCTCGAAAGACATGACTGCGCCGTGGAAGAGGGAGAATTCCGGGTAGGCATCGAAGATGTAGGGGACGTGGATGGCGTTGGTGTTGGAGAAAAGGATGAGGCGATGGCCATCGGCGCGGAGGGTGCGCACGGCTTCCCACATGGGGAGATTTGGCGTGAAAATTTCCTGCCAAGCACTGTGGAACTGATCGGGGGAGGCTTCGGATTCCAAGGTGGCGAGTGCCCAGTTTGTGTAGTCGAGGGTGGAAATACGGCCAGCTTCGAAGTCGTCCTTTTTTTCGATGAGTTTCTCTAGAGCAGAGTGGGGTTCGGCGTGATCTGTCGGGAGGAGGCGGGATAGCGAGGACTCGAAATCGAAGTCGAGGAGCACTTTTCCGATGTCGAAGAGGAAGTCGGCCATATTAGATGTGGGAGAGGATAAATTTTGAGGCGGTGATTGCTCCGTCGTTGAAGCCTTTTTCGGCGATGCCCGACTTCATTCTGCGCCATTTTGCAGCGTCGTTGGCGAGCATGTTGGAGATGGCCTCGGTGAGTTCTGCGGGTCTTTCTGCGATGTCCCCGGCATTGAGTTGCTGGAGGAGCTGGAGGTTGCCCTCCTCCTGGCCAGGCACAATGTGGTGAATGAGCATGGGGACACGGGCGGCGATGGCTTCGTGGACAGTCGCGCCACCGGCTTTACCGACGACGAGATGATGCTTTTCGAGGAGTTGTGGGACTTTTTTCGTCCAGCCGAGAAGTCGGACACGTCCTGGATACTCGTCACGGATCTCGCGAGCGCGTGACTGCAGTAGGCGGAAGTTTTTCCCCATCACAATGGTGATGTGGACGTCTGGTGAGGCATCGAGGATGGCGCGCGCATGACGGCGGACGAAGGGTTTCTTCGCGGTGGGAAAATAAAGGACGCGGAAGGGTTTGCAGGAATCTTCAGGGGAGACGGGTTCCATGTCTTTAAATAACGGATTTACCGGAAAGCCAGTGTTGATGATTTTTTCCTCGGAAATACCCCAACAGCGCATGATTTCGAGTGTCGTCTTGTCGGTGACGAGGAACCAATCGGTGGGTGCACGGAGCCAAGATGCATTGATCTCGATGGAGTCGGTGATGACGGTGAAAACCGGAACTTTCAGGAAGGTTTCGTTGAAAATACGGTGAAGGAAATAGGGGTAAATCGGGTAAGTGGAGACGACAGCAGTGGGCTCAAACTCCTCAATGAGAGTGCTGAGATAGCGTTCTGGGCGTCGCATGAGAGGGAGATCAGGTCGAGAGAAGTCGCATTTATCCGTGTCTTTATAGATTTTTTCCCAAACTTTGGGGAAATGAGTGGTGACGAGTCGGTATCCCCACTGGAGAAATGCAGTGGAATGAGGGGCGGAGAGCAGGCACGGATCCGCGACACGAGTTGTCGCACCTGCAGCATCCAGGGCTAGCGCGAGGTTTTTCGCGGCCGAGTTATGCCCTTCGCCGAAGGCTGCGGTAATGATGAGTATGCGTGGTTTGGGAGTCATCGCTGGCTATGTGGGCGAGACTTTAGATGATAACGAGGCATTGCGTCGATTGGCATTTCTGCTTTCCTTCGGTTGCCGATGGCAAACGACAAGGAAAAGGACAAAGTGGAACTCAAGCCGGTGGACGAGGACGCCGGAGAGGATCTGCGCGTAGTCCGCCTGCACGAGGATATGGTGGAGGAGGTTGAAGAATTTCCCGTGGTGAAAGTGGGGCCAGAGCCGGTGTTGAACAAGGAGGGCATGCCAGTTCGCCGTGAGGACATGAAAACCCGATCTCAAGAGCCTGATTTGGGCTCGCTGATTGAGTCCGATTTCCATGATATGGAAGACGGTTGGGATCTATCCACAATAGGAGCGAAGGTGGTGCCTTGGGGGTGGTCTGCGTTGTTAGCTTTGGTATTTGCGGCGGGTATTATCTGGTCACTAGTTCAGGTGAAGCAATCTGTGGGCAAGCGTGTCGAGGTGGGAAACGTAGCGAAAGCGCACATGGAGGCAGAAGAGCAAAACGTGATGGATGCGGAGGCTACCTTGGCGACGATCGAAAAAGTCACGAAGGATTTCTTTGATTCACGCTCTGTAGATGAACTCTTGAGGTATGTTCGGCATTCGGAACGAGTGAAACCCTTATTGGAGGTGCACTATGCGAATGCACCTCTGAAGCCACGTCGCGTGACTGAATTTATCGCGCTTGATCCGGTGACCTTGGATAATCGAGCGAATTTTTGGTTTGTGAGCTGTATGTTCAACGATGGCTCAGAGACGCAGGTTCTCGTTGAGGTTCATTCCGAGAGTGAGGCTAAGGTAGATTGGGAAACATATGTAACTTACCAACCGATTCCTTGGGATGAATTTGCAACAAAACGCGAAGGGGGATACACCGGTGACTTTAGGGTGTTTGTCGAGCAAGACCATTTTTACAGCCACGAGTTTGCTGATTCGAAAAATTTGGAGTGCTATAGACTCAGCAGCCTCGACTCAACAGAAGTCCTATTTGGCTATGTGGAGCGCAAAGATGAGCTGTGGAGTCGACTCAACGCGCAGCTTGAAAAGAGTTCGGGTAGAGCTTCGCCGATGATTCTGCGGCTTCACGTTCCGGTAGGCCTGAATTCACCTCGAGGCGTGGTGATCACGAAAATTATCGCACCTCGCTGGTTGTTAATTGAAAATCCGGACGAACGCTGAACATGAGAAAGCTGAAAGAAGCAGGCAATGATAGCAGCTCATCCATGAATCGCGCTGCGGTCGGTTTCCTATCTGTGTTTGCCGGTACGTGTGCATTCTTTGTTTTCCAATACAGCCGTGCACTCATTCGCCTCGGGAGTTCCTCGAGTAGCATGGAAAATAAGTTTAGTGCGCTGGCGAAGGAAAAATACATGGGATTTCTGATTCGGGAAAATGCCTACATGCTCATCGCGTATCTGCTGCTTGCCGTTGCCTTTGCATTAGTGTTGCTGCCATTCGTTTCGATGGTCTGTCGCAAGCCGCTTCTCCGCAGGAAGTTAGTAGTTATGCTTTTGTCAGTAGCGGGATCATTCGGTATTCACGCGTATTTCGTGTTGAGGTTGGTGGAGACTCGCCCGTATTTCCTCAACGAAGCAAAATTTGGTTACTGGTATTACGAGCTTCTGAATTCCTTGCCAGATGCCGCTAAAGTAGTGGTGCTGCCATTGCTCTTCACGGTGTTACCGCTGGCGGTTCTCGCCTATGTGGTCTGGTGGCATTGGTGGAGACTAACGCCACGTTGGCGCGGCTTTGCTACGGCATCAATAGTTGTTCTAGCTGTGCTGTTTTTTCTTAAAAATCGCGATACGCAAACGACTACCGGGAACCTCGGCGGCATGGAGCGGCCGAATATTATCATCATCGGCTCAGATTCGTTGCGTGCTGATAAGCTAGGTATCAATGGCTACGTGCCGCGCCGCTCGGATGGCGCTGCGGCTCAGGGTGTTTCACCGCGTATTGATGAGCTAGGTGCCCGCTCTATTAACTTTGAGAGATGTCTCACTCCCATTGCTTCAACATTGGAGTCGGGCACTTCCTTGATGACTTCGCTCTACCCACAGACACACGGCCTGCGCCAGATGTATCCGAATCGTGAGACGGTGGACGCTACGAAGTCGAAGATCGTCCCGCTCGCGAAGATTCTTTCAGAAAAGGGCTACGACACCGCAGCTTTTGGTGATTGGTGTGCGGGATATTACGAGCTTATGCCGCTCGGCTTTGAGCACGTCTCCGTTTCCAGCTTCGACAACTTCAAGATCTACATGAGCCAGGCGGTGGTCATGGCTCACTTTGTTATTCCTCTCTATTTCGATCACCAGTTGGGATATGAAATTTTTCCTGAACTTGGTTCATTCGCTCAGTTTGTAACACCGGATGTGGTGACGAAGCGCGTGGAAGACCGAATGGACGAGGTGGCGGGCAGTGAAAAACCGTTCTTCTGGCATGTCTTCTATTCCTGCAATCACTTGCCGTATCGCAGCGATGAGCCCTACGCCAGCATGTTCACCGATCCTGATTATGACGGGCCGAACAAAAACGGTGTCGACTTTGATATCGACTCATTCATCGGCGGTACCGATCTGGAGGACAAGTGGAACGCCCTTCCGGAAAAGGACGTTCAGCAAATCCGCGACCTCTACGATGGTTGCACTCGTCAGTTCGATGATCAGGTTGGCAGGCTCGTCGATGCGTTGGAGAAACGTGGCCTTGCAGAAAATACCATCGTTATCGTCACTGCCGATCATGGCGACAATCTCTACGAAGAGGGAGTTACTCTAGGGCACGGCCTCACCTTTGCAGGCGGTATGCATGCAAACCATATCCCGCTGGTTTTCCACCTTCCAAGCGGTAAGCCGAAGGCCATCCCCGAGACCGTCAACATGATCGACATAGCACCGACAATCGCCGATCTCGCTGGAGCGGATATTCCTAGCTCATGGGAGGGGGAAAGTTTTGCTGGGTGGTTGGATGGCTCAGAAAAACCCGAAGAACGTCCATTTTACGGAGAAACCGGATTTCCTTTTATTCAGTTTCGAGTCGAAGGAATTGAAAGGCCGTCACTGCCACCCATGGATCAGATGACTTGGATCGACGATTCCTTTAACTACCAGTTCGTCCTCCGCGATGAGTTTGCTAAGCCCTTGGTCGATGCGAAGCAACGCTGCTTAATTATCCGAGATTGGAAGCTGATTTGTACACCTACCAAGGAGGGTAACCGCCACTTCGGTTTATTTTTCCAAGACGGACAGGAAGACGTCGCCGACGCGAACCTTAATATCCTTGCCCCCATGAGAGTCGCGCTGGAGCGATGGATGGACGAAGGTGTGGAGACGCCACTGGAAAAGATATTCCCCGGACAATAAGGGAATGGAGCCGCGATTTGGAAATCGCGACATGTCTCGCGAATTGCTCAGTGCTCCGTGGCGGCGGTTGACGCGATTTCCAAATCGCGGCTCCTTTCGGCTGCGCCGCTTCTACGGCATCAGTCCCGCTTCGGATCGAAGTCCTTCCACTCCTTTTCGGAAATGGAGCCGTCTTCATCCTCATCGTAGGCCTTGAAATGTGCCTTACGCATGGTCTTCCACTCTTCGGGATCCACCGCGTCGCTCTTGTCTGTATCCCATTTCTCGAAGGCATGGTTGCCGAACTCATCGATGTCCAAGTCCCCGCTCTTGTTGCTATCCTTAACCCCGAACCAACGAACTGCGTGCGTCATGAACTCTTCGTGGGTGATTTTCCCATCCTTGTCCTTGTCGATGGCGCTACGGATCTTTTCTTGGAGTTCGGCATCGTCGTCCGCTGCGGAGCAGGGAAGGATCATGGCGAGAATGGCGGCGGTGATGAGAGTCTTTTTCATTTTGATGGGTTTCATGGGAAGGGGCATGCACGTCCCACCTCAATGATGTCGCAAACAAGAGTCGCTACTATCTTTAAAATTAGGAGTTCGCCGCAGCTTCGCCAGTTCCTATAATAATCTAGAACCCCCAAACGAACTCATGGAAATCCCGAAGAGAACGAAAAAGTGTCCGGACTGCGAAGGTGAATTGAATCGGATTCGTATGCTGGATGCGACGGAGCCTACGGGGTTTCACGTGACTCAGGCATACGCGCGAATTGATGCGAAGCCTTCCATGATCCAGAAGAAGGTGAAGGCCAGCGGGGATGTAGTGGGATATCTGTGTTCCGGATGTAGCAGAATTTTCCTCTATGGTGAGAGGCGGCGCTTAGGCTGAGCAAAGTCTTAGGACTTTGCCATGAGCGCTTCGATCTCATCGGGCTCGATGGGGATGTGAGCCATGAGGTTGATGTTGCCGTTTTCGCCGATGAGGTAGTCGTTTTCTAGGCGGATGCCTAGGTTTTCATCTGGAATGTAGATGCCGGGCTCGATGGTGAAGAGCATGCCGGGTGCGACGGGTTGGTTGGCGGGGGAGACGTCGTGCACATCGAGGCCGAGGTGATGGGAAGTGCCATGCATGAAGTATTTTTTCACGAGGGGCTTGGATTCATCTTGGGCGGCGGCTTCCTCTGCGGTGAAGAGGCCGAGACCGATGAGTTCGGTTTCCATCTGTGCGATGACCTGCTTCTGGAAATCTGCGATGAGGATGCCGGGGCGGAGGATGGAATCTGCGAACTGAACCATGCGAAGGACGGCCTCGTAGACATCGCGCTGGCGTTGGGTAAATTTTCCTGAGACGGGAATGGTGCGAGTCATGTCGGCGTTCCACCCGGCGTATTCGGCGCCTACATCGAGGAGGAGGAGGTCGCCATCGTTGAGAAGATCTTCGTTGGTGACGTAATGGAGGACGCAGGCATTTTTACCCCCGGCAATGATGGGTGTGTAGGCGAAGCCACGTGATCCGGCGCGTGTGAATTCGTGGATGAACTCGGCTTCGAGTTCCCATTCTCCGACGCCGGGTTTTACGAAGTCGAGGATACGCTGGAATCCATCACCAGTGATGCGGCAGGCAATTTCCGTGAAACGGATTTCCTCAGGAGACTTAATGGTGCGGAGATCGTAGATGAGTGGTGCGAGGCGGGCGAAGTTGTGGAGGGGGAACCGTGCCTTGCATTCCTTGATGAAGCGGTCGTTACGGGTCTCGATGCCGGTGGTGGAGCGAAGGTGCTCGTTGGTGGTGAGGAAAAGGGTTTCTGCCTGAAGGGCGAGGCGCGTGAGGCTGAAGTCGTAGGCGGAGAGCCATTCGATGCGCTCGATGCCGGTGCGTTCCTTCGCCTGTTCTTTGGTGAGCTTGGCGCCTTCCCAGACGGCGATGGTTTCGTTGGTTTCGCGGACGAAGAGAATTTCTCTGTCCTTGGGGTCGTGGGCGGATGGGAAGAGGAAAAGAATGCTCTGTTCCTGAGCGATGCCGGTGAGGTAGAAGAGGTCGCTATTCTGCATGAAGGGTAGAGTGGCGTCAGCGTTGGTGGGGAAGATGTCGTTTGATTGAACGACGGCGAGCGCTCCTTCAGGGAGGAGTGCTGCGAGATTTTTCCGGTGGGAAATGAAGAGCTCGGCTGGAGGGGTTTCGGTGCGCATTTGCGAGGATGCTAGCCGTTGGATGGAAAGTGCCAAGCCTAGGGCTGCTACTTGTTTTTCTCGGCTTGCGGCGGCTACTTGGTGTCGAGGTTGGCGGTTGTTTCCTCGTCGGTAGGGTTGACGGGCTTCTTTTTACGGGGAGAGAGGGAGGAAGATGGGAGGAGAAGGAGGCAGACTAGTTCAAATGGAAATGGGGAATATGGTTTTGGTTTTGGTTTTGGTTTTTGAAAATGGATTTTCTCCCTTTCCTCCCATCTTCCTCCTTCCCTCCATTTAGAAAAAAGCAGGGAATGAGATTGGGGCTTACTTTTTCTTAGGAGCTTTTTTGACGTCGAGGTTGGCAGTCATTTCCTCGTCGGTGGGTGTGGGAGAGGGGATGCCTTGTTCAGGGATGTCCATGCCGGCGATCCATGCGATTGCATTGAGCACGACGCGGCGCTGGCTGTCGTTCTGCCAGTTTTTGTGGAAATGGCCGCCGGAGAATCCGAAGCCACGGCCGCCGCCGATTTCATCCGGGCGTTCGAATACCCACATGACGTGTTGGGGTTCTTTATCTTCGAGGACGGCTTTGCGTACGGCGGGGTTGCCAGAGTGGGGGCCATCAGGGCGTGAGAGGGATTTCTCAGGAGGGAGATCGGAAAGGATGGGGGTGACGCCTTCCATATCTGGGCGGAAACGCATGTGGTAATACCATTCGTCGAGCATGGTGTAGTCTTCGATGCCGTTGGCAACTTCGTGATCTGGCATGACGAAGGTGGCTTCCCAATGCGGATTTACCGACCAGTTTTTCTCGAAGTGGCCACCGGTGGCATCGAGGAAGGTGTTACCAGCGTCTCCTTTTTCAACTTCGATTCCGTAGTGGATGCAGCCGATGCCGACGCCGTCTTTGATGAGTTCGTTGAGCTTGTCCAGGTGAGGGACGGCGGGGTGTTTCTTGCCGCCATCTGCGTAGAAGATAACGGCGGATGCGCCGTCGAAGACGCTTTCATCTTTTGGCCAGCCGTTGGTGACGACGACGGTTTCGATGGGGAGTCCGGATTTATCTAAGTGATCGGCGAAGAGCATGGAGCCAGCTTTGTGTTCGTGGGCGCCGGGGCCGTGGCTGGCTTTTCCTGCTACGAAGACGATTTTGCGTTTCTCTTGGGCAGGTGTTTCCTCTGCGGTAGAGGAGAGCCAGAAAAAGGAGGCGACGATGCCGATAAAGGCTGCGAGGAGGAGAGGGTTCGGTTTCATATTGTGTGAATACGTCGTTCAGATTGAGATTTTTCCATAGAAATGCCAGTAGGGAAAGTTGTTGGTCGCTTGCAATGGTGTGGAGTGGGGGGCAACTTGCGTGCAGAAGACATGGATTTTTTCGGAAAAGACAAAACAGCACTGAAGATCTGCGGTGTGCGAACGCGTGAAGATGCAGATAAACTGGTGGAGCTTGGAGTGGATGCGGTGGGTTTTAATTTCTGGCCGAAATCGAAGAGGTATATTGCTCCAGAGGAGGGGCGCTGGATGAAGTTGCTTGCGGGGAATATCGTGCGTGTGGGTGTTTTTGTGAATGAGGCGAGTGACTTGCCGTTCCGTCTGTTTGGAGACGGGATGATCGATGTGGTGCAACTTCACGGTGATGAGGCACCGGAGGTGGTGGCGCGTTTCACGGCTGCGGGTATTCCGGTGGTGAAGGCGCTGGGTGTGAAGGATGCGGATGATATAGCGAAAGCGGGGGAGTATGCGGCGGATGGATTGCTGCTTGATGCGCATGCACCGGTGGTGTTTGGCGGGACTGGGCGGACTTTTGATTGGGGTTTGGCGAAGAGTTTCATGGGAAAATATCCAGACATGCCTGTGATTTTGGCTGGAGGTATAACGCCTGAAAATGCAGCCGATGCAGTGACGGAGGTGAGGCCTGCCGTTCTGGATGTGGCATCTGGTGCAGAGGTATCGCCGGGTGTGAAGGATTTTGAAAAAGTGAAGGCGCTTCTCGCAGCGTGTAGGTCATGATTACGGATTCGCATTGTCATCTAGCTTCTGCGCGTTTCAAAGAGGGTGAAGCAGCGGAGATTATTTCGCGGGCTGAAGCCGCGGGGGTGAAAAGAATGGTCACGCTGGCGACTTGTCTGGAAGATATAGATGCCAACCTTGAGCTTGCTAGTGATGCAAGGGTCAAGGCGGCGATCGGGATTCATCCGTGTGATGTGCACCATGCGCCGGATGATGCGGTGGCGCGGCTTGCTGCTCATGTGGGTGATGCGCGAGTGTGTGCGATCGGTGAAACTGGCTTGGATTATTTTCATCCGGCTCCGGAGGGTTGGGATGAAGGGGATTTCAGAAAACGGCAGAGGGATTTCTTAACGAGCCATTTCGAGTTGGCTGTGGATGCAGCTCTTAACGTGGTGATCCACACGCGCGACAAGGAGGGCAGCGGATCGTTTGAGGACGCGCTGGAGATTTACTCGAGATTTTCAGGCAAAGTTCGTGCGGTGTTTCATTGTTTTATTTCCGAATGGGCATTGGGGGAAAAGGTGATCGCGATGGGCGGGGTGGTTTCTTTCGGAGGAGTATCGACCTTTAAAAACGCGCAAGCGGCGAAGGATGCGGCGACGAGATGCCCTGCGGGGAGCTTCATGTTGGAGACAGATTCGCCTTATCTCGCTCCCGAACCGGTGCGTGGAAAGCGCAACGAACCCGCCAATACGATGCATATCGCGGAGCGAGTAGCTGTGCTGAGGGGGGAGAGTTTGGAGGAGCTTGTTACGCATACTGAATCTGCGGTGGACGCATTTTTTAGATGGCCGTAATATTCAGATTGAATAAAAGTCTCTCTAGTTACCGTTTCATTGTGTAGCGAGTGAAACGGCTCGCAATCACAACCAGATTACCATCATGAAAAATAAGTTCCTATTTCCCGTCGCGGCAATGTCCGCTCTTCTTGCTTCCTGCGCCTCAGATGGCGGTGGTGAAGATTACGATGTTTCCAATCCCTATGCTGCTCCTGACTACGGCGACGACAGCGGCACTCCCTACGAGCCATACGCCACGGATGTAAATCCTCCGGCATACGATGCACCTGCGGTCTACGAGGATACCACACCTACTCCAGCACCTACCGCCGTCGCTAGGGTTCACACGGTGGTTCGCGGTGACACCCTGTGGGGTATCGGAAAAAAATATGGAGTTACTGTCGACTCGATCAAACAAGCGAACGGCTTGACCACTGATGTCGCCGTGCTTGGTGCTAATCTCCAGATCCCTGCGAACTAGCCTGATGGATCCGCGTACGATCCTGATCTCACTTGCTGCCTGCTTACAGCTTGCCTCAGGGCAGGCCGAGCAACCGGGTGCTTTGGTGATGACGCCGAAAGAGGATGCGGTTGAGGAATTACTATCCATACGTGAGTCTCCGGAAGCTCTTGCGGAAGCGATTGTATCAGCGCGTAAACTTGGTGTGGCGGAACAAGTGATACTGGAAGCTCGTTTCCTTTTTCATGTCGACCGTGCAGAGGATGAAGAGATTGCGGCGCTGCTTCCTGAGTTCGAGGCGCGTAACGAAAAATTCGACCTTTCCCAGTCGGAGATATTTGCAAGTGCGGATGATTGGCTAGCTGTGAAGGAATATGTCACTGCATTGGACGCGTTGGAGAAGGGTGATAAGGCCGGTTTCAAAAAGCACATCACAGAAGCTTTCTGGCTTAGTCCGCGCCAAGGTGCTGCGTTTGCGCCACACATTGATCGTATTCGATTGATGGATGCGATGAAGTCGGTTCGCGTGGATTTCGATAAGCCATACACGCGGACTCTGGATGAAGGAGCCGAAACGCTTGGAGAAATTCTAGGCGATAATAAAGCGCTGTTGATACATTTTTGGTCGCCGTGGAGTCGTGAATGTGAAGCGACTTTGGTGGACTTCTTCATCACGGCGGATCATCTCAGTAGTAAAGGTGTCGCGGTGGTATCCATGTTGCCAGAGACATCGGAACAAGTGGCGATTGATGCGAGGCTAATGTTAGCTGCGACTGAGAAGGACGCACCAGGTGCTTGGATCGTTGATACAAAAAAAACACCATTGGCGGCGAAGCTACGTGTGCAGAGTGTGCCTGCAGTAGTTCTAGTTTCATCCGAGGGTGTTGTGCTATTTAACGGACATCCGACCAACGATGAATTTTGGAGAGCGCTTGAAGATATTGATGGGGGAATACTTCGCCCTGAGATGAGGGAAGAGTAATTGGAAGTTTTGTATCTCTAGTAGTACTGGATTCGGGGTAGTGGCTCACGATTAATTTAGTGACTACAAAATATCATTAAGTTTTAACTTGACGAATTATTGAATTACTAGTTTTCTGGTATCACCGAAAGGTAATACGAACCCATGGCACAGCCTTCTATTCCTTCTAATCTTGAGCTGCAGGCTCTTTCCGTACTGTGGCATGAAGGTCCATCTACGGTAAACGTGGTGATTGACATGCTTCCAGACGGTCGCGACCGAGCTTACACCACGGTTCTCTCCGTGATGCAGAGCTTGGAGAGGAAGGGGCTCGTAAAACGACTGCGCACAGGAAGAGCTCATACGTATGAGCCCGCGCACAAACAAGAGGTCATCGTGCAGCGCGCGACGCAGGACTTTATCTTAAATGCTTTTGGAGGACGCCTCGGTGAGGCTGTTCTCGCTACCCTCTCCGCCGGTTCATTAACGCCGGATGAGAAAACCAACATCGAACGCGAACTCCAACTACACAAAACCATGGCTGCAAAAAAATCAGCAAAGAAATCCGCGAGGAAACCCGCGAAGAAATCCGTCAAGAAAGCCGCCCGTAAAAAAGTGGCTAAGAAAACCGTGAAAAAGGCAGCCAAGAAAAAGGTAGCTAAGAAAGCGGCGAAAAGAGCACCTGCTAAAAAGAAGGTTGCTAAAAAAGCGGTGAAAAAGGCTGCCAAAAAGAAAGTCGCCAAAAAGAAGGTAGCTAAGAAAGCCGTCAAAAAAGCTGCCAAGAAAAAGGTCGCTAAAAAAGCGGTGAAGAAGGCTGCTAAGAAAAAGGTAGCTAAAAAATCTGTAAAAAAAGCGGCCAAGAAAAAAGTCGCTAAGAAAAAGGCACCGGCAAAGAAGGCCGCTAAAAAGGCTAAGAAAAGAGCCAAGAAATAATCCTCCACCGCAAACAGCTTTAACTGCCTTATAGGCATAACCGGCTGTTCGCGTGTTCTAGATGTTTTATCAAAGGCGGAGAGCTTCCGGGCTCTCCGCTTTCTTTGTGTCGTATAGTGAGATACGAGAAATTCACTTTGCATCGACGCTGATAGCGCCAGAGTAGGGGATGGTTATCTGGCTTACTGGATGTTCGTCTGGCCTAGGCAGGGCTATGGTTGAGCGTTTCGCCCGTGAAGGGCATGTAGTTGCTGCATGTGCGCGGCGTGAAGATCGTATTGCTTCTTTAGTAGAGGTATTCCATGAACCGAATTTTTTCACGGCATGTGATATTTCCTCTGATAGTAGTGCCTCTGAATTCTGCAAAAGTGCTCACGCGGCTACGGGAACTCCGGATCTAGTCATTAACAATGCAGCTATTATCAATCCCTCTGCACCGCTTTGGGAGATTCCAGCAGAGGAGTTTGATGCTCTGATGGCAGTGAACTTGAGCGGCACAGCGAATATTATCCGCCACGTAATGCCAATCTTGATAGACGCGAGGAAGGGGGTGATCGTGAACATGTCTTCCGGATGGGGGCGCTCCACTTCGCCGGAGGTTGCGCCATATTGTGCAAGTAAATGGGGTATTGAAGGGCTGAGCCAAGCGCTTGCCGAGGAGCTTCCCGAAGGGCTTGCAGTCGTGGCGCTCAATCCAGGTGTCATCGATACGGCGATGCTTCGAAGTTGTTTTGGTGACGAAGCTGAGTCATGTCGTACGCCTGCTGAGTGGGCTGAAACTGCTGTGCCATTTCTTTTGTCGCTTGGAGTTAAGGACAATGGTGCATCTCTGACTGCGCCCTAGAGATTTGATAAGGTCTATAAACACGATGTGTATTTCACGATTGAAATATCGTTAGAATCCATACATAGTTTCGGAATGAACCCAAAACATCAGTGGACATTCTTCAGTAACCACGGTCATGTGCTGATCTGCCTTGCGAAAAATGCGGATCAGCCGCTGAGGGAAGTTGCGCTTGCTGTAGGGATTACCGAACGAGCGGTGCAGCGTATCATCGCCGATCTTGAGGAAGCGGGCTATCTCGTCCGAGAAAAAGCGGGAAGGCGAAACTCTTACACATTAAATACTGAGCAAAAGTTTCGCCATGAACTTGAGAGGGATCATAGTGTTGGTGAAATTCTCGGTGTCCTTGTTGATTAAGTGTAGCCTGTGATTTTCCTTTCTTGGTACTGAGGATGTGGTTTGTTGGGTGTATGAAATTCACCTTACGTCTGCTGCTTTGCCTGCTGATACTTTTTCCAGTTGGTTCTGCGTGGGCTGGCGGAAACAAAGGGAAGAAGGTTAACGTTTCTTTCCATATGGAAACAGAAGGAACGGATAACCCTAAAATGATCGTTCCGCATGTCATCTCTGGGAAACAGCGCTTTTTCCGAAGGCTTCCCGAAGTTTCATCTAAGGATTTGGTGGCATTCACACCGTTTCCCGCTGATGACCAAGCTTCCTATGGTGTGGTATTTCAGATGAAAGACACATCGCGTAATCGCTTTGCCGCAGTGACGACGAATAACAGGGGGCGCTGGCTTATATGCCAAGCATTTGGCCGAGTGGTGGATGCAGTATTGATCGATAAACCTGTGGACGATGGTGCTATCGTGATTTGGAGTGGCCTCTCACTAGAAGAAATTCGGGAATTAGACAAAGCGATGCCTAGAATCGGTGAATAAACTGAGAACGCGTATATGATTTTACGAATTGGATTGTGCCTTCTTGCGTTGGCAGGAGGGGTGCTAGCGGAGACTTTGGAGGTGGCACTACCCACTGAGAATCACCATCTTTTTTCCGGGGAACCCGAAAAATTCTACATGTATGTGGATCGAAACTTTGAGGGTGAGACTACGCAGCCTTGGGAAGGCGGTTCGTTTGGATACGTGCGCTCCCCGATACGTGTTAGCGGAAAAGTGGTGATGAGTCGTTTCCACGAAGGCGTAGATATTGCTCCGGTGAAGCGAGACAAGGCAGGTAATCCGCTTGATCTGGTATTTAGCATCGCTAAAGGCAGGGTGGTTCATACCAGTGCTATTTCAGGTAGGAGCAACTACGGAAAGTATGTCGTAGTAGAGCACGATTGGGAAAACTCGAAGGTCTGTTCACTTTATGCGCACCTTGCAGAGATTACGGTAGTGCCGGGAGATGCGGTAAAAATGGGTTCGGTGCTGGGTCGAATGGGCTACACGGGTGTGGGACTCAACCGGACAAGGGCGCACGTGCATCTGGAACTCGGTCTCTCGATGAGCATGAAGTACGAAGGATGGCACAATCAGAATTTTGGTAGCCCCAACTACCATGGAAACTACAATGGCATGAACCTCGCGGGCGTGGACGTAGCATCTTTCTTTAAAGAGCATCGTGAGAATCCCGAACTGACGTTTAGCGAGTTTGTGCTCAGCCGCCCAATGCAGTTCAAGGTGGCAGTGCCAGCCGGAAATAGTGAACCAGAATTCCTCACGCGTTATCCGTGGATGAGGCGTCCGGGGCCGGCGAATCCTACGTCATGGGAAATTGGTTTCGCAGCGACAGGTCACGCCATTTCATTTACTCCGAGCAAGCGTGTTGTCGATGCGCCAGTTGTAACACATCTGAGACCTGCAGAAATTTCGCAGCGTTGGCTCACCCGCGGACTTTTACAGGGCGAGGGTAACAAGGTATCCCTCTCGCATGGCGGGCAAAACATGGTTGCGCTGGTGATGGATGATTTTTCACCAGCGGAATGAATGCATGGCATCTGTTTGAGCCGGATATTGGGCTTTCCTCCTGTGAAGTGAGGGCTATTCTTTCCCTGTGAAAAGATGGCACTGGCTGATGTTCTTTCTGTGTGTCCAGCCGGTCATTGCGAACGGCCCGGAACCAGCCGCGCTGAAATTTATAGAAAAGGCACGAGAAGGATCGCTCGATCTTGAACCCGGCGGCGACACTGCCATGCAGCCGTCGACATCCGAAGAGAAGAGGAGGCAGATCCGGCAAGATATTGAGAGGCTGGAGGATGATCTAACTGGGGGGGAACTAGAGGTTGGAGATGTGAAGATGGATGGAGACTTTGCGGCTGTGATGGTGCTCAAAGCCGGTGGATTTGATTCTGTCCAAGCACAGGTTTTTCCGGTGGCGCTCGTGCGGCGAGGCGGGGATTGGCTGCCCGCACCCGTGCTTGCTTCGTTTGAAAACGCAGTGGCTGCATATACCTTGCCACTGAAGGGTCGTCTCTCTGTCTTGGAGGACTGGATGCTACGCAAGCGAGTTACTGATCTTGGCATGCTCATCGATGACTCAGCAGGGAGGATGCGGAAAAATATCGAGAAATCGGTATCTGGGGATTTTCTGAAAAACGGTAATCCAATGGAAATTGCGGATCGCTTTGTCGAGGCCTGCCAAAAAGGTGATACTCCGGCGATTCTGGGATTTCTCGGAGGGCTTTCAGAACCGTTACCAGACGATTGGGAACTGCGAATGAAGGCCGCGCGTTTCGCTGCAATCGGAGCTTCGAATCCAGATAGTCCTTGGTATCTGGTTTCTTCACCCACGGTAGTGAGAAAGAAAGTGTTGGAGGATGTCTCCGAAGACGAGGCGATCATATCCTACGGTTGTCTCGATCCGCGCCGGGCGGGCTCGAGAGGAACGCTAGGCATCATCAGCGTCTTCCACCTAGCTTTCGAGAGGGACTCTGCTGGACTTTGGAGAATCGATCCTCAGGAAGCGTTGCTGAATGATGATGCGGAGGCCTTGGCAGATGAATTGGATCTCGATGTGGATCTGCTCGATAGATTTCCAGAGGTATTTCGTGAGTCCACGCCGCTTGTAGGAGGAAAAACGCTCGATGTGGCGGCAAGCGAGGTCATTGAAGTATTACGCAGTGGTGATTTAGCTGATCTCTTAGCCTTTGTGGACTTTGGGAGCAGGGGTAAGGATGGGCGGATCGCCTGTGCGGAGGCGGCGAAGCTTTGGTGGTCGGTAAATGCGCCAGGACAGTTTCGTGAGTCGGTGAAGCTTGATTTGAAAGAAGAGGGCTCGCTGGGAGTTGTCGCTTATCAGTGGTTTTCTGTCACACAGCCTGACCGTTATGAGCTCAAGACTCTGTTTTTTAAAAAACAATCTGAGGGTTGGGTCTGGGCGCCTGGAGTCGTGCCTGCTGGGGAAAGGGAAGGTCAGAAGTTGCTCTCAGAATGGGTGAGGGCTGGAGAGGCGGATTGGCGAATTTCTTGGAGAGCGCGATTAATGGAGGGCAGCGCGAGGCTCACGGATATAGATGAAAATAGCACACCGACGGATCGCGAAGCGAAGCAGGCCGTTTCTGAATGGCTGAAGTCTGTGGATAAGAAAATGGTGAAGCGCTCACTGGAGCTCAGTGCATGGTTCGGCGATGAAGGAGATTTGCCTATCAAGGCGTTGCGTAACCTCAGTTACGAGCTTTCTGAGAAAAATGGAGGGATGAATACCGTTGGTAAAATCTATCGCAAAGGCTCATGGGTGGCGGTTCGAGTTACGAAGGCTGGAGGTGAGGGTGGGAAAAATCAGGCGAAAGATTCCTTCGTGGTGGTGCTGATGAGCAAAGATGGTGCGAAAGTGGTTCCAGAGCTGGATTTGTTGGGGGAGGGGGACTCCAGAACCCGACGCTTTCTCAATGACGATACGTTCGAACAACTTGAGGAGAAGATCGGTAAGAAGTCGGCAGAAGAGCTCCGGGCATTGTTTGGAGACTTCCTTGCGGACGTTGGATCAGATTGATTTTCGTAATGAAAATTTGGTTAACGGGTATGAATTACTAAAATTACTTGATATTTTTTAAAAAACAAGCAATTATAGAACTGTCCCCAACAACCAGCCCCCAAATGAAGATAAAAAATACTCCCCCGAGAAGTATCGGCGCGCATTATGCCTCCCGGTATCAGTGTGGCATGAGCTTGCTTGAATTGACTGTGGTAATTTTGGTTCTACTTTCTTTGATTACGGTTCTTTTCATTGGTGCCAGAACGTGGAAACGCGGGTCTGATAAGACAATTTGTATCATTAATATTAAAAACGTTCAGATGGGCGTTAGGAGCTTTGCGAACATGTATGGTTACTCTCCGGGTCAGAGCGTCACTGGATTGCAGATGCGCCTTATCGGCCTAGGGAAGTTTGTTGAGAAGACTCCCACCTGCCCGGGGACGGGGAATTACTCCTACGGCACGACTTTTGGTGCGGATACCGTACCGCCAGTGGGTGCACTCTATCTCGAATGTGACCTTTCCACGTCCGAGAATCATATCCCCGTAGATTATGGCGACTGGTAGCCTTGTAGGTATTTACGAGGGATTTCCGGGTCGACAAGAGGTGGAGTTGTGCCAAGTTCTGAAAGCAAAATTCCACCCAAACGACGCTATTTATTAACATGATCACCCCTTGGATCCGCTCAGCGACTTTCGCCATCAGTCTCGTCGCTCTCTCTAGCCCTGCCTGCGCACAACAGGCTGATTTCAACGAAGTTGGTCGGCAGATGGCGATCATGCTGCAGAACAGCCATTTCGCACGGCTGCCCTACAATGCAGAATTAAGCCAAAAGTTCTTCGAAGATTACCTTCAGGATCTGGATTCACAGAAGCTCTATTTCACTCAGGAGGATGTGAGCGGTTTTAGTATTAAGTATGGCGACAGGCTCCACACCTTACTCTTACAGGGCAATAGCATGGAGGCGGCCCTTGAGATCTATGATGTTTTCAAGACTCGGGTCAAAAGCAGAGTCAAGCATGCTGAGGAGTTGCTCGAAGGAGACTTTGATTTTACGACCGATGAGGCCGTGATGCTTTCTAGGAAAGAAGCCAGATGGCCGAAAAACGAGGCCGAAGCCCGCGATGTATGGGCACGCCAGATCAAGGAGGCTGTTCTTGCAGAGACCTTGCGTCGCGAGACGATCACGCGCCTTGCTTCTGAGCAGGGTAAAGATGATCCAGGGGCAGATGACCTCGATCCGAGGGAAAAAGTATCTCTTCGCTACAAGCGCCTGCTTTCCGGGGTGCTGGAAGCTGATGACGAAGATACAGCGAACTATTTCCTGAGTGCCGTCGCTAGGGCATACGATCCTCACACGGATTACATGAGTTTCCGTGAAATGAACCGCTTTAAGGGCGATATGAAAAACGAGCTCGTCGGCATTGGAGCACTCCTTCAGGCGGAGGAAGACGGCGCGACCATCATCAAGGGCATCGTCATCGGTGGCCCTGCTGATAAAGAAGGGCAACTGAAGCTCAACGATCGTGTGGTTGCTGTGAATAGCCTCAACACTGGCAACGCTGAGGGGATGGTGGACATCATGTTCATGCCCATCGATAAAGTGGTGGAACTCATCCGAGGTAAGGAAGGAACTTCCGTGGCGCTGAAAGTTGAGCCTGCCGGTGGAACCCCTGGTGAAACTACGATGATCGTAATCGAGCGCGACAAGGTGGAGCTTAAGGATGAGCAGGCAAGTGGCGAGCTGATCGAAATGAAGAATCCGGATGGTGAGACCCGCCGTATCGGTGTGATCACGCTTCCTTCTTTCTATGCAGATTTCGACGAAGGTCTCACCCGTTGTTCAGTGGATGTGGAGCGCATTCTCGTTCGCCTGATGGAAGAGGAAATGGATGGTCTGATCTTTGATTTGCGTAACAACGGTGGTGGTTCACTCGAAGAAGTCCGCCGTATGACAGGTTTCTTTGTCCCAAGTGGCCCAGTGGTGCAGGTGAAAAACACGCTTGGGCAGGTGCAAGTGAAAGATTCGGATGACGGTAAGCCGATTTATACCGGCCCCATGGTTATGCTGACTGACAAAAGCAGCGCATCGGCTAGTGAAATTATTGCTGGCGCACTTCAAGACTACAACAGAGCAGTTGTCGTGGGTGATTCCTCGACTTTCGGAAAAGGAACTGTTCAGCAGCCTATGGATATCGGCCGCATGCTCCCGCTCTTCGCCGTGCGGGATAAGGCAGGTTATCTTAAAGTCACAATTCAGAAGTTCTATCGTCCATCCGGTTCCTCCACTCAGATGGATGGAGTGGTGCCTAACATCGTTCTTCCGAGTATCACCGACGCACTTGATGTCGGAGAGGCAGATCTGGACAACGCACTGCCACACGATCGCATCCGACCTGCATCCGATTTCCGGATGCTCGACGAGCAAGCGCTGTTCCTACCCATCCTCAAGGAGCGCAGCCAAGAACGCGTGGAAGCTTCCAAGGATTTCGAATACGTCATTGAGGATATTCTCAAAGCGAAGGAGCGCCTCAAGGACAATACCGTGTCACTGAACAAGGCGGAACGTGAGAAGCAGCTCGCCGAAGCGGAAGCTCAGAAGCATGAACGCAACGCGGAGAGGCGTGAACGCTTTGCCAAACTTGCTGAAAAGGATGACAAGGAGCTCACCTTCTACCGAATCACCCTCGACGATCTTGAAAAAGGAGCCGATCTGAAGCCTTATGACCCGTCCGGAGATGCTGGCGACTACATGCGCCGCGCTGTGGATGAAACAGCAAATCTTGACGATACTCCGAAGTGGCCTTCCGCTCTGAATCCAGAGAAACGGGAAGGCATGAATGTGCTGCTTGATCTCATCAACGAGACTGAGAAAGCCAAGATGGTCGGGATCTTGAGGAGCGACGGTGGCTTGCGCTAATGTCCGTGATTGCCGGGCAGCTTGAAGAGGTGAAAGGGCTTGTCCGAAAGGCTTGCTCGGAAGCTAGGCGTGATTCTTCAGAGGTGACTTTGGTCGCCGTCTCGAAGACTTTTCCGGCGCATGACATACAAGAGGCTGTCGATGCGGGACAACGTGTTTATGGCGAAAGCCGTCTGCAAGAAGCGGAGCCAAAGCTCGCCGAACTTCCCGGAGACCTTGAGTGGCATTTCATCGGGCGAGTGCAGCGTAATAAGGTTCGAAAGATCCTCCCCCTGTTCGGCTATATCCACGCGGTGGATTCCAAGAAGCTCGCGGTTTACATGGACGGAGTTGCGAGGGATCTGGGATTGATCCCGAAGATTTTTCTTCAAGTGAACTTAGCCGAGGAAGATTCCAAAGGCGGATTCACGAAAGCGGAAATTCTCGAGTCGATGGTAGATATTTCAAAGTTGGCGAATCTAGAGGTGATCGGGTTGATGATGATCCCCCCCGCAGATGAAGATGCTGCAAAGTGGTTTCGTGGGCTACGGGAACTGAGGGGCGATCTTGAAGAGAAATGTTCAGTCAAACTCCCATGTCTGAGCATGGGAATGAGTGGTGATTTTGCGGAGGCGATTTCCGAAGGTGCAACCCATGTAAGAATCGGCTCGGCCATCTTCGGAAAACGAGACTACAAGGTGGAGGGAGAACTTGGATGACAATGAAAAGCCTGACGAATGTTTGTAAAATTGGTGATGAATTAGCGCTGGCCTTCAGTGATGGAAGCGAGATGTATCTGGGGCTTCCCCTGATGCGCAGATCATGCCCGTGTGCGGTTTGCCAAGGTGAGCCAGATGCCATGGGGCGCGTGCTTCGACCTATCGTCGAACACGGGCCGGGAGCTTTCGAGTTGAACCGCTTCGAACTCGTAGGTGGATATGGTCTACAGCTCTTCTGGGCAGACGGCCACAGCACCGGGATCTACAGCATGGCTTATCTGGAGCAGTTGGATCGGCTGGCGAGGAACTGATTTCTTTGTTCGGCGTTTCCCTGAACATGTGTGACATCGATACACATGGCGGCATCCTCTGGCGATTCAAGCGGCTGGGAGTGCTGATTTCGCGCGGCCTTTTGTTTCCGAGTAGATACAGGATGCGAAACCTGCTGAGCGCGTCTTTAGCCCGCTCATCTGCCATGGTTTGTGCATCGTCCTGATTGTCATTCGACCATCCGAACCTACGCATGGTGACTTGTTTGCCGGCTTTTCTGTGACGAACACGCCCTTCAGCCCAGTATTTAGGAAAGATCATTCATGAATTGTCTTTGAACCCGATTCCTTTGTGGATTTCATCAGTTGGTAAATAGGGGAGAATACCTCGAGTGGAATTTTCTGGCTGGGTAATACGGCAGATCGAAGAGGGGAATGCAGGTGGCGGAGACATTCTTTGAAATAAGTATTCAAAGTGGCGACTGATACTGGAGGTAAACGTGCCAGGTAATCAGGAGGTTGGTGAGGGCATGGAGGGCGATTGATGTTGTTATCGAACCCGTGCGCCAGACGAGAAAGGCGGCGACGGCGCCGGTGATGCCGACGGATATCCAACCCCAGAAATCATATTGAGTATGGACGAGGGCGAACAAGACGGTGGAAATTACACCTGCCCACAACGTGCCAACTTTTCCCCGGAGCCCCTGGAAGAGGAAACCGCGGAAGACTATTTCTTCAAAAACCGGGGCGAGGACGACCGATGTGAAAAGTACATGGAACATGTATATGGTATCGACGTAGGGGTAATCCATGAAATCAGTGGTATCGACTTCAGTTTCTGGAGAGAAGTAGAGGAGTGCATAATCAGCGATTAAAACTATGCCTAAAGCCGCGATCAGGAGCGGGATGTGGACGGGTTTCCCGAGTTCGAAGGTTTTCCATGCATTGCGTGGCCATTTCAGGAAAAGAATGGTGAGGCAAAAAGCCGGGAAGCTGCGCCAAAGTAATTCATACAAAGGGTAGGCGAGCCATGATCCGTATAGAAATTCCTGAACGGTGTAGATGGCATCGACGACATAAAACCATGGATATAGTAAGAGGTTGGCCGCGAAGAAGACTGCTAATAATGTGGAAGGAGCCCATGAGTGAGCGATGCGTGGAGCTAGTGGAACTTCTTTGTTACGCCTGATGAAGCAGATGATTATCGCTATTAATCCGAGGACTAGGAGTGAATCATAGACTAGACTGACGATTGTGATACGGAGCATCAGTCGGTCGTTCTGGGAGTGGTAGAGTTGAGAAATTTCCGAGTCTTCGGTGAGGGCGAGATACATCTCGAAGTGCCAGCATCGCGGTGTTTCGTCACTATTGATCAGCCAATCGTTGACCTCGGCGAGGTATTCCGGATCGTGGGAAAAATTTTCACTATCGGATTGTTTGGTGAGCCGGTAATCGATGCAGTCGAGGAGGCGCTGGCCTTCGTCTCCGGTGTCTTCGAGGTATTTTTCGGCGACGAGCTTTTTAGAGTCGATTAGCCATTTGTCGGGGTCGAATCCGCTGTAAATCCATTTCTGATAAGGGTTTGCACGATCCGATGCCTCAAGTAAGCGAATCTCGCGGTCGTAGTATTGGAGGACTACCTCGCTGTTGACGCCCATTTCTTCAACGGAATAGCCGCGGAAATCAAACCATGACATGGTGATCCAGAAAAGCGCTAGGATCGCGACAATAGTCTTGGGGGTTCCCTTGTTGATCCACCGCTTGATCCGCATGCGGGAAATGGATAAGGTAAAAGCGGTGTGATGTCCCTGTAAAAGAGGGAGCGGTTAGGGAGTGAAATTTTTCATAGGCAGGCGTGCGGGGATGTAAGAGTATTCGTGGAGTGCCCGAGGGGCTTAGATTTCATGGATTTCATTTTTGATAATATTATCTGGTTCGTCATGGCTGCTGCTGGGATAGTGCAGTGGTGGAAATCCACGCAGGAAGCGAAACAAGTGGAAAGGGAGCAGGAGGGGCGTCAGCAGGAGAGAGAGAATTACGAGGAATTTATTGAAGAGGCCGAGAGTAGGATTCCAAATGCGGCTGTTCCACCTCCACTACCTGCTGGAGGTGGCGATCCTATGCCGGGTGTGGAGAGGTCGCCGGTGCCGGATCTTCGTAGGAGAGGAAAACGTGAGGTGGCTGAAGCCTCTCCAATAACGGAAATGAATTCGGAACTGGCTCGGCAGGCAGCTCTTGCGGAGCAGATAAGTGAACTGAAGCGTGCGAAGAAAGACAGCAGGCCGAACTTTGATATTCAGAAAAAGAAGAAGACCGAGACTAGCGGGGGGCTTGGGCTGAAGGCACGTTTGAAGAATGGCCAGGAGCTAAAAGATGCCTTTGTGCTCAAAGAAATCTTAGAGAAGCCCGTGGGGCTGAGGTGAGGGATGTCTGAGACTCCGGTAGTGAAAGGAAGGCTGCGATTGCGGTTGTTTCCGAGAGCAGAAACGGCGGTGCGTGGTGGGCACCCTTGGGTTTATGCGGACAGTATTAAATCGCAAAACCGAGAGGGAAAAACTGGTGAGTTGGCGGTGATTTATGATCGGAGAGATCGGTTTTTCGCAGTTGGAATGTATGAGGCGGAATCGCCAATACGGGTGCGAATTTTAAATTTCGGCAAACCAGCGGAGATCGGGCGTGAATGGTGGATGGGGAAGGCACAGGAGTGTTTAGCGGAGCGTGTGGGTGATGTTTTGAAGGATGGGACGAATGGCGCGCGCATGATCAATGGGGAGAGCGAGGGTTTCCCCGGGTTGGTGGCGGATCAGTATACGGATACCTTGGTGGTAAAGGTATATGCGGCGGGTTGGTTGAAGAGGTGGGAAGAAATCGAGGATGTGCTGCGCGAGGTTTTTTCGCCACAGTATTTGGTGTTGCGGATGAGCCGGAATATTGCGGCGTTTGCTGCGGAGTTGGGTTTACATGAAGGTTTTCGAGGAGAAATGGGGGATGAGACGGTGGTGTTTTCAGAAAACGGGATTCATTTTGAATCAGCGGTGCTGAAAGGCCAAAAGACCGGCTTCTTTCTCGATCAGCGTGATAATCGAGCGCGTGTAGAGTTGTTGTCTGCGGAACGCGATGTGCTGAACGTGTTTAGCTTTTCAGGAGGTTTTTCACTGTATGCAGCGCGTGGAGGTGCGAAGTCTGTGACGGATTTGGACATTAGTGCCTATGCGCTAGAAAGTGCGGGTAGGAATTTTTCGTTGAACACGAATGATCAACGCATTTCAGGAGTGAAGCGGAATGCCGTGCAGGCGGATGCGTTCGCTTGGCTGGAGGAAGCGAGGGAGAAGTTCGATTTGATCGTGGTAGATCCGCCTAGCTTGGCGAAGCGAGAAACGGAAAAGGAGGGGGCGGTGCGTGCCTACGGGCGACTGAATTCAAGAGCGATTTCGATGTTGAATCGCGGGGGTGTTTTGTTGGCCGCATCCTGTTCGGCCCATGTGAGTGAGGATGAGTTTTTCCAACTCGTGGAGGAGGTAGCAGAGCGTAGCGGAAGGAAGTGGAAAGAGCTGTGGCGGAGTGGACATGCCGCGGATCACCCAGCGGATTTCCGGGAGGCGAAGTATCTGAAGGCTCGGTGCCTAGAATTTGATTAGTGGTGCTGCGAGGAAGGCTTGCGGGAAGTGGTAAGGCAGTGATAATGGCCGAGTAATGTCTTTCGGAGGGAGTAGGTCATATGGAAGTGGAATGATGGCGCAATTGACGCCAGTGGTGAAATGGCTGCTGATTGCGAACTTGGGGATCTTTTTCGCAGATCTACTGATTTTTGATAACAAGTTGATCAACACCGGCGCCTTCACCATTGCCTCTGCGCTCGGGGAAAAGAAGTGGTGGGAGTTTGTTACCTTTCAGTTCTTACACGCGAATCTTGGGCATGTGGCCTTCAACTGCATTGGACTGTTTTTCTTTGGGCCGTGGATGGAGCGTTGGTGGGGTGCTGGAAAGTTTATCGCTTTTTACTTACTTTGCGGGATTGCTGGTGCGCTTCTCTACGTGATTTTGGTGGGTACAGGTATTTTGCCGCAGGGAATGGCTATTCCGCTAGAGGACGGTTCCTATGCCAGCTTACCAACGACAATGCAGCCATTGGTCGGTGCTTCAGCTGGGATCTATGGAATTTTGATTGGAGTGGCGGTGATCGCTCCATCTATGCGCGTTTCGCTTCTGTTTCCTCCGGTGACACTGACTATGCGCAATCTCGCCCTGATCTTGATGGGTATTTCCGTTCTGTTAATCGTATTTAAAATTGGCGGAAACGAAGGTGGAGAGGCTGGGCATCTAGGTGGGGCGATTATGGGATTTTTTCTGATGCGAGTTTGGATTTGGTATCAGGAGGGAGACCTCAAGGTTCCATTTAACGGATCGCGAGGGCCGCGTAGGGACATCAAGCCGAAGATTAGGCCAAGGACTAGGGTGGATTTGCGCAGCGAGAGTGAGGTCGACAGGTTGCTCGATAAAATTTCTAAGGATGGCTTTCAGAGTCTGACCGATGAGGAGCGAGACATGTTGCACCGTGCTGCGCAGAGCCAAGAGAAATGAGATTATGACAGATGCGGAAATGATCGCCGGAACAGGCGCAGGTGGAGAGGTAGAGCGACTCAAGGCGATCATGCATCGGTTACGAGCACCGGGTGGATGTCCGTGGGATGCGGAGCAGACGCATGAGTCAATTGTCGCGAATCTCATCGAAGAAACCTACGAGGTGGTGGATGCGATACAACGAGCTGACGATGCAGATATGACTGAGGAGTTAGGAGACCTTTTGCTACAGGTCATTTTCCACAGTGAGATCGCAGAGGGTGAAAAACGCTTCGATTTGGAGGATGTGGCGAGGGGAATTTCTGAAAAGCTCGTAAGGCGGCATCCACACGTTTTTGCGACATCGGATGCTGCGGATTCAGATGAGGTGTTGAAGCAGTGGGACGAGATCAAACGCAAGGAGAAGGGCGAGAAGGAGGTGCCTTATCTACACGGTGTGGGGAAGGGGCTTCCCGCCTTAGTGCGCGGGGCGAAGCTGCTGAAGAAAGCGTCGAAGGTTGGGTTTGATTGGCCAACGGAAACAGGAGTCATTGCCAAGATACGTGAAGAGCTCAGGGAGGTGGAATGTGCCGTGGATGAAAAGGATATGGATGCCGTGGATGAAGAACTGGGCGATCTGTTGTTCTCGGTGGTGAATCTTGCGAGGTTTCGGAAAATCGACCCTGAAGTGCTGATGGCGAGGGCGAATACGAAATTTGAGAAGCGTTTCGGAGCAATGGAGAAGATGCTTAAAGAGGCTGGGAAGCCTCTTGGTGAGGCCGATCGTGAGCTGATGGGCGATGTCTGGGACGAAGCGAAGCGAGCTGAAATTTGATCAAGCGGCTGCCTTCGTTTTACTGACGGGTATATAGCCGAGCGCCATGATGAGTAGCTGGCTGCCTATGAATACACTGAGCCAGAAGAACGCGGCATCGGTAAAGCCGTAGGAGTGAAGGCCTATGCCAAGCATATTCGTGCCGAACCATGACCAGCTGGTGACGATGTTTCCGAAGACGGCCATGACCATCATGCCGCGCTCTTTGACCATGCCTCCCCAGCGAGCGTGGAGGATGATGGCGTTCCAGATGACGATGAGGAGTGCACCGTTTTCCTTGGGATCCCAGCCCCAGAATCGTCCCCATGATTGATCTGCCCAGATGCCGCCGAGCACGGTGCCGACGAAGCTGGTAAGTAGTGCGAAGCAGATGACTCCATAGACCATGCCGCGCAGTGAGGTGGCTGTGGCAGGTGGTATGGGGCCGATAAGGCGGCGGATGAGATAAAAGATTGCGACAATGCCGGCGAGGAAGGTGGCGGAGTAGCCGAGGGTGATAACGATAACGTGTGTGGCGAGCCAGAAATTACTATCGAGAACAGCACGCATCATTTCCAGAGTGTCTCCAGAAAGGGACAAGTGGTGAGCGACGATGAGTGTGGCAAAGCCAACGACGGTTGCTACGGCGGTTCCGATGGCGTTTTTGTAGAAAATCTCAAGAGCTACGCTAAGGACGATTGCACCCCAGCCGATGAATACCGCTGAGGAGTAGAGGTTTGTGACAGGAGGACGGCCTTCTAGGGACATCCTCACGATCAAGCCGATGGTGTGGATGACTAGTCCGATGAGTAGAACACGGAAGGCGGCGACTCGCAGGGCGCTTCCGCTAGAGATCCATGAAAATGCGGCGAGTAGGAAGGCGAGAACATAGACCGCCATGCTGACGTAGAAGGGGGCGAGCTCGTTAAAGATGGTCTCAGCTCCGGTTTTACGGAGATCGCCGGTGCGGTTTTTCGTGAGCCATGATTGGTAGTCGGAAAGGATGGCGTTGAAGGCTTTTGAATCATCGGCGCGCCATGCATCGCCGAGTTTTGCGTAGGCTGAGGTAGAGGGGTGGAGTGATTCTGTTTTGATGGACGCGATGGCGGAGTCTGGAAGTTTTAGCCATGCCGTTGTATCTCCGCCCATTGCAGGAGGTTGAGAGAAAACGTCTGTGCCACCTGACCATTCGGTTAGGACTTGCTCGCGTGCTCTAGCAGCTTCGATAGAGACAGCATCGAACTCTTCGCCTCGTTCGCGCTTATCCTCTTCAGTAGCAGCTTCTACAGCTTTTTCTAAGAGCATGTTTAGATCCGAAGAGAGGCTGGCTGATTCTGGATGGGCGATGGCGAATTTCAGCTGCTGGTAGTGGCCTACGTTTCTCCAGAGGCGCATGAGTCCTTTTTCGTAAGGATCCCAAGTCTGTGAGTCTTTTACGGCGATGCGCCTAGCTTCCGTTGCGATATCTCCTAGGTGCGGGAGAATCTGGGTGAATGAAAAAGATTTTCCCTCATCTTGAGTGAGGTCGAGTTGGCCGAGAACTCCATCGTGATGAATGAGGAAAACGGGGCGTTGGTCTGCTTTTGATGGATCGAAGGCGAGTTCTGCGAGCCAAGCAGCAGGGGATGAGGGTGCGTTTTCTCCGGGAACTCGTTGTTTTCCGAGAATGGCGAGGAGACGGTTTCGAGCTAAGGAGTCGAGAGGCTGCACACGCCCATTGGAAACGACTGGGAGCATACCAAAGCCTCGTATGTCGAAGCCGGGAGCCTGGCGAGTGCTACGCCATGCGTTCACGGCGAGAACCAAAATACAAAGTGCCGGTATGAGCCAGGGGATATGTCGTTGGAGGAATTTCATGCGGCGGAGGGGCGTCGACGTATGGCTTTGATCAGGTGCTGGAGGAAGATCCAAATAAGTCCTACGCCGACCATGGCGCAGGAGACGTAGGGCATAGTCCATGCTGGATTGCGAACGACCTGTAGAATGCTGATTTGTTTTTCGGAGCCTTTGCGCTCGACGAAGCCGGACTGGTAAAAGGTGTGACCATCGTCGCGGAGCGGATGGTTCATGTAAATGAGTGCGGGAATGTCTTTGCCTTCATCGGGATTGATGAAGCGTATGCGACTTGAGAAATTCTTTGGTATATCGGTGCCGAGGTATTTCTCGTGGGTGAATTTTTCGAGTCGGATAGAAAATGGGTGGTAGTAGCGTTTTTTGCGCAAATTCATTTTCCAAGTATTTCCACCTAGTTCGAATTCCTGTTTTCCGGGAAGCGCGTTGGATAGGAGCCAGCGACCCATGGACGCGCCTTCAGGTGTGCGGACTTCTACAAAGGCGGAGGTGAGGTCACGGCGATCCATAGCGGTTTCACGCGATTTCTCTTTCACCGCGAGGCCAGCTCCAACATCACGGTCGGCACGCAAAGTGTCGAAGGATGAATCGGCATCGATAGAGTCTACGATTTCACTGTTTCTATAAAAGCGAATGACGTGGAGCTCGAAGCCTTCGAATGGGAAGCTTGCACCATCCTTGAGTCGACTAAATGGGATGGCGTTAACTGTTTCTAAGCCACTAGCATCTTCCCTTATGATGGCTATTTCAATTTCTCGCGAGCTTTCCGAATAGTTCGAGGTTTCTCCCTCGGTCAGTTGCATGTGTGACTCTACAGAATAGACGGCAGTGAAAAACTCGCCGACGAGCATGAGGATGATGCCTACGTGAACGAGAATGAGTCCAGCTTTCTTCCACTTGAACTGAAAGCGGCGAATGTGGGCTGCGAGAAGGTTTGCGAGTAGAAGAGCGCCAAGCAGCATGCCGCCTGGGAATGGGATATTGAATTCCTCTACTCCCGGTAAAACATCTAACCATGCGATCCATGACTGAAAGTATAGGTGCTGAACTTCATGGATGCCCATTTTTACCTGCAGCAAGGTCGCCCAGAAGATGAGAACCATGGAGAAGGATAACAGAACTACGGTAAGCCGTAGTGAACTGAAGATCGCGACGGGTATCGCGAGGATACCTTTGTTTTTCGAAGTCCGACTCACGGGATTTCAGCGGTGAGGACGAAGGCCTCAAATTTAGCGCGGTTTGCTTCAACGAGCGATGAGTCTCCACCCATTTTAAAGAACCATGTGTAGTCGCCAGCTCTCAGTATCCCTGTGCTGATAGCGCCCTTTTTTTCGCCATCAAGCAGTGGTCCGTCACTGACCATGTGAGTGAAGAGGATGTTGCCGGATGAACCTTGTTTGGTTTCTCCGAGTGCAGGGTCAGTTTCGGATTCAAGAGGTGGTAGCTTTAGTTGGCCGCGCCAGCGGTTGACGTTTTCTAGTGCGGTGCCGGCCTGGCCGAAAAGAGGGACAACGGATACATCTCCATCGAGGGTGTCAATTCCGGGGATGCGGAAGCTCGCAACTCGCATTGAGCTACCTTCGCTTTTTTCCCAGCCCTCTGGAGCTTCTAGTGAGATCTTGGGTTTGTCGGCGGATGGAGCAGGCGCAGATGGTGGTTGCGGTGCCTCTGAACCGAAGCTCACGGTGGAGAGGAAAGCCATGAATTCCTCTTTTCTTGGTTCAATCTCACCGGTAGGTGCGTTGAGTTTGAAGAACCATGTTTCGGCCGGCAGGGAAATGATGGCAGCGATGATGCTGTTGCTTTCTCCTATGATCTCGAACCATTTTGCGGAAATGCCGTCACCTTCGACACCCAGGATTCTTCCTCCTACGTCTTCGACTGCGTCGAGGCCGACTTGGCGGCGCCAGCGATTAACGTTAGCGGATTCGCCACCTGCTTCGCCTGGTAGTGACGAGACGGAGACATTTACCTTTTCACTGAGTTTGTAGAGTGCTGCTTGGAACTGGCCTGGTGTTTCTTCCTGCCAGCCTTCGAGTGCCTGCCAGCGCAGTGAGCCGGCTGTTTTGGGTTGAGCCAAGTCTAGTGAGGGTGTGCTGACTACGGTAGTTGGCGTGCTTTCCTCCGCAGCAACACGGTAGGTGCGAATTTCCTCATCTTTGCACGATAACGAGACGGCGGTAAGGCCAAGGATAAGAGTGTATATTGTGGTGCGGTGGATCATGGGGAGACGTAGAAGAATCCGCAGCAATGCTGGCAGGTCAAGGTGGATGTCCGACTCAGGTGAAATCCCATCTCGCGGGTCTGAAGTTATTCTTCAGATGGCTCCGAGTCGCCATCGCCTTTGGAGTCGGGGATGCCGCCGAACAAAGAACCTGTTGGGCTGCTGTTGTGGTAATTGTGGCAACTGACACAGCGGTGATCAATTCCTCCATCTGGGCTATGGCAGGTGGTGCAACTTGCAATGCCGGGTAAGTTCACATCGCTTGTCAGGCTGCTGTCCAGAACTTCGTGGCAAGCCAAGCATTGCGCGTCTTCGCCGCGATCTGCATTGATGTGCTTTTGGTCTTCAGGAAGAACGTTTTTATGGAGGTCGTGGTTGAATTTACCGACATCCATCCACCGTGTTGGTGCATATACCTTGGCGATTATAGGGGTGCCGTTTTCTTTGTCAGACGGTGAAACTTCATGGCATGTCGCGCAGCTTTCGAATTGCGCTACTTCTCCGTTGGGAAGCCTCTTGTCTTTACCTGAGAAGAAGACTGCACGCTCTAGTTCTTCACCTGTTTCGTAGAAGTTCTCGATGCTTTCACGTTTTTCTTCGACGTATGTTTTTAGCTCATCTTGGCCGCTAATACCTTCCACGGTCTTCGCGTAGGTTTCGTATTGGATATTCAGGCTGCGGAGAAATGAGCGGACATAGAATGGATCACCGTGCGGGAGAACGAGCCCTGGCTTGGTTGCATCTCCGATGGTATCTGGATCAAAGCGAAGCGCATGGCAATCTGAGCAGTGCTGATCGTAAGTGATGGGGAGTTGGTATTCACCTTTTGGATCGCTATCGTGGCAGTCCGAGCAACTCAGTAATGTGCCATCCATTTTCTGAACACTTTCGGTGTTTAGATGCACATCATGATTGAATTTGAGGGTGTTTTCGTCTTTTACCTCATCACGGATTACACGGAATTCTGGATGACCGTCATGGAAATCGCGAATGACTTGGGTATAGCCTTCTTTCGGGCGACCCAGAGAAGAATTTAGCTCATTCGAGCCATGGATAGATGATGGGAAGGCGTGTGGATCGAGATATTCGGCGAGTTTCCCAGCTTCTTCCATAAGTTCCTCGGAAGCGTGGCATGAGAGACAGTAGTCATTTGTGACATCGGCGATGAATCCACTGCCTGCGTGCTCCTTGTGACAGGTGTGGCAGGCATACTCATCAGGCATGTTAGGCTGGTGGTAACTCTTGCCCTCGTGGCAGGCGAGGCAGTTGTTGTCCATGCCGGAGGGTTCAGCTGGGCCTTTCTTGAACAGTTCGTGGGGAGCTAGGCCTCCGGAGAGAGCTTCGCCGATTTTGGAAGGCCACGAACCTGTATTTCTACGAGCACTTTCGTGGCAACCGGAACAGTTGCTGTCATCACCGGTGATCTGCTTGGTGAGATCCGAGAAGTGCTTGCTAGCATGTGGGCTAGAAATGGGCGCCGGATTTACAAACTCATCACGGTTTGTGCGATCGAGGCCGATAAACAGTACAATGAAACTAGCGATGATGGTGAAGATAACAACACGCTTACGGATGTTCCTAAGTGTGCGGCGCGGTTGGCATTTTGGAACTGCATTGCAGCAGGTGCCGTCAGGCATAGGGCCACGGTCACATTTTCCACCGGCAGATGCTGGGCGGGTGCACTGATATTGGCCTTTTGTTTCACCCGGCTTGAGATCGAGCAGAGGATCACATTCATAGGTAACTCGGCATTTTCCCTTTGGAGAGGGGCCTACTCTACAAGCTTCTCCTTTGCACAGGTGTCCGCAGACCCAGTCCTGATTTGGGCGGACGTAGTCTTTTGATGAAAATGCTGAAGATGTCTGTTTGTTCTTCATGAAACGGCTGCGGAGAACGAGTGGACGAGTATGATGTGGAGCACAGAGAAAATAAGGAGCGAATAGCTCAGAGGGATATGAACGAAAAGCCAGAGACGTAGCGCGAGCTGTAGGGAATATTGGTAGTCGAGCATGTGTTTCTCTTCAACGAGGTCACGCAGTTCTTCAAACTTCTCTAAATTGCTGTTGTCGATGTATCTTTTCATCTCGTCAAACTGAGAGCTGTGAGCTGCCTGAGGTGTACGAGATGCTCTGAGGTGAGCGATGAAATTGCAGGGCTTGGTGAAAAATATTCCCAGCTGATCCGCATACTTCAATGAAGCGAGAGAGGGAGTTTTGCCTTCTTCTGTGGCGAGGACGAGTGCTTCGGCTCTCTGCCGGAGGTTGTTACGTGCATCTGCCATGCGTTCGAAGGGAGTTTCGTATCCTGCGAGGGTAAGTCTTTTTGGGAAAGTCCTACTCATCCACCATCCAACAAGGCCTGAGATGAAGACGATAAGGAAGCACCATGCGAAAAGCTGTCGAAAAATTCCTGATGGCCATGCCCATCCAATGTGAACGAAAAACAGCGCACCGGAGAGTATGCCAAGGCATATATGCATTTTTAACCAGAAGCTGGCTTTGCCCATGCGCAGGAAAGGAACCTTCTTCCTAAAATTGAAGAAGGTGAGAATGAGCATCAATGCGAAAAGGAACCAGCCACTGATGTAGGCATGGTGAGGGAAGTTTGGAATAAACCAAAGAGAGGCGAGAGACAATACGACTACGGACAGAGCGGTTACTACCACACTGCCTGATTTCCTTTTTGTGGGTGTTATCTTTTGTTGAGCCACTGGATGAGAGAGGTTTCCTGGGAAAGATCGGTGCGGCTGAGCGCATCATGTGGGCATGCGTTCTGGCATGCTGGGCCGCTTGTTTGCTCGATGCAAAGGTCGCATTTGGTTGCTTTGAGGAGGGGCTTCTGTTTGTCGTCCACCCAGAATCGCCCTTTGGTAGTTCTGACCTCGACCATTCGAATAGAGTCGTAAGGGCAGTTATTGGCACAGATGGTACAGCCGACGCAACTAGCGGGGTTAATGACTACCTCTCCGCCATGACTTGAACGGTGAATTGCACCGGTAGGGCAGCCGATCATACACACGGGATCGACACAGTGCATGCAGGCGTTGGCCACCATGAGATTGTCCACCATCGGTCCATGCCTGAGGAAGCGTGGGTTGCCATCATGAGTGGATGCGCATGCTCGCACGCAATCGTCGCACCGAGTGCAGAGATCCATGTCGATGACCATGGATTGTGTGCCGTTGAAGAAGCGTTTTTCAGCCACGAATTCCATCAAGTTGGTGGGAACGTGAATACCTTCTTCGGCAAGGCGCGCGCTCATTTTCTTAGCCGCAGGTTTTTCGGCAATAGCACTATCGGCGAGATCCGATTTTAGGTATTGGGCTGGTACGTATTTTACCAGAGTCGCTGTAGGTATGAAAATGAGGTCTGCGTATCCCACTGCTCTTAGAGTGAGCGTAGAGTGTATATTTTCATCGGGGTTTTCGCGCTGCCGTGCGACATCCTCGAAGCCGAACATTTTGCCTGCTCCGATATACTTTAAGGTGCGTTCTCCGCCGCCATAGCTTTGGCTAACTCGACAAAATCCTGCTCTGACAAAATAGATGCCGTTGCAATACTCGCCCTCTTTTACGACGAGGGGCTCCTTGGCATTGGTGGCTGGATTCCCGTCAGCAGCGAGTTTTTTGTATTCGCCCGACCAATCGTAATTACCGAAGTTTTGAAACTCGGCCTCTTGACACAAGGCTTGAAAGTCAGGGCTTTTAGGTTCGAGGTGCGAGAGGAGGGGGATTTTCGAAAGGAATGTACTTAGCGAGTTTTTCCTGAAGATGTCATCGATCTGTTGCTTAAGAGCAGGATCGTTTTTCATCAGATCGCGCAGACCCTGCCAAGTGAACTCAAGTAGTTTGGCGCCGCCAGAGGCTGCTACGACGGTTGCCGTACGAGGCATGCGACTAAGTGCGGAGATTTCCCCGAATAGCTGCCCAGCTTTCAGTGCTACGGTTTCGACATTAGAAATGACGTTTGGAAAATCCTGAAGATAGACGGTGTTGAGATCATCATTCACCGAATTTTGGAACTTATCGCTCACTCGCAGCGATTTTTCATCCCAGCCTTCAGGCTCACGGTTATTTGACCAAAGTTGGGCGAGACGGGAAGCGAAGCCCTTCTTTTTTTCAGTTTCTGCGCGGCCGAGCAGCTTCGGATCTAAATGAGGCTTGAGGACGACTTCGACTTCCCCCTCCAGAACGAGATAAGCGGATGTTCCATAATCCCCCCGTCTGACGACGATGCCGCCAGGTTGGTAATCGCGGATTGCGGTATCCGCTTTGAGAATCCCACGCAGCGGCATGCTGGATGGGAACGCATTTTCATCCATGCTGGCGAAAGGCTCGACGCGAAGTAGCGCATCGATGTCTTCATCCGTCATGTCCGGATCAAGCGGATCGTCCCAACGATCTGGCTTGGCCGCCTTACGGGTGAGCTCAGCTAGTGAAATGTTAGATTCTGCCATGTCGTTCTCTTTAGGCGTCTAGGACAAGATTGCCTTTAGGGCAGGCGACACATGGGAGACAGCATCCGTCCTCTAATTCGAAGCTTGGAGGGCCATCTGGATATTCGACCTCGCCAGATTTAATGGCAGTTTGGCACTCGCCACAACTTCCCGCATAGCAGCCCCAACCCATCTTGGCATCCGCTTCCTCACTGATTCTAGTGAGATTTTCTTCCGTAGCAGGATCCCAGCTGACGACCTTGGATGACTTTTCGAAAGTCACTTCGCAAGTTGTCTGTTCGGCACTTGCGGCGGCGGGTTTGGCGGGCTTGAATTTCGGATCGATTTCCCAAGTTGATGGGCCGAAATCTTCATAGTGCAGATCCTTGAGCGGTATGCCCCAATCGAGTAGGCCATTCATGAGTGAGCCCATAAAGGGGCCTGGGCCGCAGAGGTAATATTGATAATTATTAGAAGGAAGGACTTCCTTTAGGAGTTCTGGAGATACTCTGCTTTCGTGGTTGAAGGCTCCTGGATCGTCGTTGTCATTTGGCCTGCTGTAACAGACATGCAGCCGTATGTTTTGATTGGCTTTTTGTAGGGCGATCATTTCGTCCTTAAGCATGTGATCGTTCCCATTACGGCAGCCGAAGAAAAAGTGGATCTCCCGAGTGTCCTTGATGTGAGTGAGGACGCGAGCCATAGTTAGCATCGGTGTTACTCCGATTCCTCCGCCAAGTAGGACGACTGGTCGGTCTACATCTACATCGAGGAAGAAATTGCCCGATGGCGCCTTTACATCAAGGATGTCGCCTTCCTGTACTCCATCACAAAAATGGCTCGAGATGACACCGATTTTGTTAGGGTCAAATGGCTCTTTGCGCTTGTCACTCTTGTATGGCATGGCGCGTTTGATAGTAACGCGATAGTGGTCGCCATCTATGAGGCCGTCAGAAAGAGAGTAGCATCGAATGTCTGCTTTCTTCGCTCCAGGAACTTGTAATTGAAACGTGAGGTATTGACCTGGCTTGAAGTTGGCAAGTGGTTTGCCATCGTGTGGTTTCAGGTAGAAGGAATAGGTGTCGTCACACTCTAATACCTTTCTATCGAGAGTGAATTTGCGCCAACCATTCCAAGCGACCTCAGGAGCGGCTTCGGCTTTTTGGTTGAGTATCTCGATCTTCCTCTTGAGGACGTCCAGCTCTAATTGGCTGCGCTGTTTCTCAAGGCGAGATCTGCTGCTTACGGCCCACCATTGTGTGGCAATGTAGCCTACCATGATTATCCCGCCGGTTGAACCGAGGGTCAGTAGGGGGCTCGACTGAATGAAATTTAGGAGATCGAAGTTCACAATCGTAATGCCTCAATTAGGACAATCTGTAGATTATGGATTGAGTTATCTTATGTCGATCTCAAATTGCAAGGATTGCATGATTTGGAATTCTTGGTCTATGGGAGGTATGTTGCTTTTGTAAATTCTAACAAAAAAAACTAACATGTTCAAAGTGGCAGAATTTTATGGAAATTCATAAGCGTCTATGGCGTTGAGTGTTCATGTTATAATTCGAATAAGTTTGAAGGTGTTAGGAATCGTCTTTGATAGGGGCTCCATTTAACTTGCCATAATCAAGATGTATTCGTAAAAAGCCTGCAAGATGCGCAGGGTAAAGAGGGAATATGAATCCTCCGTGAAAACGGTTTCACTCGTTTTGGTGGCTTCGATTCCGGTTTTGCTTTCTGGGGCGCTGAATGCAGAGCTGTTTCCCACTGGGAAAGTTCTTGGGTCTGAATCGTGCAGCACTAGCGGTTGCCATGGAGGAGCTGGCCCTAACAGAGGTGCTCATACCATTTGGAAGAGATATGATCCGCATACGGCTTCAGCTTCCACGTTAGCTTCAGGGATGTCAGAGCGCATGGCTGCTCGTCTTAATATTAACGATGCGACTCAATCGAAGAGTTGTACCGTCTGTCATGCTCCTAATCGTCAGGTTAGTCCTTCGATGTTTGCGGATCCTGCACTAGTCGAAAAAAATTCTCCAGAAATGAATACGGTAAGCTGTGCAAATTGCCACGGCGGGGCTGAGAAGTGGATACTTTCCCATACTCGCCCGGATTATCCGAGAGGTGCGCTAAGGAAGTTAGGGATGCGACAGCTGGATAGTTCTTACGAGCGTGCAAATAGCTGCGTTGCTTGCCATCAGAATCTTAGCGATGACTTGGTTGCTGCTAGGCATCCTCCATTGGTATTTGAACTCGATGGAATGCTCATAGCCGAGGCTAAGCACTGGCGGGAAAATAAAGAATTTTCGCACACTCAGACATGGCTTGTTGGTCAGGCGGTGGCATTGCGTGAGGTTGCGGCTCAGGCAATAAGTGATCCGGGAAAGCCTGACGAATTTAAAACCGCTGAGAAAATTGAGGGTTTTAAGAAGCAAAGAAATGCTGAGGTCGAAGCTATTAAGGAGCTTCTAAAAGCTTGTGGCACATCTTTTAAGGGGGAGGGCAAAGCGCTGGTTAAAGAGGCGGATGATTATGCTAAATTGATCTCAACAACTCCTATTAGTGTGGGGCAAACCCGCGATATGCTAGGTAGACTGCTTAAAAATAATGAACCCTTCCGAGCAGGAGCGTTTGAGGATTTACCGAAGGATTATCGTTCATGGGCATCCGGGTATTATGCCGAGCGTTTGGCGCTTGCGATTGACCGATTGAACGAGTCTTTGATTCAGGCTGGTCAGAAAGATGTCATAGCTGACGAACCGCTCAACGCATTGTTCGATGCCGCTAAGCCTCCTGTTGCTTTTGATTCGGTGGCCTCGGATGTTTTCCTCGCGAAGCTGGCTGCGGTTGCAGAGTCCTTTTCTAGTAACCCATAAACGTGAACCCGCAACCCATGACGAGTAGTATCAGATGAGGGAAGCAAGGTTCACGAATACCGGCCGCTTATCGGCTGCTTGCATCAGCGTTCTGCTGACGACTTGTTATCACCCGCCTCACCGGCGCACTCCAGATTGGGATCTGAAGCCTGGCGAGCGCCGTCCGGATCGTTTGACGGCTCAACAAGAGTCAGCGACGACTAGTCCGCTGAGTCCAAATGATTTCTCACCGGATTCAAATACGTATCCGCCTACCTCTAATGAGGGACGAACGATTCTCCAAATTGATAGGGAGACGATCATTACAGATGAGGCTCCGTTGCCGCCTAGTAAATTTAATCCAGATCCGGGTGGAGGTTGGAAAAATACGGCTGAAACACTCCCTGTTCCGGCCGATCCAGAGGTAAGTCGAGATCTGGCTGATTCTCCATTTTTTGATGAATCTCTAACAAGCCGGCGCCCGTTCTTTGGGAGCGATGCGTTACAAGAGGATGAAGGATACTTCGGGAGAGATGCTGGTGCACGCAGCCGTGGTCTGAGAAAAACGGTGCTTATTCCTGACGGTATGGTTTTGCCTCGATTGGGTGTAGAGCAGAATCTGATAGAAGCTGAGATTCTACAGTTGGAAGATCTGGAGCGCTACGATCCAACGATTAACCAAGCGTTCCAATTGCCACGTGGCGAAGTCCGATTCGAGGATAGGATTTATGAGCATTGGCATGCCGGCCACTACAAGCACACAGAGGATCCGGAGAATTTTGAATCAGTTGAAGACCGTTGGAATATAGCCACTGGTAAATGGCAGCGTTACCTAGATGATAACCTGGCTGAGACACCTTATGAAAGGGATACCCCTTATCTCTGGCATCCTTATTACCAGAGCAAATTTAAGGGAGATGTTCCTTTCATCGGGCAGGATATCTTCGCAGCGATCACTCTGACGAATTTCACAGATATTGAAACGCGAAGTATTCCTACTCCCGCAGGTGTTAGTACTGCGCGGCCAGGTGGGTCTGAGTTTTATGGGGATGGAAGACAGTCCTCCATCATCAGCAATACGGGTCTTCTCATCGATATCTTCAGGGGTGAGACATCATTCAAGCCAGTTGAGTGGCTGTTTCGAATTCAACCCGTTTTTAACTCAAACTACGTCAGTGTTCGAGAGACTACCTTGGTTTCGCCCGATCCGCGCGGCATAGGGCAAAGTACTACGCCTGCACCAGGAAGTGGTTTTGGGGCGAATCCTGGAGGTGTAAATCCTGGGAATGTGGATGGTTTTCTTGATCCACTACTATTTCCAGCAGGAGGGGACTTCTACCGCACTGACGCGACCGAGCGGCACGAAACGCATGTAGCGCTGCAGCAGTTTTTCTTCGAGGTTCATCTACTGGATCTATCGGAGAATTATGATTTCGCGGCGCTTCGGATCGGCACCCAAACCTTCAATGCAGATTTTCGCGGGCACGTGTTTTTTGAACAGAACTGGGGCTATCGATTCACAGGAAACCTTTGGAAAAACAGGCTTCAATATAATGTCGCGCTCTTCGACCTTTTTGAAAAAGAGTCTTTCTCAGAACTCAATACTTGGGATGACCGAAACCAGAATGTCTTTATCGCAAACCTCTATTGGCAGGATTTTCTAGTTAAAGGCTACACGGCACAGATCAATTTCTTGGCGAACTGGGACAACGGCACGGACGCCGGTTTGACCTTTGATAGTGCGGGAAATATAGCACGGCCTACGCCAATCGGCACTGTAGCGCCACATGATCTAAAGGCATACTACATCGGCCTGAACGGTGAAGGGCACTTTGGCCGCATGAATATCAGTCACTCTCTTTACCATGTTTTCGGTGAGGATGACCTCAATGGTATTGCGGGTCAGTCAGTTGATATTGATGCATGGATGGCTGCGCTTGAGATCTCAGTGGATACGGACTGGATGCGTCACAAATTCACGATGTTTTATGCCTCGGGCGATGACAATGCGTCTGACGGCAAGGCAACCGGCTGGGATTCCATCGTAGATAACCCAAACTTCATCGGTGGACCGTTCAGTTATTGGCAGAGACAGGGGCCGAACCTTGGTGGCACGGCAGTGGCGCTGAAGCAGCGTCTAAGCCTCATCCCTAACCTTCGCTCAAACAAAAACCTCGGGCAGTCGAGCTTTGTGAATCCTGGTATTTTCATTGTCGGTATAGGAGAGGAATGGGAGGTGACTCCTAAAATGCGTTTCTTCGCAAACCTCAACTACCTAATGTTCATGGAAACCGATGCCATTGCTACCGCGCTGGTCACCAATGACATCGACCGTGAGATCGGTTGGGATCTGAGCTTCGGCGTGGAATACCGCCCCTTCCTTACGGAAAACCTGAAACTCGCTGCAGGAATTGGCATGTTGTTCCCGGGAGAAGGACTCAAAGATATTTATCGTTCCACCTCACCTGCCGTCGCCGGCTTCACTTCCGGGGAACCGGGTGATATAGACGATGTGCTTTATAGCGGCTTCATCTCCGCAACCATCAACTTCTAATGAATAGAAATTTTCAAATGCGCTCCTTTATCATTACCGCCCTGGTCGCCGGTGGAATCTCTATTTCAGCACAAGCACAGAACTCGGAATACCAGAGCTTGTTCGGGCCGCCGACTGCTGCGAAAGGTTCTGTTTCAAATTATGGCGGCGGCATCCCAGCCGCGAATACGGTGGATCAGTCAGAAGCGACTATGATGGCGAAGAGCCGTGGTTGCGTGGACTGCCATGAAAACTCGCATGACCCTCACAATAGTGAATTTGTGAGGTTGGGTTGCACAGATTGTCATGGAGGCGATGCGTCTGAGGGGCTGACCATGAAGCAGGCACACGTTTTGCCCAAGAATCCGGTGTTTTTCGAAAGCTCTGCGAATCCGAGCGATAGCACCGTGTTGCTCAACCATGAGTCACCGGAATTTATCCAGTTCGTGAATCCTGGGGATTTGCGTGTTGCGAAAAAAACCTGCGGTGATTGCCATGCGGAGCACGTCGATAATGTCGGGCACAGCATGATGCGCCACGGAGCAATGCTGTGGGGTGCTGCGGCTTACAACAACGGCGCGTTTCCTGTTAAAGATTCAATTTTCGGACAAGCCTATGGCGAAAACGGGGCAGCCCTTGCGTTGAAGAGTCCGGTGAAGATGGATGCCGAAAAGATGAGGAAGCTAGGTATCGTAGAAACGATCTTCCCGCTTCCTCGTTTTAATGTCGGGCAGACCGGCAATATATACCGAATTTTCGAGAAAGGTGGAACAAGGCTTTTGGAGCTTGGTAACCCCGATCCTTTTGATCCTCCGGGTAGGCCATTCCGCCGTCTCGGCGAACGTGGACTCGGGACTCTGTCACGTGTTGATCCGGTGATCATCGGCGCTCACAAGACTCGCTTGCATGATCCGCTTTTGGATTTCTTTGGTTCAAATGACCGTCCGGGTGACTACCGCTCCAGCGGCTGCACCGCATGCCACGTAGTGTATGCAAACGACCGCTCACCTCACAACTCCGGCTGGTATAGTGCCTACGGAAACCAAGGGCTCTCGTTTAACCCTGATCCGATGATTTCGAAAAAGGAGAAAGGTCATCCCATCAAGCATGAGTTCACCAATAGTATTCCTTCCAGCCAGTGTATGACCTGCCACATGCACCAGGGGAACCTGTTTGTGAATCCATACCTAGGTTATACATGGTGGGATCAGGAATCTGATGCGGAGCACATGTACCCGAAGGAGCAGAAAGATCCGACTGACGAGGAAATGGTCGAATCTCTACGTAGTAATCCTGAGGCGGCAGCGGCTCGTGGCTTGTGGGGAGATGTGAATTTCCTCGAAAAAGTCGCGGAGCTAAATCCTAAACTCAAGGAGACACAGTTCGCGGACTACCATGGTCACGGCTGGGTTTTCCGTGCGGTATTCAAGAAAGACCGAGAAGGAAACCTACTGACGCTTGAGGGCGATAAAATTTCTCATAGCGATAAGGATAAATTCAAAAAGGCAGTTCACCTCAAGGATGTCCACCTCGCCCTCGGTATGCAATGTGTGGATTGCCATTTCCTTAATGATACTCACGGCAATGGCCTGCTCTACGTGGAGCCTCGTGCTGCTACCGCGATCACCTGTGTGGATTGCCACGGCACCTCTAACGAACGCCCTACACTAATTACTGCCGGCAAAGGTGGGACGCTGACGAAGGATGGAAATATTAAGCCAATCGACCTCCGTGAAAGCAGCACTCCATTCGGGCCGCGTTTCGTATGGGAAGGTGACCGGCTGATGCAGCAGTCCTCAATGGAAGAAGGGCTGCTTTGGGAAATTCCTCAAACGATTGATACGGTGAATCCCAATTCTGATCACTACAACGCGATGAGTGCCTATGCTAAGACTCTTAAGCGAGACGGTAAAACATGGGGCGGCGTTCCTGAAGATCCGAATGATTGTCAGAACGAACTGGCGCATAGTAACGAGGCGATGGATTGCCAAACCTGCCATACCTCATGGGCGACAAGCTGCTTCGGTTGTCACATTCCGATGGAAGCAAACTACAAAATGGCTGGAAATAAATTCGAAGGAACGAGTTCGCGGAATTACTCATCCTACAATCCTCAGGTCGTTCGTGATGATGTCTTCATGCTAGGTAAAGACAGTACGGTTAAGGACAATCGTCTCGCCGTTTTGCGTTCTTCGAGTGCGATGCTGGTTGGTTCTCAGGGGCCAAACCGCGAATGGTTCTATACTCAGCAGCAGACAGTTTCTTCGGAAGGGTATTCTGGTCAGGCGTTTAACCCACATTTCGCACATACGACGAGTGGAGTGGGAACGACGAAGAATTGCACGGACTGCCATATATCTGACAACAACGACAACAATGCTATCATGACGCAGTTGCTCGGATTCGGAACCGGCACCGTGAACTTCTTCGGAAGGTTCGCCTTTGTGGGAACTGACGATCATGGCCTCAGTGGTGTGGTTTGGACAGAACGTACGGAGCCACAAGCTGCGATTGGTAGTTACCTGCACAAAAATGCGTATCCTCGGAACCATCAAGAGCACGTGGATAATAATTCCAAGCTGAAGACCTCTTATCATCACGGAGCAAAGGGTGGTGAAGTCACGGATCTCCAGCACCGGGGTGAATACCTCTACGCAGCGCTCGGTAAGAAAGGATTCGGAATCTTTGATATCGCCAACATCGACAATAAAAACTTCTCGGAGCGTATCGTCGCAACTCCGTTCTCGCCGCTCGGTCACGACACTTTCTTCGATACAAAATTTGCCACCTCAGTGGCTCTGCCAAGCACGTTGATCAACGATCCTAAGCGCAATCGGCTTGAGGTGAATGAAGAAAGGCCGATCGCCGACTACTATGGTTATGCATTTGTGACCGACCTGGAAGAAGGTCTGATAGTGACAGATGTCTCAGTGATGCTGGACGGAAACCCAGAGAATAATTTCATCCAAAAAGATGTGAGTTTTAATCCGGGTGGGGTTCTTAATGGCGCCAAGCATGCCTATATGGCGGGACAATGGATCTACATTACGACCGACAAGGGACTTGCTGTGGTGGATGTTTCTGATCCGCTTTCTCCAGTTCTTGCTGGCGGCTACACTGGGTCTGCTCTGCGTGATGCGCGACAGTCCACTCTACAGTGGCGTTATCTATTCGTCACCGATGCGGAGGGCGTGAAAGTCTTCGATGTATCCGACCCTGCAAATCCGAAACCGATCAACGGTGCGAAAGTTTCACTGGGAGATGCAGGCGGACTCTATGTAGCCAGAACTTATCTCTATGTAGCGAACGGTTCTCAGGGTGTGGCATTTATCGACATTGAAAATCCTGAGAAGCCTCGGTTTATCATGAACTACAATGCAGGAGGAAAGCTAAGCGATGTCCGAGATGTGCAGATCGGTTCGGTGAATGCCTCGATGTATGCGCTAGTTGCAGATGGCAAAAACGGCTTGCGTGTTATTCAGATGATTTCCCCAGAAAACGTTCCGGGTCACATGGGCTTCTCACCTGTGCCTAAACCGAGATTGATTGCAACTTACCCGACAAAAGGTGCTGCACTTACGATTTCTCGTGGTCTAGATCGGGATCGCGTGGTGGACGAAAGTGGTAACCAGACTGTGGTCTTCGGGCGTCGTGGATCGGGGCCGCTTAGCATCGACGAGATGAAGATGTTTTACCGTAAGCGCAGCTCTGGCGAATACGGTGAGTCATCCATACGCCGTGACGGTCCAGTGTATAAAGTGGCCGATACGAAGGCGGGAGATTCAAAGCGCGAGATGTTTATTGGCGGTAATAAAACCGTGCCTACCGAGGAATTTAAGGATCCGGAACTCGCTAAAGATGAAGAAAAACCTTACAGCGGTCGCCTGAAAAGAAGAAGAGCGCCTGAGGATTTACAACGATGAAACGTCTACTGGTCATAACTGCACTCACGATTGGCACTCCCGCTGTTTTTGCGGAGGGGGTTGTCTCGGGTGTATCTGGTAAAAACGGCAATGCCGGTCATCAGGATGGGACTGGAGGTGGTGCTGAATTTAATGATCCCATGGGGCTAGCTCGTGATGCCGATGGGAACCTCTACGTATGTGATGCGCGCAACCATGTTATCCGCAAGATTTCTAATCTTGGAGTTGTAACCACTATCGCAGGCGAGCCCGGAGAAGAAGGTGCGGTTGATGGAGTTAGTAGCGAAGCGCGTTTTAGTTTCCCTGCAGATATAGCAGTTTCGCCGGAGGGCGTATTATTTGTCGCCGACAGTGGGAATCACTGCATACGCGTGGTGCAGCCAGACGGGACGGTTAGCACACTTGCTGGTGATCTTGGGAATTCTGATGACGTCGATCTAGATTACGGAAGCGAGTCGTTCACGCCCGTTGTTCAGGATCTGGATGGCACTGGTAGCGAAGCACGATTCAATTCTCCTGGAGGAGTAGCTCTTGCATCCGATGGACTTCTTTATGTGAGTGATACTGGAAATCACATCATACGAAGCGTCGGCTCGGATGGTGTAGTGGTCACTGTGGCTGGTAAAGCCGGGGAGTGGGGTTCTGCTGATGGAGACGGAACGGTAGCACGTTTTGATTCTCCGATGGGTCTTTGTTTTGGAGGAGATGGCAGCCTTTATATTGCGGATTCCGGAAACCACGCCATTCGCTGTTTTGATGAAGATGGTGTCGTTACGACTTTTTCAGGAAGAGTTTCAGAATTTGGCTTCAAGACAGGCTCTCGCCTTGATGCGCGCTATCGAGTTCCATCGGATATTTCCCCGCATCCGGAAGGTGGTTTTGTAATTTGCGAGGCCTTCGGGAATGTAATTTTCCGAGTCGATGGAAGTGGTCGCGTGAGTGTGCTGTCTGGTGATGGATCAAAGACCGCTCCTCAGCATAAGAAGCTGGCTGGCCCTAGTTCCGCCGTTTGTGATGATCTCGGGAATGTCTATGTTGCGGATACTTTTAATCAAGAGGTCGTCTTAGTCATTGAGAAGTTCGAGATGTCGGTTTCAAAATTAGACGGAACCAATCAGCTTACTATTACCTGGGACAGCTTGCCGGGTCGCGATTATCGCTTGCAGATCTTGGGTGAAGAAGGTTGGGGAAATGCCCCTAGTGATACACTCACGGCAACCGCTGAGTCATCCAGTATTAGCTTTCCGATTCCCACTAATCAGTCGAAGGGCATTTATCGCATCCTTCTACTCGGCTATTGAGGAGGCGAAACTCAGAAGCTTGTCGCGGCACGCGGGAATTTCGCGTAGGGGATACGAGCGTTTTGGTAAACGCGATCGTCTGAGCGACTACCGGTTGGGGCTACGAAATCTTTTGAACCAGCAGCACCCACGATGTCATCCTGCTCAATGCCGTCTCCAGAAACTCCGATTGCTCCGATTAGTACTCCATTACGATAAAGCGGGAAGCCTCCGGGGAAGATGGTGATGCCGTTAGGGAGATTGGTATTGATCGGCTGTAGTGGCACTCGAATGGCACCACCTCCGACGTCTGTGACGGAAAATATTTCCTGAACGCCACTAAGCGGGCCGGCAGGTTGGTTATTGATACCGGGGGGATACATGGATTGGGAAAGCCAACCTACGGCACGGCATGAGAATGCTCGCGGAGTTCCCCTTTCTGTTCCGCGAGAGAAAAAGATGGCGGTGCGTGCTTTCTGAATTGAAACGTCCCAGCTAAAGATCGTCGCATCTGGAGTGCGGTAGGTTCCTAGTACAGCCGGCTCTTCTTGGTCATTCGCAGGATTGCTGACGACGGTGATCCAGACACGGGCAGCTTGTCCGCGGGGTAAGCGGATGCCGGCTCGAGTGATCGTAGATCTTTGGGCAGCGAGGTTGAGTATGTTTGTGACTTCCGCAGCAGTCAGGCGAGCTTCGCCATTGATAAGTCCGGCTTTCGGATCGGCGCGGATGGCGGAGCGCAACTCACCGGGAGTGCTATTCACACCGACGAGGCCGAAGGTGTTTGGATAAACTACAGGAGCTGGTGAGGCTTTCGGTGAATAATCGACGGGCAAGTCATCTCCAGAGGCCGGGATGCCATCGATATCAGCGAATGTGACCGCATTTCCATTTGCCGCAAGGAAAGCGGCAGGGGTGCCGGGAACCGTTGCTTCGGAGCCGGAGCCTACGGTGTAAGCGAGGCGGATGCCGTCGATGAAGACGTTGCTGCCGTCGAATCCGGGAGCGGGGCGGAAGCCCGCCTGCCCGCTCAAGGCGATGCGTTCGGCTTCACTTGCCTTGAAAGTTGTGTCGAATTTGGCAAATGCCGGATCATTAGTCGGATCCAAGACACCTAGGCCTCCGACCAATTTACCGTTTTTGTAAAGTGGAACGCCGCCGGGATTTCCCGAGAGGGCGAGGGCGGTAAATGGGACGCTGCGGAAGAAATCGGCTGGTGTTGCGCTACCGAGATCATTGACACCGGGAACGGGAGGTGACGGGAAGGCACCACCACCAGCTGGAGGAGCCTTGTATTTGTTCGTGTCCGAAAAGGCCATGCTCGAGAAATTCACCCCGACAAGCGGGCCGTTCGGACGGTTTTCCACACCAGGCGGGAAATTCTGCTGAATGATGAATCCAGCGGTGCGTGTGGTGAAGGCATGCTGGTCGCTGCTGAGATACGCAGCAGCTCCGGCACGTGATACCACTTTTGCTACATCTAAGTGTGTTGGGGCTGATCCGCCATTGACGTCCCAAACAGCTAGCACAAAGCCCTCACGATCAAGGATTGCGATCACAGAGTTTGGAGCAACGATCTTTGCCTCCTGCACCGCCTGGGCTACCACGGTCTGGACGTCACTGACCGTCAATCCCTGACCAAACAACGATGATATAGGGGATAGCAGAAAAGGTATAATTAACCAACGCATTTCTAATAAGTGTTTTCCCTGATTTTATACAGCTTTGCAAGGATAATGGCAGCTTCCTGCCAGTCTGGTGGCATCGCCTAATCTACCTGAAACGTCGTCACCGGATCTCCATGGTAATGTAGAGTGAACTTGCTCTGACCATTGGGGACAGTGAAGAAAATGATCATTTTCCCCGTGTTTTCGGGAGCTACTGATGTGGAGGTATTACCTCCGGCATCGGCTAGGAGAATAATTTCTTTTGAATCTCGGGCGCGTGCTCTGCGCATAGTACCGCCACAGGGAGCTGGCGCACCTCCGTTTATACCCTCACAAGCGATGCTGAATTCTCGCGATGACACGGTTGCGTAGGTTTTCTGAGTGATGTCAGCGGCACTGATCTCGATGGTTGTCACGAGAAGCTTTCCCTTCATGGGCTGAATCGTCAAATCTCCGTTGTCGCTGTTCATGCTCCAGCGACCCAACAATTCATTTTCTAGCGAAGACTCAGTAACTGCAATTTTTATGCCTTCGATAGAAGATCCAATGGGCTTGGCAACGCTGGCGTTGATTTCCATTGTTAGCAGATCACCGATCGTGAGAACTCCGGTCTTAAAGCCCGCCGGGACAAGGAATGTTGGGCCGGCGTAGGTGTAATTTTCGTCACCGGAATTCGGTCGCGAAATTCGGACGTCCTGACCGGTTAGGTAGTAAGAGTTTGGCATACGTAACTCGCCGACCAACGGTAAGTTCTGATCGCCGATCTTCAAAAAGATAGAGTCTTTATTAGTTCCTACGTCTCGCGGGCCGTCTTTTTCCCAACCTCTTGCCACCAAGTCCATGGCGACGCTGAGGAACTTCTGGCCTTCCGGGGCATGGAGCGTTTCCTTCAATCCGTATATCGTGGCACTGTCTTGATTCGTGATTGTATCTGATAAGTGGAGTTTCGCGTTGCGGGCACTCACTTCTACTGCATTTACAGTAGGAATTTGAAGTGTGACCAAGAGGGAAAGAAGGAGCAGGGCAGGCTTTTTCATAAGGTATGGTGTTAGGTTTGCCGATGTTAGCTCATGATCTGATGGTGGCTTTTCATTGGCGGCTGGTATGCATGATAGCTAACTAGGGGTAACCGAAGACCTCACTTAAATATAATATTCAGAGAGCCGGTGACTTGAAGATAAGGGATTTTTCCACCTGCATGTCCGCCATGGTGTGAGGGATGCCACCGACTCCGAGGCCAGATTCACGGAGGCCGCCGAAGGGCATCCAATCGACTCGGAAAGCGGTGTGGTCATTGGCCATGACGGTGAGAGCGTTGAGGCCACGGTAGGCTTGGAAAATGGTATCCATTTCCTTGCTGAAGACGGCGGCTTGGAAAGAGAAGGGAACGTCGTTTGCTGCTTGGATAGATTTTTCAATCGAATCGCTGGTGTAGATGCAAACGACGGGGCCGAAGACTTCTTCTTTGCTGACACGGCAGTCGGCGGGAGGATCGATGAGGATGGTCGGCTCGAAGCAGAAGTCGGAAATTCGTTTCCCTCCGGAGTGGAGGGTGGCTCCTCCGGAAATGGCTTCGCTGACCCATTCTTCCACGCGGTCAGTTTCCTTCGGACGGATGAGGGGACCTATATCAGAGGTATCTAGAGTCGGATCGCCGGTTGTCATTTTCGCGGCCTCTGCTGCAATTTTATTGGCGAGATCTGGGATGATGGATGCGGGAGCGAAAATGCGTTGGACTGATACGCAGACTTGGCCGGCGTGGTAGAAGCCGCCTTTTGCGAGAGGGGGGGCTGCGAGATCAAGGTCGGCAGTTTCGTCCATGATGACAGGAGCCGAGCCGCCGTGTTCGAAGGCGCAGCGTGTGCCGGGGGCGAGCTTGGAGCGGAGCATCCAGCCGACGTTTCCGCTGCCGATGAAGGTGAAGAACGCAACACGTGGATCGCCGACGGTGGCAGTGGCGAGGTCGCGGTCTTTTAGGACGAAAGCTTGGCACCACTCGGGAGGTAGGCCGGCTTCGTGGAGGAGCTCGACGAGGCGGAAGCAGGAGAGAGGTGTGTCAGAGGCTGGCTTAACGATAACTGGGCAACCGGTGGCTACTGCTGGAAAAACCTGGTGGATGATAAGGTTTACTGGGTGATTGAAGGCGCTGTAGGCGAGCACGGGGCCGATGGCTTCGTGGGAATTAAACGCGAGCCGATTGGCGGATGCGGGATTGAGCCCCATCGGGATTTCTTCGCCGTGAGAGGTGCGTAGGGTCTCGATACAGGAATGAATGCCATCGATGGCGCGAGCGACTTCGCCGCGCGAATCCTTGAGGGGTTTGCCGCCTTCGCGCGCAGACTCGGTGGCGAACATTTCCGCGCGTTCGGTGAGGAGCTCGGCGGTTTTGCGTAGGATAGCGATACGATCCCAAGCGGGAATGTGTTTCGAACGATCCGTGTGGAGGGCGGATGCGGTGGCGAGTGCTTTCTCGACTGTGGCAGCATCTGCGACTTCGACGGAGCCGATGGGTGAGCCGTCGAAAGGGGCGGTGACTTCAAGGGTGCCGGCGGAGGGTGAGGCGCCGGGGACGAGAGTCTTGAATTGAGATTTGGTGGACATGATCTTTAGAGGTTTAGCCCGTAGGGCTTCCTTTTCAAGGGGAGAGGGTTGAGGGCTGGGGTTCTGGGGCGGACTGAAGTTTGAGGAAAGATTTTACGTGGATTTGTTCCTCCATGTACGCTGCGCTCCCATTGCGTTTCGTTCGCTGGGCTTATGGGCTGGTGTTTTGTAAGGCGGATGACATCCGCCTCTCCTTGGCTATAGGGCGGCTGAGCGTTCGCGGATCTCGTTGTTGAGGATTCGATCGTTGTCCGAGTAGTCGACAGCGAGGTCGATGATATGGACGGCGGGTTCGTCGCGGCATTTCTCGAGGAGAGGGAGGAGTTCCTCGGCGGAGGTGACGCGGTGACCTTTTGCTCCGTAGCTCTGTGCGTAGAGGACGAAGTCTGGGTTGCCGAATGTGAGGCCGAAGTCTTCGAATTCCATGTTCGCCTGCTTCCACCGGATCATGCCGTAGGAGTCGTCACGAAGGATGATGACGGTGATATGTAAGCCGAGGCGGACGGCAGTCTCTATTTCTTGGGAGTTCATCATGAAGCCACCGTCGCCGCAGACGGCAATGACATCGCGTTGTGGGTGGACGATTTTTGCTGCCATGGCAGAGGGTAGGCCGGCACCCATGGTGGCGAGGGCGTTGTCGAGGAGGACGGTGTTTGGCAGGGCTGCGTTGTAGTGGCGTGCGAACCAGATTTTATAGACGCCATTGTCGAGGGCGATCATGCCGTCTTTGTTGAGTGTTTTCCGGACGTCTGAGACGAGGCGCTGAGGTTTCACAGGGAAGCCTGGATCATCGAAAAACTCGATGCGCTGTGCGTCTGCAGCAGCCTTGATTTCCATGAATCGGGAGAAGTCCCAGTTTGGATGTGTTTCGAGTGCTTCGGCTAGCTGCCAGATGCTGTTGGCGATATCGCCGACGACTTCGACTTGCGGGAAATAAACGGGATCGACGGTGGCGGAGAAGAAATTGATATGGATGACTTTTCGGGTGTCGCCAGTACGCATGAAGAAGGGCGGTTTCTCGATGACGTCGTGGCCGACGTTGATGATGAGATCTGCGTGCTCGATGGCGCGGTGGAGATAGTCGCCATCGGAGAGGGCGGCGTTGCCTAGGAAGAGATCACCGTTTTCATCGACCACGCCCTTGCCCATTTGAGATGAAATGAAGGGGATGCCGGTTTTTTTCACGAACTCACTGAGCATGCGGCTGGTGAGTTTACGGTTGGCTCCGGCGGCGATAAGTAGGAGTGGGTGCTTTGCCTCGGAGATCAATTGCACGGCATTTGCGATAGATTTCGCCTCTGCAATAGGGCGGCGGACGGCGGAAGCCTCGATGGGAACAAGGCCATCGGCAGGTTCTGCGGCGATGTCTTCGGGGAGCTCAATGTGAACGGCGCCGGGGCGCTCCTCTTCGGCGAGGCGGATGGCCTCACGGACGCGGCAGGCAATGTTGTCCACGCTGACCATTTGGTGGGTGAACTTGGTGATGGGCTTCATCATTTCCACGACATCAAGGATCTGGAAACGACCTTGTTTACTGCGTTTCACAGGTTTCTGGCCTGTGATCATGAGCATCGGCATGCCGCCGAGTTGTGCGTAGGCGGCAGCGGTGACAAGGTTTGTCGCACCAGGGCCGAGGGTGGAAAGACACACGCCGGTTTTGCCAGTAAGTCTGCCGTAGGTGGCGGCCATGAAGCCTGCGCCCTGCTCGTGGCGGGTGAGGATGAGCTTGATGGTGGAGCGGGAGAGTGAGTCGAGGAAGTCGAGGTTTTCCTCGCCTGGGATTCCGAAGATGTATTCTACGCCTTCGGCTTCGAGGCATTTTACGAAATGGTCTGATGCGGTCATTTTAAGTTTGTTGGTGGGAAGTTTTCAGTTTTTAGAGAATATCAGACGACGCCGTATGCCATCATCGCGTCGGCGACTTTGACGAAGCCGGCAATGTTTGCTCCGGATTTATAGTCGACGGGTTTGCCTTCGCGGGTGCCGTATTTCACGCATTTTGCGTGGATGTCTTCCATGATGTGTTTGAGGCGTTCATCGACTTCTTCGCGACCCCAACTGATGCGGAGTTGGTTTTGGCTTTGCTCTAGGCCGGAGACGGCGACGCCACCTGCGTTGGCGGCTTTTGCGGGTGCGAAGAGGACATCGTTTGCGAGGAATATTTCGATGGCTTCTGCGGTTGAGGGCATGTTCGCTCCTTCGGCAACGCCTTTGCATCCATTTTTGACGAGAGCTTGCGCGTCTTCTTCATGGAGTTCGTTTTGAGTGGCACATGGGAAGGCGAGGTCGGCTTTGACGCCCCATGGGGTTTTTCCTTCGTGGAAATCGCAGCCGTATTTCTCTGCGTATTCTTGGATGCGGCCGCGGCGGTTTTCCTTGAGGTCGATGAGGAAGTCGAGCTTCTCGCGGTCAATGCCTTTGGGGTCGTGAATGAAGCCGGAAGAATCGGAGGCGGTGAGAACTTTTGCGCCGAGATGGAGGAGTTTTTCCATGCAGTAGAGGGCGACGTTGCCTGAACCGGACACGACGGCGGTCTTGCCATCTACGCCGTCGCCGGCGTGTTCGAGCATGTTTTTCATGAAGTAAACGGCTCCGTAGCCGGTGGCTTCTTTGCGGACGAGGCTGCCTCCGAAGGCGAGGCCTTTTCCGGTGAGGATACCTGCGAAGCGGTTTTCGAGGCGTTTATATGTACCGAAGAGGTAGCTGATCTCACGTGCACCGACGTTGATGTCTCCAGCTGGGACGTCGACATCTTCGCCGATGTGGCGGTGGAGCTCGATCATCATGGATTGGCAGAAGCGCATGATCTCGCGGTCGGAGCGGCCTTTTGGATTAAAATTCGAGCCGCCTTTTGCGCCGCCCATGGGCAGGCCGGTGAGGCTGTTTTTCAAAACCTGCTCGAAGCCGAGGAATTTCAGGACGCTCTGTGTGACGGAAGGGTGGAAACGGAGGCCGCCTTTGTAGGGGCCGATGGAGTTGTTGAATTGGACTCGCCATGCGCGGTCGGCGTGGATCTGGCCGTTATCGTCCTCCCAAGTGACACGGAAGGTGATGATGCGGTCGGGCTCCGTCATGCGCTCGAGAATGTAGGCATCACGGTATTGTGTGTGCTCCGCAGTGAAAGGGATGAGGGTCTCGACGACTTCGTGGACGGCTTGATGAAATTCTTTTTCGCCGGGATTCCGCTTTTTGAGCCCGGACATAAAGGCCTTAATTTCTTTCTCTACGTTGGGTTTAGCATTCATAACAGACCAGTTTGCATTTTTTGCAGTGTTAGGGAATTTCTTTTCTCCGGTATTTTCGTAATATGGAGATACTATAGGTTAACTTGGCTTGCCTGTTCGTGTGAACGTCTCCATGGTCTGGGTTGTGGCGGCAGAACATGTTTTGAAAAAGAGTCTGGTGAAGCAACCGGGCGCGGCGTTGCAGGAGCATTTCGGTTTTTCGAAGTTCCTCGATGGTCAGGAAGAGGTGATCTCTGAGATCGTAGCAGGGAAAGACGGTCTAGTGGTGATGCCGACCGGTGGTGGTAAATCGCTGTGTTTTCAAATCCCGGCGCTTTGTTTTCCGGGGGTGACGTTGGTGATTTCACCGCTGATTGCACTGATGAAGGATCAGGTGGATGCACTACAAGCGCGGGGTATTCCGGCGACGTTGATCAACTCGACCCTGTCCTGGTCGGAGCAGAAGGAGCGGCTGGATGGGATGGTGCGGGGGGATTTTAAGCTCGTGTATGTGGCTCCGGAGAGGTTTAGGGCGGAGAGTTTTTTACGGGCGTTGGAGGGTGTAGAGATTTCGTTATTTGCGATCGATGAGGCGCACTGCCTTTCGCAATGGGGACATGATTTCCGACCGGATTACATGCGGCTAGGGAAGGCCTTGGAGAAAATCGGCAGGCCGCAGTGCGTGGCGCTGACTGCTACGGCGACTCCAGTAGTGCGTGAGGATATTCTCCAGGTGCTGGGGCTGAGAGAGCCGTTTGAGAGGATTAGCGGGTTTTCGAGGCCGAACCTTTCTTTGGGAATCACCGCGGTGGATAAGGTCGCGCAGAAGGATGAGCGTATCAAGGCGGTGATCTCGGCGCACAAGACGGGTATTATCTACTGTGCGACACGGAAGAAGGTGGATCTTGTTTCCGAGACGCTAGCCAGTTGGGGCGTGAAATGCGTTTCCTACCACGGTGGGATGGGAGATTCGGAGCGTGTGAAGGCGCAGGAGATTTTTATTTCCAAGAAAGTCGACATCGCGGTGGCGACGAATGCTTTCGGTATGGGGATCGACCGGGGAGATGTGCGCTTTGTGATTCATTATGAGATTCCGGGGAGTGTGGAGGCATATTATCAGGAGGCTGGGCGCGCGGGGCGCGATGGTGAGGCGGCGGTGTGTGAGTTGTTGTTTAATTACGCAGACACGCGGACACAGGAGTTTTTTATCGATGGCGCTAATCCCTCTGCGACGACGGTGCGACAGATTTATGGTTATTTGCTGAATGAAGCGGATGGGAATCACGAGGTGTTCCGAACGCTGGAGGACATCACAGAGCATGCTGATGTAAAAAACGGCATGGCAGTGGGGAGTGCGCTGTCGGTATTGGCGAGAGGGCGATTCATTGAGCGCTTTGATGTGCAGGGGAAACGCATGCGAGGTACACGTCTGCTGAAACCGGATCTGCAAGCGGGTGATCTGAATCTCGACGAGGATGCGATGGAGAAGAAGGACTCTCGTGACCGAGAGAAGCTCAAGTCGATGGTGGAGATGTGCTATGCGAGGACGTGTAGGCAGCAGTGGATTTTAGAATATTTCGGTGAGCCGGATGCGAAGACCTGTGGAAGCTGTGACGTCTGCCGAGACAAGACTGCAGGTGATTACCGGAAGCCGACGACTGAGGAGGAGTTGATGGTGAAAAAGGCTTTGGCTGGTGTGGCGCGTATGTCACACCGGGGGAGTCGTGGTTGGGAGGGGAAATTCGGTAAAGGCCGGATTGTGCAGATGCTTTCAGGGAGTAAATCTCAGGAAATCCTCAATAACCGGCTCGACCAGCTGACGACCTACGGGATTCTTGCGGACAAGACGACGGGATACTTAAACGGACTGTTTCGCTCGATGGCGGAAGAGCGTCTAGTGATTACGCAGACAGGTGATTATCCGCTGATGACACTTTCGGATAAAGGAGAGCAGGTGATGCTAGGGAAGTCCGATTTCGAGCTGAAATGGCCGGATGAGGCTCCAACACCTGTGGGGCTTAAAGAAAAGGATTTCGACCCTCAGCTATATGCGATGCTCAAAGATCTGCGCTACAAGATGGCGAAAAAGGATGGAGTTCCTCAGTATATCGTATTTTCCAATAAGGTGCTGGAGGCGCTCACGAAATACGCTCCCACTAGTGTTGAGGAGGGATTGGCGATACCGGGAATCGGCGAAGCGAAGGCGCAGACCTACCTGCCAGCGTTTCTAGAGATGATCCGCACGTATCGTGCGATGAGTTGATCAATCTTCCGGGAGCTCGATGACGATTGCTCGTTTTGGAGCCTCAGGTTCGGCAAGAGCCGGTTTTTTTTCCTCAACAGGTTCTATATTGACGATTTCCTCTGTTTCCGGTTCGGGAGTATCTGCAGGTGGCTTGCTTGATTCGACGGGCGGCACCTCAACTGATAACTGCTGATCTAAGGATTCGTAGACTTTGACCCCACCAAAAATTAGTCCTCCGGTGATGATAACTAGCCAGACAGCAGCCATGCTTCCGCTAGACTTCTTCTTTTTCGGCTTTTCCTGAAGCATCGAGACGCCAGTTGGGGCGGAGAGATCGATTAGGGATTCTAAGTCATCACCATCAATCATGGCGGTGGGTTCGATGTCGTCGAGCCAGAGTTCAACATCCACGCCCACGTAATTCCCATACTGCTGAAGAAAGCTGCGAGCGTATAGAGGGCTGTTGAAAAATCCAAAATCCTCGCTTTCTAGTGCCTGGATGACATCGCGGGGCATTTTGCCGAGGTATACGGCATCGTCCATCGAGATGCCTGCGGCTTCACGGGCGGTGCGCAATGTCTTACCGAGGCTTTCTTTGAAATCATCCATCCTTCGGGAAGTATCTAAGCGCAATTGCACCGATCGTGCAATAGGAGTCAGCGAAATGTATGTGTATGGAAAACATCAACCGGCAATGCTAAGTTACGACTCTTATGGGACTCTATTGCCTTGACGGTTTCTGGGCGTGAGGGCTTTATCGGCGCGACATTCCATCAAATATGACATCTTCATCTTTTCCCTCCCGTGGCTTTTTGGGTCGTGCTGTGTTTTTCTCCCTAATTCTAGTCTGTCTGTTTTCCGGCCATCTTGTTGCTCAGGATTTCGAAGGAAAGAAGATCACCGAGGTTTCGGTGCAGTATCGCGGAGCGAAAACAGTGGACGAAAGCCGTATCCGCAACCTGATGTCTACCAAGGCGGGATCGGTATACCGTGCCCAGCGCTTGGATGATGATATTAAGACACTTTTCGAATCCGGCCTTATCGATGATGTAAGATTTCTTGCAGAAGGTGTTGGTGCAAATGGAGTGCGAGTGATTGCGGATGTTCAAACCCGTCCAGCTTACAATGGCGTCGGTTTTGTGGGGAATACGGTTTTCTCCGACCAGAAGCTTGCTAAGGAAACAAAGCTAAAAGCGGGTGGAGCTCTTAGTGATGCAACTATTCTAGAAGCTCGTCGCAATATTGAGGCATACTACCAAGGTTATGGTTATCCTGATACTATCGTGACACACCGCACTCAAGATACGGGTCAAGCTGGTGTTTCCGATCTGATTTTCATTATCGACGAGGGTGGCAAGAACGAGGTGCGTAAGATTCGTTTTGAAGGAAACACAATATTCACTACCGCGGAGCTGAAAAAAGAGATGAAAACTAAGCCTAAGGGTTGGTTTTCATGGCTGACGAAATCGGGACGTTTTGAATCCAACCAGCTTGATGAAGATCTTGATGCGGTTCTGGATTATTACCGTAGCAAAGGATACCTCCGCGCGAGCAGCCCGGGAATTCGCCGGGATCCAGTGGGCGACGGTCGTGTGGATCTGGTGATCCCGATCAACGAAGGTGAGAAATACACCGTGGCAGGAGTGAGTTTCGGTCGCATGACGGTTTTCAAGGAAGAAGAACTTTATCCGTCCATGACGCTCAACGGCGAGGATGCTTATTCCTCCAAGAAAATGCGCGATGATATCAAGACGATCCGCAGCTTCTATGGATCTCGCGGATATGCTGATGCATCGGTTTCCCCAGACATCAAGGATGCGGGGCCGAATCGCGTAACGGTAAAATACCAAATCACAGAGGGTTCCCGCTACCGTGTGGGCAAAGTGAATATTCAGGGGAACACAAAGACGAAGGACAAGGTCATCCGCCGTGAGGTTCCGCTTAAGCCAGGTGATTGGTTTAACTCTGTTGAGCTAGAAACCACTAAGGCGCGTCTTGAGAACCTCCAGTATTTCTCTGATGTCCAAGCAAGGGGCATCCCAGGTGGCGGTGGATACCGCGACGTAGATATTCTCGTTGAAGAGCAAAACACAGGTTCTGTAGGTGTTGGACTCGGATTCAGTTCGGTGGACAGTGTAGTAGGATTCCTGACTCTCGAGCAGGCAAACTTCGATATCACCAATCCATGGAACTTCACAGGTGGTGGCCAGCGTTTCTCTGCTAGCCTTCGAGCAGGTTCCGAGCGCAGTGAATTTAGCGTATCGCTCGTCGAGCCTTGGTTCATGGATCAGAAACTGGCTCTGGGTGGTGAGTTGTTCTACCGCCAGTCCACTTATTTCAGTGATGTCTACGAGCAATCAAACGCAGGTGGCGCGATCTACATCCGCAAACCGCTTACGGACAGGTCTTCGTTGAAACTGGAATATCGTCTTGAGCAGATCGGAATCGATGTCGACGCAGGCTCCAGTGCTGCATTCCTCGCGGAGGACGGTGATTTTGTCCGCAGTGCAGTTTCCCTCAACTACATCTATGACAGCCGGGATAGCACGATCCAGCCGCGCTCTGGGGAGCGTTTTGATATCAACCTGACCATGGCCGGTGGTATTTTCGGTGGCGATGTAGATATGGTATCTCTTTCCGCTCAAGGTGCGAAATACTGGAACCTCAAATGGGACACCATTCTCTCAGTTAACGGTGAGCTTGCGTTCGTAGATGGCATCAGCGGCAACAACGTGCCGATTTTCGATAGGAACTTCCTCGGTGGCGGTCGTACGCTTCGTGGTTTTGAATTCCGCGATATCGGTGGAGCGCGTGATGCTGCTTCAGGTGAGGTTCTCGGTGGTAGCTCTCTCGGCTTCGTCAGCCTTGAATACACGGTGCCGATCATTGAGACGATTCGTGGAGCGGTGTTCTTTGATGCTGGTTATGTAAATGCGGGATCATGGGATATTGCTCCAGACGATCTCTATACAGATGTTGGCTTAGGCGTGCGTATCAAACTGCCGATCAGCCCCGTCCCGCTTGCTCTGGACTATGCAGTGCCAGTTAGTTCGCCAGACAATCTTGCGGATAAAGGAGGTCAGTTTAACTTCTATCTGAACTATCAGTATTAATCATCTAGCCCTAGTTTAGATAAACTCTCAGAAAGGATGGCCTTTGGGTCATCCTTTTTTTATCAGTGGCAAGATTTCCAAGTTGCGGATCTCTTGAAATCGACGAAAGAAAACTTTCTTCACAGGTGAATAAGCGCTCGATATTGTTCTGCGTATTCTTGTCTAGGGCTCGGTGTCGCTGGTCTGGATCGCCAAGCTGAGGAAGATTTTTTGGAATCTGTCGGGAGAAATCAGAGATGAAAGAAGACGGGAAAGAGAATCAATCATCAGAAGACCTTGCTGTCGAGCGGACGGAAAAGGCTGAAAAAAGAACGGATTACGCGGAAGATCGGACTCTGCTGGCGAATGAGCGGACTTTCGCTGGTTGGGGCAGGACATCATTTGCCTCGATAGCATTGGGGCTTGGCTTCCAGGCGATTTTCAAAAGCGCGGAACCGACGTGGGTTCCAAAATGCATTGCCACGCTATTCATCCTGCTCGGGATATTCCTGATCTGGATGGCGGAGCTGCGAGCCAGTCGCGTATTCCGGGAGCACAGTGAGAATCATGTGAAATTGATGTCGGGGCGTGTGTTCAAGATCATGGCGATTTCTGTAAGCGTCGGTGGAGCGGTGCTGATCGCATCGATCTGGTTCCTGGTGTGACGGATTGCGGCTCCCATTCGGGGTATGGGATTACTATCCCTTTGATTTTGCCTCACGTTTTTCGCGTTTCCGCTTGAGGGAGGCGAGGGTGACACGGGGGCGCAGGAGGAATCTGCCAAAAAGAAATCCAGCGATGGAGCCCCCGAGGTGACAGGGATGAGAAATACGAAATAGCTCCGTAAGGCCATGCTGTGTGAGGTAGGTGCCGAATTTGGCGAATGGCCCGGTGGGTAAATCTGGGTTGCTTAGAGAGAGGATAAGATTCGCGAGGATGATACCTGCACCGATAGATTTTCCACTAAGGAATAAGGGCAGAAATTTTGACTCGGGGGAGAGAGTGGTGAGTAGGATGAGAAATGCGAAACAGATGGCTGAAGAGCCGACGAGTGTTTGTTGATCATTGGGAGAGATGCCAAGCGGGGTAAAAAGTATGAAAAACAATCCGCCGAATATTGCAGCGGTAGGTGTGAGAAGCCAGAAGATGCGTTTTCCTGTGATGTGCTCGATTTTCGAGCCCAGCAGAAGGATTACTGCGGCATTGAGAAGGAGGTGAGCCCAGTTCACATGAATCAGGGCGTTGGTGGCGATTTGCCAAAAATCTCCCGTTAGGAAATTGTGCTTTTTCAGTCCAAAAATGATCTGAGCTTGAGAAAGTCTGTCAGGAGCTTCCGGATGAGCGGAGAATTTACCGAATATTACCGGAGTTGCCTGAATAATGAGTAAGATGAGAATCAGTAACCACGACGAAGTCGCGGTACGGATTTTTTGAATACCGCGCCTGAACTTTCCACTTTCGGAGCTTAGCTCCGCTTGTGTTTCCGGAGCTAGTGGCGGGATCATCGAAAAACTATCTCATTATGCCCAGAGGCTGAAGGTCACTCCTGATGCCTAGCGCGAGGTTCGCGCTTGGCGTTGTCCTCAGAAGACGGGCATGTGACGAACGGGCCACCTTCGAGAGGTGCGACACCAGTTGATGCGACATCTGGCATGTCGGAAGGGCGGCCAGCAAGAGGGAAGTCTTTGCGCAGTGGATAGAAGGGGTAGCCCTCCCACATGAGGATGCGCTTGAGATTTGGATGATCTGCGAAAGGAATGCCCATCATGTCCCAAACTTCGCGTTCGTGCCAATCCGCCGCTTTCCAGAGATGGATGGCGGTGGGGACGGACTCGTCTTCGGAGACTTTGGCTTTAAGGCGAAGGTGGCGTTTGTCGTCGAGCGAGGAGAGTTCGTAAACGACTTCGAATCGTGGATCTTCGCCAAAGTGATCGAGCGACGACACATCGAGGAGTAGTTCGTAGCCGAGTTTTTCCTTACAGAGCGCGAGGGCAATGGGAAGGCTTTCGAGTGAAACGTTAACGGTGTGTTCGCCTCGGAATTCGTTTTCTGAAACGATACCTGAACCAAGCTTTTCACGGAGTGCTGGGATGTCGCTTGTGGCGACGGCGGATTCTGCTGCTGGAGTGGTAGACATCGGGGGAGAGTGGTTATGCGTTGTCCTCGATGAAGGTGCGCTTCTGGTCTTCGGTGGAGCTTTCTGTTTCGATTTTTTCCTGTAGCTTCATGAGGCCTTCGATGAGGGCTTCCGGGCGCGGTGGGCAGCCAGAAATATATACGTCTACAGGGATGAGCTTGTCGATGCCTTGTAGGACTGCGTAGGAGCGATACATGCCGCCGGAAGAAGCGCAGGCACCCATGGCGATACACCATTTTGGCTCAGGCATTTGATCCCAGACACGTTTCACGGCGAGTGCCATCTTGTAAGTTACGGTGCCGGCGACGATCATGACGTCCGCTTGTCGCGGCGAGAAACGCATGACTTCTGCTCCGAAGCGAGAGATGTCGAAGCGCGAAGACGCGGTAGCCATGAGCTCGATGGCGCAGCAGGCAAGTCCCATGGGCATTGGCCAGAGAGAGTTCTTCCGCATCCAGTTAATGGCGGCATCGACTCGTGTGAAGATGATGTTGCCTTCGATCTTAGAATCGAAGGCGGCGTACTCGGTAGTAGTGCTTTCCATGGCGGGTGCTCAGTTCGGCTGGAAGATGGTGCCCACTGGCGCTTCGCTCAAGGCGATTGTGAAACTTTTCACAAGCTGCGGATGGGATGGATCAAGCCATGGGACTCTGAGGATTTTGTAGGGGAATGATATTTCTGCTGTTGAAAGCGGCTTTTGGCCTCGTTTCGCCTTTTGACCAATTCGTTAGCTATTTTGAAGAAGTCCGTTTTTCTGAGTGGTGGTGAATTGAGGTATTTCTAGCAAATAGACGTTTTTGCAAAGGGTCTGCATTAGCGATGCTTGTAGTTGCTTGATGGACGGGGATGGATAAATCTCCCGCGCATATGGAGCAGCGAGAGTTCAAGATCAACGGGGTGCAGTATGTCGCGAGGACTCCGCAGGAGGAAGATTTTGATGCGATGATCGACCTCCATGAGCGGTGCTTCCCAGGAATGATGGAGGAGGATGAGGCTTGGCGTGAGGATCAGTTAAAATCCCAGCTCCAGATTTTTCCGGACGGCCAGACGGTTATCGAGAGAGACGGGAAAATTGTCGGCGTTTCAGCGAGTTTGATCGTAAACTTGGGGAGAGATCCCTTGCGCCGTCACACCTACTACGGGATCACAGACGATGGGTATTTTTTCAACCACGATCCGCAGGGAGATACTCTCTACGGGGCAGATGTCTATGTGGATCCTACGGAGCGCGGGCAGGGACTCGGCGCTTTGTTGTATGTGCTGCGGCGTGAGCTTTGCCAGCGGCTGAACTTGCGGCGCATCCTTGCTGGCGGGCGGCTTTGGAATTACCAAAACTACGCCGACAAATATACGCCGGAGGAATACGTCTATGCGGTGCAGGACGGACTAGTAAAAGATCCGGTGCTCGGATTTCAGCTCAAGGAGGGTTTCGTAGTGCGCGACGTGATGCCAAATTACATCCGCGATCCGAAGAGCGGAAATTTTGCGTCGCTCATCGAGTGGCTTAACCCTGACTATGTCAGGGGCGAGGGTGACGACAGGAAAGTCCGGGTGGCTTGTGTGCAATACAAGATGCGGAAAATCGGGCACTTCGATGAATTCGCCGCACAAGTCCGGTATTTCGTGGAAACGGCGGGAGAAGATTATGGAGTCGACTATGTGCTTTTCCCCGAGTTTTTCTCTGTTCAGTTGCTCTCGGCGATGGAGCCGTATTCCTCGCGGGAGGGTATCAGGAAGCTGGCTGAGTTGACGGAGAAATTTCGCGAACTTATGTCAACCCTGGCGAAGGAGCAGGGCTTGCATCTGATCGCCGGGTCGCATCCTGTAATCCAAGAAGATGGAACTCTGCAAAACGAGGCGATGCTTTTCGGCCCCGATGGCACTTACGTTTCCCAACCGAAGCTGCACATCACCCCGAGTGAAAAAACCTGGTGGGGTATTACTGGAGGGAACGATCTCTTGGTAATCCAGACGCCGAAGGCAAAGGTGGGTATTTTGATCTGCTATGATGTGGAGTTTCCTGAGGCTGCGAGGTATCTCGCGGAGCAAGGAGTGGAAATATTGTTTGTGCCCTACTGCACGGACAATCGCCAAGGTTATCTACGCGTGACGAAGTGCGCGGCAGCGCGTGCAATTGAGAATCAGATCTATGTGGTATGCGCAGGGGTGGTCGGAAATCTGCCGGACGTGCCTGCGATGGATATTCACTACGGCAGGGCGGCAGTTTACACTCCATCTGACTTCGAATTTGCGCGAGACGGTATCCAAGCAGAAGCAGATCCGAACGTGGAAACGATGCTCGTGACCGACCTTGATGTGAGTGATCTCTACCGTTCTCGTGAGGCTGGATCCGTGACTCCATTGATGGATAGAAGGCGAGATCTCTTCGAATTGACGGTGAATCTTGGAGAAAACCGGGAAAATTCCTGAAACTTGGCTTGATTCCGAGGCATTCGCGATTAAAACACCGCCCCCAGCGTTAGCTTGGGTTTATTCCTCCTCATGTCCAATACTCTCAAGATCGCCATTCCGAAAGGCAGCCTCGAAAAGCCAACCGTCGAGCTTTTCCGTAAAGCTGGGTATGAGATCTATGTTTCATCAAGGGGTTTACGACCTACTTCGAATGATCCAGAGCTGGATATTTACCTAATCCGTGCGCAGGAAATCGGCCGCTATCTGAAGCAAGGTTTCATCGACTGCGGGATCACCGGGCTTGATTGGGCGACCGAAGGCGGTCCCGATCTGGTTGATTTTGCAGAGCTTCCTTATTCTAGGGCTTCTGTGAACCCGACTCGTTGGGTTCTCGTTGTGCCAGAAAACTCTCCGATCAAGACACCACAGGATCTTGAAGGGAAACGCATCGCGACCGAGGGCGTGGGCATCACGCAGCGATATCTCGATAAATTGGGCATCAAAGCGGATATTGAATTTTCTTGGGGAGCGACCGAGGTGAAAGTGCCGGATCTGGTCGATGCAATCGTTGACGTCACGGAAACTGGATCGTCCCTGAAGGCAAACCGCCTCCGCATCGTCGATACCCTTCTCACCTCATTTCCTCACTTCTATTCGAGTCCCGGTGCAGCTGAGGACGAGTGGAAGCGTGAAAAAATGGAGCGAATTTCCATGCTCCTGAAATCCGCGCTTTTCGCTCGCGACAAGGTGGGGCTCAAAATGAACCTGCCTGAAGACCGACTGAGTGAATTGCTCGAAAAGCTGCCTTCGCTACGTAGACCTACCGTATCTCATCTTTCTGAGAAGGGCTGGGTCGCCGTTGAAACCGTGATTGACGAGGTTCTCGTTCGGGACATGATCCCCGACCTCAAAGCTCTCGGGGCGGAAGGCATCATCGAGTATCCTCTCAACAAGCTCGTCCCCTAACCATTTTCCTTGAACCACAACCCCGAATACTACCATGGGATCTATTAAAAAACGTCGTAAGACAAAGATCAACAAGCACAAGCGCAAGAAGCGCATGAAGCAGAATCGCCATAAAAAGCGTCTCCGCTACAAGTCCTAGTCAGCACGGGGTTGAGTCCCCGCTGCCTCTGGGGCTAGCAATTTGATCAACGCCGGGAGTCCGCAATAATGCGGGCTTCCGGCGTGCTTTTTTTACGAAATACCCTATTTTGCGCAACAAATGAGTCTCCAGGTCGTTCCCGATTTTCGTGTCATTGATGAAACGGACGATTGGGTCGTAGTGGATAAGCCCGCTCCATTGATTGTGCATCCGGCGAATAATAAGCCAGAGCCGACTTTGCTCGGCGGGCTGGAAAACCTTTATTCCTACGAGATAGAGAATGGAGCTTGCCTAGGCATCATCACTCGCTTGGATCGTGAGACGAGCGGCGTGGTACTTGTGGCGAAGCACACTGCGGCGGCGAGAGAGTTGGGCATGATTTTTGAGCGTAGAGAGGCGGAGAAAGAATATCTGGCGATCATTTCTGGATGGCCGGAGGAGGATGAGTGGGTTTGCAACGAGCCAATTTGTCGCGCAGGGGAAATAGAAGTGAGTCGTATTTGGGTTCGGCAGAAAGTGGATACGCGTGGGAAGGATTGTTCGACGTCTTTCAACGTGGAGGAGCGATTTTTACGAGGTGAAAACCGATTTTCACTTGTGAGATGTTTCCCTAAAACTGGCAGGATGCATCAGATCCGAGTTCATTTGGCGCACGCTGGGCATCCGATTGCTGGCGATAAACTCTATTGCGATGACGGGAATGGGTATTTGGATTGGATGGAAAGGGGCTGGAATCCAGAGCTTGCGGAAAAACTGCTATTACCTAGGCAAGCCTTGCATGCGGCAAAGCTTTCCGTTCCATGGGATGGATCGATGGTTTCTTGGGAGGCTCAGTTACCGAGTGATTTCTGTGATTTTATCAGTGGTCGGGAAGTAGATTTTGCCGAAGGCGTTGTTTTATGGAGCCGCAACGGTTAGGAAACTGACATGGCAAATCTCAAAGAAATCGTCGAATATCTGGATGCAGAACTCAGGATTTCCGAAATCAAGGACTATCCGGGAGCGATGAATGGTCTGCAGTTGGAAAATAGCGGCGAAGTCGGCTACATACATTCAGCGGTGGACGCATCGCTGGCAGTAGTTGAAGAGGCGGCAAAAAAAGGCGGCCTGCTATTGGTTCACCACGGGATGTTTTGGCAAGGAACTCAGCCATTGACCGATGCATTCTATCAAAAAATCAAGGCAGCTATGGATGGAGACTTAGCGATTTACTCCTGTCATCTGCCCTTGGATTTTCACGCAAAAATTGGAAATAACGTCTTACTCGCGCAAAAAATGGGTCTAAGAAACATTTCTCCGGCGCTTGAAAAGGATGGCTGGGCGACTGCGATCACCGGGGATTGGGGGAGAAGTCGCGAAGAACTGGTTTCTGCTGTTGAATCCGCAGTTGGGCGAAAAAGCGTCGTTTGCCCGGGAGGAGGCAAAGAGGTCGGCCGTGTGGCTGTCGTAACTGGAGGTGCAGGTTCCGAGGTGGCGAAAATAGCGAATATGGGCGTAGATGCTTTTGTGACGGGGGAGGGGCCGCATTGGAGCTTCATAGAAGCTGAGGAAAGGTGCATGAATGTCGTGTATGCAGGCCACTATGCGACGGAAACCTTTGGAGTTGATCGACTTGGTGCCATGCTTCGTGATAAATTCGAGCTTGAATATTCGTTTATTGAGCGCCTAGGAGGACTATGAGGAGAGTGTATTGCAATTGTGTGAAAATCTGCCGAATTGAGACGAGTAGCCTAGTTCAGAACCTTAAAAAAAGTGCTTGCGCCCTCCCCCTATTATGAACGATAACTACCTCCACAAAGCGGGCATAGCTTAGTGGTAAAGCGCTATCCTTCCAAGTTAGACATGCGGGTTCGATTCCCGCTGCCCGCTCCAAAACATTTTCATCCCATCAACCCAGCCAAACAACACTATGAAAAAAACATTATTCCTACTGGCGGCCACCGGCTTCCTAGGTTCCGCACTAATTCAAGCGCAAAACTGCGAAGACGTGGCGGCATCCGTCACTTCTGCGGCATCTGCTGAGGATGCTAATTTGCTCGAAATCGTCGATGAAAAGGTTTCCGAGAGCCCAAATTGCGTTTGTGAAATCGTTAAGGCGGCAATTGGAGCTTCTGAGGCTCAAGGCCAATCATTCGGTGATATCGTAGAAGCGGCAGGTAATGCTGCTCCCGAGAAGCTCCAGTTGATTGTGGATTGTGCGAGCACGGTAGCATCTGATGTTGATCTTCCGTTCCTGCAGTCAGCAGCAAATTCAGTTCAAACCAGTAATCCTGGAATTAATAACCCGCTTAATTTCCCTGGTAGAGGTCCTGTCGGTCCTGCTACTGGACTGGACGGCGGAGCTGAAGGCGGCGGAGACGGCGGAGACGGCGGCGGAGGAGACACTGGAAGTGGAAGTGGAAGCGGAGTTGGTGGTCCTGGTTCGGGGTCATCTGTTCCTACTGTAATCGACCCTCCTGCGCCAGTTGATCCGGAGCCAGTTACTGATCCTAATCCTTAATCTCTAGTGGGAAATCTTTTAAATCCAATCACCCCACCCAATATAATTATGACAAGTAAATTTGCCGCAAGCCTAGTGCTGGCCACATCAATGACCGCTGCCCACGCTGCTGGTCTCTACTACGTTCCCAATGATACGGAGGAAAATATCCCGATCAAATGGAGTGTCGGAGCAACTCTCACATACGACGATAATACTCTGCCTGGTGGCGCAAATAACGGTGACGAAAGTGTTTCCATTACCCCATACGTCGGTGTGTCTTATGTTTCTGTAGCTCCGCAGACAACGTGGGATGTATACGTAAAGCTGGGTCTTGTTTATTACTTTGATGAGCCAGCGGGAGCTAGTGATGATACATACTCTAACTCTAGAATTGGCCTGAATCTTAGCCATCGCTTTAACGAGCGTCTTCGTTTTACCTCTCGCAACTTTGTTGCTTACGAGTTGGAGCCTGACTACTCATATGGCTTCGCTTCGAATCGCCAATCCAGCGAATATTTATACTGGGAGACCGATAACTCTTTTGGTTATCGCTGGTCGGAGCGATTTGCTACATACACTGGCATTAAGCTAAGTGGGCTTCATTATGACAATGTCCCAAACTCAGATCGAACCACTTGGACGGCATACAACCAATTCCGTTACCAAGTCAGTCCTCAGTCTGTCTTAACGTCAACTTATCGTTATTCTCAAACCTCGGCTGATGGTTTAGCTTCTGATTCGACCAATCACTATTTCCTTGTGGGTATCGAGCATCGTTTCAGCCCTACTACAGTTTTGATTGCTAGTGCTGGTGCGCAATTCCGTGAAGTCGATGGTCCTGGACGCAGTGATACAACCAGTCCTTTCGTGGAAATTGCTCTCCGCTCCCAAATCAATAAACAATTCGGTATTAAAGCATTCACAAGACTTGGAGCTGAAGATTATGATACCGTTGTTCAGTCAGGAACTGGTTTAGCAGAATATTCTGATAAATTGACTTTGCGCGTTGGCGTTGCTGGTAACTACAGGGTTTCGAAATTCCTCGGATTCTTTGGTGGTGTTGATTTGGTCTCATCCTCGTTTGGAAATGGCACACAATTAACAGGTGTAGGAGCACCTGCAAGCAGAGACGAAACATTGATCAATGCTTATGTTGGTGCTAACCTTAGATTTACCGACAATCTCACCGGTAGCTTGTCTTACAACTTCACCGACTCAGATTCTGATGTTGCAGGTCGTAGCTACGACAGAAACAGGGTTAGTATCGGCATCCAAGCTGAATTCTAATTCGCCAACTATTCGCAGTATATTACTGCGATAAATTCTATTTCACCTCCCGCAGTGTTTTACATTGCGGGAGTTTTTTCTTGGTCTAGTATCTTTTTAAAACTTCGTTTGATATCCTAATGAATCCTTCCCAACAACAGAATGAAGCTACGCTTCACGCAGTCGACTACTGGCAGGTCGTCAAAAACCGCTATGGCGTTATCCTTCTAACTCTATTGCTAGTCTTTATGACTGCATCGGTCATCACTTATGTGATGCCCAAGAAGTATGAGAGTTCTGCGACGATAGAAGTGAAGCCTAGGGGAAGGACTATTGAGCCACTTGCTGACATGATGGGCAGCAATTCTGCACAAATGACGCCAAACTTTTTTGGTACGGAGTTTGAGAAAATCAAAAGTCGTAACTCATTGGCGAAGGTTATCGACTCACTGGACTTAACTAATAAGTGGGGTGTCGATCGGGAAACTGCTTTGAATATCCTGAAGGGAATCGTCGGAACGCAGAATATTCGAGGAACGGATCTAATATCGATCACAGTGCGTCACACCAATAAGGAGGATGCTCGTGATATCACTGCCGAAGTGGCTAAGGCTTACAAGGACTACAGAACTGAGCTGGAAGGAAAAAACCTTGATAAAGGTATCAACGAGCTCAAGAAGGCCGTTAGAGAGCAAGAGGACAAAGTTGAGGAGCGTAGGAAGGTTCTCACTACGATAAGTAGGACAAAGGATATCGTTTACAGTGGTGACGGTACACGTAGGAGTCTGGATGTTGACCGTGCTGCTGATAGTACGCTTTTCGAATACACCCGTATCGAAAATGAAAAAATGCAACTTGAGTCACAGATTAAGAGTCTTCTCAGTTATGATAGTGAGCAATTGCTGATCTATGCATCAGGCTTGGATCTACCTGATAATGTAATCAGAACTCTTTATCCCGAATACCTTTCGATCAAACGAAACATCGAGGGGCTCAAGGCCAATGGGCTTGGAAATAAACACCCGACAATCCTCTCTCAGGAAAGAATCCTCGAAGCCACGAAAGAGCAGCTTAACGAAGGAGTGGTAAACCTACGCACAAGACTCCAGGGGCAGCTTGATCTAGCGAAAGATAGACTTATAAAAGCGGAGGCTAAGAAAGACGAAGCGAAGAAAGAAGCCGTTGAAGAGAACATCGATAACCAAGATTATCTTGATGCAAAAAGGGATTTTGAGACTGAGCAGGGTCTTCTTGAGCGCATGAAAGTCAAATTGATCAGCGCTGAGATCGATGGCGATATTACCGAAGAGTCAATTGTGGTTCATGACAATCCCGTGATTTCGGACAATCCTGTGAGTCCAAACGTCACTCTTAATCTTGTGCTTGGAGCTGTAGTAGGACTTGTATTTGGTATCGGTATCGCCTTTTTCTTGGAATATCTCGATACTTCCGTGAAATCACTAGAAGACGTCGAACGATATCTCCAGGTTCCGGTTCTTGCGGTTATTCCAAAGGATGTCGGGGTTCTCCATAAACAAAACGGAATGAGCCCAGATGCGGAGGCGTATCGAATCCTACGCACAAATATTGAGTTCAACCGGAAAAATCCTGAAGACAACGCGATTACCGTGGTTTCTGGTGGAGCTGGAGAGGGTAAGTCCACGACCTTGGTCAACCTTGCCTACATCTGTGCGCAAGGTGGCTATACCACGCTTATGATCGATGCCGACCTTAGGCGTCCGCGTTTGCACACATTCTTCGATATTAATAACTCAGTGGGTCTCACGAATTTTCTCACTACCGAGCTTATGCTTGAGGATGTCATTCTTCAGACACCGGTCGATAATCTCTATTTCATGCCGTCAGGTATCCTGCCTGCTGATGCTGCGGGTATTCTTAACTCGCGCCGGATGTCTGAACTTGTGCAGGATGTCAAACAGCGCTTCGATCTGGTATTGGTAGATAGTCCGCCAATTCTAGGTGTGAGTGATGCGTCGGTGTTGGCCAGTGAGGTCGACCTTACGATGATTGTTGTTCAGCACCGCAAACTGCCAAGGAACATGCTGCTTAGAGTTAAGCAAGCGGTTGAAAACGTTGGTGGTCATGTCATTGGAGTAGTTTTGAACAACGTTGATGTGAGGAGTGACAGCCAGTATCAATACTACACCAGCTACTACACCTATTACGCACCTGCCGAATCCCAAATCGGACCTCCAGTAGGTCTTTCGGGCGATTCGTCGTCTGATAAAGCCGTCGCAGCGGATTCCACCAAAGAATCTGACTTGTATTAGGCTAACTCATGAATTAACTTGTTCAGAAATCATACGAAACAATTAACACTCGTAATCCCATGACGCTTAAAAAAATCCTAGCGGCCTTCATTGGCTTCGCATTTGTCCTTTCACCGGCAGTAGCACAGATTGAATCTGGAACCTCGGTATCAATTACCATCATGGGCGTTCCTAGTTCTGAAAAAGGTTCGATCGACGGCATGTACCCAGTTAGCCAAGGTGGGAATATCAATATGCCATATATTGGTGTAGTTCGCGCTGCGGGAATGCAGCCAGAAAGCCTAGCTGCATCAATTCAGAGTAAGTATAAAGCTGCTGAAATATATGCCAGTCCGACGATCCAGGTTATCGATACTCAGGGTGGCGCGGGCGTTAAAGCTCAGATGATTCATGTGGGTGGGCAAGTTCGCCGGACAGGTCCAGTCAATTGGCAGAAGAATTTGACGATTTATCAAGCGGTACAGTCTGCAGGAGGAGCGAACGAGTTCGGAAGCTTGAAGCGTGTTAAACTCTACAGGAACGGCAAAACACAGACATTTGATCTGACCAATCCACAATTCATGAGAGTTCCAATGGAACCTAATGATACTATCGAGGTTCCACAGAAGAATTGGTACGGTGGCTGATATTACCTAGTTTTTGATCCGTGTAATCCGGATCGAAGTTTCTGGGGAAAAATACCGAGATGTACCTCTAAGCTTGTTGTTAACTTTACCCCGAAAAGAATGTCACTTAGATCTCTGTTCTCCACTATCTTAAGCCTCATATTTCTCGTTTCCCCCGTATTTGCTGAAATCGAACCTGGGACTTCAATTCAAATCAATATTCTTGGAGTTGCTCTGGAGGAAAAAGGAAAGATCGACTCGATCTACCCAGTTTCGGAAGATGGAATGGTTAATATGCCGTTTCTCGGTAAGTTAAGGGCGGGTGGTTTGAAAGCGGATGTTTTTGCCGCATCAGTTGAAAACGCGTACAAGGCTGCCGAGATTTATCAAAGCCCGACCATCCAAGTGATAGACACGGCTGAAGATAAGGATCCGAAGCGACAAATGGTCGTCGTAGGAGGACATGTCCGAAAAACAGGCCCTGTCGCTTGGCAACAGCATTTGACGATTTACCAAGCGATTCAGACGGCAGGCGGTGCCGATGAGTTTGGTGCAATGAACAGAGTCCGACTTTATCGCAAGGGACAAACGTTTACCTACGACCTTAGGGATGCCGAAGCGAAACAGACATTGGTAGAGCCTAAAGACACTATCGAGGTTCCTCAAGAGAACGCGTTTGGTAGGTGATTGCGGTGGTCCGTATCATCACGAACCCTATGTGATGCTGTGATTGCTGATTTTAAATTACTCGCTGCGTCGCTCTTCGTAATTAGCGCTCCTTGTTTGTTTAGTCTCCCAGTTGAGACTGTTGAGCAGCTTACTGCTGATGCTTTTCCAGAGCGAGAGGCAGCTCAGGCGGAACTGCAAGAATGGGCAGAGAGGACAGGTGATAGAGCGGTCGACGAATTGGTGGGATTGTGGGAAGCTAGTGAAGATCCCGAAATACAAGAGCGAGTTCTACAGGTTCTGAAAGGCCTAAGTGATAAGGCTTATCAACAAGAAGGGAAAGCGTATCTGGGTATAACAATGCAGGATACGGTTGGTGGAATCGATGGTGACAAAAATCAGAGATTTGGAATCATCATTACGGAGATACTAAGAGATAGTCCGGCAGATTCATCTGAACTGATGATAGGCGATGTGATTATTTCGATGAACGGCGAAGACTGGAAAGAGAAGGATGCTTCAGAGATATTTAAAGCTGCAATCGCGAGAATGAAGCCGGGTACGGAAGTAGTTCTGAAAGTGGAGAGGGCTGAAGAGGCAATTGAGGTGAAAGTTGTCCTAGGAAGAAGTCCTGTTCCGAACCTCATCCGCGGAATGGGTGATTTACGGAAGCTGGAGGCCAAGGCGAAGGAGGCGTTCTTTAAGCAATGGATGGCTGAAAAACGCAAGTTGAAGAAGTAGAATTACACCCCGAGCGCATTCTAATTTGGCAAACCTGTAGAGGGTGGTCGGTATCGCATTCCACAAAAAAGGCTCCACCCTAAGAGGATGGAGCCTTTGAAAAAAAGTTTAAGCTCAAGCAAGAGCCAGAAGCTTAGATTTGAGCTGATCTTTGGTTACATTTGCACCTACGATCTGATCTTTAACCTCGCCGTTTTTGAAGAAGAGAAGGAGTGGGATGGATTTGACATTGTACTTCACCGCAAGATCGCGAGCTTCATCCACATTAACTTTGCCGATCTTCGCTTGTCCTTCGATTTCTCCGGATAGCTGATCAAGGATAGGTGAGATCATTTTGCAGGGGCCACACCATTCCGCCCAAAAATCTACAAGGACGGGTTGATCTGAATCGATGACTTCTGATTGGAAATTTGAATCTGTAAGGTTGGTTGCCATGCGGAAACATTGGTAGCGCTCTCCTGATTCGTCAAGGGCACGACAAAAAAAACTCCTTCCTGCCAAAATGAAGGCGGGAAGGAGTGGAAAGGATATTTGGAAATATCAGTGAGGGACAGTTCCTGCTGCGTAGGCGAGGTAGAGAACTGCTGCTGCGATGAGCGTATTGATGATACCTAGAATCATGATTTAAAGTGGTTATGTATTGGGTTTAGTCGAGAAGCTGTGACCACTCACCTGTACGATCATTGTCTTCAGCGCTGATCCAAGTGTTAGCGATTTTTAGCTGAAGGCCAAGAACCACAATAGCCGCGACCAAGCCTACACCTGCGAGGATCTTCGTGAAAGTCCCTGCACCGCTTTCTTCTTCTGCTTCTTCAGCGGAAAGCGTCGGGCTTTTCGTTGCTGCAGTAGCAGTCGGCGAGAGTGGCTTAGTAGGTGGTGCCAGGGCAACAGTTGCTTTAGGCAGTCCAACAGTGGCTGGGCCAGCAGGTTTGGTCCCGCCAGGAAGTGGTGCATTCGCGGTTTTTAGCGCGATGGTAGGAGCTCCGACTGGTGCGTTGGTCGTTGCGAGTTTAATGGTAGGGGCTCCGGTTGCGGGAGGAGCTCCAGCAGTTTTGAGAGGGATCGTTGGAGCCGGGGCGGGTGCCTTAGGAGCAGTTGGCGCTCCCGCAGGTTTGGTGGCGGAAGGTGGAGTAGGAGCTGTCGGTGCGCCAGCGGCTGTTGGAGGCTTAGGCGGGCCAGCTACGGGTGCTGAAGGTGGTTTCGGGGCAGTCGGCGGCTTGGCCGGGAGGCTGGCGGATGGTACTGCAGGTGGTGCGTCCGCAGCCTTAAGCGTTACCCTGACGGTCTCCTTTTTTAAAGGAACGCTGGAGGTCTGTTTGGACGGGGGTTTGTTTTCGTTTTCGCTCATACTGGGAGTTTTTGCTAAAAAAGAAGATAAGGTGATACCCCCCCAGGGTGTCAAACACGCATCTCTGGATTTTTTTGGTAATTTGTATCAAAGTCCGGGACTTATTTGCCTGCGGCGAACCTCAAGGGGATTTACACCTGTGTTTCCCAAAAAAGCCGTAAAGCCGTTCTGGACAGGTTTCGAGGCCGCTCATAGTGTCCGCCCGCAAACCATTAGATTATGACACATTCCTTTTATAAGACTGCCTCGCGTATGGGGCTTATTGCCCTAGCTGCGACCGGATTCACGCTTGCCCAAGATGCACCTACTGAAGAATCCGCCGAGGCACCTGCAACTCCTCCTGTTAGCGCTGAGGAAATGAAAACTGATTCTTCCTACGCGCTTGGCTACAGAACTGGCGGCGGTTTCGCGCAAGAGTTCGGTCGTTATGGTGTAACCATCGATGATCTCGAAATGGAGACGTTTATCAATGGATTCACCGCTGCAGTAAATGGCGATGCGCCGGAAGTTACCGAAGAAAAGCTTCAGGCAGCCATGGGTGCACTAGCTTCCATGCTCCAAGAGCGCGAAGAGGCTGCATCTGCGAAAAATCTAGAAGATGGCAAAAAGTTTCTCGAAGAGAACGGCAAGCGTGAGGGTGTCGTGACCAACGAAAGCGGTCTTCAATATGAGATTTTAGAAAAAGGCGGCGAGGCAAAATACGTCGCGCCTAAAGAGGGTGAACCCACCAAACAGTTCATGGTGAACTACAAGGGCACATTGATCGATGATACTGAGTTCGATGCTTCTCCGGAAGGATCGCCTGTGCCGATGACCTTACAAGTAATCCCAGGATTCCAAGAAGCTCTCACAACCATGCCGGTCGGTGCGAAGTGGAAGCTCTTCATTCCTAGTGAGCTTGCCTATGGTCCTGAGCGCCGCAGCGCGGATATTGCTCCGAATTCGGTGCTGATTTTCGAACTTGAGCTTCTTGAGATCAAGGACGCACCTCCTGCACCTGAAGGTGGTGGCTTCCCAATGCCACCCGGTCAGTAAGCCGATTCCGGTATCCGGTGAATTTCTAAAGACCTCCGCCTGCCACTTGGCGCGGAGGTTTTTTTGTATCCGTTAGTTAGAAAAAAAGAGTGTCATGGTTTGGGTCTATTGATTATCCTGCTTTCGTAAATGGCTGGCAAAATAGGTAAATCAGGTAAGCAGATCCTTTCTGTATTGTTCCATCTCGCGGTTCTTGGCGGGATGGTCGTGACCTATGATCTGGGCATGGGTCTTGCCCGGAAGCTGGGGTGGTTGGATGACGGAGGCGTGACGCAGAAGATCGAAGTCGATATCATGGCGATGGAGGAAAAACTGAGCACCGATATTGATCCTGAATTGGAGAAACTCGTGGATGTCACGGTGGACGGCTATTTATTCCGCAGGGATATTCCTTTCCCTCCCCACATAAAGGTCATCACGACCCAGGTCACGAAGCTGAAGAAAGTCAGATTTGTGGGGAAATCCCAATTTGGAGAAGACTCGATGGTGATCTCCACACGCAGCGGCGAGGTGATGGAGTATGAGATGGCCGGGCGAAACGCGAGGTTCACGATGAGGGAAAACGCCACCGAGAGGCAGATTTCCCCTACGGAACAACTAGCAAAACTCAAGGCCATCGCCGAAGCTGAGAAAGCCGGTGAGCCGCCACCGGCTGATAATGACAGGATCGTGAACCGTTTGGTCGGGAAGGCGGTGCAGTTCAGCTACGATGGAATAGCCTGGAAGGTGCAGCCGTCCAAGGAATTTTCAACGATGGCGTGGGGCAAGGATCTGGAGGGCAAGGTGACATCGCAGCTGCAGGCGAACGGTTTGTTGGCTAGGGCTCGCTGGTTCGGTAAGGATCGAATGTCATCCGGTTCGGAAACGAATCTTTCTGGCAAAAGCATGGATCTCGTGTTCGACGAGGGTGAGCAAGGGAAATTGAAAATGGTTTTCAAAGGGATGGAGGGCGTGCACGGCCATCCTTGTGGGGTATTCGAGGTGAAAGGCTCGTTGGTCTATGAAAAAACGGATGCCGAAGGTAATGTGGTCAAAGGCGAGGAGACGGTAGAAAGGGGTAAGGTCTGGTGCTCGCTCCTCTATCCGATGGTGCTGAGGATCGATTTGGATCGCGTCATTTCCGTGAAAACACGGGAAAAAGGAAAACTCATCGGCCGCCATCAGGGTGACGCAAGCCTCAATCTACAACGCGAATGGATAGACCTGCAGCGTGAGCAGAAAAAAACCGAAGCCTCACAACCAAAGGAGGAGGCTCCGGAGAAAGAAAAGCCAGCGAAGGAAGACTAAGCTTTAAGAATTTTCGGAACTGCAGGAGCTCGGAGACGATGCGGTTCTGGCAGATTCGATCCAAGCAGTGGGCGGCAATAATTCAGGAAGTCTTGGGTCACGCCGTTGCCTGCTTCGTTGATGAAATTGTCAGGCATGTGGCGGGTTTTTCCTGCAACCTTAGCGATGTCTACGAGTTCGTAATCCACGCTGTAGTCGAGCACAGGGCGCTTGATGGCTACGGAGCCATCGACGTTGTCCCACATAGCGAACTGGACGGCTTTTTCCCCGACTTCACGAGCCTCGCGCGCGTCGCGATCGGATTGGATGCCCATGAAGGAGCGCTGGAGGTAGCCGAAAGTGTCTGAGCGCACGCGCTTAATCTTCAGCCCGTCACGAATGGTGTCTGCGAGAAGGTCGCCGAGGGCGCCGGTGCCCGAGAGTTGCACGTTTCCGTGCGAGTCGCGTTCCTCTTTGCCGAGGAGTTTCACGATCATCGGGGTGCCGTCGGGATCGGAGATACCTTCGGAAACGGCGATGGTGCAAAGACCATGCTTGGAATAGACGCGATCTACATCCTCCAGTAGCTGTTCCGTGGTGAAATGGCGCTCCGGCACGTAAACAAGATGCGGCCCGTCATCTAAGTATTTTTGTGCTAGGGCGGAGGACGCGGTGAGGAAGCCGGCGTGGCGACCCATGATGCAACCGATGTAAACGCCACGGAGTGCGCGGTTGTCGAGATTCACACCCATGAATGCCTGTGTGACGAAGCGAGCGGCGGAGCCAAAGCCCGGGCAGTGGTCGTTTTCTTCAAGGTCGTTGTCGATGGTCTTCGGGATGTGGATGGCGCGTAGCTCGTAGCCCTCTGCCTCTGCTTGTTGGTTGACGATGCGCACGGTGTCGGAGGAGTCGTTGCCACCGACGTAGAAGAAATAGCGGATGTCGTGTGCTTTCATTACCTCGAACATGCGGGCACAGTATTCTTCATCCGGCTTGTCACGAGTGGAAAGTAGGCCAGAGGATGGGGTGCCGGCTACTTGCTCTAGGTTGTGTGTGGTCTCGCGTGTGAGATCGACAAAGTTTTCGTTGATGATGCCGGAAACGCCGTGCACAGCTCCGTAGATGGAGGTGACTTGCGAGAATTTTCGTGCCTCAAGGGCAACTCCGACGACGCTTTGGTTGATGACAGGTGTGGGGCCGCCTCCTTGGGCGACGAGGACTTTTCCTTCAAGACGGTTGCTCATATGTGTGCACGATTGCGATTCAGGCGACCTATGCAAGAAAAAGTGCGCGATGGGTTTACCTCGCGGCGTGAAGCCTTTGTGGTAAAAGGGGCGCATGCAGCCATGTCCTTTCCTACCCTTAGTAAATGGGTGCCTAGGTGTGGAAACAACACGTCGCCACGGTGCTGCGCGTGGGGAAGACTTTTACCTAGATGCACTCCGCTATGCGCAATCTCAATGGCAGGTAGGTAAACCCGCGCAGGCCATCCTCCAGCTTAATAAGGCATTTTCCGCTGACTTGAGTGACGATGCGGGAATCTTAAGCAGCTGGCCTTGGCCGTATTCCGCACTGGAATGGATTTTGGTAAACGCGTCCGATGGTAGCAAAGGCTTTATGGGGAATCCCGTAAGACATTTCCAGCATCTCGCCACCCGCATGAGTGGGGCGCGTAAGGAAATCCGCATCGAGCGGGCGTGGAAGTGCTTCCACATCGCGAAGCGGGTTCTTCATGAAAGAGGAGATTTCCCGATGGATGGTAGACAGTTGGCGAGAGAGGGGATTTTTATCCCCGGTGCTTTTTGAATATCTTTAGGGTCTTTTCGCGCTCAGCTTTGTGGTTCACGCAGGGAAGGGGGTAGCCATCGGCGAGGGGCTTGTCGTTTTCGGGTGGGGATTGGAATTTCTTGGGTGCTACGTCTTTTAGCTCCGGGATCCAGCGTTTGATGTAATTGCCTTGTGGATCGTAACGGGCAGTTTGCGACCATGGGTTCTGGATGCGGAAATAGGGTGCTGCATCCGCGCCAGTGCCGGCAGACCATTGCCAGCCGCCGTTGTTTGAAGCGATCTCGCCATCGGTGAGGTGCTGCATGAAATGGGATTCACCAAGTTTCCAATCGATGTGGAGGTCTTTGGTGAGGAACATGGCGGTGATCATTCGTACGCGGTTGTGCATGAAGCCGGTGTTGAGGAGCTGGCGCATACCGGCATCGACGATGGGGAATCCTGTCTCTCCCTTTTTCCATTTCTCGAAATTCTCACTCGGTTCCTCCCACGGAAGGCCTTTCCAGTCCTCGTTGAACTCATGGTCTAGGACGTGAGGGAAATGGTGGAGGATGGCGAAGTAGAATTCACGCCACGCCAGTTCTTTGATGAAAATCTCGATGGAGTCGCGGGGGCCGCCGCGAGCTTCCCGGTGTTGTTCATCGATTTTTGCATAAAGCGTGCGGATGGAGATGAGGCCGTGGCGGAGATCCTGGGAAATGCGCGAGGTGGCTTCCTCCGCAGGAATGTCGCGGAGATTCGAATAGCGTCGGATGATGTTGGAAACTGCATTTTTCATGCGTTCCCTTGCGGCGCTTTCGCCCGGCTCCGGGAGATCGGCGGAGGGTTTTTCCAAGCCCCAGCGGGAAACGTCCGGCAGATCGAGTGAGTCGATTCCGCTGGGTGTTTTGAGCGACGAGGGTTTTGGAAGCGGGGATGGCTTGTCCTTCGAAAGCCAGTTATTGGAATAGGGAGTGAAGACTTTGTAGGGCTTTTCCGACTGGGTGAAGATCTCGCTGGGGTTGTGGAGTGCGATGTCGTCGTGGCCGTGGCACTCGATCCCGCATTCGAGGCATTGTTCGCGTAGTCGCTCTTCCACTTTTTTCCCGAAGGGATCGGGATCGTTGTTGAAATAAATGGCGGTGGCTCCGGTTTCCTCGGCGAGAGCCATGAGCGCGTCGACCGCATCGCCTTCTCGGATGACGAGTTTGCCATCCTGAGTTTTGAGGTTTTTAGAAAGCGATTCAAGACATCCGCATAGGAAATGCTGCCGGTTTGCCCCCGTCCAGAGGTGCTCTTTTTTCCAATCGCTCAGCACATAGGCCGGTATGACGGGCTTGCCTGTAGAGGCAGCTTGATGAAGGGCGGTATTATCAGCGATACGCAGATCGCGACGGAACCAATGAATAACGCAAGGCATGGAGGACTAAAGCACCCTTTGCCTTTCGGGAAACCGCAAAAATGGAGATCAGAGCTTATCGAGAAGCTTATCTGCCTTTTTGATCGTTGCCGGGCTGGGCTTGCCTTTGATCTTGGTGCCTTTCTCTAGGATCACTTTGATATCGGCCAGTGCGGCCTCAGAAGCAGCGAGCGACTTGCGTGCCCCACCGTATTTCTTATCTGGGAAATACTTGGTGAAGGTGCTGCCTCCGCGACTTATGCAGAGACGCCACCCTTCGAAAGCAGCGTTCTCATAAGTGAACCGAGTTAGATTTTTCTTCGACTTCATGTTCAATAAGGGGAAAGAACTGGAGCCTCCATAAAACCGTTCTGCTTGCAGTAATCCAAGCATATTCGAAGAAAACACGGCAAATACCGCTAGGAATCGCATTTTTTGCCATAAAAAAACGTTGCAAGAACGCTCCAGAACGATTCTCTTCGCGCCCCGCGAGCAAAACAGAATAACCGCCGTCGGTCCTCTATGTCTGCAAAGACACGGCTCGCGAGAGGGAAACCCGGCAACCAAACAAATACATGTCAGAATCAACGACACCGTCAACGACTACACTTGCTCGCTTCGAGCTTCCTAACCGCCTCGTTCGCAACGAGGACACCGCATCAGACACATTCGCGCAATTTATTGCAGAACCCTTCGAGCGCGGCTACGGCCACACCGTCGGGAACTCCCTCCGCCGCGTTTTGCTTTCCTCACTTGAGGGTGCATCCATCACATCCGTGCGTATCGCCGGTGTGCAACACGAATTTTCCAGCCTCCCGGGCGTCGTAGAAGACGTTACGGACATCGTCCTGAACCTGAAGAAGGTGAAGTTCTCCCATAATGACAAGGAGCCACGCATCCTATCCATCAAGGTTGAGAAAGACGGCGTCATCACTGCAGGCGACATCCAAGACGACAACATCTACTCCGTCGTAAACAAGGATCAGATCATCTGCACCCTTGATAAGAAGGTGAAGTTCGATTGCGAATTCGAAGTCCGCGTAGGCCGCGGTTTCTCCACCGGAGACGAAAACAAGCGCAAGGATCAGCCAATCGGCGTCATCGCTATCGATTCGATCTTCTCCCCAGTGACCCGCGTGAAATACTCCGTGGACACCACCCGCGTCGGCCAAATGACCGATTTCGACAAACTTACGCTCGATATCTGGACTGACGGACGCATCACTCCACAAGACGCGCTGCTCCAAGCATCCGCCATCCTTCGTCATCACCTCGACGTCTTCGTCAACTACGATGAAAACGCCGTCGACTTCGAAGAAGCACCAGCAGAGTCCAGCGAAGAGAACGCCGCTCTTAAGAAGCTTCTCAACATGTCCGTCAACGAGATCGAGCTTTCCGTCCGCGCGGCGAACTGCTTGAACAACGCGAACATCACTTCCGTCGGTCAGCTGGCCATGAAGTCGGAAGCAGAAATGCTCAAATACCGCAACTTCGGTAAGAAGTCGCTTAACGAGATCAAGGACAAGCTCGTCGAGCTCGGCCTCGGCCTTGGCATGTCCTTCGAACCTTCGCTCCTCACCGGTAGCTCAGTCGCAGCACGCGGCCCACGCCTCGGTGCAGAAGACGAAGCTCCAGTCGGCCTTGCTGATCTCATCGCCCAGAACCTCGACGAATAAGTCACACCCATTATTTAAACCACTAACGGAAGCCACCGATGAGACATCGCCGCAATACCACCAAACTTAAACGTAGCACCCCGCATCGTAAATCCCTGCTCGCAAACCTTGCTTGTAGCCTTATCGAACACGGGCGTATCAGAACCACATTCGGAAAAGCAAAGGCACTTCGCCCTGTTGCCGAAAAATTGGTAACTCAAGCAAAGCGCAATGACCTGCACTCACGCCGCCTCGCCATCGCATTCCTTCGCCAGAAGGATGCCGTGACGAAGTTGTTTGATGAAGTCGCGCCAAACACCGGAGACCGTCCAGGCGGATACTGCCGCATCACCAAACTTGGTCAGCGCATGACCGACGCCGCTCCGATGGCAATCATCGAGTGGGTCGATCTTCCTGAGCTTGGAGCTGAGGATGAGGTCGAGGAAATCGTTGCTGAAGAAACTCCAGAGCCTGCGAAAAAAGCAGCCAAGAAAAAGGCAGCCGCTAAAAAAGAAGAGGAGCCTGCTGCAGCTGACGCTGAGTAAGATTCCTGCTACTTAATAAATTATCGAGCCCTTCTGCGGAAACGCAGGAGGGCTTTTTGTTTTTCAGGATCCAAGAAAGACAGAAGGAAATTTATGGCTTCACACGGTGGTGACCGCTCACTTCATCTTTTTTACGATCTGTTTCCTGAACATGGGAAGAAATGTTTCTTCGATGTAGGCGTGAGCGGGAGCAAGACCTTCATCTCGGTAGATTCTACCGATTTTTGCCTCGACGCTTGTGGGGTTTCCGAAGGCGCTTAGGAATTCGTTGGAGGTGAGGTGAGTAAACCAAACACCATCCATGCAGCCGCGTTCACGGAGGACAAATTCGCGGGCATAAAGGGCTAGCACGGCATCGCCGATCCATGCGGCTTCGCGCTCGATTTTCAGTAGTTCATTGCGGGTCACGCGGAGAGTGTGTGCCTAGCGTGCTGGCTGGGAAAGTCTTTCCCGCTTTTCCTCTTTGATTCTTCCACGCAAGCGATCTTCGGATTCAGCATCCCAGTAGCCGGGCTGTAATTCCATGAAGACGGAAGTGTAGGGAAGGGCGGTCGGCGTGCGAATGACGAGGACTTCATAGTCCCTGTTTGCAGCATCAATGAGGGTGATGAGCGACTGCTGATCTAGTTCGGTAGGTTCATAGCCATGCAGTGATTTACTGACACGTTTCCTCATGTCTTCAATACCTGGTGCAAAGTCGTTTTCCACAGAACGCATTTCTCGGGTGACGAAGATGCGTGGGCGAACGTGTTGGGTTTCCTCAAGCGCATTGAGGACATAGTCGACAACTTCCGGGACCTCTGCGTTTGCTGCGACATGGCGGAAACCTGGGCGATTTCGAGCTGGGAACGAGGCTTCTGTGATAACGATCCAATTTTGGTAGCCGAGTTGGCTGACTTGATGGTTCACAGAGCCTTTCCAATCCGTCCCATCACTGAGCGGAAAACAGCCCGAGCTGATAACTGCAACGAGGGTGATAATGAGGGTGGATCCGGAGAATCTCATGATTTCCAAAATGGGTGTTCACCCTGGTTCAAACCACGGTGTAAGTCAGAGGTTGCGATGGGAGCCGTCGCAGAATGGTGCGTTACCTGTTGCCTTGCATTGGCAGAGTGACAAGGTGGTTTTCTCAGAAACTTTAATTTTCTTTGGCTGAAGACCGGTTCCCTTGTGTGAGCCATCGCAGAAAGGAGTATGACTGGAGCGTCCGCAAGAGCACCACCAGTAAGTCCCTGGTTCTAGCTCGACTTTGATCGAGCCTTTCGCATTGCAGATGGGATCTTCTGGCATGAGATATCAGTTTTCTGAGCTTGCGATAGAAGTGATGGCAGCTTCGCTCGGCTTGCTTTCTTTATCCAGATCTGCGGTTTTCGCATCCTTATGCTGATATCGACCGGCCGGAACCTCGTGGAAAAATGTGACTCCGAGCCATACGAGAAGTAGGGCGGAGGATGCTCCGATAAATTGGCGGATACTCATACTTTTGAAGGGTGGTTTCGGTGAGAGGGCGCATGGCTTATGCCAATTTGATGGGATTTTGACAATAAAATTCGAAAATCTGACTATTAGCTAACCGTTAAGAATCAATGCTTGCCGGGCAGCTGTGGATGGGAGATGCCAGAGGCATGATTCCCTCTGCTATACTCTTCGACTTCGATGGTGTGATTGTTGATACCGAGTGGGCGATCTATCAGGCATGGCTGAGAACATTCCAACGTGAGGGGCAAGACCTGCCACTTTCTCTGTATTGCCGATGCATCGGCTCTGATTTCGATACTTGGTCGCCAAAAACTCATTTGGAGAATCTGACTGGCCGTGAGTTTGACTGGGAAGTAAAGGATGCAGATAGGCAGGTGGAAATCCGGGCAGAACTTGAGGGATACGGCTCGATGCCTGGAATAATAGAGTCTTTGACCGCAGCTGAGAAGCGTGGGATCCAGCTGGCAGTTGTTTCAAGCTCATCCCATTCATGGGTTGATGGATGGCTCGATAAACTCGGACTAACCGGCCATTTTAAGGAAATCGTCTGTAAGGGAGACGCCCCACGTATCAAGCCTGCTCCAGATCTTTATCTAGAAACTGCGAGAAAGCTCGATTTAGCAGCTGAAAATTGTCTAGTGATCGAGGATTCACTGAACGGCATGATCTCTGCCCAAGCGGCAAGTATGAGAGCGTGGATTGTCCCTAACCGTGTCACGTCGGTTATTGATTTCAGCTCAGCTGAAAGGGTTTTCGCAAATTTTGAGGAAATGAATGCGACGCTTTTCTCGGATTAGAGTCCGGATGGGTGACGCATCACATGGCCTTTTCCTTGGCGAGTGGCGGTGCTCCAGCGCGGGCCGGAGCGGTTTCTGCCGGTGCTAGTATCGAGACGAAGCCCTGCAACGGTCATAAACACATGGCCATCTCTGCAATATACGGTGATCCATTTCCCGTCTCCTTTTTTCCCGTAGTTAAAGAATCCACGGGAGGTCATGCAGCCCTTCATTAGACCGGCTTCACGTAAAACGTATGAAACGGATCCAGAGCAGTCGTAACCGCTGTCATTAAATCGCGCATGTCCGCCGCCCCACTTATAGGGCTTATTTTGCAAGCGGTTGCCAGCTGCGATGGCTTTTTTGACATAGGCAGGAGCGCTGCGAGGAGCGTAGGCGATGCCGTTCTTGAGCATCGCGGTGCGACCGTGGTCGAAACGATAGGAAACCTGTTGCTTCGCCTTCACTTGGCTCGAGCAGGAGCTGAGTATAGCGAAAAGGGGAAGTGTGAGCAAAAGGAGGTAGGAAAACCTTTTCATACGTGGATTGTAGGCGATTTAATTAACTTCTCCAAACTATTTTTTAAAATTCTACCAAATTTTTATCTTTCAGGAATTCGCAGAGCGCGGAAACAGCATTTGCGCGGTGGCTGAGCGAGTTTTTTATTTCTGCTCCGAGTTCAGCAAGAGATTGATCGTAGCCATCTGGGATGAAGTAGGGATCGTATCCAAAACCGCCTTCTCCAGAAGCTTCCGTGGCGATCCTGCCCTCTACCGTTCCGTAAAAAACGCTAATTTCTCGGCCGTCTTTTGCTAGGACAAGTGTGCAGCGAAAACGCGCATTGCGGTTTTCTTTACCCGCCATTTCCTCGACGAGACGAGCGTTGTTCTTTGCGTGGTTGCCTTCTTCACCTCCGAAGCTGGACGACCAGACACCAGGATAGCCTCCTAGGGCATCGACTTCCAATCCTGAATCGTCTGCTAGCACCCATCCGGGCACGCGCTCGCTGATTCCCATGGCCTTGAGGCGTGCATTCTCGATAAACGTTGTTCCTGTTTCCTCAATTTCTGGGAGGTCAGGGAAAGATCGCACGTCGGTAACGCAAAACCTATCGCCGAGAATGTGGCGTATTTCCTCGGTTTTATGGGCGTTGCGAGTTGCGAGGATGAGTTTCGGCAGATCAGGCATGCGCATGGAGTTTCAGTTTTTCGTGTTTACGCCAAGAAATTTAGAATAAAAGCGCGCCGAGAAACGCCTAACATCAACATGAAAGCAATAACCAACCTCGCCCTCACTGCGCTCTGCGCTTCAGCCATGGTCTCCACTGCCTTTGCAAAAGCCCCAGAGGGGTGGGAAACCGAAGTCGAGGCAGCCATCGAGCTTGCTAAGACAGAAAACAAAGCCGTGATGCTCGAATTCACCGGCTCTGACTGGTGCCCGCCCTGCAAGATGATGGCGAAAAATGTATTTTCTAAAGAGGAGTTCGTCTCCAAAGCCTCCGAAAAATTTATTCTCGTTCACTTGGATTTCCCAAAAGGCGATCCCGAGCTGAAGGAGAAAAATATGCCGTATGCTAAGGAATACGAGATCGAGGGTTACCCGACCGTCATCCTGCTCGACAGCGAAGGTAAGGAATTCGACCGCTTTTTTGCTTCGAAATATCCTGCTGTGGACAAATTCCTCGCTCACCTCGACGAAGCGCTCGAAAACAAAGACTTAGACTGAGATCGCGATGAAGAAGCTCACACTTACCATTCTCTCAATGGTGGCCTTTGCTGCCGCCAGTTTCGCGGGTGAGGCCGTTTGGCTCCACGACTTCGATGCTGCGAAGAAGCAGGCGAAGGCGGAGGATAAGCCGATTTTCATCAATTTCACCGGCTCTGATTGGTGTGGTTGGTGCATCCGGCTTGAGAAGGAGGTTTTCTCGAAAGAGGAATTTCAGAAATACGCAGCTGAGAACCTCGTGCTGGTGGAAATCGACTTTCCTAAGAAAAAGGAGCAATCCGCCGAGTTGAAAGCGCAGAACAAATCACTTGATAAGGATTTTAAGATCGAGGGTTACCCGACGCTTTTCCTCCTCGATGCGGAAGGTAAGAAACTTTCTGAGGATGTAGGCTACCGCAAGGGTGGTCCCGAAGCTTATGTGGCGCATCTGAAAGAGCTGTTGGAAAAATAGCTTACGATCGCATGCGATTTTCACACCCTGTCCAGCTTTTCGCTGAGGCAGGGTTTTTCTTTTCAAGGGGCGGATGATCACGCAGCTTTCCCGCCCGCCATGTCAGAAACACGCAAGCCTTTCCCCTTCGACGAATTCGAGCCCAAGTGGCAAGCCCGCTGGGATTCCGAAAAGACCTTCCGCACGCCGAATCCGGGCGAGGACGGATTTGATGCCTCGAAGCCAAAATATTTCGTGCTCGATATGTTCCCGTATCCGAGTGGCGCGGGTCTTCACGTCGGCCATCCAGAGGGCTACACTGCCACGGATATCATCGGCCGCTACAAGCGCATGAAGGGCTTCAATGTCCTCCACCCGATGGGCTACGATTCCTTCGGTCTGCCTGCGGAACAATACGCGATCAAGACTGGCCAGCATCCAGCTGTAACCACCGCCGCGAATATCGAAAACTTCCGCCGCCAACTGAAATCACTCGGCTTTGCTTATGACTGGGAGCGCGAAATCGCCACCACCGATCCCGAATACGTGCGCTGGACGCAGTGGATATTCCTGCAGCTTTACTCCTCCTATTTCTGTGAGGAAACGAACAAGGCAAAACCTGTTTCCGAGCTTGAAGCGAAGGGTTGGTCACGTGAGGATATCGATAATGTCCGCCTCGCTTACGTCGCTGACACCCCTGTTTGGTGGTCGCCAGATCTCGGCACCGTGCTCGCCAACGAAGAGGTCGAGGAGTGGAAGTCGAAAGGCCACACGGTCGAGCGCCGCCCGCTGCGCCAGTGGATGCTGCGAATCACGAAATACGCCCAGCGCCTCATCGACGAGCTCGATACCTTGGATTGGCCGGAGGGAATCAAACTGCTCCAGAAAAACTGGATCGGCCGGAGTGAGGGTGCGGAAGTCATTTTCTCTATCGGTGATAAATCGGTAACCGTTTTCACCACCCGTCCCGACACCCTTTTCGGCGCGACCTACATGGTGCTGGCACCAGAGCATCCTTACGTTTGTGAAATCACCACGGATGAGAATAAGGAAGCGGTCGAAGCCTACAAAAAATCCTGCTCCGCGAAATCTGACCTCGATCGCACCGACCTGAACAAGGATAAGTCCGGTGTCTTCACGGGCGCTTTCGCCACGAATCCCGTGAACGGCGAAGAGATTCCCGTCTGGATCGCCGATTACGTAATGATGGGCTACGGCACCGGAGCGATCATGGCTGTGCCAGCACACGATGAGCGCGACTTCGAATTTGCGCAGAAATACGATCTGCCGGTTCTGCAAGTCGTTCAGCCGAAAGATGATTCGGATTGGCAGGGATACACTGCACCAGGAACGGCCATCAATTCCGGTTTCCTCGACGGCATGTCGACTAAGAAAGCCAAGGGCGCGATCATCCATTGGCTCGTTGAAAACGAAAAAGGCGAGCGCAAGATTCAGTTCAAGCTGCGCGACTGGCTGTTCTCGCGCCAGCGCTACTGGGGCGAGCCGTTTCCGATCACTTGGAAGGACGGCAAGCACTATGCTCTCCCAGATTCCGAACTGCCGCTGCTCGCGCCTCCGCTTGAGGACTACAAACCCTCCGGAACACCCGACCCTCTCCTCAGTAAAGCCCGCGATTGGGTTGAACTTCCCGATGGTGTGACCCGCGAAACCAACACCATGCCGCAATGGGCTGGCTCATGCTGGTATTATCTCCGCTACTGCGATCCTGGTAATTCTGAGCGTTTCATCTCCGAGGCCGCAGAGGAATATTGGTCTGACGAAAAACCCGGAATGGTGGATCTCTATGTCGGCGGCACCGAGCACGCTGTGCTCCACCTCCTTTACGCACGATTTTGGCACAAGGTGCTCTTCGATCTCGGTCACGTCCGCACGCCTGAGCCATTCCAGAAGCTTGTGAACCAAGGTCTGATCATGGGCGAAGACGGGCAGAAGATGTCGAAATCACGTGGTAATGTGGTGAATCCAGATGAAGTCGTTTCCTTGTATGGAGCCGACTCCCTGCGCCTTTATGAAATGTTCATGGGGCCGCTCGAACAGGTGAAACCTTGGCAGATGAAAGGCGTGGAGGGAGTTTCCCGTTTCCTCGCTCGCGTCTGGCGTCTGGCGATCACTGATGACGGCAGTGTTTCCGAGAAAATCACCGATGCTGCGTGCACCGACAAGGAGTTGATGCGTGTCGTCCACGAAACGATCAAAAAGGTCGGCGAGGACATCGAAAAACTCAGTTTCAATACCGCGATTTCACAGATGATGATTTGCACGAACGCCTTCACTCAAGCTGGCGTAGTGCCACGTAAGGAATTCACTCAGTTCCTCACTGTCCTGAATCCGTTTGCTCCGCATATTGCAGAAGAAATTAATCGTCTGATTGGCGGCACCGAGATGCTCTCCGAGATGGATTGGCCAGCCTACGATGAGGTGGCGCTTATCCGCACGGAATGCGAGCTTGTCGTACAGGTGAATGGTAAGCTCCGCGACCGTATCTGGATTTCTATGACTGCCACGGAGGACGAAGCTAAGGAACTCGCCTTTGCATCCGCTAAAGTGAACGAGCAAATAGAAGGTAAGACTATCCGCAAGGTGATCTACATCCCCGGCAAAATCATGAACCTTGTCGCGAACTGAGCTATGGAGCGCGGCTTAATAAGCCGCTTCCAGCACTCCACTCCTCATCCGGCGCGCATAGCAAATCAGCATCAACCCCGGAGGGTTGAAATACCCAAGGGGAACACTGACCCGCGCATCCTACGCGTGGTGCAATAGGATCGAGTTTGCGGCGAAGTGATCTGAAAGAATATCCGAAACGATCACGATCGGAGTTCCTGGCCTGACTAGGTTATCTGAACGTAGCTGCTCAGTAGCACGTTCGATGGTTTCCTCGATGTTTGATGAGAAAGCCATTTGGAACGCACGAATACCGCGTGTCAGCGAAAGCTGGCGGCAAACTGAATCTTTTGGCGTCACGGCGAAAAATGCTCCCGTCCGCGGCCGCATCAAGGCGATGTGATTCGCAAGAACGCCCCTACGTGTGAGCACGACAAGCCGGGCATCTGGTAATGAATCTGCAAGCGTCACAGCCGCCCGAGCTGTCTTTTGGCGTTCGTCTCGCAAGATCACTGCTTGGCCATATCCGTGGCCGCCGGAGCGCTCGATTCTTCCAGAAATTCTCACTAGAGCATCCACGCAGCGCAGCGGATAACGCCCCACCGAAGTTTCTCCGGAGAGCATCAGGCAATCGGCTTCTTCATAAGCGGCGTTCATCACATCCGTCACTTCCGCACGTGTCGGTGTCGGATTGGTGATCATGGATTCCAATAACTGTGTCGCCACGATCACTCGTGTTCCAAGCTCATGGCAGCGTTTCACGATACGGCGCTGAAGGATGGGAAGATCTTCGAAATCTACTTCAATGCCAAGGTCTCCGCGCGCGATCATGATCACATCTGCGGTCTGAATAATCGCATCGATGTTTCGAACTGCCTCCTGATCCTCGATCTTAGCGACGATCTGAGCCTCGCCCTCCATCGATTCCATGACCTCTCGTAACTCGCGTACGTGGGCGGCATCACGCACGAAAGAACCAGCGATGTAGTCCGCTCCACATTCTACGGCCAGAGCGAGATCCTTGTGATCCTTTTTCGTCAGGGCGGGGAGGTTCAGGCGCACACCGGGGAGGTTGATATGGCGCCGCGAACCCATCGTGCCGGGTGTACGAACATCGCAAATGATTCTGTCATCAGCCGTACGGTCGATGTGCATGAGCAGCGCACCATTATCCACAACGAGGATATTTCCTTCAGAGACATCCTGCATCATGCCCGGGTAGTTCACCGTCGTGGAAATGGGAATCGAAGGCTCTGTTCCTTGAGCGCGGAATTCCACCTTGTCGCCTTCCTTAAGCTCGTAGGGCGTCTCAACCTCGCCGGTGCGGATAGATGGTCCGGTCAAATCGAAGAGAACCGCGATGTGAAGTCCGCGCTTTGATGACTCTTGGCGGACGTGTTTGGTCATTAACGCCGCCCATTCGTGCTTTGCGTGACTCATGTTTAGGCGAAAGACGTTTACGCCTCCGTCGATCAACTCGCCGATGGTTTCGGGTTTCTCAGTCGCAGGGCCTAGAGTGACGATCAGTTTTGTTTTTCGTGACATTTTGTAAAATTCTTTTGTTTGGAAGGTTCTCTTTCATGAGGGAAGCAGGGGACATGCCGCACGTCGAGCTATGGGTTTTAAATCAACCTCCTTTCCTATTTGCCTAGGCATTGAAAGATAGGGCTTTGTTTTTTCGATCATTCATTTTACGCAGGGCGCATGTCTCCAGCTACCACACCCATCCTCATCGGCGGCTCCATCGCCATTGACAACATCAAGACCCCTACTTCGGAAGGGAAAAACCTACTCGGTGGTTCCGCCTCTTTCACAGGTATTGCCGCCTCATATTTCACTGCCCCTGTGCACCTTGTAGGTATCATCGGAAAAGATTTCCCTCAGGAACACCTCGATCACTTCGCCTCAAAGGGTATTTCCACAAGCGGCCTCGAGAAATCCGAAGGTAACACTTTTTCATGGACCGGCTCCTACCACGAGAACATGAACGACCGTGAAACACTCGATGTCGCCATCAATGTCCTCGAAGACTGGGCGCCGAAAGTCCCTGAGGAAATGGCCTCTGCACCGGTCGTTGTCCTAGCAAACATGCATCCACTCAATCAGCTGCAGATGATCTCTCAGCTCACGGCGGAAAAGCCCTTCATCGCGGCCGATACCATGGATCTCTGGATCACCATCGCCAACGACGACCTCCACGAAGTTCTCAAAAAAATCGACCTCCTCGTGATCAACGAATCCGAGGCTCGCGATTTCTGCCGCACACCGAATCTCATCTCGGCAGGAAAAATCCTCCTAGATAAGGGGCCGGCCAATGTCGTCATCAAGCTCGGTGAGTTTGGCGCTATCCTCTTCCATCGTGAGGAAGAAGGCGCTGCCCCTTCAGAATACTCCATTCCTGGCCTGCCGGGTGTCAGTATCTTCCGTAGCGCGGCTTTCCCGCTCACCGAAGTCGCTGATCCTACTGGTGCAGGAGATTCTTTCCTTGGCGCTCTTGCTGGGCACCTCGCTTCCACTGGGAAGGCCTCTTACTCCTTCGAAGATCTCCGCCAAGCCATTGTCTATGGGTCGGTTGTCGCATCTTATACCTGTGAGGCTTTTTCTACCAATCGACTCGCAGAAACCACACGTGAGGAGATCGAACAACGTCTTACTCTCCTCAAAAATCTTACGCATTGGCCTTCTTGAGCCATTGTCGTTTCAGAGTGTGTATACCTTGAGAAATTGGATTAAGTAGTGTCGAAGTCTATTGAATATCAAGGTATCACAAGGGTTTTGTGAGTTTTGGGTAAATTCACAGGAAAGTCGTCAAAAACTCACTTTTGTCTTGCGATGAGTAATTCTTGAGTGTCTTCTTGTGGCGTTTGGAAGAACTCAGTATGAAAATACTGTGACAATCATGTCACCGCAATCCGAGCAAAGTAACTAGACTTAAACCCAATAAACTACTAATTTTTGCCCGCTATGAAAAATTTAATCCCATTGGCCGCGCTCGCCGCGATCACGACTACAGGTGCCTTACAGGCGCAAACACAAGCATTCTCCACCCCGTCTGGTTACGTGACGGTAAGTATCAGCCCCGGGATTTTCAATCTCACAGGCGTATCACTTCACGAGCCAGTTGTGCTCTCAGGTGTGATTGATTCGGCTACCGCAACTACTATTGTTGACGCTGATGTTGATTTCTCTGCTCTCGCTGCTGGAACATATATCCTAGAGCTGAACGATGATTCGGGTATTATTCAAGAGGTCACAGTTCTTGATGCCAATACCTTGACCACTGTTGATGATCTTTCAGGTAGTGTCACAGGTGGTGTTACCGCTTACAAGTTACGTCCAGCCTCAACACTTGACTCTGTTTTTGGTGCAGACAATTCCAAGGCGAATTTAGTGGAGTCACCTGACGGTGGCGACTCTGGTGTTGATAAAATAATCGTTCAGAGTGCGTCAGGCTTATCGACCTACTTCTACGTCAATGCCCCCGGCGTACTCGTTGGCTGGTTTGACGGTACTGGAGCGGCTGGTGATACTGTATTGAATTACGCAGATGGGCTCTATGTTCAGACAACCCCGACTTCGACGGCAACTGATTTTGTAATCACTGGGCAAGTTAAAGAGCAAAACACAGGTTCTGTTTTGAACCCAGGCTTCAACTTACTAAACCCGGTTGTTCCTGCAGGACTGACATTGGGAACTTCCGGTCTTCAGGATTACATTTTAGCAAGCACAGACGGTGGCGATACCGGTGTCGATAAAGTGTTGATCCCCGATTCAGAAACTCCTGGCGCTTTCAAAACTTATTACTATGTAAACGCTCCAGGCGTATTTGTAGGGTGGTTCGATGGAACAGATCCTGCAGATGATGTGAAGCTAGAAGGCGCATTTTTCTTGAATAATGTCGAAGGATCAGTCAAACCTTACCTCATCAACGGGCCTACTCTCGGATCTTAATTTAGAAATTCAGACAAATCTACAAAGTCAAAGTCACATGAAAAACACATTATCTACATTTAAACTCGGCGCAGTAGCACTTTTTGCGATGGCAGGCTGTTCGTTTGGAGTCACTTACTCCCTCACCACAGGGACTGGAAATACCGTCACTGGCATCGGAGATTCTTCAGGAGATGGATTCCAAGGAGATGAAGGAATTGTTTCCCTTGGTGTTTACTCATCTAGCGATTTCCAAAATTTCACAACGGATGATTTCGTAACGAACTTCACCGCATTTGGCACACCAGATAGCACCAATTTCAATGCGCCTGGACTTTTTGGTAACAACGGTGTTTTTTCACTGTCAACGATAGGACAAGCATCAAACGCTCCTTTCGTAGGTCAGGCAATGGTGGCATTGGTTGGGAACGCAGCCTCTTTTGCTGCAGCAACCGAATTCTTAGTTTTGGATCTCGCGAGAACATTCTTGGCAGCTGACGATGCTGTTCCGACGCCAATCGAGATTCGCATTGATGAAACATTTACTGTGCTCTTTGGTGATACTGTTGCCAATATTCCTACGCAGGGCTCAGATGGATCCATTAATCCGGGATTTGTTACTAAAGCCATTCCAGAGCCTTCCGCGCTTCTGCTGAGTGCATTTGGTGTTCTTGGCCTTCTTCGCCGCAAACGCTAAGCGGATCATTAAATCTTCATTAAAGGCGAGCTTCGGCTCGCCTTTTTTCGTTTGGTGGGATGGCGTCGATGCTGCTGGATGAATATTCCGTCCCATTTGGACAAGGGGCACGGCTTGTTAAGCCTAACAGTAGAAACCCTGGCAGATATGAAGCGTCTTGTCATGACGCGGTTCAACTCCAGTTCCACTGGAATAACGGTTCAATTAGTAATACTACTCGAAACCTAGGAAGCGGAGAGCCGGAGACCTGTTTTCTTCGGTGGCCTCGAGATCGAGTTCGAAGCGGGCGGCAAAATCGTTGAGTTCCTCCTGATCGACGAGGGTTTGTGAAATCTCCCAGATCCCTTTTTCAGGCAATGTGTTGATTCGTGTGTGCTTGGGGTTGCGGGCTTCGGGATCTAGAAGGATGAGGCCATGGCTTAGGTGGAATTCCTCCATGATGGATCTCAGTTCGACAGTGGTGAGTTCCGATTCGATTCGTGAAAAAGCGTCTTCGTAGCGACCTTGTGAGAGAAGTTTGACAAAGCCGAGGATGGCGGAGCGGACATCGCCAGTGAGGGACTTCTTGTTTTTGGTGTATGGAATGGGGCTTGTGGGAGCTGGAGCCTTGTCCTGGGAAGCTGCGTCGGGGTTGCGGAGTTTTTCCCATTCATCCAGCAAGGAGGAGTCCGTGGAATGGATCATGGAGCAGAAGAAAGCTTCCGCTTCCTCAAGCTCTGGAGTCTTGTGCGAATCAGGGACGGTCTGTGCGAGGATTTTGTAAACCTCGGAGAGATGGCGTAAGAGAACGGCTTCGCTTTTCTCCAATCCGTAGGTCTTGATGTAGTCCTCGAAGGATGAGTAGTCCTCGAACATCTCACGGGCTATGGATTTCGGGCGAACAGCGGCTTCCTTAGCCCAGGGATTGGTCAAGACGAACTCGTTGTAGGTCGCGTAGATGAATTCCTTGCCGGGCTTTGGGTGTTCGACTTGATCCAGAGCATCCATTCGAGCGTCGTATTCGATACCGTCCGCTTTCATCTCGGCGACGAGCTTGTCCTTGGCTTTGTCCACCTGCTTTCGAATGACTTGCGAGGGGTCTTCAACAATGGCCTCGGCGAGAGAGATGACATTGAGAGGATAAGCGGGATCATCAGCATTGAGCTGAGGTATCGCCTTGATGAGGTAGGCGGCGAGTGCTTGGTTGAGGGAAAAGTCATCCTGTAGCTCAATATTGAGTCTGACCTTCGCCGGTGTTTCGCGTTCGTTCGCGGGAAGGATGCGCAGGATGTTGCCCTCGACGAGCCCTCGGAAGAGTCCGAAGGCACGTTTACGCAAAGCTGCTTTCTTCGAAGGGGTTTCATGGCTGTCCCGGATGATGCGGCGTAGTTCCTCACAGCCATCCTCTTCGCGGCGCGAAAGGACGTTGAGCAACATGCTGTGGCTCATGACGAAGGATGAGCTGAGCTTTTCCGAAGGAGAGTCGATAAGTTTGCGGAAGGTGTTTTCGTCCCAATTCACGAAGCCTTTTTCCGGGGGCTTTTTCTTCATCGCCTTGGACTTCCCTCCCTTAGCAGCGGCTTTCGCCTCTGCCTTGATATTGGCGATGACATGTTCGGGTGCTTGGGCGACGACGTAGCCGATGTCATCGAATCCACGTCTTCCGGCTCGTCCGGCAATCTGCTTGAAGTCACGGACGGCAAGAGTCTTGGTGGTTTGTCCGCCGTATTTGAAGAGGCGGGTGAAGACGACGGTGCGGATCGGGACATTGACTCCTACGCCAAGGGTATCGGTGCCACAGATGACCTTTAAGAGGCCTTTCTGGGCGAGCTTTTCGACAAGTGTCCGGTATTTCGGCAAGAGGCCAGCGTGGTGGATGCCGAGACCATGGCGGAGAAATTTCTTCATCTCCTTGCCGTAGGGGCTGCGGAAGTCTGCATCGACGAGGAGATCTGAAATGGCCTGTTTTTCCTCCTTGGTGCAGAAATTCCGGCTCATGAGATCCTGGGCAGTTTTCGCGCAGGATAACTGGGTGAAATGAACGAGGTAGATCGGTGCGCGGTTGGCGGTGACGAGTTCTTCGATTTTTTCCTCTAGGGCGATGGTCGAGTAATCGAATTCCAAAGGAACCGGACGGTCTTCAGATTTCACGAGCACGGTGGGTGTGCCTGTGAGAGTGGTGATCTCTTGTTGGAAAAATTCCGTATCGCCGATGGTGGCGGACATGAGTAGGAAGCGTGCTTTCGGAAGAGTGAGTAAGGGCACCTGCCAAGCGACACCGCGCTCGTGATCTGAATAGTAATGGAACTCGTCCATAATGACATCGTCCACTGGTGAAGCAGAGCCCTCGCGGAGGGCGAGGTTCGCAAGGATCTCGGCAGTGCAACATATGACGGGTGCCGAGGGATTGACCGTGGCATCACCGGTAATCATCCCGACGTTTTCGGGGCCGAAGGTATTGCAGAGGGAGAGGAATTTCTCGTTGGCCAGTGCCTTGATAGGAACGGTGTAGTAGCAGCGCCGTTTCTGGCAGATCGCCCGGAACTGGAGTGCTAGCGCTACGAGGGATTTTCCCGAGCCCGTGGGTGTGTTGAGGATGACGTTGTTACCGGCGAATAGTTCAAGGATCGCTTCTTCCTGGTGGTCATATGGTGTGGTTCCGGTGGATTCCAAAAATGTGAGAAAAGCATCAAGGATTTCGTCCGAAGAGGAAGGGTCATCGATAAGTGAAGGATCTAGGATGGGCATCTGCAGAGGAGCCTATGCGGATATATGGAGACTCCAAGGAAGACCAAAAAAAAGGACGCCCGAATGGACGTCCTTTTTGGTGAGATTTACGTAATGTGGCTCAGCCTTGCTCGATCGTTTTTTCGGTAGCTGCGTCGATGAGGGCGAAGCGTTCGCGATTGAGTGAAGGATCCGAGCGGAAGATGAGGCGTCCGGAATGGGAGCGTTCAAGTTCGGTGAGGACTTTTGCATCTTCTTGCTTGAAGCGGTTTAGGACGTCGGAATTAACGACAACGATGAGGTCACCGACTTGATCGCGATGAGTTTGGATGACGGTGTTGAGGCGACGTTGGATCTCGATGGACATGGTCATCGGTGTTTTTACGCGGCCACGACCTTGGCAATAAGGACATGGCTCGTACATCGAATCGCGCAGGGATTCGTTGAGACGTTGGCGAGTCATTTCCATCAGGCCAATGGCAGAGATTTGAAGGATCTGCGTCTTGGCTTTGTCCTTTTTGACACGCTCCTTCATCGCTTTGAAAACCGCCATCTGGTCACGACGGTGGCGCATGTCGATGAAGTCGACGACAACGAGTCCACCGATGTTACGTAAACGGAGTTGTCGTGCGACCTCTTCAGCGGATTCAATGTTGGTTTGCAGGATCATCTTGTCGACGTCTTTAGAGCCGCGATTACGACCCGTATTTACGTCTACGGAGATGAGTGCTTCGGTTTCATCAATGACGATGTAGCCGCCGCATTTCAGCCAGACTTGGCGGGAGAATGCCTCGTCGATTTGTTTCTGGATATCGACTCGCTCGAAGATGGGTTGAGAGGCAGTCGGTAAATGGTGGATACGGCGTTTTGCGCGGCGTGAGATTTTTCCTGCGATGTCGCGGATCATCTCGGTAGTTTCTGCGTCATCGCAGAGCACTTGATCGACTTCTTCAGTAAGGAAATCGCGGGCGGTGCGTTCGATGAGATCTGGCTCTTGGAAGATACAGCAAGGAGCCGGGTTGTTGGCGCGGCGCTGATCGATATCGTCCCATTGTTCAAGAAGCATGGCGAGATCGCGCACGAAGTGGCGGGCGCGTGTGCCTTGGGCGACGGTGCGCATGATGATGCCCATGCCTTCAGGAACAGAAAGCTTTTGGACAATACGGCGCAGGCGTTGGCGTTCCTTTGGATCGTCGATTTTCCGGGAAATACCGAATTGCTCGGTAAACGGCATGAGGACGAGGTATCGACCGGCGAGGGAAATGTTCGTTGTGACGCGAGGCCCCTTAGTGCCGATGGGGCCTTTAGAGACCTGGATGACGATTTCCGAGCCGATCGGGTAGATCGAAGGAATGTCCTTGGATGTAATTTTCTTTTTCGGCTTTTTGGAGCCGGCGCGTTGGATTTCTTCGAGGCCACCGTCGAGAGCGGCGGGTATAGCGTCCCAGAAGTGGAGGAAGGCATTCTTATCGAGGCCGATGTCTACGAACATGGCCTTGAGACCTTGCTCGATGTTTTTGACACGGCCTTTGAAGATGCCGCCTACGATGTTTTGATCGCCTTCGCGTTCTACAGTGTATTCCTCAAGCAAGCCGTCCTCTACGAGTGCGACACGGCGCTCGAGTTTTTCGACATTTACGATGATGGTGTTTCCTTTGGATGGATCGGTACTACCGATTCCTAACATTCTTTTGATTTTTTTGATCACGTTGTATTGGTTCTAAATTCTTGGATTGGTTTTATGAAACCATTCATTCTTGGATAGGAATGGCACGGGGGGACACTTGTCCCTCGGTGTCGGTTTCTTCGGTGATTGTTGGTCTCGGAGTGACGAGTGTTGGCGTCGTATCGATGGGCGCTTCAGGCATGGCTCCGATTACTTCGTTTCCGGTTTCACCGATGTCGTCGTCGGAAGGGACAGCTGTAACGGTAGGATCGGATGCGGGAATTTCAGAGGCTTCAATGGCTGCGAGGACATCGGCAAGAGGCTCGATTGCTTCGATACGGTTGAGGTGGCCTACGTATTCGTGTTGTGGTTTGAGCGGCAGGCGCATGCCGTTTTCCTGTGCGAAGAGGCCAGTGAAAACGGTGTTTACCAATGGGCCGCAGACGCCTCCACCAGAACCGGCGGCTTGAGCCATAATGACGACAGCATATCGTGGTTCATCATAGGGAGCAAAAGCCATGACCCATGAGTTGTTGGATTTTTGACCGTTATCGACGGTTTGAGCGGTTCCTGTTTTGGCTGCCACTTCGACATCGACCATCCGTACTTTTCCTGCGGTTCCGCCTACTTGGTTAACAGCCATCCACATGCCTTTGCGGATGAGTTCGAGGTCGTCGGCTTCTACTCCTGACTGTAGGAGGTCGACTTCGAGTTTCGGGAAATCAGGGACGAAGACTTTTCCATCTTCCGAGACGACTCTTTTTACAATACGTGGCTGATAATATTTACCGCCGTTTGCGACACATGAAACCATGGCTGCGAGTTGTAGTGGGCTGGCCATGGTGTCGCCTTGGCCGATGGAGAGGAATGCTTCGAAGGCGGGTGTCATGACCGCGCCTGGAATAGCGGCGCGCCATGCACGGGAACCGGGGAGGATGCCTGGATCTTCATTGGGAAGTTCAATGCCGGTTTTTTTGCCAAGGCCTACGAGAGAGAATCCGTCGACCATAGCTTTCCAGCCGATAGTATTGGCCAGTTTGTTGAAATAGGGATTGCAGGAACGTTGAAGCGCCTCAGGAAGAGTGAGCGATCCATGCTGGCCTTGTCTGCTGTTCCAGAGCCAGCAGCCAACCCTGTGGTTGCCATAAGCAACGTAGCCATCGCAGGAGATGGAGCGTTTCGCCATTCCTTGGATGGCACCGGCGATGCCTGTGGGGACTTTCATGGTCGAGCCCGGAGTGAAGGATGTGATGGCGCGATTTGTGAAAGGGGAGAGTTGTTTGTTGGAATTGTAGGCCTTCCATTTCTCGGCGGAGATGGAGGGGATGAATGCATTTGGCTCGTAATCGGGGACGGATGCCATGGCGAGCACTTCACCGGTGCGGACGTCCATGACGACACCAGCGGCACGGCCAGCTCGGCGAAGAGTATTTTCTAACAGGTACTGAAGGCGAGCATCGATGGTGAGTTTAACTTCTGCTCCAAGGCCGGGCTTGGTGAAATCGAGCATGCCGATGGTGCGGCCTTTCTCGTCCTTGAGGATGGTTTTACTACCCTCGGGGCCGCGGAGGTATTCATCCATTGTCGCCTCAACTCCGGCGATGCCTTTTTCCTCACCAATGAAGTGGTCATAGGAGCGCTTGTCAGCGAGGGAAATGTCTCCCTTTTCCCATTGCTTCAGGTGGCCGAGTACGTGGGATGCGAGGGTGCCGTATGCGTATTGGCGCTGAGGCCGTATGCTGAGAGTGACACCGGGGAACTCGAGGTTGCGCTCGGCGAGGCGGGCGAAATCCTCGTAGGTAAGATCCGCGCGGTAGGTGAATGGGACGAGGCCGCCGTGGGTGAGGTAGTGGGTGCGGAGGGAGTCGTAGAATCTGTCACGGCTTTTTACTGAAGGATAAGCCTTTGCCAGGCCAAGTTCTTGAAGCGGTTTCAGTGTCCAATTGCTAACGATCGCGGCGATATCTTTTTCTGATCGCTTCCTAGGGAGGCCGTTTTGTGTAGTGAGGCGGGTGAGGACAGGGCTTTCGTTGTGCTGTAGGCGGTAAGCGCGTGCGATTTCTTCTAAGTTAAAAGAAATGACGTAGTTCCGGAGATTTCTCGCAAGAGGGATGCCGTTGCGGTCTGTAATTTCACCACGGATACCTGGCTCACGGACGGTGACGGTGCGGTTGCCGGGGACGAGTGCTTGGAATTCATCCTGACGCTCGATCTGGAATTCATGGAGTTTCGACAAAAGGGTGCCGAAACCGACCAGAATGAGGGCGGTGAGCAGGTAGAGTCGTAATCTGAAGCGGGGTTCCATGGCGGTGATTTTTTATCTGCGTCTATTGCGGTTGGCCTCTGGGTATAGGGAGTAGTCGAAAAGCTTTGCGATGCTGTAGAGGATCCAAAAGACGATTGGTGAAAATAGCATGGTGAGCAGAGAGGTATAGGACATAAGCCGCATGATGGATCGGCTGATGACAAAATCTCCCCTTACAAAGGAAATGAGAATGAACTCGGCGGTAAGATAGAGAAAAATGGCGACACCGGTGAGGAGTGCGGAAAATTGCCATTTTCCTTGGCGAAAAATGGGATTGAGCCCCTGCATCAGAAAGCCCATAGCGGCAAAGAGCAGGATGGAATAACCGAAGCGGAGGGATTCCGCGGGATGGGTATAAACCTCGGGATCCATGGTGATGGGCGCGAGGGAGCAATGAGCGTCCCAAAGCAGGCCTGCGATGAATGCTGAAAGTAGCATTGTGGGTGTAGCCACAGTGACTGCAGCACAGAGGAAAACGAGGTGGACGATGAGAATGCGTGCGTGGCTCAGGCCTGTAAACGCAGGCATGAACTGCTGAACCAGAAATGCGGCGAGCAGTAGAATGACTGTGCTGAGGTTATAGCGGAACAAGCGGTTGTTTTTCAGAGGTTTTCGGAAAGCACGACGAAGACGGTGTCCAGATCGCTGAGATTTACAGCGGGTTTCACCAGGGCTTCCGAATCGAGTGCGCCTTTCTCAACCGAGAGTATGGTGCCGACTAGGATGTCCGGCTGGAAGATGCCGCCACGGCCTGTGGTGAATACACGTTGGCCAGGTCTGAGCGCCGCATCCTTGGAGAGGAAGCGGAGACGGAGGGTAGGATTTCTGTCAAATTCACCGCGCTGGCCACTGAGGATACCGACTTCCGGCGAGCCTTCGATACGGACGGACACTTGGCACTTTTCATCGGTGATGAGGAGGACAGAGGAGCGTTTTTGGAAAGGGCGGTCGATGATGCCTACGAGGCCTTCGTTCGACATTACGGAAAGCTGAATGCCGATACCGCTGTCTTGGCCTGCATCAATCTCCATCGTCTGCCACCATGTCGTAGGGTGACGTCGAATAACCTGTGAGGCGACGACATCAAAATTGGTCGCCTTCTTGAAATCTAGGGCGTGGCGCAGCTGGGCGTTTTCCCGTTCGATAGTTTTGAACCGTTGTTCGATGAGGCGCAGCCTGCCGGTTTCACTCTCGATGGCGGCGATGCGAGTTTCGAGTTCCTTGGAGTGGCGTGTTTCCTCGAGCAGTTTACGAGTTTTCGTTTCCAATGCGGAGCCTGCACTGAGCGTGGGGGAAATAGCCGTAAAATAGGCGACCTGAATTTCCCGGACGATGGGCTCACTGCGCGTGAGTGCCCACGTCACTCCGGCTAGGAAGAGAAGTAGTGCTATGAGGTTTAGCGGTTTCATGGCCTAAGGAGATTCCGTGTTCTGGAATCCCGGGCTCAGCGCTCCGTGTTTGTAACCCTCTTGAGGAGTGCGAGCTCTTGTAGAGCTTTTCCTGTTCCTTCTGCGACAGCGCTGAGGGGATCCTCGGCGACGTGAACGGGAAGGCCGGTTTCCTCGCGAAGAAGGCGATCGAGTCCTTTGAGAAGGGCTCCACCACCGGCGAGGACGATGCCGCGATCGACAAGGTCGGCGGCGAGTTCAGGGGGGCAGCGCTCAAGAGTGGTGCGGACGGCGTCAACGATGGTGCTGAGCGGATCTGCCATCGCTTCGCGAATTTCTTGGGAAGTGATGGTAATGGTTTTCGGAAGGCCGGCAACGAGGTCGCGTCCTTTGACTTCCATGGAGGTTTCCTTGGGAAGTGGTGCTGCAGAGCCGAGGCGGATTTTAATTTCTTCGGAGGTGCGCTCGCCAATCATGAGATTGTAGGCGCGCTTCATGTATTGGATGATGGATTCATCCAGCTCATCTCCTGCAGTGCGGACGGAGCGTGCGTAAACGATGCCAGACAGGGAGATGAGGGCGACTTCGGTAGTGCCACCGCCGATGTCGACAATCATGTTTCCGGAGGCTTCTTGAACGGGAAGGCCTACACCAATAGCAGCTGCCATGGGTTCCTCGATGAGATAAACTTCACGGGCTCCTGCCTCCTCGGCGGATTCGCGAACAGCGCGGCGCTCAACTTCGGTGATTCCGGAAGGGATGGCAATAAGGACGCGAGGATTTGAGCGACGGCCTTTGTTTACCTTTTTGATGAAATGGCGGAGCATTGCCTCGGTGACTTCGAAGTCGGCGATGACTCCGTCCTTCAGTGGACGGATGGCAACGATGTTGCCGGGTGTGCGCCCGAGCATGCGTTTTGCATCGTCTCCGACAGCGAGAACTTCGTTGGTGCCGGACTTTACGGCAACTACTGAGGGCTCGCGGAGGACGATTCCGTGGTCTTTTACATTGATGAGGGTATTAGCGGTGCCGAGATCGATTCCGATGTCGTTGGAAAACATGTTTCCGAAAAATTTGTTCAGCATGGAGGTGAGTTAATGGAAGATATTGAAATTCAATGAGTTGTATTGCCAATTGATCCGTTTCCGGTGAGCCGGAGCGGGTGGATGGAGAAATTACGAAGGAGCCTTACGAGTGCACTCCTACGGTGGAGGAAGAGAATCAGAGCGCAGGCAAACTGCGTCAAGCGGTAAAGCGTGTTCCACGCAATTGGATAGCTTGTTCCACGGTCTGGGTGGATCGACTTAGCGACCCTCAGAAAGGCGCTCTGCGAGCATTTTTGGAAGACCTGCCTTCAAGATCTTCTCTTGGGTCTTTTGTATGTCGTATTCCACACGGCGGAAAACGATGAGATTGGTATCGTGATCGTAGATCGCGTAGCAGGCGCGCGGGTCGCCATCACGTGGCTGGCCTACAGATCCGACATTGATGAAATATTTGGCGTTAGACTCGATTTCTACGGATTCTGCGGGCACCTCGCGCACCTTTTCTGACTTTATATAAATGCGAGGAACGTGGGTGTGTCCGTGGAAGCAGAGTTGGGTGAACTGGTAGGAAAAGTTCGACATCGCATCAAAGCGATTTGTCACGTAATTCCAGTGTAGTGGCTGATCGAGGGTGCTGTGGACGATGGTGTAGTTGCCGACTTGGCGAACCATACGTAAGCGTTTCAGCCAAAGGCGTTGGTCGTCATCGAGCTGCTCGCGTGTCCATTGCAAGGCAGTGGCGGCAACTGGGTTCATGCTATCTAGCGAATGGTCATCGGAAGCGTCCTGGTCGTGGTTTCCTTTGACGGTTGGGCAGCCGATCTCGCGGATGCGATCGAGGCAAGCGGCGGGATCAGCGTTGTAGCCTACGACATCGCCGAGGCAGACGTGGTCAGTTACACTTTGTGAAACGGCGTCCGAAAGCACAGCTTCTAGAGCTTCGAGGTTTGCATGAATATCGCCGAAAATCGCTGTCCGCATAAGGAGGTTTGGATGGAGGGGGAAGTTTGTCCGTTAGTCCGCCTCTGTCGAGAGGAATTGGGAGGTAAGCTAGCTAGTTGGGGCGAGGCGGGCGGATGCGGCGGCATCGAGCGGCTCGCAGAGGCGGTAACCGTCGCCTTGTGGTGGTAAGGAAAGAAGGAAGGCATCTCGCTCGAAGGGTGAGGGGAAATCTAGGCCGATAAGTGCTCGGCCAATGCGTTCTCCGGATTGGCGGTAGTTGAAATAGACTAGGTTTGCGTTGCCAGAAACGCGTTTTGCGAGGAAATCGTGGAGTGCGCCGGAGCGCTCGTAGAAATCGAGCCGCAGGAAAGCGGGGTGTGCGACGAGGTCGCCGCGCAGCGGGATGGCGCGGAAGGCGATGTCGGTAGCTCCGGTAATGTCCTCCCATTGGAGTCCGGCGGCATCAAGTTTATCTGGGAGGGAGGCGAGGGCGGTGGGATCGTCTGAGGAAAGTGTGAAGCAAGGCCAAGCCTGTGAGCTATCGGTTTTTCCGTATTGGAAGTCGGTGATGTCAGTGCCGGAAAAGCTATCGTCTAACAGTGAGAGCATGGTTCCGGGTTCTTCAGGGATGCGAACTCGGAGGGTGCGGCTGTTGCGTGTGGCGGAGCCTTCGGATTGTGCGATGCGGCCGAGTTGTAGGAAGTCGACATTTGCTCCGCAGAGGACGACGAGTGCCTTTTTCCCAGAGAGGTGTTCTTTTTCAGCGAGAGCGGCGGCGAGCCCCATGGCGCCGGATGGCTCAGAGATGCAGCGCAGGCCTTCCCAGAGTTTGCGGATGGCGGAGGTGACTTCTGCGTTGGTGACGGTGAGGGTACGGTCGAGTGTGTCTTTGCAGATTTCGAAAGGGAGCGTGCCGGCTTGTTTTACGGCGGTGCCATCGCAGAAGAGATCGACTTGTGGGAGTGCGACGGGTTTTCCTGCCGCGATAGCAGCTTTCATGGAGGCTTGTCCTTCGCCTTCTACGCCGACGATTTCGATATCTGGCCAGTAGGTTTTCAGCCATGTGGAAACACCAGCTGCCATGCCTCCTCCGCCGATCTGTAGGTAGGCGATGTCGAAGGGGCCGTTTCCTGAGAGGACGATTTCATCTGCTAGCGTTCCCTGGCCGGCCATGACTTGGAGGTCATCGTAGGCGTGGATGTAGACCGCTTGTGTCTGCGCTTGGTCGGCTTTTGCTGCTTGGACGGCTTCGTCGTAGCTGTCCCCGGCGAGGTGGATGGAAACGTATTCCGCACCGTGGGTGAGGACGGCATCTTGCTTCACCTTCGGGGTGGAGCGAGGCATGTAGATGCGTGCAAGTATGCCGAGTTTTTTTGCGGCTAGAGCGACGCCTTGTGCATGGTTGCCAGCTGATGCGGTGACAACTCCGCGCGCGGCTTCGAGCTCAGTGAGAGTGGCCATGCGGTTAGCTGCGCCACGCCATTTGTATGCCTTGATGGGAGAGATGTCTTCGCGTTTTACCCAAATTTCCAATTCGCCAGGAAGTCTATCGAGTGGTGTGGGCTGGCCGAAGTGATAGACGCGCTCTCGTGCAAACAGGATTTCCTGCCGGAGCCTGCGGTCTGTGGGTAGCGAGTCGTCGCGAGTCATGCGTGCATTGGATACCAGATCGGCATGTGCCGAAACCCCAAAGAAGCGTGCTGATTTATGCAATTCGGAAACATCTTGTCAGATTCAGGCAATTGTTCAGGTTCATCGAATCACTGATTACTAAACCCAATATCCATGCAAAACCTATTCACTGACCACGGGGTGGTCTTTTCTCTTATTACAGGAGCCATCGGGCTCGTTTTCGCACTGTGGTTGATCCGCTCCGTGCTTTCGGCAGATGCCGGGAATGAAAAGATGCAGGAAATTGCGAAAGCGATCCAGGACGGAGCTTCGGCTTATCTGCGTAGGCAAGTGATGGCTGTGGCTGTGATTTCTGTGGTAGTGGTCGCGGGTATTTGGTGGCTGCGTGATACGCCCACTGCTATCGGGTTTGTCGTTGGGGCGGTATGCTCTTTGGCGGCTGGATACATCGGAATGATGGTAGCGGTGCGGGCAAATGTTCGCACGGCGCAGGCGGCATCTGTATCGTCGCATGGTGCGCTCAAGGTAGCATTCAACGGTGGAGCTGTTACTGGGCTCCTAGTAGTGGGTTTAGGGCTGCTCTCGGTGGGGGGATTTTATTTGCTCGCCCTGAAAGTCGGGGGAGGAGACCAGAAGATGGCGATTGATTCGTTGGTGGGTCTTGCGCTGGGAAGCTCGCTGATCAGTGTTTTTGCAAGGCTTGGAGGTGGTATCTATACGAAGGCTGCTGATGTCGGAGCAGATCTGGTGGGGAAAATCGAGCAAGGCCTAGATGAGGATGATCCAAGGAATCCGGCGACGATTGCTGATAATGTAGGTGATAATGTGGGTGATTGCGCGGGAATGGCTGCGGATGTTTTCGAAACGTATGCGGTGAGTTTGATCGGTGGTGTTTTAGTTGGTTTCCTGACGACAGGCGGTGAAGCGAATGCGCTGACGTTTCCGTTCGTGATCTGCGGGGTCTCGATTCTTACTGCTCTATTGGGTGTGGCATTTGTGAATTTCACAAAACTTGGTGCGACGAAATCTCTCGTGGGTGGCGTGCTGGTGAGCGGAGTTATTACCGCGGCAATTCTGTTTCCGATCACGCGTATGGTGTTTCCGGAGGCGATGAATATCGGTGGAAAATCGGTGGGAAGCGCTGAATTGTTTAACTGTATCCTAGTTGGAATCGCGATGACCTTCGCCTCAGTATGGATTACGAACTATTTCACCTCCACAGAGCATGGGCCAGTGAGGCGTATTGCGAAGGCTTCGGAAACGGGGCACGCGACAAATATTATTGCCGGGATCAGTGTAGGGCACCACGCGACTGTCGCTCCTGTGCTGTGTATTGTGGGATCAATATGGATCTGTCACGCGCAGGCAGATCTCTACGGTATCGCTATCGCGGTGGTAAGTATGCTTAGCCTTTCAGGGATTATTATTTCTCTGGATGCCTTCGGCCCGGTGACGGACAACGCCGGAGGAATTGCGGTAATGAGTGGGCTTGATCCGGAAGTACGTAAGATCACGGATGAACTCGATGCTGTTGGTAACACCATGAAGGCGGCGACGAAAGGCTACGCGATTGCTTCTGCAGGCTTAGCGGCGATGGTTTTGTTTGGTTCTTATGTGGAAGAGCTCAAGGCGCATTTAGGGCAGGATTTCGTTTTCGATCTGATGAATCATAAAGTGATGATTGGGCTTTTTGTGGGCGGTTTGCTGCCATTCACTTTTACTGCTTTTGCCATGGATGCAGTCGGCAATGCAGCTGGAGCAGTAGTGAAGGAAGTGCGACGCCAGATTGGGCTGCATCCGGGTATTCTCGATGGCACAGAAAAGCCTGAATACAGACATTGTGTAGATATTGTGACGAAAGCGGCGCTCCGTCAGATGATCATGCCGGCGTTGCTTCCGGTGATCTTCGTAGTCGCTATGGCGTTTATGGGGCCAGAGGCGCTCGGTGGTGTGCTTGTCGGGACAATCGTGACGGGTCTCTTCGTGGGAATCGCCATGACATCCTCAGGCGGAGCTTGGGATAATGCTAAAAAATATATCGAGGACGGAAATTACGGAGGGAAGAATTCCGCGGCTCATCGTGCGAGTGTGACGGGTGATACCGTGGGTGATCCTTACAAGGATACTGCGGGGCCAGCGGTGAACCCGATGATCAAGGTGGTGAACATCCTCGCGATTCTGATCATCCCGATCATTTTCGAGGCGGCGGCGAAGTGATCGGAGGCTAGCTCGGGTCAATTGGCACTAGAACCCATTTAGGTGGGTTGTCCGAAGCGATGATCTCGACTGGAACGCGAGTCGTTTTTGGTGCCGATTGCTGATCTGAAGAGACGTCGTTGCTGCTGTGCCATGCCCATGCGGAGAGAAGCGGCGCCGTCAAGAAGACGGCGGCGAGCAAGGGTGCTAGTTTGCTGCGTGACGGTTTGATATGAGAAATATCTCAAATTTTACAAAATAATCAAGAAAAGCTTAGTATTTTTTAAAAGAGTTTACGTGTTGTGGGTGTGCGAAGCCGAGAATAGAGTCTTTTCAGGATGAAAAAGCAGCACGAAGCGGAGGAGAACAGGGGGAAACAGATCCTTGTTGGAGGGGCGATCCTGCTGGCTTTGACCGTATTTGTAGTAACTCTTCTTATGACTTGGCGGATGATTCCTGGTGTGGTGGGCGATAGCGTTGGCTTCCTGGTGGGTATTATGTCCACGCCGTTTTTCATGGAGGGCTCGTTTGTAGTAATCGGACTGTTAATTGTGATCAGTCTGAATACTTGGAGGCGTCATAAGAATGGCGATGAGCTGGTCTATTTGGACGAGCTGAAAAGCGGGGACGACAAGGGAGAGTAATTTTTGGCAAAGAGCTTAGTGATCTTTTTTCAGAAACACTCGGTAAACCATGTATCCCGTTCCGGGGACAATCACGAGCGCCAGACGTAGTATCAGTGACACACTAGCCTCACCAAGAAATAGAGCGGAGAGGAGGCAAAGCGTAGCCCAGACGAAGATACCCGTGAGTATATTTGCCCATACCGTTGAGTAAAAGCCCTTCTTTTTACGAATTGGGACGATTGCTTTCTGTGTGGGTAAGGCAGGTGGCCTGTGTTCGTTGTAGCCCTGTACCTGCACTTCGAATGTGTCCGCAAAGCTTCTGAAGCCGCTTGGATTTACCTGATCATTAATCAGGATAGTGAACGGCGCTTTCCTCAGTCTGATACGGAGGTAATCCACCTCATTCATCGAACGAGAGAGATCCTTTTCTCGCTGATATGATACGATATCGGAGAATTGGAAGTGCTGGTGTAATTCGCTCTGGCGGAGGAAGCGGATGAGAAACGGGCGAAAATTTCGGCTGAAGCCATGCTCGTTTAGTTCAAAGCACATCTTTCCAGCAAGTATTCCGAATGCTCCAAGAATACCTGCGAACAAGGCTCCCATCGCAAGGAATACATGGCCTCCGACGAGGATGACAAACATCATGAGTCCCATGCCGGCGCTGGTTCCAATGAGTATGCCTACCGCCGGCTGGATAAAAAATCCGTTGGTTTGCAGCTTCGCGATTGTTTTGGTCTGCTCCAAAATGATGGGGGGAAATATTAGCGGAGGATGTTCTCGGCTTCAAGAGTCCAAGTTCCATCGCGAAGGACTTCAGCTCTTAATGTGACGGGTTTATCGAAGGGGATAACACCATTGCTGTTGATTCCGAAAATGCGGAGTTCGATAGAGGATCCTGTTTGCTCGGTGATCCATGCTGCGGCGGTGCCATCTGCTCCGTGTAGGTGGAGGTCGCCTTCTTCTGAGAAATCGCCGTTGCCATTGGCGTCTATCGCGATGAGGTGTGAGCTACGGGTATCGTAGTATTCGACGCGTATTGGCTCGGGTGAAACGATGCGGAAAGCAGCGGCTGCCATGCCGACCGGGAGCTGGACGTGGTGGTGGAAGGAAATGGAGCGGAAGGGGTCTCCCTTAATCTGACTAGCATCGAGGATGGCTGAATTTTTGGCGTTAGGATCCCAGTTGACGATCCAGCCGGAGGTGGAGTCGGAAGAGTCCCACTTGAGTTCGGCTTTAAATTCTGAGTTTTCCGCAGGGCTGTTGGTTTCGATCTTGATGGTTTCCTCAGAGCCAGCGCCAAGGGTGACGGCAAGTTCGGTTTGTTGGCTGGGTTTGTTCGGGTCAAAAGAAATGCTGCCGTCTTGGGTATGGGCTCCCGGGCCGGTGGCGATGAGGTTTTTCGTAGCCGGAAATGGTGAAGGATTGCTGAGTGTGAATCGAGCGGTTGCCGAGTCTCCCGGGATGGCGAGAGTGGTTACTAATTCCGGCTGGATTCTGAAGATGACCGGGGTTTCAGGGGAGGCGTCAATCAGAGTGATGGGGTTTGCGAAAAGGGAGTCGATGACTTCTTTTGAGATAGGTATCAGTTTGTGTTCCGGTAGCCCCTGTCCTGCGGCAATGGCTTGTTCAATGATTTGGCGGGCTTCCTTTTCTCGGTTCAGTGCAAGGTTAGCTTGGGCACGAGGTAGGGCAGCAAGGACGATGCGTTCGGGCGGGAGGTTCTTGATACGGGCGATGGTGGCGTTGAGTTCATCAAGTGCGGCTTCGACGGCTGCGGGGGTTCCAGTGGCTAGTTGAACTTCAAGGATTCGGCAGAGCAGTGGGATTTCGTGGAAATCCCGGCGGAAGCAGCGGACGAGGCGCAGGGCTTCGCGATAAAGCGGGAGGGCTTCGGAAATACGTCCGGTTCGGACTAGGTGATTTGCAAATTCGGTGTAGATGGTGGGTTCGCCTCGCTTGTTTCCTTGGGCGCGCATTTTCCCGATATTCTCATGGAACTCGGAGTCAGGGATTTCTTCGCCACTGCGTGAGCGGGCGACCATCGAGTCCCGGGTGGAGTAGGTTGCTTCGAACCATTCTTCGGAAGACTCGTTTTTCGCAATGGCTTCGGCGAGTGCCTGGAGTGCGGCTTCCGATGCTTTGAAATCGAGTTCCATTTTTGCAATGAGTCGATCCACACCCGTCGCGCTAATTGCCCCCATTGCGTTCAATTCTTTGGCGATTTGTCGTGCTTTATCGAGAACCTCTTCTGAGGGGCCTTCCCATTGGGAGAGGTTGCGGAGGTAGTTCATCTGCAGTTTTTTGTATGAGCTTGGTGCGGAACCATCAGCAGATTTGGTGAGGAGCTCGGCTTGGAGATCGAGGGCATCTTTCGTGTAGCCAAGAAAGTCGAGTTGCGAGGTGTAGCTGCTGAGGACTTTGTAGGCGTAGAATTTTTCGGTGGATTGGAGCTGGTTCCATTGCTCGCTGATGACGAGGTTCGCTTTAGCAAGCAGATCCAGCGCGTCCTGGCTGCGACCTGAAATATCAAGGTAGTCAGCTTCGCGCCCGAGGCATCGCCAACCCATGCCGCGAAGGTTGGCGGGAAGGCGTAGGATTTCATCGATACTGAGAGCATCTCCTCCGTCGTCGGGACCCGGATGTTGGCCGCGGAGAATTGCGGCAACGGCACCATTGGCGCGCCAGCCATCGCCGATACGACCCTGGGCTTGCAGGCCACGGTCGAGGATCATGAAGACTTCGCTGCGGCAGATTTTGGATCGGAATGAGTCTTCCTCTGGAAGAGCCTGAAGTTTTTCCAGAATGTTGTGAGCGAGTTTTCCTGCCTCTACCTGGCGGCCTGAAACATATAGCGCGAAGACGCTAGAGGACGCTGCTGCATAGCTGTAATTTGGATCCTTGGCTTTGATGGCGAGTTCGAAGCAAAGAAGCCGGGCTTCGAACTCAGCTTGTTTATCTCCGGACTTCTTGAATTCCTCTGCTTTAAACCATTGCTGAATGTAGCCATCAGCTGAGGCGATGAGAGTCGAAGCGGCGAATGTGAGAAAGAGGAGAAGTTTCACAATCTGCATGATGAGCAGATTTCTTGCTGAAACGAGACAAGAAGTGTGAATTTTCAGTGAAACTCGCGAGCTGTTCAGCAGTTATTCTGGGGTCTTAGAATCGGGAGCTTCCTCGATATCGATACCCATTTTCTTAGCGCGTGCGTGCCAGAGATTACGTGCGTGGTGCTGGAGGTCTGGGTGGTGGTCAGTTTCATCAAGGATTTCGATGCCGAAGATGGTTTCGATGATGTCCTCTAGGGTGACTAGGCCAACGGTGGTGCCGAACTCATCGGTGACGAGCATGATGTGATGGCGCTCTGCGATGAAGCGCTGGAAGAGTGCATCGACAGGTGTGTATTCCGGTGTGATGGCGATGGGGAGGACGACATCGGCGAGGGTGCCGGTATCGTAGTGATCTTTGAGGTGGGCAAGGAGTGCGTCGCCGCGGATGGCGAAGCCGGTGAAGTCATCGGTGCCTTTGTCGTAGATGGGGATGCGGGTGAAGGGTTTGTTCTCGATGAGGGCTGCGAAATCGACGAGCGGGGTGGACTGCGGGAGGGAAAATATGACCGGGCGCGGGGTCATGATGTCCGAGACCTTCATGGCATGCAGCTGGATGAGGTTGTGGACAAACTGGCTTTCGCGTGCTTTCAAGGAGCCGGAGTCTTCACCGATACGTGCCATGGCGAGGAGTTCGTCGCGGTGTTCGGAGGGGTCGTGGCCTTCCTCCTTGGTGGCGATCATGCTGGTGATGGATTTTGATGCCATGACGAGGGGCTTCATCGCCGTGGTGAGGAAAATGAGGAATGAGCTGGTGAACGGAGCGAGGGGCGTAGCGAAGCGTGCTCCGATGGTTTTTGGGATGATTTCCGTAATTACGAGAATAGCGATGGTGAGGCATGCCGCGAAGGCTGCTTCCCATTGGTTTCCGGTGAGCTTCGCCCATTGTGCGCCCGCTCCGGCGGCTCCCATAGTGTGGGCAATGGTGTTCAGCGTGAGGATGGCAGAGAGTGGGCGGTCGATGTCTTCCTTGAGGTGCTGCATTTTCAAACCCCACGGCTTCGCGTCCTGAACGGCGCGACTTACGGTGGTGGGAGTGATGGTCAGAAGGGATGCTTCGAGAAGCGAGCACAGGAAAGAAAAGACCAGTGCGATGAGGATGTAGAAGATGAGGAGAGTCATTCGTTTGCGGGACAGTAAGCGTGAAAATCGAAACTCTAAAACACCAAAGCGAGAAATTTGGGTGGAAAGGAGCCGTGATTCTAAAATCGCGACCTGCTTGGCGAAGCTCTTTCCGATTGCAATCGCGATTTCAGAATCGCGGCTCCTTTCTCCATGCAGGTGCGGGCGAAAGATATTCGCCCCTCCTTTGTTGCTAGCGGTTTATGGTGTAGTGGGTGGCTAGGGATTTTGCGAGGGCGGTGGCGTATTCTTGGAAGATGGAGGGGACTGGGTGGCCGTTGATTTCTTTTCTGCCTTCGTAGTCGCCAGCTTGGATGCGGTTGTAGTCGTGGGTGGAGTTCATGACGTAGGGCTCCATGAAAATGACGGGGCAATCGTAGAGGCGGTTGGCGAGGAGGTTGCGGGCGTAGAGGTATTCACTGTCGGGGATGGTGCGGACGTTTTGGCCGACGGAGTTGTAGCGGTAGGGGGGGAGTTTGGAGATTTCCGCGAAGGTGTTAGCGACGGTTTTTCCGACGAGGACTTCTTCTTCGTGGGTGCGCTGGAGGAGTTTTTCGAGGAGGGCGAAGCGTTGGTCGGCGAGGCGGACTTCGTCTTCGGTGTAGGCACCGTTGACGAGGATGTGGAAATGGGTGCTGGGGACGAGGGTGGGATTGGCGGGGTCGCCCCAGCCGGCAGCATTGAAGTGGAGGCAGAGGACGAGGTCGGGCTTGATGGTGTGATTGACGAGGTCGGCACGGGCGCGGATCTCGGCGGTGCGGTAGAAAAGTTTTTCGGTAAACTTACGGAGGCTGGCGGGGTCTTCTCCGGTGGTTTCTGCGGCTAAAGAGCTGAGATCGCTTGGGCGGAGGGGGGTGACGGGATCGGTGGTGGTGCGGACGAGTGTGACGGTGGCTCCCATTTCCTCGAGGAGGGGTTTTAGAATTTTCGCGACGCGGAGGGTCATATCACCTTCGGCGACGGGTGAGCCGTTGCCGATTTTGAACCAACGTTCTTCGATCTTCGCCCAATCGCCACCGATATGTCCGGGGTCGATGGCGATGTGGAGATTTGCAAGGGGTTTTCCGGAAGGTGGGGTAGGGAGTTCTGATTTGGACTTCCAGGTGCGGGGGGCGGGTAGTGTTTTTTCCGGTGTGGAGAAACGGAGGATAAAGACGGGGTCGGTGGAATCTGAGGAAGTGCGGATGGCGGCGGAGGTGTCGGTGAGGGAGATGAAGGTGCGCCAGGTGTCGTCTGTGGTGAAGATGTCGGTAAGGAGTTTCTCGAAATCGCTGCGAGTGATGGTGTGCTGGTAGGCTTCGAGCGATGACCAATCGGGATTTTCTGCGAGGATGGAAAGTGCAGGTGAGGAATGTGGGGTGGCGATTTCCTCGGGAGTTGGTGCAGTGAGTTCTTCCGTGGTGTTTTCAGGCGCGGGTTCTCGAATGCCGATGATGATGGCGGCGATGAGGACGATGGCTCCGAGTATGGAGGCGGTGATGAGGGCGGGATTGCGCATTCGGTGGCAAGTTATACGCAAGTGGAGAAACTGCAATTTTCAAGAAAGGGTGGGTTTAGTAAAGCTGTTGCGCGGGGTGGGGTGCGGTGGGTAGTGTGTGGGTGTTGAAAGCACGTTGGACATTGCGGGATCTGGTGGATTTCGAGGCTCTGGCGGGTCGCGAGGATCGAGTGGGCTTTTCCGATGAGGAGGGACTGCGTGATGCGGTGAAAGGTTTGGAAGGTGCAGAGGCACGACGTGTGGGGATGCGTGCTTGGCTGGATGGGCAGAGGAAGCAGGGTGAGGAAATGCCGGGCGAGGTTTGGGCGGGTGGAAGGTTTTTGGTGGGGGCGGTGGTGGTCGTGGCGATGTTTTTGGCAGGTGTGGGGGTGATGACGGGGCTGCTGGATAGAGAGCGTATGGCTTTCAATATCCCGATGGTGCTGGGGGTGACGGTGGGCTTGCAGCTTTTGATTTTGTTGGCGGCGGGGATGGCGTTTCTGCTGCGGGGAAAATTTTCCAAAGGGTTGGGGATTGTGCCGAAGCTACTGGGTTGGCTGGTGTCGAAGGCTGGTGGAGCGGGGAAGATGGAATGGTGGCGGACGCTAAGGCTTGAGGGTGGGAAAGGCTGGGAGGCGTTGGGGTGGAACTTGGTGCGGCTGACTCAGGCGGGGGCGGTGATGTTTTCTGTGGGGCTGATGGCGGGTTTGCTGGGCTGTATTTGGTTTATGGAGGTGGGTTTTTTCTGGGAATCGACGACTCACGATTGGATGGCGGCGAAGTTGCATGAGGTAACGGGTTTCTTGAGTTTGCCTTGGGCTTGGGTGTGGCCTGAGGCGGTGCCTTCGATGGGGGCTGTTGAGGCTGCTCAAAACAGCGATCAAGGTGCGGAATACGGAGCTGTCTGGTATCTCTTCTTTTTTGGAGCGATTTTCATCTGGGGGTTGTTGCCGAGGGCGGTGCTGTGGGTGTTTGCCTTTTTTAAGGAGCGGACTGCTCTAGCCGGACTGGATTTTCAGGCGAAGCGTCACCGGGAGCTGTGGCGTGGGATGATGGGGACACGGCGGGTGGATATGAGTGAGGCTCCGGTGGACGGGGTGTTGGTATTGGATGTGGGTGGGACGGGGCTGAAGCAGGAGGATCTTCGAGGGTTTATGCTACGACGACTGCGGGTGAATCCGGGCGAGTGGCATGAGGTGGGCGTGTGGGATGAAAAGGGTGAAGAAGATGCGAAAAATTCGATTCGCAATGCTCCGGCGGGAGTGGTGTTGCTGGCGGAAGGCTGGGCGCTATCGCCACCGAGAATGAAGGCGCTGCACGGGCAAGTGCGGGGGCTTGCGGGGGGTGGAGTGATGGTGCATTTCCTTGTGGCGAATGCGGGTGGAGATGGGAAACCTGCTGAGGTGAAGGATGAGGAGAAAGTGATATGGCGGGATTTTGTAGACGGTCTGGCGGATGCTGGGGCTGAAGTGTATTTTTACGGGGAGGATGAATTATGAGTGATGGCGTGCCGGAATTCGCGGTGGTCGGGCGTGTGAACATGGGCAAGAGCGCGGTGATCGCGACTTTGCTAGAGATCGATGACAACGAGGTGCTGCGTGTGAGCCCGACTCCGGGTGAGACGACACGAGCGCAGGAGCACAAGGTGGTGTTCGGAAGAAAGGAGTGCGTGCGTTTCATCGATACTCCGGGATTTTCCAGGCCGGTGGAGGCGATGCGTGAGATCATTAAGATGCACGGAGATGGGACGCCGGGGCGAGAGACGCTGCGGAGGTTTGTGGAGGAAAAGGGTGAGGATTTCGGCGATGAGAAGCGTTTGTTAGAGCCATTGCTGGATGGTGCGGGCGTGCTCTATGTGGTGGATCCGGGTAGGCCGCTGCGGGATGATTTTTTGGCGGAAATGGAGATTCTGAGGTGGTCGGGTCGGCCACGGTTGGCACTGATGAATCTGCGTGAGGATGGAGGTGGCGAACACGAGGAGGCGTGGCGGGAAAAGCTCGGGAGTGCGTTCAACTTGGTGCGGACGTTTGATGCGCATCGGGCAAAGTATGAGCAAAGGCTGCTCTTAATGAAGGCGCTGCTGGAGATAGAGGAGCGTCATCGTGGGAGGTTGGAGGAGACCATTTCCCTGATTGAAATGGAGTGGGACGAGCGGCGCAACGAGGCTGCAGAGGTAGTGCGTGAATTCCTCGCTGAAGCGCTGGAACTCAGGGTGCGTGAGAAGATCGACGAGAAAGACGAGCGCATGCCGACGCGGCGTAAGCAGAAGGAGGAAGATCTGCGCGTTAGATATTTCGAGCGGCTGAAGAAGGTGGAGAAGGGATGCTTCGGCAAGCTGCTTAAAATCTATCGCCACCATTTACTCAAAGTGGAGAGCGATGAGGAGAGCTTCCGCGACATCGATCTGGAAAGTGAGGAGGTGTGGATGAAATGGGGATTGAGCCGCGGTCAACTGACCCTTGTGGCGGCTGCGACGGGTGCGATGGGTGGTGTGGCGGTTGATATCTCGACAGGCGGGTTGACCCATGGGTTCGGCGCGCTCCTAGGTGGGATAACAGGTGCAGGCGCGGCGTGGTTTAAGGGCGGGATGCTGCCAGATCTGAAGGTGGATTTGAAAAAGGGGGTAAAATTTTCTACTGGGGAGACGAAGGAGTTGGAGATAGGCGCGCCGAGAAATGCAAATTTTCCGTGGATCCTGCTCGACGGTGTTTTAGTGAGATATGGGCGGATTTTAGAAAGGGCGCACGGTAGGCGAGACATCGAGGTGCTCGGCGCGCCGGACGAGGAGGGCTACACGAAGCACTTCCCGCAAGAACGGCGGAAGCTGCTGGGTAAATGGTTTGCGGACTGCGCGAAGGGTGCAAGACCGGTTGGGAAAGACGTCGAAACGAAGGTGCTGTGGGCAATTGAGGAATCGATGGCAGAAATTGGAAAATGAGGATGCCGGTACCAGCTTTTGGGTTTGGTGATTAAAGTTCTGGACTGAGTCCAGAATAATGCGAGCCTCTCAGTATGTCAGATGCTGCCAACTCGCTGCGCAATAGCCGTGTGCCCGTCACTGCGCAACGCATCGCCGTTTTGGAGGCAGTTTCCAAATGCCCCCACGCCACGGCAGACACGATCGCCAGTTATGTGCGTGGGAAAATCGGCACGATCTCCAAACAGGCGGTTTATGATTCCCTCGGCACCCTGAGCGAAAAAGGTCTGATTCGCCGCATTCAGCCGAGCGGATCGGCGGCGCTTTATGAAGATCGAGTCGGCGATAATCATCATCACCTCATTTGCCGAGTGTGCTCGGCAACGGTCGATATTGATTGTGCGGTGGGAGAGGCTCCTTGCCTGCATGTTGCTGAAAATCACGGCTATAAAATCGATGAGGCGGAGGTCATTTACTGGGGTATTTGCTCCGAGTGCCAAGTGGCGGAATAAAATTTCTAACAAAATACATACCAACAAAGAACTATGAGTGAAGAATCCAAGTGTCCATTTTTCCAACAAGCTGCGCCAAGTGGCGCGGGAACGACCAGCCAAGACTGGTGGCCGAACCGTTTGAGGGTTGATCTACTAAATCAGCATTCCAACAAGTCAGATCCGATGGGCGAGGATTTTGATTATGGCAAAGAGTTCGAGAGTCTCGATCTCCAGGCTGTGAAGAAGGACTTAGAGTTTGTGATGACAGATTCCAAAGATTGGTGGCCTGCCGACTTTGGTCACTACGGTCCGTTCATGATACGCATGGCATGGCACAGTGCTGGCACTTACCGCACAGGCGATGGTCGTGGTGGTGGTGGGCGCGGACAACAGCGTTTCGCTCCGCTAAACAGCTGGCCGGACAACGTGAGTTTGGACAAGGCGAGGCGTTTGCTATGGCCGGTTAAGCAGAAGTATGGTCGTAAAATTTCCTGGGCAGATCTGATGATCCTTGCGGGAAATGTTGCTCTGGAATCGATGGGCTTCAAGACCTACGGATTCGGTGGTGGCCGTGTGGATACATGGGAGCCAGACGAAGATGTTTACTGGGGTCGTGAGACCGGTTGGTTGGATGGCGATAAACGCTACGATTACGAGGGTGACGGAGATCCCAAGGAGCGTTTGCTAGAAGATCCATTGGCCGCTGTGCAGATGGGTCTGATTTACGTGAACCCAGAGGGGCCAAATGGAAATCCTGATCCAGTGTTGGCTGCGCATGACATTCGCGAAACCTTCGCGCGTATGGGCATGAATGACGAAGAAACCGTCGCTTTGATCGCTGGTGGACATACTTTTGGCAAATGCCACGGAGCTGGTCCGGCAGATAATGTTGGTGCTGATCCCGAGGCTGGAGACATCGAGGCACAAGGCTTCGGCTGGGGAAGCAGCTTTGGAAGCGGCAAGGGTGTCGATACCATCTCCAGCGGATTGGAAGTCACCTGGACACAGACACCTGCAAAGTGGAGCCACGGGTATTTCACGAATCTCTTCGAGTTTGAATGGGAGCTGACGAAGAGCCCGGCTGGTGCAAATCAGTGGATCGCAAAAAATGCACCGGAGAACGTGCCGGACGCGCATGATCCATCTAAAAAGCACCGCCCGACGATGTTGACGACAGATTTGTCGCTTCGTTTCGACCCAGCCTACGAGGTGATTTCACGTGGTTTCCTTGAAAATCCGGATTCCTTTGCAGATGCGTTTGCCAAGGCGTGGTTCAAACTAATGCACCGCGATATGGGGCCGAAAGCTCGTTATCTGGGTGCTGAAGTGCCGGCGGAAGATCTGCTTTGGCAGGATCCGATACCTGCTTTCGATCACGAGGCGATCGAAGATTTCGACGTCATAGCACTCAAAGAAAAGATTGCTGCTTCGGAACTTAGTATTTCGGAAATGGTTTCGGCAGCTTGGGCTTCCGCTTCGACGTTCCGGGGCTCCGATAAACGCGGTGGAGCTAATGGTGCCCGTGTGCGCCTTGCTCCTCAAAAGGACTGGGCCGCAAACGAGCCCGAGCAACTTGCGAAGGTTCTCAGCGTCTTGGAGTGGATTCAGGGAGAGTTTAACCAAAGAGGTGCCAAGAAAGTTTCTCTGGCCGATCTTATTGTGCTGGCGGGTGGCGTGGGTGTTGAGCAAGCGGCGAAGGCTGCTGGGCGCGAGATCGATGTGCCTTTCACACCGGGCAGGGCAGATGCGAGCCAAGAGCAGACGGATGTGGAGTCCTTTGCAGAGCTTGAGCCTAGAGCAGATGGTTTCCGCAATTACATGGGAGCACGCTTCAGTATTCCTGCCGAGCATTTGCTGATCGATCATGCACAATTGCTCACCTTGACTGCGCCTGAGCTAACCGTTTTGGTCGGTGGCCTGCGTGTTATTGGCGCGAATGTCGGTGAAGAAAAAGCCGGTGTGCTCACCGACCGCGTGGGGCAACTAACGAATGACTTCTTCGTCAATCTGCTCGATATGTCTACCGAGTGGAAGTCCGTGTCGCCCTGTGGAAATGCCTTCATCGGGCAGGATCGTGAGAACGGCAGCCCGAAGTGGAGCGGGACGCGCTTTGACCTCGTGTTTGGCTCAAACTCTGTGCTGCGTGCAGTTGCTGAGGTTTACGCCTGCACCGACTCAGAGGAGAAATTCGTGAACGATTTTGTCGCCGCATGGGTGAAGGTGATGGAGCTGGATCGCTTTGATCTGAAGTAATAGCACTTATTTAGAAATCACACGCGGCCTGCCCGGGGGAAACCTCAGGCAGGCCGTTTTGCTATATTTTTCTGATGAGAGTCGTGCCGAAAGAGTGTTGCGTTATGGGGCTGGAAGGATTTGACTGCCCGCCCACCAAAATTTTCCCGAAACTGTGAAATCCTACGAAATCTTTACTGCCGTCGATCCCGCCGTTGTCTCCACGATCCTTAATTGGTTCCGCGATAATGACCGTGACGTATATAAATCCGCTGTTTCGACCCTGGCATCACACCGCAAGGTGCGCCCGGTTTTTGTGCAGAAGAAGCCACTTACCGAGCAATATGAATGGATTCAAAAGACTCTGCAGCTTAAGTCCAGTAACTCCATTGGCGATCAAGTCCTTCAGGCATACCTGATGGCAGGTGAGCAGAAGATGCTGGGTATGTTTTGTGATATCCTCGGCATCGAGCACGATGGCAAAGGCTCCGTGACTGGTGAGCTTCCTAAGGAACTCGATACAGCGAAACTCGACGAGGCCGTTGAGAAGCTTGTCGATGTATTCGATCCTAAAATTTTCACCATCTATCTCCATTGCTTTAACATGCAGCGGATCGGCGGATATCCAGAAATAACCGCAAAACTGGAATCCGATGACCGACTGAAACTGGCGTAACGCCATTGCTACTATGCCACGCGTTTACCTGAAAACCTACGGCTGCCAGATGAACGAACGCGACACCGAACAGGTGGCGCGGATGTTCACCGAAGGTGGCTACACGCTTACGCAGACTGAGAAAGATGCGGATGCGATTCTGATCAATACCTGCTCGGTACGGGATCAGGCGGAGCAAAAGGCGCTCGGAAAAATGGGCATACTTGGCAAGGAGCGTAAGAAGCGCTCGCATGTCGTTTACGGCTTCATGGGATGCATGGCGCAATCGCGCGGGCAGGAACTCTTCGACAGTATCCCGCACCTCGATGTGGTGGTGGGAACTCAGAAATACCACAAGGTTTTCGAATATGTGGATGATGTCCTGAAGAGCCGTATGGAGGCACGGATGGATGATCCTGCACTCTCCATGAGCGGTTCTTCTGTCTGTGATATCGCGGAGGAAACGGATTCCCAGAACACGATCCGCGATCACATGCCAAAGGCGCGGAACGCTTCGGCGTTCGTATCGATCATGCAGGGCTGCAACATGCGCTGCTCGTTCTGTATTGTTCCAGATACACGCGGAAAAGAGCGTGGCAGACCGATTGCTGAGATCGTGAAAGAGGTAGAGTTCCTTGCGAGGCAGGGTGTGAAAGAAGTAACTTTGCTGGGACAGATCGTAAACCTCTACGGTCGCACTGAATTTCCGAAGGTGGATGGGAAATCTCCTTTCGTGCAGTTGCTTGAAGCGGTGCATGAAGTGGAGGGGGTCGAGCGCATCCGATTTACCTCCCCGCATCCGATTGGTTATCGGGATGATCTGGTGGCGGCATTCACCTACTTGCCAAAGCTGATGTCTCACATTCATTTCCCGATGCAGAGCGGATCAGATCGGATTTTGAAATTGATGCGCCGACCTTACAAGAACGCGAAGTTCGTCGAGATCTGCGAGAAGATGAAAGCGGCAAGGCCGGATATTGCGATCACCACGGATGTCATCGTCGGCTTCCCGGGTGAAACGGAAGAGGATTTTCAGGCTACGATAGACACCGTAGAACGACTTCAGTTTGATAACGCTTTTGTTTTCCGATACTCAAAGCGCAAGGATACACCTGCGGCAGAAATGGAGGATCAGCTTCCGGAAACCGTAAAAGAGGAGCGCAATCAGCGTTTGCTTGATACGGTGGATCGTTTCGCAAAAGCGAAGAATGAAGCAATCGTCGGAACGGTGCAGCGTGTGCTGTGTGAAGGACCTTCGAAAAATAATCCGAACACCCTTACTGGACGCACGCCGCAGAATAAGATCGTGATCTTTGAAGGCGATGTGGATCGCTTGACCGGGGAGATCCTCGATATTCAGGTTGAGGAATCCACCGGGTTTACGACCTACGGGACTCCCGTTTTGGTTGGTGTTTGATAGCAAATCAATTCGTCGACTGAAAAGAGCTTATATCCCTTTTTGAGGCGTTGCTATGAACTAGCTCAAAATTCTGGAGCAATGGGCTGAATCTTCAGGCGGAAGAATGCAGAAGAGGCTTCTTCAACGTCTAGCTCGTCGAGGCGGTGTTCGATGCGATCGTCTTCTCCGAGGATTGTCCGACAGCAGCTTGCAGGTTTCCATGTTTTCGTATCAAGGGAGTATTCCGCGACGATTTCAAACCCTTCTTCAGCAAGATCTTTGTTTGCAGAATACTCATAGGTAATCACAAGTTTCCCCTCTGCGTTCTTCGTGACTTGGAAATCTGGCTCGATGTAACTGTTCGATGCTCCTGATACCTCGCCAAGTGCGTGTTCCAGGAGCAGTGCGCGACCGTTCGCTGATTCCTGACGCGGATTAATTGTGTAGGTAACAATGTTGGAAACAGTCTGGTAGCTGCCCTCTCTCCATGCTTCCAGATACACTGAGTATGAGCCTTCGATGTAATTTCGAAAGTAGGAGTATTCGGTTTCACCATTAGCGCCGCGCCTGAGGATGACCTCTCCGTCGCGTGTCACCACCCATTGCAGGGCTCTATCTTCACCGTCGCTGCGGGTTACGACAAAGTTGTCGTTCAGGCTCAACTGGAATTCACCAGTTTCATTCTGATTTGGATAAATACTGAATTTAATAGATGTGGAGCTAATGCCTCCTGGAAATACAAGCGTCACTACTGTTCTGAATACGCCCGCTTCTGTGGGTGTGCCGCTGATCACACCAGTGGTTGTGATGTTAAGGCCTTCAGGTAATCCTGTGGCCGTAAATCTGGTATCGCTGCCTGTTGCTTTAAGTTGATGAAATAGATTTTGATTTAGGGCACCTACGATATGGCGAGGACTGTATAGGATGGATGCCTCTAAGATAGGAGGTATATGTCCTGACTCTGGAATATGGTATCCAACCGCATTGGAAACAATTCGAGTGCTGCCATCGACGTAAGCCTCAAGATATGCCACGTAGTCGCCTTTAATGAAGTTCCGATAATAGCGGTATTGCGTTTCGGAATGGGCGAGCCGCTTAAGAACAACAACACCGTCTTTGACGATTACCCAAGCCAACTGCGGGTGTGAGCCATGAGTTCGGCTGATTACCAACGAATCCGAGAGGTGCAAGGTATAGAGAGAGGACGTGCTGGATGATGTTGCGGCTCCAACTATGATTTCCAAATCGGAACTGCTGGATCCATAGACGTTACTGGCCGATATTCTGGTAATTGTGCGTCCTGCAACTGTGGGTGTTCCCGAAATAATACCCGTGGTCGAATTTATCGACAGACCAAGAGGCAGAGGAGTGGCCGAATAATTCGTAGGATTGCTGGATGCTGTGATCTGAAATGGCTCTACAGGCTTGTGCTGTGTGACTAACCAGACAGGCGGGTTGCTGATCACGGGTTGATCAGGCGATGCATCTGAACCCGGACTGTAGGTTACTGTGTTTGAAACCCGTTGGTATTCACCGTTGAACCATGCGTTCAGATGGATGGTGTAGGTGTAGCCACTGTTGTTCGCGTAATATTTGTAACTAAATTCGTTCGCGGCGTTACGTTGTAATACTGTGATACCATTGCGTTTTACGACCCAAGTGAGGTTTGATGATTCTCCGTCACTGCGGCTTACGACGAGATCACTTCCGAGTGTGAGAGTGAAGAGGCTTTCCAATTCAGCCGGAGTTTGTGATCTAGACGATATGGTGATGTTAATTTCCTTACTGACTGATCCTGTGGAATTGCCGGCGCTTATGATTACTGGGAAGCTTCCAGTCTCTTGTGGAGTTCCCCTGATGATGCCAAGGGCATCTACGTAAAGCCCAGAGGGTAAGTTGCTAGCTGAAAATGATATTGGGCTTCCTGATGCGGCAATTGGATAAGGAGTAAAGGTTTCTCCCAAGACCCCGTTTGCACTAGAGGGGCTTGAAATAACCAGATTCGAAATGGGTATTCCCGGGGTGTAGGTCAGGATATTCGAAACGCGTTCGGATTCGCCGTTTATGAAAGATTGAAGATGAACTGTGATTGTGCCCCCGTAGTTGAGATAGTAGGTGTAGTGTGTTTCTGAAAGGGCGTTTCTAGCTAGAACCTGGTTCCCGTTCTTTTTTATAACCCATGAGAGTGAGTCGGGGGAGCCAGACGTTCTCGTGATTCGATAATTTTCGTCGATGCTTAAGGTGAAGTCGTCGAGGTAACCTCCTCCATTTGATCCACTAACGACTGAGATTTCTAGCGTTGAAGTTCCGGTGTCGATTCCGTTGCTTGCTTGGAGGGTAACAAGAAATTTTCCGACTTCAGTTGGAGTGCCTGTGATGGTTCCCGATTCATTTACACTGAGTCCGGGGGGGAGGCCGGTGGCGGAAAATTCGACCGGGAAATTTGTAGCTGTAATCTGGTAGTATTCGAAGTCCTGATCTACCTCAACGACGAGGCTGGGTTTGCTGGTGATGATAGGGCCGTGGTAATCGACGCCTAAACGATAAGCTACTCTGTTGGAGACTCGAACATATCGATCTACTGACCATGCTTGTAGGTAGCAGACGTATTCCTTTCCGGCGGCATTTGCGTAGTAGGTATATTCGAGTTCGTTAGCTGCGTTGCGAGCAAGGAGTGTGTCCCCCTTATTGGTGATAACCCAAGTCAACCCTTCTCCAATGGTTCCAGAACGTGTGAGTTGGTAGTTTTCATCAAGGCTTAGCTGATAAGGCATTACCTCTTCGACAGGCACTGAAAAAACCCTCAATGCGGTGAGTATTGAGAGTAATATCGCTAGTAAGTGAACACGATAAAGCTGCTTCTGATGAAACATAGAAGCAAGGGTGTCGATTTACCCCCTGAATTACAAGAGGTTTGCTAGACCGTTAGGCTAGAGGGAATCACAAGTTCCGCTTCCTTATGGGACTTTGTTAGGCTTTTCCGTTTGACACGAAGCTGATTCGCGTAGCATTCTATAATGCGTCTATTCGTTTCCTTTTTACGTGCAAGCCGTGAGGTGGGAGCGAAAGGCAGTCGTCGGCTTTTTCCCGTAGGCCGACGACGAGATCAACACATATGCGCTAGGAACCGGTTTTTTCCCCGGAGGCTTCTGTTTTCTCGGCGTCACACTTTCGCACGCCATGAGAACGACCTGCCACACTGCCATTATCACAGCAATCTTTCTCTCCTCCCTGCCGTTATCTGCGGAAGTCATCCAGGCGCCGGAGCAGCGCTTCGAGCCTGATCCGACCGCCCTGGGAGGGAGTCCGCCGATTTTCGAAGTCGGGAACCTCAATGTATTTAAACAGTTTGAGCTGGGATTCGACGTGGAGGAGTCGATCGGCGCGAAGACCGAGATCGACCTGTTGTTGACGACGCTGGAATTCGGTGGCGCGGTGGATGCGTTCCTTGGTGCTCATTTCGGACTAGAGATGGGGGTCTGCGTGGGAGGCAGCATGGACTATGATTTCGGTTTCGCGCCGACGGTGGTGTTGCCCGACCTGTATCCGAGCGAGGTGAAAATCCCGATCACCATCTCCGAGGGGCTGATGGCCGACTCCGCTTTCCAGACGAATTTTCCTTCCGTGCCGAGCATGTATGCGGATCTCATTCTCGACATCGGAGCCGGTGTAAAAGCCGAGGCATGTGTGTTCGGCTGTTTCACCCCCATCGATCTGAGTTTCAGTACCTGTGACATCAATATCCCCGATGGCGACGGCGGGAATCTCTTCAAGACATCCACCCGTTGCGACCCCTTCCTCGATGCCCGAGCCTATTGTGCGGTCGAGTTGCTTTCCCTGAACAGGAACGAGAACCGCAAGCTGCGTCTGCTCAACGTGCGCGCGGACGACTTCGCCGACTTCGTGGACGAGCCTTACCTGATTGAGGATTTCAGCGTGAAGGACAGGACGGTCGCGGGCGGTTACGGGAAACTCTCTATTAACGCTCCGACGGTGAACACCGATTCGGCGACCTCCGGCCAGAACACCTCGCAGATCCTGCGCAGCAGCGGCGCGGAGGACATTATCGGGGTGGGGATCGATCTGGTTAACCTTTTTTCGGACATCTTCATCCCGCCGAACTATCCGCAGATCGCCGACAACGGCAGCATTGGGCCGATCGACTGGAACTACTCGTTGGCGAGCCTGACGGTGGGACCCGCAATCCAACTGGGCATGGATTTCGAAATGACCTGGGATCTGGTGGTCAATGAAATGACATTCACCGAACCAGGCACGACGAGCCCGAAACTGGTCAAACTTTTCACCCCACCCGGCTCCGACTTTCCCATCGGGGATGATCCGAACAACCCGCCCGAATCGGTTTCGAAACTCTCGGACTATCCCGGTAGGGGCGGGGTTTTCACCCTGACGAACTGCGGGCCGACCGCGATCCCGATGGTTTTCCTGATCAACGAGCCGGAAATCACGGACATGTTGGATCCGGATTTCGGAAAACGTCCGCCGGTGGAGGTCACCATCACATATGGTCTCAAGCCAAAGCTGAAGTCGGTGGTGTCCATGCCCATTGTCGGGAAACTGCACTACGACGTGCTCAAGGCCGGAGCCGCGATCAAACGCGTCGGGGACATTGGTTTCGGTCCCATCATTGAAGGCGACCACAAGTTCAAGTTCGGCGAGTTCGAGGTTTACAACGGCGATCCCTTCGAGATTCCGACCACCGATATGGGTGAGATCAAGTTCGTTCTCCAGCCGGCGGGGCCACCCGCGTTTGATTGGAATCCCACGCAGTGGGCGGGGCCGCCAACGAACATGTATCTGTGGACTGCCAACGACAGCAACGGCTTCACCAACTGGAAGGAGCTCATCGGACTTTCCGAAATCAATTACCCCGGTTCCGGCGGCGGCACGGGCAGCTCGGTGATGATCGACGTACATCCTTTTACCCAGTTGGAAACATCCCTGACCATCGACACGCTCTCACTCGACGGAACCGGGGGGCTGGTCGTCAGCCAGGGAGCCGGACCAACAGAGCTGACCGTTCTGGGACTGTTGGACAACAATAAGTTCATCCAACTGAACCCGAACTCCTCACTGGCGCTCGAAAGCACGGATGCTGTGTTGTGCGGACCCGGTTCGCTGTTTCTCTACGGAGGAGCCAGCCTGAACCAGGGATCGACCAGCGGCCCTTCCACCTTCTGCAACTACAATGGCATCTTCGGCGCGGGACGGGTGATGGACAACTACACGAGGAACCGGAATGAGACGATGACCCATAACGCAGGAATCATCCGCGCCGGGGCGGGCGGCTTCGGTGCGACCGGATCGGATCAGCTCATCCTCACGCTCGTTTTCGACAACTTTCCGGAGGAGACGACATGGGAAGTGAAAGATTCGGGTGGAAGTGTGATCGAGTCCGGATCCGGCTACGCGGGTCTGGTTGGAGAAACGGTCATCGAGACCTTCACCGTGCCGGACGGAAACCACACCTTCACCATCAACGATAGTTTCGGCGACGGAATCTGCTGTGCCCAAGGAAACGGAAGCTACGAACTGCGCGACAGCCGCGGGGCGCTGCTGGCCTCAGGTGGAGAATTCGGAGGGTCGGAAAGCACCCCGTTCACAGTTGCCGGAGGATCCTATCTGAGGACAGCCGCCGACCGTTTTGTCAACGAGGGGGAGCTGGGAGCATCAAGCGGCGCGCGGCTTATCGTCGAAACTGACGATCTGGTGAACCGGATCGGCAGCCGCATCCGCACGGACGGCGGCAGGATCGATCTGCGGGTGCCCGGTGCCGAACACTCCGGAACGGTCGAAGCGCTCAATGGCGGACATATACTGATAGGACCCGGGCCGGAGGATGCCGTGGGAACCTACAATTGGCGGTCCGGACAATCGTTCCGCGACGACTGCGGTGCTTTCCTCGTTTCCTCCGGCGGAGTCATCGATCTGAACCGTTCCAACATGATGGGTGCTTGCTTTTTTATCGGTGAAAACGGCACGCTGCGATCGGAACGTGGATCTTTCCAAGGCGGGGTGATGGAGATCGGCGGCATCGGTGTCGGTGGCGCGCGGATGGAAATCAACGGAAGCACCGGCACCCAGGGATTCTTCCGCTCCTGCCTGAACAACTTCGGGACCTTACGGATCAATGGCAATGCGGATTTCTTTGATTCCATGCTTTTCGCCAACCATGGCACGATCGAAGTCCCGGCAGGTGGCAGGCTGAAAATCACCGAGAATACCACCACCGCCCCCGGAGCTGCCACCACCAGCGAACCGGGAATCGCCAACATCACCGAAGACACGATCATGGGGGGTATCTGGGATGTCGGAGGTCAGATGGATATCGACGGAACCGACATCCTTTTCATCGGGGCGAACGCCACGTCCGCTTCTACCAGTTCGGGGACGGTGAACACCGACGGTGAAAAGCAATACCGCAATGTGTTATTCGGGTATTACGATCTCCAGCTTCTGGATGTGAACATTGCCAACGAACTGCCAGCGACGGGCATCGCGCAGATGATCGTTGCGGATGTGGCGGGCCAGTTGCACGTGCGGATCTACAATACGAACGGCATCCTGGTGATGGACAAGCCCGAGTCCCTGCTGATTCCCGGCCCTTTCCTCGACGAGCTGAAAGCGCTGCTCGCCCAGTTGCCGTTCCCGACTCCCTCCTCGCTCCCGGACGGCGAACGGCAGCAGGTCATCGAAATGGCGGCCGTGGTCGCGGGATACGGTCCTGAATCGGATTCCGATCCGACCGCCGTGCTCTCGCAAGGCAACCCGGCGGAGATCACCTTGCGGGGCACTTCATGGCAGTGGGACTCCCTGGGACACCTCAAGGAAAACCGCGGCAGCCTCACGCTCGCCGATGAAGCGGATTTCAACCCCGGCGTCACCGCCAATCCAGGCGCGGATCCTCCTGTTGAGGGCACGGATTTCACCAACATTGGAACCCTCAGGGTCAACGACGGATCGACCCTCACGCCCAGGGGCAAATTCATCCAGACGGGCGAAAACGCGCTGACTACCCTCACAGGCACGGGCAGCATAACGAGCGCCATCAAGACCTACGAGATCTGCGGAGGAACGGTGACCGCCACTTCAACCGGAAGACTTTTCAACACTTTCGGTGGCGAGCTTCAGAGCGGGAACAAGGTCCTCGTCAAATCACCCATCACCGACGACGACGTCGCAACGGATTCCCTGGCAGCCGGAGTGACGGTCGATATTCCCGACGTGATCACCTCGATCGAAAGCGAGGCCGAGGTCACCCTTCACGGGGCTTCGGTCAACTTCCCCGCCCTCACTGACAATCTCACCCACAACAACGGGAAGTTCACGGTCAGCGGAGACGGGCACGACAACCCGGCGACCCTCGATATCGATCACGACTTCACAAACACCGGTGAATTCCGGATCGCGGGGTATCGGACCAGAATCAACTGCGGGGGGGATTACAACCAGACTGGTAGCCAATCGCAAACCCGTATCGGCGGAGGGACCTCGATGAAGATCCTCGGTGGCTTGAACCTGGGTGGCGGCGAGTTCGTTTTCGAACTGGGTTCCCGTCCCGAGACCGGCGCATTCGGCACCATCATCGTCAATTTCTCGGGCATCGATTTCGGGAACCAACTGGTGATTGATTTCGTCGATGAACTCGCGGAGGACGACGGCACCGTGGATATAGGGGACACCTGGGAAATCATCCCGAACAGCCAGTCCGGCGGCATTTTGGGAATCAAGGATGCCTCGGGCAACAGTACGGTCCAGTTTCGCATCAACGGAGATCCGATCGCCACCCGCCCGAACTGGTTGCCGCCCAACTCGCATCTCGAGATCCGCCGGTACAACGACGACACCGCAGAAACCGGAGACGACCGGGGGCTTCTCGTCCGCGTGGTGCCGGACAACGGGTTCTACAACTACGACACATGGGCGCAGTCGGAATATCCCGATCTCATGCCGTATCAGGAAAATCCTTTCCGCCCCGGAACCAATGGCGCCCCGAACCTTGCCAATTTTCTCTACGGGAGAAACGGCGGCAGCAAGGGCGTCAGCTTCACGACCGAACCGGACGGCAACGGAGATCCGCAGCGTTTCGATTGTTTCACCTTCACCCGGCCCCTTGGCACGGACGCAAACTACAATCCGTATTACAGTCTCGACCTGGTAAACTGGCGTCGCGCGGCGATGGTCAGGACGCCCGGGACGCCCCCGGTGGTGAACGGTGAGTTGGAGTTGGTGACGATGAAGGCGATCTATCCTTCCACCGAGCAGCGGGTTTTCTACCGTATCCAGGCATCCACGAATCCGGAAAATTTCAAGACCGGAACGGTTCCCGAAAAGCCGATCACCGGGCGGGACAGGCTGAAGAACTACATCGCACCCGGGGAGACATCGGTCGTCACACCGGGAACCGTCCTGTTTTTCAATGTTAATGCGGGCAACGAATTCAACGGTGACGTGTTCGGAGGCACAACCTCAGCGACGGACTCCAGCCGGAACTTCATCTACCAGGATAATTCGAGGCTGCCACTCGCGGTGCTGCACGCGGGATTGCTGGGCCAGGGCAACAGCGGGGTGATCAAGGTGACTTTCATTGAGCCGCAGGAGGAGTTCTTCGCCTCTTCGCATCCCTTCCTCAACGGTGGCGGAAACTTCACCAGCAAGGCATCGGTGAGGAGAACCGGCTCGGATGCGGACACCTACAGCTTCAAGATGGAACTCTACGAGGAACCCTGACGACAAGCGTCGATTCGCTCCGTCTTCATGCCTTGGCGGTGCGGACTTTTGATGCGCACCGCGCGAAGTACGAGCAACGCCTACTACTAATGAAGGCCTTGCTTGAGATTGAAGAAACGAACCGGGAGCAACTGGAGGAGACCATCCAACTGATCGAACTGGAGTGGGAGGACAGGCGCAACGAGGCGGCGGAGGTCGTGCGGGAATTTCTCGCAGAGGCGCTGGAGCTCCGCGTCCGGGTGAAGATCGAGGACAAGGACGAGCGGATGCCGACTCGGCGGAAGCAGAAGGAAGAGGATCTCGGGGTGAAATACTTCGAGCAACTGAAGAAGCTGGAACGTGGGTGTTTTTCTAAATTGCTGAAGATTTACCGTCATCATCTTCTGAAACTGTTAAAGAAGAGCGAAACCAAAGGCTACTGGAGACGGTGAACCGCCTAGCAAAAGAAAAGACTGCGGCAGTTGTCGGGATACGGCAAAAGGTGCTTTGCGAGGGGGCGTCGAAAAATAATCCATCAACTCTAATGGGTCGAACACCGCAGAACAAGATCGTGATTTTCGAAGGGGATATCGAAAAACTCACAGGCCAGATTGTGGAAGTTGATGTGATGGATGCCACAGACTTCACTGCCTACGGGGAAGTGGTTTAAAGCTCCGGCAGGCCGGAGCGATTAACTACAGGGAACGGTTGGCGATCTCTGCGAGGAGATCATCAATGAATTGCTGACGCGGTTTGATGATTGGCTTCTCCTCTCCACGGACGCGGACGGCGACGGTGCCTTCTTCGACTTCGCGAGCTCCGAGGACGGCCATGTTTGGGATACGTTCTAGGCGGGCGTTGCGGATTTTAGCGCCGACTTTATCGGAAGAGCGGTCGACGGTGCAGCGAATGCCGAGGTCGGCGAGCTCTGCTGCGAGGGCGTTTGCTTCTTCGAGGGTTTTGTCGGAGATCGGGAGGACACGGACTTGCTCTGGGGCGAGCCAGGTCGGGAATTTTCCTTCGAAATGCTCGATGAGTAGACCGGTGAATCGTTCCAGTGAGCCGAATGGAGCACGGTGGATCATGACCGGGACGTGCGGCTTGTTATCGGCTCCGACGTAGGAGAGGTCAAAACGGACGGGCAGGTTGTAATCGACCTGCACGGTTCCGAGTTGCCAATCGCGGCCGATGACGTCTTTGACGACGAAATCGATCTTGGGGCCGTAGAAAGCAGCTTCGCCAATTTCCTCGGTATAATCGACGTCGAGGGTTTCGACGGCGTTGCGGATGGCTGCTTCTGCTTTGTCCCAGTTTTCGGGATCGCCTACGTATTTATCGGAATCTGGATCGCGGAGGGAGAGGCGGACGCGGTAATCGAGCATGCCTAGGGTGGTGAGGACTTTTTTCACCAAATCAAGGCAGCCGATGAGTTCGTCTGCGACTTGGTCAGGTGTGCAGAAGAGGTGGGCGTCGTCTTGGGTGAAGCCGCGGACACGGGTCATGCCGCCGAGTTCGCCGGATTGTTCCCAGCGGTAAACCGTGCCGAATTCTGCGAGGCGGACGGGGAGGTCGCGGTAAGAGTGATGGTCGCTGGCGAAGATCTTGATGTGATGCGGGCAGTTCATCGGCTTCAGCAGGTAACCTTCGTAGGTTCCTTCGTTGAGGCCGTTGATGAGTGTGGCGCAGGTTGCGTCTTCGTCGGCGAGTTTCTCTAGGGTGTCGCGCTCGGCGATGGGCGCGTATTGGCTTTCCTGATAAAACGGGAAGTGGCCGGAGGTGCGGTAGAGATCGAGCTTGCCGATGTGAGGGGTGAAGACTTGGGAGTAGCCCTGTTTATCGAGCTCTTCTGTGATGAATTCCTGGAGTGCGCGGCGGACGAGACCACCTTTTGGCTTCCAGAGGATGAGGCCTTGGCCGACGGCTTCGTCGATGTGGAAGAGTCCGAGTTCGCGGCCTAAGCGGCGGTGGTCGCGTTTCTTGGCTTCTTCGAGACGATCGAGGTGTTCGGTGAGTGCTTCTTTATTTTCGAAAGCTGTGCCGTAGAGGCGCTGGAGTTGGCCTTTGGATTCGTCGCCCATGTAGAAGGACGAGGAGACGGACATGACTTTGACGTTCTTGCACTTGGAGGTGTAGCCGACGTGTGGGCCGGCGCAGAGGTCGATAAAGTCGCCGTTTTGGAAGCAGGAGATTTGTTCGCCTTCTGGGATTTTATCGATGAGGTCGAGTTTGAAGCGTGATTGGTTTCCAGGGCGTTCAGTCAGGCCGCCGAGGCGTCCGGATTCTGCCATAGCTTTCGCTTCTTCGCGGGAGATCGCCTTGTATTCGAACTTCTGGTTCTCCTTGGCGATTTTCTTCATCTCCTTCTCGATTTTTTCAAAATCGTCGGGGGTGATGCGGTGCTCCATTTCGAAATCGTAATAGAAACCGTTCTCAACCGGAGGGCCGTAGGCGAACTGTGCGTCCGGCCAAATGCGGAGGATGGCGGTGGCCATGACGTGCGCGGCGGAGTGGCGCACACGCTCGAGATCGGTCATCTGGGCACGTTCATCTAGGGTCTTGCGGTCGGACATGAAGTGAGGTTGAAGCAGGGTTCTGGGGAATATTCAACTGCGAATGGAGGGTGTAGAGGCTCCAAAGGCATTTTTAAAATGGGGAATAGCATGGGGCGAACAGAGTTCAGCGGTTTTGTGCGTGGTATTGGATGGACGAGTGGCGGGTGTTGATGAAGATTGCCGGCGCATGGCTCTCCCTATTGTTTTCCTCATCATCGGTTTTGTTTTGCTGATTTTTGCAGCGGATTATCTTGTAAAAGGGGCGGCGAGCATTGCTGCGGCAGTGGGTATATCACCGCTAGTAGTGGGATTGACGGTGGTGGCTTTTGGAACCAGCGCTCCGGAATTAGCGGTTTCGGTGGTATCTGCTTTCAAGGGGCAGGCGGATCTCGCGGTGGGAAATGTGGTGGGGAGTAATATTTTCAACATTCTCGTGGTGGTGGGTAGCTCGGCTTTGATCATTCCTCTATTGGTGCACCGTCAGTTGATACGTCTGGATCTGCCGGTGATGATTTTCCTCTCTGTGCTGCTGTATGTGGTTTCTTTAGATGGGATGATCTCGCGCATCGACGGGGTGATCCTGTTTGTGCTGGCAATCGCGTATGTGGGGCTGCTGTTATGGAAATCCAAGCATGGCGGAAAACCGCCGGGGCTGGATGAAATCGAGGAGCTTGTGGAAGAAGGAAGCGATCCCAAGTGGGTAAAAAACCTGTTTTTGATCGTGATCGGCATTGCTGGGCTCACTGGAGGTTCTCATTTGCTGGTCAAAGGCGCAGTGGAGATTGCTACCTATTATGGGGTCTCGGAGCTTGTCATTGGCCTGACCATTATTTCATTGGGGACTTCATTGCCTGAGGTGGCGACATCCATCATGGCTGCGATTAAGGGAGAGCGTGATATTGCGATTGGTAACGTGATTGGCAGCAATGTGTTCAATATCGTGACCGTGTTGGGGCTTTCATCGATTGTCGCACCTGACGGGATTCGTGTGGCACAGGCAGCATTGGATTTCGATATGCTGGTGATGATCGCGATCGCGGTGGCGGCGTTTCCGGTGTTTTTCCTCGGCTACAAGGTCGGGCGTATCAGCGGATTTTTCTTCTTGGCCTTCTATGTAGCCTACGTGGTTTACCTTCTTTTGGAGTCCACGGGACACGCTTCATTCCCGGAGTATCGCAACCTTGTGCTGTATTGGGTGGCGCCGGCGACGGGTGGTGTGCTGACGATCATGCTGGTGAGGGCGCTCTTTCAGGGTAAAAACCCCGCCTAGACATTCGCGCCAAGCCGTTTAGCTTTTCCCACCCGGCAAGAGATTACCGGTTGAGCAAGTCATGTCTGATTCCCCAAATAACACTCCACAATCCCCGAAATCCAACCGTCCTGCCGGAGAAAGCGGTGGAGGTTTTAACTGGCGCGTCTTGGCGCTCTTCGGCGTCGCCATCGTTATTCTTGGCGTAGGCATCTTCGTGGGCGATGAAGGCAAAGCCGAAAAAATTAGCTATTCTGAGTTTCGAACGGCCTTTGATCAGGGGCGAGTTGTGATCGATGAGGAAAATAAAAAGCTCTTAACTGTGGTCACAAGTGATACGGCGTATGACGCAAAAATCACGGGTTGGATTAAGCCAAAATTGGAAGAGCCAGAGGTTCCAGAAACCAAAAAATCCGATTTTCAAGTGCCTGTAAATATCGATCTGCGCGGTGAGGAAGTCCGTGAGTTACTAGGGGAAGACATTCGCACTGTTGAAATTGAAGATCCATCGAATCTTCCCCTCGAAGCAGAAGTACAGCCGATTACCCTCGGGGAACTTCGCAAAGCCCTCGCACTTGGTGAGGTAAAAGAAACAAATGAAGAGAATCCGCTTCGTATCATGTTTGTGAAGGGGAGTTCGAATGCTGTTATCACCGGCACACGTCTCGAGATCACCAACATGATCGTTCCAAAGGGAGAAGACGGAAAGCCACTTCCCCCAGAAAAATTTGAGGTCACCGTATCCTCTGCGATTCTTGGTGGAGAGCTCGAAGGCCTTCTCAAGGACAAGGCGAGATACGAGCGCACCTCTGACTACCTCAGCAAGGCGTTGTTCACGTTCCTTCCGTTTCTTCTGATCATCCTTCTGCTGTTCTTCCTTTTCCGTCAGCAAATGAAGTCCGCTGGGCGCGGCGCGATGTCCTTCGGGAAATCCAAAGCACGCCTGCTCACGATGGATCGTAATAAGGTCACATTCAAAGACGTTGCAGGTATTCAGGAAGCGAAAGAAGAGCTCTTTGAGATCGTGGATTTCCTGAAGGATCCGAAGAAATTCCAGAAGCTCGGTGGTTCTATTCCAAAGGGTGTCCTGATGGTCGGCTCTCCGGGAACGGGTAAAACCTTACTTGCTCGCGCTATTGCCGGTGAGGCGGATGTTCCGTTTTTCTCCATCTCTGGGTCAGATTTCGTAGAAATGTTTGTCGGTGTCGGCGCATCCCGCGTTCGCGATATGTTTGAGCAGGGGAAAAAGAATGCCCCGTGCCTGATTTTCATCGATGAGATTGATGCGGTCGGTCGCCATCGCGGCCACGGCATGGGTGGTGGTCACGACGAACGTGAACAGACGCTCAACCAACTCCTCGTAGAGATGGACGGCTTCGATACCCAAGAAGGTGTCATCATCATTGCTGCAACGAACCGTCCGGACGTTCTGGATCCAGCACTTCTCCGTCCGGGTCGTTTCGACCGCCAGGTTACCGTTTCGCTGCCAGATGTGAATGGCCGCGAAGAAATCCTTCGCGTGCACGTGAAGAAGATCAAACTCGCGGCAAACACAGATCTCGCTCGGATCGCCCGTGGCACTCCAGGTTTCTCCGGTGCGGAGCTTGCAAACCTTGTCAATGAGTCCGCGCTTCTCGCTGCTCGCAAAGGGCTTTCCGCAGTCACTCTTGCTGAAATGGAAGAGGCTCGCGACAAAGTGCGCTGGGGTCGTGAACGCCGCTCGCTCGCAATGTCCGATAAGGAAAAAACCGGCACAGCATGGCATGAAGCTGGGCATGCTTACTTAAATATGGTGCTGCCTCACACCCAACCACTTCATAAGGTGACCATCATTCCTCGTGGGCCGTATTTGGGGGCGACGATGTATCTCCCAGATGGAGATCAATACTCCACCTCGAAGAAGGAGTCGCTTGCAAACTTGATCGTGACAATGGGTGGTCGTATCGCGGAGGCATTTCATTCCGACGACATGTCGAACGGAGCATCCGGAGATATCCGTCAGGCAACATCTCTTGCTCGGAACATGGTCTGTGAATGGGGTATGTCCGATGAACTCGGTATGGTCGAATACGGAGAAGGGGACAGCCCAGTTTTCCTCGCTCGCGACATGAACAAGGGTCGCAACTATTCCGAGGAAACGGCAAAGATCATCGACGGCGAGATCAAAAAATTCATCGACGATGCATTTAATGAAGCGACCCGTATCCTTAACGAAAACAAGGATATCGTGGAGAAAATCGCCCTGGCGCTGCTGGAGTATGAAACTCTCGATGCAAAGCACCTTCAGGATATCATCGACTTTGGCGAAATGAAGGATCCGCCAAGTATGCCAACGCCACCTCCGATCCCCGACGATGTGGAGAAAAAATCCGAACCGAAGAAAGCGGAAAAGGATGATCCTGAAGACGATGGTCCCCTACCCGGCGTGGTAGGTGCTCCTGCCTAGTCTAGAAATTTAAAACAGCCGTCCCCTTCATCGGGGACGGCTTTTTTTATAGCCACTTCCGCCGCAGGGCGGTGGTTGCTCATACTTAATCTACAGCTTTAATACCAATTCCGGCTTTTTTCTGCAGGGAGGAGAAGGAGGAAGATCTTTGTTTAAATTTTCCAACAGTTTTTATCCAGTCTTCTCCCTCTCCTCCCCAACCTCCTTCTCTCCCCGTAAAGAAAGGCCCGAAGTAACGAAGAGGGTCTCTGAGATTCAAAGCCACGCCGCGACACGTTCCGCAGCTCTGCGGTGGGTGCCGGGATCTCCGAGCTTAGCGCTGACTTCTCCGAGCCGCTGCACCAAGGCTTCGCGAGCGGCGTCATCTGAAAGTATGCCCTTCACCCATGCTCCAACATTTTCTGGGGAGGCATCCATTTGGATAAATTCTTCGACGACTTTTTCACCTGCCAGAATGTTCACGAGGCCGATGCAGTCGATTTTTACGAGCATTTTCCCAAGGAAATACGTCGTATCCGCCATGCGGTAAACGAGGCAATAGGGTAGGCCGAAGCTGGCTGCCTCGAGCGTTGCCGTGCCGCTGGCGATGATGCCGCAGGCGGCGCGCTGCATGAGTGCGTGGCTGCCGCCGTCTGTCAGTGTGATCCATTTCTCCGCGCCAGCTTCAGCAATCATTTCACGCATGATGCGTGCGAGCATAGGTGTCGCTGCGGGTACTTCGAAACGCAGATCCTCACGCCATTCTCGGAGCATGACTGCAGTTCCTAGCATCATGGGGAATAGCTTTGCTATTTCCCTCTCACGGCTGCCGGGAAATAGGCCGACGAGATTTTTCTCACGTTCCACATCGATTTTTTCCTCGGCCAGCTCATCGACGAGCGGGTGACCGACGTGTGTCGTCTTCAGTCCTGCATTTTCGAAAATAGGTTTCTCGAAAGGGAATAGGCAGAGCATTTCATCGAGTAGGGCGGCCATCTTTGGGATGCGCCTTTTGTTCCATGCCCATACCTGTGGGCTGATGTAATAGATGAGCCGTGTGTCGGGGTGTTCTTTTTTAATCGCGTTCGCGAATCGCAGGTTAAAACCCGGATAATCGACGAGAAGAAGGACATCTGGTGAAAATTTTTCGGCCTCGATTCGCATTTCCGCAAAGCGCTCCTTGAACCAATCGTAGCGCTTCAAAACCTCGATAACGCCCATCACAGCTGCATCCTCGACCCAGTCTATGGTAAGGCCGCCACTGACTTCCTTCATCTCTGGGCCACCTGCTCCGCGTATTTCTAGATCCGGATATATCGTCCTGAGTTCACGCAATAGTCCTGCAGCGTGGGCATCGCCGCTCATCTCTCCGGCTACCACATAGATCCGCTTCACTGAAAAAATCCTACCCAATCCTGCCCTCGCGCTTCAACCTCCAATCCGGGTGCGGTTCCAGCTACCCGAAAAAATCTTTAATAAAATCTCATTCACTCACGTATACACTGTATGAAAGTCTTTCTTTTCCTCCTTGGTATCGCTGCCGCGGGCCTTCTCGGCTACTCTTTCGAACCCAGTATGCGGTATTCCCTGACTGGGAAAGAGCGTGAAGGAGTCTTTGATTCCGATTCAAAAACCGTGGTGCTCGATACGAAGGAGAAGCCGAAGCGTATCGATGCCTCAAAAGTTCCTAAAGAACGTCTACCGAAGAAGGTGACACTCAAGGGAGATGTCGAATTTACCGATAAAAAATCCGAGCTGACGATGAAGGTGACTGCTGGCAGTAAGGTGAATCTGGTAAGTGTCGATAGATTGAACGTCGTAATTAGTCCAGGCGTGGGGAACTTTGAGGGTAGTGTGCCTATTTCAGCGACCAACCTGATGGAACTCCTCGCCGCGCTTCCAGAAGGGCCAGTGACGCCCGATCCGAAAACCGAACCGTCAGCCGATCCGAAAACGGAGCCGAAAACGGAGCCAGAACCGATGCCAGAACCTGAGCCCGAGCCAATGCCGGAACCCGAGCCTGAGCCGGAACCAGAACCGGAAGTTCCTGCAGGGCCTGTCGATGTGGTGGAGGTGATGAAATCCAGCATCCAAGCAGGTGATATCCAGGAATTCAGCTTCGATCAGGTGATGGATTGGGAAGCTGTGGAGGAGGAAGAGACTTTTGATGGCGAGAGTTACAAGGTCGGCTTGCTGACCTATAAGGCCGAAACCTTTGTGGGTGTCCGTACGATTCAGGCGAAGGCTCTCATTAAGGGCGACAAGGTCGCTCGCTGGCTCTGGCCCAAGAGCGGCATGGAGATCAAATAACGGTCTCCGTTGCTCTCCTCAAGCCATCATACTCGTGTCTCCGCGTGAAGCCATACTCGCTCTGAACCTTTTGCCCGGTATCGGGCCAGTACGCATTTCCAGGCTCATCGAGTCATTTGGTGATGCCGAAGGTGTATTACGTGCATCATCCGATAGACTCAGGAGGGTGGATGGAGTCGGCCCCGAAACGGCGAAGATCATTTCTGGATGGGAGGATCATGCCGATCCGTCAAAGGAACTCGCCGAGGCTAAGGAACGCGGAATCTCTATCATCACACGAGAAGACGCTTCCTACCCAAAGCACCTCTTACAGGCCTACGATTCTCCGATAATACTTTATGTATGGGGTGAAATTTCTGCTCAGGACAAACATGCAATCAGTGTCGTAGGCTCGCGCCGTACGACTACCTACGGGGTCAACGCGACGAAAAAGCTCACCTACCAGCTCGCCCACGCGGGATTCACTATTATTTCTGGTTTGGCGCGAGGCATCGATACTGCTGCTCATGAAGCGGCTCTTGCCGCGAAAGGGCGCACTATTGCGGTGGTGGGTTCAGGTCTTGCACGGCTCTATCCGCCGGAGAATCTAGCACTTGCGGAAAAAATCGCCGATGGGAATGGAGCGGTCATTTCCGAGTTTCCTCTCCACAAGGCTCCCGATAAGCAGACTTTCCCGATGCGGAATCGTATTGTCGCAGCATGGTCGCAGGCAGTTCTGGTGACAGAGTGCCCCGCTTGGTCAGGTTCGCTAATCACAGCAAATCTCGCCTCGGAGTATGGGAAACCCATTTTTGCCGTTCCCGGGCCGATCGACAAGCCCTCCTCCGCAGGCTGCCACCAGCTCATCCGTGATGGAGCGACTCTCGTTTCCGATGCGTCCCACATCATCGACGATATGGGTGAGTTGCCATTTTCCTATAAGGCTCCAGATGAGGTAACTGAGGAAAAAGCCCCTGAGCTCCCGCCCGAAGAATCTGCTGTGCTAAATACCATGGAGCCCGGCACTGAATACGCCGTAGACAGCCTTATTCAGGCGAGTGGTTTGCCTTCGTCAGCTGTTACGGCGGCTCTGTTTAAGCTGGAGCTACGCCGTCTCGTGAGGGCGCTACCTGGCTTCAGGTTTATGAGGCGCTAGCATGGAAAGAGGTCGCTAAGATGAAATTATTTCATGACAAGGTGGTTTTTTGCCGACAGGCTCCTGCGTCATGCCGCTAGCCGTAGTTATAAATTCAGGAGACACCGCGTGGATACTTGTCTCAACCGCCCTTGTTCTTTTTATGACCCTGCCGGGACTTGCTCTGTTTTACGGAGGTCTCGTTCGTGGTCGCAACGTGCTCTCCGTGATGGCTCAATGTGCCGGGCTTGCCTGCATGGCCTCTTTATTATGGGCAGTTTGCCTCTATAGCCTTGCGTTCAAAGGTGACGGCGCCCTGATCGGTAATTTTGATGCGGCTTTTCTTAAAGGTCTCACGACTGATTCGGTAGCAGACGGCACCGCCATACCCGAAACGGTTTTCGTCATGTTCCAGATGACCTTCGCTATCATTACACCGGCTCTATATATCGGAGCAGTTGTCGAGCGCATGAAGTTTAGTGCGATGATGCTGTTTTCCGCCCTGTGGCTGCTATTTGTCTACGCGCCAGCGTGTCATTGGGTATGGGGTGGTGGTTGGTTGGCAGAAATGGGCGTGCGCGACCTCGCTGGAGGCATTGTGGTTCATGCTACTGCAGGTGTTTCCGCCATCGTGCTTGCGATCATTCTGAAGAAGCGCAAGGGCTTTCCTGAACAAGCACATCCCCCGCACAATCCGGGCATGGTCTTCATAGGTGCTGCGATGCTCTGGGTTGGATGGTTTGGCTTCAACGCCGGTAGCCAGCTCTCCGCAGGCGGCAGCGCAGGCATGACCATGCTGGTAACTCACCTCTCCGCATGCACAGCGGGTCTTGTATGGTCGAGTATCGAGCGGATCCGTAATGGAAAAGTCGGCCTAGTTGGTATGGTCACCGGACTCATTGCAGGTCTCGCGGCAATCACACCTGCATCTGGCGATGTCGGCCCCATGGGTGCGATCGCTATCGGAGCACTTTCCGCAGTTCTCTGTTTCTTCGCGGTGAATCTCCTTCGTGAAAAACTTCACATCGATGATTCTCTGGATGTTTTCGCAGTTCACGGCGTCGGCGGAATTCTCGGAACTCTGCTGCTTTCAGTATTCGGTCAGAAATGCATGGGTGGCCTCGGCCTCGTCAAGCCAGTCATGGAGCAACTCGGCATCCAATCGCTGGCAGTTGGCGTCACCGTCGTATGGTCTTTGATTGCTACCATTATTATCGCGTTTGTGGTGAAACTGGTCATCGGCCTCAGGGTCACTCCTGAGCAAGAGCAAGAAGGCCTCGACTATTCCGAACACGGAGAAACTGCATATCCTGAGTAAGCTCTTCATGTGTCTGGAGAATTTGGCTCCAGGCCTTTCAATGAGGTAATTCACCTCATTGAATCTGTGAATGCACGGAGCAGAGATCTCAGAAACTGTCCTAGCGTAGGATGTGCTACTTGGGGCTCGGATACCGTCTGAAATCCACTTCCTCCTTGCATCTGCTGAATTTCCCTGCCTAGTCCCCTTGCAGACATTAACTTTTCTTGAAAACCGAACTCCATGGGTAAAACACTGATTATCGCAGAAAAACCGTCCGTTATGACCGACCTTTCCAAGGCGCTTACTAAAGCCTTAGGGAAATTTAAAAAGGTCGGAGCGGGACGGGATTATCATTTCGAAAATGACGATGCGATCATCACTTCTGCTGTGGGACACCTTGTTGAGCTGCGCATGCCGATGGGGCCGAATGGTAAGAAGCTACCGTGGAAATTTGATGTGCTTCCTGCGATTCCTGACTCTTTCACACTCGATCCCATCGAGAAATCTGAGCCTAAGCTCAAGAAGGTGCTGAAAATGGCAAAACGCAAGGATGTGGATCTCATCATCAACGCTTGCGATGCCGGCCGGGAAGGGGAGTTGATTTTCCGTTACATCATGGAAATCGGCAAAATCGACAAGCCGAGCAAGCGCATGTGGATGCAGTCGATGACCACCGGAGCCATTATGGATGCATGGGAAAATCTCCGCACCGATGAACAGATGAGACCTCTGGCTGATGCTGCAAAATGCCGTTCCGAGTCCGATTGGCTCGTCGGCCTGAATGCGACCCGCGCGCTGACCTGTTTTAACTCCCGCCACGGCGGCTTCAATATCACTGCCGCAGGACGCGTGCAGACACCGACACTCGCCATCCTTGCGGCGCGTGAGGAGGAGATCCAAGCCTTCCAGTCCGAGCCATACTTCGAAGTTCACGGCACGATGAATGTCGCCTCCGGTGAGTATCTCGGAAAATGGATCGATACGACTTTCAAGAAATCCCCTGATAAACCCCATGGCCGCGCCGAGCGCATCTGGGATCAGGAAAAGGGCAAGGCCATCGTCGAGCGTTGCACCGGGAAGACGGCTCAGATTTCCGAGGAGAAAAAATCCAGCAAGCAGATCCCGCCGCAGCTTTACGACCTCACGACTCTTCAGCGCGAGGCTCCTTTTTCCGCAAAGGGAACCCTGCAAATTGCCCAAGCTCTCTACGAGAAGCACAAGGTGCTCACTTATCCACGGACAGACTCACGTTACCTTCCAGAGGATTACGTGGAGAACGTTCGCGATACGATGAAGCAGATCAGCAAAAGCGATCTCACCGAAGCGCCGTATGCTAAGGCAGTGCTTGCTGGCAAAGACAAGGGCGGCCCGCACCTCCATGAGTCGAAGCGCATTTTCAATACCAAGAAAGTCTCCGATCACTTTGCGATCATCCCGACGGGTAACACCGCGAAGCTCTCGGAAACCGAGCAGAAGGTCTATGACATGGTGGTGAAACGCTTCATCGCCGTCTTCTACCCTCACGCTGAGTTTGAGCAAACCACACGCCTCTCCACGATTTCCGAAGGTGGAAACGAAGATGTTTTCAAAACCGAAGGCCGCGTGCTGGTATTTCCTGGCTGGCTTGAAGTCTATGGCCGCCAACCAGGCGTCGCTGCTGGTAAAGATGGCCTCGTAGGGATCACCGCTGGTGAAACTGCGAAGGCAGATCCTATGGAACTCATCCACGAGCAAACACGTCCGCCAGCTCGTTTCACGGAATCCACTCTGCTTTCCGCTATGGAAGGTGCCGGTAAGCTTTTGGTGAACGATGAAGAACTTCGCGAGGCAATGTCCGAGCGTGGCCTCGGCACTCCCGCTACACGTGCGGCGACCATCGAGGGTCTCATCTCTCAGAAATACCTCATTCGTGATGGCCGCGATCTTCACGTCACGCCTTCCGGCCTGCGCTTGATCCGCCTCGTGCGCCAGATGGATATCGAAGGCCTCTATTCACCGAAGCTTACCGGTGATTGGGAATACAAACTCCGCCAGATGGAACAGGGAGGCCTTCAGCGCCCCGTGTTCATGAAGGAGATCATCGACTACACCAACGAGATCGTAGCGAAAGCTCATGGTCTCGCTGAAGAGGCGAAGAATCGTAAATTCCCGGATGTCGAAATCGAACATCCCATTCACGGCACACTCGTCCTTAGGCAGACCGATGCCACCTACGAGTCGCGCGATCCGGAGATCCCGATTAAAATTAAGAAATACATCGCTGGTCGCGAACTCACTGAGTCCGAGGTGAAGACATTGTTGAACAAGGGAATCGTTGGACCTCTCCAAGGTTTCAAATCTCGTTTCAATAAGCCCTTCGATGCATCGATCCAGATCGATGAGAAATTCAAAACCACTTTCCTCTTCGAAGGCGATGACGCAACTGCGCCGGAACTCAACGAGGACATGGTCATCGGCACCGCAAAGACGACTGAGGGCAAAGAGCACAAAGTCTATGCCACGGACAAGGCCTACTATGTTCCGGACATCGTTACGAAAAAGGATCCGCACGGCGTCCGCATTGGGAAGGTAATCCTTCAACGTGAAATTCCTGAAGACCAAGCTCTGAAACTCATTTCCGAAGGGAAGACGGATCTGCTCCGCGGCTTCATTTCAAACCGCACTAAGCGCAAGTTCGACGCACACCTCACTTTTGATCTGGTTGCTGCGAAGATCGGTTTCGATTTTCCACCTCGCCCAGCGAAAAAGGTGGCCAAGAAAGCAGCGAAGAAGACTGAATAGTGATTTCGGGAGGCCAACCGGATACCGGAGTGGTTGCGTAGTAATGGACAGGAAATGCGGAGCCATGTGGAGATGGATTCGCTAGTGTAGGGCATTGGATGGGCAGGTGTTTCCGCATCTTGCTTTTCCCAGCCGCGATGAAACACACCAAAAAGACTGGAGTTGACAGAAGGACGCGCCTGAAGCGTGAGCTTGAGGCGCAGGGCAACCACCGCTGTCGCATCGTCGTGACAGGCGGGCCGGGTGGTGGCAAGACCACGGCGGCGGATCTGTTCCGCAGGGAGATCGGTGAACGCGTAGTGATTGTGCCGGAATCCGCAACGTTACTTTTTTCCGGTGGCTTTCCCCGGTGCGATGAAGCTCCGGGATTGTTGGCGGCGCAGAATGCGATCTTCCATGTGCAGCGAAATCTTGAGGATGTGCAATCGGCGGAGTATCCGGGACGTATCCTTTTGTGCGACCGTGGCACGGTGGACGGCGCGGCCTACTGGCCGGGGGAGCCCGAGGAGTTTTTCTCGGAGTTAGGCACGACCCTTGAAAAGGAGCTAGCGCGTTACGACGGCGTGATTTTTTTCGAGAGTGCAGCGGTGGGTGGCATGGGCATCGAGGGTGGAAATCCGGAACGCAAGGAATCGCTGGAAGAGGCGGTAGTGCTGGATAGGAAACTACACAAGCTATGGGAGCATCATCCGCGTTTCGTGGTGGTGCGGCACCAGCCGTCCTTTTTTAAAAAGATCAGCTTCGGCTTGGCGGAACTGGAGTCGATGGTGGTGGAGCTGGATGCGCGGCGTTCGCCATAGCCTCGGTAATACCTGATAGCGACGATGAAAGGGCAACCAGAAACACCGTGGCATGCGATTTCATGTGAAGAGACTGCCCGGCGGCTTGGTTGTGATCCCGCATCGGGTTTGGCGGAAGACGAGATCGAGGCTCGCTTGCGCAGCCATGGGGCGAATCGTATGACTGGACGGAAGCGTGTTCCTGAATGGATACGTTTCCTGCACCAGTTCCATCAGGCGCTCATCTATATCCTGCTTGTTGCGACGGCCATCACTGCGGCGCTAGGCGAGTGGGTGGATGCCGGGGTGATTTTTGCAGTGGTAATTGTCAACGCGGTGATCGGCTACTTGCAGGAGGCGAAGGCGGAGAAGGCGATCGATTCGCTCGCGCGGATGGTGGTGACTGAAGCCACCGTGCGGCGTAGAGGAGAGAAGCTGCGCATCCCATCAGAGGAGCTTGTGCCCGGGGACTTGGTCTTGCTGCAATCTGGAGACGTCGTGCCAGCTGATCTGCGATTGGTGCGGAATCGGAACATGCAGATCGAGGAGGCGGCGCTGACAGGGGAGTCGGTTCCAGTCGAGAAACAGGAAACAGATTTAGAGGATGGGACGATCCTAGCTGAGCGCCACAATATGGCGTATGCGGGAACACTTGTGACCTACGGACAAGGGGAGGGGGTGGTGGTGGCAACTGGTGACTCGACCGAGATGGGGCGCATCGCGGGGCTGATCGGGCAGGCGGATCACATCGAGACCCCGCTGACGCGAAAGATCGCACAGTTTAGCCGTTTGTTGCTGTGGGTGATACTCGGGTTGGCGGGGGTGACCTTTGCTGTGGGGGTTTCACGGGGGGAGTCGTGGGTTGATATGTTCATGGCGGCGGTGGCACTGGCGGTGGGTGCCATTCCTGAGGGTTTGCCGGCGGCATTGACCATCACCTTGGCGATTGGTGTGGCGCGGATGGCGAAGCGGCAGGCGATCATCCGCAAGCTGCCAGCGGTGGAGACATTGGGAGGAACGACCGTGATCTGCTCTGATAAGACCGGCACGTTGACGCAGAACCAGATGACGGTGCGGGAAATCTGGGCAGGCGGGCGGCTATATCATGTCACCGGCAGCGGATACGATACTGTAGGAGGAATTCATTTTCAGGAAAAGCCGGTAGTGGTGGGTGAGAATGTGGCACTCGTCGAGACACTCGGTGCGGGATTGCTCTGCAATGATTCGCGTCTGGTGCCCGGTGAAGGGGGGCGCATGGCGGTGCAGGGGGATCCGACCGAGGCGGCGCTGATCGTTTCCTCGCAGAAGGCGGGAATGACTGAGGCGGAAATCAACGGTCGGTTTCCCCGCTTGGAGACCATTCCTTTCGAATCAGAATACCAATATATGGCGACCCTGCATGGAGGTGAGGGCAGGGTGATCTACATCAAGGGGGCAGTGGAGGCGCTGATGGAGAGGTGCTCGCAGATGCTGGATGAAAGTGGGCAACCGGAGTCACTGGATGTGGAGCAGGTGCTACGGCAGGCGGAGGAAATGGCGGGAAGGGGGCTGCGAGTGTTGGCTTTCGCACGGCGCGAAATGGGCGATGCACACAGCGGGCTGGATCACGGGCATGTGGCGGCGGGGCTGAGTTTCCTAGGCTTGCAAGGGAAGCTCGACCCTCCACGCCCCGAGGCGATTGCGGCTGTGGCGAAGTGTCGGACGGCGGGGATTCGTGTAAAAATGATCACCGGTGACCATGTTTGCACAGCGAGCGCGATTGCCGCGCAGATCGGCTTGGTGGAGAAGGGTGAGGAACTGGTGGCGGTATCCGGGCGTGAACTTACGACGCTTTCCGAGAGCGAGTTGGCGGAGATTGCGGATCGCGCTGCAGTGTTTGCACGCGTCGGGCCGGAGCAGAAGCTTCGCTTGGTGAGGGCGCTGCAATCACTGGGGTATGTTGTGGCGATGACGGGCGATGGCGTGAACGACGCACCGGCGCTGAAGCAGGCGGACATAGGAATCGCGATGGGTATCACCGGGACGGATGTCTCGAAGGAATCGGCCGATATGATCCTGACGGATGACAATTTCGCCTCGATCGAAGCTGCAGTGGAAGAGGGGCGCGGTGTGTTTGATAATCTCACCAAGTTCATCGTCTGGACCCTGCCGACGAACTTCGGGGAAGGGTTGGTGATTCTTGCTGCCGTGATCACGGGCACGACCCTGCCCATTCTGCCGGTGCAGATCCTCTGGGTCAACATGACCACTGCAGTGCTGCTGGGGCTGATGCTTGTTTTCGAACCGAAGGAACGCGGAATCATGGATAGGTATCCGCGTGATCCTTCTGCGCCGATCCTGACGGGTGGTTTGCAGTTGCGCATCCTGCTGGTGGCGTTGGTGATGCTGGCGGGGTGCTTCGGTTTATTCGATTGGCAGGAACGGCGCGGGGGGAGCGTGGCTGAGGCGCGGACGGTGGCGGTGAATGTGTTTGTAATGGTGGAGCTGTTCTATGTTTTCAACTGCCGGTGCTTCACTCGCTCGATGTTCACAGTGGGGCTGTTCTCGAACCGTTGGCTGCTGGTGGGAGCTGTTTCAATGGTGGGATTGCAGATGCTTTTCACCTACTCGCCGGTGATGAATTCGCTGTTTCACTCTGCGCCCATCGATTGGGCGGCGTGGTGGCGTATTCTAGCTGTTGGGATGGTCGCACATCTGCTGGTCGGGCTTGAGAAAATACTCACGAACCGGTTCAGCCGCACAGAGCGGCCTTCCTAGTATTTCCTCCAAAGCTGGGGAACGAAAAGAACTAGTAGGGCAAAGAGCTCCAGTCGCCCGAGTATCATGATCCAGCCGAGGAAGACCTTGGTGGGATCGCGTAGCTCGCCGAAATTCTGCGTGGGGCCGACTGCGCCGAAGCCGGGGCCAATACTCGAGATCGTGGCGAGAACGGTTCCCGCACAGCTTTCCAAACTGATACCCGTGCCTGCTTCGAGGAAGCCGACCACAGCCGTCGCCCCGATGCAGATCATCAGGTAGAGCGTGAGGAAAAACATGATGCGAGCGCGCGAGCCGTCATCGATGGGGTTGCCGTTTACGATGACTCGGAAGACTTGGCTGGGGCGGAAGGTTTTGATGATTTCGTTACGTGCGGATTTTGCGAAAACGATGAGGCGCCCTACCTTGAATCCGCCAGAAGTTGATCCCGCACAGCCTCCCATGAGCATGAGGCAGGCAATGAGCACTTTCGACCAAGTCGGCCATTGATCGTAGTCCACCGTTCCGAATCCTGTAGTGGATGCAATACTAACCACGGTGAAGGCGGACTCGCGGAAGCTGGTTACGAGCGAGATGCCGTCGTTGTAGCTACGTCCTGCGGTGATTAATGTGATTGCGAGTGCGCACAGTCCTAAGAACCAACGTGCATCTTCTTCACGAAGCACGCGCTTCCAGTTGTGCCGGAGGATGACGATAAAAAGTAAGAAGTTCAGACTGCCTATCGCCATGAAGACGACTAGCCAAGTCTCGATGAGCCAAGAGTTTCCCCATTCAGCGTAGTAGCCGATGCTCTGACTGTGGGGGCTAAGCCCACCGGTAGAGATGGTGGTGAATGCGTGGCAAGTTGCGTTAAACCACGTCATGCCCATTGCCTTGAGCCCGACGAGGCACAGCAGCACGAGTCCTAAGTAGATACGTAGAAGCAAGGTCGCAGTGTCTTGGATGCGCGCCATACCGAGATCACCGCTGCGGAAAGATGATTCATTATGGAAAAGGGATTTAGAGGAAACGCCGATATATGAGAGCAGTGCCACGAAAAGCACGAGGATACCAATACCACCAAGCAACTGGGACGTGGCGCGCCAGAGTAGAATGCCTCGCGGCCATTCTTCGATGACGGTCATCACAGAGGAGCCTGTTGTAGTGAAGCCTGAGGCCGATTCGAAGAACGCCTCCGCCGGATCCATAAACGGTGAACATAGTAGATAGGGTAGTCCTCCGAATATACTCACCAGTATCCAGCCAATGCCGACGATGACGATGGCCTCACGCTTTGGAATAGTATCGTGTTTCGTCTTTGTGATGAAAGGCACGATCATGACAAGGCCTACTCCACCAGTGATGGCTGCGGATAGTAGAAGCATTGAGGCAGCTTCGATGTCGCCCGCGACAATATCGTATTTCGCAAAAAAGCCGCAGAGAACCATGGTGGCAGCCTCAAGGACGAGCAATAGCCCGAGGATGCGAGAAATGAGATAAAAATTCATGGTGCTCCTTGTGCAGTGTGGGGGATCAGGCGGCCAAGAGCTTGAGGAAGAGCTTACGCGCATCCTTGGAGACCATGGCGTAAAGATGGTCTCCGCCTAGCAGCACTTCATCTGGTCCCGGAACTTCTGCATGAAGCCCGCGCAGCTTGCCGACAAGTACTGTGCCAGGTGGCCATTGGATCTCTTTCACCATATGGCCGGCGGCAATGGAGCCTTTACCTACGCGCAACTCCATCAGATCCACCCCGTCGAATTGCTTCAAGATATGGTAGGAATCTGTGGTGATGAAACGCTGGATTTCACGACGTGTGGCCTCACGCGGGCTGATGGCCGCGCGAATACCGAAGTGGTGGCCACTTGCGGATATCGCTGCTGCGTAATCTGCACGGTGAATGATGGTTAAGCAGTTCTTTACACCAAGCGTGTGTGCCTGAAGGCAGGACATCACGTTATCCTCGTCATCCGTACTGGTACTGATGAAGAAGTCTGCTTCGCCGACCTGCTCTTCTTCCAACTCAGCAGAAACGGTAGCATCTGCATTAATGATGACTGCATTCGTGAGGCGATCTGCGAGACCTTTACAGATCTCAGGATCACGCTCGAAGACTCGTACGGTGCAATCAATGCTCTCCAGCATCTGTGCGAGGGAGAAGCCGTATTCATTTCCTCCGAAAATGACGACACGCATCTTTCTGGTGCTCTTGCGTTTTCCCTGTAAGACCTTTGCAAACTCACGCAGCTTTCTTGGCTCGCCGAAAATTGTCACCAAGTCGCCTTCTTCGATGACTGAGTCTGCGATCGGTACATAGGTAGTAGCTCCACGCGATACCATTGCTACACGTATTCCTTCGGGCGCGCCGAGATCTCGGATTTTCTTTCCATTCGATCTAGAGTTTGCACCCACTGACACCTGCTGGAGCTCGATACGACCACGCGCCAGTTCCTCCACGACGAGTGAATCCGGATTTCGGACAAATTTCGCAAGCTCGATGGCCGCGAGGCGTTCTGAGCTGAAAATATGATCTATCCCAAAGTGCCCTCGGAAATCAAAAAGCCATTCCTCACGCTGGAGGGAGGGGTGGACTCGGCTGATGACTTTACTCACACCCATACTTTTCGCCATGGAGGCGGCCATCATGTTCGTGGTGTTCGAAGAGGACATGGCTAGGAAGAGCTCACATTCTCCAACATCCGAATCGGCGAGATCAGTCACACTGGTGCCGTCTCCGTGGATGACCTTTGCGTCTAGTGTCGCCTCAAGCTCTTCTGCGAGTGCCTTGTCCGACTCGATTAGGGAGATTCTGTGGGCTTCCTTGGCAAGTGTGCCTGCAAGGTGTCTGCCGATCTCTCCGGCTCCTACGATGATGATGTTCATGAAGATGAAAGTCAGGCCGAAGCCTTCCTATTCCTATCGGTATTGCTCAGAACTCGCAATCTCAACATTTATTCAACCTGTGGCGGATTTTGTGAAGAAGGAGATCCCGTTCCAAGCGAACGTTTCAAGTTATGCCTTTTTTGGATGGGACTTTCCATTGAGGGACGACTGAGTACACTCAGCTACACGAAAGTTAAAAAACAGTACACTGGGAGTAAAAATTCCTCATAAAATGCAAAAATTTACTATAATTTTTCAATAAATTGATCCGAAAACCCCTTATTATCCAATATTTTCACCTACTAATTGAATTTTAACTCGCTATAAATAAGCGACTTATGTATTTAGTTAAAAATCCTTCACTTTGTGCTTGTGACTGAAGTGTACTGAAGTGTATTGTGTGGCCGTTGACGCAAGTCTACCTACGCAATGATTCCTCAATTCCAAGCATACAAGGGTTCCTTCCCTTACAAGACAGACGCGAAGAGTCGCGTTAATGTCGTGCCTGCTTGGCGTCCTGCTCCTGGTGAAGCGCTCAACATCATGCCTTCCGTCTCTGAGGGCGTGAAAGTCCTCAAGGTTCTCACCAACGAGGCTTTCGAATATCGCGTTCAGCGCATCAAGGATCACGCGACTTCTCCGAAAGAAGAATCTCAGTTGAAAACCAAGCTTGTTCGTATGCTCCGTGAAGTCGGTGTGAACGACCAAGGCAAAATGCTCATCCCTAAGGATCTCGCCGAATACGCAGGCATCGCCCCGGACTCGGAAGTGATGCTTTCCGCTGGTGACAGCCATTTCGAGATCTGGAATCGCGCAAGCTTCGAAGAAATCTTCGGACTCTCCGCAGTTCCAGAAGAAGAAGACACACTCGCCATTTTCTAAACCACTTTCCCTTACCCACACCCCAGCTGACAACATGCTGTTCAACCCACCAACTCTTGCTAACGAAACGGTCCACCTCACGGCGGCTTCCGACGTGTTCGTTCGTTCGCAAGGGTTGGGTTCTCTTTCCAAACACTCACAACTCCGTGCGCTCGGGACAGCACACGGTTTTGAAAACACGGACGCTTCCGCTGCTCCTGGCTGGTTGTCAGCACGCGCACGGGTTTTCCTTTTTTCCAAACACTCACAAGGCCGTGCGCTCGGGACAGCACACGGTTTTGAAACTACGAACGCTTCCGCTGCTCCTGGCTGGTTGTCAGCGGAGCGTTCGTTTCCCTTTTCTCCAAGCTTTCTGGCTGGGCGTATGAAGTCTCTCGGGACAGAACTTCATTCGCTATTTGAACCCGTGCGCCGTGCCGCTCCTGGCTGGTTGTCGGCACGCGCACGGGTTTCCCCTTTTTTTCATAAAATTTCACAAGGCCGCGCGCTCGGGACAGTACGCGGTTTTGGCTTATCGGACGCCGTAGCTGCTCCTGGCTGGTTGTCGGCTTCGGCGTCCGAAGACTTTTCCCCGAAAGGGTATCACTTACCCGTCCTTCCGGATGAGGTGGTGCAATACATGGAAGCTGGTTCCGGCAAATTCATCATCGACGGCACGTTAGGTGGTGGAGGCCATTCCGAGTTACTTCTAAAGACTGGGGCAGATGTCCTCGGTGTGGATCGCGATCCCGAGGCGCTCGCGCATGCAAGCCAACGCCTGTCAGATTTCGGCTCACACTTTTCCACATTTCAGGCAAATTTCTCTGAAATCCCGACCTACAAGGGAATCACAGACGGTAATCTTGCCGACGGTCTACTTCTCGATCTCGGAGTTTCATCGCGTCAGCTTGATTCTGCAGAGCGTGGTTTTTCTTTCATGCGCGAGGGTCCGCTCGATATGCGCATGGGGCCGAATGCAACCATGACCGCCGCCGAGCTTGTGAACAGCTGGCCGGAAAGTGAGATTGCTCGGATACTATATACCTTCGGTGAAGAGTCTCGCTCAAGGCGCATCGCGGCAGCAATCGTCAAATATCGCGATTCGAAACCTTTCGAGACAACCACGGAACTCGCTCAGTGCATTGAAAAGGCAGTTGGGCGAAATAGCAGAATTCACCCCGCTACTCGGAGCTTCCAGGCGATACGTATGGCGATCAACGAAGAGCTAGAATCTCTTTCCTCCATACTTTCCTCCGCCTCTAAAGTATTAAAACCCGGGGGGCGACTGCTGATCATTACCTTCCATAGCCTGGAGGATAGGATGGTGAAACGCTTCCTCCGGCATCATTCACAACCTTACATCGATGACCCTACATGGCCTGAGGCCAGACCAAATCCGGACTGCTGTTTCCGGCTCATTTCGAGAAAAGCAATTGCACCCACCGTCCAAGAAACGAAGACGAACCCACGAGCCCGAAGCGCCAAGCTTCGGGTTGCTCAGCTTTTAGGAGCAGAGGATAAAAATAACTAATCACCTGAACATTTAAACCGCCCGCACCCAATGAATCGCCGCCGCCACGAATCACATACACGCATCTCACCAATCGTGATTTTCTCTTTGATCCTTGCAGGAGCGATTGGAGCCGTTGGAGGCGTGTCTTTTGTTTACTATCGGAATTGCCAGATTCAGACCGCTCGTGAGATCGACAAGGTCGAGCAACGAATAGAGCAGCATAAGCTGGACATTCGCACGGTGCAGATGCGCAGCGATCAGATCCTTAACCTCTTTGCCATCCGGAAAACCCTTGATGAAGTAGGCACCAACTTAGTGCCAATTCCCCAAGGTGTCTCCGAAGATATCATCCCTGCTGAGCCGCAGAAAGCGGCTACTGCCTCCGCTAGCCTGTGAACCGCGCCTTCCAGAACCGCTGCATCATCCTTTGTCTCGTCTTGGTTTCCTTGCTGAGCGTTCTCTCGGCGCGCTTGATTCAGATTCAGCTCGTAGATCGGCAGAGGTATGCCGCTTCTGCAGCGAAGGCTTATCATCGTACAGAAATTATCCCCGCCATCCGGGGTATGATCGTTGATCGGAACGAAGAGCCCATTGCAAAGAGCATCCCAGTTTCGTCCATTTACGTGGATAAAAACCATCTGATGGATCCGAAGATCGCATCCTACGGGCTAGCCTACCTTGAGGCCTCGGAAGCTTCCGATTGGGATACACTAGCAGCTGAGGATCGTATCCGCCGCATCCACTCACAGCGTGGCATCATCTTGCAGCGGGAAACACCAGATTTGATCGTACAGAAGCATCTCGCACATGCGGTCAAACTCCTCGCCCGTCCGCTCGGGATGCGTCGTGATGAATTCCGTGAGGAGATTGAGGATAACAAAGGTAAATGGTTTGCAGTCGCAAAAGACATCCCAGACGATATAGCAGAACGCATTCGTGACATCGTAGATGATAACTATCTACAAGGCTTCGAATTCGAGAACTCCCTCAAACGCTGGTATACGAATCCAGACATTGCCACACACCTAACTGGCTTCACTGGAGAGATCACCGAAAAACTTTCAGACGGAGAAACCGTTCACCGTATCGCCGGTCGCTTCGGCATCGAATCCGCCATCGAGGAATATCTCGCTGGACGCGATGGTCGCCGTGAACATCATCGCGATTCACGTGGCCTAGTCGTCCCCGGAAAAGAAAACAGTCTCCTGCCTCCTCGTGCTGGCTTAAATGCGAAACTGACCATTGATATCGGCATTCAGTCCATCGTTGCCGAAGAATTGGATAAAGGTCTTGCCGAGTTTAAGGCGAAAACTGGTGCAGTCATCGTCATGGATCCGAATACGGGAGAGATCCTCGCCATGGCGTCGCGCCCGCACTTCAATCTCAACGACAAGAAAGATCTCGCGACCAGTTCATTCAACTACGCGATCCAAGCCAAGTTTGAGCCAGGCTCTACGATCAAGATTATTGCTGCTGCCGGCGCGATCGATAAAGGACTGGTATCGCTTGATACCGTTATCAACTGTCCGCACTTCCTCCAGGAGAATAGGTTCACAGTGACCGACGCTCACTCTGGTGGAATGCTACCAGTTTGGAAAATTCTCCAGAAATCGAACAACGTAGGTAGTTGGAAACTTGCGAAACAGCTCGGTGTGAAGCGTTTCTATGAATATGTCCATGGTTTTGGATTCGGAGAGCGTAGCGGTATTCAGCTCAGCGGTGAAAGCTCAGGAACTGCTGCTGTGCCCAAGCTTCCTATCGACTTTTCACGCGCTGCCTACGGCTATTACATCGGAGTAACGCCTATTCAGATGGCTACGGCCTACTCGGTCATTGCCGGCGATGGAAACCTTCTTAGACCGCAGATCGTAAAGTCACTGATCGCAAATGACGGCACGGTAGTGGAGGATTTTCCAAGGGAAGTTCGCGGTAGGGCGATTTCTGCGGCAACTGCTAAAAAAATCCGCGGAGCCCTTCATAAAGTCACCCTCTTGGGCGGAACCGCAACAAAAGCAAGGGTTCCGGGTCACAAGGTCGCTGGTAAAACAGGAACTGCTCACAAATATGATGATGTGAATGGTGGATATTTCAACGGCAAGCGAGGAAAGGCGGAAAAGTATGTCGTCTCATTTGCCGGCTTCATGCCAGCAGATAAGCCTAGTTTTGTTTGCTATGTAGTCATCGATGATCCACAGACCACGGAAGTGCCCCGCTACGGTGGCACTATCGCGGCACCGATCTTTTCGAGGATCGCTACGCGACTCGCCGCTCACATGAATATTCAGCCTACGGAACCGATCGAAGAACCGCTCGCCACCCGTTAGCAGTCCCAAAATTTACGATGCTCCTACGCACCCTTATCACCCACCTAGAAAAAGTTACCACCTCCGGTTCGCTTGATATCGAAATCGAAGGCCTAACTGCGGATTCCCGTGCCGCAGCTAAAGGTATGCTTTTCGCTGCCATTCGTGGAACCACTCTCGATGGTCACAAATTCATTTCTGACGTTATTACAAAGGGGGTATCCACCATCCTTGCGGAAACTGCACCACCTGCCGATCTTCCCGGAACGATTACATGGCTTCATGTTCCCGACAGTCGCGCTGCACTTGCTGTCCTAGCCGCTACTTTCAATGAAGAGCCGTCCGGAAACCTCCGCCTCGCCGGTGTGACGGGAACTAATGGCAAGACTACCATCGCCTACCTCCTCCATCACATCATGAAGACGGAGTGGCACCGCGCAGGACTGCTGGGAACTATTCTCGTTGATGATGGTGAAACTCAGACTGTAGCGAAACACACGACTCCTGGATCAATCGAGTTAAACGGCATTCTCGCAAACTTCTGTGACAACGCCTGCCGTGGAGCCGTGATGGAAGTATCATCGCACGGGATCCACCAAAAACGCGTCCACCACATCGCCTTCGATGCCGCGGTTTTCACAAATCTCACTCAGGATCACCTCGATTACCATGGCAGCATGGAAAAATACATGGAGGCGAAGGCATCATGGTTCCATGATCTTGCTGCAAACCCACAGGGTAAAAAGCCGACCGCCGTAATAAATACCGATGATGCTCACGGTAACGAACTTGCTAAAGAGCTCGAAGGCAAGATGACGGTCATACGCTATGGCTTTAATGTGAACTGCGATTTCCGTGGTAATGCTTTCCAGCAGAAGCGTGACGGCATGTCTTTTGAACTTTCGGCAAAAGGAAAGACTTTCCTTGTTCGTGCCCCGCTCATTGGTCGATTCAATGCTTACAACCTCCTCGCCGCTATCGCAGCTGCAGCTGCTTGTGGTATCAAACCGCGCCAAGCTATCGCTGCCTTAGCAGATTCACCACAGGTGCCTGGTCGCATGGAAAATGTCGGCAACGCTGGAGGTACTACGATTTTCGTGGATTATGCACACACGCCGGATGCTCTTGAAAACGCTTGTCGTACACTTCGTGAGCTCGATCCACGTCGCCTCATCACGGTGTTCGGTTGCGGTGGCGATCGTGACAAAGCAAAGCGCCCACTTATGGCTGCTGCTGCCGCACGTTTCAGCGACGGACTTGTCATTACTTCCGATAACCCTCGTTCCGAAGATCCGGAAGCGATCATCCGCGATATCGAGAAAGGTCTGCCAACCAAGTGCTCATACATTTCCGTTCCCGACCGAGCGGAAGCTATCGAGACCGCGATGAAAAACTCACTCTCCGGCGATATCGTGCTCATCGCAGGCAAAGGCCATGAGGCTTACCAACAATTCGCCGATAGGACGATCGAGTTCGATGACCGCAAGAAAGCCGATCTCGCACTGCGTAATCGCGCCTCGGAAATTGCTGAGATGCGAAACAACCCACCGCCCCGCTTTTGAATCAATTTTCAGTCTAATACGTCTCATCGCCTGTAACCGCAAACTGCGACCATCATGAAATCCACATCCCAACAAATCCTTGAAATCCTCGACGGTAAACTCGTCGCAGGTTCTGGCTCCGTTGTGGTGGAAGGTGTCTTCACCGACACGCGTTCGCCAATGCGGGGTGGATTGTTCTTCGCCTTGAGAGGTGAAAATTTTAATGCGGACGCCTTTGCTGCGAATGCTTTGGTTAGCGGAGCCTCAGTAGCAGTGGTAGGCGAGTGGACAGGTGGCGAAGTGGAAGAAGGGAAAGCGGTTATTGAGGTCGCGGATACGCTTTTTGCTCTCCAGCGTCTCGCGCATTGGTGGCGCAGCCAGTTGGATATTCCAGTGGTTTGTATCACTGGGTCGAACGGCAAAACCTCGACCAAGGATTTCACTAACGCAATTCTCTCTAGGAAATTCAATGTCAATGCGACCATAGGCAATCTGAACAATCATATAGGCCTTCCTCTGACGGTGCTTTCCACCACGGAAGAACATACTGCTGCGATCTACGAAATCGGCATGAACCACAGCGGCGAACTTTCACCGCTTTGTGAAATTGCTCGCCCGCAATACGGAATCATCACAAATGTAGGCACAGCTCACATTGAGTTCCTTGGCTCGCGCGAAGCCATCGCTGAAGAAAAGGGAACACTCGCTAGATACCTTCCTGATACAGGATTACTATTCACTCCTGCTGCTTGCGAATTTAACGAATATTTCCGTGCACGTACTCATGCTCGCATGATTCCAGTTGGAAATGGGCGTGGCCTTGTCCGTGCGGAAAACCTCCGCCTTCAGGAGGATGGAACCCATTTTACTTTAGTCATCGAAGGTGAAGAGTCTGCCGAGGTTTTCCTTCCTGTTCCAGGGAAGCACATGATCACCAATGCGCTGTTAGCGGCTGCTCTCGGCTTCAATCTCGGTATTTCAGTTAAGGAAATAGCTACAGGGCTTTCATCTGTTGCACTCAGTTCAGGACGCATGCGCCGTATTGATTGGGATGGTATCACCTTGCTCGACGATACCTACAACGCGAACCCTGAATCCATGGAGGCAGCGATCGAAACGCTTGCTGATATGCCGGTGACTGAAGGAAATAGCCGCATCATCGTCCTTGGAAAAATGGGAGAACTCGGTGTCTTCTCGGATGAAGCACATCTCCGAATCGGTAAACTCGCTACAGAGAAAGGCCTGACACTCATCGCTGTCGGTGAGGGAGCCGAAGGTATTGCTAAGGGTGGTGATGCTCCCCATTTCCCCGATATGGAAAAAGCGGCCGAATGGCTGCTCGAAAATTCACGCCCCGGCGATGTTGTTCTCTTTAAGGGCAGTCGCACCGCCGCCATCGAAAAAGTCTTACAAACCGCTTTCCCGACCGCATGTTAACCGCTCTTTATGATTTTTGGTACGCCGCCCGCCAGGCCGAGATAGCCGACGGCATCGAGGGCTGGGCCCATACCTTCCGCTTCCTTAATCTTTTCCAGTATGTGACCTTCCGTGCGGCAACCGCCGGGCTGCTTTCATTCAGCCTGTCGATACTGCTTGGGCCATACATTATTAGGAAATTGATTTCTCTTAAAGTCGGTCAGCCGATTCGCACGGCAGATGAAGTGCATAAGCTGGCGGAACTTCATGGCGGTAAGCTAGGTACACCGACCATGGGTGGAGTTCTTATACTCGCTACGGTTCTCATCTCTACCTTGATCTGTGGACGAGTATTCAACCCTTTTGTAGCTGTATGCGCATGCACCATGGCGGCCTGCGGTCTGTTGGGTTTTGTGGACGACTACACGAAAGTAAAAAAGAAAAACTCTGATGGTGTCTCAAGCCGCACGAAACTTTTCTGGCAGTTTGTCATCGCACTCATCGCTTCATGCTTCATCTATTATAAAACGGAAATTTCCGGCTTCGGTGCCACCGCTCAGCAAATCCAAGATGGTGCTGCAGGCTTCCGTCTAGGTGATCAACGTATTGGAATCGGCGCGATTTGTTTCCCTCTGATCAAGATTCCCATCGTTGATGTAGGCATTTTCATCATCCCATTTTTTATCCTGATTATCATCGGTTGCTCAAATGCAGTGAACCTCACAGATGGCCTCGATGGCCTTGCTACGGGGTGCACGATCTCGGTTGCACTGAGCTACGCGATGCTTGCCTATCTTGCTGGCCATTTTTTTATGGCTACCGAATATTTGGTGATTCCGCACAACAGGTATATTGCTGAATTAGCGGTTTTCCTCATGGCCTTAGCGGGAGCTGCATTTGGATTCCTGTGGTTCAATTGCCATCCGGCAAAAGTCTTCATGGGTGATACGGGATCACTTGCCATTGGCGGTGCGCTAGGCACTGCAGCCATCTGCACCAAGCAAGAACTCCTTCTCGTCATCATTGGCGGTGTATTCGTGATGGAAGCCGCCTCAGTCATGCTTCAGGTCGGTTCGTTCAAGCTTCGTAGAAAGCGCATCTTCAAGATGGCGCCGATTCACCATCACTTCGAGCTGCTCGGCTGGCACGAATCTCAAGTCATCATCCGTTTCTGGATCCTTTCTATCATGCTTGCCCTGTTCGGGCTGGCGCTACTCAAAATTGCTTAACCTCAGTGGTCGAATCACTATCCATAGCTAACAGACATGTCGCGGTCTTCGGAGCGGGGCGTTCTGGGCGTGCAGCGGCTGCACTTGCATTGCGTGAGGGTGCGACGGTTTCCATGTGGGATCAGGGAGGAGAAAAATCATTCGAGGGAATTGACGAAAGGATCGAGAGGCACCCGGGTTTCACGGAGTCCGAATCAGGCAATTTTACTGCGGATCTGATCGTTATCAGCCCAGGGATTGATACGTATTGCTCGCTTGTCCAAGCATTTGCCGCAAAGGCGAAAATGATTGGAGAGACTGAATTTGCAGCTAGTTTCTACGATGGTGGTATCATCGGTATTACTGGTACTAACGGAAAAACAACGACCACCGAATTGGTTTCTCGTATTCTTCATCATGCCGGTCTTGGTGGCACTCCTTGTGGAAACTATGGCGCTCCCTTGTCTGAAATTGTGCTTTCTGAAGAGGAGCCTGCCGCTGTAGCTCTTGAGCTTTCATCGTTTCAGCTCGAAACAATTGACGATCTCCGCCCTAAAGTTTCCATCTGGCTAAATTTCGCCCCAGATCACATGGATCGCTATCCAACTGTTGAGGCATACAAGGCTGCGAAGCTTAGGATTTTTGAAAACCAGACCACAGAAGATACTGTAGTCATGCGAGCTGGTGAAGATCTCGGTGAGCTGGTTCCAAAGGTGATCACTTTTTCAACTGAAACGCGCGATGCGGATTTCTTTTCTGATGGTGTCACGATCATGCAAGGCGGACGTATTCTCCTAGATCTTGAAGCTGAGACTACACTCCGAGGCTTACATAATGCCGAAAATGCGATGGCAGCGATGGCTGCATGCATGGCCTATGGCATTGATCCTTCCATCATTCCGGGCGCACTTCAGGGCTATGCTCCTCCTCCACACCGTTGCGAATTAATACGCACCTTGGATGGAGTGGAATATCTTAACGATTCTAAGGCAACGAATCTCCACGCTTTGCAATGTGCTCTGAGATCACAAAATCGCCCGGTGGTGCTCATAGCCGGAGGTAAAGACAAAGGCCTCGACTACTCATCGCTTCTTCCCATGTTGGCGAAGCAGTCGATTTCTGCAGTTACCTTCGGACAGATTGCACGACCGCTTGCAGATCTTTTCAACACTGCCGTCCCTACGACAGCTGTTGTGACCTTGGAAGAGGCTATTCACTCCGCGCGTGCACTCGCGCCGAGAGGATCAACCATCTTGCTTTCTCCTGGAACCTCATCATTCGACCAATTCACTGGATACGAAAAACGCGGGGACACCTTCCGCGACATCGTCCACCAACTCAACTGACACCCACACACTCCTGCTATGAAATACGAACGAATTCCCACACGACGTAAACCCGTCCGTAAAACCTTCTACGCCCGACTTTTTAATAAGACGAAAACCAAGAAGCAACGCGCGTCTGCTGCGACCGCTGATGCCGATGAGATCGAAGAGGGTGGGATCAATATCTCGCGCTCACTTACCATTATTTTCGCCATCCACATTCTGGCGATCGGTATGATCTTCATTCACAAGCAATACCTTTCAGACAGGACACCTACACCTGATACATCAGCTTCATCCGGAGCTGAATCGGTAGATGCAAATACTACAGCACGAAACAACGACCTGCCGAGACTCAGTAGTGGAGACAAGCCTTACATGGTCAAGAAGGGCGATAACTATGCAATTATCGCTGCGAAATTTGGTGTCGATGAGAGTGAGTTGAGAAGAATGAATCGTGGTGCGGACATCCGTGCGGGTGCAGTGCTTCGAATTCCTCAGAGTGAACGTATTGTAGCGGAAGTTCCTGTAGAAGTTGCTGCTATCAGAGATCAAGTACGCCCAAGTGATTCGGAACTCGGACTTGTGGAGATCGTGCCAGAAGTCAGAGAGCCTCAGGTCGTTCGTCCCGCATATAGAGAGACGACGCCACCTGCAATAAATACTGGTCGTACTCACACGATCATCTCAGGCGACAACATTTGGCGTATATCTAATAAGTACAAGGTGGATCAAAATGAACTCATGGCGCTTAACAAGATCACTGATCCGACCAAACTTCGCATCGGGCAAGTGCTTAAGCTTCCTTAAGTTTTCGCTGTTTTTTGACCAACTGAACGGCTAATATACCCACCAGTGCTACGACATAGCTCCACTATTCTGATCATCGCAGTTGCGCTCCTTTGCGGGCTCGGGCTCGTCATGTTGGCGAGTACCGGTTTCTGGGTGAGAAATATGGAGAATCCCTATCACTTCGTGATCCGGCAGTCGGTCATGGTCTGCGCAGGTCTAGGTGCGGCGTTTTTCATGGCGAAACTTTCACCCGAGTGGATACGGAAGCTTGTGCCAATTGCGTACATTGTTGCTGTAGTAATGCTCGCCTTGTGTTTTGTCCCGGGCTTTAGCAATGAAATTTATGGTTCTAAGCGTTGGATCGTGCTTCCAGTCCTTGGGCAGTTCCAACCATCAGAAGCGGCTAAGATGGTCATCGTCATTGCCGTGGCTTCTTGGTTTACCCGTTGGCAAACGGAGACAGAAAGTTTCTGGAGAGGATTCGTTATTCCGGGAGTTATCATTGCGATTCCGCTAGGTTTGATCGCTGCAGAAACGGATGTAGGAACTGCTCTTGCTCTTGCTGTTACCGCCGGTGCAATGATGTTTTGTGTGGGAACGCGATTGCGTTACATGATTCCTGCCGGCCTCACAGCGATCGCTGGTGCCGGTTGGTTCATCTATAATAACCCGAACCGTTGGGGACGCATCGAGGCATGGTTGGATCTTGAGAACCCCATTCATCAGCTAGATCGCGGCATGCAGCAATGGCGTGCTCTGCTTGCACTCGGAAATGGCGGGCCATGGGGTGTTGGACTCGGTAATGGTGTTGAGAAATTTGGTACACTGACCTTTGCTCATATCGATTTTATTTTTCCTGTCATCGGCGAGGAGCTAGGACTGCCCGCTACGCTCGGAGTGATCATTTGCTATGTAGCGATTTGTGTTGGCGGGTTCGGTATCGCCTTGCAGGCAAAAAATATTTTTGAGCGCTGCATCGCCCTTGGCCTTACGTGTGTGATCGTGGTTCCGGCTATGGTGAACATTGGTGTGACGACAGCGGTGCTTCCAAACGACGGACTACCGCTTCCGTTTGTGAGTTTTGGCGGCACGAGCCTTGTCTTCAGCCTCGCAGCGGTCGGCCTTTTGGTGGGTATACATCGCCGTTCACAGGTCGCTGTGGAAAAAGCCTTCCCACTTGGAAAGGAAGTCAGGTTGGCGGTCAGGCTATAGGAAGCAGCTTAATCTGATGGAATAGGAACTTTATTGGGCTTTTTCTCAACAACTTCCTGACTCGAAGGGAAACGCGAAAAGGAGACGTTACGAAACTTCGCGCGTGCTCCGGCTCCGGCAGTGCCGTCACCGAAGGTCGCCCATTGGCGCCCGGCCTTCTTGGAGCGCTTAAGGGTAATGACGGGATTCTCCATATCATCGACAAAGATCTGCTGAATTTCACCTTCGATGACAAATCGGTAATGGTGCCAACGGTCGGTCGTGTCCATAGCGTGAAACTCTTTTTGGCGATAAGCAAAAATCCGGTCTTCGAGAATCATTAAGCCGGCGCTATCCCAGTGATCTTCGACGTTGAGGTGTACTCCAGCCAGTCCTGGACGGGGGACATGTTGCTTGATGATTTTGATTTCGGCATCAAGGACAAGTCGCTCGGTCTTAATGGAGATTTGTGACTCTGGGTCGTAGCGCCTATTTGCCTTTGCCGGTTTTGGTTTTGTCTTTGGGAAGTGGTATACAAAGGCGAGGCCATCTGTCACATCCTCGAGACTGTTGATACTTAGAACTCCTTTCTTGAACCTGTAACCCGCCTCCTTTGGATCCTTCCCAAGAAATTTCCAGGTGCCCTCACCTAGTCGGTTCGCCGAAAATACAATACGGTCAATCACGTCACGTTTGGGTTCGACACGTCGCACAATTCGATCATTCGAGAGCTGATTCTCCGAAGAATCCACAGGCTTCGGAATGACTTCTTCGGCTAGGACAGGGAACACTGTGACTAACGAGAGTAGGCTTAAGATACAAATCTTCATGGCAATAGGTAAGGTAGTATAAATACCAAAAATACAAAGCGGTTTTGGCACCGTCCGTAAAGTGTAAGTAAACTACCAACAGTTCTCAGACGTTCCTCTATAGGCAGTCGTAGGGGATGCACTCGAGATTGAGTGATCTCAGAGTCGGGGATTGACTGGGATGTTATCGATCAAACGTACGTCGCCGTAGAAAGCCGCACAGGCGAGAACGCTTTTGGTGGAGAGGTCTTCCGCTGGGGCGAGGGTTTCCGCATCTACGAGGGAGAGGTAGTCGATTTTTACGAAAGGAGATTCTTCGATGAAGCTTCGGGCAGTGGAGAGAATTTCTTCTACAGAGTTTTTATCGGCAGCAGTGGTGAGAGCTTGCCGAATACGTGGAGCGTCCGCGCGGTGTTCTGTCGAAAGCCGGGCATTGCGGGATGACATAGCGAGGCCGTCGGCTTCGCGGATGGTGGGGTGGGGGATAATTTCTGTGCCGAGATCGAGATCGCGCAACATGCGGCGGATGATGGCGAGTTGTTGAAAATCCTTTTCCCCGAAGACTGCAGCATCACAGCGGCACAGGTTGAATAATTTCAGGACAACGGTGCAAACACCGTCGAAGTGACCGGGACGTGTTGCTCCGCAGAGGTGCTTCGATAGCGATTTTTCGGTGACAGTAACGGAGCTATCAGGGAAATACATTTCTCCGTCTTCAGGGATGAATACACCGTTAGCACCGTTTTCGCGGCAAACCTTTAGATCATCTTCGAGCGAGCGTGGATATTTTTCGAGATCGGAGGCTTTGTCGAACTGTATTGGATTTACGAAAATGGTAACGATGACCGATCCTGTCTCACCGGCGCGTTTACGTGCTAGATCAATGAGTGAAGCATGGCCGGGATGAAGTGCGCCCATGGTCGGCACAAGGATAACTGGGCGTGCTAGATCGGGTAGTTTCGAGTGGAGTTCTTGTTTTGTGGCGGCAGTCCACATGGGTAGTTAGTGGGTTGGGTTTTCTGGAGGTTGCTTAAGCATTTTTATACCTTGGCTGATGTATTCCAGCATCGACCAAAGGAGAAATACCACTGCAATTGCACAGGGATAAGCGGGAGGTAATTGCACCACTTTCAGCATGACCCATCCAAGGGCAAAGAAGAGGCTGACGGTGCAGACCTTTCCCGTCCAATGCGGGCGAATGCGCACCTTGCAATTTGCGGAGTAGAGGATGCGGATGCCCCCAAGGATCACCGTATCTCGAATCATGACGATGATGGCGAACCAGATTGGAAGGCTCCAGCCGTCTTCACCCCATTCGAAAAAAGTTAGAACGATCACTGCAGTGAACGTGAGGAACTTGTCGGCAATAGGATCGAGATAAGCGCCTAGATCAGAACGTTGATTGAAATGTCGTGCCATCCAACCGTCGATTCCATCGCTTGCAGCTGCGAGGACAAATATAGCCAGAGCAGCCCAGCGTAGGTTTTCGTCGGGGGAATGGTTAGTAACACTTCTGCTGTAGGCGATTGCCAGAAAAGCAAAAACCGGCACCAGGAACATCCGGGCGACGGTTACTTTAGTGGCGTGTGTCATGCCACGACTTTATCAGTAGGCCGTGGAAAAGAAATCTGAATCCGCTAAGAGGGAGAAGCCTTTGCTACCAGTTTACGTTGCTCCCGCGGGTATCAATATGCGTAAAGCTGGAATAGCTGCCGACACCACCTTTGAAGAGGCCGCGGTCACGCAAGTTACGTGCGGCTGCAGTGACGTTGCGAGCTGAGGTATGGAACTGAACATCGACAGCGACGTTCGCCTGATGCCATGAACGTGCTTTTGCCCCGCCGCAGCGGGCATTGTATTCTGGGCAGCGGTAGGCGGAAACGACTTCTTTTACGCCTACTTTCATGGAAGTGGAAACGGCATCCACAACACGGAGAGTGTAACCCATACGCGTCCACCATTGCTTAGGCGGAAGGCAGTTCCATGTGTTGCCGCGTTTCTTCGCATGTGCGGAGATCACTTGTTGAGCGGTGATATTCTTGAGTTTTAGCGAATTAATGTATTTCGCATAGCTCTGGAGGTTGCCGCCCTGGCGCTTGACCCATTCTTGCGGCAAACCTCCGACGGTATCTACGTATTTGCCGGACTCTGATTTAACTTTGACTACCGGTAGTTCTTCTTTGTTACCGAACCACCATGCATTGGCTGGAATCGAAGATGCGCAGAGTGCGGTAGTGGCAAGACCAAGGGTGCCGATGACTGATCGCCGAGTAGCCATGGAATCGAGAGAAATAAATTCTTCTTCGTTATCCTTTGGCGTATGGGTCAAATCATCGGAGAAATTCATAAAAGCATGCTTGGGTTATTCGCTCTTCGAAAGTTAGAACACGCTCATATACGAACTGTTCTAGCCCCCCGGCAAACAAAGTTGCAGCAATCCAAGCAGTGAGTATGCCTCCAGCAAGGAAAAAAGGCTGAAAAATAGCTAATTCAGCAGAATTTTCAGTAAAAGCGGTGTGAAATTTGCCCATTTCGTCGAAATGGGCTCCCAATGCCGAGTATTTCCCCAGAAAAATCGCTATTTGCTAGAATCTTCCAGTTTACGTCGTGAATCGGCGATTTGAAAAATTAGCCCTAGGATGCCGAGTGAAATGATTCCCCAGTCTCCAATGAGCGCATAAAGCGAAAAAGAGGGGCTGACTGGGATCTGCACTTTCGCAAGGAGGTTTCCCTGCAGAAAAGTTGAGCCGTTTTTATCCTCGATCACTTGTGATAATCCAGTTTCTGCGGAAATTGTTGAGCCTAGGGTGTCGATGGCAGCAGTGACGCCGGTATTGGCACAGCGCAACATGGGGCGGCGGAGCTCGATAGCTCGGAAGCGAGCGTTTGCGAAATGTTGGTCAGCTGCCTGTGATTCCGCGAACCAGCCGTCATTGGTGAGGTTGACGATGATCTGCGGCGCATCGCGGACGAACTTTCGAGTCAGACGAGGAACAGTATCCTCAAAGCAGACCGATGGGATGACCTGGATTTCCTTGCCATTGAGCTGGACGGGAACGGGATCTAACGAGGGGCCGGGAGTGAACGATCCGGTGTATTCTGCTCCAGCCTGTTGCTCATAGATTTTTTTCAGGAAAGGTATGGTATCGATGAAGGGGATGGTTTCACCGAAAATTACTAGATGGCGCTTTTTGAATGTTCGAAGATCATTTTCAGGATCAAGGAAGGCGATGGAATTGTAGAAGTTCGGTTTTTCTTTTGGGAAAATTTCGCCATCCCGTAACTCACCTTCGATTTCGACAGCACCGTGGATGAGCTCGAAATTACCCGCCTCTTGGACGCGGGAGATGGTATCAATGTTTTGCATCCAGGCCACCCACTCACCGTTTTTCGTTTGTATGATACGACCGGTAAGAGCCGTTTCAGGCCAGATGACCCAGTCTGGAGCACTGAGCTCGATGGAGCCCTCGCTGTTTTCTTCGATGGCGGCTTGGAGTGCTTTTTCGTCTTTTTCGGTTAGGGCTTCGAGGGCGGAAATCGTTTCCTCTTCGTAGGCCATGTGGACTCGCTGAGGTTCCCATGCGACCTGACTTGCCTCCTGAGGGATGTTGATTTGGACAAGTAATGCCTTGAGCGGAATAGATTCTCGACCGCTCTCTCCGGCGATGCGAAGGATGCCGTATGAGAGAATGATTCCGACGAGGAGTGCAGCGACGGCGAAATCCCAACGAGGCTTGCGACGTCCCTCTCTGCTGCCTTTCCAAAGTCTGTGACCGGCCTGGACTAGCACGCATTGGAAAAAGACGACGAGGAGTGTGAGTCCTGTCACACCCAGAAGGTCAGCTGCCTGGGAGATGACGAGTGTATCGTGAAAGGCGACGCCTAGACCATTCCAACCGAAGCCGGTCAAAAGCCAGCCACGTAGCCATTCAAGTCCGGCGAAGAAAGTTGCGTGGGTGAAGGCTGTGAAGAGGCTTCGCAAAGGGCTTTCCGCAGGGGTGCCGTTTTTCCTGTGCCATGGATTTCCGATGGTCGCCGCAAAAGCACCGAAGGCGCCCCAGAACAGGGCGAGGTAGCCTGCCAGAACGATGGGGCCGAGCCATGAGACGGTGGAAAGCCATGAGACCTGTATGCCGAAGCTGATGGCTCCAGCAATGTAACCAAGGAGAAAGCCTTTCTTCGCACGATGTTTCCCATCGAGGCTCCATAGCGTGGCTAGCAATGGGACGAGACAGATCCATACCAAAGTCGCGAAGCTAAACGGTGGGAAGAGAAGTGCCGCCATCAAGCCAGTAACGATGACGGCGATAAGCCGAATGAAGAAAGTGCGATTCGCCATGGCTCAGAGTTTTGCGGGGTTTCTACCGATGGCAAAGAGTAGAAGTAGGACGCGCCAGCCCTTGTCTCTTGGGGAGTTCCAAGGGCGCTGTGGGCGGATGATCGCCCAGCCGTTGGTTTCGGCAAGGGATGTGAGGGTGGGCTTGGGATTCACAACCGTGTTCTCATCACAAGCGGCGAGAAGTGGGAGGTCAGCAGTGCTATCGGTGTAGCCGTGTGAGTTGACGAGTTTGGAACCTTTGAAATACGAGGATGGTAGTATTTCACGGAGTCGGCGAATTTTTTCCGCACCTTTGTGATTGGTGAGATCGGGAAAGAGTCTGTCGTTTTCCAATACAGTGCCCAGCGAGAGGTCGAAGCCGAGAATTACACCGACTTCACGTGCATAACATTCCGGGCTAGCCGAGGAGAGGATGGTCAGGTGGCCAGATTTTCTATGGGTTTCGAGAGATGCCTTGGGTTCGGCATAGATCGATTCTATCAGCTTTTCAGCGAAACTGCGGGAAAGTTCAGCGAGTCTCTCGGGAGGCATTTTCCAAAGGAAACAATGGAAGATGCGCTTCATGTTCTCCGTTCCGAGTAGTTTCGCAAACGGGAGAAAAGCTAGGAAGAGAGGCACGGAAAACCAGCGTGCTGGCTCAGCTTTGATGACATGGTGACGAAAGAGGAGCTGGCAATCCCACGCGAGGAGAGTGCCATCCATATCGAACAGGGCGATGCCGGAGGGTGGTGTGTCTTGGAGATCCATTCGGGATATTTCGAAAGATGTTTCCCCAAGCAGGCGTGGAAGAAGCCGGCCATAGGCGCGGCTATTCCTTAAACGTAATGTAGCGCCTTGGCGCGGTCGTTGATCGCAGCGTCGTTTTCGATGAGCTCCTGAATTGGATCCCAGCGGCCGTTGACGAGTGCATCACGTGAAGACTCGGGCATGGTCACGGGAAATTCGAGGTCGCAGCACGTGCTGACCTTGAGGTTTTCTACATCGATAGTGATGTCAGTATCCGGCTTGGCTTCGACAGCTTCACGGAGTTTTGCGATGTTTTCTGCTGAGGCCATTACGCAAGGCATAGCGAGCGTGGTGGAGTTTCCGTAGAAGATTTCAGCAAATGACTCGGCGATCACGGCGTTGAAACCGTATTTTTTGAGCGACTGAGGAGCGTGCTCACGTGAGGAGCCGCAGCCGAAATTCACGCCTGCGATAAGCACTGAAGCATCCGCAAAGCGTTCGTCGTTGAGTGGGTGATTGGTCTTCTCTCCGGTTTCTGAATCGAAACGGACGTCGTAGAAAGCGTATTCTCCGAGACCATCGAAGGTGACGCATTTCATGAAACGCGCAGGGATGATGCGGTCGGTATCGATGTCTGCACCAGGGATGAAAACGCCTTTACCGGAGATTGAGGTTACTGGATCGAGTGCCATTTTAGTAAATGCTGGGATTCTAAAAATTGAAATTGCTTACTCACTAGGAGCATCCCCTTTGGGCGCGCCATCAGCGTATTTCATCATGATAGCCTGCATCTCAGCTTGAAACTCGGCTTGGTTCTTTTGGGCGAATTTCTGTCCGATCGCTCCGCTCTCCTGCATGACCTGTGGCATGGTTTGTAGTGATTTCTTACCGACGGGTGTTTCGTAGAACATGAGGAGCTCTTCCATTTCTTCGTCGGTGTAGTTGTTTTCGTAGACATTGGCGAGTTCACCCATGATTTCAGGATCTTCGAAGGTCTTGGAGAAGAATTTGTCGGCGGCAGCTTTGATTTCCACGATTGCTTCGTCAGGAAGGCCTTGGCCTTTCATCTGCTCAATGACAGGAGCGAAGGAGGCATCTGCAGCGGCACGAGCGGTGGCAGCAAAGTCGATGACTTCAAGCAGGCGGATTGCCGGGCTTTTCTCTTCTTGTGCATTCGCGGCGAGCGGTGCGACGGCGGTGATGAGGGTTGCTGCGATAAGCAGCGGAGTGATGGAGAATTTCATTTTTCTGGAGGATTCTGGATTGATGGGATGGGTCGTTTTACGCGACTGCTGAGGATTCGGAAAGGTCGAAGAGTTCGCGGGCATCTGAGATACTACCTTTGATGGCGGCGGCTGCAACCATGACGGGTGACATCAGGACGGTGCGGCCGGTAGGTGAACCTTGGCGGCCTTTGAAGTTCCGGTTTGAGGAGGAGGCGCAGAGTTGGTCGCCGATGAGCTTGTCTGGGTTCATGGCGAGGCACATGGAGCAGCCAGCGGCGCGCCATTCGAAGCCTGCTTCGCGGAAAATTTCCGGAATGCCTTCTTGCTCGCACTGGATCGCGACGATCTGTGAGCCGGGAACAGCGATGGCTTTTACGCCATCTGCGACCTTGTGGCCTTTGATGTATTTCGCGACTTCGCGGAAATCGGAGATACGGCCATTAGTGCAGGATCCAAGGAAGGCGACATCGATCTTCACTCCTTCGATGGGTGCTCCGGCTGGGAGCTTCATGTAGGCGAGGGCTTCCTCGATGGAGGCTTTTTCCTCAGGGGATTTTGCGGTGAGTGGGTCAGGGATGTTTTCCTTGATGGAAATACCTGCGTCCGGGGAAATTCCCCATGTGACAGTCGGCTCGATATCGGCGGCGTCGATTTTGACGATGTCGTCGAAGTGCGCATCTGCATCGGAGGCGAAGGAGAGCCAACGAGCGGCGGTTTCGTCGAAATTGTTGTTATCCACGTAAGGGCGGCCTTGGAGGTAGGCGACGGTTTTGGCGTCTGGATTGACATAACCACAGCGTGCACCACCTTCGATGGACATATTGCAGACAGTCATGCGTTCTTCCATGGACATGCGGTCGAAGACATCGCCTGCGTATTCATAAGCGTAGCCGATGCCGCCGTTGGCACCGAGTTGGCGGATGATATGGAGGATGACGTCTTTTGCGTAAACGCCTGGTGGGAGGTCGCCGTTGACCTCGATGCGGCGGACTTTCAGTTCACCGAGAGCAAGTGTCTGGGTCGCGAGCACGTCGCGCACTTGGCTGGTGCCGATGCCGAAGGCAATAGCTCCGAAGGCTCCGTGGGTGGCGGTGTGTGAGTCGCCGCAAGCGATCGTGGTGCCCGGTTGGGTGATTCCCTGCTCGGGGCCAACGACGTGGACGATGCCTTGCTTGCCGGATTTGAGGTCGAAATAGGTGACGCCGAAGTCATCGCAGTTTTTGCGGATGGCATCGATCATCTCAGCGGCCAAAGGATCTGCAGGCTCGTCCTGATTGATGGTTGGGACGATGTGATCGATCGTGGCGAAGGTGCGCTGAGGAAATTTCACGGTAAGCCCGAGATCGCGGAGCATGCCGAAGGCTTGCGGGGATGTGACCTCGTGGATGAGGTGCGTGCCGATGAACAGCTGTGTGCGGCCGTCACCCAAGGTGCCGACGCGATGTGAATCCCAGACTTTTTGAAACAGACTTTTTCCCATGAATATAAGCGCCGTGGTTCGCGGCGGGGCGGGAATGTGGGGATGGGTGCGGGAAATTTCAACTCTCAACTTTCAACTGCCAATTTTCAAGGATTAGGCAGGGAGGCAGGCAGCGTGGGTGATTTGCCACGCTAGGCTCTTAGTTGGACTCTACTTTGACTCGATAGAATCTCCGAATGGAGTCTGGGCGAGTATCGGGGACGGTGATGCGGCCTTGTCCATCGGGAGTTGGGGGTAGGTCGGTCGCTGAATCAAATAGGATGAATGGATTGCTCCAGTCAGTCAGGTCATCGGTGGACTCAACGGTAACCGTAAGATCGTCCCTGCCGCTATCGAAGGGGAAATTCAGTCCGCTGGAAGTGAAGCTAGGTAAATAGGGGGAAGCTTGAACTCTGGCGGGGACGCCGAAGGCATAGCGGAGAAGATTGCTGACGCCATCTCCGAAAGGAGTGGCAAGCGGCCCGGAGATGGCAGGATTGGATAGATCGCCTGGAGCGCTGAAGTTGGTAGTTTGCCATGTGGCAAATTCAGTGGGTTCGCTGCTGCCGATGCGGAGTTCAAGAACTCGAGCCTCGGTATAAGGAGCACTGAAAGGTAGCGACGTGGATGTCGTCGTGAGTGTCCATGATGTGAGCGGCGACCAATTGGTGCCCTCAAAGGACGTTGTGCCGCCAGCATCAGGGATGAAGACTCTCGTGGTGGCGGTGGAGATGGAATTGGCTAGATTTTCGCTAATGGGTGTGACGATGCCGCCTTTGTATACGGATCCGTTCGAGGGATTCGAATCGGTGAGGTAGAGGTCAAGGGTGAGAACTCCGGCGGGTTCCGAATCGAGGACGAGTGCAGAGTTTCCGCTAGCGTCAGGGGAATCGAAGGTGGGTAGGTCAGTTTGCCCGAACACGAAAGAATAGCTGGGAACGCCGGAGGATGGTGCGTCCATTTGTGTTTGCGGTAGGAGCACACTGCCGTCTCCAGTGATAGCTGCGGTACTGCCGTAGCCCCGCAATATGGAGCCGGTAGCAATGCTGACTGGAGATCCTAGCGGACCAGCGATTTCCAGACTTCCTGTTTCTACCATGACGGAGGCCGTGCGGGAGCTATGATCTCCTCCTAATAGAAGGGTGCCGCCACCGGATTTACTGAGTGGAAAGTCTCCGCTCAGCGGCGAGGTGAACTCCAGTAAGTTTTCACTGTCCGCTACATGAATATCACTAGTGCCAGTGAGCTGCACGGGGGTGGAAATGATGGCGTGGGATCCAGCGGTGCCTGATTCGTAGCGGAGAGCTCCGAGCTTACCGAGATTCTGGCCGTCTGGAATCTCCGCGCCGCGTCCGCTGCCTGATAGAGCAAGCGTGCCGCCGAAACTATAGATGCGAGCAGGTTCGCCTAGTGAGTTTCCTGAGCTGAGTCTGAGCTGGCCGCCGGGTAGGACGCTGACTGAGGCGGAGGCGGTGAGGGAAGAAGGTTGTGAGATATTGAGCACGCCCTCTTCGATGAGGGTCGCACCGGTGAAGGTTTTGTCGGATCCTGTTAGGCTAGCCATGCCAATTCCCGTTTTGGTTAGTCCGCCTGGGCCACTCCATGCTTCGCGCAGGCGTAGCGCTCCGTATGATGAATCGCCGAGTGCATTGGTGACATCCAATTTCAATGTGCTGGCGAGCGTGGTGCCAGCGACGTTTTCAAGTTCCACGAAACCTATACCAGAGCCATTGACGACCAGTTCGGCGGGGCCGGGTGTATTCGAGAAGGTGAGGGTGTTTCCTGTATTCTTATCCCGCAGTCGGTTTCTAAATTCGGAGGTGTCTTGGTCGAATGTGAGCTTCCCGATGGTAATAGGGACTCCCAATTCCACATTCCTCGACGAAACACTATCTCCTAGAATAGTTGCGGAAATATCGGCTCCGTTTGGGTATGCTGCGGGATCGGTAGACCAATTCGTGTTGTCCGCCCAGTCGCCAGAGCCTGTAGCTAGGTAAGTGGGTTGGTTAAAGGGAGGAATATAGGTGATATCAATTTCAGGGCTCCAGTTTCCACTGGCATGAGCTCGGGCACGAATATGAGTGGTGGTGGTTATAGGAACCGGTGATCCATAGAGGTTACCCGTGGGGGTGTTATCAATAGCACGAGGATCGCTGCCATCGGTAGTGTAGTAAATCGCGTCTCCAGAGCCTGCAGTGAGAGTCATCGAGAAGCCATTTGGGACGGAGCCTCCATGTTGATTGGCGATGGGCGCATTCTTTGACGTCCAAAGGTCGAGGGTGGACATTTGGCTGAATAGCGCGGTTCGCCGTGTGTTGTCGACGACCCAGTCGTTATGAAAAGACTCATTCACGGTTTCACCGATGGTGTCTTGCATGATCGGGTTGATCTCGTTCTTCAGTTGATTGAAAATGGCGGTCATGTTGGCCTGCATCATAGCGCCGTCATTGAAGAAGTGCTTTTGAGCCCGATCAGCAAACCGGAGTTGGAAGTGGGGAGAGTCTTTCAGTAAGGTGTAGATCGCTGGGATAACTTTCACCGCAGTGGTTTGGGCTTCCGAATTTGAAAGAGTGAGATCGGAGGTGAATGTATTGTAGGAGGATTCAGACCTTGATCCAAATCCGCCTTCGGCATCCCACATGTAGAAACGCCAACGCCCGCTGGCGGATCGCTCACGGGCGGCGACCCAGTTGTTTTGCGGCCAATCGCCCATGGCTGAGTAGGCATTGAGAAGGATGTAGTCGATGTAGTTGTCCACATCGAGATAGTCATAAACACCTTCGTAGCCAGAGTTGGTAGAGAGGTCGTTTGTTCTCAAATAGGCCATCATTTCATTGAAGTGAAGAGGGTCTCCACTGGGGAAGTCGTTCACTTGCTGATTACTGATCTGGCCTCCTTGCTGAATGTCCCAATCTTCTTCACCTCCGTGGTGTTGCTGCATGAAGGCCTCACGAAGATGCTCGGTCATGTTGTAATAACCCTTATAGACTCCGTTGATCCAAAGGGTGTTGAATGAGCCAACACTTCCCTCTTGGCCGGTCGCTGCGAAAATCCGCCGAAGCAGTTCATCTTTGATGAAGGGATTGGAAATGTCATTCTTTCCAGCGCGGATTCGGATGTCCTCAAACTTCGTAACACTATTTTCGGGAAAGAACGGATAATCCACAGGTCGGTCTCCAAACTCCGAGCGGAAGTACATGTTGAACGACGGCTTATGCATGGCTTGGGTGGCTAGGTTGCCTGCGTTGGCTGCAAATCGTTCCGTGGCAGCATCGGTCAGTCGATACCTTGGGCGAGAATAAGAGCTGCCAGAAATGCGAAGTCCGAGCTCGGAGCGAAGTGGGCTGCCGGCTAGAGGGAGAAACTCAAGAGTGGCGGGTTTCTCTAGAGCTCTGCCACGAATCGCTGGAGTCTGGAAGGCGGAGGTGTCGCCGCCTGAATTCCAGTTGTTGCCGCTATAGGTTCCTCCTTTGATAGAAAAAATACCCTCGCCATCAGAGGGGCCACCGCTGGTGTTAGGTCCATAAAACGTGAGCCGGGGATCCCCGCCAAGGCAGATTGCAGCGAGGCCTTGGCGTGCTGCGGATTCATTAATGAGATAGGTTTGAGTAACTGTCTCTGATGGGGCGCTGTTTGTGTTGAAGGAGCGTGCGCGGATAATGGTGTTGGAGCTTACATTGATTGCTCCCGAATATAGCGTTCCATTCAATGGGTCGCTGCCGTCGAGGCTATACCTGATGGTCGTCCCATTGGGGCTGCTGAGTGAGACGCTTACACTGGAGGGATAAAAACCGCCTTGAACGCTGAACTGCGGTGCGTCTGGAGCACTGTTTAATGCGATACCGACATTCGCCGTGCCGGGAGTGGCAATTTCGAGGAATCCAAAGGTGCCATTTGCTTGTCTACCGTAGGAATGGCGCCAGCTTTGTGGTGGGTAGTCACTCGCGATCTCATCTTCGATCCCATCGTCTGGTCGGGTGAGGACTAAGGTTTCACCAGACGCGGATAGCTTGAAATTTGTGTGAGCATAGCTTGTCGCATCATCGGCTGGGGTAAGGTCGAGTCCGCTGGCGATGACCGTGAGGTATCCATTTGCTGGGATGGATGCTTCCGCGGGAAAACTCCATTTTCTAGGTTCGGTGAGATCATCGCTGAGAGACCAACCTGCCAGAGAAACTGCAGTGGCTCCGGTATTCTTTAGTTCGATCCAGTCGTTTTCGGAACTGGGTAATTCAGCGATGGCATATTCTTCGTTTCCATCGCTTTCCACAATCGGTTCACTGACGCCAACAAAGTAGTGAACAGGATCCGAAGGATCTACTAGGACTCTCGAAGATCCGCCAGTGGTAGACAATGTCACTCGTGCGATGGCGTCGGTACTGGTGAGCGAAGTGTTGTGGAGTTGGATGCCTACAATGTTTGCTCCGGCAGTAAGGTATGTTTGGGCAGATGCGAGTGTGACCGTCTCATCTCTGATGGCTGTGGTATTACCGTTATCGCCATTCGCTCCATGGGAATTTGCGAAAGTGTTGTAGGGAACGACGGATCCTGCTGTGCCAAGTCCTCTGCGGAACACCTCGGCTCCATTGATGAATACGATGATCCCGTCGTCATAGTCGACATTGAGGCTGAGAGGGAGAACTGACGCGGCTTCGCCTGCATCGACGATGAATTGATTTCGAATGTATACCGAAGGCGTAATGTTTCGCATTTCGGTAGCGAGGTTGGTTCCCAGTATATAGTCAGGTGGGTTGTCTATTTCCACACCGACAGGGCCTGTGCCGAGAGTCCAAGTGGAATCATTGTAAGCAGGCTGTGCCCATGCGACTAGCACCTCGCTACCCACCTCTTGAGCCAATAGCCCGTAATCCACGATTCCTCCGGAAGGCTCGGCGAATCCGCTAAAGTATTTCCAATCCGTAGTGCCATTCACGAGTGTCGCACCCGACTGAAATAGTAAATCGGCGTCCATATGTAGACTGCTGTCGCTTACTGAGTTGTTGTGAACTTGAATGGAAAGCGTGTTTTCTCCATCGATGAGGAGAGTATTCGCGGCACCGATGGTGATAGTTTCATCGCCAAGGGAGCCTTGGGCGTTGAAGGTAACCTGATCACGAAAGGTGAACATTCCGGGGTTTCCGAGATTTCTTCGGGCGATTTCGGTGCCGTTCAGGTAGGCGATGAACCCGTCGTTGTATTTAACAGAAAGCTGAAGGTTGGTGGAGCTTGCTGCATTGGCTGAAGAAACGGTAAATTTCTTTCGTAGGTAGAGGCCAGGGGTGCGACTCAGCATCTCCGAGGCGGTATCTGTTCCATAGGTCTCGCCGCTGACTCCGAATCCGAAGGGGCCGGGTCCACTCTGCCAGAGTGAGTCATCAAAGGAGCTGATCTGCCATCCAAGTGTGTTGCCCACTCGCGGGTATTCGCCTACTTCACGCACCAGCAGGCGGTCGGATTGGGTTGCTGATAGCTCGTTGATGAGAACATCGGCTGTAAGCGGTTGCGCCAGTAGGAAGGCGAACAGGATGAGGTTGCTGGGTTTCATATGGCTATTTCTTGATGAACTGCCGGATGAATCGGAGATCACCAGAGGAGGAAGTGAATATGCGTTTAGGGTTTAGGCGGAGAGAGCTCTCGCAATAAGCCTATGCTTCCGAGGATGGGGATGGGTCGAAAAATGTCAAAGCTCCAAGATCATGGCTTCCTCGTGTGGAAGGGATGGGGTAGGTTGGCAGAATGTTTCGATCTACCTGAAGTATTTCTGAGTTCGCTGTGGCCAGAATCGGCGAAAAACCCTACTGAACTGAGAGGCTTTTCTTCAGCGCCTCTTTCTCGAAATGGATAAAACGAATGTCAAAAATATCTTCTGGGATGTCGATGGGGTCTTGGCGGATCTTAATTACGCTTACTTTCATTTCCTGACCGGACATCCGAATTACCGAGATCAATACAAGGATCTGAAATGGGAGCAGCTCTCCGAAGTGCTTCCCATTCTTCCCGAATATGGCGCGCTGGAGTTGAAGACTCACCCGGAGCTTGGAGCGGAGATGGACAGGGATTTCTGTGCGGATCAAAGTTTTTTTAGGAACCGCCCCCTTTACCCGAATGTAATTGAAGTCCTCAAAGAGCTGAATGAACGGGGTTACCGTCAGTTCACGATGTCAGCGACCTTTGATGTCGCGGCGAAGACAGCTTATCTCAATGACATACTTGCCCCGGTGACTGACTTCCTCACGATCGAATGTGTGCAACATGGCGAGTTCATGCACGACACAGCCAAGATTGATCGGCTAAGGGAGTGCTATCAGAAATATGAGCTCAAGCCGGAAGAAACCATTCTGGTCGATGATCGCATCTACAATCAGTATGCGGCCATTGAGTCTGGCGCTCATCCTGTTCGCTTACGGTGCGAATTTACCAGCGATCTACCGGAGGAACTTTCTTGGATCCCGGAATTCGAAAATGTCGGAGCGGTGAGAGATTGGTTGATTAGTAGGGACTAAGAAGACGGCTGGCAGGTTGGTTTTATGATTCAACAGGCATCAAAAGCACAACGCTTGGCATGGAGCAGTTTCCCGGATCAGCGGATCTGACAAAGCCATACTTTTCGTAAAATCGCAGAGCACGAGAATTCTGGCTTACCACTTCTGCTCTCACGCGAGAGAATCCACTGGAAGCCGCCCATTCGAAGAGTGCGTCTAGCAAGTCGTTAGCCAAAGCGCTACCTCGCTTCTCAGGTGCGATCCACATCTGGATCAATTCACCGACATCCGGTTCGCTTTCGTCGCGATAGATGGCTGCGAGACCCACGGGAGTTTCATCTAGCGCGATGAACGTTGCTCGATCTCTACCTGCAGCGGAAGCGTCAGCCTGCATATGCCAGCTCTCATCGCTGCGCTCTACTGCGTCGGCATAGCTAGATGAAAACGCCTCGGGTGAATCCTTTAAAGAAGCCAGTCTCGCTTTCTTGTAGAGCATGCCTTCACCGGGGTTTAGACGTCGGATCCTCATGACTTGGGCATTTCACAAAGCTCTACAGAACCTCCATGTCGGACGACAGGATGGAGTTCGAGCAAATCCAATACCTTCTGCTTATCGTCAGAGTCGAAGCGCATGAAACCGACGATATGATCCGTGGCCTTCGCGGACTGAGAATCGCCGATGAGAGCTCTCTCGCCAATCTCACTGCCGCCCTTGAATATTCCTGAACGACTGGTGGCTTCGAAGAAGGATTTCCACTCTTCCGGAGTGCTTTCGCTCTTCAGGTTGTTTTGAACTAGAAGGATATATTGGCTCATGTTTTCGGAGTCATGACTTTGCTTGATAGGGTTCGTCAACTTCGAGCCGTTTACCCATGCTGACGACGGGGTCTTGTGTAAAACCAATGCTCCCATAGAAGGCGATTACCTTCGTGTTGGTAGCCCTTATCTGAAGATTGATTTTCGGGCATCCAGCCTCGCGGAGAAGACGCTCGGCTTCTTGCATGATTTGTTTGGCGAAACCTCTGCCTTGTTCGCCTGGCGATACCGCCAAGTAGTTGATCCAGCCACGATGCCCTTCGTAGCCGGCCATGCAGGAAGCAACGATCGTATCGTCATTAAGCCCGACCAAAAACCATTCCGGATTCACTTTCGCTTTCCTCTGAATGTCTTGAACGGGATTGTTCTGTGGGGCGACCAAGCCGCAGTCTATCCAGAGTTGGATTACTGCGCCTTCATCTTGGTTTTTAAACGGGCGGATTTTCATCGGTGGAGAAAGTTACTTTGAAATTAGAAACCATCGTCATCAGAGGGCTGTGGGGTTCTTCTTTATATTGAGACTTCATTCCTTTGAATCCTTTCTGAAGGTCTTCCTCGGATGCGTAGTCCACGATGAGGTGGTAGTCAGGCAGGGTGTCAAAACTGGCTTTGTTTGTCATCTTGAGGATCCGATATCCCACTGCAAAATTCGTATGGATTTGGGACGCCATGAATTCATGAACTTGATTGATCAGGTCTTGCGGAGAAACTCCTTCCTTGGGGCTGAAGTAGACGTGGTATGAGTTCATGATTTTGGATTGAGAGTGTTAGGTGTCGCCTTCAAGTCATGCTTTTTGGCTCATCCATTCCAGTGCTTTGGCTTCGTGGAGCTTGATGAAATCGTTTTTCCCGTCGCAGTAGTGGCCGATGTCGTGATTGCAGTGAGATGCTACCTGGATTTTCAGCTTTCCGTATTCGTTTCTCACATCCGGGTGAGTTCTCAGGTAGTCCCTGAAGGCCAAGTGTCTGGTGAGATTTTTATCCGCTGTTTGGAAGGCGTGAATCTGGTGGGTGCGTTCATCTCCGCCTTTCCGATAATACCGCCTTCCATGGATCCCGTATTCTCCCATGGCTTCGTATCCTAGCTGGATGATTTTTTCATCGCAGGTATCCAGCTCTTTCAGCGATGTGACCTCCAGCATGATGTCGATGATGGGTTTTGCTGCCAGGCTTTCCACTGCCGTGCTGCCGATGTGATGGACTTCCATTGTCACCTGGCCAATCGAAGCGAGAAGTAACGTTTTTTCCCGCTCAAAACTAGCTGGCCATTCCGGGCAGTAGGGGAGGACTTCGATCTTCATGAGAGTATTTGTCGCGCAACGGTTGAGGTTTAATCCAAGTTTGAGCCTCGATATATCGATATCGGCCTAACTCTTTCTTCGGATTTCGTCACCGATGCGAATTCGTCCGCTTTCCAGTATTTGAACCCGCAGCCCGCCCTTGTGCACCAGGCCTTTCAAGGTTTCTGGATAGGTTGTTTTGGCGAGGTAGTTACAAGGTTCGCAAAGGCGGATTGCCTTGAGCTTGGCCTCGCCAATATAGAATTCGGTGCCGACCAGTGCGTTGAGTTCAAAGCCTGAGGTGACGAGGTTTCGGCGAGCGTCTTTTGCGGTGAAAGGTAAGCCCGAATGTTCGGCGAATTCATCGACCTTTTCTTGTTCGATCATCGTGAGTTCGAAATCTGCCTTGTGCGGATCTGGGCTGAAGGTGCCTTTCTTTTCGTAATATCGATCTCCCTCAATACCCCTTCCGGCAACGGCGCGTGCTTCCGAGATTGATGTCATTGGGCTTTCTGGGGACTCAGAGATAAGAATGTCGTGAATTTTGCCCATCGTCTTTAGATACTCTGAAATTGATACTGATTTTGGTTTGAGAGGTCGAGAGTGAAGGATTTCTCCCGAAATGCATGTTCTCTCTGAACGGGAAGAAGGGTTTTAGGCGATTCGAGTGTGAAAGTGGGATTATGGTTTGAAGTTTCGGGTTGGAATTTTCATGCTTCGACGTGGCTGCGAAGAAGAAAATTTCACCTGAAAACACAAACGTCCATGTGGTCGTGGGTAGCGACGATGGGTTGGTGCGTGAGGAGGCCTTGGGGCTCTACAATAAACTCACGGGTGGAAATGACGATGGTTTCACGCACGAGACGATCGATGGAAATGCGGAGAACTCCGAGGGTGCGTATCAACTTTGCGCAACCGCTACGCAGGCGCTGAACACGGTGCCAATGTTTGGCGGGGACAAGGTAGTATGGCTGCGCAACGTGAATTTCCTTGGCGACGACGTGACGGGTCGGTCGAAGCGGACGGAGGAGGGAGTGGAGCTTTTGCGGAATACTCTTGAGAAAGGTCTGCCGGATGGGATCAAGTTTTTGCTGTCTGCTGACAAGGTAGATAAGCGGCGAGCGTTTTGGAAATTCCTTAACGCGAATGCGAGCGTGAGTAGCCATGACAAGATCGATATCAGTCGCGATGGCTGGCAGGATCAGGTGGCTCATGTGGTGGATAAACGCGCGGAGGAGCTGGGGCTGGAGTTTGAACATGCGGCGATGGAGCTTTTTGTGATGCTGGCTGGTGAGCAGTCGAAGCAAATCGCGAATGAATTGGAAAAGCTGGATCTTTATCTCGGCACGGAGCGCCGGATGGTGACGGAAGAGGACGTGCGTGCGCTGGTGCCGTTGAGCCGCGCTGCGGTGGTTTTTGAGACAGGAAAAGCGATTCAGACTGGGAACGTGGCGCGGGCGATTCAGTTGGTGGATGAGCAGCTGGAGGCTGAGGAATCGGCGATCGGGATCATGCGGGCGTCGATCATCAATGTGGTGCGTAATCTCTACATGGCGCGGCTGATTTTGGATAAGTTCAAGGCTCCGGCTGGGAACTATGGATCTTTTGCGGGTGCGCTTAACAAGCTGCCTGCAGCGGATCGTGCTTGGCTGCCACAGAAGAAAGATGGCTCGGGCGTGAATGTGTTTCCCATTTTCCTAGCGGTGCAGAATGCGAGGAATTTCGATCTGGCAGGGCTTCAACATGTGATGGAGCAGACGCAGAAGGCAGATCAGGCCTTGGTAACAACCGGGCTAGATCATCGGTTGGTGTTGCACCGGTTAATCGCGGAGATTGCGGCGGCTAGGAAAAGGAAGCGGTAACCGGGATTTGAAGGGAGCGGAGAGAAGGTGAAGTCCGTCATGCCGTAACGAACTTACTTAAAGTCGAAGCGTGGGTCTGGCGGGACAGGGGTTTTTCCCCCCGGTGTTGAAAATCGATATGGTATGACCGCGGTGAGGTAGTCGTAACGTTCCGGATCGATGACAAATCTGACTTCGTTGGTTTGCATCCAGTCAGTCATCTGGCTGGGGTCGGATAAGACGATGTCATATTTGTGCGGTCTTTGTGGGGTGTTTCCGCCGATTTGAACCAGCTTAGCATCGAATTTGCGTCCCCAGGTGTTGAACTCTATTTCACCGTTCGCATTTGCCTGAGTGAGTGCAACCCAGTGGCTCGTTTCGTAGTCTTCCCCATGAAAGATGGAGACTTCAAGCATGGTCGCGACAGGGCCAACAGTGTAGCGTGCTAAATTTTCCGGAGCACAGTCATTTACAACGATGAGACGGTGGTTGGCGGTTTCCTCAAGGTCTTCGAGGAAATATCGCGATATGCCTTTCACTGCATCTGCCCCGGTGGTTCCACTGTTATTTCGGGTGTCGAAGTAACGGCCGACCTTGGTATGTATCCACTCGGCTTTACGGTCGAAGCTGCCTTTTTTGTCGATGGGTAGGTAGTTTTCCTGATCCCACCAGAGGAGGAAATTGCAGAAAGAGCTTGGGACGCAATCGCTGGCTTTGTTGCCGTATTTCCCTTGGTCGATGATGGGGATCGTGCTGCGGTCAATGGCCGGATCCGTTATGAACTTCGTGAGGTCGCCGGTGGGTGGCGATTCCACAGATGCCGTTGAGTCCTGTTTGCTGTGTTTTTCGATGAAAGCCAGGTCTTCATCGCTGAGGTTTGCGGGATCTACGTGAACAAGCTTATCCCTAGAGGTGTTGAAAACGATTTTTCCGTCAGCATCCGTTGTGACATAGATACCTAGGAACGTCTTTCCGTTTTTGCCCGTCCACACTCTTTCTTCCATGAGGCCTTCTGCACAAATAAATGCGGGAAGGAGGGAAAGCAGCAAACAGAGGAGGCGCATAAGATCTGTTTATGAAAAAGCGTAGGTTCTGCGGCAAGCTGAAATGGAGGCGTGCTTGCTTTCCATAGTGCGAAAGTCGATTTCTTGAGGCGGGCGCGGCAGAAAGGGAAGAGGTGAACTTAAATCAGGGGGGCGATCAGTTTCCGATTTTCTCCATCGACCTGTCGTGGGGGATACGCAGGAGGATGACGGCTAGTGTGGCTCCGATGAAGGCGCAGAACATGTCGGCTTGGGTGTCCCAGCCATCGCCTTGGGTGCCGAGGAAGGCTTCTGAAGCTTCAGTAGAGACGAGCGCCGCTGCCCATTCAATGAGTTCGTAAACCGCGCTGACAGCCAAGCAGAAGCAGACGATGAGAAAGCCGAGCCAACCGCGTTTCGAGATCACCTTGTTGCGTAACAAAATTTCGCGACAGAGGATCGCGGGGGCAAGACCCTGCATGAGATGTCCGAGGCGGTCGTAGTGATTTCTGGAAAGGTCGAAGGTATCTTTCGCCCAGTCACCCAATGGCACGAGTGCATAGGTGTAGTGCCCGCCGATGATTAGGACGACCATGTGGAGTCCGAGCAGGATGAGGGCGAGCAGAGAGAATTTCCACCCTTTCGCTTGGGCGATAAAAAGGGCGATGAATCCGATGAAAACGGGAGCGACTTCCAGCCACCACGTCGTTCTGTCGTGAGGGTGCCAGCCAGACCAGACCAGCAGCGGCAGGATGATGATGAGGAGTAGCAGATTGGGATGAGTTTTCATATGGGCAGCTCTGCAATTCTGCCTCTTGTCCTTGCCGCTTGGAAGTTGAAATCGCTGCGGGAATAGGGATTATTGTCCGGCCATCGCTAGCCCCGCAATTTTTCCCCCAGTCCATGCTGCTTGGAAGTTAAAGCCTCCGGTGATGCCGTCGATGTCTAGGCATTCGCCGGCGAAGTGGAGGCCGGGGACGAGTTTGCTTTCCATGGTGCGGAAGTCGATTTCCTTGAGGCGGACGCCGCCGCAGGTGACGAATTCGTCTTTGTTGGTGGTTTTTCCAGTGACTTGGTAGCGGCCTTCGGTGAGCTCGCGAATGAGGGCGGTTTCCTTGGTCTTGGGGAGTTGTGACCATTGGATTTCTGACCCGATGCCGGAGACTTCGACGAGGCGTTCCCAGAGGCGGCGGGGGATCTCGCCGGGGATGCGGTTTTTGACGAGGGCTTTACCAGAATCGGCGCGGAGGGCGGCTAGGGTGGCGCGGAGTTGCTCGGGGCGGGTGGTGCCGAGCCAGTTGATGGAGATTTCGAAGCAGTAGTCTTGTGCCTGGAGGGTGCGAGCTTCCCATGCGGAGAGGCGTAGGATGGCGGGGCCGCTGAAGCCGCGGTGAGTGATGAGGATGGGGCCGTTCTGTTGCTGGCTTTTTGGTAGGGCGCGAACGGAGGCGGTTTGAACGGAGAGGCCGGCGAGGCCTTCGGTGCGTGGATCCGTGACGTTGAAGGAAAACAGGGAGGGGGCGAGTGGCTCGATGCTGTGGCCGAGGGCTTCGATAGCGGAGGTGAGGGGGGAGGCTTTGAGAGAACCGGAGGTGATGCATAGCTTGTCGACAGTGGTTTGTGAGGAGTCGCCGAAAGTGAGTTGGAAGGTGTTTTCGGAACGAGTGATTTCTTTCACTGCCATGCCGGTGTGGAGGATGACTCCGGCATCGCGGGCGGCTTTCATGAAGCAGTCGATGATGGTCTGCGAACTATCGGTATCGGGAAACATCCTGCCATCCTGCTCGGTCTTGAGGGTGACGCCGCGTTGTGCGAACCAATCGATGGTGTCCTGCGGTTGCCAGCGGTGGAAGGCGCCGCGTAGCTCGCGTGAGCCACGTGGGTAGTTTTTAGCGAGAGCGGCAGGGTCGAAACAGGAGTGGGTGACGTTGCAGCGTCCTCCGCCGGAGATCTTTACCTTGGTGAGGAAGTTGTTGCCCTTTTCGTAGACGGTAACCTCTGCCTGTGGGTCTGCTTCTGCGGCGGTGATGGCTGCGAAAAATCCCGCTGCGCCGCCACCGATGATGGCGATTTTTTTTCGCTCCGACACGCAGGCGTTAAGGGATGGAGTGATAGATTTCCTCAAGCGCCATGACCGTGTAAGCTGTGACAAGGACGGGGTTTGATTCCATCCAGCGGCCATTGTCGTTCACCCATGAGCCGTCGCTGCGCTGGACGGTGAGGAGTTTGCCGCCGAGGTCTTTGCGCCAATCGGCCATCGATCCGTCTTCGAGAGCGAGTTTGTTGATGCCTGCTGCGTTGAGGGCTTTGGCCATTGCTTGGTAGTAATAGTAGAGGCCTTCGGCGCCCATGTTTGGGTTTTCCTCCATGGTGTAGTTTCTACCGAGCCATTCCTTTACGGCGACGACACGAGGATCGTCGGGTGAGAGTTTTGCGTAAACGAGGGAGAGCAGGCCGGCGTAGGATATGGAGCCGTATGAGCGGAGGGCGACTTTGCCATCGGCGGTTTCCTCTGTGCCTGCTTTCGAGTCGCCGGGAGTGTAGATGAAGCCGCCTTTGTTGTTTGGGTCATCGGATGCCCATTCTTGGTCGTTGGTTTCGGTGAGGTTCTGGCTGCGGGAAAGGAAGGTGAGTGCCGCATCCCAATCGAGATCTGGCTGGTCGCCGAACTGGCCGTCTTCGATGACCGTATCGGAAAGCGCGAGGGCTTCGAGGGAGAGGTAGGTGTTCGATATGTCGGTGTGCTCGTTACTGGAGCCGTAGCCGACGCCACCGTCGTTGGGGTTGTCGTTTTCGCCGGGTTCACCGATGTCCCATTGGTTTTCGATGAGGTGGCGGCGTGCATTGACGATGGCGACATCGAAGCTGCCTTTTGGAGCACTAGCGAGTGCGGTGAGGGAGGTGGCGGTGTTATAAACGGAGAGGCCGCGATTGTAGATGCCACCGTCTTCTTTTTGCTGGGCGGTGAGCCATTCGTAGCCTTTCTGCATGTGCTCGGGAAGTTCGGCAGCGGGATCGAGATTCGGATCGCGTGCGATGGCGGTTAGGGCTAGGCCAGTGAAGGCGGGGAGGCCTTCGTCATCCCAGTGACCGTCTTCCTTCTGCTGTTTCACGAGCCATGAATTTCCGCGAGCGATGGCTTGGCGGATTTCCTCTTTGATCGATGTGTATTCGTTCTGTGCCTGAAGTGGCATGACGAGCGCAAGCGATGCGATGACGGGGATGAATTTTTTCATGGTTCTATGTATGGAGCGATGACGAGGGTTACTTTTGTGCCATCTTCGGGGACTCGTTCGGTGAGGGTAGTCCAAACGTCATCGTTAAAATTGTCTTCGCCAGGGTAATTGATGAGAGCGCCGTTGGTGATGAAAATGGCAACGATGTCGCCGGTTTGTTCCGGGACGAATTGATTTTGGTAGAAGTCTCCACCTCCGTAAATCCATGGAGTGGGGGGCATGGCACTGGCCGTGGTTTCATGGCGTATCCATTCGTTGACGGGGACGGATTTTGTTTTGCCGTCTTTCTCGTATTCCACGGTGATGGAGATGCGGGATGCGGCTCTGATTTTTTCAGGTTCTTGGTAGAAATCGCCGGTAAGGACGCCGGGTTCTTTAGGGATGCGGTAGAGTTCTTTTGATGCTTCGTAACGTAGGAGCTTGAAGGCAACGTTCAGATCGGTGGGAGAAACGTCCGAGGCGAAGAGGGATTCGTGGAGCTTTCCGTTAGTATGGACGACAAGGAATTCGAGCAGTCCTTCGCGGAGGTTGATGACTGCCGGGAAACGAATCTCGCGGGTTCTCTTGTCGATGATGACGTCACCGATGCGGTAGTGGTTGGCGTCGATTTGTTCGACCTTGGGCTTTTCTGGAGCCAACGGTTCCTCCTTTTCACCCACGGTGATGAGGGTGAGAGCGAGGAGGAAGGCGAGGGGTTTCATTTATTTAAGAATGCCGCGGGCTTGGAGATTGTTCAGTCGGCGGGCGACATCTGAGAGTCCATCGACGACTGCCTCTGTGTATGTGCGACCATCGAGGGTATCGACGCCATGGCCGGGCTCTAGGTTACGGAGGGCTTCGAGCGCGTCGTCTTCGTGGTTGAAGAGTTCTACGAAAACGGTTTCGAGTTTTCCGGTTTCAGCAGCGGCGCGGAGCATGGCACCGATCCAACCATCATCGGTGCTGAGGCATCCGCGAGTGGTTTTTGCGGAAGCGTGGAAGATGCCGAGGTGATCGGCGGCGGCGATTTCTGAGATGAGTTTTTGGTTTTCCGGGATGGAGAGGCCGGAATCTCCCATGTGTGCGGCATCGATGAGGATTTTGAAGAAATTGCGGCCGAGCTCCTTGTTCGCTGCTTTGATCAATGACCATGCCTTGTCGAGGTTGGTGAAGGTCTTGAATTCACCAGGACGGAGGAATTCGATATGCCATGCGGAAATATCTGAATCGAGGAGGCCAGATTCTTTCGCGGCGCGGATGTGCATTTTTACGTTTTGGGCGATAGCAGCATCGAAATCGACGTCTTCTGGGCCATTCATCCATTCCTCGATGGAAGTGGAGGCAACAGAAGCCACTTTGTGTTTGAGGGCGGCTTTGAGCGAGCTCATGAGCTGTCCGATCACGGCGTCCTCATCGGCGGGATCCATGGGGTTTGCTCCACCGACCATCATGATGAGGTGAACGTCTAGGCCGAGTTCCTGGAGACCGACGATCATTTCGCTGGTTTCATCTTCATCGGCGCCAGGAAAGACGGAAATCTGAGTGCAGGTGGGTTTAGCCGGGGAGAGTTGGCAGATCCGATCCATTTCGGCGACGGAGATGAGTCGACCATCTGCTTCGCGAGGAAACTTGCCGTCTTCGCCGGGCACGAGGCCACCAACGAATTTCACGTGGGTGGGAACGACTCCAAGTGCGATTTTGGGTTTCAGGGTAAGGCTTTTCGACATCCGTTAATCGTGGCTCTGGAAAACGCGTAGTCAAGGCGCACTGGAGGGATAACGTTTGGAATGGTGCTTATTTTGGAAAAAGAAAAACCCCGCTCCGGACGAACCGAGGCGGGGCTTGAGAGGATTGTTAGCGGACTGAAGTCCGCGTTCCATTACTTGCGGAGTTCTTCTTCGCGCTCCTTGGCTTTGGCGATAACCTCTTCCGCGATGTTGCGTGGGCAAGCGGCGTAGTGGCTGAACTCCATGGAGAACTGGCCACGGCCGGAAGTCATGGTGCGAAGGTCACCGATGTAGCCGAACATGGCGGAGAGGGGAGCCTCTGCTTTGATGCGGACGCCGCCCGGAGTAGGCTCTTGGCCTTGGATCATGCCGCGTCGGCGGTTGAGGTCTCCGATGACGTCGCCGACTTTCTCCTCAGGGGAGAAGACGTCGAGTTTCATCATTGGCTCAAGGATCTGTGGGCCGGCTTTCACCATGGACTGGCGGTAAGCGGCTTTCGAAGCGATCTCGAAGGCGATGGCGGAGGAGTCAACTGCATGGAAGCCACCGTCTGTGAGGGTAACTTTGAAGTCCAAACAAGGATAGCCAGCGAGCGGTCCTTTGTTGACGGAGAACTTGAAGCCTTTTTCGACGGCTGGGATGTATTCCTTAGGAACGTTACCACCAACGACGCTGGATTCGAAAACGAAACCGGAACCGACTTCGCCGGGCTCGATGGTGTAGTCGATTTTCGCGAACTGGCCGGAACCACCGGACTGCTTCTTGTGCGTGTAGCTGTCGGAAACGGGCTTAGTGATGGTTTCACGGTAAGCAACCTGTGGTGCGCCGACTTCGACCTCCACCTTGTGCGTGCGCTTGAGGATGTCGATTTTGATGTCGAGGTGAAGCTCACCCATTCCGCGGAGAATCATCTCGTTGGTTTCCTCGTCGGTCTCGACGCGGAAGGACGGATCTTCCTGAATCATTTTGCCGATGGCGTTGGCGAGCTTTTCAGCGTTTGCCTTGTCCTTGGGAGCAACGGCGATGGAGATGACGGGATCAGGGAAGACCATTGGCTCGAGAGTGGCCGGGTGCTTCTGATCGCAGAGTGTGTGACCGGTCTGGACGTTCTTGAGGCCGACGAGGGCGACGATGTCACCGGCTTGTGCCATATCGAGTTCGTTGCGGTCGTCTGCGTGCATTTCCACCATGCGGGAGATACGCTCTGTCTTGCCGGTGAAGGAGTTCAGGATGGTATCGCCTTTCTTGATAGTGCCCGAGTAGATGCGGGTGAAGGTGAGTGCGCCGAACTTGTCGTCCATGATTTTGAACGCGAGCGCACGGAGAGGTGCTTCGGAGTCTGGCTTGGCGAATTCGCCGGTTTCGTTGCCTTCTGCATCGACTTCTGGAAGTGGTTTCACTTCGAGAGGGGACGGGAGGTAATCGACGACGGCGTCGAGGATGAGCTGGAGGCCTTTGTTTTTGAACGAAGATCCGCAGTAAGTCGGGAAGAATGCGAGGTCGATGGTGCCCTTGCGGATGCACTTCTTGATTTGCTCGACGGTTGGCTCAACGCCTTCGAGGTAGGCTTCCATGATTTCGTCGTCTTGTTCGACGGCAGTTTCGATCATTTCAGCGCGGTATTCCTGTGCCTTTTCAAGCATGTCGGCAGGGATTTCTTCGATGGTGAAATTCTCAGGCTGACCGGAATCGTCCCAGACGTGAGCTTTCATGGTCATAAGGTCGACGAGGCCTTTGAAATCGGATTCAGTGCCGATTGGAAGAACCATGACGAGAGGAGTAGCACCGAGAACTTTTTTGACCTGAGCGACAACGCGGTAGAAATCAGCGCCGATACGGTCGAGTTTGTTAACGTAGATGATACGGGAGACTTTCGAGTCATTCGCGTAGCGCCAGTTGGTCTCGGATTGTGGCTCAACGCCGCCGGATCCGCAGAAAACGCCTACGCCGCCGTCGAGAACTTTCAGGGAGCGGTAAACTTCGATGGTGAAGTCAACGTGGCCTGGGGTGTCGATGACGTTGAACTGGTGGCCGTTCCAGAAACAGGTAGTGGCAGCGGACTGAATGGTAATACCGCGCTCAGCTTCCTGATCCATGAAGTCCATGGTGGATTCGCCGTCGTGAACTTCTCCAATTTTATGGATTTTTCCGGAGAGTTTAAGAATGCGCTCGGTGGTGGTTGTTTTGCCGGCGTCAACGTGGGCGAAAATGCCGATGTTGCGGTATTTTAGGAGATCCTTCATGCCTTTGGTAGATGATGTGTGTGGGAGCCGGCGTATTCCGGCGGGGCGGGTTTTTAGCCGAGGATGGGGGTTTTGCAACCTTTGTTTATCGATTTGGGATTGAGGAACGGTGCTAGAGGTGTGAGGTTGCGGCGTGAAGACGGAAATGGCGGGATTACAACGTATCACGGAGCTGGACGGCACCGATGCGGTGGATGTTGCGCGGAGTCTTGCTTGGTTGGGCGGTCTTGTGTTCTTTGATACGGCGGGAAATGTGCCGGAAGGCAGTGGAAGAGTGATTTCAGTGATTGCTGCGAGGCCGGTAGATATATTGAAGGGAAATGTGTCACAGGAGGGGGATTTGGCGGTATTGCGGGCTAAATTGGCGGCAAATGCCTGTGAGAGAGGGGATCAAGGCTTTCCGGAGGGTGGATTGTGCGGATGGGTGGATTATGAGGGGGATTTCGTGTTCGGAGAGTATGCGGAAATGCTGATCCGAGATGAGGAGAGCGGCGAGTGGTGGGAAAAAGGTGGGCTGTCGCGGGAAATGCGAGATTTTCAGGCGGATGAGGTGACTGTGGGAAATTTTCGCGAGGAGATGGGTAGGGAGAAATTTCTTGAGGCTGTGGGTAGAGTGAAGAAATGGATTGCGGCTGGAGATATTTATCAGGTGAACGTGGCTCAGGGTTTTGTGGCGGAGGTGGAGGGTGATGGATCTTTGTTTCCGCTTTATGAAATCCTTCGCGAGGCGAGTCCGGCGCCGATGGGTGCATGGATGGCCTTGAATGGAAGAGAGGTGCTCTGCACTTCGCCTGAGATGTTTCTGAAAATTTCTGGGAGTGGTGTGGAGACGCGTCCGATCAAGGGGACGAGGCCGCGTTTTTCTGATCCGAATGAGGATAGAAGAAGTGCGGTGGAGCTACAAACTTCACCGAAGGAGGTGGCGGAGCTGGTGATGATTACGGATTTATTGCGCAACGACCTCGGGCAGGTGTGCGAGTTTGGTAGCGTGGAGGTTACACGGATGCTCCAGTTAGAGAGTCTTGCGCAGGTGCATCATCTAGTCTCGACAGTGGAGGGGACTCTTCGGAAAGGGGAGGATGCTGTGGGTGCGCTTGCTGCGTGTTTCCCCGGAGGGAGTATCACGGGTGCGCCGAAAAAGCGGGCGATGGAGATTATTAATGAGCTAGAGGGTGCGCCGAGAGGTATATATTGCGGGGCGATGGGTTTGCTGGGATTCAATGGTGAGAGCCAGTTTAATATCGCGATACGAACTTTGGTGCGGGAGGAGGGCATACTGAGATATGAGGTGGGCGCGGGTATCGTGGCGGATTCGGTGCCAGAGGAGGAATACGCTGAGACGATGCACAAGGGTGAGGGCATACGGCTCGGGGTGAGGGAATTCAGAAAACTGAGGTAGACGATTTCACCAAGGAAACTTGTGAGGTGTGCGTTTATGAAGAATGGCACGTCACAAAAAAGTCCTCCTGAATGTAGTGGACGAACCGAGTCTCGATATTTCTTCTATGATCGATGTTTGTTTTCTCCTGTTGATCTATTTCTTAGCAACCATGACCATAGTGCCGAGGGAGGCGGATCTTGCTCTGGCACTGCCTGCTATGACCGATGCTGGAGGAAGTCCTCCGATCCCTCCCATGGTGATACGTGTCGCGGCAGACGGAGCCATTTCCACGGGAAGCGGCGTGGGTGAGAGTCCTTTGGATGCAGGGCCGGGCGGGCTTGAAGTGCCTCTTCTGGTGAGCCAACTGGAACTCTATACTGCGGCGGCACGTAGTGCAGGTGACGAGCCGATGGTGTTGCTACGCGTGGACTCGGAATCTCGACAGCAACGAGTCATCGATGTTCTTAACGCCCTTGGCGGGGTGAAGATTACATCGGTGACCTTCGATGATCTGGTGGATAGCCAGAGCTGATATGGCTTAGGCGATTTCCGCAGCGTGAAATGCCTGCCAGTCGTCGAGATTGTTCAGATTGACTGCATCGGTGGGGTTTCCATCGGGGAGGCCGCATGCGGAGAGGATTTCTTGGCGAGTTTCGTCTTTGTGCTGATAGCCGGCGATGGCGGCGTTGAGTTGGGAGACTGCGGTTTGGTTGAGCTTGGTGGCGTGCTCGGCGAAAAATTTCTCGAACTCGATGTAGGTCGGTTTATTTTCGGTTACGAAGGCAACAAGCGCGTCGCGATCTACGCCGAGGGCATCGAGAATCATCATGTCGTAGCCGGGGCCACAGTTGCGGTAGCCGTCGGCGAGTTTTCCGGCAGCGCCGAGCGACATTTTCTGCCAGAGACGTGGAAGGTGGAGAATACCGAGAGGGCCGGGTGTTCCAGAAGAGATGGTAGGGATGGTTTTGTGGCTCATGTTGTGGAGACGGTAAATTTCAACTCTCAACTTTCAACCTTCAATGGGGAAAGAGTTTTAATGAGGAAGGCAGGAATAGCGCGGTGGCTGTGAATTTTTTCCTGCCTTCCTACTTTCCTTATTTATTGTTGGCATGGAATTCGGGAAGGCCTCCTGTCTTTGGGTTTATTCTTGCGGTGGTGGAGGGCTTGGGGTTTCTTCGCTGCTTCATGTCTACAATCCCTACCGCTGACCTCCTGGCGCTTGATACCGACGGCATAGCCGATCGTTTGTCAAAACTCAGGGGGTATCTTTGACGTCCCTGCCTTAGAAAATAAAATACGCACGCTTGAAGAAGCGATGGGTGCCCCAGATTTCTGGGACAACGCCGATAAAGCTCGGCAAATTTCTGAAGATGCTGCGGCGATGAAGAAGAAGCTCGAGGCCTTCCTCGATCTTGAATCGCGTAGTAAGGATGTAGTTGAAGGTGTCGCGCTCGCGAAGGAATTCGATGATGATGAGCTTGCCAAGGAGGCGATTGATGGCGCTGCTCAGCTTGAAAAAGACATCCGATCTTTTGAACTTCTGACACTTCTGAATCGGCCGAATGACGATGCTAACTGCTACCTCGCGATTCAAGCGGGAGCTGGCGGCACGGAAGCTTGTGACTGGGCGCAAATGCTCCACCGCATGTATACACGCTGGGCGGAGAGCAAGGGCTATAAGGTGGAAACACTCGATTGGGAAGACGGAGAAGGTGCCGGCCTCCGTTCGGCTACAGTCAGGATCATCGGAGAAAACGCCTTTGGTTTTCTGAAAAACGAACGTGGTGTTCATCGTCTTGTCCGAATCTCTCCTTTCGACTCTGCAGGCAAACGCCACACCTCCTTCGCATCGATCGACGCGACTCCGGAAGTGAACGATAAGATTGAAATCGAGATCGCAGATAAGGATGTGGAAATTTCCACCATGCGCTCCGGCGGCAAAGGCGGCCAGAACGTGAACAAGGTCGAGACTGGCGTGCTACTACGCCACCTTCCTTCCGGTATTTTGATCAAATCCACCGCGTCCCGAACACAGGGAGCAAACAAGGAACTCGCTTATCAGATTCTGAAAGCAAAGCTTTTCCAGATTGAAGAAGATAAACGCGCTGCTGAGGCAGAAGCAATCTACGGAGATAAGAGTGATGTTTCTTGGGGAAGTCAGATACGTTCCTACGTTTTCCAGCCTTACCAGAAAGTACTAGACCTCCGCACGGGTGAGGAAAGTGGGAATATCCAAGACATCATGGACGGCGATATCGATGCCTTCATTGAGGCTAAGTTGCGCGGCAAGGTTCGGGTAAAAGGTGGGACTGACGAGGATTGAGCCTCGGTCAGGTCATGTTCACTTTTCGACTTTTCGGTATTCTTTTTGATCGCTGAATAGCTCTTCTTCGTCTTGGTGTTTCAGGAACGCTTCCTGCAGAGCCTCTGTCGTATTCAAATCATCTCCGACGAACTTGCGATTGAGCCAGCTCATGACGAGCTTGTCTTCAGTGACCTCAAAGGAGGCAACCATATAGGGCCGCGGGGTGTCATCTTTCCAATCTGCAGGGCCGTCATCTGTGCCAATGGCCTCTAACTGGACGCAAGATTTTCCGCCTAATTCGATTTGATAGGCGCGATAACAGATTCCGCCACTATCGAGCGGATTACGGATCAAGTATTCCGTATCTGAAAATTTCAGGATCAGAAAGCGCTCTGGTTTTTTACTTTTTGATCCTTCCTTCGGGACTGATTCCCATACACCGATCAGCTCCGGCTTCACTGGGATGGTGTCTTCTTTGACCAGCGGCGCTTCGTAAATGCATCCCGCCAGAAGAATAGAGGCGAATACGGTGATGATGGCGATGGGTTTCATATGCCTACATTCTAATTCCTTCTACTGCTGGTTATCAATGAGGGATTTTGAAGTGCGGTGATATGGAGCGCGGCTTACAAAGCCGCGCTCCACAATAGACTTCACATCGGGCGGGTGGCGGGTGATTTTTCCCGTATGGAGATGGATCTTGCGGGGTATTTGAAAGAGGCGGTGAGCGAAGTGGATTCGGCGATGGATGGATTGTTGCCGGAGGAGAATGTTCGTCCAGGATCGATGCATGAGGCGATGCGCTACTGTGTTTTCGCAGGAGGAAAGAGGTTGAGGCCGGTGCTTTGCTTAGCGGCGGCTGAAGCTTGTGGTGGGGCGCGGGAGTCTGCGTTGCCGGCGGCCTGTGCGTTGGAGATGATGCATACCTACTCTCTGGTTCACGACGATCTGCCGTGCATGGATGACGATGATTTACGGCGTGGTCGTGCGACTTGCCACAAGGTTTACGGTGAGGGGATGGCGGTGCTTTGTGGGGATGCGTTGCTGACGGAGGCCTTTGCGGTGCTGACGAAGGCGAAAGGGACGGAAAGTTATTCGGTTGGGGATATGGTGGCGGAGTTGGCGTTGACTGGTGGGAGCCGAAAGTTGATTGGCGGACAGGTTCTGGATCTGGAGGGTGAGGGGAAAAAGCCTTCGCTTGAGGAGTTGGTGAGGATTCACGAGGCGAAAACGGCGGCTCTACTGTCGTGTTCTGTGCGCCTTGGAGGAATGAGTGCAAATGCGACTCCTGAGGAACTGGAGGTGCTGACGACTTTTGGGCACTCGCTGGGCTTAGCGTTTCAGGTGATTGACGATATTTTGGATGTGACGCAGACGACTGAGAAGCTTGGAAAGACCGCTGGAAAAGATGAGGCGGTGGAAAAAGCGACCTATCCTGCGGTGGTGGGATTGGAGGAATCGCGGAAGGAGGCGGAGCGTTTGACGGCGGAGGCGCTGGCTTCGTTGGAGATTTTTGGGGCAAAAGGGACAAGGCTGCGGGAGATCGCGGAGTGGATGTTGGTGAGGGATTACTGAGTTTTAGTTGATAAGGGGCGCGGGATGGGGCTAGGTCTGCTTATCAAAAAGCGATCTTTTAGTTTCATGTTGGCGAGGCGGTATCTCAACCCGCGTCGTGCTGTGCTCTCTTCGTTCACACTGATCTCCCTCGTGGGTGTGATGTTGGGCGTTCTGGTGCTCGTAGTGGTGATGGCGGTTTTTGCCGGATTGGAAAGAGATGTGAAGGGGCGGTTGCTTGGGTTTACCCCACATATTCTAGTGCAACCTTTGGTGCCGATTGCTCCTGGCGAGGAGGATGTGGATACGCCGGGCTGGCAGGTACTGGCTGCGGAGGCAGCAAAAACGAAGGGAGTGGCTGCGGCGACGGCTTACGTTTCAGATAACGTTATCTTAGATGTGGAGTCCTGGCAGAGGCCGGTGAGCTTCCGTGGGATTGATACCAGTGATGCGGCACAGGTGAAAGGCGTGGAGGACATGCTGGATATGGCAAATTACCCGGACTCAACAGCGGATATGGGGATCGATGATAGGGCGGTGATTTCCTCGATCGTGGCGGAGCAGTTTCAGTTACGAGTTGGGGACACGATGCGTCTGTATTCGACACGAAATTTTGAGAGTGTGATGGGAGCCTATAAGGCGACGGAAAAGCCGGTAGTGCGTGAAGCTTATCCGGAAGAGTGGGCGCTGGCTCAAGCGACCTTTGGTAAGGAATGGCAGAAGGAGGGTGAGCTCTACACGGTGCCCGCTTCTGAACTATTCGATGTATATCCGGCGCTTGAATACGTTTATCATGAGGAGATTCGTGAGCCTGAGCGTGAGTTAGTAGAAGAGTTGCTGCGAGCAATGGGCGATCGTGAGCGCGAAGAAAATGAGCCAGACGATCTTGAACTATTCAGTTTTTCTCCGGAGGTAAAAACTCGGATTGATGAGGCATACGAGGCGCTTGGTAAAACGGATCAGGAGAAGCTCGACGGTGAGATTCTGAAAGGACTCAAGGGATTAGTGCTGCCAAAAGAAGCGATGGTAGTGGGCATTTATTCAGCTTCTCAGATGGCGGTGACGCCGGATCTGTTCATGCCTTTGCCACTTTCGCAGGATCTAGCGGGCTTAGGTGATCAAGTGCAGGGGATAGCACTGAGGCTGGATGACCCCTACGAGGCTGAGAATGTGGCTGTGGAAGCGAGGAAGACGCTGGGAGGTGATAACTATGTTCAGACATGGGGTGACCAGTATCAGGCGTTCTTTGCTCTTATTAGTCAGCAGCGGGTGATGATGTATTTCGCATTGTCTTTCATCGTGCTGGTATCCGCATTTTCGATGATGGCGGTGATGTTTACGGTTACGATCCAGAAGAAGCGCGAGATCGGTGTGATGAAAGCACTGGGGGCGGCTCCTGGGCAGATTGTAGGGGTTTTCCTCTATCAAGGCATGTTGCTAGGGTTACTGGGGGCGTTGTTAGGTGTTGGGTTAGGACGTGTGGTCATTCATTTCAGGGGAGTGGTTCAGGAAGGCTTGAGGGCATTTGGGTTTGATCCGTTTTCAGCATCCCTCACGGGCTTTGGAGTGCTACCTGCATACAATAACCCCGTGGAGCAGGGAGTGATCGGTTTCCTTGCCTTTGTGTTGTGTTCGTTGGCGGCTCTAGTACCGGCGTTCTTCGCCGCGAGGAGCGATGCTGCAAAATCTTTGAGGAATCTCTAAATATGGATATCTGGAGAATTGTTGGAGGTAAGCGCTCGGGGCCGTATCCGGATTACGAGATACGCGGGATGATCGAGAACGGCGGTATAGAGGCCGACGAGCGTGTTTGGCACGATGGGCTTGATGAATGGGTTCGCGTGGATCAGGTGGGAATTTTTAAAGACCTATTTGAGAAACAGTCGGTTCCTGTGACGCCTCCTCCTCTGCCCAAGGAAGCCGAGGGATCCCAAGCTAAAGCCGTGCTACTGAAACCCGAGACCTTCCTGACACGGCGTTTCTTTGCGAGGTGGCTAGATCTCTTCGTTTATGCGGCGCTTTGGTGGTTGGTGCTCTATTTCAGTGGCAGAGATATAGGAGCCGCATGGATGAATCCTTGGCTAAAACTCATCATGTATATCCCGTGGTTTGCCGTGGAGGCGTGGATGCTACATCGCTTTGGAAGCACACCGGGTAAATGGCTGATGGGGCTCTCCGTGAGCAACTCCGACGGCTCACTGCTGACGCTTAAGGCGTCGATTTGGCGTTCGCTCCGTGTGCTTGTGACAGGAATCGGGTTTGGCTGGATGTGGCTTTCGCCACTCTGCCAAGTGATGAGCTGGTTCACCGCGAGACGTATCGGGAAACCGGTTTGGGATTACTTAGGCGGGCACAAAGTCGTGGCCACTGAGCTAAATCCCTTCAAGCTGATGGCCGTGATCTTCGGAGTATTCGCAGCAATAATGCTGCAATTTTCGATCACTGGTCCCTATCAAGAAAAGGTGGCCGTAGAGCAGAATCCGAAAATGGCCGAGAGCTATGAGCTATTGCACCAGTTCTACCTGCCTAAGCGTTAATTTGAGGTGAGGTAAAGCTGTTGTCAGCTTTTGCGCTGCTCTTCTTCTAGGAAAAGTTCGGCAAGGCGGAAGCAGCGTCGAGCTAACTCACGTGCGTCATTGTCCGCGATCAGAGCAACACCTTCCTCACTGACTTCAGCGAGGTAGATTTTCCATGCTTTTTTAGCAACTTGTTCCGGGTCGACGTTGATACGTGCCCTTTTTTTGCGTGGATTGCGGCCTTGGCCGCGAGAAAAGTTTTCCTCATCCCCTTTGCTTTGAGAGTCTCCGTCGCTGAGATTGATGGTTTCTTCGTCGGCCACTTCTTCAGAGTCGTCTTTGGAGGATTTCTTCCCTCTACGGCGCCGGTTGTTCCGTTTCTGTTCAGGCTTTGCATCAGCACCCTCTTCGGTTGAAGAATCTTCAATTTGAGGTGCTGGTTCATCGGAGCCAGCAGTATCGGCTGACTTGCTCTCTTCCTTGTCCTTCGCTGTTTTGCGAGGATTTTTGTTGGAGATACGGCGGACTTTGGGTTTCTCGAATTCTTCGGCAGGAGCTTCTTCTGGGGAAGGGGTGGTGTCGTCTGACATTAGTAAAATAGAGTGTGGGGCTCAATTGAGCACTTAATTGAGTGGATTGAAGCCTGAGGTTAACAGCAGAGCTTAATTGAAATTGGAGACGTTATCGCCTTCGGTGGTCACGTTTCCATCTGGGCCTGTGGAAAGTAGGTCGAAATCTGGGTTCCTTGCTGAGGGAGTTGAACCGTTCCTGTAGATGTATTGATTGCCCCAAGGATCAATGATCGCGGTGGAAGCGCCTGTGCCAGACGTCCAAGCTTGCTTGTTGTTAATTGGATCGAGTTCCGAGAGGTAGATTTTCCCCGGGGGCGTAGTATTTGCACCTTCCCAGTAAAGAGCTAGGAATAGCCCATTAGTGGATGTAGTAGTTGGATACTCACCATTATCCAGTTTGTATTCCTCAAGGGCTTTTGAAAGCAGGTTGATCTGGAGTTCGGCGGTGCTATACGCCTGCTTGTTGCTGACATAATTGAAGCCACCGATGCTCAAGGCCGCGAGGATGGCGATGATGGCTACTACGACAAGGAGTTCGATGAGGGTGAAGCCCTTGGCGCTTTGATGTGAGGAAACGTTTTTCATGGGGAATGCTGGGTTTGCCCTGTCTGGGCGTATGACATTATACACGGAAATTAGCGGGAATGCATGCGGTTTCCGATCATGCCTCGCCCATTGTGGAGATCATCTTGATCAGTGGCAGGAAGAGAGCGAAGACAACGGCACCTACGACGAGCGCGAGGACGACGATCATGATGGGCTCAAGGATAGAGGTGAGAGCGGTGACGGCGTTATCTACTTCGTCGTCATAAACGTCTGCGACTTTGAGAAGCATTTCTGGTAGCTGGCCGGTTTCTTCGCCGACGTCCACCATGGATATGACCATGTTAGGGAAAACACCGCTTGAAGAGAGAGGTGTAACGATGGATTCACCTTCTTTAACGGCCTCGTGGACTTTGGTAATAGCTTCTGAGATGACGACGTTACCGGCAGTGTCGCGGGTAATGTTGAGTGCTTGGAGGATAGGAACACCAGAGGTGACGAGGGTGCCGAGTGTCCGTGCAAAGCGGGATACGGCGGATTTCCGTTGGATGTCGCCGAAGATTGGGAGATGGAGTTTCATCCTATCGATGAAGAAGCGACCACCTTTGGTTTTTCCAGCCGCATTGAATCCAGCATAGGCGATGCCTGCCGCTACAAAGATCCAGACGACATTTGGTATACCTATGATGGGATTGCCGAGGCAGAACTCGGAGAATCCGAAGACGATTTGTGAAATCATGGGGAGTTCCGAATCCGTGGAAGCAAACATCTCCTTGAATTTAGGGACGATGAAAATCATCAGGAAGATCAGGATGGCCACGGCGATGAACATAACGATGGCCGGGTAGACCATGGCGGATACGATCTTGTTCTTCAGTTTATTGGCTTTTTCCTGATATTCGGAAAGTCGGTTGAGGACGATTTCAAGAACACCGCCGAGTTCGCCGGCTTTGACCATGTTCACATACAGTTTGTTGAACATTTTCGGATGCTGAGCGAGGGACTCGGAAAACGTCGAGCCACCTTGAACGGAATCTGCGAGTGCTCCGATGGTGCTTTTCAGTGCTGGATTTGGCTCCTGCTTACCAAGGACGGTGAGAGAGCGGAGGAGTGGGAGACCTGAATCGATCAGGGTTGCGAGTTGGCGGGTGAAAACCATGAGCACCTTCGGTTTTACCGTGGTCTTGGCCTTGCCGATAGTCATGTTCAGGCCTTTGCTTTTGCCCTTGCCGCCGGATTTTTTCGCCGAAGATTTTTTGGCTGCTGCAGGCTTACCTTTGCCTTCTTCATAAATCTGTGTGGTATACAGACCTTGTGAGCGTAGGTTTTGAACGGCTTCCGCTTCGGAGCCGGCGGCGACAGTGCCCTCGGTTTGCTCTCCTTTTGCGTCTAGTGCTGTGTAATTGAAATTGGCCATGGGATTTTAGTGAAGAATATACTCCAAATAGAAATGGATGGAGTGGGGTTTGGCGATTGGAAAAATAGGATTTTTCTTTGAAAAGGTTTCGGTGAGAAGGCTTTGCTAAAAGGCGATCAGGTGTATTTAAGGACTTCCTCGATGGTTGTTTTACCAAGGTAAATATTGCGCAGGCCGTCCTCACGAAGGGTGTTCATGCCTAGTTCGATAGCTTTTTGTTTAAGCACGACGGAGGGCGCACGGTTGGTGATCAGTTCGCGAATAGGCTCGGTGATGTTGAGCAATTCGTAGAGACCGGCGCGTCCTTTGTAGCCAGATTGTCCGCATACATCGCAGCCTGCTCCGGTGAAGAATTGTTTGTCGCCGAGTTCGTGAGGGGAGACGCCGAGTTGGGCGAGAATGGTTTCGGAAGGTTCGTAAGGGGTTTTGCAGTCTTCACAAATTGTCCGGACAAGTCGCTGTGCGAGAATTCCTTCGAGGGACGCGGCGACGAGGAATGGCTCACAGCCCATGTCGATGAGACGGGTGACAGCGCCGGGTGCATCGTTGGTGTGGAGTGTTGAAAGGACAAGGTGGCCGGTGAGGGCTGCCTGAATGCCGATGGTAGCTGTGTCCTTATCGCGCATTTCCCCGATCATGATGCGGTCAGGGTCTTGGCGGAGGAAGGCACGTAGAATGCGTGGAAAATCAAGGCCAATGGATTCGTTGATCGGGATCTGAATGATACCGTCGATGTCATACTCGACCGGGTCTTCTGCTGTGAGGAGTTTCGCATCGATGGTGTTGATGCGGCGTAGACCAGCGTAGAGTGTAGTGGTTTTACCTGCTCCGGTGGGTCCCGTAACGATGAAGATGCCATTGGGCTTCTCGATGGTCTCACCGATGTAATCGTAGATATCTTCGGGTAGACCGAGATTTTCTAGAGAAAGGTTTACCGAAGAGCGATCAAGTACCCGGAGCACGACGGACTCGCCGTGGTGGGTTGGGAGGGTGGATACTCGCATATCCACCTGTTTTTCGCCGACTTGCTTAACGATACGGCCGTCCTGAGGGATGCGCTTCTCGGCGATGTTCATGTTCGCCATGACCTTCACGCGGGAGAGAATGGGAAGGGCGAGGTGAACCGGAGGAGGAGCCATTTCATAGAGCGCGCCATCCACACGATAGCGGATCTTGAAATCTTTTTCGAAGGGCTCGAAGTGAATGTCCGAAGCTTTCTCCTTGATTGCCTGGTAGAGGACGAGATCGACGTATCGGATGATGGGTGCGGAATTCGCTTCTGCCTCTGCGTTGGCTGGATCGAAATTCTGCGCTTCGGTATCGAGCTGGGAGAGGATGTCGTCCATCGCTTGGCCTTCACCGCCGTAGCATTCGTTGATCTTGGCTTCGACAAGATAGTCGGGTGCAACGACGACGATGATTTCCCGGCCGAGTGCAAAGCGGAGATCCTCTACTGTCTGAGGATTGAGCGGATCAACGAGGGCGAGGTGGAGCCCTTGGTCATCGAAATTGACAGGGAATGCGCCGTGGAGGCGAGCGGTGCCAGCAGGGACGAGACTGAGGAGGGCAGAAGGGGGAACCCAGTCTTTGATATCGACGACGGTGGTTCCGAGTTCGGAAGCGACGACAGGCCAGACATCATCGCGGGATTGGATAACCTCGAAATCGGCTAGGAGTTCGGGAACGGTTTTTCCGCTGTTGTCGATCTCGTCGAGGATTTCCTGTGCGAGCGAGGCATCGATCAAGCCCCGGGATTGGAAAAGGTCTAGCAGTTGGCTGTTGTCCATTTTGGGAAAATTTCAACTTCCAAATTTCAACTTTCAATGAAGAGAAGAGGATTTGGAAATGATGGGTTTAGAAGTGGAAAATTGAGAGTTGGAAATAGAAAGCTTAGATTATTAGTCGGCGTCGCCCATGGTGGCGTGGACGACTTCGCCGCCGGAGGTGAGGCCGGAGAGGACTTTGCGGATGCCGTCTTCGCGGAGGGTGCGCATGCCGAGTTCGCGTGCGCGGCGACGGAGCTGACCGGTGGTGAGCTCACCGTTGATCATGGAGCGCACTTCGTCGTCGATATTGAAAAGTTCGAAAATGCCCATACGGCCGCGGAAGCCATTGCCACGGCATTTTTCGCAGCCGACTGGGCCGTAGATGGATGCTTCCACGGTGCGTGAGGCATCGAGGTGGAGGGCACGCATTTCCTTGTCTGTGAGCTCGGCGGGAGTCTTGCAGATGGGGCAGAGCTTACGAACGAGGCGCTGAGCGAGAATGGAGCGGACGGCGGAAGCGATGAGGAAGGGTTTTACTCCAATGTCTGCTAGACGGGCGACGGCGGATGGCGCGTCGTTGGTGTGGAGTGTGGAGAAAACTAAGTGGCCGGTGAGTGATGCGTTAATCGCGATGTTCGCGGTTTCTGCATCCCGAATTTCCCCGATCATGATGATGTTCGGCGCCTGACGGAGCATGGCGCGGAGGGCGTTTCCGAAGGTCATGCCGATGTCTGCTTTGACCATGACCTGATTGATACCAGGAAGCTCATACTCGACGGGATCCTCGACAGTGATGATCTTTTTGTCGGGTTTGTTGATGACGTTGAGACAGGCGTAAAGTGTGGTGGTTTTTCCTGAGCCGGTAGGTCCAGTGACGAGAAGGATGCCGTCCGGGAGGCCGAGGAGTTTCTCGAACTGCGCTTGGTCGTCGGAGAAGAAGCCGAGTTCCGGAAGGCCGAGAAGGAGAGCTGTTTTGTCGAGAATCCGCATGACGATGGATTCGCCGTGGTTCGAAGGGACGGAAGAAACCCGGAGATCAACTTCCTTGTCACCCATCTTGAGTTGGATACGGCCGTCCTGTGGGAGGCGTTTTTCCGCGATGGACATGCTGCCGCTCATGACTTTGAGGCGAGCGATGATGGCGGGCAGGAGCTTTTTCGGATGGGTATCTACATGCACGAGCTTGCCGTCCATGCGGTAGCGGATGCGAACGGAGGTTTCGAGTGGCTCGATGTGGATGTCGGATGCGCGGAGGCGGAAGGCCTCGGTGAGCATTTGCTGGACGAGCCGGATGATGGGTGCGTCCCCAGTTTCTGCCCCGGCTTCGCTATCTCCAGTGGATACAGAGAAAGCCGGCTCTTTCGGCCCGTCACTGGATTCACTGGAAGAATAGTGTTGGGAGAGGTGTGTATTAATGTCGCCTATGGAGGCACAGGTGAGGTTTAGCTCGCGCCCAATGACGTGTGGTAGGCTGTCGAGCATTTCGAAATCGAGAGGATCCGCAACCGCAACGGAAAGGAACATGCCGTCGTCATGGTAAGGGATAGCGCGATAGCGACGTGCGACGTCTTCGGGTATAGTCGCGAGGACATCGGGATCCATCGGGTAGTCTTCGAGCTCGATGAAGGCCATGCTGGCGTTTGCGGCGAGAGTTTCGGCGACCTGTTTTTCTGTCAGAATGTTGCTTTCGAGGAGGTGTACAATAATTGTTTTTCCGGCGGGCATAGATCCGCGGGATTCTTGTATTTGCTCTTCCGTAATAGCTCCGGATTCGACAAGGAGTTCAGTGAGGTAATCTTCGTTTGAAAACACGGGGATTTTTTCTTGAAAGGGATTTTTACGTAGCTGCCGTGTTAGTGCGGCGCACTGCTACGATCCGAAGATGAGCAAATGGCCTCTGAGTGTCAACCTGTGACGTGAGAAAGGATTACATTCTCGTTAGAAGTCCCATGGTTGTAAGGTTTAGTGCGTCAGGCGTTTCTGCGACAAGACCCGGAAGTGCTCCGCTGCATGGATCAAACGGGTGTCTTTCACGTTTGTGAAGGGCTCGATGAAGGCTGAAAAATGAACCGATTCATCGGATTGGAGTTCCGATTCTGTCCACTCTGCGATATCGGTGAAATTTACATCTGCGGTAATATCCTGCATGCCGGGGTTGGAATAGATCGCGTCACCTACGAGGCGCTGGTGGAGGAGGTAGGCGCGTAGCGAGCCATTGGGTTGCCGGTTGTAGAGGTTTCTAGCGGCGTCACCGTAGTCGATGGTGAGCATTGAGCCTTTTTTCCAAAGGGGAATCCACGACTCGAGCCAAAGGCGGTAGGAATCGTGGACTTCGACACGTTGTCCGATGGTGTGTTCGAGTTCAAAAATGGAAGAAGGTGGTAGTTCGGCCGGCGGAAGCAGGATCTCTCGAATTTGTTGTTCCGAAGAATCGATCGCGACTTCTTGCCAGTCTGTTTGGGTTTTCTCAAAGAGGCGGACGGGGAAGGCGTCCACAAGTTCATTGGAATAAATGACGGCGTTTCCAGAGCAAGCTGCGAGAGCATCAGGAAGGTTCGTATGGAAGGTTGCCTTATTGCCCAGGGTCTCTTTTTGGTGTGCCGAGAGTGCTGGTGAAGACTCGACGAGATGGAGTCTAGTGCGGAGTCGAGTCAGTAGTGGAAGTTTATGGAAGACCTGTGACGCGAGAGTGCCGAGCCCCGGGCCGACTTCGATGAGATCTCTACATCCGTTTTCTTTGAGTGCGCGAGCTGCCCATGTGGCGATGGCCGCAGCGGGGGCTTCCGATAGCTGAGGGGCGGTTGTGAAGTCTCCTCTTGAGCCGATGCTTTGAATATTGCGCGCGTAGTAGCCGCGAGTGGGATGGTGGAGGCAGCGCTGCATAAAGCGCTCGAAGGTCTGCACGTTCTCCGTTTCCTGCATCTGATGGGAAGTGTGGATGGCAGGCGCTATGTCGGGAAACGAAAAAACCGCAGCCTTGTGGGCGTGCGGTTTTTGGAAATTCGTAGCGGAAGAGCTTACTTCGCAGCGGCGGTGCGTGCCTTGCGGATGAAGCTATTCACAGTTTCGGAAGGCTTTGCGCCGACCTTGAGCCATTTGTCGGCTTTCTCGAGGTCGATTTCGTAGTTCGTGCCTTCTACGAGGGGATTGTAGGTACCGATTTGCTCGATGTAACGTCCGTCACGGCGCTTACGGCTGTCAACGGCGACGATTTTGTAGTAAGGGCGGTCTTTGGTGCCCTTGCGGTTGAGACGGAGAGAAACTGACATGATTTGACGTGTTACGGGGTTGCCCCTTTTCGGGCGGGCGCGGAGGTTGCGTCAAATTCTAGATGACGACAAGCGAATTCTTGCCTTCTTTTTACGGTTATTTTCGTTGGGAAACGGGGATTTGGACAAAAAAGAACCCGGAAGCGTGAGCAACCGGGTTCTTATTGAAGGATTTTAGACCGTTTCGATTAATAGCTCTGGGAGCGAGCGTAACGGTAATGGCACTCTGCACCAAGCTCTGGTGGGAACTCGGTAAGGCCGTCATGGACGTTCATGTCGATGCGTCCGTCCTGTCCGCACGCTTCGTAAGGTGGCTTGAACGTGCCACGATAAGTTGGGCAGGTGAAAGTGAAGAGCTCGTAGAAGCCGTAGCCAAGGCGACGGAATGCACGGCTGGTGCCATCAATGGCGCCGTATGACCAACCAGCTTTACCACCATACTCGTTTTTGCGAACGATCTGCTCTGGGATTTCCATGAATCCGTAGAGAATGTTGCTCACGGCACGTCCGAGCTTACGAGCGGATGTGTATTGTGAGCCTGGAGGTGCGTGGATGTCACCGGCAGCAAAGCCTGCGAGAACGATGAACGCCGAAGCGGTAACAAGGAGTTTTTTCATGCTTAGAGAAGATTAGGAAAACGGTACGCCGATTGGCAAGGGGAATTCGCCCTTTTTGGTATTAGAGTTCGAAAGAGAGGACTTTGAGTATGCCTGGGGTCTCACGGAGAGTCTTCAGGAGTGTCGCAGTGGGCTCGTTATCGACTTCGATAACGGTGACTGCGGTCTTCTCCTCAGAGTTTCGCGAGAGTGCCATGTTGGCGATGTTGACCTCAGCTTCGCCGAGCGAGGAGCCGATGACGCCGACGATGCCAGGGCGGTCGTCGTTTTCTACGAAAAGGAAGCGTCCGGTAGGATTCGTTTCCACGTAGTGTCCAGCGATGTGGACGATGCGTGCGGAGTTTCCGTAGAAGGTTCCGGCGACGGTGGTCGTTTCATCTCCCTTGGTTGCCGATACTTCGATGAGCTCGGTGCAGTTTGTGGAGAGTGCGACGGTGGATTCGGTGATTTTGATTCCAAGTGCTTTGGCAACGGCTGGTGCGTTGATGAGGTTTACCTGTGCTTCGTTGCTCGCGGAGGCGAGGTAGCCAGTGAGAATCTGGCGGGTGACGAGCTCGGTATCCATTTCAGAAACAGCACCGAGGTAGGAAACGCGGATCGAATCGCACTGCGCAGGAGCGATCTTGGAAATGAGTTTTCCGAGTGAGGAAGCGAGGTCGAGGTAGGGGCCGACGGATTCGAGGGTCTTGGCGTCGAGGTTCGGCATGTTGACCGCGTTGCGAATTTCTCCGGTCTGGAGGAAATCCTTGATCTGGATGGCGACTTCGATGCCGACGTTTTCTTGAGCCTCTGCGGTGGATGCACCGAGGTGCGGGGTGAAGACGGTTTTCTTCGCGGAGAAGAGCGGGAAATCTGCCGGTGGTGGCTCGACTTCGTAAACATCGAGTGCGATGCCTGCGAGGTGGCCAGCATCGATGGATGCTTTTGCAGCTGCTTCGTCGACGAGTCCGCCGCGTGCGCAGTTCACGATGAGTGCACCGGGGTTCATGAGGCCGATGGTTTTCTCGTTGAGGATATGCTTGCTCTCCGGAGTCATCGGGATGTGGAGGGTGACAACGTCTGCGCCGGTGAGGGCGGCAGCTGCTGTGTCTGCGAGTTCCACTTTCAGCGACTGGGCGCGTGCGGCGGTGAGGAAAGGGTCGAAGGCGACGACAGTCATGCCGAAGGCTTGGGCGCGTTTTGCGAATTCAGTTCCGATACGACCCATGCCGAGGATGGCGAGGCGTTTGCCGAACATTTCTACGCCGGTGTAGAGCTTGCGGTCGAACCTGCCCTCGATCATCGAGGAGTGTGCGGGGCCGATGTTTCTCGCGAGTGCGAGCATGAGTGCGAAGGCGTGCTCAGCAGTGGAAATGGTATTTCCGGAAGGTGTGTTCATCACGACGACGCCGTGGTCGGTGGCGGCATCGCGGTCGATGTTGTCAACACCTACGCCAGCACGACCGATGGCTTTTAGATTGGTGGCAGCGGCGAAGACCTCTGGAGTGACTTTCGTCTGCGAGCGGATCACGAGGCCGTGGTATTCGCCAATAACTCCGATCAGCTCTTCAGGTGACATGCCGGTTTTTACATCGACGGAGATGCCTTCGGCATTGCGTAGGGCTTCAACACCTTTTTCAGAAATGGGATCGGATACGAGGACTCGGTAGTTGCTCATGGGGCGCTTTGGTTAATCGGTCATCGCGCGGCTGGCAAGAGGAACGTTGTTAAGTTGAAAGAAATACAAATAAAAAGACAGAATAAAGCAGAATGAAAGGTGGTGGATTGTTGCGGATTTTGAATGTGGGCGTGGGAGGTGGCGGGAATTACCTATGAAGCGGCGCTCGCTGCTTTTTCCTGTCGTTTTATGCAAGATTTGTTCATTTCTAGGGGATGAAATTTTCCGAAATCGCCTTTACTGCATATCCTGCAAGCAATCTTGCTGATTCTCGCGCTTTCTATGAAGGAATTCTCGGACTGGTGGCGGCGGATGTTTTTATGGAGGGAGAGGACTGCGGATGGGTGGAATATGAGATTGGAGCTCATGTACTCGCCATCGGAAAGACGGATGGGATGAAGCCAAGTGCGGACGGCCCGAGCTGTGGACTGGAGTGTGAGAATTTTGATGAAACCATCTCTGAACTCAGGGCTGCGGGTGTGACCTTTTCCATGGAGCCCTTTGATACACCTGTCTGCCGTATGGCCATGGTGCTCGATCCTGCGGGAAACGTGTTGATCATTCATAAGCGCAAACCCGGACACTCATGAAGAAGCACGAAACGATTAATTACGTGGAGTTCCCGTCACGGGATCTGGAGGCGACCAAGAGATTTTTTGGCGAGGTCTTCGGGTGGAGTTTCGAGGACTACGGCTCGGAATACATCGCCTTTCTCGGGCAAGGGCTCGATGGAGGATTTTTCCTTTCTGAGAAATTTTCATCCTCAGATGAAGGAGCGGCGCTGATTGTATTCTACAGCGAACGGCTGGAAGAAACTCTCAAAAAGGTCGAGAAGGCCGGGGGCAAAATCGTCAAACCTACCTTCTCGTTTCCCGGTGGTCGCCGCTTTCACTTCACCGATCCCAGCGGCAACGAATTTGCGGTCTGGTCAGATCTTTGCTGAACGATTCTCGTTTTTCCCAAACTAAAAAATATGAGCACAACACGTAACCCAGTCGGTTGGTTCGAGATCTATGTCGAGGACATGGAGCGAGCCAAATCATTCTATGAAAAAACTTTCGAGACCACTCTCGAGCAGCTTCCTGCGCCGGATATAGAGATGCTGGCCTTCCCGATGGGCGGGGGAGAATCCGGAGAGGATTGCAGCGAAAAACCGGGTTGCCCCGGAGCACTGGTGAAGATGGAAGGCTGCGAGCCCGGTGGCGGCGGTACGCTCATCTATTTCTCCTGTGAGGACTGCTCGGTGGAAGAGTCGCGGGTGGAGTCTGCTGGAGGTAAAGTTTTCAAGCCGAAGTTTTCCATCGGTGAATACGGTTTTATCGCCCTAGTGTCCGATACCGAGGGCAATATGATAGGTCTTCACTCCATCGTGTAAGTAGCCACGCTATGAGTAATTTCAGCTACCCGACTTTCTGTCCGAGCTTCGCTGTCAACGACGCCCCGGCAGCCATCGGATATTACAAGAAAGTGTTCGGAGCCACTGAACGCTACCGGCTTGTTGATTCATCCAGTGGCCAGGTCGGCCATGCGGAACTTCTTATTGGAGATTGTCTCTTTATGCTCTGCGAGGAAATGCCGGAGTGGAATAAGACCCCGAAAACTCTTGGCGGGACTACGGTGAAATTTTCCCTCATCGTGGAGAATGCGGATGAAACCATCGCGAGCGCAATCGCGGCCGGTGCCACCGAAACCCTGCCTGTCAGCGACCAGTTCTACGGTTTCCGCAGCGGAAACGTGCGCGATCCCTTTGGGCATGAATGGATGATCCAGCACATCGTCGAGGAAGTTTCCCCCGAGGAGATGCAGCACCGATGGGATGCGATGGTGAAAACTTGCTAACTTTCAAACTCCAATATTCAACTCTCAAAGCCATGAGCAATTACATCGATGGGTTCGTCCTCCCGCTACCAAAGGACAAGCTAGAAAAATACACCGAGACCGCGGCCAAGGCCGCTGCAATCTGGAAAGAATACGGAGCTCTGGAATACATCGAGGCCGTCGGCGACGACATGGACATCGAGGATCAGGTTCCGTTTCCGAAATTGGCCGGAGCGAAAGACGGTGAGACCGTGGTTTTCGCTTATGTCGTTTACAAATCCCGCGAGCACCGCGACGAGGTGATCGGCAAGGTGATGTCAGATCCGAGAATTCAGGAAATCTGTGATTCGGAGAATCCTGTCTTCGATTACAAACGCATGGCGTATGGTGGTTTCCGGAAGATTGTGGAGGGGTAGAGCGTTTGTCTGCCCTGTTAGGTGTCAGTGCTTATGTCGTCCCATTCCTGATCCATGTAGCCGATCAGCCAATTGAGTGCATAATGGCGTTCCATCACAACTCCCTTGTCTAGCGATGCAGGTGGAGGATTTCCCTCCAAACGGGCGCTAACCACAGCCCAGTGATATCGATAAATAAGATCCGCCTGATCAAGTATCTCCGAGAGGTCTCGTAGTTGGGAGTCAGCGATTAGCTGATCGGTGTTTCGATCGGCAATGATGGATTCGGCTTTCTCTACGTCGCAAATGGAATCTGGATACTCTAGTTCATCTACGTAGCCCAGTGCCCAAAGCATCACCCACAAGCATTCGTAGCGCCAAACGAACTGGATCCGACTATGCTCGTCAGGGTTTTTATTCGAAACGAAATCAATCTCTTGCTCACTCAAGAATGGTGTTGCCTCATACTTCTCTACGAGTGATGAGATCGTCTCTTGTTCAAGGCCTTCGCCTTTCACCGAAACGATAGCAAGGGCGATGGCGCGGTGAGCGATTACTTCCTTTGAACGGCGCTTCGCTGTCATTGAATCTTCGATGACGGGAAGGTGATCAATATACGGAACTCCTCGATTTTCCAAAATCGTGACGGATTGAGCTCTTCGATCTATTGCCTCAAAGGATAGCGAGTTGTCCATTTCTTTGATTCGCTCTTTTCGAACTTCCAGCTCTGTTCTGTCAGTCGTGTCCTTCGTGTTTTTTTCGCAAGAGGCAAAGAGGGCTATCGAGAAGAGTATGGCTAGTGGCTTCATGTTTTCTCACCATACGTTAGGAATGTCGCGTCGGGGTAAAGCTCGAATTAATCAGACGACTTCCTCGGTTGCACCATCTGCGCCCTGTTTTATTATTGGTTACTTGTCACGAATTGAAAGCTGATACGCCTTGACCCCAGCTTGTGGAATGAACATCAGAAATCCAACTGTTATCCACACAGTGATAAGGTAGATTTGCTGCCATTGGGTCGGTAGTGAATCACCTCTGACCAAGACAAACGCGAGAATGACTGCGAACAGACTAGTAGCGCCAAAAATTCCAAGGAGAATTCGCGCCCACTGGAAACCTCGCAGTAAGAAGACTGTCGAAACGATAACCAACGTAAATCGAAGGGCTTGGATGTAAGGCGAATCTGTTGTGGTGTGTGTCAGGGATAGAAATAGGTTAATTGATATGCCTAACCAAAGCGCACCGACTGTGAAGTACGATGCAGTCCTACCACGCTGAACTAAGGTCTTCATGTCTTTAGCGAACGTTAGAAGAATGTCGCGCTTGGGGAAAGCTTGAATTTAATTAGACGGCGGGTTTGGAATCGGCTCCTCCGACTTGTTCGGTTTTGTATTATCCCCTTCTGAAATGGGGATCATCTTGTAGTCAGCACCATCTGTGAAAATCGGGTAGAACTGTCTCAACTGCGGTAGTTTTTCATTCTGCCGCTTTGTTGGGAAATTATATCTGTATGTCCTATATGCAGGGTGATCCACTTGAATCTTGATTGGGACATCTGGTTTGTCCGCCTCTGGGTCAGAAGGATCGTCTGTGCTACCGTATAGATATTTGCTTTTGCGGAATTCACTGGGAATCTTGAATCGTCCTTCCGCGTCGGTTGATGCTTCACCAGGAAATCGCAAAGCCAGCGCCGAGTACATAAACTTGTATTGAAACCAGACCTTGGCGCCTTTTATCGGAGCACCGGTCACAGAATCTACTATCCGTCCAGATATCCCAATTCGTGTGCACTGATCTTGCATAGGGGCATCTTCAGCGTGGAGTGGCACTTGAATGCATATCAGTAGGCTTGCGATGATTGTTTTCATTCGTCTAAGAATTATTTTCTACCGAGACCCTATGGCTGCCCGTTGAGCGGGGCGTAGCGTTTCAGATCCATAGGTTATTGGTTTGAAAAGTGGTGC
>JBPOGB010000005.1:0-367723 GCA_051252155.1 Luteolibacter sp. | reverse complement strand
GGACGCACCACTTTTCAAACCAATAACCTATGGATCTGAAACGCTACGCCCCGCTCAACGGGCAGCCATAGGGTCTCTCCAAGAAATGAAACGGCGCTTCGGATCAATATTCACTCGCTCGTTTCTAGGTAGTGGCATCACGTTGACGGACGTGGAGCATTCGCTGACAGAAGAGCTAATTTCTCGCCTCCCAGATTCATTGAAGCGCATCGTTGAGTCACAGATAGACGTCTATAATTTAGTTCAGCGTGAGATTGATGGGCGAGCACTGAACTTCTATCGAGTTGGACTTGGACGCTCACTCCGAATGGCTAGAATCCCAGTCCTTGAGATGGATAGCGAAGAATCCCCGTTGATCCGGATTTCAGCATTGGTCGAAGGCGATCCAAAGCCTATCAATGTCACATTGACTGCAGTGAATGGTCGGGTGTTTTGTGTGTCATTTGGTCGGCGCGTAGACGGGTATTCGAACGGAACTCGGGTGGAAGTCACCGGGGTCAAGATGGCGTGGCGATCCAATTTCAACGTAACAACTAAAGAGGGAGAACAAGTCGGAGGAGCCGACGTCGAACCCGCCGTCTGATTAAATTCATGAGTGCAAGCCGGCGACGGCTCTGCTATGACGTTCCACAGAAAAAATCGAATGCGAACTATCACGCCCAACAAAATCGTTCTAGGAGGCTGCATTCTGGCATTTGGTGCGTCTTTCTTGAATACAGGATTTCTGCTATCGGCAGGAACTTCTGTTAGTCATCTAACGGGAGATATTTCGAGAATCGGTTCGGGTCTTTCGTTTTTTAGTAATGCTGAACGAAGTCTACTCACAAATGTAACGGTGGCATCTCTCGGGTTTGTGGGAGGCGCAACTATTTCGGGCTTTTTGCTTCATCATCCTACTCTTGAGATTAGCAAGCCATATGGTCGGACTCTATCCGCATTGGGTATTTGCCTTATTGCAGCTCATTTTGCCTATACTCATATGCCATTGCTCTCGATCAGCATTGCTAGTGCAGTTTGTGGAGCACAGAATGCTCTTGCAAACCGTTTCCGTGGGGTAGTGCTCAGAACGACTCATTTGACCGGACTCTTCACCGACTTTGGTATTCATCTTGGCATGAAGATGCGAGGCCATGACATCGAAGCATGGAAGCTTTTCATTCCGATTTGGATCACCATTTCATTTCTCTTAGGCGCCATAGTTAGTAGTGCTACCTTTATCAAAGGAAGAACCGACTGGTTACTTGTGGCGGGGATTGGTTATATTTCGGGAGGTATTCTCTGGATAATTTACAAGCGATTCGGAAAAGTATAACAAGGCGGTGCTGGACAACCGCCTACTCGCCATGAGTTAGAATGATCACCTTAGCTACAACCTTAAACCCACAGTCGGAGTGGCGGTGCCAGACCTAGACGTTAGGCGAAGAAATGACACGCGGAAGAAAGCTCTTGGTTGCTGCGATCATCATCCTGTCTGTCGGCTATCTTAGTCGTCCAGATCGGGGCGGAGTCGGACGTTGTTCGAGTGTTTTTGGCCTCTCAGAGCTGAACAGCCTGAATCTTGAACACAAGCCGTTCTTCCGATGGGAGCTTTTCGAGTCTCCCAAGTTTCGATTCAGAATCTCGCAGTCCGACTTCACCGAGCTTAGCCGAGTTCTATCTTCCAGTGGCTACTCAGAATGGGAGCGTGGTGGTGTCTCATTCGGGAGTGTGTCGCACGGATGGGAATCAACTGAAGATTTTATCTATTGCAAATCGAGGCACAATGGAGCGAATTGTTACTGGAGCTACAGCAAGAGCAAGAAACTCGTTTTTGCGATCACTTCCGATACTTAAACTGCTGGATTGAAGAAGTCCAACAAGACGAAGATGGCGAAGACGAGCCAGCCGTTTGATTAATTTTGGGCGTGCAAGCCGGCGCCGCCATTGCTATGATTCTATCCCAAATTATGAACAGCGAAAATGAACTGGGCGTAGATCAGCGCGATATAGAAACTATTCATGAGATTTTTTCGGATGGTCTACCTGAGATAGAAAGTGACCTACCCGAGGGAACTCGCCAAATTCTTTTAGTGGATAGCCACCATTTGTTTACCACGAATTGGGTTGACTCCTCACAATCTGGAAAGACGAATTCAGCTACAGTTGTAATTCTGACAGGAAAACATTCCCCGAGTTCAGATAAGGAACTTTCGAAAGCATATATAACAGTCGTCGAAGACGGAGAGAAGGTTCAAGCTCCAAAATACGTGAAGGCTAGAGGTGCGATTTATATCTGGGTTCACCAGCGGCAACTTGAGAACCTGCTTGTTCAAGTTCACGAACCATCAGTCTATTGCTGGGTGGGGCATTTCCCTAGAGGTCACATTTACGGAGACATTCACACGAGCCACAAATAGCGGGGGATAACAAGCAGGCGGATTCAATCCGATAAATCGGATGACGTGCATTTAACGTACAGCAGACAAAATATCTAAGGAATCGCGTGGAGCTGTGTCATATTGAGTATGAATAGATTACAAAGACCTCTCCATGTTGTCTGTCAAGCCGCTGTATCTCTCCTGAGCCTGTTTCTGACAATCCAGATGGTTTTTGCCTTGGGGGCTGATCACCCGAAGCAGGAAGTGTCCGCTAGCGGGTGGCCAGAGGGTATGTCTGAATTGGTGAATTCACCTGAGCGCATTCATGGTTATTTTGTGAACTCTGAAGACGTGTTCTATTTTGTGGGCAACCAGAAGCAGTTTAATCAAGCTCTCAAAAATTACGCGGAAATCGATGGCGTAGTGCAGCACAAAATTATTGTCCATGACGGTGTCGGGCGAGCCAAGAGCCCGTGGCAGAAAGACGAAGGTGTGAAATGTGATTGGAAGATCTACGGGTGCCCCGCCTCTTGGATTGGAAAAGATCCTAATGTCAAAGGTTTCATTCTGGAGTTCCACATATGGAAGGATGGAAAAATCAAAATTGATGAGGACAAACTACCCAAGGGAATCCTTGTTGAGCGTGTCGAAGATGCCGAACAAGACGGCGCTAAGCAACCCGCTACCGGTCAGGACTCGAAGTCTGAGGGTAAGGAGGAACCAAAACCTGAGCCGGAGGGGCGCTCCCAGTAACGGGCGTCAGGCCTTTAATGTTCGCTGAAGGGATTCACTATCATCACTAAATATGGCACTTACCGCATTGTCACTTATTGACGAGAATCTTGTCCTGTCTCTGACACTGAGCAGGTTCTACCCTTTCCGTAAAATCTAGCCGATGAGATTGCGTCTACTTTACATCGCCGGGTTCCTGCTAATCACGTTTCTAGGGATCAATTATATCCGTTCCGATAACAATGGAACTGCGGATTCCGGTTCCCCAGATTCAGTGCACGGCAAGAGGCGTGCCCGAGAATCTAGGGAAACCCTGACCGCACTTGATTCTCACCTCGGCGGCCACAGCAAACAAAGAGAGGCGCTCGATCAACTCATTGCCCGCTGGAAAGTTGAACTTGGGAATTATCCGAGCGGTTCGGCTTCAGGATTTTCAGATGCTCAGCAGGCGCTCGTTATCGAATCCGTCGAAATGCTTGGGATTTCCGACGAATTGGTCGCGTTGATTGAATACATTAATGGTCGCGCACCTGCCATTGTAGGGCAAGCCTTCTCTAGGCAGCTGATGTCGAGTTATCTCTCGCTCCTGCGTCCAGCGTCTGCGGAAGTTTGCCAAAAGCTTGTGGAAATGAGCCCGGATTCACACTTAAGAAATACGTGGATCTTTGAAGCAGCCCGATATTGCGATGAGGAGCAGCTTGTAGCGTTCAAGGGAGATCCGAAGGGGGCGCAGGCAGCAATCTTTGGTCACGCGGATAGAACTATTGAGACCGATCCGGAAACGACTCTGGCAGCCGTCGCCTCGGAACTGGCCAAAGGGCGATTAACCGCCGAAGCACCGACTGTCCTGAGGGATCTGGCTAAACGAGTGCCGATCGATTCCGACTTCGCTGCCATTGAGAGCAGTCTCCCTCCCGATTCCGCACATGTGACAATCCAAATGGGTCGCAGAGAGCTGCTAACACGCTGGGCTTCTGTCGATCCGGCGGCAGCTGTCAACCATGTCATGGCCAACCCGGAGAGGATTGATCCGGGATCAATCTCAAGGATGATGGAGCCATTCTTGGCGAAAGATCTTTCGGGTGCGATCGAATGGTTGCAAGAGTTCCCGCCGGGGCATTACTTGGACGCGGCTTTGGTGGCCGGCGTTGATGCCATCTTGCTCAAATACCCTAATGAAGCCCGCGAACTGGCCGCTAAGATCGAAGATCGGAACCTGCGAGCGAAGATGTTGGAAAAAGCGCGGGACTGAAACTCTGACTAATGCCTAGTTTAATCAAGTAAAGGGAGATGCTCGAGCGAACTGCAGAACGATGCCCGAAGATATGGATTCGATGCCCGAAATCTTCTTGGATTCAAACCGGAAGTGCGCGGAACGAATTGAAAGCGGATCAGGGGCTGATTAAATTTAGGACTTCACCCTGGCGACGCCATTCTTCTAACATTCTCCAGAAATAGTAATTAACTCATGGAGCCTGTAGTCATCGTCACCGGATTAGTGGTTTTTGTCATCGCGATCCGTCTTGTTGCGGGTTCGTTTGGTGCCGAACGTGTGGAGAAATATAGCAGTGAGTCATCTTGTAAAACTAGGACTGAAGGAGTTTAGGCGCCGACTCGTTGTTGGGGCATTTCCAGAGTTCCCGAGTTTGGGGGCGGCACTGGATGGCTTGCGGTTTGTTCAGGCGGATCCGATTCGCTCGCCGGCGCGGGCACAGGATTTGATACTCCGGCAGCGAATCGGGGGGTATCAGTCGGGTGATTTGGAACGGGATTTTCCTGAGATGGAAGCGGAGGAGGGTTTCCTCTTCGCTTATGGCTTCATGAAGCCGGCGGTGTGGCGTGATCTTCATGGGCGGCCACGGGCGAAGCTATCGAAGTTGGAGCGGGAGGTGTTATCTGTAGTGAGGGAGCTGGGAGAGGCTCATCCGCGCGACTTGGCGGAAAGGTTTGGTAAGCGATCGGTGAGGAGCGCTTGGGGAGGGAAATCCCAAGAGACGAAACGAACCTTGGAGGATTTGCATGATAATGGATTTTTACGGGTGAGTGGGAGGGAGAAGGGTATCCGGATGTATGGGGTACCTGTGGACTCGGGTGAGGGGGAAGCAGATCCCAAGTTGAGCTACTCGCGTTTGGCTTTGGTGACGGCGCATGTGTTTGGCCCCACTTCGAAGCGTTTTCTGATCTCGGAGTTGAGGGGGCTTAGGCACTTGATCCCGAAGCGTGGCGAAAGGGAGAAGGTGATCGATGAACTGCTTGTTTCTGGAGAGCTGGAAGAACTGGAGGTGGAGGGGCAGCGCTATATCCAGATCCGTGATGGCTGGCCTTCGGGTAAGGTGGTGGACAGGGTGCGGATCTTGGCTCCGTTTGATCCATTGGTGAGGGATCGGCAGCGTTTTGAGCAGGTATGGGGTTGGAGCTATCGATTCGAGGCCTATGTACCTGCTGCGCGGCGGGAGCGAGGATACTATGCGATGCCGCTGCTGTGGCGAGATGATGTGATCGGATGGGCGAATGCGAACGTGGTGGGAGAGCAGCTCAAGGTTGAGGTAGGATTTGTGGGGAAGCGACCACGGACAAAGTCATTTACTGGCGCACTCGAAGCGGAAGTGGAGGCGATGTCGAAATTCATGGGACTGAAGAGCGGGGCTTGGGAATTGAAGCTGGGCTAGAGGGGAGGGGCTGAAGGGGGTGGAGCCGTCGCCTCTCAGGAGTCGCGGGTGCGATCCGCGTTCATGGCGTTGAAATAGGCGGATGCCATCCACCTCTCCTTGGGGGGACTTTTGGGTTGCGGGATGTAAGGAATCGGCGACCTTTTTCGGGTATTGAATGGTAAATCCCTATTGCTGGCATTGGTGCTTATTGCGGCGGTTGCTGGGCTGTGGCTTTGTTTTCCGGGAAAAGGTGGTCTTTCTGGGGGTGAAGGGGTGGGTTCTGGAGAGTGGGATGGGGATGCGGTGGAAAAAGCGAATGGTGTGGCTGTGGTGAGTGGTTCGGAGGAAGTTGAGGGTGAGCGTTCTAGGAATTTTCGTAAAACTGAGAGGGGTGCTGGGGAGAGACTGGCGAATGCGGAGAGTGAGGTGGTGAAAGCGAGGCTGCGAGAGATGCAGCGGAGGGATGATGAGGGCTTGATGGTGGAAACTATGCCGGACGGTCATCAATCGATTCATCTTCAGGGGCGGTTTCAGCATGTGACGCGGCTGGTGGAGACGGGTGATGGGCGGATGGTGCCAGTGTGCGGGAACTATGTGCCTAGTGCGGAAATTGAGGTGGCGGATGAGTAGGCGGCCGGCTGATATTGTAGCGTGTGTGTTGATGCTTCTGCTGGCTGCGGCAGAGGGGGCGGAGTTCATTTTTGTAAATCAGGATGGGGCGGGCGAGGGGCTGAATGATCCGACTCCAGCCGCTCCGGTGGGCGGAAATACGGCGACGACGCTAGGGGCGCAGAGATTGGCGGCGCTGGAGCGGGTGGGTGAGATCTGGGGGCGTTATCTGGTGAGTTCGGTGCCGATTCGTGTGGAGGTGGAGTTCGATCCTCTGGGAGGCAATACACTCGCTGCGGCGGGGCCGGTGACGGTGGAGTCGAACTTCACGAACGCGCCACAGAGCGGGATGCTTTACACGGTGGCGCAGGCGAACAGCTTGTCTGGGACGGATCTGCGGCCGGGTATCAATGATATTTCGGTGACGGTGAATTCGGATCAGGAATACTATTTAGGCTTCAATCAAGATGCGGCTACGGACACAAATTTCATCGATACTCTACTGCATGAATTGGGGCATGGTCTGGGCTTTATCAGCTTTGTGGATGAAAGCACCGGCAGCTATAATTCGAACACGCCGGATGTGTTTTCCTCGCTGATCTATGACGTGGCGATGGGTAAGAGGTGGACGGAGCTGACGGCGGCGCAGCGGGTGACCTCCGCGACATCCGGAACGAATCTTGCGTGGGACGGGGGTTTTTCGAATGCAGGGGCGAATCAGGTGCTGGGCTTGGCCTCGTTGGAAAATCGGATGGTACTGGATGCTGTGTTGCCGGATCTGACGCGGTTGGAAGACCGGGAATATAACACGGTGGGTTTTGCTGTGAGGTTTCCCGCGAAGGGGGTCTCGGGCTTGCTGGTGGTGACGGATGATGGGAGTGGGGCGACTTCGACCTTGGCATGTCAGGACATCGTGAACGGTGCAGAGGTGGCGGGGAATATTGCGTTTGTGAGGAGGGGGACGTGTAACTTTGACGACAAGGTATTCCGTGCGCAGGAGGCGGGAGCGGTGGCGGTGGTGATCGCGGATAATGTGGCGGGTAGCCCGGTATTGGCGGGTGGTGATGGAATTGTGGAGGGGGAGGTGGTGGATATCACGGTGCCGGTGGTGACGATCAGCATGGCGGACGGTGATACGCTGGAGGCGGCTTCTCCGGGAGTGAGATTGGATTTCGAGCAGCGGCCGGGTACGAGGTTCGGTATTACAGACGGGAGATTGAATCTGTATGCGCCGAGTCCGGTGGAGTTGGGTTCTTCGGTTTCCCACTGGACGACGGCGGCCTCGCCTAACCTGCTGATGGAGCCTGTGATCAATGTGAACCTCGATCGCAAGCTGGATCTGACCCTGACGCAGATGAAGGACATCGGCTGGGAGGTGGTGGATATTCCTTTCCCGCATGATTCCTATGAAACATGGGCGGCGAGGGTGTTCGATGTGAGCGAGACATTGACGGCAGAGGGGGACGATGCGGATGACGATGGGGCAACGAATATCGAGGAGTATTTCTTCGGGAGTCTACCGGATGATGGAGGCTCCAGGCGTTTCCCAGAATTCGTGCTTGATGGTGGGGTTCCAACCTTGGAGTTGGTGGTTTCCAGCCTGCCTGCGGATCTGGTGTATGCGATTGAGTTTTCCGATACGCTGGATGGATTTGATGAGGCGGTGAGGAATGTGGATGTGAGGTTGGAATCGCGTGAAAGTATCGACGATGAGACGGAGCGTTTGGTGTTTAGCTTGGTGGAGGTGCCGGAAAAGCGGTTTGCGCGGGTGAGGATCGAGACGAAGGGTCTGTGAGCACTTACTGGTGGGTTTGATTTCACGGTTGCGGCGAGACTTGGGGAATGTCAGTTTGTGGGTATGAAATTCTGGATAGTTATGGCACTGGGCGGATTGATGGCGGGGATTTGTCCTGGGCAGGATGGCGAGGTGCGTGGTGTCATTCCCGATGATTTGCTGGAGGACGATCACGTGCGCGAAGAGCTGGGCGTGAATGAGTTTACTGCTCCATCGATTTCCAAACTTTTCGATACTCTACAGACGCTGATGCCGTTGCCACTGGTGGAGGTACAGCGTGATTATGGCGAGCGCATGCCGCTTGATAGGGCGGATTTAGCGATCGAGCTGGGCTTCCTGATTGCGGATGGGTTTCTGATCGTGCAGGCGGGGCAGATGGACAAGGTGGAGAAGATGGCTGCGGATCTGACACGCTACGGAAAGGCGCTCGGAGCGGGGGAAAGGATCAATCGTCATGCTGCGAGCCTTTTAGAAAGCGCGAAGAAGCAGGATGTAGAACAGTTAAAAAAGGAGCTGGCGGCGACGCAGAAGGATGTGGAGATCGAGCTTGTGACGCTACGTGATGCGGATCTTGCGCATTTGATTTCGCTAGGCGGCTGGATACGTGCGCTGGAGGTGGCGACGGTGGCTGTGGATAATCAGTTTTCCCCGGAAAGGGCGGCGAAGGTGATGCGCGAGGATATCGCGGATTATTATACGGAATCGGTCGCTGGCTTGGAGCCGAGGATTTCCGAGAGGCCAAATTATTTGGAGATGCGCGATGTGCTCTCTGGCTTGAGGAGTGAGATGGTCATTCCAAAAGAAGGCGCGACGCCTGAGATGGTGGCAGGAATTCGCAAGCAGGCGGCGAAGCTGGTGGAGCTGGCACTTCAGCGCAAAGAGTAGGGGACGTCGCACGGGATTTGAATTTCGATACGTAACATAGTGGAAAAGGTAGCTGTTCTGGGATTGGGCATCGTGGGTTCACGGGTGCGGGAGTTGTTGGTGGATGCCGGGTATCCGGTGACCTGCTGGAGCCGGACACAGCGTGGTCTTACCGGCGAAGCGGAAACTCCCGAGGCTGCGGTGGAGGGGGCTGAATTGATTTCGCTGTATTTGAAAGATGTGGCCATGGTGCGTGATGTTTTCGCGAGGGCGAAGGATGGGCTGAAGCAGGGAGCCATTGTCATGAATCACTCGACAATCGATCTTCCGACGACCCTCTGGCTAGCGGAGCAATGTGCGGCGAAGGGTTGTGAATTTCTGGATGTGCCTTTCACGGGGAGCAAGGATGCCGCTGCTGCCGGGCAGTTGCTCTATTATACAGGTGGGGATGAGAGATTGATTGATAAGGTCTCCGACTTCCTCGCGGTGAGCTCGAAAGGCAGTATCCACTGTGGGGAGATTGGCGCAGCGACGGTCACGAAGCTGGGGACGAATCTGATCTCGGCCTGCACGGTGCAGGCGATGAGCGAGGCTCTAGCGATAGCGGTGAAGCACGGGGTGAAGCCCGAGGTTTTCACAGAAGCGGCGATCAAAAACGGAAGCGGATCGGCTCTAATGGCGATGAAATACCCGGGGATGCTCTCTGGGGATTTTGAACCGCATTTCACCATGGCTAACATGTGGAAAGACAGCCGCTATGCGATATCTCTAGCAGAATCAGCAGGGGTGGATCTTCCGGCGATCGCTGCAGTGTCCGCGCGCATGGGAGAGATGTGCGAGGATGGATGTGCAGATCTGGATTTCTCGGCGCTGGCTAAGGCGTATGAGGAGAATCTTTAATTTATAACCTTCAAACTGACGTGATAGATTCAACTTTTATGGCTCTGGGAGCCGAACCCAGCGTTCTGGAATTTTCTGGGCCCGATGCGGTTCGTTTTCTCAACGGGCAAGTGACGCAGGATGTGAAGAAGTCCGCGGCTGGGGAGGTTTTGCCGAGCTGTGTGACGGATGCGAAGGGTAAGTTGCAGTTTCGTGTGTGGCTGGCGGGGAAGGATGGCGCGGTGCTGGTGTTTTGCCGTGGCGAGGATACGGAGGCACTTGAGGCAAGGCTGACGCGTTATCTTATCGCTGATGATGTAGATGTAAGGGATGTGAGCGGGAAGGTCTCTACAGCAGATTTTATTTTTCCGGACACCGGGCTTTCCGAGGAGGAGAGGATTTCGAAAGGACTTCCTAAATGGGGCGCTGAGCTGAAAGAGGGCATGTTACCACCTGAGGCGGGGCTGGATGCGACGGATATTTCCTACAACAAGGGCTGCTACATCGGGCAGGAGGTGATTTCTCGTATCAAAAGCGCGGGGAAAGTGAACCGGCGGCTGGTGAAGCTGGGGTTTGCTGAAGAGGGTGCTGTATGTGGAGATCTGGTGAATGCGGATGGGAAGATTTGTGGGGAAGTGACGAGTGTTTCTGGGAAAATAGGCTTGGGGTATATCAAGCGTGGGGTGGATGAGGGGGCTGAATTGAGTGCGAACGGAGTTGCTGTGTCTTTGAGGGTTTGATGAAACTGTGACAGTTTCGCCTTTTCCCATTTCGTTCCGGGTTCATGCTTGCAGCTCATGACTTCTGATTTCCTTGTCGTCGGCGCAGGTATTGCGGGGCTTTCGTTTGCCCTTCGGGCGGCGAAGCACGGCAAGGTGGTGGTATTGACTAAGGGAAAGGCGGAGGAATCGAATACGGCTTGGGCGCAAGGTGGGATAGCTTCTGTGCTGCCACAGGAGCTTCGTGCAGAGGGTGATACGGTGGATAGTCACGTGGCCGATACTTTAGACGCGGGTGCGGGGCTTTGTGACGAGGAGGTCGTGCGTAGAATCGTGGAAGAGGGTGATGATGCGATTGCTGATTTGCTGGGGTATGGGGTGGAATTCGACAAAGAAGGAGATCGATTCTCTCTAGGAAAAGAGGGGGGGCACACTCATAGGCGTATTCTTCATTCTCGTGATACGACGGGTAGAGCGATCGCTGTGGCAATGCTCAGAGCTGCAAATGCAGAGCCGAATATCACGCTGCTGGAGGATCATTTTGTGATCGATTTGATCACATCTGCGCGGCTCGACGTGGTATCGAATGATCGTGTGATCGGCGCATACGTGCTCAAGAGGGAGACCGGTAAGGTGGATGTTTTCCGTTCGGATCGAGTGGTGCTTGCGGCGGGTGGTTGCGGGAAGGTTTATCTTTATACTACAAATCCAGACTCAGCTACTGGAGATGGAGTAGCCCTCGGTTGGCGCGCGGGCGCGACGATGGCGAACATGGAGTTCATTCAGTTTCACCCGACCTGTTTCTACAATCCGGCAGCGACGGGGGCCGAAGCGCGTTCGTTTCTCGTGAGCGAGGCAGTGCGGGGTGAGGGCGGTATTTTGCGGAATGGAAAGGGCGAGGATTTCACCAAGAAGATCGATCCGCGTGGTTCACTTGCGCCGCGTGACATCGTGGCTCGCGCGATTGACCGGGAGATTAAGAAAACCGGTGCGGCATGCGTTTATCTAGATGTGACTCATAAGCCTAAGGGATTCATGAAGGAGCATTTCCCGTACATCTACGAGACGCTGATGAAGTTTGGCGTGGATTGTGAAAAGGAGCCGATCCCTGTGGTGCCGGCGGCGCACTATATGTGCGGTGGTCTGAAAACAGATGTGACTGGAAAAACCACGATACGCGGGCTTTATGCGGTGGGTGAAGCTGGCTGCACAGGCTTGCATGGTGCGAACCGGTTAGCGTCGAATTCGCTACTTGAGGGCAATGTTGTGGGGCGTCTCGCGCTAGAGGAAATGATGCGCCTATATCCCCCTGATAAGCAGGTGATGGATACACCGCCAATCCCGGAGTGGAATGAAGGCGATGTGGCAGAGCCTGATGAGCTCGTTGTGATTTACCATAATTGGGATGAGATCCGTCGCCTCATGTGGGATTACGTTTCTATCGTCCGCACGGATAATCGTTTGCGCAGAGCTGCTGCTAGGCTGCGGAACTTGAAGAAGGAAGTTCGAGAGTTTTACTGGGGACACCGGGTGAACGCGGATATATTGGAGCTTCGTAATCTAGTCGCTGTAGCAGGGTTGATTGTGGAATGTGCACTTCGTCGTAGAGAGTCGAGGGGGCTGCACTACACATTGGATTATCCTGAGACAGAAGACCGTTTCCTCAAGGATACGACGTTGAGGAAGTTCTGAACGGAGAATTTCTATGAGGCATCTGTAATTGCCAATTTTTCATTACTTGGTTAGAAACTATCTAAGAATGGGAGGTGCCAATTGACGAATCCGGATGACTTGCTGGCAAAGCATCTGGCAGAGCACGTCGCGAAGCTTCACATCAAGAAGCGGCTTCGTGAGGAGTTGAGGCTCCGTATTGAAGAAAACGGTGAGGGTAATTCGCATGCGGTGGTTGAAGAGATCGCGGGATATTTGAAAGAGCGACCTTTTCTAAAGGTGATTGCGGTTTATGCGGCGATTCCAGGCGAGGTTGATTTGAAGACGCTTCCATCAATGGTCGGATGTACGTGGGTGTTTCCCAAAGTGGAGGGGGAGGAGCTATCGTTTTATCAGGTGAAATCTTTAGAGGAGGATCTTACTCCCGGTGCATACGGAATACTTGAGCCTAGGGAGGGGCTTACTTCTGTTGAAATCGCGAGAATCGATTTATTCCTCTGTCCCGGGCTTGGTTTTGATGTCCGTGGAGGGCGGATCGGGCGTGGACGAGGATTTTATGATCGAATGCTAGAACGTGCCAGACCGGGAGCGGTGAAGTTGGGTGTGTGTTTCGGCCATCAGATCGTGGATGAGGTCGAGATGGAGTATCACGACGTGCGGATGAACGGCGTAATTGCAGGCTGAGCGGGTTTAGCTTGCACCGTGGCAGATGCGGACTATCCGTTATTTGTCATGAAAAACATTCTATATTTTGCCGCCGCTCTTTCGTTCGCACTGCCTATGCAGCTTTCCGCTCATTGTCAGGTTCCTTGCGGAATCTATGATGATAACAACGTCATCGGCTCCATGGATACGGATGTGGTCACTATCGAAAAGGCCGCGCTTCAGATTGTTGAACTCTCAAAAGAGCCCACTGCAAATGCACAGCAAATTGTGCGCTGGACGACGAACAAAGAAAGCCATGCGCAAGCGCTACAGGAAAAGATGCTGAACTACTTCCTCGCGCAACGTCTGAAACTCCCGGAAACAGATGCAGACAAGGAAGCGTATACCAAGAAACTGGCGCTATGCCACGAGATCATCGTCACGGCGATGAAATGCAAGCAATCGACTGATGCGGCGAACCCGGCGAAGCTCAAGGAACTCATGGTGACCTTCCGCGAAATGTTCGGTTCCCACGAATAATCGCCTGATTGAGATTTTACCAAGCCGGGGGTTTCACAACCTCCGGCTTTTTTGTCCTCAATAATAGGGAGGAAAAGCCGGAACTATTACCGTGCAATGCTAGATGTCTTCCGCATCCTTCCTTAGTCATGAAGCAAGTATGTATGAAGTTTGCAGTAGCGTTGTTCGGGCTGGTGGTTGCCTGTGGTTTCTCCGGTGCTGCTGAACCAAAGAAGCCGAATGTCATTTTCGTGCTCTCGGATGATCAGAGGTATGACTCGCTGGGTATGACTGGAAATCCGGTGACAAAGACGCCGAATCTTGAGCGCTTGGCGAAGGAAGGGGTGTTTTTCGATAAGGCGTTTTCCACGAGCCCGATTTGCGGGCCGAGCCGGGCGAATATTTTCACTAGCCAATGGGAGAGGAAGAACCGCATCGGGTTTGATTACATTTCCCACAACATGATCTCCATGGCGGATTTCCAGAATAGCTTCTTGATGCAGTTGAAGCAGGCGGGATATTCCACGGCTTTCATCGGGAAACATCATACGAAGATCGTTGATCGCGGGGATTCTGCGCTGAAGGAGAATATTGATTTCTGCTACTACAAGGCGGGACATCTGAGTTTTGACATCAGTAAACATAAGGTTTTCTCAAATCTGAAAAATACGTCTCAAATCGAGGGCATTTACGAGGCGACCGAGGCGTATCTGAAGCCCGGAAATGAGTATGACTATTTTTACGAAAACGCTGACAAGTCGGTGAAGGGTTCACTGAAACGCCGCGATCCGGAAAAGCCGTTTTGTGCGTGGATCAATTTCAATCTTCCTCATGCGGCGAGTATCGGTGGGATGGGGAAAGGCGAATCGGATCCGGAGATCTACAAGTCCCTGTATGCGGATAAGGTCGATCAGTTTCCTTTGCCCGACGGGCATCCGGTGAGTGTCAGCCTGCCGGAGGATGTTTTCACTGACGAGGATCTGATGCCGTATTATCGTCACAGGAATCCCAAGGCCTTGCGTGAAATGAAAATGAAGATGGCGCGTGCCGTCCATGGCATCGATCTATTCATTGGAAACCTGAGAGAGCTTCTGAAGGAGATGGGTGAGGATGAAAATACGATCATTATCTTCTATTCCGACAACGGGCTGATGATCGGTGAGCATGGCTTCGGTGGGAAAACGATGCTTTATGAAGAGTCGGTGCATGTGCCGATGATGGTGTATTCCCCGTTCCTCGATGAATCAAAGCGCGGACAGCGTCTAGAGTCACTAGTGGTCGGTCAGGATATCCCGGCGACGATCCTCGATCTCTGCGGTTTGGTCATACCGAAGAGTTATCAGGGGAAAAGCCTTTCACCACTGTTGAAAGGCGAGGAAGTGGATTGGCGGGAGGATGTGTTTCTTGAAAACCTTTTCACCGACCAAGGATACCCGAGGCAGGAAGCTGTGCGGGGTGAACGTTTCAAATACGTGCGCCATCACAGCAGGGAGGACGACCGCAAACAGTATCTGCCGGAGGGTTTACCGAATGATGAGCCGATCTACGAGGAACTCTTTGATCTGGAAGCTGATCCGAAGGAGCAGAAGAACCTCGCAAAGAACCCTGAGTATGCGGCGGTGCTGAAGTCACTCAGGCAGAGATGCAATGAGTTGACGTCGAAGATGGGTGAGTAGCGAATTCCCGAGACAGGTAAGTTCTTTTCTATGACTTGAATGCGTCATGGACTGTATTTGCAGGAATCGTAACATCGGCAGTGCTCATTCTGCGACGTCGTGCAAAAGTGTGGCTATTTGGATATTTTCTCTCTCTCATTAACCTATAAATGAACCCACAGATTCTTCTAACTACACTTTTTGGAGGTGTAATCAGTTTTACCTTCGCTGCGGAGCCAGTCACCATCGAATCCTTGCTCCATGAGATGGTGGATCGTGAAGAGGTTACTCATTTTCCGGAAACGGATTTCCGTTTGAAGCAAGAGAGTAGCTACAATCGCGCATCCAAAACTCCTGAGGATCCGAAAGGCTGGTTTAACAATAAAGACAACAACACGAGTCCCGAGCATGACTCGTTTATCCGGATTGACGAAGTCAACGGAGAGAAAGAATGGGTGCTGATGGATCATCAGGGCGCTGGCACTTTGGTGAGAACATGGATGCCATTCCGCAATATTTCAAAGCCGACAACGGACATCACTATTCGAGTCTACGTGGATGGGGCGACGGAACCGACTCTGGAGGGCAATATGTTCGGCCTCTTTAACGGCGATGATTTTTTCCCGTATCCGTTTGCGCACAAGTCACTGGCATCTGCGGTGAATTTCTTTCCGATTCCGTATGAGAAGGGGCTGAAAATCACGACGTCGAACTATCCGTTTTTCTATATGCTGACGTATCGTGAATACCCGGAAGGCACGCCGGTCAAATCATTCACGGTGGCCGATTATGAAGCGGCGGCTCCTTTGATCAAAGAAGTGGGTGAGAAACTATTGGAGCCAAAGGCGGTCGGCGCGGGTGATCCAGTTGGCTTTTCTGCGACCTTGGCGACAGGGCAATCTGAGTCGATTGAATTAGATGAGGGTGCAGCGGCGATACGCGAACTGTCTGTGAAATTGGCGAATTACGATGAACTGTCAGTCACTCGCTCGACGGTGCTTAAGATCGAGTTTGATGGAGCGGAAACGGTGTGGTGCCCAATTGGCGATTTCTTTGGTTCAGGCATTGGACTGAACCCCCATCAAGGCTGGTATCGGACGGTCGCAGATGATGGCACAATGACTTGCCGCTGGGTGATGCCGTATCAGAATGCGGCCAAGGTTTCGTTGCTCAACTTGGGCGACGCTCCGATTGATGCGGTCGTAGAGGTGAAGACGAGCTCATACGAATGGCAGGACAACAGCATGTATTTCAACGCGGGATGGCGTGGTCAGTATCCTGTTTCGACACGCCCTTACTCAGACTGGAACTACATAACGGCTGAAGGTCGCGGTGTTTATGTCGGGGATACGCTGACGGTGATGAACCCGATTGAAAGATGGTGGGGAGAAGGCGATGAGAAGATCTGGATTGACGGGGAAAGCTTTCCCTCGATTTTCGGAACAGGAACGGAAGATTACTACGGTTACTCCTGGGGTGGTCAGAGCACTGATTTTTACGATCACCCATTTCACGCGCAGCCGCGTGCTCACCGCTACAATAAGCTCAATCGTAAGACCGCGCCGGAACGTAACACGTTGGGTTACAGTGTGGAAACGCGGAGTCGTTCACTGGATACGATGCCCTTCGGTAGCTCGATCCAACTGGATATGGAAGTGTGGGCATGGGAGGAAGCCGACATGGGCTATGGAGTCGGTGTTTACTGGTATGGTTTTGCAGATACTACATCGAATCGCAAACCCGAGCCAGTAGAGGTGCTCAATGTGCCGCCGCTTCCCGAGGCTTACTTCTCCGACGAATCCACAGATGAGGCAGCTTCTTTTAAAGGTGCGACTGAGATTACTCCAAAGCTCATAACCTCGATGACTGAAGGGCTTGAATTGAAGGAGCACGAAGCAAGAAAAGCAAAAGCGGAGTGGAATGGAGAGAACTACCTCTTCAGCAAGTCTGCCGTTGGCGATTTCATCGAGTTTACCATCACAGCGAAAAGCCCAGTAGCTGAGAATTTATACGTCAATGCAACGAAGGCTCCGGATATGGGAATCCTCAAATTTTCGGTAAATGGCAATGCGGCCAAAAAGCCTGTGGATCTGTATTCGAAGAAAATCGAGGCGACAGGTTTGATCGATCTTGGTGCCTTTGATCCCGTCAATGGTTCTTATGTGGTTCGAGTCGAAGTCGCCGGGAAGCATCCCCAGAGCAAAGACCACTTCTTGACCTTGGATTGCATGGTTCTGAAAGAGGCGAAGTAGACGCTCAGTAGATATGCAGCCTGTTCAAGGCTCAGATGCCAGTGGCGCTGATTCGAAAGTTTGAATGTTTTTTCTACGTTATGGAGTTCAAGATGAAGAATAGCATGAGATTTCTGAAGAGTTTGATTTTTGTGGCCTGCTTTTCGTCGGTCACTGCAGCAGAGAGGCCTAACTTCATTATCATACTTACGGATGATCAGGGTTATTCAGATCTGGGCTGTTTCGGCGGTGACCATGTGACGACTCCGCGTATTGATCAGATGGCGGCGGAGGGCGCAAAGCTGACAAACTTCTATGTGGCGGCTGCGATTTGTACGCCATCAAGAGCAGCTCTGATGACAGGGAGTTATCCTAAACGCAACGGGATGGCATCCGGTGTCTTTCTTGCTGGAGATGAGAGGGGGCTTCATCCGGATGAGATTACTATTGCGGAAGTGCTGAAGACGCAGGGGTATAAAACTGGTATGTTTGGAAAGTGGCACTTGGGTGATCAGCCGGAGTTCCTGCCTACTCGCCAGGGGTTCGATGAGTTTTTTGGCCTGCCGTATAGCCACGACATCCACCCATTTCACACGAATGATAAGAAGTACAATTTCCCTCCGCTCCCTTTGATGGAAATGGAGGAGGTGATCGAAGAAGAGCCGGATGCAGATTTCCTTACTAAGCGTATCACTGAACGAGCGGTAGATTTTATCGAGCGTCACAAAGACGAGCCCTTTTTCCTCTATGTGCCTCACCCGATTCCACATCGACCGATTCACATGTCTCCACCTTTCATGGACGGCATTCCGGAGGAGGTTCAAGCAAAGTTGAAATGTGAAAATGGCATCGATTACAAAACACGCGACAAAATCTACAATCAGGCAATTGGTGAAATCGATTGGTCGGTAGGCCAGATTTTGGATGCGTTGAAAGCGAACGGGATCGACGACAACACCGTGGTGATTTTTTCCAGTGATAACGGTCCTAAGCTCGGGAAAACAAAACCGCTGAGGGGCGGCAAAGGCGCGTTTCTTGAAGGAGGTATGAGGATGCCGACGGTCATACGATGGCCGGGAAAAATTCCGGCAGGAGTTCCCAACAGTGAACTGATGACGACCATGGATTTGCTGCCGACTTTTGCGAAGCTGGCGGGAGCAGATATTTCATCCGACAGGGTTATCGATGGGAAAGATATCACTCCCACACTCTTCGAAAATAAAGCAACACCACATGAGGCATTTTTCTACCATCAGGGGGAGGTGCTTAAAGCGGTTCGATCAGGAAAGTGGAAGCTGCATTTGGGCAGCGCAAAAGAAAAACAGGCTGCCGGAGGTGCTTTGTATGATTTGGAGACGGATATGGGCGAAAGTAAAAATCTCCTCGAAGAGTATCCAGAAACAGCCGAAAGATTACGGGTTCTTGCCGAAGATTTCCAGACAGAGCTTGCTCAAAATAGCCGACCCGTCGGACTGGTGAAAAATCCAAAAACGTTAACGGAGAGAAAAAATTAGAAATGCTGATTTATAGGAGAGTAATTACTTTCGCAACGACATGCCTGATTTTAGCTGGATTGAATTCAGTAATGGCGGAGGAGGTGCAAAAGCCCAATATCGTATTCATTTTCATGGACGACATGGGCTATGGTGATGTTCAGGTGCTGAATCCTGAGCGAGGAAAAATTCCGACACCACACATGGATCAGGTGGCGAGGGAGGGGATGATTTTTACCGATGCACACACCAGTTCCTCGGTCTGCACACCCTCTCGCTGTAGCTTGATGACGGGGCGCTACAATTGGCGCACGAGAAAGCAGGCGGGGGTTATTTATGGCTTTGATGCTCCCTTGATTCCGACAAGTCGGATGACGGTTGCGAGTCTGCTGCAAGATCAAGGTTATGAAACCGCGATGATCGGGAAATGGCACATTGGGATGGAGATGCCTAAAAAGGGAAAGATGAGCTGGAAGGGCACGCTCAATGGGATTGATTGGAATGGAGAAATCAAAGGCGGGCCGCATGATCTTGGGTTCAATTACTTTTTCGGCATTTCTGCTTCACTTGATATGCCGCCCTACATCTACATCGAGAACGAGAAATTCGTCGGAGAAGCGACGGTTCTGAAAGAGCCGCACCCGAATCGTAAAGGGCCAGCGGAAGCGAATTTTGAAGTGATCGATGTGCTCGATGATCTGACTGAAAAATCGGTGGAGTTCATAGGAAAGCAGAGTAAGGATAAACCGTTTTTCGCCTACCTTTCACTGCCGTCTCCGCATACGCCGATCGTGCCAACGCCGAAGTGGCAGGGGAAAAGTGGCTTGGGCGACTATGGTGATTTCATGATGCAAACCGATGACTTCGTCGGAACGATCGTGAAGGCGTTGGACGCTTCTGGATTTAGTGAGAACACGCTGCTGATTGTCTCCAGTGACAACGGATTTTCCGAGGTGCAGGGCGGCGCGGAGGAACTTGAAGCCCAAGGGCATTTCCCCAGCGGTCAGTATCGAGGCTACAAATCGGAGATCTACGAAGGTGGGCACCGGGTGCCGTTTTTGGTGAAATGGCCGGCTCAGGTCGAAGCGGGCACGAGCAGTGACGCCACGATCTGTCTTACGGATTTTATGGCGACTTGTGCGGCGCTGACTGCAGCTAAGTTGCCTGCGGATGCGGGTGAGGACAGCGTGAGCTTTTTGCCGGCCTTGGAGGGAAAGGAGATCAAAACCAGCCGCAAAGGGATCGTTCATCACTCGATCAAGGGAGTCTTTTCCTACCGCGAAGGGAAGTGGAAGCTGGTGCTTTCCAAGACCTCTGGAGGGTTCAGAACCAGCAAGCCTCCCAAAGGCGCTCCAAAAGGTCAGCTCTACGATCTGGAAGCAGACCCTGAGGAAACGAACAATCTATTCGAGGCTCAGCCGGAAGTGGTGGAGCGTTTGTTGGCTCAGCTTGAAACTTATGTGGAGCAAGGGCGAAGCAACGAAGGCCCCAAGGTGCCGAATGATTCGCCAAATATTAAACTGTGGAAATAGGAAGCAAGCTGATGAATATGATTCGAAGAGGTTTTCTAACAATAGCTAGGCTATTGGCGGTTGTCGTTACTGCAACTGCTGCGGAGAGCAAAGTCGAAGGGTCTAAACCGAATATCATCCTGATCTTCGCGGATGACCTCGGCTACGGCGATTTGGGTTGCTACGGCTCGCCGTTGAAGACTCCGGCGATTGATAAACTGGCGGAAGATGGACTACGTTCTACGGACTGCCTAGTAGCTGCGAATGTCTGCGGGCCATCGCGGGCGGCGCTGATGACTGGTCGCTATCCGATGCGTGCGGGTCATCCCATTTCCCGACACAATACTCCAAAATACGAGAAATACGGCATCGCTCCGGAGGAAGTCACTTTGGCGGAACAACTCAAGTCCGCAGGGTATTACACAAAAATGGTCGGGAAATGGCATCTCGGCTTCCATGTGAAAGGCTCACACCCGCTTGATGCCGGCTTTGATGACTATTTGGGTCTGCATGGCAACTATTCCAAAACCCACGGGGATGCCGATACGATCTACCACAACCGCGAGGTGCGGGAAGATAAGGTGCCCTTCGAGAAGGTGACCAAACTCTACACCGATGAGGTCGTTGATTTTATCAAAAAGGAACACGAGCAGCCGTTCTTTATCTACTTCTCACACCACATCGCCCACGACCCTATCCTGCCCAGTAAGCCCTTCAAAGGCACTGCGGGGAAAAAGGCAGGGAAGTTCGGTGATTTTATTTTGGAACTCGATCACAGCGTCGGCCAAGTGCGGGCGGCGGTGGAGGAGGCCGGTATCGCCGACAATACGCTGATCGTATTTCTGTCTGACAACGGGCCGGCTAGACACGGATCGGCAAAGCCATTGACCGGAGGGAAGTATGTGACGATGGAAGGTGGCCACCGGGTGCCAGGCGTTTTCTACTGGCCAGGGCAAATCCCTGCTGGGCAAGTCTCTGATGTAATGATCACTAGCATGGATCTGTTGCCGCTCTTCATTGATCTAGCGGGTTCGCCATTGCCGACTGACCGGACGATTGACGGCAAAAACATCATCGACCTGCTGACTGGGAAATCCGAGGAAAGCCCACACGAGTATTTCTTTTACTACAATGGGCTGAGCCTGCAGGGTGTGCGCAATGAAAAGTGGAAGCTGCAGTTGCCACGGAAAATCGAAGATCAGCCGTATTGGGCTAGAAAAGGTGGAGGGCCACGGAAGCCTTACCTCTCCCTAAAAGAGCCACTATTATTTGATATGAAGGAGGACATGGGCGAGAAGAAGAATGTCATTTCAGAGCATCCGGAAGTGGAAATTGAGCTGCAAAAAGTAGCTGAGCGTGTGCGTAAGGAGCTTGGCGATGTGAATATCATCGGCTCTGACCAGCGTCCTCACGGCTTAATGAACGCCCAGAATAAAAATTGAGCTAAATTTCCTACCGAAAAACCCAGCAAGCTGTCCCTAAAGTTGGTTTTGGCGGCACATCACTACTACCATTATGAAGATTAAACGTAGAATTCTCCTCTCATTGGCTGGAATGCTATCGCTAACGTCTCTCGCCTTTTCTGAGGCTCCTCGTCCCAACGTAATTTTCATCCTGATGGATGATATGGGCTACAGTGATGTCAGCTGCTATGGAGCGACGAAGGTGAGCACCCCGAACATCGACCGCATGGCGGCGGAGGGGATGAAATTCACAGATTTTCATGCCGCTGCATCCATTTGCTCTCCTTCACGTGCAGCCTTCTTAACGGGAGCCTACCCGCAGCGTGCAGGTCTATACATGGGGATCAACCCCAAGCGCGAGGCGCATTGGTTCTTAGGTCTGAATCTAGATGAAGTGACGATTGCCGAGCAGTTTAAGAAGAAGGGCTACACGACAGCGATGGTTGGGAAGTGGCACTTAGGAAAGGAAGAGGAGTTCTCTTATTTCCACCAAGGATTTGATCACTACTACGGCGCACCCGAGAATATGGGGCACAGCGAACTGTTTTTTGACGAAAAAGAAGTCGTCTATAAGAATACGCCACTCGAAAAGCTGAACAGTCTCTATACCGAGCGGATGGTGAAAAATATCGAAGACTTCAAAGACGAGCCATTCTTCATCTATTTCGCGCACAATTACCCACACACGCCTTACAAGGCTGGTGCTAAATTTAAGGGCAAGTCCAAGGATGGAGTACGTGGCGATATCATTCAGGAAGCCGATTGGGGTATTGGGCAGATTCTCAAAGCACTGGAGGAAAATGGGATTCTGGAGAATACCCTAGTAATCTTCACATCGGACAACGGACCGACTTCTGCAAAATATTCCAAGCCTTACAGCGGGACGAAGTATGTGTCTTTAGAAGGTGGTCACCGTGTGCCTTTCATCATGTATTGGAAAGGGAAGATCCAGCCGACAGAGTCTGATGTACCGGCGATCGCGATGGATCTGTTCCCGACACTCAGTGAGCTGATCGGCGAGCCTTTGCCTGAAGGGAAAACCTTTGATGGGGTGAGCCTCACCCCTCTATTCGATGGTAGCGAACTAAGCCGCTCAGCCGATGAGCCATTCTATTATTACAACTGCGAAAACCTTCAAGCAGTCCGCGTAGGGGATTGGAAACTACATCTTCCGCGCACAAACGAGCAGCTTCCTTTCTGGTCGATGAAATATCAGAAGCCGATTGAAAAGCCACAGCTCTACAACCTCGCTTCGGATGTGGCCGAGATGAAGGACGTCGCTTCGGAGCACCCGGAACGTGTCTCCGAATTGATGGCATTGGCCGATACGATGCGCGAGAAGCTTGGAGAATTCGGACAGCGTGGCAGCGAGCAGCGCCCGACAGGAACTCTGTTCCCCGAAGTGCCGATTATCGGTAACCACGCATTGTATTGGGACAAGCTTTCCGATGAGGAAAAAGGCCGTGCCAAGACAGAATTTCAGAGCGGGCATAAACTGAAAAATAAAAATAAGAAATGATGATCAAACGACTCACAACATCTCTACGTCTCCCCATCTGTCTTTTGGTATTTACTTGGCAGTCCGCAGCTGCGGACAAGCTTCCAAATATCGTTCTGATCTACGCCGATGACCTCGGCTATGGCGATCTCAGCTGCTACGGCGCCACCAAGGTGCAGACGCCGAACATCGACAAGCTCGCTGCTGAGGGGCGCCGTTGTACAGACGCGCATTCGCCATCTGCTGTGTGCACGCCTTCGCGTTACGGCCTTATGACAGGTGAATACCCGATGCGCCAAAACATCTGGGGACCGTGCAGCTCGACGGAGAAGCTGCTGATTGATACCGACAAAATGACGATTGCGTCGTTGCTGAAACAGAAGGGATACGACACATCGTGTTTTGGAAAATGGCATCTTGGATTCGGCGAAAAGAAGGCTGATTACGCGAAACCGTTGCGTCCCGGACCGCTGGAACTGGGTTTTGATTATTATTTCGGCGTGCCGGTGGTGAACAGTGCGTCGCCGTATGTGTATGTGGAAAACGATAAGGTGGTCGGCATGACCGCGGACGATCCGATTGTCTATCTCGGGAAGAACGCTAAGAAGGATGCAACCCCGATCACCCCGCTCAAAAGAGAACACGGTGCCCGGGTATCCAACTGGTTCGGCGGTGCGGAAGCGGCGCACAAACTCTACAACGATTTCGAGTTGGGCTCCGAGTTGACCAACCGAGCTACGAAATGGATAAGTGAACGCGGGGATGATCCGTTCTTCATGTACTTTGCCACGACGAATATTCACCACCCGTTCACGCCGCACCCACGGTTTCAGGGAACCAGCCAATGCGGGCTGTATGGCGACTTTATTCATGAGCTGGATTGGATCTTCGGCGAAGTGGTGAAGGCGCTCGAAGCGAAAGGCGTGGCGGATAACACCCTGATTATTTTCACCAGCGATAACGGCGGCATGTTCAATCATGGCGGTCAGGATGCCTTCAAGGCCGGCCACAGACAGAACGGCGATCTGCTCGGCTTCAAATTCGGCGTATGGGAAGGCGGACACCGCATTCCGTTCATTGCCAAGTGGCCGGGGAAAATCGAACCGGGCACTACCTCCGGTCAATTGATCAGCAGTCTGGATATGCTGGCTACCTTGGCAGCCATCACCGACCAGGACGTTGAGCCGGCGCAGTTGGCGGATAGTGTCAACATCTTGCCTGCCTTGGTGACGGACACCGAAACTCCGGTGCGCGACCATTTGGTTCTGCTTCCGCGCTATGCCACGCATGTTTCCCTTCGCAAAGGCAAGTGGATGTATATCCCCAAACAGGGAGCCGGAGGATTTACGAAAGATCCGGGTCAGCATGCCGCGGGTGGAGCGATTTCCGCAGCGCATGTCGGCAACGTGAATAGCGATTTTGATGCGGAGGGCAAATACAAGCCAGATGCCCCAACAGCGCAGCTCTACGATCTGGAAGCGGATGTCAACCAGACGACAAACCTCTATAGCCAGTATCCTGAAGTGGTGAAACAGATGGCTGCTGAACTGGAGACGTATCGTTCCCCTAAGAAATAGTATTTAACATGAGAAAATTTATTATATCCCTCAGTTCATTTCTGATTTTTGGGCTTTTTGGCGCAGAAGCCGTCGAATCGGCTAAACTCAACATCGTTGTCATCCTTGCCGACGACCTCGGTTACGGGGATCTCGGTTGCTACGGCGCGAAATACAAGACCCCCGCAATCGATCAGTTGGCGGCGGAAGGCTTCCGTTCCACCGACATGATCGTGGCCGCCAATGTGTGCAGCCCTTCGCGTTCGGCCATCCTGACAGGGCGCTACCCCATGCGCAACGGGCACCCGTTTTATCGCTCGGACTACACCACGAAGAGCGGCGGATTCTACGCGTTGCATCCCGATGAAATCACGCTCGCCGAGCTGCTCAAGCCGGCAGGCTATCGCTCGCTCGCTGTCGGCAAATGGCATCTGGGTTTTGACACGGAAGGCTCCCATCCGATGGACGCGGGCTTCGATACCTATTACGGCTTGCCACACAATTACAGCGGCAGTAGCCATCCCACCAACAAGGCGCTGGTTCGTGACCGGGAGATCCTGCAGAAAAAGATCCCGTTTCAGGAGCTGACTCCCGGATACAATCGGGAAGTCGTAAAATTCATCGAGGAGCAGCCGAAGGGTCAGCCGTTCTTCATCTACATGGCGCATCAGATTGCGCATTCCCCCGTTAAGCCGGGTAAACCCTTTCTCGGAAAAACGAAAAAGGGCAAGTATGCGGATTTCGTGACCGAGCTCGATGATAGCGTCGGGCAAATGCTGCAAGCGCTGCGGGACAATGACTTGGAGGAAAACACCTTGGTCATCTTCCTGTCGGACAATGGCCAAGCGGGAAACGGATCGGCCGGTCCACTGGCGGGTGGCAAGTACACGACCATGGAAGGCGGCCATCGCGTCGCTGGGATCTTCCGCTGGAAGGGCACGATTCCAGCCGGACAAGTCTCCGATGTGACGCTCAGCAGCATGGATATATTTCCACTGTTGGCGGACCTGGCAGGCGTGGGGCTGCCGGGCGATCGTAAAATCGACGGGGCGAACATTCGGAATGTGTTGATGGGTGAGTCCGAGGAGGCGCCGCACGAGTATCTCTACTACTACAACGGCCTCAATCTGCAGGCGGTTCGCAAAGGCAAATGGAAGCTGCACTTGCCGCGCACGAAAGAAGATCTGCCCTACTGGACGAATGCAGGCAAAGGTCACTATTTTACGACACTCGATGAACCCTTCCTAGCCGATCTGGAATCAGACATCGGTGAGGAGCACAACGTCGCGGCAAGTAATCCCGAAGTTGTTGCGACGCTTCTGAAAGAGGCGGAACACATCCGCGCCGAGCTTGGCGAAGTCGGACAGAAAGGCTCCGACCAACGCCCTGGCTGGCCGCCCGTGAAATGAACCCGAACGATTCCAAACCAACCATGATCACAAAATTACTAATCTCCATTGCCTTTGGGGTAGCCACGAGCCTGTCAGCTGCACCGAAACCCAACATCGTGGTCATTTTCGCAGACGATCTCGGTTACGGCGACTTAGGCTGCTATGGTGCGGAATACCCGACGCCAGCGCTCGATCAAATGGCGGCGGAAGGCTTTCGCTCTACAGATCTGATTTCGGCATCCAACGTTTGCCAGCCCTCGCGGGTGGCCTTGCTCACAGGGCGTTATCCGACCCGGGCCGGGCTCCCAACCTATCGGCTTCGGGGCGAGAAGGGGCACTACGGCATGCATCCGGATGAGATCACCATGCCCGAGTTGCTCAAAACGGCAGACTACCGTTCGCTGGCAGTCGGGAAATGGCACATCGGTTTTCGGATGGAAGGCGCGCATCCCATGGATCAGGGATTTGATGCGTATTTCGGGCTCCCATACAACTATTCCAACAAGCACGATCCGTGGAATATGGCGATCTTCCGCGACCGGGAAATGATCGAGAAGAATGTCAAATTCCCAGGTGTCACTGACCGCTATAATGAGGAGGTGGTGAAGTTCATTGGAGAACAATCCAAGGATCAGCCCTTCTTCATCTACATGGCGCATCAAATCGCGCATACACCGATTCAGCCGAGCAAAGCTTTTCTGGGTAAGTCGAAGAAAGGCAAGTATGGAGACTTCGTGACGGAGCTGGACCACAGTGTGGGGCTAGTCTTGCAAGCGTTGCGCGACAAGGGCTTGGACGAGAATACCCTGGTGGTGTTCCTTGCCGACAACGGCCAACATGGCAAGCAGGGATCGGCGGGTCCACTGGCTGGTAGCAAATATACCACAATGGAAGGCGGGCATCGGGTGGCGGGAATCTTTCGTTGGCCGGGCACGATACCGGCAGGAAAAGTTTCTGACGTTACCCTTTCCAGTATGGATCTGCTTCCGCTGTTTTGCGATCTAGCGGACGTCAAATTGCCGACTGATCGAACCATCGATGGCAAAAACATCCGGGATGTGCTGCTCGGTCAAAGCGACGAGTCGCCGCACGAGTTTTTGTATTACTACAATGGCTTTAACCTGCAAGCGGTGCGCAAAGGGAAGTGGAAGCTGCATCTGCCACGCACAGCCGCCGATCAACCCTTCTGGGGGCAGCTGAGTGTCAAACGCTACTTCCCCAAACTGGATCAACCCTTTCTCGTGAACCTGGAAAACGATATCGGTGAGGAGCATAACGTCGCCGACGATAACCCCGAGGTCGTCGTCATGCTCTTGAAAGAGGCGGAGCGCACTCGCGCCGAGCTCGGTGATGTCGGACAAACTGGCAGTGACCAACGCGCGTTGTGGCGGCCCGCGGAATGACTCCAAACGAATTTCTCAACAAAACGATGATCATGAAATTTCTATACCCCATCGCCTGTGCCTTGTTGTGCATGGGTAGCTCCACGGCCCAGCAGCCCAATCTCATCATCATCTTCACCGATGATCAGGGTTATGCCGATTTGAGCTGCTTTGGCGGCAAGCACGTCTACACCCCGAATATCGACCAGATGGCAAAGGAGGGAGCACGTCTTACTAGTTTCTACGTCGCCGCCCCGCTCTGCACACCTTCGCGTGCGGCACTGATGACTGGGTGCTATCCGGCGAGGATTGATATGGATGTGCCGTCTTCCATAGCTGTGGAGGTGAAGAATGTCACCAAGGGGCGGAAATTTCCTGTTTGTTTGGCGGGAGACGGGCGTGGCCTGAATCCAGATGAGCTAACCATCGCGGAAGTCGCGCAGTCTGCTGGCTATAAGACGGGCATGTTTGGGAAATGGCACTTGGGCGATCAGCCTGAGTTTCTGCCCACTCGCCAAGGTTTTGAGGAATATTTCGGAATCCCGTATAGCCACGATATTCACCCGAAGCATCCAAGACAGAAGATTTTTAAATTCCCGCCTCTACCACTGTTGGAAGGGGAAACTGTTATCGAAATTGAGCCGGATGCTGACTATCTGACCCAACGCATCACAAAGCGGGCAGTTGACTTCATTGAGCGTAATAAGGACGAAAATTTCTTTCTCTATGTCGCTCACCCATTGCCACACGGCCCGTTGGCGGCATCTCCTGAAATTAAGAAATCCTATGCTGAACAACTGAAAGTGAATGGTGCTGGTAAGAAGGGAATCTTCTCCGAGACCATTTATGAAATCGATTGGTCGGTCGGTGAAATTCTGAAGTCGCTCAAGGAGCAGGGGATTGATGATAATACCATCGTGATTTTCACGACGGATAATGGGCCAAGCAAGGGCTCGGCTAAACCATTGAGTGGAAAGAAGGGAAGCACCCTGGAAGGTGGGCAACGTGTGCCGACAGTGATCCGCTGGCCAAAAGGAATTCCCGCAGGTCTGGAGAATGACAAGGTGCTCACAACTATGGATGTTCTGCCGACCTTCGCAAAACTCAGCGGAGCCAAACTTCCAGATGATCTAGTCATCGACGGAAAAGACCTCATGCCAGCATTGGTAGGTGGTGCGGATAGTCCACACGAGTATTTCTTCTACGCTCATTGGGGCGTGTTGGAAGGCGTTCGTTGGAATTCGTGGAAGCTTCGTGTAGTTGATGGCAAGGAAGCACTCTACAATCTAGATGAAGACATTGGTGAGAAGAAGAATATCGCCGCAGAGCACCCCGAGATCGTCCAGCAGCTCAAGGCAGCGATGCAGGGCTTTGAGAAAGACATGAAGGCCAATGTTCGCCCAACCTTAACTATCGAAAACCCGGTTCCTTTGAGCATGAAGGCGAAGTAGTAGGGTTTGAAATATAGGACATTGTGGAATGAAGCGTTTTTCCGCCGATTCCCTAATAAATGAGAAAACTGACGGTTTACCCCCATATTTTAGGGGTAGGCAGTAAACATCTAGTTGTGTATAAGCAATTAATGTGTGGGAGTAATTCCGCCCTTAAGCCTCCCCAAATCCATAAAAAACATGAAAAAAACAACCCTCCTACTCACTGCAACAGCACTTGTTGCTTCGATTGCGAGTAGCTCAAACGCTGCGGTTCTTGCGTCCTATGAATTTAATTCCGACCCAACCAGCACCAATGGCGCCAACTTGACAGTTCTCAGTGGTGATCTTGCTACTACACCAGAATTCCAAGCGACGACCACGGCTACAAACGTCAGTGCCTCAGCCATCTCGATTGGTAGTGGTGTCGAAAGTGCGACTTTTATTGGAGATCCGGCTAATGCCAACAGAAATTCCTTTCAGCTTGCTGAAGGTAATGGATTATCAGACGGGACAGACGACGATATCGAAGGCGCTTTTACTGCCGGCGACTACGTGGAATTCTCCATCACGGCCTTAGCAGGCACTACCCTTGATCTGAACAGCTTTACGTTCGACCTTGTTCGCGGGGACAGAGGTGCCCAAGACTATGCGTTTCGCACAAACGTAGATGGCGGAGGCTTTTCGAGCACTTTCGGTTTCGCAGACCAATCAATACCCGGCATTACTCTTACAGATGGCACTCCTAACTTCACTCCTAACGCGGGTATCAACCACTCACTAGACTTGAGTGGTGCTGCTTACCAAGGTCTGACGAGTTTCACAATCCAGATCGCCCTCGATGATCGTGTGAACAACACTGCCGGCGCCTCTGGAACCGTCTTCGACACCTTCGTCGTTAACGGTGACGTCGTTCCCGAGCCAAGCTCAATTACGCTTCTGGGTCTCGGCATGGCCGGTTTGCTAATGCGCCGCCGTCGCGCCTAATAGTTGAGTTCTTTCGACCTTTCAAACGCCTCCTGCCCATGTGGTCGGAGGCGTTTCTATGTCGGTTTGTAGGGCTCTTCTCACCAACTGGGAGTGCCGAAAATCCTGTTGCTTTGAGTATGGAGGCTACGCAATCCTATGAAACTATGAAACTATGAAACATATGATCTCCAAACTGAAGTTTTTGATTCTAGCGTTAGTGCTGCCTATCAGTGGAGCAGAGGCAAAACCGCTTCGCCCAGTCGAGGATAAGCCCAATTTTATCATCATCTTCACGGATGATCAGGGCTACCAAGACCTTGGTTGTTACGGTTCACCGGACATAAAGACGCCGCGCATTGACCAAATGGCGAAGGAGGGAATGCGCTTCACTAGTTTTTACGCACAGACGGTTTGTGGGCCGTCACGCGGTGCGTTGATGACGGGGTGTTACCCCATTCGCTTTGCGCGGCAGGATGATCCGGATTCGATTCATCCCGAGCTACATACTGAGGAAATTACCATCGCTGAGGTGCTGAAGGAACAGGGCTATGCGACTGGAGCATTTGGAAAGTGGGACTTGGCTGGGCACGATCCTGAGCATTACAAGGAGGAGTTGTTACCGACGCATCAGGGCTTCGATATCTTTTTCGGAACGCCTAGTAGTAATGACCGACTCGTGACGCTCATCCGAGGTACAGAGATGATCGAGAAGCAGACTGATATGGCGACTTTGACTCGGCGTTATACGGATGAGGCCTTGGCATTTATTGAAGCAAATCAAGAGCAGCCATTCTTCGTTTATCTACCGCACACGATGCCGCATACGAAGTTGGCAGCGTCGGCGGATTTTAAGGGTAAGTCTGAGGGGGGGCTCTATGGCGATGTGATTGAAGAACTCGATTTTAATGTAGGCCGTGTTCTCGATAAGGTCAAAGAGCTGGGTCTCGATGAGAATACCTACATCATTTTCACCAGCGACAACGGCCCTTGGTGGATCAGGAAAGATCACGGTGGCCATGCTGAACCGTTGCGCGGTGCGAAAACCAGTTGCTGGGAGGGTGGACTACGAGTGCCTTGCATCATCCGTGCACCGGGCAAGGTGCCAGCTGGAATGGAATCGGATGTCATCGCGGCTACGATCGATTTGATGCCTACGTTTGCGAAACTGGCCGGAGGTTCTGCTCCTAAAGATCGCGTGATCGACGGTATCGATATTTCAGAATTAATCCACGGTGAGGTCGACAGCCTTAGGCGAACTTATTTCTATTATCAACACGACTGCTTGCGTGCCGTGCGCTCGGGTAAGTGGAAGTTGATGTTGCCACATACCGAGCCGGTGAATGGGAGTATTGCGACGAAGTGGAAGAACCATATCAAGCCTGCCGATGCCATCCGGAGCACGAATGCTCGCCTGTATGATCTCGATGCTGATATCGGTGAAACTATCGATGTATCAGATCGAAATCCGGAAGTTGTGGCTGAGTTGCAAAAGATTGCCAAAATGGCGCGTATGGACATTGGCGACCATGATGTTTTCGGCGAAAATGCTCGGACGTTCGGCGCGGCGCGACGCACATTATCAAACGAATTGAAACCCAATCCAAAGAAGAATAAGAAATGACCAAGCTAGACCTCATACTTTCAACGGTAGCGCTATCTCTCACTACCCTGAGCGCCTCCGCTGCAGAACCTCCGAATGTCGTTCTCATTTTCGCCGATGACCTTGGTTATGGTGACCTCGGTTGTTACGGCGCGACAAAGGTGAAAACCCCCAACATCGACAAGCTCGCTGCGGAAGGCAAAAAGTTTACCGACGCACATTCGGCTTCGGCTGTCTGCACACCTTCGCGCTATGGCTTGATGACAGGTCAGTATCCATTGAGAGGGAACGGCGGCAAAGGCATCTGGGGGCCTGCTGCGATTACCTCACCGCTCATCATCGATACCGAGACTCTCACTATCGCCGATGTGTTTAAGGATAGCGGCTACGATACGGCGGCTTTCGGGAAATGGCATCTGGGCTTTAAAGAAGGGAAGAACGATTGGCAGGAGCCGCTCAGCCCTGGGCCGAATGACCTTGGGTTTGACTATTACTTCGGCATGCCAGTGGTGAACAGCGCGCCTCCGTATGTTTATGTGGAAAACGACCGCGTCGTCGGTGGAGACTCTGAGGATCCCTTGGTGCATCTTGGCAGAAATAGCAAAGAGAAGCCGACACCGATCACGCCTATCCCACCGGAAGCCGCGCAACGTTCGGCGAATCAATTCAGTGGCGCGGTCGAGGCGCACAAGCTCTTCAATGACTACGAAGTCGGCACCAAGCTGACGGAGAAGGCAACGGCATGGATCAAGTCACGCGAGAAGAAACCCTTCTTCCTGTATTTCGCGACCACCAACGTGCACCACCCATTCACCCCTGCGAAGCAATTCCAAGGTACGAGTGAGGCAGGGCCTTATGGTGATTTTGTCCATGAACTCGATTGGATTGTCGGTGAGGTGAGGAAGAGCCTCGAAGAGGCGGGTGTTGCGGACAATACACTGATCATTTTCACCAGCGACAACGGTGGCATGTTTAACCATGGCGGACGCCATGCTGCGGAGCTCGGCCACAAGATCAATGGTGATTTGCTCGGATCGAAATTTGGCATCTGGGAAGGCGGACACCGCATACCGTTCATCGCCTGGTGGCCAGGCAAGATCGAAGCGGGAAGCGTTTCCGGCCAATTGATGAACAGTGTCGACATGCTCGCGACCTTTGCTCAGCTGACTGGCATGCCACTCGGCGAAGACAAGAAGCAAGACAGCATCAACATGCTGCCGGCATTGACGGGAAATCCTGATCAAGCGCTGCGCACCGAGATGGTCATGACTCCGCACAAGCCCTCGCACACCGCGATCCGTAAAGGCAAGTGGATGTATATTCCGGCGAAAAGCGATGGCGGATTCACCGGATCCAAGCCAAACCAACATGCTTGGGGCGGCCCGGCTGTGACAAAGCTCGTGGGTACGCCCAACAGCGATATTGAAAACGGGAAATTCAAGAAAGGTGCGCCTAACGCCCAGCTTTACGACCTTGAGGCGGATCCGAATCAAACGAAGAATGTTATCAAAGACTTTCCTGAAGTGGTGCAGGAGATGCAGGCATTGTTGAAGGAGTATAAATCAGGCGGGAAGTAATCCCGATTGGATGAAAAATTACAAAACAGTCATGAAATCTAAGCGATTCATATTCCTAGCACTATTTCAAGTAAGCCTGTTTTCGGCTCTTGCGGTAAATGCGGAAGAAGCATCCTACGGTACCGCTACGCTGAGTCGCACTGACCTCTCCGGTATTGGAGCTGAAGCAGGTGTCATGCGCCGTGATCCGAGTGATATCATCAAAGCCGGAGATCTGTTCTATGTCTGGTATTCCAAGGGTCCGAAGTCGTCTGGCTATGATGCCACCGTATGGTATGCGACATCTACCGACGGCATTGAGTGGACAGAAAAAGGCATGGCTCTTCCGAAGGGAGCAGCTGGCGGGTGGGATGAAGCTAGTGTCTTTACTCCCAATATTCTAGTCGCTGAGGATAAATATTGGCTGTTCTTTACCGGGATCTCGAAGAATCCGAAAGTGAAGCCGGATTCAAAAATTGGCATCGCGGTATCCGATTCGCCGGACGGGCCTTGGGAGCGTTTGCCTGAAAATCCTATTCTGAAAAATAGCGAAGTAAAAACGGACTTCGATAGTCATCTGATCGATGATGCCTGTTTGATCGTTCGTGATGGGAAATACTGGTTCTACTACAAAGGTCGACAGTTGGGTAAAAGTCCTTCACAGACTCAGATGGGTCTGGCGATTGCAGAGATGCCACAAGGCCCCTACGTGAAGCATAAGGGTAATCCTGTGATTCCGGGAAACCACGAAGTCGTGATCTGGCCTCAGGGCACAGGTGTAGCAGCGATGATTGGGACAGTTGGCCCCGAAGAGATCACGAAATCCATCGTCTACTCCGAGGACGGTGTTCATTTCTCAAAAACTCATAATGTTGTAAATGTACCGCATGCTGGAGGCACTTATCGCCCTGAAGCATTTTCTGATAGCAACCAAGGTGAGGCGCCACTCTGGGGTGTCGAGATTGGTAAGGGCGCAAAACTTCCATTTATCAGACGCTTCGATATTGAGTGGTCGGAATGAGGGATAGTCCGCTAACATCTACAAATTCCCATCATGAGAAGCATACCCATCATCCTACTGTCTGTGTCGCTATTGTTCGCGGCAAAACAAGCCTCCGCAGAAACTAAAAAAGTAAATCTTACCGGAGCTACTGCTGAAATCTACAAAATGGCTTCTGGAGATGATCTCTATATCTATCGCTTCGATCCTGAAGGCCATGACTCGTCAGTAGACAAGCGTCCTGCCGTGGTGTTTTTCTTCGGTGGTGGATGGAGCGGCGGAAAGGTAACCCAACTCGAACCGCAAGCACGTTACCTCGCCTCGCGCGGGTTGGTGACCTTCGTAGCTGACTATAGGGTGAAAGGTCGCCAGAAGGTCGCTCCTAACGCCTGCGTGGAGGACGGAAAGTCGGCGGTGCGTTGGATTCGCAAAAACGCGGAACGCCTGGGCATAGATCCGGAAAAGGTCATTGCGGGGGGGGGATCCGCTGGTGGCCATGTCGCCGCTGCTGCAGGGATGTGCGAAGGTTTTGAGAATGCAGATGAGGATCTCAGCATCTCGTCGAAGCCCAACGCTCTGGTGCTCTACAATCCGGTGTATGACAATAGTAAGGAAGGTGGATACAGTCATGATCGGGTAAAGGAATGGTTCCCTGCCATCTCACCGGCACAGAACATCACTCCAGATGATCCACCAGCCATCGTGTTTGTCGGTGCCGAGGATAAATTGATCCCAGTCGCAACGGTGGAAAGGTTCCGTGATCAGATGACCGAACAGGGAATCATCAACGAACTGCACGTCTATGAAGGCGAAGCGCACGGTTTCTTCAACGGCGGGAAGGGCTTTTTCGATACTCTGACCAAAACCGATGAATTTTTGGTGAAGCTGGGTTATCTGTCCGGTAAGCCCGACAAGAAAGCTATTAAGGAGGCGAAAACGTGGAAATGAAACGCACAGGGCTGCCAACGATAGGATGCTTCTGCGCCTTGGTTACGGGGTTCCTGCCCGCAATGGTATCCGCCGAACTAAGCTTGGGTTCGCTGTTCACGGACAATGCCGTGTTACAACGCGATATGCAGGTTCCTGTATGGGGAACGGCTGATGCTGGAGGCGTCGTTTCCGTTAAGTTTGCTGACCAAGAGAAGACGGCTACAGCCAATGCGAATGGGAAGTGGAAGGTTGAGCTCGATCCCTTGTCTGCTTCGTTTGATCCCGAGACACTCACGGTCAGTAGCGCCACACACCCAACTATCGAATGCGGTAACATTCTCGTCGGTGAAGTTTGGATCTGCTCTGGGCAATCAAATATGCAGATGAGCTATGGAGGGATACCGGATATCAAGGCACTGATTCCTGCTGCAAAAAATATACGAAGCTTTGCCGTGAAGCGGACTGTTGCTTTTACTGAACAAGATACTTGTGAAGGGGAATGGATGGATGAAATTCCCGATAGTGCAGTGGGCTTTGCCTTCGCTCACTTCTTGGAAAAGGCAGCTGAAGTTCCCGTGGGTATTATTCTTAGCTGCTGGGGCAGTTCATCCATCGAGGCGTGGATGCCACGTGATATGACGGAGACCGTCCCACACTTCAAAAAAATAATGGACGAGTTCGATGCCGACGCAGAAACCCGCGATCGTATTGCTTCCATCATAGAAGGGCCAAAACCTTGGCCTAATGGAGATGATGTTTTTCTGCGTCGTCAGTCGAACATTCTGTACAACGCGATGATACATCCACTGGCTCCGTATGCCTCGCGTGGATTAGTGTGGTATCAAGGTGAGCGGAATACCCAATCGATGTTTGGTATGCTTAAGGATCCTTGGTTCGCGAGGAATTCAGGCATGTTGAAATATGGGGATACACTCACCAATTGGATTCAGCGTTACCGTGCAGAGTGGGGGAGGGATGATTTCCATTTTCTGATCGTAATGCTTCCGGGCTATCACAAACCCTTGAACACAGGTGCTCAAAAAGGTGCTGAACATCCAGGTGCACACTCTTGGGCTTGGATGCGTGAGTCGCAGTTACAGGCTCAGGAATTGGCGAATGCATCTGTCGTAAATACGATCGATCTTGGTGATGTGAAAAATATTCACCCGAAAGATAAGCTGCCTATTGGGCAGAGACTGGCTCTATTGGCAGCGCGCGATACCTTGGGACAAGAAGTTGAGGCGGAGGGGCCAGTATTGGATCGTGTCGACATAGAAGGCGACCAGCTTGTTGTGCATTTAGATCACTCGGAAGGCCTGAAGACTATCGAGGGGAAGGCACCAACCGCATTTTGGGTCGCAGACGATTCTGCAAAATGGGTGAAAGCAGAAGCCGAGTTAAAAGGTGATACAGTCGTGCTTCGGTCATCTGAATTGAGCAAACCTCTCTACGTTCGTTATGCGTTCGCAGGTAAACCGAATGTCAATTTGATCAACTCCGCAGGATTGCCTGCGTATCCATTCCGCACCGACAAATTTAAGCCTTAACTACTACAAAAGCAGGGTGCTAATTTTATGAAAACTTCACTAAAGGCGAAACCCGTCACTCTATTGGCCTTTCTCTGCATCAATGCGTGCGTCCACGCAGTTAAAGAAGGAGACCCATCACCCAAGGTATCGAAACTTCCAGTATCCGAAGGCCTGTTTCTCGATTTGAATGCCAATGCTGATGTGGAACTAGAAGATGAGAATCGGGTTAAGGCATGGCGCAACCAGATCAAGACTAATGCCGCTGATGTATTCGTGAAGCAGGACGAAGGCCGTAAAGACGCTGGATCTGGTCGCCCTACTCTTAAAGAAAATGTCGTAAAAATCGGAGGGAATAACTCACTAATTTTCGAAGAACAGGAACTCATTAGCATGGATGAGGATGCCTTTGATCATATGGTCACTGGCAGTGGCTACACCTGGTTTTCGGTGATGTGCGTCTATAAGCAAAACAAAGGGAAGAAGGATGTGAACTCCTTCTTTGGAAACTTACGTAATGGCAATCCCTACGATGGTTTTTGGGGAAATGTGATGGACGATAATATCGTATGGATGGGCACGCGAAATGGGTTTCCTAGCAAGACAAAGGGAAAGAAAGGCAAAAAGAACAGCAATGGCCGGGGCACTCCAGGCTTGTGGGATGATGAGCTAAACCCATGTGTGCAAACCCAAGAGCCACTTGAAGAAAATCGATACTACCTCGTCATGGGTCGCATGGGGGCGGGGACTGAAGTTGTCGATTTGGAGTTATTCATCAACTCAGCAAATGCAGTGGATCGAAAGCCCGTGCCCGTAAATTCAAAAGCAAATCCATCCAAGATGGCCGTTGGCCAAGAGCGCGATGCCACCAATCATCCGGGCTTGGAGTCCTTCCATGGTGAAATAGCTCGTCTGCTGATTTATGAGCGCCCTTTAAGCGATGTGGAACTTACGCAAGTGATCGAGCACTTGGTAGGTTTCTACAAAATTAAGACGGACGATTGACTTCACTAATACACAACCCATGAAAAGATTTTCAGTCGCAGTGGCCATGCTGTGCGCAAGCTTGCATTGCGCTGCGGAACAGAAGCCGAACTTCGTCATCATCTATACCGATGATTTGGGATACGGTGACCTCAGCTGTTACGGTTCCGAAAATATAGCTTCTCCGAATGTCGATCGAATGGCGGCTGAGGGAATTCGGTTTACAGATTTCTATTCAGGAAGCGCCTCCTGCACTCCTGCACGGGCGGCTCTCATGACCGGCAGCTATCCACGGCGAGTGATGATGGAGAATGTTTTGTTTCCAGGCTCCGTCGACAAACATACCAAGAAGAGCGTAGGGCTGAATCCTGAGGAGATCACCATTGCCGAGCTCCTTAAGGCGGAAGGCTATTCGACGGCATGCGTCGGTAAATGGCATTTGGGTGACGATCCATCCTTTATGCCGAATAACAACGGTTTCGATGAGTATTTCGGCCTGCCTTACAGCAATGATATGGTGCCTCCGCGCTTTGTAGATCTGCCTCTGTTACGAAACGGTGAAGTCCTCGAGTTGAATCCCGATCAGGATACCATCACTCGTCGTTACACGGAGGAATCGATCGCATTCATTGAGAAAAACCAAGAGAAGCCGTTCTTTCTCTATCTCGCACACAGCATGCCTCATCGAGCCTGCCACGCATCGCCGGAGTTTACCAAACGCTTCACCGAGAAGCAGATGAATGGGATCAAGCCGGGTGAAGACAAGGGCTCTCGTGATTTCTTGTATCCTGCTGCGGTAGAAGAGATCGATTGGAGCACAGGAGAAATCCTAAGGGTATTAAGTGAGCTCGGGTTGGAGGAAAATACCTTGATTGTGTTCACTTCGGACAACGGTCCTATGATCGGTTCTACTGGGCCATTGCGGGGTCGCAAGGGAAGTGTGAATGAGGGAGGTCATCGTGTTCCTGGTATCGTGCAGTGGAAGGGGCGCATTCCAGCTGGGAGTGTCAGCGAAGAAGTGGTTACGGCCATGGACTTGTTACCGACCTTCTCCAGATTAGCGGGAGGCGAAGTGCCTACGGATCGAGTCATCGACGGGCACGACATCCTACCTTTGCTTGAAGCCAAAGCGGATGCAAAATCTCCCTATAAAGCGTTTTTCTATACCCACGGCGGCATGGCGGTACGCAGCGGGAAATGGAAGCTGATCAAGGGTAAGAGAGGTGGCCTGTTTGATCTCAGTATCGATGTCGGTGAGAAGAATAATTTGTCGAAGTCTCATCCCGAAGTTGTGCAACGGCTGGAGTCACTGATCGAGGGATTTAACACCAGTCTGAAAACCGCGAGCCGTCCGGCTGGTAGCCTTGGAAACTGACCGTTTACTGGGAGAAATTTTCCAAAGAAGACCCTGTGAGTTTACCGAGATCATCCAGCCTGCGGGTCATTGCGGATCTTACAACAATTTCGTTAGCAAAATTTCTGAGCCGCTCAATGTCTCGGGCGCCTACCCCCACCTAACGATGTATAACACCGTGGGTGAGTGCGGCACATGTTCAGCTTTCCTTGGCTAGCATGCCCTTCAGCACATGGGAAACTCAGGTTGTTGTTCGTTCCAATTTGACAGGACTTCCGGAGGTTAATGAGGTATGAAACCTCCCGATGACCAGAAAAATTCAGTGTCAAATTCCCATGTGGCGACAAACTCAGGTGTGAACCTAAATTTTCCGACAAAAATCATCGCCAGCATCCTGGTGCTTCTCACCGGTAGTTCATTCGCCGAGTCCGATCCCATCAATATATCCGGTGTATATCCGCATCTGACGATGCGCAATAACGAGGGCGAGTGCGGAACAGGTGCGGTGGTGCCTTGGGCAGGAAAACTTTGGGTGATCACCTATGCACCGCATTACCCCAAGGGCTCCTCTGACAAACTCTACGAAATCTCTCCAGACTTGAAGCAAGCGATCCGTCCGGAAAGCATCGGTGGCACGCCTGCTAACCGGATGATCCACAAGGAGTCGAACCAGCTTTTCATCGGGCCGTATGCGATCAGCGGGGGAGGTGAGGTGAGGGTCATTCCCATAAAAGATATGCCGGGTCGACTTACCGGCAACGCGCGGCACCTGACGGATCCCAAAGGTAAAATTTACTTCGCCACGATGGAGGAGGGGCTCTATTCGGTGGATGTCGATACGCTTGAGGTTGAGGAAAAAATCGTCGACGGGCATTATACGAAGCCCTTGCAAAACGGCACGCTATCCACACTCCCCGGCTATCATGGAAAAGGCCTCTATACAGGGCAAGGTCGCGTGGTTTACGCCAACAACGGAGAAAAGAGTGCTGCGGCGAAGCAAGATCCGACCACCGAGTCAGGTGCGCTCGCTCAATGGTTTGGCGAGGGCGATTGGCAGCTGGTGCGTCGCAATCAGTTCACTGAACTCACCGGGCCGAACGGAATCCATGGCAGTGAAAATCCGGAGACCGATCCGATCTGGGGCATGGGCTGGGATGTGCGTTCCGTGCTGCTCGCTCTTCTCGAAGATGGCGAATGGACATACTACCGTTTGCCGAAAGGCAGCCATTCCTACGATGGTGCCCACGGTTGGAATACCGAGTGGCCGCGCATCCGCGAGATCGGCGAAAAGGATTTCCTCGCCACGATGCACGGCACGTTTTGGCGTTTTCCTTCCGCCTTTTCAAAAGCGAATACCGCAGGCATCGCCCCGCGTTCTAATTACCTGAAAGTCATTGGTGATTTCTGCAAATGGAACGACAAGGTGGTTCTAGGTTGCGACGATTCTGCAAAATCGGAGTTTTTGAACACGCGTTCTTTCAAGCCGAAACACGCCTCTCCCCAGCAATCGAATTCCAACCTGTGGTTTGTCGATCCAGAGCAAGTCGATACCTTCGGGCCGCTAATCGGACGTGGTTCGGTGTGGTTGCGCGATGAGGTAAAAGCTGGTGTCGCTAGCGATCCTTATTTGTTTTCCGGTTATGATTTCCGTCAGCTCACGCTCACGCATCTGACGGATTCCGCAGTGACCTTCACGCTCGATGTGGATAAGAACGGAACCGGGGAGTGGACGAAACTCCGCGACATCACGCTGCAGCCGAAAGACACGGAAACCGTATTTTTCAGCGGCGAGGAAACCGGAGCATGGGTTCGTCTGAGCGCGGACAAGGATGCCACGGAGGTGACCGCTCATTTTCAGTATCGCAATCGCGATGCGCGTGGGGAAGAAAATGATGCTCTGTTTGCTGGTATCGCGACGACGGATCAAATCGCCGCGACAAAAGGAGTCATGCGCAGCCTGGCTTACAACAAGCTCGGCGTCGCGCTCGACGATGGCGGTTATTACGAAATCAACCCCAAGATGGAACTGGTCAAAAAGGAAGCCAAGTTAAAGGGCAAAGAAGCGGGGGCGGCGCTGATCAAGGCGGTGGCTCAGCCGAAGAATTTCTTCAGTGTCAATGAGGCATCAGTGCTCATGAAAGAGGACGGCAAGCGTTACCGTTTCCCGAAAATGGATGGCTACTCCGAGGACGGATCGCGTGTCTGCCGCGAGGTCGCCACAGAACGTGATTTGCTCAATCTTCACGGCACCTTCTACGAACTCCCAGCCCGCAACGCGCAGGGCTTGGCAAAAATTCGCCCGATAGCGACGCATAATTTGGCGATTCATGACTTCTGTTCGCACAACGGACTGGTTCTGTTCACTGGGCTGCAAGCCGATGCAAAAGGTGAGCACATCTTCCGCAGCGAAGACGGCACGGCCGCTGTCTGGGCAGGTGTCGTCGATGACCTCTGGAAGCTCGGTAAGCCGCGCGGAAAAGGCGGGCCTTGGAAAAATACGGACGTCAAAGCCGGTGTCCCATCCGATCCATACCTCATGACGGCCTACGACAAGAAGAGCGTGGAACTCTCCGCATCGGGCGACGCGAAGATCACTCTCGAAGTGGACATCGACGGCACCGACCTGTGGGTTCCTTACGAGACTTTTGAGGTCAAAGCCGGTGAGACCGCGAAGCATAAATTTCCCGAAGGCTTTAGCGCCTACTGGGTCCGTGCCATTAGCGACAGCAATACAGAGGCTTCAGTTGTGTTTACTTATGAGTAAGTATCGGAAATAACTCAGAATCCGGTGTCATCTGAAGATCTGGAGACAATACACTGGTAAGAGAATCAGATAATCATGACGCACGACACAGAACTCCTGAAGAAAGCCCGCAAGGGTGATCTGGATGCGTTCACCGAGTTGGTGAAACGCTACCAGGGGAGTGTGCGTGCCTGCCTCACCGTGCGGCTTCCCGATGTGCACGAAGCGGAGGATCTTGCGCAGGAGGCGTTCATCATCGCTTATCGGAAATTGGATGAATTCGATGTCGAGCGGGCATTCGGGCCGTGGGTTCGTACGATTGCCATCAACTTGCTGCGGAATTACTGGCGCAAGCACAAGGCCACGTTGGTCGGAGGTTCCGCAGAGTTGGAAATTCTGGTTGGCGAACAGGTCGCTTTGAGCCATTCGCTCGATAACGAGAGCGATCGTCTGGATGCATTGAAGCGGTGTGTCGCGAAGCTTGATGACCCGATGCGGAAGCTGTTGACCCTGCGTTACTACGAGCAACGCAGTATTGCGGAGCTAAAGAAGGCGTTGAATGTGAACCATTCGACGGTCACCATGCGCTTGCATCGCCTGCGGGAGATTTTACAAAAATGTATCCAGCCGCAAATGGGGGTGGTTGAAGGATGAAACAGGAACACCAACAATTCATTGCCGCTTATCTTGCCGGGGAGGCGGTATCCGACGAGCTATTGGCGGCATGTCGGGAAGATCCCGAGGTTCTCAAGGTTTTGGCTGATCTGGTGTCGGTGGATCGCTTGCTGTTCCTTGTGGCAGGCGATGAGGGCGCGGAGGTGTTTGCTTCGGAAGTGCGGCAACGCCTGGATCCCGCTGCGGATGAGGCGTTCAGCAGTGGCGTACGGAAGCGGTTGGAGAGCAGGAATCGCAATCGACTCGCATGGTTCGTCCCGTTGGCGGCGGCGGCTTGTCTCGTTGTCGCGTTCCTCTTGTTTCAGGCTTTCAGTGCGGGCCCGGAGCTGGGGCGTTTGACCGCGACGAGAGATGCGGTGTGGGGGGACTCAAAGATGGCTCGCGGAGATGCGCTGAAGAAAGGCACCCTGTTGCTGAGTCAGGGGTATTCCGAAATCACCATGAACAATGGCGTGACCCTGGTGCTGGAGGCACCGGTTGAGATCGAGGTCGAGTCGCTGGATCTGATCCGCTTGATGCGGGGAAGGCTGGTGGCCAAAGTGCCTGAGGCGGCGATCGGATTTACCGTGTTGACCCCGAATTCTGAAGTTGTTGATCTTGGCACGGAATTCGGCATGTCGGTGGATGCCAGCGGAGCCTCGGAGGTGCACGTGCTGGACGGAGAGGTGAAGGCTCGCCCGCTCAACGGCAAAAAGTTCACCTCGTTGCTGCGGGATGAAGCGATGGCATTTACGGACAAGAACACCGTTTCAAGAATGCGGAGCCAGCCGGAGACTTATCTGCGCGCCTTGCCCGGGCGGTCTTCGGAAAATCCCGAATACCTGCATTGGTCTTGCGATGAGGGCTCTGAAGTTTTGTCCTGCGAAGGCACGGGTATCGGGGGAAAGTTTTTTCCAGGAGAACTCAAGTCATTCAAGGGGGGGGAGGGGCCGGTTTATGCGAACGGCCAATTTGGCGAGGCGCTCTATTTCAATGGGAAAGACGCCTATGTGGTAACTGAGTTTTCCGGGATTGGGGGGAATGCACCCAGGACGGTGGCATTCTGGGCAAAAGTGCCACGTGATTTCGACATTCACAATGGCTACGGCATGCTGGGCTGGGGGCGGATGAGCGAAGGTTCGGCCTGGCAGATCTCGCCGAACCCGGCGGGCGAAGAAGGGCCTTTGGGGCGGCTTCGCATCGGGACCTTTCAGGCACCCGTTATCGGATCCACGGATTTACGGGACAATCGCTGGCACCACATCGCGGTGGTCATGTATGGCGGCGAAAAGGCCAACTCAGCGACTCATGTTTTGCTCTATGTCGATGGCCAACTCGAAATGACTTCGACGAAATCCGTGGCCGCGATCGATACCGAACTGGATCATCCTGAATCACGAGCTCTGATGATGGGGCGGAACTTGGGTTTTGGAGACGAGTCCCGAAGGATTGAGAGTCGCTTTTTCAAAGGATGGTTGGATGAAATCTATGTTTTCGATACCGCCCTCGATCAGGAGCAGATCCAGCAACTGATGGAATCCAACCATTGGAGATGATTTTAGGAATCGGGATGACCCACAGAAAACCCTCAAGAACGAACAAATGATAGCAACGAGAGACAAAAATGAATGCCGAATGCCCATGACAACCAGACGTCAATTTGTCGGCCGCGCGGGTGGGACTATGTTGATGATGCTTGCGGGCGGACGAGCCTTTGCCCAGAGCAAGAAGCAAGGCGGCGGAGAGTTCGTGTTTCTTGAGGCGGAACAGTTTGCGGATCGTGGCGGTTGGGAGCTGGATCAACAATCCATGGATCAAATGGGCTCTCCCTATCTGTTGGCTCACGGGCTGGGGATTCCGGTGAAAGATGCGGTGACGGATGTTCGGTTTCCTTCGGCAGGAAACTATCGCGTGTGGGTGAGGACAAAGGATTGGGTGGCTCCGTGGAATGCGCCCGGTGCTCCAGGGAAGTTTCAAGTGATGGTCGACGGTAGTTCGCTTGAGGAAACCTTTGGCACCAAGAGCGCGACATGGCATTGGCATGATGGAGGCACGGTCAAGGTTGGTGAGAAGGCGACGGTTGGTCTGCACGACCTCACTGGTTTCGAAGGGCGCTGTGATGCGATCTTGTTTTGTAAGGACACGGCTTTCCAGCCGACCGATGATGTCGCGGCGCTAAAAGTATTTCGACGTAAACTACTAGGTTTGCCGGATCAGCCGGCAGATGGCGGTAGCTTCGATCTGGTGGTGCTGGGCGGTGGCCTGGCCGGAACAAGTGCGGCCCTTTCTGCTGCCCGACAGGGGCTTAAAGTGGCTCTGGTGCAGGATCGACCCGTGCTCGGGGGTAATGGCAGCTCCGAGGTTCGCGTCTGGCCAGAAGGGAAGACGCAATTGGAACCCTTCCCCCACGTGGGAGATATCGTTGAAGAAATGCTGCCACCCATCGATAAGGCGACGGCGAAGAACAAGTGGTATAGCACCATGAACGGCACGACTTCCTCGAACTTCGACGACCAGCGCAAACTCGACGTCGTCGGGTCGGAACCAAGAATCACCCTGCTCACGAACCATCGTGCGATGGAAACTCAGACCGAGGGGAAACGCATCACTGCCGTCGTCATCGAGAGCACTCTGACGGCAGAGCAACAAATCCTGCGTGCGAAGTTCTTCGCCGACTGCACAGGCGATGCGAAGATCGGTTTCCAGGCAGGGGCGGACTACGAATACGAGTTTTCCACGGATAATCCGCTGATGGGTAGCTCGAATCTGTTCAGCGTTCTCGACGCGGCAAAAGAGAAGGAAGTCCTTGCCTGCGAGTGCAAGGACAAGAGCTCCCTGATGAGCCAGTATGAAAAGGGTGAATTCGAGCAGCCGTTTCCCCGCTGCCCCTGGGCACTGGATCTTTCTGATAAGCCCTTCCCCGGCAGAAAAGGAAAGAAAGCCAAAGACACCGCCCAGGATCTGTCGCAGTTCTCCAACATGTGGTTCTGGGAAAGTGGTTTCGATAAAGATCAGGTCAATGACATTGAACAGATTCGCGACCACAATTTCAGGGCCATGTATGGTGCCTGGGATGCTCTCAAAAACGTTGACGGGCTCTATAAGAACTTCCGCCTCGGCTGGGTCGCCTTCATCGCCGGTAAACGCGAATCAAGGCGCCTGATGGGCGATGTCGTGCTCGATGCGGAGCACTTTGTCAGCGGTAAAGAATGGCCGGATCAAGTCTTCCCGTGCACATGGTCAATCGATCTGCACACCCCGAAAGAGGAATTCCAGAAAGGATTCAAAGGCAAAGAGTTCATCTCCAAAGCCAATCATGGAAAATATAGTGGCCTGTACTGGGCACCCTACCGCTGTCTCTACAGCCGCAATATCGAAAACCTGTTCATGGCCGGGCGCAACATCAGCGTCAGCAAGACCGGCCTCGGCCCCGTGCGAGTGATGCGCACCTGCGGCATAATGGGTGAGATCGTCGGCAAGGCTGCTGCGCTCTGCGTGAGGAAGAAAACGTCACCGCGCGGGGTTTATGAAACGCATTTGGGCGAACTCAAGAAACTGATGAAACAGCCTGGGAAAACGCGCGTGTGATTTATGGATTTTTTGAAAACTTTCTGCCTTTTGTTAGCGGGGCTTCCCGCGTTCGCCGCGCAGCCGAATATCATTGTGATCCTCACCGATGACATGGGTTACTCGGATATCGGCTGTTATGGTAGCGAGATCGAAACGCCAAACCTCGATGCCCTAGCGGCGGGCGGGCTGCGCTTTTCCCAGTTTTACAATACCAGCCGATGCAGCCCGACGCGGTCGAGTTTGATGACGGGGCTCTACTCGCATCAGGCGGGCATGGGCTTGCTGACGAAAGACGAAGGCCCGCAGAATCCCGGGTATCGCGGCAGATTGATGGAGCGCTGTGTCACCATCGCCGAGGTGCTCGGTCCGCAAGGATACCAAACTATCACCACGGGTAAATGGCACATGGGCGAGGATCAGAAGGAATGGTGGCCATTGGGTCGCGGGTTCGATCGCTTCTACGGCTGTCCGCAGGGCGGCGGTTTTTACTTCCGCCCTTCATCATGGAAGCAGGAGCGGTTTGTGGTCAGGGGTGATGAGGTGATTTACGACAAGAAGAATGATCCACCGCTAGACTGGTATGCCACGGACGCTTGGACTGATGAGGGGATCAAGTATGTCGAGGAAGCCGTCGAAGCCAAGAAGCCCTTCTTCTGGTATTTGGCGCACAATGCGCCTCATTTCCCGCTCCAAGCAAAGCCGGAGGATATCGCCAAGTATCGCGGCAAATACATGGCGGGCTGGGATGAGATCCGGAAGAAGCGTTACGAAAAGCTGATCGAGCTCGGACTGATCGATCCGACATGGGAGCTATCCCCGCGTGATGAAAGTGTCCCCGCCTGGGACAGCCTTTCAGAAAAAGAACAAGAGGCGCAGGCCGAACGGATGGCGATCTACGCTGGGATGATTGACTGCGTTGACCAAAACGTCGGAAAGATCGTTGCCGCGTTGAAAGAGATGAATGCCTATGAAAATACGCTGATTCTCTTCCTTCACGACAACGGCGGCGATGTCTCTGGAGGAACGCTGGGAAAAAATGAAACGAAAGGCATTCCCGGCACGGCAGAGTCATTGGTTCACTACGGAACATGTTGGGCCAACGTATCCGATACGCCATTCCGGAAGCACAAAGGCTTAATCCACGAAGGTGGCACGTCCACTCCCTTGATCGCGCATTGGCCGCAAGGAATCGACGCTTCCATGACCGGGAAAATTGCCACGGAGCCCGCGCACTTGATCGACCTGATGACGACCTTCGTCGATATTTCTGGGGCGAAGTATCCAGAAACCTTCAAGGGCCACGAGATCATACCCAAGGAAGGAGAAAGCCTGCTGCCGATTCTTCAGGGCAAGCCGTTCCAGCGTGAGAAGCCGATCTTTTTCGAGCACATGGGGAATCGCGGAGTGCGAGATGGTAAGTGGAAGCTGGTCGCACTCAAAGGCAAGAAGTGGGAACTCTACGACATGGAAGCCGACCGCATTGAACTACACGATCTAGCCAAGAAAATGCCGGAGAGAGTGAATGACATGGCTGCACTCTACGAGGGGTGGGCTGATCGCGCTTTTGTGAACAAATTCAAAAAGTAGTTAGAAAAATCAATCTCACCCGATAGACAATCAATCATGAATCCTCAGAATATATTGAAACGACTCTTCCTCATCCTGTGCCTCCTGGTTGCAGGTAATGCCTGGGCAAAGCCAAAACCCACTTGGGCTGATGAAATGCGCAGCGCTGAGAAACTTGCGGATGAATACAAAGTTGAGCATCCGGATGTACGTTCCGAGCGTTTCGTGTTCAAGACCGTGGAATTGGCGAATGGGACGAAACTGGAGTTGGATCTGCACTTGGAGCGCCCGAAAGGGGATGGCCCTTTTCCAGTGGTGTTTTATGTGCATGGCGGTGGCTGGGGCGCTGGTAGTAAAAGTCAGTTCACCCATCAGTCTTTCGAACTCGCGGATCACGGGATTACCGGTGTGCGGATGGAGTATCGATTGAAAGGGCCGGGTGTAAACTTTCCGGAGGCTATGGGCGATGTGATGGATTCGATTGAATTCATTCGGCAACGGGCGGATGAACTGAACCTGGACTTCACCAAGGTGGGGCTCGCCGGGGGATCGGCTGGCGGGCATCTCTCTGCGATTGCGGCACAGCTCACACCTGAGTGTATTTGCTACGATGGATTCAACGGCATGTTCGATGTGATCGAGCGAGACGGCAGCAGGTTCGGTGGTGGCGATTATACGGGCAAGACGAAGCAGGCGAAGAAGCAGGCGTCGGCCATTTTTATCCTAAAAGACACACCGCCAGATACCTTCCTTTATCACGGGACGAAAGACACGACCATTGTGATCAAGCAGTCATACCGTTTTGCAGAAGCTATTCGAGAGAAGGGTGGTGAGGCCGAAGTGCTGGCCTACAAGGGCGCTAGCCATTCTTTTTTTAACAAGGATCCCTATCGAAAGGCTACGACCCAAGCGATGCTGGATCACACCTCCTTTGTTTTCGGCTTGAGTGACAAAAAACCGGAAATTTCCGAATACGCAGTCCCATTGGAAGAATAATAATCAGGGAAAAAACGACCTTAGCGAGTTTCGGTGGTAGGCGTTAAAGGACGCGATAGCCTCCATGCCGAAAACGAATCCGGCGTATCAGGATAAAATATCAAAGATGGGCAAGCCGACGTAATGAGATAGTAGGACGCGCTGACAGGTGTTTAAACTTACGCCAATGAGTGTGTTTGATAGAGTCGGAGAAAATCGACGTTTCAGTGTATGTAGATTTTTAGATAAACCCCAATGATGATACCTAGACGACTTGGCCAGTTCGCCACTTCCTTATTCATTTCAAGCACAGTTGTTGCGGCAGAATTTCCTCTTGGAAAAGGAAATGACACTGCAGCTACGGGGGAGTGGTGGAAGAAAGATTTCAAGGGGAAGTCCGAATGGTTGGATCTGATGGTGCCTCGCGATGAAGTCATCGGCTTTGCCCTCTATACGACACATGCGGGTCAGCTGAAATTGACAGCGCAATTTTATCCACTCTTAGCAGATGAACCGAAGCTTGCCCGGCTAGAGATCGAGCAAGAAGGAGAGTGGGTTGAGGTCGCTAAGTCAGAGATACATGAACTGGGTTGGTCGGCACACTTCCGGGTGAAGGATTGGGATCAGAGCAAGTCTGCCAACTACAGGGTGCGCCATGGTGAGAAGGCGATGTATTCGGGGATGGTTCGGAAAGATCCTGTGGATAAGGAAATCATTACGGTGGCTAGCCTGTCGTGTAATTCAAAGAAGGATCGAGGAGACAGAGATAACTTTGTAAAAAATATCAGCTTACAAGATCCCGATTTGCTCTTTTTTGCGGGAGACCAGAGCTATGACCACAAGGAACATACGGCTGCTTGGTTGCAGTTTGGAAAGCAGTTCGGTGAGTTGATGAGGAATCGGCCGACGATCACGATTCCCGATGACCACGATGTAGGCCAAGCAAACCTGTGGGGCGAGGGTGGTAAGGTTTCTAAACTCGGAGGAGGGGCGGACGGAGGCTATCTTCTGCCTGCCGAATACGTGCGTATGGTTGAGCGTTGTCAGACCTGGCATTTGCCGGATGCAGTAGACCCCAAGCCAATTCAGCAAGGTATTGGTGTGTATTTTACTAGACTGACGGTAGGAGGAATTGATTTCGCCATTCTTGAAGATCGAAAATGGAAGAGCGGCCCTGCAGGTAAAATACCAAAACAGGGGCCTCGTCCTGACCATATTAAGAATCCGGATTATGATCCAAAATCGATTGATGCTGAAGGCTTGGTTTTATTGGGTGAGCGGCAATTGAAGTTTTTGAGTGAATGGGGGCAGGATTGGACAGGGGCGGAGATGAAAGCTGTGTTGTCGCAGACACCATTTGCCGGTGCCGTTACCAATCACGGCAGTATCAGAAACCGTCTGCATGCAGACATGGATTCGAATGGGTGGCCGCAGACGGGGCGAAACAAAGCTTTGGTGGAAATTCGCAAAGCACTCGCTCCTCACATGTGCGGAGACCAGCACCTTGGAGTGACTTTCCAGAACGGTATTGAAAACTGGAGTGATGGGCCGTGGTGTCATAGCTCGCCCGCAATTGTGAACACCATCTATTCTCGTTACTGGCTGCCGCTGAATGATGCGCCGGGTAAGAATCGAAATCCTGAGGATGCTCTGCCATTTACAGGTGAGTATTTTGACGGGTTCAAGAACAAGATCACGATGAGTGCCTATGCGAACCCTCATGTGAGTGAATCGTTTGGAGGTGGTTACGCGATGGCCTATTTCGACAAGGCAAAGCGAAGTATAACTTTTGAAAACTGGGCGGCTAATGCAGATGTTTCCAATGGCGATAAGCCTTTCAAAGGATGGCCAGTCACAGTCCAGCAATGGGATAACGATGGGCGTAAGGTTATCGGTGAGCTTGGTGAGATTACTGTTGAAGGGATAGATAACCCGGTAGTACAGGTAATTGCTGAGGGATCGGGTGAGCTTCTCTATACATACCGAATTCAAGGCGACAGCTTTACTCCGCGTGTCTATGCGCCGGGGAGCTACACTGTGAAAGTCGGTAGGGATCTGCCGAACGCCAAGTCGCTGGCAGGGCTTGTGATTGGAGGGGAACCGATAACGATCCCTTTTACTGAATTTTCAAATGAATAAAAATTACCCGATGAATCTAATTAAACTTGGAGCCTATTTTCTGACACTTTCTATGGCTGTAGTAGGTGAGGAAGAATCCTCACCTAACATTATCTACATCAATGCGGATGATCTCGGGGTGATGGATGTCGGTTACCAGAGCGAACGCTACCATACGCCAAATATCGACAAGCTGCGTGCTTCCGGGATGCTGTTTACAGAGGGCTATGCACCGGCTGCGAACTGCGCGCCAAGCCGTGCTTGTGTGATGAGTGGGCAGTTTGGTGCAAGGCATGGAGTTTATACCGTGGGTGGCTCCGAGCGTGGATCTTCGGCTAATCGAAAACTGATTCCCACGAAAAATGTGGAGTTACTGAAACCGGACAACCTTACCTTGCCTGCTGCTCTGCACGATGGCGGTTACCGGACGATACATCTGGGGAAATGGCATGTCGGGCATGATCCCTTGGAACAGGGCTTCGATGTGAATATTGGCGGCGACAAGTCGGGTAGTCCGCATGGAGGCTACTTTGCTCCGTTTAAAGGTGGATCGATGGAAAGGTTCAATGAGGACTATCCCGAGGGCACTCACCGTGTGGATATTTTCGCGGATCAGGCGATTCGATTTCTGAGAGAGAGTTCAGGTGAGGATGCCGTGCCGTTCTTCATGCACATGGCGTATTACTCGGTGCACACGCGCTTGGAGCCAGTGCCTGAGTTTGTCGGTAAGTATAAAGGTGAAGAAGTCAATGCGACGTATGCTTCGATGATCGAGAAAATGGATCAGGGAATCGGCAAGATTCTTGATGAGGTGGAGAGTCTCGGGATGACTGAAAATACTTTGATCGTTTTCAGTTCGGATAACGGAGGAATTCGGAAAATTTCTTCACAGGAGCCTTATCGAGCCGGGAAAGGTTCGTATTTTGAAGGTGGGATCCGCGTTCCGATTGTTGTAAGTTGGAAGGGCAGGATCGATGCTGGATCAACTTGTTCGGTGCCAGTCAGCGGGATTGATTTTTATCCGACGTTTCTTGCTGCCGCTGGATTGTCAGCGCCCGAGGGTAAGCAGCTCGACGGAGAGAGTCTGTTGCCATTGTTAGAGGGTGAGGAAGGTTTTCCTGAACGAGCGATGTTTTGGCATTTTCCGATTTATCTACAGTCCTATGCGGGTGTTGAAGATGACTCTCATGATCCTATTTTTCGCACCCGACCTGGATCAGTCATCAGGTCAGGTAAGTGGAAGCTGCATGAATATTTCGAGGATGGACGGCTGGAGCTGTATGATCTGGAAGCGGATATCGGTGAACGGAAAAATGTGGCAGCAGATCATCCCGAGGTGGCGTCCGAACTACACGGCTTGTTGAAAAAATGGAGGGCAGAGGTCGATGCTCCGGTTCCTACGGAGTTAAATCCGAAATATGACCCGGATGCAAAGGCTGGCGGCAAAAAGAAGAAGTGACGCGTATCACTCGGAAGCTGCCTCTCGAACTGAACGCTTTTCGCTCCAATGCCAAGCGAACCTCCTGCTGGAAAATGAATACCCCACGGCATCAGATCGATACCGTGGGGATAAGTAAGAAGGTTGGGACGATTCAGTAATGCTCCAAGGCCTGATCGATGTCCGCGAGGATGTCGTCGATGTGCTCGATGCCTACGGAGAGGCGAACTAACTCCGGGCGGATGCCGCCGGCGAGTTGCTGCTCTTCGCTGAGCTGGCTGTGGGTGGTGGAGGCTGGGTGGATCGCGAGCGTTTTGGCGTCGCCGAGATTGGCGAGGTGCGAGATGAGCTCGAGCGAGTCGATGAACTTCGCTCCTTCACTCGCGCCACCTTTGACGCCGAAGACAACGACCGATCCGCCGAGGCCTTTGAGGTAGGTTTGGTTTTTGGCATACTCGGTATCGTCTTCAAGTCCTGGGAAGCGAACCCAATCGACTTTTGGATGGGACTTGAGGTGCTTGGCGACGGCTAGGGAGTTCTCGCAATGGCGCTGCATGCGGAGTGGTAGGGTCTCGATGCCTTGAAGGAGGAACCATGAGTTATCGGGGCCGATACAGGCACCGAGATTCCGAAGGGGAACGGTGCGCATGCGGAGGATGAAGGCCAATGGCGCGAGCGGTGCGGGCAGATCGTGGCCCCAGCGGAGGCCGTGGTAGGATTTGTCCGGGTTGTCGAAGAGCGGGTGCTTGCCGCCTGCCCAGTTGAATTTTCCGGAGTCGATGACGATACCGCCGAGGCCTGCACCGTGACCACCGAGCCATTTGGTGAGGGAGTGGATGACGATGTCCGCGCCGTGATCGAGTGGACGGGTGAGGAATGGTGTAGAGCAGGTGGCGTCGACAATGAGTGGTAGCCCGTTGGCGTGGGCGGCATCGGCGACGGCCTTGAGGTCGGTGATTTCGAGGGCGGGATTGGAAACCGTTTCGCAGAAGTAAGCGCGGGTTTTGTCGTCGGTCGCCTTGGCAAAGTTCTCTGGATCATTCGAGTCGACGAAGCGGACTTCGATTCCGAGGTCGGGAAGGATGGAAGCGAACTGGGTGTAGGTGCCGCCGTAGAGGTTCCGCGCCGAGACGATGTTGTCACCTGCCTGGGCGAGATTGATGATCGAGTTGAAAATGGCAGCGGTACCGGAGGAATGGCCGAGCCCACCCATTTCGGGAGCACCTTCGAGAAGGGCTACCCGTTTCTCTAGAACGTCGGTGGTCGGGTTCTGGAGGCGGGAGTAGATGTTGCCGAGCTCCTTGAGAGCGAAGAGATTCGCAGCGTGTTCGGTGCTGTTGAACTGGAAGGCGGAGGTGCGGTAAACAGGGACGGCACAGGAATTAGTCGTGGATTCTGGTTTGTAACCGCCGTGGACGCAGATGGTTTCGAGTTTCATGAGCCCCGAATCTAAGGCAAGAGTTCATGATTTCCAGACCTAGTTTCGAAGTGGAAGGCAAGTGGGTCAGATGCCAATGGGATCTGAGGAATACAATGGCTGAGGCGGTGCGCTTGAATCAGTCCGAAGCTAGTTTGCAATTCTGGATCTGCAATTCGCCGGAGGCTGCGTTTACCTGACTAGGGATCACTTCTGGGTTGATAAGATCGGAGGTGACACGGCAACGGATGAAGGTCGGTTGGCCTGAATTTACGTTAAACATGGTGCTGTGTTTAGATTCGGTCGTAATGGAAATTACGTGAGTGCCCGGGCTCTGATCCGAGTAGAAAAAGCAATTTCCCATCGATTTGCCGACAGTGGCTCCGTCGATTTTCACCGGGGGTTTGATCGTCGTCCCAATCGATGCGTCCCGATAAACGAATACGCGGCCTTTTCCTTGGGGCACGGGTGGAAGTTTTTTGCTGACTTCGGCATAGGTCGGGCCGCTTGCGCAGCTGATCAGGCCGAGAGCGGATGCAGAAATCACGGCAAGGCAGAGGGGACGGAGGATTGAGCTGGGTATCATGTGTCAGTGAGAAGTATTTAAATGCGATGAGCTATGCAAGTGCTCTGAATCAGGGTGTTGTGTTAGTCGAGGACGAGTCTCGTTTCTAACCTGACTTTACTTTCGAATTTAGCTTTTGGTTTGGATGGATTGAGCGCTTTGGTGAGGGTTTCTTTATCGCTGAGTGTGAGCGGGCTGTCGCTTTCTACGATGAGGTTGTAGTGGGCGGTGGAGTCTTTGAGTTTTCTAGTGGCGGAGACGAGGACGGTGTTTGGAGGGAGATGCTCGGTGATGAGTTTCTCGGCCTTAGCCATGGAGATGATTGAGGTGTTGCTTTCGAGTTGGGGGATTTTATTGAGCAGGACAGAACTCAGGGGCACGGCTAAGCCTAGGCATGCGAGGGCGAGGACGAACATGAGGCGGCGGCCGAATTCTCCGGCTTTTCCCTGTCCGTGAATGCCTCCGAGGGAAAAGTTGAGTGCAGCGCCAAAAATAACCGCGACGACGTTGGTGCCGAAGAGGAGGCTTGCTCCTTTGGCGACTGATACCTCCCGTGTGACCAAGCAGATGCCGGCGGTGACGATGGGAGGAACCAAGGCTGCAGCGATGGAGACTCCTGCGAGTGCGCCAGTCAAGGTGGGGCGTGCAATGCAGTAAGAGGCAGCGATGCCTGAGACGAAGGCGACACCGAGATCGAGCAGGGTGGGTTCACCTCGGGCGGCTAGCTCACCAGTGAGCGGAATGTGAAAGAAGCGGGCGAGAGCTCCAAGGAATATGCCAGCGAGGAGGGCGCAGAGGAAGCCGCTGATTACAGCTAAGGTCGATTTCTTGAACAGTGGGGTATTTCCCTGGGCGAGGGCTAGGCCGCTGCCGATGAGGGGCATCATGAGCGGCGCGATGAGCATGGCGCCGATGACGACTGCCGCGGAGTTTGCCAAGAGGCCGAGACCTGCGACGAGAGCGGCGAGCGTCATGAGTGCCGCAAAATCAAAAGACCAACGGGACTTGTACTCAACTTCCTCGAAGAGGGCTAAACGCTCGCTGCGCTCAAGCTGTGGAACACGGACGCGGATTAGGCGGCCGAGTGATTCGCGTATTCTATGCCCGGTGGGTCGTGCTGCGCGGATGACTCCGATGTTCAGGCCATCGGTCTGGTTCACTAATTTCTCAGGGATGGTGCCGAAGAGCTTTTCGCGGAGGCTTTGTGTCTCGCTGCAGCCGACGATGATCATATCGTATTTTTCTCCTTCGAAACCTTCAGTGACTTCATTGCGGAGAGCGGTAGAGAGGTCGGTGCCTAGGACGATTCTCTGTTGGATGTCCTCGGGCTTGATCCCGGCCTTTTTGATGATCTTATTGAGTTTGTTTTCTGCAAATTCCGAGGAGGCTCGGTCGACGTCAGGAGTGATATGAAAGGCGACAGTTTTTTCTCCTGCAATGGCATAGGCGAGTCTGAGAGCACGCCGAGTATGCGGGCCATGACCTGCTGCTACTAGGATGGGGCGTTGCGGGGAAGGGGTGTCGGTAGGTTCTCCGTCTCTACTTTGCTCGCCATACCTCACGAGAAAGGTCTGGCAGTGCAGAGAATCGTAGAGATGGCGGGAGAACTTTGTATCTGATGTCTCGGACTTCGAGTTTAGGTGCTTTCCTGCGATTAACAGATAAGGAGGTGTTTTATGGAGATGCTTTTCTACCGTTTGGTAGCGGTGCGCTCCTCCGCAGACGAGAACCTCGTGCACGGTTTCTGTGGCGAGTTCCCGTATCCACTTTTCGTCATGATCGGCGACGGGGTTGAGTCCGTCATTATATGGCTCACCCGTGACGATGATGGAGAGTTTGCGCTCCAAGCCAGCTGCAGCCTTGAGAGCTAGCTCCAATAAGGGGCGTGCCTCGTTTGAATTACGAATGATAAGAACCACCATGCGGCTCAGAATCTAAGAAGAGAGGTTGAGGATGGCACGATATAAATTTCAGTAGGGAACACACACGAGGATTCTCATCTCGCAGCTTGCATTGCGATAGGTTGGAGTCGACCATGAAACTTACTGATTTTATGAAAAACAAGTTTAAGAAGCCCGTCGTCTGTATACTAACACTCATGTTTGGCGTGTCCCCTCTAGCTTATGCGCAGACATCAGACCATGATGCGTTGCGAAAGGATTCCGAAGAAAAGGTAGATGTTGCCAGTGTGAAAACCGCGAAAGAAAGGTGGGCGAAGTTAGCAGGGAGGTTCGCGAAACGACCGGAATTTGCTTATGTGGAAGACAATCTAGAACTGCCCAATGTCCTGCTTTATGGTGACTCGATCTCGATTGGATACACGCAGCGGGTGCGTGAAAAAACGAAAGGCCAAGCAGATATCTACCGGGTTTTTCACAACGGAGGCTTTTCCAGTAAGTTCATCCCCATGATGACTGAGATGCACGATGCCATGCGCGATGAGCAGCTTGAAGATCCGTGGGATTTCGAGTGGGATGTGATTCATTTCAATGTGGGACTGCATGACCTGACTCAGATGGAAGCGGACAAGGAAACTGGAAAGGGTGAGCCCAGGACATCGATTGAGGACTACAAAAAGAACATCCGGGGCATCGTGGAGTATCTTAAGAAGTTGGCACCCAATGCGAAGCTGATCTTCGCCACTACAACACCAGTGCCTGAGGGGGCATTCGGGCCCAGAAGACTCGCGGGTGATTCCGTAAAATACAATGAGGCGGCAATGGAGGTTTTGAGCGATTACCCCGAGATCATCATCAACGATCTATACACCCTGACAAAGAAGAACCATGCCGATTGGTGGTCTGAGCCTGGTAACGTCCACTACAATAAGACCGGCACCAATGCCCAGGGCGATGAGGTGGCTCGGGTGATTCTTGAGACCTTAGGTGAAGGAGATGCGGAGTAATACGTTTCTAACTGAGGTAAGTCGTTAGAATGCTTTAAAGCAACACCTGACACAAATGACAGGTGGCAGTCTTTGAGTCTGGTGGTTTTGGGGAGTTGGGATTTGGCGGAGTTGAGTTCTAAGCTCTACCGGAAGTGCGCGTCCAATTTGTTGAGGATGGCGATACCTTCCTCGGGCGAGCCTTTTGATGCGAGTGCGCGGAAGCGGGATTCGGCATCGAATTCAGCTATGCTGATGGTGGTGAGCTCCTCGATAAGCTTGTTGACGCTGATCTCACGGTGCTTGGCGAGTTGGCGGAGACGGGCGTGTTTGTCGTCGGGGATACGGATGGTGAGAGTGCTCATGATAGGTCGTTGATGAATTGTTGGGGTTTTTGAATCTTCAGGCTAGGGACGCGGAGTTCGCCATGGGTTATGTCTTTGATGTTGTTGGTGACGATCGTTGCGGCGTCTCCCGCTAGAGCTAGTTCGATGAGGTGGTTGTCGGCTTCGTCGGGGAGATTGGGCCGCCAGAGGAAATAGACTTTCACCCATTGGGTGACGGAGAGGAATGCGGCGAGGAGGGATTCCCTTTCCTTGTCGGTAAGAGGGCTCTTTTTCATCAGGTCGTTGCGGGAGAGGAGGTCTTCGTATTCGTGAAAAAGCGCTGCTCCCATCAAGGGGGTCGCCTTTCCTTGGAGGCATGCCCTGATGACTTCCCGGTTATCTCCGGAAGGACTCAGGATAGCTGCGATGAAGATGTTTGTGTTCACGACGATTCTGGGAATCATTTCGTGGAAGATAGCGTATGTGCTATCACTTTGTTAAACTGGGAGTCGAGGCGGGACGCCTCTAAAACGGCCTGCTGCGGGACGCAGCAGCTACTTTTAAAAATCGAAGAGGTTCATCTGGGGGGAGTTTGGCTCGGGCATGGTGTCTTCGAGCTTTGTGGTTTTGGGTTTTGGGTGCTTGTCTTTGGAGGTGGGCTTGGTGGCGTTCATTTCGAGGTGGCTCAAAATGGCTTTGGCGCGGTCTAGGACGGGTTTTGGCAGGCCGGCTAGGCGGGCGACTTGGATGCCGTAGGATTTGTCGGCGGAGCCGGGGAGGATTTTGTGGAGGAAGATGATTTCTTCGTTCCACTCGCGGACGGCGACGTTGCAGTTGACTACGGCTTCTCTAGTATTCGCTAGGTCGGTGAGCTCGTGGTAGTGGGTGGCAAAGAGGGTGCGGCACTTGATGGTGTCGTGGAGGTGCTCGGCGACTGACCAAGCGATGGAGAGGCCGTCGAAGGTGGCGGTGCCGCGGCCGATTTCGTCGAGGATGACCAACGATTTTTCGGTGGCGTGGTTGAGGATGAGGGCGGTTTCGCTCATTTCGACCATGAAGGTGGATTGGCCGCGTGAGAGGTCGTCGCTGGCGCCGACGCGGCAGAAGATGCGGTCGGTGAGGCCGATGGTGGCGGAGTCTGCGGGGACGTAGGCGCCGATCTGTGCCATCAGGGTGATGAGGGCGAGTTGGCGGATGTAGGTGGATTTACCGGCCATGTTGGGGCCGGTGAGGATTTGGAGGCGGCTCGAATCAGGGAGGAGTTCGGTGTCGTTGGGGACGAACTTGGTGTCGGTGAGTGTTTGCTCAAGGACGGGGTGGCGGCCGTTTTCGATGATGAGTTCGGTGCCGTGGGTGAGGGAGGGGCGGCAGTGGCGGTTGAGCTGAGCGGTTTCTGCGAGAGCGCAGAGGGTGTCGATTTCGGCGATGGCTGCGGCGGTTTCCTTGAGTTCGGCGAGGTGAGTGATGACCTTTTTCCTAAGTTCGAGGAAGAGTTCGTATTCGAGTTGCTTGGAGCGTTCTTCGGCGCCGAGGACTTTGTTTTCCATTTCCTTGAGAGCGGGGGTGATGTAGCGCTCGGCGTTGGCCATGGTTTGCTTGCGGGTGTAGTCGTCGGGGACTTTGTCGAGGTTCCTGGAGGTGACTTCGATGAAGTAGCCGAAGACGTTGTTGAATTTGATTTTAAGGGAGTCGATGCCGGTGCGTTTGCGTTCGTCTTCTTGGAGGCGGGCGATCCAGTCTTTTCCGGAGCGAGCGGCGGTGCGGAGTTCGTCGAGTTCGGGGGAGTGGCCGTCGGCGATGATGTTGCCGTCTTTTAGGTTGGTGGGTGGTTCTTCACTTAAGGCGGTTTCTAGGAGGGTGGTTAGGGCTGGGAGGGGGTGCAGATTAGTGACTAGTGCCGAGTGATCAGTGATCAGTGGGAGAAGCACCTCTTTCAGAGGTGGGATGTTTTGGAGGCTGAGGGAGAGGGATTGGAGGTCTCTTGGGTTGCCGGAGTTTTGGGAGAGGCGGGAGGTGGTGCGCTCGATGTCGCGGATGTTTTTGAGGGATTCGCGGGCTTTGGAGAGGAGGAAGGGCTCGGCGAGGAGGGAGGCGATGGTGTTTTGGCGGGCGGTGAGGGTTTCGATGTCGCGCAGGGGGTGGAGGAGCCAAGAGCGGAGGAGGCGGCCGCCCATGGGGGTTTGGGTGCGGTCGAGGACGGCGAGGAGGGTGTGGTTTTTTCCGGAACGGGAGTCGATGAGGTCGAGGTTGCGCTGGGAGGCGGCGTCGATGAGGACGTGGTTGTCGTTTTCTAGGAGACGGGGTGGGTTGAGGTGCTCGCAAGGGCGGCGGAGCTGGGTGGCGAGATAGTGGAGTGCTGCACCGGCGGCGGCTGAGGCGGCGTGGAGGTCGGCGCAGCCGAAGCCATCCAATGAATGGATGTTGAAATGGGATTTTAGGAGGTCGACGGCGTGCTCTGGGAGGAAGGTGTATCCATCGTAGGGGAGGGCGTTGGGGTGGTTTTCTGAGAAGTCGCCGATCTGGTGGTCGGGGATGATGATTTCCGAGGGGGAGATGCGGGCTAGCTCGTCGAGGAGCTGGGCGGGGTCGGTGAATTCGGCGATGATGAATTCTCCGGTGGTGTGGTCGATGGCGGCGAGGCCGTAGCATTTGCCGATTTTAGAGAGGGCGGCGAGGTAGTTCGGACGTTCATCGTCGAGGAGGGTGAGGTCGTCGATGGAGCCGGGGGAGAGGATGCGCGCGATTTCGCGTTCGACGATTTTCCCGGGTTGGGGTGCGGTGGTTTGCTCGGCGATGGCGACGCGTTTGCCGGCTTTGAGGAGGCGGGCGATGTAATTTTGCGCGGCGTGGTAGGGGACGCCACACATAGGGGTGCCGCCACGCTTGGTGAGGGCGACGTTCATGATGGGAGCGGCGTTTTTCGCATCCTCGAAGAACATTTCGTAGAAATCGCCGAGGCGGTAGAAGAGGATGATGTCGGCGGGTAGGCTTTTCCTCATGCCGAGGTATTGGGCCATCATGGGGGTTTGTGCTGACATGGGTGGAATGGTGCGCAGCTAACTTCCAACTTTCAAATTTCAATTTCTGGGGAAGTCGGTTCTGGGGGGAATATCTTGCGACTGTTTTTCTGCGTGATAGGCTACGGGGTGATGGGAGAAAAAAAGAAAGTCCGGCTGTTTTGTTCGGATCTCGATGGGACTTTGTTGGGTGAGCCAGCGTTTACTGCTGATTTCGTCAAGGCATGGGCTGCAACAGAGGATAAGCCGATTTTGGTGTATAGCACTGGTAGGCTGGATGAGGATGCGAAGTCTGTGATTGCTGCTTCAGGTATGCCGGAGCCGGATTTTTATACAACGGGTGTGGGGACGATGGTTTATGAGGTTTCCGAAGGGAAAATGATGGCGGGTTTTGCTGATTTGCTCAATGAGGGTTGGGATTATACGAAGGTGAGGGATTTTGTTTCGCGTCAGCCGGGGATTAAAGAGCAGCCACCGGAGTGTCTTCATGAGTGGAAGAGCAGTTGGTTTTGGTTGGATAAATCGAGTGAAGAGATCGAAAAATTGAGGCGAGATCTGGCGGCGGAGGGGCTGCAGGCTCAGGTAATTTACTCGACAGCAAGAGATCTGGATTTGCTACCGATGGCTGCAAACAAGGGGAATGCGATTGCTTGGCTATGTAGTCATCTGGGGGTGGGGCTTGATGAGATTGTAGTGGCGGGTGATTCGGGAAATGATTCCTCGATGTTTCTGATGGATGGGGTGCGCGGGGTTACGCCGGGTAATGTCTCACCGGAATTGGTGGAGGCATTGGCAGGTAGAGAGGTTTTCCGTGCGACAGGCGAATGTGCGGCTGGGACGATGGAGGGCTTGAGGCACTACGGAGTGCTTCGTTAAAAACTAAAAAAGTTATTTTATGAGCAAGAACACCGATTCCACGAAGACGCGTAAGATCGACATTATGCATATTTCTATCCACGGGCTGATACGTGGGGAGAATATGGAGCTGGGTCGCGATCCAGATACCGGCGGGCAGTGCTTGTATGTTCTGGAGTTGGTGAAGGCTTTGTCGAAGGACGACAGGGTGAAACGGGTTTCGCTGCTCACTAGGCGGGTATTTGATCCAAAGCTTTCTGATGACTATGCGCAGGCGCGTGAGGATCTAGGGGATGGTGCGGATATCATACGGATTGAGGCAGGGCCGCGGCGTTATCTTCGCAAGGAAGTGGTCTGGAGGCACTTGGATGCGTTTATCGACGGGACTTTGACTTATTTGCGGCGCGAGAAGCGTGTGCCGGATCTAATTCACGCGCATTATGCAGACGCGGGTTATGTGGGTAGGCAGATTGCGGCGGTGTTGGGTTGTCCTTTTGTTTTCACTGGGCACTCGCTGGGTCGGGTGAAAAGGCAGAGGCTAGTTGAGGGTGGAGTGGAGCCTAAGGAGATGGAGAAACGCTATAATCTTGGCGCGCGTATCGAGGCGGAGGAGATGAGTCTTGATGCAGCGTGCATGGTCTGCACGAGCACGAGGCAGGAGGTGGATGAACAGTATGCGCTTTATGATCAGCATTCGGAAAGCCGGATGCGGGTGATTCCGCCGGGAGTGGATCTCACTAGGTTCGACGGGCCGGGCAGTCCGGAGATGGCGGCGTCGATCGATGCGAAGATTGCTCCGTTTTTGGAAGATCCTTCGAAACCTGCGGTGCTGACCATTGCTAGGGCGGATGAGAGGAAAAACCTTCCGGGGTTGGTCAGGGCTTTTGCTGGGAATGAGTGGCTGCGGAAAAATGCGAACTTGATCGTGATCGGGGGGAACCGTGAGAAACTAGACAAGTTGCCACCGGGGACGCGCAAGGTGTGGATGCAATTGCTGCGGACATTCGACGATGCTGATTTATATGGAGTGGTAGCTTATCCGAAAAAGCATCTGGCGCCAGAAGTGGCGGGATTCTACCGGTGGGCTTCCGAGAGGAAAGGGGTGTTCGTGAACCCTGCATTCACCGAGCCTTTCGGCCTGACCTTGCTAGAGGCTGCTGCTGCTGGATTGCCATTAGTGGCGACGCACGATGGTGGACCGCGAGATATCATTGCTAACTGCAAGAACGGAACTTTGATCGATCCTCTGAATGACGAGGAGATGGGAAATGCTATTCAGGCGATTCTATCTGATCCTAAGAAACACAAAAATCTTTCGGAAACGGGACATAGGGAGGTTCGTAAAAACTATGCATGGGCGGCGCACGTGAAAACTTATCTCGGAGAAGTCTTCGAATTACTCCCGAGCAAGCCGAAGGTGCGTGGCAGTAAATCTCGTGGAGCACTTGTCGAGCGAGAGAGCTGGGTGGTGATGGATCTCCTGCCTCGTATTGAAAATGAATCCGAGGAGATGGTGGAGCGTTGGAGGCAGCTATTCGTAGAAAAGCCGGTGGGCTTCGGGATCGCTACCGGACTGTCTTTCGATGAGGCTTGGGAAGTGATTCGCCGATGCGGAATGCCAGAGCCTGGATTTGTGATCTCGGGACTCGGTGCGGAGATACGTTACGGTGAGTCAGGTGTGCTCGATGAGAAATGGCGTAAGCAAATTTCGACGAGATGGAATAGGGATTTGGTTGTCGAAGCGTTTTCTGAAATCGATTGTCTCACGCTTCAGGACGACCACTTTCAGCATCCGTTTAAAGTCTCCTATTTGATGGATTCGGATCGTGCTCAGTCTCGTCTGAAGCTGCAGCGAAATCTCAGGGAAAAAGGGATTTCTGCCAAGGTCATCGTCACGGCACGCGCGTTTGTAGATGTTATACCGATTCGAAGCGGTAAGGACGTAGCACTGAGATATCTTGGGAATCGCTGGGGGATCAATCCTGCACGGATTTTCTACTTTGGAACCTACGGGAACGATAGTGCTGCAGTGCGGGGGAGGAATATTTCTGCTTTGGCAGGTGATGCGGATCGTGTGCTGAAGAAGCTGGCTGCACGTCCTAGGCTATACCATGCGAAAGGGAAGGGTCTGGAAGGGTTCTTCGAGGGCTTGGAGCACTATGAGTTCATCGAAGGTGCTGTTCCGCCGAAACCGCATGAGGTGGTTGCCGAAGGTGAAGAAGATGTTCCCGCACACGAGCTTCATCCATAAGGGGAGAATAGAGGCGGGACGCCTCTTGCACGGCCTGCTGCGGGACGCAGCAGCTACGTTTACTTCATGAGTTTACCTCCGTTTTTGCCTCCACCGGGGCCGAGGGTGATGAGGTAGTCTGCGGTGGCGATGACATCGGGGTGGTGTTCGATGATGACGATGGAGTGGCCGGCGTCACGGAGTTTGAAAATGGCTCTGAGGAGTTTTTCTACATCGCCGAAGTGGAGGCCGGTGGTGGGTTCGTCGAAGAGGTAGAGAGTGTGAGGTGAGTTTGGTTTGGAAATTTCCAGAGCGAGCTTGAGGCGTTGGGATTCGCCGCCGGAGAGGGTGTTACCAGCTTGGCCGAGGGCGAGGTATCCGAGGCCGAGCTCTTCCATGGTGTTGAGGAGGCGATAGAGCTTGGGGATGGGGCGGAAGTGGGCTTTGGCATCGGAGACGGACATGGCGAGGATGTCGGCGATGGATTTTCCTTTGTAGGTGATTTCGAGGGTTTCTCGGTTGAAGCGCTTTCCTAGGCAGGCGGGGCATTCTGTCCATGCATCAGGTAGGAAATGCATTTCGATTTTGAGTTTGCCGTTGCCTTGGCAGCGCTCGCAACGGCCGCCCTTCGCGTTGAAGGAGAAGCGGGCTTTCTTGTAGCCGCGCTGTTTGGCGAGGGGGAGTTTGGTGAAGAGGTCGCGAATGTGATCGAAGGCACCGATGAAGGTGGCGGGGTTTGAGCGGGGGGAGCGGCCGATGGATGATTGGTCGGCGAGGACGAATTTCTCGATGTGTTCGAGGCCTGTGATGGATTTGTGTGCGCCGGGCTCTTCTTTTGAGTTGTGGAAGTGTTTTCCGAGAGCTTTCGCCAGGATACCGTTGATGAGAGTGGATTTACCTGAGCCAGAAGGGCCGGTGACGACGGTGACTTGGTTGAGGGGGATTTCTACGGTGAGATTCTGGAGGTTGTGCTCTGTGGCTCCTTGAATGATGATTGATGATTGGGGATTTTTGATTGTTGATTTGGCTGGTATAAAGCGGGGGATTTCGCCGCGCAGCCATTGGCCGGTGGGGCTTTGGATGTTGTTGGGGTTGTCTTCGGCGAGGATTTCGCCGCCCTCGGGGCCTGCGCCGGGACCCATATCGATGAGGTGATCGGCTGCGCGTATGATGTCTTCGTCGTGCTCTACGACTACTACGGTATTTCCAATGTCGCGTAGGCGGGTGATGGCGGTGATGAGGCGTGCGGTATCGGAGGAATGCAGGCCGATGGATGGCTCGTCGAGGACGTAGATGACACCCGAGAGGCCGGCGCCTAGTTGGGTGGCGAGTTTGATGCGCTGAACTTCACCTCCGGAGAGGGTGCCAGATGAGCGGTCGAGAGTGAGGTAATCGAGGCCGACGTCTTCGAGGAAGGTGAGGCGTTTTGCGACTTCGGAGGCGAGTTCTTTGAGGGAGGGGGCTGGGAGTTCTAAGTGACTGATCCAGTCTTTTGCTTCGGAGATGCCGAGTTGGCAGAACTGCATGATGCCGAAGGAAGAATGCGGACTGAAGTCCGCGTTCCTAACTTTTACGTGTTGGATTTCGTTTTTTAGGCGGAGGTTGTTGCAGGTTGGGCAGCCGAGGCCTTCGCAGGAGGGGCAGGCGCCTTCGAGGGTGTTGAAAGAGAAATGGCGGGGTGAAAGGTCGCCGGAGATTTCGCCGGTGCGTGGGTTGCGGTAGGAGGTTTGGAAGGTGAGTTCGCGGTAGTCGTTTTCGCCGGGGGGCATGAGAAGGACTTTGGCTTCGGCACCGCAGATGCGGAGAGCGAGTTCGATGGAGTCGGCAAGGCGGGATTCAATACCGGCACGGATGACGAGGCGGTCGATGACGATTTCGATTTTCGGTGAGGAGGTGGGGTCGATTTCTGTATCGGTGATTTCCTGGATTTCGCCATTGATGCGGATGCGGATGAAGCCTTGGCGTTGGAGATCTCCGAGGAGGCGTTCGGGTTCGGCGGCTTCTTCATCGGGAACGGTAGCGAGGATGATGAGCTTTGAGGACTCCGGTTGGGCGGCGAGTTCGGTGATGATTTCCGATGGACCCATGCGAGTCATGGCCTCGCCGGTTTCGGGGTCGTGCGGAATGCCGGCGGCTGCCCAGAGAATGCGGAGATAATCGTAGATCTCGGTGGCGGATGCTACGGTGGAGCGGGGGGAGAGGCCGCCGACGCGTTGTTCGATGGCGATGGCGGGGTTGAGGCCTTCGATGGCATCGACGTCGGGCTTTTCTAACTGAGAAAGGAACTGGCGTGCGTAAACGGAGAGTGACTCGACGTAGCGGCGCTGGCCTTCTGCGTAGAGGGTATCGAAGGCGAGAGAGGATTTTCCGGAGCCGGAAGGCCCCGTAATGACGGTGAACTTTCCCTTGGGTATGGCGACCGTGAGGTTTTTTAGGTGATGCTGGCGGGCACCGCGTATAAGGATTTCATCCATCTGTGGAGACATTAGGTTTTTCGCACCAAAGCTTCAAGGAAGAGGGCGTCTTCTATCGTTTTCGGTTGCGGAGGGGCGATGATCTGGAAAGCTATTTGAGAAATGACAAAGCCGAAAATAGGATTCGTAGGGGCGGGGAGAATGGGGTCGAACATGGCGAGGCGGCTGCATGACCTCGGGTATGATGTGGCGGTGATCCATGATCATCATTTCCCGGTGGCGGAGGCGATAGCAAAGGAGCTGGATGCGAAGGCTGTGGAGCCGCTCGCGGATGTGACAGCGGCGTCGGATGTGATTTTTACGGTGGTGACGGATGATGCGGCGATGGATGAGATATTTTACGGGGAGGATTCGTTACTGGTGGGGGCGGAAGGGAAAGTTTTCATCAATTGTGCGACGGTGAGCCCGGAATCGCATGAGAAGGCAGCAGCAGCTGCGGAAAAGGCGGGGGCGAAGACTTTGGCGGCGAGTATGGCGTCTTCCATTCCGCAGGCGCGTGATGGCACGCTTTATCTGATGGTGGGTGGTGAAGAGGCCGTTTTTTCGGAAAATGAGGAGCTACTGAAGGATATTTCCTCGTCGCTGAAGTTCGTGGGGCCGGTGGGGAATACTGCGAAGATCAAGGCATTGGTGAATATGGTGATGAATATCAATACGGCAGGATTGGCAGAGGGGCTCGGTCTTGGTGATAGCTTGGGTATTGATCTAGAGCTATTGCGGGAGGTCTTTTCGCAGACAGGTGCGAACTCACGGGTGCTGGAGACGGATGCTGAAGATATGGTCGTGAGGGATCATGATTGTTATTTCTCTGCTGCGCATGCTGCAAAGGACAGCGGGATTGCAAACGATCTTGCGAAAGGCGCGGGGGTGAATGTTCCGCTATCGGATGCTACAGAAAGTCAGTATCGGAAGCTGATCGAGTTGGATCGTGGTGGGTTGGATAAATCAGCGGTGTCGGAGCTAACGTTTAAAGGAAGAGCTTAGAAAAAAATATGAGTGCAATTGGTGGTGTAAGAAACGAACAAGGAGAGCTGCTTGATGTGGCTTTTCACGGAGGGACACGGCTGGATGCTATCGTGATCCTAGGGCATGGGTTGACTGGAAATAAGGATCGACCGTTGTTGGAGGCGATTGCGAGAGGATTGGCGGCAAAAGGGTGGCCTTGTCTGAGATTTTCTTTTTCAGGAAACGGAGAATCAGAGGGGGATTTTGGAGAATCCACGATCACAAAGGAAATGGAAGATTTGGCGGCGGTGATGAAGACCGTTCCGCAGGAAAAGAGAATTGCCTACGTGGGTCACAGCATGGGTGCTGCGGTGGGAGTACTGAGCGCGAAGAAGCGCATGGCATTGCAGGCGCTTGTATCGCTGGCGGGGATGGTGAGGACGGCGGACTTTCTGGATAGAGAGTTCGGTGACGTGACACCAGGTGAAGGAAACATGTGGGATGAGGAGGATTGCCCGCTTTCAACGACTTTTTCGAATGATATGCGCGGTATCAACGATGTAATCGATGTGGCAAAAGAGATTGTTCAGCCGTGGTTACTGATTCACGGAACGGATGACGATGTGGTTCCTGTGGCTGATAGCCGCGACGCATATGCTGCTGCGACGTGCGAGAAGAGGCTCATCGAATTACCCGGCGAAGGGCATTTATTTAGCGAGAAAAGTTACCAGCAAATCGTCGACAAGATCGACTCGTGGCTTAGCCAGTGTTTCGGGTGAAGTGAAAAGGTATTACTTTTCGAGAAGGAGCATGACCGCAGTGTGGTCGGAAATCTCGATTGGTACGTCAGAGTAGTTTTTGGCCTGCGTTTTCTTGAATCCTGAGGTCATCAGGTAGTCGAAGGTGGTTGGCTTGAAGCGTATATCGTCAGGATGATTGCGCCAGGTTAGGCGCTCTGCCTTCGGAGTTTTTTCCCATGTGTTGTAGAAGCCTGCTGCTTCAAAATCCTTTACCACAGTGCATTTAGGGAACTGTCCATCGTGGTTGGTGTTGAAGTCTCCTCCCATGAGCCAACCCACGATTTCTTCGCCTGCGAATTTCTCCTCCATGGCCGCCTTGTGTGCGATAAGCTGCCGGACAGCTTCCGCACGGGTGTTGGCGACATTTTGTTCACCTTCCGGTGTGTCACTACCGTGGTTGCTCTTCAGATGAACTGAATAAAGCATAATCAGACCACCGTCAGGATGCTCGAGCGCTGCAAAAGCGAAGCCACGGCGAAGGCTGGGGAGGTTTTCGGTGGGCGCGAATTCCTCGAACCATGCAGAGTGCGCCTTTAGCGAAGAAGCGATGGCGCATTGTTGCGGGCCGGGCTTTCCTGAATAGGGGTCGAGAAATTTGCTGAAGGCATCAACCTTCATGTCTGGATATTCTCCGATGAGTTTTGCGAAGGCCTTTTCATCGGTCAGCTCCTGAGCGAGGAGAATTTGGGGGGCGAGTTTTCCGAGAATTTCCTGCGCTCCCTTGGTTTGTTCGGATTGCTCTTCTTCCGAGGCTCCGGGGCGGCCGCCGGGGAACCATTCCATATTCCATGTGACGGTGCGAAGTGGCTCAGCCGAGAGGCTGGCGGAAAAAGCAATTCCTAGAATTGCTGTGATAAAAGCTATTGGCTTTGGCGGAAATGGCATGTGTTTTGAGCGTTATAAGGCACTAGCATGGATCGCATTTAGCTGAAATCCAATGAAATCGTGAGAATGGTGTGAAGCATTCCATAGACCATCGGGATTGGATTGTTGCTTGCAGGGTGGGATGTGGATTGCCAGCCTGCTGCACCATGTTTCGAAGTGCATCTAGATATTTTACATTCTTACTGATTCCTCTCGTGTTGTCGATGAGTGGATTTTGCCCAGCTCAGGAAGAGGAGGAGGTGGTTACGCCGGTTGTTGAGAAAACCATCGATGATAAGATCAACGATGCGGTGAGTCCCTATACGGATGCGATATCTACAGTCGTTTTCGTGCCGATCTGGAAAGGGCAAGTAGGGCCAGAAGGGAACAAAGTTGAATTGGAGATACCATTTGTCCTTCTGTGGCTTGCTGGCGCTGGGGTATTTTTGACGCTTTTCTTCAAGTTTATCAATATTCGGGGCTTTGCGTTGGCGTTGAAAACGGTGAAGGGAAAATATTCGAAGAGTGATGATCCTGGTGAAATTTCGCATTTCCAAGCTCTGACAGCAGCGGTCTCGGGAACGGTGGGTCTGGGAAATATTGCAGGTGTTGCGATTGCAATCAGCATGGGTGGCCCGGGAGCAGCTTTCTGGATGGTGGTGATGGGGCTTTGCGGTATGTCGACGAAGTTTGCCGAGTGCACCTTGGGTGTGAAATACCGGCAGATCGACAAAAACGGCAAGGTTCACGGTGGGGCGATGCACTATTTGACTCGTGGTTTTGCTGCGAGAGGCATGGGGCCGCTCGGAAAGACGTTGGCGGTATTTTTTGGAGTTTGCTGTATTGGCGCGTCCTTTGGAGGCGGGAACATGTATCAGATTAACCAAGCGACTTCACAGTTGGTGAATGTGACTGGCGGAGCAGAAAGCTTTTTTGCCGACAAGCAATGGCTGTTCGGTCTTGCGGTGGCCGTTCTTGTGGGAGCTGCGATCATTGGTGGTATTGCCAGGATCGGAAAAATCACGGCGAAATTGGTTCCTGCAATGACGGTGATTTATATCATCGGTTGTATTATCGTCCTTGGTGTGAATTTCGATAAGATCGGGGCGACTTTTGGATTAATTTTCTCCAGTGCTTTCAGTGGTGAGGCTTTGGCAGGTGGATTTGTAGGGACATTGCTTCAGGGAATCCGACGTGCGGCGTTTTCTAACGAAGCCGGTATTGGTTCGGCTCCCATTGCACATGCTGCGGTAAAGACTCGTTATGCGGCAAGTGAGGGGCTGGTAGCTCTGCTGGAGCCATTCATTGATACCGTGATCATCTGCACCATGACCGCTCTAGTAGTGCTCGTGACGGGTGACTACATGAACCGTGGAGGTGATGGTATTACTATTACCTCGGATTCATTCGCATCTGTGGTGCCTTGGTTCTCTTACGTGCTTTCGGTAGCTGTGATTCTCTTCGCACTTTCGACGCTGATAAGCTGGTCTTACTACGGACTTCAGGCGTGGAAATTCCTTTTCGGGAAATCGAATGCCTCGGACATGACGTTTAAGGTGATTTTCTGTTTCGTAATCATCCTCGGTGCTGCGATGTCGCCCGGCAAGGTGATCGATTTCTCTGATGCGATGCTGTTCAGTATGTCGTTTGCAAACCTACTAGGGGTTTACCTCCTTCTTCCAGTTATCAAGCGGGAGCTGAAGAAATTCGTGCTATTCACCAAGCGTGTTGATGCAGGTGAATCTATCGAGATGGCGGATGCGCATGTGAAGTCGCAGCTTCCTGAACCGGAGAGACGTGCTTGATCCGGGCTGAGCTTGGATGATGTTTGTGGTATGGCGCGCGAATACAAACTGCAGCGGTCGAAGCCGGTTTCGGCTTCAGGCATCGAATATGAAAAGGAGCTGAATGATGAGCAGTTTCGTGCGGTGACGTCTGCGCCGGGAAAGGCTTTGGTGATCGCTGGAGCTGGATCTGGGAAGACGCGGACGCTGACATATCGAGTCTCTTGGCTGCTGGATCGTGGGGAAAATGCGCGCAATATTCTGCTGCTGACTTTCACGAACAAGGCGGCGCGGGAGATGGTGGAGCGCGTGAGGAGTCTTGTAGCGGGGGATGTGGCGGATCTTTGGGCGGGGACTTTCCACTCGATCTGTAATCGGATTTTGCGAAGGCACGCGGAGGAGATTGGATTTACGAAATCGTTTTCGATCATGGATCGTGATGACCAGAAGTCACTGATGAGTGGGGTGGTTGCGAAGTGCGATATAGACACGAAGCAGCGGAGGTTTCCTAAATCGGATGTGCTGATCTCGATGTTCAGTCTGATGGCAAATACGGGGGTGACACTTCAAGACGTGTTACGCGATAGGTACCCGTATTTCGGAGACTGGATCGAGGAGCTCGAAAAGGTGAGGAAAGGTTACGCGAAGAAAAAGCGAGATACGAACTCGTTGGATTTCGACGATATGCTGGTGATGGCAGTTGAACTTTTCAAAGCACATCCAGATGTGTTGGCGATTTATCAGAAGCGTTTTCGAAATATCCTGGTCGATGAGTATCAGGATACGAACTCAGTGCAGAGTGAGTTGATTGACCTGCTCACGGGAGAGTCAAATAGCTTGATGGCGGTGGGGGATGATTCGCAATCGATCTATTCATGGCGTGGAGCGGAAGTGGATCACATTTTGAATTTCCAAGAACGTTATCCAGATTCCGTGGTGCATACGATCGAGACGAATTATCGGAGCGTGCCGGAGATATTGGATCTCTCGAATGCGGCGATTTCCGCGAACAAAATGCGGTATGAGAAGAACCTGAAGTCGTCACGAGCAGAGGTGGGTGCGAAGCCTGCATTGGTGGCGGTGGAGGATCCCTCAACACAAGCGGTGTTTGTTGCGCAGCGGATGTTGGAGCTGCGTGATGAGGAAGGGATCGATTTATCTGAAATGGCTGTGCTGTATCGAGCGCATTTCCAGAGTCTTGAGATTCAGATGGAGCTGACTAGGCGCGGGATTCCGTTCGCGATCACGAGTGGACTTCGCTTTTTTGAGCAGGCACATATTAAGGATGTGGCGGCGTTCCTCCGTTTTGTGACGAACCGGAAGGATGAGGTGAGTTTCAAGAGGATGGTGCAGTTGCTGCCGGGTTGTGGGCCGGGAACATCTGAGAAGCTATGGCAGAAGTGGCTGCGTGATCCGGTTTCGGAAAACCCTGAGCCACCGGACAAGTGGTCGGCGATCTTCCTTGGCTTTCCATTGCCAAAAAAAGCGGCGAAGCATTGGGAGCAGCTCTGCTACACGATGGATGAGTTGAATCCGGGTGGAGCGTTCGCGACGCCATCGGAGATGATCTTCAGTGTGCTGGAGGGTGTTTATGACGACTACCTGAAGGAGAGCTTTGAAAATTACGAGGCACGACGTGCCGATATTGAGCAGCTGATCCAGTATGGGACGGGATTTGATGATGTGCTGGAATTTCTGGCGCAGCTTTCTCTGATGAGCACGACGGATGGTGAGCCGACGGGTGACAAGTCTGAGATGGACGATGATAAGGTGACTTTGTCATCGATCCATCAGGCGAAGGGCTTGGAGTGGAAGGCCGTATTTTTGATCTGGCTCGTGGACGGGCAATTTCCGAACGGTCGCATTCTAGAGGCTGACGATGAGGCGTCGTTCGAAGAGGAGAGGCGATTGTTTTATGTGGCGCTGACTCGGGCAAAGGATGAGTTGTATCTCAGTTATCCGATGTTAAACCCGAAAAGCTACACGGGTGATGTGCTTTGTCGGCCATCAAGATTCCTAGATGATTTCCCCAAGGAAATGGTGGAGGAGTGGAATGTGGGGAACGAATGGGTGGAGGACGACGATCCGTTCTGAAAGATACCTCAATCGTCACACCTACTGCCCCTCTTGCATGCTATCGAGTTCTATCTCCGCGAGGAAATAGCCTTTCTCTTTGGCTTTTTTCATCAACTGGATTGCCGCTGCTTTGTCAGCGGTAATTCCCCATCCGTTATACAGAATGCGGGATTTATGATAGTAACCTTCGGCGCGGCCATTTTTCATTAAGGCATCCGATAGGACGATGGCGCTCTTATAATCCTTATTATTTAAAAGCGGCTGAATCAAATAGGCTTGCGCATCCGAGTTCCCATAAGTAGCGGCCTCCCCATACAACTTGTTCGCTTTAGCCTGATCTTTTTGAAACTCGGGCCATTTGTCCCCAAATCCATGGTGATACATTTTGGCCAACTCAAAAATGTATTTAGGATCCCCTTTCACGGCGGCCTTTTCGTGCCATTCAAAGGATTTTTTTACATCGTAGTGCTTGATGAAGGCATTGCTATACTGGTCCGCTAAACGCTCGGTTGCCTTGAGGTGTTTCACTTTCCCGAGACCAAGCAACCACTTCATGGCTTCATCTGAGTTCGGATCATTCCGAATCAACAACTCCGCCAATTGATAATGTGCTTCCGGTAATTTCTTCTCTGCCAAGCGTCTTAATTGAGCTTCGTCTTTCTCCAGATAAAGACTGTAGGTGAGTTCTTTCTCGGCCATCAGCGAGATCTTTAGGGCTGACTCATCTTTCCTCTCTTTGACGACCGGATTGAAGATTGCTTGTTCATACCAATAATAGGCGCGCTTGCGCAGAGGAGGAATCTTACTGGCATGGGTGCCCGGAATGATCGCCATGTAGGACTGCGCTAATTCAAGCTGGGCCTTAATATCCCCGGCATCAGCTTTGGCTTTCCACTTCTCGATATCCGCCTTGGCCTCAACACTGATACCTTCCAATTCTTTCATCAGGCTCTCTTCAGCTGTTTGCGAGTAGCCCAGCTGGCTCAATAGCAACACTGCGAAAACACTTTGTGACGCAACGGAAAATCTTCTTTTGCCCATGGCCTAGAGGATAGTGTTATAGCCAATTGAGTGAAGAGGAAAAGATTCAGAGTCAACGCAGTTACACCCCAAACTTCTCTCTGCTGGTATTCAAAGGAAGTATTTAGTTAGGGAGATCGGCTTAAGGTCATATGTAAGAAGCGGTTTTTGGACGATTTTCCGAAATAGATGGTAGAGTAGTGGAACGTCGGGAATGAGTGGGTGGAGGACGACGAGCCGTTCTAGAATATTTCCACTCTACGCCCCTAAAGGAGTGTGGATAAATGTTCCGTAACAATCTAAGGTGTAGGCATTTCCAATAGGCTGTGTATCAGAGAAACTTTCTAAGGAATCACAACGCCTCGTGTCCTAACTAATATGAAGTCGTCTAAAAATCCCAAGCGCCGAACACCGGTGTTGATGTATTCAGGTGCGGCAATATTATTCGCGACTGCGGCTGTCTTTCTGATTCGTGGGCTAGGGGGGAGTCGGGAAAAAAACGATCAGACCAATAGACAAGGTAACTACCATACCTTCGATCAAAGGAAATCCCACGCTGAGGTTTTGCGTCGTGAACGTAATGTATTGTCGTCTAGAGGAGGAGACGTAATTGACTTCACGTCGGATCAGCTTGTGGCGATCTACGAATCCGAAGGAGCCTCCGCTGCTCTTGAGTCGGCCAAGTCTATCACTGGAAAGAACCGTGATTCCCAAGTTCTGTTCATTTTATCCTATATTGCCCGGACTGAGCCAGAATGGGTCGCTGAGCAGCTCAAGGAATCCGGCTTATCAGTCACGCATCAAGGTTTCGTAGTTTCCGCTGTGATGGAGAACTGGACGGATGGTGCAAAAGCCCTTGCATGGGCATCCCGGGAATTTACTGGCGATTTACGTAAAACTGCGGTTGGCCGGGCTTTAAGAATACTGATTCGGAGTGATCCCTCGGCGGCGCTTGCTCATCTGGAAACAATGCCCCCAAGCGGTAGTAGGAGCCAGGCATCCGCAGATATTTTTTCGGCTTGGGGAGAACATGATCCGAAGGCAGCCATCGCCTATGCCACGGAATTCGTTCTGAACGATGAAAAGGCATCTGCGCTGTCACACATTGCCAGATCTTGGGCGAGAAAAACCCCCAGGGAAGCGATTGAATGGTTAGAAACAATTCAGGAGCCAGAGCTTAAAGACGCATTGACTCGAAATGCAGTAGGAGCTTGGTATTCGTCCGCGCCGGAGGATGCGGTTTCGTGGGTGAACACGATCGCCGACGAGGCATTCAGGAAGTCTATCCTAGATCAGTTTGCCGAGATCGAACGGAACACCATTCATTGCGGCGAGTTCGACCCGTCGCAACCTTCCAGAGTCGCTTGGAAGACTAAAAAGGTTTCCGAAATGAACGATAGCGATCTTTTCAACTGGGCGAGCCAGGACACTGAGGAATTCCTCTCGTTTGTTGAGCATGCCCCACCGGAGACAGATCTTAATCCTCTTGCAGGCCCTGCGATTATTTACATGGCGAAAAACGAAGGGATTGCCGCAGCGTTCGAGTTTGCAAAGACATTTCCCGAAGATGCAAAACCCGAAGCCATGCGGGTTGCCATGAACATGTGGGCTGGCGAGGATCCATCTTCCGCCGCTGCGCAACTTATGCCGTTGAAGCCCGCTGTCCGGAAACCCCTCGCCATCACGTTGGTTGAGCAATGGAGCCGTAATGACCCTGCTGCGGCAGCGGGATGGGTGGGTTCACTGGAAGCCGCCGACCAAACTCCGTTGATCGTTCCAATACTTCAGATTTGGTCGGATCAGGATCCACGGGAGGCCTATGAATGGATCGGATCGCTTCCGTCCGGCGAGGCGCGAGATGCCGGGCTTAGCCAAATGGTAAACCGCGAACATCATTCCGATCCGGAGTCTCTCATCCCTTGGGTTGAATTATTTTCCACCCCCGAGCTCCGTGCTAAAAATGCTCGTAAACTTGAGTGAGAATGGAGCATTTGCCCAAACATATAGCAGGAGGAGGGTAGTGACGATGAGCCTTTCTAAAGTGTAATCTTCAATGTAGAGGGTAATAAAAAAGGCGAGCCGGATGGGCTCGCCTTTGGAAAATGTAATTTATTAGGAGGAGATTATCCGCCGATTTCGGTGCGACCGGTGAGTTGAGCACCTTCTTCCATGGAGAAAACCTTGGATTTGATGTCGCCGTTGATTTTGGATTTGTCCTTAAGCTCGCAGCGTTGGGAAGTGATTTTGCCTTCGACGTTGCCGTAGACTTTGACTTCGCCGGCACTGACATCGCCTTTCACTTGGGCATTTTCGCCGATCGTGATTTTCCCTTTGTCCGATGTAATTTCACCTTCGATTTTCCCATCAATAATCATGTCATTGGAGAAACGGATGGAGCCGACGATTTCGATTCCGGTGGAGAGGACGTTGGTAGCATTTGCCATAGCGCGTGTAGAAAAGCAGATGGCAGGGATGGTGGCAATCGGAAACATTCCAGAAATACGTGCATTTTTGGGGTGCGTATCTGGGGTAGGCTGCGATAGAAAAGACGCGGACAACACGTTTCCTATAATATGCCTAGAGTCATCATCACCGTTCCAGATAGCAATCCGCAGCCATACCGTTTCCAGATCGACCGCGAGGTCGTGAACATGGGACGTGGTAGTGATAACGATATCATCATCGATTGTGGTTCGATTTCCGGCAAACACGCTGAGATGCACCGGGTGAAAGGTGGCTACGAACTGAGGGATCTGGGATCAACCAATGGCATTAAACTCAAAGGTAATCGCCAGCAGGTGATTATTCTCCAATCAGGAATGACTGCGCATTTGGGTGACGTTTCCTTCGAGTTCTCACTCACTAATGATGAGCAAGAGACACTAAAGCAGGAAAAGCCTTACGAGGATTTACCGCCAATTAAGGATGAGGAACCGAAGAAAAAAGTACGTACTAATGAGGATGGTGCGGCGAAGCCTGCTCTTCGCCGCAGGCCTGAGCCTGTTGCTCAGCCTGCAGAGGTAGGCTTTGGTATGATCATCTTTTTCCTAGTTCTGGCAGGAGCCGCATTCTGTGTCGGTCTTGCTGTCCGCCATAACAAGGACACTGGCGAATCGCTTCTCAAGGCGATGGTTAATAAAGGAGATCGAGTTGCTGAAGAGGCTGCTCCTGGGGAGTGAGTTTCTAACTCAAACGTTGAAGCGGAACTCAATCACGTCTCCGTCTTTCACGATGTATTCTTTGCCTTCGATGCGGAGCTTTCCTGCTTCTTTGGCGGCGTTCTTTGTGCCGAGTGAAACTAGGTCGTCGTAATGGACGACCTCTGCCGCGATGAAACCGCGTTCGAAATCGGTGTGGATGACGCCAGCTGCGGCTGGAGCTTTGTCGCCTTCAATGATTGTCCATGCGCGTGTTTCCTGGACACCTGTGGTGAGGTAGGTGCGCAGGCCGAGTAGGTGGTAGACTCCACGGATGAGTCCTGAGACGCCCGAGTCTTTCACTCCCATATCGGCGAGGAATTCTGCGACATCTTCAGGCTCTAGTTCGGAGAGTTCTTCTTCGATTCTTGCTGAAATGACGACTGCTTCTGCTCCGGAGTGTTCGGCAGCATATTTGCGAACTTGTGCGACCATTGCATTGGAGTCCGGGTCTTCGTTGGCGGCAGCGAGTTCATCTTCGTTGACGTTGCAGGCGTAGATGGTGCGCTTGGAGGAGAGTAGGAAGAAGTCTTTCACGATGACAGCGTCCTCAGTGGAGAACTCTAGTGTGAGAGCAGGTTTGCCCTGATCGAGGTGGGGCATGATGATGTCGATGAGTTCGACTTCTTTCTTCGCTTCCTTGTCACCGCCCTTGGCTTTCTTTTCACGGGAGGAACGGCGTTTCTCCAAGGATGACATATCGGCGAGGATGAGTTCGGAATTGATGATTTCAATGTCACGGATGGGATCGACAGAGCCGAGTTCGTGGATGATGTCGTCATTTTCGAAACAACGGACAACCTGAACGATGGCGTCAGTTTCGCGAATGTTTGCGAGGAATTTGTTACCGAGGCCGGCACCTTCGGAGGCGCCTTCGACGAGACCCGCGATATCGACGAATTCAATGGCGGTAGGGATGAGCTTTTGCGAACCTGAGATCTTGGAAAGAACGGCGAGGCGTTCGTCTGGTACGGAGACCATTCCTACATTAGGATCAATGGTACAAAAGGGGTAGTTTGCCGCCTCCGCCTTGCGGGTGCGTGTTACTGCGTTAAAAAGTGTCGATTTCCCGACGTTTGGTAGTCCTACGATTCCGGCTTTGAGCATTACGCGCGGAGATTGGGCGGGCTCGGCACCCATGAGAAAGCACAAAATTCGCTAAATAGAGAGTGAAGCTCTAGCTTTATGCTGCCACAGGGCAAAAATGTTGATTTTTCCGTATATTTCCCGATTGACACCCCAGAACGTGGTGCCTAGCTTTCGCGCCCCTCCGGGTCGGTGCTCTTTTGTGCACACCCGAGGATTACCTGTTATACTGAAATGAAGACATTTTCCGCTAAGCCACACGAAGTCGAACGCGAATGGTATGTGATCGACGCCAAGGGCAAAGTCCTCGGCCAAGTCGCCGTCGAAGCTGCACGCCTGCTCCGAGGCAAGCATAAGCCAATTTTCACAAGCCATATTGATACTGGCGATTTCGTTGTCGTGATCAACGCAGACCAATGCGTGCTCACTGGTAACAAAGAGACTGACAAGATCTACACTCGTTTCTCCGGTTACGTCGGTGGTAAGAAGGTCGAAACACCTCAGAAGCTTCGCGAGCGCCGTCCAACTCTTATTGTAGAAAAAGCAGTTTGGGGAATGATCCCTAAGACTCGCCTTGGTCGTGTCCAGTTCGGTAAACTCAAGGTCTACGCAGGTGCAGAGCATCCGCATGAGGCACAAGAGCCAAAGGCTCACGAAGTCCGCTAATTTTCTCCAAGTTTTCTAAATTTCTAAAATCATGCCAGCTACCGAAACCAAAACCGCTACCGGACGCCGCAAGACTGCAGTCGCACACGTTCGTGTGTCCGAAGGCACCGGACAAATGACCATCAATGGTCTTTCCTTCGAAGATTACCTTCCAACCATCGATCTTCAGAACTCCATTATCGCTCCGTTCCAGACTGTGAACATGGTGAACAAGTTCGACGTTCAGGCTTCGGTAAAAGGGGGCGGCAAGCACGCACAAGCAATTGCTATTCGCCACGCGATCTCTCGTGCATTGACTGCGGTTGATCCTGATAACCGCGCGTTGATCAAGCCCGAAGGCTTTCTTACACGCGATCCACGCATGAAAGAGCGCAAGAAGCCTGGTCAGCCAGGTGCACGTGCACGCTTCCAGTTCTCCAAGCGTTAATCGCTCGATTTTCTCCAAAAAAGACTGCATCCAACGATGCGGTCTTTTTTTGTGCGATAAAATGCAGAAAATTTACAACTCTCAGCTAGCGCCGGTGTTAAACAGACGCTAGATCTATACAAAACCATGAAAACTAATATTTTGATTCCGGGCATCGCCCTTGCAGTAGGCTTAGGTGTCGGCTTTGGCGTAGGAAAAGGCGGGGAAAATACCTCCGGTGAAACTGAAAGTGCAAATGAACTCAGGACACGCTCCACAGATCGATCTGGTAGCGGGGCTGACTCATTGTCTGATAAAGAGCGTAAGCAGCGTAGTATTTCAGAAATCTACCGCCAGCCAGGGCAGAGCGACCGTGTTCAAGCACTTTTAGATTACTATGCGAATCTCAGTGCGGATGAATTTGCGTCGGAAGCAGAGAAGCTTGAAAATCTTCCTTTTAATGAGCGTATTCTCGCATCTTTCCTTTTGTTCGGCAAATGGGCAGAGGTAGACCCGACAGCAGCCATGGCTTTCACAGACACCATGGGATTTGCTGGAGCCTTCGTAAGGCCGACGGTGCTTTCTGGTTGGGCTAGTTCTGATCCAGTGAATGCAGCGAAGTATTACACGGATAACCCGCAGCAATTTGCGATGATGAATATGATGGGAGGCCGCGGAGGCCGGGGCATGGGTCAGGGGCCAGGTGCAATCATCGCCGGCGAATGGGCGAAGCAAGATCCCGATGCCGCGCTTGAGTGGGCTTCTTCATTGAAAACAGGCTCGGGTGATGCGCTTAGATCTGTGGTTTCTGAAGTTGCAAAAACGGATCCTGCCAAAGCTGCAGCAATGGTAGCAACTATGCCGGAAGGTGATCGCAAGGACGCCTACGAGAGCATTGCACTTGAGTGGGGTGCGAAGAATTTCACCGAAGCATCCGCTTGGGCGAACGGTCTTCCCGAGGATCAAAGGGATGCTGCAATGGCTTCGGCAATTGCTGGATTGGCACAAGAGAGCCCACAGCTTGCCGCGACTGAATTGAGCAAGCTGACCGACGGCGACGCGTTGCGTGAAGCTGCTCCAACTGTAGCGAAGAACCTCGCTCGTGAAGATGTGCAGGGTTCGATCGCTCTGGTGAATGGCCTAAGCGATGATGGCGCGAAAAGAGCAAGCATGCGTGAGGTAATGCCGATTTGGACAGCCTCAGATAGTGGTGCTGCATTGGATTTCGTGAAATCTCAGACAAATGCTGACGTGAAGGACAGTGCTGCACAGTCATACATTTTCAGTAATTCAACTGCACCGTATTCAGAACAAGCCGAAGTAGCGGCAATGATCAGCGACGAACGAGATCAGCAGCGCACATCGGGAATGGTAGCCATGAGATGGATGCAGGAAGACGAAGCTGGTGCGACGGAGTATATTAATTCCAATCCAGTATTTTCTGATGACGCCAAGACACGCTTGCTCTCCGGAGAAGGCTTTGACCGCGGTGGTCGTGGCGGCGGCGGTGGTGGCCGGCGTTAATCATTGCGGCGAGGATGGTTTTTGTTGGCATAGACGCTAAGAAATCCTCATCTTAACTGCATTATGACAACTAGCGCAGTACTAATTATAGTGATCGTCGTGTTGGTCGGGCTTATTGGCCTGATCGCGCTGTTCGCGATGGGCGTTTACAACGGCCTCGTGAAGCTGCGGAACATGTATAAAAACGCGTTCTCGCAGATTGATGTTCAACTAAAGCGCAGGCACGACCTCATACCTAACCTTATTGAGACAGCGAAGGCGTACATGAGCCATGAGCGCGAGACGCTTGAGGCTGTGATCGCCGCTCGTAATGTCGCGGCAGGAGCTCGTGAGGCTGCGGCTGGTGATCCGGGTGATCCGCAGAAGCTGGGTCAGCTCGGCAAAGCGGAAGCGGGGCTCGGTGGTGTTTTGGGAAGGCTCTTTGCTGTTGCCGAGGCGTATCCAGATCTCAAAGCGAACCAAAATATGATGCAGCTCACTGAGGAGCTGACGACGACGGAAAATAAAATCGCTTTCTCACGTCAGGCTTACAACGATTCAGTCCTAGCGTTTAACAACAAGCGTGAGGTTTTCCCGAATAATATCTTCGCGGGAATCTTTGGCTTTGTTGAAGCGGCTCTCTTCGAGGTCGAAGTAGAAGCAGAGCGCGAGGCTCCGAAAGTGCAGTTCTGAGATTTTTCGCCCACCCGTAGATGAATTTCTTCGAGGCACAGGAGCGAGCGCGGAAGTCGAGCCGGATACTCGTCTGGTGGTTCGTGCTATCTGTGCTCGGGGTCATCGGCGTGATGTATCTACTGGCGAGCGGGTTTGTTCTTTTTCAGGAAAGCAGTGACTCTCTAACTGATCAGCCGGCGTGGAGTGTTCCGCGAAATTGGTGGGACAGCGGTCGGCTTCTGGGAGTTGGAGGCTTGGTCGGTGGGGTGATCATGGTGGGGAGTTGGAGCAAACTTGCACAGCTTTCGGGTGGTGGGAAAGTGGTGGCGCAGAGTCTGGGTGGGAGACCGGTGGAACCGACGACGACCGATCTACCCGAGAGGCGTTTGCTGAATGTGGTTGAGGAAATGGCGATCGCTTCCGGAGTGCCGGTGCCTGAAGTCTGGATCATGGATGCAGAGCAGGGGATCAATGCCTTCGCTGCTGGCACGGACAATACGAACGCGGTCATCGGCGTGACGCGGGGGACGCTGGAGCGACTAACGCGTAGCGAGTTACAGGGAGTAGTGGCGCATGAGTTTAGCCACATCCTCAACGGTGACATGAAGTTGAATATGCGGCTGATGGGCTGGATTTTTGGTTTGGTGATGCTTTCGATGCTGGGGCGCATCATGCTGGAGTCATTCCGGTTCATGCGGGGCTCACGCGATTCGAAGGGAAATGGTATCGTGATAGCGATCATCGTCGCAGGCCTTGGAGTGTGGCTGGTGGGATCAGTGGGTGTGCTGTTTGCGAGGATGTTACAATCGGCCATTTCACGGCAGAGGGAGTATCTGGCAGATGCATCTGCAGTGCAGTTTACACGTGATCCGGGAGGTATTGCAGGGGCGTTGAAGAAGATTGGGGGCTTCGCGGATCATGGGAAAATTGTTTCACCGAAGGCGATGGAGGCACGGCACATGTTTTTCGCCGGGAGTGGGTTCAGTGCGTTGATGGCGACACATCCTCCATTGGAGAAACGGATCAAAGCGATTGAGCCGAGGTGGAATGGGGAGATGCTAAAAGGCAAAGCGGATGCGGTGCGGGCAGAGGAGTTTTCCGGTGCGATGGGCTTTTCGGGATCGCTGGAAAGTGAGGGGAGTGGTGGAAGGCTGGATGGCTTGGGCGACAGCGATAGGCTTGATTCACAGGTCGGAGCAAAAATACGTGATGAACTCCGAGCAGGGAATGTGACGGCCTTTTCCAAGGTGGAGGCAAAAGCCTTGTTACTTGGGTTGTTGGTCGCAGCGGATGAGGACGGAAGAGTTACTGCAGAGCGTATTCTTCATTCTCTTGGATACGGTGCGGAGGCGATAACGCAAGCGGTTGGGTGGAGTGTGGATCTTGAGGAATATACTTCAGCGAAGAAGCTGGCACTGGTGGATCTTTCGCTTTCCTGGCTCAGGCGCATGGGGCAAGCGGAGGCGGAGGAATTTGTGGCCGCGAGTCGGGCGTTGATCGAGGCGGATGGCGAGGTGAATCTCTTTGAGTTCATGTTGCAGAAAGTTATCGAGAGGCATGTCTGCATCGGGCTAGGCCTCAAGCCCGTGCCCGAGATGAAATACAGGAAACTCGCTGATCTGGAAGGGCACATGGCAAGGCTCCTAGGAGCTTTTGCTTCGTTGGCCGGAGGTGAAGCTGCTTTGACAAAGGCGGCATCGGAATATCAGGAACATACCGGCAGAGGTCTTCCGATGGTTCAGGGGAGTCTGGGCGAAGTGGCCGCGGCGCTGGTGGAAATGGATGCTGCCACACCGCTTGTGAAGCAGCGCATCCTTAGGCTTTGCGCGCTGGTAGCTGCGGATGACGGAGTGATCGAGGATAACGAGTTAGAGCTTCTCCGTGCTACGGCGGAGGCCATCGGTGCGCCGGTGCCTCCGTTAGTAAGAAGCGTAATGGCATAAAACGGCCTAGTCGGCACTTGCGTTCGAAGGCATGCGTGGGGATGATCTGGCCGTGGAGAAAGAGAGCAGGCGCTGGTGGCATTTACCGAATTTGCTGGGACTTGACGCCCCGCTGATTGCGGTGATGTGGCTGTTTCTTTTCGCCAGGACATGGCGCATTTTATACCATCCGTGGGAGGCATACTTCGCTCTCGCGCTTGCTGTGTGGACAATACGTATTGCCGGTCTTCTGCTGGAGTCTGCAATGACAAATGACAGCTCCCGATTTAGTCCTTGGCAAAGGATCTGGCTCAAACGTTGTGCTTTTTTGACCGGACTCGCGGCGGTGTTGTTGACCGTCCTGAACTTTCCGCTTTCGGTTTACAATTTCCTTTTGGTTGGTGGATTGATGGTGGCGGGGTATTTTGCAGTTTCGTTGTTTTCCGGTCAGGAAGAAGAGGAAATTTCCTATTCGAAACATGTGCTTGGCGGATTGGCTTTTGCCTTCGGGATTGGGCTAACCGCGCAGGTCTATCTTCCCAATACCGGGATCAAAGATTTATTTTTCTCAAAGGAGTTCATCTGCTTTTCGGTGCTTTGTTTCCTCACATCTTCGGCCGTGGATATTTGGGGGAAAGCTGAGCGGTCTGAGGATCAGGAAATAACTACGTTGGAAGAAATTTCGTTGTCCCTACCGCTGACCCTGTTGGGTGCGGCGTCCTTGGTATATGCGGTGCAGGACGAGGCTATGCTGTCTAGGCCGTTTTACTATGCGGTGCTCACCGGAGCGGCGCTGCTACAGGTGCTCAACCGTGCAAGAGGCAGGTTTGATATTGTGACATTAAAGACGCTTGCTGTGCTTTCGTTACTGATACCGGGCTTAGTCTTCCTGTCGTATCCAATGGAGCGCTAAGTGCGTTGTGAGCCAGTGAGGTGGACTTATTTGAGTAGGTAGCATTATTGCAAGTCGCTGACATTGAAGCTTGTGTGATCTTTAACTTCTAGCGAGAGTGTTAAACATGAGTAGAAAATTTTTGATTCCGTTGGCTTGCATTGCCATGGCGCCGTCAGCAGGAGCAATTTCCATAACGATCGATTATGCTGATCCGTCAGACACTTTTTTCACGGCGCAGGCGCAAGCGACTCTATCAAAAGCGGCGGCTGATGTGAGTTTTGCCATTACTACTTCTTTGGCTGCTCTGAGTCAGGATGTTTACACGGGAACGTCTGGTGGATCGAGCTCTACAGTGGATTGGAGCCTTGTATACAATGATCCTTACAGCTCCTCGGGCACGGTATCGCAGAGTACCTTTTCGTTCGCCGAAGATGAAGTGGTCGTGAAAGTTGGCAGTCGTAGCCTTTCAGGTAGCACACTCGGGCAAGGCGGCCCAGGAGGTGGAGGATTTGGCTTATCTGGATCAGTCGCGTCCCAGGCATCGTTTTCTGCTGCAGTGGATGCGATGGAGCTTGCGTCTAACTCAGGCATGGGGCGTGGCGGGCCTACATTATCATCGCTTTCAGGAACATTTGGCGGAGAGCCGTATGAGCTTAGCTTCGGGTATTCCCTGAGCTCGTTGGTCTTTGATAACGACTCGTCTACTTTCTGGAACTTCAGCTATGATGATTTGCCTACCTTCACTCAGACCGACTTCTACAGTGTGGCGGTGCATGAAATTCTCCACTCCGTGGGATTTGGTCTCGGTGATACTTGGGACGAGAAGAAGAGTGGTACCGATTGGACGGGAGCTGCGGTTCAAGCGCTACTGGGAACAGGAATTGACGTGGTAGACGGCGGAGGTGCTCACGTGGCGGGAGACCTTCAAGGGCATGCAATCGTCGATGGTGTGGTGACGGATGATCTTCAGGATGCCATCATGACGCCGAGCCTTACCACAGGTACCCGGAAATACATCACCGATCTTGACCTCGCCTTTTTGAGCGATATGGGTTGGCAGGTTGTGCCAGAGCCCACTTCTATGGCCTTCATCCTCTCCGCAGGAGTATTACTGCTTCGTAGACGGAGGGTCTAACGCCTATGGATGGGGCCGAGCTTACGTTTCGTGGTAGAGGAACCTTCTGCACTTGCGTCCTGTGAGGATGCATTGCGGTTATTGGATTCTGCAACAGGGAAAGTGTCGCGCGGTGGGAGGACGGAGCCATCGGCAAAGGTGCGGGCTTGATCGGAGACCTGGTAGCGGGTATCCATATCATCTTGAACTTCGTTGAGGCTGCCGGATCCGCTGACGATGGATGGCTGGATGAAGATCATCAGTTCATCCCGATTAACTCCGTCGGTATGAGTAGAAAACAGGCGCCCTAGGCCGGGGATGTCGCTGAGAAGGGGGATTCCAGTGATATTTTCAGTATCAGTGGTGGTAATGAGTCCTCCGAGCACCACGGTCTGGTTGTTAGGAACGGTGACGGTGGTGAGAAGTTCACGAGTACCGATGATGGGAACCAATCCTACGTTTTCAATATCCGTATTACCGATGATATCATCGCTGATTAAGGCGATTTGAAGCGTGATTTCGTTTTCCGAGTTTACCAGAGGGATGACCTCTAGCTTGAGAACCACATCCCGGTATTCGATGCTGGTAGTGGGTCCACCCACGGAGTTTGTGGTGGTTGAGGTCGGAATCGCAATACGGCGTCCTGAGGAGATGGTGCCCTTCTGATTGTTTGCGGTGAAAATGGAGGGGCGTGAGAGGATGGTGAAGTCACTGTCGGCCGATAAGAGATTAACATAGGCAGCGAGGGAGCTGCCGATTTTGCCATATAACGAGAGGCCAGATTGATTGGCAAACTCACCAGCTGTAGGAGTAAGAGCTGTGATTGGGTTCAATAGGCCTGTCGGATCAAGAGTGTTTACTGGCCCGTTGGTATTGCTACCGATGATCGAACCTGCGATGCCACCGTCGCCAACTCCGCGATAAGTACGGAGCCAATCGACGCCAGTAGAAGTCGTGTTTCCGAGAGAAAGTTGGCCGAAGACGGTGGAGATCATGACTTGATCTGCTTTGACATCGATTTGGTCGAGTAGGTTTTCGACGATTTCGACACCGGATGGCGGGCCTTGGACGACGATGGAGTTGGTGATGTTGTCGGCGACGAGGAGGGTGCGGCCGATGAGTAGGGATTCAGGAGCAGAGTTGACGTTCGGATCTGAGAGTGAAACCCCTCCTCCTGTCCCGCCGGCATTCTGGGTATTATTGTTGTTCCGGTTGTTATTATTATTATTGTTGTTGGTCTGCTGACGGTTTCCTCCTCCTTGCTGTGTAGCGTCACTATTCCCAGTGCCGGTAAATGCACGGGTGAGGGCGTCTCCGGCGATGGGTAGGAAATCGGCAACGGCGAGGAATTTGAGTTTCCTGCGGAGGAAGTTTCGTTGGTCAGACTCGGTGTCGAATTCGCGGACGAGGCCTTCTACGAAAAGGAGATCTACAGGGCGCCCCATGGCGAAGAGACGGTTAGTTCGCGCATCTGGGATAATCTGGATGGGGGTTTCCTCACCTGAAGATCCTCCAGCTACATCTGTTGGGATTCCTGCAGTACCTTGGTTGTTATTGTTGTTTTGCTGGGTGCGCTGAACTCCGGCGGTATTTGAGGTATTCTGTGTGCCAAGGAGTTCGTTGAGCGTGGTCGCTAGTTCGGTGACATCCGCGTATTTAACGGTGATAAATTTGGTGCCGACTTGTGAGGAGGGCTTGTCGATTTCTTCCTTGAGTTCGATGAGTCTGCGGATGAGGGAGGTGTTTTCCGTGATTACAACGGAGGAACCGCTGGTGGTGATGGAGCCAAAGGCACCGAATTGGCCGACGACTTGCTGGAAAACGCGCACTGCCTCGTCTGGTTTGAGGAAGTTCAGGGACATGATGTACATGATGACGGCGTCACCTTCTGGTAGGATATCCTTTTCGGTATAAACCTCTATGCCGATTGCTTTTGGGTTTGTGCCTGCGGTGGAGAGGGTGAGATAGTCGAGGTTTGGATCGTCGCTAGCGGGGACGAAGATGAAGTTCTCGATGGTGGCAGTTTTCTTAAGTAGCTCTGCTGCCTCACTGTAGGTGAGAGGGTCTTGTGGTGAAGCGTGTTGGATAAACTGGAATTCTGCGACGGATGCAGCAGAAGAGACGATGACACGGCGTCCAGTGTATTGGCGGTAAAGGTCGGCCAGAGATGAGCCTGAGAGTTTGAGTTCCTCGATGGGTTCTTGGATTAGTGTGTCGCCAAGAGCCTTAGGCTGCTGTGGAGCAGGAACTGGAACTGGAGGTTGCACGACTTCAGGTGCTGGTTGGACAATAGCCGGGATTTCAGGCACTTCCTCATTCTGGGAAAAGGCGATGGCAGGAATCAAGAAAGTGGATGCTAGGAGCTGGCGGAGCATGAGATGGATATGTTTTCTGAGAAAATGTTTAGGTAGTAGAGAAACGAAACGGCCTATCGGCGATCAGGACGTTGGTTGTCTTTTTTCTTGTCGTTGTTATTCCCCTTTTTCCCGTTGTTTTGAGGTGTGGGAGGGACAATGCGCGGACGAGGTCCCCCGTTTTGTTGGCCAGCGTTCTGATTAAAGCCCGGCGGTGTAATAGGTTGCTGTGCCTGTTGGTTTTCTTTGGATGACGCTGGGGCAGGAGGGGCGTTGACAGATACAAGGTCTGGCTCGAAGGAGACTGTTCCTTGCATGGATCCGCTTGATAGAACCACGGTGGTTCCGAGAGATTGGCCTGGGTTGCGATTTACAGAAATAACTCTGAAAGGGCCGTCTCCACCGGGACTAATGACTTCCTTAACGGTCGGATCCTTTTTGCTGATGATGGTAACGCGGTATCCACCGGGGACTGGGGCAATACCGGTGAGAGTGTAGTCGTTCAGAGGATTGATGGGCGATACCTTCTCCGGTGGGGGGGGCTTGGAGGTGAATGGGCTATCTGTCCAGAGTCCTGCGTGTTGATAGAGAGGAATCTTTTTTGGGACATCCGCGAATCCTACGGTGATGCCGATGGCGATAAAGCTAAGAGTTGTGAGGAAGTTTTTCATAACGCTGGTGGGAACCATTGGGCGAGGGTTGCAGAGCAATCGATGAGGGTATCGTCGGTGCTGTTAGGGCTGAGACGGATTTGGTAGGCGGAGCGGAAGGCCTCTGGGTCATTGACGATGTTGAACCATTTGTAGAGTGCTTCTTCTCTGCCAGTGAGGTTGATACTAACTTGAGCGCGGTGGTAGTAGGCGCCATTCTCGTCAGTTGGCAGGAAGTCTAGTTTTTTGACAGTTAGTCCGAGGTTGCGCGCTTGTGTTTCAGCAAACTGCTGGAGTGCGGTTTGTACTGGCTGGTAGGCGGATGGCTCGGGCTCTGTGGTGGAGAGCCATTCCATTTCATCGGTGATGGAGGCGGAGCTTTCGCTGAAGACGATGGCCTGCTGGAGGCTGTCTTTCGCGTCTCTAAGATCATTGGCGTAAGCGCCCTTTTTTTCGTTGTAGAAATTGAAGAAAAATAGGTTCGCAATGAAGAATCCCGCGAAGAGGAGGAGGGCTAGGAGTTTTTTTTCGCGGTCGGACATGCGGTTGTGGCTAATGAATGCCGTTAGACGGCTGTTTTGTCGGGAATTCCCGTGTTTCGGCGCAAAGAATGTAGGTTGAGATGGGGATTTCCAACTGTAAAGGTAAGCCGATCAGGGAGTTGTGAGAGGAGTCATGCCGGTGAAGACGAATTCCCAGCCACGGCTGGATTGTTTCGGGGCAGGAGTTTCCCATTCGTAGGTTACTAGATCGTTGCTGTTATTGAGGTTGAGAGAAAACTGATTCACAGCATCTGGTTGAGGTGCTTCACCGATGAGTCGAATCTCTGTTGGTGATATTTCTGCGGTGCGTAGGCGAAGACCGGAGTTTTTAGGTATAGATTTTGAGACCCGGCTGAGGATGCCGACTGTGCTGTATTCTGGATCGAGTGCGTAAGCGAGTTCATCCCATTTCGCGAGGTGGAGTTTAAAGGCGGCACTTTCTGGTGCGACGCGATCGACTTGGGCGTTGAGTTCTTCCGCCTTGGAGTGTGTTTGCCATAGGCCGAAGGCTAGGTAGCCGATAGTGCCGAGGTAGATGAGGGCTACTGCAGCGATGGCGAGGGTGATGTTGCGCTTTTTTAATGCCTCGCGGCGTGCGGCGCGGACGTCTGCAGGGAGGAGTTTGCTGAGTGGATCAGGGACGGTGGGTGCAGGGCGTGGTGCGAGTTCTGTTTGTAGGGAAAGGCCTTGGGAGACGGGTTGAGTTTGTGTTTCCGGATCGGAAGACCAGACGGTGGCCTTGGAGGGTGAAGCATCGATTCCCTGCATGGAGAGCTGGGCGATGGCGATGCGGATTTCTCGGATGAGTGAGTCATCGGGCGAGGTGCCGGTGGATGCGGTGGCCTGGCAGTAGATGGGTTTTCCCTCACGATGGATAGCGAAGACCCAAGCGCCGAGCTCACGCCAAAGGCTAAGGGTGTTTCCCTGAACGGGAAAGGCGCGTGGGGAAATATCGAAGGCTTTGGGTGATTTTGTCGGGAGACTGCCATCCTGCGGGTTGCGGAGGATGATATTGAGGAAGGTAGAGCTCTGGGAATTGACTAAAACGGGGAAAATATCGCTGAGCTGACCGGCGAAAGGGTCTGGGCGGAAGCCGAGGCGTTCGGCATGAGTTTCTGCAAGATCAGGGAATAGTGAAGTATCGCCGGATGGAACATGCATCGGGACGGCGGTAAGTTCCTTGACCGGAAATAAGTGAATAATATCGCCGGCAGGGAATTTCGTAATTTCCGATGCGGTGGATACGGGGTGAGAGGATTCGAGGGCTGTCGAGCCGTCGGCGGCAAGTGTCCAGATTTCCCATTCGGTTTCGCCGGGAAGAAGGAGGATGTTGTTTGTGGTTTTTGCCATGAAATTTAAGGGATGATCTCGGTGGTGCGGTCGAGGAGAGCTGGTCTTCCGGTGCGGTTACGAACGATAGCGGTGATGCGGCGTTTGGCATCGCCGGAGCGGGCGGTGGATGTGATGCGAGTGGTGGTGTCTTGTTGTGTGAAACGAGAGGCAATTAATTGGCTGCTTTCGCCGCCGATGCCAAGGAGGGAAAGTGCAGAAGTTACGTCTTGGAAAGGAACATCATCCTCGGTGTCACGAATACCATCGGTGCCGCGCACTTTTTCTGGGATGATTTGAGCCTGCTCTACGCCTATATCTGCGGCGACGGCGATGAGTTCTGCATCTGCTTCGTTGATATCTAGAGCGCCTGCTGACCAAACGGTGAACCAGTCGCGCCAATCGGGACGGAGTTGCTCGACCTGATCCATGCCGATGACGAGGCTCATTTCCGAGATGTCGTAAAAGGGGCGGTTGAAGGGCTGGTTGATGCGTCCGATGTTTTCGTAGTCGCCGGATTCGGCTCCATTGAGGGCTTCTTCGTCGTCAGCATCGACCCAATCGGTCATGGCGTCGGTAAGGGCTTGGGCGGAATCGAGATCGAGACCCCACTCGATGAAAATGGAGCGTATGAGGCTTTTGTCTTCGGAGAGGACGAGGGTGTTGATATTGAAGCGTGCGCCCTCTGAGGTGAGGGTGACGTGGAGTTCTTCGTTATTTTCCTCATCGTAGCGGTGGAGGATGGGGTCGTCGCGATCGACGACGGGGTTTGAGCCGATGGCGATTCCCATTTCAGCGAGTTGGAAGGCGCGGGATCCGTGGACTTTCGCGGTGGCGATTTCCATGTCGAAGGAAATGACGCGTAGCGTGGTGATGGCGGAAAGAGAGAGGATGGCAATAAGCCACAGCACGGCGATCAGAGCGACGCCGGGTTTGTTAGAGGGATTTGTAGGGATGATTTTCATGGGCCTACAGGTGTTATTGGGATTGTGACTTCGCCACCGGGTTGTGCACCGGCGCCACCATCACCGCCGCCGGGTCTGCCGCCGCCGCCACCTCCGTCACCACCGCCGGGTCTGCCACCACCTCCGTCACCGCCGCCGGGTCTACCGCCACCGCCACCACCAGCACTGTTCTGTTGGCTTTGGCCGAGTTGACGCATGAAAACTTCGGGGTTTTGGCGGGGGGGGATCCAGAAGACTTGGCGGATTTCTTCGCCATCAGCTCCGAAGGCGCAAGTGAGTTCCATCTGGAGGGGAAGGCGACCGGCGATTTCCCAATCGTATTGGTAGTCGAGGGTGCGGCCGTCTAGCACGCGCCACTCGAAGTAGGCGACATCGGTGAGGAGGACGATTTCTGCAAAAGGCTCTTCAGAGGAAGCAGTCGAAACGAAGGCTGTGCCTGAATCATCTGTGGAGCCGGGATCGATGATTTCGTTTTCGTAGTAGCTGAGGATGATATCAAGGTAGCCAGAGCGTCGCTTCACTGTGGAGAGTCGGATGGCCTTGGCGGTGCGTTCTGCTCCGCCCCAGGTAAATGAGAGGGGGACTTGCTCTAGGGTAAGGTCGGTAAGGTAATGAGATCCAGCATCGGTGACGGCTAGATCCATGCGTGTGTTTCCGGGGAGGGCAGCGAAGCGGTTTCCAAGGAAATCGAAGAAAGCTTGATGGAGCATTTCCTCATTCTGAGTTTGGACGACGTTGTTGCCGAGAATGAGTGAGGATCGTGCGGTGCCGAAGACCATGCCTACGAGGAGGGCGATGAGAAGGAGGGCGAGGACGAGTTCGAGGAGAGTGAAACCCCTATTGTGGAACTTCGAAGGCTCAGCGGAATGCTTGGTTTTTGAATTCAATCTCATGGCTGGTACATGAGGTTGTAGCGCCACGTTTCTGCGGAGCGGGCTTGCCATTCACCGTTTTGATACCAATTTGCGGTGACGGTGATGTGGAACATTTCCTGAAGAAACTCGCCGTCTTGGTTTATCATTTCCTCAAGTGGGACGATGATGACATCGAGTTCGATATCCGTGCCTTCGACAGGGATTTGAGTGACGCCTTCTTCCAATGTGGGAAAAGAGAGTTGCTCGGTGAGTGCGGATTCTAGGATGCGGTTGATGCGTAATTCTGTCTGTGCGAGGCTGGCGGCATCTGCCATGCGGTGGAAGGCGACGGTGAGCCCGGTGCAGGCAATCGCGAAGATACCGAGAGCAAGGACAACCTCTAGTAGGAGGAAGCCTTTGGCTTTGCCGGGTGGTGAATGTTCGACTCTCAAGAAGCTGTGTTAAATGAATAAGGGTGAGGTGGGAGGTTTTAGAAAACGGGTTAAAATCCCGCGATCCATATTTAATAGGCCTCTAGTTCGGAATCGGCGATGGTGGCTGTTAGGGGGTGGTAGGTATCTTGGGCGTAGCTTTCGTCGATGGACAGGCGCACGGTGATGGGCTCGGAGAGGCCTTCGGGGTCGAAGCGCCAGACGGGAATGAAGTTCTCAGTTGGAGTGACGAAGTTATCGGTATTCCAGCGGCGGATGGTGAGAATGAGATCGGAGTCGATATCGATTTGCTCACGCACTTGTGGTGTAGCGTTTTCACTATCGGAAAGTGTTCCGCCGATTTCGTTGCCGAGAGCGGTGGTGCGCTCGAGTTCCGAGGCTTGGGATAGTGGAAGAAGGCGCACGAAGCCCGGATGGAACTCGATGGCGTAAGGTGTCTGGTGTAGGATCGCCGCGGTGCGTGCTTTCTTCGCGAGAAGCTCGATCTCACTGGATGTGACGGTGAGCTTACGTTGCGAAGACGCGAGCACGACGGTCGCAATAGCGCCGCCGATAATGAGGCCGGAGATGGCGAGGACGATGACGATTTCGAGGAGGGTGAAGCCACCTCGAGAACGATCAGTCCTGGGAGGACATATCATCATCCGTGCCTTCCTGTTGGTCGGGGCCCCATGTGTAGATCTCGAATGTGCTGGAATCCTTCTTGCCAGGGTTACGGTATTTGTAAGGGACGCCCCAAGGATCCTTGGGCACTTCTTTGCCAGCGCTAGTCCAGCGTTTCGGGACAGGAGCAGTGGTGGGTTTTACAAAAAGGGCTTCGAGGCCTTGCTGGGTGGTTGGGGCGGTGCTAGCGAGCATCTTGTAAGAGGAGACCGCCGAGCTGATGCTGTTAAAATCGCCTTCGACGCGCTGGATTTTTGCACCGTCACCGAGTTTGCCGAGCATGGCGATGGAGCCGCCCATGATGATGCCGATGATGCCGAGGACGATAACAATTTCTAGTAGGGTGAATCCGGAGTTTTTCCGAGTTTTTGCTGTGGTTTTCATGGTTCTGGAAAGGGAATGCCGCTGGGGCGTCTTGTTGTTGGGAAGAATTCGGGTTGTGTGTGCATCAATCCACCCTGCCTGCGCGGAGGGGTGGTTCTTCGATGGGTTGAGCTCTTAGGATATTAGAATCTTCCTCTACGCGCTGGGCTCTTGGAGGATCGCTGCGTCGCGGTGGAGGTGAGGTGAAGTTCTCGCTGATGGGGATGGCTTTGACTGGGTGAATTGGGCAGAGATCATTGGTATCCGGTGCGGTGTCGCGCGGGACTTCATCGGCGTAGGCGGTGCCGTTGTCACGGCAGCCTTGTGTGGCTCGTTTGCCTGAGTTGCGGCAGAGCTCGATGGTTTCGAGGTTTACGTTGGAATGGAGTTCGCCTGCCTTGTAACCGAGACGGTCAGCGGTTTTCATGATGTCGACCCAGACTGGAAGGGCGAGGGTGGAGCCGTAGCCGCCTTGGAAGGTTTTTTTCGGAGTATCGAAGCCGACCCAAACGGCGCATGTGAGTGTGGAAGAATATCCGGCGAACCATGCGTCCTTGAAATCGTTGGTGGTGCCAGTTTTACCAGCAGCGGGTTTGGTGTAGCCGAGGCGTTTCATGGAAGCTCCCGTGCCGGAAGTGGCGACTTCCTGGAGGATTTTCGATACTGACCATGCAGAACCTCCAGTGGTAGCCTGATAGGAGAGCGCTGGGGTGGAGTAGAGGGTGTTGCCCGAGCGGTCTTTGATTTCTGAAATGAGGTAAGGGCGGAAGCGTTTTCCATCGTTGGGGAAGATGGTGTAGGCGGTGGCGACTTCCCATGGACTTGCCTCCCATGTGCCGAGGAAAGAGGCGGGAAATTCTGGCATTGCTTGGCCGAAGCCTGCCATGCGCGAAACCTCCTTCACGGCGGTGACTCCTGCGTAGTTGCCGACGCGGACGGACATGGTGTTGCGCGAGCGGATGAGGCCGACGGAGGCGGGGAGCATGCCGCCGAATTTTCCGTCGGAGTTGTTGGGTCGCCAGTTTGAGGCTCCTCTGATTTCGCCACTGCGTATGGGACCGTCGGAGATCTGTGTTGAGGGACGAAGGCCTTTGTCGAAAGCTGCAAGATAGACGAAAGGTTTAAATATGGAACCGATCTGGCGGCGAGCTTGGATCGCGCGATTAAATTGGGACTCATTGGCATCGCGTCCACCGACGAGGGCGATGACAGCACCAGAGCGGTTGTCGATGAGGACGGCAGAGCCTTGAATATATTGTGGGTCTTTGCGTGATTCTTCAGGAGAGTTTTGCCATGCTGCTCGGGTTTGGTGTGGGTAGCCTGAGCGGCGTTCGGTTTCACGGAGTTTTTTATCGAGGGCTTCTTCTCCAACTTTTTGGAGGCGTTGGTCGATGGTGGTGATGATGGTGAGTCCGCCGAGTTCGATGTTTTCCTTTTCTAGAATGATCTCTAGGTCGCGGCGAATGGCATCCATCGCGTAGGAGGCATTGTAAGCACGTCTCCAATCCGGGCGGACAGTGATGGCTTCAGACTTTGCTGCTTTGGCCTGCGCTTGGGTGATTTTTTCCGCAGTGACCATGCGTGCGAGCGTGGTGTTGCGTTCGCGCTCAGCTGCTTCCATGGATCGGAAAGGATTGTAGGCATCGGGGCCACGCACGATACCTGCGAGGAGTGCTGATTCAGAGAGGGTGAGTTGGGAGGGATGTTTCTCGAAATAGATGCGAGAGGCTTCTCCTACGCCCTTGATTTGGCGGCCCCAGTTGATTTGGTTTATATAGGCTTCGAGGATTTTATCTTTGGAAAGGGCGGACTCGATGCGGAAGGCGATGGCGATTTCGAGGCATTTACGATCGAGTTGGCGAGGGAGGTCTCCGCGGATCTCGCCACGCTTCAGGGCAAAGACGTCGGAAGCAAGCTGCTGTGTGATGGTGGATGCACCTTCGCGTTTACCTTCAATATTCTTCAGAATAGCGCGTCCGATGCCGATAATATCGACTGCTCCGTGTGAATAGAAGCGCTCGTCTTCACGTGCGAGGATGGCTTTTCGAAAATCCTCTGCGACTTGAGTTAGGAGGATAATTTCGCGTTTTTCTCCGTGGATGCGTCCGATTTCCTCACCTTGGCGGTCGAGGATAATGGTGCGCTCCGGCATCTGATTGAGCTTGTTTAGATCGTAGTTCGAGGAGCGGATGCCATAGAACACAGCTAGAATGGCACCGATGTATAGTCCGGCGACGGCTGGAGTGCCGACCAAACGAGAGAGGAAGCGTAGAGGCCATGAGAATCCCCGAGTTACTAGGAAAAGCAGGTGAAATGGCCACAGTAATAGAAGCGACAGTGGGTTCGGCGAACGGCGGGGTTTGGATGCCTTTTCGCGAGGTTTGTTCGACTGTTGTTTACGTTTTGCCATGAAGGAATTCCCGTAGGGAAGATACGGGGAAAATCGGAAGATCAAACACCAAACTTTTGTATCGGTAAGACGATTATTGGCACAAATCGCTAGACGAAATGGGGATGTTGCACCGATTGTAAATTGTGATGAAGATAATGCTCTCCTTTCTAGCGCTCTTAATGTGCCAGATTTCCCTCCAAGCGCGGGAGCCTTCGGCGACGCTTGAAGACCTAATAAACCTTGAGTCTAAGGTGACTGCGGTGGCGGATGAGACGATGTCAGCTACTGTTGCACTTGTTTCCAGCAAGACCGGCTCATCCGGCTCTGGGGTGATTGTTTCCAAGGATGGACTAATTCTAACCGCTGCTCACGTGATCCAGGGGATGAAAGAAGTGGATGTATATTTCTCTGATGGGAAAAAGTGGTTGGGCAAAGTCTTAGGTGCGAACTATTCCAAGGACATTGGGATGGTGCAAATGGTGGAGGCTGGGCCATGGCCATACGTAGATCTCGGCGAGTCTAAGCCATTAGTGGCTGGCGATTGGGTTATTGCGCTCGGTCACTCGGCAGGATTCGATCCGGCGAGGACTCCTCCGGTGAGGTTCGGGCGAGTGATGTCGGATGGGCCGGGAAATTATTTCACGACCGATTGCACATTGATCGGTGGAGACTCTGGCGGGCCGTTGTTTGATCTAGAAGGAAATCTGGTGGGTATCAATTCCTCGATCGGTGAGTCATGGAAAAATAATAATCACGCAGGTGTGGATGGCTTCAAGCAGGATTGGGATCGGCTTATCTCCGGAGAGGCATGGGGGACGCTGCAGATGAACCCAATGACAAATCAGGAGCGACCAGTTCTTGGAATTGGCATGGGCAGTTTGCCCCGTGGTGTGAGAGGTGTGTTGGTTGATAAGGTTGAGCCAAACTCTCCAGCGGCGGCTGCGGGAGTGAGAGTTGGAGATATTATAAAGTCGGTCGATGGCGAGGTGATTCGAAATGGATCAGAATTACTGGAGGTCATCGTGAAACAAGAAGCAGGTGATGTGGTGGATCTAGGGCTTTTGCGCAAAGACGAAATTATAAATATCAAAGTGGAATTGATGAAAACCGAAGACCTTTTCAAAACACGATGAAGACTTCCGATACAATGAAATGGATCGCAGTTCTGGTGGGGCTATCGACGCTCGCTCCGGCGCAGCGCCAACGTTTTCCTTTTCCTGGTAGTAGCCAAGAGAATGAAGAGGTGCCTTTGATGAGGCCGGATGAACTGGAAACGGTCAACGAGCAGTCAGATGATTTTAATGCAGCCTTGGAGCCGGCACTAAGGAATGCGGCTGAATCTGCGGTGGCAATTTGGGGGAAGAAAAGAAACCGTCCTGCGAAACTTGCATATGGCACGGTCGTTGAGGACGGATCGAAAATCCTTACGAAATGGAGTGAGATTGAACCATCGGCCGATGTTCTTTACGTTCAGACGGGTGGGGGAGAAGAGAGGGCGGCTACTGTGACTGGGGTTTTCGCAGAAGAGGATCTGGCTTTGCTCGAAGTGGAGGGAGATACCTTAAAGCCTGTGAAATTTGAGCCAGGTGATCTCTCGCTTGGTCGATTTATCACTGCGACTCAACCTAACGGCAAGCCCGCGGGATTTGGGGTGGTAGCAGTATTAGAGAGGAATCTCAGAGAAACTGATAAGGCGCACCTCGGTGTGGAAGTTGATCCGAAGTTCAGAGGCAAGGGTGTGAAAATCGCCAATGTTCAGCCTGAGTATGGTGCTGAGGAGGCTGGTATGCAATCGGGTGACGTGATTCTTGAAGTGGATGGGAGAGCAATTTCTGGGCTTCAAGAATTGAGAAATGCGCTAACGAATAAGCAGCCGGGCGATACAGTGGAATTGCTTGTGGATTCTGCAGGGAAAGAAATGAGCGTCTCCGTTTTGCTCTCAAATCGCCCAATTACGGGACAGTTTTCCGGAGGTCGTTTGAACCAGATGGAGAGAATGGGTGGAGAACCAAATGCGGTTCGAGACGGTTTTTCCCGAGTGGTGCAGACTGATATGAAAATTGAGTTCAGCCAGATGGGTGGGCCGGTAGTGGATCTCCAAGGACGTGTGATTGGGATCACGATGGCTCGAGCAGATCGTACCCGTACCTACATCATGGGTAGCGATGCCGTTCAGGATTTACTTAGGGGGGTGCCGGGAACTGTCGCCGATGCAAAGGCGAAGGCTGAATTGAAGCGTCAACAGCTTGCTGAGCAACGGCGGGCAATGATCCCACGGATGCGTGAGCGCTCAAAGCCAATGGATCGCCAGCGCTTGCAAAGGAACCTAAGTGATCTCGACCGCTTGCTTGGCAGGGTGACCGAAGAGCTTGAGGAACTGGGACAGCGCTAAAATACGAACTCGGGCTTTCCATTTCTCATTGTCTGCGATTAGCGTAGGGCATGAGCGATAAGGAATTTTTCTACCAGGATCCGTTTCCCTTGGGCGCGGATGAGACGGAATACGAGTGCATCCGTGAAGGCGGAACAGAAGTTGCCGAGTTTGGTGGAAAGGGCATGCTAGTCGTGAAGCCGGAGGATCTGACGCTTTTGGCTCAGGAGGCAATACGAGCGATTAATTTTACGCTAAGAAGTAGCCACTTGGCTCAGGTGGCGGCGATCTTGGATGATGAGGAAGCATCAGAGAATGATCGGATGGTAGCGCTCATGCTTTTGAAAAACGCGACGATTGCTTCGCACGGAATTTTGCCGGCATGTCAGGATACCGGGACAGCGACGATTATCGGAAAGAAGGGTCAGAGCGTGTGGACGGGCTGCGACGATGCGGAATTTCTCACCAAAGGAATCTACAACACCTACACGAAGGAGAACTTACGCTATTCGCAGACGGCTCCATTGAATATGTATGATGAGGTCAATACGAAGACGAACCTGCCGGCGCAGATCGACTTGTATGCGACGGAGGGTGACGAGTATAAGTTTCTATTTGTCAGCAAGGGCGGTGGCTCAGCCAATAAGACATTTCTCTATCAAGAGACAAAGGCGCTTCTGAATCCTGAGCGATTGGTCGAGTTTTGTGTGGAGAAAATGAAGTCTCTAGGGACAGCTGCTTGTCCTCCTTATCATCTTGGATTTGTGATCGGCGGGACTTCTGCGGAGAACAATCTCAAGACAGTGAAGATGGCGACGACGCGCTACTACGATGCACTGCCGACGAGTGGAAATGAGCACGGCCGAGCGTTCCGAGATCTAGAGTTGGAGAAGGTTCTTTTACAGAAGGCGCGTGAGGTAGGTATTGGTGCTCAGTTTGGCGGGAAATATTTCGCGTTGGATGTTCGTGTCGTGAGGTTGCCTAGGCATGGTGCATCGTGCCCGGTAGGTATTGGTGTTTCTTGTTCTGCGGACAGGCAGGCGAAGGCGAAGATCACGAAGGATGGAATTTTCTTGGAGAAACTAGAGAAGAATCCGGGGCGTTTCATTCCTGAGAAATACGCGGATTGGAAATTCAAGGGAGTGGAGATCGATTTAGATCAGGGGATGGAAAAAACCTTGGAAACACTTTCCAAATATCCAGTGACGACAGCGCTCGCGTTGAGTGGAACGATCATTGTGGCAAGGGATTCTGCACATGCGAAGATGAAGGAAATCCTAGAGGAAACCGGTGAGCTACCCGAGTATTTCAAGAAGTATCCCATCTACTACGCAGGGCCGGCGAAGACACCGGAAGGTATGGCGTCGGGGAGCTTTGGCCCCACGACGGCGGGGCGCATGGATGGGTATGTAGATCTCTTCCAAGCGAACGGTGGATCGATGGTCATGCTGGCGAAAGGAAACAGGAGCCAGCAGGTTACAGATGCGTGTAATAAGCACGGCGGCTTCTACCTCGGATCCGCAGGCGGGCCTGCGGCGCTACTGGCACAAGATCACATTCGTTCTCAGGAAGTTGTCGCGTTTTCCGAGTTAGGAATGGAGGCGGTGTGGAAAATTACGGTGGAGAATTTCCCAGCGTTTATCCTAGTGGACAACAAAGGGAACGACTTCTTCCAGACGATTAACCAATGCCCCGTGTGTTAGTCTAAGCGATGGAGATGTTATTTATCTCCAGAAGCTTTGGAACGTGAAGCGGAGCCGAAAGGATCAAAGGCGATGACTTGATGGTTCATGGCGTCTTGGACTGTGTCCCATGAGACTTCTTTTTCCATCGCTTTGCTGACGCGTTGCCAAGAGACGACTTCGCGGTTCATCTGTTTTGAAACGGCTTTTAGCCACTTCGCCGCTGAAATTGCAGCAGGGCTGTTCATGCGTAAGCAGGCATCGCGTAGATCATCGCAACGTTCGGAACACCAGATGGCGTAGCGCATGGTGTGGCGACTTTCGCGTGCTGCAGCACCTGTATACTCGTCACAGGCGGCGAGGCAGTCATTAATGGTATTGTGCTCTTCACAAGGAGAGCTGCCGATGTAGTTGGCAAGTTCCTCACAGGCTGTGCGACATTGCGCGACGACCATCATGGTGAGGAATTTTGGAGCTAAATTGTTGCCGTTCGTGGCACAGGTCGGTGTGCCGGGGAAGATTGATGTCTCAATCGAGTTTACTTCATTCATTCAGGGGTTGTAGGGATGCCGGGACAGCGGCGAGATTGTGCCGTTGAAATTAAAGCAAGGCAATCATCATAGAATTCCTAATGGTGAGGAAGGATTGATGGTTGGGTTGATTTGTTTCCTACGTTGGGCGTTTAGTAGATGGTGTGAATAACTTGTGAGAACTGTTTATAAAAGTCTAAAAGCGTTATAAAATAAGGGTTAGATCGGGATTCTCTGGGTTGTGAATAAGATGTGGGTAAGTCTCTGGCATGAGCTTAGATCGCTCTGTTTACGAAAAGGAAATCGTTCGTAGATAAGTGAAGGAGTATCGGTGATTTTATTTTGATAAAGTTAAACTTTCTGCAAATTAGAGAATGAAGCCTTCTGTTTATTGAAGTGAAGTCAGGTATTTCTGAGCGGTCTCACGAATCGAATTTTGCTTCGATTCGGCAAATTTCCCCCAGGTTCTGGCCATCATGGCGGAGCGTGGATTTTTCAAGAATAGCTCCTGATGATCATCGATGAATGACCAGAATAGGGCATCCCAGATTTGGCACCAGTCGCCCTTTTTCTCGTCGGACATTTTTAGGACGTAGTTCGAACCTGAGATGTAGGGCTTGGTGGTGAATGTTCCGCCGTCGGCGAACTGGGACATGCCGTAGACATTGGGAACCATGACCCAGTCGTAGGCGTCGATGAAGAGTTCCATGAACCACTGGTAGACGGCTTTTGGGTCGAAGCGGCAGAGGAGCATGAAATTGCCGAGAATCATGAGCCGCTCGATGTGGTGGCAGTAGGCTTCTTCGTGTAGTTGCCGTATGATGCGGTCGATGGGTGGGATGCCGGTGGTTCCATCGTAGAAGGATTTTGGGATGGGGGTGGTGTGTTTAAGGAAGTTCATGTTCCGGATTTCGACACCTTTGTGGCGGTAGATGCCGTGCATGAATTCGCGCCAACCGATGATCTGGCGGATGAAACCCTCAAGAGAGTTTAGCGGGATGTCTTTTCGCGTAGAGAGTGCGGCATCGATGATTTCCTTCGGAGTTAATAGGCCGATGTTGAGCATCGGAGTGAGGAGGGAGTGATTGATGAAAGGGTGTAAGGTGGAGATGGCATCCTCGTAGGGGCCGAACTCGGCGAAGCGCTCTGCTATGAATTCCTTGAGCCATGCTTGGGCGTCTGAACGGGTGACAGGATAGCGGAAATTCTCGGTGGAGCCTGGGTTATCGGGGAAATGGCGTTCGATATAGGCGATGGCGTTTTCAACGTAATCGCTTTCTTTTGATGCTTTTGGGGGCGGGGGTGGCGTGTGGCCTTTAGGCAGTTTTTTGCGATTATCTTCGTCGTAAGACCACTGGCCGCCGGTTGGGTTGTTGTCTTTATCGATGAGGATGTTCATCCGTTTCCTCTGCGCTTGGTAGAAGGAGGCCATGAAAGGCTTCTTCTTTCCTGCGATGTGTTTTTCGAGGAATTCTGGAGGAGAAAGGAATGCGGGGGTTGGGTGGATGTTGAGGGTGATGTTTTGCTTTTTAGTGAAACGATGGAGACGTTTTTCTAGAATGAAATCGTGTGGCTCGGCGATGTGGAGTTCCTCAAGATTATCGGGGAGAGCTGCTTGGAAAGAGCTGGTGTGGGGGATGTTGTTAACGGGATGGCCTTGGGCGCGGAGTTCGTCTGTATAGGCCTGCATGGAGGCGCGGTGTAGGACGAGTTTCTGTTTGTGGAAGGCGATGGGATGGTGCTCGTCGTTTCCGAAGATGAGGGGATCTTCGGCGAGGTAAATGGATCTACCTTTTTCAAGCGCGGGGTGGTCGTCGAAAAGTTGGTGCGGGAAGATGAGGGTGGCGCTTTTCATAAGGCTTTTGGCTTCGCGTAGGGGAGGCGGATTGGCTGGGTGAGCTGGAAGTAGGTATCGAGAGCGGTAGATGCAAGTGAGCCGAGGGCTGGGAGATCAACAGAACCGTCTGCGCCGAGATGTTCTTCAAGGATTTGGATGAGGGAAACACGACCTACGATGAGTATCGTATTATTGGCTTTGATCGGAATAGTTTCTTCTAGCTCAAGTGAGAACCGGAAGCGCGATTCCGCGACAAAGGGCGCTGCGATTCCGTCCTCGAAGTGAGGGGATAGGCCAGTGGCTTCAAACTCGGAACGATCCTTCGGGTATCTGGCCGAGCAATTGTGGGCTTGCTCGAGGATGGCCGGATGGAGGTGATTGATGGTGTAGGAATTAGTCTCGAGGATGTTCGAAAGGGTGTGTCTATCGACTATGTCCGGGCGTGAGACGAGGCCAATCATAGCTGGAGAGCTGCCAAGGTGTGTGACGGATGAGAAAGGTGCGAGATTGGTGTTACCTTCGGTATCGATACTTCCGACGAGGGAAATTGGCTTGGAGCCGGGAAGAGAGTTAGCGAATTGGACGCGGACGAGTTTGTCCATTGCCTCGAGATCTGCGGATGTGATGCTTTTCATCAGAATTCCTTAGAAAGTGCGAACGGAAGAGAGCCCGCCATCGGGTCGGTGGATTTGGCCGGTGATGAAAGAGGATGAGTCGGAGAGGAGGAAGGCGGCGAGTTTCGCGACATCATCGGGGTTGCCGACGGCTTGGAGTGGGTGCCGTTTTTCTGATGCCTGCTTCTTATCATCGCTACCGAGGAGCGAGGCGGCGAGTGGTGTGTCGGTGAGTGAGGGGGCGATGGCATTTACACGAATGCGTGGTGCTAGTTCGGCGGCGAGGGATTTTGTGAGGCCTTCGATGGCTCCTTTTGATGCTGAGATCGATGCGTGGAAAGCCATGCCTTGAGCGACGGCGACGGTGGAGAAAAAGACGACTGAAGCGGCGGGGGATTTTTTGAGCGCAGGAAGTGCTTGGTGAACAGCTTCTGCTGCTCCGAGGCAGTTGATTTGAAAGTCCTTTTTGAAATCTTCTGCTGTGAGGCGATGGAAAGGCTTTAGGTTGATAGTGCCGGGAAAGTAGATGAGACCGTCGAGGGTATCAGGGAGTTGCATTTCGGCGGGGCTCTCTGCATCGAATGGCTGAACTGGGATGTCTAGGGCTTCAAGTTGATCCGTGGATCGGGAGGCCGCGATGAGGTTAATGCCGTAGGATTTCAAGAGCTTGGCCGTGGCTAGGCCAATACCTGAGTTGCCGCCGATTAGGAGGATGTTTTTTGACATGTTGCAAGGTGGGGAGGCATCGGAGCCTTGCAAGGAATGTTTGGAGATGGGTGTGTCTAGCCACGCTCAGTGACAGCATTTAAGGTGCAGCTAGTGGAGGAATTTTGTAAGCTATCCTGTGCAATTATTTGATCAGGGGAGCTACAGCTTCTCCGATAAGTTGTGCGATGATTACATTCCCTTCCGGACTAGGGTGTACGCCGTCTTTGCTCATCCATTCCGGTTTCTTTGCTAGCTTTATATTTAGATCAACCACCGGGATTTTCTCACTTTTGGCTAATCTGACAACGGTCTCTCGGTAGCTTTCTAAGATGTTGGTTAAGCCTCCAAGCTTGTCGTATTCTGTAGTTTCGTGCCTTTCGAAGAAGGCCTTTTCATCAATGGGAGGTAAAGTGCAGATAACTACCTTTGCGTCGATTTTTTCGCACTCATCGATCATCTGCTTGAGATTTTTTTCGTATTGTTCAAGTGGAACGTAAACCCTCGGTGCATCAGCTCGAAGATCGTTGGTGCCGAAAAAAATCACAACGATATCGGGTTTTAGATCGAGTACGTCTGTTTTCATTCGCCGGAGACCTGCAGCGGATGAGTGCCCGGCTACACCGGCATTAATTGCTTCGATATTTAAGGACTTACCTAATATTTCAGGGTAGCCTCGCTTGGTAATACTGTCTCCAAAGCAGACAAGCTTGATTATTTCTTTCTCGGCAGCTTCATCCTCAGCGTGAGCGGCAGAGGGTGAGAGAATGATGAAGATGGCTAGAGCAATCCATGATAGCATGAAGCCAGATCTTCGGATTTCTGTCGTGTGCGAATCGGCTTGGATTTTTTGCTTCATGGCAGTGTGGCTCTCTGGTTCTTATTTGAAATCCTAGCTAGCGGAAATCGGGGAGGATTTCGCGAAGCGGTAGGAGGACGAAGGGGCGCTCGCGGATGCGCGGGTGTGGGAGGGTGAGGCGTGGGTGTTCGAGCTCTGTTTCGCCAAAGAGGAGGATGTCGATATCGATGACGCGCGGGGCGTTGCGGATGGGTTTTAGCTCGCGCCCGAGCTTTTTTTCGATGGCTTGTGTGAGATCGAGAAGGGCGATCGGGTCATCGCCTGAATGGTGGAACTCGATGGCGGTATTGAGGAAGCGCGGGGAGTCAGGTGGGCAATCCTGCGGATCCGTATCGTGGAGAGATGCGCTGAGGAAAGGCTCGCCGGGTGTGGCGATGGCTTTGAGCTCGGAAATGGCCGCAGCGATGTTTGCGCCGCGGTCACCAAGGTTTGAGCCTAGGGCGATGGCTACGCGTGGCACTTAGTCCTGAAGGTTGTAGAGTTTACCGATGTCGTAGTTAGCCTGGACGCGTTTATTCGCGGCTTCGACTTTTGCCGATGGGATAATGATGGGGCGGTTTGCGCCATAGACTTCGATAACGTGGAACTCGGGTGGATTCTCTGTGTATAGGAGTTCATGGAGATGGGCGAGATCGCGAATGGGCAGGCCATTGACTTTTTCGACGGCCATGCCGGTGAAGTTATCAATCTGAGAGGTTACGGGATCAGGCTCGATCTGTGTGAGAATGACGATGTCTTTCTTTTCCTGGAAAATGCCTTTTGAGACGTAATCCGAATATAAGCGGCGGACTGTGATGTCGCTGAACTTTGAGGTGGCGAAGAGGTTGGTATCGAGAGGTTGGAAAACAAGGCCAGAGAAGACGACGTAGCGTGGGGTTTTCTCATACTGGACAGAATAGAGGCGCGAAGGTGGGAGGGGCTTGAGGGTAACCTCTTCGTCATTCCATCCACCATTACGGAGGTATCGGACGGTAACCTTGTCTCCGGAGAATTTGCGTTCAACGATTTCGTTGAGATTGACCTTTTCTCCATCGATGAGCACTTGGCCTGCGCTATCGACTGGGTTGCCATCGAGAGCCATAAGAATATCTCCGGTCTCGAGTGTGCCATCCGCTGAGCTGGTGGGGATGACGTTAGTGATCAGTACACCTTGGCCATTGTCCGGGAGGCCGAGTGCGGTGCGCATGGCTGGGTTGTGCAGAGGGAATTCCGTGATGCCGAACTCAGCGTAGCGATCATAACTTCCGTCTTCGATGTCCTTGAGGAAGCGGTTCACGACGGGAGTGGGGATGATGTAGCCGGTGTTATCTGCTTGGCGGAGGCCTTGGAAGGCAACGCCGACGACCTTGCCGTCCTGCACGACTGGGCCACCAGAATTACCAGGATTGATGGCGGCATCGATCTGGACGATGAGGTGGGAGTCTGAACGGGAGTGGGAGTATGGCTGGAAATCAATGCGTGAAACGATGCCCTTGGTGACGGAGAGACGATCTCCACCAACTGGGTATCCAATGACCGTGACTTGAGACTCGAGGAGAGGGATATCGCCGATGGAAAATATAGGGAAGTCTTCGAAATCCGAGAAGTCTTCGAGGGAGAGGAGAGCCAGATCGCAATCGTGGGCGATGAATTCAACTTTAGCTGGGTATTTCTCCGGAGAGCCGTGAACGGTGATGAGGATGCGCTTCTGGTTGGAGACGACGTGTGCGTTGGTGAGAATACGGTTTTTCCCGATGAGAAATCCTGTGCCGATGCCACCGCTGAAGCGTCCAGAGTTCCACGGGGTGGCGTAATCTGGATTTTGTGTGGCTACCTCGATGCGGAGGACGGAACGATATTGGTCAGACGAGCCAGTCTGAGCGGAGAGCTGCAGAGGTAGAGCGGTGAGGAAGGCGAGAACCAGAGCGGATGCGAAGCGGGTCATGTTGATGAAGAGATTATGTCTGACTTTGGAAATGGCAAAGGCGAAGTCGTCAGAATATTGTGTTACGGTGGATATTCTAGGTGGCTTTAGTTTTCTAACAGAATGCCAGATTGGTGTGTCGTAAGTTTCTGATTATAAGCGATAAAGCGATCTTATTGCTGTAATGTAGAAAGCTTGTTCGAAATGCATCTTGAACGGAGTCGGGCGGCAGGTGAGGTTTTCTTCGCCTTTCATCCTGCTTGATGGCGTCATAATCCGGGGGGAGAATGACGACGTCGCGGGGTGGAGGGTCTTTTCGTATATAGGTTAAGGTTTTAGCGAGTTCCGATGGCGAGCAGTGTTTGGAATTTCGGAGGTGTTTCTTCTTTGTCTGCTATGATGGTTTCGATTTCTGAGAACCCTGATTTAAGAAGCATGGACGCAATTTGGCTCTCCGAAAATCCGAGCCAGCGGTCGGCGTAGAGTTCGCGCGCTTCGGTAAAATTGTGCTGGAGGAGATCGAGAACGATGAGACGTCCGCCGGGACGGAGGATGCGATAGGCGGAGTCGATGGCACGCTGGGGGTTTTCTGCGTGGTGGAGAGCCTGACTGAGTATGGCTAGATCGATTGAGGAGTCTTCGATGGGAGGGGTCTCTATATCTCCGAGGCGAAATTCGAGATTATGGAGGCCGTTTGCAGTGGCGAGCGATTGTGCGTAATCGACCATTTTCGGTGATAAATCTACAGCGATAACCTTTTCTGCGCGCTGGGCGAGGAGTTGAGAGAGAGTGCCTTCGCCGGCACCAAGATCGGCGACATGGCGGTAGTTGAGGGATTTAATCAGAGCTTCTGCGAGAGCTTTCCAAGAACGACCTGGAACGTAGTCTTTCCCAAAACGGCCGGCGAGTTCGTCGAAATAAGCACGTGCGTAGTCTTTGCGCTTCGAAAGGATGTGGGAGAGGGCGAGGTTGTCCGCGGACACTTCGGGGATTTCCTCTGCAGCACTAGTGGTGATGGAGATGAGCTCTTTCGGGAGGGAGGCGGAGTAGACGTTATTTTTACCGCTGCGTTCATCTGTCACAAGTAATGCGGCTTTGAGTTGGGACAACTGTGTGGAAATGCGGCTTTGTCCCATGCCGAGGATTTCCTGTAGCTCTGCGACCGAAAGGGCGTCCTGGTGGAGCAGGGAAAGGATTCGCAGCCGGGTGGGATCCGAAATAAGTTTCAGGGATTTGATGATTGACGGCATGCGTGAGATGATACATCAACGAATCACGATTTGACGATACGAAACTTCCAAACCATATGAGCACCTACATTTTTTCCTCAGAGTCCGTCGGCGAAGGCCATCCGGATAAAGTCTCCGACACCATTTCAGATGCGATCCTCGACGCCTGCCTCGAGATCGACCCGAAAAGCCGAGTTGCATGCGAAACCTTCGTAAAAAGCAATGTAGTGGTAGTCGGTGGTGAAATCACCATTCCGAAACTCCAGAATAAGAAAAAAGGAACGACTAAGCCGATTGATGAAGTTCTCAACGTCGGTAAGATCATCCGTGATGCAGTGCGAGGCATCGGCTACACGAATGATGACGATATTTTCCATGCTGATAGCCTTTTCATCAATAACTACCTGACCGTCCAGAGCCCGGACATTGCTCAGGGAGTGGATGCGAAAGCAGCGGAAGGCAAGAAAACAGCTAAGCAAGGAGCGGGAGACCAAGGCATTATGTTCGGCTACGCTTGTAATGAGACACCTGAGCTCATGCCGGCTCCGATCATGTTCGCGCATCGCCTCGGACGAGAACTGACTAGGATTCGTAAAGCGGGTAAACTCGCGAAATGGCTGCGCCCGGATGCGAAGACTCAGGTCTCCGTAGAGTATGTCGATGGCAAGCCGACACGCGTAGTTAACGTAGTGATTTCCACACAACACGCCGACGGTGTCTCGCACGCAGAGATCGAGAAATTCTGTATCGAAAAAGTCATCAAAAAGGTGCTTCCGAAGGAAATGCTTACCAAGCAGACCGAGTATCTCATCAACCCGACTGGCAAATTCGTCATCGGTGGCCCACAAGGAGACAGTGGTCTCACGGGTCGCAAGATTATTGTCGATACCTACGGTGGCAGCGGTCGTCATGGTGGCGGCGCATTTTCAGGCAAAGACCCTTCCAAAGTCGATCGCTCTGCAGCCTATATGGGTCGCTGGGTAGCGAAAAACGTTGTGGCAGCAGGTCTTGCCGAAAAATGCGAAGTGCAGTTTGCCTACGCAATCGGTCATCCAGCACCAGTGAGCGTCCATATCGATACTTTCGGAACAGGAACCGTGGACGATACGAAAATTCTCGAAGCCGTCCTCAAGGTCTTCTCCTTCAACCCTGCCGATATCGTGAAGCAACTGAACCTGCTCCGCCCGATCTACGGGAAAACTACAAACTACGGACACTTCGGTAAATCCGACGCCGAAATCACTTGGGAGAAAACCGATAAAGCGGCTGCTCTCAAGAAGGCCGTTAAATAATTTAAACTACTACAAACAACATAATGAGCTTCACAGACTACAAAGTAAGGGACATCGGCCTCGCCGATTTCGGCCGCAAAGAAATCGACATCGCCGAGCACGAAATGCCAGGCCTGATGGCGACCCGTGAGAAATACGGAAAAGAAAAACCACTCCAGGGTGTGCGCATCATGGGCTCCCTGCACATGACCATCCAGACAGCGGTTCTCATCGAGACCCTCGTTGAGCTTGGTGCCGAAGTGCGCTGGGTTTCCTGCAACATCTTCTCCACACAGGATCACGCTGCCGCAGCTATTGCCGCGACCGAAGTGCCTGTCTTCGCATGGAAAGGCGAGACTCTCGAGGAATACTGGTGGTGCACATGGAAGGCGCTGCAATTCCCTTGCGGTTCCGGCCCGGAGCTCATCGTCGATGACGGTGGTGACGCGACTCTCCTCCTTCACAAAGGCTACGAGCTTGAGAACGGCTCCGACTGGGTCAACACCCCTGCCGGCTCCACTGAGGAAGCTGTCATCAAAGACCTTCTTAAGAAAATCCATGCAGAGCAGCCTGGCATCTTCGCTAAGATGATCGCCGACTGGAAAGGTGTTTCCGAAGAGACCACCACGGGTGTTCACCGCCTCTATCAGATGGCGAAAGCAGGCACACTTCTCGTGCCAGCGATCAACGTCAACGATTCGGTCACCAAGTCCAAGTTCGACAACCTCTACGGTTGCCGCGAGTCCCTCGTCGATGGCATCAAGCGTGCCACTGACGTGATGATCTCCGGTAAAGTCGGTGTTGTCTGCGGCTACGGCGATGTTGGCAAAGGCTGCGCACAAGCCCTTCGTGGCCAAGGCGCACAAGTCGTCGTCACTGAGGTCGATCCAATCTGTGCACTTCAGGCTGCAATGGAAGGCTTCCGCGTTCTTCCTATCGAAGACACCCTTGGCTGGGGCGATATCTACGTCACCACCACTGGTAACTACGACATCATCCGCCTTGAGCACATGGAGAAGATGAAGGATCAGGCCATCGTTTGTAACATCGGTCACTTCGACAACGAGATCCAGATGGACAAGCTCGACAACGCTCCCGGCGTTACCAAGCTGAACATCAAGCCACAGGTGGACAAATACACTTTCCCTACCGGTAACAGCATCTACATGCTAGCTGAAGGCCGCCTCGTGAACCTCGGTTGCGCCACTGGCCACCCGTCCTTTGTGATGTCGAACTCCTTTGCCAACCAGACGCTCGCTCAAATCGATCTTTGGAAAAACAAGGACAACTACAAAGCCGGACAAGTCACTGTCCTGCCGAAGCACCTCGACGAAGAAGTTGCCCGCCTCCACCTTGCAAAGGTCGGTGCGAAGCTGACGATTCTCACTCAGGCGCAAGCGGACTACATCAACGTCCCAGTCGAAGGCCCATTCAAGGCGGATCACTACCGCTACTAAAATTTTCCTAAACAGGAATTCATAAGCCTCCCGGATGAAGTTCCGGGAGGCTTTTCTGTTTTAGGGAGTTTGCCCGATTGCCCACTCAGTTTTTATCAGCTATAAAATCTCAGTATGAATAGAAGGGACTGGCTGCGTATTGCATCGGCATCAATAATTCTGCCACCTGCCTTGATGGCTGCCGAGGGAACGGGAAAGTGGAGTGATGAGAGTCGCCAAGAGTATTCCGGCCTACTCATTGAGTGGCTGAGAGAAAATTTCGAAAGGCGTGCAGCCAATATAACCCATGAGACAGGTATCGATTTTGACTTGGGTTATGATTATCTGGCACCGACGGAGGATCGTAGGAAGCTCCGGATGCTAGAGAAATTTGCTGAGCAGCGTTTATCCGATAGGGATACCGAGGAGCATGTGTCCGCAGCATTACGTGAGTTCGAAGAGGTGAGGAGGCGCCTAGTCATCGCTGAGGCGGAAGCATCTCAAAACTGGGTTTCTGAGAAGAAGGAGAAAGAAGCCAAAGATGGAACTATTTTTGACATGAAGGTGACCGCTGGGAATCTCTGTGTGGTTTTGGACAATAGCCCCAGTATGAAACCATATCTCGAAAAGCTCAGGGAAGAGATTTTAAGGGATTTTCTCGATGCTTATATTGTGGAGTGCAGTGGCTGTGATCTTAGTAGCCCTGCTTATTATAAGTGGTTCTATTCGGACTACGTCGGTGATCTAAATCCGTTTTTGTCGGAACGGCATATTCCGGAGGTGCCGCAATGGGAGGATCGACCATATTCACGTTACATCGGCTGGACGAGAGATACTACCGGTGCTCTGCTTTGCATGAGTGAGTTGATGGAAGCTGACTCGGTGTATTGGTTTTGTGATTTCGATGATCCTGTAGATGAAAGTGTGATGAAAGAAATCGCCCGTAATTTCATGGATAAGAAGGTCAGGCTGTATGTCCATACGCTGGATAAAAGGCCTCCCGAAATCATCCAAATCCTCGCTGAGAAGTCGGGAGGAGAAGTCATCCGAAAACGGATCTGACTTTTAGATCCCACTGAGCTTCGAAAGCATCGAAGAGGCGATGGATAGAACTAGGAGGAAGCCACACATGTCCGTGCAGGTCGTGAGGATGGGACCCGAGGCTAGGGCGGGGTCGACCTTCATGCGCTTGAGGAAAAGCGGGACGAGACCACCTAACAGGACTGAGAGGATAGTATTCAGTGCGAGGGCGATAAAGACCGTGAGTCCGAGGTAGATATTGCCTTTCCAGAGGGTGGCGATAGTGCCGAGGACGATTCCCAAGACGATACCGTTGATGATTCCTACAGCACCTTCTTTCATCATGACACGCAGGTAATCACCGGGGCGGAGGATGCCGAGGGTGAGTTCGCGTATGGATACGGCGACGGCTTGGTTGCCTGAGCAGCCGGACATATCAGAAACGATGGGGAGTAAGGCGGCAAGGGCGATGACTTCCTGAAGTGTGGCTTCGTTTGCGGCGATGATGGAAGCAGCGGCGATGTTGAGGACAATGTTGGGGGCGAGCCATGAAAGTCGCTTAATACAGCGGTCTTTAATTGGCATTGAGCGCAGTTCCTCACCATTAACGATACCGCTAGCTTGGAGGAACATTTCTGCCTGTTCTTCGGCTGTTTCGTGTTCGACGGAATCGCGGGGGACTACGCCGAGGATGCGGCCTGCGGAATCGACGACGGGGAGCCCGAAATATTTTTTTCTTTCGAAAAGCTCGTCGAGTTCGTCGAGCGGCATGGTATCGATGACGGTGACTGGATCCGGGATCATGAGATCGCGTACGGGTATGCGGCGCAGCGAGAGGACGAGATCACGCAGGCGGAGGACACCGACGACGACTTCCTTTTCATTGATGACGTAGAGGTATTGCACGTCGCGATCCGAGTAGTCTTCGGCGTGCTCACCGAGATCCTGGAGGACTTCGCCGACGGTGCAGTTATCGCGGAAGGTGACCGGATGGCCGCGCATGAGGGAGCCCGCGCAGCCGTCTTCGTATTCGAGGCGTTTGCGCAGTTCATCCCTGTCTTCCTTTTCCCCGATGCCGGCGATGATTTCCTTGGCATCATCATCGTGGAGTTCTCGCAGGATGTTCGAAGACTCCTCGGCGGGCATTTCATCGAGAATTGCCGCGGCCACGTTTGGCGGAAGGCTCTCGATAATCTCGACGGACTGAGCTTCGGTGAGGTGAGAAAGTAACTTTGCGGATTGCTCGATGCCGAGGATTTCGAGCAGGGAGTCCGCCTCCTCGCGGTTCAGCCGTGAAATGGCGCGGCGTTGATCCTCCCAATCGAGGGTTTTGATGATTTCGAGAGCTTGGTCGCCCTGACGAGCTTCGATAGCCTCGTCCAGTGCCTCAAGAGACTCAGCCACGGATTCGTCGGTATCGTTCGGGAGCTCTGTCATCGGCGGATACCTTTCACCCTGTCGGTGATACGTCAATCCGTGATGCAGCAGAACGTATCATTCAACGATCACAGGAGTGCCGACGGATACATTTTCGAAAAACTTCTCCGACATATGGTGTGGCATGCGGACACAACCGTGTGATGCAGCGTAGCCCGGCAGGTATCCAGTGTGCATGCCGATGCCGCCGTTAAAACGCATGAAATTAGGCATGGGTGCGTGGTATTGGATTTGTCCGGGGCCGGGCTTATCGACGCGGAAGTCAGCATTTTCATTTACCATTTGGCCAGTGGCCTTGTCTTTTATGACACCGTATAGCGATGATTTATGATCCTTGCTCTTCTGGGTGATCTTGTAGCGGCCTGCGGGAGTGCCGGTATCTTCCTTGCCAGATGAAATCCGAGAAATTCCAACGAGTGTGCTGTCTTTGTAGAAATAGGCTTTCTGTTCGTTACGGTTGATGCGGATCAAGGGGGATCCAGAAACGCCATCGCCGTCCCAATAGGAAACGTCGTCAGGAATGGCTGGAGCAGGATGTTCTGAATTTCCGGAAGTTTGTAGTCTGCCGACGCCACCGATGCCCGCCATGTAATCCGAACCTTTGGGGGCGAAGCATGAGGTGAAAAATATGGAAATACCGAGGAGGAATAAATATTTCATATAAGTGAAGTAACAATGCGTATTTTTGCGGTGTAATCAAGGCGTAACATGCGGACATGCAGGGATTGCGGTGTGGCAAGGGATTGTCTAGAAAAGCCCCGATGATTGATGAAAAAGTCAGGATGCCGAATCACTACGAGCTCGAACGTGAGCTTTTGGAGCAGCTGAGCAGTAGACCTGGGCATCAGAGGTGTGTGGTGGGGCATGGAGAGCTTTTACTAGTGCTACATGAGGTGCCTCAGGCGGGGGTGCCTGAGCGCGAGGCTCTATTTTTCTGGAGAAGACACGATGGATGTTGGGTGCAGCAGGGTGGGCCAGGCTTGGACGAGGTGGGTGACCTTCTGGATAGGTATGCAGTGACTATCGATGAGAATGAGGAAATTCTAGAGAAAGCTGAATCTGCGGAGGATGTTTTCAAAATACTCAGACATGCGGGGCCGCTTTCACGTAGTATGAGGAACTTGGTGCAGGCCTTAGAGCAGGTCTTGGTGCAAGAGCCAGATGACCGGGACATACGCTCTTTTCGTGATAAGGCACGGGAGCTGGAGAGGGCGGCAGAACTGCTGCAAGTTGATGCGCGGGAGACACTTATTTATAAACAGGCAGAATCTGCTGAAGAACATGCGAAGTCCTCTGAGAGGCTTGGGAATATCCTTTTTAAACTCAATCTTGTGACGGGTTTTTTCCTCCCTCTGGTGGCTTTAGGTAGTTTGTTCGGGATGAACGTGGATTTGCCAAATTTCGTGCAGGGATTATTCTGGCTGATCTTTATCGGTGGGTTGATCGTGGGCGGCTTGTTGCTCTGGTATGTCTCGCGAGAGCGCAAGTGAGGTTGCAATCGTGCCAACCATGGATTATGTGTGCGCGACATGAGTGCTACACAACCGAAGATCACTGCCTATCTTAAGACTTTCTGCGGATGGAGCGAAGGAGTCCGCGCCATCATGCGGAAGTATGACCTGCCGTTTGAGGAAAAGGATATTATTAAGAATCCTGCCTTCCGCTGGGAGATGGAACAGCGTAGCGGTCAACCGCTTTCGCCTTGCGTTGAAATTAACGGCAAGATGTTACCTGATGTCAGTGGTGAAGAGGTTGAGCAATGGATGCTGGAAAACGGCGTAGTCGAGTCGAACGAAGTGACTCCAGATGCTCCGATCGATTCTGCCTGCACCGATGAGCAGCACGAGGCGATGGCTGCTGGGAAACTTCCAGTTCCTGGAAAGATCCGCTTTATAGAGTGATCGCCAGTCGGTGAGCTACCGTTTCAGGTGTTTTACCACCTGAGGATAGCTCAATGACATGGAAGCTGCCGCCGAGATTGCCCGGATGGGTGAGGGCGCGGAATTGATCGATGACTTTTGAGTCGCCGAATTCTCCAGTGAGCATGAGCGGTGCGGCGAGGTGTGTGAGATAGCTGCCTTGATTCGAAAAGGCGGTGGGTGAGTAGCCGATGGTATTGGCTACTGTAGCTAGATCGGTGAAATCTACGTGGGCTGTGATATCAATTTCGCCAGGCCTTTCTAATGGATCCTCTCCCGCTTTGTGTTTCGAAAATGTGCGCAGGGTTCCGGCGGCGCGGGTGCGTTCGTAGTATTCCGGTTCAGCGAAGCCGTAATCGATAAAAAGGAGCAGCCCGCTCTGAATGCATGCAGATAATTCGTTTAAGAAGCTCTGAAAATTCGTTCTGATTTCGGTGCGGTAGCCTTGTGGAAAATCTGTTCCGATTTTATCTAGTGCGAGCGCTAAAGGGCTTCCTACCTCGATGTCTTTATTGGTGAAAGTGAAGTTATTGGAGACATGCAGTTCTTGCCATTTTCCGGAGTCCATTTCTACCAAATGAAAGGGCAAGGCATCTAGGATCTCGTTTCCGAAGGCGATTCCGGGAAGAGACTTAGTTGCGATCTGAGACATCGATGAGGCGATGTTCAAGTTCACGGCTAGATTTGAGAGGCGTTCGTGCTGTGCTTCCCTAAGGAGTTGTTGGGGCTCGGATATTGCGTATTCGAGGCTTTTCCAAGCGTCGGGAAAATTTTCGCGGAGGCAGGAGAGGATATCGGCAGCAAGTTTGCCGTCGTGTGCACCGATTTCGACGATACGCCATGCTTCAGGAGCACCATTTTCTTCCCACCAATTCGCGAATCTACGAGCAATGAGCCTACCAAATAGTGGCCCTACGCTGACGCTTGTGTAGAAATCACCACCTCGGCCGACTTGGGTATTTCCCCGAGCGTAATATCCCTGATTCGGCTCGTAGAGAGCTATGTTGAGGTAATCTGGAAACGCGAGATCTCCCCGGTGCTCTATCTCAGAGACAATTTTTTCGCGCAAGGAGAGGGAAGGGGTTGCCGGGTTGGGTGGATTCGGGTAACTCTCAGAACACGGAAGTTCGTCATTAGGCGGATTCCGAAAGTTGTCGGGCATGGCGTCGAAAAAGAAAAAGAACCTCAAGAAGGACGGCAAACGCCGATTCTACAAGCGCAAAACCTTTTGGTTTGTGTTGTTCCTGTTCTTCCTAATTGCAGGCTGCGTTGCATTTGTTTTCGTGGAGCAATATACACGCGAATACCGTGAGCGCGCTACGACATATGACTTGGAGGAGATCAATACGTTGGAGATCCCCAGTATCATTCTAGATAGGAGCGGTGAGGAGATCGGGCGTATATTCGTACAGAATCGAAGTATTATGTTGGTCGAGGATGTACCGGATTTATTCATCAATGCTCTAATGGCGGGAGAGGACTCCCGATTTAAGACGCATGATGGCATCGACTACATCGGGATCATCCGCGCCCTGAAGCTCAACTACGAGGCCGGCAGCACGACACAGGGAGCTAGTACGATCACGCAGCAACTTGCGAGGAACGCCTACCCGCTGAAACAAGATGCGGTAGCCAAGGGCGAATCCGGAGTGCAGCGAAAAATGGTCGAAGCCTTCCTCGCACGTAGGATTGAGAAGCGATATTCGAAGGAGCAGATCCTCGAATTCTACTTAAATCGTATCTATTTCGGCAGCGGCTTCTACGGTCTGCGCTCGGCATCGCTCGGATATTTCGGCAAGGAACCAGCGGATCTGACTCTTGTGGAGTGCGCGACCATTGTCGGGCTGATCAAGAACCCGACGAACAATTCTCCACTGAACAACATCAAGGCGAGTCGCAAGGCGAGGAACATGGTTCTGAATCGCATGGTCGATGAGGGGATGATTTCTAGCTCGGAGTCAGCTAAGGCGCAGGCAGAGCCGGTGAAACTGGATCCAAAACCTCTCCAGCGTGGTACTTCTCACCTATACGAAAGGATTGCAGATGAAGTTGCCGAGTCGCTTGGGCAGGATGGACTTCCTACGGGAGGTTACACGATTCACACAACCATTTCCTCGAGGATACAAAATGCGGCGGAAAAATCTTTGATGATTGCTCTAGAAGAAGCTGAAAAAAATCGGGGTTACAGTCATCAGAAATACTCGGAATATGAGAAGAGGAAGGAGGGCTCTGTGCCGGAGTATCTTCAGGGCGCGGTCTTCATGATGGATCATCAAACCGGTGAGGTGCTGGCGCATGTCGGCGGTCGGGATTATGCAGAAGTCCCGTTCGATTTTATCGAAATGGGCAAGCGCCCGCTCGGGACAGCGTTTTACCCTTTCCTCTACTCTGCTGCGCTATCGGGTCGTCACACGCCTGCCTCTACGGTGCAGGATCAGGAAATGGACAACCGTGCTGTAATGGTAGGAGGCCGTGAGGGTATTCTGGGTGAGTGGGGAATGGAGGTTTCTTCACCGACCTATGATGGGCAGATCACTTTGCGCCGTGCTTTTGAAGAATCAAAAATTGCTGCCACGGTGCGTCTAGGCACTCAGGTTGGTCTTCAAAAGATTATTAATACAGGAATCGCCTTCGGTTTTGGTATGAATGATTCCAAGCCGTTGCCTAGAGTTAGCGTTGGCTGGGAGCCTGCATCATTGAAGGAAGCGGTTACTGCTATTTCGACTTTCCCCTTGGGAGGAAATAAGGGGCCGAATAAGTTTCACTACATTGAGAAAATTCAGAATGAATCGGGCATGGTGGTTTACCGTAAGAAATCAACACCTAACCCCTCTGGGCGTTTGCTCGATGAGGAGGTTGCCTGGCAAGTACACAGCATGATGCACGATGGTATGTCAGAGGGCAGTGCGAGGGGGCTTGATGACATGCTGGTAGAAAAACCGTTTTCTGGAGGGGCGAAAGGTGGAACCACTCATGACTTCGCGGATACTTGGTTTCTCGGCTACAACGGCCAAGTGACTTGTGGCGTTTGGGCAGGCTACTTGCAGGGAAACAATGAACCAATTTATTTGGGAGCATTCAGTCGTGATATCGTCATGCCTGTCTGGGCTGCCGCGATGAACGCAGCTGCGCCTGCCTTCGGTGGCGATCCTATCAAGCGACCTGATTCGATGGTGAAACTAGATGTATGTTCTGTCTCCGGCCAGCGGGCCACTCAGTTTTGCCAAGAGCTTCAGGAAGATGTGAAAACTGGTAGGGTAAGGTCGGTGAGTACGGTTTATACCGAGTATTTTAAGAAGGATACGACGAACTTGGCATTTTGTAGCCTGCACTCGGGCACTGGCGGAGGGTTAAATCCTTCGGATGCCATCAATAATCTACCCGCTCTCGATACCTTGCCAGTATTGCCGACTAGCCCGGTGCTGATAGGTGATGATCCGTATCACACACAGCTGCCGAGCTATGCTGCTACTAGTGAAGAGGCTGGATTTGTACGTAGAGGAACGAATGTTCTCGATAGTCTGGATCTAGGTGATTTCGATGAATATTTGCGTCTACGCAGACCGCCACGCATGGAGATTGATCCTGATTAAGGGGAGTTCTATTGGATTGGAATGGGCTCCGCGAATGGATTTGGCTTGTAGCGGAAATCTCCCAGTTTGCCAAATATCTCAAGATCGAGAGCTGCACGTTGTGGTGTATGCAGAGGGGTGAAATAAGGAGGTGATCCTGTGGGGTCGGTGAAATTGGAAATTACTCCAAGGATTTCGGGTGATGCGACGACACGTAAATTTGCAGCAGCTCGACCATCGCTGAGAAGGGTAGCATTCGTGAGGATACTGGTTTCCTCACCGCTCAATCGTGCATCGGCACAGCTGAGTGCACCGTTTCGGAAAATAAATAGAGCATGTCCGGTGTCGAAATGAGTTTCGTTTTCGAGATGTTTCGCATCGATTTCCACACCGCGAAGCAAAGCCTGCCCCTGCCAACTAAAAGGGTAGCTAAGAAATCCTTGGAATAATCCTTGTCCACCGGCTGCTCCGATCTTCATGCCAGTGGATTGACTGAGCGCGATTTCCTTTTCTTTCTGTTCGGGGATGGAAGCAATGACGCGAAGAGGTAGGCCTTGAGTTAGCCCCAGTTGGATGCCGACCGTAGCATCCAGGCCAAAAATTTTTCCGTTAATGGAATTTGAGGCCAGAGTTGGTGAGTTCCATTCGATGGGGATATTCATCTCCTCTGCAATCTTATTGCCGAGAGTAGATATGGTTCCAGTGACCAAAGTAGTTTGAGTTTTTTTGCCTTTGTAGGGCAATTGGCCGCTGACTCCGTTGACTTCATACAACGGGCTGTCGCTCATTGTAGTAACAACACGTATCCTTGCATCCGTAAGGTTGATGAAAAGTGTGGGAGTTGTGATCGGGGGTGGGGGTGCAGTTTCGATTTGCTTTGGCTGAGGAGGTGTGGGCTGTGGCTTCGATGGTGTCGGAATGACCGCTGGTGCTTGTGTGGTTGGTGCACTCAGATTCGGAGAAGGCTGGTTCATTGCCAGATCCGGCGGCGTAGCTGTTGCTAGTTCCGGGTCAGGCGGTGTGGTGGGAATCATCGATAATAGCTCGATAGGTAGCGTAAAATCCGGTTTGACCAGATCAATACCTTTCAAATCAAGACGCTTCCTCACCAGTTGAGTCCAAACCGGATCTAGGCGGATGGATTGGATGGATAGGAGAGGGCGAGATATAGCCTCCTGCAACTCCTCGGGCTGTTTGACCTTGAGCCCATATATCGTGATTCCATTCCAGGGTGACCAAGTCGTGCCTTGGACGCTGGTCTCTAGCTGAATTCTCGCAGAGATGTGTGAAGAGACGAATTTACGTCCTTTCGGGCTGACCAGGAATAGGTTGCTGAGCCCGAAGCCAACGATAGGCAATATGAAGGCCGCTAGAAACAGCCAAATGACCAGTCGCTTACGCCAAGTTCTACGCTTCATTACCGAACCGTTCAGGGAGCGGTGGGAGGCTGGATTTGGCCTGCTTTGCCGAGTGCGAAACGCAGGCAGAGGCTTTTATCCATCAGGCGGCTTCCCTCGGAGCTATTCTCTTGGACGCGATAGACGATAAGGCCAAAGGGTTTGTCATCGTAAGTACCTAAGGCGATATTCTCTTTGATTGTGCCAAGTCCGGTCTCTTCCTCAAAACGCCATTCACGGCCAGACCAGTCACCGAGAATACTTGATGGGTCGGCACTGATGTCTTCGAGGCGTTTAAGAACGCCATTAGGCGAGCGGAAGGTGTCTTCCTCAGGATTATATCGCAGGGTCGAAATGACGGCAGCGTCTCCGGAGGAAGTGAGTGTCCAAGTATCTCCGAAACTTTTACGCAGGAGGAGAATGACCTCGGCGGAGGATCTGAAGTCTCGTTTTTCCCATAGTGCGAGATACTCATCGTATTCCTCTTGAGTGAGGCCGAGCTTTTCGTTGTAGGGAAGTGGAGTGCCGGGTTCGGCTGATTCGGTGAATTCCCGGAACCATTTAGGATCCTTCTTTGCCGCAGTCTCCACTTTTCCGATGAATTTTTCGATTTCAGGCGGTGGGACAACAAAGCCGATGTTTGCACGGACAGGTATACCTTCTTCGAACAAGCCTTTGAAGATCTCGGGTACTTCGGCGGAAATCCTTGCTGAGAGCACAAGGCAGAGGATGGATAAGGAAAGAAATCTCATAAGCTGAGGGCAGAGTGTATGCGTGTAGCCTACAACTCAAGACACAATAGAGGGGGGTGGGATATGAAATTTTGACCAATATGAGTGAAAAAGGGGTTGCGTAATTCGCGGGTTAGGCACTAGTTTCGCCGCCCGGACGAAAGTCCACATAAAGCGCGGTTAGCTCAGTGGTAGAGCACCTCCCTGACACGGAGGGGGTCACTGGTTCGAACCCAGTATCGCGCACCATTCTTTTTTCCCGGATCATTTGATCCAATCGCTTGATTCCGAGCTCTCCCGAGCCTTTGATAGGTCAGTGAACGTAAGCCCGCCTGATACCAAGGAAATTGAAGCGCTTCTGCGCCTTCTCGATGATGAAACGCCTGAGGTTCGATCTGTCGTTTCTGGGCGGTTTGCTGAGGTGGGAGGAGATATTAGTGAAATACTGCCGGGTATGGCGCAGAACCTCGATGATCAAGAGCGAAGGTTACTTGCCGATATGCTTCAGCCTTCGCGCAGGCATACGCTCCGCGAGGACTGGCTGACTCCGAGATTCGGCTCGGCTTCCTTGGAAGATGATTGGGAGCTTTTCGAAAGCCATTTGAGGCTTCTTTCCGATTTTCTTCACGACGGCGTTTCTCTGCGTCAGCCGCTTTCTGATGCCCTGGATCTACTGGCTGACGAAGCCAGGGAAGATGGTGTGATCTCCGAGGATGACCTTCGGGTATTTCTATTCGAAGGGAAGCGGCTAAAAGGAAATGGTGATAATTACTATGATCCGCGTAATTCTGATCTGTCATGGTGTATTGCCGAAAGTAAGTCGAATCCCATCGGGCTCGGAGTGATTTTTATGCTGGTTGGAAAACGACTCGATATGGAGATTGAAGGTATCTGTTTTCCGGGGCACTTCCTGTGTCGAATACACGAGGACGGTTATTCCTTGGTTGTCGATTGCTTCGACAAAGGGCGTACTCACTCGCAGCAGGTTCTCACTGATTCCTCGAACGAACTAAGCCCCGAGCAACGGCAGAGTCTCAAGCGTTCCTCGGATTTGGGGATGATACTCATCCGTATCCTGAATAACCTCGTCGATTCATTTGGTCGTTTGGGAAGGACAGAAGACGCGCTCCTCGTTACGGAAATGCGCGATTCGATGGCGAAGGCTTCTGGGAAGAGTGTTTGAGTCGAAAAAAATGGCAAAAAATTCTCCAGTTGTGTAAAGATTTTGCGTGCAGGTGATATCGGATGACACGGACGAACGGGCGAATGAAATCGAAAACCTTCGCGCGATCGCCAAGCGAATACCGAATATCGATAGTGCCATTGCCGAAATTGCTCGCTTTTCTGCGGAGCTAACCCTGCCGAAAGGGACGATTCACGTTATTAGTGATATCCACGGTGAAGATAAGAAGCTCCGCCACGTTATCAACAACGCCTCGGGAACGCTACGTCCACTAGTAGAAAGATTGCTGAAAGAGAAGCTCCCACCAGAGGAGTTTGAAGACTTTCTAAAATTGATTTTTTACCCGGCCGAGGTCGTCGGTGAGATGGAGAAGAAGCTCCGCGAACCAGAGGATCAGGAGGCATACGCGTTCCGCACACTCAACAGTCTTTTCGAGGTTGTGAGGGTGCTGGCAGCGAGACACAGCCTGAAGCATGCTGTGCGACTCTTCCCTGCTGAATACTCCGAGCTTTTCACGGAAATCCTCCATGAGCCTTCTACCGAAAGGGAGAGCGCCTATGTCGGCGCTATCGTGAAGGCCTTGGTGAGTCGCGGTCGCGTGCTCCATTTCATCCATCTGACCTGCCGCCTGATTCGTAACCTTGCGATTGATGAGTTGATCATTGCCGGCGATTGCTGGGATCGCGGCCCGCGTGGTGACAAGGTGGTCGATTATCTCATGCAGCAGCCAAATGTTTCCTTCGTCTGGGGGAACCATGATGTGCTTTGGCTCGGTGCCTGTCTTGGTAGTGAGACGCTCATTTGTACCGTGATACGTATTTCGCTACGCTATCGGCGGTTTTTCCAGCTTGAGGAAGGATATGGCATCCCTCTCGCTCCGCTCGAATACCTTGCGCGTGAGGTGTATGGAGATGATCCAGCAGAATGTTTCATGCCCAAAGGCGAGGGGACACGTGAGACGATCACGGTGGCTCGTATGCAGAAGGCTGCGGCCGTCATGCAGTTCAAACTGGAAGGTCAACTGATCGCTCGTCACCCGGAATGGGGTATCCCAGACCGTATGCTTATGCACCGCATGGATCTCGATGCAGGCACTATTACCATCGATGGAGCAACCTATGAGTTGAAGGACAAAAACTTCCCAACTATCGATCCTGCTGATCCATATGAACTCTCAACTGAGGAGCGAACATGCCTGAGTCGCCTCAAGTCATCCTTCCTAGATAGCCAGAAGCTATGGGATCACATGAAATGGATGGTAAAAAACGGTTCCATGGTGATCTCACGCGAGGAACAACTCATCTTCCACGCCTGTGTCCCAGTGGACAGCAAGGGAGAGCTCCTGCCGATGGTCATTGAGGGAAGAGCTCTTGCTGGAAAGGAGCTATTCAAAGCCATCGACCGTGCGGTTTTCCGAATGGTCGACGATAAGCCGACACGAAACGATCTCGATATGCTCTGGTATCTCTGGAGCGGACCGCAATCGCCCCTTTTTGGAAAAGACAAAATGGCGACCCTTGAGCGCGCGTTAATCGCTGATAAAGCGCCGCATGATGAGCCCAAGAACCCGTATTTCGACCTTCTGCATGAGGATTGGTTCTGCCGGAAGCTGCTGGAGGAATTTGGTAGCGATCCAGACGATAGTATCATCGTTAACGGCCACGTGCCGGTGAAGGTGGATAAAGGAGAGTCCCCGATCAAACGCAGTGGAAAAGCGATCACCATCGATGGTGCCTTCTCCGAGGCCTACGGCGACCACGGCTACACGCTGGTCCTTGAGCCGCATCGGACTTTTATCGCCCGCCACCATCACTTCGAATCGGTAGAGGCCGCTGTATTGAAAGGTGCAGACATCATCCCGACGATTACGGTTGTGAGGGATTGGGATGTGCCGAAACAGGTCTCTGATAGCCGCCGGGGTAGGGATCTTGGTTTCGCGATTTCTCACCTAGAGCGGTTAATATCCGCCTACCGGAACCATGAGCTCAGGGAACAGGCTTCGATCTGAAATGCGACAGAATAAGGTTGCCTTCGAGAGAATCAAGAAGGTAAGTTTCCTCACCCAACGCCTCGGTAGCTCAGTTGGTAGAGCAGAAGACTCTTAATCTTTTTGTCCTTGGTTCGATCCCAAGCCGGGGTACTTCCCTTTTTAAGAAAACTCACGGAGCTGGTAGGCTCCCTAGGTGATGTGGAAGTGATGCTCAGTGGAGCGAAGCTGTGTTAGAAAGCGGCCTTAATTTTGCGCCATTCACACCTTATCCTATGAAAATTTGGTATGAATTGTAGCTAAACTTCTTGGTAAATTGGGGGCTAAATGTGCATTTGTTAGGATGCCTGTAGTTATTGTTTCGATATTGAACGAGGAGGTAGTTCAATTGGCTGCATGGATTGTGGGTTGAGTCAGGAAAACATGATTGAGAGATAATTGGATTTCTGCGAAAAATAGAGAATGACGGCTTTATTGCGGACTTTTCGAGTTGGGCTGTGGGTTTCAATTACGTTTGCTTCCGTTCCGCTATCGCTGGCGGCGACGGTGGATGGAGTAAATCCTGTGTCGGGGATGCCCGGTGACACGGTCGTCATATCTGGGACATTTGATCCCATACAAGCCACCGTAAAGGTGGGGGAGGAAGAAGTCGGGTTGGCTTCGGCTTCCGCAAACCAGCTTACGTTTGTGATTCCGGGAGGCTTGGTTTCAGGTGTGATTGAGGTCGAGGATGGAGGTGATGTGGTATCGTTCCCATTGCCCTTATTAGTCAGAAGGGAGATTAGCGGGACGTTCATTCCGCCGGCAGGCATCGCTCCAATTGGATTTACCGTGGTAGCGGGGAGTCAAGAAAGCCTAGTGGCGAACAACGGAACCTTCACCACGCAGGTGACAACCGGGAAGCCGACCACGGTTTGGTTATTCAAGCCCGGGCAGCCATCCACTTTCCTCGCGACTGTTACTGATTCCGATGTTTCGGTGATCGTCTCTGCTGAATCGACCGCCGTTGCGATGGTGGTAAACAATCCCTTGGCAGGACGACCCGATAGCGCGGAGGCGGATGCCTTGATCGCTCAGCTCGAAACTCAGAATGAGCTATCTACTCTCAGGGATGTCATCTCCATGGCTGCTCAGGAAAACAGGGACTACCTAGACGACGCTCGGTTCGACCCTCCTTTCATTACCCTGCTGGAATCGACCATACCCCCGCCGCCTGCTGGATTGCAATCGAGGGCGATTTTTAAACCTCTGGAGTTCGAGGATGCAAAACTCACGGAGATCAATCTGACGGGAGTGAGTCCTGTTTTCGAAAGCAAGTTGACCTTGGATGCGAAACGTCCCGAAGATTATTTCCTTCTGGAAAACGCGCGGACAAGCAGTCGGAATTCGCTGGACTGGGGGATGGAGCTTTTCCGGGTGAGTCCGCAAAGTTTCCCGAACGGTCTGGACAGCATCAGTGGGCTTGATGGGCTTTCTGCAGTGGTTCCGGCAAATACGGTTCCCTTGCAGACCGGTTTCGCTAGGGCGGAGCTTCTCAGTGCGAAGCTTGATTTGCTCGCGGTTCTCGCGGACGAGGTTTTCAATGTGGCGAACGGGCTATTGAAAGACGCCACGGATCTGGATTTGGCTCCGCCAAAAACGGCGGAGTTCCGAATTGATCGAAGAATTCCTGAAATCTACCTGCTGCAAGCCTACAGCGGCAACGTCGCGCTTGGCCTTGGTCTGCAAGAAGATCTGCTCGATCAGGTTGATCCGAATTCTCAATGGGCGTTTTCATTAGCTGGAAATGTATTGATTGCTGCATTGGATGCGGTCGGGGCTTTTGCTGATGTCGGGGAGGTGCTCGGTATCGATGGGGCTTTCATCTACAATCTGAACATCAGCCTAGCCAAGACGCTTGCCGTATATCGTGGGCGGGAAGGTCTGGATACTGGGACTTTCCTGGATATCGCAAAATCTGCGGCGGTAACGACTATAAAGACCTTCTACGCAAACGCAATTGGTGGTGCGACTGCAGAGGAACTGAGCAAGCGGGCTGCGAAGACAATCGCCAAAACTTTCGATGTTCTTGGTAAGGTCAGTAGCGGTTTACAGGCGGCGGAACGTTCCGCCGGTTTGCTTCGTGACCGGACGCTGGCGATTGAGCGCTCGGTTCTTGTGGTGGGGAACCCCTTTAAGCCGTTCATATCAGAGGTTTCCCCGAATGAGGTGAGAGCCGGCCAATTGGTGACGGTTACGGGAGGAAATTTCGGAACAGATGCCGGAGAGCTGGTTGTCAGTCTCTGTCAGTTCAGTGATACCTCGGGAAATGTTGCGACGGAGCTGGTTGTCGCTCCGACTTCCGTTACCCCGACTCAAATTCGTTTTGAAATCCCCGCAGCGACTACTTTCCGGAGTTCGTTCCCGAATGGGGAGGCGTTTGTATGTATAGTGAAAAGCGGAGAAGACGATCCCGATGGGGGGAATCTAGCGAAATCTTCCGGCTTGGGTGAAGAAGGGAAGGTAATCATGCCTCTGCCTCCGGTAATTACCGCCATACAACCCAGCACATCGGAGGGCGGCGGCACCCCTGATGTGATCGTTGGGAACAACCGTTCTATCACGCTTTCCGTAGCCAACGGTTCTGAAAAAATGCAGGCACGTGTGGATGGCTCGAAAATCGTGGAAGTGCTCCAATCCCAGCCCGGGCAGGTGGTTGCTTTGCTTCCATTTCTGAATGCCGGCCCCCATACGATCCAGATTCTCTCAGAGGATGAACTGGGACCAGTATTTTCCTTCAATGTGGTGATCCCGACGGATGAGACGCGCAGTTACCCCGGGGGATCCACGATCACGATCACGTTGATGGATATGAGCAACGAAGCTGACGGCGAGATCAGTCTGAAAGAGGCATTTCTAATAGCAAACGGCGGTTTGGGAAGGCCGATAGAAGTGCATACCAATGATGAACCCGGAGGAACGCCTAGGGAAGTGGATCACGTCTCCACTCTCAACGGTGGAGCTGGAAACAGGGATACGATAAAGGTTTCGACCCCGTTGAAAAATGGGGTCTATACCATCGGTGAGGCGCTGCCGGAACTCTCGGAAGGAGACCGTTTTGAGATGGGTGGAATTACTTTGAATGGTACCGGTGCTCCTGCCGGGGCCGATGGACTTGTGCTCGATAATTCCAGCGATGTCGAAGTCCGCGATCTGATTCTCATAGGATTCAAAGGAGAGGGGATACGGGTGACGAACGGAACGAAAGGTGCGGATATTCTCAATGTAACGATTGATGGTGCGGGCTCACACGGGATTTTTATCGATACCGATTGCTCGTTCAATTCCTTCGATAACGTTGAAATACTCCAGGTGGGAGGGCGCGGGCTGAGCCTTTCCGGGAACTGCGATCACAATTCCTTCGATGGTTTCCAGATCGATGGAACCGGGGACACCGGCGTGTGGGTCGCCTTTGGATCGGATGAAAACGTCTTCGATGGTTTTGCCATCGTGAATGTGACTGGTACTGGAATTCTACTAGAAGAGAATGTGACGAGAAACCGTTTTAAGGCGCAGTGCGATGTGAGCGTATGCACCGTAAACGGTATTCATCTCAAAGGCAGCGGCACGCTATACAATGAATTTTATAACGACGCGAGCAGCGCATTTGCGGACGCCGGGATGGTTTCTGTTTCACCGGCGGTGCGCGATTGTAATGGATATGGATTGTTGATCGAAGGCGGTGCTTCCAGTAACCACGTGATTCCAAAATTTATTTCTAACAACGCGCTTGGGGGAGTGAGAATCACCGGTGCAGGCACTTTTGACAATACTGTCGGGCATCCGTACCGAATTCCTCCGGTTACTAATTTTTTCCCTGTACAGAAACTCTTTTTTAGTATCATCACGGATAACGCGGGGCCGGGGATCGTGGTGGAATCAGGGACGTCGCAAACGCTTCTAACCGGACTCAGCGTTCACGGGAATTCAGGTGATGGAATCCGACTTGAAAGCAGTTCTTTCAACTCCATCCTGTCTGTTCGTAGTGGAATTCAGGACTTCATCGACGGCCAAGATGCCGTCGCTGACCCGAACACGGGTGCAAGTATACGGATGACAGGGAACAGCACGAACAACGAGGTGGGCACGATACTTGAAGTGACAAAATTCAACTTCGGGCGATCGGCGACTGAAGATTTTACTAACATCCTCGCAAATGACACTGGCGGGGGAATCATTCTCGACGGCGAATGTGACAATAACCTGATCTACGGAACTTTTGTTGGGGGAACAACCACCGAGCAATCCCGAGTGGGAGGAAACGGATTGGCGCTGCTGAACGGTGCATCTTCGAACCGGATTGGCAGCCTGAGGTTTCACGATGAGTTCATCGTTCTTGCTTGTGAGGATACCGCGATCCTCATCGACGGCGCCGACTCGACTGATAATCTAGTAAAGGGCGTGGCCATCGGAAGTGCCGGCACGACTCCCGAGACCCAAGTAAGAAATGGGATTCATCTCCGAAACGGAACCAATAGTAATTTCATAGGCGGGGCAGGGCCCATGATCGGAGGGGGAAGTCAGTTCACGGGCTCGATCAATGCGACCGTTCGTATCAGCGGAATTTCGGAAACAGGGATCTGGCTCGAGGCCTGCGGCGGAACGGTGGGGACAGATCTGGTGGCTTCAAGGCAGAACCGGATTCACAACTGCTCAGTTCGAAATGGCGAGACCGGTATGTTGATCAGTGACAACGCGAAGGTGAATGAAATCGGGGGCTTTCTGGGTGGCGGCCCCAAAGGTGGCGGATTCTTTCAGATCGATGAATTTTACTCGGTTGATAACAATAGTATTTCCGGCTGCCGGACGGCGGGGCTCCGTTTCAGTCGTATGACGCTCACTTCCCCGCTGGAGCGAAATCCAATACGGAATCTCTATATTGGCAATTTTGCATCGGCTCCTACCCAGCCTCTCGACGCCGAAGTTCCAGAAGGGGTGGGAATTCTTATAGACCCAGATGCTAGTCACATCATCATTGGTGAGGATCCTTCAACTCCCGTCTCTGTTGGGGGATGTTCTGTCGGGGTGTATATCGACCAGTCTGGAAACAACAGGATACGAGCACTGAACGTAGCCTCTGATTTTACTTCTGGAAATGCCGCCGGGATCGTCATCAATGCCGCCAGCGAGAATGTAATCGGGGGAGCCGGGCTTCTAGGAAACAATATAGAGTATCTCAATAACTCTGCGGGACCTGCGCACGGGATTGCATTGTTCGGAAGTGACGAAAACACGATTGAGGGGAACAAGATTCAATTCTGCGGGGGTGCCGGGATCTATATTGAAAATTCCGCTCTTAACCTAATCGGTGGGCAGGCTGGGGTGAATGGTAATCAACTACTCGGCAACGGCACCCACGGCATCCACTTCACCGGAGCCGCGACTCTATCGAACCGCGTCCACTCGAATTTTATCGGGATCGACAGGGGTGGAAAACGCTCCGACCCGTTCGACAGCTTCGCACATACTGAGCACGGGATCCTTTTGGAAGGGGGGGCGAGTGGCAACCGCATCGGTGGAGAGTTCGTGAAAGGTGCGGCGGGGGTCACGCTCGCTGGAGCCGGAAATCCTGTCCCGTTTCCGGCGGGAAACACCATCATCGGGAATACGGGGAGGGGCGTCATAGTCTCAGGGGGCTCTACTCGCGCGAACCCCATCCTCGACAATTCGATTTCTGAGAACCTTGAAGACGGTATAGTTCTTGCAGCTGGAAACGACTCGGTTCCCACGCCGACTGGTACGTTCTCGCCGGGAGTAGCGACAGGAACTGTTCCTGATCTCAACGCGGTGCCTCCCGGTAGCACCGTCCAGATTTTCAGCGACAGCGGACAGCAGGGGGAAGTCCTTCTGGGAACGACCACGGTGAAAGCCGGCGGAACATGGCTGGCAACATCCCTGACGGGAGCGGTCTATCCCAATGTCACAGCTACCTTTACTCATCCGACTTCGAACTCCACCTCACAGTTCGGATTGCTGACAGGGGCGGCATCGTCATTCACCGTGGAGCGTACTGGCGGGGGAGCACCGAATTCGCAGACGGTTCCGTTCATCGAGGAAGCCGTTGTCCAGCGCATCACACTCACCGCAGAGGGCTCAGATGTAAGGGTCGGTAGCCTGACTTTCAAAGGCGAGGGCACTCTGGATGATCTTTCTGCGATTGCCGAAGGGAAACTCTACCGGGACAACAACGGCGACGGAGTGAGGGATAGTTCGGATCCGGAGCTCGCCGGCGAAGCGGTCTTCGATGAAGACGACGGGCTACTGAAGATCGAAAATATTGGGGAAATCATTGAGGCCGGTAGCCCGCAGGACTGGCTCGTGGTTTACCTTCCGAACTCGGGGATCGCCCAGGAAGGTGAAACCTTCGAATTAAAAATCAATGATGCTACTGGAGTGGAAGCAGAAACATTTTTCCCAGCGGGGATTCCGGTCACCGCCACCAATCCGTTTCCAGTCCGCTCGGATCTATTCACTATAGGTTCCCAACCCACTGGCCTGACATTTGCCACTTTCATCTCCACCGCCTTCCCCGGGATTGTGGATACGGATGTCGTAGGTCCCCTCGCCGATCCCGACAAGGATCTGATCGTGAACATCTTCGAGTTCCTCTTTGGCACCGACCCGGATGATTCCAGCGATGCCGGAAGAGCCTATACGGTTACGGAATCGGGGCGCATCGGAATCGAATTTAAACGTGCGAAAAATCTCGAAGGCATCACCGTTTCGTATGAGGAATCAATTAATCTCGATGACTGGGATCCTTCGACAGACGGCATACTAACGGAGATCCTAGAAACTCCCAGAGATACCGTGCGCTACACCATACTGAGAAGCGGAGACAAACGTTTCCTGCGCATCAAGATTGTGTTGGATTGAGGAAGTTGGGAATTCAGTGACGCCACATCGTCAGATGTGGCGGGGCGTGCTTCCGATCATTACAGATTCAGGGCAGTGGCTTGTCCTCGAATAGGTATGGCTGAATGGCTCTGCCAAGAGCGAAGAGAGAAGAGCGACTTTTTATTGGGAAGGGCTTATCCTTCCGCTTTTTCTTTGTCGGTCTCCGGCTTGTGGAGGACTTCGACTTTAGTCGGAACTACGCCGCGGTTGACGAAGCCGAGTTTTTCCGCAGTGCCGATGCTTACATCGATGATACGTCCCTTGATGTAGGGGCCACGGTCGTTGATTTTGACGATCTCTGATTTATTGTTATTGAGATTTGTGACACGCACCATTGTGCCCATGGGCAGGGTCTTGTGGGCAGCGGTAGCTGCATCGTTGGAGAATCGCTCTCCGCTGGCTGTTGCAGTGCCGAAATTTGTCTTAACGGAATACCATGAGGCTTTCCCATGAAGGACGGACTTCACCAAGTATGGGCTCTTTTCTGGCTTAGATTGGTTGGAGTTCCCGAAAGATGCGCAACTGCTCAGGAGAGAAATACTCGCGAAGGCCAAAATGGCAATTCTTTGTTTTCTTGTGTGTTTCTTCATGTTTGTGGTTTTCTGGTTCGACCTCCCTTATGAGTGGAGGTCGCCACGGACAAGTAAAAAATCACTTAATTTTTCTAACTGAGAAAACCCTTGGAAATACAATCAATTGAGCGGTTTTTCGCCTAAAACATAAGGCTCTACGGCTTTTCCTGCCTCCGAAAGCGGGATACGACCGTCTTTCGATTCTTCGGAAAGTTCCTGCAATTCTGGGATGTGGGGCGTTAGGGTTTTCATCAGATCGCACTGATTATCAATGTCTTGTGGATCTTGGGATTGGGAGAGGCTCCATATCCATCCCGCCAAACTCAGAATTTCTCCTTTTGTGGGCTCTGTTTCGCCGGGTCTCAGGGAGATTTCGTGATTTTCGCAGAATGAAATGAAATTGAAGTCCGGCGAAGACATATCTGCGCGGGGTGTTTTGATTATGAGATTGCCGGGTATAGAAGGAATTGGCTTCGGTTCCCGCGTGCGAGCTCCCCACATGGATGATCCCCACTGCGTAAGCCGGTTTGCCTGGAAGTCGGCGGTGAAGCTAAGCATGCGCATTGCCTTTTCGAGCGGCAGGTTTTCCGGGGCGGTCTCGAAGGAGAGGGTTTGCTTGCATTTGATCTTTTTAGAGACGCTGTTAGGTTTGCCGAAGATTGCTATGACTTCCTTGCACGTCATACGATATTGATGGCGTTGCCGGATTGGAAGGCTGCAACGTTTTCGGCAGTGATGGCCATGAGGCGCTGGCGTGCCTCGTAGGCTGCCCAAGCGATGTGAGGAGTGAGGGTAAGGTTCTTGGCGCGCAGGAGGGGATTGGAGGGAAGGATGGGCTCGGCGGAGACGACGTCGCAGGCTGCACCGGCGATTTGGCCGGAGTTCAGGGCATCGGCGAGGGCTTGTTCGTCGATGAGGGGGCCGCGGGCGGTGTTTACGAGGAAGGCCGTGGGCTTCATTTTCGTGAGGGACTCGGCGGAGATCATGCCTTCGGTTTCGGGAGTGAGCGGACAGTGGAGGGAGACGATGTCGGACTTTTCTAGTATTTCATCGGTGGATGCCCACGTGAAAGGGTAGTCGGTCTCGGCAGAGCGGGAGCGCGAGTGGGCAAGGATGTTCATTTTAAAGGCGGCGGCGAGTTCGCCAAGGCGCTGGCCGATGCGGCCGAAGCCGATGATGCCGAGGGTTTTGCCGGCGAGCTCGTTGAAGTGCGGGTTTTCCCAGAAACAGAAGTCTTTGCACGTTTCCCATGCGCCTTCGTGGGAGAGGGTGCTGTGGAGGGCTGGGCGTTTGTAGAAATCAAGCACCGTGGAGAAGACAAACTCAGCGACGGCGTCGGTGCTGTAGATGGGGACGTTGGAAACGGTGATGCCTTTCTCTGCACAATATGCGGTATCCACGATATTGTAGCCGGTGGCGAGGACGGCAATAAACTTGAGCTTCGGGAGCTGAGAGAGAGTGTCTGCCGAGAGAGGGCACTTGTTGGTGAGGATGATATCGGCGTCCTTAGCGCGCTCTACGATCTGATCTACGGGTGTGCGCTCGTGGACGGTAAGATTGCCGAGGGCTTCGATGGGTGTCCATGGGTTGTCGCCGGGGTTGAGGGTGTATCCGTCTAGGACTGTGATATTCATGGCTGAAGCCTCAACCTTCACATTTCAATCTTCAAGGAAGAAGCCCCCCACCCGAGGGCTACTTAATCTTGTAGAAAGGATTCGGGAGTTTGAAGCCCTTCTCAACGTAGCCGCCTTGGACGTCGCTATCCTGATCCCCGAAGCTGGCGATGACCGTGCAGCCTTCTGCTGTTAGCTTTTTACGGACATTGGTTTTGTATTCCACGGCATCGACGTAGGGAGCGGTGCCTTTCCTTGGACGGAGGATGAGTTTTTCGTAGGTGCCCATGCCTTGTTGGCGGAGGTTCCGTGCGGTGGCATTGCGATCGGCTTCCATACGGCCGGTGAGGAATACGACTTTCATGCCTAGAGAAATAGCGTGGTGATAGACCTCGCGCACGGATGGGAGGGCTGGTGCTTCTGCCTTGGCGACCCACTTATCCCATTGATCGGGCTGGTAGCCCCAGTCGGCCTTTTTCATGTGAGGGAGATTGGAGAGAACGGTCTCATCGATGTCGAAGATGACCGTGAGATTTTCGTCGCCATTTGAGGCGCGCGCTGTGAGGTAGGTTTTCGCGGTGGAAACGGATGCTGCGAGATCTGTTTCGTAGGCACCGGAGTCTGCATACTCGCGAACTTCCGCCTTGAGGTCGGAGAGGTTGCTGGGCTCGTGGCTAACCGGGGAGCATGCGACGAAGAGGAGAGGTAGGAGCAGTAGGGAGTGTCGCATATCCTTATAAGTAAGCGGTTAGGGTGCCAGTTGATCGTGGAAGATATCGATCTTTGCTTCCTCGAATTGGCGGAGTGCAGCGCGGAAATCAGAAACGGCCTGATGGCGTTTTGTAGCTGCGATTGCTGCGACTATATCATCCTTGGACTCATCAAGCGAGCGGGGAGTTGCTGACTTGCGGTCGGTGACTTCGAGGATGTGCCAGCCGATCTTGGTTTCGAAGAGTTTTGGCTCGCCCTTTTTCATGGCGAAAGCTGGCTCAGTAAAATCTGCGGGAAGGCGTGCTTTCGACATCCAGCCGAGGTCTCCGCCTTTGGACTTGGTGGCGCTGTCTTCGGAGAGTTCTGCCGCGAGTGTTTTGAAATCCTTCTCGCCGGACTTTAGAGCGGCGAGGGCGGGCTTGAGTTTTTCCTGCACTTCTTCAGAAGGTGAGTTGAGGGTAGAGAGGAAAATATGGCGTGCGCGGATGCGTTCCGGGTGGGCGAGTGCGTCGCTATTCGCCTCATAGAAATCTTGGACTTCCTCATGGCTGACGGTGACGAGCGGATCAACGCGCATGGCGACGTATTTCTCCTGCTGGATGCGAGCAGCGATACGGTGACGGAGGGCGTCCTCATCGGGGATGCCCATGGATTTCATGGCGGTCTCTAGGTGGCCTTTGGTTTCAAATTTTCCGATGAAGCGGGTGAGTCGCTCGTTGATTTCCTCCTCGGAGACAGGAAGTTCCTTGGTGTTGACCTTCACTTTAACACGCAGGAGTTCGTGATCGATTAGCTCCCCGAGCGCGGCGTAAGTGATGAGCTTGTGATCAGCGGGTGTGAGGTCGGAGAGTTTTTTGCCCTCCAGCCAGAGGCGCTCATGGATGGCGTAATCGAGCTGGATGCGGGTGATCTGGTGATTAAAAACGCGAGCGACAACTCCGTTTGCCTTTGCTTCGGCGATGGCTTCCGGACTGTTCGGGTCTTTAGCTGCGATGCGCTTTTTGAGCGGCCCATCGAAGATGAAAAGATCCGCGACTAAGTAAGCTAACACTAGAAGGTAAGCGGCGAAGCGGAGGGAAAATTTAGTAAACGTGCGCATGGAGACTAGCGGGACACAGGAACGTTGGGCTGTAGTGCTGGGCGCTGCAACTTTTTACAGATGAGTAGGCTTGCGAGATGAAATTTACTAGAAACGTGTTGTTTTACGCATTCGTTGATCGCGCTGTCAGAAAAAGTGAGCGGCTGACTTAGTATAAAAAAACGCCGCACCCCGAGCGGGTTGCGGCGTTGTTGAGCTTCTGATTGCCCAAGGTTCCGAAGAACCCTGAGATTCAGCGGAAATTTACTCAATCAAAGTTGCCTCAAGGCGACCGAACAATTTTCCGTCCAATTCGAGAGTTTTGCTGATGGTCACCGTGACAGTTTGAATCCCGTCTACAGCCGTTCCGATGCTCACTTCGGCTGCGGTAGGTGCGGAGATGCTCACGTCAGTCCAGCCCAACAAATCACTGCCATACTGGAAGACCTGTGTCGTGTCGGTATCGGAAACTTCTAGTCGATCAAAGGTGAAGACGAAGTCGGAAGTCGAAGCATCGACTGTTGGAATGATCGCTGGATCATGAACTTCAGGGTTTCTGTTGAGCACGTACTCCAGCACGTTCAGAACTCCATCGCCATCCGGATCCGCAGTCGGAGAGACATCGCTCAGGAAGCGATAGTTTTCCACCCACCAAGCGGTGTAAGCTGGAGCAGGCGTTCCTTCCGCGATTTCAAGATCACCGTCGGCTTCCGTGAAGGTAAACAGTCTGCCCAGAGTATCTAGCTCCCAGATTCCAGGAGAAGTTTCCGTAAAGGCTCCCAGGCTACTGGTTACACTGAAGGTGGTGGGGTCGATGTTCGCGGTCAAGTCGGCGCGATCGATAAGCAACCAGTTGTTCCCCACCGAGATGTCGGCTGCGCTGAGATTCAGGTTGAGCTCTCCGTTGAGGTTTATGGTTCCTGTTCCTGACTCAATTCCCCTGATCTGGGTTCCCACGCCATTGTCGGTGAGATAGAATGCCATCGAGCTGGTATCGGTTAGAGTCAAAGTCCCCGCTTCAACCGTGGTATTCCCCGTGTAGGTATTGAGTCCGGTGAGAGTCTGGGCGCCTGTGCCCACTTTGACAAAGTGACCAGGCCTCAATACGTCATCGCTGTTATTTTGGAGTAAGCCGTCAAAGGTGTTGGTGCCATTGTCCACGCCCAAGGTGAACTCTACGATCCCGTTTGTGTCGGAGGATTCCAAGGTGGTTCCCCATTGAACGGTTCCTAGACCCGTGAGTTCATCGAACCTCGCGTTAGACAGTCTGGCGATTAATACTGTTCCCGTGGCTAGGTTAAGGTCACTAAGGTTATTGGTCCAGACCTCGTTGATATTATTGCCTGCCCTGATAAGGCCTTCCTGAATATCGAAGAGCGTGCCAGAGCCGAGTTCGAATGTTAGGATGGCGCCTCCTAATCGAACTTGTCCTGCTCCAGTTTTGATCACGTTTCCGTTTCCGCTGAAGACAAAGTTGTTCAAATAGTTCACGTTCCCAAGAGGGTCTAAATTATTGAATTCCAGAGTCGCTCCCGCTGCGATCTGATGGAGATCAGATAGGGTCGTGACTCCAGAGTAGGTCAGGGTGCCGGCGGTAATCGTGGTTGAGCCTGTGTAGGTGTTGCTGTTGAGGCCGCTGAAAGTTAAAGTTTCGGCTCCTTTTTTCTCAAAGGAACCACTGCCGCTAATCCCCACAGTGATAGTTTCGGCTGCCTCCGTCTTATCGATGACCAGGGTGCCATCGTTGACGAACGAACTCACTGAAGCCAATGTTCCGTCGGTGGTGCCGTTACCTAGATTGAGGGTATTTCCTGCATCGATGGTAAGCGCACCAGTAGTCGCATGCCCACCAAGTAGAGTGACTGTGCCACTTCCTCTTAGTGCTAAGTTCGTGGAGCCCGTGATTCCATCGGTGTCTGGGCTGGTTATGGTGTAATCGAGAGCCCCTGTGTTGAGGAAACCAATGAGCCCGGTTTGAACGCCGCCAGTACCACCGATGGTGACCATGTTCTGTGTGACAGGTGTCATACCGCCATTTTCCTCGTAAAAGTCGGCGAAGAAGGCTTCGTTCTTCGTGAGCACCGCCACATCGAAGGTCACGTTTTCGAGTGGATCTGCAGCTTCGTTGTTCGTCCAGTTTGGGGTAGTAGCTGCATCCCAGGTGCTATCGGTGAAGCCTGTCCAATACTTGACGTCCGTAGCATCGGCTACGGTCAAGGTGCCGGTGGATTCGGTGAAGGTATAGTTACTAGCTCCAGCTTTGAGAACCCATATGCCGGAGTCGACAACGTCTTCGGCGAAGTCGCCCAAGGAGCTAGTGGGGAGGAAGGTAGGTCCATAAATGGCAGGAGAAGCGAGGGTCGAATTATCGACCAGCAGCCAGCTGTTTCCTGCGGTAGTGTCAGTACCAGCGAGGTCGATATTGAATGTGCCGTCCAGATTGACTGAGCCTCCGGTAGTGCCACCCTTAAGTGAATTGGTCACCCCGTCGCCAAGAGGAGCAAAAGCCAGTGAGCCCGCGTCTCCGAGAGTAAACACTCCTTCTTCCACAATGATCTCACCGTCGAGGCTGCTTATCCCGTTGAACACGAAAGTGCCGGTGCCCGACTTGGTGAGTTGATGACCTGTACCCACACCATTTCTAACGGGAACATTGAAGGTCAAAATACCACCCCCGTTGTGAACAATGTCTAAACTGTCGTTCAGAATAAACCCGTTTTGAGCTAAGATATTGTTGTAAGTTACATTGCCTGTTGAACCCGCTTCGATAACAAATTGGGCATTTTCGGTTTCAGAATCAGTATCAAAGGTGATGTTTCGAGTCTGGGTATTTCCCCGGTGAATATTGGCGGCTTGAGGATCTACAATCGTTGAATTGTAGGTGAGGCTCCTGAATGTGAAGTTGCCGAAGGTGTTAGCCCCATCGCGATCGGTTTCCGGGAAAATGACGTCAGTGGTATTGAGTTGGGGAGGCGTACCGGCATCCCAGTTTGTTGCCGTGGTCCATCTTGTGTTTCCTAAACCGGTCCATGTGAAGGTGTCAGCTAGCGCGACTTCTGCCGAGGCTAGGCATAAGGCACTGATTATTAGGTTTTTTGTATTCATGGGGTTTTTATGTAGAGTTAGCAAATGGGATCGTAACATCGTTACCTTACCAGCTTAAGGGGCATATTGGCGAAATTAGTCGTCCCCGTCCACCCCCCATATAGGGGGTGCGATGGTTAAGGTCTTGGTAATATCAAGCTTGTCTCGCTCAGGATCTCTGCGTCCCAAATGATCGAAGGTCGGCACAAGTGTACTTGCTTTCAGTGGCAGGCAGATGATCAGTTTTCAGATCAATAAACTAGATTCCGCCGCTTGCGATCAGTAGTGCTTCATTCTGGACGGTGCTATCCGAAAACGATACTCAGAGGGGATGTCCCGCTTCCGCAGCTCGCTACCCAATCAATAATTTATGGAACCTGCTGTAATTATTTTTGGATTCGCCGTTATTGCCATTCTCTTCCGTGTCCTTGCGGGTTCCTTTGATGGGAATCGAGTTGAGCAATACCTCCGCGAAAAGAATTGCGAACTCATCGATAGGAGTTGGGATCCGTTTGGCCCCGGCTGGTTCGGTGAAAAAGATTCCAGAATTTACGAGGTCGTCTTTCGTGATCCTCAGGGCAGGGTTCATCGCGCCCATGTGAAGACCTCGATGATGAGTGGCGTCTACCTTACGAATGATCGGATCATTGAAGATAGGCCGGCGCGATCGGTGGAAAAAAGACCCGTCCAATCGGTGGAAGAGGAGAAGGCGGCACTCAGGAAGCGCCTTGCTGAACTCGAAAATGAATAGGAAGAGATTCCGAATTTAAGAGAAATAGCTAAAACCACGTTGGGCGCTATGGAGCGCGGGTTTTCAACCCGCCGTCTGATGCTCCGCTTTTGAAGAAGAATTTGGTATCTCGCAGGCAGTGGATGGGAACGGCCGCAAGAAAGCGGCTTGAAATACCCAAGGGGCACACCGAGCCGCGCTCCATATTCCTTGGCACCGCAGATCCACCCCCCTGACAAATCGTGACTCGCCACGGGGTCTCTCTGCGTGGAGGCTCAACGGAATATTCCATGATGAAAATAACTAACACTCTCCTAATCGCACTGCTGGCCTTGGTGTGGCAAAGCCCGCGCATCTTCGCAGAGGAGGATATGCAGATGGTGCGCTACGAGGATTTCGGAGCGCTCGGGGACGGGAAGACAGATGACATCGGGGCGATTGCCAAGGCACATGCGTTCGCGAACGAAAAGGGCTTGCGGGTCGAAGCGGATGACAAGGCGACGTATTTCATCGGGGGACGGGACATGACGGTGGTCATCCAGACGGATACCGACTTTGGCGAAGCGAAGTTTATCATCGATGATACCAAGGTGGAGAATCGCAACGCTCATGTATTCGCCGTTCGCTCGAAGCTGGAGCCGTTCAATCCAAAGGGAATCGATTCCCTGAAACGGAACCAGCGCAGGATAGCGGCTGAGCTGCCTCAGGATTGCGTGATGCGCGTCACGGACTCCAAGGTCAAACGCTACATCCGAAGAGGGCTGAATCAGAACAGCGGATCCTCGCAGACGGATGTGTTTGTCGTGGGGAAGGACGGGCAGGTTGACGCGAATACCCCCATCCTTTGGGACTTTGATCAAATCAGCGATATCGTGGCCTATCCCATCGACCCGACCCCGTTGTCGATCACGGGCGGTCGCTTCACCACCATCTCCAATGCTGAAGAGTCGAAATACACTTATTTCGCCCGGGGGATTGCGATCCAACGCTCGAATGTGCTTGTCGATGGCCTGGAGCATCGCATCACCGGCGAAGGCGATCACGGGGCTCCGTATGGTGGATTCATCAATATCAGCGACTGCGCGGAGGTAACGGTGCGCAACACCACGCTGAGCGGACACAAGACCTACCAGACGGTCGGAAATGCGGGCAAGCCGGTGTCCATGGGGAGTTATGATATTTCAGTCTCACGCGCCCTGAACGTTTCGTTTGTAAATTGCCGTCAGTTCAACGATATCAAGGATCGCTCTCGCTGGGGCATCATGGGGTCGAATTTCTGCAAGAACCTCCTGTTCGATGGATGTGAGCTGTCGCGATTCGATGCCCATCAGGGAGTGTTCGGCGCGACGATACGCAACTCGACACTCGGCCACATGGGCATCAATGCCATCGGCAGCGGAACCTTTCTCGTGGAGAACTCCACCGTTTACGGCGGGAGCTTCATCAATTTGCGCAGCGACTACGGCAGCACCTGGCAGGGGGAATTCGTGATTCGTAACTGCACGTTTGTCCCGGCATGTGGCAAGCCCGTCAGCGCCAGCCTGATCGGTGGTTCGAATGACGGGCAACATGACTTTGGATACACCTGCTATATGCCGGAGCGGATCACCATCGACGGCCTGCGTATCGACGACTCCAAACACCCGGCCAACTACAAGGGGCCGACCCTCTTCGCGGACTTCAATTCCAAATACACCCACGCCGGATATGAGGAGAAGTATCCTTATGTGAAAACTCGCGAAGTCCTCCTCAAAGGCGTCACCACCGAAAGCGGCAAGTCGCTCAGCACCAGCAAGAATCCGTTCATGTTTGAGGAGGTGGTGGTGAAAAATGGGGAGTAGGGGAATGAGGAGCTAGAAACCGACGCATGCGTTCAGTGGTTCTTCACACTCGACGTAGCCATCCTAAAACGATATCAGGTGATCTGGACTTGCTGTAATGTTCTGAGAAAAAATGAGGCTGCTTTCGGAGTTAACTTTAGAAACCCATATGGAGGATATGCAGTTCCTGCTAACTCTTTCGGGGCGGGAACAATCTCCGGATATTTCATTAGAACAGCTTCGGGATTATTTGCAGCATCGCTATGAGTCACAATTTGTAGAGGCGGTGTTTGGTCTTTTGGTTTCATGTCAGAGGTGGATTTCTCGGAATTGGAGCGAAATGAAGGAGATCGGATTGGTCAGTGACGGTGGTGTCACCAACGCTATTCTTTTTTCGCTTTTCGACCGGATTCATCAGCTCCCTAATTCCGATTGGTGCCGAGTGGCCGATATTCCGCTGTCTGACCTAATTCCGCGTGCGCAAGCTCACATCAACGCCGAGAAATGAAAATAATCATCAGCCTCGTTTTAGGGATCATGATCGGTGCAGGCTCGATGTTCGTCTGGCGCAATCACCTAAGTGATTCAAAGCGTCATCTCGATGTTGACAATAAAACAGTCCTGGCAGAAGAGCCGAAGCAGTCTCTCGTAATTGAGGCCACGCCTACAGTGGTTAGCGGAGACCTGGATAATGTGCCCTGGCAGAAATATATTTACCGGATCGCCTGGGCTGTTCACAACGGAGATATATTTGGTGAAGAGCGTATTGAAGCTCAGAATGAAGTTAATGAGTATTATCAGATTTGTGAGGAATCTGGTTCAGATCCATTCCCGTTCATTAGGATGGAAAAAATTGAGAGGTTAAATCATCTTTTTATAGGATTTAAATATTTTAAAGAGTATGCTAAATCGAATGAAGATTCAGATGAAGAATACCATCACATGATAATTTATTTTATCGGAGATGATGAAGATAAATTCTTTGGGTATGCATGTCGGGAATACTACCAATTTCTCGTCGACGATCAGGACGACGGAATAGTTGGATGGGACGAGACTCGACAGAAGCTTGCGAGCGAACTTTTCCAGATCAATCATCCAGTTAGCGATCGAGGTTTTTACCGTTTTCTCTCGGAGAGTTTTGATTCTGCTGTAAGCAAGGAAACTTACATCAAGTTTCAAAATCTGAGTTGGCCTATAAAACCAGAGAAACAATAGGAGAATATAATATGAAATTGACGAGACGACGTGAATTACTATTCGCCTTTATGGCTGTTTTCCTAGTTTGCTTAGGTGGAGCGAATGCTCAACAAGGAATTGCTATACCTGGTTCGCCGAAGGGTGACTTGCCGACTGAATTGCTTCAAAGCCGCGCATATTGTCGCAGTATGGAGCGTTCGCTTCAGCTCGTCGAAGATCAATTTCCTACACTCCGCATTGAGGTTTTGGCTGCCAACGCCTCTTGGAAGTCATCCCCGTTTGCAATTGGATGCGATGCTATCGAAGCGGGCATCATAGAAGATGCAGGAGAGGAAGGGCGGGCGATGCTCAAGAAGCTCGATGATGATACTTGGGCTGAGGCTTCGAAGCATGTGAATTTTAGGACTGTTGATGATGCACAAGAGTTTCTAACTCTCGTTGACCGTCGCGCCAAGGGAGAAATCGAAGTTGATATGGTTCGCGGTAATCTCCTGTGGCAATACAAGCCATTTCGAGAGAACCCCGAGAAGGAGGTAGCCAGAGGATACATTCAGAAGGTCACGCACACGGCACAAACAAGCAGGAAGATTACATTTGAAGTTCCAATGAGCTGGAAGACCAAGGAGTCTCCTAAAGATGATCTAATGTCATTCCGGAATTGCTATGGACACGGCAATGTTTGGATGACGGTTTTTGTAAGCCCGACAGTGGATCAGTTTGGAGAGATCATGCTAGCGCAAGAGCGGTTCGACGCCTATTCTGAGGAAGAGCTACGAACGGCATATCGCCAACTCGGAATTAAATTGACGTCATTCAGCAAGACCAAAGTTAATGGAATGTCGGCGTTATTGTTCACTCGGGAGCAGTCATTCGAGCAACTTGGCCAGAAGGCCACTAGGGCAGCACAAGTAATCCGTGCTTTCACAGGCAATCAGATGATCAGTTTTCAGATCAACACACTAGGTCCCGAAGGCAGCTCTGAGGGGACCGAGAGGATTAAGAAGTATGAAGCATTGTTTAAGATGATTGGCGGAACACTACGTGTGATGGAGCCATAACCCAACAAAACCAGAGAAACGGAACGAGCTGCCAGAAAGCGGCTTGGAAAGCTGCGCTCCACACTGGGGCTATGGAGCGCGGGTTTGCAACCCGCTGTCTGATGCTCCGCTTCAAGGGAAGGCTTGGTATTTCGTGGGCGCTGGATAGGAACGACCGTGAGAAAGCGGCTTACAAAGCCGCGCTCCATATTGCTCCCTTATTACTTGGCGACGGTCTCCACCGCCTCCACGGGGATCCAGCAGGTTTCTCCGTTGAGGAGGCGGGCTTGGTGGTAGTGGTTGCGGGTTTGGAGGATTTTGAATTCGGTGCCGGGGTGGAGGGGGGATGAGAAGGCGTTGTCGTAGATGAGGCCGTCTCCTTGGCGGGCGATGACTTCGCGGGCGGTGACGACGGCGTCGACCGGGTTGCCCCAGCGGAAGATATCGGTGAGGAGGGAGGCGAAGAGGATGAGGGTGAGTGCGGCGGTGGCGGCGATGGCTTTGATGAGGGTGGCGGATTTCCTTTTTCCGTTTTTTCCGTTATTTCCTAACAGGGTGCGGGCGAGGAGGAGCCAGAGGGCGGCATTGGCGAGGCCGAAGAGGATGGCGCGGAGGAGGAAAGGGGAGCGGTGCCAGAAGGTGAGGGCGTGGACGACCTGTTGGCGGCGGGTGGGGGGAAGCTCGTCGATGGTGAGGGTGCGGAGGTAGCGGAGGTTGTGGGTGGCATCTGCGTTGAGGGGATCGAGGGCGAGGGTGCGGTGGTAGTGGAGGACGGCGCGGCCGTGGTCGGCGGCGAGGAAGTGGGCGTTGCCGAGATTGAGGTGGAGGGCGGGGGTTGAGATGCCGCGTTGGTCGATGAGGTATTGGTATTTGAGGATGGAGGCGGCGTAGAGATCGCGGGCGGCGGTGGGGTCGGAGAGGGCGGTGTTGTTGGCGGCGGTGAAGGTGGCGTTGGCTTGTTGGAAGAGGGTGGCGTTTGTTTTAGTGGCTAGTGCCGAGTGATCAGTGATCAGTGGAAGACTGGGGTTGGGGGCTGGGGAGGTGAGGGCTAGGGTTGAGGGGGGGCTCACACGAAGGGACGAAGGCACGAAGGTTTTTGGGTTCGTGGCTGGGGTTGTGAGGCTTGCAGGAGGGCTGGGGTTGATGGGCGACAGGAGTGTCGCCTCTCCTTTGGAAGAGGTGGGGAGGAGGGCTAGGGTTAGGGCTAGGAGGGTGGAGAGGGATTTTACGGCGGTGATGGCTTGGGGGCGGAGGTTTGGGGTGGGTTGTTCGGGGGTGTGGTGGAAGCGGGTGGACTCGGCGGCGGTGTAGATTTCGCGGACGGTGGCTAGGGTTTCTGGGGACGCTCCTTTTGCGGTGAGGGCGGCTTCGATTTCCGGGAGGGTGTGGGCGGTGGGGTGGAGGTGGAGTTTTGCGGAGAGGTAGTCGCGGAGGGCGGCTTCGGTCTCGGCGAGGGTGGAGGCGCGGGAGATGGCTTTGGTGAAGGTTTTCCCGGCGGCGAGGGAGCGGGCTTTGGCTGGGTCTTTGGCGCGGAGTCGGGCAGGTGCGCCGAGGATGAGGTAGGCGAGGAAGGCGATGGGTGGGAGGGCGGCGAGGAGCCAGAGAAGGGGGAGGTAGCGGGAGGTGGTGGAGGCGTGGAGGGCGGCGGGGTCGGTGATGTTTGCGGTGATGCCTTCTTGGTTTTTGGAAACCAGATTGCGCAGGGGGCCGGAGCCGGTGAGGGAGGCATCGAAGGCGGTGATGGTGTCGGCGGGCTTGACGGTGATGGGGATGGGTTCTGAGGAGGCGAGGGCGTAGGCTTTGGTTTCTGGATCGAAGTAGGGCAGGCGGATGGCGGGGATGACTGAGGCTTCCTGTCCGAGCGGGCGGATGGTGCGGAGGTAGGTCTTGGTGGTGCCTTCGATGCGGCCGGAAGATTGGCGCGGGGGGATGGAGAACTGGCGGGTGAAGGCTTCGATGCCGTCTAGCTCGGGGAGTTCGGTGATTTCCGGGAAGTCATTTCCTGAGATGGTGATGGTGAGTGTGATGGGATCTCCGGCATGGAGGACGGTGGGGCTGGCGGTGGCGGTGATCGTGCGTTTCCCGACCTGGCCGGTGAAGTCGTCGGGCTGGCCGGCGGTGGGTAGGGGGAGGACGACGAGGCGGTTGCCGCGAGAGGCGGTGTGGAATTTTTCGAAAGCTTCGCCGTCGGTCTGCTCGAAGAAGTTGTTGTTGAAATAGGAGGGGTAGGTGGAGCGCCATTGGGAGGCGTTGCGGCCTTTTGGTTCGGGTGGGGCGATGTAGGAGGTGAGCAGGGTGGCGGGCGAAAGGGTGTATTCGCCGGGTTTTTCCGGGACGACGATCTTGTCAAAGGAGATGGCGGCGGCGGGGATTTTGTTCTCGGTGGCATCCGAGTAGCGGGCGATGAGGCGGGTGTTGGAAACGGGGAGGCCGATGGATGCGTCGTCGTCCTGCGAGATCGCATCGTGTGGGGCGGTGATGGAGAAGGCGGTGTCGTAGAAGAGGGGGACGTCGAAGTTCAGTGCGCGGAAACCGGTGAGGGGGATTTCTGAACGGAATCTCCATGAGGCGCGGAAGGGCTCGCCGACGTAGAGGTCGCGATCCGGCATGGTCTGGGTGAGGGAGAGGGCGGGGTTTGACTCTGCTTGGCGGGCGGTGATGTATTCCTCTTCGTTGGTGGAGAGGTAGGTGTCGTCGGCTTTGACCGAGATGATGGGGAGGAGGATGAGGCCGTTATCGAGGGGCATCATGCGGTAGGTGAGGGCGAAGCCTTTTTCGCCGCCGCGCTCGGTGGCGGTCTGGCCGGTGAACTGGATGGCGAGGGTGTCGTCGCCTTCGATTTCGTCTGCGCTGACTTTTTCGGCTCCGGTGATGAGGATTTCGTAACGGAACTCCTCGCCGACGTAGAAGGTGGACTCCGATATGTCGACGTGCAGGGAGGGCGCGGCGAGGGATGGAAGAGTTAGGATCAGGAACAGGATGTAGCGGAGGTGGGGCATTCTATGAGTGGCTAGTGCCGAGTGAGAAGTGAGAAGAGTGGCTAGTGCCGGGTGATCAGTGATCAGTGGAAGACTGGGGTTGGGTGGGAAGACTTGGGTTGTGGTGGCTGGGGTTGTTGGGCAGCAAGATGCAGCCCCTCCTTGGAGGAATGAAGTTACCAGTCTTTTTCTACGGGTTCGGCTTTTTTGGCTGCGCCGCCTTGGCGGGCTTGTTGGAGGGCTTGGTTGCGGTTGATGACGTCTTCTGGGGAGTCGCCGGGAGGTGGGATGTCGAAGGCGTCGAGATCTGTGCGTGATTCGCCTTCGGAGGCTTCGTCGCTCATTTCGCCGTCCTCGCCTTCGGAGGACTCGCCTTCCTCTCCATCCTCACCAGATTCGGAATCGGCGTCGGAGGGGTCGCCTTCCTCGCCTTCGTCTCCCTCTTCGCCTTCGGCGGCTTCTTCGGGATCTTTTGGCAGGGCATCGAGGGCGGCGCGGAGGGCGTCTAGGGCGAGTTGTTCTTTTTCGCGGCCGGGGGTGGGTTGGAGGGGGAGGAGGCCGGATGCTCCGGTTTCTTCGGAAACGGCGGTTTCGAGTTGGGTGAGGGTTTCGGCGAGTGGGCTGACTTCGCCGGGGAGGTCGCCGAAGAATTTCTCCTGTGTCTCCATGGCGAACTTGCGGGTGGCGGTGGTGTTGGCGGTGATGGTGCGTTCCGTTTCGGTGAGGGAGGTGGTGGTTGGTGTGGGATCTACTGCAGGTTCCGTAGGTGGTGGGTCGGACTTGAGGTAGGTGTCGGTGTTGATGAGGTTGGTGGACTGGGCGACGATGAGTGCCTTGATCTGTGTGGTGATCTTGTCGAGGGCGAGTTGGAGCTCGGCGCGGCGTTTTTCGTCTTCGGCGATGAGTTTTCGGAGGGCGGCGCGCTCGATGCGGGCTAGCTCGGTATTGATCGCGGCGGGTTTGTCGGTGGGATCGGTGAGAAGGATTTTTCGATAGAGGGAGAGGGCGCGGTCGGTGAGCGAGAGGCCGGAATACATGTCATCGGAATCTGCTGCTTGGCGGAGGAGGGTGTTGGCGAGATTGAAGGTGAGGTGGCGGATGAGGGGGGAGCCGGGAGAGAGGGTGAGGGCTTGGTCGTAGGTGGCGGCGGCTTCCTCGAAGCGGGTGAGGCGGAACTCGGTGTTGCCCTTGAGGAAGAGGAGTTCGGGGTAAGGGGTTTTCTCGGCGAGGGTGGTGAGGATTTTGTCTGCGGCTTCGTATTTGCCGTTTTCGAAAAGGGACTCGGCTTCTTCGTAGGTCTCGGCCTTGAGGTTCTGGGTGAAAAACGGGAAGAGTAGTAGAAGGGCGAGGGCGGGCTTGAGGCGAACGCGCGGGACGATGGCCATGAGGGTGAGGGCGATGAGGGCGATGGCGATGAAGGCTTGGAAGATGCCGTCGTAGGTGATCGCGCTGGTGCCGGCGAGTTCGCGTTTTCCTTCCTGGGCGCTGAGGCGTTCGTAGATGTCACCGAGTTTCATGCGGCGGGTGGCGACTGGGAGGAAGGCGGCTTTTTCCACGGAGTTCGTGAGGGCGGTGAGTTGGGCTGTGTCGAGTTTCGACCAGATCTCTTGGTTTTCAAAAGTGACATAATCGGAAGCGCCCGAGGGATCGGGGATACGGGAGCCGTTGCGTTCGTCGCCGAGGCCGATGGCGATGAGTTTGACTTTCTTTTCGTTGAGGACGTCGATGGCTTTTTCGAGGCTCTCCGATTGGTCGCCGCCGTCGGTGATGAGGACGATGTCGCGGAAGCCTTGTTCCTCGCCGGAGAAGAGTTTGTCGCAGGTTTTCAGGAGGGCATCGCCGATGCGTGTGCCGCCGTGGGAGACGCTTTCGGGGCCGGTGAGGGCGAGGGCGTCGAGGAAGAATCCGGTGTCGGAGGTGAGGGGGCAGACGATGGAGGAGGAGCCGCCGAAGACGACGAGTCCGACGCGGTGGTTTTCGAGATCGGCGACGCATTCGGCGATGGAGGCTTTGGCGGAGCCGAGGCGGTTTGGCAGGAGATCCTCGGCGAGCATGGAGCGTGAGACATCGAGGACGAAGACGATGTCGCGGCCTTCTTGGGCGAAGGTTTTTGGGTGGGGATTGATGGCGGGTCGGGCGAGGGCGAAGATGATGGCGGCGGCGGTGAGGAGCATCATGGCGAGCCTGCCGTGGCCGGAGGATGGGCGCGTGGCGGCGGCTCCGAAGGCGGCGGTGTCCGTGCGGCGTTTGGCGACGCGCAGGCGGTGTAGGAACGCGAAGAGACCTAGCAGCGGGAGGAGCCAGATGAGTTCGGGTTTCTGTAGGACGAAGGGAGGCATTTCTTTTTAGTGGCTAGTGCCGAGTGAGAAGTGATCAGTGAAAGACTTGGGTTGTGTGGTCTCGGGTTGTGGGAGGACGGCTCGGCGAGCCGTCCCTACCGTGTGGTGGGGTGGGGTTATGGGGAGATGCGGAGGAGGGTTGCTGTTAGGAGGGAGCGGAGGGCTAGGAGGGCTAGGGAGGTGAGGGCTAAGGGGGTGAAGGCATCGGTGGGTTCTTGGAAGCCGACTTCGCGGATTTTGGTTTTTTCGAGGGCGTTGATTTCGGCGTAGACGGACTGGAGGGAGTCTAGGTCGTGGGCGGTGCGGAAGATGCCGCCGGTGGAGGTGGCCATTTTTTCGAGGACTTGATCGGAGGCTGTGGATGGTTCGGGGCGGAGGAATTTTCCGTCGGCGGTCTCGACGAGGGCGGGGGCGGCTTGCTCCTGGAGGCTGATGGTGTAGATGCGGATGCCCCATTCCTTGGCCATGGCGGCGGCTTGGAGGGGCATGGTTTGGCCGCAGTTGTTTTCGCCATCGGTGAGGAGGAGGATGACCTTGCTTTCGGGTGTGCCGGGGCGGTCTTCGCTGGCTTTGAGTTCGGCGGCGGCGAGGGCGGCGGCGTCTCCGTAGGCGGTGCCGTCTTCGTTGGGGCGGGTGTTGATGGTGATTTCCCGGATCATGTAGGTGAGCGCGTCGTGGCCGAGGGTCATCGGGCAGATGCGATCCGAGTAGCGGGCGAAGGAGATGACGCCGATCATGTCGTCGGGGCGGCCGGTGAGTGCTTCGCCATCGCCGGAGACGAATTGCTCCATGACTTTTTTGGCAACTTCCATGCGCGTCATGGGGCCGTCTTCCATTTTGATATCCATGTCCATGCTGCTGGAGACATCGACAAGGAGCTGGATGGCAATGCCCTCGCGGTCTTCGCGGGTGCCGGTGGAATCGACTTGGGGTCGTGCGAGGCAGAAGATGAGTGCGGCGAGGGAGAGATGGAGTAGGAGTCCGGGGAGGAAGAGGAGGTGTTGGCGCCAGGTCTTCGGTGCTCCGTCGAAGGAGGCGAAGGATGGGTAGGGAATGGCGGCGCTGCGGCGGATTTTGCGTTGCCAGAGGGCAATGAAGGGCAGTGCGGCGAGGAGGAAAAGGAAGTGTGGGGCGGTGAAGCTCATGGTGCCTCCTTTCCTAGGAAGGTTTTGAAATCGGCGAGGAGGGCGGTGGCTTCGGCGGTGGTGGGTTCGGTGTCGGAGTAGGAGAGCTTGCGGTGGCGGGCGATGAGCGGGGCGAGGCCGGGAATGTCGGATTTTTCCAAGGAGGTGAAATCCGTGGCGGGGATGCCGTGGCGGCGGGAGATGATGCGGGCGATGGGTGGCTCCATGACGATGAGCATGGAGGCGGGGGCGAGGTCGGTTAGGTTTTCCGGGAGGTTTTCGTTTTCAGCTGTTGCGGTCTCGTGAGGGTTGGAATTTTTCCTGAGATAATACCGTCGCCAAATGACTGCGACGACTATCGGGACGATCAGGATCCTTACCCACCAATTAACGTGAGGTTTGCGGGGTGCCTGATCGGGGTCGGTGACGATGTCTGAGGGTTTGGTTTCGCCATCGGTGAGCACGGAGGTGATTTCGATGGGGACGGGTTCGGTGAGGATTTCGGTCGGCGTGCCGCCGTCGGGAAGGAGGACGATCGTTAGGGATGGGAGTGTGGAGGTGCCGGGGAGGTCTGGCTCTAGAGTGAAAGTGCGGGAGGTAGTGATTTTTCCTACGGTGTTGAGGGCGGGTGGTGTGTCGTTGGATTCGAAGACTATGAAATCGCCGAAGTTGGCGGTGGTGGAGGGGAGCTCGATGTGGGCGGACTGGGGGTGCTCGGCGCTGAGGGTGGCGGTGAGCATGCCGCTGGTGGGGAGGGTGGTGGCGGAGAGGGTTAGGGTTAGGGTGGTTTCGGAGGAGGTGTGGGTTTGGGTGGTGGATGAGGTATCTGCTGATTTTTCCTGGCAGGAAACTACTAGGAACGTCGTGGCAATGAGTGTGAGTAAGATTGAGAATGGGCTGGGGTTGGGTGACGGACGGCTCGGCGAGCCGTCCCTACCGCGCTGAGGTTGTTGGGTGGCAGGATGCCGCGCCTCCTTGGGGTTACTTTGCATCGGCGCTGCGGGTGTTGCGCTCGCGGAAGAACCGGATGAGCTCGTGGAGGTAGTCGTCGGTGGTGCCGAGTTCGAGGAGGTCGGAGCGGATTTCGTTGCAGAAGTTTCGGAGGGTTTCGGCGCGGGTTGAGGAGGTTTTTGAAACGCGGTTGCGGAGGCGTGGGTCGCTGCAATCGATGCTGCGGATGTCTCCGGTTTCGGCGTCTCTCATTTCGACCATGCCACCGGAGGGGAGGATGTGTTCTAGCGGGTCACTAAGGGAGACGCAGATGAGGTCATGGAGGTTGGAGGTGCGGCGGAGGGCGTCTTCGTAGCCGGTGTCGAGGAAGTCGGAGAAGAGGAAGACGACGCAGCGACGGCGGCGGATCTGGTTGAGGTGATCGAGTGCTTGGTCGAGATCCGTGCGCGGGGAGGTGGCGGTGTGGGTCATGATCAGATCGATCATGCGCATGACGTGGCTCTTGCCTTTGCGCGCCTTGATGTGGGCTTCGATGACGTCGGAAAACAGGATGAGGCCGACGTTGTCGTGGTTGTGCGCGGCGGCGAAGGCGAGGAGGGCGAAGATGCGGGCGGCCATCTCGCGCTTGGTCATTTCAGCGCTACCGAAATCGCCGGAGCCGGAGATATCGATCATGAAATAGAGCGAGAGCTCTCGTTCCTCCATGAAGGTTTTGACGTGGGGTCGGCCGGTGCGGGCGGTGACGTTCCAATCGATGGTGCGGACGTCATCGCCGTGGCCGTATTCGCGGACGTCCTCGAACTCGATGCCCATGCCTTTGAAACGGCTGCGATATTCGCCCGCTAGCAGTTCGAGTACGGCCTTGCGGCTGTGCACCTGGATGTGGCGCACTTTGGATTCGAGTTCCTTTTGGGGAATCATGGGCTTAGGGGAATTTCACCGCCAAGGAAGAGAAGTTCGCTAAGGCTGGGGTTGTGTTTTTGACCGCGAATTGATGCTAATTTTCGCTAATGGATGGGATGTTGGAGAGGATTTTATCTACGATGTCTTCGGAGGTCATGTCTTGGGCTTCGGCCTTGTAGGTGATGGCGATGCGGTGGCGGAGGATGTCGGGGGCGATCCATTTGACGTCGGATGGGGTGACGTAGTCGCGGCCTTCGAGGAGGGCGTGGGCGCGGGCACCTTTCATGAGGAAAATGCTGGCGCGTGGGGAGACGCCGTGGGCGATGAGGGATTCGAGCTCGGGGAGATCGTATTTCGCGGGGTTGCGAGTGGCATCGACGAGGCGGAGGACGTATTTTTCGATGGCCTCGTTGGCATGGATGGAATCGAGGGACTCGCGCATGCGCATGATGTCGGCTCCGGTCATGACCGATTTCACAGAGGTCTTGGGTTTGTTGACCGACATGCGTTTCATGACCTCGTGCTCTTGTTCGAGCGTGGGGTATTTGATGAGGACTTTGAGCATGAAGCGGTCGAGCTGCGCTTCGGGGAGGGCGTAGGTGCCTTCTTGCTCGATGGGGTTTTGGGTGGCGAGGACGAGGAAGGGTTCTTCGAGTTTGTAGCTTTCGTTGCCGATGGTGACCTGCTTTTCCTGCATTGCTTCGAGGAGGGCGGATTGGACTTTCGCGGGGGAGCGGTTGATTTCGTCGGCTAGGACGATGTTGGCGAAGACGGGGCCCTTGTGGGGGGTGAAGTCGCCGGTGCTCTGGTTGTAGATGAGCGTGCCGATGAGGTCGCCGGGGAGGAGATCGGGTGTGAACTGGATGCGGGAGAAATCGACGCCCAAGGTCTGCGCCATGGTGCTGACGGTGAGGGTCTTGGCGAGGCCGGGCACGCCTTCGATGAGGACGTGGCCGTTGCAGAGTAAGGAAATCAGCAGGCGATCGACGAGATCAGAGAGGCCGACGACGACTTCTGAGATCTCGGAGCGGACTTCGTTTAGTTGGCGGTTTTCTTCGGAAAATGGGGTGAGCGAGGACACGTGTATTAAACTGAGCTGAATGCCCGTTTCTGTCAGCTGGAATATGTGCGATGAGAATAGTTGTGTTTATTGATCCTGAAATTGGCTGAGCTTTGGTGCTTTGGTTGTCGGGCGCCAGAATGACGCCCCTCCTTGGGGAGGAAGCTCAGTCGAGGGTCTGGTGGAAGGTTTCCGTATCCGTAACGGAGAGGACGAAGGCTTCGAGGAGCTTGATGGTGGCTTCGATGTCGTCGAGGTGGGCGGTTTCCACGACTGAATGCATGCAGCGGAGCGGGAGGGAGACGAGTGCGGAGGGGATGCCTTCGCGGTTGTTGAAAATCTTGTCCGTATCCGTGCCGGAGAAGCGGCTGGAGGATTCGTGTTGGATGGCGATTTTCTTTGTCTCCGAAAGCTCGATGAGGCGTTTGACGATGAGCGGGTGGTTGCAGGTGCCGTGGGTGACGGTTGGGCCTTCACCAAGTTTCACGAGGCCGAACTTTGCGGGGTCGATGCCCGGGGTGTCGGTGGCGTGGGTGACATCAAGGCAGATGCACGTTTCGGGATTGAGGCGGTAGGTGGCCATTTTTGCGCCGTGGCCACCGATTTCCTCTTGGATGGCGTTGAGGCAGACGAGGGTGACGGCGGGCTTTTTGCCGGAGGCGGCGATGCGTTTCATCACTTGGGCGATGATGTAGGAACCGATGCGGTTATCGAGGGCGCGTGAGATGATGCGCTTGTGGGCGAGCTCGGCGGGGCCGTCTTGGTTGACCATTGGGTGGCCGACGCGGAGTCCCATGGCGGCGACTTCTTTGGTGTTTGATGCACCGACATCAACCCAGAGGTCGTGTACGGCGGGGGATTTTTCGCTGCCTGCCTCGTCGCGGCGTAGGTGGATGGCTGTATTGCCCACGATGCCGGAGACCACTCCCTTGTCGCCGAGGATGTGGACGCGGCGGCCACGGGCGGTGGCGGCATCAGTGCCACCGACGCGGTCGATGCGGAGGAAGCCTTTGTCATCGATGTGCTTGATGATGTAGCCGATCTCGTCTGCGTGCGCTTCGAGCATGACGACCTTTTTTGAGTTGCCTTCGAGGGTTGCCCAAGTGGAGCCGTAGGCATCGCACTCAACTTTGGAGGCGGTGCCTTTGAGGTATTCAGCCCAGACGTTTTGGCCGGGCATTTCGAAGCCGGTGGGAGAAGGGGTTTCGAGGAGGGTGAAGAGGAAATCTTTGTCGGCCTTTTTCATGTGGGGATAGTTGAGACGCTTTGAGGCGAGGACGCAAAGAGAGAGTTTGAAAACGATGATTTTCGGCTTTTCCGAGAGGGAGGGCTGGGCAAGGTGTCGCCATGCCGCATGAAGCCCTTGAAGTCCGTCCCGGGAAGCGACCCGGATATGTATTTTCTCAAAAAGGAGAGGAAATGAAGATTCCTGAGGGGTGGGCGCTACTACCTCCCGGGGATGCGGCGCTGAGCCGGAGGATTAAGAAGGATGGGTCGAGCTGGACGGTGAAAGAGATGTACAAAAGGCGGCTGACTTCTCGAGGGATCTGGGCTCCGGCGGAAAGGATTGAGGCGTTACGTGAGGTGTTGGAACAGGAACGAGAAGATCCGGCTTATGTGAAGAAACTGGAGGCTGGTAGGCAACGAAGGGCGAAGGCGGAAGTGGCCTACGTGGAGGATTTTACTGGAGCGGTCAGGGAGTTTCTTTGGTTTGAAGACCGCTATGCTGAACTTGCGGAGAAGCTTGCGGTTTTGATCGCTGCGCATGCGACGCCTGTGGGGAGTGGGACGGTGGCTCGGACGAAACGTATCCCTATCGAAAAAAGGGCGGAGGCGGCGACGATTGCTTGGCTGAGGCATCAGACGACTTCCTACGATGAGATGCACATCGAGAGGGTCAAAGGTCGGCGGCGCGAAGTGCGGCAGATGTTGGCTGAGGTTTCGCGGAAGCGATTGAGGAAGTATCGTGTCGGGGAAGATGTAGATAAGGCGACTTGTCCGGTGTGGAAGGCTGTGTGTGGGTTAGGCTAATCGGCGAGCCCTTGGGCGTGGATGTCGTCCGATGAGTTGAGGATGATGAGCATGGGGCGGCAGCAGATCTCGCAGTCGTAATCGTATTCCGTAGGCATTTCGGACTCCGGGGGGACGGCGATCTCGAATTCCTCGAAGCAGGTGGGGCAGGTGACGGGGAAGATATCCATTGGAGGAACTCTCAATCTTCAGCTCTCAAATTTCAAGGGAAGAGGGGATTGTATTCGGGCTTCCTGAGGGAGGGCGGATGTCCTAGAAGTTTCTGAGAAAATATTGTGAGCATTGACCAACCAAAACTCGTGGATTCCTGCGGAATCAATCAAGACGAGGGCAGCTGTGTCCTAGTGATTGTAGATGACCGGAAATGGAATGACTGGGAACACCTTAAGACGCTTCAGGAGAAGCTGAACAACTACTTGGCATTCATAGAATCTGGTGAGATCTACTCGGCTCGCCCTGAGGCTCGGGGGCTCACTATCGAGATTTGTATTCGCTGCAAGTTCCTGCCTGAGGGAGATGATGATTTCGACTTCTTACGGTTGGCGAGCAAAGCGATTGAAGGGGCGGGTTTTCGGTTCTCAGTGATTACGGATACGGGTAGGTTTGAGATACCTGAGTGAATAGTGGCTAGTGCCGCGTGATCAGTGATATGACGGCTGGTTTTAAAATCATTGGCCGTCCATGTCGCTGCGCTCCATTGCGGTAGACTTGGGTTGTTGGGCGGCAGGATGCCGCCCCTCCTTGTTACCTTTCGAGGAGGATTTCGTCGCCGAGGACGACCAAATCGACGCGACCGCTGAGGGTCTTGTCGAGGAACGGGGTGTTCTGGGCTTTGGATTTCATGAAATCCTTGGTGAAGGTGGAGGTGGCTTCGGTGTTGAAGAGGGTGAGGTTGGCGGCTTGGCCTTCTTCGATGGTTGGCACTTCCAGGGACATGAGGCGGCGGGGCTCGGCGGAGTATTTTTTGACGAGGGTGTCCCAGCCGAATTTGCCTTGTTTGATGAAGTGGTGGTAGAGGGAGACGACGGCGGTATCGAGGCCGGTGATGCCGTTTGGTGCGCTGGCGAAGTCCTGTGCTTTTTCGAAAGGTGTGTGAGGGGCGTGATCGGTGGCAATGAAGTCGAAGGTGCCGTCGAGGAGGCCTTCGAGGAGACCCTCGTTGTCCGCTTTGGTGCGGAGAGGGGGGTTCATTTTGTAATGCGTATCGTAATCGCCGATGTGCTCGTCGGTGAAGAGGAGGTGGTGGGGGGAAACTTCGGCAGTGACTTTGACATCGCCGCGGGATTTCCACCATTTGATCGTTTCCATGCCCATTTTCGAGGAGACGTGCTGAATATGGATGTGTGCGCCGGTGGCGTGGGCGAGGCGGATGTCGCGGTCGATGATAATTTCCTCAGCACAGGCAGGGGATCCGGCGATGCCTAGTCGATACGAGACCGGGCCTTCGTTGAGGGCGCGTGGGCCTGCGAGTTCTGGGACTTCGCAGTGGGAGGCGAAGAACATGCCGAATTCCGAGGCGTATTGCATGGCGCGGTAGAGGAGGGAGGAGTTGATGGTGGTATCGCCATCATCGGTGAGCATGAGGACTCCGGCGTCGCGCATGCCGTCGATGCCTGCTAGCTCCTTGCCTTCGCGGCCTTTGGAGACGCAGCCGGAGGTGTAGATGGGGATACGGGAGTTTTTTGCAGCCGACGCGAGGATTGAGGTGACGGATGCGCCCGAGTCGATGGCTGGGGAAGTGTTTGGCATCATGACGATGCCAGTGATTCCGCCGTTGATGGCTGCTTCGGAGCCTGTTGCGATGTTTTCCTTTTGCTCCTGGCCGGGCTCGCGGAAGTGGACGTGGGCGTCGAAGAAGGCGGGGAGGAGGATCTGGTTCTGGCAGTCGATGACCTTGGAATTATCTGGAGCGGAGATACCAGGGGCTACTTTTTGGATGATGCCATCGATGATGAGGACATCGGCAGAGAGGAGATCTGGGGAGGATTCTGAAGCGATGCGTGCGTTGGTCAGTAGGAGGTTCACGAGGCAGATGCTAAGTTTCAAATTCTATCCTTCAACTCTCAAACTGAGATAGAATTACACGCTACATCGGTACAAAGAAAATCGGCAGACAATCGGGGGGATGTGTCTGCCGACTACTTTAACCTTGGGGGGAAGGGTTTAGTTTGTTGGGGGGATGTCTCAGAGAAGGCGACTGGGGGGAGGTCACTTTCTCGCTGACGGAAGTAACTTGTCATAGGACTGAAATATTTACATTACGCGATCGCGTATATTTTGGCTTTTTTATGAGAAAATGTGGATTTTTCTTCGGGGGAGATTTTAGAGGTAGTGAGCGCGGATTGCAGAAAGACTGAAGAGTGTGGCTGTTTCAACGCGAAGGACGAGATCGCCGAGTGTGACGGGGATGAACTTCGATGTGAGCGCGGATTGTGTTTCCTCGGGGGAAAAGTCGCCCTCGGGGCCAATGAGTATGGTGATCGAGCCGAGTTCTGGGTGAGCGGTGAGAGTTTCTCGTAGGTTACGGGGATTTTCAGCGAGAGAGGCGATGATATTGAGTTCGGTGGATGGCATGTTGGGTAGCCATTGCTCAAAGGTGAGGGGATTTTCGATGATGGGGATGGTGAACTGGGCGCACTGCTTACAGGCTTCGAGTGCGGTGCGACGCCATTTCTCTGCTTTGCTATCGCCGGGTGTGGCGATGGTGTGGCGGGTGACGAGGGGCTGGATGCGAGAGACACCGAGCTCAACGGCTTTTTGGACGATCCAATCCATGTTTTTGCCCTTGGGGATTGCTTGGGCAAGGGTGATTTCTGGGAGCGGTGTGTCCTTTGACTCTGCGATATCGAGCATGAGGTCGATGCGCTGTCTAGAAACGGTGAGGACTTTTGCCTCAGCGAAGTTTCCGCGTCCATCGAAGACGGTGACCCATTGATCGGGTTGGACGCGGAGCACTTGGGCTGCGTGTTTCGCTTCGTCTCCGGAGAGGAAAGGGGATTCTGTCCAGTCGGCGGGGGGGAGGTAGAAGCGGGGCATAACTTTTAAATTTCAACTTTCAAGGAAGAGGCTGTTGAGTTTGCTAGTGTGCAGTTTCAAGGGAAGGCTCAGAAAGATCGCTCTTCCTGAAAACTGATCACTTGAAACTAGCAAACTGTTTAGAGCTTGAGGAAGGTTTCGAGCATCTGCTTGCCGTGATCAGTGAGGATAGACTCGGGGTGGAACTGGACGCCGTGGACGGGATGTTCCTTGTGACGGAGTCCCATGATTTCCTCTTCGGCGGTCCATGCGGTGATTTCTAGGCAGTCCGGGAGAGTTTCACGTTTTACGATAAGAGAGTGGTAGCGTGTGGCTTCGAACGGATTTGGTAGGCCGGCGAACACGCTGGTGCCATTGTGGTGGATGGGTGAGGTCTTGCCGTGCATGAGGCGATCAGCGCGGACGACTTCTCCGCCGTAGACTTGGCCGATGGATTGGTGGCCGAGGCAGACACCGAGGATAGGCGTGGTGGCACCGAGTTCGCGGATGAGGTCGAGTGAAATGCCTGCTTCGTTTGGCGTGCAGGGGCCGGGGGAGATGCAGATTTTCTCCGGGGCGAGGGCTTTCACTTCATCAACCGAAAGTGCGTCGTTGCGATGGATCTGCATTTCGACACCGAGCTCGCCAAAATACTGGACGAGATTGTAGGTGAAGGAATCGTAGTTGTCTAAGATGAGGAGCATGAGAGTGGTGGTCTGTGGAGCTTCGCTAGAGTGAATATCCCGTGCCAGTGCATTCCATTAAGCGGCTTGGGAAAAGCCAAATTCCGAGGTTGTGTTTCGGCATACCGAAGAAATTTATTCCAAGGTGTAATAAATGGCTGGTTCTTCGGATGAATGATCGCGGCAAATACCTTTCACAGGATTTGCCGAATTCACTAATAAGTAGATGATTGGATCACTTTTGTAGAAGGCTATATGGGTGTTTGGTGTAATGGGGATAATTGACTTCTGTGTTGCTCGCTACGGGTATATCAATCGATTTTTCTCAGGTAAATGTGACCTTAATCTGCAAAAACTGTGCATCAACGCGCAATAGCCGATTGTGGCTTGCTTACGAAGGTCCCGTAACTACAATGTAATGCCTACCCATGAGGTGGTGACGGATCATTCCATTTATCCTGAGTAACCTTCAAAAAACCCGTATGAAACTAGGACGAATCATTGAAATAGGCCAAAAGAAGCACCAACCAGCGTTCGCGTTGGTCGTCACCCTCGTGTTGATGGTTTTGCTGACAATCATTGCAGTTGGCCTTCTATCTCTCTCGACTATCTCTTTACGCTCGGCGTCGCATGAGAAATCCATGGCACTTGCTAAGTCTAATGCGCGCCTCGCGCTAATGCTGGCTATTGGTGAGCTTCAGAAAACTGCCGGTGATGACCGTCGGATCACTGCCGACGGCTCGATCATCAGTGAGTCGGCAGTAGCGCCTCACGCTGTAGGTGTGTGGGAGTCCTGGACTACAGGACTCGTTAAAAACACACAAGGTTCAGCTCCTGATTACGATCAGCAAAAGCAGGATCGTTTTGTTCGCTGGCTTGTTTCCGGGCTAGAAGATGATCTCACGGACAGCAACTGGGTCACCTCGGCAGCATCGGGAGAGCAGGTTAGTTTATTCAGCGAAGAGGAAGACGGCTTCACTCTCAAAGGTAGTTTGATGTCATCGCAAAATGGTGACATCGAAGGAGGCTACGCGTGGGCGATATCTCAGGAAAACACCAAAGCTAAACTCAGTGTCGCAGGGCCGGAACTGGCCGACCGTGATACAAATGACGACCTTCAGATACAACCTAGGCCGAATGTAGGGAATGTAGCGCTAAGTAATGTATTTTCACAGCCTGAGGGCGATTGGAACCAGCGCGCAGCAAAGGTGTTTGATTACCGGCAAGTGAGCCTAGACTCAGAACTAAGTTCACAAACAGATGCTTCAACTTTGGGTGCTGACTTTACCGCAACCTCCTTCGGCCTGCTCACTGATGTAGTGAACGGAGGACTAAAGGTAGATCTAAGCCTCGGTTTCGAGATGGATGACAGCGACTTTGAAAGCGATACGTGGACAACTGACGATGGCACGATTTCCAATCCATTCCGCAGCGTCGCGGAACTCGCTTTCTCTACTCCATCTGGCTACGAAACACAGAGACTCCTGTATCAGCCGATCGTCGAGAGTGGTTCTTTAAGTTACCAGCGAACTTGGGGTAGCACTGGTGGCAATTGGGATGATGATGTGCACTTCTATTTTCCTGTAACATCAGTTCCAACCTTTGACACGCTTCGCTCATTCTACCGGATTCCGCACCATCTGTATCAAACAAGTGACGGCGTGACCGTCTTCGAAAGGGATGGCGACAATATCGCTGCTGTGGCTGAATCTGAAGAGTCCATTGCAGGCGGCCATAGAGCTCCTCCCCATATCGCTGCAAATGGAGCGACCTCACAAACGGCCGTTCGTCCTGTTTTGGATAGGGTGCTCTATTTATTCAGCCTAACTTTGGATAGTAGAAGAACACCGCAGTATGTGATCACTCCAGTTGTGACTTTGTGGAATCCATACAACGTAGCCTTGGAGATCGAAGGCGCCGTAACTTATCCATGGTTGGATTTACCGATAATTAGGGAATTTCATGTTACAACTCGTGGGGTCACGACAAATAGGAGGGCATATGTCTCAAATGATTTAAAAAAGGGAGCTCGACCGCGGCAGATTCCGCCCTTTTTCTACGGTGCGATAACAGCCGATGGTAACGCTATCACTGGCTCCCCTACGCCAATCCGCTTCGAGCCGGGCGAAGTGAGGATCTTTGTCCCAAGTTCTGCTACCCCGGTGCCATTTACAGCTATCGGTTCTACTGTTCGCCAAAGAACTATATTCATGCGCCCTGTCGACAGTGTCAGCGACTATTCCATAACAGGAGGATTCGCTGTACAACCACAGAACGACGGCCTCAACGATCTGCCGCTGTTACCAGGAAGTAAGGTTTCTATTACATTTGATATGAGCGATAGAGGTAATACTAATACTAATTACCCGTTTTGCGTCGCGTTGACCGATGCTACAATCGCTAAGGGCACCGGTCCCAGTGAAGCTGTACGCAGCCTAGCGATCACTGATGTCGTCGCCGACGATTTTGTCGACGCTCATAACTTAGCGAATGAGTCCAGTGCTCTTATCGTTGAGTCACAGCAATTCGACTTTTTCCAGCTCCTGCGAGGGCCTCAGCCGGTAATGTCGTTTGAGGTTTACCATCGTGTGGCAAAAGGCGGATCAGGAACAAATGCTCAGTTAGCGGATCTTGTCTACACAGGTAATCCTCGTCAGTCCTCAATGAACAATTTTGTCACAAACGCGAATTTTCAGACCGGGACACAATATAAAACAAGGTTACGTGCTATTTCATCATCCAATGAATTACTTGCTGGGTTAGACACCAGTGGAAACCGGCCAGCAGCCTATTACGGAGCATCTCAGTCATCTAGTAGTGGACGTTCACATCTCTCGTTTTTTGAGGTTCCACGCGCGCCTATGCTTTCCTTAGCGGGCTTTCAACACGCTGACCTTGCGTCTACGCCTTATGCTCCCGCAAATCAATTTGGCAACAGCTGGGCGAGTGCTTACGTGCCGCGCGATCGAGTGGTTGATGGTTCAGACGGGCGCGAAGTTGACCACAGCTACCTAGTAAATGAGGCGCTCTGGGACGGTTACTTCTTCAGTGGTGCCTCACCTACTCTCACACCAGGTACGTCTGGAGGAAGCTCAAACGTCTGGGATTCGCCCGTAGCATCGGAAACTAGGTCTTTGACGACTGTGCTTAAAGACTTTGCTGAAGCTCCCACTCTGAACCCACTCCGGAACCCAAGGATGCAACTGCGTAGCAGTTCGCTCAATGGCATGACTCCGAGTGAATTTGCTGCCGACATGATTAAGCCTGACGGCTCCGTCAGGATGGCGAGTCATCTGATGCTGGACGGTTCATTCAATATCAACTCCACTAGTGTGAATGCTTGGACCGCGATACTCTCAGGCTTGCGTGGTGCATCCTTCGAGCTCGGTGATGAATCAGCTACTGTTGACGTGACGGATACACTATTTTCTCGCTTCCGCGATCCGCTCGGCACGGAAAACGATGAATGGCATGGTTTTACCAGCGTCTCAGATACTGAAATCGAGGAGCTTGCAGAACAAATTGTTGAGCAGGTTCGCTTGCGCGGCCCCTTCCTTTCTCTTGCAGAGTTTGTCAACAGACGTGTTGATGATAGTGAATTAGGGCTCAGTGGAGCCTTGCAGACCGCCATTGACGCGACTCCTTCCATCAATCAAAGCGCCCTCCAAGGTGAATTCGATGACACCGATTACGACGGCTCGGAAGCCAATAACATCTTTCCAAAAGATACGGGTGTGGGAATTCCTGGTTTCCTCACGCAGGCGGACTTGCTTCATTCTTTGGCTCCTGTAATCACTACTCGTTCGGATACATTTACGATTCGCGCTTATGGCGAAGCCAGAAATAATTCCGGTGAAGTGACGGCCTCAGCCTGGGTCGAAGCGTGCGTTCAGCGCTATCCAGAATTTGTAGATGACAATGATGCTGCTCATACGCAAACTGCTGACCTTTCTCCTCTGAACCAGCAGTATGGTCGAAAGTTTGAAATTGTCTCATTCAGGTATTTGACACCCGGCGAGGCTCAGAAAGACGCCCTCTAAACCTAATACATATGAGATTCAATTCAGTCGTCCTACTAGTTACGTTCCTCACTGCCTTCACGCTTCAGGCAGCCTCATTGCATGTTCTAGCTTGGGATCAAGAGATTGCTGGGCGTGAACTCGCCATCGGCAGTGGCGCAAAGTCAGCGCCGATCGTTGGAATGCACCATTTTGCTCGTTCCCAACCGATCAAAATTTCAGAAAATGCAGAAGGTCTTAATCTTCTAGTGATGGATCGTGAAACTGAGGAGGGTAAACCCCTCGCCATTGCTTTAAAAATTCCAGCGGGAGTCACCACTCCGCTCCTGTTAATCTTGCCAGATAAAGAATCTCCAGCCGGGATTAAACCTCTCATTCTCGATGACAGTGCGGCTAAATTCCGCTGGGGTACTACACGCTTGGTAAATGTAACTGGCGAGGTGTTGGTGTTCCGTTATGAGAAAAAAAACTTACTTGTTCCCGCCGGTTGGGATCCAGTAACAGTGTCACCCGGTGGCCAAACCAGAAACATTGGAGTCTCTATCTATTTGAGAAAAGATCTCAAACAGCCTCCCCTCTATTCCTCAATTTGGAAACACGACGAGGAATTACGACAACTCGTCTTTATCGTTCCCTCAAAGGACGTAGAGCGTGGGTTTGTGGACTTTAAATTCATCACCGAGAATCGGGCTGTGGTTGCTGCTCAGAATGAAAATCAGCAAAAAGAACAGCAAGAGCAACCTTAGCCCTCATTAGCTTTGTAAGAGCCTCCCAGTCAATGGGGGTATTTTAAAAGTAAAGTTCAGGCCGCTTTGGTTGTTTTGTTATAGCCAGTTAGCTGTTGCTTAAAATTCGCTGGGGTAGGCTTCCTAGCGATGAACGGGGCCGCTCTTTGTAGTAGGAGCTCATCCGGTGTTGTAGGGTTTCATGAACCTTCTGCAGGTTGGCGAAGTATGGGACGTGGCCTATAGCTGAAGGAGCAGCTGTCAAAATTAGAAATACCTAGCGGAAAACCTCAAAGAAGGTGTATCGGTCTGTCTCCTGTAAACGTTGTTTGCTGAATCTTATTCACCGGAGGGTGGTTGGTGCGATTCGAGGAGGGTGCAGAGTTTTAGAGCTGCTTTGGAGTAGGGGTGATCTAATCCGAGAGTTTTCGTGAAACCGCGGCGACTACGTTTGGCGTAGATGAGTGCTTCGGTGTATTTTTTCTGTTTCGCCAAACTCAAAGCGAGGTTGTGGCAGGATAGGAAGACGTCGTAATGCTCCACGCCAAGGAGGCGTTCATGTATGGCGAGTACGGCACGAGATTGCTGCTCTGCATCGGCGTATTTTTTCTGGGAGCGAAGGACTTTAGCGAGGTGGTTGCGAGTGGAGAGTGTATCGGAGTGCTCCTCGCCAAGGATGCGTATGTGCACTTCTAGCAGGGTGCGATATTGCTCTTCCGCTTCGGCATATTTACCCTGGGCTTCCAGTGCTATACCGAGGTTGTTGCGGCTGAATGAGGTATCGGGGTGGTCAGCACCTAGAACTCGCTCACGGATAGTGAGGGCTGTGCGGTGCTGTGCTTCAGCTTGCTCGTGTTTGCCTTGGGAATTCAGAGTTGCGGCGAGGTTGCTGCGGCTGGTGAGGGTACGGGGGTGATCTGCGCCGAGTACACGCTCGCGAATGGCGAGAATATCTCGATGCTGTTGTTCTGCCTCTGAGTGTTTGCCTAGGGAATTTAGCGCGTTGGCGAGGTTGTTGCTGCTGCGGAGGGTATCAGGATGTTCCTCTCCAAGGTGTTTTTTATAAACGGGAATGACCTCCTGAAGTGTGTCTGCGACCTCGGAGTATTTTCCGTTGTAAGTGAGGGAGTAGGCGAGCATGTGGCGAATACGTGCCCACTCCAAAGGATCGCGATCCAGGGAGGTGAGAGCCGCAGCGGCTCGATAGTGCTCCACGGCACGGGTGAATTGAATCTGGGCGGTGGCTAACTGAGCGGCACCTTCGAGGGCAAGGATGCGCTGAGTGCGGAGACCGGCTGTGTCATTTCCGGTGTTCTCCATAGCTGCCTCACCCTTGGATTCTTGCTCAAGGAAAAGTTTCTCAGCTTCCTCAAATTTGTTGAGAGCGTATGCGGCGCTGGCTTTAAGGATCAGCTCGGTGTCCGGGCTTTCGTAGAGCTCGAGGGCGAGGGTGGGAAGACTGGTAGCAAGTGTGTTTGGTGTGAGTTCAAACTCGGCTTCCAATAGGGTGTAGGCGCGGTTGCGTAGTTCCTCAAGCGTGAGGCTCTCGCCGGGGATGCGGGAGCGGTTCTCCGCACTCACGAGGTTGAGGAGGACTTTCTCCACCGGCTTTAAGGTGGAGGATGGAGTGAGTGGGTAGGTGTCCTGTTTTTCGATGATTTCTTCCGTGATGGTCTGGCTGGCGACGGCTGGCTTTTCATTGGTATTGTCCTGCCGCAGGAAGAACCAGATGATACTGGATATGATCAGGAGGATGAGGGCGATGGAGACGGATCTCCGTTTCAGAAAAGGGGGATGAAGATTGAATAGGTCTTTGCGGAGATTTAGGACGATTTCCTTGGTTTCAGAAGAGGTGAAGCTGCGGTGGTAGTGGCCGTGTTGGTTTGCTACCTGAATGCGGTAGTCTAACTGGATTTTCCGCAGCTGTTCGGATTCGTCGTTTTCGCAGTCGGTGGGGTAGGAATTGTCGAGGAGTATATACCAGACGGGCTTACCTAACTTGTGAGCGTAGAGAGCTTCATACTGGGTGTGGGATACCGAACCAATTTCATCATCTGGATCGACGAGCTTGGTGCCGTGGTGGTGCCCGACGATTTGTAGGACGGCATCTGACCGATCCACATTCTTACATATTTCGGCTTTTTGATCAGTTTCTTCGGTGGTGGAAAGATCCTGCCAAATCGGTTCGCAACCGAGAGCGATGAGGGAATTTGCGACAACGAATCGAGTGCTTTGTAGCTCGCGGTTGACTGCGGAAATTAGAATGGTTGGGCGAGGCATCTGTAACTCAAGAAAGAGAGAGGCGAAGGGCTGGAATAGATTCTGTATTATTACCAATCACTGCAGCTAGCCAACCGGTGCCGGGAGGAAAGCCTCCTGTGGACTCAAACTTTCGTGGCATGAAATGCCTTTTGAGTTCAGTCCTTGATGGTCTTAGCGAGGGCGATGGCGCGGAGCAAGGCTTTGGATTTATTGACTGTTTCGTTGTATTCGTATGTGGGGTCGCTGTCTGCGACGACTCCGGCACCGGCTTGGACGTGCGCTTTGCCGTCTTTGATGAGGCAGGTGCGGAGGGTGATGCATGAGTCATGGGAGCCATCAAAACCAAAGTAACCGACTGCGCCAGCGTAGGCACAGCGTTTGTTTTTCTCAAGGGAGTTGATGATCTGCATGGCGCGGATCTTGGGTGCTCCGGATACGGTGCCTGCGGGGAAGGTGGCACGGAGAACATCGTAGGCAGAGTGGTTTTCATCGAGCTCGCCGTGGACGTTTGAGACGATGTGCATGACGTGGCTGTATCGCTCGATGATCATGAAGTCATCAACGATGACCTTTCCATGTTTGGCGATGCGGCCGACGTCGTTGCGTGCGAGATCTACGAGCATGAGGTGCTCGGCACGTTCCTTGGGGTCTGCGAGGAGGTCTGCGGCTAAAGCATCGTCTTCCTCGGGAGTTTTGCCCCTCCAGCGGGTTCCTGCGATGGGGCGGATATCGATGCGACCATGGACGGAGCGGACGTGGACTTCTGGGGAGGATCCGACGAGGGCGAAGTCTCCCATTTCCAATACAAACATGTAGGGAGATGGATTGACGTGGCGAAGGGCGCGGTAGAGATCGACGGGTGATTGGTCGAAGGGGACAGAGAAGCGTTGGGAGGGGACAAACTGGAAAATGTCTCCGGCTGCGATGAACTCTTTGCCGTCGCGCACCATTTGTTCGTATTCCGCTTGGGTGGTGTTTGATACGGCAGGTGGGACGTTGATTTCCTCTAGGCCGTTGAGGGCGGGGACGTGAAGGGGACGGTTGAGGATTTCGAGGATGGAAGCAATGCGTCCGGAGGCTGCGGCGTGTGCCTCGGCAGGGGTCTCGTGTTCGTCTAGAAACGAGTTTGCAATGATCTGGAGGCGGCGGAGGCGGTGATCAAAGACGAGGAGTGTGTCCGCGAGCATGAAGAGTGCATCGGGGACGCCGAGAGAATCTTCCGGGGGAGTGCCGAGGGTTGGCTCAAATTGTGAGACAGCATCGTATGAGAGGTAACCGACCATGCCACCGGCGAACGGAGGTAGTGCGGGGTTTTCGACGGGTTTGAAAGGAGCCATTTCACGCTCAAGGGCGGCGAGGACGTCGTCAGGAGCGGTGAGGGTCTTGGTCTTATTGCCTTCTGTGATGGTGATTTCTTTGCCACGTGCAGTGAATATACGGCGGGGGCCAGAGCCTACGATAGACCAGCGTCCGCCTTTGTCTGTGGCTTCTGCAGATTCTAAAAGAAACGAATGTTTTGCATCGCGCAGCTTGATGTAGGCGGAGAGAGGTGTCTCGAAATCAGCTGCGAGCTGGGTGAAGACGGGGACGACGTTTCCTTGTTTGGAAAAGTCTTCAAATGCTTCGAGGGATGGCTCTACGGGGATGGGGCTCACGGGCGGAGGCTAAATTCTAAATTTGAATTGTTAAACTCTAAAGAAGAGGTGGGGGAAATGCGGCTGGGGTGAGGGATAGTTTGGAGAGACACCTCTCCTTGCGGGCTTGCGTTTTTAGAAGCGGGGGGGATGGTGGGGCGTGCCGATAAAGTTGGAAGATTTGAAGAAGGCGTTGCCTGAGGGCGGATTATTTGGCGGCGGCGGGTGGCAGTGGTCTCCGGAGCCGTTGAAGCTGACGGCGGGTGAGGCGCGTGAGATGATTTCCATGGGGCATCCATTGGCTAAGTTTCAGCAAGCGAGCGATCAACTGTATCGGAGATCTGCAGCTGGTAAAATTGAGCCATGGCTTGCGGAGTTATTGGATGAGGGGAAGCCTGATTGGCTAGTGGAGTTGCAGCGTGAGCGAGCAATGGCGGAGCAGTTTCCAAGGGTGATTCGCCCGGATCTAATCTTGGCGAAGGGACATTTTGCGGCGAGTGAGCTGGATAGCGTTCCCGGGGGAATGGGGATTACAGCATGGTTATCGAAGGTATATTCGACAGCGGGCTATGAGGTGCTGGGTGGAGCAGATGGGATGGTGGAAGGTTTCCGATCGCTTCTGCCAGATGGGGGAGATGTTTTGGTTTCTGAGGAGTCGCAGGATTATCGTGCAGAAATGGACTGGCTGGTAGGGCAGCTAGGAGATGCGTGGAAAACTGAGAGTGCAGAGGAATACGAAGAGTGTGGGCGTGATATATACCGTTTCTTCGAACTCTTTGATTGGGAGGCGATGCCGAATTTTAAACGGCTGGCCGAGAAATCTGCGAAAGGTGAAATTTCGGTGACGCCTCCATTTAAGCCGCATCTTGAAGATAAGCTTTGGCTGGCATTGTTCTGGTCTCCTGCTCTCAAAAAGTTGTGGGAGCAGTCGTTGCGGGGAAGTCATTTGAGGCGCTTGAGGCAGACTGTTCCGTTTGGTTGGGTGATGGATCCCGAGCCCCTACCTCCGCATGCAGCATTGCCGAAGATGAATGCGCATTCTTGGGATGAGGTGGCAGAATTTTCCCAGAAAGAAAGGCAGTTAGTGCTCAAGATCAGTGGATTCCACGAGACTGCATGGGGTTCTCGGGGTGTGTTCGTTGGGCATGATCTATCTGCTGCCGAGTGGAAGGAGAGAATAGCTATAGCGCTGGAGCAATCTGGTGAGCAGCCGTGGGTGATGCAGGAGTTCCACGAAGGGCGCCGATTTGAACATCCGATCTATCAAGAGGATGGTAGTGTAAAAATGACGGAGGTGAGGGCGCGCCTGTGCCCTTATTTCTTCACGGATAAGCAAGGGGAGACCTCATTCCGCGGATGCCTTGCGACGCTTGTTCCGGCGGATAAGAAGAAGATCCACGGTATGAGCGACGGTGTGCTTGTGCCGTGCGTAGTCGAGGACTGAAAGCCTTAGAGGGCGGCTGCGTGCTCGATGGCATCGCTGACGGCAGGGAAGATCTGTCGTTTCCGAGAAACTACGCCTGGGGCGAGGTAGAGCGTGTCGTCGATGCGATTGAATGGCAGGGCGGCGATGACGTTTTCGGGGCCAACAGCGAGAACCATACTTTTCAGGAGTGCGACATCAGTGACAGCGATCACGGCAATATCGTAGCTCTTTTCATACTGAAGTGCGCGGAGGGCGTCCTCGAGTTCTTGGCGACGTGCCGTGAAGCCGTGGAGGTCACGTTCTTCGACTTGAGATATGCTGATGAACATACCGCCTTCGTTGAACTCCTTGCGATCGGAGTGAATGATTTCTTCGGTAGTCCCGGTGGCGATGAGTGAGCCAACTGCGAAGAATTCATCGGCGAATTCCTTGGGGTCGACACGGGCAATTCCTGCCAGCCAAGTGAGCATTTTCTGATCGAGCTTGGTGGTGGTGGGGGAGGTGAGGCAGAGAGTGTCTGAAACGATGCCGCCACAGAGGCAAAGTGCGACGCCCGGTGGTGGAATAAGATCCCGGTGAAAAAATTTCCGAGCGACGAGAGTTGATGTTGAGCCGACAGGTTCGTTCAGGTAGCGGATCGGCTCGCGTGAAACGAGGTCGCCTGAGAGTCTGTGGTGATCGATGACTTCAGTGATGGTGGCCTCTTCGATGCCTGAGATTGCTTGGGCGTATTCGTTATGGTCGACGAGGGCGAAGCGAAGTTTTGGAGGGTCGACGAAGTCGGATTTCGCGAGGACTCCGATGAGGGCATCAGTTTCCGAGTCCATGACTGGGAAAAGATCCTGATCTAGTGAAATGAGTTGCTTACGGATCTTGGAGACCGGTTCGGATTCCGGCACGGTGATGAAATTCGTCTGCATGACGTGACTGACGGTGCGTGAGCAGCGGATGAGTGTATTCGCGCTGGCGGTGTCGTGTTTACAGCGAAGCAGGACGGTGCCCTTTGCGATGGCGAGATCCATGATTTCCTGTGAAATCTGGTTTTTACCTGTAACCAAAAGAGCGCGGACGCCGTGATCTATGGCTAGGCGCTGAACGATGGGGCGGTCACCGCAGATGACGAGGAATTTACTGATGTTGCCATCTTTCTTCGCCTGAGAGAGGCGGCCTTCCACGGTGTCGTGCGATGATGCGCCAACGAGAAGGATCAGATCTTCTTCGTCATCTTTGTCACAGATTTTAGCACCATGGCTTTCAGCTTGGAGGGTATTGGCGAGGTTATTGAGGGACGCGTGCACTGTGCGAACGCTGAGGCCTTCGGTATCGACTGGGAGTAGAAGTCTGAGTAGATCGATGTATTGAAGCATTCCAGCGACCGTACCGTCTTCATTGACGACGGGGACGCAGCGAATGGCAGAAGCCGACATGCGGTTGTATGCTGTCAGGAAAGTATCGCAGGGGAGTACGGAGACCACTTTTTTGCGGCAAGTCATGCCGGCGGTAGTACGCGCATCCGTCATGAGTAACGGGGCATCCATCTTGGCTTTGTCTAGAACCCACTTGGTGCGTTGTGAAATTTCACCGCAACGGGCGGCGATAGCATCGGGCTCCTCGCCGGACGCACGGAGAAGCGCTGCATGTCCGATTGCAGAGCAGATTGCATCCGTGTCTGGGTTTTTGTGTCCGATTACGTAGAATGGCTGCTCCATAGAGCTTAGTCTTTGCTAAAGGAGGGAAAATTCAATCCCAAAAAAACACAAATAAACAAAGAATAACAAAAATGTATTCCGTATGCCAATGGCGTTATTTCGCGGCTACATCCGCTCCGGGCAGCGGATACCGAGGAGTCCGAGGCCTTTTTCAAGCACGCTGGAAGTGAGTGCACAAAGAGCGAGGCGGCTTGATCTGAGAGGCTCTTCCGATTTCAAGACCGGGCAGGCTTCGAAGTAGGAGTGGAAGGCACGTGCGAGCTCAAGCAGGTAGTTAGCAAGAAGGTTTGGGCGATGGTCTTCGAGGACGAGGGGCAGGATTTCTCCAAAGCGTGCGTGTAGGCGGACAAGGTGGATTTCCTCCGGTTTCTCTAGGGAAATTTTCGCGTAGGTTGGATCAAACTCACCATCGAGTTTCCTGAAAATGGAGCGAATACGAACGCTGGAATACTGTAGGTACGGGGCAGTGTCTCCTTGGAGAGCGAGCATGCGATCCCACGCGAACACGTAATCCGTGAGACGGTGTTGGGAGAGTTCTGCGAATTTTACAGCACCAATACCGACAATTTCTGCAACCTCAGCGGCTTCTTCTCCGTTGAGGTCTGGGTTTTTCTGGGCGATGGCGGCTGCTGCGCGCTCCACGGCTTCTTCGAGCACATCGGTGAGGCCGACGTTGTCGCCGGAGCGTGTTTTCATCAGTTTTCGGTCTTCTCCGAGGATGGAACCGAAGGCGATGTGGCGGAAGTCGCCATGTTTTCCCCAACGTTCTGCAGCCTCGAAGATCTGGCGGAAATGGAGTTGTTGAGGCACGCCTACGACATACCAGATCTGATCGGCATTCCACTCATCGATGCGGTAGTTGATGGTGGCGAGGTCTGTCGTGGCGTAGAGAAAACCGCCGTCGGCTTTACGAATAATGGCGGGGTTGTCCGTCCAGCCGTCTTCCTTGTGAACTTTGAATGGGTCGTCGCCAGGTGCTTTTGAATCGTCCGAGAATACGCAAACGGCTCCATTGCTTTCGCGAGCGAGGCCTTTTTCGAGGAATTCGTCGACGAGGCCGGGCAGCATGTCGTTGTAAAAACTTTCGCCAAGCCAGTGATCGAATTTTACATCGAGGCGGTCGTAAATTTTCTGCAAGCCGAGCTTTGAGACGTCGATGCATTGCTGCCAGATCGCTAGGTTTTCGGGGTTGCCAGCTTGGAGTGCGACGAGCTCTGCTTTGCAGTTATCGAGGACGGTGGGGTCTTCCTTGGTAGATGCGTTGACCTGGCGATAGACGCGGACGAGCTCCTTAATTGGATCTGCGGCTAGTGCGTCTTTGTTGAGTAAGGTTTTCCAGCCGTGGAGAATCATGCCGAACTGGGTGCCCCAGTCGCCGATGTGGTTGTCCGCGATGACGGTGTAGCCGAGGAAACAGGAGATGCGACAGAGCGAATCACCAATGATGGTGGAACGGATGTGGCCAACGTGCATCGGCTTCGCGACATTTGGTGCGGAGAAATCGACGACGATGGTTTTTCCTTCACCGGGCTGAGGAGCGCCGAGCAGTGGGTCTTTCAGGAGAGATTCCGCGTGGGCCGCGAATGCTTCTGGGAGGATGGTAAAATTGATGAATCCGGGGCCGGCAATGCTGGTAGTGGCTATGTCGGCGACGTCTAGGGCATCGAGGATTTGCTGGGCAAGGGCGCGTGGGTTGGTTTTTAGGCGTTTTGCCAAGACCATGGCAGTATTGCTCTGGTAGTCACCGAAGCGTAGGTCAGCGGCCGGAGAGAGGTTTGGAGCGGTTGGCTCGCCGAGGGCTTTTTCGAGGGCAGCTGAAAGGCGTGCCTCTAAGGTCTGTAACAATGTCATTTTTTGAAACGCGGTAAAACTTGAGATCCAGAAACCCTAGAAATGGATTTCAGCAAGGTTCGCTGCCAGCCTTGGCGATGCGAATCGGCTTTGGATCGAGAATGTCGAGGATGTCGTTGCGGCACTCGGCTGTGGCGAGATTGCGGCGGACTTCGCAATTCGTGAACATTTTCGCGATAGTGGCGAGTGTGCGTAGGTGAAGGTGGTAGTCCTTCCGTGGAACGATGAAGAGGATGATGAAATGGACGGGGGCGTTGTCGAGCGCCTCGAAATCGATGCCTTCTTTGGATCTGCCAAAGACCGCAACGACCTCTTCAAGGTTGTCTGAAAAGGTGTGAGGGATGGCGACGCCTGAGCCAATACCTGTGCTGACCTGAGCTTCGCGTTCTTCTAGTGCTGCAAGGATAGGCTCGCGACATTTTTCGGAAATATCTCCTCTTTCTGTCAGGTAATCAACGAGTTCTACGATTGCAGTCCAATGTTCCGTCGCCTTCATGTCGAGAAGGATGCGGTCAACGTTGAGTAATTTGGCCAGCTTCATGGAGTTCTAAAGCATTGATAAACCGAGGGTTCGGCTCAAAAAAGGTGGGCGGAATTATCGTTGATCCCGGATATTTGCAAGAAGTTTCACGGTACAACATCCATGTGGTTTTCCGGAAAACAAGAGGGAGTTGTTTGTATGAAGCTTGGTTAACCTTGCACTCGGAGCAATCCCACTTCATGGAGGGGGCGTAGAAATTCATGAGCGGGACGAGGAAAGAGATCATCATTGGCACTAGGGGAAGTGAACTTGCCCTAGTTCAGGCCACGACCACGGAAGGATTGCTTAGCGCGGAGTTTCCGGAAACGAGTTTCGTGAGAAATGTGATCAAGACGACGGGGGACCGTCGGACGGATGTTTCTCTGGCTGATGTGGCGAAGGCAGAGGGAACTTTTGATAAGGGTGTATTTATTAAGGAGCTTGAGGAAGCTCTTGAAGACGGTTCGGTAGATATTGCGGTACATAGTCTCAAGGACATGCCGACGGTGCTAGATGAGCGGTTCAAGCTGGCTGCGACTCTAGAGCGTGCCCCAGTGAAAGATGTTCTGTTGATGAAATGCGCTGGCGGCCTAGAAGCGTTGGAAGAGGGCGCGAGGGTTGGCACGAGTAGTGTGAGGCGTGCTAAGCAGATGGAATTTCTCCGCCCAGACTTCAAGATTCTAGATCTACGTGGAAATGTCCCAACGCGTATCCGTAAGCTTGCTGAGCATGATGATTACGATGCGATACTTCTAGCTGAGGCTGGATTGGTGAGGCTTGGTTTTATCCCTGAGACTGCTCCATCTGGTGAGGAAGTCGTTGAAGGCTTTCCTGATGTCTTTGCTGTAAGGCTGCCAGAAAACGAATTTTACCCAGCTGCGGGGCAAGGAGCCATCGGGCTGGAGATACGCGCGGATGATGAGGGTGCTGAGGCCTATGCGAAATCGATCAATCATCTCGATACCTGGATTCGTGTTGGAGCCGAGCGTGAGTTTCTCCGCTTGCTTGATGGTGGCTGTCACACACCGGTAGGTGTCTATTCATCTATGGAGGGTGGGGAGATCCACCTTTCTGCAAGGGTCTTTCCGGACGAGGGTGGCACGCCCCGCACCGGTGAAGCCAAAGGCGTCGATCCGATCGCGGTCGCGCTAGAACTTTTTCAATCACTGAAATGAAATCAAAAGGAATCTGCTATCTTGTCGGTGCCGGCCCCGGCGACCTCGGTCTTGTAACTCTCCGCGCAAAGGAGTGCATCGAGACAGCGGATGTGCTGGTCTACGATGCTCTTAGTAGTCCCGAACTGCTTCGCTGGACGAAGGCTGGCTGCGAACAAATTTATGTGGGGAAACGCGCGAAGGATCACGCAGTTCCACAGGATAAGATTAATGAAATTATCGTAGAGCACACACTGAATGGAAAAATCGTGACACGCCTAAAGGGCGGCGATCCGATGATTTTTGCTCGTGGTGGTGAGGAGGCAGCAGAGCTTGCTGAGGCTGGTGTTCAGTTTGAAATTGTTCCGGGTATCAGCTCCGCCATTGGCGGGCCAGCTTATGCAGGTATTCCGGTGACACACCGTGACCACAATACGCAGCTGACAATTTTCACGGGGCACGAAGATCCGACAAAGGGATATTCCTCCATCGACTACGCACAACTTGCGAAGACTCCAGGGACAAAGGTTTTCCTGATGGGTGTGGGGCGTCTGCGTGAAATTACCGGTTCATTCATCTCAAATGGAGCGGAAGCAGATACGCCGATTGCATTGGTGCGCTGGGCAACGACAGGATCTCAGTGGACGATCGTCGGGACTCTGGAAACCATCGCTGACATTGCGGAGAAAGAAGGTTTTTCTTCTCCTGCCGTGGCAGTCATTGGTAATGTGGTCAACGAGCGCGAAAAGATCAATTGGTTCGAGAAGCGCCCACTATTCGGGAAAAAGATCGTGGTGACACGGACACGCGAACAGGCAGGGGATTTGAGCAAGCGTTTGCAGAATCTTGGTGCGGATGTGATCGAGTTACCGACGATTCGGATCGAACTGCCCGAGGATCGAGAAGGTTTTGCAGAAGGAGTAACGAATGCGCATGAGTATGACTGGTTAGTCTTTACGAGCCCGAACGGTGTGGAGAAATTCTTTGATGCGTTTTTCGCAACCTACGAGGATGCTCGTAGTTTGGGTAATCCGAAGATCGCCGCTATTGGGCCAGGAACGGCTGCGAAGATCCGCGAATACCGTATTGGTGTGGATCTTTTGCCGAAGAAGTTTGTAGCGGAGGGACTGATTGAGGCTTTCGAAGAAATCAATGTGGAGAATCAGACGATGCTCTGGGTTAAGGCTGCCGAATCACGCGACGTGATCTATGACGGCCTGATGAAGCTAGGTGCTATTGTTGATGAGTGCATTGCCTATCGCACTGTTCCCGAAAAGGACGATTACACTGGCGCACAAGCGAAGTTTATTGAGAACGGCGCTGATATGGTGACCTTCACTTCAAGCTCTACTGCTGAGCATTTCTTCGCACTGGATCTGCCATGGCCGGAGGAATGTGCTGTGGCCAGCATTGGACCGGTAACATCAGCGACGCTCAGAGATCTGGGGCATAAGCCTGATGCTGAAGCATTTCAGCATGATATTCCTGGATTGGTGCAGGTGATATTGGATCACTTTGCGAAGTGATATAGCGCGCGGTGGAGGTGGATTTTATCCGCCACAGTGCTTTGGTCTGATTGCTGCTATAGAGTAACAATTAAATGACTGAAAAGCCCACCGATCTCTATTATACAGGACATGTTGATCCATTTCTCGGCTATGCTGAGAAGGATTTACCGAAGGCGGAGGGGATAGCTGCGAGGTGGTGGTGTGCGAAGCCCCCGATAGGAAACACTCATCCAGGTGCCTGCCTGCCGTTCGGGATGGTTTCGGCGTGTGCGTATTCTGGAGCGTATGTGACTGGATACGGGCGTTATGGGCTTTCGCTAAGTGGGGATTCTCCACCGGTGATGTATGATCGGCATGAGGCTTTGGGTATCGCGCATTTCCAACAGACTGGCACCGGGCGGATACGGATGTATTACAATTATCTCCTGACTGCTCCACTCGGCGAGGAGGGTTTAGAGAGACGTTTTGAGAGGATGGAATTGGTCGAGGAGAAGGCCTGGCCGGGCTATTATGCGGGGAAATTTTCAGAATCGGGCGTGGCTTTTGAAGTGACGGTGACGCCACGTGGAGCGAAGCATGTTTATCATTTCCCAGAGGGGAAGGAGCCGGTCGTGGCGGTGGATGTATCTGCTGGGGGACTGCTAGTGGAGGAAATGGGAACCTATCCGCAGTGGGCGGAGCTCGACGTGCTGGAAGACGGATCGATCTGCGGGCAGGTCGTCATGGAGGGAATCCCGGTGAAATTTCGCTGCAGATGTGAAGGCGGTGAGGCATTTCTCTGGGAGCAAGAAGATGAGCTTGATGGAAGAGGCTACGTATTGAGCTTGGAGCGGCAGAAGTATCGGCCAGATTTTGGTTTCGGGTTCCGAGTGAAGGAAGGTGCTGAAGTGAAACTGGATTTTGGTTTTTCCCTGAGGACAAATGAAAAGGCAGCGGATGCGATTTCCACGATGGAAGATTTCAAACAAAGCACGGTCGAGGCGAGCCGAGTTTGGGAGAAAACACTATCGAAGATCGAGGTTGAGGGAGGGTCTGTGGAGCAGCGAGAAATCTTCTACTCCGCGCTTTATCATTCTTGTTTGAAACCAGCAGATTTCATGGATGAGAATCCTTTCACTGGAAAGGACGGGCCGTTTTTCTTCGATCTCTCAACCTTGTGGGATTCATACAAAACCCAATTGCCACTGATGATGACGCTGTGGCCTGAAAAGGGGGCTGCTTTCGTGGGGTTTCTCTGTGAGGTGGCACAGCGTGAGGGAGGTTTCCCTGTGAGTTACTTGATGGACAATGTGCCAGATCGTTTCACGAAACAGGCAACAGGTTTGTGCCATGCGATTCTTGAGGATGCGCGCTGCAGGGGGATGGAAGGAGATTGGGATAAGGTACTTTCCCTATTGTGGAAAACGAGCCAGAGCGGGAAGGGGAGGAAGAGTCGATTTGGTGAATACGGTCGAGCGTTCGTTGCTACGCCTCTTTCGCATACGTTGGATATTTCCTACGCACATTTCTGCATGGCAAGGATGGCACGTAGTGTGGGGAATCAATTGATATACGATAAGGCAGCTGCACTTTCTGTGCATTGGAGGAATGCCTTTGATGAAAAGACCGGGCTACTGCGTGAGGACTCGACTTACTACGAGGGTGAGAACTGGAATTACTCATTCCGTTTCCTTCATGAAATGACCGAGCGAATCGAGTTGGCCGGTGGAGATAAGGGCTTCGTTTCGTTGTTGGATAAATTCTTTGGCTTTTCGGAGCCAGCCCATGGTGAGCGCGTATTCCACTTTGAAGGGCTAAACAACGAGCCGGATATGGAATCGCCTTATGCTTATCTGTATGCGGGTCGGCATGATAGGACCGCACGCGTGGTTCGCCGCGTAATGCAGTGCCAATTTAATACTGGGGCTGGAGGCTTGCCGGGTAATGATGACTCGGGAGGAATCTCGTCATGGTTCGTGTGGAGTGCTTTTGGATTGTTTCCAGTGACTGGGCAGCCAGTGATGTTGATCGGTAGTCCACTATTTAGAAAGGCGGTGATGCATCTTCCTGCAGGAGACTTCACGGTGGAAGCAGAAGGAAATTCTGAGGAAAATGTCTTTGTTCAAAAGGCTTACCTGAATGATGTGGAAATTCATCGCAGCTTTTTGACAATGGATGAGTTTAGCAGTGGAGGATCGCTGCGATTGGTGATGGGAGACGAACCATCGGATTTTGGGAAAATACAACGACCTCCGAGCTTCATGCCTTAGGAATCAAGGGCGAGCGAACCGGGAGAAGATTTGGCATGCGAACTGCCATAGAGAAATTGAACTTTTCCTAAATTACCATGCTCCTCACGAAACCCGATAGCCCAGTCCGTAATGCCGTTTTTCTCGTCCGTGCAGACCCTATTATCTGTGGTCACTCCACCGAGGCTAGAAATCTTGCGGAGGCAGCTCTCGCGATGGGCTTGGAGAATGTCCATATCGTCAGTTATCCGCTCGATGTTCTCCAAGAGAGCTCGTTACCTCTGAAGGATCTCGCGACAATCACTCCATATTCTGAAGGGATCAAAATGGATCGGCCTGAGGCATTAGGTGATTACAAGGTGCTTGATGGGCGTATTGGACTCGGCATTAGCGGTCATTTGATTGACCTCCTTCACAGTCTCCCAGGGAAAACTATGGTCATGGATCTCTATCTTGTGCCTCACGGAACCATGGTGATGCAGGCAGTAAATAGCTTTAAAAACTGCGGGCTTGGGTCGGATGTTTTCACCGTTGGTGAAGCAGTTGGGTCGGACATTACCAATGTCGTTGGAAATGCGTTGGCGGAAGGAAGGCTTGGTGCTGCTCAGTTGGTACTTTCAAATTATTTGGAGCATGATCATCCGGTTGCAGTTAGTCGTTTTACAAAAGATCTGATCGTGGAAGCAGGAAGAAAAGTCGATGAACGCCTCGGAACAAATTTCACAGGGCAGCTTGAGCAACGCGTGGGTATTAGTTTTCCTGCCATTGATACGACGGCTTACACAAGCTTGTCCGAAAAGCCGGAAGAGGTAGATGCGGTCTTGGAGAAACGCGGTCTCAAGCGAGATGAATACGTGATGTTCCTTTCACGCATCGCACCTGCAAAGGGTGTTGATGATTTGCTCGAAGCATGGCGTGGCTCGAAGCTGGAAGGGAAAAAGAAACTCATCATCTGTGGCAATGGACCAGCCAAAGAGGAAGTGCGTAAGATTGCCGCCGAGATGGATGGCGTGATGGTTCTGGACGATGTGAGCGATGCCGAAAAAGGCGCTCTTATGAATGGCTGCTATGCATGGTGCCTACCGAGTAAACCTAAGACGGAATTCGTAGAAACCTTCGGGATTGCCGTGGCTGAGAAGATGCTCGCGGGTGGTTTGGGGCCAGTGATCACGACACGCACTGGAGGTATTCCGGAAGCGAGTGGTGGGTATTGCCTTGAGCACGTAGCAGGTGATGTCGAAGAGCTCCGTGCCTGCCTCGATAAAGTTTCGGCGATGAGCGATGAAGAACGCCAGAAACTATCCGATGATGCGAAAAACTTTGCGATGCGTTTTGACCGCACGGAAATTCTAGCCCGCCTGATGCAGTGCGCAGTGGAACGTTCCGAAGCGGCTTGACCGCTTTTAGATCAAGGGGCGACGGCTAGTCTGTCTGTCTCCGGCTCGCTTTCGAAAAGGAAACCATTTTCCTTGTAGGTCTTCAGGCGGAAATGTGTCGCGGTAGAAAGAACACCATCTAGCGAAGAGAGTTTCTCAGAAACGAACCGGGCAACGTCTTGAAGGTCGGAGCCTTCTACGACGACCATGAGATCGTATCCACCACTTGCGAGATAGCATGCACCAACCTGATCAAAACGCGCGATACGCATTGCTAGTCTGTCGAAGCCACCGCCACGTTCAGGGGTCACACGAACTTCAATGAATGCAGAGACGGTGTTGTCTCCTATCAATTCTGGATTTGTGACAGCGTGATAGCCGAGGATGGTTCCATCCTGTTCCCATCCTTGGATTTTTTCAGCGACTTCTGATTCGGTGGAATTGACGAGATCGGCGAGATCGGCGAAGGAAGTACGAGCTTTGCGGCGGAGGAGGTTGAGTAGTTTCATACAAGGATGTTTTAGTTTTCTGCTGAGCAAGATGGGGTGCGCTCAGTGCCGGGTCAATGGAAAGGAAAAGGGCGGCGGGGAAGTATCCCGGCCGCCCATGGTGAAATGAGTTTCAGGGTTAGGCCTGCTTGGAGAGAAGGTCGCGAATTTCAGTAAGGAGCTCTTCTTCTTTAGATGGCTTTGGAGGTTCTGGTGCAGGTTTGACCTCTTCTTTCTTCATGGAGGCGAGAACCTTTTTCACTACAATGAAGACAGCAAGGGCGAGGAGAATGAATGCAATGAAGTCTGAGATAAATTGGCCGTAACCAAGTACAGGTTCACCAGCTTCTAAAGCCTCCGCGTAGGGAACCTTGGTTTCAGGGAAATTCAGGTTGATATACATTTCAGTGAAATTGATACCGCCTGTTACTTTGCCGAGAGCTGGCATGAATAGGTTAGCCACGAGAGATTTTACGACAGTTCCGAAAGCACCACCGATGATGATGCCGACGGCCATATCGACGAGGTTTCCTTTGAACGCGAATTCTTTGAAGTCTTTGAGCATAGCTATTTGTTGGTTGATTACATGTGCTTTGTAACAAATGGTGTGTTCAATACCAGAAAAAATCTTCGTGCTTCTTGTGGATGGCGGCTTGCCAAGTATTGATGCGGCGATATGGTCGGCCTTCGACGGAATATGACACCATTTCTAAGGAAAATACTGGGGATGAACTGGGTGCTGGTGTTCGTAATGTACGCGCTCCTCATCTTTGGCGTCTTTATGATCGAAAGTGCAGCTAGGCACCTACCGATGAGTTCCGAGAAAATCGCTGAGTTTGGCTCGGCAGGTGTGTACTTCGCTTGGATGCAGAAAAACTGGATCGTAATCGGCAGTGTGGCGTATTTCGCAGCAGCATTGGTCGATTACCGGTGGATACGTTGGCTCGGGGTGCCGCTATATGGAGTGAGCTTGGCTCTTATGGTGATGGCGATGCAGGCAGATGACGAGGTGCACCGCCTGACAATTGCTGGATTCAGTTTCCAGCCGGCTCAGCTGGGTGTGACTTCCGGAATTGTGATGATTGCTTGGCTGATGCAAGATTTACCCAAGCTCCATCGATGGTTGGGTGATCCTTTTGTGAAAATCGGCGTCATTGCGGTGGTTTCGGCAATTCCGTTTCTGCTGGTGATGAAGATGGGGGACATGGGCTCTGCTCTGGTCTGGATCCCGGTTGTTATTGTTGCCTTGTTGGTTGCAGGAATTCCTTTCCGCTTTCTGGCATTCATTTCTTCGATTTCGGCGGGAATATTACCGATTTTGTATTTCGTGATCTTGCCTTTGGTCTCGGAGCGTGGCCCGGATCGTATCGATCTATGGCTGCGCATGCTGGATGGCCAAGAGGTTGATATCCAGGGAGATGGATATGCGCCTCACAATGTCTCGATGGCGGTGGGTAAAGCTGGTTGGAAGGGAGTTGGCTGGAAGGCGTCTGCGGAGAAAGGCTCACTGCACGATAAGAAATTCATTCCTCACCTCACGGCACACAACGACTTTATTTTCGCAGTGATCGCGGAGGAATTGGGCTTTCGGGGGGCTCTATTGTTGATCGGTGGCTTTGCCTTGTTGTTGATCCAAGGGCTATTTATCGGGTTTTACAGTAGAGATGTGGCCGGGCGTCTCATTGTGTGCATGGTCGTGGCGCTGTTTTTTGCGCATATATACGAGAATATCGGCATGTGTGTCTTGTTGATGCCGATCACAGGGATTCCTCTACCGTTGATCAGTTACTCCGGCACCTTTGTGGTGATCTGTATGTTCCTGCTGGGGCTAGTGCAGAGTGTATGGGTTCACAGGCATAGGAACCGAGCGGAAGAGGCTTGATGACTCGCTATTGGTCGTCCTGCTTGTAGCTAGTGTAAGGCGTGTAATCTGCCTCGTATTTGTTCGATTGCCTATTCGCTTGCGGTTTTAGCATATCAAAAAATGTGCCGCAGTACATGCAGCGGAATTTCTGGAGTAGAATGATGGATAAGGTAGATGTGACGCCGTGGTTAAACGGAAACCATTTAACCGCTTTCTGATGGGGAAGGGCACCTGTATTAATGAGCGGAGTGCCTTTACATAGGGGGCAATGGGTTTGGCGGCGCTTGAGGAAAGCAATGAACCATGAAATGCCGCTGAAGATCAGGCAGGCCGTTAAAACCTTTGTGGCAAGGTTACTGGGCTGGATGAAGTAAACTACGAAGGTTGTGAGGGAAGCGATGATACCGAGGTAGTGGATCACGGAGAAAACCACCGTGTTGGTGAACACACCACGGTGTGGAACCGAACGCGCACGCGGAATCGTCCGCCCCTTCCCCTTTTTTGGGGTGGAACTTACTGAGCTAATGCTGACGCCTCCGGATGCCATTTCGGGCTAGATTGTCAAGGTTTCCTAATGTTTTACAAGCATCGAATTCGTGCGGATTTCAGGCTGCGGATTCGTTTCCTAAGCGAAGCAGATCTCAATAACTCCATACTGCACAAGTGATACCGGAAGTTTTATCATCCTGATTGAAAGAGTAGTCTTCTCCAGAATTTTTAGCCTATCCCGTCATCATTTCCATTCGAGTCAGGTGCTACGGATCAATATTTCAGGGTTTCGAGAGCATGGGGATGAATCTTGTTTTGCTTTGCAAGCGGCGTGGAAGTCCGCTCTCCATCATTCTTTGTGAAGAGGGACGTTCGCTGGACAAAGTTGTCATCCGGCGCGATGAAGGGGGGAGCCATCCATGGAAACTGAACCCGACGTCCGATCTAAACTGTGCGATACGCATCGTGAAGAGGTGGCGAGCATGGTGACTCATGCGGTTGGGATGGCTTTCAGTGTGGGGGCATTGGTGACAATGCTGATATTGGCTGCGGGGGATTCGCTCAAGATGGTTTCTGCTGCTGTGTTCGGGTTGGCGCTGATTGTGTTGTATTCCTCGTCGACGCTCTATCACATTTCGACGTCGCACCGTTGGAAGGCACGATTCCAGACTCTGGATCACATCTGTATCTATCTGCTGATCGCCGGTTCTTACACGCCCTTCACGCTGATTACGCTACGTGGAGCTTGGGGTTGGTCGATATTTGGTGCGGTCTGGGGAATGGCTGTAGCCGGGATTTTTATGAAGACCTTGTGGAAAGGGAAAAAGGATCACTGGTTTTCCACTGCTCTCTATCTACTCATGGGTTGGCTGATAGTGTTTGCCATCGTGCCGCTTTGGAGGGAGCTGCCTACGGCGGGGATGGGGTGGTTGGTTGCAGGCGGACTTGCCTACACGTTGGGGGTGATTTTTTTCGTATGGAACCGTCTGCCGTATAATCATGCGATCTGGCATTTGTTTGTTCTGAGCGGGAGCGTCTGCCATGTGCTGGCAGTGAGCCTGTTCGTGTTCGCTTGAAAGGGTGTTTCACATGAGGGCGTTACCATTCACTGACTGTTCGGTAGGTGGCCGTGCTTGCTACATTCCATTAGCCGTTCAGATCGGCGACTGCAGATGCGAGAACAGCGTGTGAGGCGAAGATGACTCCGCGTCGATTCATAAAGGTTTCCCCTTTGGGATTGAGCGTGAGAGGTTTGCCGTGGATATCAGTGGCGGGGAGGCCGAGTTCGTTGAACAGGCAGGTGGTGGCGGCAAAGTCCCAGAGGGAGCCGCCGCCGGGTTTGGGTTTGGGGAATTTAAAGTAGAGTGAGGGAGCTTGTTCGACCACACGGCAGGCGTTGAGGACTGCTCCAGCGTTATCGATGATTCGGGTGCCGTGACATCCGGATTTTGTTGCGATGTCTCCGAGTTTGTTGCGGAAGGTGGGATCGCTGGCTTGGGAGGTGAAGCTGTTGTCGATCATTAGGGTGAGAGCGGCACCGGGAAGAGGTGGCGGGATTTCCCAGGGCTTGCCGTTCTTACGTGCGCCTTTTTCATGAACGGCATGATACAGGGTGGCGGTGACGGGATCGAAGATGACCCCGATCCGGGGAGTGCCGTCGCGGGCGACGAGAGCAATCGAGACCGAGTATCCGGGCGATCCTTTACTGAAGGCGAGAGTGCCGTCGAGGGGATCGATGCACCAGAAATGGTCGTGACGGTGTCGACTGAAATCGTCCGGGCTTTCTTCGGTGAGGAGGCCAAGGTCGAACCGGCTGAATGTTTCCCGGAGTGTATCGAGAATGATCCGCTCGCTCTCAAGGTCGACGGCGGTGACGACCTGGGAAGCGAGTGAGCTTCCGCCCTTTTTCTCAAGGACTTGGTGGTCTTCCCTGGCCTTCGACTGAATCATTTCTCCTGCACGGGTCGCAGCCTGGATGGCAAGAGATTCGAGTTCGGTGAGTTGGTCAGGGGTTAAGTGCATATGATGAGGCGCGGAGTTTCGGGAAAAAATAGCAGTGGAGAAGCCTCCATGATGCCGGAGGAATGACAAGGAAGTGTCTGGTAACCTGCGAGGGAGGAGTCTTATTCGATCAGGGCAATTGCTGTTCCAGCCTGTAAAATGCCTTTCCGCCTAGAGGAGGAGAGGGATCTGAAAGGGTGATTCGCTTCTCTTCCGCTGTGAACATTTCCCCGATAGCAATCCAAGTGTCTGACTTTAACTCTGTGGAGCGAAGAAGCTGATATGTCGATCCGGGAGAGACGAGCCAGCCTGTGTTGATACCGTCTTCCGTAATCACCAGATCTCTGGGAGATAAGGCGAATTCCGAGGCTCCGACATCCGGTGCCTCTCCAATGTAGTTGTCATTCACTCCGGGTATCAAGACTCCCGCGTCGATCATTGTGCTGGTGGGACGGAGCGTGATGACTCCCTTCTGGGAATCTACAAATTGCGGGTCTTCTGAGCTTCCGTTGATTTCTTGGTTCGAAAGTTGCTGGAACGCCTCAAGGCTCCGGGCTTCCACGCGAGCCCAGGAAGCGAAGCGTGCCGGATCAGTGGTGTGGAGATTGTCGAAATCGAAACTGACCGGATTCGTGCTACTCCAGCTCTCCATCGCATAGCCCGTGGCGGAATAAATGTTGTTTCGGGAAACGATATCAGTCCAATCGCTGTAGTTCTTGAAGAGGAATCCGTTCTGAGCCGGAAAATCCGTGTGGCAGGTATTGTGATAAAGATAGACCCAGCGGATTGGTAGACTGGAATTCACATTGAACTTCACCGGATACCCCCCAAAATCATCCACGTCATGCCAATCGAGGAGAATATTACGCATGATGTATGTCGGGCCGATGGCGCAGGGAGCCACGGAGATACCGGTGAGAAAATCCACTATCCTGTTGTCATAAATCCGGACGTTTGAACCCGCACCATCCGTCTCAATGGCATCGTCCCGACACTCTGTGATTTCATTACCGTAGAAATCCATGTTCTTCGTCGGGCCATCTAGGTTTGCCGAATAAAGGTGGGAACCGTCAAACTGGTTCCGGATGGTATTTAAGCGGAACACGTTTCCCGTGTTCGGAAGGTTGCTTGTGTAAACGTTTAAAGCGCCGCCTTCGTAACTTACTCCGCCTGATTTGACAGCGTTCCAATTCCATTCCTGAAGCGGCGAGTCGTCGAACGTGCAGTTCTGAATGGTATTGAAGTCAGCCGTGCGTTTCAGGGAAATGCCGACGACGTTATGATGAAAGTTACAGTCCTCGATCAGATTGAAGTCGCCCCCGTTGATGTAGATCGCCTGCCTGATCTGTTCAGTGCCGTAGTAGGCGAATTCCAATCCGCGCAGATGGATGTGGGACTGGTGGTCGATGTGGAGGGCCGTGCTAAAACGCGGCAGGGCGACGGTATGAGCGTCGGGCACGTCATCATTTGGGAAGCGGACGTAGAGGTGGCTTCCATCGGCATGGAATCCCGCAGGCATGAACCATGTCCGATCAACCAAGTCCTGCAGGTTGAGATAGTTGAAGAGGTGTTCCCCATCAAGATACGCGTTGACGGGCTGGGCTGAAGATGGAGTCCGATAGATGCCATTGGATTCGTCAAATAGCTCCCAAACCGGATCGAATCCGGGGTCGGTTCCGTCGATAATCGGAGTTTCACCCGGCGCGCTTTCGATTGTGATCGGATCTTGTGCCGTGCCGGATCTAGGAGTGTATAGATCCCCCTCGAAATAACGCCCTCCATACATGATGATTTTCGTGCCTGCGGTGGCGAGGGCTAGTCCTCGCTCTAGAGTGGCGAGTGAATTGTCGCGACTGCTTCCATCATTGGCATCCGATCCGCCGGGCGCTACGTGAAGTATAGCTGTAGGGGTGTGACTGAAATCGTCGCTCCGAGTTGTAACCAGAAGTTCAAGATCTATGTCCAAGGCGGAACCGGAGAGAACCACTTCGTAAGCGGTGTTCTTATCCAAAGCGAAAATGCTCCCTGCGTATTTTTCTGGAGAAATCTGTGACAGCTTATGGCCGGACGCGAAGGAGGATTCCGAACCCGCGATCCGGAATCTGGGAGATATGTCTAGACCCTCGGTAACAGTGTTTTCGAAGGTCACCTCAATGCCGATGTTCTCAAAAGTGGCTGTTGCGGAAACGGTCGGTTGAGTCTGAGCTATTGCCAGATTGGCTAGCAAACACATTGCTACGAGTAGCAGGAGCGCAGCCGCTTTGAGTGATTGGTTGAACATTAATAATCTCGCATGAAGGTTTTCTCATCCGCTATCTGAAGTTCCTGCCAAATCTACTTTTGTCCAACGAAAAGGCAGACACGAGTGATAGGCAAAATAATTATCTGCGGGCGCTTCTTGGCCTTTGGTGGAAGCCAGCAGTATTGGCTAGTTCTCAAGAATACCTTTAGAGCGTGCCAAGTACTTCGCGAGCGATCCGTTCGCTGTAGGAATTAATTTTCCAATGCCCGGGGCTCCAGCCTTTGAGGAAGCGATGAAAGTCTGTCCAAGCGATGGGGAAGAGGGCACGCCATTCTGTTTCGACAGTGGCGGGGTCGATGGATGGGTGCTTGCTTGTGAGGGCAGAGCGGAGGGTGGCGAAATAGTTATCGAGGAGTTCGGACTCGCGTTTCTCGCAGGCTGCTTCGTCGAGGCAGGAGCCGATGAAGTAGGCGAGGTCTTTCATGCCACATCCACCACCGACGTATTGAAAATCGACGGCAGCGACCTTGTTGCCGGATTCGGAGAAGCAGAAGTTCGCGAGCTTGGCATCGCCGTGGACGAGGGTTTGGTAGCGTGCATTGGAGAGGATGTGATCTAGGGTGGGAGCAGCGTTTTTGAGCGGGAGATCATCGAGGACTTCGAGTTCTTCACTGCGGGTGGTAAGGTGCCAGTAAGTGCCAGTTTTCCAAAGGCCTTCGGGTTTCTCTCCCATGAAAGTGGCGTGGAAATTGGCGAGCCAATCGAGGCAGGAATAGAGCTGGGTGGTTGAGACTGAGGTGAGGCGTGCGGGGTATCCTGCGGCGTCGAGATCTTCGAGGACGAGGAGGATTTCATCGTCGTGTTGATCGAAGGCGATGAGCTTAGGGATGCGGCAGTCCGTTCCACAGCGCTGGCTCCAGTGTCGATACCATGCGGTCTCGACCTGATAGGAATTGAGTTTTCGCTGGTGGGAGAGGTTCGAGTTCCAGCCGCGCGGGTGGTTTGCGGTGGTTGGGACGCGGATGTGTTTGGAGATGACGGTAGAGGGCGAGGTGCCTTCCAATTTGATTCGAAGGATCTGGCCGTAGCCGCTCCAGAGTTCCTGGATGAGTTCCGTGACTTCCACCGCCGATGCGCCGGTGGCGGAGCAAATGGAGGCTTGGAAACGTGGGTTCAGATCGTGGATCATTACTCAGGGGGCGCTCTATGCGTCGAGCCTGAGTGCTGCTTTCTGCGCGGCGGATTTGGCTTCGATTTTCTGGTCGTCGTTGGAGGCGGTAAGGCGCATGCCGACGGGCTTCGATACGCCGAATTCTTCCATAGTGACACCATACATGACGTCGGCGCGTGCCATGGTGCGCTTGGAGTGGGTGACGATGATGAACTGGGATTTGTCGATGAAGCGGTCGAGGACTTTGACGAAGCGGTTGATGTTTGATTCGTCGAGTGGGGCGTCGAGCTCGTCGAGGACACAGAAGGGGCTGGGCTTGATCATGTAGATCGAGAACAGGAGTGCGACGGCGGTCATGGAGCGCTCACCACCGGAGAGGAGGGTGATGGACTGGAGTTTCTTGCCAGGTGGTTTTGCGATGACTTCGATACCGGACTCGAGTGGGTCGGACTCGTCGAGGAGCGTGAGGTCTGCCTGGCCTTTTTCGCCGAAGAGTTCCTTGAACATGTCGCGGAAGTTGATTCGTACTTGGGCGAAGGTTTCGGAGAAGCGGCGTTGGGTTTCGTCGTTGATGCGTTCGATGACGGCGAGGAGTTCGGTCTTGGAGGAGACGAGGTCGTCGTGCTGGTTGCGGAGGAAGTTGTGACGTTCTTCGAGTTCGTCGTATTCCTCGATGGCGTCGACGTTGACTGGCCCCATGGATTCGACCTTGCGCTTGAGGTCGTGGACGAGAGTTTCGACGTGTGACCAATCGGGCTCACCGGGGGTGTCTTGGATTTCTGCGTCGTCCGATGTTGCGGCGACTGCTTGGACGTCCTTGTTGTTTTCGCCTTCGTCGCCGGAGGAGTTTTTAAGTTTCCTTGAGGCAAGGGTAGTGAGTAGGAGGTGTGCGTCTGGCTCGAAGGTTGCCAAGGTGATTTGGTGGCGGTCTTCGGTGGCGGTGAGAAGGTTTTCGAGGCGAAGGTCGAGCTTGGTTGCTGCAATTTCTTCGCGGCCTTTTTGTTCGTTGGTGGCAGCGAGTTCCTTGCGAAGTTTGGAAAGTAAGATCTCGGCTTCCTCGATGGAGGAGAGGAGCTGGGTGCGGCCTTCGGCTTTTTCTGCGAGGGCTTGCTGGAGATCTTCGGATTCGATTTGGGAGTCCTCTGCCTGGGCGGCGAGGGCGATGTTTTCATCGGCAGCGGCTTGGATACGGCTGGTGAAGTTTTCGATTTCCGTTTCGCGCCTGATGGCGACTTCGCGTAGCTCGGAGAGGCGTGCCTCCATCGGGCGTTGTTGTTCCTCAGCGGCTTGTTTGGCACGTTTCTCAACAGCGAGGTTGGTGCGGAGTTCGTTGAGCGAAGCTGTGAATTCTTGTTCACCGGCGATGGCGGCATCGAGCTGAGATTGAAGAGAGCGTGTTTCGTCTTCGATGGCTTCGAGTCGTTCGCGGGAGGAGGCGAGTTCGGATTCGAGGGACTGGCGTGAGTCTGCGGCGGCGGTTTCGCGTTTGTCTAATTCGGAACGTTCCCAGCGGACGTTTTCGATGCGTGTATTGAAGTTCTCCACTTCCTTGGAGGCTAGGGAGAGCTGTCCTTGGAGAGTGGAGAGTTCGACTTTTTGTTTCTGGAGGCGTTCGCGGGAAACCTCGACGGCTTCGCGGTGAGCTTCGAGGCCGGACTCTAGTGTGGCGACTAAGGTGCGAGCTTCTTCGTCGGCTTGTTGGAGAGATGTTACTTCTTCTTCGAGGGAGCGGACTTCGTTTTGGCGTTCGAGGAGAGAGGTGGAGTTGCCGGATGCGGCGCCGCCTTGGATGGTTCCTTCCGGGGAGAGCATTTCACCAGCGAGGGTGACGAAGGTGAGGTTTGAGTATTCGGCACGGAGTGAGAGAGCCGTTTTGAGATCCGGGACGATGAGGGTTTTCTCAAGGAGCTGCTCGATGATGGCAACGACCTGAGGTTCGGACTTCACTTTGTCGAGTGCCCATGCGGTGGCGCCGGTAGGGACTGTCTCGATCTGGGTGCCGGATGCGGCGGGGATGAGGTCTTTGGCTAGGATGGCGGCTTGGCCGAGTTTTTTCTCGGTGAGGCGATCGATGAGGGTTTCAGCGACTGCGGAATCGGAGACGAGGACGGTCTGGAGTTTTGCTCCGAGGGCGGCTTCGATGGCACGTGCGGCGGAGTCGTCTGCTTGGATGAAGGATGCAAGGACGCCTTCGATGGAGGGTTTGAATTCGGCGGGCGAGTCGAGGCCTTTAAGGAGGCTTTGCGTGCCTTTTGCAAAGCCCTCGCCGGAAGCGACGAGTTGTTTCACTGCCTCAAGGCGTGCGGAGCGCTGGGCGAGAACTTTGTTGGATTCCGTGGCTGCTTTGCGTGCGGAGTCGAGATCGCCGCGGGTGTGGTTGTGGGTGCGCTCGGCGGATTGGAAGGCTTCTTCGAGTTCGCTGAGTTTATCTCCTGTTTCGGTGACGAGTGCTGTGATTTCAGATTGCTGGGCGATGTGTTCTTCGACGCCAAGGTTGAGGCGTTGTTCTTCATCGGCGAGCTGCTTGGCGCGATCGCGGTTGCCTTCGAGTTGTGAGAGGGCAGACTCGATTTTCGCCTGCATGGAGGCGATGAGTGTTTGGGTTTTGTTTGCCTCGGCGCGCGAGTTGCGGAGTGAGGACTCAAGGTTAGCGCGGGATTCGCGAGCGGTGAGAGTTTGCTCTTCTTGTTTCTGAAGCTCCATTTCCTGCTCGGCGATGCGGCGGGTGAGTTGGTCGAGGGCTTCGTTGGCGGCAGTGAAATCGAACTCTTGTTGGGCGAGTTTTTCGCGTGTGGAGCTGATGTCTGAATGGTTCTGCGAGATGCGGCCTTCGAGTTCGGTTTTGCGTTCGTTATTGAAAGCGATGCGTGCTTGGGCGGCGGCGAGGGCGTTTTGGTGTGTGTTGAGCTGCTGGCGGAGTTCGGCCAGTTCGGATTCGAAGAGGCGTGCAGCGGAGCGAGCTTCGGAGACGGCTTCTTCCTTTTCCGGGAGCTGGCGTTCGAGGTGTGAGTCCTGGGCGTCGAGGGAGCGGATGGAGTTTGTGAGTTCGGCACGCTCGGCGGTGATTTCCACGAAACGCTTGTGGGCGAGGTGGGTATCGAGGATGCGGTGGTCTGTGGAGAGGGATTGGAAACGGCGGGCTTTGGCGACCTGGCGTTTCAGGGAGTTCATGCGACGCTCTTGCTCGGCGAGGACGTCGGAGACCCGCAGGAGGTTTGCCTCGGTGTATTCGAGTTTGCGGAGGGCGTCCTTTTTCTCGCGTTTGAACTTCGTGATGCCAGCTGCTTCCTCGAAGACTGCGCGGCGTTCCTCGGGCTTGGAGGAGAGGATCTGATCGATCTGACCCTGAGCCATGATGGAGTAGGCGGTGCGGCCGATGCCGGTGTCCATGAAGAGGTCGTGGAAATCACGGAGGCGGCAGAGGGTGCCGTTGAGGCGATATTCTGAGCGGCCATCGCGGAAGACTCTGCGTGTGATCGCGACTTCGTTGAAATCGACTTTGAGGGATTCCTCGCAATCGGCCATGGTGAGTGTGACTTCGGCCATGCCGAGTGGCTTGCGTTTCTCGGTGCCGTTGAAAATGACATCGGCCATTTCACCGCCGCGGAGGGCTTTGGCGGAGGTTTCCCCTAGAACCCAGCGGATCGCATCGACGACATTGGATTTACCGCAGCCATTGGGGCCGACGATTCCGGTAACGCCTTCGGCGAATTCGAATACGGTCTTATCGGCGAAGGATTTGAAGCCTTGGATTTCGAGGGTCTTGAGGTACATAAGGTGTTGAGGCCTGAGTTGGTGAACCGCATTCCAGAGAGGGTGCGGATTAGTGAGAGACTATCGGCTTTCTCCGGAGAAACAAGATGGGAGTGCTGAAAATTACTAGATGTGGTGTTAAAATCATTGTGAACAACCTATATGTGGTATTTTTAGGTATTTAAGGAAAGTTAAGTGAGTTGTCAGATCCGGGTGAATTGGATGGCTTTGAGAGGTGTAGTGGCGGGGGCTTTTAGCTTGCTGAAATATATGGGGGTGCTAGGTCTGAGGGCTAATGTTTAAGGCGGATACGCGAACCCAGGCGTGCTTCAGATGGGTGAAGGTTTTCGTGATGGCGCTGTTTGCGTTCGGATCGCTGAATGCGCAGGCACCGGCAGATCCACAGTTTGATCCTTCTGATGTCTATTTTCAGGCCTACATGGAGATTCGTGCAGGCGAGCAACTTGAGAAAGACGGCGATTTTGTAGGTGCGCTGAGGAAGTTCGATAATGGGGCAAAGCTGTTTGAATCTGTTGCAAGGTATTATCCGGATTGGAAGCAGGGCATGGTGAATAACCGGCGCGAACTGACCGCGAGGGCAATGGATGTAGTCCGTCAAAAGGCTGGTGAGCAGATTCAGAAGGATCGTGGAGTGATTGCGGAGCTTGAGGGCGGGCAAAAAATGGGAGTCGATCCTAGGGATCAGCGGGAAGGCTCGTTTGAGGTCGCGCCTTTACCAGAATCGAATCCACCGGAGAAAATGGGGCTCGCGGATAGGAATCCAACGCCCGCGCCTCGTAATGATCCAGAGCCTATAAAGCCTCTGGAAGTAAGGCCAGTAAGGCCTCTGTCTCCGAACGTTTTGGATGTTGATCCGCTGCAGGCGAAGAGATTGAAAGACGCTGAGGCGGAGATCGCGCGGCTGAAAGATCTCATTTCTAGATCGGATCCTCGCAGCCAAGAGGCGATGCGAAACGCGTCACGCGTGGATGACATGCGGAAACAAACTGAGATTTTGCAGAGAAAGCTGAGAGCTGCGGAGGGTGATGCGCGTTCGCTACGTGCTCAGATGGCTGCGGCTCCCGTTCGAGGTGAGGTGGAGGCATTGAATCGCCAGATTGAGCAACTTGATCAGGAGCGTGAGGCGATGGCAAAGGCATTGCGTAGTAGTCGTGGAGATCACACGGATGCGCTTGCGAAGATCGAAATACTTTCTGCTGATATGGAGATCATGCAGCAACAGGCGAAGGATCTGAGGCAGAAAGAGGCTAATCTTGAGCGAGATTTAAAAAAGGAACGTGAAGTCGCGAACGATGTTGTCGCGGGTCAACGGCGTCAGATCGAGGGGCTTGAAAAGGCATTGAAGGAAAAATCTTCGCAGCTTCTTAAGGCGAACGAACAAATTGCAGGACTGAAGCTGGAGTTGGATGAGAGCCAGGCGGCCTTTGCGGAGCTTCGTGAAGAGCGCGATAGCCTGCTTGTGGAAAAGGAGCAAATGACGGCCTTGCTGAAGCTGAACGAAGAAGGCCGGATGGAGCAACTGATCGAGCAGAACATGGGGCTTGCCAAATCTCTGCGTGAGGCGAACGAAAAGGTCGAACGCATGAACCTCGATAACAATGCTACGAAGGATGATGTTGTTGCTGCTTTGCGTGACCTTGCGATGGCAAAAAGTCAGATCAACCGCCTGAAGCAGGAAAAAGAAGCGCAGGATAAGCGTCTGGAGGAACTTACGAAGAGACTTGAGAACGAAGAATCGGCTCTGGCAGACGGTATGGTTGAGGCTGATCCCGAAGAGGTGGAAATGCTGCGTGAGGTGATCAAGCGTCAGTTGCTTGTTCAGGAGCGTCGTAGGCAGGCAAGGGAGCTATTGGTGGAAGCTGCAAAGGATCTCGGACGTGATGATGAAAGGCTGAACGAGGCGATCGAGATTTTCAGTGGAGCAGAGATTGCGCTTACTCCTGAGGAGCAAAAATTGGTAGCTGATCAGCAGGTGGATGGTGAGTTCGTTTCACCTTTCGCTCAGGATAGAGCGACGGTGAACAGCGCTACAAATAATCTGAACCTTGAGCTGGCAAGTTACGATAGGGCAGCGACTAAGGCTTATCTAGCGGGCAGGTATCTGCCGACACGTGAGCTTTATGAAATGATGGTGGAAGAACATCCAGGCCATGTGCCAGCGCTCTGCAAATTGGGTGTGGTTCAGATGAAACTGGATGAGCCGATGGCAGCAGCGGAGAGCTTTCAGAAAGCTATCGAATTGGATGAAGGTAATGCCTACGCCTACCGGATGCTTGGTTTTGCGACCATGAGGATGGGTGATATCGGAGCTGCTGAGCGTTTAGTGAAGAAGTCCGTCGATATGGCACCCACCGATGCAAAGTCGTCTTCGCTGTTGGGAGTGCTCTACATCAAGTTGGGTGAATACGACGAGGCAGAGTCGAGTTTTAAGGCTGCGATCTCAGCTGATCCTTTGCCGAGTGAACCTTATTTTAACCTCGCGATGCTCTGTGTAAAATCGGGAAGGCTTGAAGAAGCACGCCAGTATTATCATGATGCACTTGAGCGGGGCGCGGTGCCGGATGCCGGGCTAGAACAGAAATTCAATGATCTGCCATGAGTGGTTTTTCCTTCAAATACTATCTGAGATTTTTGCCTGTCATGGTGGCAGCTCTTGGAGTGATCAGTTGTGCCACGAAAGAGACAGATAACGCGACGCCGACCGTCAAGAAGGAGAAAAATATTGGCGATTTCATGTCGCAGGACGGTGGCTACAAACAGGACGCGGATGGGAACTGGGTGCCGAACTCCGACAAGCGCAGCTCTTTTGACAACAAGAGGGACTCACCATTCAGGGGAAAGGTGAACAAGGAGACCTACAAGACTGGGGACTACGCGAAGAAATCTTGGTGGGGTGGTAAGCAATACAAAAGCAACGAATACAAAGGAAATACGGATGGCTCACGTTTCATGAAAGATGCGATGCAGGACGGCCAAGCTGCACGCGGTAACGGGCAAGGTGCACGTGAGAGCGGCGCTTTCGAAACGAATACTTTAACAAACCGTAGCGCGAGAGAATCAAACACGAGTTCGGTGACCCGGGACTCTAGTGCATACGTAGAAAGTGCCAGGGGTAGCTATGTTGCTCCCTCGATTATCGATTGGAAGGCACAGAGGAATATGAGCCGCGACCAATCGCGAAGCATTCTCGGTCGGTGAGATTTAATCTGCTAATTGCCAACTCATGATGGGAGAGATCGCCCCCTCTGAGATGGCGAAGAGAGTTTTTCCATCTTTGGAGAACGCTACGGATTCTGCTTGAGGGAGACCGAGAAATCCGAGTCCTTCCGGACGATTTGAAAAAGCTTCAGCCCACGATTCTGAGGCTTTTCTATGAAACAGGAAGATGCCGTAGTAGGTGATTACGGCTGCGGTGGAATTGTCCTTGGAGATGTCCATGCCAGTGGGCTGGTTGCGGTATGGGACGAGTGGAAGGGCTGGTGCCTTGATGATGACTTCGCAGAGCTTCTTCGCAATTTGAGGCTCTTTCTGAGGAGCAAGCGGGATGGTGTAGAGGATGGCTGGTGCCAAGCGTTTGGTAAGAAGAAGGATTTGTCCGGCCTCTTCATTGACTGCAATGGCTTCTATATCGGCGGGAGCTCCTTCGGGTAGAGTAAATGAAATTTTCCATGCAAGCGGTGCTTCGCCAGAAATGGATTTTCCCTCGGCGGGTAGTGATGGCTCGCGTACGATGTAGAAGGTGTAGGAGGGACGACGGGAGAAGTTGTCTCCAGTGTCAGCGATGAGGAGGTATGGCTTTCTATCGAGTGTGAACGATGCGAGATCCTCCCAGTCCTTGTTTTTTGCTCCTGTTATAGCAACGGAACCACGGGAGGTGCCGTCAGTGTTGTTAAGGTGGATTTCGTTAGTGCCGCCGCTGTCATTGATGATCCAGAAGTAGGAGGGATCTGTAGGTGAGCAGATGAGGCCACTAGCCTCGCGGATGGCGGGCGAGCGGAGGGTGTAGGCTTTGCCTTGGACTTTTGAAAATGAGGGCTCTGCACTGACTAGAGAGGTTCCCAGTAGAAGGTATGTGAGGATTTTTACGGAGATGTTGATACTGTGAAGAGAATCAGGGGAGCCCATGAATTCAAGGTCAATTGGGTGAGTGCGCTTGATCCGTCGCGTAACTGTGGTTCTATGGAGTATGTATAAATGCCTATTTGTTCTTATAGCGACGGCTGTGTTCGCGTCTGCTGGGGTGGGAGAAAAGATCGTGGAAGCTGCTAGAAAGCAAGTGGGTGTGACGCTGAGCTATGATCCGGCTTACGTGAGTTTGGAATATCCGGGAGGGGATGTGCCGAGGGAAAAGGGTGTCTGCACAGATGTCGTAATCCGAGCCTTGCGTGATGGATTGGATGAGGATTTGCAGAAACTTGTGTATGAGGACATGAAGGCGAATTTCGGCAAATACCCGAAGATCTGGGGACTGAAAGGGACGGATCGAAGTATTGATCACCGCCGCGTGCCAAACCTGATGAGATTTTTCGGAAGGAAGCATGAGAAGCTCGAATTGCCAGATGAAGTGGCGGAGGGGGATTTTAAACCGGGTGATATCGTGACCTGCACCGTGCCTCCGCATCTGCCGCATGTCATGATTGTGAGTGATAAGAAGAATTCGCGGGGTTTGCCGCTGGTGATCCACAACATTGGGGGCGGGACGCAAGAAGAGGACAGGTTGGGATCGTTTCCATTGACCGGGCATTTCCGGTGGAAGGAGTAGAATTCCTTAAATTTGGCTAAATGGGCAGCCCAATCAGAGCTTGTTTTTTTCCGAAAACCTGTGCAAGAGTCCGCTTCCCCGCGAAAAGTCGCGGATTTCTTTTATGGACATACCTCCCTTTTCCGAGCTCGGGCTTCCCGATGATCTCCTTTCTGCTATCGAAACCCTTGGCTACGAGCGCCCTTCGCCGATCCAGTGGAAGTCGATCCCGCCTGCGCTTGAGGGTAAGGATATCCTAGGCCTTTCTGCGACTGGTTCTGGAAAAACGGCAGCATTTGCATTGCCCGCACTTTCCTTGATCGATGTTAAAGAAAAATACCCACAGGTGCTTATTTTGTGCCCGACGCGTGAACTTGCGGTGCAGGTTTGCGAAGAGGTTCACAAGTTGGGCGCTAAGAAGCATGGGCTTCAAGCGACGCCGGTCTACGGTGGTGCACCGATCGATAGGCAGTTGCGTGCGTTGAGAAACGGAGCGCAACTCGTGGTGGGAACACCGGGTCGTTTGCTAGATCACCTTCGTAGGGGGTCTTTTGATGCGAGTAGGATCAAGATGGCGGTGCTCGACGAGGCTGACCGCATGCTAGACATGGGCTTCAAGGACGAGATGGACGAGGTGCTGGCTGCACTTCCCAAGGAACGCCAGATTCTTTTCTTCTCCGCGACAATGAATGCGGGAGTTTCACGCTTCATCAAGAAATTCGGAAATGATCCAGAGATAATTGAGATCGAGCAGAAGGCGATGACGGTTTCTACAGTGGAGCAATCCTACTTTGAGGTGCGTCAGCGCTCCAAGGTGGAAGTGCTTTCCCGTATTTTGGATATGAACCCGCCTCGTTTGGGTATCATTTTCTGCAATACCAAGCGCTCAGTGGATGAGTGTACGGAAGATCTAGTGAATCGGGGTTATGCGGCTGATAGGTTGCACGGTGATATCACTCAGCAGATGCGTGAGCGCGTTTTGAAGCGCTTCCGCGATGGAGCGGTGGAGTTGCTTGTCGCGACGGATGTTGCGGCACGCGGACTAGATATTGATGAGATCGATATTGTTTTTAACTACGACCTTCCAACTGACCCAGAAGACTACGTGCACCGTATTGGACGCACAGGTAGAGCCGGGCGTTCTGGACGTGCCGTGAGTTTTGTTTTCGGCCGTGAAATTTACCGTTTGCAAGGCGTTGAGCGCTACACGCGCCAAGTGATCAAGCGCGAGAAAATTCCATCGGTCGAGCAGGTCGAAGGTCGTCGTGCAGATATCATTTTCGAGAGCCTGAAGGAGCGTCTTGAAACAGGTGGCTTCGATACTTATCAGGAAAATATCGATCGCCTCCTTGAGCAAGGTCACACACCAACGGACATCGCTGGAGCATTGATCACTATGCTGCGTGAATCCAGTGGGCGCGAGGGCGAGTCGATCCAAGAAGACCGCGAGCCGAACGGGCCGCAGCGTGATTTCAAGAAAGGCAAACGTGAACAGCGTGAGCCAAGGGAGCGCCGCTCATATGGCAAAGATAGAGAGGGAGGATACGAGCGTTCAGGCCAGCGTGATGCTGGTGCTATCGAGGGTGGTATGAAGCGCCTCTTCATTTCCGTTGGAAAAGGAGCGGGAATCATGCCGAAGGATATCGTGGGAATGATGTATCGTGAGGCAGGATTGCCAGACGGTTCGCTTGGTAAGATTACTCTGTTTCCAAAGCATTGCCTTGTAGATGTTCCAGAAGCTTTAGCTGATCAGGCGATCCAGAAGACGCGTAATGCTAAGTTGCGCGGAAAGACTTTCCGGATCGACCACGATCGTGGGCCGAACCAATAAGCTTTCGCGAAAATAGCGGTTTCTCCGAGGTGTGATCGGGTTAAGGTTCGCCTTAGATGAGCAAGGAACTAGATGTAAGCGGGAATCCCGGGCGTTATGTCTGGTTCACTACGCTCTACAACGCCCGTGCTTATTATCCGATTCTTGCTATCCTATTTATCGATCTGGGGCTGACCCTAGATCAATACGTGATGCTCAATATGGTTTGGGCGGCCACGATTTTCCTCTTCGAGGTGCCTTCCGGGGCGTTGGCGGACACACTGGGCAGGAAGACGCTGCTTGTTACTGCTGCTGTCCTAATGGTGGTGGAGATGTCTTGTCTGTTATTTGCGCCGAAGGATGGCGGGTGGGTGCTTTTTGGATTGTGTGTGGCGAACCGCCTACTCTCCGGACTTTCTGAAGCGGCTGCGAGTGGTGCGGACGAGGCGCTGGCTTATGATTCGCTTCCCGATGGCGAAAAGGATGACCTCTGGGATGAGGTGCTCAAGAAGGCGATGCGTTATCGCTCGGTGGCCTTTGTGCTGGCGATGGTGACGGGTGGGTTGATGTATGATCCGTCCATCGTGAACAGGATACTTCCTGATACTCTGCAAATATCTAAAGAGCTAGCGCACCGCCTGCCTGTAGCGATGGTTTTGGTTCAAGGGCTGGCGTGTCTTGGCATCACTCTGAGCATGGTGGAGCCTAAGAAGATACTCGATGAAGCTATCTGGCCAACATGCAAGAGCGCGATTAAGCTGACTCTGGAGACGGCAAAATGGGTTTTCACCAATCCTCGGACGAGAATCTTTGTTTTTGTGGGGCTTTGTATTGATGCGGTCGTGAGAAATTTCGCAACCATCACCAGCGAATACTACCGTTTGATCGAATTGCCCGAGTGGTCATTCGGCTTTATTGGTTCAGCTATAGGCTTGGGTGGAATCGTGGTTCCAACGATCGCAGCGTGGTTGAACAGGCGATACAGCCCACTAGCGAATTTTACTTTGATCGGGGGGATTGCTTTGTTCGGACTGGCTGGACTAGTGCCCGCAAATTCTTGGTGGTGTCTCGTTCCTGCGATGCTGTTGATGACAGTGATGAGCTTTCTTAGTTTCACTATGAGTCGATCTCTGCACCGAGAATCTGAGTCGTCGAAACGGGCGACCGTGCTCTCGGTGAAGGGGCTGGCCTTCAACTTAGGCTACGGCTCATTCAGCCTGGCATTCTCAGGGTTTCTTGCGTCTATGGCTGGAAAACCGGAAGGGGAGGCATTTAGGTCGGCGCTGCTCTGGCAGGTTCCGTTTTACGCGGTTCTCGTAGGTGTCGCCTTACTGTGTGGGAAATACTTGTTGAATCAAAAGGCTCGGGGATAGGTATTGTCTTTTCTGACAATCATCCAATGGGAAAATCTCTCAAATTTTGGAGATATAGGACATCCTACAAACGGATGATACTAAATATCGTGTATACACATTGAGGTTACAGTAATCTGCTTGGATTAGTTTAGATGGTAAACGAAAAGGGAGACGAGAGTTTCTCCGTAAATGCAACGCATACTAAAATTGCTGAGAAGCCCAATTCATGAAGTTGACGAGAAAGCCCCTCTTTTGGAATAGCAGTTACAGGAGAGTTTTACACAGAATCCGGAAGCATGGAGCATCCGGATTTGCACTGGTGGTTACTCTGACACTGACTGTACTGATGCTTATAATTGCGGTGGGACTTCTTTCGCTTAGCGCGGTGAGCTTACGTTCAAGCAGTGTATCGCAACCAAGATACGAGGCTCGTGCGAATGCGAAACTTGCTCTGATACTCGCCTTGGGCGAGTTGCAAAAATCTGCGGGACATGATCAGCGGGTTACAGCAACAGCTGATTTGACCATGCCTAGTTCTGGAGAGGATCGCCGCCGGAATTGGGTGGGTGTGTGGGATAGCAGTGTGTACGACCCATCCACATATGATTTGAATGACCCTACGGGTAACAAAACCTTCCTCAAATGGTTGGTCTCGAGCAACGATGATTCATCTTTGGCTCAGGAGGATGCATCTGGCGTCACAATAAACGAACCATTTGTCATATTTAACGGCAAGGCTGACGGCACACAGGAAGCGGACGACGTAGAGGTGGACGAAATTAGCGTAATGGATGCCAGTGGGGTGCAGACGGGTTCTTATGCCTATTGGGTAGAAGACAATGGAGTAAAGGCGGATATTTCGTGGAACGAGACTAGAGAGACTCGTGTTGAAGTGGCACAGGCAGCTAGGTTGAGTTCGGCACCGGGGGCTGATCCGCGAGTTTTCCAAGACTCATCAGATCCGTATGATTTGGCCGATAATGAGTCATTGGACAATACGGTAGATTTTATCAAAAATTTGGAAAAGACGCTTAGCGTAAGTTCGCTTCCGCTCGCGGATAGTAATTCCGGAAACTACTACGATTGGATCAAGAGGTATCGCCATGATATTGGCGTAGAAAGCAAAGCTGTCTTGTCAGATACAAAGATGGGTGGCTTACAGCGCGACCTCAGCCTTGCTTTTGAAATGGACGGAACCGCAGAGGCGGAGAGCGCTACGAAATTCAACCAACAGACGGGAGAATTTGTTTCGAGTGGAAATTCGGAGCGTTTGGATTCAACAGGCTCAGTGGGTGGTCTGCCTGTGTCGGCTCGTTATTTACATCGTGATACTCAAGACTCGGGTGGCCCTTTCTCTAGTGAGATCCTCCGAACGGATGCGGTCATGCGCGGGGCGACATGGTGGACCCTTAGAGACTATGCTAACCTCTACAAAAACGTTTCTGGAACTGCAGGAAACTATACGCTTGAGGCGCGCTCATATTACCCGAACCAAGCTGAGGGCGAACGCATGAGTGCTAAATTACATATTTTTGGAGGAACGGCTCTGTTTGATGGAGTGAATGATCCTAGGGTTAGCGGTGGCAGCAGATACCTTCACAGGCCTGCGAAAGCGAATTACGCGCCAGTGAGCCTCGGAGGAACGACATTAGTAAGTGTGAAGGCAGAGGGGGCGCAAATCGTTCTTGGCTTGGATATGCTGTTTTACCTTTGGAATCCATACAACCACCGCATCAGTTGTGATAATCTTGTCATGAAAATGAGCAGCGCTCTGCCGGGTGCTATCTACATATGGAAAGATGACGGTACTACGAATGAGAGGTATGAGACATCTCTTTTCGATGCGATTAAAAATAATGTAAGCACGAGTAACTATTCCTTCCTTATCAAAAGCGAAACGGGCGGGAGTATTGTGTTGGAGCCAGGTGAAGTGGTGATCGCTACTCCGAGTAGCACTGCGGGTGAATCGAACCTCGGGTTTACGATCAGTTCCAATTCCGGAATCATCTTGCGCAATCTGGACAACGGAATGCCGATCACAGCAGCTAGTGGAGATGCTATCGGCTTTCGCTACGGGCAGGCTTTGGGAAATAGTGCTGAGGTCACTCTCGGTGGGATGAGGAATGAATATGAACTGTATCTTCCAGATAGAAGCCTGAGTTTGTCCGATCTATCTTCGTTTGGAAATTTCGGAGAGGAGCTTCAGCACCTCCACTTTCCGACACACGCGTTGCAGACTAGTAATGGAAACGTTGCTCCATCCGAGTATTTGTCTCCGGAAACAAGAAGTACGAGCGCAAATAGAACTACTCCAGTCAGAACTGTATCGTTCGAAGATATTGGTAGCAGTAAGGTCTATTTTGGATTGCTTTCCTCGCTCACGAAGCCGGCGTTCTGGGAGGGACAAAACCCGAATCCCGTTGAAGCTTTCACTCGTTTCAATCCGAATCCCATCGTCGTGAAGAGAGAGGTCAATCGCGTGTGTACCTTGAACCAAGTCTACAACATGTTGTGTAGCGATAATCCTGACGAACTGTTGCTGCAGAACGGTATTGAATACTCGACCTTGGAAAGGAACGCGTTCTGGGGTTCATCTTTCACCACATCCGGATCCGAACAGGTACCTCTATCGACTATCCCCGTAAGCCCGCTCCAGTCGTTGGTATCACTCTCGCATGCAAACGTATCGGTTATGGCCACTGACCCATTTCATCCGATTGGGAACTCATGGTCTTCGCCATATGTTCCGGCGGACTCGGTATATGGCTCGGTTCATGATCCGAGGGGTAGTCAAAATGAGAATGTGCAAGATTTGTCATGGCATCTAAATGATGCATTGTTCGACCGCTATTTTTTCTCAGGCATCGCTCCGTATTACAGCATTACCTCATCGGGTTATTCGACCGAATCTGGGGCTTCGCTAAGCCAAACTCTGAACGATTTCTTTGGTGATGATCACCGGGATGCGAAGGTGAATCCAGCGCTTCAGCCGCATATTCCTGTTGGGCAATCGGTAACAGAGATTGTGGATCAGCTCGATCCAGAGGCTTCAGGCAACTCGGGTGATGGCTACACGAAATTAGCGGCTTATGCGATGCTGGACGGAGCGTTTAATATCAATTCTACATCCGAGAAAGCTTGGGAAGCACTACTGAGGTCTAACAAGAATATGAATGTGCTCTATTCGGATGGTGGTAACGAAGGTGGGAATGGTTCGCCGTTTCCTAACAGCGTTTTGCCAGCGAATGAAGGGATCGCCTCAGCAGGTTGGAGCGGCTTCTCAAGATTGGACGATGATCAGATAGAAGATCTTGCTAGAGAAATCGTTTCTCTTGTGCAGGAGCGCGGGCCGTTCATGGGACTTTCTGACTTTGTAAATAGGCAGATCGGCACGCATGAAGGGGTGATTCAAGCGGCTATTCAAAACTCAGGGATCAACGGCACCGTTGCTACGAATGCTGGCGGCACTACGCCGATTTATCAAGGTATCGCGGATGATTCGATGAACTACTTCCGTTTTGATCAAGGGGATGAGAGCCGTAACAGTGCGACGGGGCTACCGCAGGAGATCAATCAGGCAGAAATACTCCTACCTCTCGCTCCACGTATGAGGCCACGAAGTGATACGTTTACGATCAGGGCTTATGGAAGTGCACACTCGCCAACGGGTGAGGTGTTGAGTACCGCCTATTGCGAAGCAGTCGTTCAGAGAGTTCCGGAGTATTTTGATGGTGAACTGAATGATTCCTGGGATGAGCCGATGGTTGATCCACATGATTTTTCTGCCCGTATCAGTCCTGAAGATTCATCCATACTCTTAGGATTGAATAAATCGTTTGGGCGAAAATTCAATATTGTGACCTTCCGTTGGCTATCAGATGAAGAGATATAACCGCACTGCTATGAGCCTATCTTTTAGATTGTTTTTTCTCCTGATCGTTGGACTTACCAGTGTCCATGGACAGGGGGAATTAGAGACAGAGAAAAAGACAAGCCGACTGTTCTCATGTTTTGTCTGGGAAGATCTGGGAGTGGGTAAGGTGTTCTATGCGGAAGGCGCTGAACCGAAGGAGCTAGAGTTCACTAATAAAAGGAGGTCAGAATATTACCCGATACCTGTAAGTAAAATCTTCAGGCTGTTTACGGAAATAGAAGTAGAAGGTAAAATGAGCCACAAGGTTATCGGAGAGACTGAGATAAAATCAGGAAGTAAGAGGCTTCTCATGATAGTTGAGCGAAATACGAAGTTTAACGAAAAAGAGCCGGGATCATTTCCGCTGAAAATTACCGTCTTAGATGATTCAATAAACAACTTCCCGGGAGGCAGCACGAAGTTCATCAACCTTACCTCTAAGCCGTTAACTGCTGAAATTAATGGCACAAAGGCTGTTGTGAATTCCAATCGGTCAAAGCTTGTTCGCCCTAGTATACCTGAAAATGGAGCCTTTCTTCCGCTTTTCGTCCGCTTTGAAAAAACATCGCTCTATGAAACTAGGATCTATTGCCAAGAGGGAGAAAGGCGGATCATTTTCATGAGGCCGAGCGCCAAAAAAGATTCTAGGAGGCCGATAGCTATAGACTTTCTTCCTCAAATCGTAGGCCCTAGTTTTAATGAAAAGTAGGAAATTGGCTGAAGATTTTCAGTGATTTGTAGTGCTACTTGCATGGAGTTGCTGAAAACTTGTTTAAGGTCGATGTGCGATCAAATTCGTTTCTGAAGTGATACTCTCATCGAAAAAGCGGGGGGAAATAGAGTGTTAGTGGATCCAATACAGCCGACTTGAAATAGAGGGATGGGTTGTAGTCTTTCGAGCTGAAAGCCAATTTTATCGGGATGCAGCTGTATATTTTCATGAAAAGTTAGGGTATATAGGGTTTACTACGACTTTTAGTTCCTCAAATCCTATGACGCGCACCTTGCTTTCTCCCGCTCAATTCGTCTTCTGTCTTTTTATCGCCCTGCTTGCGGAAATACATGCGGAGCGTGTGAAGTTTAATGAAGGCTGGAGTTTTCGCGAGGGGGATACGGCGGGCGCGGACAAGACGAATTTCAATGATGAAGAGTGGCGGGTACTGGATGTGCCGCATGATTGGAGCATCGAGGGCGAGTATGCGAAGAGTAATCCGATGGGCGATACCTGTGGTTACCTCCCGGCGGGGATCGGCTGGTACCGGAAAACGGTCGAGGTGCCGGCGGAATGGAAAGGCAAGCATGTGGAAGTCGCGTTTGACGGCGTTTTCATGAACAGCACGGTGTGGGTGAATGGGCGCAAGCTCGGGACACGCCCCTACGGATGGAGTTCGTTTTCCTATGACATCAGCAAGGAGGCGACAGAATCCCCGACGGTGACGTTCGCGGTGCGGGTGGATAACTCGAAGCAACCGGCGGCGCGTTGGTATACGGGCAGCGGCATCTATGCGGATGTCTGGATGGATGTGAAGGAACAGGTGCATGTGCCTAAATCTGGCGTCTTTGTAAGGACGGAAGGGAACGTTGCAAAGGTGGATACCGTGGTGGCGAATGTGACTGAAAATGCCGTTTCCGCAGGGTTGAAATCACGGGTGCTGGATGCCGATGGCAAAGAAGTGGCAGATGCGGATCAGGGGTTGCATTTGAGCGCTGGTGGGCGCTCGACTGCTATTCAGTCGATTGTGTTGTCAAAGCCGCGGCTGTGGTCACTGGAAGATCCCTACCTCTATACTTTGGTGAGTGAGGTATGGGTGGACGGGAAGAAACTCGACGAGGATCGGACGAGGTTCGGAGTCCGCGAGGTGAAGTGGATACCGGAATCAGGGATGTGGCTGAATGGGAAAAACGTGAAGTTGCAAGGTGTGTGCAATCACCAAGACGCAGGTGCATTGGGAGCTGCGGTGCCGGAGAAAATTCTCCGCTTCCGCATCCAGCAGCTCAAGGACATGGGCTGTAATGCGATACGTACGGCACACAATCCGCAGACACCTATTTTCTACGATATTTGCGATGAAATGGGCATGCTGGTGATGGATGAGCTGTTTGATGGGTGGGGCAAAAAAGCGGCGCAAGATTATGGCGGACGCTTCTTCAAGGATTGGTGGGAAAGAGATCTCACTGATTGGATCAAACGCGATAGGAACCATCCTTCCGTGGTTATTTACAGTATGGGTAACGAGACGCACGGGAACGTGGCGAAGCAGCTTGTGGCGAAGTGCCATGAATTGGATCCTACGAGGCCAGTGACATCGGGTGATTCAAACGCGAATGACATGGATGTGTATGGAGTCAACGGGCGGAGTGAAAAGGGCGGCTTCTTTGAAACTCTCAGGAAAGATAAGGTGTTTATAGGAACGGAAAATACGCATACTTGGCAGGTGCGTGGATACTACCGTGCTAAGACGTGGTATCGGGATGGCTTTCCAAATAATAGGCAGCGGCCATTGGAGACTCCCGATTTATCGGAGACAGAAATTTTCACCCACGATTGGATCGATTCGGGCGAGCGGGGACATCGGAAGCAGATATTTAACTCAAGTTATGACAATGCCTATGTGCGTTTGAATGCACGTCAGAATATCGAGCAACTGCGCGATATACCAAACTATGCGGGATCCTTCCGTTGGACTGGCCACGACTATATCGGCGAGGCTGGCTATGTGCACGGTGGATGGCCTTTCAAGGCTTTCATGGGAGGCGCTATCGATCTAGCGAATTTCGAGAAGGATCTCTATCATCTTTACCGCAGTCAGTGGACAGATGAGCCAATGGTGCACATCCTGCCGCACTGGACACATCCCGTGATGAAGGCGGATACGCTGATCCCAGTAGTTGTGTATTCTAACTGTGATGAGGTTGAACTTTTCTTCGATGGAAAATCACTAGGCAAGCGTCGGCCAGGTATAAAATCGAACGAAATGCAATGTGTTTGGATGGTGCCGTGGCATGCTGGTGAACTGATTGCAAAGGGTGCAGAAGGCGGCCAAGTCGTGTGTGAAAAAGTAATTCGCACAGCGGGTGCTCCGGCACAAATAGAGGTCAGTATCGACGGCGAACCGTTAACTGAAGAAGGCAAGGATATCGTGCAAGTTCGCGTGGCCGCACAGGATGCAGATGGTGAATTTTATCCCTATGGGGAAAATCGAAGCCACTTTCATGTGATAGGACCCGCACGAGTTCGGGCATTGGATAACGGTAGTCCGGTAGATGTGGAAAAACACTTCTTAGCTTCGGATCGAATTGCCTTCTATGGGCTTACTCGTGCTTATGTGGAGGCGACGGGTGAATCGGGCGATATTGCACTGCTGACTTCCTGTATTCTTGGTGAAAAGAAGCAGGTCAGTTCGAATGAGGTGAGTATAGATGTAAACTTGTTCGCTTTAAGGGGGGCTGTGCCGGACGTAGAGGTAGCGGTGCATTATACGACCGACGGTAGTGAACCGACGGAGCAATCTACGAAGTATGGCGGGGCATTTCCAGTGGAGCTGGGAACGACGGTAAAGGCTCTAGTGTTGCTGGACGGCAAACCGGTGGATTTGTTGGAAGAACGTTTCGCAGAGGATGAAGGATTTGTCTGGAATGTGGGAGGCGCTGCAGATGATGAAATGGTTGGTGAGCAGGCGGAGGATGCGAAGCTTTCGGGTGCTAGTGTTTCAAATAAAGGTGAAGGCTACCATGGGAAGGGATTTGTAGACTTTGGTCATAACAAAGGTGCTTCAATTGAATGGTATCAGGAGAACGATGGTGATGAGGGCGATGCGACGCTTGTGATTCGATACAGTGGAAAGTCTCCGAAAAAGCCGGGTTTAGCTTTGTCGCTGTATGTGAACGGAAAGAGAACCCACGCTGAATTCCATCTTCCAAACACAAAGAACTGGGCGAATAGCTGGAGCACGGTAGAACTGCCGATCCGCATCAGTAGGGGCGCAAATACGATTAAATTGGAGACAGTCGTTCTGGGTGGGCCGTTGATTGATGAAATTAGAATTGAATGACAGGAAAGGGGGAGACGACTTTCCTGAACTGCATCCTCAAAAATAGGTAGGGAAGTTAACGTGTTTTTTAGGTAGCCTTGTGCAGATGACAAAGATTCTGCCCGTATTTCTCACAACATGTCTGTTGTTTTCATATGTTTCTCTGGCTGCTGACGAAGGTCGCCCAGAAAAACCTAACTTTGTTCTGATCCTAGCTGACGATCTGGGTTGGCAGGATGTGAAGTGCTATGATGTGGACGAGCCTACGCCAGTGGAAACGCCGCATATTGATGCGCTTGCACAGAGAGGCGTGATGTTCTGGCAGGGATACTCACCTGCGCCCACATGCGCTCCGTCTCGCTGCGCAATCATGAGCGGAAACCATCCGGCTCGCGCACAGAAGACTCATGTGGTGGGTGGTGCACCGCCTACTCCATACAATAAGGAGAACTTCCGCATGATCTCACCGTGGTATAGCGGCAGGATGCCGGCCGGGGAGACGACCATTGCAAGAGTGCTTGGTGAAAATGGTTATGCGACAGGGCATTGTGGTAAATGGCATATGGCGATCAATCACCATGCTTTCCCCCAACCTGAAGATCAGGGCTTTGGGTGGACGCGGAGCAACCTTGGAGTGACTAAGTCAATGAAGCCTGATCGCTTGAGCGAATTTGCGACTAGAGCGGAAGGTGATCCATTCCGCCTAGGTGAAGATGGCTTTGTTTTCGATCAGAATACGGCGGACGCCTTGGAGTTCCTCGGAGAGAGCAAAGCTGAGCCGTTTTTCCTCTATTACGCGGCGTGGTTGGTTCACACCCCGATCCAGACCCGGAACAAACGCCTGTTGCAGAAATACTGCGAGAAGCTTGAAGTGGATTTCCCTATGGATCCTAAGGGCTGGTCGCTGGAGGGGCAAAATAATCCTTATTACTGTGCGATGGTTGAAGAGTTTGATCACTACGTGGGGCAGGTGATTGAATATCTAGATGAGACGGAAGATCCGCGTTGGCCGGGGCATAAACTCAGTGAAAATACCTATGTGATTTTCACTTCGGATAACGGGGGTATGGAGCGCCATCCCGGTGAAATTATCACTGACAACTATCCGTTGGATCGTGGGAAAATCTCTGCGAGGGAAGGGGGGACGCGAGTGCCACTCATCGTGACGGGGCCTGGAATTGAAGATGGAATTCAGACAGATGTGATGGCCAACGGCTTGGATTTCTATCCGACGATGCTTTCTCTATCAGGTGTGGCTAAGCCAGAAGGAAAGCATCTGGATGGTTGTGACCTTGCTCCTCTACTGAAGGGTGATGCGAAGGATGCAGCACTTGTGAAGCAAGTAGACGGAACTGCACGTGATACGATGATGTGGCATTTTCCAAATAGTGTGGCGATGGAGAGCACGATACGGGTGGGGGATTGGAAACTGATCTATAAGTATGACCATGTGGGTCACGGGGCTAGGGATGAATTCGAACTTTTCCGTCTGTATGATTCGGAGAACGAGGGGCAACAACGAGTGGATATCGAGGAGGCTAAAAATCTCGCGAAGGCAATGCCTGAGAAGACTCAGGAGATGTATACGGAGCTTCAAGCGATGCTGACTGAAATGAAGGCGAGTTATCCCTATTTAAACCCTGCTTTCGAAAGGGAATTGCCCGGAAAAGATGAAGTACCGCAGCCGCTTTCAACTGAGCAGGAAGGAGATGTTGTGACGTTTCTCTATAAAGAGAACGGATCGAAGGTAGTGCGTGCGGATCTCATCTACACCTTGAATGGTGGTGAGAGATATGAGGAATGGTTCAGAACGTCAGCTGAAATTGTTGATGAAAGTCAGGTGGAAGCCCTTCTTCCAAAAGGAACGACACATTTCGTTTTGAACCTTATCGACGAGAATAACTTTCTTGTAAGCTATCCAGAATTTCCAGGCCAGAAGGGAATGGGAGATGCAAAGTATTCTAATTTTGCGATTGAGAGAAAAAGCTTGGATTAAGAACGCTTCTCTTGAAATTTGATTCTAATAAACCCGTATAAGATTACCCTAATTCATGAAAATTTTCAGCCTGTGCATCGCCGCCGCTTTCTCGCTTTTCTCTGCCTCTGCCGCCGAAAAGCCAAACATCGTTTTTATCTTCGCAGACGACTGGGGATGGGGCGATCTTTCCTGTCACGGTCATCCATACATTAAGACTCCGAACATTGATCGTATCGCAAAGGAAGGCACCGACTTTCAGCGCTTTACTGTAGCAAGCGGTGTTTGTTCGCCTAGCCGGGCAGCGGTGATGACTGGGCATTTTCCCGCACGTTACAGTATTGATGGCCACTTTGCATGGGTCGATAACAACGCCACTCGTAATATGCCGGACTGGCTGCCTACTGATGCACCGACGATGCCGCGGTTATTACAATCCGCAGGTTATGCTACGGCACATTACGGCAAATGGCATTTGTCGAATAACATGATTCCCGATTCACCGACTCCGGCAGAGTATGGCTATGACGACTATGGCGCTTTCAATTGCTCGGGGCTGCAGATGCCCTTTTATGAAGACTCTATGCGCGCAATTTCCTTCATGGAAAAGAGCAAAGAAGAGGGTAAGCCGTTCTTCATTAATCTTTGGGTTCATGAACCTCACTCTCCGCACCATGTGATTCCCGAATATCAGTGGCGTTTTCGTGATCTGGATGAGAAAGACAATATTTATGCATCAGTGCTAGCACATGCAGATGATCGTATTGGTGAAGTGCTAGATGCGTTGGATAGGCTTGAACTTACAGAAAATACACTGGTGATCTTCAGTTCTGATAATGGCCCTGCTCCTACTTCTGAAGAGCTAAAGACGATGTATGACAGTGCAACTGGTGTTGGCTATAGCACTGGCGCATCGATGGGTGTTACGGGCGGAAGAAAAGGAGGGAAGCATACGATTTACGAAGGCGGTATCTGTGTTCCGTTCCTTGCACGCTGGCCTGGGAAGATCGCAGCTGGTGAATTGGACGATCAGTCGATGATTTCTGCGGTAGATCTGTTACCGACATTTTGTGCCCTTGCTGGCACCGAGCTACCAGAAGGCTATGAGTCGGATGGTCTGAATCAGGTCTCAGTCATTAAAGGAGAGTCGAAAGTAGGGCGTGAGAAAGCGCTTTTCTGGAAGTTGGGCGACCCTTGGATGGATAAAGAAAATAAATCTAAAAAGCCAAATTATGCTGTGGTGTTAGGGCAGTGGAAGTTGCTCTCGAGTGCAGATACGACGAGCGTGGAACTGTATGACACGATCGCTGATCCCTATGATATGAAGGATCTTAGTGAGGCGAATCCAGAAGTAGTGGAAAAACTGCTCGCTGAAATCAAAGCCTGGAAGGGTAGTCTCCCTGATAGCCCTGATCCGAATACTTTTTCATCAGGACGTAAATGATCGGTATGACACATCGCACACTTTTTGCTGTCGGTGTCTTGCTGGCAATTTCTCTAGTAAAAGCAGCAGCCGATGTGGAAGGAACTAAGCCAAACATTCTTTTTATCCTCACGGATGATCAGGGTTACGGCGACCTTGGGGCTCACGGCCATCCGCTGCTGAAAACTCCGAATATCGACAAGCTCCGTGCGGAGAGTGTGCGTTTCGAGAAGTTCTACGTCAGCCCTTCATGCTCGCCTACTCGTGCGGCACTGATGATTGGGCGTCATGAGTTCCGTAGTGGAGTGACACATACGACGCAGCCTCGTATGCACATGGACAAGGATGCGAAGATCTTGCCTCAGTATCTAAGAGATGCCGGTTATCGGACAGGTTTCATTGGAAAGTGGCACTTGGGAAATGCTGGGCCTTATGCTCCGGATAAACGTGGATTTGATTGGTGCTCGACGAATGCCGGGGCTGCGAAGGTTCACTTTGACCCGGTGATCATACGTAATAGGAAACGCGAACAAGTGGAGGGTTATCGCGAAGATGTTCTTTTTGACGAAGCGATGCACTTCCTCGGAAATCAAAATAAGCACCAGCCGTTTTTCTGTTACCTTGCGACATACTCACCGCACGCTCCATATGATGCTCCGAAGGAGTTTATCGAGCCGTTTCTGGGTAAGGTAACGGATGATCAGGCGAAGTATCTCGGGATGATCGCAAATCTGGATTACAATGTGGGCAGGATTCTGAAATTTCTAAAAGAGACTGGCGAGGAGGAGAATACCATCGTGATTTTCATGAATGACAATGGGGTCACCGAGGGACTGGATGTCTACAATGCAGGTATGCGTGGTTCCAAATGCACGATATGGCAAGGTGGCTACCGGGCGATGTCGTTCTGGAAATGGCCGGGGAAATGGCAGTCACACACCGTAGAAAACCTGACGGCACATCTCGATGTTTTACCGACGCTCTGCGATTACGCTGGTGTGGAGGTTCCTGAGGAGACGGCAGAAATACTTGAGGGTTTCACGTTGCGACCGTTGTTGGAATCAGCCGAGTCACAAGAATGGAATGAGGGTCGACTTCTATACCATCATGTAGCGCGCTGGCCATCGGGACTTGCTGCTTCACACAAGTATGCGATGGCAGCAGTTCAAAATTCTCGTTACCTCATGGTGCAAAGCAATGCCTGTGAAGATCCGGAGTGTTTGAAGCAAAATAGCCAATGCACGAACCTTCGTTCGGTAGAGAAAGGCTCCAAGCGCGCTCCATATACAGAGGAAAATGGTCAGTTTCATTGGGGGGTGACGCCACATGGCAAATGGACGTTATTTGATCTCGAAAATGATCAAGAGTGCCGCAATGACATATCGGATCAGAATCCCGAACTAGTGAACCGTTTGGCGGGCTCTTACGACAAGTGGTGGGACGACATGTATCCGGAAATGATTTCAAAGGGTGGAGATAAGGCGGCAAAAGCTGCCAAATAACGACCAACGCTTGGTTTATAACCCCGTATTTTTCCGATTGCGCCGGTCTTGATTCTCTAGGCTGTGTTGAGGGGGGAGATTGCTTTTAATTCATGCTGTTAAAGGGACTACAGAGATTTGTAGTTTTGGTGAATCTTATTGACGGTAGTTACAAAGTGATGTCATAGTTTGCTAATCCCATGAAAATACTCCTTAAAAATTCTACTACGGGGCACGCTGCTCGTTTGAATGGGATTGCCAAGGTGGAATCTAAGAAAGGCTTCGCGCTTATTGTGACCCTTACTTTGATGGTTTTACTGCTGATTATAGCCGTCGGATTACTTTCGATTAGTACTGTTAGCCTCAGGAGTAGTGGGGTGTCGCGTGATCGTGAAATCGCCCGAGGTAATGCGAAATTGGCAATGATAATGGCGATTTCTAGGCTGCAAGAACTTGCTGGGTCGGACACAAGGGTTACTGCTCCAGCTGATGCGCTTCCTGAAAACGATGAGCCGTCGCAGCTCACGGGTGTTTGGCGTTCTTGGGAGGGCACCGATCACCAATCAAACGGACAGCCCATCACTCCAAATTACGGTTCGAAATCACAGCAATACACTTCCTCTGGCTCTTCGGGACGTTTTCTTGCTTGGTTAATATCAGGTGACGGTGCCGAAGCCTCTCCGACTAGTCCGCCGGATCTAAAGGAGGGTGCGAACACGGTGCCACTGGTGGCAGAAGGAAGCCTTGGCATAGGAACGGATAACGAAGTTCACCTCGTGCCCACGGAGATCGATGATACCGGGGCTTTTGCTTGGTGGATTCAGGGCGAAAACTCCAAGGCATTTATCAAAGAGCCAGATCCCGAACCATCCGACATTGATGAGTGGAGCCAGAGGCTTGCATCACATGGATTGCCAGATCCTACAGCTTTCGGTTTCGATGACCCAGATGAACTTAATAGATTAATTTCCTCGGAAACTTTTGATCTAGTGAGCAATTCCTCCAGTGGCGATGTGGCTTCGGTGAAATACTTCGGCGATATTACTTCGTATTCCCGTGGCTTACTTACAAATACGGCTAATGGCGGATGGAGGAGAGACCTCTCGCTCATGGCGGAGAAATGGGACAGGGGTGCTGCTAGCGGTTCATTGCCGACAAACGGCTTGCCAGTTTTCTCAGCAGAACCTTTCGAGGAAGAGATCGAGCGCTCCCTGAGGCTCGCAGACGATCCAGGATCCGCTGCGATCTATCCTTGGGTCACTGCCGACTATACTGCGATGAGTTGGCAGGCTCTACTAGATTATGTGTCGCTCTATAAAGAGGTAAAAACCAATGCCTCTTCCAGTGAGCCCTATTTTGATGCGGTAGCCACCTCTAGTAGTGATCGTATTTCGATCCAGTCTATCGTAGCTAGAGTCCACATAGCCTTTGGCTACGATGCAACGAAGGCAACAAATGGAGCAGGCGACGATGTTTATACTCCGCGGTTTCTTTTCAAGCCTTCGGTTACGCTGTGGAATCCTTACAATGTGGCAATTGAGAATTCGCGAACCAAATTGTTTCATTTGTACAATGACTCATTTCCTATCAAGCTCTACGCAAAGATAGGGGATCAGACAGAAACTCAGGTAGATATGCAGGATCTGATGGAGACAAGCGGGAAAAGCCCTATGATGCGTGTCCAGGCTTCTATTTTAGGAAGCGCAGATAGCACCATGAAACCAGGCGAATCCCGTATGTTTGGAAAAGAGGGGGAGGGCGAAGGCGGAATTCAGGTTATCTATCTAGACCCTGGGTTCCGTATTGAAGGCAGTTACGTGCGGAATCTATCAAACGGCGCACCGGGAATCACCCCTGGGGCAGCAGAAGACGAATTCACTTACCGATGGGAGCCTAATGTTGTGAATGGTGATGTTTCGGCCTATTTACAATATTTCAGGGGAAGGAATACGACCTCTGTAGAGGGGAAGAATCTCAATACTACATCGACAAAATACTGGATGAAAACACCCGCGGCAACGGTTGCTGAAAAATTGCCAATGCCAGAGCTTGTCAATGACAACCAGACTTTGAAAAGCGCCTTTGAGGAGGATAGTCCGTTTCTCGCCATTTCAATGGGACTACGCACCTTTATGAATGAGGATAGTTCGGGTGAGCTGTCAAAAATTCACACCAAGGGCTATATCAACACGAACCCCATCTCGACCAATCGCGACGGTAATGTGGTTCCTCCGTTTGTAAGCGTGGAAGATAGTCCTTATACGTGGGAGGTTTTTGCTCCAAACTCTTGGGAAGATCCATTCATTCCACAATCCGATGATGCTGCTGCATTCGGTGCTGACCATAGCAGCTATGTGGGCTCATCCTTCCAATCTGGATTGGGTCTGAATCGTTGGGTCATTGCGGAACTACCGACGCAACCACTACTCTCACTGGGAGAGCTCCAACACTTCGATATAAGTTACAGCAATCATACCCCGCCTCGGGTTGCCAATGCGATTGGTAACAGTCATGCAAGTCCGCATATTGGATCCGGCCAAGTGATTGGAACCAGCAACTCCAGCATCGATCACAGCTACGCCAGCAACCATGTGTTATTTGATGACTGGTTTGTTTCCTCCATCACGCCTGACGTGGTGGCATTCACGCAAAATGAGAATCGAACCATTGAAGAAGTTTATGCGGATCACCTTTCATTGGAAACGCCTCTTCGTAACCGTAGATATTTGCCAGCCAAACCATTGGCTTCGGGTGATGCATCGAAAGCAGCAGAGGAAATTCTTTCCGAAGATATGGCTTGGCATGACATTGCTGCTGAAATCGAAGTGGAGGGCATGTTTAACATCAACTCTACATCCGTAGAGGCTTGGAAAGCGGTGTTAATGAACCAACGCGATGCTCAAGTTCCACAAATATCAATGGGCGCTGCCACAGCAGATGATTGGAGTATTGATTTAGCTGATTCATCCGGAACTGTTGTCAGTAGGACTACAGTCGCTGGCGACCCATTGTCTGCTGCAGACAGTGCGATTGCAGAACTCGCCGATTTTACAACGTTTACGGATGATCAGGTTGAAGCTCTTGCTGAGGAAATAGTGGAGCAAATAAGAGAGCGTGGGCCATTTCTCTCACTCTCGGAATTTGTCAATAGACGCCTGAGCAGTGATGATGATCTTGCGATGGCAGGAACTATAGAAACTGCTCTCATGAACTTGGCATCATCTAGCACAGATAATCCATTTGCTGATATTCAGGCGGCATTTCCGCAGCAGGCAACTCTGCCTTCAGATGCATCATCAATCTATGAATACCCCGAGGCTGCCGTGGGTTATGCCACATACGGGACTCCTGGTTGGCCGAGACAGGCAGATATCCTGAGGCCACTAGCCCCTATTATTTCAGCGCGTGACGATACATTCGTTATTCGTGCATACGGAGAGGCTAGGAATGCAAATACAGGGGAGGTGACTGCGAGCAGTTGGTGTGAGGCTACCGTACAAAGGAAGGCGGAATATGTGGATTCAGAAGATGCGCCGTCCGAATATGCCGATCTCCAATCTGATTTGAACGAGATGTTTGGTAGGAAATTCGACATCGTATCGTTCCGCTGGCTATCGCCGGATGAAATTTGAATAGACTCATGAAAAGCTCAGCTGTCCTAAGTAGTAGAATCTTTGTGTTATTTTTATCAATAGCATTGTCTTCGGTTGTTTTCGCCCAGAGAACGGCACAGATGCTTTATTTTAAGGCTCCGAAAGATGCTCCAGAAGTTGCTGTAGTATATCAAAAAGGCAAAGAGCCAGTGGAAGTTGACTTGGAGAGGAATAATTTTTCACGCTCCTTCGACCTAGCGAATGGCGACATATTACTGAGGTTTCTTCCTTCGATACTGGCCGAAGATGCGGAATTCCCAGCAAATGCACCATCAGCTAGGGTTCCGGAAGGTTGGGAAAAGGTGCTTATCCTCGCGTTTCAAGATCCTAAGAATTCGGTGATGCCGGTGAAGTTCAAGGTCATCAATGCTAGTGCGGGGAAATTGGGCAAAGGTGATCGAATGTTCATTAATTTTACGGAAAACGACGTCGTTGGCCTTGTTGGTAAAAAGAGGCTGGCTCTCAAGGCTAATGCGACAGCTATTGTGAAAAATGCAGCCGCACCTAACGAGGAGTATCAGGTGCAGCTTGATAGAATCGATCCTGTACGCAAAAAGCGCCTGACTTTCATTCGTCAGACTTGGAGGCAAAGTGCGACAAGGAGGTCTCTGATATTTATCTATTCTCCTCCCGGGTCGACTAGTGTCACCTACTACAATGCGCCAGTAAGAGACCTATAGTAAGCGCTTTGTTTGAAGGGCTTTGAGCATTGTTAGGAACCATTAAATGGCCTAGTTTGGCTGTGTTTATATTACGGCAACTTTCCGCGGCGAGATTGATGTTGCCCCTAGGTGCCGATTTACCCTATTTTCGCCGGACTCCGCAGCATTGATACGGAGAAATAACCCCAATAAATCCATAGGATGAGCAATACCTCAGAAAAAATACCAGTTGTACCGAAAAAATTCCTGATTCCATTCATTCTAGTCACCAGCCTTTTTGCGCTGTGGGGTTTTGCGAATGATGTGACCAATCCTCTGGTTGCGGTATTCAAAGACGTCTTCGTGATCAGCAATGCTCAGAGCACATGGGTTCAGATGGCCTTCTACGGTGGCTACGCGACGATGGCGATTCCTGCGGCAATCTTCATCCGTCGATTCTCATACAAGTCCGGAATTCTCGTAGGCCTAGCACTTTATGCAACCGGTGCCCTACTTTCGATTCCTGCTGCTGCAGGGGCGAATTTCAACCTCTTCATCGTAGCTCTCTACATTCTGACCTTCGGCTTGGCGTTCCTTGAAACGACCGCAAATCCCTACATTCTTTCAATGGGGCCTCCGGAAACTTCGACACGTCGCCTTAATCTGGCACAGGCATTCAACCCAATGGGCTCCTTGACCGGCATGTTCATTGCAGGAACCGTCATCCTGTCTGCGATTCAGGTGGAGGATTTCAAGAATGATGTAAACGGATATACGTCAGACCTTGGGGAAGAAAAAGTCGTGGAACAGAAATACGACATTCCTTCATTCCTCCAGTCCAAGCCTCGTGAGCGAGTTAACGATGAAAACGTCGCGGCATACGTTGCTTCTGTAGGAGAAGATGCTTCGGATAATGCGCTTCAGGACTTCAAGGACGGGAAAATCGAAAGCTTTCAAGGGATGACTCACCGTGAGCTTCAGCAAAGTGATCTCAAGCTCGTTTCCATGCCCTACATCGTGATCGGTTGTATCGTTTTGGTCGTATTCTTCATTTTTCTTCTCAGCAAACTTCCAAACACAAGCCCACCGGATTCGGATCACGACGTTCACTTCGGTCGCACTGTCAACCGCTTGCTCAAAAATCCGATGTATGTTGGTGGTGTGGTAGCTCAGACATTTTATGTGGGCGCGCAGATCATGTGTTGGACCTTCATTATCCAATATGCTGAGAACGAGTTGAGTATCGACAAGGCGACCGCACAGAACTTCAACATCATGGCGATGGTGATCTTCCTCTGCAGCCGTTTCATCTGCACCTTCTTCCTCAAATACATTGCCCCGAGCTTGCTCCTCCTTCTGCTTAGTGCCGGTGCGATTGCCTTCACTCTCGGTGCGATTTATCTGCAGGGACTCACAGGACTTTACTCTCTTGTGTTGGTTTCCGCATGCATGTCGCTGATGTTCCCAACCATCTATGGCCTTGCGCTGGATGGAGTCGGAGAGGATGCCAAGCTCGGATCTGCGGGTCTTATCTTTGCGATCGTCGGTGGCGTGTTCATGACACGCTTCCAAGGCATGGTTCTGGACTTGGATGGCTTCATGGGAACAACTGCAACCCGCGGTTCGTTCTACCTCGTTGTCCTTTGCTTCGTCATCATTGCGATCTACGGATGGCTGGCTTCCTCCCACAAGGCCAAGAAGCGCCGCATCATCGAAGGTGAAGGCTACACGGTCTGATCCCGAAGAGGTCCCATTGATAGATTGCCTACCTTTCCCGAATAGCTAGACTGCTTATCGGAATCATGGAAGGTAGCGTCCAAATGCTAATCACCTTCGCCGTACTGGCGGGGGTGTTTTTCGTTTTTGCAAAGGAGTGGTTGCCGAACGATCTCGTCGCCCTCGGCGGGATGTCAGTGTTGCTCCTCTGCGGTATCCTCGACGAAGGGGATCTGGGCACGGTATTCAGTAACTCTGCTCCGATGACCATCGGGGCGATGTTCATCCTTGGGGAAGCGCTCACACGAACGGGTGCGATCGATTGGATTGCACACCATTTTGAAAAATGGGCGGGAAATTCAATGACCCGAGCGATCCTGATTCTCGCTCTCATTGTCGTGCCGATGTCGGCGTTTATGAACAACACGCCGGTGGTCATCGTGTTCCTTCCGGTGCTTATGGCATTTGCACGCAGCACGGGTCTAAAGGCGAGTAAACTGCTCATTCCACTGTCCTTCCTCAGCATCCTGGGCGGGACAATCACGTTGATCGGCACCTCGACGAATCTGCTGGTTTCCGGTCTGTCGAAGCAACAGGGGCAACCGGCCTTCGGAATTTTCGAGATCAGTGGCTTGGGAGCGGCTTATGCGGTGATCGGCTCGCTCTACATCTACTTCATAGGCAGACACTTGCTACCCGATAGGGACACTGTCAGCAGTTTGCTGGATGCGGAAGATACGAGGAAATTCTCGAGTGCAGTGGAGGTGCCGGATGGCTCGGATCTGTGCGGCAGTCGGTTGATCGATCATCCGTTGTTTTCCAATAGGAAGCGAACGATTGTTTTCGAAGTCATTCGGCAAGGACATCGTGTTGATGACATACCTCTGGATGCCATCATATTGGAAGCAAATGACATCCTGTGGTTCCGTGCAACTTCGAAGCAGTTGGCAGAGATTCAATCCGCTCCGGGTCTGAGTAAGAAGGGCGGGGAGGGCGGGGAGGCGCTGCATGGCGAGGAAATTAAGACCGTTGAAGCGATCATTGGGCCGCAAAGTCCTCTGATCGGGAAGAGCGTGAAGCAATCCAACATCAGGCGAAGGTATGGTATCGTGGTCGCGGCAGTTCACCGTAAGGGGGTAAATGTCCCTGTGGGTTACCGCGACATGCGTCTGGCTTTCGGTGACACCCTCTTGCTGGAGGGGCCGGTGCGCAACATCGTCCGGCTGAATAAAGAAGGCAGTTTCCTCAGCCTCAACGAAACGACGATCAGTCCACCCCTGAAATCGCGGATGGCGGTGGCAGTGGTAATCCTCGCAGCAGTGGTCATCACTGCAGCTCTGGATTTCCTCTCGATCACGAGTGCGGCGATTGTCGGAGCGGTGCTGGTGGTGCTGACGGGTTGCCTGGAAATTAGGAATGCCTACAAGGCGATCGAGTGGAACGTGCTTTTCTTGATCTACGGTATGCTGGGCATTGGGCTGGCCATGCAGAACAGCGGAGGAGCCGAATGGATCGCGAACGGAGTTGTCGGTGCTCTCGGCGGCCACGCGCCGCTGGTCATCCTTGCAGGCATATACCTGCTCACTCTGATCCTCACCGAACTGGTGACCAACAATGCTGTTGCGATCCTGATGACCCCCATCGCAATTTCAGTGGCGCTCGCCATCGGCGTCTGCCCTCGTCCGTTTCTGGTGGCGATCATGTTTGCGGCGAGCGCGAGTTTCATCACACCCATCGGATACCAGACCAATACCTATGTATATGGTGCAGGTGGTTACCGTTTCTGGGACTTCATTAAGGTAGGACTGCCACTCAGCCTCATTCTGTGGATAACAGCGATGATATTGATACCGATGATCTGGCCGTTCTAATTTCTACTGACATAGATGTGCTTTTGCATTGCCGAGCCTTGACCATGAGTGAAGCATAAAGCGCCGCAGATGCGGTATGGAAACTCAAAAGCTCAAAGATGATGAAAAGAAAACTTCGGATGGGAATGGTAGGCGGAGGTCGTGGAGCCTTCATTGGCGCGGTGCACAGAATGGCAGCGAATCTTGATGGTAAAATCGAGTTGGTTGCAGGGTGCTTCTCATCGGATGCCGAAAAATCACGGCTCTCTGGTGAGGATTTTTTCATAGCTCCTGAGCGCGCATATGGAAGCTACGAGGAAATGGCTGAGACTGAAGCGAAGCTTCCAGAGAATAGCCGGATCGATTTCGTGAGTATCGTGGCTCGTAACGATCTGCACTTCAAAGTCGCCAAAAAGTTCCTAGAGAGCGGTATCCATGTGGTATGCGAAAAGCCTCTAGCTCTGTCTAAGGCTGAGGGTGCCGAGCTAGCAGCTATCGTAGAGACGAGCGGTTTGGTGTTCGCGTTAACTCACAACTACACCGGCTACCCGATGGTTAAGGAAGCTCGTGCTTTGGTGAAGTCTGGTAAGATCGGCAAGATCCTTAAAATCGTCGCAGAGTATCCTCAGGGATACGCAATTCCTTCCTATAATGAAGCTGTCGCCGATGGTGGGGAAATCTCGAACTGGCGTATGGATCCAAGTGTCTCGGGTGTTTCGAACTGCATCGGCGATATCGGCACGCATGCACACAACCTCGCCGGATACATCACGGGACTACGATTGGAAGAGGTCGCAGCGGATCTGAACACATTTATCCCTGGAATGAAGCTTGATGATGATGGCTCCATGCTTTGCCGTTACGAAGGTGGCGCTCGCGGTGTGCTTTTCGCCTCGCAGATTTCTGCTGGAGAGGAAAATAACCTGAACATCCGAATCTATGGATCACAGGCCTCTCTCGAGTGGCATCAGGAGCATCCGAACGAACTGATCGTGAAGTTCGCCGATAAGCCTCGTGAAATTTGGAGACGAGGGAATTCTTATAATGGAGAGGAGGCCGTGAAATACACACGGCTACCCTTTGGACACCCTGAAGCTTTCATTGAGGCTTTCGCAAATGTCTATCTTGCAGCAGCAGAAGCAATTTCAGATGCCATCGGAGGTGATTTCAAGGGTAACACTGCCTATGACTACCCTACCGTCGAGGACGGCGTAGAAGGTATGGCCTTCATCGAGGCTGCTGTGAAATCCTCCGAAGCAAACGGATCCTGGACGAAGCTCTAGGAGCCAGTCTTCAGAGGCATAGCCTATCGAACAGCTCCGCAAGTGGGAGCTGTAACGATATGTAGAAATCGCCGAATTCGGAATATCGCGCGGAGACTTCGTCGAAGCGCATTTCGTAAACGATGGCCTTGATCTCAGCTGTGTCTTTGGCGAGGAGGGTTACGCCCCACTCATGTTCATCGAGGCCAGTCGAGCCAGTGATGAGCTGTAGGATTCGCCCTGAGTAGGTGCGTCCTACGCGAGCGTGTCCTGCCATGAGAGTCCGGCGTGTCTCGTAATCGAGCGAATACCAGTTATCAGCACCCGAGCGACGTTTGGTCATTGGGTAGAAACAGACGACCGGCCAATCGGGAAGTTGAGGATAGACGCGGTAGGAGCGGTAATGCGCCATGCGTTCGTCAAATTCCTTGAGAGCGGTGTCGTATTCATCTGTACCTTCAGTGAGGCCTTTTTCAGCGACCAGTGTCTCGGCGATGTATTGCTCTCGCGTAGTTGTGTATTCGGAAGGCTCAGTGAGCGAATAATAGGAATACGAAGGTGTGAGAATTTCAGGGCCAAGGGAAAGGGTGAGCTGTTTCTCAAATGCGTTCGCCACATGTAGGTCTGGCGTGAGTAGCATGAAGCCTATATCGCCCTTTGGTGTGACTACTGAAAAAGTAAGCAGCTGCGTGTCTGGTGTGGCACGGATTTCCTGAATAAGTTCTGTGAGGCGAACTTTGGCGTGGCGTTGTTCTTCTTCGGTGAGAAGTGACCATTGTGAGTGGTCGATGTGGTAGAAGAGGTGAAGGACATGCCAGCCTTCTTTAAGTGTGAGAGGAGTCATAGTGGAAAAAGATTTAATCTGAATAAGTTATAAATAAGGGAGAGCTGATCAGCGTCGGTCGGTGGAAATTTCGGTATCTAAGACTTTTTTGAACTGTTCGCGAGAGGCGTTTGCATTGGGGCCTTCGTATACTTGTATGAACCATGGGGGGCTTCCGCCTGTGCGATAGGCGGCGTGCATTCCGATATCATCGAAGCCTGCGGTGGCAGGGATCTTGAGTTTCTTTTTCCCTGAGACATCTCGAGTGATGCCGTCGCCGATGACTTGGCCTTCATCATTCCGGAAAAAGATACGTATCGCGGCAGACTTTTTGGTTTCGAGCGAAATATCAATCACCGGGATCAGTTTAGTACCACGTCTGACGACGTCAGCATTGTCACCGCGCTTGGGTTCACGCCAATAGGTTTCGGCGGATGTAATCGTGACTCTGCTACCGTCTACTGGGAAATCGATTTCCTCCGTAATAGTCGATTTTGTTGGAACACGATTTGAAAAATGAACGATGCTTAGAATTCCTGCGATTGAAAGGACAGCGATGAGAGCGAGGAGCGAGAATTTTTCGACTTTGCTGAAAGACGAAAGTGAAAAAGGCTTTGGCGTTTCATTGCCTTCTGCAGAATTTTCTTTTTGGGAATCTGATTGTTTGTCCTCCGAACTATCTGCTTCAACCTGCTCTTTAGGTTCCGGATTATCTTCAACTAAGTCTGGTTTTGGTTCAGGGGCTTTGGGCTCAGTTGTTTTTTCTGATTTGTCGTGTTCGTCGGAGACCTTTAAGTCATCGGTTTCACCGTGGTCGTCCAAATCGTTGATGTCGCCGAGGTCGTGTTTCTCCTCTTTTTTGGGAGCTGCTTTTATAGGCGCGACTTTTTTAGGCTTCGTCTTTTTCTTAAGAGGAGCTGGGGTTTCAGTATCTTCGTCAGGTGAATCCTGAGCCTCGGAAAGTAGTGGGATCTCAATTTGTCGTTCGACCGGTTTCTTCGAGAGAATTGCTGACTTGCTGACTTTCTTCGCAGGTAGGGGCGTAGTGACTGGGTCAGCGGCTTCGGAATCTAAAGTATCTTCATCTAGATCCCATAAATCATGCTCAGTTGCCTCTTGCTGAGTTTTTGCTAATTTCGGAACAATTTCCGATGGTTTGGAGCCTGAGGGTTTCGGGTCTTTGCTCATCACGGGTGTGTGGGCATTTTTAAAAGCCACGCGCTCGCTTGGCGAGAGAAGAAAGTCACGATTATCCTGAAATTATCGTAGGTAGATGAAAATATGGGGTGATTCTCTAGGAAAATAAATTTCGAAACATCCTTTATGGAATGGGGGCAGTTGGAGAGTGAGGAAAACTCTAATAGAACACACATTGGCGACTGAGTGACGAACAAGCCATGAGCTTGTGGTAAGCTGCTTGGTAATGTTCGATGGTCGGCCTAATGAGTCCACTTCGCAAAATTCGAATCCTGACAGCATTTGTCATCGTGGGATTGGTGATTAGCGGTGTAACTGCGTTTCCGCTTCTCCGAGAACTAAACCTTCTCGCGAATTTCTTTGTCGATGCTGAAGGGAGCATGGAGCCAGCGGGATACAGTGGGCTTGCTCACTGGATTCTTTTAGTCAGGAAGGGGTTGGAAGACACTTACGCCGCTTACCCGTTCATCGCTTATGGAACGGATTGGCTGGCGTTCGGGCATATCGTGATCGCGCTGTTCTTTGTGCCTGCTTACCGGGAGCCAGTGAGATACCAAGGGGTTTTCAGGGTGGGAATCTGGGCAGCTTTGCTAATCTTTCCGCTGGCTTTCATCTGCGGTGAGATACGCGGTATTCCCATCTATTGGCGCCTGCTGGACTGCCTGTTCGGGGTGGTCGCGATGGTGCCTCTCTTTTATATCTTGTCGCTCGTCAGGAAAATCGAAAGCGAGGGATTGAATTCTTAAGTCGAAAGCCAAAAGAGTGGTTTTAGCGAGATTTCAGAGATTCTCTAAATATGGTGAAATATACGGAGAATCGGCGTGTTGTATACCAGCTGTTAGCTGAGATGGAATCATTCTTGTGTGTGAGGCCTGTGGTGAACACGATACTGCCCGCAACGAGAATACAAATTCATGGGAAAATTGTTTGGAACGGATGGGATAAGAGGGAAGGCATATGAATATCCGGTGACGGCTGAGATGGCTGGAAAGCTTGGACGTGCGGTGGTTTCTGTGCTCGGAGATGGCGGAAAAGCTAAGGTTTTGATCGGGCGAGATACGCGAGAGTCTGGTGAAGCGCTAGAAGATGGTCTGGTGAAAGGGCTTTTGGCCTCTGGAGCTGAGGTGGTCAGACTGGGTGTGGTACCCACGCCTGCGGTAGCGCTTTTAGTCAGCCAGACAGGAGCGACGGCTGCTGTGATGCTGACGGCTTCTCATAATCCTTATGAAGACAACGGGATGAAGGTCTTTGCAGGAGATGGGTATAAACTACCAGACCATCTTGAAGCCAAGGTTGAAGAGTTACTTCTCGCGGAGGGAGAGGTTGGTGAAGAAGTAGGTGGTGGCTCCGAGACGGTGCTTTCTGAGGGAGTGGATATTTACCGACAAAGCGCAAAGGCAAGTATAGCTGGGATGGATCTCTCTGGGCTAAAGCTCGTGCTCGATGCAGGGAACGGTGCGGGATACCTGGCTGCTCCTAATATTTTCCGAGAACTCGGGGCGGAAGTCGTTGAAATAGCGGTTGAGCCAGATGGGAAGAACATCAACCAAGACTGTGGAGCCCTGCATGCTGAGGCTGCGGGTAAGATGGTTAAAGATTGTGGAGCGGATTTGGGTGTTTCATTAGACGGCGATGCGGATCGAGTCATTTTTACCGATGAATCAGGACAGATCGTGAGCGGAGATATGACACTGGCAATGTGCGCGCTAGGTCTTAACGAGGCTGGAAAGCTGAAGGCTAACACGATGGTTGCGACGGTGATGAGTAATCTTGGGCTAGATGAGGCGATGCGAGAGGCTGGTATTTCAGTCCTGCGGACTGGGGTGGGGGATCGTTTGGTTTTGGAAAGAATGCGAGCTGATGGACTGTCCTTCGGTGGTGAAAACTCGGGGCATTTGATTTTCTCGGATCATGCGACGACTGGAGACGGCATTGTGAGTGCTTTGCAGGTCTGCCGGATGATGAAAGAGAAGGGGAAATCGCTCTCTGAGCTTGCTGGCGTGATGCGTGAATATCCGAGCAGGTTGGTGAATTTGCCAGTGAGTGAAAAGCCGCCTATTGAGAGCTTGGTTAAATTACAGGCACTGATTTCTGAGGCTGAAAAAGCATTCGGTAGCGAAGGGCGTCAGTTGATTCGTTACTCCGGAACAGAGAAGAAGATCCGTGTGCTTGTGGAGCACAAGGATGCAGACAAGGTGGATTTGTGGATCAAGAAATTCAGTGCAGCCATTGAGGAGGAAATCGGATGAGCGAGACAGATCCATGCGGTTGGCCGCTTACACTGACGCGTTCGATGGAAGAATTTCCTGTGGCAAATGTGCCACTGAAGGAGTGGGTGGCTACGGCTGACTCCGAGCTGCAAGCGATGATTTCTAGCTGTCGCTTTCCGTGGGATCTCTTGGCAATTAATGAGCGCATCGTAGGTTCTATTGTTGAAAACGAGATTGAAGGTGAGGTGCATCCTGCTGCTGTGATTGAGGGTAACGTGAAGATTGGTAAGGGAACTCGGATTCTGCCCGGAGTTTTCATCGAGGGAAATGTCGTGATCGGCGAGAACTGCAAGATTGGCCCCAACTGTTATATTCGTGGAAATACGAGTATTGGAAACGGTTGCCATATCGGCCAGTCAGTGGAGGTGAAAAACAGCATTATCTTAAATGGAACGAATGTCGGACATCTCTCCTACGTCGGCGACTCGATACTCGGGGAGAAAGTGAACTTCGGTGCTGGAACAAATGTTTCGAATCTCCGTCATGATGGTGCGAACCATAGGTCTAAGGTGGAATGTGAATTGGTGGATACGGGACGTAGAAAGCTGGGAGTTATCGTAGGTGATGGAGTGCATACAGGAATTGGCACTTTGCTCTATCCGGGCAGGAAAATATGGCCCAAGATGACCACCCGCCCCGGTGAGGTGGTGGATAGGGATCTCCGTCCCTAAATCAGATTTTAGAAGAATAAATTATATGTGCGGAATAGTTGGATATATTGGTAAGGCGAACGCTGCTTCGGTGTTGATCGGTGGACTGAAGAGACTGGAATACCGGGGCTATGACTCGGCAGGACTTGCTCTGATCGATGGGGAAAATGTGAAGATTTCCAAGGCCTCCGGAAAAGTTGCTAATCTCAGTGAAAGGGCGCACGCCGCTTGGGATCCGGGTTTATATCAATCAGCTTCAACCGGTATCGCCCATACTCGTTGGGCGACGCACGGGCCGCCGACTGAGGTCAACGCCCACCCGCACCTTGATGAATCGGGCGAGATCGCCCTTGTTCACAACGGAATCATCGAAAACTACCGCGCGCTGCGTACGAGGATGGAGAACAAGGGGCACCATTTTCATTCGGAAACCGATACCGAGGTACTCGCACACCTGATCGGGGATTGCTACAAAGACGACTTGTTCCAAGCTGTCTGCGATGCACTGCATCAGGTGGAAGGTACCTTCGGAATTGCCGTCGTTTCAGCGAAAGAACCGGGTAAGATTATTACTGCCCGACGTGGTAGCCCTATCGTGATTGGTGTCGGTGACGGAGAGGCGATCATTGCTTCAGATGCCTCTGCCATTCTTGCCCACACCCAGCGTGTGATGTATCTCGACGACAATGATATTGCTACCGTCTCGGCGGATGCGGTGGACATCCGGGATTTAAATAATGTCCCGGTCACTCGTGAGATTGCGGAGCTGGGTATGGATGCCGGTGCTACAGAAAAGGGAGGCTATGAGCATTTTATGCTGAAAGAGATTCATGAGCAACCCGATGCGCTTTCCAATGCGATCCGGGGTAGGCTGGATCTACAGCTGGGCTCTACCGTGCTAGCAGGGATGGGAACTTCTCAGCGTGAATTAGCGGAGCTTACTCGCGTGGTGATGGTCGGTTGCGGCACCTCGCTGCACGCGGCGATGGTGGGTGAATACGCTTTCGAGGATCTAGCCGATATCAATGCAGAGGTGCAGCAGGCCGCTGAGTATCGTTACAGAAATCCAATCATGGGCAGCCGCGACTTTGTGGTGGCAATTTCCCAGTCCGGCGAAACTGCCGACACTCTAGCTGCGGTGCGCGAGGCTCAGCAGAAAGGTGCTTTCGTCATGAGTTTGGTAAACGTAGTTGGATCAACTATCGCCCGAGAAACCGGGCGCGGTGTTTATCTTCATGCTGGGCCAGAGATTTCTGTGGCATCTACCAAGGCCTTCACCTGCCAGGTGAGTGTGTTGCTGATGATGGCGCTCAAACTCGGTCGCGGACGAAGGTTCTCTCGCGAAGAGGGGATGAAACTTGCTCAGGAAATCAACTCCATCCCGGAGCTTGTCAGCCGTGTCATCGAGAAAAACGACATGATTGCGGAGATTGCCGCGAAGTATGTGGACAACGAGCACGCGTTCTTCATCGGCCGTGGCCCTATGTATCCAGTTGCTCTCGAAGGTGCGCTGAAGCTGAAAGAAATTTCCTACATACATGCAGAAGGCTACCACGCAGCGGAGCTGAAACACGGCCCCATTGCCTTGTTGCAGCCGGGCACCCCGGTGATCGCCGTGGCCTGCGAGGGGCCGGCGAAAGAGAAGACACTCGGCAACGTCGAGGAATGCCGCGCTCGCGGAGCAAAGATTTTGGGTATCGTGACTGAAGGGGATGCCGAAGCGGAAGAAGTAATGGATGATTGCATCTCTATTCCACCTGCTCACCCACTTGTTGCTACGGTTCCTGCCGTAGTTGCTCTTCAGCTGTTCTCCTACCACGTAGCAAGGCTGCGCGGCTGCGAGATCGATCAGCCAAGGAATTTGGCCAAGAGCGTTACCGTAGAGTAAAGGAGAGAGCTAGCTTGTTAAATGTAACGAGTGAGCGACTCCACTGTGCCTTCGTCGAGTTTGTTGGCGAGGGCGATGGTGAGATCGACCATCGCGAGGTAGTCCTCGATGTCGATGATTGCGTTGTGTGAGTGGATGTAGCGCGCCGGGACGCCTAAGACGACACAGGGGATTCCTTGGTTCGCGATATGGAAGGATCCAGCATCGGTGCCTCCACTTCTGCGTACGGTGACTTGATGAGGGATATTCGCGGCTTTTGCTGTCTTGATCGCGAGTTCGGCAAGGCGAGGGTTTCCGATAGCGCTTGGGTCATACATCCGTATTTGCACGCCTCCGCCAAGTTTGCCCTGACTTTCGAGGACGTTGAAGCCCGGTGTGTCGTCGGCGGGCGGCCCTTCGAGGACGATTGCCACATCGGGTTTTACGAAATTTGCGAGGGTGCGAGCTCCGCGCAGCCCGACTTCCTCCTGAACACTGCCAGCGAATACGATTTCATTCGGGTGATCTGTTTCGGAAAGGTTAAGAGCAGATTGGATGGTGCCTGCCATGCCTACACGGTTGTCAAAGGCCTTGGCCATGTAGAGATCCGCTTTTGTCAGCGGAGTGAAAGGGGAGAGCGGTGCGATGGGGTCTCCGAGAGCAATCTTGAATTCGTCTTCCAGTTCCCTACGCGAAGCGGCACCGACGTCGATGAACATCGCTTCGACCGGCACTGGGTTGTTCCTCTCCGCAGGCGGAAGATGATGCACTGGTCTGCTGCCGATGACACCCGTGATTTTGTCCCCGCTACGGGTGAGGATCTGAACGCGCTGGCCGAGCATGACTTGTGACCACCAGCCGCCAATGGTGACGAACTGAATGAAGCCATCCAGTGTGAGGTTTTGCACCATGAAGCCGACCTCATCCATGTGGCCGGCGATGAGGACGCGTGGGCCGTCTTTACCATGGGCGCAAATCACCGAACCGTTCTTGTCTGCCGCGAGCGGGCCGACTTCGGAGAGTTCATCCGTGAAGATCGCACGGACTTCGTCTTCATGACCGGAAACGGAATGCGCTTCGGTGAGTTCCTGGAGCAGGGAGATGGCTTTGCTTCGCATGAGGGCAGATTATGCCGGATATTAAAATTTAATAAACCTTAAAGTTATGCCCTCCAGTCCAGGGTGCTAGGAGAGAATATCGGCTGCGCCGTTCCTCTTGTCGCTCCTTGCGCCCGGGTGAAAACGGAGGCATGTTCGAGCTATGAGATTTGCAGCGTTTATGGTCTATTTTTTCGGTATTGCCGTGGTGACTGCGTTTGAGCTGCCCGCTGGCTCCAGCCAGTGCGTGGTGGGGGTAGCGGATGGGTGGAATTCCTCGAATGTCACTTTATCGTATTACGAGAAGAAAGGAGGAAATTGGCAGCGAATCGGGAGCGAATGGAAAGGGCGGCTCGGCAGCAAGGGACTGGTTTGGGGTAGGGGAATTCATTCAAATCCCAGAGGAGCGACGCTGAAGAAGGAGGGTGACGGCCGATCACCAGCGGGCGTGTTCGATCTCGGAGGTGTCTGGGGTTCTCACAAGAAAGTGAAGAAGCATGCCAAGACATTTTACCATCAAGTGACCACCCGCGATCTGTGGGTGGAGGACGGGAGTTCGAAGTATTATAACCAGTTCATCACGCTCGATCATGAGCCAAAAACGGAATGGGAAAAGAAGGCTCAGATGGTTCAGAACGATTACCCGCACTCACTGAAAATGTTCATCGGTCACAATGCTTACCCGAACATCGTGGCGAATGGCGGGTCGTCGATTTTCTTCCACATTTGGCGCAGGGAGGGTGCCGCGGCGACTGCTGGGTGCACGACGATGATCGAGGATAAACTGCGTTGGTTGATCGCAACGGTTGACCCGGGGCGTCGCCCGCTTTACGTCCTCTTGCCTCGAGCTGAATACGAGAAATACAAACCTATCTGGAAACTGCCATGAGTTCTGTAGACCACCCGCCCGCCAACGACACTTTACCTGACACAAAAGGACACTTCGGCCAATTTGGCGGGATGTTTGTCCCGGAGACCCTGATGACCCCTTTGCAGGATCTCGCGAAGGCCTACGAAGAGGCAAAGGCGGATCCTGAGTTCCAACGTGAGCTCGATGATCTGTTGAAAAACTACGTTGGTCGCCCGACTCCTCTGTATTTTGCGGAGCGTTGGACGGAAAAGCTCGGCGGTGCGAAAATTTACTTAAAACGAGAAGACCTCCTTCACACTGGGGCTCACAAGATTAACAACGCTCTCGGCCAGATCCTGTTGGCAAAGCGGCTTGGAAAAACACGCATCATCGCTGAGACCGGAGCGGGACAACACGGTGTAGCTACGGCCACCGTTTGCGCACGCTTCGGCATGAGTTGTGTCGTTTATATGGGCTCGGTGGACATGGAGAGGCAGGCTCTAAATGTTGCTCGTATGCGCCTTATGGGTGCAGAAGTTCGCGCGGTTACTGCTGGACAGGCCACGCTTAAAGAAGCGGTGAACGAGGCGATGCGTGACTGGGTCGCCACCGTGGAAAATACCCACTACATCATCGGTTCGGCACTGGGTTCACATCCGTTTCCGATGATTGTCCGAGATTTCCACCGCGTGATCGGTATTGAGGCTCGTGAGCAGATATTAGAGCGTGAGGGTAGATTACCTGACATGCTGGTGGCTTGTGTTGGCGGCGGATCGAATGCCATCGGCCTGTTCCATCCATTTCTTGGTGATGAGAATGTCCGCATGGTCGGCGTAGAAGCCGGGGGTGATGGAATCATCCCTGAGCGCCATGCCGCGCGTTTCCAGGGAGGGAAGCTTGGCGTTCTCCAAGGAACGAAGACATGGTTGCTAGCGAATGACGATGGCCAGATCGAGTTGACTCATTCCGTTTCAGCCGGGTTGGATTATGCTGCGATTGGCCCCGAGCATGCATTTCTTCAAGAGGCAGGCCGCGTGGAATACACCTACGCTACGGATGAGGAGGCACTTGCTGCATTCAAGGAACTCGCACATCTGGAAGGGATCATTCCAGCGCTGGAGAGTGCCCATGCCATCGCCTATGTGTCGAAAGTTGCGGCATCCCTACCGGAGAGTGATATCATTGTCGTGAACCTTTCTGGGCGCGGCGACAAGGATGTGGAACAGGCGGCGCGATTCCTTCTCGGTGATTCTTCGGTGGAATAAATTGCCTTGCGAGTTTATCCAAACAGTATGAAACGACATTTTTCCCTCATAGGTGCGCTTTCACTGCTTTTCATATCGGCCGGCTGCTCACAGCAAAAGACGGATAGGACGCTGCAGAACGAGATGCAGAAAAAGGGTGCGGTTGAAGTGCCGTTACAGGATGGGCTTGCTCGTGCTTATTTCGCGAGCGGCTGCTTCTGGTGTGTGGAGGCGGTCTACGAAAGCGTGAAAGGCGTGAAGGAATCCTATTCCGGCTATTCTGGCGGGCATGAGGAAAACCCTACGTATGAGTCCAGTAATACTGGAAAAACGGGACACGCTGAAGCTGTGGAAATCCTCTATGATCCGAAGGTGGTGAGCTTTGAGACGCTAGTGGATGTTTACTTCGGTTCACAGGATGTGACTCAGGTGAACGGACAGGGCGGGGATCGTGGTTCGCAATACCGCTCGATCATTTTTTATCAAAACGAGGAGCAAAAGAAGATTATCGACGACAAGATCGCTGCTCTGAATAAGAAACTCGCGCCCGATGAAGTCGCTGCTGAGGTCTATCCTTTTGAAAAATTCTGGATGGGTGAGGACTACCATCAGGATTACGAAAAGAACCATCCGGAGAACGGCTACATTCAGAATGTTTCAGTTCCGCGCCTGAAGAGGTTTCAGGAAAAGTTCCCGGATATTCTCAAGGACGATGCTGGGCATTAAGTTTTCTGTAAACGGGATTGGACGATGGCTGCGGGAGGTTGCAGGGTAACACCAGATGCCTGATCCGACCTATGTCAGAGACGCCTTTGCGCGTATTGCCGACCGCTACGTAATGACCAATCATGTGCTCTCCATGGGCGCGGATGTTTGGTGGAGGCGAGTCGTCACGAAGCGTATCAAGCAACTCCAGCCGAAGATGCTTCTCGATGTTGCCAGTGGCACTGGAGACCTTGCGCTAAGCATTCAGGATGCGATGCCTGAGTGCGAAGTGATTGCTACCGATTTTTGTGCTGAGATGCTCGAGCATGCTTCATCTCGTGGCGTAAGGAAAACTCTCGTCGCTGATGCTCTCGACCTTCCATACGAGGAAGGGGAGTTCGATGTTGTCACAGTCGCCTTCGGCCTGAGAAATATGGGTGACTATGAACTGGCCTTGAAAGAAATGCGCCGTGTTCTGAAACCGGGAGGACATCTCTTTATTCTCGATTTCTCACTTCCGAAAGGGGTGCTCCGCGCGCCGTATCGTTTCTATCTCCACAACGTCTTGCCGAAGATGGCGGGATTCTTGACCAAGGAGAAAGACGCCTACGAATATCTCGGCGGCTCCATCGAACAATTTCCCGCAGGGGAGGCGATGATTGAATTACTCCAGAAATCTGGACTTCAGGAAGGCACTGCAACTCCAATGACCTTCGGAGTTGTGACGGTTTATGAGGCAGTGAAGAGATAGGGCACGGCGCAGCCGAAAGGAGGGGCGGAAACCTTCCGCCCGATAAGAATCCGGAAATAGCCAAGCATGCCGGGCGGAAGATTTTTGAGGGATGAGTTTTGGTTTCGTGTCCCTCCATCTACGCTTTGCTCCGATTGCCCCTCCTTTCGGCTACGCCGTTGCTATCCTTGCGGATTCCATGATTGAATCGGAGTCACTTATAAGTCATGCGGTTTTTCGATAAATTCGGGGACACGATCACCACCCGGAACCATCTGCCACACTGGAAGCAGGTGGGCGCGACATACTTCGTCACCTGGCGGCTCGGGGACTCGTTGCCACGCGAGTTGCTCGATTCGCTATACCGAAAGAGGGATGTATGGTTGAAGGATCACCCGCAGCCGTGGACGGAGGAGGTGGAGAGCGCGTATCACCGCCTGTTTTCTGCGGAAATCGAGAGTCTGATGGATCGGGGACATGGCACGTGTATCCTAAAGAAGGTAGAGTGCAGGGAAATCATCGAGGAGGTGCTAGGGAAATTCGGTGGTGAAAGGTTCATGACCCACTCATGGGTGGCCATGCCGAACCACGTGCATATCCTTTTCACCCTGGAGGATGGCATTCTGTTGGAAGATATTGTTGGCGCATGGAAGCGCTATTCTTCGATGAATATCAACCGCTTGTCGGGTGGTGGCGGGGCGCTTTGGCAGAAAGACTACCACGATAGGCTGATACGAGACTGGGAGCACTTCTTCCGGGTCGCGCGTTATATTCGGAAGAATCCGGAGAAGGCGAAGCTCACGGATGACTCTTTTACGTTGTGGGAGGCGGATTGGGTGAAACACATGCTTGGATAGGACGCGGCGTAGCCGCAAGGAGGAGCGGAAATTTTCCGCCCGATAAGAATCTGGAAATATCTAGGCTTGCTGGGCGGAAGATTTCCGCCCCTCCTTTCGGCTGCGCCGTTTGCTACTGCGAGATGCCGTATTTTTCGGCGAAGGCTTTGCGGGCGGCTTGTTGTTCCTCTGATGTCGGCCAGTTTTTGTAAATGGTCTTGAGAGCGTCTTGTTGTGCATCTCCCTGGGGCATGGTGAGTGCCCAGTCTACAGCTGTCTGAGGTTCATATTTAGAAATAGCCTTCACATAGCCAGAGATCGCGGCGGTTTTGGTTTTTCCAGCTGGCTGCTCAGCTAGCCACTCTCCTGCGGCACGGTAGTCATTGTTCGTCCAGTTTCTCACTACTTGGCTGACTTCCGAGTCACGAGACTGCACGGGCAAGTTCTCGCCCATCCAATTAATCCATTTACCTTTCTCGGCACTTTTAGAACTGTGACCCATTGTAGTAGCTATTCTTGATGCTTCCTGAGGCGACAGGTTTTCAGAGATCCACGCGCTACCAGATTCGAAACCGTCTTTCACGATTCCGTCTGCCAGTGAAGCGAACGTATTCTTGGCATTATTTTTAGCATCGGATCCTTCAGAGCTTTCGATGAACTCGCGGAGGAGATTTACGAATTCCGTACGCTCGGCCGCTGTTTTCGAAACGCTGGCAAGTTCCCGCAGGGCATCTTGTGGATCATCCATGTCGAGCTCTGCGATGAGGCTGAAGGCGAGAGCCATGTTGTTTTCGCCTGCGCCTTTCACGAGGTTGGCTTTGACATCGTCGGAGACTAGATCCGGGTATTTATCTCCATTTTCACGCACCCATTCCATGGCGGCGTTAGGGTCTTTCTCTGCCCAACTTGCTAAAGAGCTAGCGAGGACATGCTCGCTGATCATTTCGTTGTCAGCAAGGTCACCAGCCTCAGTCAGGATAGTAAGAGCTGTCGCGGGGTGATTCTCAGCAAGGGTCATGATCGCGAACATGATGATGCCTTCACGCATCTCACCATTCAGCTCGGTGCTATTGCGAAACTCTTCGATCACGATTTTCAGTTGTGACGCGCTTAGTGAAAACATGTTGTCCATGAAGTCGGCGACGCGCTTCTGCATCTCAGCATCTTCTTCGCCGCCGTTTTTCATCATGGCCTCCATTTCGAGGGCGAAGGCGATCATCTCCTTGGCGACGTCCTTGGCTTCGCGCTCTGTATCATCACGCTGGCGCTTGGTCACTAGCGCCGCGCCATCGGGATTTGATGTGTCTAAAGAAATACCCAGAGATCGAGCCTCCTCTACGAGTTTTGCGTGGGATTCGCGTGCATCAGCCAAACGTTTCGCATCCGATGAACGAAAATATATGCCGACGATGAGGATCAGCGCAGCGATGATGATAGGGATTTTCATGGAGTGAGTTATTCGAGGTCTGCTAGTTCCTGTTTGCGTATTTCGGGATCTAAAATTTTCTCTGCAATAGCGCGTGCCTGATCCTTGTTTTGGTTATTAACGGAGTTTTCGAGAAAGCTCACCAGAAGCTCATCATCGCCACTCTCTCCGTGATAGCGAAGGGCGAGAGTTGCGCTTTCCTCGAACCCCAAGTTGTTCTCGTTGGCCATCTGGCCTAGGGTCTTACCCGTGGTGCTACCTAGAGATTCGGGAGATCGCTCACCGAGCCAATCACGCATTTCATCGATATCTTTTGCAGTGACCTTTCCTTGGTAAGACTTGCCCTGAACGAATGAACTCGCCGCGTTCTCCGCGATTCCTTTCCGCTCGGCTGGTGTTGCAGAGATGCGATCAATGTAGCCATCTACGTCTTCGAGATCCGACATCATGGCGATGTTCCTCGCTTTTTCTACGAGGATATCTCTAGCGATTACTTCATCCAAGTTCCTGCGGGTGATTTCGGCGAACGCCTCTTGGTTCTCCTCTTTTAGCTGGTTGATACCGTGGGAAAGCACACTCCGGCGCTCGTCCTTAGACATCGTGGCGATCCTTTCTTCAGCAATATCTGAATGATCCCCCAGCATGGAGGCGAATAGATGCCCTTCATACGACTTCAATACTTGGTTTTTTCCATCGAGCGACTTGCTGACGAAAACGCCATCCGCGATCTGTTTGTCAAGCCATGCAGCGGCGGCGGTGCCGTCCTTTCCTGCCCAATTACCGAGTGCTCTGGCGAGTCGCCAGCTCATGACTCCATTACTGTCGTTTAGCCGGTCGGAAAAGCGGGTGAGTGCTAGCTCGGGATCCTTATTTGAGAGGGGATCGAGAATCATACCGATCAAGGCGGTGCGCTGAGTATCCGTGAGATCCAATGACTCGATCTCATCCAGCGCTGCGATTAACTCTTCCTTGTCCATTTCCAACATGCGCCGTTGGAAGGACATCATCTTACGCATGTCGCTTACACTGCCGGAAATGTTCATCTCCTCAGCTACCGTGGCGAGTTCCTTCCAATCGATTGGTTCCTTCTCGCCGTTGGGGATGTTGCTGCGGTCTGGGCGTGAGTCTTCTTGTGTGGAGAAGGGGCGGCTCTTTGCTTTCGCAACTTCGCGAGAAAGCATCTCGCTCTGAACTTCTAGTTTGCCGATTTCCTTTCTTTGGCCACCGATGAGAAATCCGGTGACGGCAAGAGCGACGGCAGGGGGGAGGAAATGGATGGGTTTCACACTACCATAGGTGCGAAATGGGTGCTCCTATGTCAATGGCGGGAGTAGTGCCGTGACATGCCGGAACGATCAGCAAAAAAAAACGTGGGACGCCGGTTCGAAAACCGAGCGTCCCACGTAAGGAACTTTTAAAGCGTATTAGGCTTACTTGCGGCGGCGAATCAGCGCCAGCATTCCAAGGCCACCGAGAAGCATGGCGGAGGAGGAAGGCTCAGGAACGAAAGATACTTCCAATCCACTGACCGACCAGCGGTTATTTGATTGACCGCTATCAACTATAAGAAACAGATTCGAGGCTGAAGATCCAGCTGTTACGAATTCAGTCCTACCTGCAAGTGGAATGAATTCAGCACCGGCACCGTTGTTGTTCAGGTTTTCATTATCCGTAGTTACACCGAAGGCACCGTAAGAGATATTTACACCATCATTGGCATTACCGGCTGAAGCGACAGAAAAGCCTTCGAATGAAAGGGAGTTAGTGTATTCTGCTTCTGTGTAAAGAGTGCCTGCAACGAAATTACTGAGTGTAAGGGTGGTGAACGAGAGTCCTTCGTTATCGTTTCCTTCTAAGGTGTTAATGTGATTCACAATATCATTACCACCGCCGACGCCGACTATAGTACCTGTCGAGTTGATAAAGACAGGATTTGCACCTGGATCGGTAAGGTGTGCATTGGCTGTCACTCCGAGCGTGTAGGTCACGTCGAAAGTGGCGCCATCGGTACCAACAAGGCTAGTAACTACTGTTTCGCCTCCATTGTATTGACCCGCATCAGGAAGAAGAAGGCTGGCCGCATTCGCCGCGCCTGTCAAAAGTAAGCCTGTGCTTAGGGTTGTAAGTGTTTTTTTCATATTGTTGAGTTTTAGGAATGTGAGTGGCGAGGCTTATGAGAATCGTTTCCCGCCTTTGTGTGAAACTAAATATACCCGTTTTTGGAAGTTTGTCCCCCCTTCTTTTGGGGGGGGCGTGATTAGGCTATTTTGTGGGGAAAATGGGGGCAGATCGAGGAGGGGCACAGATCTCCAAGCCCCTCAAAAACCTACGTCCTATTAGGAATTGGCTAGATTCGGCGGAAAGTCAGCAGATCCGCTACGAAGAAGCCGGTCGGAGATGCGGCTCTCCAATATCTCAGTCGAACAGGGATTTCCCGGTCATCTGCTCGGGTTGCTCGAGGCGGAGCATTTCGAGGAGGGTGGGGGCGACGTCGGCGAGGATGCCGTCGTGGAGGGTGTGGGAGGATGCGTCGTCGGCGACATAGATGATTTCGACGAGATTGGTGGTGTGGGCGGTGTTGGGGGAGCCGTCCTCGTTTTTCATGAATTCGCAGTTTCCGTGGTCTGCGGTGATGAGGAGCTTGCCGCCGAGGCGGAGGGTTTGCTCGACGATGGCTTTTACGGAGGTATCGATGGTCTCGACGGCACTCTTTGCTGCATCGACGACACCCGTGTGGCCGACCATATCGGGATTGGCGAAGTTGAGGATGACGAGGTCGAATTCCTTGAGATTACCGACGACGGTGTCGGTGACTTCATCGGCAGACATTTGTGGCTTGAGGTCGTAGGTGGCGACGTCTTTGGGTGAGGGTATGATGAAACGTTTCTCACCGGCGTTTTCCTTTTCAACACCGCCGTTGAAGAAATAGGTGACGTGCGGGTATTTCTCGGTCTCGGCGATGCGCATTTGCTTCATGCCTGCAGCGGCGACGGTTTCACCGAGGGTCATTTCTAACGTCTGCGGGGAGAAAATCGCCTCGCAGGGGTAGGTTTTGTCATACTGGGTGAGGGTGACGTAGTGGACGTCTGGCACTTGGCCGCGGTCGAAGCCATCGAAGTCCGTTTTCAGGAAGGCATCGGAGAGTTCGCGGGCGCGATCTGCGCGGAAGTTGAAGAAAAGGACAACATCGCCGTCGCGAACGCGCTGTTGGTTTGGCTCGTCGAAGACCATGGCGGGCATGAACTCGTCGGTTTTGCTCTCGAGTTCGTAGGTCTCAGCAATGGCTTCGGAGGCGAGGATTTGTTTTTCTGCGCCAATGCCGTGGACGATGGCATCCCAAGCGAGTTTGACCCGATCCCAGCGCTTGTCGCGATCCATAGCGAAGTAGCGGCCGACGACGGTGGCGATTTTGGCTCCTGCTTTAGCGGTTTCGTCTTCGACTTTGGAGACGAAAGCGGCACCGCCGGTGGGGGATGTGTCGCGGCCATCGGTGATGGCGTGGATGAAAATGTCTTTTACTCCGGAATCGGCAGCATGCTTTGTGAGAGCGATGAGTTGATCTTGGTGAGAGTGGACTCCGCCATCAGAGACGAGGCCAATGAGGTGGAGGCGACCTGATTTGGCTTTTGCGAGGGCTTCCTTGAAGACGTCGTTTTCGGCGATCGTGCCCTCAGAGATGGCTTTGTTTATGCGGGTGAAGTCTTGGTAGACGATGCGACCTGCTCCGAGATTGAGGTGGCCGACTTCGGAGTTACCCATTTGTCCATCTGGCAGGCCGACATCCATGCCGGAGGCAGAGAGGAAGGCGTGGGGGTAGGAGGAGAGTGTTTCGTCGGTGAAAGGGGTGTTGCCGAGGATGACGGCGTTTCCGTCTTTCTCTGCAGTTTCCTTGCCGCCGGGATTTGTTCCCCAGCCGTCGCGAATGATTAGCACTACCGGTTTCTTAGACATGTGTGTGGCTGTAAGGGTTCCCGGCCGGATGAGCAAGACGGGATTAATGAGTCTTACTTTTGGCGGTCATTGCGGCAATTAGGGCTGATAAGCCCGTTGGGATGAGTATCATCGCAAGAAAGATCGAGAGAGTATGGATGCTGGTTGGATCGGAAATCGTATCGAAACCGAATACCCAAAACCCCAAACTGATGCTGAAGCAGTAACAGAAAGTTTTGAGCACTTTCTGATGACTTCCACTCATCAGAATCCAAAGCGTGCCGGTAATAACCGAGAGAAACATAGCGCCGCCCGCGCCTAAGCCGAGAAACGAACAGGCGACACCGAGCACCAATCCGGATACAACGTAAATCCCCAGCCTTTTGAAACCGCTTTGGTTCACGGTGTATGGGACGACATGGGAAAATCGCTGACCTGCTCAAGGACGATACCGTAAAGCTCCGCGATCTCGGGAGCGTCTGAGGCGTGGTAGATTTCCTGGAAATAGATTTCTTTGATGCCGTAGGAGCAGAGAGTCTGCATACAGGCGGTGCAGGGCATGGTGGTGGTGGCCACAATTTTGGCTTCGCCACGCTTGAAGAGGGAGCAGAGGTTAATTTCTGCATGGAGCATGAATTTCTGGCGGCCTTCGCGGTCTGTCCAGAAGTCGTCAGGTGCGTTGAAGCCGGGGGCGAGACCGTTGTAGGCGGTGGCGATGACACGGTTGTCATGGTCTAGGGCCGCGGCACCGACCTTGCGGTAGGGGTCTTCGGAGCGGAGGCTGGCGACGTGGGCGAGCGCCATGGCGTATTGGGGTATGCTGAGACGGCTTTCGGACACGCCGAACCATCAAATTTCAAGTTTCAAACTTCAAGGATGGAATGTGCGGCTTGCGTGGTGGGCGTGTTGGCAATAGGTGAGTGGTGTGACGGGAAGTGCGAAGGGGACATTAGCGGGCGTGTTTGCCTTCACGATATGGGGCGTGCTGCCGATCTACTGGAAGCATCTCGATGGGCTGAATCCGATGTCGATCGTGGCGCAGCGGACATGCTGGACGTGCTTGATGCTGTGGCCGCTGCTGTGGTGGAGGAAGGTGGGTATCTCGGCTGATGCGCGGACGCTGGCATGGCATTTCCTCTCAGGGGCGCTGATTGGCGGAAATTGGATACTGTATGTGTGGGCGACCTTGAACGAGCGCATGATCGAGGGGGCGCTGGGTTATTACATCAATCCGTTTTTCAATATGCTCTTCGGGGCGCTGTGGTTCGGAGAGCGGCAGAATCGGCTGCAGATGATCGCGATTGTGACAGCTTTCGCGGGAGTCATGGTGCAGATCCCTGGGGTAGGGCACTTTCCTTGGGTAGCGCTGTCGCTGGGGATTACTTTTTCCCTGTATGGTGTAGTGAGGAAACGCTCGCGGCTAGGTGCGCTCGATGGGCTGACGGTCGAGACTAGTGTGCTGGTGCCGATCGCGCTGGGATGGCTGGTGTGGCAAAGCAGCGGGGTGGTGGATGCCTTCGGCGGGAACTGGGTGAATGCAGCCCTGTTGGTGGGGACGGGGATTGTGACTGCGTCGCCGCTACTGTTATTTGGCTTCGCGAGCAGGAATATCCGTCTGAGCACGCTGGGCATGCTGCAATTCATTGGCCCCACGTGTCAGTTTTTCATCGGCTGGAAGATGTATGGCGAGCCGATGACCGGAGTTCGGCTGCTTTCCTTCGCGTTGATCTGGCTTGCAATAGGCCTCTATGCGGCGGATGCGCTGAGGCGGCGGCGAAATGATCGACAAGCGGTGCTTGCGGAGGGTGAAGATGGCGGATAATCATCCTGCATGTTGGATGAGATCCGTGGACTTTTGATATTACAGGACAGGGACAGGCGCATACTTGTCTTGGAGAAAAATTTGGCGCAATTGCCACAGGATGAGGCGCGTGCGAATGCGAGATTATCCGATGACCTAGCGGCGAAGAAAAAGGCGCATGACGACTTGGTTGCGGCGGAATTGAAAGTGAAGAAGGTGGAGATGGATGTGCAGACGCGCAAGACGACGATCCAGCGGCTTGAGAATCAGCAATTCGAGACGAAGAAGAACGAGGAATACAATGCACTGGGTCATGAGATCACGCGCTACAATAAAGAGGTTGATGAACTCGAGACCAAGGAGCTTGAGGCCATGGAGGAGGTAGATACTTTCCGTAAGAAGCAGGCAGAGGCAGAGGCTGTGCTGGCTAAGACACAGAAGGTCGTCGATGAAGATTTAGCTTCTATTAAGCAACGCCACACTGAGATGGCGGAACAGCTCGCCGAGGTGAAGGTGGAGCGCGAGAAGCTTGCTGCTGAAGCTTCCGAAGAATATTTGCCAATCTACGGGAAGCTGATGAAGTCCAAAGACGGCATGGCAATTGCCACGTTGAAAGACGGAAAGTGCACAGGCTGCCATGTGAAGGTGATCTCTGCGACTGCCATTGCAGTGCAGGGTGAGCAGGAAGTTACGCAATGCGACAACTGTGGACGGATACTATCCATGGATGAGTGATGGGTGTGATGCTGGAGACACAGGTTCTTAAGGCGGTCTCCCGCTCGTTTTACCTGAGTCTCAGGCTGCTACCTGCTCCGATGCGCAGGGGGGCTGCGGTCGGGTATTTACTCGCAAGGGCTAGCGATACGATTGCGGACTCTTCGACAGTCTCGTCTGATCGACGTATCGCTTTGTTGGATGATTTTTCTGCTCAGATCCATGGAGAAGCTGATGTGGTAGCTTGGCCGGATGATGTGATCTCTGGGATAGAGCACGAAGGAGAGGCGGAATTGCTTCGAAGGCATGAAGAAGTCTTGGGAGCGTTGAGCTCCTTAGATGTGGGTGAGGCGAAGCTCGTGAGGGAGGTAGTGGGAATTATCATTGGTGGGCAGAAGCTGGATCTGGAAAGGTTCGGCGATGCGACAGCAGATCGAGTCGTGACCTTGTGCGACGATGCAGCGCTGGATGACTACACGTGGAGAGTGGCTGGTTGTGTGGGTGTATTTTGGACGAAGCTGGGCTACCTGACGATGGGTGAGGGGTTTTCACGTCAACCTGAGGAAGAGTTGCTGGCACACGCAGTGGAGTATGGGAAGGGGCTTCAGTTGGTGAATATTTTACGAGATCTACCGAAGGATCTAAATATGGGTAGGTGCTATTTACCTGTGGATGATTCGAATGATCGCTCTTCTCTGATGGCTGCTTTCGAACAGCAACGAGCGATAGCGGAGGAGAAAATTGCACATGGGTTTTCCTATTCAGGAAAGCTACGGGGTAAGCGACTGAGTTTGTCGAGCAAGTTGCCGGCGATGATTGCGAAGGAGACCCTGCAGGGGTTAGAGGGAATCTCCTTCGAAAAATTGGAAGAAGGCTACAAGGTATCGCGTAAAAGGGTTTACCTAATGATATTGGGAGGCTTTGTTAGTGCATGACATCTGGCAAGATGCCTCCAGAAAAAACCATAGAACCATGAGCAAACTCAAACTTCACAACGCAATGTGGCCGGGTCTCGTCGGCAAAGAGCCCGATACGGATCACCCGCCAATCTCCCTCGAACACATGCTGGATCTCACCGCTGCGGCTGAGGTCAACGGCAGGAAATACGATGGGGTAGACCTTTTCATTTTCCACCCGCACACCGATCCTGATGCCTCCGATTCTGATCTGAGGAAGATGGCGGATCTGATCGCTTCAAAAGGGCTTTCCGTGGGTTCACTCGTTGCACCTGTCTGGCCGGGAACGGTCGGTGGTTCTGCCTTCGGCTCCGATGAGGACAGGAAGAATTTCGTCCTCGCTGTGGAGAAAAGCTGCCGCGTCGCTAAGATTCTCAATGAGCACGGCGTTCGCAAGTCTGGTATCATCCGCGTAGATACGGCGGGTGGCACTGAGGATTTTGCAAAAGACCCTGCGGGTAACACCAAAAAGGTGGCCGATACATTCCGTGAAGCAGGTAAGGTTGCCGAGCAATACGGTGAGCGTGTCGCTGCTGAAGGCGAAATCTGCTGGGGTGGCTTCCACTCATGGAAAGCTGCGGTAGACACTCTCGAAGCCACGGCGATGCCGGGTGTAGTTGGTTTCCAAGCAGACCTCGCACACACCTATCTCTATCTCATGGGCTACAATGCACCTGAGGCAGCGCTCCTCAAGGAAGGCTACAGCGACGATGAGTTCTGGGCTGCTTACAAGACCATGACCGATGCGCTCCGTCCTTGGACGCTCGACTTCCATGTTGCTCAAAACGACGGCTCCGTGCACGGCACTGGTTCGCACGACAAGACCGGTCGCCACTGCCGCGCGGACGATCCGAATGGCAGGCTAGACATCGCAAAATGCTCCTCCTACTGGCTCCAAGGAGCTGCTGAGCGTGGCATCAAGCACATCTGTTGGGATGGCTGCATGTTCGATAATGAAGTCCTCGAAGATGCGTCCACCTGGAATGCGATTCTCAAGGCAATGATCGAGTCCCAAGACGCAGCTAGCTAATCAGAACCCAAGAAATCATGTCTAAAAAAGAAATTAGAATCGGACTCATCGGCTACGGCTTCATGGGTCGCACTCACTCGAACGCCTACTCGCAGCTCGATCACTTCTTCGATACCGAGCACGTCCCAGTCCGTCAGGCGGTCTGTGGTCGTAGTGAGGAAAAGGTCAAAGCCTTCGCTGAGAAGTGGGGCTACGCGTCCTACGAAACCGATTGGCGTGAGCTCGTGAAACGCGATGACATCGATGCCATCGATATCTGCACACCGAACAACTCCCACCACGAGATCGCGCTAGAGTGCATCAAGAACGGCAAGATGATCCTCTGCGAAAAGCCACTCGCTCTGAATGGCGAAGAAGGAGAAAAAATGGTCGAGGCCGTGGAGAAATCCGGTCTGCCGAACCTTGTTTGGTATAACTACCGATTCCTTCCTGCAGTGACGCATGCGAAGAATATCGTCGATGCTGGCGAGCTCGGACGAATTTTCCATTACCGCGCAAACTTCCTGCAGGACTGGACGATTTCAGAAGATCTTCCACAGGGCGGCGAAGGACTCTGGAGGCTAGATGCTGCTGCAGCGGGTTCCGGTGTTACCGGCGACCTCCTTGCTCACTGCATCGATACTGCCCGCTGGATCAACGGCGAGATCGTTTCCGTTTCCGCCATGACCGAGACCTTCATCAAGGAGCGTGTTCATACGGAGACTGGTGAAAAGCATCCCGTCACTATCGACGATGCCTGCGCTTTCCTTGCACGTTTCGAAAATGGCTCACTGGCGATCTTCGAGTCCACCCGCTATGCGCGTGGACACAAGGCACTCAATACCTTTGAGATCAATGGATCGGAAAAATCCCTCGCATGGGATCTGCATGACCTAAACCGCTTGGAATACTTCGACCACGGCGTGCCCGGCGACAGGCGCGGCTGGAGCAGCATTCATTGCTCGGATGGGGATCACCCCTATGCGGGTAACTGGTGGGTTCCAGGTCTTTGCCTTGGGTATGAGCACTCGTTTACGCACGCACTCGCGGAGTTCTTTAAATCACTCGATGATCCGTCGGCTGAGAAACGCTATCCGGATTTCAAAAATGCCCTCGGCACGCAGTATGTTTGTGACGCAGTGCTTGAGTCTGCGAAGACCAAGCAGTGGGTGGATGTGAAAATGGCCTAAGAAATCAGGCTTATAATCTTAACGTCAGTCCCAGATTCGGGGCTGGCGTTTTTTTGTAGTGGCGCCTGAGGGTGGTGCGCCGTGCAGGTCGCGATTTCTGAATCGCGGCTCCTTTCCCTTCGGGCTGTTTGTAGGAAGGGGCTTTCAGAAGTACGCCCGACTGGATTGCGACCCATGTCGCCATCCGGTGTGCACGCTCCGCGCTGATTAAGGGATGTGGCTTTCTAGAAGTACGCCCGACTGGATTGCGACTCATGTCGCCATCCGGTGTGCACGCTCCGCGCTGATTAAGGGATGTGGCTTTCAGAATTACGCCCGACTGGATTGGCTCCGACGCCCATCCGGTGTGCATCCTCCTGACTGTTTGGAGAAAAGGCTTTCAGAAGTACGCCCGACTGGATTGCGACCCATGTCGCCATCCGGTGTGCATCCTCCGGACTGTTTGGAGAAAAGGCTTTAAAAAAGTACGCCCGACTGGATTCGAACCAGTGACCGTCCGCTTAGAAGGCGGATGCTCTATCCAGCTGAGCTACGGGCGCTTTTTCTAGAAGGATGTGGATGGGGTAGCAAGCTACCGGGGAAATGTCTAGGTCAGTTTGGGATCACTTGGTGATGAGAATGAGATCCTTGAACTGAATTTTCATCGGTGGGCCGGCGTGGAGCTGGAGGGCGATGACTCCTCTCGTTGGAGCTTCGGCCGTCTTGTCCGTGACGTCGACGGTGAGCTTGCCGTTGATGAAGTGTTGGACTCTGTTGCCCTCGGCTACGATGCGATACTCATTCCAGCTGTCTTTATCGATTGCGGCTTGAATATCCTCGAAGGCAGTGGCGTGGCCGACGACTTCAATGGAAGGTTTCTTTGGAGTGTCTGCTTGGGTGATTTCTACGACTTGGCCGCTTTGTGCGAGAATGCCTCTGCCTTTTTCCTCGTAGAGGATACCGCTGTATTTATCACCGTATTCCAGATCAGCTTGATAGCCGCCGACGATGAAACTCTCCAAGTCGATGACCTTACTGCGATATTGGATGCCGCTGTTGGTGAAGTTTTTGACGTCACCTGGAGTCATCTTGTATTTGAGCGTCAGAGTGAAATCAGAGGGTTCACCTCCTTTCCAGATTAGGAAGGTGTTGCCCTTAGTCGGGGTCTCTGAGGTGGTGGTTCCGGTAATAGCTCCTTCTTCAATCGACCAGAATTTCTGATTTCCCTCCCAGCCAGTGAGATCCTTGCCGTTAAAGAGCTGTGTTTCTTCGGCAGAGACGAGGACGGTGAGCAGGGCTAGGGTGAATAGGATTTTCATGGTTAGGGGGGCGGATTAAAGTTTGAGGAATGAGTTTTTGCTAAATTTCTTCCTCTATGTCCGCTACGCTTCCATTGCGTTCCTTTATAGGAAACGCACGGCGTGCTTTTTGGAAAGCTTCAGCACATCGCCGAGAGCGGGACTGAATGGTGCGGTGGGGTCGGTGAGTTTCTCGCCGTTGAGCTGAACGGAGCCGGAGGTGATGAACTGCTTGCGGAGTTCTCCGTTTGACTTCTTCAGGCCAAAGGCGGTGCTGAAGGCGTGGGCGGCGATGGTAAGGACGGTGAGTTCTGGTGGGAGGGAGGAAATCTCCAGTTCCGGTAGGTCGGCGGCGGTGAGATCCTTTTTCGAGAAACGTGTGTCCCAATCGGCGCGAGCAGCTTTGCCTTCGTCGTCGCCGTGGTAGCGGGAGGTGAGGCGCTCGGCGAGTGACTTCTTGGAGTCCATCGGGTGGGATGCGGGATCGCGAGTTTCGCCGAGGAGTAGGAGGTAGTAGCGATCCATCAGCTCGTCGGAGACCGACATGAGCTTGCCGTACATTTCCTGTGGCGCATCGGAGACGCCGATGTAGTTGCCGTAGGACTTGGACATTTTCTTCACACCGTCGAGGCCTTCGAGGAGTGGCATGACCATGACGACCTGCTGCGGTTGGCCTTCGTCTTTTTGCATGTCGCGGCCGACGAGGATGTTGAAGAGTTGGTCGGTGCCGCCGAGTTCGACATCGGAGCGGATTTCCACGGAGTCCCAGCCCTGCATGACAGGGTATTGAAGTTCGTGGAGACGGACTTCCTGGCCGGAGTCGAGGCGATTGCGGAAATCCTCGCGCTGGAGCATCTGCTGGAGTGTGACGCGGGCGTTGAGTCGGAGGATTTCCTCGTAGGTCATCTTCCTGAACCAATCGCCATTGTAGACGATTTCGGTTTTCTCGCGGTCGAGGATCTTGAAAGCCTGCTCGGTGTAGGTGGCGGCGTTTTCCAAAACCTCATCGCGGGTGAGAGGAGGGCGGGTGGCGGAGCGGCCTGAGGGATCGCCGATGGTGGCGGTGAAATCACCGATGAGCAGGACTGCCTGGTGGCCGAGAAGCTGGAACTGGCGGAGTTTTTCCAAGGCAACCGTATGGCCGAAGTGGATGTCCGGTGCGGTGGGATCGACGCCGAGCTTAATGCGTAGAGGGCGACCTAGCTTGAGTTTTTCAAGCAGTTCCTTTTCGGAAAGGACTTTGGCGGTGCCGGCGGTGAGTTGGGTGAGCTGTTGTTCTGGAGACACTTTGTAGGAAAAGGGTTGGCGCGTGTTTACGGCAGGCGGAGGGTGAAAGACAAGCCCCGCCCTGTTATTCCTCTTCCTTCTTATTGCCGCCAGCCTCAACCTTCTGCCTGTCCTTGAGGCGAACGATGGCGCGTTCTGCGAAATCTATGGCTTTTTCGTCATCGGAGGTTTTGGCGATTTTTCCGAGAAGAGCGAATGCCCATGGAGCGGGTTTCACGTTGGCGACGCCACGGATGACCTTGATTTGCTCGTCCTGGGTCTTCGCTTCGGTTTCGAGAAGCGTCCAGTTGTCTTGGGCGTTTTTCTGATCTTCGAGTGAGTATTGGTAGGCGGAAGCAAAAGCACGGGCACGAATGTCGAGTTCTGTGGTGGTGGGGACAAATTCGACGAGTGCGAGGAATCCATCTCTACTTGACCAGTTTTGCAGAGCGACAATCGCGGCGATCTGATTCTTCTTGTCATCACTTGCGAGGTTTTCCTTGGCAAGTTCCATGGCCTTATCACCACCGATACGACCCAAGAGGCGGAGCATCGCGTGGCGGACGATGTCATCTGAGGCAGAGCCATAGGCCGTAGATAGTTGTGAGCCCAGATCACCGGTTGAAGATGATTTTTTGATAATCCTTACTGCGTTTTCCTCTGCAGCAGTCCTCATACGGTTGTTTTCAGATGAGATGAATCCGAGGATTTCAGCGAAGTGCTTGTCTTCAGCAGTTGGTCGGACGGCTTCCATGGCAGCCACAGCTGATTCGGGCTCGTTGGTGGATTTTGCGAAATCTAGGAGAGTTTCGACAATTTCTGGATTTGCTCGTTGTCTGAGGACGCTGCCGAGTAGGATGACCCTGATATTAGGAACAAGGGTTTTCGTGGTGGCGAATTCCGCGATGCGCTTGTCGATATTGGTGCCGTCCGTAGATTCAGCGAGAGTTAGAGCCATGTAGACTGCCGTGCGATCTTCGGTGGCTCCGACACTTGCCGCGTTGCTGAGGAGGATTTCGAGCACCCGTGACTTCATGGGTATAGGATCTCCGGCGGGCACCTGTTTGATGATATCGTTGTAGATTTTGGCTTCCGCGTTGGCTTCGCTTTTCTTCAAAAGCATGACTGCCAAGATGATCACAAAGATGCCGATCATGGTAGCGATGGTCATTTTCGCGGCAGCAGAAATACCTTTCTTAGGAGGTGCGAAAGCCGGTGTGGCGGGGGATGCATTTTCTTCCGCCGGTTTCGTTTTTGGAGCGGCTCCGGTTGGCGCAAGGACTTTGCCCGGTACTGGTACGGCTTTCGAAGTTGCTGGAGCAGGTGAAGTTGGCTTTAAGGCTGGCCCAGTAGGTGCACCGGTAGCACGTTTAAGAATCGGTGCTGCGGCTGCCGCCTTGGGGGTTGCACGTGCGAGGACGGGCACTGCTTTTTCCTCGGAAGCAGTTTTTGGTGCTTCGGGGTTCGCAGGTTTGAGAACTGGTGGATTGGCAGCTGCAGGAGCCTCAGGTTCGGGTGTTGCTTCGGGTTCTGATTCAGTAGGTGTTTCTGGCGCGGGCTCGGGAGGTGCGGGCGCACTGTGTAAGACCTGGGAAGTGGTATGAATACTTGGCTTTGATCCCTTTGGGGGTTCAAGTGGCTTAGGCACCGACGCGGTTTTTACACGTTGTGTAGGAGTGGGGTCTTCTACTGTCTCTGGGGTAGGAGCGGAACCTGGGATGAGTAGTTTTGGCCTTTTCGGAGGCTCAGATTCTGAGGGGGTAGATGGGGTTCCGTTACTCATGATAGGGTCTTTTTGTGCGGTATCGTTCTCGACAAAAATCCGTAGTGATTGGCGAGCTGATTCGGGCCTGTCCGAGGCTTGGCGATTGAGGTGCCACATGATCCAGTCGCAGACCCAGATCGGGATGCCTTCGCGGACTTCCTGCAAGGGAGTTACATGGTGCTGTAGGTGAGAGGCCATGACCTCTGCTGCATGCTCTCCATCGAATGGATAGGTGCCGGTAAGAGCGTAATAGAAAACACAACCGATAGCGTATAGATCGACCCTGTGGTCTAGTGGGACACGCTCGAACTGCTCTGGAGCCATGAAATAGATGGAGCCGAAGACGCCATCAGATTGATCGATGGTTTGTAGGGAGGGTTTCGCGGTAAGTTTGGCGAGGCCGAAGTCGACGATTTTTACCTGAAATTTTCCGGAGGGCAGCCAGTTGACCATGATGTTGCCTGGCTTGAGGTCACGGTGGACGAGGTTGAGCTCTTGAGCGGCAATGAGCGCTTCCATGGTCTGCATGGCAAGCTCTCGAAAATCGACCCATGTGAATGAGCCGTCTGAGATGATTTTTTCAAGAGTATCTCCAGAGAGTAACTCCATGACGACGAATGGGCCGTCCTCGTCACTACCTACGTCATAGATGGTGACGATATTCGGGTGCTGGAGAGATGCGAGCGAACCAGCTTCCTTGACGAGCTGGCGGGTGGCCTCTTCCGATACTGTATCATCATCTGGGTCGCTGATGATGCGTTTGATTGCGACCTCACGGTTCATGCGGACGTCGAAGGCGCGATACACCGCACCCAAGCCGCCTTGGCCGATCTTTCCTTTGATTTCGTAGCGCTCTTCCACGGAGTTTTGTATCTGAGATCGTTTTTGAAGGAGTATCAGTCGTTGATTTCGATCATAGCGCGCTTGCGCCTAGCTTCGATCCAACGCTCATATTGGGTTGATGTTTTTTTACGCTGAACCCTTTTTTCGATCATGGGGCGTACTTCGCCCAGCGATGGTGCGGGGCCGAGGTTTTTACTGATGACTTTGACGATGGTGAAACCACGGGGGTCGAGAAGCGGGCCAATAACCTTGTTTACTGGTGCGTCAAAAATAATAGCAGCGAATTCAGCGGCGAAGTCGGTGCGATCCACGTTTTCTTGGAGTCCACCTTCGGTCGCGAAGGCATCCTTGGAGTAGGTTTTGGCGAGTTCAGCAAAATCCTTACCGCCAGTAATTTCAGTGGCGACTCCTTCGGCAAGAGCAAGCTGGGTCTCGGGCGTAGCTAATGGGTTCTGTGGATCTGCTGAAGGAATAAAAATCTTACGGAATGTGATCTTGTCTTGGCTCTGATCACGAAGTTCAGATTTGATCTCGTTGTATTCGTTTCTGATCTCGTTAGGCAGCGGGGGAGGTGCATCGGCGAATTGTTGTGCACGCATGTATTCAACGACCATTTTCTCACGTGTGATCTCGCGGTAGCGATCCATGGTGAGACGAGATTTTTTCAACTCTTCGCGGAATTTAGCTTCGTTGCCGTTATAGAGTTCTCGGATCTGGCGATCGACTTCGTCATCGATGATGTTGTCTTTGATCGCGGCACCTAGTTGCTCAAACTCGGCAAGGATGATCTGGCGATCCACGAGTTCCTGCATGATCTTTTCGCGAGCTTCGTTGAACTGGCGCTCAAATTCCGGCCCCCGGCGTGGGAACTGGGTGGCGAGCTGGGCATAACGAGGTGCGAGCATGAACGAGACTTCGTTCTTGGTGATGATGCGGCCGTTTACCTTGGCGGCAATGCCGTTGACTTCAACGGGCGCCGAGATTGTGGGTTGAATGGCAAGAAGGGAAAAGATGAGTGCTGTGAGATAGCGGGACATGGTCTTGAGGAAATGAGAAATTTTCAGGCGATATCGTAAAGCCTACGTAGAGTTTTCAGCCTGAATGCAAGGATTGCAAGCGGGGAAACCGAAAGTGGTAGCTTTCTGGAAGAAGGATAAAGCTTAGAGCAAGTCGTAGCTACGCCCGCCAACACCCTCATGCCAGCGGATATAGGCTTGATTGACCATGGCGTAGCCGCCAGGGGTGGGGTAATTTCCGGTGAAATACCAGTCGCCGCACGCGCCTTTGATTGAGGCATGGAGGTTCTCGATGGTCTGGTAGATGACCTCGACTTTACCATGCCATTCGATGTCTTCGGGATAGACCATGCGACTGATTTCGGCGGAAATTTCCTCTGGGGTAAAGGCTTCGTAGACGCCTTGAACACGGTTTATCCGTTCATCAGCGGGTTTTTCTATCTCCTTTTTGCAAAGTTCGTAGATGCTATCGAGAAGGTGCTGGCGGCCGGCGCGGCGGTGGAGATTGATCGCAGCGTTGAAGGCGATGAATTTCCCGAGTTCCGACATATCGATGCCGTAGCAATCCGGATAGCGGATCTGTGGTGCGGTGGAGCAGATAACGATCTTCGAAGGATTGGTGCGTGCGAGGATCTTGAGGATGGATTTTTTGAGGGTGGTGCCACGGACGATGGAATCGTCGAGAACGACGAGATTGTCGCCGGGGTTCACGGCGCCGTAAGTGATGTCGTAGACGTGGGAGACGAGTTGGTCGCGGCCTTTTTCTTGGGAGATGAAGGTGCGCATCTTAATGTCTTTGTGGGCGATCTTTTCTCCGCGCGGCCAGTTGCGGAGGATAAGTTCATCCACTTTTTCCGGCGTCAGATCACCGCGCTCGGCTCCTTCGAGGATTTCCTTGTGCACTTGTTGGCGGCGATAGAGGCGTAGGCCGTCCATCATTCCGTGGTAGGCAGTTTCTGCGGTGTTCGGGATGAAGGAAAAGACGGTTTTGTCGAAGGTTTGGCCAATGGAATCCATGACCTGATCGACGAGAGCTGAGCCCATTTCCTTACGTTCGAGGTAGATCTGAGGATCATTGCCGCGTGAGAAGTAGATTTTCTCGAAAGAACAAGGGGTGAATTTCTGCGGTGTATGGAATTGTTCGTCCGAGATGGTGCCATCGGCCTTGATGACGATGACTGAGCCTGGATCAACGGCTTTGACTTGTGAGGCTTCGGCTTCGAAAACGGTCATCAAGGGAACTCGCTCGGAAGCAAAAGCTACGACTTCGTCGGTGATGAGCATGTGGCAAGGGCGGATGCCGCGTGGGTCGCGCATGACGAACATGTCGCCGTTACCGACTGCGCCACAGATCGCGTAGCCACCGTCCCATGGCTCGGCGGAACGACCGATGATATCGGTGATATTCAGCTCGGAGGAGATGTGGTCAGGGGTTTCTGTGCCGGGCACGCCTTTATCACGGAGGTCGTGATAGATGTTCGTGTGTGCCTCGTCGAGGTGGTAGCCGATTTCCTCAAGAACGGTTTGGGTGTCGGTGCCGAAGACCGGGTGCTGACCGCGTTGGATCAGGGCGTTGTTGAGTTCGCCCGTGTTGGTCATGTTGAAGTTCCCCATGACCATGAGGGTGCGTGTAGGCCAGTTGCTACGGCGGAGGTAGGGGTGGCAGGAGCCTTCGTCGAAGTCACCACTGGTGCCGTAGCGAAGGTGACCCATGAGGATTTCACCACCGAAGTCAAAGTTCTTCTTCACGCTATCCGGGTCGGTTTTATCCAGTTGTTCCTTGCGGTGCATTTTGAAGAAGGACTTCACCTCCTTGCGGAAAATCTGGGCGAGTGCATCTTTGTCCGTGCCGCGGCGGCGCTGCACGTATGGCTGACCGATAGGCATATTTAGCTTTACGCAACCGATACCGGTACCGTCTTGGCCTCGGTTGTGTTGTTTTTCCATGAGAAGAAACAACTTGTTCATGCCCCAGAGGCAGGTGCCGTAGCGATCGTAATAATACGCGAGCGGCTTGCGGAGGCGGACAGCGGCGATGCCGCATTCGTGGGTGAGGAAATCGCTCAAGACTTTTTAAATTTCAAATTTTAAAATTCAAGGAAGGGAAAGTTGGAACACGCTTAAGACTTAACTTTTACGCGAACACCTTCTTTAGAACTCATGGTTCCGAGGATGTGGCCGCCGGGGCCTGCTGTGAGAGCTTTTTCGACGTTTTCAGGGGCGACGATGGCGACCCAGCCGATGCCCATATTGAAGGTGTGGAAGCGGTCTTCCGCATCGACGTGTTTGAGGATTTTTTCGATGCCGGGTAGGGTCCATTGGGGGATTTCTAGATCGGCACCCATGCCAACGAAGAGGCGTTCGAGATTTTCAGGGAGGCCACCACCCGTGATGTGGGACATGGCTTTGGGTTTGACGCCGGAAGACTTCAGGTCAGCGACGACATCATGATAAAGACGGGTTGGTTGGAGCCACGCGGACATTTCCTCATCCGTGACTTCGCCTTCTTCCATTTCCTTGAGGACCCGGCGGACTAGTGAGAAGCCGTTTGCGTGGAAGCTGTCTGACTCGTATCCGATGAGCACGTCGCCGAGGGCGATAGTTGTGGGATCGATGAGGTCTGGCTTTTCGGCGCAGCCGATGCAGAATCCGGAAAGTTCGAGAACATCTTCTGGGACGATACCGGGCATTTCTGCGGTTTCGCCACCAGCGAGGATGCAGTTGCAAGCTTCGAGGTAGTCAGCCATGCCGCCGATGACGCGGGTGATCTTGTCTTCATCGAGGGCGGCGATACCGATGTAGTCGAGGAAGAGGAGGGGATCGCCACCTGTGGTGATGATGTCGTTCACCGACATAGCGACGAGATCCTTGCCTGCGGTTTCGAGTAGATCGTATTCGAGGAGGAGTTCGAGTTTTGTGCCGACGCCGTCGCATCCGGTGACCATTACGGGTTGATCGTAATCGCTGAGATCGTAGCAGGCAGCAAAGAGACCGAAGGCTCCAAGAAGCTTGCGGTTCTGCTGGGTGCGTTTTACGTGCCCTTTGATGTCTCCGACGAGCGCCGCGGCTTTCCGCGTATCCACCCCTGCCTGCTGATAAGTGAGCTTGCCTGCCATTGCTGTCCCCGGTTTCTAAGGGGCTGGCGGGAGGGGGTCACGAAGAAAAACAGTGTGCGGGCGGATTGATGCGGAATGTCTTTGGATTGCGAGGTTCTAGGAGCGCATTTTTACGATCCAACGGGTGGGGAAATGCAGTGAATGTGCTGCGAGCATCACCTGATGGCGGATAAAGGTGCGAACGAGGCCTCCTTTTTGCCATCGGCGGGGTGATGTCAGTGCAGAATCTTGAGCGATACGGATGGATCCGAGTTTTGAGAGCTTTCGGATGAAATCTAAGTCTTCCATGACTGGGTTTTCGGGAAACCCGCCTATGGCTTCGAAGAGACTACGTCGGATGAAAATACCTTGGTCTCCGTAGGGTTTACTGGCGAATCGGCAGCGGAGAGAGACGAGTGCTTCAATGAGTGAGGCAGCACCGAGATCACCTGAGAGCTCGAAAGTGAAGGCTCCGGCGGGTGTGTTGGGCTTGCGGAGGGTGTGGGAGATGATTTCCGGGAAATTCTCGGGAGGAATGGTGTCTGCGTGGAGAAATAGGAGAAACTCTCCTGTTGCGGCTCTTGCGCCGGCATTCATCTGAGCCGCACGACCTTTTGCTGAGGTGATGATGGTTGCTCCACATTGAGCAGCGATGGCTGCGGTCTGGTCGGCGCTGGCTCCATCGGAAACGATGAATTCGTGGGGTGAGGATTTGGCGACGGTTTCAAGTAGAGCCGCGATGCCAGCTTCCTCGTGGTATGTGGGGATGATGACCGAAACTGTTGAGCCTTTTTCCAAAGCTGATTCGGCAGCAGGGAGGTCCTCTGGTAGGTCGACATCTGGTAGAGGATCAAGCAACTGAACCTTCTCGCCCGCTGCGGATGCCGCTGTGAGGGAGGCTTCTAGGACTTCTTCGCCACCCCAAGGGATATCGCAGAAAACCTCAGGGATGAGCTTTGACATGCCGATGAGGACGTATCCTCCATCGGTGGCGGGTATGTAGACGAGATCGCTGGATTCGAGGGCTGTATTAGCGGAGGCGAGTGCCGCCTCGTCAATGGACGGGCAGTCGGTGCCGATGATGATGACTTTTTCTGCTCCTTCTTCGAACGCTTCTCGGGCAGCGGTTTCCATGCGCATACCTAGATCGCCGGGTGCTTGTTCTCGGCAGTCGAGTGAATCGTCGCCGAGCCAAGCTTTACCTTCGATGGGTGTGCCACCTTCGAGGCTGACTCGTAAGTGGCGTTTTTTTCCCGCCATGCAGAATGCGGAAGCTCGCCCGATGGCATGTCTGGCGAGCTTGTCATGGAAATGCATAGCGCCCGCCTTCCCTAAGGCTGGGATGAGGCGGGTTTTGTTCCTCCCTTCGCGCGGGAGGCGTGTCATCACAATCAGAGTCATGGAGTGCCGTGACTCTGAAATGCGGAAGAGTGAAAGTAAATCAGCTCTTGTTCAGGTTCCAATCGTAGTTGGTGTATTTTACCTTGAGATTACCGCTTTCGACAGCTTTTCGGTCGCTTGCGGAAAGGTATGGAGCGATGAATTTTTCGACTGAGCCGGATTTATTAACGAAGTCGCCTTTGAACCAATCGAAAATTGAGGAGAGGTAAAGGACTCCGCTTTTTCGGTCTACGCGGTTTTTCGATTTATCGTTGAGGAAAATACGCGCCTGTTCATCGAGTTGAGCATCAAGTTTGTCGGCACGGAAGGCTTCGTTACGTAGTGCTGGGCAGCCAATGGATGCGCAGTTTACGCCGAAGTGGATGCGTGGGTCTGAGAAATCTTTGCGCAGGATCTCGTGTTCAATGTGATCAAGGCTGACGTATTTTCCGAAAAGCATCACTCGGTTCTGTTTCCATGGTGAGTCGAGATCTCGAATACTTTTTGTCGGATAATTATCGATGATGAGCTTGAGAGTGCCGGCGTTGTAGAGGTTGATAAGATACGCCATTTTCTGGTCGTCTGACCATTTGCTGAATTCGGATTTACCGACTGCGGCGAGGTCTTCGATGTAGGAGCCGAGTTTGTTGGGTGCCTTTTTGAGAGCCGCGTAGTTAACGTTTTCACCCTTCATGTTCTCTTTGAGAACTTGTGTGAACTTTGAGTGAGATTGATCAAAGGCAGCGAACAACGGGGCGGCGGATACTAGCAATATGAGTAATGCTTTCATGGTCGTGTGAGTTGGTTGAGTGAGTTGATATTCCAGAAAAGATTAGCCGAGGATAGGTGCGAGACTTTTCGCTGTCTCCGTAGGCCAATTTTCCTTTGGGGTAAGGATAGCTGTGGCGAGGGCTTGGTGCTCAGGGAAATTAGGTTCTGATGGAATGGTTGGGATGAGGCTTTTTACGATTTCCTTCGCGAGCGTGGAATTGGCATGGAGGTTTGCGATGACTGAGGCGACATCGACTGCTGCTTCGTCGTCTTTCCAACAATCGTAATCGGTGACGAGGCAAAGGGTGGCGAGGGCGATTTCAGCTTCACGGCAGAGGCGTGCTTCGGGCGCGTTTGTCATACCGATGAGATGAGCTCCCATGGCGCGATGCATGTGGGACTCCGCGCGGGTGGAGAATGCGGGACCGTTCATGGAGACATAGGTGCCGCCATTGTGGAGTTTCTCCGTGTGATTCGCTGCTGCGGCGAGTAGGAGCTCTCGCATTCCAGAGGAATACGGATCGGCGAAGCCGACGTGAGCAGCGATTCCGTTGCCGAAGAAGGTGTGTTCGTGAGCGCGGCCGGTGCGGTCGATGAGTTGATCTGGAATAACTACGTCGCGGGGTGGCATTTCTTCGCGCAAGGAGCCAACGGCGGTGACGGAAACGATCCAGCGGACGTTTAGGGAGCGGAGTGCCCAGATGTTAGCACGGTGGTTGATCTCATGGGCGAGGAGGCGGTGGCCGAGGCCGTGGCGAGGGAGGAAGAAGACGGTGCGACCAGCCAGCTTTCCTTCGATGATTTTATCTGATGGATCACCGAAAGGGGTTTCGATGTGATGGCGTTCGATGACTTCTAGCGAGTCTATTTCGTAAAGGCCGGAGCCGCCGATGATGGCGAGGGCAGGGGAGTTCATGCACCGAAGTTGCCCTTATGTAGGGAGGGGGGGAAGAGCTTTTTCTATGGGGTATTTTGAAACTCGGATGTGAGTCTGTGACCACAGTTTCAGAAAGCGGCTATAAATACCCAAGGGGCACACCGGGCCGCGCTCCATATTAAGGTTGATCAAGGAGTTCGATGAAGAGTCGCTCGACTTTGTTCCTCGCCCACGGGGTTTTGCGGAGGAATTTGAGGGTGGATTTTATCGAGGGATCGTTGGCAAAGCAGCGAATGCGTATCCGGTCAGCAAGCTCGTCCCAGCCATACTCCTCGACTAGGCGGGTGACGATGATTTCCAGGGTGTAGCCGTGGAGAGGATCGTTCGGGTGGTTATCCATGGGGCATGGCTCAGGTGCCGGGGACAGGAATCAGCTTAGAAAACTGATAAGAGTTTTCCGAAATGAAGTCGTCCTTGGCGGAAGAATTAAGTGTCCGCTTGCGCATTTGTTCGATTCCGAAATCGGTGAGGACGGTGATCGAGACTTCTACCGCAGAGAGTTTGCCTGCCTTGATTTGGTCGTTAGTGATACCAGAACTTCCCGGACCCGATACATTGGAGTCTAGGTAAATGCCTCCGCCGTGAACTTTGAAAATTTCGGTAGAGTCGGAACCTGAATCCTTCAAGCTGACTTGGACAGTGCTTGGTGTGCCGTCGGTCTTGGTGACTGCTACATGGAAAATGAGGGTGAATTGGTAGATGTTTTCGCAGATGTAGTTGGCGCGTGTTTCGATGTCGTTACCTGAGATGGCATCATCGGATTCGGCATCTTCAGCTGCCTTAAATAGGTCGTCAGCTGATTCGTTATTAGAATCATATTCCGTTCCAAGCACATCTTGGAAAGTTACATCGGGATTGATGATCTTGCGGTAGAGCGCAAAGGTCTTGAGCGAGTCATTGCTGCCCGAATCGATGGTGTCCTGATAGGTTAGCTTGTATGCGATGCCAGAGACGTCGCCGCCCTTGTCTTCGGTTTCTCCGATTTCGCCGTTGTAGCGATCTGTCGCAGCGGAAAAGAAGGCGATCTCGGCAGCATTCGGAGAGTCATTTCCTTTCGGTCCGTCTCCGGGTGTTTCCGCGCGAGCGAAGAGCCATTCGAAGTTGTTTCCTCTACGGGAGACCATGGATTCCAAATCATTGGACATGGATTCGACCATGGCTTTTGCTTGGCGGGCTGCTCGAATTTCAGAGCGGCTGCGGTTCCATGTTTCTAGTGCCAGCGATGTCACCGAGACGAGAACTGTAACGATGAGAGAGGTGATGGCCATGGCGACCATCAACTCGATGAGGGTGAATCCGCGCCCGGCTTTGGGAGAAAGGGTTTTCATAGGATGGGTAGTGGTGATTTAGCGGCGAACGGCGAGATTGCGTGTGAACACGGGGTTCTTCGCGTTTGCATACAAGGTTTTGAAGCCGGTGCCTTCAAGGTAGGCGATGCTTTTGCTGGGAACACTGTGAAACTCTGCGGAGAAGGCGATGACGGCGTCTAGGTAGTCATCGGAAGTAGGGGCATCCTTCAAATTACCGGTGTCATCGAGATATTGGAGTTTACCTGTTCCGTCTGTAGTTAGTTGGCCGCCAGTGAAAACGAGTTGTTCAGCTTTTACGAAAAATATCCTGCCTTCAATGGCTTTGATATCCTTTTCAAATTCGGGGTCACCGAGGCGTCTCGCCAAGCTCTGGACAGTGTAATCTTCACCCGGTTGTCCGTTGATAGATACCTGAGGTTCAGGGGTTCCGTCATTGCGCATGCTTGAGGTGCTGCCGCGGTATTGGTATACGACGATAGCCTGAGTTGGATCGTCTCCGTTGAGGATCCAATCAAAGGCCTTGTCGAAGCCAGTGGTGATTTCTGTTGATTCTTCTCCGCTGCGGAGAGTGACAAGTTCGCGTTCAAGTGTGCTGGCTAGGCGATCTGCCTGTTGAGCATCGATGGAGCGTTGGATACCTTGTGCTGCTGGAGTGAAAACGGCGAGGAAGCCTGTCAGGAGAACCGCAAGCACGCCGATGGCGATGACGGTTTCCATAAGGGTGAAGCCCGTGCGTAGTTGTCTAGAAGCCTTCATGCTAGATGTGATGTAGGGTTTTCTCATGTTCTCAGAAAGTGGAGTTGCCGGTGTGTGAATTCACACCGGGGATTTGTGTGGGGTTCCGGTAGGAGGAGGTGCGGCCGTTGCGCCAGATCACAAATCCAGCGAAATCGCGTTCCCCCGAAGTGGTTTTGGGTTCTTGGCCTCGACCTCGTACTCCGCCACCGATGACGAAGCTTGCACCTGGATCACTGCATATGCCTTCGGCGTTAAATTCGTAGTAGATATATTCGCCGTTAAAGTCGGTCTTACTGTCGGTGAGGGTAAAAGTCTCGAGATCGCTTCCCGCCTCGTTTTTTGAGTATTCTTGGCTGAAATAGACGCCTTGAGGCATAATGTAGCCTCGGCTTGAAAGAACCCAGCTATCTTCGACAGGATTGCCATCGGCATCGATTTCCTCGTGGATAACGACAACACGCTGAAGGTAGTCGGTATCAACTGGATCATCTGCTTTCACCATGATGCGGGCTTTGCAGCGCTTAGAAACGGCAATGACACGGGCTTCATCGAAAAGGGATTCACAAGTGGCGACGGCACTTGCTGTGTCTTTGCCAGCGCTGATGTTTCCGAGGCCGATGGCTCCGGCGGTCATTAGGATGGAAATGATCGCGATGACTGTGAGGACTTCGATGAGAGTAAATCCGGGTTTTGTCCGGGCATCGAGATTGGTATTTTCCGTGATTGTGGAGTTTTTCATCAGGCGCTGGGTTTAGCGTGGGTTAAAGGTAATATCGTGAAACCTAGGGTGATCTGCAAGTATTAATGTCAATACATCGCAGATACCAAGTGGGTATGGACTGGAACCAAAGGGCTTATTTGGCAAAACGGCCTTTATTCGGCCCATTCATCCACGCCCATGCGGATCCGACGATTTCAGTGGCGTCGTGGTGTTTTGCTTTCCATCCTAGGGTTTCGAAGGCGAGCGAGGGGTCGGCGACGAGTTCCGGAGGGTCGCCTTCGCGGCGTGGGCCGTAGGTGACAGGAACCGTTTTTCCTGTGGCAGTTTCGGCTGCTGCGATGATTTCCTTCACGGAAAGGCCTTTGCCTGTGCCGAGGTTGCAACGGATAGAGGGTTTCCCTGCGATGAGATGATCAAGAGCTAAGCCGTGAGCCTCTGCAAGATCCTCGACGTGGATGTAGTCACGGATGCAAGTGCCGTCTGGAGTAGGGTAATCTGTGCCGTAGACCTCAAGGGCATCTACTTCACCAGTGATAGCCATGAGGACGCGGGGGATGAGGTGGGTTTCTGGGTTGTGATCTTCTCCGATGGTTCCATCCGCAGCGCAGCCGCTGGCATTGAAGTAGCGGAGACAGGCAGATTTTAGACCCCATGCGTGGTCGCAGTCCTTGAGGATACGCTCGACCATGAGTTTGCTGTGGCCGTAGGGGTTGATGGGGTTTTGCGGGTTCGATTCGTCGATGGGAACCCTTACCGGAGTGCCATAGGTGGCGCAAGTAGAGGAGAAGACAAAAGCCTTACAGTCGTGCTTTTGCATCGCCTGGAGCAATACAATGGGTTCCGCGGTGTTATTCCAGTAGTATTTGAGTGGGTCGGTGACGGACTCGCCGACGTAAGCAAAAGCTGCGAAATGCACGACGGCGGAGAAGCCGTGGGTCGAGAAAAGATCGGCGAGTAGGGCGCTATCGCCTACGTCGCCTTTGACAAATTCTACAGAGGGGTCGGTGATCGCATCGGTGTGGCCGTAGGCGAGGTTGTCGAGAACGACGATTTTGCGGCCTTTAGCTGCGAGTTGGCGAACGGTGTGCGAGCCGATGTAGCCTGCGCCGCCTGTAATGAGGATAGGTTTCTCTGACATGCTGTGCTGAGAGAGAAACGGGAAAACCTAATTCGGGCAAGTCTCGAACGGTGCTGATTTTTTTGATAAATTGATGAATAGACACGAGAGAGGCACAGTCTAACGTTCAATTATGAAAATTCATCGCTATTTGCTTTTTGGTCTGACTGCCGGATTATCCGCGTTTGCGGTGAGTTCTTGCGCCTACGATCCTTACTATTCCAGTTCATACGGGGGTTACGGGAATGGTTATGGTTACGGTAATTCAAGTTTCTCCACTTCGTTTTTCGTCAGCACGGGAAGTTCGCGGTGGGGGTATGATCCATATGCTGGATGTTATTACGACTATACCCGGCGGGCTTATTACGATCCCTACCTATCAGGGTATTACCCGGTGGGCTACCGTCCTAGATACGTTTCTGGAGCTCCGCATCCACATGGATGGAGCCGCGGCAGCAGTTATTGCCCGCCACCAAGTAGCGTGCGTACTTACAATCTGACGAACTACCAAAACCGAACCGATCGCTATCGTAATCTGGGTAGGGATTGGTCGAGGAATGTGAGAGATGTCAGCCATCGTGACCAGCGACCGCAGATTAATAACTCTAGGGAGCAGAGACCGAGTCCTTTCAGCCGCTTCCAAGGTGGGTCGAGCAATTGGAATAACAATAGCAGAGATATGCGAAGCAACGGTCGCGATAATACTCGCAGCGGTGGGAATGTATTCCCAAGTCGTGACAACGGAAGCCGTGACTCTTCACGCGACCGTGGAAATACGACTGTCACGATCCCTCAGCAAAGGCCACAAGGCACACGGACAGGAGGCACACGGACAGGAGGTTCCCTTCCAAATCGTGGAGCGATCGAAGAATTAATGCGCCAACGGGGGGGCAACACTCAAAGAGAAAGTAAACCTAGCGGTGTCGGACGGCCAACTCCGCAAAACCATAGTGGTTCAGGCGGAGGCGGACAGCAGAGAGGAAATTCAGGTGGAAGCGGAAGAGAACGCGGTGGAGAAAGAATCCGTGGTATAGGCGAAGGCTGATCCAGGGGATCATGATATGGCGTCCGGTTGCTCAGGCAGTCGGGCGCTTTTTTTTGGGAGGATCAATAGCCAGCGGTATACGAGGGCGAGGAGAATGGCGGCTAGACCGACGTGCAGCACTTGCACCCATGAGTAAATGTGCACCTGAGACATCACTACGCCCAAGGTCATCTGGGCAAATACGATGGCGATGACTCCTTTCTGGGTCGGGGTAGTTCCGTCGTGTTGGTGCTGTTTCGCCGAAAAATATGCCCATACAGCAATGACGAGGATCAACCACGAGAAGCTGCGGTGGATGAGATAGATAGCGCTTTCCTCCAGTTCAGCGATCCATGTTTCGCGAGGTGCATCGAGGTGTGCCTTTGCCATTTCATCGGTGATTTCTCGAATCTGCGAACCGAGGATGCCCTCTACGACGGTGAGTAAGAGAAGGGATGCGACGAGGATGCGTGCAGACCTCTCACCTTTACATAGTTTGACCTTCCATGGCTTTTCGCCACCTGCCCAGACGCAGTGGACGAGCACGCAGATTAGTAGCATGGCCAGAGCCAAGTGAGTGGTAAGAACACCCGGAGATATCCCGCTGTAGACAACTCTTGCACCCATGATCGCATTCGCAAGAACCAGTAATAACGAGGTAAAGGATAGCCAAAATACAAGCGGCCTACTCTTCACATAGATGAATGAAATGACGAAAGTGCCCAGCGCGAAGAATCCGACAGGTAAGCTGAAAAGTCGATTGATGAATTCTGTCCAGACGTGGCGGGGATTAAATTCTTTGCGTAGGGATTCGCGGGAAATGGTGGATGGATCGCGTCCCATCCTTTCTGCTTTTTTCTGAAATTTTTCTACGGGGAGCTTCTCGAAATCGACTTGTTCCACCTTGGTGGGAGGGATCAGGAGGCCCCAGCAAGTAGGCCAATCCGGGCAACCCATTCCTGCGCCAGTGACACGGACGATGGCTCCAACAAAAATCAGAACTAGCACCGAAACTAATGCGGCGACTGCACACTTCTGGTATAGCGCCGGACTCATGGGGCTGTAGCGGACGTAGCTTCTTCACCTTCCTGTGTGGATGGTGATTCGTCTTCGGGACTGTTCGATGGAGGCACGACTTCCAATAGGGTTTTCTCGGCATTGCCTCCCGGTTGCTCTGCGGAAATGGCCACTCCGATCCAACGGAATTCATCGCTGGCTTCGAGGATGACCTTGAGAACCATGGTGAGTGGGACGGCAAGGAGCATGCCTAATGGTCCCCACAGCCATCCCCAGAAAAGAACGGAAACGATGACAATAAGTGTTGAAATGCCGAATCTACGCCCGACGAGCATAGGCTCGACGAAGTTTCCGAGGAAGTTGTTGATGAGCAAGTAGCCACCTGCAACGAGAACGGCATTTGGTGCGCCGGCGACGAGTAGTGCTAGGATGGTGGGCGGAACACCTGCGATGACGGATCCGATGACAGGGATGAAATTGAAGAAAAAAGCAAGAATCCCCCAAAGTACGTAGAAATCGAGATCAGCGATGTAACAAAGAAAACCTGCCAATACACCAGTTAACACACTGACCGCTGTTTTAATTGCGAGGTAGCGCTGGATGTCACGAGTGGCGTTGAGCATGCGGTGGAGGTTCGGGCCGCGCGCCAAGCTGATTGCCTCTAAACGCCTGCCGAACATCCGAGCTTCGCTGAGCATGAAGACGGTGAGAACGAGAGTAATGAACGATGTTCCCAGAAACCCGACGACTCGACCAAGTAGGCCGGTTCCGAGATCCCAAATTTTCTCGAAACGAATGTTCTGTAGGTTACTGACGTTGTTGTTGACCGCTTCGTTGATTTTTTCCTGAGCATCAGGGACACCATATCCGTCGAGTTTGACGGCGAGCGATTTCGAAGCTTCGCGGATGTAGTCGGATGTTTCCGCGGCGTAGCGCATGTTCCATTTTTCCTGGAGATCACCGATTAGGGTAATGGCTAAGACGCCGAGCGCTGCTAGGAAAATGAAATCGAAACCAACAGTAAGTAGGACGGCGATCGCACGAGGAACTCGTTTTTCGCGGAGAAAGTTGAGAAGAGGGAAACTGACTGTGGCGATGAAGAAAGCGATGAGAATGGGGACGAAAAAATCCTGAGCGGCTTTAAGCCCTGCTACAGCGAGAACCAAGGCGGCTATCATCCACAGTGCTTTGCCTGTCCTGATTTTTCCTTTTTCGCCGTCGGTTGCCATTTCCTTGGAATTTAAAGCTCGGCTTCAATTTGCCGCAACTAATAACAAACGAAAACGAGTAGCTTATTTCTGACTCAAAATCTTCCTTATTTTATTTGGCTGAGGTAGATGAGAAGGCAGCCGAAAATAAGGCCGAGGACAGAGATGATGATCAATCTGTTTCGACGGCTTTTACGCTCAAGTTCGATGGCTCTGCGATCTCGCGAGGGGATTTTAGATTTTATGTCACTCTTACGTAGGTGGTGCCGTGTATAAGATCGTGAAGCATTGCCACCTGGTGGTGGTGAACTAGATTTTTGCATCGCTAGGGGGGGGATGTTGGGTCTTCTTGTGTTGTGGGGGGTAACGCAAGATTTATCCTAACTAGATGAAAATCAGTGTATTGGCTAGTGTTTTTATCGCAATGAATTCCCTGATCTATCCCTGCGAACTTCGTTTGGTTTAGGCTGGTTGTTGCTGCGAGATGCAGTGGAGAGTGCCGCCTTCCTGCACGAGATCTAAGCAGTCAATAGTGATGATTTCACGTCCCGGGAAAAGCTCCCGTATGATGCCGGTGGCACGATCATCATTGCGGTGCTGGCGGAATGTGGGAACCAGCACTGCGTGATTGATGATGAGAAAGTTCACGTAAGAGGCGGGGAGGAGTGGAAGTCTCCATCCCGGGATTTCGCAGGCCTGTGGAAGGTGGATGGGTATGATATCGAATGGATTTCCACCTGTGGTGCAGAATTCGCAGAGCCGATTCATGTTTTCAGTCAGGACAGAATGATTCGTTGATGAACGATCCGGCTCAGTGCAGGCGATAATAGAATTTTCGGAAACGAAACGCGCAAGATCATCGATGTGACCATCAGTATCATCTCCTTCAATGCCTTTTTCGAGCCATAGGATTTCCTTCACACCCAGTGTGTCGCGGAGTTTTTCCTCAGTTTCTTCCCGAGAGAGGTGTGGGTTTCGGTTGGAGTTTAGTAAAACTGCTTCGGTAGTGAGGAGTTGTCCGCTACCGTTTATTTCGATGGCTCCTCCTTCTAGGATCATACCGCCTTCGAAGCGGGGGAGGGAAAGTGATTTGGCGACTTTTTGGGGAATGCCGTTATCGAGTTCCCATGGTTCGAATTTTCCGCCCCAAGCGTTAAACTCCCAGTCAGAAACGGCGAGGTTACCGGTTTCGCGATGCTTGAGGAAGATTGGGCCGTGATCTCGGCACCAAACGTCGTTGTTAGGGTGATCGTAGAGCTCAAGGTTCGCGGGGTTCACCTTGGCAGAGTTGCAGGATGCGGAGATTGCTGCGTGTGACGAGCCCGGCGCATTGATGCGAACGGTCTGGTATCGAGAAATTACCGCTGCGAATTCTGAGAATTTTGCCCAAATGAGATCCTTTTTAGCACCGCCCCAGTGACGTGGGTCATCTACTGGCCAAGAGAGCCAAACTGCGGTCTGAGGCTGCCACTCAGCTGGCATGAAGTATCCGGATTGGGCTGCGGTCATCTAAGACGACTTTGTCAATAGGACGCCATACATCAATCCTTTGCTTCCCCGGATCTGCTTTTTTCAAGGCTGATAATTCCATTGCATTGCTATCGGCAAGATGATGATAGTCTGTTTCACGACATGTCCGCCGGAAGATTTTTCAAAAACCAGTTTCAGCTGGCCGTTATATTATTGCTGCTAGGTATCGTATCTGGATATGCCAAAGAGGATGACTCTGCAGCAGCGGCTGCTACTAAGGATGCTCCAGCTAATACGGAGGAAACAGAAGAGGGTGCAACAACTTCTAAAATCGATCCCGATGACGAGGTTGCAGTAGAGCAGGCGGACTCGGAGGCTGCTGCAGTAGCGCGACCTGTTTCCGCGGATCCCATCCAGATCTACGGATGGCGCGAAAAGATTTTGATCGATGGTATCAAAGGCCCCATCACCGCGAAGTTGGATACCGGAGCTTATACGAGTTCGATCCATGCGGAAGACGCTCAGTTGTTTGAGCGAGATGGGAAGAAATGGGTGAGGTTCATCGTCACCGAGCCACGTAAAAAAGGTTCACCTCGGGTGAAAATGGAAGCTCCATTGGTTCGCATTGCCAGGATCAAAGAGCCGGGTGGTGAGTCCGAGGCCAGGGAAGTCGTCAGGCTAGCATTTAAGATCGGAGACAGGAAACTTCGTGGGGATTTTACCCTGAACAACCGCGCGAACATGCTCTCTGCGGTTCTTATTGGCCGTGTTACTATTCGTGAACTTGGTTGGATCGATCCATCTCGTGTTTTCCTAGCGGATGACAAGGTCATGCGCTGAATGCGTGCCGAGAATACAAAATACTATGAGCGCCCAGTCGAAACTATTGACCGCAGTGGCTGCCTTGGTGGCTGTCGGGGGCGGTATTGCTGCATATAAATCCCAAAAACTCGGAGTTCCTTTCTGGGAAGACCAGCGTGTGGATGAATGGTTGGTCGAAGCGAAAATTTCGTTTGTCGCGACCGGTCGTAAGGTGACGGCTAGGCTCTCTTTGCCCGCAGAAGCAGCAGGCGAAAAAACGGGTCAAGAATCGGGTTCACTTGGATATGACTATAATATCGAAGAGAGAGGCGATAAGCTGACGGCTATCTGGAAATCTAAGGAGCGGGAGGATGTACAGGCGCTTTATTACCGGATCCGCTTCAAAGGCGGGCTTGAGAGTGGTGGCGAGGAAATACCTGCGATTGGCATTCCTGAAACGCCCGAAGTGCCGGATTTGCCTGGCTCATTAGGTGTAGCTGCAAACAGCATTGTGAAAAGTGGGATGTCAGTCTCGGATGATCCAGATTCTCTTTTCATCGCCTTCTTTCGTCAGATAAATAATGAAGATGCTTCTCAGGAATATCTATTGGTGAAGCGTCACTATGAAAAGATGTCGATCTCCGATCCGAACATTGCGATGGGAATCGATCTTCTCGGAATGGCTGGAGTTCCCTCAAGGTTATGTTACGGAGTAAGACTGGACGCGGAGAATAATGGACAACCTCCATATCCTCTTTTGGAATATTACGACGGTGCATCCTGGAAAGTCCGTGATCCACTAGAGCCAACAAAAATTCCTGATGGAAGAGAGGTCTATGTCTGGCACCGGGGAGGAGGGCCTCTTCTGGATCTAGATGGAGGTGAGAATTCACGGGTTACCTTTACCGTGGTGAAAGATCGTATCCCGCTGGCACGCCTAACTGACCTACGTGAATCACCGTTTCTTATTTCCACCATCCTAGCGCTACCCGCTTCGGAACGTGCAGTGTTCCGTTACATTGTATTGATTCCGCTGGGCGCCTTTATCGTTGTTCTGATGAGGAATATCATCGGAATACCGACTCTGGGTACGTTCATGCCAGTGCTACTTGCACTAGCGCTGTTGGAAATTAAACCGGTGCAGGGCATCATCATGTTCTCGATTCTTGTCGGTGCCGGCCTTTGGTTCCGCTTCCTACTGTCTCGCATGAATTTGTTGGTTGTTCCGCGTGTCGCTGCATGTGTGGTGATCGTGACCTTGCTGATGATGTTAATGGGTGTGATAAGCTACCAGCTCGGTATGAGTGTCGGTATCAAGATCACGCTTTTCCCGATGATTATCATCGCGTGGACGCTGGAACGCATGTCGTTGATTTGGGAAGAAGAGGGGAAACACAGTGCGATCGTGCAGGTGAGCGGATCGGTTTTCGTAGCGGTCTGCGCTTACTACTTTATGAAGGTTTCGCAGGTGCAGTATTGGGCGTTTTATTTCCCGGAAATGCTTCTGCTGTTGCTCGCATTTATCCTATTGGTTGGCCGCTACACGGGTTACCGCATCTCTGAGTTGATCCGATTTAAATCCTTCGCCAATGCCTGAGACGGAGACAGCCGCCGTTGATAAACCGAAGTGGTGGCACCGTTGGTTCCGCACACCCGGTGAGCTGCGCGATTTGGGTGTGGTGGGCATCAATATGCGCAACGCGCGTTTCCTACTGCCAAACAATCCACGCAGGCTCTATGAGCTAGTGGATAACAAACTGAGGACGAAGGCGCTTGCTGAGGAGTTCGGCATGACAGTCGCAGAGACCTACTGCGTTGTCCGTAATCCGCACGATGCGAACCTGATCGATAAGCTGATTGATGGCAGAGAGGCTTTTGTCATCAAGCCGACTCGTGGATCGGGCGGGAAGGGGATCATGGTCATCGACAAGCGTGTCGGGAAAAATTTCGTAAAACCCAGTGGAACCGAAGTCACACCGGGTGAACTGCGAAATCACGTTTCCAATATTCTCGCGGGTCTTTTCAGCCTCGGTGGTAAGCGCGACTATGCATTGGTCGAGTATCGTGTGCAGCCTGCGAAGCTTCTGACTGACATGAGCTTTCAAGGCGCGCCTGATGTGCGCGTGGTCATGCTTCACGGCTATCCTGTGATGGCGATGCTACGCGCCTCTACCAAGGAATCTGATGGGCGATCAAATCTCCACCAAGGAGCGGTCGGTATCGGAATCGATATTGCCACAGGTATGTCGGTGCGTGCGATTCACCACGGCAAGCCGATCACACATCACCCGGATCTTGGAATTGGGCTCATCGGTGTGCAGATTCCTGATTGGGATATCATTCTTCATATGGCGGTGACTTGCCAAGAAATGACCGGGCTCGGCTATCTGGGTGTAGACATCATGCTGGACGAAGACAAAGGCCCTCTGATGATTGAGGTCAATGCGAGGCCGGGTCTCGCAATCCAGATGGCGAACGGGATCGGTTTGTTGAGGCGTTTGGAGCCTGTAGTTGAGCAGCATACCAAGAAGCCATCTACAGATCTCGAAGCGAAGATCGCATTTTCCAAAAAACATTTCCGCGCAAGGCTACCTGAGCCGCGTGATTGAGGCACGAACGAGGAAAATTCAGCTTGTTTGCATGTGCCAACGATTTCAGGCTCATCGGACATGAGCGGAACGGATTATCAGGTTTGCATTGCAGGGACGGGAAGTTACGTGCCGGAGACTATTCTTACGAATGACGATCTGGCCAAGCGCGTGGATACCAGTGATGAATGGATTTTTACTCGCACAGGTATACGTGAGCGTCGAATTGCTGCTGAAGGTGAGCATACATCCCATATGGCAAGTGCCGCTGCACGTAAGGCATTGGAACAAGCGGGTCTTGAAGCTAGTGACATCCAGCTCATCATCGTAGCGACGATCACTCCAGACACACTCACTCCGGCGACTGCCTGCTACGTGCAGGAACAGCTTGGCGCGACTTCAGCAGTGGCCTTTGATATTTCCGCTGCGTGCTCAGGCTTCCTATATGCGATGAAGATTTCAAAGCGCATGATCTCTGATGGCGCTTTTGAAAATGCACTGATCATCGGCGCAGAAAAGCTTTCAGCCTTCGTGAACTGGGAAGACAGGGGGACTTGTGTGCTCTTTGGAGACGGTGCAGGTGCTGCAGTTCTACGTCGTGCAGCTCCAGAGGAAGGCTCTGTGCTGGCCACAGAAATGGGAACTGATGGTCGCCTCACACATCTTTTGAACATTCCTGGCGGTGGATCTGCCTGCCCGATTACGGAATCGAACGTTGGAGATCATCTCTCTGCACTCGCGATGCAGGGGAAAGAAGTTTTCAAACATGCCGTGAATCGCATGAAACAAGCGGCCGAAACTGTGATCCAACGTGCGGGTCTCGAAGCCGACGACATCGCATGTGTCATCCCTCACCAAGCGAATCTTCGTATTATTGATGCCATTGCGGACAGGCTTTCGGTTCCAAATGAGCGGGTATTCATCAATCTCGACAAATACGGAAACACTTCAGCTGCTGCGGTAGCTATCGCACTAGACGAAGCGAATCGCTCTGGAGCCTTTAAACGTGGGGATAATATCGTCCTAGTGGTTTTCGGAGCAGGACTTACGTGGGCTGCTGCTGCCATACGATGGTAGTGTAATTCTGCAAAAAGCCATTATTTGCAAGAAAAACGCAGAAAAGCAAAAAAGCCTCTTGACCGAGGGTGAAAAATGTGGTCATCTTTCTTTGTCGCAAGACAAGGCGGTTCGACTGAACGTCCCTTTGGGTTTTTGGGTTTTTCCCGGGGATAATCGGTCGGGCCGCTTCTTTTTTTTGCCCCGGTTGTTCCGGGGTTTTTTCGTTTCATGATATTGGGCGTTGCTCGCCCTTCTTCATGCATACTAACTGAGGCATGGCGACGGTTTGGTGCGACGGGAAGTTTATTGATGAACAGGATTTCAGGGTCTCCCCCTATGACCGCGGACTTTGCCACGGGATGAGCCTTTTTGAGACCCTACTTGCGGTTGATGGAAAACCAAAACTACTGCCCGAGCACCTTGAGCGAATGCGTGCCGGATTACAGCGTCTTGGTGTGGATAGCGTTGAGCTAGATGTTGCAGGCTTGGACTCAGTGATGCAGTCGCTACTTGAGCGTAACGGTCTGTTAGGAGGAGCTGCGAGGCTTCGTTTTTCTCTTAGCTTTGGCGAAGGGCCGTTAAATCAAACTGATAGTGGCAGGGCATGGGCGTGGATGACTGCGACGAAAGCAAAAGCTTCACCCGGAGCGCTTCGTGTTAACGAGGCACCATGGAGAAAGGACACCGAAAGCGTCACACGTGGTTTAAAAGTAGGTAATTACGCAGAACATCTCATAGCAATGGATATGGCGCGCCGCGAAGGTTTTGGTGAAATGCTATTCTACAACACCAACGACGAGCTTTGCGAAGCTGCGATGGCCAACATCTTTCTGATTCGTGGCAGTGGAATATTAACACCGAGCTTAGATAGCGGATGCCTTGCTGGTACGTGTCGCGCGCTTGTTCTCCGCATTTCGAGAGAGCAGGGGATACCGTGTCAGGAAAAACCTCTCGGAAAGAGTGATGTAAAAAAGGCGGATGGCATGTTCCTCACCTCCTCAGTACAGGGACCGGTGGAGGTATCCCATTATCTGGGCAGGAGTTACGCTTCACATCCGCTCTTCGATTCCATCCGCTCGATCTGGCTTGAAGCGATGGGCTTAGGAGGAAAAGAAGAGAAGCGGAATTAAGAAAGCAGGACGCCTCACGATGCAATGGACTCCACAGGAAGATACCTTGCAAAGCTTGTGCTGATTATTGGTCGGCCTTGTCCTCTTGCGGAAGAGACAGATCATTTTGGTCGAGTATGGATTTGAAAAGCAGATGCCCTTTGAGGTCATGGGTTAATATGACCTTACATTCCGATGCGTTGTAGGAGGCTCTCGTACCGGCAGGAAACATCAGACCCATGTTCTGAAGCATGTCTTTCAGGAGGGGTTGTGCGATGATTGGCGGATTCGCGTGCGGGTCGAAATGGGTGATTTCAGCCAGTTTCCTTATCAAGGCTGGGTGCACAACATAGATGACTGTGCCAAGTTTTCCTTCATCCGGTAGCTTCGACTTGTAGGCAGGTTCGTTCGGATCCGACAGAATCAGGATCGTCGGGGTGATGAAAATCACAGGGACAGCACCCATGCTGGGTCGGGTCTTTGGCTCGATCACCAAGGTAGAACCTGACTCGGTCGTGGTTGCGAAATCATAAGCGAAATCAGGCTTTGAAGGCGTTTTTTTTGCATCTCGGGGATGCCAGTTGCTGATGAGTTGGAAATCCAGGAGCTTGCCATGCGGGCCTATGGTGCTTTGGAAGTCGAGCGACCATCCGAGCTGTTTGGTGTCCCAGCCATTGTCATCGTGGATCCACTCAAGGATGTTCTCTTGGCTGCTCCGCTGACCGCCTCTCATCCGCAAGCCGCTGGTGGCGATGGGTTTGCTTTTCCCGATCAACCAAGTGATGGCTTTGTCGCGGGTCTCCGGAGTGGAACGCTCGAATGTTTTCAGATCGGAGGGCTCGCACCAGCGGATCTCGCATTGGTATCGTACCTCGGACAGGCGACCGATTGTCGCTTCTTCCTTTGCAGGGACTCCGGAAAATCTTGCGAGCAGCAATGTTGTTTGAATTTCATTTCCCCAGTCGCTGAGGATTTCCCATCGATCGCCCCTTACGGTTACCGAAGTCATCGTCCTTTCAGTTTCGATCCTATTCCGCGCTTCCTCGACTGACCTGCTGAACGAGAACCGTAAATCGACCAAGCCTGAATTCCCGGCATAGGGTTCGGCTTCGATTGATATGCCACCGGGCATGAACTCTCCATCGGCCACCTTGATGCCCTGATGATCCTTTTCGAAATTTAGTCGCTGCCCGTTCAAGCCGTCTTGTTGCTTGAAGCGCGCCAGTTCGACTAGGGTTCGGTCTTTGACCAATGCATCCAGCTTGTCTTCGATTTGCGTGGAGTCCACCTCACTGTCGCTGAGAGCATTTTCCAAGAAGCGCGCCGTCTTTGGATCCGTGCGAAGGAGCCTCAGGTCGATGACGGGATCTCCCGCCTGGCAAGCGGTTTGGATAAGGAGTATAACTGCGGCTGTTCGAAACATGCATACCATCCGTAAACATTTAGGGAGGTGAGCATTGGATGGAAAGCATCTTCAGCGTTGAAAGTGAGAACGGAAAATTGGCGAAATCGCACAACAGCTCGCTGGCAAGGCGCAACCAGCCTCTTTCTAAATTGGAAAGCAAATGGTTTTTTCTTTTCCCGAATGGTGCCTTGCTACCAACATTGTCCCGGTAATCCAACCCAACAAATCCAATATCATGTCACGACCCGTCACACTCTTCACCGGCCAATGGGCTGATCTCCCACTCGAAACACTCGCACCACTCGCCGCAGAAATGGGCTACGATGGTCTGGAGCTTGCCTGCTGGGGCGATCATTTTGATGTAGATCAAGCAGCCTCTAAGAAATCCTACCTCAAGGAAAAATGGGAACTGCTCTCCGATCACGGTCTCACCTGTTACTCCATCTCCAGTCACCTCGTCGGCCAAGCGATCTGCGACAACATTGATGAGCGCCACAAGGCGATCCTTTCTCCTGAGATCTGGGGCAATGGCGATCCTGAGGGAGTCCGCAAACGCGCGGCTCGTCAGATGATCAAAACCGGTAAGGCTTGCCGTAAGTTTATGGATGCAAAGCCGGGACGTAAGGCGAAGGACAAGGACGAGTTTCCCGCAGTCGTCAACGGCTTCACCGGTTCATCCACTTGGCATGCGCTCTATGCGTTCCCGCCAACGACCCAAGAGTATTACGAAAAGGGCTTCGAGGATTTTGCGAAGCGCTTCACTCCTATCCTCGATGCTTTCGATAAAGTGAACGTGAACTTTGGTCTCGAGGTTCATCCTACGGAAATCGCCTTCGATATCGCGACTTCACAACGTGCGCTTAAAGCCGTGAAGAATCATAAGCGCTTTGGCTTTAACTACGACCCATCGCACCTCGGTTATCAGGGTGTGGATTACGTGAGGTTCATCCGTGAACTCGGTTCACGCATCTATCACGTGCACATGAAAGATGCTTGGTGGGGACACGGCGACGGCACAGTCGGCGTTTTTGGCGGCAGCACAGATTTCGGCGATGCACGTCGTTTCTGGGATTTCCGTTCTCTTGGTCACGGTGACATCGAGTTTGAAGACATCATTGTCGCTCTCAACGACATCGGATACGCCGGGCCGCTCTCTGTAGAGTGGGAGGATATGCGTATGGATCGTGTCCACGGCGCTACTGAAGCGGCTGCGTTTGTTCGCAACGTGGACTTCCCATCATCGAACGTCGCGTTTGATGCGGCATTTGATAAGGACAAGTGATGGATGCACCGGAGTCATCTCGGGGAGACCGAGTGATGATGGTATTCTGCACATTTCCGGAGCGCGGGGATGCGGTGCGAATCGTTACTGCCCTCGTGGAAGGCGGACTCGCGGCCTGCGTGAACGTGTGTCCCGGTGTGGAGTCGATCTATCTTTGGGAGGGCAAAACCGAAAAAAGCGAAGAGGTTCTGGCGATCTTTAAGATCGCTGCGGAACGCTTTGCTGATTTCGAGAAGGCTCTTTCAGAGATGCATCCCTATGACGTCCCGGAAATCGTCGGGATCCATGCAGATTCCGTGTCCGAAGCGTATGCTCGATGGGTGTGTGGCGGAGGTTGATGAGGTTTGAACCGCCAAGTTCGCTAAGGTAGAGAAGTAGGAGTCTGGGTTTTGGAATAAGGAAGTTAAGAATGCAGGAAATGAATCTAGTGTGTGTTCATTTGCCTTCGGCTATGTCCGCTGCGCTACCATTGCGGTTAATTTTACAAAGAGTCTTCCTTGGCGGTAAATAAATCCATAAGCCCAGCAATCAGCGAAATTGCGGGTTGCCGCTCTCGCCGGAACTTTCCAGCATCCCTGCATGTCGAAATATGCAGGTGAGGAAGTGCTCGTGGTGAAACGCGAGATGTTGGAGGAGATCGGGATGTTTGAGGGCATGCGTCGGGACGGTGCGGATGATGCGATGGCTGCATTGTTAGCCGATGATGTGCACTTCTTCATGGATCGTGCAGAGGCGGAGGATGATCCGTCCCACAAGCAGCTTATCCCGTATTGCATCTTCAAGTGCGGAGATCGCGTGCTTCATTACACACGTGGAAAAGCGGGTGGTGAAAATCGCCTGCATGCAAAAATTTCCGTCGGTGTTGGTGGACACATCAATCCGGTGGACATGGGTGAGGGTCGGAAAGGTGCCGCTGCCTATTTCTCTGCTGTGCAACGTGAAATCGATGAGGAACTAGAGATCGGCTGCGACTACGGCATGCGTGTGATCGGTTTGCTCAATGATGAATCAAATTCTGTCGGTCAAGTTCACCTTGGCGTGGTGCATCTTGTAGAGCTTGAGAGCGAGGAAGTCGCTTCACGCGAAGATGCGCTAACTGATCTTTCGTGGGCAACGGTCGAGGAACTCAACGGCGAGCTTCATGAAAGGCTGGAAACCTGGAGTACCTTCTGCGCGAAAGCGCTGGCTGAGGGGGTGTAAGATTTTCTCTGCCTACTTCGTCTCCGGATAATACTCTCGATACATCTTCTCAGATACTGCCGCTGCATGGCCACGGCTATTCAAACGGGCAAGTTGGTATGAAGCGACGAGGCGGATGACTTGGATGAAGCGCGGGATGAAATTTCCATTCCACTTGCGGGCGGAGACGTTCCACTCCTTGCCTAGGTAGAGGATTTCGCCGCAGGCGGAAAGGCGCATGCTGGCTTCCACATCTTCCATGAGTGGCTGGGCGGGGAAATCTCCGGAAACGGCGAGGGCAGAGCGGCGGAGGATCATCGTTTGGTCTCCGAAGGCAACTCCTCCGAATACGATGCGGATTTCATTGAGTACCTCGACGATGAGAGTGGCGGCTGAGGTTTTATCGAAACGCTGTCCAGCGGCCATCATCGAGGCGCGCGGATGTAGGGCGGCGGAGCGGGCTATGGATTCGCGGAATCCGGATTGTGGTGTGGCATCGGCGTGGGCGATGAGGATCCATGTGGAATCTGTGGCAGCGATACCTGCAGCGATTTGGTTGCCACGTCCACGTGGGGCGGAGATGGTTCTGGTGCCGGGGATGTTGGGGAGGGGATCTGATCCACCATCAACGAGGACGATTTCTTCGTTGTCAGATAGCTCGCTGCGGAGAGAAGAAATGAGTTTGTTGAGTTCCGCGCCGGGATTGAGGACGGGGAGGACGATGGAGAGGGAGAAGGGTTCTTCAGAAAGACGCGGAGATCGTATTTTTGAGATGAGGAAGCGGTTCTGCGCCAAAGTAGCCATAAGCCAAGGGAGCCAGATAATTACTGCGATACCGTGGCCGAAGCCCCACCAGCCGTGGGTTGCCTGTGTCCACCATGCGGTGAAATAGGCGGACATAGTGATTGAGAGTGTGATCCAGCCGAAGGATGGGCGGAGCGCAGCGAGGGGAAGCAACCATGCTAGATACCAGAAGTGGACGATGGGTGAGCAGACGAGCAGAGCGCCGAGCATCCACAGGCAAGAATCGATGAGTGGTAGGCCGCGCCAGCGGGCGAGACAGATAGCAGCGGCGGAGAGGAGGAATGTGGCAGTGCAGATAGTTTTTACTAGAGGTGCAGTAAATCCGATGGAAGATAGCAATGTGTAGAGCGGTGCATTGAAGGCTCCGCCGCCAGCGAAGGTGCGGACGCCTTCCAGCCATTGTGGTAGCGCGCTTAGAAAAGGTAGTCCGGGAAGGATGAGAACAGGGAGTATGAGCCATGAGCCTTTCCAGAGTTTCTTGGTTAGGAAAAGTGGGATGAGGATCAGGCAGACGAGCTTGATCTGGATAGCGAGACCCAGCCAAAGCCAGGCAGATTTCTTCTCACGGGATGCGGCGAGGATGGCGGCCAGTAAGGCAGCGACCATGAGGCTGTCAAAGTGCGCCTCCGCAGCGAAGGACATGAGGACGATGGGGTTGAACGCCCAGAAGCCCGCCCAGCGGATCGGTGCGGCGTTTTGCCTTAGAAGCTTGAGCAGTAGCAGGAGCACTGCGAGATCACCGATGAGGGCGAGGGCTTTGAAGGATTTTAGAGAAGGAGAAATAGATACCGTGGCAGCATTGATCCACTGATTGCCCGGCGGGTAGGCGGTGGGGCGATCTCGGTGGTTCATCGCCTGCCATTGGGCATCACGTCGATCTTCCCAGCGTGGGTCGTCGGCGAGGGCGCTGTAGGGATTTCCGCCGGAGGCGGTGAGTCGGCCTTCCCAAGCGTAGCGGTTTACATCGTCGGAGACTGGTGCAGGCCACAGTAGAATGCGGAGGAAGACTGCGGATAGGAGGATTAGCTGGGTGGCCGTGCGATTGGTTACCTTTGGGAAAAAGAAGACCAGCCCCAGCATGGCAAAGCCACAGGTGGCGAAGAGCGCGATGCGCAAGAGCGCCTCCACATCAAGCGTGGGGATGAGTGACCATGCGACACATGTCGCCGCCGTGAGCGCGAGGCAAATGCCCCATGCTATGGAGCGCGGGTCGGTGTGCCCCTTGGGTATTGCAACCCGCTGGATGGCGGTCGGCTTTGTGAGGGACATGGGTTTCTGGTGGGCGGTGCTGTGCAAAGCCGGTTAGAATACCCAAGGGGCACACCGACCGGCTTTCCCTTATGAACGCGCCCGGCGAGTCTGGAATTGCTCACGCAGGCTGGAGAGCCCGACGAGGCTGAAGCCTAGGACGTAGAGGCAAAGGAAGGGCACGATGGCGATGATGCCGCTCTTCGCGTAAGTGTAGACGGTCAGGGCGCAGTAGATAGCACCGGCGACTTCGAGATAAGGGATGATCTCAGTAGCGGTGCGGTAGTTGATGGCAACGCGGGAACCACGCTTGGGTGTGCGGATGAAACCGCTTTTCACTCCGAGAATCGCCTCGGCGACAGCACGGGTGTTAGAAATACAAATACCGAATCCAACGAGAACCAAGGCAGGCAGAAGGAGGATGCGTTTTTTCCACTCCAGCGGATGCAGGTGGCGCTGGCTGACGAGGTAGAGAATGGTGGGGCCGATAGTGGAAAGAATCAGCGGCAGGCCAAAGACCGCGAGCCAGAATTCTGGCAGAGTGCAGCTGAGGTAGGAGAGCGATGGTAACGCAAGTAGAGCCACGGTGAGCATGAGCGGATGAGCGCAGTAGTGACAGAGGTGGAAGATGGATTGGATCTTCGTAAATAGCGGGCGATCTGAGGCGAAGATGCGTGGCAGCAGCTTGATCGCCGTCTGGATGGAACCTTTCGCCCAGCGGAATTGCTGGCTCTTGAAGGCGGAGTAGGTTTCTGGGATCTCAGCAGGGACTACGACGTCTGGCACGTATTCCAGATGCCAGCCCTTGAGCTGGGCGCGATAGGAAAGATCGAGGTCTTCGGTGAGCGTATCGGCAAACCAGCCGCCCGCGTCCTCGATAGCTGCCCGGCGCCAGATGCCTGCGGTGCCATTGAAGTTGAGGAACAGGCGGTTTGCACAGCGAGCGGTTTGTTCGATGGCGAAATGACCGTCGATGCCTACGGATTGGGCACGTGTGAGGAATGATTCGGTGCGGTTGAGGTGACCCCAGCGCGCCTGTACGAGGCCGGTCTTTTCTGTGGTGAAATGTGGCAGCAGCCGGCGAAGGAAATCCGGCTCGGGGACGAAATCACTATCGAAGATCGCGATGAACTCGCCGTGGGCGGAGGGCATAGCATCTGAGAGCGCACCTGCCTTGTAGCCGGTGCGGATTTCCCGGCGGAACACATCGATCATGATGCCCTCTTCACTGAGTTCTGCGGCGATACGATCTACGAGCGCGCAGGTTTCATCATCGGAGTCGTCCAGTATCTGGATTTGATGAAGGTGTTTTGGGTAATCGAAGGCCGCGATGGCGCGGATCGAGCGCTCAGCGACGTTGAATTCATTGTAGAGAGGGAGCTGGGTGGTGACTTTCGGCAAGCCCTCTGCACTGCCCGATGGGTGAATTTTAGCCCATTCGGCCTCCTCTACGCGATGGCGAGCACGGCTTTCTTTGGTCTTCCGGGAGAAGAGGAAGAGCAGCACATAGGTGTTTAATCCGTAGAAAAGAAGACCCGCACTGGCGAGGAGGTAGAAGACGAGGGAGATCTGTGAGAGAATTTCGGGGAACATCATGTGTTGGACTTGGCCTTACGTCGCTCAGCTAGCTGAACAAGGGAAGCAGGAAGTGTATCAAATATTGGCTCATGTCCATCAGCAGACTGCTTGCCGAGTCTGCCGAAATTCAAAACACCCGTTGGGCAAGACTGCACACAGGCCGAGCAACGCACGCATTCTGGGTCTTCCATGGGCTTGCCCTTGTTGGCAAAGGCCATGACATCGATGCCTTGATGACAGACGGTGGTGCAGACATTGCAGGAGATGCACTTGTCCTTGTCCGCGAAGATACGGAAGCGGGTGAAACGCGCGTAAATGTGCATCAGAGCTGCCAGAGGGCAGGCAAACCGGCACCACACACGGCCTGAGAAGTGGAAATAGAAGGCGACTCCGAGGATTCCCGCCAGCCAGAGATCTACCAGATAAGCGTAATTTCCGACCGGAAGCGTGTAGAGCAGGGTGTTGAAGAGCTCGTTGGTGCCCGTGGAGGGGAAAACCCAGCCGACGATACGGACGGCGAGGATCACGAAAGCGAAGAGCAGCACCACTTGCCCGACCATGTTGAGCTTATTCCAGAAGGGGCCGTGCGGCATTTTTGCGCGATGCGCATCTCCGAGAGTTTCTGCAAGCGCCCCGCAGGAGCAGATCCAGCCGCAGTAAGCGCCTTTTCCCCATCTCCAGACGATGAGTGGGATGATCACGAAGGTTTGGATGAAGCCAAGGATCAGCCAGCCCCACATCGGTGCCTCAGTGAAGAGGTTGAAGACAAACAGCGGCCACGCGAGGATGAAGCCGAAGGAGCGCCAGTAGGCATTCGGCTCCGTGCCGGGGCCATTGGAGAGGAAAGTTTCACCAAACCACTGACCAAAGCCTCCCGAGGTGAAGGCACCGTTGGCTCCCAGCCATGGGAAGACGAAATAGGGGAGGATGAAGAGCGGGATCCATTGGATCAGTGTCAGCACCGTCGTCTGCAGCTTCACGTAGGGCGTTTTCCTCCGCCGGATGCGACGTATGCCGAAGATCAACACGCAGGAGCAGTAGGCCAAAGAGTAGTAGAAGCCGGGATCGTTGACCGCTCCTTTGAAGATGTATCCCAGCGTGCCGGGAGTCGACCACCAGCCGGAGAGGTCGGCAAAAAGGGTGCCGGGGTTTGGGTTGAGCCATTCGGGGAGCTTGCCGTCAAAGGGGAGTTTGCCGCCTTTTTTCCAGTGATACATCCAGACGCAGAACAGGAAGGTGAAGGAAATGGTCGCCCAGAATTTCGGGGTCTTGTCGCCGGTGACGTGGATGCCGCTTTTACGGAAGAAATCCAGCGGAGCCTTGCGGCCGATGAGCGTGAAGACGTAATCATTCTCAATCACCGTATCGCAGTTGTCCTCGCCACAGATCGTGACCTCCGTCTCATCGATGTCCTGAATGTTCGTGCCCATGTGGAGGGTCAGCTTGCCCTCGGACTCAAGGTTCTTGAGCTTCTCGATGTTCTCTGCCTTCGGTCTCGCGAAATCCTTTTTGCGGTAGGAGAGATCCACGGTCGCGCCTTCTTTAGCCATGGAAATGGCGGCTTCCATTGCAGAGTCTCCGCCACCAACGACCAACACCCGCTTACCGCCGAATTTCGAAGCATCGATCAGGCGGTTAGAGACTTTTTCCAAGCCCTCGCCCGGGACGTTGAGTTTACGGAAATTTCCGGTGCGCCCGATGGCGATGATCACCCGCTTAGCGATGATGTCCTCGCCTTTGTTGTGGAGGAGAAGCTTGCCACCTGTGCGGGAAATCTTCTGAACGGCCAACTCAGTGGTCTCGATATCGTGATTCTTTCGCTGCTCCTCAAGCTCCACTAACAGGTCTTCCTTGATGTCGGATTCGAAACGCATTTCCCCGGCAGGGGTCATGTCGGTGGGGTAGGCGTAGATCGGCTTCTTGCGCGGGAAGTTCCGGATGGTTGAGAAAGCCTCGGCGGATTCGTAGATTTTGTAATTCAGCCCTGCCTTTGAGGCTTCGATCGCTGCCGAGATCCCGGAGACGCCTGCGCCAATGATTGCCAGATCCAGTGAGTCATCATCGCCGCCCGCTTCGAAGCTTTTGTCCTCGAGGATGGATTGCACGGCACGCGCACCGGTATCTGCGGAAAATTTCAGGAGAGGGACACCTGTTAGGTCGCCGACGATGTAGATTCCCGGGACATTGCAAGTGCCGTCATCATTGGCAGCTGGTGCTTTCTCAACTCCTCCCGCAGGCCATTTTCCGTGAAGCCAATGCGTGTAATTCTTGATGATCGATAACATATTCCTTGGGGGTCGGAGGTGATTAGGGCGTCCATGAACCGGCTGCCCCGGACGACTTTGCACATTCAGGAAGATGCTTCACAGCGCATTCTATTCCCAGAAATATCAATTTCGGAAGCGCCGCAGGCTTTGGAGTGCTGGGATCATTCCCAGCTTTCTCCGTGATACGGCATCCACGTCCGACAGGGTAATCACCGGCTCTTCAGATAGATCGGTTGCCACTGAAAGAGCTGCGAAGCATCGCAGCAGTCCAAAGCCTCCGGCGGACAAGGAGCGGCACCTCTGTAGAGTGCCGACGGAGGATATGGAACCCACGTTGCATGTGATTTCCTGAAAATCCCTCAAACGACTTCAGATTCTTCCGCGCCAAAGGTGCATGCTATTCCTCCTTCGCTGAAGCTACGGCGGACGAGGCGGTGGAGTGAGAAGACTTGCGAGTGGGTTGGGTGGCTGGTGAATGAAGAATGCTCCGGACTAACGCAGCTAGATGAAATCGCTTGGGAGCAGGAGTGAGGGCTTTCCCGAAACACGTGCAGCGCAAGGAGGGGCGGAAATCTTCCGCCTGGCTGGCCAAGCTATTTCCTTATCCTTATCGGGCGGAAGGTTTTTGAGGGATGAGTTCTGATTTCCGTGTCCCTCCATCTTCGCTCCGCTACGATTGCCCCTCCTTGGAGCTTGGCTTGAAGGAATTTTTCCGGGGGGCTAGGGTTTGGGGGTGTGTACGGCGTTTGAGTTTGCGAAGAAGAGCGGGCGTTTCCCGAAGCGGCTGAAGGAGGCGGGGGTGAAGAAGCTCCGGATGGTGGAGGGGAGGCGCTTGTTGCGGCCGACGCTGATGGCTCCAGTGGTGGATGGTGAGGGGGAGTTGGTGGAGATGCGGTGGGGATTTCGCAGGAAGTTCAGCAATGCGGTGGTGAATTCGCGGGAGGACAAGCTGGAGGGGCGGATGTGGAAAGAGGCGCTGGAGGAGCGGCGGTGCTTGATCCCGGTGGCGGCTTATTACGAATGGAGCGGGCAGAAGGGGATGAAGCGGACGCATCGCTTCGAGAGTCCGGAGGGGGAATGGTTATGGATCGCGGGGATATGGGAGGAAGACAAGGAGCTGGGGAGGTGCTTTAGCATGATTACGACACAGCCGAGGGGTGTGGTGGTGGGGGTGCATGACCGGATGCCGGCGGTGCTTTCCGATGAGGACACGGAGGTTTTCCTGGACGGGGGGATGCGGGAGTTTCGCCCGAAGGCGGGGCTGCTGAAGGTGAGGGATGCGGTGAATCCGCTGACGGGGAAGGCGCCTCCGCCGGTTCAGGGGGAGTTGTTTTGACTAACTCTCAACCTTCAACTCTCAACTTCCAATGAAGACAGGTAAGAGTGCTTGGGTTGTCGGGCAGCAGGATGCAGCCCCTCCTTGTTGTTTGTGCTTGGGGCTTGATTGATGGGGGTGAGTGGAGAGGAATGAGTTGGATGAGATTTTCTAAAGAAGCTGATGACTGAAGAACTCAGAAAAACGGGAGGCAGTGCCTGTGCTCGGTGGTTTCTGGCGGCGGAGGCGACGGGTGATTTCATGGGGATACGGTATGGGCGACTGCCGGAGGGTACGGATGAGGTGGAGTGGTTGTTTGTCTCGCATGGTGAGTGCGATGGGATTGGTGGCTTTGCTAGGTTGCTGCGGGAAAGGGGGGCTGATGTGGGTGCTTTGCCAGAGACGGGGCATTCGGATCGGAGGGTGATGCTGCCTTTGTGGAATCTTCTGCGGAGGAAGCGGCCTGTGGGGAAGGTGGCGAGGCGTGCTGACTGGGTGCCGGCTGCTGGCGTGTCGGGTGGGGTCTCGAAGGCGGTGGCGTGGAAGCTGTTTTCCGAGGAGGAAACTGAAGGAATCCGGCAGAGGTGCAGGCGGGAGGGGGTGACAGTGAATAGCTTTCTCCTAAAGCAGCTGGATCTGGCGGTGCGGCCGGATATACGTGAGCCGGATGCGGCGCTGACTTGGATGATCCCGGTGAATCTTCGCGGGGATGTGACTCACGAGGATGATACGGAGAATCATGTGAGCAGTGTGGATGTTTACGTATCACCCGATGATTCGGCGCATGAAATCCAAAGCGGAATACGTGAGAGCCTAGAGCGCGGTGAGCATCGGGCGAATCACCTGATCCTGTGCATGGGGAAATACCTGAGCCACGGGATTAAAGTGAGGTGTGTGGAGAAAAGTCGGGATCTGCAGGAGGGGAGTATCGGGGCTTTTTCGAATCTAGGTGTCTGGAATTCGGAGAAGGAGATAGAGGCTGGGGATGCGTGGTTTTTCTGCCCGCCGGTGTGCCAGGGACAGCTGCTGGGGGCGGGTTGTGTGACTTTTCAAAATAGACTGAGCCTGATGATCCAAGGGCATTCGTGTCTTTCGGATCATCCGGAGATCGTGGAGGGCTGGATGGAGAGGTGGTATTCGTCGCTGCGCTCCAGTGGGCTAGTTTGCTAGTTTACAGCATCAAGAGAAGAAGCGTGTGCTCCCGTTCCTTGGGCTTGCAGGATGGCGGGGTGCGGTGCAGGGTTCCCGCACATGTTCACGGCAGCTTGGAAAAAGAACGCAAAGATCTTAGTGAAGGGCGCGAAGAAATTCGTCGACTACAAGAGGGATCTACTGAGCGAGGATAGGATCGCTGAGATCGAGTCTCGGCGGAAGGATCTGATCGCGGCAGTGAAGTCTGGAGATCGTGCGAAGGTGGATGAAGCATCCAAGCAACTACGCGCGACATGTGAGCACTCACTGCCGAGGGAAAAGGCGCAGGGATGGTTTGAGGAAAATGTGGAGGTGATGTTTGTGGCGATCGTGATCGCACTGGGGCTGCGTGCGTATTACCTGCAGCCGTTTCGGATTCCTACGGGATCGATGCAGCCAACGCTGAACGGGATTGTGGGAGAGAAAATGCCGGAGGCTGAATGGCCGTCTTTCCCGCAGCGTGTAGCGGAGTATGTGCTGAAAGGCAGGAGCTACGTAAAGGTGGTGAATGATCAGGATAGGCAGGTGCAACTCGTTCGTGGAGATGACGGCCTTTATTCAGATGTGAGGGACTTCCAATGGTGGCACTTTTTCACTAGATCGAATCTGCATAGTCTCAATGAGAAGCCACTGCGGCTGCCAGCACCGGCTAGTCAGGCCTACGAGGTGGGGCTGAGGGATGCACTGAATGGCGCGGAATTAAGCGGATCGACGCAGAATGGACGCGCAGTGGCTCTTCTGAAAAAAGGGACGGTACTACTGGAGGGCTTTGTAGATACGGGAGATTTGGTGCTAGTGGATAAGTTTTCCTACCACTTCCGCAAACCGGAGCGTGGTGAGGTTTTTGTTTTCGATACCATCGGCATCAAAGGTATCAAGGACTGGAGTGGGGAGCAGGGTGCTGGATCGCACTACATCAAGCGCTTGGTGGGTGTGCCGGGCGATTCGCTTTCAATTCAGGCGCCAGACCTTCTGGTGGATGGGAAAATCACCCAGGAGCCGGGGATACGCCGCGTGGCGGAGGGCGGTGAGCCTTTCAAAAAGGAACATAAAGGCTACCATCTCGCACAACGCAGGCCTGGCGATACCAAGTCGATCTCCCTGCTCAAGCCACAAGATATTTTGAAGCTTGATGATGAAAACGCCCGCCCGGGCATGCGCGATTATGCGGCGATGGGTGACAATACCAGTAACTCGCTGGACTCTAGATACTGGGGGACGGTGAAAGAATACAACTTGGTGGGGCCGGCTTTGTTCTCGCTCTGGCCGATCACGACTGGGCACTGGGGCTTCATTAAATAGAAGGCAGTGTCGGCAGCGGCGGAGATCACCCGGAAGGCAAAATCGAACCTAGCGCTGGCGCTGAGGCTCCTGCCGAAGGAGCGGCGGGAAGACATGACGGTGTTCTATGCGTTCTGTCGGACAGTGGATGATATTGCGGATGATACAACGCTGTCGGTGGAGAAGCGTCGGAATCTGATGAGTGATTGGGAGACAGGTATTAAGGAAGGTTTTTCCGAAAATAACGTGCTCGGACGTGAAGTGGAAGAAATGATGGCAAGGCGGGGTATCCCGGCGAGTTGGATGGAGGAGATTATCGCTGGATGTGCGATGGATCTAAAGGTTCTGAGATTTCAAGGATGGGAGGAACTTTCCCGCTATAACTGGAAGGTTGCTGGGGTGGTGGGGCTGGTCTCGGCGCGTATTTTCGGCTGTGTTCATGAGGATTCCGATAAGTATGCAGTGGCGCTAGGACATGCCCTGCAGCTGACGAACATCTTACGGGATGTGGGTGAAGACTTGGCGAATGGAGGTCGGATCTATCTCCCGGTGAACGATATGATGCGTTTCCAATACTCCGAGCGGGATCTGGTGGGGAAGGTTTACGATGGGCGTTTCCTCGCTCTGATGTCGTATGAAGCGGAGCGAGCTGAGCATTATTTTGCGGAGGCTGAAGGCTTAATCCCGGAGGTGGACAGGAAAGCTCTGCTACCCGCGAGGATGATGGCGGAGGTTTATCGGGAACTGCTGCGGCGCATGAGAGTGGGGAAATTCCGTGTATTTGATAAAAGGCACTCGGTGCCGGGATTTACCAAGGCGTTTATCCTATTGAAATATTTGGTGGCGCGTTGACCGTTCTGCTGAATAGAATTTCCCAATCACACGTCACAAAACCATGTCACCACTGAAATACGCATCCGCAGGTCTGGTAATTGCCTTCCTTGCCGCCTCTTGTGAGCCACTTCCTCCGCATCCACGTAATCAACGTCCATACCGAACGGCTGCAGATCGCGAAATGGAGCGAAATGATCGCCAACCTCGACGTGGAGGTGAGTATAATGATTCATGGCGTGATCGCCTCGAAGATCAGACAGATGGTTATCGTCCTGACCCTGATGCCCCGACATCACGCGAAAGCTACCCGACTGCGCAGCGCACGGTGAACCCGAATCAGGTCATCAGCCCCTACAAGCCATACAACGTGATCGACGTGGAAGGCTTCCGATCGGGACAGCTTGCGAAAGATCCTTCCAACGGGAAGATCTTCCGAGTGCCTTAGGGGATAAAAGGTAGGGGTGGCTCGCTAAGCTATCCGAAATGCCTGATCAAGCAACATACCTCTCCTTACACGATCATGTGGGATGCATTGCGTCCACAGGTGGATGGCTCGGCGAGCCATCCTTAGGGGATAAAAGGTAGGGATGGCTCGCTGAGCCATCCGAATGTCTGATCAACCAACATACTCGCCTAACACGATCATGTGGGATGCATCGCGTCCACAAGCGGATGGCTCGGCGAGCCATCCCTACCGTATATTTCCAAGAGGTTGTTGTTGAGGCTTGCGGGATGAAGGCCTCAGGATACGTGCATGATTCTTGGTATTGATCTCGGGACAACACACTCCGCGGTGGGTGTGGTGGATTCCGGTTTTCCCATCCTGCTAGCGGATGAGGATGGGAAGCGGATTATTCCGAGCGCGGTATGGTTCGGTAAAGACGGCGAGGTGGAGGTCGGTCGCAAGGCGTTGCGCAGGCGTGCGGCAGATCCCGGGCGGGTGGTGACGAGTGTGAAGCGCTGGATGGGCGCGGATTTGGTTTCCGATCCGGTGCTGGAGACGGTGGGGAAAAGCCCGGAGGAGGTGAGTGCAGAGATTTTGCGTGAGCTGAAGCGCATTGCGGAATGGCGGCTGGAGACTGAGGTGAGCAAGGCGGTGATCACGGTGCCTGCGTATTTCAATGACGGGCAGCGGGCGGCGACCAAGGCGGCCGGGGAACTGGCGGGGCTGGAGGTGGTGCGCATCATCAACGAGCCGACGGCGGCGGCGCTGGCCTACGGGCTCGATAAGCTGGAGGATAAGGCACGGGTGGCGGTGTATGATTTGGGTGGCGGGACTTTCGACCTGACGATCCTTGAGATGGAGGGCGGGGTTTTTCAGGTCTTGGCGACGCATGGGGATACGCGGCTGGGTGGAGATGATGTGGATCGCATGATTTACGAAAAGCTCACTGAAGGGGCGGGCGAGATCGCAGCGGGGGTGGAGTGGAAATTCATGGAGGAAGCGGAGAAGGCGAAACGTGCGCTCTCTGAGGCGGATGAGCATGTGGTGCGTATTCCTTTCTACGATGGATCTCGTAGCATCGAGGAGACGGTGACTCGCGCGGAGCTTGATGGGATGACTACTGGCTGGATCGCTAAGACTCTGAAATGCTGCCGTCAGGCACTGCTAGATAGTGGTCTAGAGGCGGCGGATCTTGATGCGGTGGTATTAGTCGGCGGCAGCACTCGCATGCCCGCGGTTAGGGCAGCTGTAGGTGAATTTTTCCAGAAAGAGGTGGATGTGACACAGCATCCTGATGAGGCGATCGCGCTTGGAGCGACGATTCAAGCGGGGGTGATGAGTGGGGCGATGCGCAAGATGGTGCTGCTGGATGTGACGCCGCTGAGTCTTGGGATTGAGACCTTCGGCGGGTTGATGAACGTGATCATCCCTCGCAACACGACGATCCCGTGCAAGGCGGGGGAGATGTTCACGAATGCGGCCGACGGGCAGGAATCGATGGCGGTGCGTGTGCTGCAAGGTGAGCGCGAGATGGCTCGTGACAACTGGGAGTTGGGGAAATTCGAGGTGAGCATGGAGAAGCTGCCGAAAGGTCAGGCACGTGTGGGTGTGCAATTTAAGATAGATGCCGATGGTATCCTGGAAGTGCTGGCGCGGGATACAAAGACCGGTAAGGACACGGTAGTGAATATCGAGAGCTCTGCGGTGAATGTAGATGACGCAGCAGTCGAGGAAATGGTCGGCCAGTCGGTGGAGTATGCCTTCGAGGACATGTCGGAACGAATTTTCACAGAGGCCCGGATGAAGGCGGAGGAACTGATCCCGGCGGTGGAGATGATCTTGGCGCAGGGTATGGTGGAGGAAGGTGAGCGTGAGGAGATTGAGGGCGCGCTGGCGGGAGTGAAGAAGGCAGTTTCCGAAGGTGCTGCGAATCCTCTGAAAGCGGCAGTGCAGCGACTCGATAAGGCTACTGAAGCAGCGGCAGCGCGGCTAGTGGAGCGGGCGATGGAAGCGGCTTTGGAGAAAGAGTTGGGGTTGTGAAATTGAGAACCTCCGTTTTCCCTGCACTTGCCATGAGGTGATGCAGAACCTATGGCTTGTAGCTCATGAAAGTCATCCAAATCCTGCCTGAACTGAACTCCGGAGGGGTTGAGCGTGGGACGTTGGAGTTCGCTGATTTCCTAGTGAAGCTTGGGCACGAGGCAGTGGTTGTTTCCAACGGTGGAAGGCAGGTGGAGGCACTTGAGGCTTTGGGTGCAAGGCACATCGCGATGCCAGTGCATAAGAAGAGCCTGGGTTCACTGTTTCAGGTGAAGCCTTTCCGGAAAATGTTGGAGGAGGAGAAGCCGGATATCCTGCACATCCGTTCGCGGGTGCCGGGATGGATTGCGTATCTCGCTTGGAAGAAGATGGAGCTGGCGACACGGCCGCGACTAGTGAGCACGGTGCATGGATTTTACTCGGTGAACCGATATTCCGCGGTGATGACCAAGGGCGAGCGTGTGATCGGGGTTTCGGAGAGTATCCGTGAATATATACTGGAAAATTACCCACAGACAGCTGTCGGAAAAATCAAAGTGGTGTACCGCGGAATTCAGCCGGAGATGTATCCGCAAGGTTTCAAACCTGCTGGGGAATGGCTTGCACGATGGAATGAGGAGAATCCGGCGCTGAGAGAAAAGAGCGTATTCCTACTGCCGGGACGTATTACTCGACTCAAAGGTCATGGGGATTATTTCGATCTTATTTCGACTCTGAAAAAGGAAGGTCGAGCAGTGCACGGACTGGTAGCTGGAGACACACATCCGAAAAAGAGAGCTTACTTGGATGAACTTCGCGCCCTGCTTGTTGAGAAGGGTTTGGAAAACGATGTGACTTTTCTTGGTCATCGCACAGATGTCCGCGAGATCATGGCAATCAGCGATGTGGTCTGCGCGCTTTCCCAGCAACCGGAGTCGTTCGGGCGCACGGTGCTTGAGGCGATGGTGCTGGGGAAACCCGTGCTTGGCTACGACTGCGGCGGAGTGGGGGAGCTGCTTGGAATCATTTTTCCCGAAGGAAAAGTTCCCTCGGGGAATGCCGGGAAACTGGTGGAGATTGCGAGGCAAATTTTGGACGAAAGGCCACAGCCGCATGTTCCGGAAGGGGCATTTACGCTCGCTGCCATGTGTAACTCGACGTTGGAGCTCTACGAAGAATTGCTGAAATCGCCCCGGGCATAAGATTCTTCTACCCATCAAGCGCTAACCCATGGAATGTATTGGGCTTCCAATGAATCATATTGCAATCGTCGGTCTCAGATTTGTCGGCCTGCCTCTCGCGCTTCAGTTTGCGAGGTCGGGAGCGAAAGTGCTAGGACTGGATATCGACCTGAAAAAAAACGACGCGATTTTGGAGGGGCGAAGTTATATCAAACACGTCGCCGGAGAGTTTTTTTATCACGATCTGTATATTCCTGTCATTCCGATGACCCGTGAGCATGCGAAATACGCGGGACGAAAATCCGAAGCCGAAGTCACGGATGGGTATGATTTAATCGTCCTTTCCACCGGTCACGACGAATACAAGGATCATGATTTCTCGGGATACGGGATTCCATTTGTGGACACAAGAAACGCCATCCCTGAGAAGAATCGTCCTAATAAATACTGGAAGGCTTGATTCAGTGAATTCCAAACCCATAACCTATTCCTAGATAACAGTAATATAGATGGAACAAACACTATCCTGCTTATATCGACAGGGTGTTACAAAGTGGTGACCTTCAGCAAAGATGGATACCAGTAATATAAAAGAGAAAATCCTAGTGATCAAACTAGGGGCGCTGGGCGACATCATCCTAGCGATGGAGGCCTTCCATGCGGTGAGGGCGAAACATCCTGAGGCGCACATCACGCTGCTGACGCGGAAGCCTTTTGTGAAACTGACCTCGCAGATGCCGTGGTTCGACGAGGTGGTGGTGGATACGAAGCCGAAGTTTTTCCAGATCGGGAAGATGCTGAAGCTGCGCAAGGTGCTGTGTGAGGGGGAATTCACTCGGGTGTATGATCTTCAGGGGAATGACAGGTCGGGTCTCTATTTTAAACTGATGGGGCCCGGTCAGCCGGAATGGTGCGGGACGGCGAAGGGCTGTTCACACCAAAGGCACGACCATCGAAAGGATCCTGTACCAGCGACCGAGCGGATGCTGAGGTTCCTAGAGTCGGTGGATGTGCCGAGGGCGGGTGCGCCTGAGCTTTCGTGGCTGACGGGGGATGTGGATGGGCTGGGATTACCTGAGAAGTACGTGGTGCTGATCCCAGGCTGTGCGCCTCAGCATCCTCACAAGCGCTGGCCTGCGAAGTATTTCGCGAAGCTCGCCGGGATGCTGGCGGAGCAGGGGATCGGTGCGGTAGCGGTGGGCACGGGGGTGGATGCTGAGGTGATCGAGGAGATTCGGGCGATTTGTCCGGGTGTGGTGAGCATTGCCGGCAAAACGGATATCGGCCAACTGGCGGAGGTGGCGAAGAGAGCCGAGGGCGCAGTGGGAAATGATACCGGGCCGATCCATATCGCGGCCGTGGCGGGTGCGCCGACGCTTTCTCTGATGTCAGGGAAAAGCGATCCCATGCGGATGACTCCGAGAGGGCCGGATGTTGGGTTTCTCCAGAAAGACGATTTGAAAGACCTGTCGCCCGAGGAGGTGATGAAATCCCTGAGGCTGCGCAAATGATTCCCAAGGCCTTGATATTGGATCGCGACGGCACCCTCATCGAGCATGTGCCGTATCTGTGCGATCCTGCGGAAATGAGACTGCTGCCGGGCGTGGAGGATGGATTGGATCTAGCGGTGCGCTCCGGTGCGAAGCTTTTCGTGCACACGAACCAATCTGGGGTCGGGCGGGGAATGTTCGGCATGGAGGAAGTGGAGTTATGCAACGGACGGCTTTTGGAGATGCTGGATCATGACTTCGAGCGCATTTGCACGGCTCCTGAAGCTCCGGGTGAGCCTTCGAAATACCGCAAGCCTTCGCCGGAATTCGCGAAAGAAGTGATGGCGGAATATGGCTTCTCAGCGGAGGAAATCTGTTATGTAGGCGATCGAGGAAGCGATTTGGGAGCAGCTGCTGCGGCGGAAACGCGTGGCGTGGGGGTTGCAACCGGGCTCGATGACCTTCAGGCTGAGCTGGAAGCGCAGGGATACGGGGAACGGTTCCCGGTCTTCGGTGATTTCCTCAGTGCCATGAAATTCCTTTTTCCTCAGACATGAAGACCGAAGATCCCGAACTACAAGTGATGAGCCTCGATGAGGTGGCTGTGCTGCGCGAGAAGGCAGCGACGGAAGGCAAGCGCTTCGTGCTGACCAATGGCTGCTTTGACCTGCTGCACCGTGGGCACCTTTCCTACCTCCAGCAATCGGCGAACCTCGGGGATATATTCTGTATCGCCGTGAACAGCGACGAATCCGTGCGCGAACTTAAGGGGCCGGACAGGCCGCTGAATTCTGAGCATGATCGCGCCTTCGCCCTCGCGAGCATGCGTTGCGTGGATGCGGTGTTTGTTTTCCAAGGGCCGCGGCTGGCAGGGGAGATTTCCCGACTGAAACCGGACATCTACACGAAGGCCGGGGACTACACGATCGATTCGCTGGAGCCTACGGAAAAGGCCGCGCTGCTTGACAGCGGAACGGACATTAGGTTTCTCTCATTTGTCGAAGGGCGCTCTACGACCTCACTAATCGAGCGAATGCGCACCGACTCCTAACCCTTACGAATGCAAGCTTCAGACAAGATCCTCGTCACCGGTGCAGCCGGCATGATCGGTAGCGCCCTGGTGTGGGAACTCAACCGCCGTGGTTTCGAAAATATTATCATCACCGACGTGCTTGGCACGGATGAGAAATGGAAGAACCTCGTTGCCCTGCGCTACGCAAATTACCTGAGCGCCGTGCAGCTGCTGGATCGCTTGGAAACGGAAGAGCTTTCTGAGGTGAAATGGATTTTCCACCTCGGAGCATGCTCCGCGACGACCGAGAAGGACGCGGATTACCTGATGGAAAACAATTTCCAATATACCCAGCGTCTCGCCGAGTGGGCGCTCGAGGGCGGCAGGCGATTTGTCTATGCCTCGTCCGCTGCGACCTATGGCGATGGCGATATGGGAATGGATGACTCTTTTGAGGATCTAGAGAAATACCGCCCGCTCAACATGTATGGCTACTCGAAGCACCTATTTGATCTCCACGCGAAGCGGCGCGGATGGCTCGATAAGATTGTGGGGCTGAAATATTTCAACGTCTTTGGCCCCAATGAAGATCATAAAGGCGACATGCGCAGCGTAGTCCATAAGGCCAGCAGCCAGATCCGCGATACCGGAAAGGTGCAGCTTTTCAAAAGCTACCACCCAGATTACCCGGACGGCGGGCAGAAGCGTGATTTCGTGTATGTGAAAGACGCGGTGGCGATGACCCTGCACCTTGCGGCCAATCCAGATGCGGCGGGGCTTTTCAATGTAGGCACTGGTAAGGCATCGACCTGGGTCGAACTAGTGACACCGATTTTCAATACCCTCGGCAAGCCAGTGGAGATCGAGTTCATCGAGATGCCGGATGTGCTTAAAGGGAAATACCAATATTACACCTGCGCCGACACCGCGCATCTCGACGCGAGTGGCTGGCAAGGGCCGATGCATTCGCTGGATGAAGCGGTGAGCGACTATGTGAAGAATTATCTCGTCCCCGGCACACGGCTTGGGGAAAAATCCGGACACTAAATGACACCCACTTTCAAAGACTCTGCGCAGGAACTCGGCAAGGTGCTCGAAGCATCGCTGGCCATGGCTCCGGCTGTGGAAAAAGCGGGCGAAGCGATCGTCCAAGCCATCTTAGCTGGCGGCAAACTCCTCACCTGCGGCAACGGCGGCAGCGCGGCGGATGCCCTGCACCTCGCGGAGGAATTGGTCGGACGCTACTCAGTGGAACGGAGGGCGCTGCCCGCGCTCTGCCTGAATGCCGATGCAACCGCGATCACCTGCATCTGCAACGACTACGGCTACGAGCATGTTTTTTCCCGTGGCGTCGAAGCGCTGGGCAAAGCCGGAGACGTCATCGTCGGCTTCACCACCAGCGGCAACAGTGCAAACGTGATCGCAGCGTTTGAGGTGGCAGCGAAGCGTGGAGTCACTACGATCTTACTCGCCGGCAAAGACGGCGGCGCGGCTCGCGGCACCTGCGATCACGAAATCATCGTCCCCAGTTCTAATACCGCCCGCATCCAGGAAGTGCACACGCTTGTGCTGCACCAGTGGCTGGAGGCAATCGACGCTACACCTTGGCCGGAGACGCTGCCATGACTAGCGCGGAGTTGTTAGGGAAGTTTCCGTCGCTGAAAATCCTCGTGGTCGGCGACCTGATGCTGGATCACTACATCTGGGGCGATGTGCACCGCATTTCCCCCGAGGCACCCGTGCCGGTGGTGCAGGCGATGCGCGAGACTCACACCGCAGGCGGAGCCGCAAACGTGGCGCTGAACCTCGCTTCGCTCGGGCTCGGAGTATCGGTTTGCGGTTCGCTTGGGGAGGATGAGGCCGCTGAAAAACTCTGCCGCCTACTTGAGGACAAAGGCATCGATGCAGAGGGCTGTTTCAAAATCGACGGCCTATCTACGATGGTGAAGACCCGCGTGGTCGTGCGCACACAACAGCTTTGCAGAATCGACCGCGAGGCGGCGAGATCCGCTTATGGCATCGATAGTGTGGCTGGCTCGGGAGAGTTGCTGGAAAAACTCATCGCGGGCTGCGATGCGATGATCCTTTCCGATTACGCAAAGGGTGTGATCACTCAAGATTTGATGGATCGCTGTTTCGCGCTAGCGGCGCAGCACGGCAAACTTCTCGCCGTCGATCCCAAGCCCGCACGCATGTTAAAATTTCAAGGAGCGGGTCTGATGACGCCGAACCGTCACGAATCACTCGAACTTGCAGGCATTCCCGAGCCATCGCTGGGCGAGGAGTATCCACTCGAAGCCGTCTGCCAAAACATCCATGCGAAATACAGCCCGGAGCTGTTGGTAGTGACTCTTGGCGCGGACGGTATGGTCGTTTCCAAAGAGGGAAAGGTCATCGAGGTTTTGCCAACCAGTGCACGCGAGGTCTTCGATGTTTCTGGAGCGGGGGATACGGTCATCGCCACACTTACTTGCGCGCTTGCGGCAGGTGCCAGCCCTGTCGATGCCGCGAAGTTCGCGAATCTCGCGGCGGGAGTCGTCGTTTCGAAAGTCGGCACCGCAACCGTCAGCCCCGATGAAATTAAACAAGCAGTGAATCAATAGAGAACTACATGAAAGCAGTCATCCTAGCCGGCGGCCTTGGAACACGGATTTCCGAAGAAACCCATACACGACCCAAACCCATGATCGAGATCGGTGGTCGGCCGATTCTCTGGCACATCATGAAGCATTACTCAGCTCATGGAGTGAACGATTTTGTGATCTGCTGCGGTTACAAGGGGTATTTCATCAAGGAATACTTTGCGAACTACTTCCTCCACATGTCCGACGTCACTTTCGACATGGCTGAGAACAAGATGGAAGTTCACCAACAGAATGCCGAGCCATGGAAAGTGACCCTGATCGATACCGGTGATGATACCATGACTGGTGGACGCTTGAAACGGGTCGCACCCTATGTGAACGACGAGGAGTCATTCTGTTTTACCTATGGCGACGGGGTTTCCGACGTGGATATTTCCGCACAAATCGCGTTTCACAATGAGCACGGAAAGCTCGCGACGGTGACTGCTGTCCAGCCTCCGGGACGATACGGAGCCTTGCAGATGGACGGAGATTCGGTGGCTGGATTCGCCGAGAAACCTCGCGGTGACGGTGGGCTGATCAATGGTGGTTTTTTCATCCTTTCCCCCAAATGCATCGAACTGATCGAAGCTGACAGCACTTCGTGGGAAGGCGGTCCGTTGAACTCATTAGCGGCGAAGGGGGAGTTGATGGCATTCGAACATCAGGGCTTCTGGCAGCCAATGGATACCTTGCGTGAAAAAAATCTTCTGGAAGAGCTTTGGGATTCCGGAAAAGCCCCATGGAAAAGTTGGTGAATATGGATGCGCAATTTTGGAAAGGACGTTCCGTTTTTCTAACCGGACACACAGGCTTCAAAGGTGGCTGGCTTGCGCTTTGGCTTCATCAGATGGGGGCGGAAGTCCACGGCTACGCGCTTGATCCACCGACTACCCCGGGTTTGTTCGATGCAGCCAATGTTGCTTCGGTTCTAGCTTCGGATACACGAGGGGATCTCGCCGATCTTGGCAAACTCCGTGAAGCGATTCTTGCGGCGCAGCCCCAAGTCGTTTTCCACCTTGCCGCCCAGCCATTGGTTCGTGAGAGCTATCAGGATCCCATCGGCACCCTGATGACCAATGTGATTGGAACCGCCCATTTGTTAGAAGTCGTTCGTGCTTGCGATGTCACGGAGGCAGTGGTCTGCGTTACCACGGATAAAGTTTATCAGAACCGCGAGTGGGTTCACCCATATCGGGAGAGCGATCATCTCGGCGGACATGATCCCTACAGCGCGAGCAAAGGGGCGTCGGAAATCGTTGCCGCATCTTACCGTTCCAGCTTTTTCCATAGACCCGATGGGCATGCCGCGATGGTCGCCACGGGTCGTGCAGGAAACGTGATTGGAGGAGGGGATTGGGCGGCCGACCGGCTGGTTCCTGACTGCCTGCGATCATTCGGCAGTGGGAATCCGGTGCACCTCAGATTTCCCGGAGCAGTCAGACCTTGGCAGCACGTCTTGGAGCCACTTTCCGGTTACATCAAACTTGCCGAGGCACTTTGCCAGACCAATGCGGCGGAGTTTGCGAATGCATGGAATTTCGGCCCCGACGCGAAGGGCGATGCGACTGTTGGCGAAGTAGCGGATACGATCGCATCGGTGTGGGGCGACTCGGCAGTTGTGACTCACGAGTCATCTGGCGATCATCCTCATGAGGCGAATCTTCTGAGCTTAGACAGTTCGCGTGCGCGGCAGTTTTTGAAGTGGGAACCGAAGTGGGATCTCCACAAAGCACTCTCAATGACCGTGGATTGGCATAAAGCGTGGCTGGCCAGTGAGGACATGAACGCGTTCTGTCTCCAGCAGATCCAAGCTTACGAAGCCTCCTGATGAGTTCCCGTTTCGAAATTCAGAAAACAGCATTGGATGGATTGAATGTGCTGCAGCGCAAGCCGATCGGAGACAACCGGGGCTACCTCGAACGCATGTTCTGCAATCAGGATCTTGCGGAGCTGTTTACAGGTAAGTCGATTACCCAAATCAACCGCACACTGACCGGTAAAAAAGGAACGGTGAGGGGGATGCATTTCCAAAATCCACCGCATGCGGAGATCAAACTGGTGACCTGCCTCAAGGGCGAGGTTTTGGATGTCGCGGTGGATCTTCGGCAGGATTCTCCGACTTTTCTGCAATGGCATGCTGAAATTCTCAGCGGAGAAAATCACAAAACCCTCGCGATCCCCGAAGGTTTCGCCCATGGTTTTCAGACATTAACCGACGATTGCGAAATGTTGTATTTTCACACCGAGTCCCACCACCCTGAGTCCGAAGGCGCGCTGAATGCCAAGGATCCTCGTCTTGGCATCACATGGCCACTGCCTGTGGAGGGGATGTCGCAACGTGACGCCGAACATCCATTCATCGACCCATCTTTCACCGGTATCCGACCATGAACTGCCGCCATTGCAAAACCCCGCTCAGCCTACCCCTTGTCGACCTTGGTGCGGCTCCTCCATCGAACGCTTATCTCACAGAGGAATCTTTAAAAGCTCCTGAGAAACATTTCCCGCTGCGCGTTCTTGTCTGCAAGTCCTGCTGGCTGGTGCAGACCGAGGATTTCGCGCAGGCGGATGAATTGTTCGATGCGGAATACGCCTACTTCAGTGCATTCTCCGCAAGCTGGCTGGTTCACTCGGAAAAATACGTCGGCGACATGACGGAGCGCTTTTCCCTCGGTGCGGAAAGCCACGTGGTGGAGGTCGCTGCGAATGATGGGTATCTGCTGCAATACGTGAAAGCGAAAGGCATTCCCTGCACGGGAGTCGAGCCGACCGCGAGCACGGCAGCTGCCGCACGGGAAAAGGGGATCGAAATCGTAGAAGAGTTTTTCGGAGTCGAACTCGCGGATAAGATGGTCGCCGAGGGACTTCAGGCTGATCTAACAGCGGCCAACAACGTCCTGGCTCACGTCCCGGACATCAATGATTTCGTTTCGGGTTTCGCTCATCTTCTGAAACCTGGCGGGGTCTCCACCTTCGAGTTTCCGCACCTGATGAACATGATCGATCTGAACCAGTTCGATACGATCTATCACGAGCATTTCTCCTATCTCTCGCTTCTCGCAGTGAACGAGATTTTCGCTGCGAACGGGCTAACGGTTTTCGACGTGCAGGAACTTCCGACCCACGGTGGAAGCCTGCGGGTGTTCGCCCAAAGGACGGATACCGGACAACACCCGGTCAGCGATGCCGTTGGCGAGATGCTGGCGAGGGAAACAGGAAAAGGCATGGACAGCGAGGCCTACTACGCGGGTTTCCAGATCAAGACCGACAAGATCAAAGACGACTTCCTCACCTTTCTCCTCGATGCCAAAAAACAGGGCAAAACCGTCGCCGCATACGGAGCAGCAGCTAAGGGAAATACGTTAATGAACTACGCAGGAATCCGTCCGGATTTCGTTTCTTTCGTGGTGGATGCGAATCCGGCCAAGCAGGACAAATTCATGCCCGGCAGCCGCATCCCCATCGTCGCCGAGCAGCGGATAAGGGATACCAAACCGGACTACATCGTGATCCTTCCATGGAATTTGAAGAACGAAGTGATTTCGCAACTTCATTACATCCGCGAATGGGGAGGGCGGTTCGTAACCACTGTACCAAGTTTGGCCGTCCATAAGCCGGAATGATTGAAATACATCCACAAGCACGGGTCTCGAAGCTCGCCGATCTTGAAGACTCGGTGCGGGGAACGTTGATCCGTGTGGGGGCAGGCAGCATGATCGACAGTTTCGTAAAAGTGAAACCTGTGGGTGGCGACGGCGACTTGATCATGGGAGAAAAGGTCTTCGTGAACTCTGGTTGCGTATTCTACACGGGCAACGGCATCACGATTGGAAACCATGTGGCGATTGCCGCCAATTGCACCTTTGCACCCGTGAATCATGCTTATATGGATCGCGGCCAGTTGATCATGAAGCAGGGATTTCTTCCCAGCAAAGGAGGGATCCGTATCGGTGACGATGTATGGATCGGCGCGAATTGTGTGATTCTCGACGGAGCGGTGATCGGCGAAGGATGCGTGATTGGCGCGGGCAGCATCGTCCGTGGTGAACTGGAGCCTTACTCGGTGTATGGTGGGCTGCCACTTGTGAAACTAAAGTCGAGGGAATGATGTTCACGATCCTCGGCGCATCCGGCTATATCGGGGGGAGTATCGCTGCGCGACTTCGCCAAGACGGGGTCGAGGTGTTCACTCCGGAAAAAGGAGACCCGGAAATATTTTTCCGCGATCTCGGCCACGTGATTTACGCGATCGGGCTGACTGCGGATTTTCGTTCGAGACCGTATGACACAGCGAGAGCTCATGTCTCGGTCTTGGCGGATGTATTGGAGAAATGCCGGTTCGATACGCTCACCTACCTTTCGTCCACGCGTGTCTACGGTGGGGCGGATAGCAGTGCGGCTGGAACGAGCTTCTCTGTAGATCCCTGCGATCCTTCGGATTTGTATAATCTGACCAAATTGACCGGCGAGTCGTTGTGCCTGAACGGCAAGGCCTCGCAAGTAAAAGTCGTCCGGTTGTCGAACGTTGTTGGTGTCGGGGAAGGGCGTTCCGAGAATTTCATCGATTCGCTGATCGAGGAGGCGAAGAGCGGCAAGCTGGTTCTCCGTTCCGCACCCGAGTCCTCGAAGGACTATATACATATTGATGATGTGGTCGAGATGCTGACCAGAATTGCAGTTTACGGACAGGCAAGGATCTACAACCTCGCGTCTGGGAAAAATGTCAGCCACCGAGAGTGGACGGACAAGATTGAGAGCCTGCTGCCATGTGAGATCGAATATCAGCCGGATGCACCGCTACATACATTCCCGGAAATGGATGTTAGCCAACTTGTAAGTGAATTTGGCTTCTCCCCGCGCCCGGTTCTCTCTATTTTGCCTGAACTGATTGCAAGCCGAACTTCCCGAATATGAATCCCATCGAACAATTCCAAGCCGATCGCGTGCAGCGTATCGAAGCACTCGCCGCCGACACTGAATTCCAAAAGCTCTCTCAGGATTGGCTGAACGCATCGATGAGCAGGCATTACGTCTATAACTTCGAGTGGCTCGGTCGCCCCATCATCCAGTATCCGCAGGACATGGTAGCGATGCAGGAACTCGTCTGGGAGATCAAACCGGATCTGATCATCGAGACCGGAATCGCCCACGGCGGATCGTTGATTCTGAGCGCGTCCTTGCTTGCCATGCTTGAGGTGGCAGAAGCGACCGAGGCCGGAGAAATGCTCGATCCATCGAAACCGAAACGCAAAGTCATCGGAGTCGATATCGACATTCGTTCCCACAATCGGGAAGCGATCGAGAACCATCCATTTGGCAACCGTATTGAAATGATCCAAGGCTCTTCCGTAGCGGAAGAGACCATTGCCGCTGTGAAGAAGGCGGCGGAAGGTTATTCAAAAGTCATGGTCTGCCTTGATTCCATGCATACCCATGATCATGTCGTAGGCGAGCTGAATGGCTACGCTTCCCTGGTTTCCAAAGGATCCTATTGTGTGGTCTTCGACACGTTCGTCGAAGATATGCCACCCGGATTTTTCTCTGACCGTCCATGGGATCCGGGTAATAACCCGAAAACTGCGGTCTTCGAGTATCTGAAGTCACATCCCGAGTATGAGATCGATTTATCGATTCAGAACAAATTGGCGGTGACGGTTGCACCACACGGTTTCCTTAAGCGGATTAGCTAGCATCCGATGACTGATACGCAGACGATTAGCAGGGATGTCACCATCGGCCTGCCTGTCTTCAATGGTGCGGATAACCTGGATAAGACTTTCGAGATCCTTACCTCGCAGGACTATCAGAACCTTGTGATCTTGGTTTCTGATAATGCCTCTACCGACGAAACGCCGGCCATTATAGAAAAGTGGGCTGCCCGAGATTCCCGTATCACAGCGCACAGGCAGCCGGAGAATCTTGGTGCAGTGGGGAATTTTGATTGGGTGCTCCGGGAGGCATCCACCGATTGGTTCATGTTCGCTGCTCATGACGACGATTGGTCGCCAAATTATGTCAGCGCTCTACTCGCAAAGGGGAAGTCGGAGCCGACATGCCAGTTGGTTGTGCCCAAAGTGGTATTCAGCTTTCCCGACGAACGAACCCCGATTGTGCGCTCGTTGGATGAATCTATATTTCAACTTGAGGGCTCCCGGAAGAAACTGGCACTGCTAGGAGCAGCCCACGGTTCTTGGTTTTATGGTCTGTATCGCCGCCAACACTTGTTGGATGTCATCGGAGCAGCTGCCTCTTTCCCACATACATGGGGTCGCGATCTGGTAATGCTGTTACCCAGTATTCTGGGTGGGAACATGCTTGGAACCAACGAAGCGGTTTTCACTCATTTCGAAACAACTCTCTCCCGTGAACTCTACCGCCCGGCGTCCGCGGCGGATCAACTGGCTCTAGGTCGAGATTTTCGAAAAACCGTGCTAGCGATCCTGAAAGTGGAAGCTGCTGATCGGGGAGAATACCTGAGACTGGTTATCCCGGTATTGAGCTATGCGGATCGCCATGGATTCAAGCTGCGGCGAGCAATAAAAAATCGGATCAAGGAGATCTTCTCGCGAAAACCGCACACCTAACGAAGACCGTCATTAAGACAGCGTATTTGTATGACTCTGAAGAATCTTCCGATTCTTCGAGTCCAGTTTGGATGTCGTAAGGTATTTCAGTCGTTTCATGAGCTGATCCTGTAGCTTCATCTTAAAACGGGCGAAAGGATGTGCCACACGGAGCCAGCCGGTGAGGCCGACGTGTTTTTCGTAGCGTTGATTGCCGATCACGGAATCGTCATCTTCCGTAGGATGCGTCACCGGAGAGGGTCTCATGATATAGACTGTCAGACCGGTTTTCCAGGCACGGCTGTGGAGGACATCGTTTTGGAGCCAGTTGTTCTGCATCAATTCCACCAGGCGTGTTGCGGCGCGGTTGGTCATTAGGTAGCCGTATGCTCCGCCGGAATTGGTGGGTAGTCTTGCGAGCTCATGTGTTGAGTCGATCATCCCGATGCTACGGCACTTTTTTCGATAGACCTTTTTCTTGTCGAGGAAACGGATCATGTCCCATTCGATCGGTGAATTGACCATCAGTCGGAGGACTTCCGGAAGGTCGAGTTCTAGCCCGGCATCGTCTTCGAGAATCAGTGCGTGGGGAATAGCATCATCGACGATCTTTTGATAGGCTTTGCGATGCGACAGGAGGCAGCCCAATTCGCCCGGAGCCAAGTCCCGCCCGAAATGCATTCTTCTGCGTTTTCCATCATACTCGGGATGTTCGTGGATATTGCTTTCACGGAGATCAATTCCATCAATGAAATGACAAGGAAGTTTTAGTTCTTCCAGTCTGGCACGGATAAGCTCACGCCGCTGCGTGCTGGATTTCAAGCTGATGACAAAAACTTCCGGTAGTTGTTCCATGCTGAGGTGCGATTTCTATGGTTTATATGTTACCCTCAAGATTTAGGAATCTTCGGAGAATTTCTGAAACGAAAGTCTATTGCGGGTTTGTAGCACAAGTTTTGAAGCTCCTTCCCGGATTGCATCCAGAGGGCGTCTTCTTCTCATCAGGTGACGGCTCAAGATTGAGCCTTCAATGGCGCCGTCGGTTAAGGGGTGTCTTTCCTCTATGAGGGAGGCGAGCTGCTGGAATGTTCCGTATTTTTCGAGGACGAGTCGGCGTGCTTCACGAATCGCCGGAAGTCTCTTTGTCCACTCATCGTCGCGGATGGCGCGTTCGATGCGTTCGAGGGTTTCACCAAAACGGTGGATGTCGATGGGGATGAAACTATCTTCGGGAAAGTAATCCGCGGCATTGGAGCAGCCGTGATAGAAGGGCAGGGAATATCCTAGGAACGGGTCGCAAAGCTTTTCCGTCCAGTGGTGATCACAGACATGATTCTCAATGGAGATATGATATCGGAAGGGATCAAGGGCATCCGCCTTGTTATCGATGGGGCGAACTCCTTGGCCGTAGATTTCGAGAGATGGCAGCCTCTTTTTCAGTGCTTGTGTGAAATCGTAGCGTGACTGGTGCAAGGTGTGCGCCATCTGCTTTGACGAGCATAAGGTGGAAATATCGGAAGTCTTTTCGGGTGTTTCCGCACGATTCATGTGATCCCACGAGGCGCGTTCTCCGGGCATCCCGTAGAACCAAACAAGCCCGGCTTGGCGGAAAATAGCCCGTGGGTGTTTGATGACCGAAGGTTCCTGGCTGGTTAACACCCAGCCGAATTGGGAGAGGAAACCATTCCCATAGAGTTTGATCGACGAAGGCTCGGTGGTAATCAGTAGGGTGCGGGAACGCGGGCAAGACAAGACCTCCTCCCAAAGTGGTTTCCGGTCGCCGGGTTTACGTGGCAAGTCGTCATAGACAACCAGCCAATCGTAATTCTGGCAGTCTTGTTCGAAGATGAACTGACACCTGTTCCAAATAGGTTTTTTCTGAGGGAAACGGCACAACCAGCGTTCGTAATCACGATCAGCAGATTGTGCTTTCGATAGGAATTTTACACGGATGATGTCATTTTCCATAACCATCAGAAGCCTCTTGTGCGTTTGACCAAGGATCGGAATTTATCAAAACAGCCAGCACGCTGGTTCTTTCGGTGCTGTTTGTTAGATGCGGACTGAAATGCCTCGGGATCGAGGAAGTCCCCTTGGATCGGTTCGAAGAACTCGGAAGCGCGATCGTTATCACCCTCGCGCTGGCCGATGTCCGAGAAATCGGTGAGCTGTCCGATCACTCCCGGCGAAACGGCAGTCACACAGAACTTACGGCTCAGATGGCGAGAATACCACCGGTCAATCGCCCGGTGTTGTGAAACCCATGACCAGATTGAGTCCTCGTCCGGCAATTGTTCCAACAGCCAGTCGAAGGTGGTGCTACGCAACACGTAGGCATGGGTCGTGTAACAACCAAATACCGGTATGAGATGATGGGTTTCATTCAATGGCGATGGGGTGCCATAAGGCGGTATGGGATCCGTGTATCCTAAGTAACAAGCATCCCATCCATCTTCAGGGATCGATCGGATCACATGTTCCAATGATTCATCGAAGACCGCATCATCTTCGAGAATCAGCACATTGTTCCAGCCGTTCTGCTTCGCCTGAATGATCGCATGGCGGTGAGAGAGAATGCATCCGGCACGTCCTGCCCATGATCGGTCACGCTTCCCATTGCGGAACCATGGCGCTTCACCAAAACCCGGTAAGTCCATGCCCCATACGGCGGGCAAGCGTTGCCATGTTGGCAAGGCCTTCACTGACGCAAGCTTGGTGCTGATCTCGTCCAATCGCTCCTGGCGTTGTTCCAGATTGATTACGAGTGCTCCGTCAATAACCATGAATTCCTACTTTATTGAAAATTCGATTACTTGCGAGTCGATAGAGTCAAGCCTCCGAGATCTACGGAACTGAAGCCCGCAGCATCTGTGGCGGCGGTGTAGATTTTCCGAGATTCTTCACCATGGATTTCGATGATGATATTATCCACCTTATCAATCCATTGGGTATGGCTGCCGTTGAATACCTCGTCTTCAGAGCCTTCGATGTCGATTTTCAAAAGAGTAACACGCTCTAGACCGGACTGCTCGATGAGGCTGGCTACATCGAGTGCTTTTACATCGGCCTCCTCGTTCTCTTTTGCCTCACGAACACTCACCGCCCATTCGCGACCGTCTCCAAACGGGATCTCGGAAAACTTCAATCCACAATTCTTCGACCAAACGCCTGCATTGATAGGTATGCAACGATCGCCAAAGCTTTCTGTATTTTTACAGAGCATCTCGAAATTTCCCTGATCGGGTTCAACGGCCACCACCTTGGCAGTGGGGAAGTTGTTCAGGAGATAAGATGTGGAGAAGCCCGCGTTGGCACCGCAGTCGATGATCAGCTCAGGGGATTCAAAGTGCTCTAAGCATGAGTATTCACGGATCACATAGATGTGTTTGAATACGTCGATGTCACTTGTTCCTCCACGGCAGGATAGTGGAGCGGATGCGTATTTACTGGTTAATTGAAATTCCCCGGATTTAGGGAGCTTAGTTTTCTGGTGCCACGTGTATTTTACGAAGCTGGAGAATCCTAGGTTGGCAATTCGCTCGGCGTACTTATTCATGGAGACTAGCGGGAAAAGTGGCTTTTAATATGGTAGATTAGGTTGCGTGGGAAAGGTCTGAATGCCCTGTGGGTTGTTGCCTTCACCGGCACCTTTGCAGCGTTTGCTTTATGGAGCCTTTCCGTCCAATAGGCAAAACGCGCGAAGGGATTATAGACGTTTAACATTTTCTCACGACATTCACGGATAATGTCGTAATCAAACTCTTTTTTCAACGTCAGCTTGATCCGATCAATGCTTTCCCTTGGGTTGGTAATGTCAATGGGTGTGAATCCTGTTTCCGGGAAATATTCACCGATGTTAGGACAACCGGCATAGATTGGGTGTGCCCATCCAAGATAGGCATCCGCCAGTTTTTCCGTCCAGTAATCGGTGGTGTGTGAGTTCTCCAAGACAAGATGATATTGATTGGGGAGAATGGCGTCCATCTTATCATCGATGGGTGTGAAGCCGCGCCCGTAATGGATGACTTGATCGGGCATTTCCTCTTTAAGTTGTTCTAGGAACTTTAGTCGTAACCGTTGGCCTTCGGTGGTTGTTAGATTGGAGCAGATGACGGAAATTTTGGGAGCTTTCTCCGGTCGTTCTAATTTTGAGAGTTCGTCGTAACCGTATATGTATTCGTCAGTTGAATGATCCAGTCCCACATGCCACGGCAATCCGGGGGCAGAAGTGATGACGCGTGGGTGCGGATCATCGGCATGGCAGCTAACGATGGTATGAAACTGTGAGTAGTAGGCTTTGGGATAGATTTTCTTGGAGGGTGGTTCACCTGCAATAAAGAGCGTGTTTTCCGGGGCGACCCGCATGCTGTCACCATCGCGGCAAGCCGCAAAAACGATCCAGAAGTCACATTCGGTTCCGGAAGGGGGGTTGATGAGGAAGTCGCAGTTTGACCACTTGGGAATGCGGCCGGGTAAAAACCGATCCAGATTTTTATGACCGATAGCCGTAGTGATAACGACTAATAATCGTTCACTCGGTTTTGCTGATTCTTCAATCATTTGGAGGTGAATATCCGTGTTGTCCCTATTTAATTCAGTCTCTTGCCGGGGGGACAGTATATTTCCTAGGTGTAGGGGGGCGGTTGTCGCTTTGTGGGGGTGCGACCACCGCATCAGAAGATTTCATGAATTTGTAGATATCGGAATCGGTGGAGAGGATGAGGGTCGATTGCTCGCCGATGGTGTTGCGATACATTTCCATGGTTTTGATGAACTCATAGAGCTCGGCGGCTTTTGGGTTCTGACCGTAGGCGCGGGCGTAGATGGCGGAGGCTTCGGCATCTGCCTTACCCTTGATGGTTTGCACCGTTTTGTAGGCTTCGGAGGAAATTTCGTTAAGGTCGCGTTCCTTGTTTCCGAGGATTCGCTGGGCTTCGCCCTCACCTTCGGAGCGGAATTTCGAGGCAATCTGCTGGCGCTCGGAAATCATGCGCTCGTAGATTTTTTCGACCACGGAGGGGTTGTAGTTGATGCGCTTGAAGCGGACGTCGAGCAGCTCGATGCCCAGCTCGCGGAGCTTCGGTAGGGCGTCGGCCATGATTTCGTCTTCGAGAACGGAGCGACCTTTTTTGATCTTTGGTAAGATACCGATATTGCCGGCCTGGCCGTCGATGAGTTCGATGAGTGTCTCGTCCTTGATGGGCTCACGATTTTTGTCGGTGCGGACGATCTCGATGAGGTCGTGCTTGCCGATGACGCTGCGGGTGGCGGAGCCGAGGATGTTTTCGAGGCGGGAATCGGCGGTGCGCTCGTTGCGAAGGCCAAGGAAGTAGGCGAGGGGATCGGTGATGCGCCAGCGGCCGAAGGTATCCACGGAAATGTAGAGCTTATCCTTGGTGGGCATCTCGTTGCGCAGGCCATCCCATGGCAGGATGTTTTTGGGGATGCGATTGACGACCTGGATGAAGGGGGTTTTGAAATGGAGGCCTGGCTCAGTGATGGGCTCACCTTGCGGATCTCCGAACTGGGTGATGATGACCTGCTCTGTGGGGGCAATGGTGTAGGAGCAAATGTAGAGAATGAAGACGATGACCGCGATGACGAATGCGGCGAGTGTGAGAGGTAGCTTTTTCATGAAACTTTAAATTTTAAACGTTAAACCCGAAGGGCGATTTGAATGCCGGACTAGCGGAGGCGCTTATTGTCCGTTGAGGTTGAGGAGCGGGAGGATACCTTTGGCTTCCGCGTCGAGGATGATGGTCTTGCCCAAGCGTGGGAGGATTTCGGACATCGTTTCGAGATAAAGCCGGCGGCGGGTGATTTCCGGTGCGGCGGTGTATTCCACGAGCAGGGCTTCGAAGGAGGCGACATCACCTTCGGCTTCGTTGACGCGTTTTTTCGCGTAGCCGTCTGCTGCGGAGATCATGCGGTCGGCCTCACCGCGAGCGCGAGGGACTTCCTTGTTGTATTCACCGTTTGCTCGGTTGATCGCGCTTTCGCGTTCCTGCTGTGCTTGGTTGACCTCATTAAATGATGACTGGACGCGGCGGGGTGGGTTCACGTCCTTGAGTTGCACCTGCAGAATACGAAGGCCCATGGTGTATTCGACGGTGGCTGCCTGGAGCTTCTCGGTGGCTACGACTTCGATTTCCTGGCGGCCGACGGTGATGACCTCATCTACTGTACGATCTCCAACGATCTCGCGCATGACGCTTTCGGTGAGGTCACGGAGGGTTGCGTCGGGCTCGCGGACGGCAAATAGGTATTGCTGGGGTTCCTCGATGCGGTACTGAACAACCCATTCAACAAGGGCGGCGTTGAGATCGCCAGTGACCATGGATTTTTCCAGCTCCTGCTCACGGGGATCGGTAAACTGGTATAGATTTGTGGCGCCCGCTGTGCCGAAGCCGAACTCTTGTTGGAGTTGGCGGGTGACTTCTACCATCAAGGTTCTGTCGATTCCGTAGGGAAGTTTGAAGTGAAGTCCGGGGCCTTTGGTATCGATGGGTTTTCCGAAGCGGAGCACGACGGCTTGGGAGTCTGCCGAGACCGTGTAGAAGCTGGAGGTGACGCCGATTAGGACGATGATCGCTATTGCAGCGAGGCGAATGATTGCGAAGTTGATGCGTTGGGACTGAGCCATGAAGGGGTTCTAAAGACGTAGAGGTGGAATTCCAACATGAATCGGCCATGTTCGGGCGGGTTTGGGAGTTGACGGGGCAAGTGGCGGGGGTATGGGTAAGTGTATGAAGTGCCTTTTGCCGTTTATTGCCATGGTGTCTTTGGTTTCCGCGCAGAACGCGATTATCGAAAACGCCACACCGCAGGTAGTGACATCTGCCGTAAATGCAGTGCGTGACCTTGGAAAGCAGGTGGTGCTGGGGCGTTACGAAGTAGCGATCGAGCGTATGTATCCTCAATGGAAACAACGCGAGGCAAAGCGCACCGGGGGTATGGAGAAGTTGGAACAACGGCTCAACGAGGTGTCCAAGCAAATGCTGGAGCAGGGGATTTCGATCACTGACTGTAAACCGACGGGGCAACCGAGGGCATACGAAGTAAGTCCGGGAAAAGTTATCGAAATGGTGAATGGGCAACAGATCGAGCGGTTGCGCTATACGAAGTGGATGGTGCTGGTGCCGACGGTAACGACTTTCCGAGCTTTTGTCGGTGAGCCGCTTGAGTCGGTGACGATTGAGAGCACCGGTTTTCAGGTGGCTATTTCGGACAAGGCAGCGGTCGATTGGACTTTTATCGACGGGACTGGCCTGACGGTGGGTGATTTGAGGAGTATTTTCGGAAATCTTCCACTCGATATGGAACTTCCTCCTTTGGAAAAGAAGCAGGTAAGGTAAAGATCCGGCGCATGGCGAAGGACAAGGTTAAGATTAGTGAGCGGGAGCTCTTCAAGCGGTTCCGTGAAATGTGGGAGCGCGCACAGAGTAACCTCTGTGAAGTGAGGGGATCGGAAATCCACGGACGCGGCGTATATGCGACTTGCGATATCGCGGCGGATGAAAAGATCATCGAATACGTCGGTGAGCTAATCGATAAAGATGAGAGCGGCGAGCGCGGCACGGCGCAGGCCGAGCACGCGGAGGCAACCGGTGATGCTGCAGTCTACATTTTCAACCTCACTAAGAAATGGGACATTGATGGTAATGTGCCATGGAATACCGCACGACTTATCAATCACTCTTGTGATCCGAACTGCGAGGCATGGCAGACGGGCAAGCGTATCAATATCCACGCCCTGCGTGATATTGCCGAGGGCGAGGAGCTAACTTTCGATTATGGCTTTGATATCGAGTGCTATGAGGATCATCCGTGCCTCTGCGGCCGAGACTGTTGTGTTGGCTATATCGTCAGTCGCAGCCAGTGGGATGAGCTCGATGAGAGATTGGGGCGAGGTAAATCATCTGAGAAAGCGAGCTGAACCGTGGGTCTGATCGCCAGGGAAACGATCGAGCAGGTATTGGCTTCCACCGATATCGTCGATCTTATTGGTAGTTACATTCCCCTGAAACGCGCAGGCACTGGATACAAGGCGAACTGCCCGTTTCATAACGAGAAGACGCCTTCATTCAACGTCAGCCCGCACAAGCAGTTCTACCACTGCTTCGGTTGTGGTAAGAGCGGCAACGCCATTGGCTTTGTGATGGATCACGAAGGGCTTCTTTTTATGGATGCTCTGAAGAAACTCGCTTCCAAGGCCGGAGTGCATTTGGAGGAGGAGCCAGATGATCCCAAGGCACGCGCAGCGCGAAAATCTCGTGGCCGTTTGCTTGACCTTCATCGCGAGGCTTCAGCTTTTTTTCACGAGCACCTCAAGAAGAACCCAGATTGCCAACACGCCCGTGAATATCTGAAGGGGCGCGGCTTTGGCAGAGAAATGGCAGAGAAATGGGAGATCGGCTGGATGCCGGAAAACCCCAAGACTTTCCTCGATTGGGCGCGTGCGAAGAAATACACCGGCAAGGAACTCGTCGATTGCGGTTTCGCAGGGCTGAAAGATGCAGACCGACCCTCTGCAGGAATCTTCGTGCGCTTCCGGGATCGACTGATGTTTCCCATCCACAATGAAGTGGGTGACGTAATCGCATTCAGCGGGCGCCAGCTACGCGATGACCCACGCACGGGGAAATACATCAACTCTCCCGAGACTGATATTTTTAAGAAATCCAATGTGCTATTCGCGCTGGATAAATCGAAGAAAGGTATCCTTAAGGAAAAGGCAGTCATCCTATGTGAAGGGCAAATTGATGCGATTGCCTGCCATGAGGGTGGTGTAGAAAACGCCATTGCTCCGCTGGGTACTGCTTTCACCGCACAGCACGCACGAATCCTTAAGCGGTATGCGAAGACTGCAGTTCTATGCTTCGATGCAGATGCAGCTGGAATGAAAGCGAGTGAGCGTGCCTTCCGTGAACTTGCTCCAGAGGGGCTTTCCGTGAAAGTAGTCGAGCTACCTGCTGGTGATGATCCTGATACTTACCTCAAGGCTCACGGCGTGGAAGGTTTCCGTAAAAAGGTCGAGGAGGCGCGCGACTTCTTCGACTTTAAGATTGAGTCAGCTCGTAAGAAAGGCTTGCTCGACTCCGCTGAAGGGCGGGCTCAACTCGCTCGAGATTGCACGGATTTACTTGCATCTATGGACGATCATGCGGCGAGGGATCAGCAGATTAATGTAGTCTCGACCTTGCTCGGCCTAACTTCATCTACGCTGCGTGAGGGCATTGGAAAATCTATCAAACGAGCTGCTGCTCAAGCGAGTCGGCCAAGTTATCGCCGAGATGATGATGAGGAGATCGTTCCTGAAATTCGTGATTACCCACTGAATCATACCGTTGGCTATCTCTGTCAGCTCGCGCTCGTTTCTGCTCCTGCTCAGCATTTCCTCGCCGAGCAGTTCGAGACACTCCACGAGGCGAAGCAATGGGTAGAAGGTGTGCCGCTTTTGGAAAAAATCCTCGCGGCAGCTCCGGATCCTGGCTCCAACGCTGCGGTGAATGCTTTCGTCTCAAGCCTCCGCCCCGGTGAGCAAAAATCGCTCAATGCACAAATGGGTGCGAACGATGTTGAGGTTCCCGAGGGACTGCAAGCTGCCGAGCAGACACTCGGTATGCTTTCATCGATCGTTTTACAGAAACGCGATGCCGCTGTAAAATCTGCTCTTAAAGAACCCGGTATTTCCCCTGATCGAATGAGGGAGCTACTTGAAGAAGCTAAGGAGATTGCTGGCCTTCTTCGCTGGACGGGTAGATCTCAATACGACGATGAACTCCCACAAGAAACCATAAAGGCGGAGAAAAAGCCTTGGGAGAAGTGGAAGAAATAGAGTCGGAAGAGGAAGTGATATTATTCTTCCGTATTCTTCTGGGTTTGTGCAGGATCCGTCATTGATATGGAAGCTGTTCGTAAAGAATTATTATCAGATCCGTTGGTTGAGCCGCTGCTTTCTCTTTTGTCGGGGCTGCCGGATGTGCTCTGCTGGGTGAAGGATACAAAGCTTAGAGCTGTGTGGGTGAATCCTACTGTTGCAGATTACGTCAACCTTCGTATGGAGGAGATTATCGGTAAAACAGATATGGAGATTTATCCAAATGAGTTGGCGATCAATTTTGAAAAGGATGACATGCATGTGATCCAAACAGGAGAGGGCATTGTTGGCAAAATTGAGCTTCTGGTGAATCGCTTTGGAACAGTGGAATGGAGAAAGATCAGCAAACTGCCAGTGAAGAATGCCGAAGGAAAAGTGATTGGCACGACGGGGATTTCCATTCCTTTCGACAATGCTGAGGAGAGCTTGCCCAGCGAATATGAAGCTTTCACGCGCATCATCGATTATGCGCGGGAGAACTTACACAGAAGAATATGTGTGAGTGATTTGGCTGAGTTCGCAGGAATGTCGGAGTCGACGTTGAATCGGAGGTTTCGTGTCATTCTTCAGTATAATCCTCAGCAACTGTTAGCGCAGTTGCGAGTGGCGAAGGCATGCCAGCTCTTGCAGGAATCTGTGCTGAATGTTTCGGAGGTTGCTGAGTGCTGTGGCTACGATAGTCCGGCGGCATTTGCTCGTGCCTTTAAGAAAATTAAGCACACCACGCCGCGGGATTTTAGGGCGGTCAGAAAATCAGTTAAGTAACTTGGAGCACGATTGTGCCGTAGTCTTGTTTCACTTGCGATATAGGCTGAGCGAGCGAAACTATTCTGCATGGGATACTGTATAGAATGGACACGGAGGAGCGGCATATTATGTGCGTTTGCTCTGTTGTTTGGGAGTGCGGCAGAGATGAAGGCGGAGGAGCCGACGCAAGGCGTGGATATGACGCTTGTATCATCTGTGAAGACTGTAGCCCCGGCATCGACGTTTACTGTGGGGCTGACCATTCATCATCATCCGGGCTTTCATACCTATTGGAAAAATCCGGGTGCGGTGGGGTACCCGATCCAGATGAAATGGAAATTACCGGAAGGTTTTACGGCGGGGGAAGTGCGGTGGCCAGTGCCGGAGATGTCCTCAATGGCGGGGCATCCGGTGTTTGGATATGAAAGGGACGTGACCTTGCTAGTGGATTTGACAGCTCAGTTGGAATTGCCAGATGGTGAACTTGAGTTTCATGCCGATGTTTCTTGGATGGCTTGTTCTGATTCGTGCCACCCTGATAATCGACGTTTTTCGGTTTCCATTCCGGTAGGAGAAAAGACTGAAGGGAATGCTGAAGTTGAGGAGCTTTTTTCGAATGCTGAAAAGCGCATCCCGAGAGTCCTCGAGGAATGGGAGGCTGTGGTGAAATCGCGGCCTGATACTGAGATGATCGAGATAGTAATGGCACCACCTGCTGGTGAGGATGTTTCCGCAGATTTTTTGTTCTTCTCTGAGGATGGGCAGATTTCATCGGATCCCGCTCCAGTCATCACAATATCGGATGACGGGAAAATTCACGTAAAAGCGAAGCGGGCAGAATTCTCACCGAAGGGTAAGGAGTCAGTTCCCTTCGTGCTGGTGGCTGAGGGTGAAAGTTGGTTTGGAAAATTAGATCCAGCTTACCCGAGCGAGTAGAATTAGATTTACTCTACGATCATCACACCACGCATCAGTCTCCAGTGGCCGGGGAAGGTGCAGATGAATGGGTATTTGCCCGGCTCTGCAGGTGTGGTGAATTCCATGGATACTTTGCCTTCGTAGGGGATTTGCTCAGTGGCTAGGAGGATGAGATCTGACTCTGGGATATAGTGCTTCGCCATTGCATCTGGGTTTGAGGCCATGGCGTCTGCTAACTCACCAACGGCTTCTACTTTGCCGGGCTTAGTGATGACAATGTTGTGCAACATGTGATCTGGGTTCTCGAAGATGAACTCGTAGGATTTGCCTGCCTTGACGGTGAAAGTCTTCACGTTGAACTCCATGGCAGAGGGGATGGTCTTGATGTAAATGTGCTTGTCAGTGACGGTGGCGAACTTGTCTTGGTATTCCTTTTCCCAAAGATCGTGCTCGGCCTTGTTCTTGGCGAAGCGGACGCCCTTGGGTTTCTTGCCGACGGGATCGGAGAGGCGTAACGCCGGTGTATTGATACTTGAGTTGCCGCCCTTGTATGACTTGAACTCGATGGCGTTGAGTCCTGGTCTGAGGACGACGTTGTGCTGGCCACCTGGGGCGAAATTACTGCCGGTGCCCACGACGAGGGGGATGCCGTTGAACTGTAGGCTCATGTTCGGGTTCTTTTCGTAGGAGAGGAGGGCAGCGGTGAGTTCTTCCGTCTTGAGATAAATGGCTCCCGAGTTTGTGTCTTTTTCCATTCTGAGTATTTCCAGCTTCGTGTCTGCCGCTGTCTTCAGCAAAGGGAATTCAGGCTTGAGTGGGGAGCGGTCATAGAGTTGTGCTACTTTTACGACTTTTTCGAATGAACTTCCCTGTGGTTCAGCGATGCCATCGATGAAGCCTTTCCAAAAATCGTCCTTGAGGAGGAGGTGGCTCACTGCGGATACGACGGCGATCCGTGTGCGTTCGTCATCGGATTTCAGGAGATCAGTGGCGATCTTCTTCGCTTCGTCCTTAAGCGAAGGCGCCCACCAGCGGAGGGAGCGGGCGGCGGCGCGTTGGGTGGGGAGGTTTTCCGCGGCGATGAGTTCCAGGAAAAGCTCGGGGTGGGAGAAGTCCTTTTGACGCTCGAACAGCCAGAGGAGTTCGAGGCCGAGTTGTTCGTTTTTCGTGCCCTCGAGTATCATGCTGTAGGCGTGGGCGAGCACTTCCTTGTCGGGGCGATTTTCTAGCTCCAAGCGCACGAGTTCGCGGACGCGCACTTGCGGATGGGTGAAGAGGGCGAAAAGGTCTTTCAGCGAGGCTCCATCAATTGGCGGGGCTTCGGCGAGGGGGGAGTCCTTTTTAGTGACGCGCCAAATGCGGCCGTGGCTGTAGTCGCGGTTTTCATCTCGGATGGAATGCTGCGCATGGCCGATGATGGGGTAGTAGAAATCTGAGACGTAGAGTGCACCATCAAGGCCGAACTCCATGTCCGTGGGGCGGAAGATCTTGTTCGAAGAAGTGAGGAGATTGATATGGTCACCGCCTTGCATTTGGATGCCGTCCTTAATTTTCATCGGGGTGAACATCACTGCGTTTCTGCCCAGGAGATGAGCGGTGAGTAGCCCGCCCTGCCAGTCTGCGGGGAAATGGGTGCCGGAGACGAAGCTAAGGGTGCAGCCCTTGTCATCGCGGAAGGGCTCGCCCATGTCTCTGGGTGTGTGTGTACCGGAAGGGGTGCTGATGTTGTAGAAATCACAGTCGATGATCTGTCCTCCGCCGAACATCTGCATGGATTCGCCCCAGGTGTTGTAGGAAATTTTCCAGGGATTCGGCTGGGTGGGCTGGCGCTCGATGGTGAGTCTCTCCGTTTTCGGATCGAAGGAAAACGTGGCGGCATCCTTGCTGCGCACGATGCCATGAGGAGTCTCGAACTGGCCGCGGTGAAACAAGCCCTCGTGCAAGAGGATATTGCCTTGCGGAGTGCGGGCGAGGTAGCCGCTGTGGTGTGTGTCAGTATCATCGATACCACGAAGTATCTCGACGCTGTAGTCAGCTTTGTCATCGCCGTCGTCGTCGCGCAGGAAGAGGAGTTTTCGGGCAACGGAGACGATGATTCCATCTTTGTAGAAAACGAAACCGTCTGGAAGTTTTAGACCTTCAGCAAATACAGTGCGCTTGTCGGCGCGGCCATCGCCATCGGTGTCTTCGAAAATAAGCACCTTGTCATTGGAAAGGGTGCCGGGAACAGGGACGGGATAGCTTTCGAAGGTGACGACCCATAGGCGGCCTTTGGTGTCGAACTGGATCTGGAGGGGGTTGATGAGTTCGGGGAATTTCTCGCTAGAAGCGAAGAGGCTCACCTCGAAGCCATCGGCTACGCTAAAGTCTGCAATGTCTTCTTCGGGTGTCTTGAAGACTCCCAGACCTTTCCTTGGTTTTTTCGGGGGCGGCTCAGCGATAGCGGTAGGGAGTTCAGGGAAAGGGTTGGCGTTGGTGAGATCGGCGGCTTGTTTCCAGATTTCCTCATCGAGGAGCATGGCGAGCTTCATGTGATGGGGGATTTCCGTGTTGTATTCGTAGGATCTACCACGGACGCCGTAGTAATGGATGCCGTTAGCTGGTTTGTAGGCCATGGCCATCTCCTCGTTCTTGCGCGAGGCGAGATGGCGGAGTGATTCGAAGCCGGGCGAGTCTGTGCCGATGACGGCGACTTTCTCTGGATCGGAAAGGGAGGCGGCGAAGACCTTGGCGACTGCGCGGTTGCCCGCTTCGTTGAGGTGCATGCCGTTGCTGGTGAGTGGGGCTTTGCTCTTTGTGTAGAGATTCTTGCTGGGGGTGAAGAGGTCGATGAAACGCATGCCGCGCTTGTCTGCCGTTTCCTTAAGAGCGGCGGAGTAGAGGGAGATGTCGGAGTTGCGTTTTTTTGCGTTCGGGAAGGCGGTGCCGGGCGTTTCCTCTACTGCAGTGGGGGAGACGAGGATGTATTCGCTGCCGGGGTGGCGGTCGGTGATGATGTCGAGGTTGATATCGAGGGCTTTTGTGAATGCGTCGAGCCCTTCTGCACCAGCGAAGGATTCGTTCATTCCGAAGCACATAATCACGCGTTCGCAGGGAAGTTGATTGGTGATGTAGCCGAGGTGATCGCCGAAGCGCTCTGGGCGGATCTGGAAGCCGACTTCGTCACCGGTGTATGCGAGAGAGCGGAAGCGCAGGTTCTTGCCGGGGCTGACTGCTTGCAGGAGGGCTTCGAGGGTTCCGTCTTCGAGTTGTCTTTCGACGAAGCTATTTCCGTAGAAGACGGTGAGGCCTTCTTTCTCCACGCTGACATCCGGTATGGAGGAGGATTTACCGTCTTTTTTCTTGTCTGCTGCGACGGCAGGGAGTGCGAAAAGTAGGGAGAAAGAGAAGAGTAGGATTTTTTGAAGCCAATTCATGAAGCTCCTACTACGCGCAGGTTTACCAAGAGTTTTCAAAAACTATCTGGAGGAGAAGGTCGTGCGCTCGGGTATAGAGTAAGCACAGGATGCGGGTTGAGTTACCCAAAGAGCACACCGACCAGCGATCCATATTTGGGATGTGCTCTCTAGTTTAGTAGCCGAGTTTTTTATCAATCACATTGAGCAAAGGCTCGCCAGAGGCAAAGCGGCGTAGGTTCTCGCGGAGGAGGGCGGCGCGTCGTTGATTGGTGACTTCCGAGCGTGACGCGACGTGTGGGGTGATGATGACGTTTGGTAGGCTCCAGAGTGGGTGGTCTTTCGTGAGTGGCTCGGGATCGGTGACATCGAGGCAGGCCGCTGCAAGTTTGCCGGATTTGAGGGCGGCGATCATGGCGTCGGTGTTTACCACTTTTCCGCGAGCGATGTTGATGAGGTAGGTTCCGTCTTTCATGGCAGCGAAGGCCTCGGCATCAAGTAGGTCTTTGGTTTCTGGTGTGAGTGGCACGGCGAGAGCGACGACATCGGCCTCAGGGAGGAAGGCGAGGAGGTCTTCAGGCTTGCCTGTTTTTTCGATGAAATCCGGGGAAGGTGTGTCACTGCGGCGGGTGCCAATGACACGCATGCCGAAGCCGTGGGCGCGCTTTGCAATTTCGGTGCCGATGCCGCCGACTCCTACGACGAGCATGGTTTTTCCTTCGAGAGCGATGGCTTCAGATTTTGCGCCACCTCGGCTCCAGCGTCCTTTTTGCTGCTCAGCGGCGTAGAATCCGAGGTTTCGGGTTTGGTAGAGAAGCATGGCCATGGCGTGGTCTGCGATGGCGGGGCCGTGAACGGCGCGGTAGTTGGTGAGGACGATGGCGTCGTTTTCCATTAGGGGGTCTATGGAAATGTAGCGGTCGACACCGGCGCTCATGACCTGCACCCATCTGAGGTTGGTGGCTTTTTTCAGAAACTCAGGGGAGGCGTAGTTCGCATCAACCCCGTGAGCTTCGTCAGCGCGGGCGAGGGCTTCCTTTTGCGAAAGTCCAGTGACGAGGCGGAGGTTTGGTGCGATGCGGGCGAGTTCTGCTTTTTCCGTATCAGATATACCTCGGGTGAAATAGGTGATCTCCTGCTTGGGATCGTTGATTTCGATGGCGACTGTGGCATTTCGCAGGGATCCGAGTTCTTCTGCGAGGGCTTGAGAGTCAGTTTCTGCCTGTGCTAGAGGTAGAAATGCCGAAAAAGTGAGGGCAAGTAAGGCTGATTTCATGAGGATTTGCGGTTTTGCTGATTAGGCGTTCACTCTAGGAGAGATGTGCGTGTGAAGAGCGGGATGACGTGAATTCCTCGTGCTTCAATGGCTTGGCGGCCGCCTTCTTCGCGATCGACGAGGACGATGCAGAATTTGACATGTCCGCCTTCTTTTTCGATGACGTCGATGGCTTTCAGGGTAGACCCCCCGGTAGTAATGACATCATCGACGACGATGACGTTCTGGCCGGAGGCGAAATTTCCTTCGATTTGCTTACCTACGCCGTGGCCTTTTGGCTCCTTACGGACGGTGAAGACTTGGATGGCTTCGTCTGGATGGTTGCGGGCGGAGGCCATGCCGATGGCGAGGGAGATCGGGTCGGCGCCGAGGGTCATACCGCCGATGGACTGGATGGAGAGGTTTTCCGAGTGGATTTTGGATCGGACGGCGTGCCAGCCGAGGTCGCCAATCATTGCTGCGCCAAAGGGATCCAGGGCGGTGACGCGGCAGTCGATGTAGAGATCGGACTTTTTCCCGGAGGCGAGAGTGAACTCGCCGGTGCGGACGGATTTCTTGAGAAGCAAGGCTTTGAGGTCGGCTGTGGTCTGAAGCATGGCTGAAGATTGAAATATCGAATGCGGGACGTCGAACATTGAACGCAAAATGAGTTAAGAATTTTCTCATCTCCCGCTTGCCACGGGGGGCGGTGTGCTTAGTCTTTTGCCGAAGAACACATGAAAATCTGGTTGGACGGCAAGTTAGTGGATGAGAATGAGGCGAAAATTTCGGTTTTCGACCATGGATTATTGTATGGTGACGGGATTTTTGAAGGGATTCGCTTCTACAACGGGCGGGTTTTCCGCTTGGAGGAGCATATCCATCGGCTTTTTGATTCCGCGAAGGCGATCTTGATGAAGATGCCGTGGACACTAGAGGAGATTTGCAAATACACCTGCGAGACGATTGCTGCAAACGGTTTGACGGATGGCTACGTTCGCTTGGTGGTGACGCGTGGAGCTGGGGAGCTGGGCTTGAACCCATATCTCTGCCCGAAACCTTCGATGTTTATCATCGCCTCAACGATCAAGCTGTATCCTGAGGAGCACTATCAAAACGGTCTCGCGATCATCACGTGCGCGACGCGTCGGCCAGCACCGGCGGCGCTGATGCCACAGGTGAAGAGCCTGAACTACCTGAACAATATCATGGCGAAGGTGGAGGCGATTCAAGGCGGTGCTCTGGAGGCAGTGATGCTCAACGAGCAAGGCTACGTGGCTGAGTGCACGGGCGACAACTTGTTCCTCTTCAAGAAAGGTGAGCTACATACACCGCTTATATCTGATGGTGCGCTGGATGGGATTACTCGTGCGGTGATTCTTGAAATTGCCGAAAAGCTGGGAATCAAGGTAATCGAGCGCTCGCTTACTAGGTATGATATTTTCATAGCGGACGAATGCTTCCTAACGGGTACTGCTGCGGAAGTGATCCCAGTGGTATCGCTGGATCAGCGCGTGATCGGGGAGGGGAAGCCAGGCGAACTAACGAAGCAATTTCTCAAAGAATTTCACGAACTAGCGATGAACACCGGGACACCGTTTGCCTAATGTGCTAGCTTAAGAAACGGATAATGAAGTGCGACTACTGCGATAGTAAGGCGACTGTGTTTCTGACACAGCTCGCAGAGGGGCAGATGAAAAAGGTATGCCTCTGCGATAGCTGTGCAAAGGAACGTGGAGTGACCGATCCAACAGGCTTCTCTCTTGCCGATATGTTGCAAACGAACTTCACCCCAGGTGAGCCGAAAAGCGCTGCTCCGAAAAGGGAAAGAGTGGCTGGCGGAGCGAAGGTATGCCCGGAATGTGGATTTACTCTTGAGGATCTAAAAAAGGTTCGCCGATTCGGCTGTGGAAATTGTTATTCGGTTTTCACCGAAGAGCTATCAGCGATGCTGCGTGGAATGCACAAAGGGCAAAGCCACGTTGGCAAGGTGCCGGAAGGTTTGATGGAATCGCATTATCGTTTTCAGAAGCTGGAGGAACTACGTGGAAAACTGGAGGATGCTATTTCTTCAGAAAATTACGAGAAGGCCGCAGAGTTACGCGATGAGATACGCAAGCTCGATGAAGAGGAGGTCGCGAAATGATGCGGTTTTCTACATTGATGCGTCATCCTGCGGACTGGATGACGGGGGAGAAGGCTGACGAATGTGCGGTGATTACCTCTCGTATACGGCTTGCGAGAAATCTACGTGGCCATTCCTTTCCTGGTTGGGCAAAGAAGAAGGAACGTGAGGAAACTCTCGCTATCCTACGCCCGGCAGTGGAGGAGCTGCCGGCAATGAAGGATGCCTTTTCTAGAGAATTGGCAGATCTGACATCGGTGCAGAAGCAGGTGTTGGTCGAACGACATCTTATTTCCCGTGAGCACGCAGCACGCGGGAACGGCTCCGGTGCAGTTATTGAGAGACGACAGAGTTTTTCTATCATGCTCAATGAGGAGGATCACCTCAGGATGCAGTCAATACGTTCCGGATTGAAACTCAGAGAAGCGTATGAATCTCTCTCTGAGCTAGATGGCGAGCTAGAGGAAAAACTCGAATTCGCTTTCGATCCTACCTTGGGATACTTGACGACTTGCCCAACAAATCTCGGCACAGGGTTACGTGCATCATCTATGCTTCATTTGCCCGGCTTGGTACTGAGTGATCAGATCGGGCAAGTGCTCCAAGCAGTAAATAAGATCGGTCTCGCAGTACGCGGGCTGTATGGCGAAGGCACCGAATCACTGGGGAACCTTTATCAAATTTCGAACCAATCGACTCTCGGAGAGAGTGAGGAAACGATCATCGGTCGTTTAGAGCGAGTGATTGCGCAGGTAGCAATGCACGAAAAGAACGCCCGTGAGAAACTGATGGAGGATGATCCAGATATGGTCGCGGACAAAATTGGACGTGCCTATGGTGTATTGAAAAACGCCTATATCATTGATTCTAAAGAGGCTCTGAACCACCTTTCTCTGCTGAGACTGGGTGGGAATCTTGAATTTTTTCCGCGTGAAACCGTCCAAATGTGTGATTCGCTGCTTATGGATATTCAACAGGCACACCTTCAGCTACATGCTGGTGCGAAGTTGTCTCCGGAAAAGCGTGATACAATTCGTGCGGAAATCGTGCGCTCCCGTTTGCAATCTCTCGATTCCCCTGATAATCGTAGTAGTAAGAAAGATCAATCAGACCGTCTATCCGAAGACGGCAACCAAGAAAACACATGAACAATTTCACTCCTAGAGCTCAACAGGTTTTAGCATTGGCCCGCAAGGAAGCGGACAGGTTCAACCACGCCTATGTGGGAACCGAGCACCTTTTGCTGGGGCTCATCAAGCTCGGCCAAGGCGTAGCGGTGAACGTGCTGGAGCGCATGGGGCTCGAGCTCGAGACCGTGCGCCAAGAAGTCGAGAAAGAGGTCGGAGCCGGCCCTCCGCAAAAATCTTCTGGAAATATTCCTTACACACCTCGCGTGAAGAAGGTGCTAGCACTCGCTAACAAAGAGGCGAAATCGCTAAATCATTCTTACGTAGGCACTGAGCATCTTTTGCTCGGCCTTTTGCGCGAAGGTGAGGGCGTTGCTGCACGTGTTCTCAAGCGCCTCGATGTAGATATCCAACGCACTCGCAACGAAATCCTCGCGGAGATCGATCCTAACTTTTCACCAGAGGACATGGACGATGATGATGACGTGGATGATCTGGGTGTGTTCGGCGAAGATCCTGATGAACAACAGATCGAAGGTGGTGCAGGTGAAGTGAGTGAGGGTAAAACGAAGACCCCAGCGCTTAAAGCTTTCGGCCGCGATCTTACAAAACTGGCCAAGGAAGGTTCTCTCGACCCAGTGATCGGGCGCGAAGAAGAGATTGAGCGAGTCATCCAAATTCTTTGTCGTAGGACAAAAAATAATCCAGTTCTCATCGGTGAGGCAGGTGTGGGTAAAACCGCCATTGTCGAAGGCCTAGCACAGGAGATCGTGACTGGAAATGTTCCAGAGCTTCTTCGAGACAAGCGAGTGATCACTCTCGACCTAGCACTTATGGTTGCGGGCACGAAATACCGTGGCCAATTCGAGGAGCGAATCAAGGCAGTGATGGACGAAATTCGAAAGGTGAAGAACGTCATTCTATTCATCGACGAGCTTCACACTATTGTTGGTGCCGGCTCTGCAGAAGGCGCGATGGATGCCTCGAATATCATCAAGCCGGCGCTCAGTCGCTCGGAACTTCAGTGCGTGGGTGCAACCACTCTCAATGAATACCGCAAGCATATCGAAAAGGACTCCGCGCTAGAGCGTCGTTTCCAACAGGTAAAAGTCGACGAGCCTTCCGTAGAAGACGCGATCCTCATTCTCCAAGGATTGCAGGAAAAATACGAGTCGCACCACAAGGCTGACTACACTCCAGAGGCGATCGAGGCTTCGGTGAAACTGACTTCGCGTTACCTCACTGCACGTTTTCTTCCGGATAAGGCGATCGATGTTCTTGATGAAGCCGGTGCGCGCGCTCGCATCGGCACCATGACCCGCCCGCCTTCGATCAAAGAAGCAGAGGTATCGATTGATGAGATCAACAAGGACAAGGTTGCTGCTATTGCGGAACAAGATTTCGAAAAGGCTGCGGCACTTCGCGATGATGAGAAAAACGCGAAGAAGGAACTTGAGGAGACTCTCAAGGAATGGCGCGCATCTTCTGAAGAGAAAGTCGTCGTCGTAGATGATGAAGACATCATGGCAGTGGTTTCCAAATGGACAGGAGTTCCACTCCAACGCATGGAGCAAAAGGAAACTGAGAAGCTTCTCAAGATGGAGGATGAATTGAAAGAACGCGTCATCGGTCAGAACGAAGCTGTTATTGCGATTTCGAAAGCACTTCGTCGCTCGCGTGCCGATCTAAAAGATCCGAAGCGCCCTATCGGTTCCTTCCTTTTCCTCGGCCCCACGGGAGTTGGTAAGACCTACCTCGCACGGAATCTCGCAGACTTCATGTTTGGAGATCCTGAAGCACTCATTCAGATCGACATGTCGGAATACATGGAGAAATTCACAGCCAGCCGTCTGATTGGTTCGCCTCCGGGCTATGTGGGTTATGAAGAAGGTGGTCAGCTTTCTGAGGCAGTACGCCGTCGTCCGTATTCCGTAGTGCTCTTCGATGAGGTCGAAAAAGCTCACCCAGATGTGATGAACCTCCTCCTCCAAATTTTGGAAGACGGCACGGTTACAGATTCGCTTGGACGAAAAATTGATTTCCGCAATACGATCATCATCATGACTTCGAATGTCGGAGCCTCGACGATTAAGCGTCAGACTTCACTTGGCTTCGGTGCGATGAATGAAGATGAGTCGGACTTTGAGGGAATGAAGGAAAAGATCCTCGAAGAATCGAAGCGATACTTTAAGCCGGAGTTTCTCAACCGCTTGGATGATCTCGTAGTTTTCCACATGTTGGAGAAAAAGGATCTCAATCAGATCGTCGATCTGGAGGTTTCGAAACTCGTCGCACGTCTCAAAGAGAAAGAGATCGATCTTACGCTTGCTGCTGAAGCTCGTGATCTACTTTCAGAAAAAGGATTCGATCCAAACTACGGTGCGCGTCCGATGCGTCGTGCAGTGGAACGTTACCTCGAAGACCCACTCGCCGAGGCGCTGCTTCGCGGAACGGTCAAGCCGGGCGATATGGTCACGGTTACCCGCAAGGAGGACTCCGAAGAACTAATCTTTGATTCATCTCGTCCGGATGGAGAACCTGAGCCGGATACCGAGACGGTGGGAGCTGAATGATTTCCTGAAAACCCACGATGAATTTCAAAATCAACGCAGACTACGAGGAGAATAACACCCGTGCTCTTCATCTGGCTGCAGGTCAGGAAGTTACCAGTGGCCCTGCTGATACGGCATGGCCGGGCTGGATCTGGGCGACGGATTCCTCTGGATCCACGGGCTATGTCCCTGCGGAAATTCTAGAGCCGCTCGGCGAAGATCGTTGGGCAGCGATGGAAGCCTTTGATCCAACTGTGCTGAAAGTTACGAGAGGCGAAACCGTGGATTCGCTGAAACAGATCCACGGCTGGCATTGGTGCCGGAATAGTGAGGGGAAGGAAGGCTGGGTAGCCGGTTACCTGATGAAGGCTGAGGCTGTAGGCAACTGATTGTTGCGAATCTCGCAACAGCACCAATAAAATTATGGAGACTATCACTGCCATCAGCGTGTCTCTGTCCTACGGAGTCGCACTTAGCATGATCTGGCTGGGTCATGTGTTTATTGGTGATAAACGCCAGTTGGGCATGGCTCCTCCTCCCCTGATGGCTGGAAAGGTTTCGGTTTGGTTTTATAGGCCGTTAGATCTGTTAGGATTTGCTGGGATCTCGGGAGTGTTTTTCCTGATGATGATGATGGGCTTTATTCTTGAAAGCCTTGGAGCAATGCCTCCTCAAACCGAGGAGCCGCAAAAGATAATGCCTGGAGACGTGATCTTTTCGATAGGTTATCAGATCTTCATGGCTGGAGTGGCAGTAGCCATCGTGGCTTCAAGAGTGAACCCTATCAGTTGGCTTGGATTATCATGGAAACAGTGGCCTCTGGTCATCGCGATTGCTCCGGTGACGGTGCTTATGATGTGGGCGATTTTTGCCGGTCTACAAGCGGTCGGATGGATGGATTTACTAGAGAGACTCGGGGTGGAGCAGGTTCAAGATGCGGTAGTAATTTTTCAAGAAGAGAAGGATATGGTGGTGGTGGTGGTGATGGCTATCGCTGCGATGATTGTTGCTCCAGTTTGTGAGGAGGTAGTGTTTCGCGGTTATTTGTATCCGGTGGCGAAAAAATATGCTGGCCCGTGGATGGCAGGCATTGCGACGGCTTTGATCTTTTCCGCAGTGCACGGAAGTATGTCTGCGTTACTCCCGCTGTTTATTTTCGGGATGGTTCTAGTGCTTCTGTATGAATTTACCGGATCTATTTGGGCTCCGATGGCGGTGCATTGCCTTTTTAATTCTGCGACAGTGGTGATTCAGATGCTAATGCGTTACGGATATATTCCTGACGGTCCAGTGCAATGAACAGGCTCTCAGATATCGGGGAAGACGAGTTGATAAGGCGTCTGGTGGCGTTAGTGCCGACGGGTGAATCTGTTGAGGGGCCGGGGGACGATTGCGCGGTGGTGGACAAGGGAGGTGAGAGGCTTGAACTCCTGAAAACCGATGCTTTGGTGGAAGGTGTGCATTTCCTCAAAGACGCGAATGCGCGAGCAGTGGGCTGGAAGGCAGTGGCGCGTGTGATCTCAGATTTTGCGGCGATGGGTGGAGTGGTAGAACGTTTCCTTGTGACTGTGGCGCTGCCTGGATCGATGGATATTGGGTGGATCGAGGACTTTTATCGAGGCATGGGCGACTGCATGAAGGTGCATGGTGGCGTGCTCGCGGGTGGTGAGACTTGCCGTGTGCCGGAAGGTTCTGCTGCCGTGATTTCTGTGGCGGCGACGGGTTCGGTGGAGCGGGGAAAGGCGGTATTGAGATCTGGCGGAAAAGTGGGTGATGAAATTTGGGTGACGGGTAGGCTTGGTGGTTCGTTAGCAGGGAAGCACTTGTCTTTTACTCCGCGTGTGGAGGAAGCAAAGTGGTTGGCCGAGTATTTCAAACCGACAGCCATGATGGATTTATCCGATGGTTTGGCAAAGGATCTAGGGCGTATGGCTTTGGCCTCAAGTTGTGGCTATCAGCTGGAAATGGATCGTATTCCTGTGACTGAGGGTTGCACTGTTGCCGAAGCGCTTGGCGATGGGGAGGACTTCGAACTATTGCTGACGGCTCCGCAGGGAATGGATACCACAGAATGGCAGGAACGCTTCCCTGAGCTAGAGCTGACGAGGATCGGAATTCTCGTGCCCGAGGGAGAGGGGGAAGATCTTGCTGGTGGCTGGGATCACTTCGATTAAGGCCGGAAATTCAAGGAACCTCTTTCAGATCTTCCAAAAGCCCCACGTCGGCTTGTAACAGACCGACAAATTCTTCTGCCCATTTCGGTGCAGATTTGTGAGCGATGTATTTTTCTACATGAGCAAGCATACGAACGGCAGCTCCTTTTTCATCGCCTGCGTTAAAAATATCTACTTCTGACTCCCATTGAATTTTCGGAAGCCCATCGATGATAAATCTCTCATATTGGGGGGAATGTTCTCCGGTTTTGAGTTTATCATCGGGTTTTCCACTCCATAGATCTAAAAGTAGCAGTTCTTGAGAAATTCGCTTTGTCCACGCTTTGCGCAGCGAATCGGTGCTATTAGGATAACGTAGGGGAGGAAGAATGACCTGTTCGTAAACCGCTTGGATAGGAATAGGAGAGAGAGGCCATTTCTCCGCTTTTACGCTGTTTAGTTCGTATGCTTTCGCGAAAACGGTCCCCGTCACGCTATCCGAAAGGACGTCCCTGTATCTTTGTAGGTCTTTTGCTTGTGAAAGTATGGAGTCGACAGCTTCGGAGGCTCTTGGAGCAAGCGCCTCAAGGTCTGCATCATCGGAAGCGGCTTCTAGGGTCAACATAAGCCAACGCAGTTGCTGGCGCAAAGCAGTGCTGAAATCTTTATCTGAGAGCCTGTCTGAATGCTTCCGTTTCCAATCACGGAAGTCACCGCTGTCTTTATTTCGATCCTCGAAATCCACCTTTTCTACACATTTGAGGTAGAAATCAATGGCAGTGTCATTGCTTACCATCGCTGCGCGGTAGGCGGAAATTGCAGTACGGAAACGTGAATCTGCGGTGGAATCTGCCGTCTCGCGGATTTTCTCAAGGCGTTCCAATAGGGTCTCACGATCTACATCCGATAGCTCTTGGGCATAGAGAGGAGTAAATACAGCTGTGGCTACTGCGGTGAGAATGAGGGTTTTCATTTGTAAGAGGACTATCTGGAGATTGTTTTCAAGCAAGTAAGATCCGCAGAGACTACGTTCAAATATGACCTTATTTTACATCTTAAGGTGAATTTTCTTATTCAGTCTTCAAGGCCAACTACCTGTCCTAAGCTATCTAGATTGGCGCATCTTGTTGTAGAGCTCCTTGGATATATCAGCGAGACGTTGCTCGATGTTTGGGTCAATGGGCTCTGGGTCAAATCTCATGCGCTGATGGAGCTGAAGAGCCTCATCAAGTGACTCTGTGGGTATGCCATGTCTAGCGAGTTGTTGTAGCCACGTGGCTAAGGTCAGCCCAGTGGGGCGGGCGCCGAGGAGGCGGGTGGCGGGTTTCTCAAGGTTATGGAGGGGCGTCCGTGCTGGGGGCTCTGAGGAATAGGGATTGGCGGCTGCCTTAGAGACGACGAGCCGGGACTTCCAGAGGCGGCGAGCAATGAAGATGAGGACACCGAGCCCGAGCGCCCACATGACGATGGTGGCACCTAGGCGGTTACTGGGGCGATTTCGCCACAGGAAGAAATCCTCTTTGACGCGCTGGTAGGCATCGGTGAGCCAGGGAGTCTCAGGGTTGTTGCCTATCTCTGCATCGAGCCAGCCAGAGGGCGTGGGATCGAAATCGATCCAGGCGCCCCGCTCTGAGTCCCAAGCGCGAACCCAGGCATGTGCGTGGGTGCCGCGAATGACCCATTCCTCGCGTTTGTTGTCCTTTTCCATCACAGCAAAGCCAACGGTATAACGAGCGGGCACTCCGGCTGCACGGAGGAGGTGGGTGCCAGCGGTTGCGAAGTATTCACAGTGCCCTCGCCTACCACTCGTGAGGAAAAGAATGAGTGGAGTTGAGGTGCTTGTGTCTGGGCGACCTAGAGTTAGGTAGCGGGTATATGTGAACTCTTTACTGAACCACTGTTTAATGCGGGCGCTCTTAGCTTGGACGGTCTCCAGTTCCAATAGTCCTAATTCTTCGACAATTGCGTCGAGGGTCTCCTGTTCTCGTTGATCGATTGCTAGATCTAGTTCTGGCCATGGATCGTCCTCTGGAGAGGTTGTGTCACCCCATCGGACGGTGCCTTCGATCACAGATTTGTCAGGGAAAATTCGGACGGAGCCGAGCGGATTGATTTCGATGTCATCGAATTCGAATCTTTGGAGGCTGGATGAGCTGCCAGGAAGGGGAAATGTGTCCTCGGCGCGTGCCGCGCCTCGTATCGAGTAAGCCGGGAGCTGTCGCGATAAATCAGCTTCGGTAATGTCTTCTGCGATCCAGTATTCTGGCTCGCCGAGGGTGCGTTCGATATCAGTAAGACTCTGGAACCCTCCTTGAGTCTCATTGAGGGTTTCCATGATCTCTGGCGGATACCTGTTTCGCCAGATGATCGTGCGGAAATAGTTGTAGGAGGAGAGTCTTAGGAGCGAAGGTGGGCGGTTGCCATCGGTGACTTTGAGTCTCCAGAACATTTCAGACGACTGCTTGATGCGTCCGAGTGAGCCGATATTGGTTTTGGTTTCAGTGGGATCGTTTGAGGGGTATCTGTCATCAAAATTACGATTGGTCGCCCATTTATAGAGCTTAGCCATGCCGACCTGCCCGCCGAATGCGCAGATGCCGGCAAAGATGACAATGGAAACTAGGGCGAAGGGGCGAACTTTTACTCTTGAGAATACCATCCATCCGCTGAGGACGACGAGTGCTGGGAGGAAGATCTTCTGCTGAGCGTTCGTGCCGAGGCTGGCAGAGATGAGGAGAGTAACAAAATAGGGGTTTCCGAAATTGAAACGAATGACGGAATCGGCAAGGCCGAGGCGGCGGTTGCGCTCTTGATGGAGGTGGGTGAAGAAGGAGAAGCTGTTCAGTGCCATGCTATGGTGTAGGCCGTAGCTTTGCACGAACTGGAGAGGGAAGAGGAGTAGAGGGAGAGTGATGATGAGCTTCGGAAAGGCGCTGTATCGGTCGCCATCTAGCCAGATCAGAGTGCCAGTGACGATGGTGAGCGCCATACTGAGGCGCCAGGCGCGGGAGTTGGCAGTGTCGTTGAAGTCCCATCGGAAGCGCATCCAGTTTGCAGCCTCGATGATGAGTGCCGCGATAAGCGCGAGAAAGGGGCTGCCCGTCATACCTCCCCAGAAGAGCAGAGTCGCTCCGAGGAGAAGTCTTGGTGGGGGATGAACGGCAGTTTCCATGGATGGTATAAACTAGATCGCGGCGGAAAGTTGGCTTGGCAAGGAGAGGAGATCGCGGGAAATATTGTCGGAATCGATCCAGTGACCGATAACTCCTGATGGTGCTTCACCGATGCCGACGATGATGGGGACACAGAGCACTCCAAATTTCAGGAGGTCTTCGAGGAACTGTTTCCGTGAGTCGTCCCAGCCGTTTAAAACGATGAGGCAGGAGGTCATGTGTTCGCGGTGAAGGAGCACCGTTCGAGTTAGAAGGTCAAAGTTTGGAAGTTTCTCAACTTTAACGGCTGCAAGGACTTCTAGGAGCTTTTCCGACTTTTCCATGTCCCTGCCGGTGGTGATGTTATGAGCCTTTCCGGCGATAAACATAAGGTCGAGGAGTGATTCACCGCGGCTGAGGTCGACGACAAACGAAGCGGCAGATGAAACCATCGACTCAAACACATGTTCGTCTGGGTGACCGGGAAAAGTATCGAGCACGAGGCCGTATCTTGGGTAGAAGGTATCTTCGAGTTCCTTGACCATGGGGCGGCCGGTGTGCGCCCAGCTTTTCCAATGAATCTGGCGGAGGGGATCGCCGGGTCGGTATTCGCGTAGGCCGACGAATTCGCCAGAGTTGCCGATGGAGTTGCTGGTTTCCTCGCCGCCGATGCGGAAGGCGGAGGAGCCGGGCATTTCAAATTTTGGGATGCGGAAGCGTTTGGGGAGGATCACCAAGCGGGAGGGTGTGGTGTCGATGGGCTTACATTTCTGGAAGAAGCCGAGTGGATCGGGTAGGAGGACGCGAAGGCCGTCCATGGCGATGACGCCGCGTCGTGCAGGGGTGATGTCGATAGGAACTGAGGTCTTTTCCCCGGGGGCGAGATCGACGGGTTTGTTGGATTCTCCGCCGATGAAACCACGCTTGCGTGAGAGTAGCCACTGCCAGCGGTAGTAGACCATCGTTCGGTCGAAGATGTTGCGCTTTGCCTCTTCTGGCTCGGCGATGTTGGAGAACTCGTGAAGAGAGGGGCGTGGGTCGGGAGGTGTTTGTCCAAAGTTCGCAGCGCGGAGTTTTTTTTTGCCGGTGTTTTCCAAGAGTATGGAAAAGCGGAGTGGTTCGCCTGCTGTGGCATAGCGGGGGAGCCGGTGAGTGGCTTTGAGCTTCGCAGAGCGGAAAATAACAAAGATCAGAGCGAGGAGAGTGAGACAGAGGGAAAAGGCAAAGACGGCGAAGACGGAATTCTTCGGCTGGCCGATGGTCATGAAGCTCGCGAGCGAGACGACGAGTAATGCGCCTGCTCCAGCCGGGCGGATACGGCGTCCGAAGGCATGCTGCACCGCTGAGCCACTATTGTAGAAGGCGTGCAGGATGCGGAATCGTTGGTTCATGTTGGTGGGCGACTAGACCGGGGCTGGGACTTTCGCGATGAGTTCATTGACCATGCTGCGTGCGTCCATGCCGGAATATTTCGACTCTGGAGCGAGGACGAGGCGGTGGGCGATGACATCGACGGCGACGGATTGAATGGTCTCCGGCGTGACGAATTCGCGTCCCTCGAAGAGCGACATGACCTGCGAGATTTTCATGAGTGCTAGGGAGGCGCGTGGGCTGGCGGCGAGCTGGACTTCTGGAATGCCGCGGGTGGCAGCGACGAGGGCGACCGCGTAGTGCCTGAGTTCGTCGCTGAAGCGTATGGCGCGGGAGGCGGCGGAGATTTCTATAATTTCCTCACGAGTGAGTACGGGCTCCATCGTGTTGAGTGGGTGGCTGTCGCGTTGATCGGCAAGGATCTTCGCCTCGTCCTCCGCGCTGACATAGCCGAGGCGGCACTGCATGGCGAAGCGATCCATCTGAGCCTCAGGGAGAGGGTAGGTGCCACGGAATTCCACGGGGTTTTGTGTGGCGATGACAAAAAATAGGCCGTCGAGATCGTGGCGGACGCCTTCGACTGTGACTTGGCGCTCGCCCATGGCCTCGAGTAGGGCACTCTGGGTGCGGGGGGAGGCGCGGTTGATTTCATCGGCGAGAAGGATGTCTGTGAAAACTGGGCCGTGATGGAAGCGAAACTCCTGGGTGCGAGGGTCGAGGATTGAGACGCCGAGAATATCCGAGGGTAATAGATCGGGGGTGAACTGGACGCGCTTGAATTCGGTGCCGCCGATGGATTTCGAAATGGCTTTAGCTAGCGTGGTTTTTCCTGTGCCGGGATAGTCCTCCAGTAGTACGTGTCCTCCTGCAAACATGCAGGCGAGGACTCGTCGAACCGTTTCTTCCTGTCCCCGCACCACTGCGCACACCGCTTTCTCTAATCTGTTCGCCAGTTCGGATTCTCTCATGTTTATCCACTTAGCTTCGCTGTTAGCGCGGTGGATTCAACTTTCATCTTCGGAAAGAAAACCTGTTTCCTCTGGTGTGGGTTCGGCTAGAGTTTGAGAAATGAGCATCATCACCCAACGCGGCGACGCCGGAATGACCGACCTTATGTTCGGTAAGCGAATTGCAAAAACCTCGCTGCGCTTCGCGGCTTTGGGGACGATTGATGAGTTGAATGCGGTTATCGGGCTGGCGAGGGCTTCGGAAGCTGGGGGTGAGAATGTGAATATCTTTGATCGCGTGCAGAACTTGCTTTTCTCCCTGATGGGGCAGCTCGCTTGTCTGCCGGAGGATGCTGAAGCTTATGTGGAAAAAGGATATTCTATCGTTTCTGAGGATGAATTAAAATGGTTGGTGGAAACGGCCGTTGGGATCGAAAAAGAGACACCGAAGCTGACGCACTGGGCGGTGCCGGGAGCGGAGGGCTCGATGTATTGTGCTCATCTAGATCACGCGCGGGCGGTGGCGCGGAGAGCGGAGCGGCATGTGCTGGAGCTTCACGAAACTGAGGGCGGAGTGCCGGAAACGGTGAGGGTGTTTCTGAATCGACTTTCGGATCTGATGTGGATCTTGGCGAGGAGCGCGTCGGCAAAAGCTTAGGTTGATTGTGTTGGCGTTGCGCGTGAGTGGGTGGTTTTCTTGGTCGGACACAGAGCGAATTTCATGAAAGTAGGCATTGCACAGATCAACGGGGTGGTCGGGGATTTCCCGGGGAATGCGAAGAAGATCCTAGCGGCGTATCGCGAGTGTCTTGAAAAAGGCGCGGAGCTGGTGGTGACGCCGGAGATGAGTTTGGTGGGTTACCCGCCGAGGGATCTAGTTTTTAAATCACAGTTCGTCCCGAAATGCCTGCAAGCGCTCGACTACCTCGCAGACGAGGTGAAGGAGGTGCCTTTGCTGGTGGGCTACGTGGATTTTCATGAGGGGAAAGTCGGTAAGCCATTTCGCAATGCGGCTGCGTGGCTAGAGGCGGGCGAAATCAAACGGAAATTCTGGAAGACCTTGTTGCCGACTTATGATGTCTTCGACGAGCGGCGGTATTTTGAGCCGGGCGAGAGCAGCGAGACCTTTGAGTGGAAGGGGCGGCAAATCGGCCTAACGATCTGCGAGGATATCTGGACGGAGGATTACCTACAGCGGCCATTCTACGATCGTGATCCGGTGGAGGAGCTTATCACCAAGGGCTTCGACCTATTGATCAACCTGAGTGCTTCGCCCTTCCATCTAGCGAAGCCGGAGGGCAGGCGAAAAATGTTGGGAGAGGTGGCGAAGGAAGCTGCGGCGACCATCGTGTATTGCAACTCGGTGGGGGCGAACGACCAGCTAGTATTCGATGGGCACTCGATGGTGGTGGATGCGTTGGGCAATGTGACTGCGCAGATGGGTGGATTTTCCGAGGAGTGCCGGGTAGTGGATGTCGCTACGGGTGGTGAGGTGGAAAATCTCGCGACCGAAGATGCGGAGCAGCTTTACGAGGCGCTCGTGCTTGGGTTGCGCGACTATGCGAGAAAATGCGGTTTCTCTACGGCATGCCTTGGTCTCAGTGGTGGGATCGATTCCGCGCTGACGGCAGTGATCGCAGCAGATGCACTGGGGCCGGAAAATGTGCATGGCCTGACCATGCCCAGCCCATACTCCTCGCGGGGGAGTGTGGATGATTCCTTCGATCTCGCGAAAAATCTGGGGATACGTTGTGACGAGGTTTCCATTTCCGATGCCTTCTCTGCGGTGAAAGGAGCGATGGCTCCGGTATTCGAGGGGAAAGGCGAGGATGTGACCGAAGAAAACATGCAGGCGCGGCTTCGCGGGCTGTTCCTGATGGCGCTTTCCAATAAAGACAACCACCTGCTCCTCACCACAGGTAACAAGAGCGAGCTAGCTGTGGGTTACTGCACCATTTACGGTGATATGTGCGGAGGGCTGGCGGTGATTTCCGACCTGCCCAAGACCAAGGTATTCGAAGTCGCGCGGTGGGTGAACCGCGATGAGGAACGCATCCCGTGGAATACGATTGAGAAACCCCCGAGCGCCGAGCTCAGGCCGGATCAGAAGGACCAAGACACGCTTCCAGAATATGATGTGCTCGATGCGATCCTAGAGCTCTACGTCGAGCAGCACTTCGGTGCCGAAGAAATCGTCGAACGCGGTTACGATGAAACCATGGTGCGCTGGATCCAAAGGCGTGTGGATTTGAACGAATGGAAGCGCCAACAGGCGGCTCCGGGTCTACGGGTGACGAGCAAGGCCTTTGGCATGGGTAGACGCATGCCCATTGTGCAGAGGTTTATATGAGGCTCTGAATTCCCTTGGAGGGATTTGGGTTACTGTTAAACAAGTAACCTGATGAAAACGATATTTCGGATTTGCGTCTTTGGTGGTTTCGCGGTGGGTAGCCTGTTTGCGCAGGATACGGGGGCGGCTACTGAAGAGAGTGAAGTCGAGGAAAAGATCGTGAAGGACAACGAAGGGGATTACGATCCATTTTGCTCTGATGAGGATTATCAACCTATGATGATCCGAGTGCAGACAGAGTTCATTGAGATGGCTCACAAAGATCTCACGAGAGTTATGATGGAGGACAAGTCCAAGACCTCGGATGCAACCGGCCTGCGCATGAAGGTTCAGGACATGGTAGACGAGGATAAGGCCAAGGTGATTGATACCCAGTTGGTCATTTCGAGAAGCGGAGAGAAGTCCACGGCTGAGTCACGGAGTGAATTCATCTATCCCACGGAATACGAACCGCCGTCGTTTGATGATGAGTTTTCGGAAGAGATGAAGGAGAATATATTTCCAGTAAATCCTTCGAACCCAACGGCCTTTGAAACTAGGAATCTAGGATCCTTGTTAGAGTGTGAGGCGGTTTTGGGTGAAGATAATCAAATCGTGGATTTGAGGGTTTTTCCCAGTATTGTGTGGCATACAGGTAATACGGTGTGGAATGAGTCCAAGGATGAACTGGGCAATGTTTCCAAGGTATCTATGCCGGAGATCTACGCACTGGAAGTTAAGACCGGTATTTCCATTATTGCGGGGCAATATTGCCTACTTGGTATCGTTTCACCGAAAGGTGCTGAGGGGCAGATGGACGCGGATAGGAAGGTGATGGTGTTCGTAAAATGCCAGGTGCTGCCGGTCATACAATGATATGACCGCCAATCGCAGCGCAGCGGAGATGGAGGGACAGGATAAATCATATCTCTCCCCCACATAAGCATGTTACCCACAAATCTGTAGCTGGAAGAGAACGGAAATGACTAAATTTCATAGATCACTAGCGTCGGTGTCTGGGTTATTGCTCCTAGTCACAGGACTATGGTTTGCGTGGGAGGCAAACACGACAGATCCCGAAGGAGCCGCTCGAAGCAGTAGTGAAGAGGGGGCAGGCGCTCATGATTCGATCAGTCCACGAGATAGGGCTAATCGAATTCGATTAGATACGACACGATGCCCAAAATTGTCAGAAGAGGAGTTTATTCAGCTGAAGTGTGAACTGGAGGAGCACGCCGCAAATTGCACAGGTTGGATTTCCCCTGAATTTGAAAGTTTCATCGACCGTCTGCTGAACGAGTTGGGATTCAGCCAGGAAATGCTCGAGGTATTGAAGTTGATTGAGGATCCCAAGTATTCCAGTGCCAAGAGAGCCATCCATGCGGCGCTCAAGGAGTTGTTACAAGACCCGGCATCTACCGCGGAGAGAAGGAGTCTCGTCTTAGTTGCAGGTGAACCCGGGTGGTCTGAGTTTTCTGAAAAGTTGTGTTGGCATGTAGGAGAGGTTTGTTCCCAGGAAGAATACGATAAGCTTGTGCGGCTCTCATCAGCCCCTTCCGTTATCGCTGACTTAGAGCTTGGTTCCAATCTGAGCCTTGTGGGATCTGATCCGGTGGCCGCAGTCGCATCCACTTTGGCCTATTACAGGGAGCGAAAATCTGGAGCACTAACCATTTTGGATCAGCTTTTTCAGCGACTCCCACCGGAAACTGATTTTGCTGCTGTCGATGCCTTGCTGCCTCCGAGCCAAAGGGAAAAAGATACTCCTCATTGGCAGCATGCTTCCCTTATCAGTGCGTGGGGTAGAGCCGATCCTAGTGCGGCGGCCAACTATATCGTCGATAATTCTGATCAATTTCCTCCGGAAATGATGGTTTACGTCGTTGCGCCCTATGCGAGAGACCACACGAAAAATGCCATTATTTGGGTGCAGGAGTTTCCGCCAGGCCCCTATTTTGATGCAGCGGTCTCGGCTGTTGTTGACCAAATTGGTGACACTCGGTTTGACAAAGCTCGTGAACTGGCGGCTAGGATTGGGGATCCTGAGATTCGCAATAACTCCCTCAGAATGATTGATACATACGAGTCTGGAAAGAGATGAAGGCAGGGGTAAGCCATCTTCGGAACGCTCTTGAATCCTGTGGCGAGGTTGGGTGTTTTCGTTGCATTCACTTGTTGATCCACAGTCGAGCTTGGTGACCTAAGCCCGGCGTCTGCCAGTGAGTGCAACGACGCCAGCGATGGAAAGGAGAAGCAGGGGGCTTGGCTCAGGGACTTGGCCGACCTCTCCGGCGAGATTGGTCGGGGAGTTGGTGGCGATGTTCTGGCCGGGTCCGTTGTTTCCTCCGGTGTAGTTGAAGGAGTCGATGCCGTTTGTCGGGAGCCCCGTGAAGGTGACGGAGTCGACTCCGCCGAAGTTGATCGTATCGCCGGCGGGATCGAAGAAGTTTGGTGGGAGGTCGGCGTAATCTGGCTGGATGCCGGACAATGCCTGAAAGCTCGGGGTGGCGATGACAAGGCGAAGGTTTGCGGTGGCACTGCCCACCGATAGGTTGCTCAGGAAGGTGTAGGTGTTGGTGGATGCGCTTGAGGTGATGGTTTTTCCATTGAATTGATCTTGGCCGTTGCTACCGCCATTCACGAGTTCGATGAATTGGACGGAGCCGTCGGCATTGGAAAAGATTTCACTGATGTTCCAGGTGTGAAATGAAGCGGTTGCGGATTGCACGGACAGGGCCGCGGAGGCGGCGAGCAACAGGTAAGGTTTGGCTAGGTTTTTCATGTTTTTTTGCGTTGCTGGGGGAGCCGGTGGATGGTCTGACGACGAAAATGTCCCTTTTGAGGAGCTAACATACTGTCTGCAGGGCTTTTTCGTGGCAATATAAAATCGCTGGCGATACCGGAAGGGGCTCGCCAATCATTCTGTGTAAAGGGAATTCAGGCTGATTCCGCTCTGGTGGACTTCTGACTTTTCATTCCGGGCATACGGGGGGATAAGGGCGGCGAGATGACGCTGACGGAAGCACGGAAGATATTGGGATTGGGGCAGGATGAGGATCCGAGGCCACACCTAGATGAATTCCGGCAGGTGAGGGAGAAAATTGCTGATATGGTGAGGACTGCACCGAATGAGATGCTTGCGCAGCGTTATCAGCAGGGTTTGGTGGAGTTTGATCAAGCGAGGACGGTGGTGCGTGAATATCTGGAAGCCTTGGGGCTTGCGGAGAGGATGCAGGATATCAGGCTTGAGGATGATACTCCTGAGGAAACGGGGAGCGCAGTATTTATCGCTGCAAACGAGGTGCCGGAATCGGCAGTTTTACCGGAGGTTTCCGCTGAGGAGGCAGTGTTCGAAGAAAAGGAATCAGAGCCAGCATCTGGCAAGCTCTTCGGAGTCATTCTGATAATCTTGGTTTTGATTTCGTTGGTGGGTTTCGGTAGCTGGGGATATCTGAAATATCAGGAGACGGTGGAGCTGAGGAAGCGCGAGCGTGTGGTTTTCCTTGAGAGGCAGGGGGCGATATTCATCGAGAACCGGCGTTGGCCTGAGGCGACGGAAACCTTCGATGAAATCGAGAGTATTTACCCCGAATCCGAGCTAGTGATGATGGGGCGCCGCAGCATCGAAGCGGGGATGGTGGAGGAGCAGAATCAGTTTATAGGTTACTGGAAGGGGGAGGCGATTGCTGCCTTTGATGCGAGTCGCTGGGATGATGCGGAGAAGGCTGCGCAGCAGGTATTGGGAAAATATCCAGACGAGAAAGAGCTGACCGAGCTTCTGGGTAAGATCGCGGTGGCAAAGCAGGAGGAAGAGCGGCAGATGGCATTCGAGGGGGTTCGTGATTTAATTGAGAAGCGTGAATTCGACGAAGCGGTGGCGAAGGCTGTAGCGCTTGTGGAGAAATCACCGGACGATTCGAATGCAGCGGAGCTTCTTTCCACGGCGAATGCGGCGAAGTCCAAGGCAGAAGTAGATCTGGAACGCGCTCGTATGCTTCTAGCGAAGGTTGAGGAGAGGGATAAGGGCGAATTTGACGAAGAGGCACTGGAGTGGATTCGGGAGGCAGTTTCCCTCGCTCCAGGGGATGAAGAGATTCTCGCAAAGTATGAGAAAATGGCAGCATACACGCGGACGATCCGTGTGCCGGGTGATTTTGAAACCATAGCGGAAGCTCTGGACGCTGCTCGCGAGAAGGATAGGATCGTGATCGGCGAAGGAGTCTGGGAGGGGCCGTTTTTCGTAAACTTCGCGGTGGAGATCGAAGGGGTATCTGGAAAGACGGTGATGCAGTGCGAAGCCAGTAAAGGTAGTGTGATCACCATCGGTGCTGGAGTGAATGGTGCGCGGGTGAGTGGCTTGACGCTCAAGCATAAGTCATTTGATGCGGGAGAAGAGAGGTTCTCCTTGGTGATGCTAAATGGCGGTGTGGCGGATTTTTCTGACTGTTTGTTTGAAAAGGGAAGCGGTCACGGACTAGCTGTGATGGCTGGCGGAAAATCAAAGGTTCAGCGTTGCCGTTTCTCGGAAAACGGATGGAACGGCATCGCAGTGATGGGTGCCGGGAGTTTTCTAGAGGCGGAGGAGAATATCCTGAAAGGCAATTTCCAGAATGGAATCGAGAGTTGGGATGGCGGCGGACTGCTGCTGACAAAGAACCAATGCACGGGAAATAGCCGTAACGGGATTCATGCGGACAATGGAGCGTCCTCCTTTGAGGCAAAGGGTAACACCCTTTCTGGGAACCGTGAATTCGGCATGGTGATCAGCAGTGCGGGATCGGGTAATGTTACGAGCAATACGATGGATAAGAATTTCCTCGGAGGCATGGTGATCAAGGCCGGGGCTTCCGCGATCGTTGTTTCTGAAAATGAAATCCGTGCGAATGCCGGAAGCGGTCTGGTGCTGGAAAAAGGGCTCACGAAAGATGTTTATTCTGGTAACAGCGTAAGCGGAAACAGTGGTAAAGATTTCGTGTTGGATGCGGATCTTACGGTGGAGTGAATTACCGGGAGCGTATCGACAATCGGTGATGCTAATATACTGTTAACTCTACGAAAAAGACCCTCTGGATTACGGCAGTCGCCCTTGTCCTTGTTGGTGTAGTTGCGGCTTATGGGTATTCTGAATCTGATGGAGAAAATGCTGATTCAGATTATTTCTTCAACGGAGCAGTAATTACCAGTAATCCATTAGCATTCGGTAAGATTAATAGCCTTTTAGCCGACTAATTGAGGCTGGTCTGATAGTTCTATATGAAGTATTCAATTTTAACGAAGTTACAGCCTTCGAACAAAAATCAACTAAGAGATAAAAAGGTGCAGTAGTCAGCCTTAGGCGGCGCCTGTTTGTTAAAGTTTTATAATAACCGTAATTAAAATCCACCATTGCTGTCCCGATAGGGGGCTATGCTGGGATGTTAGCCTAAATATGAAAAATAAATTAATATTAATATTGTCAGCTTTATCGATATCTACACAGCTGTCTTTTTCTGAAGAAATACCCTACGAAATAAAAATACTTCAAAATCAACGCGATACGGCGATAAGTAAAATTGATCAAGTATACGTCAGAAATCTTGAAAAATTGAAAGTTAAGTATATGAAATTGGAGAAATTAGATGCTGCGAATATGGCTCAAAGGCTAATTGAGCAGAATTCTAAAGTGCCTGTAATCGAAGAATCTCTATTGGAGGAGCCAATGGAATTGATTATTGGTGTATGGAAGGGACCTAGTGGCTCCTATACTATACTAAATAAAGAAGGTGAAGGTTATTTTAGTGGGGGTAATGGAGATAAGGTTGAATTCGATGCTAAATATAATGAGGTAAACAATAAATATACTATTAGCGCAAATGATTGGTCTGATGTGTTAGAGGTAGTCGATAAAAATACGATTAAAGGCTACAGTGAAAAGCTGGGGGTTTATGTTTTAACGAGACTTAAATAAGTTGCGCTACAGAAAATAAGCCAATGAAGCACTCGCTCACCCTTGCCACAATTCTTGTGATGAGCGTCGCGAGCTGTAAAAAGACTGTCTCACAAGACGAAGTTGAGAGAATTACAGTCGAATCTGCAGACATTCTTCATTGAAGGCTCAGGAGTGAATCATCTTTTTTCGTGTTTCCCTGAGCCGCGCAGTGGCGATGTGAGCTTTCAGACGGTTCTCCTTATTAGGATTCCGTCTCCTGGGAGGGTTCGGGGAGTTTGGTGCCTTCGGGGATGTGGAGGTGTACATCGGACTGTGGGTAGGGGATGCTGATGCCTGCGGCGTCGAATTCCTTTTTTACGCGCTTGGTGATGTCCCAGTAGACGGCCCAGTGATCGGCGGTGGCGGCCCATGGGCGGCAGATGAAATTGACGGAAGAATCCGCAAGTTCGTGCATGTGGATGGCAGGTTTTGGCTCATCGAGAATGAGTTCGTTTTCCGAGACGATGCGCTCAAGGATTGCCTGAGCTTTTTCGGTATCATCGTCGTAGCCAATACCGAACATCATATCGACACGGCGAGTGGGCATGCCTGTGATATTGGTAATAACTTCGCCCCAGACTTTTTTGTTGGGGACTATGACTTTCTTGTTATCAGGGGTGCGGATAACGGTACTAACGAGGCTTACGCTATCGACGGAACCGGTGACGCCACCGACTTCTACGGCGTTTCCGACATCAAAGGGGCGATACACGATGAGCATGATTCCTGCGGCAAAATTTCCGAGAGTGTCTTGCAGGGCGAAAGCGAGGATGAAGGCGCCACCGCCGATGAGGGCGAGGGCTGCTCCGACGTTTACACCGATAGTGCCGAGAGCGACGATCAGGCCGATGAGAAGGATGACGCGTCGGCTCATCTTGTTGATGAAGACTTTGAGGAGCGAGGAAAGGTGTGCCTGCTTCTCCAGGGTGCGCTCAATAAGCTTTGTCGCGAAGATGGCGATGAACCAGAAGACGACCATGATGCCGATGAACTTGAAGGCGTTCATGAGCCAGTAGATGCCTCCTTCTTCGGATTTCATCCATGAGTTGAGGGTGTTCCAGCGCGTGGCTAGGTCGTTTGCTTCCGAATCGATGCCACTGACGGCAGCGATGTATTGTTTATATTCTGTGATGTCGCCGCCTTTCAGTTCGTAGGCAGTGAGGGCAATTTTGGTGCGCTTGATGAGGGCAGATTTTTCTTCGCGGAGTTTGGTGAGATTATCTCGAATTGTTTTGGCGTCGCCTTCGCCCTTGATGATACGAATTTCCGCTTGGGCGATTTCCTTAGCTTTTTCTTCCAATAGATCGCGCCATGCTACGACTTCGATGGCGATTTCCTCTTTAGTTAAGGGATCGAGAGAGAGGGAGAGAATTTCCTTCTGGACGGTTGGGTCGGCAGTGGTCGCGGAAGAGTTTTCTGTTTCCTGAGAGAAAGAGAGAGCGGTGGTAAAGATGAAAAAGAAACAAGCGAGGTAGGGGAGTCTGAAGTTCATGTCTTGCAGTCACCCTGCACGGGAAGCCGGATGGGTCAAGGGGTGAGAGGCAAGGTTCTCGAAGCATTTCTGGTCAATCCGGTGATTGCGTGATACCGCCATTGCAGAGAATGAGTAAGTGGCGCATAGGAACATTGCCGGACTGGATGCGGTCGCGGCTGAGCGATAATCAGCGGTTCCTTGCGCTTTGTTTACTTGCTGGCCTGCTGTGCGGTTTGGTGGCGGTGGGTTTCCATTTCTCGATTCACCATCTGTTTGAGAGTCTGTGGGGATTTGCGGAGAAGCAGGATCCCTTGGTATTCTCTGCGGTGATGCTGGGGGCTCCGACGCTGGCGGGTTTATTGGTGGGGCTGGCGGTGAAATTCTATGTGCCAGATGCGGCGGGCAGCGGGATTCCGCAAACGAAGGCGGCGTATTACAACAAGGGTGGGAAGATTTCCGGTAGGAGTGGGGTGATGAGGTTCGTGCTCGGGTCGCTATATGTGGGGCTGGGAAACAGTCTCGGGCGTGAGGGGCCGACGGTGCATGTGAGCGCGGCGATTTCTTCTAGGATCGGTCGGTGGGCGTTTAATGACCCTGCACGTGTGCAATCGATGCTGCCAGTGGGTATGGCTGCGGGTATAGCGGCTGCCTTTAATGCGCCGCTTTCGGCACTGACCTTTGTGTTTGAGGAGTTGTTGGATAACTTCTCGATGAAAGCGATAGGCGGGATGGTGATCGCGGTGGTGGTGGCGGCAGCTGTTTCGCGAACAATACTCGGTGAGGATCCCGTGCTGACGGCGAGGATTGCGGAAGACTACAAGACCTCTGCGTGGATGCTCGTCGCATTGCCTTTGGGGGTGGCTGCGGGCTTGATCGGGCATCTGTTTGTGAGGAGCACGCTGAATCTGCGGAGCTGGTTTAGAAGCCGGACTTTGCTACCAACGTGGATCAATCCGGCAGCGGGTGGGCTTTCGTGCGGTATTCTTGGATTGGCAGCGTTTTACTTCACCGGACACTTGGGAGATGCGCAGAACTCGGTGTTCAGTATCGGATACCAGAGTCTAGAAGCGGCGTTCGAGAATAAGTTTTCAGCGGGTATTATTGCTGCACTGCTGGTGCTGAAATTCTTGGCTGTAGTGATCAACTACGCATCGGGAGGATCTGGAGGATTGTTCTCACCAACACTCTTTCTTGGGGGCATGCTCGGTGCATTGATCGGTGTAGGGCTAGCGGATGTGCAGCATCTTGGTGAATGGATTCCTGCTTTTCCGAATGATTCTAAAGTGATCGGTGGCTGTGTTTTGCTTGGCATGGGAGCGATGTTTGCTGCGGTGGTTAGGTGCCCGTTCACCTCCCTGATTATCATCTTTGAAATGACGGGAAATTACTCTCTGATTTTGCCATTGATGGCGGGGAACATGCTCGCTTGGCAGATCGCGAAGCATTTGCAACCTGTGAGCATCTACAACGCGCTGCTTTTACAGGATGGCGTAACTTTGCGGAAACTACCCGCTTACCGGGGAGCGCAGGATTATAGGAAGCTGCCAGTGCAATCGATCATGACTCACGAGGTCTTCTCGCTGAACTCCGAAGATTCGCCGGCGGAGGCACTCAAGCGAATTTCAACGGAGGGGAGGAAATACCATGCGTATCCTGTTCTGGATGTGGATGGGCGTTTGGTGGGTGTGGTGACCCGGCATGAGCTGGATGAACAGGTGGAGGCAGCAAGTATGGAGGGGATCTACGCGGATCACGAAGTTATTTCAGTGACGCCAGACACGCCTATTCGTGACGCAGCAAACCGCATGATCGTTCGTAACCTCCAGCAAGTGCCAGTTATTAGCGGAACGGATGAAGGAAGGTTGCTCGGCTGGCTGACGCTGAACGACATCGCCAGACAACAGAACGCTGCGGAAGGTTGAGTGAATCAATCCTCAGCGAGCATGCGGCGGGTGCGCTCTATTGAGAGTGCGCGTAGCATGCGTAATAGGAGAATGGCGCAGACAACTGTGACGGCTAGCTCGAGAATTGGTGCGTTTCCTCTTTCCCGGACACCACTGAGGTAGGCTGGTAAATCTGGGAGATTCATGATTCCGCGCCCTAGGCCGAGTAGTGCGAGAACTCCGGCACCAGCGATGCCGTGCCATGGCATTTTTATTGAGAAAAGGCCGCAAATGAAGATACCGCCGCCTAGAGTGAGAGCGCCGGAGAGGAAACCAACGGCGGGATCTTTTTCCAATAGCGAGAGCCCCTGAATACCCGTGGCTATGATTGCTATACCCGCGAGGAATATGGATATCCGATTAGCTTTCATTTGAGAGCCCAAGCAATGTGTGGGGTGTAAAGATCTGGCTCCAATAGGAAGGAATCGTGGCCTTTGGTCGAGTGCACGGTGATGTGCATTGCTTCAACTCCTGAGCTTTCGAGATGAGAGACGAGTTCAGATTGTTCTTCAGGATAAAAGCAAAAATCAGAGTCGATGGAGAAGACGAGCCACTTTTGTCCGGCGGCGGCGCATGGGGAAAACAGTTCTTCGGGTGTTTCCGCATCGCCTTCTGCGATGGCGCTGTATCTCGACCAGAGGTCGATGATGCGGAGGTAGGTGTTCGCATCAAATCGTTGAACGAACTTTTTTCCCTGATGAAGCATGTAGCTCTGGAACTGATCCTGGACGCGATACCAAGCTAAGACGTCATCGGGCTGGATGATGTCGCGGCGGGCTCGGTTTTCGATGGCATCGAGGTGCACGAAAGTCTTGTGAGAGATCATGCGTGCGAGTGCTAGGCCATAAAGGGGAGGCTTTTTATCGTAATAATCACCGCCGTTGAAGTCCGGATCGTTTTCGATCGCTAGGATCTGCTCGAAGAGGATGAGCTTGTTGAGAACGGTGGTTTTGAAACCGGCTGCGATATTAATAACAGTGCGTACGCGCTCTGGGAGGCGGGTGGCAAAAGTGGTTGCAACGAGTCCACCAACCGAGGGGCCAACGAGGCCGTGTAAGGTCTCGATACCGAGTGAATCGAGGAGTCGTGCGACGGCATTGACCTGATCTGCTGCGGATACAGAAGGAAACGATGCTCCCCACGGTTTTCCTGTTGCCAGATTGATTGATGCCGGGCCAGTCGAGCCGTAGCAACCGCCGAGGTAGTTTGGGCAAATGATGAAATAGTTATCTGTGTCGATGGCTTTACCGGGGCCAATCATTTCCTCCCACCAGCCGGCATGCAGCTCTGGCTGCCAGAGGTCTCCAATGCCCGGGATGTGTGGATTGTGTCCAGCAGCGTGGTGTGAGCCGGAGAGTGCATGGAAAAGTAGAATGGCGTTTGAGCCATCGGAATTGAGTTCGCCCCAAGTCTCGTAGGCGACGGTGATACCGGGCAGAGTGGAGCCATCGCGGAGCAGCAATGGCTCGGCGTTTTCGAAGAAAAGGGTGCTGTTTTCAGCGGTCATTAGATGAGGAAACTAGGGGTGGCGCGACTAGGACTTCAATGAAGAAGATATGAGCGTCGCGCAGGAGTGGGCTGAATGCTATAGCCCTAGGAGCTCAATTTGCCAACTCATCAGCACTTCATGGGGCTGTGCTTCAGCTGCTGCAAGCATCTCAATGACGGAGCGGGAGATGATTAGTGATGAATCAATATCCAGATCGGCAGCGATGGTATTTCGGTGCGTGCTGAGTTCATCGACTCGGGTATCGAAATTACGATCTTTCTTACGGCGCTTTTTCACCGGACGTGTGGGCCATTCTGATTGCGGGATCTCAGCGAGTTTGGCGATGGCTTCCTTGTAGCGCTTAACTCTGTCGCTACGGAAATGGTGTGGGAGATCGATTTTCTTATTATCCGCAAGACGTAGGCTCCATTCGATGAGCTGGCGGTTGGTGGCGACCATGAAGGAAGGTCTATCCCAAGCTTCTGCTTCTCCGTCACGCCAGTTCCATAGCGCACGAAGGCAAGCGAGGCCGTAGGGGTCGAGCTTTCCGGATCCGTTGATACGCCATTGCTCGTCTTTGGAGTCATCGCGCTCTTCGACCTTGCTACGTGCGGCCTCGCAGCTTTCGGTGAACCATTCATACCGCCCCTTTTCCTTGAGCTGAGAGCAGATCATTTCGCCCATTTCGAGGAGATAGCGCACATCATTTAGTGCGTAATCGATCATTTTCGGGGAAAGCGGACGTTTGCCCCAATCTGCCTTCTGAGAGGATTTCGAAAGAACTACGTCGAAGTAGTGTTCGACGAGATTGCCGAGGCCGAATTTTTTCACACCCAGCAGCCTTGCTCCGATCTGAGTATCGAAAACAGTGGGCGGGATATGGCTGAACTCTCGTTTCAACATGGTCATGTCGTAATCCGCGCCATGCATCCACACGGTGGCTTCCCTGAGGTAATTATCGAGAGGAGAGAGGTCGTCGATAGCAAGGGGGTCGATCAGGACGCACTCCTTGCCGACGGTGAACTGTATGAGGCAGAGAGATTCTTTGTAGCGATGAAGGCTGTCTGCTTCGGTATCGATCGCACAGACTCTTTCACCATCGATTTCACTGCAATTCGCCAGGAAATGTTGGAGGTCTTTAGTGGTGCTAATCATGTGGGTAATTGGGAGGGGCGGGATGAGACGTTAAAAATCCAGAGAGAACAACGCAAATATGCATTGTGAATACGCCAGGTCTAACAAAAAGATTTTGGAACATGAGCAAAGAAAAGGCCGCCGGGGCACCCACCCCGACGGCCAAGCTGAGCAACTCCACACGCCCGAAGGCGAAATGAGGCTGACAACTGCTGTTCACCCTTACATGAAAACACGAGCCGAAGCCCGGTTCTCGGGAAAAACGGAGCCAAAGGCGTCCGTTTCATGGATGTCAGACCGGCAGTTGGTCGGAACGTTCAAACTTTTTGCCGGATTTCGTAAATATCGGATCTCCCGTGACTATTCGTGAATTGCAGGACGTATTTTGATGTTCCAGTCCCAGACGAGGGTGTATTCGGTGTATTTTACTTTGGTGATGATTTGTCCGCCTCCGACACCGTGGAGTTTCTTGAGAATACCTTATTCGATGGCCCAACCTTTGCGAGGCGCAGGATCCGATCCGAATGCCTAAAAAATTCCGAGGTCTTTGCCATTAAAAACGAGCTTCCAGCCATTGGCCTTCTCCTCGGGAGTGAGTGTATTTATTTCACCTCTTAGAGCAGGAAGAATGCAGAGAACGCCGATGAGGCAGGCATGTAGTGCTGATTTCTAGGATGTGTTTTACTGGGTTCCGAGGACTTTGGGTGCAGATATATTTCCAAAACGATCAATGGTGGAAAGTGCGATGGATTCGGCGCGGGGAATCGTGACGGATTTCCGGGAGGAGGGGACTATGGCGACTGTGCGCCATGTTTGGCCATTGCGGACTTGGATCGCGATTTTTGAGGCACCAGATACTTCCCAACGCACGGATGTTTTGCCCTCCACGACAGATGCACCAACTCTGGGTGCTGCTGGCTTTGTCTGGCTGATCCATGTCATGGGAGGGATGGCGACGGGTTGGGTGTAGGCTTTTGCCAACGAATCTGAGATGCCGCCTTGGTTTTTCATGATTGCTTTCACGCTCCAATGAAGTTGGCCTACCCAGTTTTTGCCTATGCTTCTGGAGAGGCTGATCTGCTTGATGATTTCAGAGGCGGGTCTACCGGGATCTTCGGAGGATTGGATGCGTGATGTTGCAATACCAGGCCATACGGGTCTCACGCTGCCCTGATTGCGCCACCACTCTAGAAGAAGGTAGAAGCTTTGTTTTCTAGGTTCAATACGCCAATAGAGCTGTGGAGCGAGGTAGTCGACCCAGCCATTCACGAGCCATTTTCGAGAGTCTGCAGCGATATCTTCATAGGCATCGAGGCTAGCTTCGATACCAGTAGGGACACCGGGTCGCCAGATACCGAAGGGGCTGATGCCGACGCGAACCCAAGGTTTGGACTGCTTGACCGAAGAGTAGAGTTGTTTCACGAAATCATCTACAGCGGCACGACGTTGGGCGGGGGATTTGCCGTCTTTGAAAGTTTCGCCACCGGCGGGGTAAGGGTAAAAGTAATCATCGAGGTGCACTCCATCGATGTCATAGCGGGAAACGACATCCATAATCACACGGAGGGCATGGGAGCGTGTGTCGGGATGTGAAGGGTCGCACCATAGCATGGAACCGTAGCGCTTGATAATGTGGGGTTTTGTTTTTGAAATATGGGACGATGAGCAGGAGTGAGATGTATTGGAGAGGGCTCGGAAAGGATTGAACCATGCATGCACTTCGATGCCACGGGCGTGGCCTTGCTCAATCCAGTATTGTAGAGGGTCGTAGCCCGGGGACTTGCCCATGGTGCCGGTGAGCCAGTGCGACCAGGGTTCGATGTCCGATTTATAAAGGGCATCCGCATTTGGCCTGACCTGTAGGATCACGGCGTTCATTTTCAGCGAGACTAGCTTGTCTAGAATGGCGCGTGCCTGTGCCTGCTGTGTGGAAGCATTTAGTCCAGTGGAAGATGGCCAATCAATGTTGTAAACCGTGGCCACCCATGCTGCTCGGAACTCGCGAGTAAGACGGGGCGGTTTCTCTCCGCTGGGAGAGTAATTTTGAGCGCTGACGAGACTTGCTAAGATCAGCAGGATTAAGATTAGCCTGAATTTCATATAGCTGGCGAAGTTCTTAAGTCTGGAAGTTTTTCATTATCTCAACGAGCATTTTGATCGTGGAGATGGTGTGTAAAACTAGTAACCACGCACCCCATGTGAGGAGTATGATTCCCAAGGAGTAGAGTATCTTCCATTTGATCTGGAGCTTTGGATGCCAGAGGATCTGTGGGAGTGCTAGTGGTGGAATACTTAGCACTACAAAAACGATCCATGTAGTTTGAAAATACCAAGGAAGAGTTTGGGTGGGTGGGAGTGGTGGTGGCCCAGACGGTTCTAGCGAATTTGGAACATTTAGAAATTCTCCACAGTGCTTGCACTTGATTGCCTCAGTCCGGATGTCTTCTGCACAGAAGGGGCACGATTTCAACTTTGGCTGGCTGCCGACGGTGACTTGGGATTCCAAGGGAAAGGAGGAATGTTCAGGTTGCAACGCTAGGTTGAGGCAGAATATTGAAATTACAGGCCGTTGAGTGAGTTGAGAATTTCTTTCTCAACCGACGAGCTAGAGATGTTTCCAATATGGCCGCCGCTCGGGAAGAGTGTCACACGAGAGGATCCGAAGGTGGATTTTAGCCATGAGATATCGCTGGGGCGCAGAAGGAAATCGTCGCGATTGGTTATTACTCGAACATCGGGATTTGCACCGAGTTGTTTCCCGTAGGTGCGGAGATTGGTCTGTCTCGCAAAATCGTCGCAAGTGACGCCTTTAGTTGCGTAGTGCGGGAGTGCGAAAAGATTGAAGTAATCTGTGTAGGAGTAGTTGAGAATTTCGTCGTATGCGGCATCCCTACGCCATTTGTTGAGTGGCGTTTGGATCACACCGAGGTTGTGCCGGTATTGGCTGCTGAAAATGGTGTCACGGAGGACAATACGGAAAGCTAGACCGATGAGATATTTCGATTCGATCCCGTCTATCGGCGGGTTGGCTCGCTGTTCATTCGGTAGGGTGGGGAGCATCGCTGCCTTGTGAAGGGTGTTGTTGATTTTTGATTGTCGCTGTTCAGCAGGCCAAGCGAGCGACGCGTCGAAGAATTCATCGAGCTTGTCGTCTCCGTAGCGAAGATCCACCGGAGGGTTGATGGCCACGTAGCGGTCAAATTGTATTAGTCCCGGATCGGCATGGCTCTGATTGGCGGCTAAATAGAGTGTTTGGAACGCACCCAGAGAGAACCCGACTATACCCTTGTTACCAAACATACCGGGGTGCTTTTCTTCGAGAGCACGATTGATATCGGTTAAGTATATGTGAAGGTCATGGCAATCGGTTGGCGGGTAGGCAGGAAGTGCAGCTGTCGATGCAGACTCCATGAATTCCGGGTGGAATATGCCTACTGTGGTGACGACCGAGTAGCCATTTTGGTGCAGGTTTTCCGCTACAGCCAGTGTGTTGGACGATAGTCGGTGCGAACCGATGCCCGGTGCGACGAAGACGAGAGGAGCTGGTTTGTCTTGGAGCCAATAGTTAAACTTCACCTTCTTGCCGGTGGATGACAGGCGTACGCTCGCATCGTGGGAATGGAGCGCAAAATTCGGGTCGTCCGAGCGGATATTCGCGACGTTCAGTGTTTGTAGAGTTGGTGGGTGTTTCGGTGAGGTAGTTTCCCAATCCGGTTCGTAATCCTTTGATGAGTAGGTCCAGAAATATTTCGATCCAGCGTAAGGATCAGGTTCGGTTTTTATGAATTTTGTTACATTTTCGACCTGGTCAGAGAGCTCGTTGAAAGTGAACGCTCCGCTGATAGTGGAGAGTGGGCTATAATAGTTCCAAGGTTCGGGAACTTTGTCTGCTAGAAGTCCTACTGAATGCATGTCGTCGCTGGGCCCGAGCAGGGGAAGGACGACGAAGCTGCTGGGTTGCCAGCCCCATTTGTGGAAAGTTTGTGAGAAGCTGGCATCGGATTTGGGGATGTCCAGGTGAGTAGCCGGATCAAAAAGTCCTGCAAGCCCGACGGTAGAGTTGGTGATAAAGCGAACCGTCTCGTCGCCGGCTCCTCTCCATTGGCCTTGAAGTATATTATTCAGCAGTCGGCCTGGGTAGGCGATGTTGTGAGCGAAATTACCGACCGATTTCCTAGCGGGAGAAGGGACGATACTGCGATAGATGTAGGAAGTTGGCCGTATGATGCCGAGAATGAGACCACTGTTGGCTATTCCGATCCCCCGATTCACTGGCTCGAAGGGATCTGCGATGACTTCAGGATAGTTGTCCGGAGCTTCGCGACCCGCCGTCTGTGGTAGGGGAGAAGATTGAGATCCGGCATGTGGTCCGGGCGCGCATGAGCCGACAAAAACTCCCAAGAGAGCGCTGGCTGCGCCTAGTCGGATTTTCACCGATGAGCCGTGTTTAGGTAATGTAGGAATAAAGTTCATCGGATGTTATTTGCTGGGTTGTTCAGTGTGACAGCGATCGCTGATGCAAGAAATGAATTGTCGTGTAATCAGCGTTCGGGTTCTTCGAAGGGGATGACGGTGGTGATTGGATGATGATCAGAAAAGCGTTTATTTACCGATAGGTTCATAAGGTTGAGCGTTTCACCAAAGTGAGGCGCAAGTTTGTAGGGGGCATGCTTGTCTGAGGGATCGGTGAGGAAGGACTTCACAAATATCCAGTCCAGTCTGTCTTGTCCGATAGGGCCGATGGGACGCGGAACGGAGTAAGTGAAGGTGAAGCCTTTGTCGAAGTGTCGTTGGTTGGAGTTCGATAGCTTACCTTTTATTCCGTTCATGGATCGTTCCTTGTCTCCGCGAAAATCGAAGGCACCGCCATCTGCGAAGCGAAAATTCTCGAGGCGACCGAAGAGGGATTTTTTCTTGTTGGGAAGTACCGCCGGAATGTCCCAAGCGAGGGGGTCTCGAAAATTCTTGAGGGTGTTGACGACACGCCGCACCTGCGTGACACCCGTGATATTGGCGAGAAAAAGCCCGGCCGATAAAAGATTCGAAGGGTTGGTGCTCGTTCTTGTGCTCATTTTCAGGAAGGATGTCGCACTGACGTCCCGGGATGCGCTGTTGAAATCGCCGGCAAGGATCAACGGGTTTTCAATATCCCGGATGTGTTCGAGGATTTCCTCAAGCTGACGCTTTCGTTGTGCGGGTGTGGTTTTGATTTCCAGATGAACATTTACCACGGTGATGGTTTCATGGGGTACGTTCGGCACATGGAGATCGACGCGTGTGAAGCCACGTCCACCGATTTTTAACTCGCGCTTCGTATGGACGTTGAAGAGGGTTTTTGCTCCGAAGCGCCTTCCTGATTCTACTAAATCGGCCGCTTGCAATTCGTCGTTGTACCAGTCGTATGGTTGCTCTTTTAGGGGGAAGACCTGAGCTCGTTTGATCGGGTAGCGCGAGAGAATGGCCACACCGAAGACTCCTTTGTATTCTGAAGATGTCATCTTCCCGCTTTCGCTAGGCTGCAAGGGTTCAATTTCAAGCTGCTGCGGTGCATAGAGGAAGTTCATGTCGAGTTTTCGCGCGAGATGCTGCGCAGCGAAAACGTAACCACTTCTATAATGACCCATGTCCATTTCCTGGAGGATGAGGATGTCGGACGCCGCAAGATCCGCCCGTTGGCGCAGTGCTTCGTTACTGAGTTCCTCATCTTCCAGAATGTCCGGTAGCATATGTTCGCGGAATGTGCCCTCAGAGGACAAGGCTTCCGCTACGCCCCTAGCGTGGATGGATTTTTCGATATTCCATGTGGAGATACGGATGGAAGGGCCGATGACTGGATGAAGCTGGGGTTTGGGGATTCCCTTGCTGAAGTATCGAGTGTTGTCTAGGAACGGGGTCGAAAAGAGCTGGTTTGCTTTGTGGCTCGCACTGCCGTTGGAATTCGGGTTGCGGGAGATTTCCGCAAGTTCCTTGGATGAGAGAAGTTTTGGAGAGCGCTCGCGGACGATTTTGTATGGATATGGATCCGGGATTATCGTGCTGATTTTCGCCCCGGGAGCGACCGGGTCGGGAACTTGACAGGACACCATAGCACCGAACACCGCGGTGGCTGCTGCTGCGTTGAGAATTTTCAAAGCTTTTTTCTAAAACTGTCGTTTTGTTGAATTATGGGCGGCCTGTCTCCGGCAGCATATACACCTGAAACTTGCTTTTTGAAACCGTTATCATCAAAGCAATGACTGTAGAGAGGTTTTACAAGAACCGGAGGTGTTTTGCGCCTCGTTCACTTGCTGTGGAACAAAGAAGGCGGAGCCGTGATGGCTCCGCCTGCTTTCATGTTTGGGGACAGACTGAGTACAATGGGGGAGAGGAATGCGCTCCGGCTGGTATAAGCAGGATCGCATGTTTTGGGGTGTTGTATATTACGGGATCGCGTAATAAGTGGATTTAGTGCTCTTTTTCTGTGAGAGCATCCAGAATCTGTTTCGTGAGATCAGGGGTTTCGATTTCCTCATTGAGGGCGTGAAGTATTTTACCATCAGGAGAGATGAGCAGAGTCAGCGGCAGTGCACCTGTCCACTCAGGGTAAATGGCTTCTGCGAGTTCGTCGGCATTAGCACCAGTCCAGATGTAGTTGTTTGAGGTGCGCCCTTCTTTTTTCATGGAAGGTGCTGTGCGTTTCCAAAGGGCTGCATTGCGAGACTGCAGGAATTTCTGAACCTTATCTTTGTCTTCGACTGGATCGAGAGAGATGGAAATGAAATCGAAGTTACGGTTCTGAAAGCGACGGTAGGTGTTCACTAGGTCGGGAAATTCTGCGATGCATGGGCCGCAAGTGGTCGACCAGAAATTGATCATACGGACGTTTCCGGATTCGTTCGCCCTGAGTTTTTTTGCTAATTCGGTATCTAGGTCGTCGAGAGTGACGGCCATTTCTTTCCACTCTTTATCGGCTTTTTCTACAGAGGCGTCTTTGAAAAGCCATTTGGTCGAGCAACCGAAGGCACGTGTGGTAGTGGTCTCTGGTTCATTGCCAGAGAGCAATGAGTCGAGTGTATCACGCAGGTAGGATTTTTCGACTGGGCCACTGGCACGGCGGGCATCATCCATACGGCCAGAGTAGCGAAGTTTCCGTTTGGAATCGAAAACGAAGGCATGTGGGGTGGCTTGAGCACCGCAGGCGGTGGCAAAGGTTTGAGCATCGCCATCATAGAGGTAGGGGAACGTCCAGCCGTAGCTTTTAGCGAAAGGTGCCATTTCCTCGAAGGAATCGCCGTAGATGGAGTAGCTGAGTTCATTGGGCTGGAGGCTGGAGGGGTTATTCGGGTTCACTGCGACGATGGTGACGCCCTTATCCTTGTAATCTTCGTGAATAGCTTGCATCCGGCCAGCTGATGCAATGGCGTCTGGGCAGTGGTTGCAGGTGAAGATAATACAGAGAATTTCTGCATCTGCGTAGTCGGCTTCGGTGTGGGTTTTTCCATCAATGCCCGGTAGGGAGAAGGCGGGAAGGTCGGAGCCGATGGGGAGGACTTTCGGCACTTCGGCGGTGAAACTGAGTCCGGCGGATGCAATGAGCGCAACAAGCGTATTCTTCATGATGCATGAATACGACATCTGAGGGCTAATCTTTGCAAGAAAGGAAAGTAAAACACTAAGGATTCCAGTATCATTAACTTTCCCTAAATATTTTTCTGGCATTTTTCCGATGAATTCGTTAGAAACTCTCAGATTTCACCCATACCGCCATGCCATCCACTACCGAATACAAGCATTCCGTCAACGTCCGTGCGAGCCAGATGGATATTCCCAGGCAGGGAGGCCGTCAGGATGACTACGAAGACAAAATCAAGAATGCCCAGCTCGAACTCGAGCGCATCCAGGAAGAGCGCCAGGAACTGGAGCGCAAGAAGCTTGAGCTAGAGGAGTTGACCATGCGTAAGCGCGAGTTCCTTTCTCAGCAGGTTGAGCTAACCGAGAAGTTTTCTTCAGCAATCACACTGATTGATCGTGAGCTATATGAGATCCGCGAAGAGACTGAGCACCTTGAGCAATGTCGTAGTTGTTTTGCGGATCATCTCGATAAAATCCAGAAGCACGATCCCGAGAAGTGGACACGTGACAATCTCCACGAGCGCTTGGACAAAGCTACGATCGTAACTGATCGCGCGGCTGACGAGTATGAGCAGGCAGCTGCTTATTTCGAAGGCACACGTGCAGGTGGTATTTTTGGCCGAGCTTCCAAAGGCACACGCCGTAGAAACAAGGCAGGCATGGGAGAATCTGAATTCAAGTCTCAGTTATTGAGTGGATTTGCTTTCAATCTTCCAGTGATTGCTTTCGGTGCTATTGCAGTGCTCGTTTACATTCTGAAGTAAAACCATGGCGAAGATGAAACAGATCGACCTCTTTGAAGAGGACGAAGAGTTGAATGCCTTGCGAAAGCAGCAGAAAAAACTCGAAGAGGCTCACAAGGAGTTTGTGAAGCTTCCTGCAAAGCTTGCTCGTGAAAAAAAGGAACGCGATGCAACGATGCCGCCGATGGCAGAGATCAAAGAGCGCGAGCAGATCAACCGTTTCGAGGCGAACCTAAGCCGCGGGCAGATTGAAAATGTACTTCGTACTCAGCGCCAAAGTCTTGGGATGATGTTACTTCTGGCTGCTGCAACAGCGTTAATGCTGCTCTGGGCATATCGCATCATGATGTCCTAAGTATTTTTCTAATTCGGAGCGGCGAATTCAACAGGATACAGCCTTTCCGTGGTGGGGATGGAGGCGTTAGCGTGCTCGCGAGTGGTAAAGTGTAGAGTCACTACAAGTTCGTCATCGAGGGTAAGTTCGGCGGATCGGATAGTTTTCCTATCCCATTTCCACGTGCCATCAAATGGTTTTGTTTTTACTCCGGACGGTTTGGTCGTGATTCTCGAGTAGGTTCCGTCTTCTGCGAAAGCATAAAAATAGGAGCCTTCCATGCCGGTGGCGTCCATTTCATAGCCAGCGAGATCCTCGGGGGCGAGTATACCGATCGACGGCAATTGCCCTGGGCAGGCAGCAAGGAGAAGCAGAGGGAGAATCGCGAGTAGTTTTAAAAGCTTTTCCATGTGCTTATCCTTGCTTGAAGGGGTGTTTTGGCCAATCCGAAATTTCGCAAACCTCACTTGCAAGGTGGTGGTGGGGCGATCAGGTTTGGTAATGGATTTCTCGTCATGGAAAGATATGGATCCGCACCTTTTGGTGGGGCTGGTTAATACGGAACTCCGCAATCATTCTGATTCTCTCGAGGATTTGGCAAAAACGCATAACATCCCGGAAGAAGGACTTTCTGAGCGATTGGAAAAGGCTGGTTATTTATACCGAGAGGAGCAGAGGCAGTTCCGGTAATTGAGCTCGTGCGGACACTCTCTGTGGTTAAATGTTCAAAATTTAGTTAAAATACCTTGATAATTTTTAAAAATTGAAGATTATCGCTTTTGTGAAAAGCGCCCCCAAGCACTTACATACAAAATTCGTAATTCCTGCGTTTTTTGCAGGAGTGCTGTTATTTGGGGTTAGTTCTATCGCGACGAAAGCCGAAGGTTTTAGTGGAAATCCGATAGGAGCAGTAGCACGGCTCTTCAATCCCAAGCTTGTGAAAGTGGAGGATAGGGTGGAATTTTTGAGCCGGCAGTTGATTACTCTGGCTCGCCACGAAGAGCACTTCCTTAAAACAGGTTTGGGATGTAGGGGGGTGAAACAACATGCCAGCGATCCTGATCCGTATGTGGTAATCGATTTAGGTAAGGAATATCCGATCGAAGAACTCTTTCTTGTACCGCTGCAAGGTGAGTTTACTGAGAAGAACAGTATATTTCCAAAGCGTTTCACGCTGGAATTTTCGAGCAAAGAGGATTTCTCAGAGAAGCGAATCCTGTATAAATCTGGTGATCATTATTTTCCCGATACAGGCGGCAAGCCGGTTAAGTTTTCGGGGCAGGGAGGCACGGCTCGTTTTATACGCCTGACAATTAACCAAGGACAGCTTCGCGGTAGTAGTGAGATCTTCGGCTTATCCGAGATCGTGGTCATCTCAGATAGGTATCCAGTGTCATTTGGGTGTGAGGTTTCGGGTTCGGGCACCGTGAGTGTGGAATGTATTTGGTATCCGGAAACTTTGACCGACGGACGTATGCCGCTAGGCATCTGGGAGGGAGGGCATTTGGCTCCTCTTGATTCCCGAGGCGAGTTAGTAGACGTCGCACACCCGGATGAAGAGGTATGTTGGAGCATTTCACTAGATGAAGCTGCGAAACTAGATCTCATGATACTGTATCCGTATAGCCTTCGGGATGTCATGGAGGCAGGTGTTCTTCCAGAAAAGTTGGAAGTCCAAGTGAGAAATGGCTCCGAAGAAGAATTTCGCACCGTGATGGTCTGGGAGTCGGAGATGCATGGAACAAACCACGAGGTGCCATTAGTTCTGAACTGCAAAGGCGTCTCTGCAGACGAAGTTCGAATTGTCGGAATGATGGCTCGTCATGTGGGCGACAAGTTTCTCCATGGTCTATCGGAGATCGAGATTTGGTCGGAACATAAAAATATTTCAGCCGGACTGACTGTAAATACGCTTTTAGGTGGAGAAGAGACAGATACGAAGATTCTGACGGATAGTTTTACCAGCGAGCGTTCGATCATCGCAGTCGGAACATGGCTGAACCAACTTCACGATAGGTGGCGTGTGGAACGAGAAATTGAAGCACTCCAGCCGATGAGGAATCAGATGTCAGCAGAGAGTGAGCTAAACGCTACATGGGGATCAGCGATGATGCTCGGGCTTACCTTTCTCATCCCGGTTTTCATCGTTGAACGTCGCCGTCTCATTTCCCGTAATCAGATAGATCAGTTACGTAAGCGAATTGCTTCTGACCTTCACGATGACATAGGTAGTAATCTTGGCAGTATTTCGCTCATTGCTCGTACTGCTAGGAAAGACCTAGTGCGACTCCATGGCCCAGATGTAGTTGCTGAGGATCTTGGTGAAATGGAATCTATTGCACGTGAAAGCTCTCTTGCGATGCGTGACATCGTTTGGCTGCTAGAGCGGAAACAAGATTCGATTGGAGACCTCGTCCAGCGCATGCGTGAAACAGCAGGGCGCATGCTTAGGGAATTTGATTATTCGATTGAGTGCGATTCTACGAAAACTGCTTCGAAACTTTCGCTTGATGCCAAGCGGCACCTATTTCTTTTCTATAAGGAAGCGATTCACAACGTGATCAAGCATTCAGGTGCATCTTCGGTTTCTATTCGTCTTTGGGATGAACGAGATAATTTAGCTCTAGAGGTAATTGATAACGGAAAAGGGCTCCCAAAAGTCACTGAAAAAGGAAAAGAGAGTTTGAAACGAGTAAGGAAGCTGGACGAACGCGCTCGGGTATTAGATGGTTCTATCGTGTTTGCGTCCTCACCGGATTCTGGCACACGAGTCCTGTTGACTGTAAAAAGATCCCTGTTGATCTCAGCCCCTGCAACGAAATGAGCGAAACTAAGGAAATTTTCAACATTTGGATCGTAGAGGATCATCAGGCCTTTGCTAAAAATGTCCGGCGTCTTATCGAAGGTGAGGATAACCTCGAGTGCCCCTATCATTTTTCATCCCCCGAAGAGCTTTTTGAGAAGCTAAAGTTTACCCGGGATAAGCCGGATATCATGCTGCTAGATCTGGGGCTACCGGGAATGGACGGCTTAGAAGTGCTTGTGAGGATGCGCAAGATGATGCCTGAGCTAAAGGTTTTGATTCTATCTGCTTTCGATGACCGTGAGCGTGTTTACCGCGCGATCTGCAATGGCGCATCCGGCTATCTTTTGAAGACCTCAGACCCTGATGAAATCATTGAGGGCATTAACGATGTCATTCATGGTGCGGCCGCACTTAGTGGAGCAATCGCCACGATGATTCTCAACGGTTTTGCAAAGCATGGCCCAGTTGAGGAACTCGAAGCATTAACCTCAAGAGAAGAGGATGTCCTGAAAGGTTTGGTAAAGGGTTACACCAAAAAGGAAATTGGCGGTGAGTTGGATATTTCCCAACACACGGTAGATATGCATCTGCGTTCTATCTACCGGAAGCTCCACGTGCGCACTCAGACTGAGGCGGTTTCGAAGGCTCTCAGGCAGGGTATCGTTTAGGTAATAGGAAACCTATGCTTCACCCACGGGTTTTTCCGTTGTAGGTATCTTGTAATGAGCCGACTCGCTGTACTGATTCTAGCTACGGGAACCAGCTTGCAGGCGAATAGCTTACTGGACTTCACATATGGTGCATTCGAAGAAGTGCGTGGAAATGAGGAGGCTGCGAGTAAGTATTACAAGAGCGCCTACGATAAGAATCCCACAGCACTCCCGCTAGTGAGGATTGAAGTGAATAGGTTGCTAGATGCAAAAGAACGGGGAGAGGCTTTTGCTGTTTACGAGGAAACCCTCGAGTCCCGTCCTGATGACACAATGCTGCGAATTGAATTTGGAGATTTTCTTGCACGTGTGGGGAAGGGAGATGGGGTGGCCGATATGAAACGTCGCGAAGCCTATGAGGATGTTCTTAAGATGCTTCCTGGTGATTACCTACCGATCGAACGCCTCATCCGATTTTCGCGTGATCAGGGGAATGATGATAGGGCAAGGAAACTACTGGAAGAGCTGAAACTCGATAGTCCAGAGGCTGTCCGCTACTATGTTTCTACAACTAAAAGTCTTTACGATAGCAGGGACAAAGCGGCAAAGGAGAGGGTCTCAAAGTCCTTTTCGTCAGCGATGGAAGATCATCCTGAATGGGCTGATATCGCAAGGGTGGCGAGCGATCATTTCCGCGAAATAGGTGATCTAGAAAAAGCGATTTCTATCCTACATCGCCACATTGAGGTAAGACCATCTTCGTTGGATCTGCATATTAGAATGGGCATTCTCATGTTTGTTGCGGATCGTGATTCTGAGGGTGTAGAAATTCTCAGGCAGGTGTTGGAGATTCATCCAAAGAAGGCTCTAGCTCATGAATCATTAGCGAAGCATTTCAGGCAATCAGGTGAGATGGTTGAAGCTAGGCATCACGCTGCAGAGTTGTTGAAGCTAAGGGGAGGAAGTGCAGAGGATTTTATGGAACTAGCCGATGAAATGGCGGAGGCAGGAGAAGTAAGATCTGCTCGACTACTTCTGGAGAAAGCTGCTTTTGATTTTTCTGAAGATGCAGATCTGATGATGAAGTTAGCTCTCGTCACAGCACGTGATCCTGAGACTAGTGAAAACGCTGCGCGCCTTTTCCGAGAGGCTGAGAATATGCTCGAGAATCCCGCCGATATGTCGCCTGAGTTCCTGCTTCAATCAGCTCGTGAACTCATCGCACAGGGGAAGGGGAAAGCCGCTGAAGAACGTTTGCGAAATGCGATACGGAATTTTCCTCCAGATGCGAAAGCGGAAAGTGCTGCTGCAATGCGAGAGTTGGCGGGTATTTGGATCAGCGAAAATCGGAATCTCGATGCTGCAGGTGCTTTGAAGAAGCGCGCAGATGCTTTGGAGAAGTGATGCCACTAGTGGGTATTACGCAGGCTCTTCAAGTAAACCCTTCGCCTTCGGCCATGCCGAGGCGGCTTCAATCAGTATCCAAGCCTCTAGGGCTAATGTAGCGATACCTATGGCTCCTAGGAGAGGATTGGGTGTTTCTCCAGTAATCCATGCTCCATCTCCGATGAATAGCTGGGAGATCATTGCGATAGCGGGGAGAATGAGCATAAATGCTGCAGGAATGGCGACAAACCAAATGGGTAGGTTCCTACGTCGCATCCAGAATAACATCACAATGAACGCGAGTCCGCCGAGGAGCTGATTGGTGGCACCGAAGATGGGCCAAAGGATCAGCCCTCCTTTTCCTAGATTGGCAATTTCATAGGGAATACCGGGTGCTGGCATTGCCGCGACGATACCAGCTAACAATACCGCGAAGATGGTGGCGGCATGCTTATTGGTGAGAGGGCGAACTCCCGTTGCTGCGGCAAGCTCTTGGGTGACGTAGCGCTGCAGACGGCAGGCGGAGTCTAATGTCGTCGCAGCGAAGGAGGCTACGAAGACCCCCATTAATGCTGTTGCGAAAGCTCCACCTATCCCCAGAGTGCGAATGAAATTTGATGAGCCTCCGACGAAGGCTCCTACCTTTTGTGGCAGTCCCCCGGATACCTGCCAGTCAGCATAGCGAGAATTGTAGGCGGCTTCACCGAAAAGGGTGGCTCCAGTTGCTTTGTTATCGATCATTTCCGGGACTCCGAGACCGATACCGGCTACGCAGGCGAGTATGACAAGCACGGCGAGGAAACCTTCGGTGAGCATCGATCCGAAGCCGACAAATTGTGCATCCGTTTCGCATTTTAGCTGCTTAGAGGAAGTTCCTGATGAAACCAGGCAATGGAAGCCTGATACCGCGCCACACGCGATGGTGATGAAAAGGAATGGGAAAATCCAAGGAGCCCCCGCTGGAGCTGACTCACCGATTCGAAGAGCAGGGGCGACAATTTCAAGAGAGCGATCTCCTGAACCGGCAACAGCAGCATAGATCAGTCCTGCGACCACGAGTCCTAGCGTCGTGAGAAGTTGGAGTGAATTGATATAATCCCTTGGTTGGAGAAGAATCCATACAGGTAGGACGGATGCCGCGTAGGAATAGATAAGCAATAGAACTACCCAAGCAATGACCGGCCATGAGGCGAGTGTAGAGTTAAAGCTATGGAGGAAACCCACATCTCCGAAGGCGACGCTCAAATACATGATGCCTAGGGCGAGTAGTGAGGGAATCAGTAGGCCAATACCTTTGCGGTGCAGCCATGCACCTATTGCCAGTGCGATCGGTATCTGCACGAGGCAAGGAAAGATGGAGGAGGGATACATTTTGAAGACTCCTGCGATCACCAGCCCGAAGATGGCCAGAACCACCGTCAGAGCCATAAACAGGACACCTAGGAAAAGGATACGGGTGCGAGGGGAGAGAACACGCCCGGAGATATCGCCAACGGTTTGTCCTTTGTTTCTCATGGAAATCACCAGAGCGCCAAAGTCTTGCACCGCTCCGATGAAGATTGAGCCGAAGAGCACCCAGAGAAGTGCAGGAAGCCATCCCCAGATCACTGCGAGCGCGGGGCCGACAATAGGCCCTGTGCCAGCGATAGAAGTAAAATGGTGACCAAATACCACTCCCTTTGAGGTAGGCACGAAATCGTCGCCATCTTCACACTCTACAGAGGGGGCGATATTAGATGCATCTAGCTTGAATATCTTACGAGAAAGCCATCGACCGTAGGTGTGATAAGCGATGATATAGGCGACAAAGGCACCGAAAGCGATCAGGAGGGTTTGCATCTGAACCTAGGAAAGCGGAAAGGAACCGGATCGCGAAAGAAAAAAGCTATAAAGAACCCCTTTTTGCTTGTCAGAACCCCCGTGTGAAAACAAATATCCCGCCCCGCGCAAGCGCCTATGGGTAGGTGGCCGAGTGGTTAAAGGCGGCAGACTGTAAATCTGCTCACATTGTGTACGCTGGTTCGAATCCAGCCCTGCCCACCATCCTTTTAGAATAAGCGTCCGCTGGAAACAGCGGGCGCTTTTGTGTTTGTGAGAAAAGAAGTCCAAATGGGGTTTGTGCCACTTTTGCGCCATTTTTTCAGGATGTTCGTTGTATTCAAGCCAATAGTTGAGATTGCATAGAGCCCTAGCGTCTCTACTTCTTCTTACCATTCCCATTAGAAAAATGGATGGGATCGGGTCTATTGAATCTGGATCGTTACAGAACGTTCGGTAATATCCTCTTCTAGGAGAATACATCTCCTATGAGAAAAATAGCCGAGATGAAAACGCGTACTCCAAATCGAATGTTCGTGAAACATGCCGAAGAATACATAAAGCGACCAGAATACTATGACCTTTCGGCAACGACATTCATAACCGAACCTGCAGCCGAGGAACTCGCACGCTACAGAGGTGAGCTGGATCTAAGTGGTTTCTCGGAATTTCCTGCATCGATCGTTGAAATCCTGTCGATGGGAAAAAGCACGAAACTAATAATGGGTGGAGTGACTCGATTGGATGTAATGAATGCTTCTGCTTGGAAAAGATTTTCTGGGGAGTTGGATTTCCCTAACGTTGGGGCAGTAGATGAGGAGACCGCACGGGAGTTGTCTGAATGTGATGCTCGGGTAATCAAACTTTATGGTCTTCGTGATCTAAAACCTAGCGTATTGAAGGCTCTTGCATCGAATTTCAGTATATTAATTCCCGATGATTTGCGGTGTCTAGTTCCTGAAATAATCGATTTAGAAACGGCTCGGCGTTTTTTGGATGATCCCGAATCAATCGACCTGAGTTTTGCTGAAACGCTGAGTGATGATAGCGCGGAATTACTTTGCAGATTCGAAGGGAAGCTTGACTTTAGAGGGCTTGTAGAACTTTCGGATCGTGCCTGTATATTGCTTTCCGAACACGAGGGGTCGATGATTCTCAATCTGAAGAAAACTGAAATAAGTGCTCAAGGGGCGCATGAACTCTCAAAGCATGACCCGCAGATTGATGATCATATCATTCTATTGAACATCGTTAGCAGTGAAAAAATCACTCCTGAGTGTGCGTGTAGGATTCGAGAGGATTTCAATAAAGGTCTCTATCGAGACCGAGATGATCGTGGGCTCCCTATTTTGAAGCACCAATCGCCAATTCTAAGTGAAGGTCGACACTCAGGAAGAGTTATAAACGGTATTCCAATAGAATTCGGATGTAGTAAGCTTTCAACAAATTATGCCAAGGAAATCTCCGATGAGGCTTCAGAGATATTGGCATCGATCGGCTTTGAATCGATGTATCTCAACTCGTTGGAGTCGCTTTCAGATCGGTCTGCTTTGTATTTGTCCATGTTCAAGGGCAGTTCGCTACATTTGTGTAAGCTTGCGTGTTTGTCAGCGGAGGCAGCCGAATACCTTACGTCGTTCGAGGGCGATATTATCATTTCAGAGAAAGGAACAAACGATTCCGAAGGGCTACGAATCCTTTCAGAATTCGTTGAATCACGAAAGCTCGAGAAAGCACGTTTGGAGGAGATTGAACGGCTTGAAAAGGAGCGATTACGTGAGGCCGAAAGGCTTGAAAGGCTTCGGCTGGATAAGATCGAACAAATACGCAGAAGTGAGGAAAAATTTGAGAGAGACTATCAGAGTGCTGTTCAGTTTCTCGATCACTGTCACAATAGGCTTCCAAGGCTAAATCACAAGAAAGTTCCCATGCTAATTCACAAGATCAATGTCTTCGAGTCATGTAGTGAGAAGGACGATGAGAAAAATTCATTCAGATCTGAAGTTATCAAAATCGCTACCGATATTTTGGATTCTCTGATTAGTAGAGACGATCATTATCGCTATATCAGGGAAAAACGTATCGAGGCTTGTCCCTCGGATTTTACGGTGCAGATCTATTCGAAAAGATATCATCGGGTAGCGCACTGCTTCAGATGTAAGAACGAATTGGTGAGTTCCATATCAAACGAATGTATGTCATGCCGCTGGATCCGCTGCATTTGCGGAGCCTGCGGTTGTAATTACTGATCTCACTCATAGCTAAAAAAAGAGACCCGCCCCGGCGGGTGCCGGGACGAGCTCTTTGTGTCGGTTTACTCGTAGGGGTGGTATTCCTGACGGCGTTGAGGCCGGCGGTTTACCCTGTATCTTAGGATCAACTTCACTGCTACGAAGGCGGTGGCTAGTGCCAGCACGATGGGCGGGAGCATGGACACGGTGGCGTTGATGTTACCAACGGTCGAACTCAGAAGCTCTGTCCAATCCCTCACCCCTTCGAGAACGGCGGTGATCGGCGGTATCAGCAGAACTGCTGCGACGATCAAAACGACCGCTACCCAGAGGTTCAGACGGATCCACTCACGGAGCCATCCGCCTTGGCTTAGCCAATATTCGAGGCTGAGCAATGCATGCCCTACCACAGCAGCGGATCGTTCAGGCCAGCACATATGCTCCAGACCCATGATGATCCTTGGCTTTGGGATGGGAGTCGGATCCCAGGCACGACGTGCCAGACTCACCACGCTCCGAGCGGAATGCCCGGAGGTGGTTGTGTGGACGGTGGTTGTGTGGACGGTGGTTGTCTGATCTCCGTCTTCCATCGTATCAGGATGTGACGGCTGCATGATGTCGTCCTCTCGATCCGATGGCTGTGCCTCCGAAGAAGGCGACAAGGGTTAGTGTGGCTAGCCCCATGGAGGCGAGACGCCAGAGATCGGTGGCCGACGTTTCTTCGTCGGCACGGACTTCTGCTTCCACGCGCAGTTGACGCTCCATCTCCACCTTTTCCTCAAGCACGGTGACCGGATCGGAATCGGGTGGCGTGGAGGTTTTGGTGGCGTGGGATTCGTCACAGCTGATGAGCGTGAGCCCGGCCAGCATGGTGAGCACGGTTGTGATGATGGTTTTCATAATGTGTATTTTGCTTTCTTGGTATTTGGTTTCAGTTTGCCAATCCAACGACTCCGTCGCAAAGGCCGTGGAGAGCTTCGCTACGTGTCATGGTGAGGCTGGGGTTTTGGCCTTTGTAGATCTCGGTGAACGCGTTGAATAAGCTCCACAGGTTCCGGGGGCGAAACTCGCGGTGGCTCGGCTCACGCCATTCATGGACGACGCCTTGGACTTGGCTCGGAGTGATGGCTCCGCAGTCCATGGCACGGACGACGAAGTCATGAGCAGCCCAGTCTGGAATCTGACAATCCCGGTAGGCGTCGATCCTCTTGTCGAGGCTACGGAAACGCTCACCGAGACGACCTACTGCACGCGCAGTAAGTTGACGTAGATCACGGTAGGCGAATCGCGTATGCTTTCTGCTGATCTTTACCTCACCTGAGAAGGCGAGGTTGTCACAGGTGAGCACGGAAGTGCCTGCCACGAGTCCGGCCGGAAAGGTCTTGTCGTGGCTGTTCCGCAGTCCGACGACCCAAGCGTAGTCCTTTTCCGACTGCCCGGGTTGCTTGATTTCCATCACGCCGAAATAGCGATGCCCCTCGTGGGAGAGGGCGTGGCTTTCACGGCCGATGGAGAAACCGGCGGTTTCGAGCTGGGTCTGGACTTCATCTAGCAACGCCCTGTGGGCGAGCGGATACCAGGTGCTGGTGCCGCGCGGAGTTTGCACGGCATTCAGTGTGTGCCGGTCGACGAGTTCCGCTCCGCAATGGAGCAGCGTGCCGGCGACCGGTTTTTCGTTTGGTGCGACGATCTTGAATGGAACAGGTTCGTCGGGCTTCAATATGGCTTGGTTCATGTTTTCTATTTGGTTGTTGGTTTTGAAATGCAAGAAGGGCGGCTCCGTGATCGGAGCCGCCCTTCTTGAGGTGTTTATGGAGATGGGTCAGTGGGCTTCAGACGGATCTAGTCCGTGTCATTGTGTCGATGAACTCCCACTTGCTGATGATGGCGGGTTTACCTTGCAGGCGCTTGGGCAGTTTGCCTTTGTGACGCAGGTAGAAGTGGAAGGTTTCCGCGAAGTCCTCGCTGGGGTTGGTTGCTGCGTAGGGAGTGAGGTGTTGTGCTGGATCGAACTCGGCTACGGCCTTGGAGGATTGGTAGGAGCCACCAAAAGTTTCACGAAATGCGCGAGGCTTTACTAAGCTTGGCTGGCTGTCGGCCACGGTGTCCGAGGGGGAGCGCCAGTGCCTGAGTGTGTTTGTGCAGGTCTTGCACGAGTATCTTATGTGGAATGTTCATGGGGAAGGTGGTGGGGTTGTGGGGCGACGTTGCGCGCCCCTTGTTCGTAGGTAGGCGGAAAATCTCCCCCGCAAACGACGGAGGAGATACCAGTTGCCCGGCGGGAGGGCAATCGCCCGGCGCTGAACAGCTGGCGGGTTCCAGATGGCTTGATGGGGCGTGTGGCAAATATACCGTCGGTTTCCATCAAGTATTTATGACACGGAGGGGGACGATATTTCGTTGGCCAATCTGGCCACGAGCGTCACTGCCCTGCTTCTCACATTGTTGGCACCCGGCTTGCTGTCAACCAACCTACAACGTCCAAATTTCCCTGCAGGATGGATTGTTTAATTTTGGAAGTGATCCGTCAAACTTCTTGGATGCTCTCCGGCTCATTGAACAGGATAGAAGATCGCCTTACCATACTCCGCATCTACGCCCGGCAGATGGCTCCCCTTTAGTGAAATCTGAACCGCTCCACTTACTGATTTGGTGCCAGTACCACACGAAAGCCAACAGTCTTGTGAGATTCTTCCGGAAGGCCATTGATGCGGAAGGCAGAGCGCGAGCTGAACTCCGGGTCGACGGCACTACGATCCCAAACGCCGCCCCTAATAACACGTCTCGGACCAGTGGTTACAAACGGGTCATTGACACTGCCACCTGGATAGTTCGCAGAGCCGTCCGATGAATCCATGCACCACTCCCATACGTTGCCATGCATGTCGTAAAGCCCCCACGGATTAGGAGCCTTCTGTCCCACAGGGTGTGTCGTGCCATCGCTGTTTTCAGTATACCACGCATAGTTGAGTCCTACCGTATAGCTGGGATCATCTCCGTAGCTGAAGCGTGTGGCGGTTCCAGCACGGCATGCATACTCCCACTCAGCCTCCGTCGGCAAACGGTAAGACCAATCTGCCGGGCATCGTCCAGCAGTCTGCTCCGAGGTGGTTAGCATTGCGCAATATGAAACTGCGTTATCCCAGGTCACCAGTTCCACCGGACGAGAAGTGTCACCAGTGAAAAAGCTCGGATTATTGCCCTTAACCGCGAGGTATTCCGCCTGTGTTACCTCATGCTTTCCTATGAAGAATCCCTTTGTGAGGGTCACTTGAGTTTGCGGGCTTTCCAAAGGTAAGTGCCCCACTTCAGTGTCAGGGCTTCCCATCACAAATGTGCCGGGATCGATTGGAACCATATTAGCTACAGGTTGTGCCGCTGCCTCTACGACACGATAGAATTTCTTCCCGGCGACAGTGGATGACGTGTCGATCCACAAATTGGATCCGGGCTTCAAGGGTAGCCACTGTATCTCGCTCCAACCGTCAGTCTGAGTGAGGTCGTTGGTAGACTCGATCATGTAAAGGCTACCCTCCGTTCCGGTGACGGTTATACCCGCATACAATCCAACCTCTGGTGTGGGCGGGGTTTGGGCAGAGGTAAACCAGGCCGCGCTGGTGAATGCCGCAATGCCTAGCACTAGTGATTTCATAACGTCATAACTTCACCCAAAGACTTCCGAAGGGTCAAGGCCAATTCCCCTGTAACCATTCTGGAATGTTCGAATTGTTGTAAATCGGTATCAGCTCCAATCTGAGTCTTTCAGGCTAAAAAACCAAACACCCGCCGGATCACGCGGATCCGGCGAGCGCTGGTTTCAGGATCATGCCGCTTTCTCCGCGTGCCAGTCCATACCCGGTAGCCACTGGGCGCACTCGTTGCGGAACTGGCACCAGCTACAGGGCATGCCGGGCTGTGGGTGAAACCGCTCTTCGGCGATTCCTTCCACTGCGGTTTCTAACATGCGGATCACCCGATCCTTCCGTTGTCGGTCGGCGGGTGGTGAACTCACTTTGATGACCTGCGGTGTTTTGGTTTTCACCAAGAACACCAGATCGAGGGCAGGTGGAGTTTCTCCAGTCACTTCCTCAAGCAGGAGCTGGTAGCTCACAATTTGAAGTTCATGATCGAAGAGAGCCTGCTGGGGATCGGAGCGTGAGGCAGCACTCTTGAAGTCGACCGGTGTGAGATTCTGGCGAACCAAATCCACGACACCAGTTAGAGGAACGGAAAGTCCCTCGATCTTCTCGCTGAGCATCACCTCCACACCTCTGGGCTTTTCCTTCATCGCCTCCGGGGAGTCGAGATAGGCAGCCAGAATCCGAAGACCGTCGGCGTGGGATTTCTCACGCATGGCATCATCCTTGTAGTTGACTGCGCCTTCTTCCTTTTCGAGACGAACGAGGGATTCCTCGAATGCCTGCGCGACTGCTTCGGCTGAATCATCGCCACCCCGCCAACGGGCGAGATGGAACGATTGCAGGGCGGCGTGAACCGCCTTACCGAGATGCAATGCCGGGGAGGTTGGCTTCGGAATGCAGGCGACCCGCTCGAAGTAGAAGCGGAGTGAACAGCCCAGGTAACTCTTCGCAGAGGTCGGGCTGATGTGTGTCGGCATGGTGGAGTGCTTCTCCTTGGAAGTCGGCATGTCTGGAGCTGTGGTGGTAGCGATCATCGTCCACCTCCGTTCCGATTTCCTGCGTAGGCGTTGCTGCGTCTGCCGTTGGAGCGGTTCCCATTTCCGCCACCGTGGGTGTCGAGCAACTCGTCGATAAGACCAGAGGCTTCCATCTTGTTGAGTTGTTTCACACCTTTGCCGAAGCGTTGGCGTGACAGGTCGTCAACTTCGTTGCGGTCGAGGGAGTGCTCGTCGACAAGTTTCAGGATGAGATCCCTTTGCTTGTCACTGCACTGCCAGCGATCCCCGTTGGGCGCGTGACCGTTGGTGCCATTGCTACTGTAGTTGCCGTTGTTATTGGCCGGTTCCATCCCGTAATCATGTGGTGGGACAAATCCAGTTGCTTGGATCTGCTCATCGACATTGGATTGCAGGAGGTGATAGATGCGTTCCGCTTCTTGCGGGACGTTGTCTGTGGTCACGAGCTCGGTCTCGACGGAGACACTGAACTGGTGAGATGAATAGCCGGGAAGACCCAAGCGTTTGCTGTAATTTGCGATCAATTTGATAGCCATATTATTGTTTCTGGTTGGTATTTGTGTTGATGCCCAGACACGAAAAAGCCCGCCGGTGAGGGCGGGCTATTCGTGGGGACGGGCGATGTGGTTTTGACTACCGCTGAGGGTAATCCTTTCTTGGTTCCCCGAGAGATCGGGTGGTCTCGTTGGCCTCCAAGGTCTTGCGAAGAAGCTGATCCACGAGCTTGGTCATGGGCATACTCCTGTGCTTAGCCTCATGGTAAAGAAGACCGACGAGATCACGCCGAATCACCGGAGAATAATGGGTTGGTCGTGCCATTTTCTCGTGAATTCGAGGTTCAAACGGGTCGCGGATATCTAGTCCCCGCGACTCAAGGTATTATGGTCTTTTTGGGGACGTTTTTTAACCATTCATGTGAGATAATACCCCTATTGGGGAACTCGCCTGTATGTAAACACCGTTTTCTTCCCCTCGCTGGGGTAAACCGTAAGGACATCATCTTTTAGGGAAACTTTTTGTATTTTCCATTCTGAATACTCGATAACCCTCTTGGGAGCTAGAAATCGCCTCTGTAGAAAGTTTTCTTCTATTCGAAACTCGCCCCTGCTCATAGGCACATATCGCGTTTTACCATGCTCTTTCTCGATACCTCCCCACTCAAACCTTCCGTCGCCTGAGAATTGGAAATACACTGCTCCAGGTTGTTCGGTTTGCTCGTGCCAAGTGCCAATTATCCGTTCATTTAGTGGCAAGTTTGAAGCCGGATCTCCACCGCCCCAAACAAGCCAGCCCACAAATAAACTAATTACAATGGCCGCCGCGATTGATCCTAGAAGAACTGGCAGCTTGAAGCCTTGAAGGGCTGGTTCTGACGTCGTTTTTTTGGCTTCGGCTTTCAACTGAAGTTGAATGTACCCGTTGCATGTCGGGCAGGAAAATTCGGATGGTGGATCTTCGCCTAGATCAATGCTTTGGTCGCAGTGCGGGCATTCAATTTTCATGATAGGTTGATTCGTTGTTCAAAATTTCGTTTCCGAGGTTGCTTGGCAGGGTAACTTCACTTCCTGATCCGCCGGTAAGTGACGGTTAACTTCGACCCATGCCAATGGCCTGGCATCTCTACCACAAGGTCACCGCTCTTCATCCAAACCCTGTAGCTGAGCCGGTCGCTTGAGCCATCGACGGAGAGCTGAAGGTGATCGCCATCTAGTTGGTAATCCCCTTTTGTCATGGAATCGCGGGTTCCAACAAGTGGTTGAGGGATGTTACCATGCTCAAATTTTTGATCAGATGAAAATTTGAAATACTCTGCCTGAGATCCGAATAAGACACCTTGACGATTTGCCGAACGTGAGCTCCGTTTCTCCCATGTGCCGATGATTCCTTCACTCGTTGGTGGAACACCGCCAGAATCGTCGGAAGATTTGATCATTCCGGGGGTAATTCGAGGTGGGGACGATTGCTGGTTTCGCCAAGCCTCAGCCGCTTCATAGCTGTCGTAGCCTTGGGACTTGGCAATCATGTCTTTGAAAACGTTGCCCATGCACTTGCCCAGGGGAATCCCGACAACCAAGATAAGCAGCAACTTCAAAATCGCGGATAGCGGGATGCCTACCTGATCCGTTTTCTTGCCATTTTTTACAGGCTCCGTTTTGGGTGATGGATCCGTCCTCTCTTCAGCTGAAACAGTAGCGCCCTTCGTCGCCTCAAGCTTGATTTCCGTGTTGCATGTTGGACAGGCAAACGATGTGGCATCCGATCCTGCTAAGTCGATTCGTTGACTGCATTGGGGACACTCGATTATCATAGGGTGCTGAGGTGGTTTAGATTCGCATGGGGATTTAGTAATAGTTCCCCATAGGGAACCAATACCTCAAAGTCAGATGCCACTGTCAAGTTCCCCTTCGGGAACTTAAATGGAACAACGATTTAGGAATTGCAGTGGTCCGCAAGTGCGAGACTTGAGAATGGCAGCCGGCCTGACTCAGGAAGAACTCGCCGCGAAGCTCCAGCTCGCAGGCTTGCATTCGGTCGACCGCGTTACCGTTGCGAAAATCGAGTCCCAGATACGCTCGGTGTTCGACTACGAGCTGGCCGTAATTGCGAAGGTGCTGAGCACCGATCAGGCATCTCTGATGCCCACCTCGGAGCAGCTGAAGAGTGAGCTTGATTCACTCATCGAGGGGCAACGTTAATAAAAGTTGAAATAAATCCGACTGGTGTTTCGTTACTGTATTAGTGACTCAAATGGGTCACGAGAATTATCCCGGCAACGGGAACAGAGCTCCCCGTGTGGTTTCCTTGGTTAGGAATCGTTCAATAGGGGTCCGGTCGCACCGG
>JBPOGB010000004.1:0-477862 GCA_051252155.1 Luteolibacter sp. | reverse complement strand
GAACCCGGAAGTGAAACGCTGCAGCGCCGATGGTAGTGGGACGATAGGTCCTGTGAGAGTAGGTCGTCGCCAGGTATTTGCCCGGCTCCTTTAACGAGGAGCCGGGCTCTTTTTTTGCCCGGGTTTCGGGGCAAATGAGAAGTTTGCTGATGACTAAGGTGTATCGAGCCTACGACAGTAACAAAGCTATGATACCTTACTACAATGTAAGGTAATCAAAGACTCCACGACGTGGTGACAAATATATGAACTACCAGAAGTAACGAGTAAGACTAAGCTTGTTTACAAAGCGCCGACTCTTGGAGGGCTTGTAAATCTTCTTCAGAGATAGGGGTGGGGTTCGGATAATCGAACATTTCACCCTCATAGTTACGCAAGGTGACTTTAGCGTTGTCGGAATCGACAACATAATTGGGATTAACCGGAATTTTGCCGCCGCCGCCGGGGCCATCGATAACGTATTGTGGAATGGCGTATCCGGTGGTGTGACCTCGAAGGTTTTCGATTATATTTACCCCTTCCGATACGGAGGTGCGTAGGTGAGAAGATCCTGTGATCAAGTCGCATTGATACAGGTAATATGGGCGCACACGGCACATCAGTAATTTATGAACGAGTGCTTTCTGAGCTTCAGGGCTGTCATTGACGCCACGAAGTAGAACCGACTGGTTACCTAGAGGAATTCCAGCCTCGGCGAGGCGGACGAGGCCATCACGCACTTCTGTTGTGAGTTCTTTGGGATGGTTCGTGTGGATGGAAATGAATAGAGGATGGTGCTTCTTAAGAATCGCACAAAGCTCCGGGGTAATACGCTGAGGTAAGAAAATCGGGATACGTGAGCCTATGCGTACAAACTCGATATGAGGGATTGCGCGCAGGCGTGTGAGGATTTTGTCGAGTTTCGCGTCGGAAAAAAGGAGTGGATCGCCACCCGAGAGTAGAACGTCGCGGATTTCGGTATGTTCCTCGAGGTATTTGAAAGCCATTTCCCACTGGGTTTCGAGCTGTTGTTCGCCAACTCCGGATACGACACGCGATCGTGTGCAGTAGCGGCAATAAGATGCACAGCGATCAGTAACGAGGAAAAGGACGCGATCTGGGTAGCGGTGGACGAGTCCCGGTACGGGCATATGTGAGTCTTCGCCACATGGATCTGCTAATTCTTCAGGAGCTGTCCAACCTTCTTCGATGCGTGGGATGACTTGTCGGCGAATTGGGCAGTCAGGGTCATCCTTGTCGATGAGGTTGAAGAAATGGGGGGTGATGGACATCGCGAGCTTAGTTCCTGCGAGGAGTACACCGGCACGTTCTTCATCGGATAAGTTGATATGGGCTTCAAGGTCTGCAAGTGAATCGACACGGTTGCGGAGCTGCCATTTGTGATCGTCCCATTTTTCCATGGAAGATTCCGGCCAGTAGCCTGGGGCATGAGATCTGAAGGTTGTTTCGAGGTGGCTATTGGAAGTCATTCGTGTCTGGTTGGGAGAGATCGGTCGGGCAGGAAAGTCGAAGGGTCAAGGGCGGATTCAATACTGAGTGAATCTGGCGCTATGTAAATGGCGACTAGTTATCAAGCCGCTTAATCAGTTCGACGAGCCGACCCGTTGATGCGGCTAGTGTTGGGGCGAAGGGTATTTTATCGTCAAGTTCATCCGAGAGCAGGGGTGGGCGGGTTGCAACGCGGATGGCGGGGAGGTTCATTTCGAAGAGTGTGGAGGCTAAATCGAAATCATCACTGAGACAGATGACTTCTGCTCCTAGGATTTTCCCTAGTCCGCTGACTTCTGTAGTCGGTAAGGCTTCGGTATCGCGCGATGAGAGAATGAGGTCTTCTTCATCGCCCATGGACTCGATAATGAGGATGGAGTGTGGAGTCGGCGCTACCTTTATCAAATTGGCAATAGTTGCCGCAGTTTCGAGAATAGGGGAATTTGGGTCGTTGGCGTGGGGTGTGAATATAAAATGGATTGGGCGCGTTGGGGAGGCATTTGCTAAGGCTTGGGCGGTAGCAAGTGTCGCGACCAGTCCGGTAGCGTTTTTCTCTGAGCCTGGTGAGTCTGGTGGGGAATCGTAGGAGGTGATAACCCAGATGGGTGAAGCTGCTGACTTTTCCGAAGATACGGTGACTGATATGAGGGGGAAGTCACTGGGACCCTTGGTAATGGTGACCTGGTAGCCTGTATTTGCAGGGCCGAGAGTCCCCTGGATCATAGAGGATGTAGCGGCGAGTTTGTCGGGTGTTGATGTATTACGCTCGCCGATGAGAGTAATGATTTTACGGAGGTCGTCCTTAATAGAGGCCGTGGAGACTGTACTAGAGAAACGTTGTGACTCCTCGATAGCTGCTTTTTTTTCGTCTTTGAAATATTTCACCAACGCAAAACCCGCTGAAGCAATGAGCCAAAGAGGTAGGACGACGAGGAGGATGGGGACGAGCGGTATCTTTTTCCGGTCGGACATAAGAAATTAGGGAGATTCGGCTTCTTCGGCTTCGTCTTTATCTGGTGTTAAATCACCGTTTTCAGAAAAATCCTCGATGCCTTTACGCCAGCGCAGGGAGATCAGAGGGCGTACAAAACCGTATAAGAGATAAACGCTGAAGAGTACAACCGGCATGATATAGCGGAACTGGATGGTCGCGATGATGACGACTACACCCATGATGACAGCGGTGAGTGAGCCGCGTGTTTTCCAATCCACGGTTTTAAAGGAAGGGTAGCGCACGTTGCTGATCATGAGCCAAGAGAGGAAGAGCATGACTGCGGCGAGGACATATTTCCAGACACCGACTTCGTGATCATTCTTATAGAGGTCGATAATGAGGAAGGTGAGCGATGCGATAAATCCTGCGGCCATGGGTATGGGGATGCCGCGGAAATCGCTACTTGAACCGGGCTTTTTCGGAAGGTAGGCAAGGCAGTTAAAGCGAGCGAGGCGCATGGCTCCGCAGACGAGGTAGATGAGTGCTACGCCCCAGCCGGCTTCTCCGAGCGGAAAAAGAACCGCCCGGGAAAGGAGCATGGCAGGCGCCATTCCGAAAGAGACGATATCTGCAAGGGAATCGAACTCCTGACCAAAAGGTGATTCCTGGCCTCCAAGGCGGGCGAGGCGACCGTCAAGTAGATCGAATAGGCAGGATCCAAAGATGAGGAGAATCGCGTATTGGTAGTATTCGCGAGAGACTTCGTAATATTGTTTTGCGGCGGGTACCCCGTCTCCAAGAATTTTTTGTACCTCGATCTGACCTTTGAAAATCATGAGCACAGCAAAGAATCCGCAAGCGAGGTTGCAGGCGGTCATGAGGTTGGGGAGGAAGAAAATCTTCGGCTCGTCCGGGTCGGCAATGCGTGACATGGGGGCAAACATGCACTGGAAATGCAGTTCGCTCAACCTTGAAGAAGCGGTTTGGCGAGACGTTTCCTGACGCCCTCAGGTCGGCTTTTCGAGTATTATTCCGCGATCTGGATGAAATCGAGATTGATGCAGTCGGTTGACTCGGAATCCGGCTTCAGGGCGATCGTGTTCAGTCCTTCCTTCAGGAAGACTGATACGGAGTGGGTCTCCCATTTGTTCCAGTCGCCAGTTGACTTCAGATCGAGCACTTCGCTCTTCTCTCCGTTTATATAAAGGCCGAGATTTTTACATGCGTTATGTCCGGCAGCGTAGCGCAGGTTCAGATCGTAAGTGCCCAGCTCTTCGGATTCGACACCGAAGGTCACTTCGGCAGTCGCGCTGTCGTAAAAGCCTTCGACATAACCTTTTCCGCTGTAGCCTTTGTGTTCCTTAGCTGTTTTAGCTCCGTTCGAAAGCTTGGCTTCCTCTGCTTCATAGCGGCCTCCTTCGGATTCTGTTGGCTGAGAGGCTTTGGTTACCATCTCTTTGCTGACGATGACTTCACTGTTGTCGTATCGTTTATCCTCTTTGAAAGAAATGTCCGGAATCACTTCGAGAAGGTCATGATGGTCTGTGCTTGGGCCAGCGGCGCGGATAATTTCTAGGGCTTCTTCAGGCCAGTTAGCGTCTGGAATGACATGCATGTTCTCAACAGTGCAGTTGGGAGCTCCTAGTTTCAGCCCCTCTGAAGTGGTGTAAATATTAGTGTAGTGGTTGTCGTGTTTGTTGCGCCACTTGTTCAGCTCGAAGTTGTCTTGGTCTGGTCGGATTTCAAATACGAGGTCTTTACCGGTATACCACGCCGTCCCTTCGTCGGGGTGATAGACGCCTTGGAAGTGGGTGGTCGATGCTTTTACATAATTACCGCTGGCTTCTGATTCCGGTTGGCTACCGAGGGTGTAAAACGCGCCGCCATCGTGCAGCATCCGCATGCAGTCATAGACTCGGTTGTGATTGAAGCTGTTATTCCTCGCTGTCGTTGTCGGATTGTCGGGTATGGAAATTTCATCAAAGTTGTTCCAACCCCAGCCGAGGCTGACAGCGGTGTAGTTGCATTTCTGGATATGGTTTCTAACGATGTTTAGTCCATCGACGAAGTAGGCAGTGATCGGAGCGTGGCCGTAGAAGAGGGTCGTGGTGTCGTAGAGGACATTGTTTTCGACGAGAATGTTGCGGCACACGGCCTCAGTCTCCGGAGGATAGATCGCGTGCTCGTGGGTGTCGCCTTCATAGACATGTTGTGGGTGGCCGACTTGGATTGCTCCGCCGCCAATGTCGGAGCAAAGGTTTCCAGTAATCTCGGAATCGTTGACGTCGTTGATGAAGCATATGCCTTCGTTGCCAATGTGCTTGAAGGTGTTTCCGGAGAACTGAATCGACTGTGCGCTGGAGACGTTCACGGCACCGGGCATGGTGTCGTAGGCGCGGTAGGCAGTGACATGCCAATCCGGCTCATCGAAGGCTCGGACAAATGTTGCTGCTTGCACGGTGGACTTGCCAGTGGAACCGGCAACTTCAGGTAGGACTGCTTCGGTATTAGTGAAGGTGAGGCCCGTGAAAGTCAGGTTGCTGACTCGATCTGTCTTAGATGAGCCTTGAATCGTGATCAGGCTTCCGGTTCGTGGGGCGTAAACTTCGGCCTTCGACATGTCTTCTCCGACACGTGGGATGTAGAAGAGTGTTTGCTTTTTTCGGTTGAAATAAAATTCGCCGGGTTCATCGAGAAACTCGAAGGCGTTGTAGATCACCTGATCGCCCTTTGGGCTGTATGCTCCGTATTTTACGTTGAGCGCAATTGCTGCGTAGGGCTGTTGGAATTTCAAGACGCGGTCTTTGCCTTCTTCCGTCACTTCGCGGACTCCTAGGATGTGTGAGTTGAATTTCGTGTTTCGCAGGACTTCTATATCTTCCGGGTTGCTGAGGTTCGGCACTTTGTTTGGATCGAACTTCACTCCATCGACCGTTGAGCCATCGATCCACGCCCAGTCTGCTTGGCCTTCTTTGACGTCAAAAGAGCCCCATCCACCTTTGGCATTTGCCTTCCGATTTGCCATGTAGGCTCTCTCATTATTGACGACAAGTGTTCGAAGCTTAGTGGTGAGGTCTAATTTTGCCTGATAAATATCGCCTTCGAATTTTGTCCATCCGGTCACGGGAACCGCACCGTCCAAGACCGGGACACTGTTTTCGAGCGCACGATAGATGACATGGTGTCCGTTCATCCCGGAATCTGCCTCAGTGAATTCGATGGTGTTTTCCAAAGGATATCTCCCGTCGTCCAAATTGACGTGGATGTCGGCGGTCATCTGCTCGTTGACGAGCCTGACGGCATCTCTGGCGCGTGTGATTGTCTGAAAAGGTTCCTCTTTGGTGCCTGGATTTGTGTCCGCTCCGGAGGGGGAGACGAAAAATTCCTGCTGTGAATAGACACTGGCAGATCCTGTGAGGAAAATTGTGGTGAATAGAACTATGGATTTATTCATGCGGGTTCTTGAGGTAAGGCGATTTTGATGGCGGAGCCATCGTAGGTTTGCGTGTTCTTTTGGAGTCCTTCCGGCGAGTGGAAGGTGATGTTCAGGAGTCTTGATGAGACGATACCATTGAAGCTTCCGATGCGGTCTGAGAGATGAAGTGTTTGTGTGGCTTCATCCCACTCGATTTTAACCCGGGCGCATTCGCCGGATTCGTAGGCGTAACCATCACCAGAATCTTCATACCAGACGAAAGATGTATTGGTTCCTTTGTATACGTGTATTTCCAAAGGTTCTTCGCCTGAGGGTGAGGCATGCTGTGTTACCGACCCCATGAGGAGAATGCTGCCAGCGGGGATGAACAAAGGAATCTGCTCCAAGGGGGCAGCGGCTTCAATCATTTGATCTCCGGTATGGAATGTTTTCGACCAGAAATCATACCAGCCATTTCCCGCAGGAAGATAAACAGCTCGTGATTCCTTGGCATTCGTGATCGGTGTGGATTCACGGGCGTAATACATCGGCGTGGTGACCGGGCAAACCATCAGTCCGGGCCCGAAGAGATATTGATCCGTCAGATCAAAGGTCGCGGAATCTTGCGGGTACTGCATTGCCAGCGGACGCAGCATGGCGAGTCCAGATTCTGCCACTTCTGCAGCCACGGAATAGATGTAGGGCAGGAGCTGATAACGAAGGCGGATGAATTTCGCGATGGTGTCGTAGAAACGGTTTCCTTCGTCGCCGAAGCGCCAGATTTCGCGTGCGGCATCGGTGCCGTGAGAGCGGAACATGGGGAGGAAGCAACCGTATTGCAGCCAGCGAGTGTAAAGTTCCCAGTAGCCGAGGTCGGTGCAGCCGTTGTCATTTGCTATCGCCTCAGTTCCTTCCATGGGGCCGAGGCCTCGGCATCCGGCGTCGTAGTCGCCTTTCCAGAACCAACGGTTTTCGGCATCGCCGCCCACGAAGAAGGCTCCAATATCGACCGTCCAGTAGGGCTCGCCCGTTGCACAGAAATTGACGCCTTCCGGGATCGATGAGCGCAGCACATCCCAGGTGGCGCAGATGTCCCCAGACCAACTGACGGTGCTGTAGCGGTGCTGACCGGCGTGAGAGGAACGGGTCAAATTCACCACACGCTTGTCTTTGCTCACGCTGCGTTGCCCGTCGTAGATGCCTTGAGAATGCAGCAGAGAATAAGCGATGGTTTCACCCTCATCGATATAGCGTTTCGCCTGATCGGTGTTCATGGCCATACGGGGTTCGGGCTCGGGTTTGACCTCGCCAAACCAGTCCGCCTCGAAGGGTTCGGTGCAATCGCACCACCAGGCATCGACACCATGAGTGAAGAGTCCGTCAAGTGCCTGCTGCCAGTAGGTCTCGCGACCGGCGGGGTCGAAGGCGTTGTAGGTGGATTGGTTTCCCAACATCAAACCACGCTCACGCAGCTCGGTCTGGTTGGGACAGCCGCCAGACATGATCGGCCAGATGGAAACCATTAGTTTCACATCCATGGAGTGTAGCTCGTCGAGGAAAGTTTTCGGATCCGGGAAACGTGCGGGGTCGAATGATTTCTGTCCCCAGCCGTTTCCGTCCGGCCATGATTTCCAATCGAGCACCAGCATATCGAGCGGAATGTTGCGTCGGCGGTATTCCCGGGCGACTTCCAGGATTTCCTTAGCATTCACATAGCGCTCTTTCGACTGTACGTAGCCGAAAGCCCAGCGCGGAAGCATGGGTGGGCTGCCTGTCAGAGCGTAATAATTTTTCGTTACGGCGGAGGCATTGGCACCCGTGTAGAAATAGTAATCCACCTGATCCACGCATTCCGCCCACCATGAGCAGGTGCCGGAGGTGTCATCGAAGATCATCGATGAGGAGCAATCCCAGAGCAGGCCGTAGCCTTTCGATGAGGTGAGGCATGGCACGACCATCTTCATGTTCTGCTGGTAGAGCCGTTGCATTTTCCCACGCAGGTTGCCGTAGCCTTCTTCGTGAGAGCCTAGGCCGAAGAGTGCTTCATTGTCTGCAAAGGTGAACTCCAGCTTTGCCTCAAATGCATGGCGGTCAAAGACGCGCTCGCTCGCTTCGCCTTCTGCGCGTGCTCCGTCTACACTCTGTCCGGTTGAGACTTCAGCGTTCCTGTCGTAAACGTTTCGAAAGACCTCTTTGTGGGTCAGTGTTCTGCCGCTTTTCTGCGGTTCTTGTAAGAGGTCTTTTCCGTTTTTGTCCTTGAAGCAAATGGCTCCACTTTCTTTAGATATTGTAACTTGAAGTGCATCGGTGCTGATACAGAAAGCGGAGTCCATTTCTTTGACGGTGAAGCCTTCGAAATCCGTTGCAGCGGTTACGATGCGACTTGGATTATCAGAGAACGAATCTCCTTCGGTATAAGTTACGCGGACGATTTCAGGATTGGCAAAAGAGATGCGCAGCCGTTTTTCACCATCGATGAAACTGCATGAGGTTTTACTATTCTCGAGACTAAACATTATCAGCAGCTTCTCTTCTCAATCTGAGTTCTTCCTGGATTTGAGGCTCCATGGCTTCGAATTTCCGGTAAAAAATTACGGGGATTAGTGCAAGCGCGTAGAAGATGGCGGGCAACCATATGAAGCCGATTTCGATCCCGCGTATGGCAGAAGCGGATTGTTCGACATTCGCGACGTATCCGGTGGCTCCGAGAGTCCATGCGGGCAAGGCACCACCAAGTCCACTGCCCGCTTTGAGACAGAAACCTGTTCCTATGGCGGTCAGCAAACCTGCCGAGCGAACGCCGGATTTCCACTCCCCGTAGTCGACACTTTCAGCGAGAAGGGAAAAGGGTAAAGCCATTGCTATGCCGCTGGTCAGAATGCCGAACACCCATCCGACCAATAGCAAGGGTAGCGATTGGGTGGTGAGGCCTGCGTAGAGAACGAACTGTGCGATGACAGAACCGCCCAATCCCCAAGCCCAAATAGTGCCCTTGTGCGCCCATCTGCAGAACCATGGTATAAGGAAGATTGCGACCAATGAGAGGACGTCCATGCTGTTGGCCATCGGAACCAGATCCTTGCGACCCCATACGTATTCAAAGAAGTAAGGAACCATCGTGATGCGCGCGATGAAGGCGACCCAGAAGCATAGGCAGGAAATGAAAATGATGATCCAAGGCCAGTTTCCCTTGAATGCCTGAAAGGCGGCTTTGATTGGCAAGGGCTTGTGCTCGACAGGAATGGTTTCCTTGAGGTTGCGGAATGCAACAAGGTATAGAATCACGGATATGACTGCGAAGATCGGCATGACCATCATGTATCCGAGCTTGTCGTCGCCTTTTCCGAACCATGCCACGAGGGGGAGGAAGGTGGCGTTTACGAGGAGTACTCCGGCCTTTGACCCGAACATTCGGTAGACGGTGAGAGTGACCCTTTCTTTCGGATCGGAAGTTAGTGCGGAAAGGATGGAAGTGACCGGGGTATTGATGCCAGTGTAGATCGAGCCGAGGATGATGTATGTAGCACCGGCGTAGATCGCCTTGGCGATTCCATCGAGATCCGGAGCCAGAAACGTGAGAACCCCGAAGATGGCGAATGGGAAACATAGCCACAGGAACCACGGGCGGCTTTTGCCGTAGCGGCTTTTCGTTTTATCGAGAAATATTCCCCAGATGGGTGTGTCGAGCGCGTCTTCAAATCGAGCGATGAGAAGAATCGTGCCCGCTACGGTCGCGGAAAGTCCTACGACATCGGTGTAGAACTTGAGGATGTAGAATGAGACGACGCAGAACACCAGTTGTCCGGCCATATCACTGGCAGCGTAGCTGACGCGCGTGGTGTTTGTGGTTTTTTTGTGCATGGTTGGAAGGATGAAGCTGTGTCTAACAAGGTTGGCGATCGAGTGGGTCTAGTGCCGGAACCATGAACTGAACGACCGAAAGATAGGAATTTCAGGGGTGTCTCACAATGACATTGCTTGCATATTTAACGACGTTTCGTGCACGCTACGTCACAGATACTTGAGTCCCTTTTTCTTATGAGAAAACAAAAACGCATCCTGATCGTTCTGGGTTTCCTCAATCCGAGCGTCCTGGCTGGCTTTTCGCGTTATGCGCGGGAGGCGGACTGGATTCTGAATGCATTTTCGGTGTTTCATGGCGCTGTGCCAACGGATTGGAAAGCGCACGGCCTGCTGACCACCAATGTGTTCCGTCCAGATCTGGCGAAATTCGTAAGAAAAACCGCCCGGCAGATCCCGACTGTTCTGCACGGTTGCGATGATCTGGGGCTGGGGGTGTCCAACGTCGAGTGTGATGAATATGAAATCGGGCGGATGGCTGCCAATCATCTGCTAGATCACGATCACAAACATTTTGCCTGTTTCCGATACTCCCGCAACAGCCACGCGATGCGTCGTCATGCCGGATTCCAAGATGCGCTGAAAGAGGCAGGCTACGATTGCATTGATTTGGAAAATATCTCGGAGCACGGCTACGGCACGGGCGAGTGGTTCCGCAAGAAATTGGCACGCCTACCCAAGCCACTTGGGCTCTTTGCAGAGGATGATCTGCTTGCCGCGCGGGTGATTGACACAGCAAACGATGCAGGGTGGCAGGTTCCTGATGATCTCGCAGTGGTAGGTTGTGGCAACATTGGTCTCGTTTGTGAGTTCGGATCCGTTCCGATCACCAGCATTGATTGCCCGTTGGAAGAGATGGCTTATCAAGCGGCAGCCATACTTGGACGGGAAATGTCTGAAAAGAATAGTAAATCGCAGACGCTCGTCCTGCCGCCGTCCGGATTGATTGCGCGGGAGAGCACGAATTCCGTCGCGGCGAGTCTGGAACTCGTGAAACGGGTGCTAGCGCGAATGGAAGACCGGCACCAAGATCCCGCCCTGGACGCCAGCGCTGTGGCGGATTTCTGCGGAGTTTCGCTGCGCTTGCTTTATCGGGATTTCAAGAAGGATCTCAGAACCACGCCCATGGCGTGCCTGCTGCGAATCCGGCTGCGGCGGGCGAAGGATATGCTGACTCAGGGTGGGTCGAATATTGAGGAGGTTGCGGAGGCCTGCGGGTTTCCCTCGCTCCGCACGTTTCAGCGCGCGTTCCTGCGTGTCGAGGGGGAGTCTCCGCTCCGCTGGAAACAGGCAAACAGGAGATGAGGCAGGCTAGGAAACGGTTCGCCCGCCATTGACGACTAGGGTCTGGCCGGTGAGGAAAGAGGCTTCGTCTGAGGCAAAGAACAGCACGGCGTTGGCGATATCGGACGGAGTGCCCCAGCGTCCTACAGGAATGGTTGCTAGATAGCCGGCTTTGTCTTCTTCAGAGACGTCTTCGTGGCGCTCTACAGGGATCCAGCCGGGCGCTACTGAATTAACGGTGATGCCATGAGGCGAGAGTTCGTTGGCCATTGAGCGGCTCCAGCCGACCTGTCCGCCCTTTGCTGCGACGTATGCACTGAACCCGGGCGTGCCCTCGTGGAATACTTCGCTGGTGATATTGATGATGCGGCCGTGTCTCCGCTCCTTCATTGAGGGGAGGAGGCGTTTTGTTAGGAGAAAAGGGCTTTTGATGAAGGCGTCTAACATCGACTGGTGTTCCTCCCAGGAGTAGTCCTCCAGATTTTTCATGGGCTGGAAGGGGGTGGCGTTTGGCACGATGATGTCTATGGAGCCGAATTCGGATTCGATTTCATCGGCCATGCGGTGGATTTCGTTTTCGTCCATGACGTCACCGACAGTGAGCATGGCGGTTCCGCCAGCAGCGCGTATGGCATCGACCACGGCTTCGCCTTGGGCGCGATTGGCAAAACAGTTCACCACCGTGTGAGCACCGGCTTGGGCGAGGGTTTCCGCGATGACCCGCCCGAGTCCACGGCCGGATCCGGTGATCCAGGCGACGCGGCCGTCGAGGCGGAAAGCAGAATGGGGCTTTAACATGATGCGAGGATTTAGAGGCAGAAGAGGGTCGTGCCAAGAACAAGAAATTTGATGCAGCATGCGGCAGCGAGCTTGGCAAAGCTGTGTGGTATGCCATTATGTATGTGAGATCGCTACCGTTATGGCTGTTGAGTTCAGGGATTACTACGAGGTTTTGGATATTGGGCGTGATGCCACGCCAGCAGATGTGAAGAAGGCATTTCGCAAGCTTGCGCGAAAATTCCATCCGGACGTGGCGGAAGACAAGGCCACAGCCGAGGAGAAATTCAAGGAGATCAACGAGGCGTATGAGGTGCTCAGTGACCCGGAAAAACGGAAGAAATACGATGCACTGGGTGCGAACTGGAACGGTCAGGCACCGCCACCACCGCCGGGAGGAGGGTATTCGGCATCGGGTGGTGGACAGATGCCGGAAGGTTATGAATTTGAGTTCGGTGGGACGGGATTCAGCGATTTCTTCGAGAGATATTTCTCAGGAGGCGGCGCGAGGAGAGCGGCGGGATACGGGGGTGGGTTCTCGGGAGCGGGTGGGAAGATGCGTGGCCAAGACATTGAGGGGGATCTGATGGTGACGCTGGAGGAAGCATTTTCCGGATCGATGCGGACGATTTCCCTGCGCAAGGCGGATCCAAGAACCGGACAGGTAGTGACGGATGAGGTGCAGGTGAGGATCCCGGCGGGCATCGGTGAGGGGCAGCGGTTGAGGGTGCCGGGTCACGGCGGGGGTGGTGCAGGTGGTGGCGAGGATGGCGATCTATTCCTGAGGGTGAGGATCGCGTCGCATCCGGATTACCGGGTGAGCGGGCATGACCTTTATTGTGACTTAGAACTTGCTCCTTGGGAGGCGGTGCTGGGGACGACTATTTCGCTGAAAGTCCCGGGCGGAAAAACCGTGCAGGTGAGGATTCCGGAAAGAACCGGTTCAGGAGACCAACTGAGGCTTAAGGGCTACGGTCTGCCAAAAAAGGCAGCGCCGGGAGATCTCTACGTGGAGGTTTCCATTACCACCCCGCCCGTTGTCGATGGCGAAGAGAAGTTGTTGTGGGAAAAGCTGCGGGATGTTTCGAAATTCAACCCAAGGGAAAATTGATATGAAAATGGTGGAACCTGATCCGCATGAATTGCACTCGCTGGAAGTTGTCATCCGCATGACGGGGACTTCGCGGAGGAAGATCATCTTCTACTGCCGGAAGGGTGTAATTAGCCCTGTGCGGAGTGATGACGAATGGCATTTCGACGAGGAGTCGGTGATGCGGCTGCGGCACATCGAGGCCTTGCGCCAACAGCACCGGATGAACTGGGCGGCGATCCGCACGATCATGGGGCTACTGGATGAGGTGGAGGTGCTGAGAGAAGAGCTGAGGTTCCGGAGATAAATGCCGAGTGCCGAGTGATCAGTGGGAAGACAGGGGTAGGTGATCTATTTCGGGCTTAGCATGAACGACCAAGTGTAGGTGCCGGTGGGCTTGATGCGGTATTTTTCCAGAGCTTGTTGGCCCCAAGAGTTGGTACCGCCGAGGCCTGCGTTGCGGGCGTCGATGCGGAGGGTAGTTTCTGCGGCGAATGGGACATCGGTGGAGTTACGACCGAGTTCGACATCGAGGAGATCGACGGGGATGGCGGCGATTTGGAGGAGGTCTTTGCCGGTGGCGTCGATACGGAGGCCGGGAGTGCCGGTGAGTTCCGCCCAACGGACTTCGGTGCGGAGGCCGGATTCCTGGGGATCGGTGTAGTTGTGGAAGAGCTCGCGGACTGAGCCGGAGTGGAGGGCTGTCCATGCACCAGTGCGGCGGTCGACGTAATTTTCGTGGGGGCCGAGGCCGAACCATGAGAGATTTGCTTCCGAGGAAGGTAATCCGCAACGAAGGCCTACGCGAGGAATGAGGGGTAGGTCACCTTTCGGGGAGAAGGAGGTGTCCACGGAGATCTGGCCGGAGGGGTGGAATGTCCACTTGATGGTAGCGGTACTTTGCTTGGCCGGAATCTTGATTTTCGAGATGATGGTGCGGGCACCTTTATTGATAGTGATGGAGGTGGCGTGGGCTTTTTCGCCGGCCTCGCGCCAGATCTTGAGCTTGGCGGGGTATTTTGCTCCTTCATCGTTGTTGGTCATGGGGCGCCAGAAATCGAGTGTGAACGGGGAGGAGAGGATCTCGTTTTCGCTGGATGTCCATGAGGAGAGCATTCCAGTTTTCTTATCGATGATGGCGGTGGATGTGCCGGATTTAACGGTCACGCTGTCGCTGTTTTCGGTGAAGGTGACGGATCCATCGGTTTTGGCTGGTGAGGGCGCGGTGCGTTCGCTCCATGGGAGGGAGAGTTCATCCCACGCGAGGGGGTAACCTGCTGGGAGGAGTTGGGAGGCTTCGGTTTGGTCGAAGCGGAAGCGGATGATGTATTCGGAGCCTTTTTCTGGAGTGATGCCAGAGGGGATGGTGATTTCCTCGGCTGACGATGGATTGATGGCGGGGAGTTCTAAGTCACCGGAAGCGATTTCCTCTGAGTCTTTGAGGAGTTTCCAAGAGGCAGAAATGCCTTCGGTAGTGCGGAAGAAATGCTCGTTGAGGACGCTGACTTTGATGTTAGGCGTGGTGAGATCGACTGGTGTTACGTGGATCTCTTGGTGGACTTTTTTTAGTTCCTCGAACTGTGGCCCAGGGGTGTTGTCGGCTTGGACGATGCCGTTGAAGCAGAAGGAACGCTGGTTGGGGCGGTCGTTGAAATCACCACCGTAGGCGGAGATGGTGCGAGTCTTTTCCTTTTTTGCGTCTGCTGTGAAGTCGATTCCGACGACGGGATGAGGATGAGCATCAAAAGCTTTGGCTGTGGCGTTGAAAGCTGCTTTGTAAACTTCTGCCCTGCGGATGGAGCCATCGAAGCGACGGGTAGGGACTTCGGTGTTGAGTCCGATGCCGAGGTCGTGGGAATTGGTGGCGATTTTTCCACTGAAAGGTTTTGAGGTGACTTCCTCTCCGTTGATGTAGAGGGCGAGTTTTTTGCCATCATAGGCTCCTGCGAGAGTGTGGAACTTGGATCGCCAGTTTTCAGGGAGGGGAGCGGAGATTGTCTGCCATCCGTTGCTGTAGATAAAGAATTCTAAGCGAGTGCCGGAGGAGTCGATCTTGAGGGTGTAGGCGGTGTCGCCTTTGGTGATGATGGGGTAGCCATCGGAGGCGTTGCGGTTGTTGTCTCCGCCGCCGCGTGATTTTGATCCTCCGAAGTTTCCTCGGACTTCTGCGTAGAGGGTGACGGCATCGGTGAAGGCTAGATCTTCGGCATCAGTAACTGTCACTCCGCCACCAAAGAGGCCTTCGGTTTCGGAGATAGAGCCGAGGAGTTGGGTGGTGTGTTTTCCGTAGCGATCTTCGATGGCGTCGAGGGCGTGTTTTTGGGTGGTGATTCCTTGGTCTTTCCAGTCCCAGATGAAGCCGCCTTGGAGGAGGCGTTCTTTGCGAAAGAGTTCCCAGTAGTCGGCGAGATTGCCGGAGGAGTTGCCCATGGCGTGGCTGTATTCGCACTGGATCATGGGGCGTTGTTTATCGAGGGGCTTCTTGGATTCCTGCTCGACGAATTTCTTTACGTTCCAGTTTCCTCCTTCGATGGGGCAATACATGGGGACGATGAGATCAATGTGAGGGCGCTGGCCTGCTTGCTCGTAGTGGACGGGGCGTGAGGGGTCGCGCTGGTGGATGTATTCCGACATTTTGCGGAAGTTGATGCCGTCGCCGGATTCATTTCCCATGGACCACATGATGATGGAGGGATGGTTTTTCGCGGCCTCGAGGCAGTTCACCATGCGATCCATGTGGGCGGCGCCCCATGATTCGTCTTTGGCGAGGGAGTTGTTATCTGCGCCCCAGCCCATGCCGTGGGTTTCGATGTTGGCTTCTTGGACGACGTAGAAGCCGAGTTCGTCGCAGAGTTCGAGAAAGCGCGGGTCGTTTGGGTAATGGGAGGTGCGGACGGCGTTGATATTGGCACGGCGCATCATGAGGAGGTCTTCGCGCATGTCTTGCTCGGTGCAGTAGTGGCCAGTGACCGGGTGGTGATCGTGGCGGTTGACACCTTTGATGAGGATGGGTTGGCCGTTGTGTAGGAACTGTCCGTTTTTGATCTCGTTGTGGCGGAAACCGGTTTTGCCGGAGTGGACGGCGATGGTGTTGCCTTCGAAATCAGTGAGGGTGATGAGGTAGGTGTAGAGGGTGGGAATTTCCGCAGACCATGGTTGGATGTCGGAGAGGTCTTCGATGCGGGGGAGGGTCAGGGTTTGGGCTTCTGAGAGTCCGGATACTTCCGTTTCCATGGAGGTGATGGAGTCACCGGCGGAGTCGAGGAGTTCGAAGATGAGTTTCGCGTTTGATGCGGAGCCTGAGAGATCGCGAATGGTGGCTTCGACGTCGAGGATGCCGGATATGTAGTCGGAGCCGAGGCTGGCTTTTACCCAAAAATCTTGGAGTTGGATCGGTGCTGAAGAGGTGAGGTAGACGTCGCGAAAAATGCCGGAGAGGCGCCACATGTCTTGGTCTTCGAGGTAGGAGCCATCGGAGTTTTGATAGACCTCTACTGCGAGGAGGTTTTTGCCGTCCTTGAGGTATTTCGTGATGTCGAATTCAGCGGGGGTGCGTGAGTCCTGGGAGTAGCCGACTTTTTCGCCGTTGACCCAGATGAAGAATGCGGAGTCTACACCATTGAAGGTGATGAAGGTGTGGCGGTCTTTCCAATCAGCTGGGACGGTGAAGGTGCGGCGGTAGGAACCGACGGGGTTGCGGTCTGCTTCTGGGAAGTTAGTGAAGTGGCCGGCTGGTGTGCCCATGACATTGGGCGGATCGACTTTGAAGGGGTATTCAGAGTTGGTGTAGAGAGGGATGCCGTAGCCGTGCATCTGCCAGTTGGACGGGACGGGAATGGTCTTCCACGAGGAAGCATCGAAATCGGTTTTGAAGAAATCGGCGGGACGTGAATCGGGATTTCCGGAGTAGCTAAATGCCCATTCGCCGTTGAGGAGTTGGCACCATGGAGATTCGAGACGGGTTTTTGTGAGTGCGCTGTCCGCATCTGGGAAAGGCATGGAGACGGCGCGTGGCGCTACCTTATTGATGCGGAAAACGGCCTGATCCTGCCAGACCTCAGCGGCGGTGGTAAGGGAGGCGATGACGATGGAAAGGAAGGGGATGATGCTGGCTTTCATGAGAATTTTCAAAGTTTAGGAAGGATCCGGGAAGCGGAAGATGATTTCGTGGGAGTAAGTTTCTCCGGGACGGAGGATGGAAGATGGGAATGCGGGTTGGTTGGGTGAATCAGGGAACTTCTGGGGCTCCAAGCAATATGCAGAATTTGGGACTCCGTGGGTGGAAGCTAAGTAGAACTGGAGGCCGGGTTGGTCGGTAGACAGCTCCATGATCCTGCCAGAAGCAGGGTCGCTGGAAACTGATGCTAAGTGGGTTTCGCCGGAGGTGCGCAGGACGTAGTTGTGGTCGAAGCTCGGATCTGCTTTCGCGAGATTTCCGCCGATGGTTGTTGGTGAAGTGAAGTCGTAGCCGCTTCCTGCTACGGGACGGAGCTCGCCGGTGGGGATTTGGTTTTCGTTGAAGGGGAGAAATGTGTCGGCGTTGATCTGAAGGTGGTGGTCGAGGACTTCGGAAGACGGGTTGCCAGTGAGGTTGAAATAGGCGTGGTTGGTGAGGTTAACGTGCGTGGGTGCGTCAGTTTGCGCGGTTGCGCGCCATGTTAGGGATTTTTCGCCAATAATATATTCAACAGAAACGTTGAGATTGCCGGGGTAGCCCTCCTCACCATCGTGTGAAAGGTAGGTGAATTTCACGGAATCGGGGGTGGTGGATTCTGTTTTCCAAACGACATTGTCGAAGCCGGTAATCCCACCGTGGAGGTGGTTGGCGCCGTTGTTAACGGGGAGAGCGTATTGTTTCCCATCAAGGGTGAAGCTGCCGTTGGCGATTCGGTTGGCGTAGCGTCCGACGGTTGAGCCGAAGTAAGCATCGTTTTTGAGCCATTGTTCGGGGGTTTTGCAGCCGACGAGGATGTTGGCGGGTTTGCCGTCGCGATCTGGGACGGAGAGAGCTTGGAGGGTGGCTCCGAGGTCGCTGATTTTAGCGGAGATGCCCGATGGGTGGGTTAGAATAAAGGTTTTCAAGACGGTGCGGGGAGGTTTTTAAGAAGTTGTGGAGTTTTGCAAAGGGTGGTCGTTAGTATGTAAGTCTGGCAAGATAGAACATTGGCGAGCCTTCTGCCTTGCGGAAAAGGTGGACTTGGGTGACTTTGGACGCATGGAAGCGGTGACAGACAGATTGAAGAATTTTTTGCAGTTTGTAGCGGTGAAGCTTATCGATGACCCGACTCAAGCACAATTGAAGGTCGCGGTGCTGGGGCCTAAAAGCCTGAGATTCAAGCTGGTGCTGGCTCGTGAAGATGTCGCGATGCTGATCGGTCGGAATGGATTTACTGCTTCTGCAATCAGGAGCGTGCTCAAGGCCGCTGCGGACAAGGAGGGTGTGAAGGTAAACCTGCAAATCCACTCTCATGAGGAAGAGGCGGAAATGCAGGCGCGCGAGGCCTGAAGAAGCGAAGAAAATCTTCATTTTTCGACTTTTCAGGGCTTGCTTGTGGCACAGGCGGTGCTTAATGGATGCTGCCCTTAGGCTTTTTCCCCGCTTACCAAAATGTCCATCCATGTCGCTCTTAAACACCGCACTTCCTACGAATATGACAGACTTGTTGAACATGGGGCACATGTCATTCGTCTGAGGCCTGCGGCTCACGCGAAGACACGTGTTCTATCATACGCTCTGAAAGTCGGGCCAGGAGACCATTTTGTTAATTGGCAGCAAGACCCTCAGGGGAACTATCTTGCTCGTTTGGTTTTCAACGAGCCAATGGAAAGGCTCGATGTGGAAGTGGATCTAGTGGTCGAGATGGCGGTTCACAACCCCTTCGATTTCTTTCTCGAGGAGGCGGCTGAAGAGTATCCATTCAAGTATGATGCTGATGTGGAGAAAGAGCTCGCTCCCTTTCTTGAGGTGGTGGGCGCGGGGCCACGGATGCAGCATTGCATAAAATATTTTCGCAAGAAGACGGGCAGGACGATCGATGTTCTTGTCGAACTGAATGCCGCCGCGCAGAAGGCAGTGGATTACAAGATCCGCATGGAGCCGGGTGTGCAGACGCCGGAAGAGACGTTAGAAAAGGCTTCAGGTTCTTGCCGTGACTCCGCGTGGATGTTGGTCAATGTACTTCGCGGTATGGGTCTGGCGGCACGATTTGCATCTGGCTACCTGATTCAGCTCAAGGCCGATGTGGAAAGTCTCGATGGGCCGAGTGGCTCAGAAGTGGATTTCACAGACCTGCATGCATGGACGGAAGTTTATTTGCCGGGTGCTGGCTGGATCGGACTTGATCCGACTTCGGGGCTACTGGCTGGTGAGGGTCATATCCCGCTCGCGTGTTCGCCTAGCCCGGTAGGAGCTGCGGCGATTTCTGGTGGGACTGGTGAATGCGAATCGACGATGGAGCATGAGATGGGTGTGAAACGCATCTACGAGTCCCCTCGTACTACGCTGCCCTATACAGAAGATCAGTGGGCGAAGATAGATGCAATGGGTCGGGACATCGACGCTGATATGAAGGCGATGGATGTTCGCCTGACGATGGGTGGTGAACCGACCTTCATTTCCATGGATGACTTTGATGGTGCCGAGTGGAATACCGCCGCGATGGGGCCTACGAAGCGCCCGCTTTCTGATAAACTCGTTAAAAAACTCCACGGGCATTTTGCTCCGGGCGGGTTGCTTTTTTATGGTCAGGGAAAATGGTATCCCGGTGAGCAGCTTCCACGCTGGAGCCTTGGTTGCTACTGGCGGAAAGATGGAGAACCAATTTGGGATGATGTTTCACTCATTGCCGATGAATCTAAGGATTACGGATATGGCCCGGAAGAGGCTGCGAAATTCAGTAAGACGTTAGCTGCTGGATTTGGTGTGGATGAAAAGTTCCTGCTAGAAGGCTATGAGGACGCTTTCTACTACATGTGGAAGGAACGGAGATTGCCGAGCAATGTTGATCCACTGAAGTCGAACCTAAAGAACAAGCTGGAGCGCGATAGGCTTGGGAGGATTTTTGAAGAAGGGTTAAACAAGGTCACAGGTCATGTGTTGCCTTTGAAAAAGCTGACGGTAGAAGGATCCAAAAAGTGGACGAGTGGACCGTGGTTTCTGCGTGAAGAAACCTTATTCCTGCTGCCGGGAGATTCTCCAATGGGTTACCGCTTGCCGCTGGATTCCCTGCCATGGGTGAAAAAAGAAGATTACCCGTGGACTATTCCACAGGATCCTACCGCGGATTATCCTCCGTTGCCGCAGAAAGATGCGGTGATGCAGATTCGCGGTGATGGGAATGCCGAGCGTCGTGACTTCGAGGCGCAAGTTGCAGCTTCAGCAGCTTTCCCTGAGACTGCACACGATGATCTCAGGACGAAACTAGAACAGGCGGAGCAAGCCTTGTTATTGAAGGAGCCGGGAGAGCAAGAAAGTGCGGCATGGATCACTCGTTCGGCGCTTTGTGTAGAGCCGCGCAACGGTAGATTGCACGTTTTCCTTCCGCCAGTGGACACGACGGAAGATTTCCTCGAGATGGTTGCGATCATCGAAAAGACCGCGCGCGAACTGGAGATGCCAGTCATACTCGAAGGTACGCCGCCGTCCTTTGATCCACGTCTTGAGGTGGTGAAAGTAACGCCTGACCCGGGTGTGATCGAGGTGAACCTCCAGCCTGCTGCGAGCTGGGATGATCTCGTGAGAAATACTTCGGTGCTTTATGAGGAAGCTCGCCTTTGCCGTTTGGTGACGGAGAAATTCATGGTCGATGGCCGCCATACCGGAACAGGTGGTGGCAACCATATCATCATCGGTGGTGAAACACCTTCTGACAGCCCGATTCTGCGCAGGCCTGATCTGCTGCGGAGTATGATCACTTTCTGGAATCATCACCCTTCGTTGAGTTACCTTTTCTCGGGACTTTTCATCGGCCCCACCTCGCAGGCTCCGCGAATGGACGAAGGCAGAAACGATTCCATTCACGAGCTAGAAGTGGCGTTCCGCACGCTTGAGGGCGAAGGCAACTCGGTGCCATGGAAAGTGGATCGTGCTTTCCGCAATATTCTAATCGATGCGACGGGAAATACTCACCGTGCTGAATTCTGTATCGATAAGCTTTACTCACCTGACAGTGCGACGGGTCGTCTAGGTCTACTGGAAATGCGTGGCTTTGAGATGCCACCGCACTCGCGTATGAGCCTCGCGCAGCATTTGGTGTTACGCGGTTTGGTTTCGCGTTTCTGGAAAGAGCCTTACACCAAGCCATTGGTGAGATGGGACAGCGAGATTCACGACCGCTGGATGCTTCCGCACTTCATTTGGCAGGATTTCAATGAGGTGCTGGCTGATCTAGGTGAACACGGATACGAAGTCGATTCGGCTTGGTTTGATCCACATCTTGAATTCCGATTCCCGAAAATTGGCGACCTGAATCAGTTCGGTATCGACCTAGAGCTGCGTCATGCGATCGAGCCTTGGCATGTTCTTGGTGAAGAAGGCGCTGCTGGAGGTGCTGTGCGTTACGTGGATTCTTCGGTAGAGCGTTTGGAAGTGAAAGTGAAAGGCATGACTGGTGAAAGACATGTGATGACCTGTAATGGTTACCGCATTCCGCTTCATTCCACCGGCACGCATGGCGAGTTTGTGGCAGGCGTGAGATATCGTGCGTGGCAGCCACCGAACTGCCTGCACCCGACAATCCCTGTGCACACCCCGTTGGTTTTCGACATGGTGGATACTTGGAACGACGCGTCGATCGCGGGCTGCACCTACCATGCTTCGCATCCAGGTGGCCGTAGCCATGAGGATTTCCCGGTGAACTCCTTCGAGGCGGAGTCACGACGTCTCGCACGCTTTTTCCGTCACGGGCACACCGGTGGCAAGATGGAGATCAAGGAGCCGCATGCGAGTCCTGACTTCCCATTCACGTTGGATTTGCGCACTCTGCCTGACAAGGGATGAGCTATGGCGGTAATGCTTTGGGATCAGTTTCCCAGAGTATTCTCACGAAACCCACGCGCCCGCCAATAAACGCCGTATGAACCAACGACAAAGATTTACCCCTGTCTCAGCGGCGGGAGTTGTTGCGACGGCTCCAACTGGAGCTTGGAATGAGCTTTTGAATGGCAGTGGCGAAGTTCGCTCCTCTTGGAAGGATATGTGGGAGCGGATCAAGAGTTGGTCTCCGGAGAACAGGAGGAGATTGCTGGATGATACGGGGAGGATGCTCGAAGATCTTGGTACGACCTATAACGTATACCGCGATGTGGGCGGTGCGGGGCAACCGTATGAGATCGATCCGATTCCTTTCATCATTGGTTGGGGGGAATGGGAGCATGTGGCGAGAGGTCTTGAGCAGAGGATGTTGCTGCTGGAGGCAGTGCTTGCGGATCTTTATGGGCCGAGGAAGTTGCTTCAAGACGGATTGGTTCCGCCGGATCTCGTTCACGCGAGTCCTGCTTTCCATCATACGACTCGTGATATCCAGCCAGCTGGCGGAAAATGGTTGCTAGCAACCGGGTGTGATTTGGTGAGAGACGCGACGGGTACTTGGACAGTGCTGCGTGATCACACTCACACACCGGGTGGCTTGGGGCAAACGCTTGAGAACCGAAGTGTGGTTTCGGCGGTGCTTCCGGATCTTTTCGATGACTCCAAGGTTGCGAAATTGAGGCCGTTCTTTGACTCCGAGCACAGGGCTCTGCAGAATTTGGAGACGAGCAGCGGAGGAGTATCGAGCGTGGTTTTTCTCACCCCGGGCTATCATCACCCATCCTATTTCGAACATGCCTACAAGGCGCGGTTGCTCGGTGTTTCTCTAGTAGAGGCTGCAGACCTGACCGTGCGTGAGCGTAGACTTTTTATGAAAACCCTCGGCGGGCTGCGCAGGGTCGATGGGGTGATCTGTCGTCTAGATGATGACGGACTAGATCCATTGGAATTCTGGACGTCCGGAGGCGGCGGTGTCCCGGGACTCATCGAGGCATGGCGTTCGGGAAATGTGGCGTTGATGAACGCTCCGGGATCTGGCTTTGCTGGTTCCGCTGCGTTGCAAGCATTTCTGCCGTTGATCTGTAGGGAATGGTTCGGCGAGGAGTTGATTTTGCCTTTTGTTGAAAGTTGGTGGCTCGGTCAAAAAACTGTGCGCGATAGGATGATGGCGAACTTGAACGGCTACGTCCTGATCTCTGCATTCGGTAGGGATAAGCTGCTTCCCGTTAAATGGTCGATGCTTTCCGCAGCATCTCGAAAGCAGTGGATGGCGGTCATTGAAAGCCGGCCATGGGACTTTGTCGTGCAGAAAGATATGCAGCCAAGCATTGCTCCGTCGATACAGGGAAGGGGAGTTCAGAACCTTCCCGTGGTTTGGCGAGCCTTCACGCTCAACGGAAAAGATAAGCCGGTGGTTCTGCCTGGAGGTCTGGCAAAAGTAGGGAAACAAGGAGTTCCACCTCAACTTTGGCCGGATCACGCGGGTTTCACGAAAGATGTGTGGCTCACAGGGACTGCTCAGACACCTGGGACGCCGGATCTCAGTCAGCCTATTTTCCGCCAAAGAATGGGTTTGGCTCCTGAAGTCCCGAGCAGAATCGCGGAACAGCTATACTGGGTGGGTCGATATTGTGAGAGGGTGGAGTCGGTTTCGCGAATGCTGCGTGTGACCTTACGGTGTATCGAAGGGGAGAGCGGTCGGCGTCAGCGCGATCAGCTTGATGCGTGCCTTCGTGTCATGGATGCATGTGGCCTACTTCCAGAAAATGTTGTGGAAATGAGTTCAGTGGCGCAATTGGCAACTCTGATCTTCAGTAGGGAGATTCCCGGAAGTCTCACGAAGCTCGTGGATGCACTCATTGCGAATGCTGCCAGTGCGAGGGATCGCCTTTCGGATGATACGTGGATCTTTTTCAACCAGCTCAAGTCCATCGTGGATGGTGCCAGCCGTGAAGCAAGGGCTGCCGATCTTCTCAGAACGCTGGACAGGATGTTGCTTCATCTTGCCGCCTTCTCCGGAATGCAGGCGGAAAACATGATCCGTGGGCAGGGTTGGCGCTTCCTAGAAATCGGCCGCCGTATCGAGCGCAGCAGGTGTGCAGTGGCGTTGCTGGAGGAAACCTCCACGGATGAGACGATGTTGGAGCCTTTGATCGAAGTCTGCGATAGCGTCATGACCTATAGGAGGCGTTACTTTTCGAAACCCGATTGGAAAGGTGTCGCAGAGTTGCTTTTTTCCGACGTAACTAATCCGAGGTCAGTAGGATTCCAGATTGGCGTATTACTTCGTGAGTCGGCCAATTTTCCAGGAGACCATGATTTCGGCCTGATGCCGGAAATACTGAAGATGGCAGTGGAACTCAACGAGCTGGTTGAATCTAAAGACCTGCCGGACGCCAAGATTCTGAAAAAAATCGGTCTGAAGCTAGAATCGCTCTCTGATAAGCTGACCCAGCACTATTTCAGTCATTCGGTACGTAGGGTATATTAAACCAAGAAATTTACTTAGGATTTCCGGAATTTCCGGGTGATTAAAACAATCTTGCTCTTATGGGGCTGGCGGGAGATGCTTCTGGGGTCGAGAAGTATGGCGAACCGAGTGAACAAAAAGCGCGGGCAAACCCCGGAACCGCAGAAGTGGACAAGTGAAATTTCAGGAGTCTGCTGGATGCTGGGAGGGATCATCCTATTGCTTTCGCAGTTGTCCTACACCCCTGCAGATTTGCCGGAGTGGGGGCTTTTTGGTGATTTTACCGAGCGCGATGCAGAGGGAGAAAACTGGCTGGGGCCGGTTGGCGGGATCTTAGCATTTATACAGATTCTGCTTTTTGGAGCGGCGGGATGGATGGTTGCGCTCGGTTTTATTTGGATGGGAGTGTTGAAAATCGCTTTCAAGGGTAGTCTATGGCCTCGGGTGGTTTCAGGGCTTGTTGTGGTGCTGATCGCTGGTGCGGTGTGGCTACATGCGTCTGGTGTATTCTTTGAAGAATGGGCGGTGCGCTGCCGGATACCGAGTCCGGGAGGGGTGATAGGAAATGCGATCGGTGGGTCTTTGCTTATCCCTGTCATCGGCAAAGCAGGATCCATACTGTTGACAAGCGTTCTGTATATTTTGGGTCTGATCTGGCTTACTGGCCAGACGCCGGTTGCATTCGGAAAAGGCTGTTACGCTCTTGTGAAAGCAAAAGTGGATGCGTGGAAGGTAAGCCGTACTGAGGCAGGCCGAGCGGAGGCACGGGAGAAGAAGCTTTTGGATGAGCGTCAGAAACAACGTGAACAACGCAAGTTGGATCGCGAGCTTGCTAAGCTGAAAGCTGCAGAGACAGCAGAGCCTGGTCAGGTCGAACTAGCGATCAAGGAGACGCCTTTGCCTCAGATCATCGATGCCTCGCAACGACGCTCAGTCGAGCAGATGGAGGCCGGAGCGAAGCCTTTCGAGAGGAAAAAGCCGGGTCATCAGTCGCTTTCGGTTACGGATTTCGAAAACTACGAGCTACCGGGTTTTGACCTACTTGATGCGGTCGAGGAAGAGGCTGAAGCGGCGGATCATGGTGAGTTGTTAGAGATCCAAACGACCATCGTTGATACACTCAAAGCCTTTGGAATCGACGTTACGGCCGGTGATATTACTCGCGGGCCTACGATCACGCGCTACGAGATTTATCCTTCCCAAGGGCTTCGAGTTTCCCGGATTTCCCAACTTGAGGCAGACTTAGCACGCGCCACTCGTGCAGAGCGTATCAATATCCTCGCGCCAATTCCTGGTAAGGACACGGTTGGTATCGAGATCGCAAACACGAACAAGGTCGCGGTACCGCTGCACGAACTCCTCCACGATCCGGAATTCCGCTCTGCGAAAAAGAAGATCCCATTGGCTCTTGGAAAAGATGTTTATGGCAAGACGGTCATCGGCGATTTGGCCGCGATGCCGCATTTGCTTGTGGCTGGTGCGACTGGCTCCGGAAAATCGGTTTGTATCAATTCGATCATCGCCTCGATCCTTTTCAAGTTCGGGCCCGATGAACTGCGTTTCATCATGGTCGACCCCAAGGTGGTTGAAATGCAGATGTATAATAAGCTGCCGCACATGGTTGTGCCGGTGGTGACAGATCCTAAGAAGACCGTTGCTGCGCTGAAGTGGGTGGTGAACGAAATGGAGAAGCGCTACAAGATTTTCGCCAAGACTGGCGTGAGGAATTTTGATGGGTTCAACAATCGCCCGCGTGAAGAGAAGGAACCTGAGCCAGAAGTTGCAGAGGCGGACGAGCCAGAAGTGAATCTGGATGATATCGAAGATATTGCGAACGCTCTGGAAGATGGTGACTTGGGGCCGCAGGCAGATCTTGAAGAGCTTGAGATCGAAGAGGAGGAAATCCCAGATCGCTTCCCATACATCGTGGTATTGATCGACGAGCTTGCGGATCTTATGCAGACGGCGCCTGCGGATGTGGAGATGTGTATTGCGCGTATTGCGCAGAAGGCACGTGCTGCGGGAATTCATCTGATTATTGCTACACAAACGCCGCGCGCGGATGTGGTGACGGGTATCATCAAGGCAAACATTCCAAGTCGCATTGCATTCCAAGTTTCATCGGCTTTAGACTCGAGGGTTATTCTTGATACGAAAGGAGCCGATAAGTTGGTTGGCAAAGGCGATATGCTCTACTTACCACCCGGTTCTGCAAAACTAGAGCGTGCTCAGGGCGCATTCGTTTCCGACTCAGAGGTGGAACGCATCGTCGATCACTGTGCGACACAGGCGAAGCCGAGGTATGAAAAAGATATCCGTGAGACGATCGAAAATGCGGGAATGGATGATGCTGATGAAGTTTCTGATGCAGATGAAGAACTGATCATCAAGTGTATCGAGGTCGTTCGCCAAGAGCAGAAGGCTAGCACGTCGCTACTACAGAGAAGGCTGAGGCTCGGTTATACGAGGGCAGCACGGATGGTCGATATTTTGGAACAACGAGGTGTGGTTGGTCCCGGAGATGGAGCGAAGGCTCGGGAAGTCTTTCTGAAATAAAAAATCGATGACTGATGATGTGGCATATTTCCTCGAGTTCCAGAAAACGGAGAAGGATGCCTCACCCCTGACGATAAGGAATTATCAGGCGGCTTTAGAGAAGTATCTGGATTGGCGGGGAAGTGCTTTCGAGTGCTGGCGAAAGGAGACGGGAGAGGATTTCAGGGCATACCTTTATGCCTTGATGAAGGAGGGGTTGAAGCGCTCGACGATACGCCTTCGATTCGCGGCTCTGAGGTCGTTTTATAAATATTTGGTGCTTCGTAGAGGGCTGGCGAAAAGTCCGGTGATGGAAGTACAGATGCCAAAGAGTGAGAGGGGATTACCGGTGGTGTTGAATGTAAGGCAGATGAAGGAATTACTGGATATGCCGTTGAAGAGCGATGCGCCGAGTCGTGGGCCGGGTTGGTTGAAATACCGTGATGCGGCGATACTTGAGTTATTCTATTCGTCCGGGCTGCGTATTTCTGAGCTTCTGGGACTGGATGTGAAGGATGTCGATTTCTCAGATGAAGTTCTCAAGGTGAAAGGTAAAGGGCGGAAGGAGCGCATGGTGCCAGTAGGTGGAGCGGCGATGCGTGCGATGCAGAAATATCGACAGGAAGCGGTGGTAACGAACGGCGCTCTTTTCCGGAGTGTGCGAGGGACAAGGATCACGCAGCAAGCCGTGGATCAAATGCTGAAGAAGTATTTGAAGATGAGCGGGATACCTTTCGGTGTTAGCCCGCACAAGCTGCGGCACAGTTTTGCTACTCATCTACTCGATGCGGGCGCGGATTTACGCAGCGTTCAGGAGTTGCTAGGGCATGCTTCTCTCTCAACGACGCAGATCTATACGCATGTGACGAAGGAGCGCTTGAAGAAGGTATATGACGAAGCCCATCCGCGTGCTTGAAGCGATTAAAGAGTCATCGCGTGCTCCAAGATGAAGCTCTGTAAGGCGGAGTAGAAGTGGTTCCTTAGCAGGGCTTCGTGCCTGACAGGTGTGAGATTTGCAGCGTCGGATTCGGGGTCGGTGCCGAATTTGAATTTTTCCTCAAGGGCGAGCCTTGCTTGGTTGAGCGCGCTATACCATGTCAATGCGTCTTCGCGTGTGATCCAGATGGGATGTTCATCATCCTTTGGGAATGCGGAGGCGGCTTCTAGTGATCCTTGGACGTAGTGGAGGGCGTCGTTGAAAGATTCGCGTAGATCGGGGACAATAATGTCCTGCCAGTCTTCCGCGATCTTTTCATCAGTAATGAGGTTTCCTTGACGAGTTGCGAGGTCGGTTTCGCAGCTATTTGCATCTAGGATAATAGCTCGGAGTATGTACCAATCCTCATCAGTTTCTGGGTCGATACGAAGGCCTCCCTCGATGGTGGGTGCGATTTTCATTCGGCAGATGCGACGGATGCTTTTAATTGATGGGACTGGAGTTGCTGTGCGTAAAACTCGGCCATTTCGAGTTCGCCAGACCATACGACGGATCGGCCGTCATTGTGGACTTCGAGCATGAGCTTGTTGGCTTGTGCCTCATTGTAGCCAAAGACTTTGATGAGGACGTGGGTGACGTATGCCATAAGATTCACTGGGTCGTCGTGGACAATGACGTTCCATGGCGACTGGGTGGAGGTGTCGGATTTCGATTCCGTGATGGTTGTCGTGTCCGGCATGTTTAGGCAGTGGCGGGAGAGGGTTGAGTAGGGGCGTCGATCCACTTGCCGTGCTCGCGGATGAGGTCGATAAGGCGCTCAACGGCTTCGGCTTCGGGGATGTTGAATTTCACGGCGGTTTTGCCGACGTAGAGGTTGATCTTGCCGGGTGCACCGCCGACGTAGCCGAAATCGGCATCTGCCATTTCGCCGGGGCCATTGACGATGCAGCCCATGACAGCGATACGAACGCCCTTGAGGTGGCCAGTGGAGGCGCGGATTTTTTGGGTGGTGGACTGGAGGTTGAAAAGGGTGCGACCGCAGGAAGGGCAGGCGACGTAATCGGTCTTGAAGATGCGCGTGCCGGCGGCTTGGAGAATGTTGTAGGCAAGGCGGAGGGATTGGCCGGGAGCGGTTTCTCCACGCACAAGGATGGCATCGCCGATGCCGTCACATAGGAGGGATCCGATATTTTGTGAGGCGGGGAGGAGGGCTTCGAGGAAATCGGTTTCTCCAGAGGGAGGGTTTAGCGTGTCCTTGAGGAGGATGGGATGTCGTGGATCCGCTTGGAAGGCAAGCATGCGGAAGGCATGAATGGGCGCGAGGGGGATGCCATCGGCGACAGTGATCAGGCGAGGATCGGTTTTGGAATTCAGAGAGGAGAATGCGGATGCGTCGCGTGGATCGATTTCGAGAACTCCGGATTTTTCTGCGATGATCTCCGGTTTGAAGTCGCCCATGTTGGCGATTTTATGGGCGAGTGCGTTCCAACGTTCTTGGGTGGTGAAGACACGGACAGGATGGGTATCGCCGAGATCGTGCTCTTGGATTGTAAGTTCTGAACTACTGCGCCTTTCGTAGGAAAAGGGGTCGTAGGATGGTGAGAGGGTCGCTGTTGTAGTTTCTGTGGATCTGGGTAGATCAACGAGTGCCTGGGCTACGGGGATTTCGTGGATGGCGTCTTCGGTGAGGGAGACGCGGATGGTGTCGCCGATACCGTCGGCGAGGAGGGAGCCGATTCCGATGGCGGATTTGATGCGACCGTCTTCACCATCACCGGCTTCTGTGACGCCGAGGTGGATGGGGTAGTTCCAATCGGAGCCTTCGGCATCAAGGCGGGCGACGAGGAGGCGGTATGCCTCGATCATCACCTTCGGGTTCGAAGCCTTCATGGAGAAAACGAAGTTGTGGTAGTCGTTCTCGCGAGCGATGCGGGCGAACTCGAGGGCGCTTTCGCACATTCCGAGCGGGGTGTCGCCGTATCGGTTCATGATACGATCCGAGAGTGAGCCGTGATTGGTGCCGATGCGCATGGCGCGGCCGAGATCTTTGCAGAGGTCGACGAGTGGAGTGAACTGCTCGCGGATACGCTCTAGTTCGGCCTCGTATTGGTCATCGGAGTATTCGCGGATTTCGAATTTCTTTTTATCGGCGTAGTTGCCGGGGTTGACGCGGATTTTTTCGACCCATTTTGCGGCTTCCATGGCGGCATCCGGTTTGAAATGAATGTCAGCAACCAAGGGGACGTTGCATCCTGCGGCTCGGACTTCGCGGGCGATGTTTTCGAGGTTGGCGGCGTAAACTTTGGTCTGAGCTGTGATGCGGACGATTTCACAGCCGGCGTTTGCAAGATCGAGGACTTCCGCGACACAGGCGGGAGTATCGCGTGTGTCTGAGGTGATCATCGACTGGACGCGGATGGGGTTTCCTCCTCCGACGCCGACATTACCGACCATAACTTCGCGAGTCTTCCTCCTCGTGAAGCTGAGTAGATCTGGGCAGTAGGTGAGGGAGTTGTGTTCGCTCATGGGCTGGGGGAGGATAGGCAGGAAAATTTCCGTGGGCAATGACGGGATGCGATGCAAGTGTGTGCTCATGAAGATTAACATGTCGTGGGCACGTACCGCAGCCATGATTGCTGGGTTACTGGTTGTGACGGGTGAGGAGAGTCTTGCCGGTGATTTTATCCGTGTGAAGGAAGCTGAGGAATCGACGAAGCTTCAGACGGCGGTGTTTGGATATGAAAAGGATGGGGTGCGGGTGGATTTAATTGGTGCGATACATATCGCCGATAAACGCTATTTCGAATTTCTCAACGAGTGGTTCGAGAACTACGAGGTGCTGTTATTCGAGATGGTGGGAGGGGAAAATCTGGGAGGAGGCAAACAGCCAATCGTTGTCGATGAGGTGGCGGAAAACGAAGAGGAGGAGGGAAATAAGCTGGCGGGGCTGGGGAAAATCTACGGGGCGATGGAAAAAGCGCTGGGTCTCACGGGACAGGGGGTATTGATTGACTATTTTGCCGAAAATTTCGTTCATGCGGATCTGACTATGGCCGAGTTCGAGGCCTTACAAGAAGAGCGGGGTGAGTCCATGCTGAGTTTCATGATACAAGCGGGACTTTCTGCGGATAAGCCTGAGAAGGATCCGAACTCGATACGTTTGATGCGAGGTATTCTGACAGGGAGGTCAGATTTGGTAAAACTGGAACTCATGCACACGATGGCGGCCGGCGACACTCAGATTGATTCCGTGGGTGGTGAGAATGTGATAATTGCGGATAGAAATGCGAAGTGCATGCAAGTGCTAGAGCGCGAGATTGCAGAGGGTAATAAGAAACTCGGGATTTTCTATGGAGCTGCACATTTCCCCGATATGGAGAGGCGTCTGCTAGCGATGGGCTTTGAACGCGTCTCCGAAAAATGGCTGACAGCCTGGAGAGTCGCGATGCCGGAGTGAATTAAGACAGGGCGTCTTCGAAAGCCTTGATAATCGTCTCTGCGGGCTCAAGGCCTACTGAGATGCGGAGTAGGTTTGTGGGAACACCGCAGTCTTCCGTCCACTTCAGCTCATCGTAATGGGCGAGTAGGGTGTAGGGGCAGACGAGTGTGAAAGGCGTGCCAAAAGAAGGGCCTTTCGAGAGGCGGAGGGCGTCGTAAACCTTGGGAGCCTTCTTCGGAGAGCTGAGGGAAATGGAGATGAGTCCGCCGTAGCCACCGGTCTTCCGCTTGACGGCGTCGTAATTCTCAGTTTCCGAAACGGAAGGGTGCCAGACATTGGCGATGGCGGGGTGCTCTTTGAGGAAATCTACAAGGGCAAGGGCAGTTTCGTTGGTGCGTGTATTACGCTTGGCGTAGCCCTTGAGGTTGGAGAGTAGGACTTCGGCATCGGAAATGTAGAGCGGGGCGCAATCGGATGAATCCTCGGAAATCGAATTCCTAAGGTCATTCGCGTGAGGAGATTCAGGATTGATGGTGAGAGCTCCTGCCATGACGTCACCAAACCCGGAAACCCATTTTGTGAGGGAGGACGTGAGGATGTCGGCTTGGGGTAGAATATCGACGTTGAGTGGGCCAACGGATGAATCGTCGAGCACGAGAGGTGTTCGTGAAAATTGGCAGGCTTCCGAGACGCGCTTGAGATCAAGAGTGCGTAGTAGAGGATTCGAGGGGATTTCCGTAAAAACACCGGCGAATTCTCCGGAGCGAATGCGCTGGAGTGCTTCGTCAAAAGATTCTCCCGAGGCTTCATTCAAATAAACCACGCCGTTGCCAAAGCGTTCCTGAATTTTCAGGGAGTCGACGTAGGGGAATTCGATTTGGAGAGTCTTTTTCCCATCGCGAAGACCCGGGAGCGAGCGAAGTGCGGCGAGGCCTGCGGAAATACCACTGGAGAAAATGAAGCAGTTTTCAGGATCACCTCCATTGAGTTTTGCGATAGCGCGGGAGAGGAGATGGGATTTACTTCCCTCACGCATATTGCCATCCAGAGCGTCTTGTGCTTGGCGGGAGGAGACAACTTCACCTGAGAAACGCCAATAATGATTGGCGAGTTGCTTAGCTTTTTCGGGAAAAATAAGTGCCTGAAGCCCATCGAAGGAAGTACTTCGAATAGCGGTTTCTGCAAGACGTTCTAACCAGCGGTGAGCTCGTTGTGCAGAAAGCTTAGTTGGCAGAATAAGAACGTCTTCGCCCTCGGATGCGAGTTCTGTGCGTGCGTTCTCGAAGACCCGTTCGACAATCGGGTGTTTGAAGAAGCGCGGGTAGCCGGTGCGGAGGCGGCGTACGACTTTTTCACGCCCTTCTTCATAGCCTACTACGGCATCCCACGTAGGGAGGCAGACGGAGCAGGCATGGGTAGAATCTGGCAATGGATTGCCGAGATCCTCCTCTTGCCAGGCAGGATTCGCTGAAAGGTCGCGCACGGGCGTTTGATGAAGGTTTGACTGGGATTGGGCAAGACTGTTTTAACGCGGAACTTCGAAAAATTTGTTCTTTAGAACAGGTGGTGAGGGTGGGTGGATTGAGGTGATTTAAATCGAATTTCTGAGAGTAGGTCGGAGTATTGGTTCTTCCTTCTCCGTAAAAGACTTAAAACATGGGAGTTATGAATTCTGTAGTATGAGCTACAAAAGAACTTACGGTTGCCATATCAACGTCCTTTGCTGAAGATTCCTTTGTCCTTGCTTCACTGAGACTTGTGGGGAGAATCCGCGCCCCGGTGCGGGGAACTCGCCGGGGTAGTATCATGAACAAGGAAAAGACAGCCGAGACCTACTCTGAGATCGCACAAGTGATCGCGGATCACGAAAGTTTTATCATCATGAGTCACGTCCGCCCAGACGGGGATGCGATCGGTTCGCAGATAGCTTTGGGGTTTTCGCTAAAGGCGATGGGCAAGACTGTATACTTGGTCAATGAGGATGGTGTGCCGGAGAGTCTGGAATTCATGAGAGGTTCGGGTGTTGTTACTCAACCTCCAACGGAGCCAGTAGATGCTGAGGTGGCGATTGCGGTGGATACTGCTACGAAGCCGAGACTGGGTGATAATTCAGTAGTGGCTGCAGGGAAGGCGAAGGTTTGGATTAATATCGACCATCATATTTCAAATCCTGCGTATGGGGATGTGAACCTCATCGACGGGACAAAGCCTGCGACGGGACAGATTCTTTACGAACTCATCAAGGCCTTGGATTGGCCGATGCCTGAAGAAACGCGTGACGCAATCTATGTGGCGGTTTCTACAGATACAGGGTCTTTCCAATACGGATCGACAACGGCGGAGACCTACGAGATGGGTGCTGACCTGATCCGGCAGGGGCTTGAGGTGGGAAAAATCAATTCTCAGACTTATGATAACCATCCGTATCGCCGGCTTGAGCTGATGCGTGCTTTGCTGAATACGCTGGATATTTCAGATGATGGCCAGCTTGCTCATTGGGAGCTTCTTCATCAGACACAGATGGATCTGAAGCTTCAGCCAGACGATAGCGAAGGGCTGATTGATCTGATACGTGGTGTGCGCGGTGTTCGTGTTGCGGTATTTTTCGAGGAGCTTGGGGGCGGTAAGATTCGCGTCTCGATGCGCTCGAAGGATAAGAGCGTAAATGTTTGTGATGTTGCGCTGCTATTTGGCGGCGGAGGTCATGCGATGGCTGCGGGTATTCGCATGCCTGGGCCGATGGCGGATGCGAAGGCGAAACTTTTGGCGGCTCTTGGTGAGTCGATGGCGGCAGGAAATTGATTTCAGGAAATATGAGTAGAAAAAACGAAGTTTATACGGGGCCCAGCGGGGTTCTCCTAGTGGATAAGGCTCCAGACATGACGTCACACGACGTGGTGGCGATTGCGAGACGTGCCTTGAATACGAAAAAAATAGGCCATTGCGGGACGCTTGATCCGATGGCCACAGGGCTGCTGATGCTAGTGATCGGCAAAGCAACGAAGATCCAAGATCTACTCATGAGTGAGGACAAGGTCTACGAAGGCACAATGACTTTGGGAGAGCGCACAAGCACGCAAGACCGTCAGGGCGAGGTGCTTGAAACTCGCGAGGTTGGTGATTACTCCGAGGAGGATATCAAAGGTGCTTTCGAGTCTTTCATGGGAGAGTTCGAGCAACTTCCTCCGATGGTCTCCGCGATCAAAATGGGCGGTGTTCCACTCTACAAGATGGCTCGTAAGGGGCAGGTGGTGGAACGCAAGCTTCGTCCGGTGCGTGTCACGGGATTTGAAATTAGCCGCGTAGCACTACCAGAAATTGATTTTCGAGTGGAATGTTCTAAGGGTTTTTATGTGAGGACTTATGCGAATGATATCGGAGAAAAGCTGGGTTGCGGAGGGCACCTTAGTGCGCTGCGTAGGACAAACTCCGGTAAGTTTACTTTGGATCGTGCGGTGACCGTGGCTCAACTGAAGGAGCCAGATCCAGCGGTTCTCGCGACCTCGCTGATTTCGTTGGCAGAAATTTCCCTGATGAGGGGAGCTTAAAAAGTATGCCAATACGCCTCGATAGTCTGGATGAGCTAGCTGCGCAAAATGGGTCGCTGCATTTGGCGCTAGGCGTATTCGATGGGGTTCATATAGGTCACCAAGAGGTGATTTCTAGAGCTGTGGAAGCGGCGCGTGCTGATGGTGGAAAATCATTTGTCGCGACCTTTTCCCCGCATCCGATCCGTGTGATCGCTCCCGGAAAAGCACCGGGCGCGTTGCTTGCAACGCTGGATGAGAAGGCAGAGTTGGTAAAATCCTACGGGGTGGATGGCCTTTTGGTGATCCGCTTTGATGAGGATTTTGCGACAATGGAGGCCGAGGATTTTGTCATAAAAATCACTGAGGGAGATGTGAAAACGATCGCCGTGGGTGAGGATTGGCGTTTTGGCGCAAAGCGGAAAGGTGATATAGGCATGCTAAGACGCATTGGGGAGGAACGTGGATTCAGACTGGAAGCGGTGGCTCCTGTGATGTGGGACGGCGAGCGGATTAGCAGCACGCGTATCCGCCAAGCGATACGTGATGGTGCTTTCGGAGCGGCTGAAAAGATGCTCGGGAGGAAATACGAAGTATCAGGGAGGGTGATTGAGGGGAAAAAGCTGGGTAGGGAACTTGAATTTCCGACGGCAAACATCGATCCGGGTGATCTACAGATGCCGAAGGATGGGGTTTGGTCTGTGGATGTGGCAGGTATCGGGCGCGGTGTGGCGAATCTGGGAGTGAGACCAACGGTGGATGGCGAAAGAAAGCTTCTAGAGGTGCATGTCTTTGACTTTGATGGAGATCTATATGGTAAGACGCTGAATATCAGTTTCTTGCGATATATTCGAGGGGAGCAAAAATTTAGCTCAGTAGAGGAATTGAGGGCTAAAATCGCGCAGGATGTTGAGGATGCGAAGAATGGCTAAAATTTCGCATTGACCAATCAGTTGTTAAAATGAACAGTGTTCGCATGAGTTTATGCGAATACAGGAGACTGAGATGGAAATTGAGATATATCGATGCCCGTAAAGCTTTGAATAAGGCAATTCGCAACTTTCGAAGAGGAGCTGTGGAGCATCGTGTCGAGCAATTGGAATTTCGTTTGTGAATTCCCTTAGTTTGAATATTTGGACGGAGGATTCGCTGTTTTACGGGCATGATCAGGAAAAGTTCAATTTTCGAGGATTTTACGCTTACCCTTTTCTGCCTCGGTAGGTATAGGTTTTCAAAACCTCTGCATGCCTAACTTGTTTCATAAAACGCCAAACTGTCGCCGCATGGTTCTGGCGCTGACTCTCGTATCTTCTACAGCCGTCTTCGGGCAAGAGTACGGAGGAGGCTCATCACTGGCCGATAGAGAGCTAGAAAGGAGGCGGATGTCGCTAGATGAGGGGCAAATGCTTTTAGAAAAAGGTGATGCTGCTTATACTGCTGCGAAGTACGAAGAAGCGGTTGCTGCCTTTGCTGCCGCACGCGAGTCATTCCCCGATGCACCAGCCACTGCAGAACTTCGCAGTGCAGCAACACAGCGCTACATTCAGGCAAGCATCGAGCATGGTCGCTTGTTAGCTAGAGGTGGTGATATGGCGGGTGCTAAGGCGGCTGTTGACAAAGTTTTGGAAGATTCGGTGGCACCAAATGACTTTGCTGCCCTGGCTTTCCGAGCTCAGCTTGATGATCCGATTCGTTATAACCCTGCCTTAACCAAGGAGCATGCGGCAGATGTCGATAAAGTCAGACGCCTGCTTTACACTGCTCAGGGAGCTTTCGATCTGGGTAAGTTTGATCAGGCGATGGAGCTATACAAGAATGTGCTCCGCATCGATCCATACAACGCAGCCGCGCGCAGGGGGATGGAGCAAGTATCCAATAGGAAGTCATCCTACTATGGATCGGCATCTGATGATACTCGCTCAGAGATGCTCGGGATGGTCGATGAAGCATGGGAGCTACCTCTAAGTGCAGATATTGTATTGCCGGAATTGGAGGAGGTCGTCCGCACTGACTCCTTGTTTCAAGCTACTATACCTCTGGAGAACAAGCTGAGCCGGATCATTATTCCAGAATTTGGCCTTACACAGGGCAATCTTACGGAAGCTCTAGATCTTCTTAGGTTACGTGCTTCGGAAAATGACACTTTTGCGACGGATCCGGCACAAGCCGGTATTAATATAGCGGTAGATCTTGGGGATCCCAGCGGGGAAATGTCCCGTCGGATATTGGCCAAAACCTTCGATCTTCAGGTTAGCAATGTGCCGGTCGAGCAGATTTTGAAATACATCACGGATATTACCGGAACTGGTTTCAGAGTTGATGATTTTGCAGTGACAATAACAACCGCAGGAGCTGGCCAAAGCGAGCTCGTGGCTCGTACATATAAAGTTCCGCCAGACTTCCTTAGTAATCTTGCGACAAGTGGAGGCGCTGTCGAAAAGAAGGAAGAGGATATTTTTAATACAAACATAGGAGAAGGTGGGCTCCTCGCCGAAAGACTGGGACCACAACAAGCGCTTGAGCAACAAGGGGTCACTTTCCCAGATGGAGCTAGCGCAAGCTTCAATGGTGTCAGTAATATTCTTAGAGTGGTAAATACTCTAGGGAATCTAGACATTATTGAGCAAATCGTGGATGCGATTGCTAAGACCGAGCCGGTATCGGTTGCCGTGCGGGTTACGATGATCAAGGTTCAGCAAGAACGTCTCGATGAACTAGGTTTTGATTGGCTACTAGATACTTACGAGTTTGGTAAAACTAGCTGGATACCTGGAGCGAGCGAACTGAACCTTAGCGGTGGAACAACTGGAAATGGATCTCCGATCTCTGACGTAGCAGGGCTGCCTGGTGCGGTGTTTCCTACTAATCCGATCACTGCGGGTAATCGTAGCGGGGATGGAGCAATTGGTACCAATTCGATCGATTCCTTAATTGCGGCGGGAAGTAGCGGAGGTGTTCAGACGCAGAGTCGAGCACCAGGAGTATTGGGTGTAAACGCCGTAATTGGTGGTGCAACGGTTCAGACCTTAATGAGAGGATTGAACCAGAAAAAGGGAGTCGATCTCATGGCTCAGCCATCTGTCACGACGCGTAGTGGACAGGCGGCATCCATTTTAGTAGTAGACGAGTTTATCTATCCGGAAGAATACGAGCCCCCTGAATTACCGAATTCTGTAGGAGTTACGAGTGACGGAGGGTTTCCAGTTACACCAGCTACGCCTACTGCATTTACTAAGCGTGATGTAGGAATCAGTCTAGAAGTTCTCCCTGTTGCGGATGCGAACAGGCGCTACGTAGATGTGACACTAAATCCCATGGTAACGGATTTCGATGGTTTCGTGAATTACGGGAGCCCCATCACAAGTACGATCAGCGATCCTTTATTGGGGCCGGTTACACAAGTGGTCACTGAAAATGCCATTTTGATGCCAATTTTCAGTATCAACAAAACGAGCAGTAACCTATGGGTTCACGATGGGTCGACCATTGTTATTGGTGGACTACTGAAGGATGAAATCACCGATGTTGAAGACAAAACACCGATACTTGGTGATTTACCCATCGTTGGTAGATTATTCCAATCCAACGCGAAAAATCACAGTTCGACAGCAATTCTATTCCTAGTGAATGTTGAGTTGCTGGATCCGACTGGGCGCCCGTACAGGGATCGCTGAATACAGAATCTCTATAGATAAAATATGTCTGACCCGAGCACGGAGCCCGATAAATATTCCATCGACGATATGATGGATCGCCTGAAGAACCGCAGTGATAAAGATCAGGGTGAATTGGTCACGAGGGCCGACGGAACGCAGGCCATGAGGAGGCGTAAGCGGAAGAGAAGGACAGATCAGCCGGAAAAAGTTGAGACGAAGCGTAATTCGCGCATGCATATTGTTCAAATCGCATGCGTTGTAATTTTGCTAACGGTGGTGGGACTCGTGGCCGGAATCGCGTTGCTATACGCCAATAGCGCATCTTTCCGTGATTCCCTGACATCAAAGCTTGAATCGGCTTCTGGAGCAAAGGTAACGCTTACGCAGTATAGGATGAACCCCGCAACGGCGAATGCGAGTAAGGCTAACTTTGTTTGGCCGTCAGGCAATACATTGGGGACGTTGGAACTCGGTGGGATCGTTGCCAAGCACTCCCCCGAGAGCTTTCTTGGCCGAGTTTTCAAAGGTGAAGAGATCGTGGCATCAAGAGGGACACTAGATCTAAAGGCCGCAGAGCCCGGTGCTAAAATTAGACATGCACCTGCCTTGGAGGGCGCATTGCCGATTAGCTTTATGCGTTATTCAATTCCGTCTCTGGATATCAGATTTGGAGCCGATCGTGGGTATTGGGGGGCTCTATGGAAAACTGAAGCTTCCATGTTTCCCAGTGTTTCTCCAGGGATATCGGAAATACGCCTTAAGGACGGAACGCTCAAGTTGCGCGATTGGCCGGAGCTGACCTTAGATCGTGGATACATTAAAGTGCGGAATGCTGAACTTCAGGTGCAGACCTTGCGATTTCTGACGCCCTTAGCTGACGAGAAACGCCGTGTTGAGAGGGGATCCGTCAATTTTTCAGGCTCTGTTTTTCCACAGGATTCGGAGCAACTATGCACTCTTACCGCAGAGCTCAGTTCGTTTCCTGTTCAGTATCTCCTAGGCAGGGATCTCGGCCGTTTTTTTCATGGAAATATCGAATCTCAGGATATTCCAGACTCGAATTACTTGGCATTCAGTACGAGCCAGCCTGAGGAATCGACGCTTGAGGTGACGGTAACGAATACTGTTGATTCCCGATTGGATCTCAGTGGCTTCAAGGTCTTTAAGTTGTTGGCGACAACACTTGAGGACGGTTGGTATGAGTTTCCTGGATTTGATGACGGGATATCATTGGTCATACGCCGGCAAGGAAGCTCGGTGGAAGTTTCTAAAATTCAAGCAGAGAGACGTGGCCGAATGGTTGTGCGTGGAAATCTGCGAAACGGTGGAGGCGGGCAACTGCAAGGTGTTCTTCGTATAGGGCTTCCGGATACTACGATTCTCGCATCGCGCAACGAACGGCTCGACAGGATGTTCGGCGAAGTTCGGGAAAATTACCGTTGGGTAGATATCAAGATCAGTGGTACTTCCGCTGTCCCTCAGGATAACTTTTTGGAACTCTTCGATCTGGCTTCCAAAGAGAATGTGACGTCTAGCGAAGAGGAAGTTGCACCCAGTGAGCTGGATACTTTCGATAGTCTTATTGATAACTGATCACTCAAGGGAGGATCATGAAGAGCTTGCCTGCGGATGCCCAGTCGGCGGCAGGAAGGGGAATCCAGCGTTTTTCAAAACGCTTGCCCCATGAATCGGATACGGCGATCTCGTTGGTTGCTTCGTTATAGCCGATGATCATACAGATATGGCGGTTGTCCACAGGCTTTGGTGATTCGGCAATCTTTGCTGCCTTGGTATTCATTTCCTCGCGGAAAACTGCATCGCCAGACGCACGGCCCTTGGTGTTTTCATCTGCGATATCATTGTAATTATTCACGGAACACATGCTCCACATCACGGGTGATCCATCATCAATGTAGCGCTTCAAATCTCGCAGTCTCAGGCTTTTGACTGCATCTTCCTTAGTGCGCCTACCTTTACGGTAAACTGCAGATTTTACATTTTCGAGTAGGAGTTCGACGACAGTTCCGCCACCAGCATTACTCTGGCCGACCATTGCTAGAAGATACATATCTGCATCGATGCCCATGGTTCGCATGGCGCGCTCGAAGGTGGCTGGGACGCAGTATCCTTTCGGTCCCTGATCGACCATGGGGATTTCGGAAATGTAAACGTCGCCATTATCATCGCGGACTACGTTGTCCATAAGTCGCTGCTTTAGATCCGCATCCGATAAGCGATCTGATTTGCCTCCATTGTCAGCCATTTCTGTGGAGACGACGGAGAGGGATACGTATTCTCCCTTTTCGTTTGAGAGTAGGAAGGCATGACCATTCCAGTCCCATCGCTTGATGGTGCGTCGTGTGCCGCTTTCGCCGTAACGTTGTTCCGTTGCCTCGCCTAAGACCGATGTAACAGCATCTGAAACGGTCTTCACATCAAGATCCATGGCTTCTCCAAGTGAACCTGGCTCTGGTGTGCCGGTGCTTTTGAAGTGATCACGTGCAAAGCCAACGGTACTGCCAAAGTCGCCCTTGTTTGCATAGACGATAGAAATGTTCTCTACCTTGCCGTCTTCGTCCGAATAAAGGGCAACGGAATAGGGCATGGCGCCGAAGAGCGTATATCCCTTCACAAATGAGGCGTAGAGACGCCAACTCTTTCCATGTTTCGAAGTGGATTCTGGCTTTAGTTTCAGAGCCTTGGCGACGTCTTCTGCCTTGAGTCGGGAAAAGGCATTGCCACTTGCGAAATTCTTACCTGCGATTTCGTTGATTTTTTTAGCATCATCGAAGGTTCCTGAGGCGGTGTTTCTGATGAAATCTTGGTCTTCTTCACTCAGTAGATCGAGAGGTGTATCGAACATGTTTCCGTCTACACCACGTAAGGTGACAATTTCCCCTTTTAGGGCTTCGAAGCTGGCTTTGATTTCGAGATCGTTAGTGGCGCCTCTAAAAGTACGCAGCTCAGCAGCTTGTATAAAACTGCACGAACATCCGATAATCGCTCCAATAAGGTTTTTTGGAATCACACAGCAATCTTCGGCTGCAAAGGCAAAGGGTCAATCCGGTATTTTCTGTTCTTGAGCAGCGATGATACTGGAATAGAGGGCTGCTTCAGGAGTTGGTTTCCTAGTCAGCTCAGGGTCGTTGTCTAGGTCGACGAATTGTAGCCCGAAGTCGGTGTTGGGGTCGAAGGGATGACCCCACTCACGGTTTGATGTAATAGACCACCAGTTGTAGGCACTGACAGGAACACCCAATTCGATGGCTTTTGAGACCTCCTCTAGGTGGCTCGTCATATATTCAGAGCGGCTGATTCCACCGGCGCTGGGTGTGCAACCGTTTTCTACGATGAGGAGCTCCTGACCCGGAAACCAACGGCTAAAGCGCCTCAAGGCATGGAAGAGTCCACGTGGCCAGACCGGTGCCTTTAGAAAGCGCCCGCGAGCAGCATCCTCGAGGAGCCGGAAGCGATGAAGGCGGTGAGTTGGCAAGCCCCAGTAGTAATCGAGCCCGATGAAATCTTGTGCGCCTACCGCTTCCTCAGGGCAGAGCTCTTTGGCGAGTCGTCCGGAGGTGCCGAGATACCACCAATTTGCATTGGCGATGAGGCTGGTGGTTCCCCAGAAACGCCATGCCCAGTTCAGCCAGCTGGATTTACTCTCAAGTTCAGCAAATCGTTCTGCGGGATCGACCGGAACAATTTCTAGGAGGTTTTCATCGCCGAGAAGGCGCTTGGCTATAAGGCGTGCGAGCCGGACTTCAAGACCCTCGGCGGTAGATTGCTCAGAAATGCCAGGTGCATCTGTCCGTATGCCAATGCGTATTTTACCTCTGCGGCGCACGCGTCGTAGGCCGCGCCCTGGCTCCATGATTCCAGGTAAGCCCTCGGAGCCTTCGAATACCTCGTGGAGAGAAACTGGAAGGGGAGATGGGTTTAGCACGTTTTCCGGCTCGGAAAGCCACGTCACATCACAATATCCCGATAGGTCGTCTTGAAAATCCCGGATCGAGCGATCCACATGCTCAAGCAGGTGCGTGTGCCCGTGAGGTGCCAGAACCACGTAGTGCTCATCGCTGAGGCAGGTTTTTAGAAAACGGAAGCGGTTTCGGTTTTCCAGTTCATGAGGCAATAGGAATAGGGCATCGCCATGTAGTGCATCGACTATCCCGTGGTCGAGCGCGCTACGTGCAGCATCATAGTTACTGAAAAGCTGCTTCTTTGCTGTTGGGGGAAGGTCACGAGGCCATGCGCGTGTTTGGTTGCCGATAGCGATGACTCCGACCTTCTTTCCAGAGAGTGAATCGATGTCAGTTCCTGCAAAATCAGACTTTACGATGATCGCTTTGCCGGTGCGGAGATAGGGATCACTGGTTTCGAAGCGAAGGTTCTCGTCCATTGTCACGCCGCCGATCAGGAGGTCGATGTCTCCGCGTTCGCTGACGAGTGGTCCCTTTGTGGTGAATTTAAATAGCGCTTCACCAAGCCCTCGGTGGCATGCTCCCCAATCCAAGATTTTTTGAAGCCATATAGGGAAGCCGGTGACAAGTGGGTTTACGCCTACTTGTGCTTCTGCTCGGAGGGCTTTGATTTTTTGCCGTGCCCTCGCGTGGGCTAAGAAGAGATTGGGGACGAGTTTCCCAACGGCCTCTGCCTCAGCATCCACTGGAGCACCACGCGGTAGGCCGGGTGGCATATAATAGCGGTTTTGCCACCATGGCTTGATATAGCCGAAGGTGAGTTGGCTGGGTTCATTAAAAGTGATCCACCAATCGACTTTCTCGCCGAAGGCTGAGGCTATTTTATCCGCGTATCTTGCGAAAAGGTCGGGGAATTCATTTCCGATCATTCCTCCGTGATCACGTTCAAGCCATGCCGGCCAGACGAAGTGATGGAGAGTGACCATCAGCTTCATGTCGTGGGCGAGCACGCAATCGGCAAGGCGGCGGTAGTGGTCGATAGCTGTCTCATCGTATTTCCCGCACTCGGGTTCGACACGTGCCCAAGCAATGGAGAATCGGAACAGCTTGCAGCCCATCGCAGCAGCTGAAGATATGTCTTCCTCATACCTGTTCCAGAAATCAGTGGCACGGCCACGTGGTGTGAGTCCTTGGCAGCGTTCCCATAAGTCCCAGATATCCTCGCGCTCGGGGTCATGCGCTTCCACCTGATGGTCGGCATTCGCTGTTCCGAAAAGGAAGCCTTTGGGGAATTTCGGGTATGGGGATTCTTGCAACGACGCAAACTAAGCAGAGATGGCGGTTTGTCAGTAAAGATATGGTGGAGAGAGGCGCTTCAATTGAAATAACCAAAGACATTCATAGAGTTCTGCCGGACAGTTTACACTCCAAGAAGTAGAGATATTCCGAAGTCGCCACGCCCGTTATTCTTGATAGCTTATGCCTCCACTCTTTCGATAATAAGCGCTAAGAAGCAGTTGATAAATAGATGAATTCGCCTCCAATCAAACCACTGCCGAAATGGAAACTCGCACTATTTGGCAGTGTGGTAACATTTGTCTCTGTAGGCCTCATCCTTGTATTGCTTGAATTTATTCTAGGTCTGGCAGGCGTAGGTGTTCCTACAGATTTCTACGTTTCCTCAAAGCGCGGCGAGGAGAAGGTTTTCGTTAGTAACCGATATTTCATAAGGCCTTATTTTGGGACAGGAGTTTCACGGGGGTGCCTGCCCTTCATTATCCCAGAAAATAAACCTGACGATACGGCTAGGATATTCGTATTAGGCGCCTCGGCTGCACAGGGTGACCCTGACCCAGCATACGGGATCAGTCGCCAGCTGGAGGTGATGCTTGAAGAGCAATTTTCCGACCAAACGATAGAAGTCTATAATGTCGCCATTACAGCGACGAATTCACATGTCACCCTTCCAGTCATGCGGGCATGTGTTGAACTGGATCCGGATCTATTTATCATTTATCTGGGAAACAACGAAGTCGTTGGCCCCTACGGTGCTGGTTCTGTATTCTCTCCATTGGTGAAATATCGCTGGCTGATCTCACTACAAACTAAGCTCAGAGGAAGTCGATCCGGGCAATGGCTCAGCTCGATGTCCAAATCGAATGATGGGCAACCTGAGGAATGGAAAGGGATGGAAATGTTCCTCGATAATCCCGTCACCCAAGAGTCCCCGATGATGCAAACCGTTTACAAGCATTACGGGAATAATTTGCGCTCCATGTTTAAGGTTGGCTCTAAACACGATGTCCCTGTGGTTATCAGCACGGTCGCCGTAAACTTGAAAGACAACGCTCCATTTGGTTCTCACCACAAAGCGTCTCTCGATGATCAAGGGCTGAAAGCTTGGGACACACTTTTTACCCAAGGAACCGAAGAGCAAAAACAAGGCAAGTATACAAAGGCGCTTGAGTCTTATCACGAGGCTGTAGAATTGGATGACCAATTTGCTGACCTACATTTTCGAATCGCAGAATGTTACCTACAGACCGATCAAATAGAATCGGCGAAGAAGGCCTACGAGAAGGCGCGCGATCTAGACGTATTTCGTTTCCGAGCGGACAGCAGAATCAATCAAATCATCGAGGAAACCGCCGCTGACTTTGATACGGTAACTTTCATCGACGGAGAGGAGGCCGTCGAAGCAAACAGTCCGAACGGCATCCCTGGAGCTGAACTTTTCTACGAGCATGTTCATTTCAATTTTAGCGGGAATTACTTACTCGCCAAAACACTTAACCCCGTAGTTCTCAAAGGCTTAAAAGCCCAATCGGGAATGAGCCCAAAGAGCAGTGACATCATTTCAGAAGCTGAAATGAAAAAGCGGCTAGCCTATACACGATGGGATCAACTCAAAATTGCCCGCCACAATTTGGAGAGAATGGAGAAGCCTCCTTTCACGAATCAATTCAACATCGAAACAAAGCTGGCCGAATTAAAGGGCGAAATCCAAGTCATCACCTCAACTTTTTCAAATCGCACATTACAGGAGGTCTTAGCAGAATATGAATACGCATTAGGGAATCACCCTCATTGGTTCATCTATGATCACCTTGCTGACATTCATCTCAACACAACAGGTGATCTTGAGTTGTCAGAGACCTATTATCAAAAAGCTGTGGATGAATACCCCCATTATACGACCACCTACGATGTATTGGCTAAGGTCAAATTGTTGTTGGGGAAATATCAAGAAGCCGAAGAGTGGTTCCGCAAATCGCTGGCAGTAGAACCGACGGATGCTCACAAAATAACAAATCTTGCCGTGGCCATCGGCTATCAAGAACGATATGACGAAGCAATCCCTCTACTTCGGGACGCGATTAAAAAAGACGTTTATGCTGAGAGTGCCTATTTTACTCTCGCGGCGTATCTCTTCAACCGGGACTCGAGCAATCCGACTCATCAAAAAGAGGCGTCCAAATACTGGCAAATTGTCTTAGAGAAAAACCCGAATCATGTTGAAGCACAGTTTGGTCTGGCAAAGATCCAGCAACAGCAAGGCAACATTGCTCGGGCGATTGAGCACTTGGAGGAAGTTCTTTCGAAGGATCCGAATCATCAACGTAGCCAAAACCTATTGGAACAACTCCGCAATAACTAGCCTACGCCCATAGTAGCCAAAAATAGCGCACGTATCCGAACGGCTCAGTTATAATGAATTCAAACGAAAAGCCCGTATATATACTAGGGATATCGGCCTACTATCACGATAGTGCGGCCGCGTTGTTGAAGGATGGACAGATTATCGCGGCAGCTCAGGAAGAACGTTTCACGCGTAAGAAGCACGACAACGCATTCCCAGCTCAAGCGGTTCAATACTGTCTCAAGGAAGCGGGTATCGACGAAAGCCAGATAAGCCATGTGGTCTTTTATGAAAAGCCACTGCTGAGGTTCGAGCGCTTGCTAGAAACCTACATCAGCTACGCACCCAGAGGCTTCAAGCAGTTCTTGATGAGCATCCCTCTGTGGCTGAAGCAGAAACTCCACTTGCCGCGCGAGCTCGACGCGGCGCTCAACCATAAATACAAGGGACGCTATCTCTTTTGCGGCCACCACGAATCACATGCGGCTAGTGCGTTCTTACCTTCCCCTTTCGAGGAAGCCGCTATCGTCACGATGGATGGTGTGGGCGAATGGGCCACCGCAAGCGTTGGAATTGGCCAGGGCAATCAAGTCGAACTTTTGCAGGAGCTACGGTTCCCTCACTCGCTGGGTCTGCTCTATTCAGCCTTCACTTACTTCTGTGGTTTCCGAGTCAACTCCGGCGAATACAAATTGATGGGGCTCGCCCCTTACGGTCAACCGATCCACTACGACCGCATCATGACGGAGCTACTGGATCTCAAGCAGGATGGTTCTTTCCGCCTAAACATGGACTACTTCGCCTATTGCGACTCGGATGTCATGACGAGCGAGAAATTCGAACAGCTCTTTGATCTCCCGCGCCGACAACCAGAAACGCCGCTGACGCAGCAACACATGGATCTCGCCGCTTCCATTCAGAAGGTCACTGAAGAGGTTATGCTGCGGATGGTGCGCCACGCTCACAAGCTCACTGGTAAGCGCAATCTTGTGCTGGCTGGAGGCGTCGCACTCAACTGTGTCGGCAATGGCCGGATCCAGCGTGAGGGGCCGTTTGAGAAAATTTGGATACAACCAGCCGCAGGTGATGCTGGCGCTGCGCTAGGCGCCGCCTTATTGGTCTGGCACCAGCTCATGGAGAATGAACGCAAGGTGGATCAGACATCGGATCTACAGCATGGATCTTTGCTCGGCCCCGCATACTCCAACGATCAGATCCGAAACTTCCTTGATTCAACCTCAGCCGTGTACACCTACATCGAGGATGAAGACGAACTGCTTGAAGCCGTGTCAGATGGCCTTCTTCAGGAAAAAGTGGTTGGCTGGTTTCAAGGGAAGATGGAATTCGGGCCCCGTGCGCTAGGTTCGCGCAGCATCATTGGAGACCCTCGGAGCCCAGACATGCAGTCACGGATGAATTTAAAAATCAAATTCCGCGAATCCTTTCGCCCCTTTGCTCCTAGCGTAATTCGAGAGCGTGCCGGCGAATACTTTGGTCTGGGAGCAGATTGCGAAAGCCCCTACATGCTCTTGGTTGCTCCCATCGAAGAAAGCCAGCGGGTAGCTGTCGCGGCAGATCAAGAAGATCTCGAAGGCCTAGACTTGCTGAAAGTTCGCCGCAGCTCAGTGCCTAGCATCACCCACGTGGATCATTCGGCTCGCGTCCAGACGGTGGATCCGGCACGACATGGGCGCTATTATTACCTCATTAAGCGATTCGAGGAAAAAAGCGGTTGCCCTTTGGTCATTAACACCAGCTTTAACGTCCGTGGCGAACCCATTGTCTGCACCCCTGAGAATGCATGGAAATGTTTCATGGCAACCGACATGGATGTCCTCGTCCTGGAGAACTGTATTTTAGTGAAAGAGGAGCAACCCAAGATTGAGAACGCTGAAGTGAATCAATATCTTGAGAAATTTGATTTAGATTAAGAGATTACGAAAATGGCGATGGTACAATTGGACATGAATCCCTCAGAGGGAAAGCTGAGACAGTTCGGGCAAGTAGCTCCGATCATGTTGCTGTTGATCGCTTGTCTATTGAAGTGGCGCTTTGACCTGCCTCTCACGGGCATGGCTGCTATGGTTATTGTCGGCATTCTGATCTTAATCCTCAGCAAACTGTCATCGAAACTCGTAAAACCCGTCTATCTTGCCTTGGTTCTCATCGGCTTCCCTATTGGATGGGTGATCAGCCACTTGATCATGCTCATCTTTTTCTTTGGTATCATCACTCCTGTGGCCTTGGTCTTTCGTCTGATGGGTCGCGATGCCTTGCACCGGAATTGGGATCCCAAGAGTGAAAGCTATTGGACTGAACATCCTCGCTCTGAGAGTGTCGGGCGCTACTTTAAACAATTCTAGCTCACAAAAGGAAGCTCATGTCTAAATCTCCAAAACCATCGCAGAAAGAGACCTTTCTCGACGAAGCCGCCCAAAAGCGCAGCAATATCATCACTGAGTTTCTTCATTTCCTCCGCCACAACAAAAAGTGGTGGATGCTCCCTATTATCATCATCCTATTACTGCTTGGTTTACTCGTAGTGCTCAGTGGTTCCGCTATCGCCCCCTTCCTATATCCATTATTCTGATATCTTAGTCTTCAGATGAAGATCAACATACGCTCTGTATTAGTAGTGCCGAATTGGAAGCCTCTGTGATTATGCATTTAGGGTAGGCAGGTAGTTTTAAGAGACGCGGCACTGCCATGGCTTAACAATCAGTGGCTATGTCAATTCGCCAGATATGATGAATGAAGGCTATTGAGCGATGGCGAAACTGCTGTTTGGCAGAAATCTGGGGTCTTGAGGGGGGAATCGAAGAATTTCAGAGAAAATCCATGTTTTTTGAAAGAACATGCATGAATCTAGCGATATGTCCGGTTTTCTATACTATTAGTTGGATTCATGGCCTTGTGCGATCTGATTCCTGACAAAATTAGCCTAAAATCGCTATTCTGGAATATTCGTAAAAAACATTTATTGGTGACATGCCTCCGAGAATCCATAGATTTTGGGTGCCTGAAGAGGGCATCCCCTATAATTAAATCCATGAAACATAAGAAACACACACTATTCTTCTCGGCGATTGCCCTGACGGGTATGGCGACAACTGCCTCTGCGGCCCCCATTACATGGACGGGCGCTGGAGATGGAACCACGTACGAAGACGGTGTCAACTGGGGCGGTTCTGCTCCTACCAATGACCTTCTCACTGATATTGCTACATTCAACGGCGACAATGTCGATCTCTCCGCTACCCAGCAAGTGGGCGGCCTTGATTTCGCTGTCGGCAACACCCTATCCGGCACCGGCAGCATTGAAGTCGGCACCAGCGGTATCGCTGTCTCAGGAGACAGTGCGATTAACACTGCTGGTTTGGTGCTCAATAGCGGTACTAGTATCACCCTTAATGGCACACTTGATATCGGCGCTGATCTCTCTGGAACCGGCGATCTTACGTTCACTGCAGGCTCAGCGACTGCCCTCTCCCTGACCGGAACCGGCGGTGATGATAACTCCACCAACTATACTGGTAATGTTATCTTCGATGGTGTCGACGTCACGCTAGGCAGATACGCACTCGGTGGCATTGGCGGAGGAGATCTCTCGCTCCTGAATGGCGCCACAATAAGTGCTAATAACCATTTGCAACTGGGAAGTAAGAACATCGCTATCAGCGGAGGAGCCCAGATCAACCAGTTCGGCAGCAACAATGTCTACAATTTCAACGGCGTCATTTCCGGAACTGGCGGACTCACCTTCGGTCATGTAGGTGGAGGTAACAACGATAAGATTCAATTGGATGGAACTGCCAATACCTTTACGGGTGGATTGACGATTGACGCTGTCGATGTTCACAGCCAAGGCGCAGGCTCGTTGGGAGATGCAGCCAACGTAGTTACCATCAAGAATGGTGGTTTCCTAAATATGCTCGGTGGTGATCATATTGACAACCGCAGCATCGTGCTTGAAGGCACCGGCAACAAAATCCAAAACAACGGTGGATGGAATTACACTAACTCGGGTGGTATTACCGGCACCGGCTCTGTGGAGCTTGTTGGTGATGGCGACGAGTGGACTTGGAATGATGCCTTTGAGAATAGCTATTCCGGCGGCACAACTATCGACAATATTGGCATTCGTGTGCGAGGTGGCACAGGCACAAATAGCTCACTAGGTAGCGGCGCTATTACCCTCAAGAACGGTGCTTTCCTCAAAAACTACAGAAACAGAAGTGCTGTACTCGCAAATGACATCGTTATTGATTCGACTGGTGCTGGTATCGAATCAGGATGGCGCGCCGGAGACGGTGTTCAATTAGAAGGTGTGATTACAGGAGACGGCTTACTTACTGTTCGTAACGACTCTGGAAGAACTCAGCTGAAAAACGCAAATAACTCCTACACGGGTGGCACTGAGATTCAGGGCACTGTATGGGCAGTGGGCGGCGCTTTAGGTACTGGTGATATCACCTTGAACAATATTGATGGTAGTCGCGGGCATCTTCAGAACAATGGTGGTGGAGCAGTTCACACCAATAACCTCATCATCGCCGCTAACGGTGGTCGTATGCAAGCTGGTTGGACTACCGGTGCTCTTGAAATTCAAGGCGTGGTTTCTGGTTCAGGTGATCTAACTATCGTTGGTGACTCCGAATTTGTTCATTTCTCCAATACGGGAAATACCTTCTCGGGTGACATTAGCCTGCAGGATGCAACCTCGAGGTTGACTGTTGCGTCCTTGGGCGGTGGCACATACGGCGGAGTCATCAGTGGTGATGCTGGTGCAACTCTGACTATCACGGATGATTTGACCCTCTCCGGTGTAAGCACCTTTGCTGGAACTACTAATGCCGCCGGCGGCTCTCTGATCATCAGCGGATCCTCCAGCAGCACGGCTATCACGGTTGATTCCGGAGCCGCCATCGGTGGTCCTGGTTCAACTACTGGAGATTTGACGGTTGCAGCGGGCGGACAGTTCGTATTCAGCCTGACCGATACCCTGACAGTTGGCGGAACAGTCTCACTTGATTCCACTTTCGGTGTGGATGACCTTGTAGGGCTCTCCTCAGCTACTAGCGACGGCACCTACACCCTGATAGACGGCACAGCAACATCTTTTGCCGGACTCGGAATCGAGAACTTCGGTGCTGGTAATGCATTCGACCTCGGTAGTGGAAAGTCCGCCTACTTCGAGGATGGAAGCCTTCAGCTTGTCGTTACGAGTATTCCGGAGCCTTCCACAGCACTGCTTGGCGCACTGAGCCTTCTCGCTCTGTTCCGCCGCCGCCGCGCTTAATTCATCATCTAGAGAAAGCTTCCTAGCTTTTTAAAGAATTCAATAAACCGCCAACCTTCGGGTTGGCGGTTTTATTTTTGATAGGCATCGCCGGAATCCGTCTCACCCAGGGTTGTCCAGCTAGGGAAATACCTGTCCAAATTTCTAAAGATTCAACCGCGAATAAACGCGAATGGACGCTAATCCAGTGTAGGTGGCGCAAAATTTCGGTTGTTACTCACAAACTGTTCTCTCCAAACCCAAGATTTGCGTTTTTTATGCCCTTGGGTGTATTCGCGTCCATTCGCGGTTTTTTTATTCCTAGCTGGATGACCCTGCCGTCTCAACTCGCATACCACCCCAGTCGGTCATGCCGATTTCCCTGCGGCTACACATCTCAGGCTCAATCCATCGAAATCCCGCGAGTATCATGACTGAGGAGAAATACTGCGAATAGCACAAATCTTGGGATTCTACTAGCGCGCATCAAGATTGGTGAAAGTGAGATAGGAGGTGAGTCAAATTCTTCCGCGCCAAAGGTGCAACCCATCGCAGCCTAGGGCATCGCCCTAGGATTCAGTTCGCAAAAAAATCCAGCCCTGAAGGGGGGATCGAAAGCTCTCGTAAAATCTGTGAAAAGGTCGCCCCTTCGTGGCTGGATCGTCTTGGCAGATAGGGCGATGCACCAAGCTGCGATAGAACAGGCCCTTGGCCATGAAGAAAGAACCGCGAATAGAGTGGCTAATGAGTCCATCCGACTTCGTCCTGAAAGGACACTCATGCATGGTGAAGCTACGCACAAGCAGACGCGCTCGTGAATTTAGCATTTCCTTACATGAGGCGTCCATACAGGACGCGGAACAAGGATCCAACAAGACCCGGGGTTTCCACCCGCGGGCTGATATGAAACGTCCCGTTGGGACGGATGATTTAGCCGACGGTAACGAGTCTATAACCTTTCAATTTCCCCTACCCAATACCCCTTCCTTGGCGAGTTTCTCTTCCTTGGCGGTTCAACCTTTCTCCAAAACCCCAGCCCCCATCCCGGCAGAAGAAGAGTTCACCGCCAAGTTCGCTAAGAACGCCAAGCCTCGGGTTGTTGGTTCGAAACCATGAAATTCTCCATCCTTAGCGCCTTCGTGGTTCAATTTTCCCCTTACCAATCCACCTCTTGCTTGGTGAACTTGTCTTTCTTGGCGGTTCAAATTTCTTACCTTTCCATAATGGCATGGGTGAGACTCCTTTAGTTCTTTTCTATTTCCACCCGAGTCTTCGTGAGATCAATCTCTCGCTGCTCTTCTAAGCCATCAGGCCAACGAATATTGACACGAGCTGTATTCGCAAGCTCTGGAGCAGCGAAATAGAGAATCGGCTCGCTCTGACTCAAATACCCGCTGCCTCCGTAGATCTCCGCCGATTGCACATTGATGCCAGGGGCGCTGAACGTCACTCGCGCGCCAATTGCAGTGCGGTTTCCATGGGTTCCCTTAAGCTTGATCGAAATAGGCCGGCCTGTTGTTTATTGATTGATAAACAACCCAGGGTGGGCGCTGTTCATCCCTACGAATAAATCAGGCCTTGCATCATCATTCACATCACAGACTGCCACCGAGCGCGCGTCTTCCGGAATGAGAATGCCACTCTCCAGAACCGGAGTCACCTCAAACGGTTTCTCTTTCTTGCCAGTGCCCCGTAGCAACGCGCTGATCCCCGGATTCATCGGGCCGGTCTCTTGCTGGGGCTGAGAGAAATTTTGCGCTATAAACACATCGGTAAACCCATCGGCATCCACATCGGTTAGAGCAAGGCCAAAACTCGGCGACACTTGAGCCATCCAAGGAAGCGGAATTGGAGTGAAATGACCACTGCCGTCATTCATCAATGCCATCGTTTGAAGGGTGTTACATTCGAGCTTCATGGATGGTTCAAGCCGGCTTTCCGGATAGAGACCTTCGAGGGGTGTAACGGCAAATTGCTTGTAGGTTTTGATCTTGTCCTTGATTTGTGGAATCGCACCCGATGAACAACTATATCCACGCCGTGGATAGCAGATATCGCCTTCATATTTGGCTTCGATAATATTGAATTTTCCTGTGCCAGCCATATCTCCATAGAAGATGAGCTCAGGCTTTTTTTGCGAGGCTTTGTAAATGGTATTGGTGCCGAAATTCGTCACTACATAATCAATATGGCCATCGCCATTGAGATCACGTCCCTGGATCCCTTGCCACCAGCCTAATAAATGGGCTATACCTGTTTTCTCCGTGTGATCGACAAATCTTTGTCCCTTGTCATTGAGGAACACCTTGATCGGCCCCCATTCATGAGCCGCCATGATGTCAATCCAGCCATCGTGATTGCAATCGGTCCATAACAGGCTGGTCACTAGGCCTGTGCCCAGAAATTCAGGGATCAAAGCCTGGGTGACATCGGTGAACTTCCCATGATCATTACGGAAAATCCGGCTATTGCTAGGGATCGGGTATTGCCCGGGCACAATCCTTCCTCCAACCGCAAGATCAAGATCTCCATCTCGGTCGTAGTCGGCAGTCACTACAGAAAAAGTAGAATCTGCAATCTTTGGCAAGGCACCCGCAGCATGGATAAATTGACCTGTTCCATCATTGAGATACAGCCTGTCTTCGTAGCTTGAATCGTTGGCCGGAGCTTCGACACCTCCACTGGCGATGTAGAGATCCTGATCCCCATCTCCATCCGCGTCGAACAGCAGAGTGCCCATCGCTTCCGTGGCGAGATCCGAGGCGACATCATCAGAGGGATTAGGGATAAACTCAAGACTACCTCCGCTTGCCTTAGTGACACGAAACTCTTTGGTGGGGTTACCTTTCGATCCACTATAAATCAATTCTGATCGCCCATCTCCTGTGACATCGCCCCAAGCTGCCCCTGGGCCTAATTTGGTATGCGATTTTGGGAGCAGTGGTTGGCTTTCAAAGTCGTTAAACTCAGTTTCTAAATGTCCTAAGGGGAAGGCAGATTTTCTGAATATTGGAGTGGAATTATCACTAACAACAAAGGCAGTAGCATTGGCCGGTGCATCATCGGGCTCGTCGATGGTGTGAATTCTTCCTGCGCTCAGGTTATTGACCTCTTGAACCGCACCACTCGGCCAGAGGATCTGCACACGATCCGCTGTTGTCGCTTTTCCGATACCAAAATGGGCAATCGGTTCATCTGTGCTCATGAAGCCGCCACTGGTATGAATTTCTCGAGTTTGGGAGTTCTCTCCAGTGAAAATTTCCACCCGGGCACCCAAGCCGAACTTGTTGGATTTCTTCCCTCTGAGTTGAATCTGAATGCTATTTCCTTCAGCTACCGTGTTTTCAAACAGATAGGGTGGCTCTTCTAGGTTTGTTACGACTAAGTCGAGATCACCATCCCGATCCAAATCGACTGCGGATACTCCAAAGCTCATACTCATTTGGTTGAGCCCCCACTCTTCTGAAACATTTTCGAAAGTCAGATTGCCGCGATTTCGAAACGCTAGATTCTCCTCGCGCTGTTCAGGTCGATCTTTGTAAAAATCGAACAAATTTTTTCCGATAAGTTCTTTCCCGCCTTGTTGTGATGGCATGTCAGCATGGTTAAACTGACGCGCAGTTCCATTGGCAAAATACAGATCCTGCCAACCATCCTGATCGAAGTCTTCAGCCTGGATTGCCCACGTCCAATCTGTTGAGGAAACTCCAGCCATATTGCCAATCTCTAAGAGTCGCGGGCTACCCTGATTGAGATAAAACGCGTTACGTGGTAACTGCCGTGGCCCGTATGGCTCCGCCATGATCTCTTTTAGGCCACTGCCCATTTCACCCATGAAGAGTTTGGATTTGTAGTGAGAGGTGGCTGACATGTCGGCCATGATTAATTCCGTCCAGCCATTGTTATCGACATCAAGAACTGCAGCTCCCATCGAAGTCCATGCTGAAGAAGGCGCTATCTGTTTGAGCACTTCTACAAACGTACCATCGCCCTGATTTAAGTAGAAAAAATCGGGATAATGAATGTCATTGCCTACAAAAATATCGGGATAACCATCACGGTTCCAATCCCACCAAGATACCGAATTACCAGCTCCGTGCCGTTGGCCGACACCAGCGGTTTCCGAGACATCAACAAACTTTTCGCCGTTATTCTTCAACAAAATATCTCGGCGCGGAACTTCGCCAAACATAGGCTTACCATTTTCTAAACCTTGGTAGCCGTAATAACGTGCATCATCTCCAAGAACGATGCCGCTCTTCCTGTCCTCTGAAAGTTGCATCCTTACACTCTCCGGGCGTCCACCCTCTGGATCCAGGCGGTATGTGAGTACATAGACATCCAACAATCCGTCCCTGTCATAGTCCGCAAACGCTGGCATGACACTGGCATCAACTATGTCTAATCCCCACTCGGCGGCTTTTTCTTCAAATTTCGGATGTGAGCTGCCAGGCTGGGTTACATTGATCCAAAGCTCGTTGGGAGAGTCGTAATTGCACACGTAGAGATCGAGATCTCCGTCATTATCAATGTCTGCCGCAGCAGCACCGTTTCCCCACCGATCCAAATCGGAAATTCCCGATGGCTCGGTGAGATCTTTGTATGAAAACTTGGATTGCTCTACATAGAGTTTATTGCTCCCCGGTCCATTGAGGAAGAAGAGTTCAGGTTTTCCATTTCCAGTAAAATCAGCAGCAACCACTCCACCACACGCTGAACTATTGAAATAAACGCGGCTAAGTGGGTGATCTACATCAATCGGGCATATATGTTCCAGCCCAGATTGTTCGGGAGAAATAAGCCTAAAATTTCCTTCGGCAAAGCTGTTGCGGGTTCCCAAGGCAAGAACTAGGAAACAAAAACATTGCGGGATTTTTTTCCAATCTCGGAATCGACTAGGCATTTGCTTTTTGGAAAAGGTGTTCGGAGGGAGTGTCATGGGGGAAAGAGGGGCTGGATGGGTCGCTGATTGAGGTGGGGACACCGGTTGCCCAGTGTTTACCTCTCGGATCTCAGCCTGCGTAACTACCGCACCGAGCTCCTTGAAGAACGCGCATTGAGAGTAACGCTTGCCCTTGGTTTTGAATATATCTGACTTCATGATGCAATTTTTGTAGCATGGCGCAATCTGGGATTCAGTGGAACTACCACAACTTTCGGTGCCGCCGAACTGCTTCTACGCATCCGTATCCCCCGTGACTTCTATGACTCACGACTCGGTACAAATGGTGAACTCCGCAGATCCCGCAATCGACATCTATGGTGTTCTTGTGGGTGATGAAACTGGTGGAGATATCGGCGTCAAGCGCTTGAGACTCGTCAAGCAGGGCACAGGCGCACTGCTACACAACTCAGCCAAACAACATCATTGCTGAAGTTCTCTGCCCTAGGCTGCGATGGGTTGCACCTTTGGAGCGGAAGAATTTGTCTCAACGCATGTCCTGAATTCAGACATGGTGATGCTTACCAGTGTACTTGGTATTATTCGTTTTCGTCCTCGGCTTTGTCGGGTGCGCTAGGAGACTTGAGTTGTTCGAGTTCCTTTTTGGCTTCGGCGAGGAGTTCTGGTGTGAGTTGTTCGGAGATTTTGTCCAAGTTAGCTTTTGCGTCCTTATCGCCATACTCGATGGCGAGTGAGGCAAAGGCCCAGGCTTTTACGAGATTGGGCTCAGTTCCGATACCAGCGGCATACATGCGAGCCAAGGATGCAGTGGCGGCAGGGTGTCCCTGATTGGCTGCTAGAGAGTAGAGTTCGCCTGCGTTGCCGTAGTTCACGGGAACACCGATGCCACCTTCGTAAAGGGTGGCTAGGTTGTTTTGTGCGGCGGAGTATCCGGCCTGAGCAGATTTGGTGAACCAAGCGACTGCGGCTGGTTTGTCTGAGGAACCGAGGTTCCCGGTGAGGTATAGCAGGCCTAGCTCGTTTTGTGCGTTGGGGATGCCGCTGGAGGCCGCCAAGACTAGGTAAGAGTAAACCTTCAGCGTATCGGGATTTTCCTCATTTGCGTAAATGCCTGCGAGTTCGTAGGCGGCGAGTGCGCTACCGGCTTTCACGGCTTTTTCGAGCCATTCGCGGGCTTTATCCTCACTTTTTTCAGTGCCGCGGCCGTTGAAGAGGAGAGAGGCTAGGCGGAGCATGCAGTCCGGTTGCTCTGCTTCGGCTCCCTTCAGATAGAAGCCGTAGGCTGCCTTATCGTTCTTTTTGATGTTTTCCTCATGATCGCCCAGAACGAGATAAGCTGCAAAGATATCTTCCTTGATGGCTTTATCCAACCACTCACGGCCTTGCTCTTCATTGCGAGTGCTTTCTTCTCCATTGAGGAGTCGTGAGCCGAGCGGGAGGTAGGCTGCCTTTTGTCCGAGGCCTGCGGCCTTGCTAAAGAAACTTATGCTTTTCTCTGCATCCACGATCTCTGGGAAGCCGAATTCTCCGCTGTAGAGGCGTGCGAGGAGTAGAAGTGAGGGATCGTCTCCGGCATCGCTGGCGCGCTTCCACCAAAGGATAGCTTTTTCTGTATCGGGCTTTTCGCTGATCAGACCTCGAAGCCAAGCTTCTCCGAGCATGCGTCCAGCGGTCTTGGGATCGGTTTTGGCGGCGTCTTCGAGTACGGTCGTGCCTTGCTTACGTTCTTCTTCGTCTCCGGTGTTGAGGAGTATGAGGGCGCGGCGGTAGGTGGCTTCTTTGTGCCCCTTTGCAGCCGCGAGGCGGTAGGATTCGAGAGCACTATCGCGGGAAGCATCCATGCCTTGGCCGGTTTCTGCGGCAAAGCCTAGGAGGAAGAGTGCGTCGGGATCGCCTTTTTCGGCAAGAGGGCGAGCGATTGTAACTCCGGATTCGTGGCGTCCTTGGTTGAAGAGTATGTAAGCATCCATAGACGGCCCTTCTTCTACTGTAGGCGGAGCGGCGGCGGTGTAGGATTCAGGATCATCGGTATTGATCGTGGTGGCGGCGTAGAGCGGCAGCGAAAGAGCGAGTAAAGCGATGATTGGTTTCATGGTTTTATTAAAAGCGATAAGACCTCGATTTTGAGGACTATTTTCGGTATGTCCAGCTTGTCAGGCGTTTTTGTTGTTGGAGTTATTCGTGCCGATAGGGTGTCTGAGAGGACAATGACTGGGGGAGTTGGATAGTTGCTAGTGCATTACTTGCCCTTTGCTGAAATGGATTCATATTCCGTGAACTTTTTCACGCCATGCTTGTTCTTCTCTCTCCTGCCAAGTCTCTTGATTACGGTTCTCCGTTGCTTACCAAGAAATCTACCAAGCCTCGTTTTATTGATGAGTCTGCGGAGTTGATTGAGGGGCTGCGGAAGCTTTCTGTCGCGAAGGTGGGGAAGCTGATGTCGATCAGTGACAAGCTGGCGGAGCTGAACCACGGGCGGTTTGCGGAGTGGGAGCGGGAGTTTACGAAGGAGAACTCACGGCAGGCGATACTTGCCTTTACGGGGGATGTCTATCAGGGGATGGAGCTGGCGGAGTGGAGCGCGGAGGATTTCTCAAGGGCGCAGAAGCAGGTGCGGATTCTCTCGGGTTTGTATGGGGTCTTGCGCCCGCTAGATCTGATGCAGGCTTACCGGCTGGAGATGGGAACGAAGTTTAAGAATGCCAGGGGAAAGAATCTCTATGAGTTCTGGGGGAGTGAGGTGACGGCTCTTTTGAATCAGGATCTTAAGAAGTCAGGAAGTGAGACTGTGGTGAATCTGGCTTCGAACGAGTATTTTTCTGTGGTGAAAAGGGCTGAACTGAAAGGGAACCTCGTAACTCCGGTCTTCAAGGATGAGAAAAACGGGAAGTATAAGATTATCTCGTTTTACGCGAAGAAAGCCCGGGGGATGATGGCTGATTTCATTGTCCGGGAGGGGATCAAAGAGGCGAAGGATCTGAAGAAATTCAAGACAGCTGGTTATAAGTATAGTGCCGGGGAGTCGGATGGGAGCAGTCTGGTGTTTCTGCGGAAGGAGCAGGGGTAGGGTGTGCTCTGGCGCGGGTTAAAGCCCGTGGTTCTACTTGGTGGAATGTCCTTCTGTGATGCCGGATCTGCCAATTCCTATACAGCTTCAACCAAAATCTCCTCGGATATGACTTAGTCATGGCCAACTGATCGAAAGCTTGCGAAAAAAAAGACCTCCAGAAACCACAAAAAACCCCACAAAAAACCCGATGAAAAAAAGCCATAAACTAGCCTGCTTCTTGCTGGCCTCCTCCGCGATCTCCGTCTCGGCGAAGACAATCCTGCTGGATGTCCAGAGTTCCGGCGGCGACGCGCCCACAGACAATGCCACTGTGGTGGCAGCTTTCCAGTCATACGATTCCAATGTCAGCTCCTCTGCGACGGTGACAGCCGTTGCCGCTGGTGCTGATTTTAATGCTCCTATCGTGCTTACCGACGAGGATAGCGATACATACACTCTCACCTACACAGGAGGACAGCAACGCGGTCCCGGAGCTTCAGGCGTAGGCCGCTGGCCCGATGTGACTCCTATTCTTGAATCCTATCTCTTCAAGGACAGGGGCACGGAAACTTCGTTCTCTATTTCTGGAATGGATCAAATCCCTGCAGGTAAGGTCATCACCCTAACGGTTTTAGGCATTGGCGATAACAATGGTCAGGGATCGCTCTTCACCCCAACCTATGCCGGGACTACTTTGGATGGCCAAATCACCACGTTTGGAAGCAATCAAGCCACGGAAACCGATTCGGCTCGCTCCGCACAATGGCAATTTATCTCGGACGGCACCACCACCGACATTTCCTTCACTTGGAACAGAAACGGCAACCGTTACTCAGCAGTTAACGGCTTATCAATTACCTCTAGCGATGTGAATTTCGGGGATGTCTCTGACGCTACCTTGACTGCTCCAGGTGACACGACCTTCATTCTTGGTGCTCCGGACGTTCAGCTGAATGCGACGGCAACCTTCAGTATCGCGGGCTTGACAGATGTCACGGCACTGGGGTCGACAGTGGTCACCTATGCGTCGACCGATACCGGCGTCGCCACGGTTTCAACAGGTGGTATAGTCACCTTCGTCGGAGAGGGCACTGCGGATATTACCGCAACTGTGGTGGGATCAAACAGCACCACGGTGACTTCCGCAGCGGTGACCTTCAATGTGGAAGACCCGACATCTCTTACCTTGGAGACATTCGACACGTTCTTGATTACCGATGGATACACCGGGGACGTAAACACAACTGCGGATAGTACTACTCTATCCGGAGTGTTAGTGGAGGGTTACTCGGGCTTTTCCTATGCGAGTGACAATACTTCAGTCGTGACCGTGGATCCCTCGACAGGAATTATAACCCCTGGAAGTGTTGGCGGCACCGCAAACATCACGGGTACATTAAATGGCGTTTCAGACTCAGTCGCAATCACCGTTGAGGCGCCGAGTGCTATCACCGCCACTGTTGCAAACAATACTTTGTTCGCTGGCGGGCGCGATGAAACGGTTCAAGTAGAAGCCACTACCACCTTGTTCCCTTTTCCTCTTGTGGATCTTGCAGCGCTGTCTTTTGCCTCTGATAACACTGATGTTGCTACCGTTGACCCGGCTACAGGAGTTGTTACTCCCGGAGCTGTCACTGGAATAGCGAACATCACTGCAACTTTTGGTGCCTTGGATGACACCGTAGCCATCAATGTCGTGGCGCCTACGTCGAAACCAGCCACATTGCTTCACCGCTACAGCTTCAGCGGTACGGCCGGTAGCGCAATTGAAACAACGGTTATTACCGATTCGGTAGGAAGCTCTGACGGTGTGATCGTCGGGACAGGTGCTGTCTTTGACGCTACGGGCACCTCCCTAGTCCTCCCCGGTGGTGGCAACACCTCTGGAGGAGGATATGTCGACCTCCCGAATGGAATTATCTCGGGTATCACGGATGTGGATAACGTTGGTATTACTATCGAAACCTGGGTGACGAAAAACGCAGATCAAAACTGGATGCGCATGGCCGACTTTGGTGTGGGTAGCGGTGGAGAAGGAACTACCGGGAACGGAACCTCATTTATCAACCTCATCGCTCAAAGGAGCGGAGGCGGTAAAGCGATTGTTAACGAGTTCAAAGATCTTGGGGGCGCCGATAGTCAGTTTTTTGAGGGAACTGAGCAGCTTGAAGTCGGCACACCCGCCCATGTCGTCCTGACGATCGACCCAGAAACAGGCATCCGCACTCTCTATAAGGATGGTGTTTCTATCGGCACCTCGGTGTTGGGAGTTGGCAGAAGCACGATCAGCACGATCGAAGATCTCAATTGCTGGCTGGGTCGCTCGAATCAAGGTGATAATCTCTTTGATGGAGCTTTTGACGAATTCCGGATCTACTCCGGAGTCTTGGAATCCAACGAAGTCGCAGCAAACTTCACTTCGGGTCCAGATTCGTTGGGAGTAGAGACTGAAAGTTTCGCGATATGGTCAGCAGCAAATGCTAACAATCAGGATGCGGATGGTGATTTCGACCTGGATGGAACTCAGAACGGTATCGAATACTTCTTTGGTGAAACTGGTTCTGGCTTTACCTCCTCGAGTCCTGTCATCGTCGGCAATCAGTATACTTGGACGGTTAGCGATACTTTTGACGGAACCTATACAGTGCAAACTTCTCCAGATCTCGCTATCTGGACGGATGTCGCATCCACCCTAAGCGAAGGAACTGTCACCTATGACCTGCCTGCTGGGGACGGACCATTCTTCGTTCGTCTCAAGGTGACCCCTACTCCTGCTCCTTGATCACGCGGGTATCTTAATTCATCAGCCCCTCTCCTCCGTATTTCTGGTGGGAGAGGGGCTTTTTCGTGACCGATACAACTCGTTAGGGAGGCCTTGGGCGAAATACAGGCGGCTCTTGTCTTCCGGTGGGTAGGGACGCCTCGCTGAGGCGTTCGTGAGATGATGTTGATGGAGATGGTTCGCGGATGTCTCGGCGAGACATCCCTACCGTGGCGTATGATGGGTTGGTTGGCGGATGTCTCGGCGAGACATCCCTACCCGGGTATCCTTACCCCAACTAATTCGCGACCATTTCTTTGATGGGTGGGGCGAATTTGGTTAGGTCGATGCCTTGGACAGCGGATTTATATTCTTCAAGATCCGGAGTGCGGCTCTTGTCAGAACGGAGGGAATATCGTGGTGGGTGGAATCTGCCGCGAAAGTCCGAGGGCAATTTCACCAACCATGGTCACGGCAGGGAAACGAAAAAACGGAGTCCGCATTTCGAGGACTCCGTTTTGGGATGGGTTCAGGCGAAAGCCGGAATGAATTCCGGGGCTACTTTTCGTTAGGCGAGGATCTGGTCAAGCACGTAGGGGAGGATGCCGCCAGCATTGTAGTAGTCGACTTCGGCGGGAGTATCGAGACGGACTTTGAGCGGGATCGTGACCTTGGTGCCGTCCGGGGAGGTGGCGGTGAGGGTGGCAGATTGCATGGGCTTGAGTTCGCCGGCGATGCCTGTGATGTCGAAGGTGGCGTCGAAGAGGTCTTTGACTTTTTCGTAGTCCGCCTTGTCGACGAAGGTGCAGGGGAGGACACCCATGCCGATGAGGTTGGAGCGGTGGATGCGCTCGAAGCTCTTGGTGATGACGGCTTTTACGCCGAGGAGGCGGGTGCCTTTTGCCGCCCAGTCGCGGGACGATCCCATACCATAGTCTTCGCCGCCGATGGCGATGAGGGGTGTGTCTTCTTCCATGTAGGCCATGCAGGCGTCGTAGATGAACGTTGGCATCGCGCCGCTGTAGGAATCGATGGCTACATCGGGAGCAGGGACTTCTTTTCCACCGAAATACTGGGTGTAACCGCCTTCGATACCGGGGCACATGAGGTTCTTAATGCGGACGTTGGCGAAGGTGCCGCGGGTCATGACGCGGTCGTTGCCACGGCGTGCGCCGTAGGAGTTGAAGGAGGCTTTCTCGACGCCGTTGGCGAGGAGGTATTGGCCTGCGGGTGAGGTTTCCTTGATAGCACCGGCCGGGGAGATGTGGTCGGTGGTGACGGAGTCTCCGAAGATGCCTAGCGGTCGTGCGCCGGTGATGTCCTCGCTCGCGCCGATTTTCGTATCGAAGAATGGCGGCGACTGGACGTAGGTGGATTTTTCGTCCCACGCGTAGGTGTCGCCGGTACTGCCCTTGATCTCGCCCCACTTCGGGTTGGCGGTGTCGACGTTTCCGTAGAGTTTTTCGTAAACCTCGGGTTTGAGGGCTGCTTCGATCTGGGTTTTGATCTCGGATTGGGCAGGCCAGAGGTCTTTGAGGAAAACGGGGTTGCCGTTTTTGTCGTTGCCGAGTGGCTCGGTGGTGAGATCGATATCGACGCGGCCGGCGAGGGCGTAGGCGACGACCAGTGGAGGCGACATCAGAAAGTTCGATTTGATATTTCCGTGGATGCGGGCTTCGAAGTTCCGGTTTCCTGAGAGGACGGAAGCGCAGACGAGGTTGCCTTCCTTGATGGCGCCCTCAATGGCGGGATGGAGGGGGCCTGAGTTGCCGATGCAGGTGGTGCAGCCGTAGCCGACGGTTTCGAAGCCGAGTTGGTCGAGTTCCTTGGTGAGACCGGTGGCATCGAGGTAATCGGTGACCACGCGGGAGCCGGGGCCGAGGGAGGTTTTCACGAAAGGCGCGATGGTCAGGCCGAGTTCGTTGGCCTTTTTCGCGACGAGTCCGGCCGCGAGCATGACGCTGGGATTGGAGGTGTTGGTGCAACTTGTGATGGCGGCGATGAGAACGGAACCATGGCGTAGCTCGGTATCGATGGGCTCAAAGGCTTCGTCGGCGAGGACTGCGTTCGGGGTCGGGCGGTTGGTGGTCATTTCCACCTTATCCTTTTCCGCGCCGGGAGTGACGTTTTCGAGCAAGGAGCCGACGGCATAACCGGCGGGGTGAGGCATTACGACCGGGATGGTGACATCGCGTTGGTCGGCGCTTAGGCCGAAACCTCCGTCTGAGGGGGAGGCGGTGAAGAGCTTGTTGAAGGAATCGCGGAGATCAGGGACGTTGATGCGATCCTGCGGGCGTTTCGGGCCGGCGACGGCGGGGACGATGGTGGCGAGGTCGATTTCTAGGAGATCCTTGTATTCGCAATCGCCTCTGTCCGGGATGCCGAATAGGCCTTGGGCTTTGTAGTAGTTCTCGACGGTGGTGCAGAGCTCTTCGGAGCGGCCGGTGCCTCGGAGGTAGTTGATCGTTTCTCCATCAATGGGGAAGAAGCCCATGGTCGCGCCGTATTCGGGAGCCATGTTGGCGATGGTGGCGCGGTCGGGGAGTGAGAGCGCGGTGGCGCCGGGGCCGTGGAATTCGACGAATTTTCCGACGACTCCATGCTTCCGCAAAATTTCCGTCACGCGGAGGGTGAGGTCGGTGGCGGTGACGCCTTCAGCGAGAGAGCCGTGGAGATAGACGCCGACGACTTCGGGGACGAGGAAGGTGACGGGTTGGCCGAGCATTCCGGCTTCCGCCTCGATGCCGCCCACGCCCCAACCGACGACGCCGAGGCCGTTGATCATGGTGGTGTGTGAGTCGGTGCCGACGAGGGTGTCCGGGTAATAAACGCCGTCTTTGGAGAGCACGCCCTTGGCGAGGTATTCGAGATTTACCTGATGAACGATTCCGATACCGGGAGGCACGACGGCGAAGGTGTCGAAGGCCTGCTGGCCCCACTTCAGGAATTCGTAACGTTCGCGGTTGCGGATGAACTCGATGGCCATGTTGCGGTCGAGGGCTTGCTGGGAACCGGCGAAATCGACTTGGACGGAGTGATCAACGACGAGATCGACGGGGACGAGCGGCTCGATTTTCGAGGCATCGGCTCCGCGTTCAACAGCGGCATCGCGCATGGCGGCGATATCGACGAGAAGAGGGACGCCGGTGAAGTCCTGAAGGACAATGCGGGCGACGGTGAAGGGGATTTCGTATTCGCCGGGGTTCTGTGGGTTGTAGTTGGCGAGGTTTTTGACGTCTTCTTCGGTGACTTTTCGGCCATCGACATTGCGCATGACGGATTCGAGCACGATGCGGATGGATACCGGGAGCTTGGCGAGGTTGGGGAAGCCTTGCTCCGCGAGAGCGGGTAGTGAAAAAAACTTCGCTTCCGAGCCGGAACCAGTGGTGAAGGTCTTGATGGTGTCCATGGTGACGAGAATAACTCATTCGGGGGGAGATGTCTGCCGGAAATCTGGGGGGGGATCGCGGGTCTTTAGCCCGCCCCGGAGGATGAAGACTGGGGTCGCGGGGCGGGCTGTAGACCCTGGATCCGTTGGGGGAGTTTCGCGTTTAGATGTTTGGAGGCGTCCAGCCGTGGGCGAGGGAGGAATAGGGCTAGTCTTTGGGATCGGTGACCAGACCTGCTCTCACAGGATTGCGGTGAATGTAGGTGACGGAGCCCTAGAAGTGCTCTTCGTCGCGAATGGCACGATTGAAGTCGTCTCGGGTCTAGAGTGGGTCTTTACGTTCGAGGGTAAGATTGATGCTGCGGGCTCTGCCGCCCTTCCAACTGCGGATGCTTTTTCCCAGGCTGGTTTCCGGGTTTTGCCGGATCAAGAGGTGGACATGCTACGGCTTGATGCACCAGGCGATGAGTTTGTAATTCATATCATGGCCATTTATGAGGGCGTCTTCGATGATGCGGCCTTGGAAGACGTTGTCGCCGCCGAACTTTTTGAGCATCTGTAGCTGGGTGGCATGGACAACATCGTGGAAGTCCATGTGGTCTTCCATGGTGCCTTTGACTGCCCCGGAAAACCCTATGGTGTGCATTGCGGCAGGATGACCTGCGATCTGCCGCAATGCGCTGATTGAGGTTCTTAGTTGTTGTCGATCACCTGAAGCCTGATGAAGTTCTTCGGCGGAATTGTTCCAGTGAGCGTGAAGGTGACGGAGATGGTGGTCGCATCGTTCACATAGGTCAAATAGTCTGGGACATCAGCGACTTCCTCCCAATCATCAGCGATTCCGAGGTCGGTGGATGACTCCATAGCATAGGTGAGGCCTGTGGCCGTCGTGCTCTTGGTGTAGCTAAGCGTGTCGCCGGTGTAAGTGCCGATATTCGAGTTCGGAACTGTGGGATCCTCGCCTTCGATAGCATATTCCAGCAAGTTGCTGATGCCGTCGTTATCGTCGTCGTCATTCGGTCCCTGATTGGTCACGGTGCCATTGGCGAAGGTGCCGGTAATGTAACTGGCGAAACCGGCAGGCCCGTCGAGCACCTCGATCGATCCACTGGTGATCGCCGGGATTTCGGTATTCGTATAGATGCCCGGAGCTTGCTGCGTGGCACCGATAAACAGCGTATTCACGGTTTCCGTGCCAGTGACCGCCACGGTGCCGCCATTGATGATGAGGCTGCCAGCATCGGACAGGGCGTCTCCGTCAAGTGCGAGGGATCCATCTAGGACGGTGGTGGCACCAGTGTAGTCGTTGGATCCACTTAGGATGACGGTGCCAGCACCGGTCTTAGTGACCCCGGCTGCGCCGCTGCCGGAAATTACACCGGAAACTGTCAGGGCGTCGGCGGCATCCACGACATTGAAGTCAAAGAGTCCAGTGTCTAACTCGTTGACGATGATACCTCCTGATATCTCTGCGGAGCTTCCGACAGGCAAGAGAACCTGCTTGTTGTCACCGATGTCACTGACGACGATGTCTTGGGTGAGAATTACCCCGTTTTCCAGACTAAAGGAGCCAGTGTTACTGAGAATAAAGTCTCCTGTGTAACCAGTCGCATCGAGCGTGGAGGCAATCGTTACCGTGCCTGCATTGGTGATCACAGTCTCCAAAACAACCAGATCCCCCCCGGCTCCAGACTCTGTCAGAACACCGCTAAGTGTCACACCACGAGTGTTTCTACCCGGATTCAGACTGCCACCGCCGGTGACTGTGATTGTGCCGCTATAATCAGTGGTGCTACTTTGATTGGCTGAAAGCATACCGCCATTCAAAGTGATGTCGTTGGCAAGGGTGAATACTCCAGCTGACAGATTGCCAGAAATGCCTGCTCCTGCATCGATCGTTGCGGTCGCCGTATCACCTAGGCCGGTTTCACTACCAAGAATCAAAGTGCCTGCATTGATAGCCCAAGCGGCGATCGATTTCCCGGAGTTGCTGGCTCCAAGGACGATGGAAGTTTCGTTTTCCACAGTGATAGTGATATCTGTCCCGGTAACGGCAATGTCGCCACCAATATCCATACGTCCTACGCCACCAAGCGTCACGTCACCTGCGAACTCGAGTTGATCAGTGAACATCCCTCTCAAAGTCCGAGGGGACGAATTGGTGAGTGTGGTGCCATCTCCCATGACAATACTTGCCGTGCCGTAGCCCGTGTAGGTGTGATCGACTGTTCCGGTTCCTGTTGAAGAGTGGACATCAAAGATACTGCCATTCGTGAAGCTGACTGTGTTGCCAAAATCACCTAGCGCGTTAATATTGGCTGCGAGCCTCTCGTTCCTGAGTGTGCCGCCACCGTCGACTGTGATGGTGCCAACAAAATCATTGTCAACGTCGCCCCCACCCAGAGTAAGAATACCAGCACCCGAGTGGGTGATGTTGGTGCTGCCGGTGATCTTGGTATTGATAGCCGAATTTCCATCGCCGGTGACATTGATGCCTCCAGTGGTAGCACTGATCGTTTCCACATTGGTAGTGACATCATCCAGAGTGTAATCGTTTCCAGACGTATTGGTGAATGTCACGGAAGCGGGAGCCACCGCAGAGCGAACCGATACGGCACCGACACCAGTATCCGTGAAAGTCACTGAATCTCCGCCGTAGAATAGATTGTCCGTTGAGCTCCAGTTCTGGCTGACGGCACTATCCCAGAAGGTCGGATTGGTCGCATCCAACGCCGTCCAGTTGATCGATTCGGCACCCGCTGCCGTGGCGGTGATGGTTCCAGCCGAGTCCGCGAAGGTCAGGCGTTGGCTCAGGCCGACGAAGTCGGTGGCGACGGTGCCACCATAGGTCGAGTAATTGAGCACGTCGAAGGAGCCCGCAGGTGCCGAAGTGGTGTCCACCAAAACGGGGGATGTGGGCGACAGTGTGCCGGTCGTGAATGCCCCGCCGGTAGCCGGATCAGCAAGCAGGGTGCTGCTGGCGGACAGATTGAGGGTTCCAGTATGGCTGCCTTCGCCGCTGAGAGTGCCACCTGAGTTGACGGTGATATCCGAACTGGTGCCGCTGCCGGTCACCTCCAGAGTCCCGCTGTTGGCGCTCAAGCCACCGGAGAATCCGGAAAAATCACCGGAAACCGTGAGTTGACCCTCTCCGGTATTGGTCACCGAAGAGGTGCCAGAAAGTGCTCCACTAAGATTCAGCGCACTGCCTGTGGTCAAGGCCACCTCAAGAGGATCGGCCAGGGTCACATTCGCTGAGATTTCATGAGATCCTGCGGATGCCGAGATGTTTGCCAGCCCTGGGCCATCCAGAGTCAACGCCGAGGGGCCAGCAATCGTGATCGGCTGGGCACTGCTCAAGGACAAATCGCCAATAGTCACCGCGCTATCAAGCGATGCGGTGAGCGGGCCGGTGATGGGAAGCGTATCGCTGAAGATCGCCGCCGCATCCGCGGCGTTGGGTACGGACGGAGACCAGTTCGCCATAGTAGACCAATCACCATCGCCATCGACTTGCCAGATCGACGATCCTGGCGCGACGACGATCCCATTGAGGACGACGTCGTCAAACACGACTGCTGAAGCCCCGCCGCCGTTGTTTTGGCGGTCATCAAGATAGATGCGGAACTCGATGCTCGTAAGACCGTCGAACGAGGGGTCACTCAGGTCGATGTTCTGGACGGTTAGGGTCGTCGTGATGCCTTGGTCAGTGTAGCCCGCCGCGAGACCCGTCGGAATATCCGTGGCAAAGCCATCGACACTGGATCGGACGGAGTAGTCATTGCAGCCGCGGGTAGCGCGCTGGATATCGAACTCTAGGCTGTCCAGGTTCAGGACGTTGCCGCCGTTTGCTGTGACCGTGAATCCAAGATATTGATCCGCCGCGATGGCTCCTGCCATGTCGTCATCGGTGCCATCGGCAAGACCATTGCCTTCCGCGACCTGCATGGTTTGATCTGGATCGAGACCCACCGAAGTCATGGCGGTGAAACCCGCCCCACGACTCCAGTTGCCAGCGGTGACGCTAGGATCAAAAGTGGTCGCTTCAAATACCGCCGGGTAAACGGCGTCCGAGCCATTGGCATTGGCGGGATTGACAAAACTATACGAGCTGACGACGTCGGCGTTTGCGGAGGCGAGGCCTGTGAACACGAATGTGCCAAGCCAGCGCTTCAATGCGATTGAGCGGATTTTCATGGGTTTTGGGTTTTGAGGAGAGTTTTTTCGAGGGGCTGTTGACCTAGATAGTAATGCTAGCTGTATCAGGAGGTTTACTACCCCAAGGACGTATTGCCCCTTTCTATGGACAATTGAGTCGCTTCGAAGTTATTCACTCGTCACCTGCAAGCAGGGTCGGTTTTTTAAGGTTTTGGTTTTTATACAAATGGTTCCTAGCTCGCAACCATATCTTTGATCGGTGGGGCGAACTTGGTGAGGTCGATGCCTTGGACGGCGGTTTTTTGTTCTGCTGGGTCTGGGGTTCTGCCCAAGATGGCGGATAGGACTACTACTGGTATGGAGGAAAGGAGGGATTCGCCTTTTTTGCGGTCTGAGTCCTCTATTACGCGGCCTTGCAGCTATTTTCCTGAGAAGTAACAGTGGATGTAAAAATGCAGCTCCTGACCCGAACGGCACTTCACCAAAAGACTGCCCGGGCGGGATCTCAAGTACCCTCGCCAAACGCTTGGCGAATCGCTTCCACACGTTTGCGGTTTGCTCCCATGTCGCTGTGGCCAATGCGCGAAGCCGAGCGGATCTCGATCTGCTGCTCGGTGCGGTTCAAGCGGCACTCAACATCATCGACGAACCCGATCAGCGGCGTGCGGAATTCGAACCAAAGGTATTGCTCGCTACTGCGAACCTCTTCGCCCCCTAGCTCCTGCAGCACAGTCTGAAGCTTCGACCACGCCGCCTCAGCGTTGCCCTAAAATGTCAGCGGCTCGATCGCATGTCCTCCTGTTCCGTTCTCGCTACAGACGCAATTCGGAGAGTCCAGGCAAGCTGCGAGGCTCACTGGCTCACCAACCCGATCGGGCTTCTTGCCAGTGAAGGAAAGTGATTTAAGAACTAAAAAGGGCAGCGCGATCAGACACACCAGTAGCAGAATCCAGAATTTCGGATTTTTGAACATGCCAACCGTTACGTCCAAATGCCACAAATGCGATCGGAAAGAGAAATGTGATTTAGCTGGACGAGCTGCAGGATGAATTATGCACCAGATCTCTGCCTGACCTCTTTACCAACTGTGGAGGCGTAACGTTCAAACCCAGCTCGGTTGATGAGCCTCCCAGACTATTTTGCTGTCTCAGTCTTCACGAATACGCCCTTGTAGGGCTTTGTTACGTTCCCCTTTTTGGTAAGTATTCCAGCACTTACAAAAGTCTGAAGTTTCTCATCTTTGGTCATCTTCGCCATGCGGCTTTTGACGTTCTTCCACGCTGCCGCATAAGGATCTGCCGTTTGAGCCTGCGCTTTCATGGATTTACGATGGGCGAAAGTATCCCAAGCTGCAAGATGGATTCCGGACGGCGATTTGGATGTGAGACTTCAGCTTGATAGCAGATCCTTCAAATGCGGGTTCGTCTTCTTGGAAAAGTCCTCGGACGCTGTCGTAGGTAGGACTGTCGTGATTCTGGTCCATACTACCGAGAGCCCAATTCAAAACGGAACAATCCAAGCGTCTGAGTAGGAAGTCTCGATCATCAGGATTGAGCGACTCATTTTTTGGAACTTTTTGTCCCAGTCCTCTCATGCCGTCCAGAAAATCGGGATATACTTCGGTGAGTAATTTGGTTGCCTTCCGGTCAAGCAGATCGAAGCAATTGCCTAGATGAATGATTGCGCCAACAACGGTTGGGTTCTTGACGTTCTCACGACCCTGAGCCCATTCCAATGCCCGCTCCGGGCCGTGCTCTCAGAAGTAGATTCCATTTCCCAACCAGTCGTAGCTTTTTTGGCTGCTCTTTAAAGGACTTCCTTTTATCAGAACTTCGTCGGCTACCGCTTTGTCGCATCCGTGGTAGGCGAGGATGAGGCGTTGGTATTGGAAGGCTTGGTTCATTGGGAGAAAAACCTAGGGTGGCGCCTTCAGGAGCTTGCGTAAGCTGAGAACCACTGGATTCGCCGAGTGGGGGATGTTTGGTTGATATTGATGCACCACTCTGCCTGACCCCTTTATGACCCCTTTAACGGAGGAGCGTGTCTGAAAAATGATACTCATAGTCCGTGGACTCCTGCTTGTAAGAGCAGAATCATCGCAGGATGATTTTGGAACTATCTACTATGGAGCTTGAGCTAATACAGCACAGTGTGGAGCTCCGCCTTCAAGCATGGCGATGGACGGAGGAGTATTTGAGGACAGGCTCCTGCGAAGGCTTGATCGAAGAATGTCATAAGCTCAGCGAGGCGGAATGGATGGTGGAGCAGTTTGAGGCGCTAGTTCAGAAGATTTTAAAGAGAGGCGAGCAAGGCGGCAAGACCCGCGGTCCGTTTTAGGAAACTCCGGAGGCACGTTTTGCTTCGATGTAGAAATCGTATGGCATGGGCGTTTCGAGTTCCCAAACCATGGAAATTGGGTTGTCTCCGGTGGCTTTGATAAATTTCGCAGGACCGAGGTAGCGAAGAGGGCTAGAAAGTTTTCCGATTTTGTTTTCGATGCGCGCAAACAGGAGGACCGTGTAATCAGTCTCCGCTTGACTGAGATACTTTTGTCCGACTGGAGAGGAGCGGGAGGTGTTGGACTGAGACTCCCAATGGACAAGGGTTTGAGATATCGGGTAGTCACGGTAGCTGGTTGTTTCCGAGAAAAACTTGCTACTCTTGTCAAAGGTGAACAGGTGGAGGGAGGCGTTGATATCGTGAAGGTGCATCACGCCTTCGCGGTTTGATGACTGCTTCTCGAAGGTCGCTTTTCCGAACGCAGCGAAAATCTCTTGTCGGGAATAGATACCATGTATTTCCAAGGGACAAGGAAAGCTAAGCTGAGGAGGCGATGTGGCGTTAGCGCCGGCTTGAGTGTGTTCGATGACCTCAATCAAGTCAGACCGAGTGCGTGGGCAATCACGAAGAGTTTGAAAGGATTCTGCTAACGACGAGAATCCTAGATTATCTGCATTCTTGTTCCAAAGGAGTTGATAGAGACATTCCGCGTATGACGTATCGAGTTGTCTACTCGTGAGGGAAGATGAAGTGGTTAGGATATCATTGAGTAGGGATAGGTATGTGGGGCTGTTGCTGAGCGACAGTCGGGCAAGTGCTCGGTCGTCGAGAGCTGGGGCATTGGCTGTGGCTGGACTGGTTTGAAAACCACTTAGTTCTTTCCAGTGACTCCATGAGCGACGGATAAGCAGTTCTAAAGGGTCTTCGTCTGAACTTTTAATGAATTCATGAAAGCTGGGGGGCTCGTTTCCATTCCATTGGCTAAAGGCTTCGTCGACTCGGGCATCAATATTTCTATAGGTTTGTCGGATGTTCTTGAGGATTCTTTCTTTGGCGGTGCGCTCGAAGTTGAGGTAGCAACCAGCAGGTAGATGTGGAAATCCCTGTTCGATTTCCTTCAAAAGGTCGTTTCTTTTATTTGGTAGAAGCGCTCTGAGACGGAGGTCGTAGCGGAATTCTTTCCTAGCGGTTCCAATGAAGTCCAAGACGACGAGATGTTTGTCGTCATCGCTGAGTCTGAGGCCGCGACCAAACTGCTGGAGGTAGACGACATGGCTTTCCGTTGGCCGGAGGAAGAGGATGGTATTGACCTCGGGGATGTCTACGCCCTCGTTGTAGAGGTCGACCACGAAGACGAAATTGAGTTCACCGCGAGCAAGCTCTTTACGGACTGATTCTCGCACATCTGCTGGGGTGGCTGCGGTCAGGAAGGCAGAGCGGATGTTGGCTTCGTTGAATCGCTTGGCCATGAACTCAGCGTGATTTTGTGAAACGCAAAACCCGAGGCCTTTGACATGTGCGGAGTCAAATTCACCTTCCTCAAGTGGGGACGGGAGATACTCCACGATCTTCTTAATGATGAGGCCGACTCTGATGTCATCACCGGTGAGGAGGTTATCGAGGTCGCTGCTGAGATATCGACCTCGGGCCCAAGTGAGTCCGCTGAAGTCGGAGCTGTCGCTAATGGCATAGTAGTGAAAGGGGCAAAGTAGTTTTCTCTCTAGCGCGTCAGGGAGCCGGATTTCTGCGGCTAGTGGATGGTCGAAATCTTTGGCAATTGAAATTCCGTCAGCGCGTTCGGGCGTGGCTGTTAGTCCGAGAAGTATCTGAGGGGTGAGTTCAGTTAAAATAGTTCGATAAGTCGTGGCTTCTCCGTGGTGAGCTTCATCGAGGATCACAACGCCCCAATGGTCGGCTGGGTAATTCTCTCTGAGTTGCCGTGTTCCGAACGAGGCGACGGAGCAAAATAGGTAGTCGTGCGAAGTGGGATTGCTTCCGTCAGCGAGAATTTCTCCGAAGTCGTGGTCTTGAAGAACTTGCCGGAAGGAATCGAGGGCTTGCCGAAGGATTTCTTTGCGGTGGACCAGAAAGAGTAGGCGTGGACGAGTGGCTTTTTGTTCGCAAAGACGTTTGTAATCAAACGCTGCGATCAGTGTTTTACCTGTGCCTGTGGCGGCTACGACAAGGTTCCTGAAATGTTTCCGACGTGTCCGGGCGGTATCCAGATTGTCGAGGACGGCTTGTTGGTAGGGGCGAGGGCGGAGTTCGTAGAGGGTGAGATTGGTGGCTGTGGGCTGACTATGTTGTCTCTCCGCTTTGCTGGCTTTGGCGAATTTTTCTAAATCCCCTTCTTCATGGAGGTGGAAGTCGGGGGACTCCCAGTAGCTCTCGAACTCAGCTTCGCAACGGCGGAATAGATCAGGTAGCTCAGCTACGGGAAGTTTAACAGTCCATTCCAATCCGTCAGTGATCGCAGGGCGAGAAAGGTTTGCGGAGCCAATGTATGCGCAGGAGAGACCTGAATCGCGGTGGATGAAGTAGGCCTTCGCGTGGAGTCGTGATGAGCGAGTGTCGTAGCTGACTTTGACCTGTGTGCCTGGTAATTTACTGAGCTTTTCGATCGCGGTCGGATCAGATGCACCCATGTAGGTCGTCGTGATGATACGAAGCTTGCCACCACGCTCAGAGAATCGGGTGAGTGCGGGATAGATAAGATTGAGGCCGGAGTTTTTGATGAATGAGACCAAGAGGTCGATCCGGTCAGCTGTTTCAAATTCTAGCTCGAGTTCTTTGCCGAGTTGCGGGCTACCAGTTGCTCCAGTGAACAGAGATGGAAATTTGAGCGGGACGGAGGGACGGAAGGGTTCCTCTGATGTCTTTGGGTAGATGGAAGTTAGGAGGTTTTTCTCATCATCGATGAACGAGGAAACCGAGTCTCCATTATCTGAACTGTCGCAGAGGAATTCTAGAATCTGATTGGCTAGGCGATATCTCTCCGTCCGGTCCTTGGTGCCCGACAGTTTTCGGCGTATATGTTCGTGAAGACTTCGAGTAAGAAAGTCAGGGAGGAGTTGTTCCTCGAGCGTTTCGAGTCGGATGGTTGATGCCCCTCTGATTTGTAGAGCTATTTTTTCCTGTAATGCTGAAGTGAGAAGTTCTTCATAGATGCCATCAGAAAGTTCGCTCATTGGTGAGTGAGATTAGCGCTGGATGAGGGTTCGACCAGGATAAGAATTGGGAAGTGGATCTGAGAGGCCGGGGACCAATTTGAAATCGTTTTTTAGGATCCCGTCCGTTACCCGAAAAAACCGCCGCCTGCGAACAGGGGCGGTTTTTGAGAATTGTGCGTTTGGACTGGGGCGGGCTGAAGTCCCACTTTCCGTTCTTAGTTCGCGACCATCTCTTTGATTGGAGGGGCGAACTTGGTGAGATCGATGCCTTGGACGTCGGTTTTGTATTCTGCCAGGTCTGGGGTGCGGCCTAGGAAGGAGATGCGGATGCCTCGGCGAGGCATCCCTACCGCCGGTTGGCGGGTGGGGGTAGCCATGACGGTGTCGCCTTTGGCGGCTTTGTCCTGATTGCCCATGCAGAGGTTACAACCGGGACGCTCGAGATACATCATGTTCTCGTATTCGGTGTGGGCGGCGGCTTTTGGGTCGTTGTCGTCGAACTCGAATCCGGTGTGTTTCTTGAGGATGTCCCAGCCGCCTTATGGTGGGTAGGGACGCCTCGCTGAGGCGTCCGATGGACGGGTGTAGATGGAGGATGCCTCAGCGAGGCATCCCTACCTGTGGGTGGTTTGGTTGGCGGATGTCTCGGAGAGGTGTGCTTTCCGGTGTGATTTGTTCAAGGATGCCTCGGCGAGGCATCCCTACCCCTATGGGTTTAGGTGGGGGAGGGTGTCGTGGTAATAAGGCCAGTCAGAAATGTGTTCGACTAGATTGGCGCGGATTGGGTTGTTCAGGATGTATCTGCGCTTTGCGATGGCGTTTTCTTGGTTACGAAGACGATGGTCGAAGAAGCCTGCTTGCCAATCGATATTGAGTTGGCGGGCTGTCCATTTTTTCCAGTCGGCGATGGCTTCTTTCATCTTTTTCGGGCCGTTGAATTGGAAGATGCCATGCAGATGGTCTGGCATGGCGAGGAAGAAGGTGCAGTTCCAGATGCCGGAGTTATTGCGACGGCTGACAGTTTCCAGAAGAGGCGGCCAGATTTTGTCGTTGGCGAGTTGGTTGATTCCGCGATTCTGACAGCAGATGGTTAGGAAGAAGACCGGGTTTGGATCGGCGACGGTTTCCGGGACGTCGTGGCGTAGCCATTTGCGTCGCGGGAGGTCGGACATGGGGGGGGATTTGGATTTTTTGGGTAGGGACGCCTTGCCGAGGGCGTCCGAGGGATAGGTGGTAGGATGTTTCGGCGAAACATCCCTACCGGGGTGATGGGTTTTGGATGGCGGATGCCTCGGCGAGGCATCCCTACCTAGGTATCCCTACCTTTGATTAGTTCGCGACCATTTCTTTGATGGGTGGGGCGAATTTTGTTAGGTCGATGCCTTGGACGGCGGCTTTGTATTCTGCTAGGTCGGGGGTGCGGCCTAGGATGCTGCTTAGGACTACAACCGGGGTGGAGGAGAGAAGGGACTCGCCTTTTTTGCGGTCTGAGTCTTCTACTACGCGGCCTTGGAAGAGGCGGGTGGAGGTGGCCATGACGGTGTCGCCTTTGGCGGCTTTTTCCTGGTTGCCCATGCAGAGGTTACAACCGGGGCGCTCGAGATACATCATGTTCTCGTATTCGGTGCGGGCTGCGGCTTTTGGGTCGTTGTCGTCGAATTCGAAGCCGGTGTATTTCTGGAGGATGTCCCAGTCGCCTTCGGCTTTGAGCTCGTCGATGATGTTATACGTCGGTGCTGCTACGACGAGGGGTGCTTTGAATTTTACTTCGCCCTCTGCTTCTTCGAGGTTCTTGAGCATCTTGGAGAGGATTTTCAGGTCGCCTTTGTGAACCATGCAGGAGCCGACGAAACCGAGGTCGATTTTCTTACTGCCTTTGTAGTAGGAGAGGGCGCGAATGGTGTCGTGGGTGTAGCGCTTGGAGACGTCCTCGTTGTTGACGTCGGGGTCGGCGATCATTGGCTCGACGATTTCGCTGAGGTTGACTTCGAGCTCGGCGTAATACTTGGCGGTGGCGTCAGGGGCGAGGGGTGGTTTCTCGCCGGAGCGGACTTCGCCGATGCGTTTGTTCGCCTTGTCGATGAGGCCTTGAAGGACTTTTCCTTCGTTGTCCATGCCCTTGTCGATCATGACCTGGATGCGGGACTTGGCGATTTCGAGGGACTCGATGAGTGTCTCGTCCTGGGAGATGCAGATGGAGGCTTTTGCTTTCATTTCGGCCGTCCAGTCGGTGAAGGTAAAGGCTTTGTCTGCCTGGAGGGTGCCTAGGTGAACTTCGATGATGCGGCCTTGGAAGACGTTGTCGCCGCCGAATTTCTTGAGCATCTGTAGTTGGGTGGCGTGGACGACATCGCGGAAGTCCATGTGGTCTTCCATCGTGCCTTTGAAGGTGACTTTGACAGACTCGGGGATGGGCATGGTGGCTTCTCCGGTAGCGAGTGCGAGGGCGACTGTGCCGGAGTCGGCGCCGAAGGCGACGCCCTTGGACATACGGGTGTGGGAGTCGCCGCCGATGGTGATGTCCCAGTCGTCGACGGTGAGATCGTTGAGGACTTTGTGAATGACGTCGGTCATGGCGTGGTAGCCATCGCCGGGATCACGGGCGGTGATCATGCCGAAGCTGTTCATGAAGGACATGAGCTTGGGGATGTTTGCCTGGGCTTTTTTATCCCAGACGGAGGCGGTGTGGCAGCCGGACTGGTAGCCCGCATCCACGATGGGGGAGATGACGGTGGCGGCCATGGCCTCTAGCTCCTGCATGGTCATGAGGCCGGTGGTGTCCTGTGAGCCGACGATGTTGACTTCTACGCGGACATCGGAGCCGGCGTGTAGGATGGCGCCGGGTGTGGTGCCGACGGCGTTGCGGTTGAAAATTTTCTCAACGGCGGTGAGGCCTTGGCCTTCTTTGGTGATTTCCTTGGAAGGGGAGAAGACGAGGGGTGTATCGATTCCGAGTGTCTTGGCGGCGAAAGTCTGGAGTTTTTTCCCGAAAACGATGGCGTAGGATCCGCCGGCTTTCATGAATTCCATTTTCTGAGGCGTGAGAGCTTTGGAGATATCGATGAGTTCCTTGCCTTCGGAATCGCAGAGCTTCTTGTCCTTGATGTTGATGGTGAGGATGGTGCCGGTTTCGACGGAGTAGGCTTGCTCGAGGATAGCGTCGCCGTTCTCGTCTTTGACGGTTTTGCCTTCGGCGTCGGTTTTCCTGACCCAGTTCTGGAGGTCGAGGCCGATGCCGCCGGTGACGTCGACGGTGGTGAGGAAGATGGGTGAGATTCCGTTGGTGCCTGCGACGATAGGAGCGTAGTTGACGAAGGGGACGTATTTGGAGGCTTGCTTGCCTGTCCAGAGGGCGACGTTGTTGACGCCGGACATGCGGGAGGAGCCTACGCCCATGGTGCCTTTTTCGGCGATGAGCATGACGCTCTTGTCGGGGTGGATTTTCTGGAGGGCTTGGATGGCGTTTTGTGCTTCTGGAGAGATGAGGCACTTGCCGTGAAGCTCACGGTCGGAGCGGGAGTGGGCTTGGTTGCCGGGGGAGAGGAGGTCGGTGGAGATGTCGCCTTCGCCTGCGATGAAGGTGACGATTTTGACTTCTTCGGGGACTTCCGGGAGCTTGGTGAAGAACTCGGCGGCGGCGTAGCTTTCGAGGACTTCTTTGGCGATGGCGTTGCCGGATTTGAAGGCGCTCTCGAGGCGCTCCATGTCGGCATCGTAGAGGAAGAATTGGGTTTTGAGGACTTCTCCGGCTTGCTTGGCGACATCTGAGTTTTCGCCGAGGGCAAGGTTGAGAAGGGATTTCATGGAAGCTCCGCCCTTCATGTGGGAGAGGAGTTCGAAGGCGAAGGTGGGTGTGATTTCCGCGACGGTTTCCGTGCCGAGGATGATTTCTTCTAGGAAACGTGCTTTTTCGCCAGCGGCGGGTGTGGTGCCGGGGAGGGTATTGTAGATGAGGAAATCGAGGGAGCCTTCGCGGTGCTCGTTGGTGGTATCCTTAATCTGCGCGATGATTTCGGCAGTGAGCGCGCCGCTGTCGATAGGTAGTGGTGCGAGACCTTGGGTTTTGCGGTCTTCGATTTCAGCGAGGTAGTCGAGGTATAGGCTCATATAATCGTTGGTACTATGGGAAAAGGTTTCTGGAGAAAGGCTTATAGAGGGCGGGTGGACTTGTCAAAAACTGTTGATCGGTGGGAAATTTAGCACTCTTTAAGCCAAGATGGGGATTGCTGGGGTAAGGATAATTATCTTAAGCTGATAGTTATGAAAACGGCTAGGAAAGTAACCGGTGTTTTGGCTGCAGTAGTTTTGATTTCTGGCTGCGTGGCCGGAAGTAAGGCACCGGCTCCGACAGCTAAAATGGCGAAAACAAGTGGTGAGGATCTGGCTGTCTTAGAACGGGGCTACAGTGTTTACAATGTGCAGTGCACTCGCTGCCACGAAGCAATCATGCCAGCGGATATTTCCAATAAGGAATGGCATATCCTAACTCCGGGAATGGCTTGGAATGCCGGGCTCTCTGAAGCTGATGAGGAGGCGGTGCTAAAATATATCCTGGCAGCACGCTAAACTGAGAAGTCGCGAAGCTCGAAAGTTTTATTGAGGTGACCGATATATCGAAGATTGATGCTCCTGAGACTGTGTGCTGCGGGAATTGGGTTTGGGTGTATACTGTGGGATGAAGTTTTTGGTTTTGGCGATATTCTTCGGGATGTCGAGTGGGCTGATGGGGGAGAAGATTGCAGATTTCCAGTGGGAGAAGAGATTACTGGTAGTTTCTGGTGCGGATGAGGGCTTTCTGGTGTCTGTGGAAAAGGAGAAGGCGGGTTTGGAGGACAGAGATATGCGGATCTTTGTGCTAGCTGGAGAGGAGCAGTTCGCGGTTGGGAAGGAATTAAGGGCTGAGTTTGTGAAGCGACTTTCGGTTTCCGAAGGTGATGAGAAGGTGTGGCTGATCGGGAAGGACGGAAATACGGTGCTTCAGTGGGAGCTTGAGGAGTTCACTTTTGAAAAGGTGTTCGCGTCCATCGATGGGATGCCGATGAGGCAGAGGGAGATGCGGGAAAAGGGGCAGTAGCGCTGTGTGGCGGATACGTTGAGACTTCTTACTTGTAGGAGTCTTCGTGTGCGATTGGACTCGGCTGCATGTCGAAGAATCATTCTGTGAAATTCCTGCTGTGGCCATTTATCGCTGCAGCCTGCCTCTTGCTTAGCTCCTGTTTTGAAACCGAGCAGGAATTTACCCTGAATCCGGATGGTACGGGTAAGGTGGTGATGAATAGCGTGTTTCCGAATATTTCTTTCGATGGAGACGATGAGCAGACCGACGAGTCTTTGAAAAAGGCGGTAGCTGATTTCATTAAGGAAACAGAAGGCGTAGAGGTCTGGAGGGATGTTAGCTACAGCTGGACTGACGATGGCCGGGTCAAATTCCAAGGAACCGCCTATTTCGCGGATATCTCAGAGTTGGATTTCAAAAATGTGGGGACGATGAATTTTGCTTGGGAAAAGAATGGCGATAAAGGAGTCCTGACGATGGCCTTCGAAGAGAGCGATGATGATGGAGAGCAAAAGGAAGTTACCAAAGATCCTGAGGAGAGGAAAAAGGAGATGAAAATCGAGCGTCAGAAGTTTCAGCAATCTAAGCCGATGATGACGGGTGTGCTCACAGGATTGAAGCACAGGGCGGTATTTAATCTCCCAGGTAATTCGGAATCTTCAGTAAATTTCAAAGTCACGCAGGGAGGTAAGATCGGAATTGAGGTCACTGGTGAAAAGATGATCTCAGCGATAGAGCAGCTGGTGAATGATGATGCGTGGCTGTTGGAGAATTCTTTCGATCCACAAGAAGGGCCTGCAAATGGTGAGGATATGAACGAAGCGCTTTTCGGCCAAAAAGGTGCGGTGAAAGCGGAACGCAGTGGCCTAGATAAGCCGTTGTTTGATTATGCAGCGGAGGTTGCTGCTGCTCGGAAGGATTTTGAGAAGCTCCAAGAGGAGTTCACTGGGCCTATTGCTCCGCCAGCTACGGGCGAGGCGATGAAGTCGTTGAAGGTGATGGGTCTGCAAATATCCCAAGAGATCGATAAGAAGCTCGGATTCAGGCCTTTTAATTCGGATCCAGGACTCAAGATCTGTGTGGTCGGTGAATTCCCCGGGAGTATTCTAGCTGTTTCTGAAATTATGTTGGAAACCGCTACCGGAGACGATGGTAGCGACCTCCTGCCTGAAAAAGGGTGGGATCGTAAGGCAAGTTTTCCCCGCCTATCTGATACGAATACCGACGTGATGTTCGAGCTCAAATTCGAGACGCCAAAGCCTACGATGAAGTCGTTCAGCGAGATTGCTGGAAACATCCAGTATACCGTTTCTAGCGGAGTGAAAGAGACGGATCTTGGGATGTCGGCTCTTAAAGTAGGTGAGAAAGGAACTGAGCTTAGTGCCGAGATTACTGAGATTAAGGACGGTTGGAATGACGACGGATCGAAGGTGATGGAGATTAAGCTTTCGCTTGATTCTGATAGTGTGAAATCCCTCGTGATGGTGGATGGCGCAAAGCGCAGAGAACTCGAAAAACGTGGCCACAGCAGCTTTGGAAACGGCCCTACGACTTTCACCTTTGAATCGGAAGATGGTTTTCCTGAAAACGCGAAGCTGTTTGTGGTGGCCTATGATGGTGTGAAAACCTTCGATGTCCCATTTTCACTGAAGGATGTTTCCTTGGACAATCCTTTCGGGAAAGACTGATAGCTGGATGACTTATTCTCCCTGCGGGGAGATTTAGTTTTATCTTTCTAACTTGGATTAAAAGCTAAGATAGCCTAAAGACCTATGCATGTCTTTTGGTGAGTCGGTGAACAAGGCGTGTAAGACACTTCTGCTGGGAGTTGTCTTTTTTGTGGCCGGCGTGACGGCGATTCTAGCTTTCAAGTTCGAGCCCTGGCAGAGGAAGATTGTCGGTGAACGGGCTTTGCGCATCGTTTACGACATGCGCGATCTCAAGCTGGATGAGAGTCTGGTGGCTGATGACGGCTTGGCGGGGGATCCGAGTGTTGAGATGCTTACCCAAAGCAATCCCGGTGAGGAAACTTACGATAACTTTGGTGCTGCGTGGCCGAAGGCGGCACGCCCTCCGTTTAATCCAAGGCACGAAGTGATTTCTGAAGACCCTGCGAAAAACGTCTATGTCTACGAAAGTCCGGGTTACCGGTTCTATTCAGACGAGCCCATTGCACACGGGGCTTCGATGCATTTTGCGACTCTATTCGAGACGACGAGGGAGTTTATAAAAACTCTTCCGATCGGGATGGTGAAGACGGGGGAGGGCAGCAAGAAATCGAAGGTGCTGATGTTTGGGAAAGATGCTGCGTATTACAAAGCAGGCGGGCCGAAGTGGAGTGCGGGATGTTATTTTCCGATGAAACGCTTGGTGCTGGTGCCCACGAGTAGCCTTCAGCTTCAGAAAACCGAGGGCGGTTTTGATCGGGATGAGCGGAAAGATCACAAGGTGTTGATTCACGAGCTGGTTCACCAGCTGACACCTGCCGCGTACTATGCGCATGGTTCGGTAGGTTGGTTCACTGAAGGTTTAGCAGAATATATTGGCACGACGCCTTATCATCCTGGCTACTTCTGGGTGGATCCACACGGTGATACGGTTTTCGAATATGTGACTGCTTATGGGCAGAAAAATATGGGAGGGAGAGCGCTGGGGACGTATCTGCAGTTGCCTCCGCTAAAGGATTTTATGCTGATGTCATACGATCGGTTTTCAGGAAAAGAGGGGAACCTGAATTACGGGGCGAGTCTGGCGATCGTGTATTATTTCTTCCACATGGAAGGTGGTGGAGGAGCGAGACGGATCACAGCGTTCTTGAAAGGGCTGAAGTCTGGAGTCTTTGGTGAGGAAGCTTTGGAATTGCTTCATGGTGGACAGGGCTTTGCTACACTGGAGGCAGATATTGCCAGGGCATGGAAGAGGAAGGGGCTGACGATTAGCTTCGGAGGAAGGTAAGGTTGTCAGGTGCTAGAGTTGGGTTAGAGTTTTTAGATATGGAAACTCGGCATTTTGACTATGTGGTGATCGGTGGGGGAAGCGCGGGCTATGCCGCAGCGCGGACGGCACGGGAGAAGTTTGAAAACGTAGCGATTATCGAGGATGGTGCTGAGTTGGGAGGTTTGTGCATTTTGCGTGGCTGTATGCCATCGAAGACCTTGATTTACTCGGCGGAGGTGCTGCATCTGGCAAAGGAGGGAGCCAAGTTTGGATTGAAAATTCCTGAGGCGAAGGTGGATATGAAAGCGCTTCACGATAGGAAGCTCGCGACGATCGAAGATTTTGCTTCGTATAGGAGGGAGCAGTTGGAGTCAGAACGGTTTACGTTGATTCGTGATAGGGCGGTTTTTGTGGATGAGAAGACGGTCTCGTTGGGAAAATCTGGGGAGAAAGTTACGGCTGATTTTTTCATGATCGCTACGGGCTCGGTAGTGAACACGCCGGATGTGCCGGGGCTGAAAGAAACGCCGCACTGGACGAGTGATGATGTGTTGGATTTGGATTACCTGCCAGAATCGGTAATCGTTTTGGGCGGTGGAATTGTCGCGTGTGAACTGGCGCAGTTTCTCAACCGAGTAGGGACGAAGGTGACGCAGATTCAGCGCAGTGCCCGAATCTTAAAGGAGGCATCGGAGGAGGCCTCTGACGTGGTGATGAAAGCTTTCCGCGATGAAGGGATCGATTTGAGAACGAATACGGATCTCCAGTCTGTGGAGAAAGACGGTGATGAATTTGTGGTGCGGTTTGCTGAAAATGGTGAGCCCAAGGAAGTGCGTGCTGCGCATCTCTTTAATGCGCTAGGAAGAAAGCCAAATTCTAGCAGCCTCGATTTGGATAAGGCGGGTGTGGCGGTGAAGAGATCAGGACACATAGATGTAAACGGAATGCAGCAGACTGCGAATGCCCGTATTTATGCGGCGGGTGATGTCGCTGGGCCACATGAAATTGTTCACATCGCCATCATGCAAGGCGAGGTGGCAGCAGGGCATGCGTTGGGAAATACTGTTGATCCAGTAGACTACGATATGAAGACGGGTGTGGTGTTCACGGATCCGCAAATTGCAGCGGCAGGGATTTCCCTGAGTGAAGCAGAGGAGAGGGGAATTGATGTCGTAGTGGCGGACTATCCTTTCGATGATCACGGCAAGTCGATCCTGATGGAGGCGAAATACGGTTATGTGAAGACCTGGGCGGATCGCTCGACAGGCAAGGTCATCGGTGCGGAATGCGTGGGAAAAGATGCAGGTGAGTTAATGCATGCGATGGCGGTGGCAATCACATTGGGGGCGACTCCTGCTGATCTCTTGAAGGTGCATTGGTATCACCCGACTCTCAGTGAGATTTGGAGTTATCCGCTGGAGGATTTGGCGGATGAGCTAGAGTCTTGAAGTCGCTTATTTTAGCGTCTTGATCCACTTGGCGATGGCAGCGGCCTCTTCTTCGAGAAGATTGGGGTCGGGCATTGCTGGGGGGAAACCTTCGGGATACTCGCGGAGGGGATCCATGATTGAGCGGACGATGTATTTCTCGTTTACCGTAACGGTTTTGGTGTTTCCGTAGCGATCAATGACGGTTTGTTTGCGTCCGACGAGGCCGCGGAAGTTGGGGCCTACGAGTTTCTGCCCATCGATGGCATGGCATGCGGCGCAGACGGAGGCGTGGATCTTTTTTGCGTAGCCAATGGGGTCTTTTGCGGCAGTGCTTTTGTTTTTTCCGAGGGGTTTGTTGGAGGTTTCTCCCCTGTGGTTGATGAGGGTATACCATGCCTCGGAAGACCATAGGTTCTCGTCCTTGATCTTGATGTTTACGACCCAGCCGACGTTCTTGTTCGAGTAGACTTTTTGCTGAATGAATGGCTCGGAGTTATCTCTGAGGCCATCTACGGCGATGCTGAGGCGCTTGCCATCGGCGGAGAGAGTGAGGGATTTTGGAGTGAGATTTTCGCGGCCTTGTTCAGAGCCGCCATAGCCTTTGGTAGGGATGTATGTCCATTGGTGTATTTCAAGGGCAGGGACTTTTTCGAGGGCTTTGAAAAATTCGATTTCGAAGCCTTCGGAAGTGTTGCGGACGGCGACCATTTCATTAAAGGAGTCTGGGACTTCAGACTTTTCACGAAATGATAGGCGTTGGAGGCCGGTGTAGGGTTCGCCGGGTGCGCCGAGGATTCTCCAGAGGCCACCTTCGCCGATACCGCCGACGTAGTAGTTGTTGTCGGGGCCTTCGATCAGTCTGTTGGGGCCGGCGGTGAATCCGTTTTCGCCTTTGGGATCGTAGCCGGATGAATGTTTGAAAACGACTCCCTGCCATGTGCCTTCGACTTCCTCGGTGAAGATACGGGTCATGGTACCGAGAGTTACATCGGGGATAAGGAACTGGCCGTTGTAGATGCTGAGGTGACCTTCGAGGTCGGTGAGTTCGAGTGGCTCTGCCGGTGAGCGTGCGACGATTCGCTGCGGCATGTGCACTGTGGGTGGAAGTTGGTGCTGCGAGCCTCCGATTTCTGAATCGACGTCTTCTGGTTGGAAGGCGGCGATGTTGGTGTCATCACGCTTGAGAAGGTAGTGGCCGTAGAAGCCACCCTGTTCTGTTCGGATGAATTCGTTGGTTGGATTGAAAATGCCTTGGTTATCGACGACGACGGATGCTCCGTCTTTGGTGACGGTGTAGCCATTTGGTGTGCGATAGCCTCCGGCGATGTAGTCGATATCGATGTCAGCAGCTGTTTCCGATCCGGTAATGGGGCCGAAGATGAAGGTGGAGCCTCGGCGTGTTTTTGGGTTCACGGTGATATTGAGATCACGTGAACCACCTAGAAGGATAGAGGTGGTGAGGTTGCCGGAAAGATAGGTTTTTCCATCTCGTTCTAATGTTTTGAAGCCGATGGTGTAGGTGTGGAAGTTTGGCTGAGAGAGGCCATCGATGAGCACGGTTTTTTCATCGGAGGAGTATCTGCCGTCGCCGTTCTTGTCATCGAGGCGTGAGATTTTGTCTTTTTCGCCGATGTAGATTTTACCTTTGAAGGAGGCGATGGCGGTAGGCTCGTAGAGGTCGCCCATCAGTTTCTCGGCGAGGATGGGTTGGTCATTGGTGAGGCCGGTAACGCGAAAGACTTCGCCTTCCTTGAAGGGGGCTTCGTTGGTGCGATCGGGAGTGAATACGGTCACGTAGAGATCGTCGCCTTGGAAGGCCATCGCGGAGATTTTTAGGGAGACGTCATTTTCCGGGTAGGCGTTCTCCATTTTCATCAGCGGGTGAATGCCTTGCTGTGCATTTGCCGTGAATGTGAGGAGTGTGGTGTAGAAAAATAGATTCCGAAAGAGGTTGGAGGTTTTTTTCATGCAGCAGATGGGAAAGTAGTCTCCGCGCACATGAGTGCGTTTGAGGTGTCTGTTATACGAATTGGCATCTTCGTATCATACAAGGAATTGCATGATCCCGGTTGGTGTGGGCGGGATGCTGCGAATTACGATGTGATCGCAGAAGTTACTTTTTCGGCAGCATCTGGAATGGCGAGGGATTTAGACGCTTCCGACATGGTATTCAAGGTGCCGGGATTTGTGAGGAGGCCCGTGAGAAGCTCGGCCAGTGATTCGGGGTTGAGATCTTTTTCCTGGATGAGTTTAGCGGCTCCTACGTTAGAGAAAACTTCGGCGTTCGCGGTCTGGTGGTCATCGGTCGCGTAAGGATAAGGGACGAGGATGGATGGCAGGCCTGCGAGGGAAATTTCTGTGAGGGTGGAGGCTCCGGAGCGGGCGATGGCGAGATCGGCGAGGGCGTATGCGGAGGGCATTTGGTCGCAGAATCCCATGAGGTGGTAGCCGGAGCGGCGCTTGGGGTTTTCAGCGCGAATACGTTCGTAGTCGCCTGGCCCGGCGATGTGGAGGATCTGGATGTTTTCTGGGAGAGAGGGGGCTGCCTTTGCGATGAGCCGGTTTAGCTGGAGGGCACCTTGGGAGCCGCCAGTGACGAGGAGAGTAGTTTTTTCGGGGTCGAGGCCGAATTTTGCCGCGGCTTGTTCACGTGATGGGAGGTTGAGGATCTCTGGGCGAGCGGGGGTGCCGGTGAGATTGGTGGGCGCTTTGAAAAACTTCGCAGCAGGTTCGAGACCGATAAAGACTTTGTTGCAGAAGCGTGAAGTGAGGATGTTGGCGCGGCCGGGGCGTGCGTTTGAATCGTGGACGTAGGTTTTTGTGCCAAGGCGATATCCTGCGTAGACCGGAGGAAGTGAGGTGAAGCCGCCCATGCCGAGGACGGCGTCGGCTCCGAAGTCTCGGATGATTTTCTTCGAGGTACGGATGGATTTCCAGAGTGCGACCATGAAAGGAAGCATCTTGGGTGAGAGCGTGGGGGGCTTGGCGATGGCCGGGACGACCTTGAACTTGAGGTGTGGGTATTTCGCTGAAGCTTGAGCGTCGATTTTCTTTTGGGAAATGAGGAGGAGAGGCTTGTGGCCTTGCGCGAGGAGGGATTCAGCGACGGCGATGCCGGGGAAGAGGTGGCCGCCGGTGCCGCCGCATGCGATGAGAATTTTCATGAATAAGTGGAAAGTGCCGGGTGATCAGTGATCAGTGGGAGACTGGGGTTGATGATGCCTTACGCGAGGCCGGCTCGGGTGAGAAGGGGGAGTGGGTCGGCGGGGCGTGACATGAAGTTTTCGTAGAGGACTTCAGGTGGGGCGGAGTTGCCTTTGGAGAGGATTTCGTTGCGGAAGGAGGCTCCGGTTTCGGGGTTGAGGATGCCTTCTTTTTGGAAGCGGGTGAACGCGTCTGCATCAAGGACTTCTGCCCATTTGTAGGAGTAATACCCTGCTGCATAGCCGGTGGGCGAGGAGAAGAGATGATTGAAACGGCGCGCCATGGAGGGGGCTTGGGTATTGGAAGGGGCGCGGTAGTCTGCGAGGATTTCGCGGTCGACTTCGTCGAGATCGCGGCCGAGGTATTTCTCCGTATGGACGTGGAGTTCGAGGTCGAGCTTACCGAGGGCGAGCTGGCGCATGAAGATACTAGCGGATAGGTAGTTCTTCGCAGCGATCAATTTTTGGAATAGCTCTTCGGGGATGGTTTCGCCGGTTTCGTAGTGGCGAGCAAAGAGGTCGAGGGTTTGGCGTTCCCAACAGAAATTTTCCATGATCTGTGAGGGTAGTTCGACGAAGTCCCAAGCGACGTTTGTTCCTGCAAGGGATTTGATGGGGACATCGGAGAGGAGGCCGTGGAGGAGGTGGCCGAACTCGTGGAAAATGGTTTCAACTTCGCGGTGTGTGAGAAGGGCGGGTGTGTCTCCAACGGGTGGGGACATGTTTCCAATGATGAGACCGAGGTGTGGCTCGCCGGTTGCTCCGGTGTGGAGGGAGTTCATCCATGCACCGCCGCGTTTGGTTTCGCGTGGGTGCCAGTCTGCGTAAAATGAGCCGAGGTGTGAGCCTGTGGAGGTGTCGTGGATTTCGTAGAAGCAAACTTCTGGGTGCCATGTTTCGATGGATGACTCAGGAGCGGTTTCTTTTTTGGTGATGGTGATTCCAAAGATGGTGGTGGCGATGCTGAACATGCCGTCCATGACGCCTTGAACTGGGAAGTAGGGGCGGAGGATTTCGTCGTCGAAGTCGTATTTCTCCTGCCGTTGTAATTCAGCGTAGTAGGAAAACTCCCATGGTTCAAGAGGAGCAGCGGGCTGTCCGGTTTTGGAGGCTTTGTATTGAGATACTTGCTCGGCTTCTGCGAGGAAGCGCTCGTGGATGCTGTCGTGAACTTGCCCAACGAAGGCGAGGGCAGTTTCACCGTTGCGAGCCATACGACGCTGGAGGGTGAGGTCGGCAAAGTTTTTGTGTCCGAGGATTTGTGCTTTTTCCTGACGGAGGGTGAGGATCTGGGTGATGAGATCGGTGTTGTCGTATTCACCTTCGAGAGCGACGGAGGAAGATGCCTCCCATACAGTTTTGCGGAGTTGCTCGTCATGGGCGTGCTGCATGATGGGCATCATGGAGGGTGCCTGGAGAGTGAAACGGTATGAACCTTCGGGGAGGTCTTTGGACTTCGCGTTTGCGGTTGCTGCTGCTTTTGCTGAATCGGGTAGGCCTGCGAGCTTTTCCTCATCGGTGATGACGAGTTCCCATGCGTTGGTCGAGTCTAGGACGTGCTCGGCGAATTGCTTAGTGGCGAGGGAGAGCTCGGAGTCGAGGGCTGCGATGCGTTGCTTTTTGTCGTCGGGTAAATCTGCTCCGGAGTTTTTGAAGTCTTCGAGAGTTTCTTCGATGTGGCGGAGTTGGATGGAAGAAAGTGAGGATGGATCGATGGAATCTGCAGCGGTTTTTAGGACGTTCCAGAGCTGGGGGTTGAGTGAGAGAGATGAGTAGAAATCGGTGACTTCTGGGAGGAGCTTGTTGAGTGCTTCGCGCTGGGCGGGATTGTCCGATACTGAATCGAGGTGGTGAAGGCGCCCCCAACCACGGGAGAGGTTTTCGGTGGCGTCTTCTAGGGCGAGGAAGCTGGATTCGTAGGTGGCTTCGTCGGCGGGCTGTGAGGCGATTTTTTCGATATTCTCCTTTGCCTCTGTGAGGGCGTGGAGGATGGAAGGTTCGATGGTCTCTGGGGTGAGAGTGGACCAGCGGATTTGGAAGGTGGGGTTGAGGAAGGGATGCATAAGTTTCAAAATTCAAATTTCAACTTTCAATGAAGAAAGGGTGGTGAGTGGGGGTGAAGATAGGATTGGAGCGTGAGAAGGCGGCTTACAAAGCCGCGCTCCATATTTGCTAAGGTTGTAAGGTTCCTGTGAGGAGGAGGGCTCCGATAATGAGACCGAGGGCGATGCGGTAATAGCCGAAGACGGCTAGGCCGTGGGACTGGAGGTATTTTACAAGCCAGCGGACAGCTAGAGCGGCAGAGACTGTAGCAGCTACGAGGCCGACGACGAGAGGGACGGTGCCGTATTGTTCCCACATGAGTTTTACGCCTCCGCCCCAAGTGTCGAATTCGGAGCCAATGCCTTCGATTTTCCAGACTGCTTTTTTGGCGGTGGCGGCTGAGAGTGTGACAACGCCGAGGAGGAAGGAGTATTCGACGGCGGCTTTGATGGAGAGGCCGACGATCAGGCCGCCGCAGATGGTCATGAGCGAGCGGGAGGTGCCTGGCCACATGGCGATGCATTGAAGGCAGCCGATGAAGAGGGCTGCTTCCCAGTTCAGCTTGAGGATGTCGCGGCCGTTTCCGCGTGGGGGATTGAGTCTACGGTAGCGAACTGTCCAGAGGATGGCGAAACCGCCGACAATCCATGCGAAGATGACTGGCCATAGGCCGAAGAGTTTTTCCTCGATGATGTCATTGAGGAGCATGCCAAGAATGGCGGCAGGGATGAATCCGACGATGATGGATACGGCAAGTTTAAAGCCTTCGGGGTCGCGGCCAATCATGCCATTGGCCATTTTTAGGACATGTTTGTAGTAGAGGCCGAGGACGGCGAGGATGGCTCCACCTTGGATGCAAATGGCGAAGCAGTCTGCGGCGAGTTTATCGATCTCCGTAGCGGTGCCGATGTGCATGAGTCGCTGGGCGACAATGAGGTGTCCGGTGGAGGAGACAGGGAGGTATTCGGTGATGCCTTCGATGAGGCCGAGTAGGATTGCTTGCCAGATTTCCATAGGGAGAATTTTTCGCGCGGATGGTGGTGTTGGGAGAGTGGTGAGGCAAGACCCAACCGGAAGGGCGAAAGGTTTGTGGAGTATTGGGTTTGATTACCTAGAAAGGAGTGCGAAGATTGGGGTGCGGCGATTCATGAAGGAGAGGTATTTGAAATTGGTGAGGAGTAGCTACCGAATGCTACGGCATAAGCGGCTTAGGCACAGGCAGTGGTGGAGGCGACTTACCGCTCCGTTGTTTGACCGCCAGTTGTGGGTGCCTTGTCGCGATACGGTGGCCTCGGGTTTGGCGATTGGGTTCTTTTTCTCGATGATGGCGATGCCGCTTCAGATGATTGCCGCCGCGTTGATTGCGATGCGTGCTAGGGGGAATGTTCCGTTTGCCATAGCGGGTTGCTGGGTCTCGAATATTTTCACACATGTGCCGATCTGGATTGCTCAGGAGTGGCTTGGTGACTGGATGCGTGAGTCATTGGGATTTCCGATGCCGAAATTCTTGGTGGTGGTTAATTTCCCCGTTCCGGAGGTGGGTGATGTGAATTTGGCGAGTTTTATCCTCGGGATGATGATGTCTGGGGTATTGCTGGCGCTTATTGCGTATCCATTGGTACATCTGTTTTCAGTAGTGATGCCACATCATCTGCCGGTGCTGAAATCGAGGCCTCTGAGGAAGCGTAAAAAGGAAGCTTGAGCTTTTTTTGCTTGGACACGATGCCGCTGGCGGGCACTCCATCTCGTGCATATGATTCCTAACGTCCTCGCAGAAAGATATTCCTCACAAGGCATGAACGACATTTGGTCTGCGGAAGGGCGGATCGTATTGGAGCGCGAGTATTGGATCGCGGTGATGAAGGCGCAGAGGGATCTGGGCTTGGATATTTCGGAAGAAGCAATCGCGGCATATGAGGCCGTGAAGGATCAGGTGGATGTGGCCTCGATCATGGAGCGCGAGCGTGTGACTCGGCACGATGTGAAAGCGCGACTTGAAGAATTCAATGATCTGGCGGGCTTTCAGGAGATTCACAAAGGTCTGACATCGAGGGATCTGACGGAGAATGTGGAACAGCTTCAGGTTTTCCGTGGGCTGCTACTTGTTCGCGAAAAGGTGGTAGCTGCGCTGCGTAGGATGCGTGAGAGTGCGGAGCGGTGGGATGATGTGGTGCTGACAGCTCGGACGCACAATGTTGCTGCTCAGCCGACGACGTTAGGGAAACGTATTGCGATGTTCGGTGAGGAGCTGCTTTCTGGGTTTGGAATGCTGGAGAATATCATTTCTGGCTATGCAGTGCGCGGGCTGAAGGGCGCGGTAGGCACTCAAATGGATCAGCTTTCGCTGTTTGGCGGAGATGCGGCGAAGGTTGCAGAGCTTGAGGGTAGAGTGGTGAAGCATTTGGGTATTCCCGAGCAATGGAGCAATGTGGGTCAGGTTTACCCGAGGTCGCTAGATCTGCGTGTGGTTTCTGTGCTGACGGAGCTCGCAAGTGGGCCGTCATCGCTCTGCAAGACTCTGCGTCTGATGGCTGGTAATGAGACCGCGAGCGAAGGTTTTGCCCCGGGGCAGACGGGATCTAGCGCCATGCCACACAAGATGAATTCACGTTCGTGTGAGCGAGCAAACGGATTCCATGTCATTCTAAAAGGTCATCTTGCGATGGCTGCAGGGCTGGCAGGAGATCAGTGGAACGAGGGTGATGTTTCCTGCTCAGTGGTTCGACGTGTAATGCTCCCGGATGCGTTTTTTGCCCTCGATGGAATGTTTGAGACCTACTTGACGATCCTCGACCAGATGGATGCTTACGAAGCGGTGATTGCTGCAGAAACAGCGAAGTATTTACCATTCTTGATGACGACGACCGTAATGATGGAAGCTGTCAAACGCGGTGTGGGCAGAGAGACTGCGCATAAAGTGATCAAGGAACACGCGGTGGCTACCGTGGCTGACATGCGGACGGGTGAGGTGGAGAAAAATAACCTTCTCGATCGTCTCGCTGAAGATGGAAGGCTCGGTTTGAGCCGTGACGAGCTGGGTGAGATTCTGAAAAAAGGCGACAAGGAAACTGGAGCTGCGAAGGCTCAAGTGAAAGTGTTCTCCGGAGCTATCAAGAAGCTAGAGGAGCAATGGCCGGAAGCGGCTGCTTATTCGCCGGGTGGGATCCTTTAATTGATGAGATTATGCCTGCCGTGCTTTTGTGGAAAGAGCACGGATGGCTATAAGGAGGCTGAGTAAAACGGAACTCCCGAACATCATGCTCCAGATGAGCCATAGTCGTCTGGTCGTCCAGCTTTTCAGGATTGCATCAGGTTCGCTCATGGGGCGGGAAATAGTGGACTGAATATCATCCACTATCTCTGGCGGTCCGTGTATCCAATTGCCGGGTTGAAGGTAGCCTAGCCCTGTATCATCAGTGCAAAAGTAAACTTTTCCGGGGAAATTGGTCTCCCAGATCACTGTCATCGGGATCGAAAGTATCGCGACGATGATTGCTGATAAGAAAAGTAATTTGGCAGAATACGCCAATGATGAGCTTTGAGTCACCGAGGGTCAGATTTAATCTTCCCTTTTGCTTTCATCGGGGAGGCTGTTTCTGACCTTGTTCAGGTTCTCCGATTCGTGGACGAGCATTATGCTGTCGATGTTGAAATTTTTCGACCTGCCAGAGACGGTAAGTTCGTAGGTTTCGCCAGATTTGAGAGAGTATTCGGCGGGGAACTTTTTGTGTCCTTCGTCGAGCTTTTGCGTCCATCCCCATCCCTCAGCAGTGCCGCCGAAGAGTTTGGTGTCGTTTTCGAGAAGCTTCATCGGTGTTTTGCCGGTGGATTCGAAGTTGCCCTTCAGAGCGACGTAGCAGTCATTGGAAATGTCCTGACGTTCCGATTCGAGGCGTTTGTGGGCGCGTATGACTAAGCTGTATTTGCCTTCCTTCGTGATTTTGAATTTATAAGTGAGCGGTGATACAGCAGGGCCGCTCTCTGGCTTGTTGCCGGTAAACTCGATATGGCACTCGCCAGTGAAACCTTCGATATTGGTTTTCTTTTTCCATTTTCCGAGTTTGGAGTCGGTGGATTCTGCCTCCATAACGACGATGCCGTCGTCTTCGATAAAGACGGGATCAGCGGCTTGGCAAGGAAGGGCGATCAGTGCTAGGGGCAGGATGAAATAGGTTTTCATAAAAAGACCCTCTCAGATTATTATCTGGAGGGTCAATGCGGTTTCTCGCCGATCGAATTAGACCATGCCGAGTTTCATTTTTCCTTCTTCGGTGATCATGTCTTGGTTCCATGCTGGATCCCAGACGAGTTCGACGTTTGCTTCGTCAATTTCGTCGATGGTGAGGATTTTTGCTTGGGCGTCTGCAGCGATGACGGGGCCCATGCCGCAGCCAGGGGCAGTGAGTGTCATTTTAACTTGGACGACTTTTTTGTCTTCTATCTGATTGATGGCGCAGTCGTAGACGAGGCCAAGGTTGACGATGTCGACGGGGATTTCTGGATCGTAGACGCCTTTGAGTTGCGCCCAGACTTGTTCTTCAAGCGGTGCGTCCTTGAGGCGGACGGCATCGGCTTGTTTTTTCTTTTCCTCTTCGGCATCGACTCCGAGGGCATCGGCATCTTGTGAAGAGATACGTGCTAGGCCTTGGGAGGTGGCGACGGTGTAGGTTCCGCCGAGGCGCTGTGTGATGAAGACGGCGGTGCCGGCGGGGAGTGTCATGGAGTCGCCGCTGGGGATCTGGACGGCGTTGACCTCGCGGGAGAGTTTGATTTCCTCGTGCATGTGGGCACTAAAAGCCAGCCGGGGCGAGTCGGCAAGGCACATTCGGCGATATTCGTACTGGGAAAGCTTTGCAAGTGACAGGTTGCAGGGCTGTCGCTAGATTTTCCGTAAGGTATGTGGAATTTTATTGTGAGCCATTGGAGGGACGGGATTGAGATCCTAGTTCTAACTTTCTGCATTTATCAGCTCTACCGAGCCTTTAAAGCGACGCGGGGAGCTCAGATCATGATTGGTCTTGGCTTGGTTCTCGTGGTCTTGGCGTTAGCAACGCAGATCTTTCAGTTTGAGGTGATCGGTTGGATTATCTTCCGTTCCGCTGCGGTGCTGGCGTTTGCCTTGATTGTGATTTTTCAACCGGAGCTACGCAATGGCTTGGCACGCATTGGTAGTAGTAGGCTTTTTAGTTTCTCTAGTAGTAGGCGTGTGGTTCTCGTGGAGAGGTTAGCGGATGCGGTGGTGGTGCTTTCAAAAAAACGCATTGGCGCGCTATTTGCCATTCAGAGAGATATTACGCTCAAGGAGCAACTGGAGACTGGGGTGATTCTAGATGCCCAGTTCACTCCGGAGCTTGCGATGAGTGTATTTTATCCGAAATCACCACTGCATGATGGCGGAATGATTATCGCCGATGACCGAGTTGCGGGGGCTGCATGTGTTTTTCCGGTGACGGAAAAAGAGATGAAAGATCGTTCCACGGGGCTGAGGCATCGTGCTGCGATAGGCCTCACCGAGCGGACGGATGCGATTGCGGTGGTGGTGAGTGAGGAGACTGGAAGTATTTCGATTTCCGAAAATGGGAATCTTCAACGCAACCTTACCGAGAAACAATTCAGGGCGAAGATCTCCGAGATCTTCTTTGACGAAAGACCATATGATGAGACTGAGACTGAAAAAACGACTGATTCCGAAGCTGATGTGTCTACTGCTGGCGACAGGGATCTGGATCTTGATTAAGAATCACATCGGTAGTGAAACGGGCGGTTCGGAAGGGATATTTTCCGCGCCGAAGGCGACGCCGGTGGATGAGGAAACTTTGCAACCGAGGAACTGAATGGAAGATGTGATGGATGCTGAACTAAAGGTCGAGGGTATCTGGATTTCTCCCGGGCATGACTTCCGTGGCCGATTTGGGAAAGGAAGAGAGAACCACGGTGTGGTTGCGCTAGACGAGGTGGATTGTGTGGCTGGAAGTGGATTGGTGGGCGACCGCTACTTCGACTACAAGGAGGATTTTAAGGGGCAGATTAGCTTTTTTGCGGCGGAGATGCTGGAAGAGATGCGTGGGAAATTCGGTGAAGTGGATCCTACTGTTCTGAGAAGGAATGTGCTGGTGAGGGGGGCTGATCTGGAGTCGCTAGTGGGGAAAAAGTTTTCTATTCAGGGAGTGGTTTTCGAGGGCAGCGAGGACTGTGTGCCATGCTTCTGGATGGATGAAGCGGTCGGCGAGGGAACAGAAGATTTTTTGAAAGGCCACTGCAGAGCAGGAATTCGTGCGCGTATTCTTACGGACGGTAAGCTCCGAGTTTCAGAGTAAGCTTTCTAGGTATTCTAGGGCTTCCTCGCGAGTGGATAGGCCGTTTTCGAGTTGCTCTGTCTGGATGTCGTTGAGGATTTCCGCGAAGCGGGGGCCGGGCTTGAGACCGCGAGCGATGAGGTCTTTTCCAGTGACGAGCGGCTCGGGGATGAGCGGTTCGTTGGCGAATTCTTCGGCTTTAGCGTTGAGGTATTCGTAGTTGTCGGTGAAGCCGTTGGAAGATGCACAATCGACGCGGTGGAGTTCCATTTCCTCGGGGAAAGTTGGAGGAGACATGAAGCGCTTGAGTGTGGATTTTCGCATCTGCTGAACGTTCATGAACTGCATGTGACGGGAGACCATGTGGCTGGCGTCGCGGATGACGGAGTTTGGGTATTTCAGGCGGGTGAGGATTTCGGTGGCCATTTCAGCGCCGAGTGATTCGTGGCCGTTGAAACGGATGCGCCCATCGGGATCGGTGGTCTGGGTGGGGGGCTTGGCGATGTCGTGCAGCAGTGTGGCTAGGCAAAGTTCTAGCGGTGCATCTGGCTCGAGCATTTCGAGCATAATGCAAGTGTGGGTGTAGACGTCGCCTTCGGGGTGCCATTGAGGAGGTTGTTCGCAGCCGATGAGGGGGAGGACTTCTGGGAGGAAGTGGTCGATGAGTGATGTGGAGACGAGGAGTTCGAGACCGGCGCGGCGGTTAGGAGAGGTGATGATTTTTGAGAACTCGTCGCGGATGCGCTCTGGGGAAATTTTCTCTAACAGGTGGGCGTTTTCCTTGATGGCGGTGAGGGTGGTTTCCTCGATGGGGAAGCCAAGACTGGTGGAGAAACGGACGGCTCGGAGGAGGCGGAGGGCGTCTTCCTGGAAGCGGTGCGAGGGTGTGCCGATGGCACGGATGGTCTTGGTCTCGATGTCTCGGAAGCCGTTGACATGATCGATGATTTCTCCGGTGACGGGGTCTTCGAAGAGGCCGTTGATTGTGAAGTCACGGCGGTGGGCGTCTTCGTCAGGGGTGGAGAAAGTGACGGAATCGGGGCGTCGGCCATCGCCGTAGGAGCCGTCGGTGCGGAAGGTGGCGATCTCGATGTGGTGGCCTTGGTGTTTCACGATGACGACGCCAAAGTGGGCACCTACTTCATTAGAACCGGGGAAGAGTTTGAGAACTTCGGCGGGGGTGGCGGAGGTGGCGATGTCGTAGTCTTTGGGTGAGAGGCCGAGGAGCTTGTCGCGCACGCAGCCACCGGCGAAGTAGGCGATGTGGCCGGCTTCGGAGAGTTTTTTTGCGAGGGATGTGGCGGAGGAGAGCATAATTGTAAATGAGAAGTGCCGAGTGATCAGTGATCAGCGGGTATGGAAGGTGCGCGGGTTTTGACGATGTCGGTGGCGCATGCCCAGATGACGATGTGTAGGAATAGTGCCAGGAAAGGGTTCGCTATGCCGATACCTGAAATGCCTGCTAGAAAAATCCAAAGACCTACTGTGAAAGGGATACCGCAGAAGCCGAGGGAAAACAGGATCAGCCAGACTCCGCTCCACCATTGGCAGGCTTTCCAAATCCACATGCCGGGTGTGTTTCCGTCAGGTTTGAAAAGGCCGACGATGGCGAAAACGAAGAAAAACAGGCTTGGGTATAGGAACCAGTGTGAGAATGAAGAGAGACCGAGTCTGGATATGATGAATCCCAAGGCTGTGCCTCCACATGCTACGATCAGAGCGAATGGGATGAAGTTTTCGTGTCGATGGGAGGTCACTGGAGAGATTTTTCACATCAGGGGATTTGAATCGATTCTAAAGAAAGTGAGCGGGGAAACCCTCACGTTTATTCAAAGTTTTCCCAATGCTTGAGCCTTCTCTTCTTCACTCAGATGTGGACTCGAATTGATCGTGGTATCCAAGTTAACATCTAGCAAGCGGGCAAGGGTTGCTAGTAAGAGGCTGAAAAAATGTAATACGATAGCTACTAGCGCACCGTGAATTAACCATGGCAAGAGATTGAAGAAGAACCGCCTCGTGCTGTAGCTGGAGCCTAGCGAATACATTCCATAAAGAGCGATCAAGCAGCCTAGTATCCACCCTAATACCATAATGAAGGAGGCGAACCTGATTGCCGCTAAGCTGACGTAGCGGTGGTTTTGATATCGCTCTTTGATGATGCGGTTCAGTGGTTTCGAGTTATTCCTAGGATTGGATGTATCGGAAGATTGAAGAACGCGCCCTTCTTGAAGTGATAAGCCATCTGATCCTTCCACGACAGTCCACATTCTGTTGTCACACTCCAGATAGTCATATGCAGTGACTTGGGTTTCATTAGCAAATTTCGTAAACTCGGATTCTAGTGCCTCGATATTTGGAATATCGAACTTTCCAAAGAATTCATTCGACGGGTGAAATACGTAAACTTTCATATAAGGTAGACTCTCGTTTTCCACAACAAGTGTGTGGCTAAAACGTCGGTCGGTAGGGTGTAAAGTATCGAGCCGTCATACAGCGGGTTGAAATACCCAAGGGGCACGCCGAACCGCGCTCCATATTACAAAGTCGGGTTCGGGAGCTTGAGGAGCTCTAGGATGCGTTCGAGGTCGTCGTTGCCGTAGTATTCGATCTCGATTTTACCTTTTTTGGCAGTGTGATTGATGGCGACGTGAGTGGCGAGGTGCTCTTGGAGGCGTTTGGTAAGCTCGCGGACGTGGATATCGACTTCTTTGGGCGCTGCCTTTTTTGAATCGGGTTCGCCGGTAGGGTTTGCGAGGAGGGATTGGGTGAGCTTCTCTGCTGCGCGGACGGTGAGCTTGCGGCGGATGATTTGGTCGGCGGCGAGTTTTTGGCTATCCGAGTCTTTCAGGGCGAGGATGGCTTTGGCGTGGCCTACAGTGATTTGGCGTTGGGCTAGGTGGAGCTGGACGTCTTCGTGGAGGTCGAGCAGGCGCATGGCGTTGGCGACGGAGGCACGGGATTTGCCGACTCGGGTGGCGATTTCTTCCTGTTTGAGGGTGAATTCCTTGGCGAGGCGGACGTAGCCGGCGGCTTCTTCAATGGGATTGAGATCTTCGCGCTGGAGGTTCTCGATGAGAGCCATTTCGAGGACATCGCGGTCTGAGGCGGCACGCTCGATGACAGGGACGGTGGCTAGGCCGAGTTTTTTGGAGGCACGCCAGCGGCGTTCACCAGCGATGAGTTCGTATTTCCCATCAACTAAGCGTGCGATGAGAGGCTGAATGATGCCGTGTTGGCGTATGGAGTCTACGAGGTCGTCTAGCGGTGCATCGATGAACTGGTTTCGCGGCTGTAGGGGTGATGGGACGACTTTATCGATTGCGATATCGCGAACGCGGGGAGAGTCATCTGAGGAGCCTTCGGGAGCTTGTCCAGGGAGCGCCTGGTTCTTTTTGATGAGTGCTCCGAGTCCTTTGCCGAGTGCTGGTTTTGCCATGGGGGAGTGAGTGTGAGGTAAGTGGGAGGGGAGTGGAAGCAGATTTGGTGTGATATTTGAAATGGATTTTTGCGGAGGGGGGGGATTTTGTGACTGGTGGGGATTTTTTCACCGCCAAGTTCGCCAAGAGCGCCAAGGTAAGAGAATTTTCATGTGGGATGGATTTTTATGGGCTGGGTGGTTGCAAATGGGGGGGCGGGTTGGCAATTTCACGGGACTAAAGATGGTTACGAATTTTGCAGCATATCGGTTTGTGGAGATGACAGGTTTGAAAGAACTGCGTGAGGAGTTAGTTGCGCTGTGCAAAAGCGTAGGGCTGAAGGGCACAATTTTGCTGAGCACGGAGGGGGTGAATCTTTTCGTTGCTGGGTCTTCGGAGGCGGTGGATGCGATGATGGGGAGGTTACGAGAGATTCCGGGCTTGGAGGATTTTGAGGGGAAAGTGAGCGAGAGTGATGATCAGCCTTTCCGGAGGATGCTTGTGAGGATTAAGAAGGAGATTATTGCATTTGGCGTGGAGGGTGTGGAGCCGGGGAAAAGGACTTCGCCGAAGCTACAGGCGAAGGAACTGAAGCAGTGGTTGGATGAGGGGCGTAAGATTACGCTGCTGGATACGCGGAATGATTATGAGGTGAAGCTGGGGACTTTTGAGGGCGCAGTGGTGCCGGATATTAAGACTTTCCGGGAGTTTCCGAAGGCAGTGAGGGAGATGCCAAAGGAAATGAAGGATGAAACGGTGGTGATGTTCTGCACGGGGGGGATTCGCTGTGAGAAGGCGGGGCCTTTCATGGAGATGGAGGGTTTCAAGAATGTGTATCAGCTGGATGGCGGGATTCTGAAATACTTCGAGGAGTGCGGGGGGGATCACTATGATGGTGAGTGCTTTGTATTTGATCAGAGGGTGGGTGTGGATCCTGCTCTGAAAGAGACGGATACGGCAGTGTGCTATGCATGCCAGGCTCCACTGGATGCTGAGGATCAGGAGGATGTGAGATATGTGGGGGGGGTGACTTGCCCGTATTGTTTCAAGTCAGAGCCGGAGAAGATGGAGGAGCGTATTTCAGTGGCACAGGCGAAGCTAGATGCGGTTTGTGAGGTGTTACCGGGATCGGTGGCGCAGGAGAATAGGAGGCCGGTAAATATTTCTGCAAAGTATGATAAGTGGGTGCTTGGGGATGTGTTGGTGGATCAGTTTCCACAGGTTTCCCGTGAGGAATGGGCGGAGAGGTGCGAGGCGGGTCGGTTCGTGAGTTATGGTGGAAAAGTACACGGGATGGATCACGTGGTGAGAGCGGGGGAAAGGGTTTTGCAAATTTTCCCACCAGCGGTGGAGCCGGATGTGGCGAAGGGTATCAAGATCGTGTGGGACGATGAGGCGGTGGTGGTGGTGGAGAAACCCGCGCCGCTGCCGATGCATCCGAGCGGGAGGTATCATCGGAATACGCTGCAATATCTGATGAACCAGGTATATGAGCCGAAGTATCTGAGGCCAGTGCATCGTCTGGATGCGAATACGCGTGGGTTGGTGTTGTTTGGGAGGACGCGGAGGTTTTGTGGGGAGATGCAGAGGCAGTTTCTGGATGGGAAGGTGGAGAAGATCTATCGGGTGCGTGTGCAGGGTCATCCGGAATGGGATGAGAAGATTTGTGAGTCTGCCATTTCGGCGGAACCTAGCGGGCCAGGAGGACGCGTGGTGGATGAAGACGGCTTGGAGGCGAGGACGGATTTTTCCGTGAAGGAGAGGTGTGCTGATGGAACGGCTTGGCTAGAGGCGAAGCTGGGGAGTGGTCGGACAAATCAGATCCGGGTGCATCTGTGGGAGCTAGGTTTCCCAGTGGTTGGTGACCCTTGTTATTTACCCGAAGGAAAAATGGGTGAGAAGCAGACTCTGAATGTGGGTGATGCTCCGATGGAGCTTGAGGCTTGGAAGCTTGGGTTTACGCATCCAGTTACGGGGGAGTGGATGGAATTTTTGAATGAGCATCGAACGGTGAGCGCTGGGCTTTGAACATCGAAGGGGAAATTTCTTGGCTGAATACGGCTTCGCGGAGGAAGCGGTGGTTGGTCGGGGTTTCGGGTGGGTTGGATTCGATGGCGTTGTTGTATCTGCTTTATGAACGAGGGTTTCGTGATGTGGTGGTTTGCCATTTGGATCATGGATTGAGGGGGGAGGACTCGATGGGTGATGCGCGTTTTGTGAAGCGTGTGGCGGGGAAGATGGGTTTTGAGGTTGAGGTGGAGAGAGCGGATGTGAGGGGGCTGATGCAGGAGCGTAAGGAATCACTGGAGACGGCAGCTAGGGCGGCGAGGCATGAATTTTTCGCAAAATGTGGGAAGCGGCATAGGTGTGAGAGGCTTTTGCTAGCGCACCATGCGGATGATCAGGCGGAGACGGTGTTGTGGAATCTGATGCGGGGTTCGCATGGGCTGAGGGGGATGCAGGAGGTGCGCGAAATGAAGATGGGCGGGCGGACTATGGAGGTGGTGCGGCCTCTACTGGGGACGAGAAAAGCGGTGTTGCGTGAGTGGATGGAAGGAAATGGTTTCAAATGGCGGGAGGATGCGAGTAATTCGGAGAACGATGTGGTGAGGAATCGGATAAGGAATGAGGCAATGCCACTTCTGGGCGAAATTTCCGGAAGGGATGTGACTGGAATGCTGGTGAGGGGGGCGCAAAGTGGAGAGGAGTTGCGGGAGTTGGTCATGTGGGCGGTGGGGAAAGCGGATGCTGTCGATCCTCAGGGGAGGTTGCATTTAAAGGTGTTGAGAGGGTTGCCGACGTCGTTGCAGGCGGCGGTTGTTTCGGAGTATCTGAAGGCGAATGGTGTGGGTGGGATTAGCACGAATCTATTGGAGGCATGCGTTGCGATGATTGATGTAGAAAGCTCAGCTAGCGTGAATTTGCCGGGAGGCGGGCGTTTGCGGAGGCGCGGTGGGCGTATTTTCATGGAAAACCTGTGAGGGAGGGCTTGCGTTAGGGCTTACGATGGGGGCACTTTTGTGCCGTGCCTGACACAGAAACCAAGCAAGCTGCCCCGAGGCGATGGAGTGCCTATGTTTGCCCGGATTGCCGCTTCATATTGCGCGTTCCTCGGGATCACGATGGAGTAGGCATTATTTGTCCGTCTTGTCGGCGTATGCTCCGTATACCGGAGGAAGGAGAAGTTGGGGCGCAACTTATGGCACCGATCCAGAAGGTGGGTTTCTCTACCGAACCTGAGCCAAAGGGAATGCTGCGACGTAGTAAAAGAAAGCGGGCGAGGGATTCGATGGTTCCTGCTTGGGAAAAAAATAAAGAGAAAGAGAAGGGTGTAGGGGTTGATTTGAAAGGGGCGCTCAAAACAACGGCTTTGTGGGGTGCTTCTTTCGCGGTGATTGCGGGGGGCGTTTTTCTATTTTTGAAGGGTACAGAACCTGTTCCGGAACTCGTGGAGGTTGAAGTCGATCCTAATACTGGCAAAGCCGTCCTTGAGACTCCTACATCGCTCACCGCTGGATTTGATGAAGAGGAATTGATTCCTGAGGGGCTACTTCGGCGAAGCGAAGCAGAATTGCTCAATATGGTGGAACCGCTAGGGCAACAATTTCTAGAAGCAACTACAGTTAAAGAAATCCTTCCTCTGGTGAGGGATTCTGCTGATGTCGCGCTTAAAATTCGCCGTTTTCATCCGGATGGGATGATCTCTCCTCTAGGGTTTTCCGGTATTGATTCTCTCAAGCAGGTTGAATACAAAGATGGGTTTGCTGCAGTCACTTTTCTGACAGCAGATCAGCAATCAAAAACGATGGCGTTTAGTGAGACTGAGGAAGGTCTGAAAATTGATTGGGATAGTTGGGCTGGATGGTCGGAACTGTCTTGGGATGAATTAGTCGCAGAAAAACCGACGAAACCGGTGTTGGTTAGGGTGTTTTCAAAGCCAGTTCCTTATTATAATTTCGACTTTTCCGACGATAGTGAATGGGTTTCGTATCGGCTGATTAGTCCTGATAATGAGCATATGCTGTATGGTTACGCTAAGCGGGGAAGTTTGCTAGACGAGCAGCTGCGTCCTCCAGATCCTGAAATTACGACGCGCGTAACGCTCAAGATTAGTTTTCCAGAAGGCTCCGTTTCGAGTTCTCAGGTGAAGATCGATGAGTTGCTTGTGGAAGGCTGGGTGCTTCCTGAAGACGTGAAGTGACTGGAGTTTACTAGGTGTAGCTCGTTTTTTAGTCTAAAAATTAGCCTAGGCTAATTTTCTTTGTTGAAACAAAATAAAAGACATGGAGAATTAGCGCATGAGATTCGAACATTTGTTATTAAAGACATTTGCAAGCTTTGGAGTGTTGGTCTGTTTTTTCGTTTTTGCTGGGTGCAAGAGTGATGGAGGAGATGAAAATGCTGGGAAGAAGCGTGTGGTGACGAGTTTTACGATTATCGCTGATATGGCGAGGGAAGTGGCGGGTGATGCAGCGGTGGTGGAATCTATCACGAAGCCAGGCTCTGAGATCCATGGTTATGACCCGACGCCAAAGGACATTGTGAAGGCGCAAAAGGCTGATCTTGTATTATGGAACGGCATGAATCTTGAGCTGTGGTTTGAGAAATTTTTCGCGAATGTGGAGGATGTGCCATCGGCGGTTTTGAGTGAAGGGATCGAGCCGATGGGGATTTCCGAAGGGCCATACACCGGCAAGCCGAATCCGCATGCGTGGATGTCTCCAGCGAATGCGCTCGTGTATGTGGAGAATATTCGCAAGGCACTGGTGGAAATGGATCCGGCGAATGAAGTGACTTATAATAGCAATGCAGCGGCGTATTCTGAAAAGATCACAGCGCTCGACGAACCGGTGCGCAATAAGCTCGCTGAGATCCCCGAGGATAAGCGTTGGTTGGTGACTAGTGAGGGGGCTTTCTCCTATTTGTGCCGCGATTACGGTCTCCAGCAGCTTTATCTCTGGCCGATCAATGCGGATGCGCAAGGAACGCCGCAGCAGGTGCGGAAGGTGATCGATGGGGTTCGTGAAAAAGGTATCCCAGTGATATTTTCTGAAAGCACAGTGAGCGACAAGCCGGCGAGGCAGGTGGCGGCGGAGACTGGTGCTACTTATGGTGGGGTGCTTTATGTTGATTCGCTGACTGGCGCGGATGGTGCTGCACCGACCTTTCTGAAGCTATTGGAAAGAAATGCGGAGACGATTGTGAAAGGCTTTCACGAAAACGAATGAGTTCTGAATTTACAAAAACGAGTCTAGAGGTAAGTGGCGTTTCGGTTATTTACCCGAACGGGCATCAGGCGCTGAGAGATGCAAGTTTTCGCCTAGGGGCGGGGACGGTGTGTGCGCTGGTAGGGGTGAATGGCAGCGGGAAATCGACGCTTTTCAAGAGTATCATGGGTTTCGTAAATCCGACTGCGGGAGCAGTGAGAATCAATGGTCTTCCTGTGCGGGAGGTTTTGAAAAAACAGTTGGTGGCTTATGTTCCTCAGGCTGAGGACGTGGACTGGCAGTTTCCAGTGAGCGTGTGGGATGTAGTGATGATGGGGCGCTATGGGTCGATGAATTTCCTGCGCATCCCGAAGGCGAAGGATAAGTTGGCGGTGGAGGAAAGTCTTAAACGTGTCTCGATGTGGGAGTTTCGCGACCGACAGATCGGCGAGCTCAGTGGTGGGCAGAAGAAACGAGTTTTCCTCGCGCGGGCGCTGGCGCAGGGAGGGCGGGTGATTCTTTTGGACGAGCCTTTTACTGGTGTGGATGTGAAGACGGAGCAGGCAATCATCGCGCTGCTACACGAACTCAGGAAGGAGGGCTGCATCATTTTTGTATCGACGCACAACCTCGGTAGCGTGCCGGAATTCTGCGATCAGGTGGTGCTAATCAATCGGACGGTGCTGGCTTATGGGCCGACGGAGGAGGTTTTTACAGCGCAGAATCTATCCAATGCTTTTGGTGGTGTTCTGCGTGAGTTTGAGTTTGAGCAATCGACGATCCAAGCGCACGACGGGCGAATGGTACGGGTGCTTTCCGATGACGAGAGGCCGTTGGTTTTCGGAAAAGACGGGCATCTGGAATACATGGATCGCAAAAAGCACGAGGAATTATTGAAACAGCGATCTGAAGAGCACGACGAATGAGCGGAGTTTTTCAGGAATTGATGGTGCCGCTACAGTATGAATACATGCTGCGTGCTATTTGGGTGAGTGCGCTCGTGGGTGGTGTGTGCGGATTGCTTTCTTCTTTTGTGACGCTCAAAGGGTGGTCGCTAATGGGGGATGCGCTTTCCCATGCAGTGGTGCCGGGAGTGGCGATTGCTTATATTGTGGGACTGCCTTTTGCACTTGGAGCTTTCGTAGCAGCGATAATGGCTACTGGAGCTATGGCTTTCATTCGAGCACAGAGCCGAATACGGGAAGATGCTACGATAGGTATCGTATTTACCGCGTTCTTTGCTCTCGGTTTGGTTCTGATTACAAAATATCCGTCGGGTGTGGATCTTAAGGTGATCCTCTACGGGAATATTTTGGGTATAGCGCCGAAGGATATTCTGCAGGTTGTTGCAATCAGTGTGGTGACGGTGAGCGTGCTTTTGGTGAAGTGGAAGGATCTAATGTTGTATTGCTTTGATGCGAACCAAGCGAGAACGCTTGGGTTGAAAGCCGGTATGCTACACATGCTGCTGCTAGGCCTGCTCGCTGCGACTTCTGTGGCGACCTTGCAAGCGGTCGGCGCGATACTCGTTCTTGCAATGTTGGTGACGCCTGGTGCGACGGCATATCTGCTCACAGATCGCTTTGGGAAAATGATGTGGATTTCCTCTGGGCTGGGTGTGGTCACTTCTATCGCGGGTGCGTATCTGAGCTATTTTATTAACGGGGCGACGGGCGGATGCATTGTGACGCTTCAGACATTGGTGTTCCTTGCTGCATTTGTTTTTGCTCCCAAGCAGGGAATGTTGGCGACTCGGCTCGCGGTGCGTAGAGTGAGCCAAAAACCGAAAGGAGAAGCTGCATGATGGGTGAGTTTTTCGAGCCATTCCGATATGGATTCATGCAGGACGCGATGCTCGTCGGCGCGTTGGTGGGGGCGATGTGTGCGGTGCTTTCATGTTTTCTGGTTTTGAAAGGGTGGTCGCTGATGGGAGATGCTGTCTCACACGCCGTGCTGCCGGGAATTGTGATTGCCTACATCGTGGGGCTCCCGTTGGCGTTTGGTGCGTTCATCGCCGGTTTGTTTTGCGCGACAGGAACGGGTTTTCTAAAACGGAACAGTCGTATCAAGGAAGACACGGCGATGGGTGTAGTGTTCACCGGTCTCTTTGCTTTTGGTATCGTGCTTTTCAGTCGGACAACGTCTGATCTACATCTGGATCATATCCTTATCGGAAATATCCTAGGTATTGATAAGGCGCAGGTCTGGAGGACGATAGGGCTGGGTGCTGCAGTGCTTTTCGTGACCCTTCTGCTAAGGAAAGATCTGTTGCTGATTTGTTTCGATCCTGGGCAGGCAAGAGTTTTGGCGCTTCCTGACCGTTTTCTGAATTACTTGCTACTCGCGCTGTTGGCGCTGGCGATCGTAGTCGCTTTGAATGCGGTGGGGATTATCCTCGTGGTGGCGATGTTGGTGACCCCAGGGTGCGTGGCGCATCTTTGGACGGATCGCTTTGATCGGATGCTTCTCATCGCTGCAATATCCGCGGTGGTTGCGACAATTTCTGGGATTCTCGTCAGTTATCACATCGATGCATCCACGGGAGGCTGTATCGTGCTGGTGCAGGCGGCTCTATTCTTTCTCTCTCTACTCTTTGCCCCGAAATACGGGATCGTTGGGAGGAAGAGAAACGGTGCGAAGCAAGAGTCTGCGTAGATGCCGATCAATCCGGTTCCCATGGAAAGTCTCCCACCGGAACACAATCCTCCAATCGGTGATCTTAGAAGTCGCGGTAATACTCGCCTAGGCGTGTGAGCTTGCCTGACTTGTCGAATAGAGCACTCGTTCCAAGTGCCGCTGAATTCTGTCCTGCAGGGAACCAGGCGTATTTTTCCAGAAAATCCATTTTTTCGAAACGAGGAAGGATCTCTTTCATGAATTGCAAAACTTTGTAGGGCTTGTGCTTGTTCGCTTCGGGTGATTTAGCGTCCCAATCACCAACGGCGAATTCGGTGAGCCACAAAGGCTTGCCATACATTTTTTTGATGTGTCCGAGGCGTTTTACGAGTTGATCTGGGTTTGGGCCGCCGTAGGAATGCATTGTTACGAAATCGACGCGTAGACCGCGTTTTTTTATTCCAGCCATGAAAGCTTTCATCCAGTCATTATCGGGATGAACCGTGGCCGGGCTGCCGAGACGAAGGCCGGTATCCATGAGGATTGGCCACACATCGAGCGCCTTTTCTACGCTCATGTTCGATTGGTTTTTTCTGTCGGGCTCGTTGAAGCCTAGCAGTTCCTTGATACCTGCCGCTTTGGCGCGTTCGCCTGCCTTGGCCACGCCTTGCTTGTCGCCCCAGTAGCCGTAGATCATCGGGGTAAAATCGACACCAGCGGGAATTTCCTCGGAGATTTTCGAACCCCACGAGTAAAACCATTTGCTATTCACCATGCGGAGTTTCTCCGGCCAAGAGTTTCCTTTAATGGTGATGGCTAAACCTTTTTTACGGGAGGATAGGCCCGATTCTGCGAGAGCTGGGCTAGCAGTGGCGAGAGAAGCTAAAACGGAAAGCCGAATAGCATCGCGGCGAGTAAATCTTTGGATATCCATAAAGAGAGAATGGTAGTGAGTTCAGCGAATGGTAACAGCAATTTACTAAAAACCGATTCCACCAATATCTATACATGGTGCTTCAGCAAAGCCGGATCATATCCTTCACAAATTGATACCAGAGGAAGAAGAGGCCGCGGCGCGAGTATTGGAAATGTCCATCGTCAGTGAGTTGGATGATGCCGGAGCGAAGGTTGTGATCGATCTGGTTTTTCATTTCCGTTTCGATCTTTTCCTCAGCTGCTTCAGGGTCGGGAACACTGAGATCTTCAGATCCAAGTTTGTTTCGCCCAAGAAATTCGCGATGGTCTGAGAGGATCTGATGAAAGCAGGATTTTTCACATGGCACATGGTTCCAACGTAGACCGGGTGGGCATTGAAGGGTGGGGGCGAAGGGGAAGTTTGTGGTTCGCCAGATTTTGCCTGAAAGGTCAGTGGATGTTACTGAAATAAAAGCGAAGGCTACTTCATCTTGTTCGCAGAGGCATACTGATGCGATAGCTCGTTCTTCCGGATGCCAGAATAGACGGAAATGCTGTTGCATACCAGACCACTGCCAACCGCAGTCCGAGACATGCTCGAAGCCGGCTTCCTCCATTCCGGCGGCTGCTTCGATAGCGTTAGGAAAAAAGGAAGGGTTAGGAGTTTGCTTGTGACGCAGGCGGTTATTTAGCGGCATGCGAAGCCGGCGCACGTGGGTGAGCAATTCGATCCATGGCAGGAAGAACCAAAGGCAGGCACCGGCGATACCTGCGAAGATGTTACCACTGATGTAGTAGAAGAAAAAGAAAGTCGCCAACAGGAATACGATAGCACCTAACTTTCGCGCTACATGTATGCGCGATGAGCGCATTGCCACCGCGAGAACGACAAGTCCTATGACGATTAATGTTTCACGCATGATGAGGCTCTTTCGATTTCCAAGCTTCGAATTTCAAAAAATGATAGTAAGGGATTGTATTGGCTGGTGCCTCGCGATGGTCTTCATAGTTGGGAGGTCGCCAGTTGTATCGGGTTTGAAATTGGAAAAGCGGAAGTCGAAAGTTAGCCTGCGAGCGCATCCATCAGGAAGGCAGATGGGCGGAAGTTCTCGATGAGGATTTCCTGCTTCCCATCGCGATTCATGCGGACCTGGCTGACGTTAAAGTTCGGGGTCTTGTGCGGGGCAAAGAGGATGTCGTCGTGAGTCGCGTTCTCGTGTTTCTTGAACATGTCGGGGAGAATATCTCCTCCGAGATGATCGTCGCGGCCAGTGGCGAGGTGGCATGTGCCGAGGACTTTTTCATCCTGAATGTCAGCATATGAAACGGGAAGCACCTGCGTTCCGAATCCCAATTCGCCAAGGGTTCCGGTCATTGGGTCGTCAGCAAGCCTTGCGTTGTGGGCATCGATCGTTGCCTGATTTCCTTCGATGAGTGTCGAGCGATAGATGCTCCGGTCTTTTACATCGAGCACACCGAGAGTGCCGTCTTCGTATTTCATCGGGAACTGGCCGATAGCATCGGTGGGAACGAAATAGACCTCTCCGGCGGGGAGGTTTGCGATGTCAGGTGTTTTCCCAAGGCATAAGCCATGGGATTTTTGAGCGTCCTGTTTGTTGAGGCCGAGTGTTGCGGTGAGGACTCGTCCATCCTCTAGGGTGAAATCGATTTCCATCGAGTCTGCCTTGGTAAGCGCAACACGGAGTTTCTCTGCATCGCGAGAAACTTCGCCGTAATCAACGGCTAGTCCCGAGTTGAGGATTACGTCATTTAGCCCGTGGAGAGTGGCGCCGCGGAAGCCGTAATCCTTTGCCTTTGCTGTGAGTGGTGCGGTGGCTGAGAAAGTAGAAATACAGAGGATGAGGTCGTAGGCTGTATAGATATCCTTATCCAGCGAGAGGTGATTGCCATCGGTGTCCCAAACATCGTCATCGAGATCGAGGTTTGAGCCATTTGTGCAGCGGTATGCGAAAAGCTCACCACCTGTCATACCTAATTCAGCCATGGCTCCTTCACGCAGGGCTTCATAAAAGTATTTGTGAGCATTCTTTTGAACCGGGAAGCCTTCTTCTTTTAGAAATGCGAAATCCATGATGTGTGCGGGTGGCTCATCGAAATCGATCAGGATGCACACTCGGCAGTCTTGAGTGGGTTCGAAAACTGTCGTAAGGAGACGGACGAGGTCGAATTCAGGGAATTCTCTCTTTTCGGGGTTGAGAAGAATTTCGGGAGAAAGATATTCAGGAAGGGTAGGAGAAGTCGTGCCAGACATGATAAATGAAGGTAATTGGCCTTACTATCTCTGCAAGGGACGATTTCGAGAAATCATTCTCCGAAATCAAACCCGGAACCACCCGGAGGATTAGAGCGCATGCGTTTTAGGAGCTCGGTGCGGTCTTCTAGAGTTTCCCAAACATCGGGAGTGATGTAGATCGGAGCGTTGCAACGCGAAGCAATGGCGAGGCAGTCGGAGGGTCTTGCATCTAACTCGACGATCTTCCGCTCCATGATCTCGTTACTGGCCTCAAGGATTAGGCGAGCGTGGAAGACATCGCTGTCCACATGATTGATGATTACTCGTGAGACTTCTGCGCCGAATGCTTTCAGCGTTAGTAGGTAAAGATCGTGTGTCAGGGGCCGAGGCATTGTCTTGCCGGCCATTGCCGCATCTATAGCTAAGCCGACGGAGGGATCGATGTAGAAAAGGATTACCTTGTTGCCGTCACCTAGAAATACAGCACATCCTGCTTCGGTGGGCATCAGGGCTAGGATTTCAACCCGAATCAGATCTGGCATGCCGTAAGTCTGAACGGGAGTCGCTAGGTGTCGATGCGAAAGGGGACGGTTGTATGCCTCTTTTCCCTGCCGCCGCTAAGTAATCCTGCGATTAAGCAACGTATTCAAATTCGTCCTCACTGGCGGTTCTACTCCCATTGTCGGAGGGAAATGTGCATTATTTGGATTTGGTGGTTAGATTTTGGCGGTTTGACACGTTCTCTATGAGTCTGTCCGCCCCATGATCAAGTTTTGGAGTTCCATAGCCCTGCTCACCGCCCTGATGCTCCAGTCAGTAGCGGCCGATTTTGTGCATCCGGGAGTCGTCCACACCAAGGCGGATTTTATTCTGATTCGGAAGAATGTCGCCGAGAATAAGGAGCCGTGGAAATCTGGATTCAAGAGGCTCAAGGCCGATCGTTACTCGTCTGCGAACTACCGTGTCCAGGGAGGATATCGGGAGTTTGGCCGCAAGCCTACGATTCGCAACCGGGAGGCTATTGCGGACGCCAGCGCAGCCTACCAGAATGCCATCATGTGGGTGATCACGGGCGAGCGTAAACATTCAGCCAAGGCCATCGAGATTTTGAATGCCTGGTCGTCGAAGCTCGAAGTGATTAGCGGCCGGGATCAGATCCTAGCTGCGGGTATTTCTGGAATCAAGTTCGTGGCCGCCGCCGAGATTCTGCGTCACACTCGCTCGGGCTGGAAAAAGGACGATGTCGCCCGCGCCGAACGAATGTTTCTGGATGTCTTCTATCCGGTTATTAAGGACTTCGCGACCTTCGCCAATGGCAACTGGGACGCGGCCTGCGTGCAGACCATGATGGCGATCGGGGTTTTCACGAACGACCAGGAGATTTTCCAACGGGCTGTGGACTGGTATCATTCAGGAAAGGGGAACGCCCGCTTAACTCACTATATCCTCAACGAGGAGGGGCAGAGCCAGGAAAGCGGACGCGACCAGCAGCACACCCAGCTTGGGCTCGGATATCTTGCGGTCTGCGCGCAGATCGGCTGGTGCCAAGGTCTCGACCTCTATGGTGCCAATGATAACCGGCTCCTCAAAGGTTTCGAATACACCGCCAAATACAACCAGGGCGAGAACGTGCCTTTCGAGAGAACCATCGATGTCACGGGTAAATACCGTCATAAATCCATTTCACGAGAGGGCAGGGGGGATCTCCGCCCGATTTATGAGATGGTCTATCAACACTACATTCGCGAGAAGGGATTTGACGCCCCATGGACAGGGAAGGCTGCCGAGAAACTTCGTCCCGAAGGTTCTATCCGCAACCTCGATCACCTTGGTTTCGGAACTCTTCTATTTTCTCGTTAGATAGATCGCAAAATATGCGCTGTGCTGCGCGGTCGGCAAAGAATCAGTTCTGAAGTGCGAAGGGTCTATGAGGCGGGAATTTTCGATTTTGGAAAAGGGTTTTCGCTATCTTAGTCCCTTGCCATGAATTTGCGCGATTGACGTACGTATTTGAGCGCCCAGTCCTTGGTCTTCGCCTGTTCTTCCGGAGAAAGGGTTTTTACGACTTTTCCTGGAGAGCCAAGAACGAGAGAGCCGGGAGGGATGATGGTGCCTCCCGTGACGAGTGCCCCTGCACCAATAATCGAACGTTCACCGATGACTGCTCCATCGAGCACGATGGCACCCATGCCGATCAAGGCCTCATCCTTTACTGTGCAGGCGTGTAGTATTGCCGAGTGCCCGACGGTGACTAACTCACCGATGTAGCAGCCGAAATCATCAGAAAGATGAATTACTGCGTTATCTTGGACATTAGAACGTGCGCCGATGACGATTTCATTGATGTCGCCCCGGAGTGTGGCGTTGTACCAGACACTTGCCTCTTCATAGATTTTCACTCGTCCGATGATGTCCGCGCTTTGCGCGATGAAAGCAGAGGGGACTATCTCTGGGGAAAAAGCTTCGTAGGTCTCAATGGCCATTCCCTAGAGATAAAATGACGAAGAGTGTTTGGCCAGTGTCATCCGCGAGTATATGTACGGCTTTGGAAGCTCACTTAGCTATTGAGGATGCTCAAGAGGCTTTCGCAGAAGTATTCGAGGTGCTTGAAGTCGATGAAATCTGAATGACTCTCTGTAATTTTTAGAATCTAACGACCAGAGGGCTCGAAGTAAGGGTGTTTCCCTTTATTTTATGAGATCTGTTGCTGGTGTGTCTTCATTTCTTCTAAATTAATGCGAGGAGTGAATATGAGGATATCTTAGCGTAATACCCATAAATTCGAAGATATTCGCAAATATTAAGATTTCTTACGTGCTTGACACGTGGTTGTGGATTTGGTGATCTCCGCCCAGCGACAACGGGCATTTTGCTCTGATCACTAAGCTTAAGCTTCTTGAAATATAAAAGTTTAAGTGGTTTTTCTGCCAACAAAAACATCTCCCTCCGCTCAATAGCAGACTCCTGCTCTCAATCAAAACTCTCCAACCCCTGAAATTATGGATCTTACCTCACAACTCTGGTATGTAGCTTACGTTACCGTTCTCATTGGCCTTGCTGGCTACGGTTCCCATCGCCTGACGATCATATATCTCTACCTAAAGCATTCCCGCAACAAGCCGGCTCCGCTTCAGGAGTTTAAGGAATTGCCACTGGTTACGATCCAACTTCCGGTTTTCAACGAAATGCACGTGGTTGATCGTCTTTTGGATTCGGTCGCTAAGCTTGATTATCCAAAAGACAAGATGCAGATCCAGCTTTTGGACGATTCTACTGATGATACGGTAAGCATCTGCCGGGACGGAATCGCACGCCTTGTTGCTGATGGCTTCGATGCCGAGCACATCCACCGCACGGATCGCACTGGCTACAAAGCTGGAGCACTTGAAAACGGCAGCCAATACGCCAAAGGAGAGTATCTTTTCATCCTCGATGCGGATTTCGTTCCTAATCCAGATGTCTTGCTGAAGACTATCCACTACTTCACCGATGATAACATCGGTATGATTCAGACTCGTTGGGGTCACCTGAACCGCACGTTCAACGTTCTTACTCGCATCCAAGCGATGTTCCTCGATGGTCACCTTGAGCTTGAGCAAACAGCACGTAACCGTTCTGGACGTTTCTTCACTTTCAATGGCACAGCGGGCATTTGGAGGAAATCTTGTATCGCCGATGCCGGCGGCTGGGAGCATGACACCCTCACCGAGGACATGGATCTGAGCTATCGCGCGCAGCTTAAGGGATGGCGTTTCATTTTCCTCAACGATGTGGAAACACCTGCAGAGCTTCCTGTCGATATGGATGGCTTTAAAAGCCAGCAGCACCGCTGGACTAAGGGTTCAATCCAAGTCTGCAAAAAAGTCCTTCCAGCAATCTGGAAGAGCAAGGTGCCTCTTTTCGTGAAAATGGAGGCCACAGCACACCTCACTTCGAACTTTGCCTACCTTCTTCTCATCTGCCTGTGCTTCCTGATCTACCCTAACCAGCACGCACCAGACTTCGGGAAACTGACCGCTTACATCGTCAATATCCCGATCTTCTTCTTCGCTTCGGTTTCTGTGATCTTGTTCTACATGACCTCGCAAAAGGCGCTTCGTCCTGATACTTGGCTCAAGGAAGTTCCTTATTTGCCTCTCTTGCTCGCCTTGGGTATCGGCATGTCCATCACGAATGCGAAGGCTGTTATTGAGGCTCTTTTCAACCATCAGACCGCATTCATTCGCACTCCGAAATACGGAATTGAACAGAAAAATAGCGATTGGAAGAAGAGTAGCTATAAGGCGATTAAATCACTTACGCCATTTGTTGAGTTTCTCTTCGGCTGTTTCTTTCTCTTTGTGGTCATTGAGGCAATTCTCGATAAGAGGATCGCTTCAGGAATTCTTTTGCTTCCATTCCCAGTAGGATTCTTCTATACATCAATCTCATCATTGGCACGTATGCTGCCTTCCTTTGCTCGTCCCGAAGCAGTTAAAACGCCAGCCACTAGCTCTCAAGATATCCAGTAAGTAATGAAAATAGGGTTCACCCGCCTTCTAATTCCAATCGTTGCGCTTTCGTCGTTCTCCGCTCTCACTAGTTGCGGACCGAAGATTGATAGTCGCAACAAAATGATCGTCAGTGTGCGCGATCAGAAGATGGTACTTATGCGGGATGGGAAACCTATTAAATCTTACAAAGTTTCGACATCAAAGTTCGGTGTAGGAGATACTCCTAGCTCGAATCGTACTCCTTTGGGGCGCATGAAGGTCGCCAAGAAAATTGGAGGAGGGCAGCCCCCAGGAGCTGTTTTCAAAAGCCGCAAGCCTACTGGTGAAGTGCTCAAGCCAAACGCCCCCGGGCGCGATCCCATTGTTAGCCGTATATTGTGGCTGACTGGTACGGAATCTCACAACCGCAACGCTTTCCGCCGTTATATTTATATCCACGGCACTCCCGAACAGTATCGTCTGGGAACTCCTGCCTCCTATGGTTGCATCCGCATGGGCACGAAAGATGTAGTGGATCTCTACAATCGCGTTGGAACCGGCGCTGATGTTTATGTGATACGCGGATCTCTGCGTGACGCAGTGCCGAGGAAAAATCACACAGCATTTCGTTGAAACCTAGGTTTTTCAATAGATGACCTTCTTGGTATTTTTCCTAAGAACAGCTTGACAGTATCCGGTTTTTTCATCTAGTTTCCCGCCCCCTGCCGACCGGCACACCGGTTTAACAGAATTACTCCCTTTTATCCATGGCCAACCATAAATCCGCAATCAAGCGCATCCGCCAGACAGCGACCCGCACCGAGCGTAATCGCGCTGAGAAGAGTCGCATGAAGTCCACTCGTAAGAAGGCTCTTGCAGCAATCGAAGCAGGAAACAAAGACGAAGCTGTCAAAGCTGCTTCCGAGTTCTCTTCCGTCGTGGACAAAGCCGCTAAGCGCAACTTGATTCACCCGAACAAGGCTGCTAACTTGAAGAGCAAGACCGCTAAGGCGATCGCTGCAATCAGTTAAGCCCGAGTCCTTCCGGACTTAAAATTTTCAAAGCGGGCCGGACTACCGGTGCCGCTTTTTTCATGCAATACCATGTCAGACCCTCAGACAAGCCGAGCTGAAACAGCCGCAAAGATAGCGTCAAATCCCTCAAACTACAAAGTTTGCGAGGGTTGCGATTCTATTGTCGGTATTTCTACCGCGATTTGTCCGAACTGCCATAGCTTTCGCTTTGATGCCGAGGCAGATACGGTCATCAGTCAGGCAGTGCTATTGGGTAGCAGGGAGCAACGTTCCGTGACTTCTGAGGATCTCGCCTGAGATCAGTCGGCATCGGCCTAACAAGTTTTAGATTGCCTCACTACTCCTGCGGCGGGAGGGTAGGTGTAATGAAACTCAAATTTTGTGGTGCCGCAGGCACAACTACCGGATCCCAGCATCTTCTCGAAGTTAACGGGAAGCGAATCCTGCTCGATTGCGGGTTGTATCAAGGTCGTCGTAAGGATGCTTACGAGATCAATTGCTGCTTTCCTCATTTTGATCCGGCATCAGTGGACGTTGTTGTGTTGTCCCACGCTCATATCGACCACAGCGGGAATCTTCCGAATCTCTCGAAAAAGGGTTTCACGGGAACGATTTATTCCACACACGCGACACGAGATTTGTGTCAGGTGATGTTGCGTGACTCCGCCCGTATTCAGGAGCATGACATTGACTGGCTAAATAAGCGCCGCAAGCGCAAGGGATTGGATGCAGTAGAGCCGTTGTATAACGAGCAAGATGCCGAGAAGTGCCTACGCCAATTCGTGACCTTGGGTTACGACAGGCCGATCCATATTTCGGATGGAGTGGAAATGACGTTCGTCGATGCAGGGCATATCCTTGGATCTGCTCAGGTCGTTATCGATGTAAAGGATGCTGCTGATGGAAAACAGAAGCGTTTCCTATTCTCAGGCGACGTAGGCCGTGGAGAAAATGAGGTATTGCGTGATCCTGTGGCCGTTGAGGATGTGGATTTTGTGCTGATGGAAAGCACCTACGGCGGGCGCGAGCACGAATCGCCTCCTGGATTCGATCAGCATTTCGGTGGAGTGATCAAGGAAGCTGCGAAAAGGGGAGGAAAAATTCTCATTCCCGCATTCGCCGTCGAGAGGACACAGAAATTGCTCTACGTGCTCAATGAGATGTTTGTGGCGAAAGAGCTTCCGCCCATCCCCGTCTATGTAGATAGCCCGCTTGCGGTGAGTGCGACGGAAATTTACCGACTTCATCCGGATTCCTTCAATGCGGAGGTGTATGAAGCTCTTTTCGAAAAACAAAATCCGTTTGGCTTTGAAGACCTGACTTTAGTGCGGTCGGTGAAAGGCTCCAAGGCACTCAATGATATAGAGGGAATTGCTATTATTATTTCTGCATCCGGCATGTGTGAGGCGGGTCGCATCCTGCATCATTTGAGGAACAATATCGAAGACCCGAAGAATACGGTGCTCTTCGTCGGTTACTGTGCAGAACGTACGCTAGGGCGTAGAATTCGTGACGGAGAGAAGCAGGTGAACATCCTTGGAGATTCATTCAATGTGCAGGCTCATGTGGAAACGGTGGATTCGTTTTCAGGGCATGCAGATCACTCAGAGCTGATTGACTACTATAACCGTATCAAAGGATCGAAGACAAAGACTTGGCTGATTCATGGAGAGGCCGACTCTTCCGAGGATTTGAGAACGGCCCTAGTGGACGTAGGAGCTGACGTTTCTGCGGGTGTTCTAGGAGAAGAGGTAGAATTCTGACGCTTTCAAGGGGACAAAGTCGGGCTTGATATCGGAGGCTAATCCGAAGCAGACTCCCGCCCCCTCAACGGGGAAAATTACCATGTCCGCCAACCAAGAGATCCGAGTCTTCGCACCGGCTACAGTCGCAAACGTCGCCTGTGGTTATGATGTGCTGGGCTTTGCCATCGATTCACCAGGAGACGAGATCGTCGTCCGTAATTCATCAAAGCCGGGGCTTCAGATCACTAAGATCACAGGAGATGACGGAAAGCTACCGAAGGAACCATCGAAGAACACTGCGGGTGTCGCTGCGCTCGATCTCCTGAAGCATCTTGGTATGCTCGATCGTGGTATCGAAATGGAGATCCATAAGAAAATGCCATTCGGTTCAGGGTTGGGCTCTTCATCGGCTTCTGCCGTTGCAGGTGCGTATGCAGTGAACAAGCTGATCGGCGAACCTCTTTCGAAACGTCAGCTACTTCCATTTGCTATGGCAGGTGAAGCGTCTGCAGATGGCGCATGGCATGCCGATAACGTCGGCCCGTGTTTGCTTGGTGGTATTGTTTTCATTCGTTCCAATGAGGAACTCGATATTGCTCAAATCCCGGCTCCGAAGAATCTCTGGGCAGCTGTGGTGCATCCAGATATCGAGATTCTGACTAAGGTTGCCCGCGAAATTTTGCCGAAGGAAATTCCATTGGAAAACGCGACCCAACAAATCGGAAATTTGGGTGGGCTTATCTGTGGGTTGATTCAAGAAGACTACGGTTTGATATCGCGTTCCATCCACGATGTGATCGCCGAGCCACGCCGTCAGAAACTCATTCCAGATTTTTATAAAGCGAAACGCGCAGCGCTATCTGCTGGTGCGCTAGGCTTTTCGATCTCAGGTGCAGGGCCATCGGTGTTCGCGCTTTGTGAAGGTGAAGAAACTGCCCGCAAGGTCGGATCCGCGGTGGAAAAGGTTTTCCAGGCGATCCCAGTGAACTGCCAAGTGCATGTTTCACGGATCAATCCCACAGGGGTGCATGTGGTGAAGTGACGTATAGACTTTTGTTGTGAAATATCATTCCACGAATAATCCAAATCATCAGGTCGATCTGAAGGAAGCTATCCTTCGCTCCCTTCCGCCAGACAATGGGCTGTATATGCCTAATGAACTTCCAGTGCTTGGAGCTGACTTCTGGAATGAGTGGCGTGGTCTAAGCTTTCGCGACATCGGTATTGCCGTTGCTCGCGCATTTTTCGGTGAGGACGTTCCTGAGGAGGATTTGAGAAAAATCGTCGAAGGGACTCTTGAATTTGATGCTCCTGTGGTGACCTTAGAGCCGAAGGATCACATCCTAGAGCTTTTCCATGGGCCGACTCTTGCTTTTAAAGATTTTGGCGCGCGTTTCATGGCGCGCCTGATGGCGCACCTGACCAAAGATGAGGATAGGATGCTGACGGTGCTAGTTGCGACTTCCGGGGATACTGGAGGTGCAGTCGCATCGGCGTTCCACAACGTGCCCGGCACGCGAGTGGTGATCCTTTATCCAAAGGGGAAGGTCTCCGGACTTCAGGAGAAGCAGCTCACAGCCTTGGGTGGAAATATTACAGCGCTTGAGGTCGAAGGAACTTTCGATGACTGCCAAGCACTGGTGAAGAAGGCATTTCTTGATAGAGAGCTTTCGGAACGGATGAATCTGACCTCGGCGAATTCGATCAACCTTTCGAGATTGGTTCCGCAAAGTTTCTACTACATCCATAGTGCGCGTCAGCTTGCGGAGGGTGTTGAGCCGGTGTTCGTAGTTCCTTCTGGGAATTTTGGAAACCTCACTGCTGGTTTACTTGCACGTCAGCTTGGTTTGAAAGTTGGTGGCTTCCTAGCTGCTACGAACCGTAACGACGTAGTGCCGGAGTATCTTCTGAAAGGCGAATATACACCGCGTCCTAGTGTAGCGACGATTTCCAATGCAATGGATGTTGGCGCGCCATCCAATTTCGTAAGGATGCAGGCGTTGTTCGGTAACTCATGGGAAGGTATGCGTGGCTGCATTAGCGGGATGTCATTTTCTGATGAAGAAACCCGCGCCGGTGTGCGTGAGGTGAAAGAAAAATATGGCTACAACATTGATCCACACGGATCGGTTGGCTGGTTAGCTGCTCGTAAATATCGTGAAGCAAATCCGGGAGCTGAAACGATCACTCTCGAGACAGCACATCCTGCGAAGTTTCCAGATGTGATGGATGCCGAGCTTGGGCAAGGTGTTGTGGATGTACCGGAGAGGCTGGCAGTGCTCGCCGAGAAGGAGAAAGTTGCAACCCAGTTGACCAAGGAATGGGAGCCTTTCCGTGCGTGGCTGGGCGACAATATTGTCTAGGACTTAGTTTAGTGTCTGTGCCAGACAGCGGCTTAAAATACCTAAGGGGTACACCGAGTCGCGCTCAATATTTGCTCCCTACAACTTGAGGGGGTAAGAGTCGTCTTTAGACCTCTTTTGTGAAAACGTGTTTTCTTACGAATGATTCGAAAGGTTGATATAGGCCAGGTCTTTTTAGACGTGTTCTTCGAGAATTAATATACAACTGAAGAATTTCAAAAGCGCTTCGCATCCTTCCTCCAAGGTGAGTGATAATCATCTCTTTATCCAAAATGCGTTTTGATGCCGAATCAGCAATTAAGTCGTAGAAGTCTAGTAAGCTAATGATGACTTTATCATCTTCATCACTGACTTGATCGTCCTTAATATTACGTCCCTCTCTCTTCCATTGAGAGAAGGTTAATTGCGTTTCGTGTAAGCCTCCCAAACCAGATACTACCTCAAGTATAAACGCCATTGTACGTTGCCGACGTTCGGCATTCACCCTCTCGTAGTAACCAATAACTAATGTGAAAAAACACACCAATAAAGTCGCGCATATCTCCAGATAGGCCATCTATCGTAACGGGTCTGGTGAATTAGAGAGCTGAAAGCAAACCATCTTTAAGTCTTGCCGATAATAGCTCTACTTGAGGAGCTCGAGGATCGGATACGGATAGATGCCGAAGACGAGAGTCAGGACAGTCAGCGTGCCGATGGCTACCTTGGAAATGCAAGGGAGGGTGATGGTGGCTTCATCGCGGGGATCGACCCACCAGATGGCGCGGATGGTCTTGAAGTAGTAGTAGAAGCCAGCGGCTGCTGCGATGACCGCGATGCCGATGCCGATCCAGAGGCCGGCGGTGGCGGCGAGGGAGAAGACGAAGAATTTTCCGATGAAACCTGCGGTGAGGGGAACTCCTGCGAGGGCGGCGAGGAGAACGGTCATGGCGAGGGCTAGGAGAGGGTTGGTCTTGCCTAGGCCATTGAAATCGCTGACTGCTTCGCCATCGCGGTGGATGCGGATCTGGGCGAGGATGAAGAACACGCCGAGTGTCATGATGAGGTAGGTGGCGAGGTAGAAAGATACGGCCTCGATGGAGGAGACGTTGTTTCCAGTGACCGGCTGCCATGCGGCGAGGGCGAGGATGAGGAATCCTGCGTGGGCGATGGAGGAGTAGGCGAGGAGTCGCTTGAAGTTGGTCTGCGGGATGGCGGCGAGGTTTCCGTAGAGGAGGGTGGCACCGGCGAGGATGAGGAGGATGGTCAGCACTTGGGTGCGGACGGGTGAGCCTTCTCCGAGGAAGGGCTCGAGGAAACGGATGAGGAGGATGAAGCCGGCTGCTTTTGATCCTACCGAGAGGAAAGCTGTAGTGGGGGTTGGTGCGCCTTGGTAAACGTCGGGGATCCACATTTGCATTGGGAATGCGCCGACCTTGAAGCCGAGGGCTACGAGGACGAGGGCGATGCCGAAGAGGAGTGGAACGGTGTTTTCCATGCCCGCGATTTTCTCTGGGAGCTCTGCAAGTGACATTGTGCCGGTGGAGCCGTAGACCCATGCGATGCCGTAAACAAGGAAGCCGGTGCTGAGGGCACCGAGGATGAGGTATTTCACGCCAGCCTCAAGGGAACCGACGTTGCGGCGCATGAAGGCGACGAGGATGTAGAAGGTGATGGTGACGAGCTCGAGGGCAACGAAGGCTCCGGCGAGGTCTTTGGCGGAGGCCATCCACATCATACCTGCGCAGGCGAAGATGGGGAGGGAGTAGAATTCTCCGGTGCCTTCTTCGGAATCGGGTGTTTCGGTGAAACGGGAAAGGATTTTCCGGTAATCCACGGCCATGAGGAGAACGAGCGCGGTGGTGAGGAGGGCGAAGATCTTGTAGAAACGCGCGAGGGAGTCGAACTGGTAGAAGTTCCAGAGCGGCCATTTCGCCCATTCGGCGTCAGGTTTCGCGGCGGGGCCGATAGAGAAGAAGGTAAGGACGAGGATGGCGGTGAGACCAATCGCTCCAGCAAGGCCTGCCCATGATTTATTCTTCGCGGGGACAAAGGCCTCGGCGAGTAGGATGATGAAACCGAGGGTGACGGTGAGTGCTTCCAGATAGTAGGCGGGCATGATGGAAAATTTTAAATTCTAAATCTCAAACTCTGAGGGCGGCTGACTTTTAGAGGAGATTGAGTAGAAGGTTGGGGTAGATGCCGACTGCTAGGAGGGCGAGGATGAGGATGACTGCTGGGATGTGGTCGATGAGGGTGAGGTCGGCGGCCTTTTCGGTGGATTTCACTGCTGGGCCTTGGAAAATGTTCCGGTAGGCGCGGAGCATGTAGACTGCGGAGATGACCACACCCCAGATGGCGAGGATACAGGCGATCTGGACGGGGCCGAGGCCGTCGGCGGGGACGTAGTTTTCAAAGGCAGAGAGGAAGACGAGGACTTCGCCGGAGAAGTTTGCGAGGCCGGGGAGGCCGATGGAGGCCATGGCGGCGATTCCGAAGAGGAATGCCATGCCGGGGGCGGATTTTGCGAGGCCTCCCATGTCAGAGAGATCCAGCGAGCCAGTGGAGCGTTCGATTCGATCTGCGAGGCCGAAGAGGAGGGCTATTGAGATACCGTGAGCGAACATGAGGACGACGGCGGCGGGGATGGCGAGTTCGTTTTCAGGAACTGCGATGAGTGCGGCAATGGCGAGGAAGATGTAGCCCATGTGCATCACTGAGGAATTGCCGAGAAGGGTATCGAGGCGTTTCTGGGAAATCGTGACGAGGCCGACCCAGAGGATGTTGCCGAGAAGGAGAACGAGAAGGGGTGTGAGCCAGACTTGGAGGCCTTCGGGAACCATTGGGACAGCGATGCGGAGCATTCCGTAGAGACCGAATTTCTTAAGGACGCCTGCGTGGAGCATGGAGGTGGGGGCGGGGGCGCTGGCGTAGGCGGGTGCTGCCCATGAGTGGAATGGGAAAAGGGAGACGAGTGTGCCGAAGCCAACGATGAGGAGGGCGGCGATGCCTTTCTGCGCGGCTGGGTCGATGCTGCCTGCTGCGGCTTTCATTTCCGTGAGATCGAAGGTGCCTGCGAGCGAGGCGAGCCAGACGAGGCCAGCGAGCAGGACAAGCGAGCCGAGGCCGAGGTAGATGGTGATCTTCCAAGCGGTGCCTCTGCGGTCGCCACGACCGAGCATGCCAATCATGAGGAAGGTGGGGATGAGCGCCATTTCGTGGAAGGCGTAGAAGAAGAACAGATCCGTGGAGGCGAAGGCGCCGATGGCTCCTGCGGCAATGAGCAGGGAGGAGCCGTAGTAGAGTTTTTCACTGCCAGCGGGGGCTTTGCCAGAAAGGACGGCGGCGAGGGTGACGATCACGGAAAGGAGCACCATCACGAGGCTCATGCCATCGATGTAGCCGAAGGCGAGGTGGATGGCGGGCTTTTCAAGGACTTGCAGGGAGAAATTCCATGCATCTGACTGCCAGCAGAAGACCGAACCGAGGCCGAGGATGAGATTGAGAGTGGCAGCGCCGATGGCAGTAAGCCGGGCGGGTGCGCCGAAAAGAATGGCGAGAAAGGCCAAGATTGGCAGGGCGACAAGGAGGATCAACATGGGGAAATTGGTGCGGCTGCGCGGAAGTCTATTTCCGCACGGCGAATACAGCGAACTTGAGGCTCATGGAAAAGGGCAAAATCGGGTGAAAGGGGGGAAATGTGGTCTTTGAGAGGTCGGGTGTGGGATGCGGGTGGGTAGATTGATGGTGAAAAGCGTGTATTGGGCGGGTGCTAAGCCAGAAACCACCCCCTAGCTCACACAATATCAGATGTTTGTGATACTGATTTGTTCACACTCGACGGAACTATCAAGAAACGATATCGACTGAGCTGAACTAACTCACGGTTCTGCCAATCTAAATGAAGAAGTTTTGTCTCACCTTCGCTCTTTGTGTATACGTTCCTTTGCTCTTCTTCGTAGCTATCGGAATATTTATTGGGCCAGTCACGGAGCTCATTGAGGGGGACTTTCTTACGGCAATTGGATCCTTCGTCTTGGCAGTGGTTGCTACTGTTCTATTGGCGACACAGGTTATCTTAGTCTGTCATGTTCTAGAATTTAAGGCGGGGAAGACTGAATCATTAGCGGATAAACCAGAGTTAGCTGAATAGCTGGATCAGGATTTGAGCACTCAGAACAAGCGTATGGATAGCAAGACGGAGCCAAGCCTTTGACGTTACAATAAAGAATGAACTTTCTCGACGTATTTAGAATGCCCACTCCCATGAAGATCACGGGACGTTCTTCGTCGATCACAAATGCTTTCATCAATTCGATCATTCCTGTTATCCAACCTACAGAAGATGAAGTGCGACAAGCTCTCGGAATTTTGGGAATGGAGCCGACTAATCTTAGGTGCTCGTACTGTGGCGACCAATCAAGCGAATGGGATCATCTGAATCCACTCGTGAAGAATAAAAAACCAACTGGATACGTTTCTGAGATAGCTAACCTCGTCCCTGCATGTGGTAAGTGTAATCAATCGAAAGGCAATAAGGAATGGAAGGTTTGGATGCTAAGTGCCGCATCCCTATCACCAAAATCCAAGGGTATTCCGAATCTCGAGAAGAGAGTTCAGAAAATCGAAGAGTATGAGCGAACGTTTCATCCAACAACTCACGATTTTGAAGCGATGGTTGGCGAGAGTCTATGGAGCAAGCATTGGGAGAATTGGCAAAGAATCATCGATGAGATGAAGGATGCCCAAGTGGTAGCAACCGAGATCAATGCCAAAATCAGAATTGCGAATAAGATGCTGCGTTAAGAGGAGAAGGTTAGGAGTTTTTACTCGGAGATGGAGCATGGGGTTGCGCTGGAGGATCCCGCGGATAGGTTGGTGAAATGCAACATGTGTTGTTGATGCCGTTTGGGAGTGCGGGGGATATTTTTCCGTTCATCTGGCTTGGGAAATTGCTCAAGGGGCGGGGGTGTCGGGTGACGATGATTGCTCCATGTCTTTTTGAAGAGGCTGCGGGGAAGGTGGGGATTGATTTTGTGGGGTTGGGGACGGAGGAAGAGTTTGAGGGGATTGCGAAAGACCCGCGGATCTGGAAGTTGGGGGTGGGGACGAAGGTGGTGCTGGATTATGCTGTGGGCTGGACGGAGAGGTATTTGGATGCGGTGGAGGGGCTGGGTAAGGTGGATTTGATGATGGCTCCACTGACGTGTTTTGGCGCGCGGATGGCGAGGGAGAAGCATGGGGTTCCGTTGGTGACGGTGCACTTGCAGCCGGTGGTTTTCATGAGCGCGTATGAGACTCCGCTGTTGCATCCAAGCTTTTCGCTTTTTCGGGTGGTGCCGGTGTGGGTGAAACGGTTGTTGTTTTCCCTGCCGAATCTCGTCGATTTTCTTGCGCTACCGGGGATACGGAATATTTGCCGGACGCATGCGGTCGAACCGCCGAAGAGTTTGTGGCGTGAATGGTGGGACTCGCCGGATGGGGTGCTGGTGTTATTTCCGGACTGGTTCGGTAAGCCGCAGCCGGATTGGCCGAGGAATCTGCTTCAGTGGGATTTTCCGCTGGAGGATCTGAGTGGGGAAATGGGGATGCAGGAGGAACTCGTGGAGTTCCTAGAGGCTGGTGAGAAGCCGGTGGTGTTCACGCCGGGGAGTGCGAATGTGCAGGCGGAGCGATTTTTCGAAACAGCAGTGGAGGTGGTGAAGCGGCTGGGTGTGAGGGCGGTGTTTGTGACGCGGATGGAGAACTGTGTGCCGGAGGGGATGTCGGAGCAGATTCTGCAGGTGGATTTCGTGCCATTCGGTAGGCTGTTGGAGCACACCTCAGTTTTTGTGCATCACGGGGGTGTGGGGACGATGGCACAGGGATTTCGTGCTGGGGTGCCTCAACTGGTGATGGCGATGGCGCACGATCAGCCGGACAATGCGGAGCGTATGGAAAAGCTCGGGGTGGGTATTGGGCTGACTCCGAAAAGTTTTACGCCGGATCGAGTGGAGAAGGAGTTGGCGAAATTGCTAGAAGAGGAGCGGTGGAAGGATGCGGCGGAGGGGGTGCGGGAGAGAATGCTGGAAAGGCGGGATGTGGGGGAGATGTTGGAATGGCTAGAGGCGAGGGGCGGAGGGTAGGCATTTTCGCCTGGTCTCAGAAGCTGTGCCGGACGGCGAAGGTGGTGGTGAATGAATCGACGGTGCCGGCGGGGGTATGGAGGTTTGCGTATTCGAGTCCGGCCATGAGCCTGAGGGTTTTGCCGCGGAGGTATTGGTTAATGCCTAGATAGAGGGTGTGGAGTTCATCGCCGCGTCTCGAATTAATGGCTGTCGGGGCGGCGGCAAGGTAGCGGGAGTTTGCGCGAATGGCGGAGGCTTGGTCAGAGGTTAGGAGGCTGTATTGAAAGACTGCCTGAGTTTTTTTCGGGATGATCCAGAACCATGGCATAATGACAATGCCACCGAAGGCTCCGCCCCTGCCGCCGGGTGTACTGCCGTTGTCGCCATAGGCTACTGTGGTGATGAGGCCGAAGGGATCTCGATCGTAGATAGCATTGAGGGAGGCGGCATGTCTGAAGGGTATGGATGAGCGGGTGGAGGAACCGAAACGGTTGAGGAAGGCATCGGCGCGGAGTTTCCAGTTTTCCGAAAAGGTGTAGTCTAGGGAGGCGAACCAGGCGCTCCCGGGAGTGGAGTTGTCGAATGAGCGATTATCGAAGCCGTTCAAATAGGAGAAGGTGGCGAGCCATGAGCCATCGCCTAGGCGGAGGAAAAAACCTGTAGGGTAGCGGCCTGCGAAAAAGGTGTTGGCTAGTGCCGATCGCTCGATGGTGATGATGCGATCAGCGGATGACAGGTTTTCGGAAGTGAGCGTCAATTTCTGTCGTCCATAGCTGAGGGCAAGGGTGTCGAAATCACCGATACTGAAGGCTTTTCCGGCATCAAAAGTGACGAGTGTCCTGTCATAATTCTGGAACTGCCAATCGGTCTCGCCACCGGCAAAGCGGCGGTCGGAGACGAGGTTGGCGGAGGCATCGAGGGTGAAATATTTGAGGAGCCCGACACGGATGCTGGGGCGAAAACGCCGGAACTCGGTGCCGGTGTCCAAAAAGGAATTTCCGTTAGTATCGTTTCCTGAGATCGCGTAGGCCTGCCAGTGGAACCGCGAGCCGATTTTGACCGATTGGAGGTAGGTGGCATCCGGTTCGTCGAATAGCAGGCCAGGTGAGTCACCAAGTGGCTTTAGCCAATCGCCGATTGATGCTGCAGCGGAACCTACCATGAAGATGGCAACGATGAAAATCACGATGGGGGAGACCATTCATGTCTCGTAAGCAGTTTCCGGGCGTGGAGGCAGACGGGATGGCAGATTTTATATTCATCTGGTGGCAGTAACGAAACATGGTGGATGAATCGGATCTATAGTTGCCTTCGAAATCATGCTTTCGAGAGAGGTGGCTAACCGCGCCGCGAACGACTTCGAGATGGCGCTATATGTGAGCGGTGCGCCAGACAGCGGCTTGAATTACACCGAGCCGAGCTCCATATTGGACTACTTCCTTCTTCTCTTCCCTCCGACTTTCTTCCGCTTGAAAGATTTCACCGGATCGGTGTCGAGGAGGGCGGTGTAGATGTATGGGAAGTCGGGGAGCTTCTCGCGTTTGATCTCCTTGTCGACGAAGATCTCGACGGATTTCGCGAAATCGAGTTCGTCTGCGGTGAGGATGGTGAAGGCGTCGCCTTCGGCCTCTGCGCGACCGGTGCGGCCGATGCGGTGGACGTAGTCCTCGGCGTTTTCTGGGACGCGGTAGTTGATGACGTGGGAGACGCCAGAGACGTCGATGCCGCGCGCGGCGACGTCGGTAGCGACGAGGATTTCATATTCGCCGGTTTTGAAACCTGCGAGGGCTTTCATGCGGTCGGTCTGGTTGATGTCCGAGTGCATGGCGGCGACTTTGGTTTGGCCGGTGCGTTTGATCATTCCTGTCACTTCATCTGCCTCGCGACGAGTGCGGGTGAAGATCATGACGGAGTGGTAATCCGTTTCCTTGAGGAGGGCGAGGAGGAGCTCGTCGCGTTGGTCGATTGAGACGGGGTAGAAGGCGTGGGAGACGGTGGCGGCGACAGCGCGGCGAGCAATCTCGATTTTCACCGGATCGACGAGGCACCATTGGGCGAAGGTCTGGATCGCGGCTGGCATGGTGGCCGAGAAGAAAAGTGTCTGGCGGCCTTCCCACGGGCAGAGGTTGACGATTTTACGAACCTGCGGGAGGAAGCCCATGTCGAGCATGCGGTCAACTTCGTCGAGGATGAGGATTTTGATTTCCCCGAAGCGCATGGCTGCACGGTAGAAGCAATCGACGAGGCGGCCTGGTGTGGCGACGACGATGTCTGCTTGTGCGAGGTCTTCCATTTGTTTGCCGAGACCAACGCCGCCGTAAAGGAGGGCGACTTTCATTCCGGTTTTGGCTCCGTATTTTTCGAACTGTTCAGCGACTTGGTGAGCAAGCTCGCGGGTTGGCTCGAGGACGAGGATCTGGGGTTTGCCCATTTTCTCGATTTTAGAAAGGGAAGGGAGTGCGAAGGCGGCGGTCTTGCCGGTGCCTGTCTGGGATGCGCCGATGACGTCCTTGCCATCAAGGATCACGGGGATGGCCTGCGCCTGAATCGGCGTAGGGTTGGTGTAGCCCGTTTCCAAGACTGCTTCTAGAACGGGGGCGGAGAGGCCAAGTGTGTCAAATCCCATGAGGCGCTGGGTTTAGGCGGGGTTTCAGGCTGGGTCAAGGATGGATCTGATGTGCAGGAAGGGTCATCCCGCTAGGGAGAAGGGATGGGTTTGTGAACTTGGCACCTAGAAGGCCGCAGGGGGGGCGTCTTTGCTGGTGATGGGAGGCATTCAATCGGTGGGTCGTTTTTCAGGAGTGGGATATTTTCAATACAGTTCACGGAGGTTTCCTTAGGTGGTTGGCTCTGCTGTGAAATGGGTGAGAAATTGTTGATCGGCACCGGAACTGCTGTAGATGTAATCCATGGTAGCAAAGCAGGTGATACGTGCGGCATCGGGTTGGTTGGAATTGGGCATGCCCGACGATGCTCTTGAGGAGCTGGATGCGCTGCAGGGTGAGGACAGAGAGGAGAGGAAGGTGTTGGAGCTGAAGCTTTCCGCTGAAATGGTGAAGGAGCACTGGAAAGAAGGAGCTCAGACTGCTGCAAAGCTCTGCCGGATGGCAGTGGACGAGCCAGATTTCTTCCTAAGTGCGGCGTTTTGCTTACATGAAGCGGGTGAGACTGAGGAGGCTAGGAAATGGCTTCAGCGTGGCCCCGAGATTCTTTCGGAGTTTCCTGTGTTTCATTATAATATGGCCTGCTACCACTGGATGCTGGGCGAAAAAGAGCGCGCGAAGAATCATTTGGCTCAGGCAATCGAGATGGATGAGAGCTTTCTAGACGCGGCGCGAGAGGACAGGGATCTAGTAGGTATGGATTTCTGAAAATGTCAGTGGCTTTAAAAGGGTTGTTACTGGCCGGGGGAAAAGGGCTGCGCATGGGGCGGGACAAGGCCTCGATATTGCACGCGGATGGACGGAGTTTTGCGAAGCGGACGGCTGATCTACTGATCGAGGTGGGTTGTGATGAGGTGGTGCTTTCGCTGAGGCATGGGCAGGGGGCTCCGGATGATGTTTCTCAGCTGAAAGTGGTGAGAGATGAGGGAGATGGGCCGATGGGTGGAATGCTCGCGGGATTGGAAACGGCTCCGGAAGCGGATTGGTTGATCGTTGCGTGTGATCTAACAGAACTGGATATTGAGACGCTTCAAGGGCTGATAGGGCACTGCGAAACGTTCGTGGTTTACCGCAGTGCACATGATGGCGGGACGGAGCCCTTGTGCGGGTTTTATGGGGTTGGTGCCGCTAGTGTATTACGCAAGGCAATGAACGCCGGAGATAGGTCGCCAAGGTGGGTGCTCAAGGAGAACGAGGCAAAGGTATTGGAGCCGGAAAATCCGGGAGCTTTGAGAAATGCGAACTTTCCCGAAGATCTCAGCGTGAACGAGTAATCTTCACCGCGACGAAATCAGCATTAGGGAGAATGCGTTTTTCGATTTTCACTTCTACAGAAGTGAGTGGGTAATTTTGTAAGAGCATCTCCGCGACATCGGTGGCGAGGGTTTCGATGAGATGGCGGGGTTTTGCGGCGGCGAGTTCGGCTAGATTCAGGGAGACCTCGTAGTAATCGACGGTGTAATCGACATTGTCGTGGAGGCCGGTGAAACCTTGCGAGGGGCACATTGTGACGCTGATCCAAAGATCTTGCGGAGTGGCGCGTTCTTCATCGGGCACGCCGATGTGGGTGCTAACTTTGAGGCGGCGGATTTCGATCTCGTCGGGGTTCATGGCAGGAGTTTGTCGGCGACGATACACTCGAGAAGTGTCTTGGTCGCGGAGTTGAGATCAAGTGAGAAGGCTTCGTCCATGGTGACCCATTGGAATTCCTCGGCTTCTTCGTTCAGGGTGACTTCGTGTGAGTTGGTGCGCGCGATGTAATTGAGGAGGAGGAAATGCTCGCTGCGGATAAACTCCGGTGAGTCGATGCAGTCCTGCACCATGACAAATTGGATGTCGGAAATTTCGAGAGTGGTTTCTTCGATGATTTCACGGCGGAGGGCGTCTTCGCTGGATTCGCCGCGCTCAATTTTGCCGCCGGGGATGCCCCAGAGGTCGCTCCACTTGTGGGTGCGGATCATGAGGATTTTCCCTGCTCCATCGTGAATGAGTGCACCGACAGTCGCGACGGGGCGGTCGGCTTTGCGTTTATCAAACATTTTCACCAACACTCCGAGGTCGGGCACGGTAATGTCTGGGCGGACTTCTGCGAGGACTTCCGCGTGGTGGTAGCCGGTGAGGACGGCGATGGATGAGATGCCGCCGTGGCGTGCGGTTTCGATATCGTGAGTCATGTCGCCGACGAAGGCGGTCTCGTCCTTGGTGAGGCCGTGGGTGTCGATGATCTGGTCGATGAGTTCTCGTTTGTCGAGGACGCCGGCGTAGGTTTCTTCGAAGAAATCCTGCATGCCGAACTCAGCGAGCTGGCGGGTGAAGGCGATGGCATCCATCGAGGTGAGGACGAACATGCGGAGGCCGCGTGACTTCGCCCACTCGAGTTTCTCGCGAGCGTGGGGGAGAACGGTGACGAGGCTGGTAGCGTTGTCGAATGCGGGGCGAAACTGCTCTTCGAGTTCTTCGAGTGAGACTTCAGGAAGGACTTCTGCGTAAAACTCTCGGTAGGGCAGCCTGAAGCTACGGCGGAATCCCTCGCGGTCGTAGGGGGCGACGCCGTATTTCTCGAGAACCGCGTTGGTGGCCTCGATGACGGGTCCCATGTCGTCCACAAGTGTGCCTGACCAATCGAAAATGAGGTTCTTGAACATGGTTATCCCAATTGAAATTTCACCGATTTGATACGGTCTTTTCCGAAGCGCTCGCGGATTTTGCGAAGGAGCTCGGGTTTCATCTGCTCTAGGTGAAAGCGCATTGCCGGTTGTGTGACACGGAGGACGAGATTGCCCTCTCGGACGGATACTGGCTCGGTATGTGCGCCGATGAAGTCGCCAGCGACTTCTTTCCAAGCAGCCTTAACCTCGTCCTCGTTGAGGCTTTCTGCGAAGAACTGCTTTTTTAGGATCTCATCGATCCAGTCGGCAGCGGAGCTGATGTTTTTGCCAAGGTTGGTCGGCTTATTACAGCCGAGCCATTCGTGCATCAGATCTTCGTGAATTCCCTTGCGGGTGATCTTCTTGCGTTTCCTTGGCTGTGCCATGGGTGGATCAATCCTCCCCGTCATCGCCGATGGCCTCGACGGGGCAGCCTTCCATGGCTTCCTTGCACTGCTCGATTTCCTCGTCGTTCTCCGGCTGTTTGAAAACAAAGGAGTAACCTTCATCTTCAGCGCGGGTAAAATTGCTTGGAGCGGTCTCACGGCAGAGATCGCAATCGATGCATTGGCTGTCTACGTAGAATGTTCCGCCTACGTTTTCTTCGTTCCTGTCTTCTTTGTCTGCCATGATGGTGAATGATTTCTGCCCCTTCGATGCATGCGGAAGGGGTCGTGTGCAACTCCAATTTACCTTACGCGGCCAAGAAGCCAAGGAAGGAGGTCTTCAATTGCGATGCGTTCTTGCTCCATTGAGTCGCGGTGGCGGATGGTAACAGTGCCTTTAAGGGCTGGATCTTCTTCGCCGAGAGTCTCAAAATCGACCGTGCAGCAGAAGGGGGTGCCGACCTCGTCCTGACGACGGTAGCGGCGGCCAACGGCTCCGGTTTCATCGTAGAAAACGTTCATCCAGGGCTGGAGTTCCTTTTGGATTTCCTTGGCGATGCGGACTTGTTCTTCGTTTTTCTTGAGGAGTGGGAAAATGGCGAGCTTGATCGGCGCCATGGAAGGCATAAAGCGCATGACCGTGCGGATGTCTGCTTTGCCGTCTTTTCCGAGATCTTCTTCGTCGAAGGCCTCGCAGAGAAGGGCGAGGACGGTACGGTCGCAGCCAGCGGATGGCTCGACGACGTGTGGGATGAAACGCTCTTTGGTTTCCTCATCGAAATATTCGAGTGGGCGACCGGAGCCTTTTGCGTGGACGCCGAGGTCGTAATCCGTGCGATAGGCGACGCCTTCGAGCTCTTGAATGCCGAATGGGAATTCGTATTCGATGTCGTAAGTTTTCTTCGAGTAGAACGCGCGTTCGCCATCGGGGACATCGAGGATGTGGAGTTTTTCACGTGGGATGCCGATTTCTGCGTAGAAGGTAAGGCGTGTTTCCAGCCACTCTTCGGTGAGCTGCATGCCTTGATCCGGATGGCAGAAATATTCGATTTCCATCTGCTCGAATTCACGTGAGCGGAAGGTGTAGTTGCGCGGGTTGATTTCGTTGCGGAACGATTTGCCGGACTGAGCGATGCCGAAGGGCAGCTTGATGCGGTTGGAATCGAGGATGTTCTTGTATTGGCAGAAAATCGATTGTGCGGTCTCCGGACGGAGGTATGCGACTTGCTCGCCGGTAGCTCCGAAGTTGGTCTGGAGCATGAGGTTGAACTCACGTGGTTCAGTGAGGAGCGAACCGTTGGCGGGATTATATGAGGTAGAGTCAGTGACTTCCTCTGTGGTTTCACCCTCAAGCTGGATGGCTTTTATGGCTTGTTTTTTGTTCATCACGGATTCGTTGATGAACTTGGAGTAAAACTCGCGGGCTGTCTTACGCGTTTTGGCCTCGTCCTGACCAGGGAGCTGGAGGATTGAATAAGGCTTCTGGGACTTCCATGCAGGATCGGTGATGGAGGCACCGGTGAAATGATAGACTGTGCCTGACTGTGGCTCGATCTGGTCGGCGCGGAGACGGGCGTTGGAGAGTAGGCAGTCACACATCGGGTCGCTGAAGCCGCCGATATGACCGGAGGATTGGAGAACTTCTTCCATGGTCAGGATGGAGCCGTCCATGCCGAGGACGTCGTCGCGCTCCTGGACGGTCTTGCGCCACCAGTAATCCTTGAGGTTACGTTTGAGTTCGGTGCCGAGTGGGCCGTAGTCCCAGCAGCCATTGAGTCCGCCGTAGAGTTCGCCCGCTTGGAAAATGAAGCCTCTGCGTTTGCACAGGGAGACAATTTTCTCCATACGCACTGGGTCTGTAACATCCTTGTTTGCCATATAATCAATCCCGCTTACGGGGGCGCGGATGAGAACACACGCTCGACGGGGCGGCAACATCAATTCCGGTATGGATTTCACACTGGGAATCCCACTCGGATCGCTGCGGCGAACTCTGTCTCTCCCGAAGGAAATATGAATCCGCCGCAGCCCATCCGCTAACCACGGGAATAACAGATGTGGAGCGGCAATCGTGCCAAGTCTTCACTACACGTGGGCGAAAATTCAAGGAATGTGGGGTAATTTCAGGGCTTTTGGATGAATCTCGCTCATTTCTGGTTCTGGATGGGTGCTTTTTGAGTAATAAAGTCCGCTTTACTCGCATAGAGACATTGTCCAATGTCCCGCCCCTCACCATGACCGCTTCAGAGATCCGCACCTCCTTTTTCGAATTTTTCCGCGAGAAACAGCACACCCTTGTGCCCTCGGCCTCGCTGATGCCCCAGTCGCCGGGTCTGCTTTTCACAAATGCTGGGATGAACCAGTTCGTGCCGTATTTCCTCGGAACGGAAAAAGCTCCCTACAGTCCAGCGCGCGCTACGGATACTCAGAAGTGCATCCGTGCAGGTGGCAAGCACAACGACCTCGAGGATGTCGGCTATGACACCTACCACCACACGTTTTTCGAAATGCTCGGAAACTGGTCTTTCGGTGACTATTTCAAAAAGGAAGCCATCGAGTGGGGCTGGGAATTGATTGTGGAGAAATGGGGAGTGCCTGCAGAAAGGCTCTACGCGACTGTTTACAATCCAGGTGAAGGTGATCCATCTTCCTTCGACCAAGAGGCGTATGATCTCTGGGCTGAACTTTTCAAAAGTAAGGGGCTGGATCCAGCGGTGCACATCGTCAACGGTAACGTGAAAGACAACTTCTGGATGATGGGCGAGACTGGGCCATGCGGGCCGTGCTCTGAACTCCATGTTGATTTGACTCCTAACGGTGACTCGGGTGGTAAGTTGGTGAACATGGATTCGGATCTATGTATCGAGATCTGGAATCTCGTTTTCATCCAATACAATGCAGAGGCCGACGGTAGCTTCCGCGATCTACCTGCGAAGCATGTGGATACGGGGATGGGCTTCGAGCGCGCTTGCTCACTGATTCAGAATACCAAGGGCTTCACTGATTTTTCTAATAAGCCGACCAACTACGCGACGGATGTTTTTCAACCGATCTTCCGTAAACTTGAGGAGCTGAGTGGTAAAACCTACACGGATATCTATCCGGAGCCGGGTGCGGATCGTGCGGCATTTTCGGAGGAGATGAAAACTGCGGTAGCGTTTCGCGTGATTGCAGATCACTTGCGGACACTTTCGTTTTCTATCGCCGATGGCATCATGCCCGGTAACAACGGACGCAACTACGTGCTTCGTCGTATTTTGCGGCGTGCGGTGAGGTATGGTCGTCAGCTCGGGTTCTCCGGTGAAAAACCCTTCTTCGGCGATCTTGCTGTGGCACTCGTGGATCAGATGGGGGATGTGTTCCCTGAGTTGAAGGAGCGTCAGGACTCCGTGAAGAAGACTCTGGAAACTGAGGAGACGAGTTTCAATCAGACGCTGGATCGTGGGTTGAAGCGCTTCGAAGAAGAAGTCACGGGGCTTGAGGTTGGTGAGCTTTCCGGTGATGTGGCTTTCCAACTTTATGATACCTTTGGATTCCCGATCGATCTCACAGAACTGCTTTGTGCAGAACGTGGGTTGAAACTGGATATGTTGCGTTTCGAGAAGCTGATGGAGCAACAGCGCAAGACGGCTCAAGCAGCACAAAAATCGACAGTGGTTCGCGCTCTCGATGTTTCTTCGGAAGCTGTCACTGAGTTCGTTGGATTCGATTCTGATGAAACTGAAGCGACGGTCGTTGAAATTCACCCGCAGGATGACTCGTTGTTTGTGATCACCGATAAGACTGTCTTCTTTGCAGAAATGGGTGGGCAGGCCGGAGATACTGGATTGCTAGTATCTGGCTCGGATGAAATCGCAGTCACGGGAACTCAACAGATCGGCAAAGCTCGTGCGCACATCGTGGATGCTTCATCTGCGCTCAAGGTGGGCGATAAGGTAGAACTGAAATTGGATGTGAAGCGTCGACGTCCGATTGAGGCGCATCACACTGCGACACACCTTCTTCACTGGGCATTGCACGAAGCAGTTTCCAAGGATGCCTCGCAACAAGGGTCTTCTGTAGATGAACATCGTCTGCGCTTTGACTTCAATAGTTCAGCACTCACTCCGGAGCAGATTTCCGCGATGGAGGAAATGGTTAATGGTGCGATCAAGCAGAACATGGCCGTCTCATGGACGGAGGTGAAACATGCCGACATCAAAGATCGAAAGGACATCATGCAGTTCTTCGGTGATAAGTACGGTGAGATCGTGCGGGTGGTTGAGATCGGGAGTGAGCGAAATGCGCTCGACGGATATTCTATGGAACTCTGCGGAGGAACTCACGTTCGTGACACCGAGGAGATCGGTCTATTTAAAATCAAATCCGAGGGAGCCATCGCATCTGGCGTGCGGCGTATCGAAGCTGTGTGCGGTGAGGCTGCGTGGTCGCTGCTCCGTGAGAATACGGAGAAGTGGGATACTGATCTAAAACTCGCAAGCGATAAGCTGAGTGCAGCTAACGAGAAACTCGTCGAGCTGGGTGAGGAGCCGCTAACCGTCAATGAGTTTCCACACATCATGGGTGCGATGTTGGTTGAGCGGGCAGATATTTCCCAAATCAATGCGACTTTCGAGCACGGCATGCGCACGCTTGAGGAAACTCAAAACGCAGCGATTGAGGCTGAGAAGCGCATCAAGAAAATTCAATCTGCTCAGGCGGCAGCAATGGCTGATGAAGCGCTCTCCGAACTCATCGAAAAAGGTGATACAATCGTAGAGAGTTTTGAATCTGATGCTTCGTTGCTCCAGGAACTTCAGAACGGGCTTAAGAAGAAAGGCTTCGCCGGTGCGGCGTTGTTGATTGTCGATGACGGCTCGAAACTCCATCTCGCAGTTCACTGCGGAGCGGATGCTATTGCTAAGGGACTCAAGGCCGGAAATATCCTTCGCGAACTCGCAGCCATCGGTGGCGGTAAAGGCGGCGGAAAGCCGGATCAAGCGCGGGGAGCTGCGCCGGAGCGAGATAAGTTGGAAGAGATCAAGGCGGCGATGGTGCGCTGACTTTAGTGCACAGCGCTGCATTGCGTCACAAGGTGATCACTTTTGGCTATATAGAAATCATCCGTATACGCGTTAAACACTTTCAAGATTTCGTCGCGGATGCGGAGGCGTTGATCCCGATTTCGCTAGGCCGCGCATGGTGAGAGCGGGTGGCTTCATAAAGAATCTGGTTTGCGGGTGAGTCGGAACAAGGGGATGGCGATGAGTGCGCCGAGCACGGTGGCGGCAGGGTAGAGCCAGATGTGTTGGAAATTTCCACTGACTAAGGCGGGGCCGAGAGAGCGGGCGGGATTCATGGAAGCACCGCAGATAGGGCCGGCAAACATTGCTTCCAGCCCGACCACCGAGCCTATGGCGATCCCCGCTGTGATGCCCTTCTCCTTCGCCCCGGTGGAGACGCTGAGGATGGTGAGCATCAGGGCTGCGGTGAGGATGACTTCGAGGATAAAACTCTGGGAAACTGAACCGGCAGGAAGAGTCATGCCGAGTTTTTCGGAGGTGGGGAAAAGCAATTTCAGTGTGCCGCTGGCCGCCAGTGCGCCGAGCATCTGGGCGCTGAGATAAGCGGGGGTTTCTTTCCACGGAAAACGGCCGGAAGCTGCAAAAGCGAGCGAAACGGCGGGGTTGAAGTGTGCACCGCTGACATCACCGAATACATAGATCATGGCTGCTACGACGAGTCCGAAGGTCAGTGCGATTCCTGCATGGCCGATGTTTCCACCGGTGAACTGATCGATGACGATTGCCCCCGTCCCTGCGAAAACAAGGAAGAAGGTGCCGAGGAATTCTGCAACGAAGCGTTGTTTCATAAGTGTTTCAGGAAATCAGCAGCAGCCAGTGCCGGAGCAGGAGGAATTTCCACCAATTGCGGGGAGGCGGCCTATGGACGGAAGGCCGCAGAGCTCGGGAGCGAGGCATTCCGTGTGTTTGTTGGCGAGGCTGAGAATGACGGCATCGTCGTTCAGTTCGTGACCCTGGATGGTGTATTGTGAGATGACCTTGTCCTCGTATTCGATTTCCACCGGGACGTTTTCATCGGGCAGGATGGATTTCGTTTTTTCCAAAATGGAGGCCATTTTCCCGGTCTCGATGCGGTGTTCATAATCTTCGCCCACCCAGATTTGGAGTTGGCAGGTGCGGTTTTCGCGAAGCGTGCCGCCGCAGTCGAGGAAGGTCTTGTGGACGTGGCCGACCTCGGTGACGTGGAAGGAGAGCGGGATCGCATCGCCTTCCGGAAGCCGGATGCGAAAATGGCGGTCGGAAAATTCGGAGAGCAGCGATTTCAGTTCGTGGAGTTGCATGATGTTTCGGCGAGTTTGATGGGGCCCGGGCAGCAGCTTTCGGCGCGGTCGGCGAGACGCGCTTTGGCTTTTTTTAGATCGGATTTGTGATAGGTGCCGTCAGGAAGAGTTCCGATGATTTGAGTGAGCAGGGGAAAGTGTGTCGGGTGGATCCGGAAGTAAGTCCATTTGCCGCAGCGTTCGCTTACGAGCAGGCCTGCTTTGCGGATGATCTGCACGTGGCTGGAAACAGAGGACTGCGGCATTTCCAGGATGTCCGCGAGCTCGCAGACACAGAGGGCGCGATCCATCACTAGGCGGACGATGCGCCAGCGGGTGTCATCGCCGAGGGCGCGGAAGAAGGATGGGGCGGAGTTCATGTGACGGAGAAAGTCGTAACGAAAAATATCGTTGTGTCAATGCGGGTTTAGCTGGGGGATGAAAAATACGTGAAGGATCCAGTGGAGTGACTAGTGCCGAGAGATCAGTGATCAGTGGAAGACTTGGGTCTCTGTATTTTTTGGGAGACTCTATTTTAAATTAGAGAATACCTTTTCAAGCGGGATGCCTTTCGTTTCTGGGACAAGGGTGACGACCCAGATGAGTTGTAGAACCATCATGAAGGCAAAGAAGCCGAAGATGATTACTGGGGAGAACGCACCGACTGCGATGGGGAAGGCTAGGGTAATGAGAGCTGCTAGCACCCAGTGAGTGGAGGTGCCGAGGGATTGGCCGGCGGCGCGGTGGCGGTCTGGAAAGATTTCTGAGATGAAGACCCAGATGACTGCGCCTTGGCCGATGGCGTGGGAGGCGATGAAGAAGAAAATGGTGTATGGGACGATGCCGAAGTTTTCAGTTTTGAAAGCCCAAGCACAGAGTCCGAGTGAGGTGATGTAGCCAAAGGAACCGATGATGAGCAGTTTTTTCCTGCCGATGCGGTCGATGAGCCAGAGTCCAACGAAGGTGAAGATGAGGTTGGTAAAGCCGATACCGATGGATTGGAGGAGGGCGGCTTTGGTGCCGAGCCCAGTCATTTCGAAAATGCGGGGGGCAAAGTAGAGGATGGCATTGATACCAGAGAGCTGGTTGAAGAATGCGATGAAGAAGGCGAGGGAAATGGGTTTGAGGAGAGGCTTGCTGAGGAATGGGATTTGCATGCCAGATCTGGACTCCTTGTCAGCAGAGGTGATTTCTGTGATGCGCTTTTCGGTGGACTCTTCGGTGAGCTCGGGATCGAGGCGGCGGAGAATACCGGCGGCTTCTGTTTTTTTGTTTCTAGAGAGCAGCCAGCGTGGGCTTTCAGGGACGGAGAGGGAGGCAAGGATGTAGAAGAATGCAGGAATGGCTTCTACTCCGAGCATCCAGCGCCATGCGGTGGATGCGTCGAAAAATTTCCCGATAAGGAAATTGGACAGGAAGGCGATGAGGATACCGGCAACGATATTGAATTGGTAGAGGCCGGTGAGGCGCCCGCGCCGTTCGGGGGGGGCGATTTCAGAGATATAGAGAGGGGAGACGACAGTTGAGATGCCGATGCCCATGCCGCCGAGGAAGCGAGCGATCATGAATTCAAAGGGGCCGGAGGCGAGTCCAGACCAGAGAGCTGAAACAAAATAGAGGATTCCGATGCCGATGAGGGTGTTTTTACGTCCAAACCTTTCCGTAGGTATACCGCCGATGAGTGCTCCAAGGACGGTGCCCCAGAGAGCCATGCTGATGGCGAGGCCGTGGATGCCGTCATTGAGTCCCCAGAGTGCTTGGATGGTTTTTTCTGCGCCGGAAATGACTACGGTATCGAAACCGAAAAGAAGGCCGCCGAGCGCCGCGGTGATGGAACTGCGAAGTAGGATGGAGGAATTGTTCATGGGATTTTCGAATAGGTTGGGGAGTTGGCTGAATTTGGGAAGAGGAAAGGTTGGAGGGCTAAATCGGTTTTTACGCGACAGGATTGCCCGCCTTTGCATAGTGGGCACGTGCAGCAGACTGAAGAAGAAGCCATAAAAGTACCGAACCTACGTCAGGATCTGACGGTTTTGATGAAGGTGCGGCTGAACTTTTTCGTAATTGTGACGACATTTTTCGGCTACTTGCTGGCGCGTAAAGGCGAGGCGATGGAGTGGGATATCCTTTTCCATACGATTATTGGGACAGCAGCGGCGGCGTTTGGGTCGGCGGCTTTCAATCAGTTGATGGAGATTGACCTAGATCTGTTGATGAAACGGACGGCGGACAGGCCTTTGCCATCAAGGCGCATGAATCCGATCACGGCATTTGGCGTGGGTTGGATACTTTCGGCGATGGGCATCATCCATCTTGCCGTAATGGTGAATCCTTGGGCGGCCTATCTAACGGCAGCGACGATTGCGATTTACGTCTTTATCTACACGCCGATGAAGCGGATGAGCTCGGTGAACACCTTGGTCGGCGCGATACCTGGGGCGATTCCGCCAATGATTGGCTGGGTAGGTGGCGGTGGAGGGGTGATGGATCCCGAGGCGTGGTTTTTGTTCGGGATTTTGTTTTTCTGGCAGCTTCCGCACTTTGTGGCGATCAACTGGCTGTGCAGGATCGAGTATGAAGAGGCTGGCTATAAAATGTGGTCGAACGGTGATGTGAGCGGGAAGAAGAGTGGGCTGCTGTGTGTGATTTTTGCGCTAATGCTCGCTGCGTTTTCACTACTACCGGGAGTGTGGGGTTTTGCGAATATGGTGTGGCTCGTGGGAGGCACTTTGTTGGCGCTGATGATTACGGCACTTGGGGTGAGGTTTCTGGGGGATGGTGAGAGGAAGTCTTGTCGGCAGTTGTTTTTCTCGACGCTGATCTATCTGCCTGTGGCGCTGACGCTGTTGTTGGTGGCTTGGAAGCGCTAATGTGAAGTCGTGGTGTGAGAAAGCGGGTTGCAAACCCGCGCTCCATAAGCTGCGCTGAAAGTATGGAAATGATTGTGAAGAAGCTGATTGAGGTAGGGCGTGAGCTTTCGGATGAACTGCGGCCTCTGAAGTTTTCCGATCCTGTAACGCATACCTATTTAACAACGGATTATGCGAAGGCGGGTTACGAGGGGTATCTGAAGAAATTTGGAAACTCGAAGAAGCGTGTGCTGATGTTGGGGATGAACCCGGGGCCGTTTGGTATGGCTCAGACGGGAGTGCCTTTTGGTGAAGTCGCCTTGGTGAAGGATTGGATGGGGCTTGCTCCGAAAATCGGAACACCGGAGAATGAGCATCCGAAGCGTAAGGTGCTGGGGATGGATTGCCCGAAGTCTGAGGTAAGTGGGCGAAGGCTGTGGGGATACTTTTCTGAGAAATTTCCGAAGGCGGAGGATTTCTTCAAGGATCACCTAGCGATCAATTTCTGTCCGCTGATCTGGATGAAGGATACAGGAGCGAACTTAACGCCGGATAAGATTCGTGCGGCGGAGATGGTTCCGGTGAATGAGGCTTGTCAAAAGCACCTTCGAAAATTGATCGAGATTTTGGAACCTGAGTATCTGATCGGCATCGGTGCCTATGCGGAAAAGCGCATGGAGGAAGCTAGAGCGGAGCTTGGATACGAGGCTACTGTCGCAAAAATCCTGCATCCATCGCCAGCATCGCCTGCTGCGAATCGTGGTTGGGCTGAGGCGGCTGAGAAACAGCTTAAGGCGATCCTCGGAGAGGACGTCTGGGTTTAGGCTGTGTGAGTGCCGGGATCGTTTGATGCGGCATCAGAGCCTTCGCCCGGATTGTTCTTAGGATCGTCGGGGATCTTGGATTCGTCAGGCGGGCCGGTAATGGCGCTGACAACGGTAGGCGCTACCAAGATCACACCCGTGAGAAGGCTGAGTCCAACGGCGGCTGCTGAGTCGATGGGAGATTTATTGTCCTTTTCCATCACTCAAGCTAGCCCAGCTTTTACACCTGTAAAATGATGAATGCTTAGCTCTTTCCGAAGGTGCCGATGAGCGACTCGAAATCGACAGGTTCGGCGCGGTCGGCGTTGATGATTGCTGCTTTCTGTAGGGAGAAAATTTCCGAAATGCCTTTAGCTGAAAGGTCGAGCATGTCGTCCATTTGAGATTTGGTGAAGACTGCTTCCTCGCCAGCGCCTTGGACTTCGACGAATTCGAGAGTCTCGGTCATGACGATATTGAAATCGACGGTGGCGGCTTTGTCTTCCGGGTAGTTTAGGTCGAGGACGGGTGTGTCTTCGTAAACGCCTGCTGAGACAGCAGCGACGAGTTTCTTGAGGGGGAAGTCTTTGATTTTTCCTTCGGCCATCATGCGGTTGAAGGCGATGGCGGTGGCGACGCAGGCTCCGGTGATGGATGCGGTGCGAGTGCCACCGTCTGCCTGGAGAACGTCACAGTCGATCCAGAGAGTGCGTTGACCGATCTTCTGGAGATCGACGACAGCGCGGAGCGAGCGGCCGATGAGGCGTTGGATTTCTGAGGAACGTCCGTCGAGCTTGCCACGTGAGATGTCGCGGGATTTACGATCGTGAGTGGAGTAAGGAAGCATGGAATACTCCGCGGTCAGCCAACCACCGGAGACTTTCTGGTAGCGCATCCAGCCGGGGACGCCGTCCTCAACGGTGGCGGAGCAGATGACGCGTGTGTTGCCGAAGCTTACTAATACAGAGCCAGTGGCGTTCGGGGCGACGTTTGGCTGGAAGGAAATTGGGCGGAGCTGGTCGTTGGCTCGGGAGTCGGGACGTGTCATGGGCGGGACGCTAAGCAGTAAATTTCAAACATGAAACCCCAAAGGAAGAGGTTTTGGAGCTCCTGACTGAAAATGGGCGCGGCTTTCATTTTTATACACGAAAAGGGCCGATGGGGGAATCCCATCAGCCTTAAAGAGTTTGTGCTTTTCCAGAAGGATTAGCGCCGGCGTCTGACAAGGAGGCCAAGTCCGGCGATTCCGCAAAGTAGAGCGGAGGATGGCTCTGGAACGTAGGAGTAGACGATCTTCGCGCCGGCTCCTGCGATGGTAAACTGCGAGGCACTGAGATTTCCACCACCACCCATGATGGTGAGTCCGCTCAACGATTCAACATTGAGCGTGAAGCTTCCGCCGCCAGCCTCTTGAAGAGAGGCCAAGATCGGAGCCAAATCATAGGAGAATTGCTCTTCATCGGTGATAGGGCCGAAGTTGATCGTTTCTCCCGACGCAAAAGTCGTCACCGGGGTACTGTAGGCGAGATCGATGCTAGCGTTCTCCGATTGGATGAGATTGTTCAGGGCAGTTTCGCTACTAGTAATGAATAAACTTGTAGTCGAGCCAATCTTCGCTGTCTGAGACTGTGGCGAGTTGTTGGTTGCTTTGATGCTGAAATCAGCAGCTCCATAGATGATGAGCGTTGCGGCGGTGAGTTCTCCTAAATTGGAATCGAATTTGTCGAGTGTTCCGGTTTCGTTGATCTCGGTCTTGCTCTTAACAATAGGCAATCCGTATTCGGACTCAACCGTCAAGGTCTGCGAGAATGCAGCCAGAGGGCAAAGTAATAACACAAGTAGTGCGGCACTAGTTTTCATGGGGGTGGGGGGGTGAGGGGGACGAACTTCGTTATGAAATTCGAACGTTTGTATAGTTGTGAAGATGATACGTCAATAGTATTTCTTCGATTTTTATAATAGAAATATTAATAGTTAAGATTAGTTTTATATCAGGATGTCGTAAGAGAGGATTTCTTGAAATGTTTCTACCAAGCGACTGGGTAGCAGGCTAGAGTGGCGGCAGTGGGAAATTTGGGATTTTTGGAGAGTTTAGGAATTATCGCGGTGAGTGCTGCGGTGATGGTGGCTCTAGGTCGGGCAGTGAAGATGCCGGCGATTGTGGTATATCTTTTGTGTGGGATATTACTGGGGCCAGTTCTGGGCTGGGTGGGGATGGAAGAGGGGCTGGAGCTGATTTCTGAGACAGGGATTGCGCTGCTACTTTTCCTCGTGGGGCTGGAGCTGAGTATTTCCAAGGTGAAGGATGTGGGGAAGGTGGCGCTGGTAGCTGGTTTCTCTCAGGTGGCTTTGACTTCAGGGCTGGGTTTTGCAGTATCGTTGGCGCTGGGTTTTGGGATGATGGAGGCTGCGTTTTTGGCGATGGCACTGACTTTCAGTAGCACGGTGGTGGTGGTGAAGCTTCTGGAGGAAAAAGGGGAGCTGGAGAGTCTTTACGGGCGGATCGGTGTGGGGGTGTTGTTGGTTCAGGATCTGGTGGTGATTATGTTGCTGACGTTTTTGGCAGGACTTTCCGGAGGAGAGGGTGGTCTGGATGCGGCGGCGATTGGTTGGGGGTTAGCGAAGGCGTTTGGTGGGATGGCGGTGCTTTTGGTTGTGGCGCTGGTGGCCTCGAAGTGGCTCTTGCCGAGGCCTTTTAAGTGGGCGGCGAGATCGTCTGAGGTGCTTATGGTGTGGGCGCTCTCGTGGTGTTTCCTAATGGTCTATGGAGCGCATGCGTTTCATCTCTCGCTGGAGGTGGGTGCGTTTCTTGCCGGGATGAGTTTGGCGCAGTTGCCTTACAATGAAGATCTGCGGAGGCGGGTGAACCCGTTGATGAACTTTTTCGTGGCGGTGTTTTTCGTGACGCTTGGGATACGTATCGATCTAACGGGCGCGATGGGGCAAGTGGGCACGGTGCTGACGCTGTCTGGATTTGTGCTGTTGGGGAAACCGCTGATCTTTCTGATTATACTCGGGCTTTCAGGGTATGGTCGAAAGACGTCGTTTTTGACTGGGACGACGCTGGCGCAGACGAGCGAGTTCTCTTTCATTCTCGCAGGGTTGGCGATGAGTAAGGGGCTGATTGGAGGAGAAATTTTGTTGGTCTCTGCGTTGATAGGGGTGGTGACGATTGCGGCTTCATCCTATATGATCATCTACTCGCACGGCTTGTATGCATGGGTGCTGCGGACAGGGATTTTGAAAATGAAATTCCTCGATGGGCAACCGGAGGTGTCAGGGCAGATTACGCATGCGGGTGAGCATTTGGATAATCACATCATCGTGGTGGGGATGAATACTCTGGGTCGTGAGTTGGTACGGAGGTTGGTGGCGAAGGGTGAGGATGTGTTGGCGGTTGATACGGATCCGGTGAAGTTGGAAGGACTGCCGGGGCATAGTTTGTTGGGTAGTGTGGGTTATCTCACCGTTTTGGAGGAGGCGGGCTTTAAACGGGCGAAGTTGTTGGTCTCTGCTTTGCAGATCGAGGAGGCGAACGACCTTATGGCGTATCGTTGTAAGAGTGTGAATACTCCTTGTGCGATACACGTGGTGGATTTCTCGGTGGTGGAAAACTTACTGGAGCTTGAGACGGATTATCTGATGGTTTCCAAAGTGGATGGGGTGAAGGCGCAGTTGGAGACCTTGCGTGAAATGGGGGTGGTGAAATGAATGCCTTTGCACTTTTACTGGCAACAGCAGCGGTGGCCTACGGGCTGGCGAAGTTTTTCCGGCTGCCGTCCATTCCAGTATTGATCGGAGGAGGGATGGCGCTTCGGCTTTCGGGGGTGGTGCCTCCGGAGTTGGAAATGGGAGAAGAAGGAGCGGGAGATATGCTGGAGCTTGGGCTGGTGTTCTTGGTTTTTGCCTCCGGCGTGGAGCTGAACCCAGGGCGCTTCAAGCGTTTCCGCACGGCGGTGCTATGGGTGGCGGCGGTGCAGTTTGCTCTGGCTATGGGCGTGGGCTTTCTGTGTGGAAAGTGGATGGGGTTGGATACCCTGGAGGCAGTTTATGTCGGTGGTGGACTGGCGGCTAGCTCCACGCTTGTGGTGCTGCGGCATTTGATGAACCGGAAGGCGATGTTTGAGCCTTTCGGGCGGGTGGTGACGGGGGTGCTGCTGGTGCAGGATGTGGCGTTGGTATTACTGATTGTGCTTCTCTCGCGGGTGGACGGTGGGGGTTGGGACGTAGGGAAGGCGTTGCTTGAAGTTTTGGTGATGGGGGGGATTGCATGGGTGGCACAGAAGTTTGTGATTCCAAAGTTGGTGTTCCGCTTTAAGCCGGATGAGGAGAACCTTTTGCTGTGGTTGGTGGCGGTGCTGCTTGCATTTGTGGGTGTGGCATCGTGGTTGGATCTGCCGCTGATATCGGGTGCGTTTGCTGGAGGGTTTGTATTCTCTGCATTTCCGCTCAATGGGCTGGTGCGTGGGCAGCTCTCTTCGCTGGTGGACTTTTTTCAAGCGATGTTCTTCGTGGCATTGGGCGCACTGTTGGGAGTTCCTGAATGGGAGCTTTGGGCGCAGGCAGGGGTATATTCACTGGTGGTGCTAGTGGTGACTCCGCCACTTGTCGCATTGGTTGCGGAGTGGCGTGGGCTGAATGCGAGGGCGGGTATCGAGTCGGGGCTATTGCTCGCGCAAACGAGTGAGTATTCGATTTTGTTGGCGATCAGCGGGCTCGTATTGGGGCATGTCAGTGTGGAAACGTTTTCTGTGCTGGCGCTGACGACGGTGATCACGATGGCGCTAACTCCGTTTCTCGGGCGTGAGCAGGTGGCGAATTTTCTGTTGCCGTTTCATCCACTGCGGAAAAAGAAGAAGGTGGATGCTTCGCAGGAAGGTCATGTGTTGATCCTGGGATTTGGATCGGCAGGGATGTGGACGCTCAAGCCTTTGCTTGCCCAAGGCGAAAAGGTGTTGGTGGTCGATGATGATGCGATCGTTTGTGCAACCTTAGCTAAGAAGAATATACCATTTCTACGAGGAGACGGTGCGGAGCAAGAGGTATTGGAAAAGGCGGGTGCGAAGGGTGCGAAGCTCATCATTGCTTCTATGCGGCGCGTTGGCGATGCGGTGAGCATGCTGGAGCATGTGGATGGCGTGCCGGTCTTGGCGCGTGTCTTCGAAGAGGTGGATGCGGAAAAAATTCGTAAGGCGGGAGGAGTGCCAGTGATGAACTCGATGGCGGCGGCCGATACCTTTATGGACTGGTTGGAGAATAATGACCGGGTGAAGGGGTGATGTGACACCAGTTCCCGGGTTCTAAATCGCCGAGCTTATAGTGTCCTACAGATTCGCGGTGGAGTTTCGTGACGCGGATGCCGAAGCGGAGGAACATGCGTTTGATCTGGTGGTGGAGGCCTTCGTGGATGGTGAGGCGGCAGGAGGTATCAGTTAGGAGGTCGACGGTAGCGGGTTGGGAGCGGGTGTTTTCCTTTTTGAAAGACATGCCTTCTTGGAATTTTTCGATGGCCTCCAAGGGAATGGGTAAGTCGGTGTGGACGAGGTAGGTTTTCGGGATTTTGTTTTCCGGGCGTGTGAGGGATTCGGAGAAGGTGGAGTCGTTGGTGAGGATGACGAGGCCGGTGGTGGAGCGGTCGAGTCGGCCGGCGAGGTGGAGTTCGTGAGCCCAAGGTTCGTCGATGAGGTCGATGACGGTTTTGTGGGTGAGGTCGGTGGTTGCGGAGAGGATGCCGGCGGGCTTGTGAAGGAGGATTATTCTTCGGGTTTTTTCCTGGAGGATTTCACCGGCGGCGGTGAGGTGGTCGAATTTCCCGAGGGGTAGAGTGCCGTCAGTAATGAGCTGGTCGTTGAGGAGGATGTCGCCGTTTTCCAAAAGCTTCTTCGCGTGGCGTTTGCCGAGGCCGGTGCGTTTGGCGATGAATTGGGCGATGGTCATGGGAGAAAAATTAGGGCGCTAAAATTTGGATGCCTGCGTCTTCAAGAGCCGAGCGGGTGAGCTTGAGGGTGATGAGGGAATTGGCGCTGTCGCCGTGGACGCAGAGGGTTCTGACTTTCAGTGGGATGGTGGTGCCGATGATGGTGTTGACGACTTCTTGGTTGGCGATTTTGAGGGCTTGGAGGGCTGCTTTGTTGGCGTGTTCGATGACGGCGTCTGGTTCAGAGCGGGGGCAGAGGTTTCCGTCTTCTTGGTAGCGACGGTCGATGAAACCTTCGGCACAAATTTTCAAATTGAATTCGGAGGCGGCGTTGGCGAGTGCGCCTTTGGGTGGGCAGTAGAGGATGGTGTTGGGTTGTAGCTCGGCGATGGCGGCTACCAAGGGTGTTGCGATGGATGGGTCTTGGTTGGCTTGATTGTAGAGGGCGCCGTGGGGTTTTACGTGATGGAGGTTTGGGTGGATGGCGAGGAAGCGTTCGAGTTGGCGGAGGGTGAGGCTGCGGATTTCCTCGGAGGAGAGGTGCATGGGGATTCTGCCGAAATTTTCCGGGTCTTCGTAGCCGGTGTGTGCGCCGATGGCGACTTGGGCTTGGAGGGCGAGGTCGACGGTGTGGCGGATGGTTTCCTTGTCTCCGGCGTGGCCGCCGCAGGCGATGTTTGCGGAGGTGACGAGGGGGATTATTTCTGCATCGTGGGGGCTGCCTTCGCCGAGATCTGCGTTTAGGTCGATGGTTTTCAAAATTCTTGGGCTTTGTGGCTGGGGTTGAGGGGGCGGACGGCTCGGCGAGCCGTCCCTACCGTGGGTTGTGTGTGGCTGGGGTTGTTGGGCGCCCGGAGAACGCCCCTCCTTGGCTCAGGTTGCTAATAATAGACCGGCGTTGAGGATGGCGAGGTCGCGTTGGAGTTGGTTCCACGCGTGGCGGGCTTCGTCGAGGTCGACTTCTTGGAAATGGATTTTGGTTCCCGGCCAGGCGCGGGCGAGTTTTGGGATGTCTGCGGAAATGAGGTGGCCGATCTGTGGGTAGCCTCCGATGGTCTGGCGTTCACTCATGAGGACGATGGGTTGGCCGTTTGGTGGGACTTGGATGGAGCCGAAGATGACGGGTTGGGAAACGAGTTCACGGGGTTCTTTGAGTGTGAGAGTGGCGCCGGTGAGGCGGGTGCCTGTGCGGTCGGATGTGGGGGAGATCTCGTAGAAACTTCCAGAGAAATAACGGTGGGCATCTTCGCTAAACCAATGTGCCTGAACTCCACGGAGGTAGCGGAGTTCGATGATATTGCCATCGGGGTGCGGCCATTTGACGTGCCATTTTTCGGAAACGGGAGAGGTCTCTTGCTTGCCGATGGGGAGGGTGTCTCCGGTTTGGAGGGTGCGGCCTTGGTGGCCGCCGAGGGTGGCTCGGAGGTCGGTGGCGCGGCTGGCTAGGACTTGTGGGACATCGATGCCGCCTGCGACGGCGATGTAGCCGCGAAGGTGGCACATGCGGCTGCGGAGATCGATAGTTTCACCGGCTTTGATGGTGTGAGGTTTGCCGGAGGATTCCTCTGCCCAACCGACCCATGCGACTTGGGTGTCGGTGGTAAATTTTAGGACGCAGCCGGTCATAGTGCATTCGATGACGGCGGCTTCGTCTGGGTTGCCGACGAGGCGGTTGGCGATGGAGGCGAGGACGGGATCGGCGGCACCTCCGGGTGAAACTCCGAGGTGTTGGCGTCCCCATCTGCCGTGATCTTGGATGGAGGTGAGTGCGCCGGGTTCGATGACTTGGATGCCTTCTAGGTGGGCTTTTGGCTCGGGTGGTGTGGGTTGGGTTTCTTGGAGTGTTTGGACTTCTTCGAAACGGACTTTGTCGCCGGGTTGGAGGAGGGATGGGTTTTCGCGGTCGGGATCGAAGAGGGTTTGATCGGTGCTACCGATGACATGCCATCCGCCTTGGGAGGCGACGGGGTAGATGCCTGCTTGTTCACCGGCGATGGCTACCGAGCCTGCGGGGACTTTTCGTGGGCTCGAGAGGCGTGGTTGGTGGAGCTGTGGAGGGAGTCCTTGGAGGTAGGGGAAACCGGGGGAGAAGCCGATGGCGGCGACGGTGTATTCCGAATCACGGTGGAGGGCGATGAGTTCGGGAATGGTGAGGTTGGTTGCCTCTGCTAGAGGCTGTAGGTCGCTGTCGTAGACGACGGGGATGGTGATGGATTTGCCGCCGAGGGTTTGTTGGTCAACGACGTCGTCGAGTTGGAGTGAGGTCAGGTGATCGAAGACTTCCTCGCCGTCGGCGGGATTGAAATGCACCGCGATGGTTTCGAACGAAGAGACGATATCGACGATCTCGGGGATGGGATTGAGTCTTAGTAAACGGCGCAGGCGGAGGATTAGCTCCAGATTTTTCTCAGGAGATGAGGCGCTGGCTTTGAATAGCCATGCAGAGTCTCCGAGTGCGTGTAAGCCCATGTGTGTAAGGTGGCAGAAATGAGGGGTGGTGCAAGGGGGAGCTGAAAGTCGGTTACCCAACGACTGAGGTTGATCATCTTAGGATAGAAATTCTCCGGATTGTTAGGTGTTATGATATTCTCCACTGCGACCGATATCATCGTCCTGATTAGTGACTATCCGCTTCCGGCCGGCCTCACCGTAAATGGGTTTTCTCTCAATGATCGCTTCCACATCTGAAAAGTCGTTGTCTCGAGCGAATACGAAACGGGACGATTGGAATACTTGAAACTGGTTGTAATACCGCGCATCTTCAGGATCTTTCATTAGTGCCAGTGTTCCATCTGCAGACGAGACTTCGCTGAAGTAATCACGATCGTAAAGGGTGAGGGCATAACGTGGAGACAACGGAAACATGATTTCTATGCCATTAGATGCGATGCCGTCAGTGCCCCTGAGTGGGTCAACTATATGGGGTCTTTTAACGAATGGGTGGTCTGATGTGAAAAAAGAAGCGCCCCCAGGCGCTTCGAAGATAACCCAAATGTGTCCATAAAGCACATTTGCCATCATAGATATTCGTTTTGCATCAAGCAGCCCACTGTTCTGGAGATCCCGTGCAATCTCTTCGGTTGGTCTTTCATCAAGTAGTTCGTGGTGAGGAGGCGGGGTCAAGCCACGGTCAGAGAACATCTTTTGATAGATCTTTTGAAAAACTTCCGTCATCTGCTGGTGCTCGATGCGTGCTTCTTTCGTTCTCATCCATTGGATAACCATATAAGCTGCAAGGAAGTGGCGATGGCGAACACTCAATATCTTGAATTTGTTAGACCGCAATGAGCCCAGAATACTCTCAGAAACGGCAGCATACTTATCTTCGATATGGTCAAGGTATCGCTCGACGAATTGCTTGTCTCCCGTAGCTACTTCGAGTAGCTCGGAATCGTAAAAGCGATTCTCAGCGGCCACATTTTTCACATTGGTTTGAAAAGAGTTCCGGAGTTCTTTGTCGTAGACCCAAATCTGCTCTTTTGTGTTGGCAAAGCGCTGAAGGTAGACTCTAGGGACGTAATGCTGGTTCTTTACTTCGGGCTGCCCCATCGATTTCTGTAATAATGGTTTTTGATACAGTGCGAAAGAATATCAGTTTCAAGCTGAATGGGAAAGGGTGATGAAACTCCGTGCTTCAAATTCTTCCGTTTCAGAACGAAGCTCCTGCATGAAGTTGGCGCGGTTAGGAGATGGGGCGGAGATTTTTCACACCTTACAGGGTGAGGGGGTGTCGATGGGTGCGCCTGCGGTGTTTGTGAGGCTGACCTTGTGTAATCTGCATTGTGTGTGGTGCGATACGGATCATACGTGGAATTTTGAGGGGACGCCTTGGGTGCATGAGAAGGATGCGGTGGCGGGGTATGTGAAGCACAAGAAAGAGGATGTGATTATTGAGATGGGGGTGGGTGAAATTGCGGAGATGGTGCGGGGCTATGGCTGCCGGAGGGTGGTGTTGACGGGGGGGGAGCCGCTTTTGCAGGAGGCGGGGTTGGTGGAGCTGATGGCGGCTCTGCGTGAGGATGGGGAGGAATGGGTTTTCGAGATTGAAACGAATGGGACGAAGTTGCCGGGGGAGGCGTTTATTGAGGCGGTGGGGCAGATGAATGTTTCAGCGAAGCTGGCGAACAGTGGGATGGAGGAGAGTTTGAGGGTGAAGCCGGAGGTGTTGCGTGGTTTGGTGGAGACGGGGAAGGCCTGGTTTAAGTTTGTGGTACAGGGGGAGAAGGATGTTGAGGAGGTTCTGGGATTGGTGGAGGGGAATGGGATTTCGATGGATCGCGTGATTTTGATGCCTGAGGGGAGGACGGTGGAGGAGCTGGATAAGTCCTCGGCGTGGTTGGCGGAGAGGTGTCGGGATCTGGGGGTGAGATTTTCGGATCGGCTGCATGTGCGGCTGTGGGGGGATAAAAGGGGGGTTTAAGCGGACATGGTGGGTGTGCGGCTTCGTCGGGGCGAGTGAGGAGTGGGGCGTATTGCTTGCCGCTGATATTGGGTGGGATTTACCCCCGCATTTCGCTGCGCTGCATACGGGGCTACGCTCTGGGCATCCCTCTGGGATTGGATTTTTGGGGCTTTTGAAGACTTTGGGTGAAATTTGTCTAAAAAAGATGGAACTTTTTTGCGGTAGCGGAGTTTAAGATTGTGTAAAGAGATGAAAATGAAACGCGACGAAGACTGGGCAGAGGACGATGCAACATGGAAGTTGCTCGGAGAAGCTGCGCCCAAGAAGGCGAGCCCGAGGTTTGCTGATGATACCTTACGGGCGGCTAGGTTGCTGCCTGAGGCGAGTCCTTGGTGGTCGAAGATTCTGCGCCCAGCGTCACCTTGGTTGGCAGCTGGTGCATGTGCGGCGGTTGCGGTGTTTTTTGTAGTGAATAGCTCTGATACAGGTGAAAAGCCTGGTATCGTCGAGGTGCCTGAAGAGGTTGCGCCTGCTGAGGAGTGGGTGGATATCGAGGAGGCGGCGACGGTTGAGTTGCTGGCTGCTGCAGCGGATTATCCGGATGATTTCAGTGATCAGGAGCTGGTTGCTTTGATTGGCTTCTGAGGTTTCTTTCGGGTTTTTAATCGCGAATGAACGCTAATGGACGCGAATCTAGGGTTCGGTGTGGATGATTTATTTTCTAAGGTTGAGTTTGGATTCTTTGAATGAGTTTTAACCGCGGATGCATGGGATGCTCGCAGATAAATAATTTGGAATGAGGGAGGTAGGTTGACTGTGTTGCGGTTGCCGTCGCGATTTCGGATACCCAAGGGGCACACCGATCTCGGCTCCTTTCTGTTCGAGTGAGAATGCGTGTTGCAAAATCCGTGGGTGCAGCCATAAGGTCGTTGTCCGAAGGTAAGAAATATGGCGATTGTAGGAGAAGAATTGGCGAAAGCCTGCGTGAAGGCTGCTGAAGAGATTCAGGCAGAGAATATCCGTGTATGGGATATGAGGGGTGTATCGAGTCTGACAGATTTTATGATCGTGTGCTCGGGTTCATCGATGCCGCATCTGCGCGCGATTGCTCGTGAGATTGGTGGTATTGTGGAAAAATCCGCAGGATCGAAGCCGGCATTTACGGATGGCAAGGTGGCCTCGCGTTGGGTGGTTTTGGATTACGTGGATGTAATGGTGCACGTGATGCACGATGAGATGCGTGAATTTTATGGTCTGGAAGAGCTCTGGGCAGATGCAAAGGAGCTGGAGTGGACTGAATCCAGCGATGGAAAACCCAAATCGAATTTCACCCACTGAGGGTAGCGCGGTGACGCGTGTGCAGGCGGTGATGACACCGCGTGGGGTGATTTTGGCGGCGCTAGGCGTCGCCCTTTTTGTGGTGGGGATATGGAGGATTGATGGGGTGATGGCTTCGCTGGGTCTAGCGGCGCTGGGGATGTTGGTGGTGGCGAGATTGGTAGGGGGAATGAATCTCAATGGTTTGGATTTGCATGGTCGGGTAGATCGGCGGGTGCAGGCGGGGCGGTCGTTTCCTGCGAAGGTGAGTTTGATGAATCGGCGCAGTGGGCTAGATGCGTTTCGGGTGGAGTTTGGAATTTCGATGTTGGGTGAGGCTGATGTGGTTGGGCGTGCCTCGTGGGTGGGGTGTGGTGGTGTGGCTGAGGTGGAGCGAGGAGTGGCTCTGCAAAAACGTGGTTTTTCTGAGAGTCAGAGGGGGTGGCTGAAATCGGTTTTTCCGCTGGGGCTGTTTGATTTCCAAAAGGTGCTTCGGGTGGGGATGGAGATCGGGGTGCTACCAGCTGCGGTGGTGCCGAGGGAGCTGACTTTAAGTGGATTTCTGCTGGATGGTTCGCCGCTGGGAGGATCGAGGGTGGCGGGTGCGCTGGGTGAGTGGAAGGGGCTGCGTGAGTGGCGCGGTGGGGATGCGGTGAAACGCATTGCATGGGCGGCGAGTGCACGTTCGGAAGCTGCGGGGCGGGGTGTGCTGGTGCGTGAGGACGAGCCGCCGGGAAGTCATGCGGAGGGTTTCCTGCTGATTTTTCACTCATTCGGAGGCGATGGAGAGTTGATCCGGCCGGATCGGTTTGAGAAGGCTTTGATGTTGTTTAATGGGACGCTGGGTGCGCTGCAGGGATTGGGTATGCCGGTGAGGTGGGTAGCAGATTTTGATGGCTGGAAGGAGCATGAGTTGAGGACGAAGCAACAGCTTGCGGTTTCGAGGGAGTTGTTGATGAAGGCGGAGCGAGCTGCTTGGACGGAGGCGCACGATGTGGAGTCGGCCTTTTCTAAAGCGGTGGATCGTGAGTGTGTGGTGGTGGTTTCCGATATGCCGTGTGGTGTGTGGGAGGCGGTGATTCCTGAGATGGCACTGGCTTCGGTGATGGTGGATGCGAGTAAATATGATCGTGCGGTGAAGCCGAAAGGGGGTGCGCGGTGATTCTGCGGTTGATTGGGTTGTGTGCTTGTGGGGCAGGGGCTTATGCGTTGCTGAACGGGTGGCCGGCGGGGATGCCGGTATTGCTGCGCGCTTGTCTGGCAGTACTTTTGTTGGCGGGTGGGTTGAGCTGGTGGGCTATCGGGAGAACGAAGGATGATTTGCCTTCGGCTGAGGGTGCTGGGAAGCCTGGGTGGAAGGATATGCTTGCTGTGGGAACGGGTTTTCTGGCGTTGGAATGTGCTTTTCTGTGGTTGCTGAGTGCAGCTCCGGCGCCGCTTGAAGAGATGGCGATCGTGATCGAAGAGAAGTTTCGACCAGAGGCTGCGGCAGAGAGAGAGGAGGCGAATCAGGGGGTGGTGGTTTCTGGAAACTGGCTGTGGGAAAACGGAAAAAAGAGGGAGTTGCCAAGGCGGACGAATCTTAAGCCGGGTGCGAAGCCTGAGGTGTTTGTGAAACTGAGAACCGAGAAGCATGCGGAGACGCTGCTGAAGCGGAAGTTGTATGTGCGTGCGTTTGCACTGGATGATTTTGAGGAGTCGACCTGGAGCATGGGTGAGGCGAAGTCGGAAGTGATCGCTGCGGATGACGATGGTTGGGTGAGGTTTGGTGAGATGGATGATCGTGAGATTTTGCATGAGGTATTTCATGCAAAAGATGTGGGTGGGGATGATTTGCTGACGACGTTGCAGGGTGTGCGTGGGGTGAGGTTGTCAGAAATACGGGTGGCGGCGGATGGTATGAATTACTTACCGGATGTCAGTGAGCCGTCGGGTTTCCGATACCTCGCGAGTTCGGTGCCGGTGGGCTTGGATGATCTGAAAGGAGTGAAGCTAGAGGTGCCGAGTATTGTGGCGGGGCGGACTAAGGTTGCGGTGCTTGCGAGGGAAGCTGCGGGTGAGGGGACGGTGATTGAGAGGTTGGTGAATATTCGGGATTATCTGAGGGAGAACTACGGGTATTCCTTGGTGACGGAGAATCCTCAGGATCTGGAGCCGTTGGAGAATTTCTTATTTGGTGAAAAACGCGGGCACTGTGAGTTTTTTGCGACAGCGGGAGCTCTGATGGCGAGGGAGGTCGGGGTGGAGACTCGGATGGCGTATGGATGGGCTGGAGGGAGCTATTTTGAGAACGACATGATGTTTGTTTTCGTGGCGCGGGAGGCGCATGCATGGGTGGAGGTGAAGCTAGACGGCTACGGTTGGGTGGTGATGGATCCGACTCCGCCGATGGTATTGGGGGGAGGAGGAGCGCCTCGACTAGCGGATGCGGAGGATGAGGTGCCGGAGCCTATGGAGGAGCTGGCAACGTTGGATTATGCTGGTGGCAGTGGGGCTCATGTGCAGATGACGGCGCTAGTGTTGATGGGATGTTTTGGTGGGCTGGCGGTGGTGATGTTTTTCCTGAAAGGGAAGAGCTCGCAGGGTGGTGGTGAACGCATTTTTGGTAAGCGAAAGAGTGGGTATATTGCCGCTTGGGAGAAGGCGTGCTCGGAGCGTGAGGTGAGGAGGAAAAAAGGAGATACGCTGAAGGTGCAGCTCGGGCGTGTCGCTCCGGCTCCGGACTTTTCAGAGGAGCTTCTGGGGTATCACTACGGAGTTCGTTATGAAGGAAAGGCTGTAGAGCCGGATAGGGAGAAAAATTTGATCAAAAGGATGCGCGAATGGGGTGGCGGGGATGTTTCTTGAAATTTACAGGATGTTTTTCGGAATAGCATTTAGCGAGAGCACTCTTAGGATGTAACAATGAGTGAGTTTGCAGAATTGGTGGATGCGCATTATGAGGCGCTGTATCGCTTCGGATACTCGCTGAGTCGTAGCCCAGACAGGGCGGCGGATCTGGTGCAGGAGACCTTCTGTATCTGGGCAGCGAAAAATTCTCAGCTCCGTGACAGGAGCAAAGCAAAGACATGGTTATTCACGACTTTGCACCGGGAGTTTCTCGGTCAAAGAAGGAAGATGGCGCGCTTTTCCGATGAGCCTGTGGATGAGGGGATGATGGGAGAGGAAGAAGCTCCTCATGAAGGTGCGGAACGGCAGATGGACGGGCAGCGTGCGGTGGAGTTGCTCAGTGGAATGGATGAAATGTATCGAGCTCCGCTTGCATTATTTTATCTCCAGCAGCATAGCTACAAGGAGATCGCAGAAATACTGGATGTGCCGATCGGCACGGTGATGTCTCGGCTATCGCGCGGAAAAGACATGCTGAGGAAAAAAATGGTAAAGGAGCCTTCCAGTGCTCCAAAGAACCTAGTGGAAACAAACCCCGAACTTTTTGGAAAACGACATGGATAAGGAACGGGCAAAATTTATCCTAGAGAGCTTCCGGCCTGATGGCGCGGATGCAGAGGATGCGGATTTCGCGGAGGCTTTGCGTTTCGCGACGACTGATCGTGAACTTGGAAAGTGGCTGATGGGGGAACGTGCTTTCGATGCGGAGTTTGCCGAGGCACTCGCGCGAGTAGAGCTCCCTGAAGGGCTGCGTGAAAGTGTGCTTCTTGGGATGGTTCAAGATGGCGGAGATGCTCCCAAAGTGGATCTCAAGAAGGAATCAGAAATGATATCTGCCTTTGCCGATATTGAGGTGCCTAGCGGGCTGCGCGAGCGTGTGCTCGTGGCGATGGAACAGACTTCCAAGGTTGAAGTTGTGGAGCGTGATTGGAGCTGGGCGAGGTTCGGTATCCCATTGGCAGCAGCAGCGGGTATTGCTTTTGCTTTCGTCCTGCTTCGGGATGGCCCGGCAGATACTGATACTACGGCTCAGGTGGAGGAAATAACCATCGAGGCGGTAGAGGCGGGATTCGTTCGTGCTTATGAATCACCCATTTTCAGTCTAGACACTCATGATGAAAATAGTGATGTCCTTCTCGCAGGATTACGTGAGAAAGGCCTGCCGGTAGCCGATGCAGATTTACCCCCTGGGCTGGAGTCTCTGAAGGGGCTGGGCTGTAGGGAGCTGTTGATCGATGGAAAGCAGGGAACCCTAGTCTGCTTTGATACAGATAAAGGCGCGGTGCATCTCGTGACGTTTGATCGCAGCGATATCTGCAGCGAATTACCAGGTATGGATTCCCCTGAGTTTCATAAACAAGGAGAATGGGTGACCGCCACTTGGGCGGATAAAGGCAATGCCTACACGCTGATTGGAAGAAGCAGCGTAGGTGAACTGAATCGCTTTTTCTGAGTCAGCCGGAGGCTTTGGACTGCCGCGATGATTCGCAGCTTTTGCGGTAGGCTTGTCCTTAAACTTTACCGCTGGTCAATACCCTTCCGCTGGTGGATTCCGTATCACTGAGAGAGCTGCGAAGGATCGCAGCAGTCCAGAGCCTGCGGCGCATTACATCTTTGCGAGGACGGAGTCCATGGCGTCGATGAGTTCCTGCATGGTGGCTTCGGTTTCGTTGCCCATGTTGGAGATGCGGAAAGTGGTTCCCTTGATTTTGCCGTAGCCGCCGTTGATGAGGAGGTTGTGTTCTGTCTTCAGGGTTTTGATGAATCCAGAGAGGTCGAAGCCGTCCGGAGTAGCGAAGCAAGTGAGGGCGAAAGAGCGAAGGCCTTCAGGTGCGAAGAGTTCGAAGCCGTGTTTCGCGCCCCATGCGTGAATCATAGCGTTTGTTTTTGCGTGGCGTGCCTTGCGGTTTTCAAAGCCTTCCTTGGCGATTTCTCCGAGGATGTATTGCAGTCCAAATAGTGTGGAGATGCAGGGAGTGGTCGGAGTGTTGTTCTTTTCGTCGTTCTTCGCGAATTCGAAGAAGTCGAAGTAGTAACCGCGATTCGGGATGGTTTTAGCGCGTTCCATTGCTGCTTCGGAAACAGCGAACAGAGCGAGACCGGGAGGAAGCGCGAGGGCTTTCTGCACACCGGCGAGGCAGACATCGATGTCGTTAGCGTCCATGTCGATATCGACGGTGGAGAGCGAGGAAACCGTATCTACGATGAGCATCGTATCTGGGAAGGATTTTACGACTTTCGAGATTGCGGTGAGGTCGTTGAGGACGCCAGTGGAGGTTTCCGAATGGATGAAGGTGACGGTATCGAAACCGCCTTCAGCGAGTTTTGCGCGAACGACTTCAGGGTCGATCGCTTCTCCCCACTCGACTTGGATGGCTTCGGCTTCGAGACCACATTTTTTCGCGACGTCGATCCACTTGTCGGAGAATGCACCGCAGCAGAGGCTGAGGACTTTCTTGCTGGCGAGGTTGCGGAGAGCGCCTTCCATGACTCCCCATGCGGAAGATGTGGAGAGGAATACTGGGCGTGAGGTGCCGAAGATTTCTTTGAGACCAGGCTGGAGTGAAGAGTAGAGATCTTCGAAGTCTTTGCCCCTGTGACCGATCATGGTGTGTGCCATGGCGGCGAAGGTTTCGGGTGAGACGTCGACGGGGCCTGGATTGAAAAGTTTTGGAGTTGGCATGGTATGAAGTGGCTAGTGCCGAGTGATCGGTGATCAGGCGGCGGTTGTTGCTAGATGAGATTGTAGGATTTGAGGAGTGTGCGAAGTGCTTCGAGGTTTTCCTCGGCCATGGGTGCGAGAGGGAGGCGGAGCTCGTCGGTGCAGTTACCGGCGAGGGCTACGGCTGTCTTGATAGGGACAGGGTTCACATCGAGTGACATGAGGCCTCGCATGAGTGGGTAGTATTTCTTTTGCATGGCGAGGGCTTCGGAGAACTCACTGGCGAGGCAGTGGTTAACGAGCTTCGACATGACATCAGGAATGAGGTTTGCGGCTACTGAGACGAGTCCGTTTGCACCGCAGGAAATGAAGGGGAGTGTCAGTGGGTCGTCACCGCTGAGGATGCCGAAGCCGTCTGGGAGTGCTTGTACGAGCATGTTGATGCGGTCGACGGAGCCTCCTGCTTCTTTGATGGCAGTGATGTTTTTGCAATCGGCTGCGAGGCGTGCGGCGGTTTCGGGAGCGATTTCTACGACAGAGCGGCCAGGCACGCTATAGAGCATGATTGGAAGGGATGTGGAGTCTGCTACCGCCTTGTAGTGGAGGTAGAGGCCTTCTTGGGAGGGTTTGTTGTAGTAAGGGCAGACTTGGAGAGATGCGGTAGCACCGGCCTGTTCTGCTGCTTTGGTGAGTTCGATGGCTTCAGCGGTGGCATTTGCACCGGAGCCGGCGATGATTTCGCAGCGACCTGCGGCAAATTTTACGGCGAGTTCGATGACTTGGATGTGCTCGCTGCTATTCAGAGTCGGGGATTCACCCGTAGTGCCTACTGGAACGATGCCGTTGATACCACCTGCGATCTGACGCTCGATGAGGGCTTCGAAAGCCGCAATATCGACCTTGCCGTCGCGGAAAGGGGTGATGAGGGCGGTGTGTGTGCCGGTGAAATTCATAACGCGGGGAAAATGGAGCAAATGAGCAGATTGTAAACAGCAGAGGTGCTTGTGTTCAAACTGATGGCGCTAGGCCGGCTTTTGCGAGGACATCGTCTAGAACTTCGAGGGCACGGGCGTTTTCTGCTGGGGTGCCGATGGAAATACGAAGCCAGCCGGGGAGTTTGTAGCCTGCCATGGCACGGACAATGACTCCCTGTTTGAGCATTTCTTTGAAAACGAGGTTTCCATCACCGACTTCGACGAGGACGAAATTGGCAACAGAAGGGACGTATTTGAGGCTACGTTCGGCGAAAGCCTGCTCGTAGAAGGCGAGGCCTTCTGCGTTGATAGTGCGTGTTTTCTCGATGTGGTCGGCATCGTCGAGTGCTGCGAGGGCACCTGCTTGCGCGATGGCGTTCGTGTTGAATGGCTGGCGAGCTTTTTGGAGAAGTGCTGCGAGGGGCTCCGGGGCGATGCCGTAGCCAATTCGGAGGGCGGCGAGGCCGTGAATTTTCGAGCAGGTGCGGAGGACGATGACGTTTTTTCCTGCGCGGATGTGCTTGAGGACGTCGGGTGGGGTATCGAGGAACTCGAAATAAGCCTCGTCGAACACGGCGATAACGTGATCCGGGAGACGGTCGACAAAGCGGTCGATAGCTTCCTGGGTGACTTGGGTTCCGGTGGGGTTGTTTGGGTTCGCGATGAAGACGAGGCGGGTGTTCTCCGTGATCGCATCTGCCATCGCATCGAGGTCGTGGATGAAATCTGGGTCATCGACCTCGACATATTTGGCTCCGAAGAGCGTGGCCATGAGTTTGTAGACGACGAAGGCGTGCTTCGCGGCGATGAGTTCGGCATCGCGATTGAGGAAGGTGTGGCAGAGAAGTTCGATGATTTCGTTTGAGCCGTTACCAAGGACGACGTTTTCGATACCGAGTCCGACTTTTCCTGCAATGGCGGAACGGAGCTTGTAGCCGCCGCCGTCTGGATAGATATGGGCGGTTTCGATAGCCTCTTGCATGGCCTTTTTCGCCAAGGGCGAGGGGCCGAGAGGGTTTTCGTTTGAGGCGACCTTGACGATGGCAGAAGGATCGAGGCCTAGCTCGCGGGCGGTTTCTTCGATAGGTTTTCCTGGCTCGTAGGCAACGAGGTCACAGACGAAGGAGTTGGCGAAATCAGAAATTGGCATGAGGGGACTGTTGGAAATGAACGTATTTCTGAGAAGCGTTATTTCTACCTGAATTTTCCTAGCGGAAAACAAATACCAGCCACGGGAGGACGAGAGCCATACCTGCTGCGACGAGAATGCCCGGGAGGAGGAAATCCTTAGAGGATAAGCGTTCGGTGCTGTGTGCGATGGCGTTTGGAGGTGTAGAAATGGGTAGAGCCATGGCGGCTGAGCAGCTGATGGCAATGGTCACAGTCACAAGAATTGAGCCATTTTCTCCGACAAGACTGGATGCAAGGGGGATGAGGAGGGCTGCTGCTGCGGTATTGCTCATCAGATTTGAGAGAAATAGCCCGAGTATGCCGAAGACGATCGCGATGGAGACGATACCGAGGTCTCCGGGGACGAGCCCGGCAAACCATTGCGCGAGTCCAGTGACTTCAACTCCGACGCCTAGCGATAGACCACCAGCAAGTAGCAATAGAACGTCCCACGGGAGAATACGCATATCCCGTGCTCCGATGACGCCGGTGACGGCTAGGGCGACGATGGGTATGAAAGAAACAACAGGTGAAGAAATTCCGGTGAGTGATTCACTCATCCACATGGCCACGGTGATGGTGAAGACGATCATCACCGTGATACGATGGCGTTTCATGCGGGCAGTGCTCTCGACTGTGGAATCGAGGGAGATCTCTGGTTTCTCACCGCTGCCGTGGATGTAGATGCGCCAAATTAGGAAATAGACCGCAGTTGCTAGAAGTATCGCGGGAGGGAGGGCGATCATCATCCATTTTACAAAATCCACTTTGCCTTGGAGTTCGCCAGCCGCGATGGCGTTGGGAGGCGTGCCGATGATGGTGCCGATGCCGCCGAGATTCGCGCCAGCGGCTACGGCGAGAACGAGACCTTTGGCCAATTGGCTTTCCTTTGGTAGGCCAGCGAGGACGGGTGCGGTGACCGCGATCATCATGGCTGCCGTCGCCGTGTTCGACATGAACATGCTGAACACAAAGGTGATGCTCATGACACTGGCGACGAGTTTCGCCGGGCTGGTGGCGAAGCGGCCGAGCACGAGCCCAGCTAGCCATTTGTCGAGCTGGGTCTTCGAGCAAGCATGAGCGAGGACAAAGCCACCGAGGAATAGCCACATGGTGGGTGATGACCACGGCTGAACAAAGGTTGTCCATGCTTTGGGGGCATCCGCGGGAGCCCAAACACCTCCGGGGTTTCCTAGAATGGCAATTTGCAGGCCGATCACTAGCAGTGCGACGGCAAAGGCGGGCATGGCCTCTGTTACCCAGAGTGCCGCAGCAAAGACCATAATGCCGAGCGCGGCTTTGCCTCCTGAGCTGAGGTCTGCGAAGATCTCGGAGCCAACTAGGCCGGGAAGAAAAATGACGGAGAGTGCGAGAAGCAGGCAGCCGGTGGTTTTCGCGATGCCATTTCTCTCATGTGGTTCAAATGAGTTGAGCAGTCTCTTCGCCTGCGCCCGCGTATCCATGAACATGTGGGGAACATGAGCAGATTAAGTGCCGCTGACAAGTGGAGCGGTATAGGCGTGGAGAATTATGTATTTAGGCTGTTAGCCCAAATATCTGCCTTGAAGCCTACGAGGATGGTATCATCTGAGATGAGGAAGGGGCGTTTGATGAGATTGCCGTTTGAGGCTAGGAGGTCGATGGCTTCTTTTTGTGAAAGGGTAGGGAGCTTCTCTTTCATGTTGAGGGAGCGGTAGTCCTGGCCGGAGGTGTTGAAGAGCTTCTTGATGTCACCGGTGGCTGTGAGGGCGCGGGTGAGTTCCGCTTTTGAGGGTGGGGTATCGCGGATAGGAATTTCTGTAAAATCGATACCGTTTTCCTTGAGCCACTTGGTGGCTTTGCGGCAAGAATCGCAGGTTTTGAGGGTGTAGATTTTCATTGGGAATGTGGAGCGCGGCTTTGTAAGCCGCTTGGGTTGGTAATGATTGGGTGATTCGTAATCGCAATAGGTGAGCGAACCCCGAGAAAGCGGCTTGAAAAGCCGCGCTCCTTAAAATGCCCAGGCACCGGATTAGTTGGATCGTTTGAGATCGAAGAGTCGGTCTTCTTGTTTTCGTTCTGAAGTGCCGTCTGGCATAGAGGCACCCTTAGTGTGGATGCGGGCGTAGCCTTTTTCTACGAGGATTTCGTGGAGGAAACGTTTTTTTCCATTGTAGGAGGTTTCGATGAAGGCGTGATAGCGCTGATCGTTGAAGGGGCTGTCCCACTCGGTGTAGATGCTGAATGGAGATTTGCTGAGGTGTTCTAAGACGAAGCTTTTGGCTTTTTTTCCAATCTCTACTGCTTGCTCAGAGGTGATGCCGCCCATGTCATAGGCTTGATCGGCGATACGGTCGTGATTGTTTCGGCCTCCGCCGTAGCTCTTGAATGCGCTTTCTGGGGTGTCGACGAAGTAGAGGCGGATGATCTCGGTGCGACCTTCGGGGAGTTTTACTCGGAAAGAGTCACCGTCGTTTCCTCGGTCACTGACGAGGGTGCAGCCTTGGTAAACATCGTATCTGCCGATTCTTTGAGGAGATGTAGAATCAGTTTCTTCTGATGGCTCGGTGGTATCAGTTGTGGAAGATACCGTCGGTAATTCTGTTGGATTGAAGAAGTTCCGGAGTTTGCCTTGGCTATGTGCATCGTAAATCCAGATTGCGACTGCTGCACTGAGGATGAGGATGGGTATGATTGAGGATGACTTCGAGCGACGTTTGCGAGGCATGGATGAGCCTTAACTTTCAACTTTCAATTTTCAACCCTCAAGGAAGAGGTTTACTCACCCGGCTGGGCTTCAATCTTCAATTTGAAGGTTGAGAGTTGGAGGTTAAAATTTCAGAGCCCTTTAAAACCGGCGTATACCTTATAGGTGCCGGTGGGCACTGTGACTTTTCGCCATTCGCGGCTGAGGCGGCGGAATTTATTGATGAACTGTGTGGGATCTGCCCAATTTGCGTAGTCGGAGGGGACGCTGCTTCGGTGCATGCCTGTTGAGAGGTTATAGCGGATCTCGAAGTGGAGGTGAGCGGGATACATGCCGAAATTAGTGCCCATGGTCCCGATCTGTTCGCCACGTTTCACGTTCTGTCCTACTTTTACCTGAATTTTGTCGAGGTGGCCGTAGAGAGAATCGACGTATTTCACTTTGCCATCTGCAGGGTCACGGTAGGCATGGCGGATGAGGACGACATTTCCCCATCCTTGGCGGACGTTGTGAGCGAAGGTCACGACTCCGTTTGCGCAGGTGTAGATGGGATCGCGGAGGTCGGTATTGCCACCGCCACGGCCGTTCCAGTCTTCACCGAAGTGAGTGGGGGAGCGTAGGCGAAGCCCACGTGCCTTATAGTATCCGCCAGCATCGGGCTTACCTACCGGGAAGTCGAAGCCATCTGCGATCGACACTTTTACGCCTGCGCTTGCTTGTTCTTGCCCGAGTAGGAGGAAGATCATGCTGATCACTACGATCCAACTTGCGAATGCAGGTAGCTGCATCGCTTTTAGGGATATTTTGTGATCATTTGCCATCCGCCTACAATTGAGCCCTCGCAAGCCTTTCCGGGCAAGGGAAAAAGGGGGTGAAAAAATAGAGCCCGTGCATTGATATACACGGGCTCTATGGGTGAAGAATTAGCGACGTTGAGACGCTATACGACTGGGCCTTCCACTCCTCCGGCCATCTCTTCGATGTTCAGCGGTTTGTAACCACCGATTGTTTTGAAGTAGAGGAACAGGATGAGGAAGATGACCGCCATCGTAAGTGGGATGAAGGAATCTGCCTTGAGTGTATCACGGTCTCCTTGTTGGTCAGCCATGACAACTTTGGTCTGTGCATCCGTACGTTCTTCAGCATCTTTTGCTTCTGCAAGCTTGGTGCCATCGAGGCCATAGGTAGATGTGGCTGGGATGTTGAGGAAAGTGGAAGGTGTCTCCGCTTTGTATTCCTCATGGATGGCAGGAGCGGATTTTTCCAAGGCTTCACCTGCGTAGCGATCTTTTGCATAGCCGAGACCCGGTGTGCCGATGAGGCCGGCTGACATCATGCCGATGCCTCCGATAATGGACATGGCGAGGCCACCGGTGTGTGGGAAGCGGTCGCCAACAACGGCGAGCATGGTGGGCCAGAAGAATGTTTTGCCGACTGCGTAGATGCCAAGGGCGACCAATGCCATGCCAAAGGTGGTCATGCCGCTGGCGAGGGTAAGACCGACATATCCGAGAATCGAGCAGACGAGGAGGAGGCCGATCGGGGAGAGCTTGAGCTTGGATTCCAGCCAATGTGCGGAGAAACGAAGACCGAACATGATTACGGAAGTCCAGAGGAAGAGGTATTTCCCCTGCTCTGATGTGAAGAGGTTTCCTGTGATGTTCTGGATCCAACCGTCGGTGCCGAGCTCAACGGCTCCGATCAATGCGTGAGTGATGAACAGGACGAAGAGAAGGATGGAGCCGATGGAGAATTTCGTCAGGATAGCTACGGTGATGAGTAGTATACCGCCAATGCCATATCCGATGAGATTCGCATGTTCTGGAGCAACGCCTTTGAATAGATCGCCGAAGAAGAGGGCGAGGAGGTAGCAGACGACAAGTGCGCCGAGGATACCTACGGGTTTAAGCATTTCGAGAAGGCTAGCACCTTTTTCGACCGCCTCGGATTTAGGATATTTCTGACCGAGGAACATTAGTCCGTAGCCGATGGTAGGGATGAGGTAGAGGGCGAGCTGTAGTTTCCAGTGGATTGCCATCTTATCATCGAGAATCCAGGCTGCCACGACGCCAAGGATCATTCCGAGCGGCCATGCGGCGTGAAGGATATTGAGGTAATGGGTGCGCTGTTTCGGGAACAGCGTGGAAACTAGTGGGTTTGCAACTGCTTCGAGGGTGCCGTTGGCAAAGGCGAAGAGGAACATGCCCCAGTAGAGGAAGTTGTAGGCGTTGTCTGGGTTGCTTGCACCGAACGTGACGACTGCGGAGAGGATGTGGCAGATCAGTGCTAGGATAACGAGTTTTCCGTAGCCTAGTTTATCAACAACAAAACCGCCTCCGATAATGCCAAAGCAGAAACCAATGAATCCTGCACCACCAATGGCACCGAGCTGTGCGCCTGTGAATCCGTATTCCGCGCCCCAGTTGTCAAAGATGGCTCCACGAATGGCGAAGCCTACGCCTGCGGCGAGGATGGCGATGAATCCCGCCCATAGTAGGCGGCTGGCATTTGGTGCGATTGGTTCTGAAGAAGTCATGGGTTTAATAAATGATTTGTAGGGATTATCGGGTTGCTGGGCTCTTGGCAAGCATTCGAATGGAGGGAAAGCTTTCTACGTGTTTTTTTCACGTTTTTATCCAAAAAAACCGTTTGAAAACGATTTTCTGCGTTTAGGGTGCACGCCAAGGAGGGCAGATGAGCCATCCGCTTTATATAGCGACATTATGGCACGGCTGATAGCACTGTTTCTTCCGATTGGAGCGAGTTTTTTTCTCGTGGCCTGTCCGTCGCTTCCCGGCTCAAAGGCATCGGGTCGACTCGATGGGTTGAATATTCCAGATGACTACAATAGTGGGCGGGCTCCTGTGCCAGAGCTTGTGGGGAGTCTAAGTAGCGTGTTTGGAAGTGGAGATTTGAAAAAACAGATTCGCTTGTCTCAGGAGAAAAATCCGGATCTTGCGGAGGCTGCGGCAAGGCTGGAGGAGGCTGGCTTCAATACTCGGAGTGCACGAGCGGGGCTTTTCCCGAGTCTGACTGGAAACGGGGGAGCGGGTAGGAGTCGAACGAGCTCATTGGGGACCGGGTCTAACTATAGTGCATCGCTGGATGCTCAGTGGGAGGTGGATGTGTGGGGTAGGATACGCGCGGGGGTTGCTGCTTCGGAGGCGAGCTTTATGGCGGCGGATGCTGATTACGCGGCGGCGAGTCAGTCCATTGCAGCACAGACGGCGCAGGCGTATTTCAATCTAGTTGCTGCTGAGAAATTGCTATCACTTGCCCAGGAGCGGCTAGATTCGTTTCAGAGCACTTTTGACCTAGTTGATCGTCGTTTCGAGCTCGGCACGGCTGATTTCGGTGAAGTGAGTCTAGCGAAGACAGATGTGGAAAACGCGCGAGCTGCGATAAATGCTCAGAAAGACAGCAGGGATCAGGCGGCGCGGCAGCTCGCTACGCTGACAGGGAGTTACCCAGATACAGGTAAGAGTGCTTCGGAATGGCCGTCTTTGAGGAAAAGCGTTTCTTCTGGAATACCATCTACATTGTTGGAGGTGCGGCCTGATATCTATGCGGCGTATGCTCGCATTTTGGCGGCGGATTCGAACGTGAAAGTTGCTCACAGGGATCTCTTCCCGAGTTTCACGCTCACTGCAAGCAGTGGCCAGCAGTCGTCGGCTCTGAGGAATCTGGCGAAATCCAATTTTTCTGTGTGGTCGGTGGCAGCGGGATTGAGTGCGCCGATAGTGGATGGTGGGAGCCGGCGTGCTGAGCTGGGCGCTGCGAATGCACGAGCGAAACAGGCGCTCGCGAGTTATCGATCCACCGTGCTGAACGCCTTCCGTGAGGTGGAAAATGCCTTGGGTTCCGAGAAGTATTTGAAAAAGCAGCAGGATGCGACGGCCGCGGCGCTGGATGCAGCCAATAAGGCGGAAGAGCGAAGCCAGCGAAATTATGACTCAGGTCTCATCGAGATCCTCGATCTACTCGAGGTGAAACGCCGTCGCTTCGCTGCAGAAGAAAGCCTGATCAATTTGAAGAATCTCCGTTACCAGAATCGCGTGGCCTTGGCGCTTGCTCTGGGGAAAGCCTACTGACCAACCATGAAAGTCGCCCTTAAAATTATTATACCCATTGTCATTATTGCGTTGGCAATTGCTGGATTCAAGGTGCTTGGCTTGTTGAAGCCGGAGCCGAAGAGTAAGCAACCGAAAGAGGTCGTGCCTATTGTCGATCTTGTGACGGTTAGTCCTGAGAATCATCGTCCGCCAGTTAGGACTTTCGGCAAGGTTAGTAGTTATTTTGAGACGGGTTTGACTCCTCAAGTCAGTGGAAAAATTACCTACGTATCCGATAAATTCCGGACGGGTGAAATGGTTGGTGTTGAAGAGGTTTTGGTGAAAATTGATCCCACTGATTTTGAATCTGCGCTGGCAGTTGAGGAATCTAACCTAACCGTTGCTGAACGTAGTTTGGCAGAGGAGGAAATCCGTGCAGAACAAGCGGCGGGAGATTGGGAGGCTTCGGGCAGAGATTTGGCCAGTGCTTCGGATTTTGTTTTACGGAAGCCACAGCTGGCTGCTGCGAAGGCTGGAGTCGAGGCAGCAAAGGCGGCAGTGAATAAGGCAACAGCTGATCTTGAACGTGCTGAGGTGCGGGCGCCATTTCCTGCGATCATTACAGCGCGGAGTGCCTCGCCGGGAAATCAGGCGAGTCCACAAGCTATGCTGGGAACTTTGATTTCTACGGATAAAGTTGAGATTCGTTTGCCGCTGACAGCTGATCAGGTTGCGAGAGTCCAGATACCATCGAAGGCGGAGGTATCAAGTCCGTTGAAACCGGGCGCTACGTGGGAGGCAATGGTTGTGCGTATGGAGCCCACAGTGGATGAGCAAAATCAAGTGGTGTATGTGGTGGCTGAGGTTGAGGAGCCGTTCGCAAATATGGAGGAGCCTCTGCCGGTGGGTATTTTCGCAAATGTGAGCATAGAGGCATCAAGTCTTGCTGAGACGTATGAAATTCCCGAGGCGGCTTACGTGAATGACCAGTATGTCTGGGTGATGGACGAGGAGGGAAAGCTGAAGCGGCTCGAGGCGGAGCGGTTACTTAGTTTTGAAGGGAGTGCTTATGTCGTGCCGAAGGGGAGCGTGGGTGAGCTGAAAGTCGTTTCACGGCCTTTGAGTAATTTCCGCAAGGGGATGAAGGTGAGGGAAGCTGAGGAAGAGGCCGGGAAGTAGAGAATTTCTCTGTAGTGATTTTTAAATTTTATCCGTGAATAAACATCCTTTCATAACTTGGTTCGCATCGAACCCCGTGGTGGCGAACATCCTGATGTTCACCATTCTGGCGGCGGGACTTTTCACGGCGACTCATGTGCGTAAGGAAGGGTTCCCTGCGTTCGCGGCGGAATCGGTGACGATCAAGGTGAATATACGTGGGGGCACTCCAGAGAATGTGGAGCGCGGCGTTGCGATTCGTATTGAGGAGTCGCTGGAGTCGATAAGCGGCATCGAAGAGATACGTTCCGAAAGTACCGATAGCCAAGCGACAGTGACGGTGGAGGCGGTAGAAGGATATGACATCGAGAAGCTGCTAGATGATGTGAAGGTGCAGGTGGATGCGATTCCTACCTTGCCAGATCAGGCAGAGAAACCGGTGGTGACGGAGAACGTGAGATCGAACCAAGTGTTGTGGATCGAACTCTACGGATCAGATGATGAGACTTTGAGGAAGGAAACTGCACGTGTGTTGCGTGACGAGCTTCTTGGCCAACCTGCGATCTCGCTGGTGGAGGCGGTCGGTGCGCGAGACTATGAAATTTCCATCGAGCCTTCGGAGGAGCAGTTGAGGAAATACGGGATGACGTTCCAAGAACTTGCGGATGCGGTGACGAATAATTCCGTGGATCTGGGTGGTGGTGATGTGCGGTCGGAGCGCGGTGATATTTCCCTGCGGGCACGTGACCAAGCATACGATAAGACAGACTTTGAAAATATTCCTGTCAGAACAAATGCAGACGGAACGCGGATCTTTGTTCGGGACGTGGCGGATGTGCGAGACGGCTTCGTGGATCAGAAGTTTCTGAACCGTTTCCGTGGTCAACCGACGACGAGTCTGAAAGTGGTGACGGAGGGGAATGATGACATCATCGATGCGGTGACTCAGGCGCAGGAGGTGGTGAAAAATTTCAAAGATCTGCCTGAGGGTGTTAAGTTGGCGAGTTGGCTGGATGGCTCGACGAATATTAAGGACAGGCTGGCTCTGCTGGGGACGAATGGTTTTCTCGGAGTCGCACTGGTGTTGGGAACGTTGATGGTTTTCCTGAATTTGAGGTTGGCCTTTTGGGTGGCGATCGGGATTCCGGTTTCACTGGCGGGAGCGGTTTCTATTTTTCCAATTCCGGGAATCGATATGTCGGTGAACGTGATCTCTGCGTTTGGATTTTTGGTGGTGCTGGGGATTGTGGTGGATGATGCGATCGTAATCGGGGAGTCGATTTACTCTGAAAAAGAGGAGAAGGGTGATGGGGATGAAAATGCCATTGAAACGACTGTCCAGGGTGTGAGTCGGGTGGTGACTCCTGCGACCTTTGGTGTGGTGACTACGATTGCTGCTTTCCTGCCTCTGACTCAGGTGAGCGGACGGTTAGGTAATGTATTTGGCCAGATCGCGACGACGGTGGTGTTTTGTCTGATTTTTTCATTGATAGAATCAAAGCTGATTTTGCCGGCGCATTTGGCTCATGTGAACGTGCACAAGAAGCCAAAGAATTTCATCACGAAGGCGTTTGTAGGATTTCAGAGAAAAGTGGCCAACGGGCTGAAGTGGGTCGTGCAAAACTGGTATGCTCCAGCGATTCAATGGGCGATTCCATGGAGGTATGCGGTGTTGGCTGCGTTTATTGCTGTGTTGATACTCGTGATTGGGCTGTTCCCCGCGGGACAGCTTCGGTTCGTATTTTTTCCGAACATCTATCAAGACAATGTGAGCGCAAATCTGAGCCTAGAGCAGGGGCAGTCTGTGGAGTATCTGCACAAGCAAGCAGAGCGAATGGCGCTTGAAGCTCGGAAGCTGGGTGAGGGATATAAGAAAAAGTTCGGGCATAACCCGTTTAAGGAAGTTCAGATTGCGGCGAGCTCGAATACAAATGTCTCGGTCGCAGCAGAGATGACACGCTCGACCGAGAGGCTGTTTTTGCCATCTGAGCAGATCGTTCAGGACTGGAGGAAAGCGGTGGGGAATGTGGCCGGTGCACGTTCTTTGACCTTCAGTGCAACGGCGGGGCCGCCGGGTGGTGATTTGGCGATCAATCTGGAGAGTGATGATCTGGAGGAACTTGAAAAAGCAGCGCAGGAGCTGAAGGCAGAGATCGAGACTTATCCGGGGACTTTCGACATCAGTGATAGTTTTAAGTCTGGTAAGCCAGAGATTGTTTATTCGATCACTCCGGAAGGTGAGGCAGCGGGTTTCACGCGTCGGGATTTAGCGCTGGGTGTGCGGGATGCGTTTTTCGGTAGAGAGGCGCAGCGTGTGCAACGTGGGCGCGATGAGCTACGCGTGATGGTGAGATATCCGGAGAGTCAGCGTGATTCATTGCAGACTTTACGAGAAATGAGAGTGCGTGCACCGGATGGATCTGCAGTGCCATTTCCTGTGATTGCGAAGACGGAATTTTCTGAGTCACTGGCATCCATTGAGCGGATCGATAACAAGCGTGTGGTGACGATTGATGCATCTGTGGATAAAGCTTCAACGAGTTCAGACGTGATTACCGCGAGGCTAGAGGAAGAGTTCTTCCCAGACTTTCTAGCGAAATACCCATCCATCGGGATCACGGAAAGTGGTGAGGTAAAAGAGCGTAAGAAGTCGATGGATTCGCTGAAGAAGGGTTTCATTTTCTCCATCGTGTTTATTTATATCCTGATATCGATACCGCTACGTAGTTACATGAAGCCGTTGATTATTATGTCAGTAATTCCTTTCGGGATCATTGGAGCGCTGCTCGGTCACTACTTGATGGGGATTCCGGTTTCGATCCTTTCGGTATTTGGGATTCTGGCGCTATCCGGAGTGGTGGTGAACGACTCGCTGGTGCTGGTCTGTGCGGTCAACGATCTTCAGGATGAGGGCAAATCGTTGGCGGAGTCTGTAGCAGAAGCAGGTAAGGATCGCTTCCGGGCGATCTTGCTGACTTCGATGACGACGTTTCTAGGTCTTGCTCCGCTGCTGTTGGAGAAAGAGGTTCAGGCGCAATTTCTCAAACCGATGGCTGCGTCTCTAGCGTTCGGAATTTTGTTCGCGACGGTGATCACGCTATTTCTTCTGCCGGTGCTTTTCATCATCGTGAATGATGTGAGGAAAGGGATTCGCGCTTATCTCGGGCTGAAGAAAGCACCGATGCAGTGAATTGATATTATAGCGCGCCGAAGCGGCGGTGGCGTTTTTTGAACTCTTCAACTGCCTCGAAGAGATCGTCTTGGCGGAAGTCCGGCCACATTTTTTTCACGATAACGATTTCCGAATAGGAGATCTGCCAGAGGAGGAAATTTGAGATACGCATTTCACCGGAGGTGCGGATGAGTAGGTCGGGATCCGGGATGTCTGCGGTGTAGAGATGATTAGAAAAAAGTTCCGGGGTGATTTCGTCCGGGGATATTTTTCCTGCTATGGCGTCCTCTGCGATAGATCGGGTGGCGCGTGTGATTTCCTCACGAGAACCGTAGGAGAGGGCGAGGACGAGAGTCATGGAGTCGTTGTCCTTCGTGTGCTCCTGAATGCGGGTGAGGCGGTCGCGAGTGGATTTTGGCAAGCGCTCGATCTGGCCGATGGCTTTGAGTCGGACGTTTTGCTTGTTGAGTTCCTCAGCTTTCTCGTCGAGGAAATGATTGAGAAGTGCCATCAAGGCTTCGATCTCGGCCTCGGGGCGGTTCCAGTTTTCAGAGGAAAAGGCGTAGAGTGTGAGATACTTCGCACCGATCTCTTTGCAGGCATCCAAGACTTCGCGGACGGACTCCGCGCCTGCGCGATGGCCTTCGGCACGGGGAAGTCCTCGCTCTTTCGCCCAACGGCCATTGCCGTCCATGATGATCGCGATGTGTTGCATGACAGCGGAAGGCTATCGTTTCAAAGTCTGCTTGCGGTCGGGGCCTACGCCGACGAAGGCGATGGGTGCATCGCAAAGTTCGGAGAGGCGATCTAGGTAAGCCTTGGCGTTTTCTGGGAGCTGATCGTATTCCGTGCAGGCTGTGGTGTCTTCGTTCCAACCTGGGAGAGATTCGTAAACAGGTTTCGCACGATCCCAGAAAGAGCGGTCGGCTGGCGGTAGATCGTGGATAGTGCCGTCGATGTCGTAGCCGGTGCAGATTTTCAGCTCATCGTATTCGTCGAGTCCGTCGACGTTAGTAACGGCGAGGCCAGTGACGCCGTTCACCATGCAGGCGAAGCGGAGAAGGACGGTGTCGAGCCAACCGCAGCCGCGAGCGCGACCGGTGGTGGCGCCGAATTCACGGCCGAGATCGTGGAGATATTTGGAAAGGCCTTCGTCGCCGGTAGGGAAGGGGCCGGATCCGACGCGTGTGGTGTATGCCTTGCAGACACCGATGACGGATTCGATAGCAGTTGGCGGGAGGCCTGTGCCGGTGGTGGAGCCGCCTGCCGTGGTGTTCGACGAGGTGACAAAAGGGTAGGTGCCGAAATCGATGTCGAGCAGGGTGCCCTGTGCACCTTCGAATAGGAGGTTTTGCTTTGCCTTCCATGCCTTGTGAAGGACAGGGATCGTATTGGTGATGTGAGGGCGGAGGCGCTCGAAAGCTTCGTAAGTTTCCGCGATGACTGCTTCTGCTGTGAAAGTAGGGAGATCGTATTTTTCGAGGATCTCGTTTACGTCGGCAACGCGCTTGGCGATTTGTGATTCAGCAAAGGGGCGGTCGAGCATATCTGCCATACGGAGGCCACAGCGATTGACCTTGTCCGCATAAGCGGGGCCGATGCCGCGCTTGGTGGTTCCTATCTTCTGATCTCCGAGCGAGATTTCGCGGGCGGCATCGAGTTCCTTGTGGAAGGGGAGGACGACGTGAGCGCGGTCTGAAATGAGGAGTTTATCTGCACCGATTTCTACTCCTTGACCTTCGATGCGGGCGATTTCTACGCAAAGACCGATGGGATCAACGACGACACCGTTTCCGATAACGTTGATTTTGTCATCCCAGAGGATACCGGAAGGAAGGAGGTGAAGGACGTATTTGGTGCCTTTGGCGATGACCGTGTGGCCAGCATTGTTGCCGCCTTGGCCGCGGATGACGACGTCGGCAGTTTCTGTGAGGTAATCGACAATCTTGCCTTTTCCTTCGTCGCCCCATTGGAGGCCGGTGATTACTGTATTCATGTGATTTTTAACCGCGAATAAACGCGAATGGACGCTAATGAAGAGTGGGTGGTTGTGGGCGCTGTGTTAGTGCTATGCGCTCCCACTCGAGACGGGGTTTCTTGAAATTGAGGATAATGGCTACGGACAGATTGGTGATGCGGAGGTAGTTGAGGACTTGGCCGCGTTCGAGATCTGTAATGCGTTCTATGGTTTTTGTTTCAACAACGATCTGTTCGTAAGCGATAAGGTCAGGAATAAACTCGCCGATTTTGACATTACGCCAGTTAACTGGGAACCGAACCTGCTGAGCAAATGGGTTGTGTCTGTGTGCAAATTCTACGGCGAGAGCGTTTTCGTAGTTTTTCTCAAGTAGTCCGTGTCCCAAACCGTTGGAAATTTCTATAGCGCAGGAAACAAGCGCGAAAACCTCGTCTTTCAGAATCAATTCGCGTTCATTCGCGTTCATTCGCGGTTTTTCTTATTCGATTCGATGAGTGCTGCGAATTCCTCGAAGAAATAAGCTGCGTCGTTGGGGCCGGGAGCGGCTTCGGGGTGGTATTGCACGGAGAATACCGGGTATTTCTTGTGACGCATGCCCTCGACGGTGTTGTCGTTGAGGTTGATGTGAGTGACCTCGATGTCGTCAGGGAGGGACGCGGGATCCACTGCAAAGCCGTGGTTCTGCGAGGTGATGGAAATCTTCCCTGTGCGGAGGTCTTTGACTGGTTGGTTGCCGCCGCGGTGTCCGAACTTGAGTTTGAAGGTTTTACCTCCGTAGGCGTGGGCGAGGAGCTGGTTGCCTAGGCAGATGCCGAAGGTGGGAAGCTTAGTGATGAGTTCCTTAATTTCCGAATGGATGTAGTCGAGCGATGAAGGATCTCCTGGGCCGTTGGTGAGAAATAGGCCGTCTGGATTTTTTGCGAGGATGTCGGCGGCGGAAGTGGTGGCCGGGACGACTTCAACTTCGAAGCCCGCTTGGCGAAGCATGCGGAGTTGGTTGTATTTCAGGCCGAGATCGATGGCGACGACCTTGTATTTTGGCTCAGGGAGTTCGGTGTAGGCTTCGCTTTCTCCGAGAGAGACGTTTGGCATCGTCCATTTACGGGATTCAGCTGTCCAGGTGTAGGGCTCCTTGGTGGTGACTTCTTTGACGAAATCAGCGCCTTCCATGGATGGAGCGGCTTTCGCGGCGGCGATGGCTTCTTCTTCGGAAAGTTCGGTGGTGACGCAGGCGCGCATAGCACCGAGTGAGCGGAGGTGCTTGGTGAGGGCGCGGGTGTCAATATCTTCGATGCCGAGGATATCGTGGCGGCTGAGGTAAGCTGAAAGGCTTTCTTCTGAGCGCCAGTTTGAGGGGATTTCGCAGAGTTCGCCGATGACGAATGCGCGAATGTGTGGGCCGGCGGATTCATTGTCTGCGGCATTCACTCCGTAGTTTCCGATCATCGGGTAGGTCATCGCGACGATCTGGCCTCGGTATGAGGGATCGGTGATGACCTCCTGGTAACCGGTCATGGAGGTATTGAAGCAGATTTCTCCGGTGGTGGTTCCGCTAGCTCCAAAGGAAATTCCAGAGAAGCAGCGTCCGTCTTCGAGGGCGAGGATGGCGGTTGTTGGCACGGGGCGGGAGGTTAGGTATAGGGGGCGTATGGGGAAACCCTAAATTTGTAATAATGAGGGTGTTCTAGAGATTGTATTTCGCTCGGACGGCCTCGATTTCATCGGTGAGCTCTGTCCAGCGGGTGTAAGTGAGCTCTAAGGATTTGGTGATTTTTTCGACGGCATTAGTAGTTTGGCGGAGTTTTTCGGGGTCTCCGGCGACTGCTTCGCTCGAAAGGGCGGTGGTGAGGGTGCCTTGTGCAGCCTCTTGTTCGGCGATTTTTGCTTCGAGAATTTCGAGTTCTTTTTCGAGTGGTGCGAGGATTTTAGTCTTCGCTTCGCGAGCCTGAGCTTCGAGTTTCCGCTGTTCCTTACGGCTTATTCCGGGGGTGGATTTCTTTTTTGGAGCCGCTTCGGTGGTGACTTGGGCGTCGGTGGTTTTTCCAGCGGGCTGTTTGGCTGGTTGGTTTTTGGCAGCGGATTTTTGCTCGGCCAGTTTATCGACGTAGTAGGTGATGTTTCCGTGGAAGAGGCGTGCCTGCTCACCGGGGCGAAATTCCAGGGTTTTGGTTACGAGGGGATCGAGGAAATCGCGGTTGTGCGAGACGATCATGACGCTGCCGGGGTAATTCAGGAGGGCGCGCTGGAGGACGCCTTGCGACTGCATGTCGAGGTGGTTGGTCGGCTCATCCAGAATCAAGAAGTTGGCAGGCTTCAGGAGCATGCAGGTGAGTGCGACGCGGGAGCGTTCACCGCCGGAGAGGACTCCGATTTTCTTGAATACGTCGTCTCCAGTGAAAAGGAAACAGCCGAGAATGTTACGAACTTGCGGGGCTGCATCGCGTGATGCGACGGCAGTGACCGTTTCGAGGATGGTGAGATCTGGGTCGAGCTCGTCGGCGTGGTTCTGTGAGAAGAAGGAGGGGGCGACGCTGTGGCCAAGTTTGACCTCGCCGGAATCGGGTGGTTCTTGAGCGGTGACGAGGCGGCAGAAGGTGGATTTACCTGCTCCGTTGGGACCAACGATGGCAAATTTTTCGCCTTTGTTGATCTCAAAATTAAAGCCGTTGAAAATCTGGAGTGGGCCGTAGGCTTTTGAGACGTTTTCGACGAGGGCGACGGTGTGGCCGGAGTTCGGTGGGGGCGGGAATTTGAAATTCATCACCGCATCGTCTTGCTCGGGCTTCGGTATGCGGACGACTTTTGCGAGGAGCTTGATGCGTGACTGGACGAGTGTCGCTTTGTTTGCGGAGGCGCGGAAGCGGTCGATGAAGCGCTGTGATTCGGCAATCTCACGCGCCTGGGCGGTGTATTGTTTGAGCTGGATTTCTTTCCGAAGGACGGACTCGCGCTCGAAGTAGGAGAAGTTTCCGGCGTATTCTTCGGCACGGCCGTGGGCGAAGGCGATGGTGCGTGTGCAGAGAGTGTCGAGCAGGGCGCGATCGTGGGAGATCAGGAGGATGGCGCCGGGGTAGTTGATGAGGTATTGCTCGACCCAAATTTGTGTTTCGATGTCGAGGTGGTTGGTCGGCTCATCGAGGAGGAGTGCTTCTGGCTGCTGGAGGAAGAGCTTTGCCATGGCGATGCGCATTTGCCAGCCACCGGAGAATTCTGAGCAATCGCGGGTGAAGTCTTTTTCTGAGAAACCAAGGCCTTTGAGTATTGACTCAATCTTGGGTTTCATCAGTGAGGGGTCGTTGGCGTAGAGCTTGAGCTCAAGTTCGCCGATTTCCTCGAGGAGTTCGCCGTAAGGGGAGGAACGAGGATCGAGTTTGATGAGTTCATCGGAGAGGCGGTCGACCTTTTCCTTGAGTGCCATGACTTCGCCGAAGGCGGATTCCGTTTCTTGCCAGAGTGTGCGGCCTTTTACGTGGATGCCTTCTTGGGGGAGATAGCCGACTTTTGTTCCTTTCGGAGAGGAGATCTGGCCGCCAGAGGGAGGGATGATCCCGGCGATGCACTTCATGAGCGTGGATTTCCCCGCGCCGTTGTGACCAGCGAAGGCGATGCGCTCGCGTGGCTGAATGGAGAAGGAAAGGTCGTTGAATAGGACGCGGGGGCCGAATTCGACGCGGAGTGCTTGGACAGAAATCATGAACGCCGGGAGAGTGCATTTCCTGAGGCCGGGGTCAATGGTAGGAACAGTTTGCTAGTTTTAAGTGTTTTGACGGCAGATTTGATTAAGAAGGCCGTCCATGTCGCTGCGCTCCATTGTTTTCAGTGGTGAAGCGGTCTTTGATCTCTTTTATGGCCCATTGGGCGTGTTCTGAGATGAGGGGATCGGGGTCTTGGGCGGCGATTTCTAGGGTGGGGAGGTCTTCGGAGGTGCCGGTGTTTCCTAGGGCGACGCAGACATTGCGGAGGAAGGCTGGGCGTTTGATGCGCTTGATGGGGGATTTTGCAAAGACGGTGCGGAAGTCCTCTACTGTTAATGAGAGGAAGTCGCGGAGCTTGTGAGAGAAGATTTCGGGGCGTGGCTGGAAGGAGATTTCGCGGGAGAGTTTTGCGAAACGATTCCAGGGGCAGGCGTCGAGGCAGTCGTCGCAGCCGTAGATGCGGTCGCCGATGGCGCGGCGGAATTCGAGGGGGATGGAGCCTTTGTTTTCGATGGTGAGGTAGGAAATGCAGCGGCGTGCATCGAGCTTGTGGGGGGAGGTGATGGCTTGGGTGGGGCAGGCGGTGATACAACGGGTGCATTTTCCACAGTGGTCGCCGAAGGGTTTGTCTGGGGTGAGATCGAGGGTGGTGAGTAGCTCGGCGAGGAAGAACCAAGTGCCGAGGTGGCGGTGGATCTGGACGGTGGATTTTCCGTTCCAGCCGAGGCCTGCATCGGTGGCGAAGTCTCGTTCAAGGACGGGGCCGGTATCGACGTAGTAGCGCTGAGCGCCGCCGATTTCGACGAGTTTGGTATTAAACTCCTTGAGGCGTTTTTCGACGAGATCGTGATAGTCCTTGTTCCAAGAGTAGCGGGCGATGCGGTAGTCCTCTGGGTGATCTTCGGGGAAAGGGCTACGCCCGGTGTAATAATTAATGGCGAGGGTGATGACGGATTTGCAGCCGGGAAGGACTTCGCGTGGGTCTGCTCGGCGTGCGGGGTTGCGCTCTAGCCATGCCATTTCACCGTTGCGGCCATCGTCCAGCCACTCATGGAAGTCCGAGGCGTGGGTGGCGATTTTCGCTGTGGCGATGCGGCAGTCGTCGAAGCCGAGTTCTGCGGCCCATTGTTTCACTAAATCCTCGCTCATGCGGGCTGTGTGAAGAAGTAGCGGGCGCTTTCTAGGATGCCGGAGGCAATTTCTCCTGAGTCTAAGCCTTTGGTATCGACTTTGAGGTGTGCAGTTTCGCGATACCATGGTTCGCGCTCGGCGAGGAGGTCGGTGATGCGCTGGCGTGCGTTTTTGTTGTTGAGGAGCGGGCGATCACGATTGCGGGAGGTGCGCTCGAAGATGACATCCTCGGGGGCATCGAGCCAGACGACGTAGCCGAGCTTGCGGAGGAGGGATCGGTTTTGTGGACGAACAACAATGCCGCCACCGGTGGAGATGATATGGCGGGTGTCGGTTTGCTTGGCGATTTCGATGAGCTGGAGGGTTTCGAAATCACGGAAGGCTTTTTCGCCCTCCTCTTTGAAGATTTCGGTGATTTTTTTGCCCATTGATTCTTCGATGAGCTGATCCATGTCCGTGAGGGTATATCCGAGCCGTTGGTGGAGCTCGCGCCCGACGGTGGATTTCCCGCTGCCCATGAAGCCGATAAGAACGATGTTCTTGGGTGTGACTTCCTTTTGATTCATGGGCGGGAGATTACATGGAAGTGGGATGGGGTAGAAGAAGCAAAACAGCAAGTGGTTCGGTGTTACTTGTTTGAAGAGAAAATCGGTCTATTCTAAGCGATATGTTTGAATTTGTGCCGAAGGATCCTACTACGCTATGGGGGCTTGTTGGTGTGGTGGTGTTCTACGTCGTGGGTTTTCTTCACATCATGCATGCATTGATGCGGACGCGCACCTCGCAGGGGACGATTGCCTGGGTGGTTTCACTTCTGACCATGCCGTTCATTTCGATTCCGCTCTATTGGCTGCTGGGGAGGAGCAAATTCATGGGCTATGTGCGTGCGAGGCGTGGGAACGACAAAGAGATGGCGAAACTGGCGGAGGATATGTCGAAGCGAGTGAAGGGGTATGCCGTGGATCTTCCGGAGGAGGATGTGTTCGAGAGGGCGTCAGAGGAGTTGGGTGGTTTGCCTTTCACCTCGGGAAACAACCTCAAGCTACTGGTTGATGGTGAAGAGGCTTTCGGAGAAATTTTCAAAGCGATCAAGGCGGCAGAGAGATACATCTGTGTGAACTTTTTCATCGTGAAGAGCGATAAGGTGGGGATGCGCTTTCAGAAGGCGTTGATCGAGCGAGCGAAGGCCGGGGTGAAGGTTTATTTCCTCTACGATGAAGTGGGTTCGCACAAATTGAGCAGCACGTTCCTAGGGGAAATGCAGGATGCGGGTGTGGAATGCGAGTGCTTTGGGGCAAACCGGAGGTGGTGGTCGCGTTTGCAGATTAATTTCCGGAATCATCGGAAGATTGTGGTGGTGGATGGAAAGGAAGCTTTGCTGGGTGGGCTGAATGTGGGAGACGAGTATTTAGGGAGGAGTAAGAAATTCGGTAACTGGCGTGACACACACATGTCGATGAAGGGGCCGGCGGTGCAGGCGGTACAGTTGGTTTTTATGGAAGATTGGTTTTGGGCATGTGATCGGGTGCCAGAGCTTGAGTGGGAAATATCGAATCAAGAGGAAGACCAGGTGATGGCGATCATACCGACCGGGCCGGCGGATCCGACGGACTCATGGAAACTACTGGTGGCGGAGGCTGCGAACTCGGCAAGAGAGAAGCTGTGGATCGCGAGCCCTTATTTTGTGCCCGACGATGGGGTGCTGACGGCGCTGCAGCTTGCCGCGCTGCGTGGGGTGGATGTTCGCATTATGTTACCGGAGAAGTCGGATCACATCCTCGTCTGGCTTTCGGCATTTTCCTACTACGAGGATTCGATCCCGTATGGGGTGAAGCTATTCCGCTATCAGCAGGGATTCTTGCATCAAAAGGTGATGCTAATAGATGAACGGATGGCGGCGGTGGGGACGGCGAATCTCGATAACCGATCGTTTCGCTTGAACTTCGAAATCACGGCATTTGTATCCGATAAGAAATTCATCTCCGAAGTGAATGATATGCTGGATTGGGATTTCCAGAACTGCAGGGAGGTAGCTGTGGAGGAGTTTACGAAAAAGCCGTTTCTCTTCCGGGTAGCTTGCCGGGCGGCGAGGTTGATGGCGCCGGTGCAGTGAATGAGAGTTGTGCTGGCCTGTAGAGCTTGGTGAGAGCACAGGGTAGCGGCTTGAAATAACCCAAGGGGCACGCCCCGGCCGCGCTCCATATTAGCGCGAAGCGACGCTCTTAAGATCAGGGCGCTGGCGATGGATGTTTGCGAGCATCTGGCGGCAGTGAGAATACCCGGTGCGGCCTGAAAGAAGCTCTGCGCTGCGCTTGAATGAGCCCCATCGCACGACACTGATCTCAACGTTGCGGCGACCCCATTGATTCATTAGGGAATGGGAAGGCTGATAGATATCGATGGTGCCGGTGCCTGTTAGTGCGGAGCCGTAATCATCGATGACGTATAGCTGATTCAAGCCTTTGATTCTGAAGACGGTGCCGACTGGGTAAAATGACCAGTCTGCTGCTGCGCTGCGGACTTTGCTGGAGTAGCGGAGGTTGGTGCCCGCAGCGTTTTTGCTGCCGTAGATAAGGTGGTCTGACTCGGTGCAGGTATAAGCCGTGGTGCGGACGATGCGGTTGCGCTCACTGAAGGTGTAGATCGGCATTGAGTGCTTGTCCTTGGGTTTTGAGGCGGCTTTTGCGAGGAGTGAACCGGAAGGAGAGTTCGGGTTGAATTTTTGATTCTTGGAATATTTGATACCGTGGCCGTGTTCCTCGATGTCACTTTTCGATAGAATATTAAGATTCGTGCTGCAGCTGGTGATAATTGGAGCTATCAACACAGCTGCAAGGATGAGGAGTTTAGGACGGTTCATATTCGTTTGGCCTTGGGGAGGGTTTTGGGCAATAGCGTCAGCCAATCGGAAATTTGCGTAAAAAAACGGTAAATTTCCCAAAAGCTGTAATCTTTTATCCGGGATGACGTATGGATACAACCGTAAAACCCTGTGGGGAGGGCAATCTTGGCTAGGAAATGCCGCAGATTTGTTGGATTTCTGAGTTCAGCTTATCGAACTGATCATCGGCTAGGACGGGCTCTAAGTTCTCGGCTGGAGCATCCGGTATTTCAGAAATGTCCACCCATGAACGGCATCCGCCGAAGCGTTTTGAGTAGGTGAGTGTGATGGGTTCTTTTAGTTTGGAAACACGGACAAAGGCGACGTGAATGCTTCCAGATGCCATGCCTTTTCCTTCCCAATCGAAGCGCTCTTTCAGGGTTTCATCAGTGAAGATGTGGTAGGGGCTGAGTGCTGCAACTTTTTCCCAATCGGTAAGTGTGACGGCGAAAAGTGCTTGAGCATGATGGGTGATTTGGAATTCATCGCCTTCTTTCCACTCGGAATCCGGAGTGAAAGAGCCTTCGCATACGTGATCCGTCTGGGCATGGAATTTCGTAGGGAAGAGGTAAAAGGAGTCGTGGGCAAATGAGAAGCCGGTGCGGCCTTCGTGAATGCCGCCTTTGCGGAGGATCACAGATTGGCGGCCTGAGGCGAGGGCATCACAGATGACCTGCCATTCTTTGAAAGTGGTGGACATATCGTTAAGTTTGCTAGGTGGAAGTGTGCAGTTTGAAGGGAAGACTTCGATTTAAGAGAGATTTTTCGTGAAAACGAGGGAGTCGCGGCCGCTGGCTTCGAATTGGGCGCGGCGGGGTGCGGGGAGGGCGGTGAGGTCTGCTTGGGTGTATCCGGCGCGCTCGAAGAATGAGGCGGCGCGATTGGTAAGAGCGAAGACGCGAGGGATCTTGCGAGTCGCGGCGATTTCCTCTGCGTGATCGACGAGTTCGTAGCCGTAGCCTCGGCCTTCGTGCGCTTGCTTTACATACAAGCACGCGACTTCGGCACAGCCTTCTGATGCGTATTCGTGGAGAGCCACACAGCCGACGACGTTGTCATCGATAGTCATGACGCGGTAGTCGCCGATCTTTGCTTGTATATCTTCGTAGGTGCGGGCGACGAGTTTGGTGCGGCGAACTACGCGGCCTATCATACCGAGAAGTTCTGGTATGTCTTCGTCGCGTAGCTCGCGGATGACGCGGTAGCTATCGGCGTGAACCATGGTGCCGACGCCTTCGTTGGAGAAAAGCTCGTCGACTAGAACACCCTGCTGACGTCCGTTGAGGACGTGAACTCGGGGGATGCCGCTGTTGCATGCTTCTGCGGCGGCGATGAGGAGTTCTCTACCGGTAACGTTTTCCTTTTCAAGAACGGAGGGAACGTCTCCAGCGCGTATAGCATGGGCGGGCTGGCCGTTGACGAGGATGCTTTCTTCGAGGAGGGCGATGATTTTTGAAACGCCGATGCGCTTTGCGAAATCGACTACGCCAGGATCGAGCGGGCCTACACTGGATGCATCGATGATAGCGGATTGGCCGCGCTGGAGGATTTCTGCGACTTCCTGTGCAGCGCCACCACCTATCGGGGCGGTGACGCGGGCGGCCATGATTTCGCACTCAAGCGTCCAGTCGTAGAGCTCCTTGAGATCGCCGCCGAGGACTCCTAGAACGAGTTTTACTCCGAGGTCTTCGAGGACGGAGAGATCCAGCAAGGTTTCGGCAACGGCTGGCTCGGGGAGAAGTCCTGCCTCGATGAGTACGCAAAAAACCTTTCCCCGGAATTGGGGGATGTATTGCAGAACGGCACGTAAGTCACTTTTCTCGACCACGGGGAGAGATTAGTGGGCGTATTGCGGATGGGAAGTGCAATGAGTGGAATCAGGAATTCTCGGGAGAAAGTTCTTCCTCTACAGAGTCCTCCTCGGGTGTCTCGCAAACGCGTTTTCTGAAGCAGCAATCGCTTTTGCAGATATAATAAATGCCTGTGCCGACGGCTCCGAGGAGAAGAAGTCCTCCAGCGATACCGATGGAGGAGCGAGTGGGATTATCTGCTAGGTAGCGAAATTGTGATGCGGCATAATCACCACCTGCGCTCAGTCTTTCCCTCGCGCTTTCACGCAAGTCACGTGCACTCGTGGGGATGGTGTGGCGACCGGTGTGTGAAACGAAGGACGAGAGGTCGCTGCGGAGTTGTGAGAGATCATCACCAACGCGGCCGAGTAGATCTTTCATTTTGGCGTCTTCTGAAAATGTAGAGGGCATGATGTTTATGGGGTTGTGCAGTTATTATAGCTCGTGGCGTGCCGTATGGAACGACTCTTGCAATGGTTTACTCTATCAGAAGATAGGCAAAATGCCACGAACGGAATTTACGTGGGGTCGAGGTTGTGGCAGATTGGAGGAATGGCGGCAGTGAGCGTGGCTGAAATGAGGCGGATCGAGGAAGAGGCGATGCGTGGGGGGATTTCTGAAGCTGAATTGATGGGGATGGCAGGTGTGGCTCTAGGCAGGGCTATGGGGATGATGTTTCCCGAGGTGGGGCGTGCTGTGGCTTTTTTGGGAAAGGGGCACAATGCGGGCGATGCTCTGATAGCGCTGCGGGTATTGCGTGATGAATTTGGCTGGGAAACGGGGGTGAGGTCGGCGTTTCCAAAGGAGGAGTGGGCGGAGCTGACTTTGGCTCAGTGGGATGAGAGTCTGGAGATGGAGGATCGTGGTGGGAATTTGTTGCTGATAGATGGATTACTCGGGATCGGTGCGAAGGGTGCACCGAGGGGCAGGATTGCGGAGCTGATTGGGGAGATGAACGAGCTGAGGGATTCGAAAGGAGCGCTAGTTGCGGCGGTGGATGTGCCTTCTGGGACGGATCCTGACTCGGGAGAGATTTACGCTGGAGCGGTAAGGGCGGATGTGACTTTTATGATCGGTGCGGCGAAGGTAGGGTTACTACTGGGAAGTGCCGTGAATGCGGTGGGGGCGATCTCGTTGGTGGAAGTTGAAGGTTTGGCTGGAGGTGAGGGGAAAATGGAATTGATCGCGCCGCAGACGATGAATTTCGGGAAAGCTCCGAGGGATTTTGATTTTCACAAAGGCAAGGCGGGGCGGGTGGCGATCCTTGCGGGTTCGCCGCAATTCACCGGAGCGGCGATTATTTCCGCACTGGGGGCGGTGAGGGCGGGAGCGGGGTTGGTAACGCTGCATGCGCCATCGGCTGCGTGTGATGGGATACGGTCGAGGCTGCCGTTGGAGGCGATGCTGAAAGCTTGTGATGACCCGAGGGAATTACTCCGAGAGAAATGTGATGCGCTGGTCGTGGGGCCAGGGCTGGGTGATATGGAGGGTGGGGTAGCTGATGGGCTGGTGGAGTTGATTACTTCAGCGAAGGTTCCGATAGTAGTGGATGCGGATGCGCTGAATCTCCTAGCGAAACGCGGGGTGAAGGCTAGTGCTGGGTGCGTGCTAACTCCGCATCCGGGAGAGTTCGCAAGGTTGGCATCGGATCTTTCCGAGAAAACTCGAGAGGAGGCGGTGCGAGAATTTTTGAAAGGAAGCGAGGCGGTGCTCTTGTTGAAAGGAGCACGGACGATTGTGGGGAAAAAGGGCGAAACGCTGCGTATCAACTCCACGGGAACTCCTGCGATGTCGAACGGCGGTCAGGGCGATCTGCTTTCCGGGGTGATCGGCGCGTTACTGGGGGGCGGGATGGACAATTACGATGCCGCGTCTTTGGGTGCATGGCTCTGTGGTAGGGCTGGCGAAATTTCTGAGATAGAAAATGGAAGTCCCGCAACTGCTACTGAGAATGCATTCAAGTTAGGGTTAGCAATGCAAGATTGGAAACGCGCTAGTTGCTAGTTATTGATGCGCTTTGTCTGCCCACTCTATTCGGCTTCATTTTTAACTTCGACCTCAAGATACGCATATTCACCCGATGCGGTTTCTATTCTCAATTCACCTTCGCCCACCAAAGTCCAAAAGTAGACGATTCCTGCCTTGGTCGTAAAAACACCATCACAGGGTGTATTCATATTAAACTCATTACGACGAGCCTTCCAGGTTGCTGGATTCGTGTTGTTTTTTCCATTTGTGAGAAAATTCTCGATCGCAGCACGCGTCAGCTTTCGCTGTTTTCCAGTTCCCGGCGGAAGTCCGTTTGAGAACGCCGCAAGCTCAGAAGCCTCGGGAACGTTTAAGGGCTTGTAAAAATAGGAGTTAGCACTGACCAACGAATGAAGAGAGCCCGTAAATAGGAGCAACAACGTTAGAGTCCGACCGCAATAAAATAATCTTTGACTGTTCATAGTTCTAATAAGGAGACACTCCCAAGGTGGTTTTCTTAGAAGTTTTTTTGAATACGTTCATTCGCTATCTCCGATTTGCAAGGCTTCTATATATTTAGACCTGCTGGGATCATTTATGGCGTATTCGACTGCTTCTACGGCTTGTAGCGATTCGGGCTATTGTGCAATTTCGATACTACAAACATTGAAACTAAACCGAGAATCCAAAGGAGGCCAAGGAGGCTCCATAATGGTTCGATTCGTAGTGCCCTAGAATAAAAGTAGGAGCCTGTCATCCATACTCCGATCGAAATAATGTTGATTATCCACCACATTACTACCGGACTCAGACCCGCCGAAAAATCTTGGGGAATGGCACTGCTGCCAAATCGAATAAGTAGTCCGGCAGTTAGGAATACAACCGCGTATAATTGGTTGCTTCGAGTGCTGCGAACTCGAACACGAGGCTCTTCATCTTGAACGATCTGGCCTGCTTGTCTGTATTGTTGCTTTTCCATGTTTCTTTCCTAACGCATAGGAATGGCGTGCCAGTTAGAAGCTCACGTTAGTCAGACGGATTCTTCGGCATCGCCATCTGCGCCTTGTTTGCTTTGTTTTTGCGAAAGCCAATATACGATCACAAGTATGGTTGATTTCTCAGATGCTCTTTACACCAGATTCGGCACAATCGTGCGCACTCAGAGCAACGCCAGGTCTTCCGGTTGGGATAAAAAGTGCAAACGGGGAACTCAGTACCTGAATGTGGGAAAATGCCTCCCCGAGCCTCGTAAAATCCGTCTGTCCTGAAACGATCTGCATACTCATCAAGAGTCAACGTTACATGCTCCATTTGGTATCCATGAATCTCACATTCCACAACGGAGGTCGTAGCAGCGCGATGCTCTGTGGCCGCGCATGATGCAAAAATGACGCTCAGAATGGTCGCACACACTTGGTTTAGCTTCATATTTTTCAGGGCGACCGCTGGACGATTGTTTCTAGCGAACAAAGTGGATTATTCCACGAACTTAAATTGTCGTGCAGTCTTATAGGCGGCAAGTGTGAATTAATCCTAAGAAGAATTACACTTACTAAACGACATTAATCAGAGCTGCATTTAGATGGTTTTGAATGCGCTCAATTTACATTTTTTCGCCGATCAATAAGAGAGTTTTGGTTTTAGGTAATATGACATGGAACTCTTTCATCCCGTAGGCTTGTTGGAAGGGTTCCCTGATTTTTATGCCTTCGGTATTTGTTGAGGAGAAATGAGCCCAGGCCGATTCAAGGCTGTCGACTTCTAGGTAAGCGCTCATCTGGCTGGGTGTATCAACTGCGGGGCATAGGTGGAGGTCGTGACCATCACGGCTGAGGATTACATATTCGGGAGTTTCCAAACTTACTTCAAAGCTGAGAACCGTAATAAGAAACTCTTTGGTTCGCTGCATATTTTGAGAGGGAACTATGGGGCTCAATCGGATCGTTTTAGACTTATTGCTCATTACTAGATTGTATTGGGTCTGGCGGTAGGACGAAGTGTTAGAGAAAAGCTCTCCGTGAAATTTGAATAGGGTTCTTGGCTGGATCACGGGCATTCGAGAATTCGTATCCATCGCCTTTGTGTGTTACTCCGAATTTTAGACCCTTCTTAGCTGCTGCTTTCTTGAATGCTTCAATATCGTCAACGTCGAAGACGATCTTGATGCAGGACTGGCCAATATTATGCCCCTTGCTGGCCTGGTGGAGTAGAAGAGAAAAGTTGGATTCGGTAGACTTTATCTCGATCAGATCGCCGTGCTTTTGGGGCTCTCTGACGAAGCTGAAATGCTCACAGTAAAAGGCGGCGATTTTCTGCGGATCACGGACATAGAGCAGAATCCTTGAAATCGAGGGTGAAGTATTCGGCTTCATACCGAACGTTAGAAAAAAGCGTTGTATGGGAATAGCTCAAATTCATCAGAGGGACTCAGTTGCTCCTTTCTGGAGGTGTATCTTGCGATCCTAGGTAAAAAGGGTGTGGAGCAGCCTAGCGTGATTGGTAACTGTAGCTAGTCGCTGAGTCATGTGCGGTGTGTGCGTCTCAGGTGACTTGCTTATGCTAGTGCGTAGAGTTTACAGACTTTCTCGAAACTTTGTCATTCAGGGACAGCTAAGCGGTAGAACATCTTGCTAGGAGCGGTAATATTCTGATCGTGCGGACTGGTTGTCTCGGTATTGTCCCAGCTGCTTGGCTTTAGTGTGCTAGATTGCTCGAGGGTGCACCAAGGATAGTTCGGTGTCCATGTGGCCTGTATTGTTGTCGGCGACGCTTGTGTAACATGGAGGGTAAAGATAAATGGAACAACGCTACCGGTCTCAATGGTGCCTCGATAAAAACCGTTACCGCCGATGTCGAACTTACTGCTCTCGGGGTCTGTATCTATGACACTGCTGCCTGTTGGAGAAAGGTCGTTGAGGAATTTGAGCGACACATCGATCCCGTCATCGTGGAAGCTTCCATCTAAGGAGATCTCGATTCCTCCGGTCTCGATCGTGACAATCAGGTCTTCAACACCGTGTGACGTCCCTGGAATATCCACGTAAAGTAATTCACCGGTTCCGTTCTCAAAATCTCCAAGTGTGTAATTCCAGCTAAAGTAGCCGTGCATCTGCTGCAAGTTGTTCGTAGATCCCTCTTTCTGAAAGAAGACGTTATCCAAAGCGAAATACAGGGTCTCTGCGCTCGATTTTCCAATCAAGGTCAGGGTGACGCAGAGAAGGAGGATGTTGGTGGTCAGTTTCATAGAAGAGCTAACTGCGTGATTTGGTAACGTATAGGAATGCAGCGAGCTGTTTTACAGGATAAAGATGCTGTGCTTGGCAATAGGCAGCAAGAGTAGAGATGACCGCTAGGAAAGGAGCCGCGATTTGGAAATCGCGACATGCTTGGCGAATTGCTCTGAGGTTCTGCTGCGGTTGCAGTCGCGATTTCCAAATCGCGGCTCCTTTAGGGAAGCGTCGCTTGCCATGGGGTGTGAAAGGGTGTGGAGTTGGCGTGCATGGGTTTTGATTATCCGGAAAGTTTCCTGTTGGTGCCTTTGATTGGGTTGGTGGGGTGGTTTTGGCCTCGGTTGGGGTTGTTCCGGCCGTTGCGGGTTTTGATTGTGCTGCTGGCGGTGACGATTTTGGCGGGGCCGCGAATTCAAAAGCAGCAGAATGCGCTGGATTTGCTGGTGCTGCTGGATCGGTCTGAATCGACGGAAGACTTGATCGATAAGGGGCTGATCGGGTGGAAGGATATTCTGGAGAAATCGAAGCCGGGGCGAAAGGATACGATACGTTATGTGAATTTCGCGGCGGAGGTGGCGGATGCGGGGGTTGATGGTTCTTCTTTCACTGGATCTCGGAAGCTGACGAAGACTGGTCTGGCGTTATCGAATCTGATGGCGACGGTGGATGAGACGAAGCCGACACGGGTGCTGCTTTTTACCGATGGGTATGCGACGGAGCCACTCACTGAGGCGGCGGCGCAACTGAAGCAGAGGGGGGTGCCTTTGGATTTCCGCCTGGTGCGGGATGAGACGACGCAGGATGTGAGGCTGGCGAGGCTTTCATTTCCTGAGCGTGTGCAGGTGGGTGAGCCGTATTTGATCTCGGTGCTGGTGCGGGGGAATGAGGATGGCGCTGTGCCGCTGGTGCTGAGGCGTAATGGTCAGACGCTGGTGGAAACTGAGGTGGTGGTGATTGATGGGGTGGGGACGGTTGAGTTCACGGATCGGATCGGGAAGGTGGGTTCGTATGAATATGATGCGGAGATCCAGCCGGATAAGGATGCGCATCCGGGGAACAATCGGCTGAAGAGGTGGATCGAGATCACGGGCGGGCCGCGGCTGCTGCTGGTGACGAAATACACGGATGATCCGGTGGCGGGTGCGATGGCGGACATGGATTTCGATGTGCAGGTGGTGAGTGATTTCTCGCAACTGAAGCCTGGGATGCTGGGTGGCTCTAAGGCGGTGATTTTCAACAATGTGCCGGCGCATGAGATTCCGAACGATTTCATGAAGTCGTTGGATTTCTTCGTGAGGGAGCAGGGGGGTGGTTTCCTGATGGCTGGCGGGAAGCGGTCGTTTGGTTCCGGTGGATATTTCCAATCGGATATTGATGAGCTGCTGCCGGTATCGATGGAATTGAAGTCCGAGCATCGGAAGTTGGCGGTGGCGTTGGCGATCGTGATGGATAGATCCGGGTCGATGGGAGTGGGTGTGGCTGGTGGAAAGACGAAGATGGATTTGGCTAACTCTGGGGCGATCTCTGCGGTGAATTTGCTGGGGCTGATGGATCAGATTACGGTGTTTGCCGTAGATAGTGAACCGACGAAGGCGGTGCCATTGACTTCGGTGGGTGGGAAGCAGAAGGATATTAACCGACGGATTTCTCGGATTTCCTCAGGTGGTGGGGGGATCTATGTTTATACGGGCTTGAAGGCGGGTTGGGAGGAGCTGCGGAAATCGAAGGCGGGGACGCGGCATATCATTCTGTTCACAGATACGCAGGATACGGAGGAACCGGGGGCGTACAAGAAGCTACTGGCGGAGATGGCGAAGGAGGGTGCGACGGTGTCGGTGATCGGGCTGGGGACGAAGGGGGATGTGGATGCAAAACTGTGTGAGGATATTGCGAAGCTAGGTGGCGGGCGTATTTTCTTTTCCGATAAGCCGATGGATATCCCGCAGATCTTCGCGCAGGAAACGGTGACGATCGCGAGATCGGCTTTCCTAGAAGAGAAGGTGGGGACGCTGGCGTCTGGGAGGTGGAGTGAAATTTCGCCGAAGCCGCTGGAGTGGATGGAGGCTGTGGGTGGTTATAACCTCTCGTATGCTCGGAAGGATGCGACGGTTTCGTTGGTTTCGAAGGATGAGTATGCGGCTCCGTTGGTGGCACATGCGCGTCGCGGGCTGGGGAGGACGGCTGCGGTGTCGTTTCCGCTGGGTGGTGAGTTTTCCGAGCCAGTGAGGCAGTGGGCGGGTTACGGAGATTTCATGCAGACCATGGGGCGTTTCCTGATGGGGCAGGAGTTGCCGCCGGGGATTGCGCTGCGGCATAAGATTCAAGGAACGCGGCTGCAGCTGGATTTGCTTTATGATGTAGAAGAGTGGGGCGAAAAGCTTAGTAATGATCCACCGACCGTGAAGCTGCAGGATGATGCGGGAGGCGCGGTGTATGAGTTGCCGTGGAGGCGGCTGGAGCCGGGGCATTTCTCGCTGACTCGTGATCTGGAGGAGGGATCAGTGGTTAAAGGGGCAATCCGTGTGGGGGATAATGCGATTGGGTTTGGCCCCGTGAGTGTGGGGTCGAGCGTGGAGTGGGCGTTCGAATCGGAGCGGCTGGCTGAGTTGAGGCAGGTATCCTATCAGACAAAAGGGCGGGAGCTGCTGAATCTGGAGGAGGCTTGGTTGAGGCCGCCGTATGTGGCGGCGAATTCGTTGAGTTTGCCGTTGGGGATTGGGTTGCTGGCGATGATTTTGCTGGATGCTCTGATCACGAGGACGGGATGGAAACTGCCGGAGTTTGTGAAGCTTGAGCGTAGGCCGAAGGTGAAGAAGGCTAAGGCGATGAAGGATAACAAGCCGGTGGAGGTGAAGGTTTCTGTGCCGGTGGAGGAGAAGAAGGCTGTGGAGGCAGATGTAGAGGCTCCCTCGGAGAGGCGTTCGCGCTTCCAGAAGGCGAAGGGGAGGAAGTGAGGTTGGATTTTGCTAGTTTGGAGTGTTCAGTTTTCAGGCTGGGGTTGTGAAGCCGACGAGGACGTCGGCGCTCCCAGGGATCTCCGTTAGAAGAAGCCCATATCGATGTCTTCGGAGTCGGGGCCTTCGAAGTGCTGAGAGATGAAATTTTGCCAAACGATGCGTGATTCAGCGGAGAGTGAGTCTGTGATGCTAGAAATGCAGGTGGAACAGAGTAGGAGGGGGAGTGCTCCGTCCATGATGGTGCCATCGTGGCGGAATTGGGCGGATATGGTGAAGCCCTCAGCCTCCGAGCGCGGGCAGGAGCAGGCGACGCAGTTGTTCAGGCGGTCGGCGGGGTTTTCGAGAGCCATCCATTCGAGGAGGCGATTTTCCCAGTCGATTTCGTTTTCAAGGAACTCGCGGATGGATGCCTTGGAGGCGTCGCTGAATGCGGCGGATGTGGCGTCGCGGCAATTTTCGCAGACGGCGTATTCGAGGGTGCACTCGCTGCGGTGGTAGTGCTTGTTGACGACCCATGAGTCGGCGGCGAGGGGCAGCAGTTGAGCGCAGACCTTGCATGTTTCGAAAGGTCGGTCGGTCTCGACGGAGTCGAACCACTGTGCAAATTCCCGCATGAGCTTATGTTAGGGAAAGGGGATGGATTTGGCAAACTGGCAGTTGCCAGCGGGAAGAAATTGCGCATATGACGGGCTCTGTTAACTTTGTGAGAATGATAGAAGTGAAATTCAACCGTGGCCTGTATCTGCCCGAGATGGATTTCTGGCTGGATCCGTGGGATGCGAGGGATGAGGCATTTGTTTCCCATGCGCATGCGGATCACTTTTCACGGCATGGCAAGGCGCTGTGCTCGACGGTGACTGCGGGGCTGCTGCGGGCGAGGTTTAACATGGCGGAGGCGCGGCTAGAGGCGATGGACTTCGGGGATATCATCGAGCGAAATGGATTCCGTCTGAGGATGCTGCCGGCGGGGCATATTGTGGGCTCGGCGATGCTGCATGTGACGCGGATCAAGGACGGGGCGACGTTGCTCTATACGGGAGACTTTAAGGCGAAGAAAGGCAGGACGACGGAGGCGGTGAACTTCATACAAGCAGACACCTTGATCATGGAGACGACTTTCGGTCTGCCGCATCTGGTTTTCCCTGCGCCGATGGAGGTGGACGCGGCGCTGCTAAGGTTTGTGCACGATGCTTTCGCGGATGGTGAAACACCTGTTGTGTTTGGATATTCGCTAGGAAAGGCGCAGGAGGCGATTGCTCTGCTGGCGGAAAACGGGATTCCTGTGTTATCGCACCCTAAGGTAGCGGAAATGACGCAGGCCTGCCGGGCGGCGGGAGTGAATCTGCCGGAACCGGTGGTGTTTGAAGGATTTTCACGAGAGGGGCATGTGGTGGTGGCACCGCCAAATGCGGTGAAGGCGAAGCTGCTGCGTGGGCTGAAAGACAAGCGCACGGCTATGCTGACAGGGTGGGCGCTTCAATCGGGTGCTTTTTACCGCTATCGGGTGGGTGTGGTGATCCCGATGTCGGATCATGCGGATCATCCGGGATTGATGGAATGTGTCATGCGAGTGAGGCCGAAACGTGTTTTGACGGTGCATGGTTTTGCGAAGGAATTTGCGGCTGAGTTGAGAGAGAAGGGGATAGAGGCATGGTGCGCGAGTGGGGGTGATCAGTTGGAGCTTTCGCTGGGGAAAAAGACGTCTCCATCGGTGGGTGTGGGGCTGCCTAGGCAGACAAGACCGGTCTGTGAGTTGGCTGACTTTTCTGATGTCTGCAGGCTGATCGGAGAGACGAGCAGTCGTTTGGCGAAGGTGGAATATCTTGTGAATTACTTGCGTAAGCTGGAGGACGACAAGAGCCTGGAGATTGCAACGCGCTGGTTCACGGGGGAGGCATTGCCGAGACGTGCGGGACATCGTGTATTGAAGGTTGGTGCGGCTGGAATCAAACGATCGTTGTTAAGTGTGCCTGGTGTAAGGGCTGATCGCTACAAGGAGTTATCCACAATTCAAAATGATATTTCGAGAACTGCGAGAGCTCTATTGCAAGAAGTCGTATCGCCATCTAATCCGTTTACTATAAGTGGACTGAAAGAGTTTTTCCTGAACTTGACGAATAAGGAAGAGTCGCTGGCGAAAATGGAAGCTTTATCGAAACAGTTGTTTGATCTACATCCCGTTGAGGCTGAGACTGTGATCAAGTTATTAACAGGAGATCTTAGGATTGGGCTGAAGGATGGCTTGGTTGAGGAGGCGGTGGGAGTGGTTTTTGAGGCGGATCCTGCGGAGATTTCGCGGGTAAATATGCTGACGGGTGATCTTGGTAGGACGGCAGTGATGGCGAAAAATGGAGGGCTCGCTGAGGCGAGGTTGACGCCGTTGGTGCCGATACGGTGCATGTTAGCTTCGCCGTTGGAGAGGGAGAAGGAATCGGATGGATTGGTGTTTTCAAATCTTCGATTCAAACGACCGTTATGGTTGGAGCCGAAGCATGATGGGATACGTGCTCAGCTGCATAAGTGTGGTGATGAGATCGGGTTGTTTTCGCGGGATCTCAGGCCTCTGGATCAGGCGTTTCCGGAGTTGATCGAGGAGGCGAAAAAGCTGGAGGGGGATTTTGTTTTGGATGGGGAGTTGATTGCGTATGCGGAGGGTCGGAAGCTGGGCTTTGCGGATCTGCAAAAGCGGCTGGGTCGGAAGCGCGTGGAGGGAGATCTTTTCATGGAGTCGAAGGATGGGGCAGCTTCAGTTCCGCTAAAATATGTGGCTTTTGATTTGTTGTGGCTTGAGGGTGAAGAATTGCTTGAGGTGCCTCTGCGGGATAGGAGGGCGAGGCTGGAGAGTCGCGGGCTGGAGGGGATGTTCGATGTGATTGATTTGATACGGGCGGATTCCGACGAGGAGGTGGAAAGGTGTTTCAAAAGATCGCTTCAAGATGAGCACGAGGGATTGATCGCGAAAGATCCGGAGAGTTTTTATGTGCCGGGGCGGAGGGGCAAGTCTTGGATGAAGCTCAAGGGAGTGATGCCGACTTTGGACTGTGTGGTGGTATTCGCCGAGCAGGGGCACGGGCGTAGGTCTGATGTGCTTTCGGACTACACGTTTTCTGTGAAGGACGAGGTGAGCGGAGAGCTCAAAGTATTGGGAAAGGCCTATTCAGGCCTGACCGATCTGGAGATCGAGGAGCTGACCGAGCATTTCATGAAGCACACGATTTCCAGGGAGCGGAGGAAGCGTAAGGTGAAGCCGAATGTGGTGCTGGAGATTGCGTTTGATTCGATTCGAAAATCTTCGCGGCATGATTCGGGGTTGGCACTGAGGTTTCCTCGTATCAAGGCGATACGGCGGGACAAAGGGGTGGATGATATTGATACTCTGAGTACAGCGGAGGGTCTTTTGGATATGTGACGAGGCTGTCACGAACTTTGCGCCGAACAGGTCTTGCATAAGCGCCGTTTCGCCGATATTTCGCCGCTACATGGCAAAGGTAGGAGCGATTGATTTTCCAAAAGATGGGTTCGAAGCAGTGATCTTCGATTGTGACGGGACACTGGTGGATTCGATGCCGGCGCATTTCGATGCGTGGTGCGATGCACTGGCGACTTTCGGTGCGGGTGGTGTCTTCAAGGAAGATGTTTTCTTTGCAATGGGCGGTAGGCCAACGAAGGACATCGTGGTGGATCTGAATGAAGAATATAATCTCCGACTAGACCCTGATGCGGTAGCGCTGGCGAAACGTGAGGCCTACCTTTCGAAGTTGGCTCATGTTGAGTTCATCGATGAGGTAGCAGATTTTGCGAAGTCATTGCGTGGGACGATGCCGCTGGCAGTTGCTTCCGGTGGATCGCGTTATGTAGTAGAGAAAACTCTGAAGCTTATGAATTGTTCGGATTGGTTCGACGAAGTTGTGACTGCAGACGATGTGCAGAATGGCAAGCCCGCGCCGGACATTTTCCTGAAAGCTGCAGAGTTGATGGGAGTTGCTCCTGAGAAATGCCTCGTGCTGGAGGATGCGCCTCCGGGTGTGATCGCTGCTCAGGCCGCTGGAATGCGTGTGATCACGATTCCGATGCCGTTGGTGACGGCGTAAGTTCTTCTGATGGCTCTTCCGTTTCGGTGATGGGAGGTTCTACAGTTATAGGGGACTCCTTTTGAGTGCCGATGGTGTAGACGCCATCGCCTACTTCAAGGGTTCCTGATTTGACGTCGGCAGCGGCGTATTGTCCGAGTTGTTCGCCGGTGGCTAAGAGGTTGGCAGCTCGCCCATCGGGGCCGTGAGTGGTGAGGATGGAGCCGGTAGGTACATCCCATGTGCCGTAGGATTGAATGAGCACGAATTTTCTATCGGTCGGCATGGATGCGATGCGTCCGACGAGGCGCGGTTTGGTGGTTTGCTCCTCCTTTTTTTCCTTCGGTTTTTCCTCTGGCTCTTTATCGGCGCAGCAGGGCAGAAAAATAAATAGGAGAGCTACGGCGAGGTATTTCATGGTGAGAGGCGGTCGATGATCCATTCGCCATCGGGCTGGCGAGAGTAGAGGAAGCGGTCGTGGATGCGCGCCGATCCGCCCTGCCAGAACTCGATGGTCTGCGGGACAACACGGTATCCACCCCAAAACGAGGGTAGGGGGATCTCGCCATCTTTGAATTTATTTTTAATCTCCTCGATTTTCATTAGGAGGATTTTCCGTGAAGAGATCACTTCGGATTGGTTCGATACCCAGGCGCCTATCTGCGAATCGCGGGGACGAGAGGTGAAGTAGCCTAGGGATTCGGCAGCAGAGATTTTTTCAACAAGACCACGGACGATGACTTGTCGCTCAAGTGTGATCCATGGGAATAGCAGGCAGACGGCAGGGTTTGCGGCGATGTGAGCTGCCTTGGTGGAGTTGTAGTTCGTGAAAAAGGTAAAACCTTTCTCGTCGAAGGCCTTGAGGAGGACTGTGCGTTGTGAGGGGGATCCGTCGGGTGCCACCGTGGCGAGAGTCATGGCATTTGGCTCGTGCACTCCAAATTTGGTCGCTTGCGAGAACCATGTTTCGAAAAACTCGATAGGAGAAACGCTCAGATCGCTGCGATGTAGGCCGTGCGAGGCGTATTCTTTTCTGAAATCGGACAGATCCATGGGTTTAGTTAGCGTGGTTTAGGGGGATTTCCAACTATCAAGGTAGGATGGGTACGTTTCCCTGTAAAATTTACGTAATGTCCCGGTTTGGGGCTTGAACCGAATTCAGCCGGGCTTTTACTGGATTTATGAAAATACGAAATAGTATTTGGTGTGTCGGCTCCTTAGCGCTTCTAGGAGCCGTTTCCTGCAAAGATAAACCTGAGGCGACGGGAGAGGAGAAATCCATCGTCGAGACCGTCGTAGACAAAGTGAAAGAGACGGTAGCACCGGACATCAAAGCTTTAAGCGCTGAAGAACGTGCTGCGAAGGTCGGTTTCGCTCAATATCTCCCGGAAGACACCGAAGTTGTGTTTTCGGTTTATGATGCGAAGGGTGCCGCAGAACAGCTTAAGGCGCTTAGGCTGTATGGCATCATCGAGAGCAACACCGGCATGGGGATGGGCATGGATGACGAGATCATGGAGGAAATGATCGAGGAAGACATGATGGAAGACGGCGATGCTGAGCAGGAAGACGATATGGATGTCGTGATGGAAGCCCAGGGTGGCGAGCCGGATCCATGGATGCTTCTCGGTCAAGAGGTGACTCTTGCGCTTGGTAATAATACTGTCGAACAAGTCGGCCACCTACTTACGCTCAACAAGCGTATGGCGTATTTCCAAGCGCTAGCACTTGGTCAAGCTGCTCAAAAATTCGCTGAATCCGGAGACCCCGATGATTTCGTCGACACTCTCGAAAATACCTTCGGAGGTGAAGATTTCTTCCTAGATCTCGTGGAGGATCCCGAAGGCGGAGTGAATCTATTCAAGGAAATGGTGATGCCTCCGCTCTATGTTGCATTCCGCGCAAAAGAAGGTGAACTTGACCAAGCTGCGCAACTTGTTGGCGGTAGCATGGGAGTATTCGGTATGGCTGGCGAAATGGCAGAGCCTATCGAATTCGAATCGGGAGGATCCACTTTCTCCGGATACAAGCTAGTGGGTGCGAAAATCTCTGAGATGCTTGCTGAAGAGCGCGAAAACATGGAAGAGGATCTTAAACCCGAAACCGTTTCTGCTCTGCTGGATGCACTAGCTAAAAAGAATCTCGTGGTGGTTACTGGAACGATTGGTGACTACGCAGTCTTCATGATTGGTGGCGACGAGGCCGACCTCAAGCTCACTGCAGATGTGAATGATTCCCTTGCTGGTGCGGATGCACTTGGATTTGTCGATGCATACGCAGACAAGCCCCTGCTCGCCATGTCATATGGCGGTAAGGAGGGCTGGGAAGGCATCATGGATGAAATGGGCGGACTCGGCACGTATGCACTCGGCATCCGCGATGGTATTGCTGGTGGTAATGCAATGGGTGATACGCGCGACCTTGAGGCACTTCTGCAGATGGTCTCGGATCGTGAGAAGGAACTCATCTCATTGGGTAGCGCAAATGACTTCGGGATGGTCGCTTTCACTGATGAAGGTCTCCGAGTAGAAACTATTGGAGGTTACGATAAGTCAGCTTTGGATTGGTCAGCGAAAACTACGCTCTCCCATCTTGGTGATAGCGGAGACAACGTCCTTTTCTTCAATGCTGTCGGCGATGCGACATACGGCGACAAGGCATCCGCCTATTTCGAAGTGATTTTCGAAACGCTATATGCCTCCACAATGAAGCTCTCTGAGTTGGAAGTCGAAGACGGCGACCTACTTGAGGCTAAGCAATTCGCACAGCTCTTCGATACTGAGTTCCGTGGTGATGTTGTGAGTCTGTATGAAGCGCTCAGCGTTAGCTTTGCCGATGGCCTCGGTGAAGAAAATGCGATCCTTATCGATCTGAAAGGTGCGGTTCCAGCAGTGCCTGGCATGCCTCAGGAAATCGTGGACGAAGCGAAGGCGCCTCGTGTGACTTGGATTGCGCCGGTAACGGATCGCAGCAAGCTTGCAGATTCTTGGAAGCAGATGGATAGCAGCATCACGTCACTCCTTGCTAAGGCGAGTGAGATGGTCGGTGAAGACATCCCAATGCAGAAGCCAATTAGTTCCGATAAGGATGGTATGACGACTTGGTTCTTCTCCTTGCCGTTCTTCCAAGACGACTTCCTTCCTTCCGTGACAGTCAGCGATGATTGGTTCGCGGCTTCGACCTCGAAGCTTCAAGCGGTGGATCTGATTGGCAAAGCTGCTGCAGGTGGCGAAGCAGGAAATGGCCTTGAGTTCCACGTGAATTTCAACGCGCTCACTGACTACGCAGACTTGTTATTGACGGTAGCCGACAAGAACAAAGCCGCTTTGTTCACGAACGAGTGGGAACTCGATAACTTTAACCGTAACAAGGCGGAGTATAAAGAGATCATCGACGCATGCCGTGATTTTGATTCACTGACATGGACGGCGAGAAAGGAAAACGGCCAAGTCCGTAACTCGATGCATTTCAAAACGAAGTGATCGAGCCGTAAATTAACTTCAACACCCTCCTTTCCTTTGTGGATTGGGGGGTGTTTTATTTTAGGAAATGGAAGTCGAACCAATAGGATACCTGAAGACCTGCTTTGGCGGGAAATTCGGAGTGCCGAGGCAGCCTGGCTTGTGCCCGAGTGCATGGGGAGTTCTGGAGTTGGAGGAGAAATTTCGGTCGCCAGAGTCGGTTCGGGGCTTGGAGGGCTTTTCTCACGTATGGTTAGTCTTCGGCTTCCACGAAACCGTCGAAGAGGGCTGGAAGCCGACCGTCAGGCCACCGAGGCTGGGCGGAAATGAGCGTGTAGGTGTGTTTGCCAGCCGCTCGACTTATCGGCCAAACGGGCTTGGACTCTCACTAGTGAAGCTAGATCACATAGGGGCTGGAAGTCAGGATGGGTGTGAGCCGCCGGTCTTGCATTTCTCAGGAGTGGATCTGGTAGACGGGACGCCTATTTATGACATTAAGCCCTACTTACCCTACGCCGAAGCCCTACCAGACGCCATTGGAGGTTATGCTGGGGACTCCCCAGAGCGAGTGACAGTCGCCATCGAACCGGGCGCAGAAGGTGATTTTAACTCCCTTGATTCACGTTCTCAGCAGGTGATTCGGGAGGTTCTGTCGCTCGATCCTCGTCCTGCAGCGGGTGGAGATGCGGGCAGGACGTATGGGGCGGCGCTATGCGGGAGAAATGTTAGGTTTCGGTTTGTGAATGGAACTTGTTGGATATCAGGGGTTAAGGAATGAAATAAATCGTTTGGAAGTATTCCCGCTTGCGTGCCGGATGGGGGTTGGATACGGGGGTGCATGTCCGGCACGGCAGTTGCCGCCGGATGTTCATCCAATTTACATCATATGGCTATTTCAAGAGCATTGCTTTCAGTTTCCGATAAAACAGGTTTGGTCGAATTTGCGGAGGGTCTCGTCGAAATGGGCGTTGATCTCCTCTCTACCGGCGGGACAGCGAAAGCGTTGCGCGATGCGGGGCTCAAAGTCACCGACGTTTCCGAATACACTGGCGCTCCTGAGCTTTTCGAAGGTCGTTTGAAGACTCTGCATCCGATGGTTCATGGAGGACTCCTCCACCGTCGTGATGACGAGCAGCATGTGGCGGATGCGAAGAAGCACGGCATCCCTCCTATCGATCTCGTCGTGGTAAACCTTTACCCTTTTGAGGAAACCGTCGCCAAACCTGGTGTGACATTGGATGAAGCCATTGAGAATATTGACATCGGCGGCCCTTCGATGCTGCGCAGTGCGGCGAAAAACCACTCTCATGTCACGGTTGTTGTTTCGCCTGAGGATTACGCTCGCGTGATTGAAGAAATGCGCGAAAACGGCGGCGATACCACCAAGGGACTTCGCGAAGAGCTTGCGGTAAAAGTATTCCTGAGAACATCCCAGTATGATGGGGCGATCACGAATTTCCTCGGCCAGTCACGCAAGGGCACGGGCACTTCGTTTACTCTCAGCCTGCCACTCGACCAAGAGTTGCGCTACGGCGACAACCCGCATCAGAAATGCTCGATGTATGGAGATTTCGGAAGCTGCTTCACACAACTCCAGGGCAAAGGCCTGAGCTACACCAATGTCATCGACATCGAAGCTGCTGCGGATCTTATCCTCGATTTTGTGCGACCTACTGTGGCGATTTTGAAACACACGAACCCTTGCGGTGTGGGGCAGGATGATGAGGATCTGCGCCTTGCATGGCAAAAGGCATTCGAGACGGATCGCCAAGCACCCTTCGGAGGTGTGATCGTGACAAACCGCCCACTGACAATCGAACTTGCGCGCGTCATTTCGGAAATTTTCACCGACGTAATTATTGCTCCTGAGTTTGAGGCAGATGCTAGAGCGCTTCTTCAGAAGAAGAAGAACCTACGCCTGATGAAAATGAACGACGGCTATCTCTCTGCGAAGAAGTCAGCAGTCATCCGTTCCAGCCCGGGCGGTGTATTGGTGATGGATCGCGACCACACTGCGCTGGGTCTCGATGATCTTGAGAATAAGGTGGTCACTAAGCGTCCACCTACAGAGGAAGAACTTCGCGCGATGCGCTTTGGTTGGAGGATCGTGAAGAACGTGAAGTCAAACGCCATCGTCTACTCACAAGCAGACCGCACGCTTGGTATCGGTGCCGGGCAAATGAGCCGGGTGGATTCCTCTCGCATCGCGATTTGGAAGGCAAAGGAAGCTGGTCTAGATCTCAAAGGTTGCATCGTTGCTTCTGACGCGATGTTCCCGTTTGCCGACGGTCTACAATCGGCCATCGATGCCGGCGCAACTGCTTGCATTCAGCCAGGTGGCTCCATGCGTGATGAAGAAGTTATCGCTGCAGCAGATGCTGCGGGTATGGCGATGGTCTTCACTGGGCACCGGCACTTCAGGCATTGATCCTCAAAGGAGGAACGTGACAGGTCGTTCAGGAGTCGCTATTTGGTAGGGCTCTTATGAAAAACTTGATCGTTCTGTTGTTGTTGTCCTTATCTCTGCTCGCTGCAGAGGAGGACTGGAAAGTGCTTTTTGATGGGAAAACCTTGGAGGGGTGGACTCAACAAAATGAGGCGAACTGGCGTGTGGCTGAAGGAGTCATTGTAGTTGATGAGGGTGAGATAGGTTTGCTGACTACAGAGACGGTTCTTGATGCCTATGAACTAGAACTGGAGTTTCGTGCTCAAATTGGTGCGAACAGCGGAATTTTCATCGAGACGAAACCTGTGGTGAAAGATGAGAGTATAGATTGCTATGAGGTAAATATCGCGCCTCCATCCAATGCTTTTCCAACGGGGAGCATCGTGAAGCATAAGCTATTTGAGGGGGCTGGTGAGAAAGAGGAGTGGAGAAAATACCGCATCACCGTGAAAGATGGGCATGTGAAGGTCTGGCTGGATGGGAAGATGACTGTGGAATACAAAGACGAGAATCCAGTGAAGAGAGGCCTTCTCGGTCTCCAGAAAAATGCAGGTAAAGTCGAGTTCCGGAATATCCGGATTCGGGCACTCGAATGAGTCTCGTTAGATAGCTTTTCCCGGGATGATTTTCTCCGAGCCTTGGACTCCAAGTCTGATTTCTAACATACGGAGAGAATAGATCAGGATGAAGGAGAGCTGCATGAGGAGATACCATGCGGTGAATTTGGAGAAATGGACGGGCTTCCAGCCGTATTCCTGATCGGGATACTGCCATGCGCGGGCGAAGGTGGCGAGGTTCTCGGCGAAGTAGATGAAGAGAGCGACGAGGCAGAACCCGGCCAGCAGGGGCATGCTCAGGGTGAAGTTTTTCGGCTTGAAATGGATCTTCGTTTTCCGGAAAGCGATGGCACCGGCAATGATCAGAGGCCATCGGATATCCGGGATGTAGTGATGTGTGAAGAAATTCGCGTAGGCGAGGATGGCGATGGTTCCGGCGATCCACAGGGGAGGGAATCCGGTGAAGCTGAAATGGAATCCCCGCCACGCGCGCGCCATGTAGGAGCCGACGGACGAATACATGAATCCGGTGAACAGCGGCACGGCCGCGATGCGAAGGAAGGAGCCCTCGGGATACGACCACGAGCCGATCTCGGTGGAGGTTTTGAAAAGCTCCATGCCAGTGGCCATGACATGAAAGAGGAAGATGACGCAGAGCTCACGCCATGATTCGAGCTTGAAGAGGATGAGGCCGAGCTGGATGGCGACGGCGTATATGACGAGGAAATCGTAGCGGGAAAGGGCGATGTCCGGATACCAGAGCCCAGTGGCGAGGATGCAGCCAAGGAAGAGTGCACCGAAGATACAAGCCCATGCCTGCTTTAGGCCGAACCATAGGAATTCGTGGATTCCCGGATGGCTACGAGAGAGAGGAAGCAGGGCTTTTTCGATGGTGTGCATGCAGAAGTAGCGAGTGCCGACTGTTGAGTAGAAAAGCGCAGCACACGTGGACAAGGAGGGGCGGATGTTATCCGCCCTTGTCTATTGAAGCGGATACCATCCGCCGCTCCTTGTTACTTCTGCTTCGCGTTCGCCTTGAGGCGGAGGGCGTTGAGGGCAATGAAGCCGGTGGCGTCGTCCTGATTGTAGGCTTCCTCTTGGCCGCCTTCCATGGTCGCGACGTCTTCGTCATACATGGAGTGTGGGCTGCGGCGTCCAGCCTGCATGATATTGCCTTTGTAGAGTTTCAGGCGGACTTCGCCGGAGACTTTCTTCTGGGACTCGGTGACGAGTGCCTGAATTGCCTCGCGCTCAGGAGCGAACCAGAAGCCGTTGTAAACGAGTTGTGCGTATTTCGGGATGAGGGTGTCACGGGTCTGCTGAAGTTCGCGGTCGATGACGAGGGTCTCGAGATCACGGTGTGCGGCGAGGAGGATAGTGCCGCCGGGTGTTTCATAGATGCCGCGGGATTTCATGCCCACGAAGCGGTTCTCGACGATATCGATACGGCCGATGCCGTGAGCACCGCCGAGGGCGTTGAGGACGCGCATGATGCCGTATGGAGTGAGGAGGGTGTAGCCGTCCTTTTCTCCGAGGACTTTGAAGTCGCCGAGTGAGGCGATGAGTTCTGCGAGGCCTTCTGTCTGGAGGCCGATGATGTCTCCTTTTTCGAAAAGGCACTGGAGCATCTGTGGTTTATCGGGGGCTTCCTCAGGGGAAACGGAGAGGACATACATGTCACGGTCTGCTTCGCCGGTGGCATCGTACCAGGTGTCTTCGAGAGCACCTGCTTCGAAGGATATGTGGAGGAGGTTGCGATCCATGGAGTAAGGCTTTTTCATGGAGGCCTTGACGGGGATGTTGTGAGCCTCGGCGTATTCGATCATTTCCTTACGACCTGGAAATTGCTTGCGGAACTCCGCATCACGCCATGGGGCGATGCATTTAATACCTGGGGCGAGTGCTGCGGCTGAGAGTTCGAAGCGAACTTGGTCGTTGCCTTTTCCGGTGGCACCGTGGGCGATGGCATCGGCACCTTCTTTGATGGCAACATCAATCATTCCCTTAGTGATGCATGGGCGGGCGATGGACGTGCCGAGGAGATAGCGGCCTTCGTAGACGGCGTTTGCTTGGAACATCGGGAAGATGTAGTCGCGGGCGAATTCTTCCTTTTGGTCGTCGATGTAGCACTTGGACGCGCCAGTGGAGAGCGCTTTGGCTTCAAGGCCGTCGAGTTCGTCACCTTGTCCGCAATCGGAGCAATAGGCGATGATCTCTGCGTTGTATTTTTCCTTGAGCCAGAGGAGGAGGACGGAGGTATCAAGGCCTCCTGAGTATGCGACGACGATTTTCATAACTTTAAAAATTCAATGTTCAGCTCACAACAAGGAGCTTCGGATGAGGCGGAGACTAGATGAGGGGCGAGGGGAGGGAAGTGGAAATTGATGCTTTTGGGCGGAAAAAAGGCCGGTCTCCGTGTGAGGGAGCCGGCCTTGATGAAATCGATTACTCGAGAAAGCTTAATCCTCGGAGGTTGACTCCGGAGCTTCTTTATTTGCGGCTTTCTTGGCCGGTGCTTTTTTTGCTGCTTTCTTAGCAGGTGCTTTTTTAGCGGCTTTCTTGGCAGGAGCCTTTTTAGCAGCGGCTTTCTTCGCCGGTGCTTTCTTAGCTGCCGGTTTTTCTTCCGCAGGAGCTTCCTTCGCAGGAGCTTTCTTTACGGCTTTTGGAAGAATTGTGCCAAGTTTGGCTTGTTCCTTTTTGCGCTTCAGGTAATCCGCACGACGGCGGCGTTTGATGATTTTATTTGATTGCTGTCCCATGGTTGCTGGAAAGTGGCTACGGCAGTGAAACACCTGTATCAAGCCAAATCCCAAATACCTTTCCCTACGTGATCTCCACCGAAGCCATTCTGATACGCACAACTCGGCTGACAGATACGAGTTTGATCGTTCATTGGTTTACTGCTGATGAGGGTCTATTGAAGACGATAGCGAAGGGTGCGTTGCGGCCAAAAAGCCCCTTTGCGGGGAAGCTTGATCTGTTTTTTTCTGGAGAAATCGGGGTAGCGAGGGCGAGGAGAGGGGAGCTACATCATTTGCGTGAGGTTTCCATAAGGTGTTGGAGGCAAGGGATTAGGAGGGATTATGTGACGACTTTGATGGCCGGATATTTTTGCCAACTTGCGGAGGCGGCGGTGGAAATGGAGCAGGCAGATGTGGAGCTTCATGGGCTTTTGATTAGGGCGTTGGATCATCTGGACGAGAGTGCCGCCTATCTGAAGGTGATGTACCACTTTGAGAAAAGGCTAGCGGAGGTTCTTGGTATTGCTGGGCAGCGGGGAGGAAATGATGCGGCTCTGTGTGATCATTTGGGAAAGTTTCCAGATACGAGGCGTGTTTTGTTGGAAAGGTTTGCGCAAAGGGGCTGATTTCCCGCTCGTCAAAGGGAAAACTGGGGGATTAGTCTCTCTTTGCACCCCCCGCTACCACACCCATGGATACACCCACCGCAAATTTCATCCAGATCATGCAGGATCGAGTCGAGAGCCTTCGTTCAGAAGGTAATCTTACTGAGGCGATGCATGCTGCAAATGCAGCTGTCGAAAAATGCCAACAATCACTCGGCCCCGATCTGGAATCGATTGATGCTTTCGCAACCGCTCTTGAGACGCGATGCGGATTGAGACTTGAGTTCGGCGAATACGAGCCGGCGCTTGAAGATGCTAAGCAGGCGATCGACCAGCTAGACAATCGTCCGGATAGGACTGCTCAACTTGGAAGGATACATGCATTGCTGGGAGCTGCTTATGATGGATTGGATAGGCCAGATATGGTCATCATCGCGTGGGAGGCAGCGGTAGATTTTTTCGAGAAGCATGATCCCCCTCTTCTGATGGATGTGGCTGGGATGACAAATAATCTTGGTTTTGTCGCAAAGGCCTCTGGAGATCTGGATACTGCGGAGGATCATTTCTTGAAGTCCCTTGAGATCATGATGACGGAGGTGGGTCAGAAAAACGAGGAAACTGCGTCGGTTTGTAATAACTTAGGTGCTGTCTATCTAGCTGCTGGCTACTTGGAGCAGGCTCGAGAAATGCACATGATGGCACTTGAAACGAGGCGTGAAGTCTTCGGAGAAAGCCATCCGGATACCGCACAATCGCACAACAATCTCGCGTTGGCCTTGCTCAAGACGGGCGATAGGACGTGGGCAAGGAGGCATTTTGAAAAAGCCCTCGCTGGATTCGAATCGCTCGGACTGGAGTATTCGGCCGATCTCGAGGCCGTGGTTTCGAACTACTGTGATTTTCTTGAGGAAGAGGGCGAGGGTGGCCTTGCCGAGGTGATCAAAGGACGTGTGAAGGAGCTCTTGGGAAAAGAGTGAGGCTCAATCCTAGTCGGCTTTCTGATTCATCTGCTCTTTGACAAGAGTCTTGGCGTTCCTGAGTTTATCTAGGGTTACCTGATCATTGGGAAAATCCTCAATTGCTTCCTCGTAAGCATCCACGGCATTACGCGGCTTTTTGATAGAAAGGTAGTAGTCGCCTAAACGCATGGCCATAGGTGTGAGCAAAGACGGTGGGTTGAGCATAGTGGCGGGTTTTTGGCGATCTGCGGCGGCGCGAAACCAGTTGAAAGCTGAGCCTCTACCGTCTTCTGGGCCAGCAAGTGCCAGCCTGCCACGAAGTTCAGCGGCTAAGACTTCGAGTGAGCGGAAAGCGTTCATCCACTCGGATTGCTCGCCGATAGTGAATGCAGCGGCGCGTTTTTTTAACATGGCTTCGCCGTGGTATGAGAGTGCCGCAGCGCTTTCTGAAGCCTTGGTCAAATCGCCCGATTCGATGAGAGTTCTGGCATTAAGTGTGATCCTGAGGCCATCGAGCCACCAGTAGGAGAGTGATTTTTCCCGGAAAGGTGCAGCGTCTTCAGGAGACTGCAGAGAGGCGAGTGCTTTTGCTGAATCTCCGGGGCGGTTACGCGCCATGTAAACTCTAGCAGGGAGTGTCTTTGCGTCCCATAGGAGCTTGCGTGTGCCTGGAGCGGAGGGGCGGGTAGAGTCTACGCTTGTGGTGGCAATTTTCTCAGCAGATGCGATGGCGTTGTCGAAGTCGCCTTTTGAAATGAGAGCAACGATACGATAGCATTCTGCGCGTACCCACTCGGCGCAATCTGCGGGGGTTGCATCGTTATTTTTGATCCAATTAGAATAGAGAGTTGCTGCTCTGCCAAATGCGGATGCTGCCTTAGAGTGTTCGCCACAGCGCCACTCATAATGTCCGAGCAGGTGCTGGTAGGGAGGGTAGTCGGGGCTGATTTCACAAAGCTCGCGGGCAAGATGTAGGGACTGTCGGAGATCTGCGCCTTCCGCTCGGATGAGTAATAGTGCGTTTAGTGGAACTGCGTTTCCGGGGTTTGCCTTAATGAGTTTGAGTAATCTTTTTTCCGCGAGTTCTTGGTCGGGTTTGATTTCGCCGAGATCGTCATAGCCAGAGCGCCCGAAGAGTGCGGCAAAGATCTGTGCCTGTATTTCGTTAGGGAATTTGTTGGCTACTTTAATGAAGGCGTTGGAAGCACCGGCTGGCCCTTCTTCCATGTATTTTAAAAGGCCGTATGCATAGCCGCGTTCGAGGTCGGTGCCGACGCCTGTATTAATGAGTTCAAGCATGCGTTGGCTGGTTGCGAGGCGGCAGGTATTGGTCTCAATGGATGGCGTAAGCATGGTCATGATCATTCCCCAATGAGCCATAAGGCACTGTGGATCTTCTTTCATAGCTACGGCGAAATGCCGCATGGCCTCAAACTCCCAACCTCCGTGAAGGTGATTGAGCCCTTGGATAGTATGCGTTTGGGCTTTCTTGGTAGCTGCTGTAATTGCCGTAGATAGGCCTTTTGGAAATGATCGTGGTTTTGGCTCAGCCAAATTGGATATCGCTTCAGGTATGCAGGCATGGATTTCTGGAATTTCCTCAGAAAAAGCATACATGCATGCAGTGAGCATGAAAATTAGAGCTACGAGTTTTGGCATGTCGTGACGATGCAACAGGGCAGGGCTTTTCCAAGAAAAATGACGCTCGCCTGAATCCGGGCATATGTCCTAGCCTGTCCGCATGAAGTTAGGAGTTATTGGTTGTGGGAAGATGGGCACTGCATTGGTTGCCGGGGCGTTGCAGGCGGGTGTGGTAAAGGCAGAGGATGTTTTAGGCACGGATGTATTCCAAGGCGCGAGGGATCATTTTAGAGAAAAAACGGGAGCGGAGGTAACTAGCGATCTTTCGGAGGTCATTAGCGCTTCTGACATCATTCTGCTTTGCACTAAGCCTCAAGACGCATTCTCTGCGATGTCAGATATATCCGGAGATGCTGGAGAAGGTAAACTGCTCGTGTCGATCGCAGCAGGCGTAACACTTGAAAATCTAGAGAAACACGCACCGGGAGGCATGCGTGTCGTAAGAACGATGCCGAATACACCTGCATTAGTGGGAAAAGGTGCAGCTGCATATTGTTTGGGAACACGCTGTGTGGAAGGGGATGACGAAGCCGTCCAAGCTCTCCTGGCATCCGTTGGAATGGCGGTGCAAGTGCCTGAGAAGCTCATGGATGCGGTCACGGGGCTGTCAGGTAGTGGGCCAGCATATATTTATCTTGTGATTGAAGCATTGGCGGACGGCGGCGTGCGAGCCGGGTTGCCACGTGCCGATGCGCTGAAACTTGCTGCTCAGACGGTCAGTGGAGCCGCAGAAATGGTCATACAAACTGGAGAGCATCCTGCGGTATTGAAAGATATGGTGACTTCTCCAGGTGGGACGACAATTGCGGGACTTACCGCTCTTGAGGATAGGAATGTCCGCTCGGCATTCATTTCTGCCGTTTCTGCAGCAAAAGATAGAGCAGTGGAGCTTGGTAGGGGCTGAGATAGCTATTCAAATGTATCATTTTCCCATTAGATAGTGAATCGATGTGCAACTCTTGCAATTTCCGCTTTCACGCTTTGCTATTCTTCCTATGTTTCACGGCATGACGAAGAGTTTTAACATGGCAATGGCCGTGGCTGCTGTTGTTTTCCTGACGGTTTCCTGCGGAAGCGACAGTGAATTGATGGGGCTTGCAGGGAGTAACCAAGAAGCTTCCACAAAGGGTGAGGCGCTGTATGCGAAAGCAAAGTCTGCGGATGATGCGGGTAAGCATTCCAAGGCAATCGGTCTCTACGAAAAGGTTGCTGATAAATACGCCAATGCGCCTTCCGCAGGTCAAGCGCGCTTCAGACAGGCAGAATTAATGGAGCAGGAAGGTGATGTTCTTGATGCGTTCGAGGCTTATCAGCAGTTTCTCGTTCGATATCAGGGCAGCGGGCTATACTCGAAGGCTTTGGAGCGTCAGAGAAAAATGGCACAATCTGCAGCGGATGGGGAAGTGAAGTCCTCGCTTCTCGGTCTCAAGCGTAGGCTTGCCACTGAAAAGGTGGTGGAGATGCTCAGTCAGGTGCGTGACAACGCACCTCGTTCTGAGACGGCGGCAAAAGCTCAGTTCACCATAGGTGAGCTTTATCAGAACGATAAGGATCCCAAAAAGGCGATAGTGGCTTATCGTAAGCTCGTGAGGGATCAACCCGAGAGTTCCTATTCGGCGGAGGCTTTGTTCCGCGTGGGTGTCATCCTCATGGAAGAAGCGGATGGAGGAAACCGTAATCAGGCGACGCTTGATTTAGCGGATGAAGCTTTCAACGATTACCTTATTCAGTATCCAGGGCATGCGAAGAATGCAGAAGCACGGCGTCTTTCGAAAAATGTGAATGGGCGCGAGCTTGAGCGTTCACTGGACATTGCTGAATTTTATTACAAGTCGGGTCAGACCGAATCCGCTAAGGTTTACTACCGGGATGTAGCGAAAAGGGCGAAATCCGGAGCCATTTATGATAAGGCGAAAGCCCGCCTCAGCGAGCTTGGAGAATAAACCCATCTATCTACGAAACGCCTATGAAAGCTATTCTCGCCGCCATTACCTGCCTGTGCTTGGTATCTTGTGCTGGCTACCAACTCGGTGCCGCCAAGCCGCCATCGCTCGCTGATGTCAAAACGATTTCCGTTCCGATGTTCGAGAACGGTACACAGCACCCTCGCGCTGAGGCTCTTGCAACTTCCGCAGTTACTGGCGCTTTTGTCCAAGACGGAACCTATCGCATTGCCGCATCAGATCAGGCAGACGCAGTATTAGAGGGAAAGCTGCAGAGTATCGAATATTCGACATTGCGGAGTTCACGGCTCGATTCGCTGCTGGCAGAAGAGCTCACGAACGTAGTCGTTTTCAATTGGGTTCTTCGTGATGCGCGTGATCCGACTAAAATTTTGGCCAGCGGATCGAGCAAAGGTAGCAGTAGTTTTTTCGTGGATTCAAATCTCCAAACTGCGAGGCAGAACGCTCTTCCAGATGCTTTTGAGAGAGCAGGTCAAAGCCTTGTTACGAGGCTGTCTTCCGGATACTGAGCGTGTGAGTCACGGCGCTATTTGTCCATGAAACCAGATTTTAACGATCCAAATAATCACGTCCCTCCAGTTTCCGAGGACGACGATTGGGATGATCTTGGTAATTCAGCTGAGATTTCGAGTCGTAGTCTGCCTCCGATGCGCGCACGCTCTGGTGTCGCTGAAATCAAAGAAGGGGCTATTACTCCAATTGATGAAATAGAGCCTGAACAAGGTAATGAAAGCGCAGTAAATGAGACGCAAGAAGATGGGGCGATTTTAGAGAATGCGCCGAAGATAACTCAAATATCTATTCCATCAAAACGCCCCCTTAGGAAAAATTCGGTGAAGCCGATGGCTGCGCCTAAAGATTCTGTTTCTCGAAACGAGAAGTCTGAGACGAAGGTAGAAAAAAAGAATGAAAGTGTAAGTAAAGAGCGAATTGTTCTGCCTTCTCAGGATGTGAAACGTTTCCACGTTAAGGAAATTGGAAGTGGAGATACAGCTGCCTTCGCGAGGCCTGATCCCACTAAGATGTCTCCAGAGGAACTTGATCGCTCAAAGTTGGCAGGTGGAGGTCGACGGTGGTCTAAGGACGCCGAGAGTAGTGGCTGGGGCTCAAAAGTCAGCACGGGTAATTTTAAATGGATCGTTTTTTCGGGGCTTGGGGCGATGGCTCTTGTAGTCGCGATAGTCTTGCTGAGTCTCTTAAGTCAGGAAGAGGATGAACGAAGAATGAACCAATCCTACTTTAGTAAGATGGAGGTCAATGATGATGAGGCTTCTGTGGAAGATGAAGCTGCGCAGTTTGACAGACTGAATAAAAGTCGTGATCACGCTGCGGAAATTTACGAGATGTATGCACATGCAGATGACCTCAGCGGGCTGAAGGGTTTAATTCATAACGAAGCTAAAATCCTTCCTTTGATTGCGGAGAATTGGGAGCCATTGAACTACCCGGAGAGTTGGTCTCTCGATAATTCCGCGCAATGGACTGCGATTGATTACGAAGGAATTAAATGTGGTGTCTTGAAAGGGCAAACTCCCGACTTTGACCAATTCAGAGCAATCTTTAGAATCGATGGCGAAAACCTTGCAATTGATTGGAAAGCGACCGTCGGTTATAGCACGTCTAGCTATGAATCTTTGCGAGTAGGAGAAGGCGATGGCAGTGAAATACGTGGCTATTTGTCTAAAGTAGAATTTCACACTTTTTCCTACCCTGAATCCGCTTGGGTATCCTATCGCCTCTTATCTACATCTGGAGAAGATAGCATATGGGTTTATGCTGCGCGAGAAAGCGAGATCGCCAAAAGGTTCTCAGAAAAGTTTTCAGCAAGTCAGATCACAGGTGAGAAAACAGGAGTGGTAGAAGTGACGTTGACGATCGAACCAGGAAACGATGAATCGCTACCTAATCAATGGCAAATCAACGAATTGCTGTGTATGAGTTGGCTTGAAGAATGAAATGCAAATGAACGATTCTACCGAAAACCATGCTTGGTTCCATTGCGGGAAATGCGGTTCACTGTTTGAGTCAGTTCCCGGTTTCTCCGAAAAACGTGTTTGTGGAAACTGTGAGAGACCTCCTGGAACTGGTGTATGGGCACCTCCCGAAATCGAAGAGGAAGTAGGTGCGTCTTCAGCAGTTTCCAGCGAGTCGGTTGAGGATGGATTGAAGCGAAATATCCGGAAGAAGCAGCCGAAAAACATGATGATGCGATTCATCATTATTTGGATTTTTATCATGGCGATGGCAGTGTGGATACGAAGTCATTCTACCCGTGTTGATGAGGTGAAACAAAACCGTGAGGAAGTGCACCGCAGTATGGCTGAGGGGACTTTGGCGGATCAAAAGATCGCACTTTTGAATGAAGTCTTGCCAGATTGTCACCGTTCGCTTTCTGGATTTTTTATGGGTGGAACTCCAGAGATCCGTAATCAATTCGTATTTGATCCAATTTCTAATGCTGCCCAGATGGCCGCCTTCTACGGGATGAATTCGCTAGAAAAGGTGGACATCACGAAGTTACATAGAATCGGTCAAGAATCCCTGACGGTTGGAAATGAGCGGATGATTAGCTCGCGCTGGAAAGAGACCGAAGGTGCTGAGTTCGACGCGATTTTTCGAAATGACACCGGGACGTGGAAGCTCGATTGGGAACATTTTTCCAGATATAGTGATTATCCATGGACGTTATTCCTCGCTGGCGAAGGGCCAGAAGAGGGGGAGTTTCGCTTACTTGCAAGGAGGCTTTTGGACGGGGATACAGAGCAGCAGTCGGGCGGACGTACCTCGATTGTTCTCATGGCTCCGATATTCGGGCAGCCATTGGAAGCTGGTGAGCCTTCTCCAGAGTTTGTAATGGATCGGAGAAGCGATGCAGGCTTGTTGCTTGGAGCTGCATTTTCCGCCCAAGCCAAAGGTGAGACATTGTTTGGAGCGAAAGCAAAAGCGATGGAGTCGGAAGAATTTGTGCGTGTAAGGGTCAGAGTCAGGCGTGAAGCGATAGGTGATGAAAACAAATTTCACCTAGAGGAGGTGCTGGCCTGCCACTGGATCTCTAGTAGTGATCGGGGATACGATCTCGAAAAGCTGCGTTACGATATCTTCGGTGACTGATATTTAATCACCTCATTTTTTCAGGGCGAATTTCATAAGAGGTAGAGGGTCGGTATCGGGAAACCAATGTTGGAACGCTATGGCACCTTGGTGAATAAGCATGCTGAGGCCGTTACCTGTTTTACATCCGGATCTTTTCGCCGCTTTGAGGAGAGTGGTTTCCGGAGGCTGGTAGATTGTATCGTAAACACAATGGCGCGGCAGTAAGCACGCGGAAGGGATGACTTCGGGATCGTCTTCTTTGAGGCCTAGTGATGTGGTCTGAACGAGTAGATCGGCAGAATGACATGCCTTGGTCAGTCCTGGATCGGTAAATGTAAGTGTGGTGATTTCCGTTTCTGGCGATATGTCGCGGAGGCGCTCCGCAAGCCCTGTGATCTTCCCAATACTTCGGTTTACCAAGGTTAGGCGCGCGGGCTTCGAAAGGGCACATTGCGTGGCGATTGCCTGTCCAGCGCCGCCGCCAGCGCCTAAGATTAGTGTGTGAGTGCTAGCCAAGGTGACTCCGAAATCATCTGAAACCGCCTGCATAAATCCCGGGCCATCAGTGTTATATCCGCTTATTTCGTTTTCCCCAAATACCACGGTGTTTACCGCCCCGATTTGCAATGCCTGATCGGATACTTGATCGCAAGACTCCATGGCCTCGATCTTGTGTGGAACAGTCACGTTGCACCCGATGAATCCAAGTTCAATCATCCTAGCGAAGGCTGGAGCGACCTTGCCCGGCTCAACGAGGAGACGAATATAGCTTGCGTCCTTTCCCAAGGCGTCGAGTGCAGGTTGGTGTAGTTGAGGTGACGATGAATGAGAAATGGGATTCCCAATCACTGCGAGTCGCGCGGGCTTTTCGCCGTCCGTCGCTTCTTCGAGGTTATCGATGGTGAAGACGTGATGCATTTAGAGAAGGGATTTTAGAGAGTGGATGGAATCGCGAAGACGGGCGGCAGACCATTGTCCCGGCGCGGTTTCTTTTTCTCCGATATAGCCGTAGTTTAGAACGCTGCCAGCTTGTGCACAAAGCAGGCGCGATACTGGCGCAAGGTCGCCCATCCCCATGGTGGACAGGGGAATGCCAGCGTCACTCATCTGGAATGCTGCAAGCTCAGCGATGTCTTCAGGGGTTCGCATGCGAGCTGCAGCCTTGAAAGTAGAGGCGCCTGCTTCGCGAGCTATCTTTGCTTGGGTATCAAGCTTCACTCGTGAAGGTAGAGCGAGGAAGTCATGGAAAGAAGCGATCCATGGCACGCCTTTTGAGCGAATCTCATCGATCAATTCTGACATTGAAGAGGCGTTAGTGGCCTCGATATCGATCAGGCTCGCATCTGGTAAAGCTGTGGCGAGCATGCGGGTTCGTGTTTCTAGGTCTAGGTCAAAGGGGGAACCCTCGGAATGGCAGCGCGCGGTGAATAGGAGGGGGAAAGGGAGCAGGTGCTGCCACATGGAACTGCCGGATTTGGAAAATTCACGATGTATGAGGTCTAGTCTGATCTCTGCAATGTCACATTCATTTGCAAGAGATTCAGGAGTGGCGGCGGCAAGAGTCTCCGCATCACCGATACTTCCCGCGACGAGGGGAATGCTGCTGGGGAATGAAAATCGGGCTATTGGCATACGCAGAATGAAGCGCCGTATACCGGCTTCCGTCAATGGCTTGTCAGTCCCACACGTCGGACAAACGTCATTTCTTGCGGAAAATTCATTCTGTCATCCTTTTATCTGGTCAAGGGGCGATCGAATTCCTTAGTTTCCATTGAAACCCAAAACGTATGCGAACCCAACGAATCTCCCTGTTTTCCGCTATCACTTGTTTAGCCATTAGTTTGGTGGCTAACAACCTCGCCAGTGCGCAACAATTCAAGGTCGAGGCTGAGGAGCCTAAATTTGATGATCTTCAATCACCTCAGTATAGCGGAGGTAAACAGAAATCATTTAAGCCGAAGGATTGGCTGGAAATCGAAATGCCTCTGACGGTTCAAATGTCTCCCGAGCCAAAATCCCAAACTGCTGATAGTGTTTTGGTGAAATGGTATGTCGCGGTGAAAAATACTGAGAAGTCAGGCACCATGCACCTCCTTACGAAAGATGTTACCCACGTGAACATTCCTCTCAATGAAGAGATTTTCGTTTCTGTATATCTTTCTCCCGCATCGCTAAAACGTCTCACCGGCTCAGACCGTGGCGGCAAGGGTGCTGTGGAGTCTGTCGGATACGAAGTCTTGGTCAATGGACAGTTGCAAGCGAAGGGGACGACCAAATTTGCAGAAGGTTGGTGGAACGCTTCCTCCGACAAAATTTCCCGAAATGACTCGGTGCCTTTACTAAACAAAATGGAAACTCCATTTGCTAACCATTGGTGGGATCGCTACGCGGAAATTCAGGCAGAACGCCGTTAGAACTTAAGCTTCTTAAGCAATTCCTACTCCGTAGAAACCACAAAGATTTACCGATTGATAATACATCATGGCTGATAACCAGACCACCGTCGCACTCAATATAGGCTCCCAGCGCATAGGCATGGCCGTTTTCGAAACTTCGAAAGGCGGCGGTCTTATCCTGAAGGGATATGAAACCGATTCCATCGTTGCGGATCCAACCTTCGAAGCCTCTCGCGAGGCACAGATTCGTGCCTCCATCGAGGATCTTGCAGCGAAACTGAAGGTACCAAAATCGAAGCTTCGCTATGCGATCTCCGGTCAGGCAGCCTTCATCCGTTTCGTCAAGCTCCCACCTATCCAGGATGACAACATCGAGCAGTTGGTGACCTTCGAGGCTCAACAGCACGTTCCTTTCCCAATCAACGAAGTGGTCTGGGATTACGAGTTGATCGAGGGCGCTGCCGAAAAAGAGGTGGTCATCGTAGCGATCAAGGCAGACGCGCTTGAGGAAATCAATGATACCGTCAACGAAGTGGGACATTCTACTATCGAAGTGGATGTCGCACCCATGGCAGTTTTCAATGCCTACCGCGATTCCTACGGCCTTCCCGAAGAGCCCACTCTCATTATCGACGTCGGCGCGAAGACCAGCAATCTGATCTATATTGAAGGTGGTCGTTTCTTCACTCGCAGTATTGCCATCGGTGGAGCTTCTGTGACTGCCGCCATTGCCAAGGAATACGGCATCACTTTCCCAGAAGCCGAACAGCAGAAGATTTCTAACGGGCTCGTCGCGCTCGGTGGTGGGCATACTGAAACCATGGATGAAGCCGTTGCTGCTCTCGCGATGGTCATTCGCAACGCACTGACCCGTCTTCCTGCGGAAATTTCTCGCACGACGAATTACTACCGTAGTCAGCACGGAGGAAGCGCTCCGAAAAAAATCCTTCTTGCCGGCGGAGGTGCGAACCTTCCCTACACTCTTGAGTTTTTCACTGAAAAACTGAATCTCCCGGTCGAGTATTTCAACCCTCTTTCAAACGTTTCCATCGGGAAGAATGTGGATACTGCAGTCATTCAGCAGGATGCCCACACTATGGGTGAACTCATCGGTCTCGGTCTTCGAGGTAATGGTAAATCCACGATCAACATCGACCTCGTGCCTTCCGCCGTTGAAGTCTCTCGGGCTTCGGATCGCCGCAAGCCTTTCCTGATCGGCGCCGCCGCTCTGCTTGTATTTGGCTTCGGTGCCTGGGCTTTCCTTCAGAATTCTGCCGCTAGTAAGGCGGAGGATAGGGCTCGCACGATGGCCGAGATTGAGGGAAAACTAGTTCCGGTCGAGTCTCAGATTCGCGGACTGCTCAACAAGGAAGCCAATCTTTCCGCATTGGCTTCGGAATACACCGGTATCGAGTCGGATCATGCATATTGGTTTGATCTGCTCGGCGAGCTACGCGGAGCATTTGCCAGCGATTCGGTATGGATGACGGAAATGTCGCCACTCTACGGTTACAATCCCATCACGGAAAAAGGCGATGCCGCTCCTGCAAATAAACTCAACAGGGTAGTGGATGCGGCATTTACCGGTGATACTTTCAATGGAAGTGCTGTCACTGATCCGCCTAAGCCAAAGGAAAATCCTCAGCGCAATAATAGACGAAAAGCCGTCGAACCCAAAGCAGTCGCAAATGCCATCCTGATTCGCGGCTTCTGGCGTGAGAATCCCCGTAACCAAGATGTTGTTTCTGACCTCCTGAAGAGGTTGAGAGACGGTAGCAACGCTTTCGTATTCACCGTGAAGGACAGCAGAGGCAAAGAAGTCGTTCTTGCCGATGAACAGATCCTCGTGCCAAGCGCCGTTGGTGAAGAAGGTGACCTTGCCTTCCCGTTTGAACTCACACTGCCACTCGCCCGCCCTGTGCAGGTCAAATGATCCGGCGATAACCCTCACATTTTTCTATTTTTATGAATTGGATCAAAAGCAACCCTTTCGTCGCCGCCCTCGCAGGAGCCACTCTAGTGATATGCGCGGCGCTATATTTCTTTGCCTCTAGCGGAGGCACACGTCACGAAGAGGCTCTAGCCGAATTCGAAAGCTCTTATCAAGCAGTCAGCAAGGCCGAGAAACTCAAACCTTACCCGATCGATGAGAATCGCGATGGGAAACGCAAGGCGCTCACCGAATTTTCGGCCGAGATCAATGAACTTCGTTCGAAATTCGATGCCTATCGTCCTGAGGAATTGAAGAATATTTCCGTTCAGGCGTTCACAGGAAAACTTGTGGCAGCAAGTGAGGAGACCAGTGAATCTCTGAAAGCTGCTGGTTGTGAACTCCCCGAAGGGTATTTCCTTGGTTTCGAGGATTATCGCGGGCGGCTTGCGAACTCCAACGCCACCGGAGTGCTTCTATATCAAGTGGAAGCTATGAAGCAGGCTATGGAGCAGCTCGCCTTAGCTCGTCCGAGTCAGCTCATTCGTATTTATCGTGAGCCTGTTCCCGAAGAGAGTGGCGAGGCTTTCACTCCTGATAAGAACGACGTTGCTCGCCACTTTGGCTTCGAAGTAACCTTCAAGGGATCCGAAGGTTCGGTTCGCAAGTTTGTCAGCGCATTGGGAGCTCGGGGAGATAATTATTTCACTGTCCGATGTGTAGAGATCGTAAATGAGCGTGATACGCCACCGCAGATTAACGATGCCAAGTTTGAATCCTCCGCCGATAAGTCAGCGGATGACGCATCCTCTGATAACCCTTTCGGCGGTGCATTCATACTTCCTGGTGGAGATGCCTTTGAGGGAGAAATCGAGACTGAAGAGCCCGAGGCGGAAGAGCCTGCTGCCCCCGAACCTGTCGCGCCTGAAGTCGATTCTTCGCGCATTCTCGCCCAAGTGCTTGGTAACGAAGAGCTTATCGTGTTGGTTCGATTCGATCTCGCTTTGTTCCTTCCTTCCACCGAACTTCCTAAACCCTAATTTTTCAACGCTTTAACACATGTCCTGGTTCTCAGAAAATTACGAAAAGGCTGCGGTCGGAGTCGCCGCAGTAGCCGCTCTCGGCCTTGCATACGCCGGCTGGAGCAAGCTTGGCTCCGTCGAGGAAACATTTAGCGATACTCCTAGGGGTGCTGGTGATAATGATTCATCAGTCGTGCAAGCAGATGCTGTATCCACAGCCATTGCTACTCATTCACACAAGCGTGAATGGGTGAGGGGAGATGATAAAGGACGTCCAGTCGATCTCTTTACGGGTGTCTCACTGTTCGTCAATAAGAACGACCCAAACAACCCAGTAGATCTCGGAAATCCCGCCGAACCTCCAGTTCACCCACCGATTCCGAATCAATGGTGGATCGATAATCGAGTTGACCCCGGCTTCGGAGATTCCCCCCAGCAGGACGCCGATGATGATGGCTTTACCAATCTTGAAGAATTCGAAGCTGAGACTGATCCTATGGATCCAGATAGCTATCCTGCTCTAATCACCAAGCTTAGCTACATAGGCGACGAATCGGTGCAATGGGTGCTGCGTCCGGGGTTCCCAGCAGGCGAAGGCTACACTTTCGATTATAATGATACCGCAGGCCAAAGAAATAGAGTGACTGCAGCAAGCCCTGCACAGCCTGGGGATATGCTTTTTGCTGAAGATCCGCTTAAAAATCGCTTCAAATATATCGGTTTCGAAGAGCGTCAAGTTATGGACGAGCGCCTCAACACCAATGTTAAGACCAACTTTGTGAAGGTCGAGGATCAGAAGCCGAATAAAAAGGGTATGATCTATGAGATTCCCGGCGGATTCAGAAAAGCAAATGCTGCGAAATTTTCTAAATATGACCGCACCGCCGTCCTCTCTCTCGAAGCTCTGGGCTTAAGCGGCCAAGAAATTAAGGTCGAAGAATTTTCCTCTTTTGCCCTGCCTTCTGATGCAAAAGAGAAGAATTTCAAACTCATCGAAGTTACTCCTGAATCCATTACTGTGGAGGTAACTTCAGCAGATGGCGAAAAATCTACTCACCAAATATCCAAGGGCTCCGTTGGCCCCTGACCCTCTCAAAAACCTGAAATGTCAAGTTACAGCAAAAAACCTCTTTCCAAATCCTTGTTTTCCATCCAAAAAAGCCTCGTTCTTATGCAAAAAACTCCACCTTCGCACACAAGCCGCACCGCCACCGCTTTGATGGCTCTTGCAGCCACCATGCCATTCGGCGTTCCTTCCACCGCAGTCGCCCAGGAATATTCTGGCCTCGCACAGCGGGAAATGATCCGTCGCCAACAGGCCGTAACTGAAGCAGATGCACTCTATCTCGAAGGCCGCGAAGCCTACGCGAAGGCAGATTATCAGACCGCAGTCGACAAATTCCGCGGCGCTCTTACTACCTTGCCAGAGAGCCCAGTGCTTGTTGATCGCCGCGCTAGTTACACAGAGCATCTCAGCGATGCCAGTGTCGCTCTGGCTCAGAATTTCCGTAAGTTCGGCAAATACGACGAAGCAAGAACTCTTCTCGATAACGTGCTCGCGCCGGACGTCGATCCACAGAATTTCGCAGCACAAGCAGAACTCGGCTATCTAGACGATCCTATCCGCACTAACCCTGCTCTTTCCTACGACCACGCGAAGAACGTCGATGAAGTCCGTCGCTTGCTTTACACTGCGCAAGGTAACTACGACCTCGGCAAATTCGACGCAGCAATCGATAACTACGAGTCCGTGCTTCGCATCGACCCATACAACAGCGCTGCACGCCGTGGCATGGAGAAAGTTTCGAACACCAAGTCCGACTACTATCGTGCTGCATATGACCAGACACGCTCCGAGCTACTTTCTCAGGTAGACGCAGCATGGGAGCTTTCAGTTCCTGCAGATGTGCCGGTCTTTGATGCCAACCGAAATAGCCCAACAGGGCCTTCTGATGGAGTTGCTTACATTACCGAAAAGCTTCGTCGCATCATCATTCCTAGCATTGATTTCGAAGACACTACTGTTGAAGAAGCGATCGACTTCCTCCGCCTTCGTGCGGCAGAACTTGATACCCTTGAGCTCGATCCTTCGAAAAAGGGAGTCAACTTTGTTATCCGTCGCCCACGCAGCAGCACTGTAGGAGACGGTGGACTTGACGCCGCTACAGGCGGTGGGCTTCTAGGAGGTGGTGATCCGGGTGCACTCCGCATCGATGAATTGCGTCTCCGCAATGTTCCGCTCGCAGTCGCTCTCAAATACATCGGTGACAAAACTAAGCTTCGCTACAAAGTCGACGACTTCGCAGTGACTCTTGTGCCACAGACAGAAACCGGAGAAGACCTCTTCACCCGTACTTTCCGCGTTCCGCCGGATTTCGCAGCTAGTATCAGCGCAAATGGCGGTGGTGGCGGTGGATCTGTCGAAACTGATCCTTTCGCAGAATCTTCAGGCGGTGCAGCCAGCACTCTCGCAGCTCGCCCGCCGATTATCGACTCTCTCAGGCAGTCTGGTATCGCCTTTGGTGATGGCAGTTCAGCAACTTTGAGTGCGAACGGTAGTCTTATCGTCACAAACACTCCTTCCGAACTTGATAAGCTCGAGCAGCTCGTAGAGGCCATGCGTGGCCAAGAGCCAAAGCAGGTGAAAATCACCACGAAGTTTGTTGAGATTTCCCAAGAGAACAACGATGAGCTCGGTTTCGACTGGATCATTACTCCCTTTGGTCTTTCCAAGAACAGTCTCTTTGGATCAGGTGGAACGATCGGAAACGGTGGAACTCGTACTGGTTCTGATTTCGTCAGCCCCATTAACGGAACAAGTATTCCGGGCATCCCGGCCGGCACAGATAGCGTTAGCAATATCGTTACTTCTGGCCTCAGAAGTGGTGACAATGGCATCGGCAGCAATAGCATCGATGCACTTCTCAATAACCCGAACCGCACGGCTCAGACTGCTAACGTTGCACCAGGCATCCTTGGTCTGACAGGTCTGTTCTCAGACGGACAAGTGCAGATGATCATGCGTGGTCTCGCACAGAAAAAGGGCACTGATCTGATGACTGCTCCTTCCGTAACTGCTCGTTCCGGACAGAAGGCTACCATTGAGGTCATTCGCGAATTTATCTACCCAGAAGAATACGAACCCCCGGAACTTCCAAACTCCGTGGGTGCAACTGGAAATAACGGAGTTGGCCTGACCACATCCAGCAGCTCCAGCTTCCCGGTCACTCCTGCAACGCCGACGGCTTTCACAATGAAGAAAACCGGTGTTACTCTTGAAATCGAGCCGACCATCGGAGAAAACGACTTCGTTATCGATCTACGATTCCTCCCGGAAATCGTGGAGTTCGAAGGCTTCATCAACTACGGTAGCCCGATTCAATCACCATCCACCGACATCTTCGGTAATGCGGTCAACGCGGTCATCACCGAGAACCGTATCGAGATGCCTGTCTTCTCGAAACGTAGCGTCAATACCTCGCTCACTATCTATGACGGATACACTGTCGCTGTAGGTGGCCTGATGCGCGAAGATGTTCAAGACGTTGAGGACAAAGTGCCTATTCTTGGTGATATCCCAATTATTGGTCGCCTTTTCCAATCGAAGGCTGAGAACCGGATCAAAAGTAACCTGATCATCTTTGTGACACCACAGATCATTGATGCAACTGGTCGCCCGCTTCGCGGTGGTTCCTCGAGCGACACTGCTCAGCCAGAGTTCGATGGGCCAATCCTCCCAGATATCGGCGATATCCCGGGTAGCTGATCTGATAATTTAATCTTCAAGGGCTGGGAGTTGATTCTCTCAGCCCTTTTTCTTGGCCAGATGGCAAGGATGTGGGAGTTTCAGCCTAATGAATAGAAGGGCATTGGTGGTGGTTTTGGATTCTGTAGGTTGCGGAAACGCACCAGATGCGGAGTCATATGGTGATGATGGAGCCGATACCCTCGGGCACTTGTATGCTAGGATTTCTGACTTTCGGCTTCCGAACCTCGAATCTATCGGGCTGTCCTCCATAGTCAGGCCAGACGAATTTACTTCGAACGATGACAATGTCTCCGCATTCCGGCTGACAGAACATTCTGCAGGAAAAGATACGACCACTGGTCATTGGGAGCTCATGGGGTGTCCCATTAAAAAAGCATTCTACACCTGCACCGAGTTCCCCCCCGACTTCGTAGATTCGCTTGAAAAGGCATCAGGAACCCGTTTCATCGGCAATAAGGTCGCTTCTGGTACTGAGATACTTAACGAATTAGGCGGGGAACATCTCAAGACGGGGCACGCAATCCTCTACACAAGCGCTGATAGTGTCTTGCAGATCGCAGCACACGAGGAAGCGTTCGGACTCGATAGACTCCAAGAGCTCTGCAAAACCGCACGAGAGTTACTGGATAGATCTGGAATGAGGGTAGGGCGTGTAATCGCGCGGCCTTTTATTGGTGATGAAGTCCACGGATTTCAGAGGACATCAAATCGCCATGACTACTCGCTCACTCCGGGCGAAACCATCTTGGATCGGCTGAAAAATAGTGGAATTGATGTGATCGGTGTCGGAAAAATCTCAGATATTTTTGCAGGAAAAGGGATTTCAAGATCCCATCCGACGAAAAGCAATAATGACGGGATGGCTGTGATTACGGAGTTATGGAAGGGCAAAGAGCCGGGAGACCATTTCGTATTCGCCAATCTTGTAGATTTTGATTCGCTCTATGGTCACCGCAGAGATCCGGAAGGATATGCACAGTGTCTTCGAGAGTTTGATCATTGGCTTGGTAAATTTCTACCAATGGTGAAGGAAGACGACCTTATAATAATCACTGCGGATCACGGAAATGACCCTTACCACACGGGCACGGATCATACTCGTGAACAGGTGCCATGCCTCGTGTTGAGTGGGAAAAACTTTGATTGCGGTGAAATGCGGCGATTTTCTGATGTGGCGGAGTGCCTTGGTCGTTTCTTCCTTAAAAATCGGAACTTGCCAAAGGTCTGAGGATGGCGATAACTCGCATTTGTCAGTTCGTCATTTAGTTGAGCGCTGGCGCGTTTCGTCCGGTCCCTTGCACCATGGTCTCGGGAAACGTTTCATAGTCATGGTGCAGTTTATAAGAATAAGAAAAAATGGACATTTATGTGGGCAACCTGCCCTATACCGCCACTGAAGAGGACGTTACAGATCTTTTCGCCGCATACGGAGCCGTAGACCGGGTCAAGATCATCACAGATCGTGAAACTGGACGCTCCAAAGGCTTCGCTTTCGTCACCCTCGGTGACCAGAGCCAACTGAACACAGCAATCGAGGCTCTCGATGGACAAGACTTCCAGGGTCGTGCTCTTCGTGTCAACGCATCTGAACCAAAAGCACCCGGCTCCTATGGTGGCGGCGGTGGTGGCGGCGGCGGCGGTTACGGCGGAGATCGTCGTGGCGGTGGCGGCGGCGGCTACAAAGGCGGCGGCGGAGATCGTCGTGGCGGCGGAGGCGGCTACAAAGGCGGCGGAGATCGTCGTGGCGGCGGAGGCGGTCGCGACAACTGGTAATCGTAACCACGAACAACCTTTCCAAAACATCCGTTCCATTCGTGGAGCGGGTGTTTTTTCTTTTGGTGCCTTTGGCTAAAACTGGAAAGCCATTTGAAAAGGGGTGGCCTTCCTAGGAGGCGAATCGTAAGTCGGAAGCTTGAAGGGTGAGGGTCTCCTTGCTGCCACCAGTACAGATATATTGCTGTGCATCTACGATGACGACTTTGAGCCCCATGTAGTAAGTGTCATGGAGTGTGGCTACGCATTCTTCGCCGAAGGCACTCGCGAGATGTTTACGAAGAAGTTCGGCTTCCTTGCCTCCAAGATAGAGATATGCAGGAGATTTACCTGATTCCGAGTTTCTGCGGATGATACGAGCGACGGCGACGGTATCCCAGTGAGCACCGAAAATGTGTTCGGTAGGCTGTGTATTCAGATCCGGATATCCTTGGACGTTCGATGTTGTTTTCATGATGTAGGTGGGTGTGGTGTTCGCTCAGCACAGTTAATGCCAGCTAATTGTTTAAGAGTTATTGAGCAATCTCGGCTGAAATTTACGACATGAGGCAAGGTGTTCTATCATGAGATCGCTTCGTTTTTTCAGACCGGGGTTGACTCTCGTGAGTAGCGACCGGAATAATCCGCCGCAGAATCTCAGGACAAAAAATATCATGGAAGAAGTCATCATCATTGGAACCGGTTGCGCCGGATACACAGCCGCTATTTACACCGCACGAGCAAATCTTACGCCTTTACTTATTTCCGGTACACAACCAGGTGGTCAGCTCACGACGACTACGGAAGTAGAAAACTTTCCTGGGTTTCCCGAAGGTATCATGGGGCCAGACATGATGATGAGTATGCAAAAGCAGGCTGAGAAATTCGGTGCACGTATTCAGTATGCGACGGTGGAATCCATTTCCAAAGAAACGGACGGAACGTTCAAGGTGAAGATCGGCGACGAGACGCTTGAGTCTAAGACGGTAATCATTGCCACAGGAGCGGCACCGCGTCACTTGGGTCTGCCGAATGAAAAGGAATTGATCGGACGTGGTCTGACTTCGTGCGCGACTTGTGACGGAGCTTTCTATCGTGATGTTCCTGTAGCGGTCATCGGTGGTGGTGACAGCGCATGTGAGGAAGCAGGCTTTCTCACACGCTTCGCGAGCAAAGTGTATTTGATCCATCGCCGCGATGAACTGCGTGCTTCTAAAATTATGGCAGACCGGGCTTTGGAAAATCCGAAGATCGAGCCAATTTGGAATAGTGGTGTGAGCGAGTATCTTACCAATGAAAAAGGTGAGATGCGTGCGGTTACATTGAAGAATTTGGTAGACGGCTCAGAGAGTGAGCTGGAAGTAGAATGCGTTTTCGTGGCGATTGGCCACGTGCCGAACAGCAGTTTTGTAAGCGGCTTGGTGGATCTAGATGAAAACGGATACATCATTCAGACTCCGGGGCGCACCTCGACAAAGACACCGGGACTCTATGCCGCAGGTGATGTTGCAGATCACTATTACCGCCAGGCGATCACGGCTGCCGGCCAGGGATGTGCAGCGGCTCTTGAGGCCGAGCGCTACCTTGCGGATCACGAGTAAGCCGTATCAACGACCCTTTTTCAGGACTTCAAAGACCTGAGGAGGGACGTAGCGTTTCACAGTCTCTTCCCAGCCATCGGGGCCGGTGAGGGACTTGATCATGCTTGATGAAACCTCTGCGTAGTCGCGTGGTGGCATGAGGAATACGGTGGTGATTTCAGGAGCCATGTCGGCGTTGATATGGCGCATGACACGTTCGTATTCATAATCGTTTGGCGAGCGTATGCCGCGCAGGACGTAGGCGGCGCCGTGATTCTTCGCATATTCGACGAGGTAGCGATTGTCGAAATGGGCGACTTCTAGTCGGTCACTTTCAGGCACGGATGCGCGGAGCATGTCGAGACGCTCGGAGACGCTATAGGAATAGCTTTTTGCAGGGTTACTGCCGATGGCGACAATGAGGCGGTCGAACATTTCGAGTCCACGTTCGATCATCCATAGGTGACCATTGGTCGGTGGATCAAAGGAGCCGGCGTAAACTGCGATTCTCATAAAAATTCAAATTTCAAAATTCAACGGTCAAGGAAGAGGCAAGTGGCAATATAGGTCTGACAGGGCAGGGGTGGGAGGAAAATATCAGCATCGGGTCGTTTCTTTCCAAATTGAAAATTGAGATTTGAGTTTTGAAATTTAGATTGTGCCTTGGTTCAGGCAGTGGATGGCTTCGCTTCTGGGGCTTAGAAAGGAGTATGAGCTCTCCAGAGAGTGATTGAGGTAGTTTTTCGCCATACTGACGGCTTCGGGTAAGGGCTTACCGATGGCGAGGCCTGAGGCGACTGCTGCGGCTAGGGTACAGCCAGTGCCGTGTGATGCTTTCACGCTAAGGCGGGGAGAAGTGTATCGGTGAATGGTTTCGCCTTCACACAATAGATCCGTGCATTCAGGGAGATCGAGGTGGCCACCTTTGAGCAATACGGCGCAGCCGAAAGTGCGGGAGAGTGCGATGGCAGCTGCTTCCATAATTGAGAGTGAGTCGATGGTCTGAGAAAGCAGGGAGGCTGCTTCCGGTAGATTCGGTGTGATGACGTGGGCGAGAGGGAGGAGTTCGGTGATATAGGTTTGTACGGCATCTTGCTCAAGGAGGCTGGCGCCAGTGGAGGCGACCATCACTGGATCGACCACGAGACGTATATCGGGATGCTCTCGGAAAATGGATGCAACGCGGCGGACGTGTTCTGCTGAGCCGAGCATGCCGGTTTTCACCACTTTGAGGGGAAAGGCTTCGAGCATGAGGCGGATCTGGTCTTCCATCATCGCAGGATCGACGGCATCCACCCTACGGACGATGTTGGCGGTCTCAGAGACGATGCAGGTTACTGCAGTGAGTCCGTGTAGGCCAAAGTGCTGGAAGGTCTTGAGATCTGCCTGTAGGCCGGCACCGGCGGAACAATCCGAACCAGCGATGGTCATGATGGGGGCTGTAGGCTTGTTGATCTGTTTGGTCATTGTTTCTTGATTCTTTGGGCTACGCTTTCAATCCTTCCTTCATGCCCAATGACATCAAGGAATTTACCGGCCTCCGGGTGAAAGTCGATGATGTCATCTACATGCCCAGCCTGGATGCTCCTGCGGATAGGCCGCATCCGTTCGTATATTTTATATCGATTTTTAACGATTCACCAGTGCCTGTGACAATACGGGGTCGCAAGTGGGTGGTGGTGGAAGAAGGTGGAGAGACGACGGTTGTTGAGGGAGATGGTGTGGTGGGGCAGCAGCCAGAAATCGCTGCCGGTGAGCATTTTTCCTATAACAGCTATCATGTCGTGGGAAGAGCATCTAAGGTATCGGGCGCATTTTTCGCGGAGACAGGTGCAGGGGATTTTGTGTTTACGAGGATCCCGGAGTTTACTCTCGAAATTCCGGGTTGGGCTTAAGTCTTAACTAGGCTCAAAAAAAGAGGCTCCCCGATATGGAGAGCCTCTTGATGATTTGAATTTGAAATGAAGGATTAGGCGTTGGCCTGGTCTTTTACTTCTTCTGGAGCGTCAGCTTCAGGAGAGAATTCCTCGGTGGGAATTTCCGCATGAGTTTCTTCCGCAGAGATTTCAACGGTGGCTTCTTCGGTAGGAGATTCCTTCGGAGTTTCATCGATGAGATCGAGCGTCTCTTCCTTATTCGGATTGATCGGAGCGAGGGGTGGGATGGTGCTGTTTTGCGCCTCGTTGACTGGCTCTTCTTTTTCAGCCTCTTCGTGATCCTTGGACTTCGCGCCGGATACGGTGAGCTGGCGACCCATGAAGAACTGATCGTGCAGGACTTCGACAGTGCGCTTGGCTTCGTCTACATCGATCATTTCGATGAAGCCGTAGCCTTTGGAGCGGTGAGTTTTGCGGTTGTAGACGATTTCCACACGGCGAACTGCACCGACGCCTTTGAAGAGTTCTTCAAGGTCACTCTCGGTGGTGTCGTAGGAGATGTTGCCTACGTAGACGCGGCGATTCTCAACGGTGGATGGATCGCCACCACGAGGGCGGTTCTTATCACGGTCACCACCACGCTCACGGCGTTTGCCACGACCCTTGGGTGTCTGCTCGGAGCCTTCGCTATGTGTGTCACGGGTTTTGGAACGGCGTGGTTCGCGGGTTTTCTTCGAGCCAGTGGCGTCTGGACGGCGCTCGGGGCGTGGTGGACGGACGGGTTCTTTGTAGAGACCGACGGACTTGAGGAGCTTCTGCCACCAAGTGAGTTCGATGGGTTTTGGCATTGGGCGGCGTTGTGGTTTACCAGAGCCGGATCCTTGTTTGGATCCTCCTTGGCGTCTACCACCGTCACGTCTACCACCGCCGGATTGACGGCCATTGGATCTCTTGCGATCGGAATTGTTATTGTTTCTGTTGCGATTTTGCCCTCCGCGTGAGCGGCGGCGACGGCTATCTCCCGAATTCTGGGAGTTCTGTGTATCATCTGACATTTTTTCGGATGTGTCTTTGTTTTGCGGACGGTCCGGCGCGGCGGGTTTGTTGATTCCCCGGCGATGCAGGAACGGACCTGCGCGCAATCGGTATGGCTTCCGGCCGCCAGCTTTTTGTTGCTGGGTCGAGCCCCCGCAACTGTTGCGGAAAAGGTCTCGGATGGGCCGGGTGCCGGCGATTTGCGCCGCCGTCCGTGAGCGAGGGAGTCCCGAGTTTCCTGGCGACCTGAAAAATCCGATTTCCCGTGGGAAATACGAATGTTTGGAGAAAAAGGGTGCCGGATGCGGACATCGGAGATTTAGGGGCTCCTGCTCGGGCGGAAACGTAGGTAGAGAGGCCTAGTTTACAAGGATTATCCCCGACACAGAGTGAAGATCTGCAATTTTTACGAAATTACGGGGTCGTGAAGGCTTCTTCGAGAGGGCTACTCTGGGCGAGGATGGCGAAATCATCGTAGGCTACCTTTTCTGAAGGAGGCCAGAAGGACTGGGAGGCGATGCGGGAGGTGATCCAATCCGCGCAGGTGCGGGCGGAGTCCAATTCATCGCGGGTGAAGGTGTCCCAGGTGCTAAATCCGACGTTTGATCGGGTTTTGCCGAGATGGATGTAGCAGGGAACGGGGATTCCGGAGCCGGATTCTAGTTCCTCGGCGAGGGCGTAGAGAGGGAGTTGGAGGTTTTTCCAGAGGAAGGTGGCGGGTTTGCCTTTCGCGTCAGCACCTGCGTGGATGGGAGGTGTGTCTGCGGTGATGTGGGCGGGTATCTTGGTGGATGCAGTGATCTTTGTGCGGTGTTCGGACTCGACGTTCTTGACGTCGCCAGTTTTGTAGTCGATGACGCGGACTTGGCCGGTATCGCGATGGCGGTCGATACGGTCGATCATGCCGCTGATGAAGAGGTCACCGGAGGGGATGGAGATTTTGCGTTCGGTGTGGAGAATTTCCCAGCCATCGGATGCGGCGATGCATTGGTCTTCGGCAAACCATTCGAGGCGCTGGCGGATCGATGCGGTTTGGATACGTAGTGCGAGGGGAGGTTTTTTACCGAAACGCTCAAGGATGACTTGATCGAGTTTTTCGTGGAGCCAGAGGGTGAGGCGTTCGGGATGGGTGAGCGTGCGTGCTTCGAGGTCATTTCCCCACAGCTCAAGGACGAGGTGGGTGATGGAGCCGAAGTCTCGTGCGTTCATTTCGCGGCGCTCGGGTTCGGGTACTCCCATGCGGGCGAAATTTTTCAGGTAGTAGCGGAAGGGGCAGGCGAGGTAGTTGCTGAGTGAGGTGACGCCGATGCGTTCGCGCGGGGTGGTGTCTGGGGTTTGCCATTTCCAATCGAGCTCCCAGATGAGGTTTGCTTCGGGTGGCTCGGTGTTGCGGAAAAGATTTTTTACTGAAGGGACGAGATCGGTGCGTGGGACTTGGAGCAGTAGTCGCGAGGGGAGGAGGGGTTGGTTACCGGCGCTAGTCTTTGTGCAGATGAGGTGGGCGGAGCCGTTTTCTCTACGCATTTCCAGCATGGCGTGGAGGAGGTAGGCATCGCGGGCGTGGCGTGCGGAGTCGCTATTGAGTGAGAGTGCGTTGCGTATCGCTTCTGAGAGCCATGGTTCGCCGCCGGAGCGAGCGGGGACGAAGGTTTCGTTCATGCCGCAGATGACGAGGTGCTGGCCGGGTTCGTAGAGGAGCTCGAGCCAGCCTTGGATGTCGATGACGCGGTCGGTAGGTGGCTGGGCGGGAGGTGTCTGTAGCTCAGAAAGGAGAATGCGGAGCCAGAAGGTGTGGCTTCGGGTGACTTTGGAGAAAATGGGATTTGCTGCGGCGAGGAAATCGGAGATGGCTGCGGTGGTTCTCACTGAACTTTCCTCGGTTAGGCGAAGTGCGGTGAGGTGTGCAGAGATGGCGGAGGGAAAATCCGTGGAAAGGAAGTCGGAGCGCTGGGTGAGGAGGGATGTGATGGCTTGGTGTGCTTCTGGGTGGGGTGATTTGCTAAGTTGGAGCAGTGCCTGTGGATCGGAAGTTGGGTTATTGTCGCGGAGTTGATTGATGGTGAGGAGTGTTTGCGCGCGATCGCCGGGAATGAGCTTTCCGGACTCTGGGAGGCCGAGGAGGGCGGAGAGGTTGCGAGATGTGGGCTCGGTGAGCCATTCACGCCATGAGGTGAGCCAGCGGGGGAGCGAAGGCAGGGGCATGGCGGAGGCGGGGTCGAAGGCGATCCAGCCGTTGTGGGTGAGTGCGGAGGCAAGGGCTTCTGAGGCTCCTTCATCGGCACATCCCAGGGCGATATCATCGGATGGCGCAGAAGTGCTAGAAATGGCGGAGAGAGCGACTTCTGCTTGGGCTGCTGGATCTGCTGCTAGTGAGACGGTGGGGAGGTTGAGTTCGCGTTCTGCCCAGTTTTCCTGAGGGATCCCTAGGTCGGAGAAATTCGAGGCTTCGGAATCGGGTGCGGCGATGATGCAGGTGACTTCGCTGGAATGCGTTTCGAGCGTTTCTGAGAGGCACGGAGGCATTTCTGTGATGCCAGCGAGGATGATTTTGCTGAATTGAGCTGGCAGGGAAAAATTTTCTCGTAGAGCGGCGGAGCGTGAAGTGAAAGTCCAGGAACCGAGTTTACGTTCGGCGAGTGTTTCGAGTTGGGCGAGATTTTCCCAGCGACCTGCTTCGGGTGTGGTGGCGAGGAATTTTGAGGCCGAGAAGAGGTTGTGGCGGTGATCCTGGAGCTTTGCGCGGAGCGAGACCATTTCCGAGGCGAAGGCCACAGCCCAGTCGGAGGATTTTCCGCTGGTGTCGGGTGGCGTGGGGAAAAGGTCTGAGTAGGCGCTCCATTCCTCCGGGGTGATTTCTTCGAGGATTTCAATCCAGGCGATTTTTTCCAACCATGATGGGGCGATGGAGGGATCGTCTAGGTGTAGGAGGGAGCCGGGTGTGGCTACCGTGGGTGAGAGGATGGCACCGGCGGCGGCTGCGAGGGATTCTCGGAGGATACGCCCGCTCTGCGAGGTGGGGACGATGACGAGGGTGTCAGCAAGGGATTCGCGATCTGCGAGAAGGTGGGATACGAGGGCGGGAAGGTAGGGGGAGGTGTATCCTAGGAAGATGCGGCGGGGCATAGCTGACCTTCAACTTTCAGCTTCCAAAACTCAATGAAGAAGGAAGAGACAGATAAGCTAAGATTTATGAGGCCAGAAGGTTTCGATGTGTAATAAGTTTCGATCAATAGCGGATTTTAACAATTACTGCAGCACGGTCTGTTATGGCAGTGAGAAGGGGCCGTATTGGACGCTAAAGGGATTCAATGTGCCAAAGTTATATTCTTCATACACAGAGTCACCACCGCTTTCGGAGGTAAATGTGAGTTCGATTTGCTCCCGATACACATTTGGATTGTTCCCTTCGTAGTCATAGGTGAAGACGAGGGTTGCTGTATTATCTCCGGTCTTCGTATAGCTCCAGTTGCCTTGTTCGCCAAACCAACTGAATCTTGTCGGACTTATGATCTGGTAGTTCCCTTGTAGCGTCTTTCCTAGGACGAATGCTTGGAAGGTCGCGGCGTCAGGGGCGAAACTCGCTGCGAAGACGAGAGAGAAAGGTCTATTCTGCAAACTAAAAGGATTGAGTTGTCCGTTATTGTATTCACCGTAAACGGCGTTGCCTTCGCTCTCTGAAGTGAAGGTAATATCAATCTGCTCACGATATACACTGGGATCATTTCCATCCGAATCATAGGTGAATACTAGGACACCCGTGTCTGCCCCTGTCTTGGCATAGCTCCAGTTGCCCTGTTCTCCGAACCAACTGAAGCGTGTAGCACTGATAATCTGGTAGTCACCCTCTAGAGTCTCACCAACTACGGTGGTTTGGAAGGTTGCGACATCCGGTGCGAACCCTTCAGTAAAGACTATCGAGAACGGACCATTCTGAACGCTCCCAGAATCGAGTAGCCCCAGATTGTATTCGCCGTATTCGGCCGTGCCGCCGCTTTCCGACGTGAAGGTGATTTCGATTTGTTCCCGATAAAGCTCTGGGTCGTTTCCTTCTGAATCATAGACAAACATCAGGGTCGCCGTGTTGGCACCGGTTTTCGTATAGCTCCAGTTACCTTGTTCGCCGAACCAACTGAATCTCGTCGCGCTGTTGATCTGATAGTTGCCCTGGAGAGTCTGTCCTAAAACGGTGGACTGGAAAGTCGGGGTGTCCGGTGCGAAACCAGTGGCGAAATCAAGCGAGAAAGGACGGTTTTCGATACTCCCGGAATCAAGTGCTCCGGAGTTGTATTCACTATACATAGCTGTGCCGCCGCTTGCAGAGGTGAAGGTGAGATCGATCAGTTCGCGATATGCACCGGGATCATTTCCATTCGAATCATAGGTGAACACTAGGACACCCGTGTCTGCCCCTGTCTTGGCATAGTTCCAGTTGCCCTGTTCTCCGAACCAACTGAAGCGGGTCGCACTGGTGATCTGGTAGTCACCCTCTAGAGTCTGTCCGACGACGGTGGTTTGGAAGGTCGCGACATCCGGTGCGAACCCTTCAGTAAAGACTATAGAGAACGGACTATTCTGAACGCTCCCAGAATCGAGTAGCCCCAGATTGTGTTCGCCATAAACGGCCGTGCCGCCGCTTTCCGATGAGAAGGTGATTTCAATCTGTTCCCGATACAGCGCTGGGTCGTTTCCTTCTGAATCATAGACAAACATCAGGGTCGCCGTGTTGGCACCGGTTTTCGTATAGCTCCAGTTACCTTGTTCGCCGAACCAACTGAATCTCGTCGCGCTGTTGATCTGATAGTTGCCCTGGAGAGTCTGTCCTAAAACGGTGGACTGGAAAGTCGGGGTGTCTGGTGCGAATCCTGTGGCGAAATCAAGCGAGAACGGAAGGTTTTCGATACTCCCTGAATCAAGTGCCCCGGAGTTGTATTCACTATACATAGCGGTGCCGTCGCTGGCAGATGTAAAGGTAAGGTCTATCTGTTCCCTATATACACCCGGATTATTCCCATCCGTGTCGTATGTGAATACAAGAGTTGCAGTGTCGGTGCCGGTCTTGACGTAGCTCCAGTTGCCCTGCTCGCCGAACCAACTGAATCGAGACGTACTGGTGATCATGTAATCGCCCGGTAGTGTTTGCCCTAATACCAGTCCTTGGAATGTGGCGAGATCCGGAGAATAATCTGTTTCCTGTTCAGGAACCTCGATTGACAAGCGCATATAGATGCTGGTGAAGGGGTCCGCAGAAATGGGGATGATCTCGTATTGAGTGGCAGCGGCATTGGAATCGATAATACGTAACTCATAGTCCACCCGTAAGCCTCCGATGCTCTCTCCATCGTCAGCCCAATCAATGAGGTTTGGAGACCATTTAAATACAGTATTTTGCAATGAAGCCGTGTTGCTTCGCCAAAAACGCAAACCGAATTGGTTGTTCTCGGTAACCATCGGAGAAACTAATGGTTCCGGATCAGCACTGCCAGGGAGAGATGCGCGGTAGAACTCGAATATATTTCTTACCCCATCGCCATCCGGATCATTGAACGCTCCAATATTTCCACTACCTGAAATTCCATGAGCTGCGATCCATTCGGAAAAGTTTCCCGGTGCCATGGTCACGCCGTCAGGCGGAGTAAACGAGATCGGTTGAACATTCGTGGATTCTCCCCCTTGCACTCCTCCGCTCAACGTAAGTCCGTTGCTGCCACTGGCGGTAAAATTACCCGAGCCGTCAACAGAGCCGGATGCCGATCCTCCCCATGAAGAACCATCGATCTGGACTCCTGAAACCGACGTGACCAGGGTATTGTCCTTCAGCACAATAGTGTGGAAGCGATTGCCATCGCCATCCACATCAGCTTTCGTGCCGGCAAACTCGGAGTTACCGGAGATCTCCTCCTCTGGACTGCCGAATGGCTGGCCATTTAATGTTAGTGAGATTTGTGAGGGAGTCACTGAAGTGTCAATACTGCCTGCCAATATGAGATCATTGGGTCCCTCTAGGCTGAATGTTAGATCAGGGCCGATCCGCGAAGGACCCAACGCCAGACTCGCGCTACCATCCGATGGCAGTAAAAGTGCCCGGACCCAACGCTCGTCGATATCGATTACCGCAGACTGCCAAAAGCCGCTAGAACTCAGTTCATACGGCAAGTTCCTAGCGCTATTAGCCGCCGCAGTACTTCCATTTACATTATATTGCGCGCCGTCAGGTGCTGCATCATGATCGAGTACATCTTGCCAAAATAAGCTGTTCTTGAAACCTGCAGTTGTCTCCCTCTCTTCAACTGCGCTAGCTAGTTTCCAGAAGTTCAGCGCGCTTTCCTGCACGCTTTCGAATGATCCAATCAGATTTTGATTCTTGTTAACGGTGTAAGCGTAATAAGAGATCGGCCCCCCATGATCGCGCCACTTTGTGTACAATTCCAATTGGAATCCAAGACCCCCACCGACTTCTAAATTATTAAACCCGCCGCCATACACCTCGTTGGTGCCGGGAACGAATTCATCCACAGAATAGATGTTTTCGAAGTTCTCTGTGATTGAAATCAGCGACGGCCATGCTTCAATTTTGCTGGTATTAAGGTTACTAGTTTCGCCGCCGCTGAATTTCCAGTCACGAAGTCCAATGGTTGGATTGTAAGGATCTAGAAGTGTTATTTGTTGTTTCGGAGGGGCTACTTCTTCCTCTGTTGTATAGGCACCTTCCAAATAGAGACTGGCTGATCTTATCACCCATGTGCCAGCGCTATGTGCGATGAAGTGCACGCTATCTAATCCTGAAGGGTAAAGCTCTTTAAGTCGGCGCCCGAGCACCAAACCGTGTTGGAAGCCAATTTCAGCCGCTTGTGTTCCATTCTCCACTCCATTACCCAAGCCACCGAGATTGGCGTGGGAGCCAGAAATCTTGGATCCGGTCGCGGCATCTGATGCCCAATTATATGCATAGAGATCCCAACCGAGATCGTAGGCTGAATTGTATTTATCTATCGTTCCATGTAGCTCGTCCGCCAGTGAACCAAACTCCTTGTCTGCGTAGAAATCGTTTGCTCCATCAGGATTCCATCCATGCACAAGGATGATCAACTTGCGAGCATTCGGATCGAGGTTTTTGTAATCCGTTTCGACTTCAGTCGGGTGGTCTTGGTTCGAGGAGAGCGCCGCAGCCGAGCGGGGGAACTCGAAGCGCTTGAATAACTGGCTTTGCTCCTCGGCACCGGGAACACCAAATTGCATCGCCGTCGCGTAGTCTGAATCGTTTTGGAAACTCCCTCCCAATCTTGACCAAGCGCCATCGTTTGCAGGGAATTCCCAATCCAAAGCCGGCAAATTATGCCATGGCTCAGCAATATTCGGATTAAAAAAGAATAGCGCGTTTCGATCTGCCTCAGGAGACTCAACACTGAAATTTTCAGATGCCCACTCCTGACCATCTACCCGACGGATCGCAGGGAATCCATATTGATTCAATAATGGCGCGATTGAGCGAGACGCAAGTCCACGACTGAAAAATACACCCCGTATGTTTCTCTCGCGGAGTCCCAGGTATTCGGAAAGAAGGTAGGCACCAGACAATCCACCCAGCCCATTAGTGTCCAAGCCCGCATCCGCTTCGGCCATGATTTCCAGTAAATCTGGGTTCTCCGTATCAATCAGGCATTCATTGGACGCACCGCTCCCCTGATTCCCTCCTGGGTCGGTGGCGGTGAGAAAAAACCGGACATCACGGAGGAAAGTCTGGCTTAGATCCAAGCCTGAACCGCTGAGTTCAGCCAGATCCACCGAAATGGTTCGTGTGCCTCCCGCAACATTTGTAAAATCACCGGAAATTGCCGAGTTAGGGAGTGAATAGACCAGCCCGGCACCTCGCGATGCCTCAATCGAGATGTCGCACAAATCACCGTCGATATCCGCAAGTTCAAACCCGATCCGGACGGTATGCGTTCCCGCTAGCTGTTGAGCCAAACTAACTGTTATCGTGGGATTGTTGCTTCCTGGAGGCAAGGGTTTGTCGGTAAGGGGATTCGAGGTAACTGAATAGGGTAGGGAAGCATTATCCGAATGATCCTGTATGCGAGCTGCGATATCCGTTGGTTCGACTGAACCCCAGTAATTGCCCGCGAGGGAGATTGTCGAAGATGAATTACCTGTGAGATTAATATTAGTGGAAGAAAAGTCGTTGTTTGTGGCTGCGACGGTAGTTCCTGCATCGATGAAAATTGTTCCATATCCGCTTAAGTAGACTAAGCTTCCGCCTGAACCGTTCTGAAAGACCACGTGCATGAATGAGTTGGTCAGGTCACATTCGTTGAATGTGGCACTCGCTCCGCTCTGCACAAAGATTGTGGAGTAGTAATCAACAGAATAGTATCTTCTTGTGCTACCGGAAAAGGAGGCTCCCGAGGCGGCAAGCGCGCCGCCGTCCTGTATTCTGATGTCATAAGAGAGGTCATTTTCATTAGCATAACTGAACTCCACGCTTGTGCCGGTAGCAATCGTAAGCGTGACTCCATTTGGAATGGTGATGTCGCCTGTGATACGGTATGTGTCGATCCCGTCCCGGATAGACCAAGTAGTGGAACTGCCAATGGTACCTCCGCTGAATCTGATGTAGGGATCGGTTCCGAAGGTATTGTTGACTATACCTGAGAAGTCGAAACCGGGTGCGGCAAAAAGTGGAATGGACGTGGTGAACTCGTTGTTATCGGCAGTAAGTCTGGCACCCTCAGAAACCACGATGTCGTTGCTGATTGTGGAGTCTGAAATTGTCACTTGGGCATCGCCGCTTAAACTGATGTTACCATTGACCGTGCAATCGTCGGTCAGGCTTCCTGTGGAGCCATTTAGATAGGATAGATACAAGTCAGAGTTGGAGAGAATGCATTCGTTGAATGTGGCACTCGCTCCGCTCTGCACAAAGATTGTGGAGTAGTAATCAACAGAATAGTATCTTCTTGTGCTACCGGAAAAGGAGGCTCCCGAGGCGGCAAGCGCGCCGCCGTCCTGTATTCTGATGTCATAAGAGAGGTCATTTTCATTAGCATAACTGAACTCCACGCTTGTGCCGGTAGCAATCGTAAGCGTGACTCCATTTGGAATGGTGATGTCGCCTGTGATACGGTATGTGTTTTCATTTCCCCATGTCTCATTGGTTGAAATCGTACCGCTTTTTTCAATAACGGCTCCTAGGAGAGAGGAGCACATCGTAATGAGTGACAGAACCAACAGGATTGAGGAACTTCGACCTAGAATTACAGAGGATATATTCATAACTCTAAAAACGGAGGAATATCTTTATTGAAAGAAAAATCTAGAATGCCGACATTGTACTCTAGGTCAATATTGTTTTAAAGAGTAGTGCCTATAGTAAAGAATTATAAAACAAATGAGTGCATCGCAACAAGGCACGAAAAAAGCGGGAGTCTTTCGACACCCGCTTTAGTGAATGGTTGATTGCGGACTGAAGTCCGCAGTCCAATAGATTACCCGTTGGTAAGATCGACGGTCTCTGCATCAGCTGCAGGAGCGCCCATGCTGAAGCGCCATCTGACCTTGTTACGCTTGGAAGCGGTGCGAAGCTTGCGTTGCTTGCGCTCGGTAGGGGTTTCGAATGCACGACGGCGGCGCATTTCCTCAAGGATTCCTTCGGAATCAAGTTTAGTCTTGAGGCGTTTGAGAGCGCGATCGACGGGCTCTCCTTTTTTGACGTTCACTCCACGCATACTGTTGTCTTCGTTTGGTTTGATATCTTTGATAATTTTAGGGGCGCGGTATGAGCTTAGATCGTTGCCGAGTCAAGCCGTAAACCGCGCGGTTAGGTTTACTCTCCGAGGCCGTAGCGGACGAAGCGGGTGACGGTGAGGGTATCTCCGAGTTCCTTGCCCTTGTTTTCAAGGAGCTGGTTCACGGTGACATCGGGATCTTTCACGAATCCTTGTTCGAGGAAGCAGGACTCGGCGAAGAATTTGCCAAGCTGACCCTTGAGGATGTTCGGGATGATGTTTTCGGGCTTACCTTGCTCGCGGAGGCGAACAGCGAAGATTTCCTGCTCAGCATCGATGACGTCTTGTGGGATGTCGTCGCGTGAGAGGCCTTTCGGTGCGGAAGCTGCGATGTGAAGGTTGAGGTCTTTAACGAGTTCTTGGAAAACGTCCGAGGACTTGGTCTCAGGCTTGGTGGTGCCAACTTCGATGAGGACGCCGACTTTACCACCGAGGTGGATGTAGGATCCTATGACGCCGTTTGCATCTGCATCGAAGCGTTCGTATTTGCGGAGTTGGAGATTTTCGCCGAGTTCGACGACTTTTTCCTTCACGAAATCTCCGATGGTGCTTTCACCGTGAGGAACGGCGAGGGCTGCATCGAGGTCTTTCGCATCGGAAGCAGCGAGCTTGTCAGCGATTTCGGTAACGAAAGCCTGGAAGTTGTCGTTGCGAGAGACGAAGTCGGTCTCACAGTTGATTTCGAGCAAGGTGCCGGTGGATGCGTCGTCGTTGACGCGTGCGGTGATGATGCCTTCGGTGGCAGCGCGGTCGGATTTCTTACCGGCCTTCATGATGCCACGCTCGCGGAGGAGCTTGATGGAGGCTTCGATGTCGCCGTTGGTTTCGGTGAGGACTTTTTTGCAGTCCATCATGCCGGCGTTTGTCTTGTCGCGGAGTTCTTTGACGATTGATGCGGTGATCATTCTTTCTTAGAAAAGTTTGCTAGTTAAGAGTGTTCGTTTCAGGAAATTACTTTTTGCCTGCTTTGACCATGCCATCGACCAGGTTCTGGAGGATGATGCGGATTGAGCGGATGGCGTCGTCGTTGCCCGGGATCGGGTATTGGACTTTGGCCGGGTCAGCATTGGTATCGACGATGGCGACGATAGGGATGTTGAGGCGATGAGCTTCTGCAACGGCGATGGTTTCGCGAGCGGAGTCGACGATGACGATGGCGTCAGGCTTGTTCTCAAGGTTGCGGACACCACGAAGGTTGCGCAGGAGTTTTTCACGCTCACGACCGAGGGCGGAGAGTTCCTTCTTGGACATTGCCTTGAACTCAGGCTGTTTCTCGATGTTTTCGAGGTAGCGGAGGCGTTCTACGGATTTACGAACGGTAGTGGCATTGGTGAGCATGCCGCCGAGCCAACGGTGATTGACGTAGTGTTGTCCGGTAGCCTCAGCAGCTTCGCGGATAGCGTCTTGTGCCTGGCGTTTGCAGCCGACGAAGAGGATTTGTTTGTTCTTGGAGACGAGGTCTGCAAGGAAGTCCGAAGCTTTGTCGAGCTGTTGGACGGTTTTCTCAAGGTTGATGATGTAGATGCCGCCTTTGTCCTTCATGAGGAAGGGCTTCATGCGTGGGTTCCACTTTTTGGTTTGGTGGCCGTAGTGAACGCCAGCGTCCACCATGTCTGAGATGAGTTCGTTTACCATGATATGTATTTTCTTTGTCCCGTCTTGAATCAGATCGGGCGATTTTGGAGTCTTACCACTTGGTTTCCCTGGGACTCCGTTGTTTTGATGTGGCTAAAGGGGGCGCGGATTTACGGGTTTGCTTGATAAAGGGCAAGCATTTTCCGGGTTTTATCGGGGATTTCCCGGTGTCGGGCTATTCGACGACGCGTAGGAACTCGGGGAGAGTGCCAGGAACCCCGGCGAGGCGAGGGTTTGCCTCCCATTGGTCTTTGTTTACGAGGATTCTTTGGCCTAGGCGGCGGAGAGTATCCTTTTTATCAATGGAAGGGTGTGTGCTTCTCCTTAGGCGGTCGCGTTCGGCATCTGGTAGGAAAGACCATGAAAACCTGAAACGTGAGTCGACAGCATCGGGTTTTGCACCATAAATGCGGGATTCGCCGAAGCGAACATCAGCGATCCAAGCGCCTTTTGCATGAGGACGGGCAATCCACCAGCCTTGAGAGAACCATTTGAGGGTTTTGATTTCACGTTCGTTTTCGTAAGAGGCGATGCTTTCGCTTTCTTTTGGGTAAACTGTCCAGCGGACTGGAGTGGATGGTAGCTCGAAGATGGATTGGTAGCCGACCCACATTTCATCGCCGCGGTCGACTACGGAGCGCCAGAGGAGGGTGTTGAGCGGAGTTGGTGCCTCGATGCGGCGCTCGTAGGTGATGTTGCGGCGTGCGAGATCGGCATCGAAGGCAGCTGATACGAGAAATTTCAGTCCGAAGGTGAGGATGACGTATCCGGTGCTGAGGCCGAGTCCCCATTTTAAGATGCGTGTGCGTTTCTTTTGCTGCTTCTTGGTGCGGTAGAAAGCGAGCCAGAGAAGGGAAACGAATAGGGGGAGAGTGTAGAGGGGATCTATGATGAAGAGGTTACTAAATGCGATGCGTGTTTCTGAAAAAGGCCAGAGAACGGAGGTTCCATAGACGGTGAAGCAATCGATGAGGACATGCGTCGACCAGACGAGGAAAACGAAGGTGCCGGCACGGGCGGGAGTGATTTTATCGCGCTTCCAGAGCTTAGATAGGGGTTTCGCGAGGAGGAGGGATGCTATTACCATCAAAAGGATGGAGTGACTTGCGCCGCGGTGGAATTCAAGGCGTCCGGCGGTATCGAGAAGTGGATTCGCGATGATATCGAGATCGGGAAGGGTTCCGAAAAGGAGTCCCCATGCGATGGCGCGATTACCGAGTTTTTTTCCTAGGACGGCTTCTCCTACTGCCGCTCCGAGGGTTGCTTGTGTGATGGAATCCACGTGCTCTTATTCGCCTGCTGGCTGCGGATTCATTGTGGTTCCAAATTCCTGCCAGAGGAGGCGAGTGATGTGGGAGTTGAGAGCAGAAAGTGGATCATCGACCGCTTCTGGCGCGGGATTGTAGGAGGCCGATTTCTGAAGGTGACCGCGAATGAGGTTGAAGACGGTTTTCAGGAGATCGTTGTTGAGTGCTTGCGCGTCGTTAGTGGTGAAAGAAAGGACGTCGGTGGATATTTCGCCGTCTCCGCCGGTGATCCAAACTGCAACAGGTGTAGGAGCATCTGTGGCTTGCATAGTTTTACCGACATTGAGTTGGTTGCTGAATTTGATGAGCCCGGAAGAGGCGTTGTCGAGGTCTGCTGTGATTTGGCCTAGGATTTCGGGAAGGACTTCAGCGAACTTTTCTCCAGTGCCTATGTGGATGGTGATGGGAAGTGATGCTTCAGTATCGCGGTTCCAACGCGCTAGGGTTGGGCGGATCCGCTGGATGTTGGATAGTGCTGTATAGATGTGCTGGGGAGTGGATTGCGCGAGGTCGAGCACGCGTTCATTGGCGAGAAGGGCGCGTTGGAAAGATCCGTTTTTTTCTAATGCGGCAGCTAGGGCGATTAGCTTGTCGGCACCATCGGGCGCGCGAGCGGAGTAGGTGTCGAGGGCGGGAGGCGTAGTGATGTCTCCGAGATCAACGGGTTCTTCAATTTTGACAGGATCAATGATTGTAATGTCGTTGTTTGGGATCGGCACTTTGATGGCCATGGCATCGTTCAGGTTTTCTGAAACGGGTAGTGAGGCGATGGCCTCTTCGCGAATCTGGTCTATGCGATCCGCGGAGGGAGGAGTGATGAAATCCATTTCACGGGTGGACGACCACCAGATGAAGGCAACGGTGAGGAGGCAGAGAGGCAGGACGATGAGGGGAGAGATTCGCATCAGTTGATTGGCGAGAACTTAGACCGGCTTTGGCGGATTGAAACAAAGAAAAACCCCGCCTGCGGGTAGCGGGCGAGGTTTATCGGAAAATGCTTGGTTTCGCCAAGATTAGTCAGCGCTCTTAACGAGAAGGGCACGCTTACCAACACGGTCGCGAAGGTAGTGAAGCTTGGCGCGGCGGACTTTGCCTTTGTTGGTTACTTCGATCTTAGCGATACGCGGTGTGTGAACTGGGAATACACGCTCGACACCTTCGCCGTAAGAAATCTTACGAACGGTGAATGCTGTGTTGATGCCGCTGCCGCCCTTGGCGATAACGAGACCTGAGAAGAGCTGGATACGCTCTTTGCCACCTTCAACAACGCGGCAATGGACTTTGACGGTGTCACCTACGTTCGGGACGACGATGTCTTCCTTGAGCTGTTCTTGTTCGATTTTTTCGATGATGGTCATGGCGGTAATGTTGCGGAAAAGTGTTTGTTGTGTCGTGCGGTAGCGTAACCGGACGCGCGGGGCGAGATGGCTAGTGGATGGGTGCCCTTTTTGCAAGGGAAAATCCGCAGAAGTGATGAGATTTTGGAAATGCGAAGGAATTTTTGATCACAGTCACTTCTTGTAAACCGCATTTGGGTCGAACGAAAGGTCGCCCTGAGTGAATTCTAAGGCTGCGGGGGTGCCGGGGACAACTTTACGGTAGAAACATGAATTTCGCCCTGTGTGGCAGGCTCCGGCACCAATTTGCTCAACAACAACGACGAGAGCGTCTTGATCGCAATCGGTGCGAATTTCTACGACTTTCTGGATGTGTCCTGAGGTTTTGCCTTTGTGCCAGATTTCTGTACGGGAGCGGGACCAATAGACTGCTTCACCAAGCTCAAGGGTGAGCTTCAGGGATTCGGCATTCATGTAGGCGAGCATAAGTGGCTCCTTGGTTGTTGAGTCGATTGCCATGGCGGGGATGAGACCGTCGGAATCGAATTTCGGAGCAAAATCGGCGGATTCCTCGATTTGAGATTTGTCCTTACGTTCGGAAAAGGTGGAGGCGGAAGACATGTCGGGGGTCTAGCGCGGTAATGGAAGGATGTCTATCCACGAATGCTGTGGATGTAGGCGAAGTCTTGCGCTCGGCTGATTGGGGGCTAGCCTTTTGCAGATGAGTAGACGTGCAAGAAAGCGCAAAGCAGCTGGGAAAAGTTCCCCATTGCCGAAGATTTTGGCGGTTTTAGCGATCGTAGTGGTTGTGGCGCTGGCAGGTGGATATATGTGGCTGCGCTCTTACCTTCATAGTGAGGATTTTCGAAAGTTTCTTGCAGCGGAGTTGGGCGATGCTGCGAATGTTGAAGCAGTTTTTGGCTCTTTCCGTTGGGATGGACTGGCGGTGCAGACTGAGGGTGTCGATGCGCAAGGGGATGAGCTCATTTCGTCAATTCACGCGGAAAGGATTTCCACTGAGGTTGGTTTCGGTGGGGTAAGCCGCGGGGTGTGGGAAATCATGGCCACGCGTATTCACAAGTTGGAAGTCGGGCTAGATTTTACCGTGGATACGGAAGAATCGGAAAGTGATTCGTGGGGACAAGAGGAAGAAAATGAAACCGATGAAAAAGGCTGGGTGCCGAAGGATGTGGAGCTGGAGTCATTGGAAATTTCCGATTTCTCACTGATGGCGGAGACGAAAGAAGGGCCAGTAGCTGCAACAGGTATGGCGGTGATGCTGGAGCCAGATAGTGGGAAAAATTCCTACAAAATTAATGTCAACGGAGGTGACTTGAAGACTTCAGTGGAATGGTTGCCTCCATTGGATATCGATAGACTTAGCGGGCGCTATAGCGATGGAGACGTGTATATCACCGATGTGGAGGTTTCCGCATGGAGCGAAGGGCGGATTACGGGAGCCGGAGAGTGGAATGCTGATACTGAGATATATTCTTTCGAAGGGCAGGCCGAGGGCTTGAAATGTGAAGATGTGCTGGATGAGACGTGGTCTCGTAAATTGCAGGGTGATCTTGAGGCTTCATTTTCCGTAAATAATCTCAGCGATGAATTTGGAGCGAATGGTGACCTCACGATACGTAACGGTGTTTTGACGGCGATGCCTGTCTTGGATATTCTCGCTGCATATGCGGATACACGGCGCTTTAGGACGCTACAACTCAGTGAGGCTAGCACTGACTGGCGATACGTGGATGGTGTGGTCACACTGAGCAATCTGGTGATGGCAAGTGAAGGCCTGCTGCGCCTAGAGGGCAACGTGACGATTACTGGCGATGCCCTGGATGGAAGGTTGCTATTAGGTATCGTCCCAGGACTGCTGGCAAATCTTCCGGGTGCGGAAACACATGTGTTTAAGCCCGGTGAGCGTGGTATGCTTTGGACTCCGGTTCATATCACTGGCACTATTGATGACCCGGAGGAAGATCTCTCAGAACGACTGATCATTGCTGCAGGTTTCCGGATATTGGACGGGTTGCCTCAAGGTGCGGACAAGGTGGTGGAAATTACGAAATCTGTATTGGGTGAAAATCCAGAAGAGGTTCTCGATAAGGGAAAAAAGATAATTGATGAAGGTGAGAAGGTGATCGATGACGCAACGGGAATCCTCAAAGGACTTCTTGGGGATTAGTGGAATGAGGAATAAAATTCTCTGCGATTGTTCGATTTTCGGACAGAATCCCCGATTTTGGGTGTTATTAAAATAAGTGATGGTTCTGCGCATGAACTGGCACTGAAGCCCAAAAGACGTTTTAATGTTAGATTTTACCAACCGATCGATACCCTCTGTTTTTGTCCGAGTATTGGTCTGCTATATTGTTTCCTTTTTTTCGCTAAAAGCTCTTCCTGAGGGTTGGAAGATTACAGAATTCGCCGCACCTCCTGAGGTGGACTATCCTTCGGCAATTTCAGCTGCGGCGAATGGGGATGTTTATATTTCTTCAGATCCGAACGGTTCGGTCGGGCACAATCCTGAATTTGGAAAAATTATTAGAGCTAGGGACAATGATGGCGATGGCAAGGCAGATGAGTTTGTAGACTTTGTGCCTAGAGTTCCCAGTCCTCGTGGAGGACAATTCGTTGGGGATACGTTTTATCTGATTCATCCGCCCTATCTCAGCGCGTATCGAGATACTACAGGTGATGGAGTAGCTGATGAGAATAAGGTGCTGGTAAAAGGGTTCGGGTGGGGCATTGAGCACCCACGTGGCGCAGATCACACGACGAATGGTGTGCGCATGGGAATTGATGGGTGGCTTTACGTAGCGGTTGGTGATTTCGGGATGCCAAAGGCAGTTGGGGCAGATGGGAAAAACTACACACTATGGGGCGGAGGAGTGGTGAGGGTGCGTCCGGATGGTTCTGAAATAGAGCCATACTCGCTGAATCTCAGGAATATTTGTGACATCGCGATCACGCCTACGATGGATATGTTTTCACGGGACAATACGAACGATGGTAAGGGCTGGAATACGCGCTTTCATCATTTCGTGCCGATGGGTGATCACGGTTATCCGAGGCTTTATCAGAATTTCGCAGATGAGATTATAACTCCGCTGAAAGACTTTGGTGGTGGCTCGGGCACGGGTGCATTGGCTCTGAATGAACCGGGTTTTCCGGAGGAATATCGGAATGCGATTTTCACGGCAGACTGGACAACTGGAAATATCTACCAGCATCCGATGACACAAATGGAGGCAACTTATGAGATCGGCCAGAAGGTGTTTCATAAATTGCCGCGAGCGATTGATATCGATGTGGATGGCTCTTCACGGCTGTATTTGGCTGATTGGAGGAACGGCCGATTCAAATACGATGAGACTCAGGAAATCGGGATGGTGCATCAGGTGCTTCCTCCCGAGTGGAAGATGACGGAGTTTCCCGAACTTGGGAAACTGGATGATGCGGCACTGGTGGAACTGATTGGAAATGATAGTGCTGTGATGCGCTTGGAAGTTCAGCGGGAGATGATCGCGAGGGGTGAAAAGGCGATCTTTGCGGAGAAGCTTTTCGCGTTCGCGAAGGGTTCGGATTCGGATTTGTTCAAGCGTGTGGCTGCGATTTTCACATTGAAGCAGATCTATGGAGTTGGCTCGACGCAGTATTTTGCGGAACTCGTGGAGGACGAAGCCGTGCGTGAGTATGCGTTACGCGCTATGGCGGACAGGATGTCGGAGTTGGAGGGCTTACCTGTGGAGCTATTTGTAAAATATCTTAATGATGAAAGTCCTAGAGTGCGAGTTCAGGCGTTAAATGGCTTAGCAAGGCTGGGAGCTAAGGGTGCTGCACCAGCAATACTCACCTCGATGGCCGGAGCGGATATGGATCCTGGTGAGATTAAAGGGGCTGACCGGAGAATTGTCCCGCATGTGGCGGTGAAGGCATTGGTCTCGCTGGGGGCGGACGAAGCATGCCTAGTCTCGGTCAAGAAAACTTCGGAAAGGGGAGTTGCTCTACGAGCCTTGCAGGGAATGCATACTGCAGTCGCAGTAGATGGATTAATTAGAGTGCTCGGTGGTGCGGAGGATCAGCAATTGATTGCTGAAGTGTTCAGTGCTCTTGCTCGGCTACATTACAAGGAGGCTGAATGGGATCTGGAGGAGTGGTGGCATACTCGACCGGATGATCGTGGGCCATACTATCGTCCTACGGAATGGGAGCAGACTGCCAAGATTCGCGATGCCATCGTGCGCTATTTTTCAAAAATTGAAGACGAGCGTAGAAGTGCTTTCATCTCGATGCTCGCAAAGAATCGAATTCCAGTGAGTAAGCTCAAGCTCGACGGTCTGGATCCTCTGATGCTTGCTCTGTCTGAACTTAATCCGAATGCTTCGACCCTAGCTTTGCTTGTAGATGCTGCGGCGGATCCAGAAAGGGCATGGGAGCAACGCCTGCTAGCTTATCGTGCAATTAATCGTGCTGAGGCAGTGAAGGCCGTTCCAGCTTTGGTGAAAACATTGGCTGTGTGGTTGGAACAGGAGCAGCCAGAAGTAGAAAATCATATTGCCGATTTCGTCAATGAGACCCGGCGGTTTACAGAAGCAAAGATACTAGACCGAATAGCCAAACGTGGATCGGAGACTGAGAGCATGATCGCGTGGAAAGCGTTGCTTACTGTTTTCAAAAGCCCCTTGGTGAAAGAGAAGAACAAACTCGATGTGGAACAACTGCTTTCAGAGAATCCGATGGAGGTGGGTCTTTTTCTCGCCATCGCGGATATGAAACTTTCAGGCTTCGATCAGCAGATCGCCGCAGGAGTAGCTAGTGATAACAAACGTACGATAAATGCAGCTACGGCTGCACGTGATGCTTCAGTGAAATCAGGCGGCACTGGTAAGAAGGTAGGAGAAATGACCAAAGAAGAGGTCATGGAGATGGCGATGTCTACCAAGGGTGACGCAGAAAACGGCAAACGCCTTTTTGTTTCACAAGGATGCATGGCTTGTCATGCGGTTGATATTAAGGCGGTGCAGAAAGGGCCATACCTTGGTTCGGCAGGATCGAAATTTACTAAAGACTACCTCATCGAATCCATCATCGATCCTAATGCGGTCGTTGCTCAGGGTTTCCAGTCTGTCATGTTCGCATTGAAGGATGGAACCACTGCCATGGGCTTTGTCACAAATGAGGCCGATGGGGTTATCCAGATCCGCGACATAGGCGGCACTGTGTCTGAACTGAAAAGAGACGATGTAAAAACTGAAACCCATTTGCCACAATCCATGATGCCCGCCGGTCTTGGTGATGCACTCGGAACTGCTGAATTTACAGACCTCATCGAATACCTTGCTTCATTGTCAGAGATCGGAGGTTGATTCTTCTCCTTACTTAAAAACGCTAAGACCTATCCAATATAACTATGAAAAAAAATATCACTGCACTGGCGGCTATTGTCGCGGGTTTCTCTCTCACTTTCCCGCTTCAGGCTGATGAAACTAAACCACTCAAGGCGTTGCTGCTCACCGGCGGTTGCTGCCATGATTATGCCGCTCAAAAAGACATCCTGAAGAAGGGTATCGAAAGCAGGGCAAACATCACCGTGGATCAGATTCATACTGACGATGGCACGGTGAAGCCGGATCTAGCGATCTACGGGATTCCTGAGTATGCAGAGGGTTATGATGTGGTGATCCATGACGAATGCGCAGCGGGAATTTCAGAAGATGTCATCGTTAAAGGTGTGCTTGCTCCTCACGATGCGGGCACTCCCGGCGTGAATCTACATTGTGCCCTTCATTCCTATCGAATTGGTGAGTTTAAGAAGCCGGTTGAGAAGCTCGGTACCCCGACATCTCAGTGGTTTGAGTTTGTGGGACTGCAATCCACCGGACACGGGCCGAAAAAGCCGGTATCGGTCGCCTTCACTGACAAGGATCATCCTATCACGATGCACTTCGAAGATTGGGTGACGGGTAACGAGGAACTCTATAACAACGTCAAGGTTCTCGATACAGCCAAAGCCTTAGCTACAGGGAAGCAGGGTGAAAAGGAAGCGGTCGTTGTCTGGACGAACGATTACAACGGCACTCGTGTCTTCAATACCTCGCTTGGGCATTTCAATGAAACTGTCGAAGACGCACGCTATCTCGATCTTGTCACTCGTGGCATCCTCTGGGCTTGTGGGAAAATGGATGATGAAGGTGTGATCGCCGAGGGGTATGGGAAAGAGTGATGTGAATCACTTACCCGGGAGCGCCGACGTCCGCGTCGGCATGAATGATAAGGCCAACGGGGACGTTGATGCTCCTAGGGAATGGTATACGCGGGGGTATCTTCCTCACCGTGATTCTACGCATCTGATCCAGTCTATCACCTACAGGCTTGCTGATAGCCTTCCGCAGGAGAAACTCAGGGGCTTGGAAAAGGAATTGGGAGAATATCCTGAAAAATTCCGTGAAGTTGAAAAGAGAAAGCGGGTTGAGCAATGGCTGGATGCCGGAATGGGCTGCTGCGCTTTAGCGCATCCGGATGTTGCGACCTACGTTGAGAACTCGTTCAAACATTTTCACGGAGAGCGGTATTTGCTCCATGCTTGGTGTGAAATGCCGAACCATGTGCATGTTTTGGTGGAGCCGAAAATTGACATCGCTTCCATCGTGCAAGGGTAGAAGTCGTACACGTCCCGCTGGATTCTGGCTCAAAACGAACGTCTTGAACTTCAAATACCTGATTCAAATCGACTTTGGATGCGGGAGTATTGGGATCGATTTATTCGAGACAGAGAGCATTACGTGAAGGCTCTCGAATATATTCATCAGAACCCCGTGAAAGCCGGGCTCTGTTCTGAGGCTGCGAAATGGCGCTGGTCTGGTGCCCATGCGGAGAACGCTGGGATTGTTGGGAAGATCCAAACGGATAAGGCCGACGGGGACGTCGGCGCTCCCAGGGCGGACTAGTCCTTCTTCTTCAGAAGCGGGAAGAGAACCACGTCGCGGATCGTCGGGGCGCCGGTGAGCATCATGACGAGGCGGTCGATACCGATGCCGATGCCGCCTGCGGGGGGCATGCCGTGTTCTAGGGTCTCGATGAAATCGTAATCGACCTTTTGTTCCTCTTCGCCACCGGCTTGATGCTCAAGGCGTTCTTTCTGGACGTCAGGATCGTTGAGTTCGGAGTAGCCCGGGGAGATTTCCTGGCCGTTGATGATGAGTTCGTAAACCTCGACGGTCTTGCCGCCGGGGGTGACTTTCGCAAGTGGGACGAGCTCGCTAGCGACGCGTGTGACGAAGCAAGGGTCGAAGGTGTGTTCCTCGACCTTTTTCTCGAAGACCTGTTGGATGACTTCGTAGTCTTCCATTTGACCGGAAAGCTGGATGCCGAGCTCTTGGCATTTTGCAACGCGGGCTTCGGGGGTGATGTCGAAGAAATCGTCACCGGCGACTTCTTTAATGAGGTCGTGGTAGTTGGCGCGTTTCCATGGGCGCTCGAGATTGATCGTGCGGATGACTTCGCCTTCCTCGTTTTTGTGCTCGATGTTGAGACCACCGCAGAATTTCTCGGCGAGGTGGCAGGTCATTTCCTCGACCATGTTTGCCATTTCTTCAAAATCGGAGAATGCCCAGTAAGCCTCGAGCATGGTGAACTCAGGGTTGTGGCGGCGGGAAATGCCTTCGTTGCGGAAGTTGCGGTTGAGTTCGAAGACTTTGGTGAAACCACCGACGAGGAGTCTTTTGAGGAATAGCTCAGGGGCGATGCGCAGGGTGAGTGGCATGCCGAGGGCGTTGTGATGTGTCTCGAAGGGGCGCGCCGCTGCACCACCGGCGACGGATTGGAGCATTGGGGTCTCGACTTCGAGGAAGTCGCGCTCGTGGAGGAAGTTGCGAATTTCCGCGATCATCTTGGAGCGAGTGATGAAAAGGCTAGCGCTGTCCTGGTTGCCGATGAGGTCTAGGTGACGCTTGCGGTATTTGGTTTCCCTGTCGGAAAGGCCGTGGAACTTGTCCGGCATCGGGCGCAGAGATTTCGAGAGCACGGTGAAGGACTCTACCTTGATGGTCGGCTCGCCGGTGCGGGTGACGAAAGTTTCTCCGGTGACGCCGAGCCAATCTCCGCGATCAAGGCATTTCCAAATGGCGGTCTGCGTTTCGTCGAGGTGCTTGATGCTGAGGTAGCCTTGGATGGAGCCGTTTGCATCGCCGATGCTAAAGAAAACGGATTTGCCCATATCACGTAGGGCAACGATGCGTCCGGCGGTGGTGACCTTGAGGCCTTCGGAAAAGTCTGCCTTGAGGGCTGCGGGTGAGGTGGTGGTCTCGAAGCGGGCGCCGAACGGGTCGACCCCGAGTTCGCGGAGCTTGGCGAGTTTCTCGCGTCTGACGGCGATCAATTCGGCTTCAGTGGACTGGGGCTGGGTGCTGGCGTCGCTCATGTGGGGTTTGCAGTAATGGAGGGACGGGGCTGCTGCAAGCATATCGTGGTGTGATGAGTGAATCCGCTGATATCCAATTTTTCCTAAGTATCAAGGTTGCTAGGACTATCAAAATTAGTGGTATTTATGGTTATGTATATAGCTTAGTAATACGTTGTTAATAGTTCTGGTTCAACGACTTACGTTATGTTCTATAGCTGTTAGTTATGCCTAGTGCTTTATTTTCAAACCTTGCATCAATTGAGGCGGTTCGTCCGGTTTTCCTGATTGTAATGGGGGTTTTCTTGATGGTTGTTGCGTGGCGCATCGCTCGTGAGACAACGGGTTGGTCAGCTAGGCTAACGGTCGGAGGCGCATTTTTACTCTGCCTCGGCTACGCGATCCTTGTGCCGATGTATGAGGCCGGGAAAATTGAGAAATTTCACCCCAGCCTTCATCTCCACGATCCTGCAACTGCGATGGGCTGGCATGCAGTGAAGCTTGTCATTATGAATGTTGGCTGGCTGCTCTTTGGACTGGGCGTTGGTATCCACTCGGGTCTGCTGCGTCTGCCGGCGACACTTAAAGTTTCTAAAATCGAATCTCTACCTTCTCATGAACCTATTGCTTGAATCTATCGTCGCTAACGGACTGATTTTTGATGCCTTTGGCGTTCTGGGGCTTGGTGTTCTTGCTCTCGCGGCACTTCGTTTGGCTGCAAAAAGTAAATCATGGGGTGGGTCAATGATGGGCTACGGAGCGGTTGCACTTCTTGCGGCGCGTGTTTTTGTTCTGCTTGCACCGCATTTTGTGGATTTAGATTTTCTACATGCGATCGGCCCGATTGGTATCACCCTAGTAATGGGTCTTCCTCCGATCCTGCTCACTTTCGGGCTGGCTGGTGTTGTCTGGGGGCTCTGGGGTCACGAAAAGTGGCTCAAGGAGAGTTGCTGATTCGTTGCGCTACGTCTGGCTCCTTGACACAACAGTGCTTGGGGCTGAGGATTTCCAGCACGACAGGGGGGCTTTCCGGACGGAGGGCTGAGACTTTCCGGCGCGCGGAAAAAACCCTTCGAACCTGAAGCGGGTCATGCCGCCGGAGGGAGTCGGGAAGGCATAGTAGCTTTCTTGTTTTCCGAGGGCTTTTTGATCCGTGGTTTATCAATTCACGAACACAAATACACCATGATCAGCCCCGAAGAATCGACCGGAACAGAAAGCACTAATCACGATGAATCGAGGGCTCCGTTGCCTGCTTCGACAAGGGTTTATGTGCAAGGTGAGCTTCATCCTGAGGTGCAAGTGCCGATGCGTGAAATCGCATTGAGCGACACGAAATCTTTCAACGGGACTTTGGAAAAGAATGAGCCGGTGCGTGTGTATGACTGCTCTGGGCCTTGGGGTGATCCGGAATTTAAAGGTACTTCTGAGGATGGTCTTCCAGCACTTCGTCGCGAGTGGGTTTTGAAAAGGGGAGACGTTGAAGCCTATGATGGCCGCGAGGTGCAGCCGCAGGACAATGGCTATCTCACAGAGAAACATGCGGAGTTTGCCTCGAAATCAGAGAAGGCGAACCGTTTTGTGGAATTTTCGGGACTGACTGCTGAGCGTCGCCAGCCGCTGCGTGGCAAAGGGCAATCTGTGACACAGAAGGCGTATGCTGACCGTGGTATCATCACACCTGAAATGGAATTTGTCGCGATCCGCGAAAATATGCGCCGCGCACGCATTACGGATCAGAAGGACGATATCGTTCGCAACCACTTGGACAAGCAGCACGCAGGTTCCTCCCAGCTGCCGGACAGTGAATACACTCCAAACGTTTTCAAACGTTTCCCACAACGTATCCCTGCAGAAATCACTCCGGAGTTTGTCCGTAGTGAAGTAGCGGCGGGTCGCGCAATCATCCCCGCAAATATCAACCACCCGGAATGTGAGCCAATGATCATTGGTCGTAACTTCCTCGTGAAGATCAATGCGAACATCGGTAACTCAGCTGTTGCCTCGTCCATCGAGGAAGAGGTTGAGAAAATGCGTTGGGCTACCAAATGGGGCGCGGACAATGTGATGGACCTTTCCACCGGCAAGAACATCCACGCGACACGCGAGTGGATTCTACGCAATAGCCCGGTGCCCATTGGCACAGTGCCAATTTATCAAGCGCTCGAGAAAGTGAATGGAAAAGCTGAGGATCTTACATGGGAGCTTTACCGCGATACGCTTATCGAGCAGGCGGAACAGGGTGTCGATTACTTCACGATCCATGCCGGCGTCCTGCTGCGTTTCGTGCCGATGACGGCCACACGCATGACAGGTATCGTCTCGCGTGGCGGATCGATCATGGCGAAGTGGTGCCTCTCGCATCACAAGGAGAACTTCCTCTACACCCATTGGGATGAAATCTGCGACATCTGCGCGAAATACGATGTCAGTTTCTCCATCGGCGACGGTCTCCGTCCCGGCTCCGTAGCGGATGCAAACGACCAAGCACAGTTCGGAGAACTACAGGTGCAGGGCGAACTTACGACTCGCGCTTGGGCAAAAGGCTGCCAGGTCATGAACGAAGGCCCAGGCCACGTGCCGATGCACATGATCGAGGAGAACATGGCCAAGCAGCTTGAGTGGTGCCACGAGGCTCCGTTCTACACGCTCGGGCCATTGACTACCGATATTGCTCCTGGCTACGACCACATCACCTCAGGCATCGGTGCTGCAATGATCGGTTGGTATGGCTGCGCGATGCTCTGCTACGTGACTCCGAAGGAACACCTCGGCCTGCCTAATAAGAAGGATGTGAAGGACGGCGTGATTACTTACAAGTTAGCTGCACATGCTGCCGACCTCGCGAAAGGCCACCCAGGTGCTCAGTATCGCGACAATGCGCTTTCGAAATCTCGTTTTGAATTCCGCTGGGAAGATCAGTTTAACCTCGGTCTCGATCCGATCACTGCGCGTGAGTTTCACGATGAAACTCTCCCGCAAGAAGGTGCGAAGACCGCTCACTTCTGCTCGATGTGTGGCCCGCATTTCTGCTCAATGAAAATTTCCGAAGACGTCCGTCAGTATGCTGCTGCTCAGGGTATTTCCGAAGAGGAAGCTGTAGAGAAGGGCATGGAGGAGAAATCCAAGGAGTTCTCTGAAAGCGGCGCGGAAGTCTACGTGAAAGCCTGATTTAGGTAATCACATGACGATCCAATTCACTGCGGAGGAACAAGCAGAGATGCTTGATTCCATCCGCAGGGTTGTCTCGGAAGAATTGGATGCCGATGCCAGCGATATGCAGGCTCGGGCGCTTCTTAAATATTTTTGCGAAGAGATTGCTCCTTTCGCCTACAATCAGGGCGTGACGGATGCGAAGCGCTTTTTTCAGCAAGCCAGTGAGGATCTGGACGGAACCTGTTTCGAGCAGGGGCTGAACTACTGGAAGAAATCCGGTGATAGTTCAAAGGCGGTTCGCAGGAAGCTGTGAGCCTTCTGGACTTGCTCATCGGGCGGTAATAGCTCACTTCAAGTTGATGAAGCCCTATGTGAAGCTCAGTGAGTCGAAGATGTCCGATGGTACGGTTTTCTCTCTGCATAAGCATGATGGGAAATTTTACCTGAAGTACAATGGCTACGAGCTGATGAGCACGGCGCTGACTTATTCCGAGGAGGTGCTTGCGGAGATTGGCTGTGAGGCTTTGCTTGAGGGAAAGGCGACGCGTCCGAAGCATCCGAGGGTTTTGATCGGTGGACTAGGGCTAGGATTTACTTTGAAACGGGCGCTGGAGTTGGTTGGAAGTCCGGCGACGGTGGAAGTGGCGGAGCTGATGCCACCTTTGATCGAGTGGAACCGGACGTTTCTCGTGGAGCACAACGGGCCTTTGCTGGAGGATCCTCGGACGCTGATCACGCAGGGTGATCTGTTCGATATTATTTCCGGTAAAGGGAAGGGGGGTTACGATGCGCTTCTTCTAGATATCGACAACACACCCGATGATCTGATCACTGAGGGCAATGCGAAGCTCTATACGGATAGCTTTCTTGCGAAGCTGCGTGATGTGATCACGCCGCAAGGGTGTATTGCTTATTGGCTTTCGGAAGCTGCGCCGAAGTTCAAGAAGCGCTTGATCAAAGCGGGTTTTTACGTGGAGGAGCATGCCGTCAAAAATCATATAAGGGCAAAGCGGGCTAGGCATTGTATCTATCTTGCGCGGCGGAAAAATTAACCCGTGGAGAGTAGTGCTGACGTAATTGAAAGTGGTGGTCATGCGGATTTTTTCACCACCAACTGAGGAAGCAAGCACGCGCGATCTGGAAAGGTTTGATCGCTTATGGGCTTGCGATCCCCGAGGCTGCCGGAAGATGAATAAGGAGAAGGGTCCGTCCCGGCCCTAGCGAAGCAATGAGAAGACTTGGGTTTTGCAAGGGCCGAGACGGACCCTTCTCCATAAACGCGTGGTGAGCAGTTGCGGGTGGTGGGATTCGTGAATAGAACCAAGCATGCCTTTTTCTGCATTCGGCCTGTCGGCTCCATTGGTTTCCGTAGCCAACAAATATGAATCACCTACTGCTGTGCAGTCGGCGGCGATCCCTGTGGTGCTAGCGGGGGGAGATTTGCTTGCGACCGCGAAGACGGGTTCGGGTAAAACTATGGCGTTTGTTCTGCCACTTTTACAGCGTTGGAGTGAGGCACGTCATGAAAAGCCAAAGCGGGTTCATACCTTGATCTTGGTTCCGACCCGTGAGCTGGCGGCTCAGGTGCGGGAGGTAGTACAGGAATTTTCAGCGAACCTTCCTGAGAGGCTCAAAGTGGTCAGTGCGGTGGGTGGAGTATCGATCAATCCCCAGATGATGGCGTTACGTGGTGGGGCGGACTTCATTGTGGCGACTCCTGGGAGGTTGTTGGATCTGGTGGATCACAATGCGGTTAAGCTCTCTGATGTGTCGGCGTTGGTGCTGGATGAAGCTGACCGGATGCTTGATTTAGGGTTCGCTGACGAGCTGGGTCGCATCCTTTCGCTTCTACCACAGCGGCGGCAGAATTTATTGTTTTCCGCGACATTCCCTCCGGCGATTGAGGTGATGGCTCAGGAAATTCTAAACGATCCGTCGCGTATCGAGATCGACCGCGATCCGACTGACGCACCAGATATCCTTCAGAGGGCGATACGAGTGGATAAGGACAAGCGCACTCCGCTGCTGCGTCATTTGATCGCTGAGGAGAAATGGAAACGTGTGCTGGTTTTCGTAGCCACACAATACAGCGCTGACCATGTGGTGGATAAACTCCGGCGAAGTGGGATACGCGCGAAGGCGTTTCATGGAGATCTGAGCCAGGGGGCGCGAAATGAGGTTCTGGACGACTTTAAAAAGTCCCACATCAAGGTGCTTGTTGCGACCGATTTAGCGGCACGAGGAATCGACATCGCTGACTTGCCTGTAGTGCTGAACTACGACCTGCCGCGCTCTGCTGTGGACTACACGCATCGAATCGGACGCACTGGGCGGGCGGGGGAAACCGGAGTGGCGGTCAGTTTCGTTACTGCGGAATCTCAGGCGCATTTTTGCCTGATCGAAAAGCGCAATGGAACGATCATCGCCCGAGAAGAAATCCCTGGTTTCGAACCCACCGAAACCGCGCCACCTCCATCTCCCGGCACCGGCGGGATCAAAGGACGGCGGAAGAGTAAAAAGGACAAGCTCCGCGAAGCTGAGGCGAGGAAAAAGCGCCCTTAGAGGAGAGATACGCCTGCGCCTGGCTTCATTTCTTGTTCGGGCGATTTATTTGATTTTTTCTACCTCTTTTAAGACCTTTGCTGAATCTAGGCGCTTTTTGTAATTCGAATCAACATGGGCGAATTGGATGATGCCTTTGGTATCGATGATGAATACGGCTGGGTGTGGGAGTTTGTGGTGCGTTTCGCCGGATGCGATTTCTAAGTCGTTTTTGCGACTGGCTTTGTATTTTGCGACAACATCATCGGCTACTACGAACGCAATTCCCATAGCTGTTGCGCCGGCCATCGTGCTATCCGAAAGCAGGGTGTAGTGTAGTTTTTTATAACCAGGCGTTGCCGCTATTTTGGAAGGTTGATCCGCGCTGACAGCAAGGATCTGAAATCCGGCGTCCTCTAGGTCATCTTGGATACCATTAAGATCCATCAATTGGCGGGAACAAAAAGGACACCAGCCACCCCGATAGAAAATGAGAACCGTGGGCTTGTCCTTAACCATTTCACGGATTTTTACGTCATCACCGCTTCCCGTTTTAAATGTGATATCGGGAATCAAATCTCCCTTCTCGGCTTGCTTGGGAGAGGTTTCGGCAAATGCAGAACTTAGAGGAAGGATTGATATGGCAAGTAGGAGAGCGATATTTTTCATGTGTGATTTTTGTCAGGGTTTGGTGAGTTGTGATTAAGACTCCGAACTTACGGAAATATTCCAACGAATGGCAGTATTGGTTGGAATACGAATTTGAGTGGGGATTCAGTAGTGATCGATGTTTGTATCACTGTATTTTATGGAAAGAATTTCGTGAAGTAGGCTTCATCAGGAGATTCGATTTTCAATGCTTCTCCAGAATGCGGGTGGATGAGTTTAAGGGATTTTGCTTGTAGGAGCATGCGCGTGCCGATGCCGAGAATTTCTCCGAGTTCGAAGCTGCTATCCATGCCGGCGTAGCGGAAGTCGCCGACGATGGGGAAGCCTGCTTCTAGGAGGTGCCTGCGGATCTGGTGGAAGCGTCCGGTGAGGGGAGAGGCTTTGACTAGGGAGAGGGCGAGCTCTGGGTGTTTGGGGATATCGCCTGGGGATGTGACGGCAATGCGCTCGAAAGAGGTTTCTGCCGGGAGAGGATCGTCTTCGGGATTGGTTTTCAGAGGGGTTTCACAAGTCCATCGCGTAGGTGTGCATCCGGTGACGATGGCGAGGTAGCTTTTGACGACTTCCCGGCGGGCGAAGGCTTGTTGGGTGAGGCTGGCGGTTTGTTTGTCTAGTGCGAAGAGCAGGACTCCGGAGGTGGGTCGGTCTAGTCGATGAACCGGGAACACACGCTTTCCGAGTTGGTCTCGGAGACGTTTCATGGCGATCCATTCCGTTTCCTCGGGTTCGCGGCCGGGGTGCACGATCATTCCTGCGGGTTTGTCGATGGCGACAAGGGATTCGTCTTGGAATAGGATCTGAAGTGGAAGCATTTCCTGAAGAGGCTATTGGGTGATTTGCCAATGAAAACCACATATCCATATGCGGTCTTTAGAATTTTATTGCCTAAAACGTTGGTTGGACGGTATGGCGGCGGGGCAGCGGTTGCCGCTTCCGTCAGGGGACGGAGAGATGAGCCCGTAAATTTTAAGAGAAGATTGACCTATGGCCTTCACACCAAGCAAAGATCACAAGCGCCGCGAGCGTGAGCAAAAGAAGCTGGATAAGCGGCTAGCGCGCGAAGCAGCGAAGGAAGAAGCAGTTGCAGCGAGGCGTGCTGAGGAAGAGGCCGCTTATGAAGCTGAGCAAAAAGCTGCTGCTGAAGCAGAAAGGCTTGCCGGTATGACTGAGGAAGAGATTGAGTTTGAGAAAGAACTGGCTGCTGAAGAGGCTGCCAAGGCAAAGAAAGAAGAAGCTACGGCCTAAGGCCTGAGCTGATTTTTTTAGCCGAAGTGTCCCGGCATTTTCGGGGCGTGGCAGGATTGGAAGAAGAGCTGACGCTCTAGGATCTCGGATACGAGAAGTATTCCGAGTGCTGCCCATGGGGTGATGAGGAGTGCGATAAGCGCTAGGGGAATGAGTGCGTAGCGCAGAGCGGTTATCGTGCGTAGTGGCCCGAGCTGAAGGCGGGCTGAGTGTTGATCTGCGGAGAAGTTTTTTTCCTTCGCCTCACCTAGGACAAAGAGTTCGGGGATGATTTTTCCGAAAATTACGAGTGCGAAGAGGATGATGTGAGAGCTGGATGGGCTGGCGATGACGAGCCCTAGTGAGAGGAATGAGAAGAACGATCCGAAGAAGCGTGGGAGTGTGAGGCCAAGCCGCCATGAGGCACGGTGGGTGTCTTGGTAGATCATTACACTCGTGAAGATAGCTCCGAGTGAGGCGGGGATTGCGGAGAGGAGTGTGACCTTTGTGGCGAGATCTTTGAACGGGAAATCTGGTGTGAGGTTAAGCGCGATGAGTGCTAGCGGGAGCGGCGCGACCATGGAGAAGGCGAGAATTTCGCGGGAGAGCCATGAGGTTTTTAGGCCGAGGAAGAAGCGCCATGCTTTGAGTGGCTGTCCTAAGTGAAGAGTGGCGGCGACCATGCCGAGGTTGAAGAGAACGGCTCCGGTGATGAGAAGGGGCAGGGATGAGGAGGAGCTAAAGAAGGCGGGAAGCAAACCCGCGCTCCCCACGAGGCCGAGGCCGGCTTGGGTGAGGGCGAGCATGAAGACGAGCGGCCAGTGGGCGTGCTCGGGATGAAGGGTGTCGCGGTCTGCTGCGTAGACAGCGGGTGGTGTTTCCCTACCGATGTAGCGTGTGGTGGGCAGGGTGATGCGTGAATCTGGTATGCCGGAGGTTTCTCCGAAGATGCGAGATTTGAAGAGTGAGATTTCTGCGGAGTCGCGGTTGCCGGTGGTCTTGTGTTTTACGATGCGGATGGCCTCGGTGGGGCAGGCTTGGACGCAGGCTGGGGCTTCACCTTCGGCGAGTCGCTGATGGCACATGTCGCATTTGCGAACGATGCCACGGGATTTAGAATATTTGGGGACGTCGTAGGGACATTTTAGGATGCAGTAGGAGCAGCCGATGCATTGGTCATCAAGGTGACGGACTATTCCAGTGTCTTCGTCTTTTTCGTAGGCACCGACGGGGCAGCCATTCATGCAGCCGGGGTCTTCACAATGGTGGCAGGCAGTGGTGATGGTCTGCTGGTATTTCTTCTCGTCTGCATTGCCGAGGAGTGTGCCGACATCGCGCCATGTTTCGCCTTCATCTAGGCCATTGAGCGATGAACAGGCGGAGACGCAGGCTTTGCAGCTGGTGCAGCGGTCGAGGGAGACTTCGAAGGCGTATTGCTCTCCGGAGCCGGGCTTTGAGAGAGGGATGAGTGAGCGGTAGTGTGGCTCGAGATCCGGGTCGTTGTCGTGTTTCTCTGAAAACTTCGCGACGGGTGTCTGGAGAGTAGATTGCTGTTCCAGGAGTTCGTCGATGAGGTTTCTCACTAAACTTTAAGTTTTAAATTTAAATATGCCTTGCGGCTATGAAGCGTGGTCTTCGACGTTTGATGAAGTTCGCCTCAGCTCACAGGTCATTCAATGAAGAGGGGGGATTCGGACGGGAAGGAGGGAGGGCTGCGGCGGGGATCTGGGAGGATAGAAGGTGTTTACTTGCCCGGTTTTGCTTTCGATAAACCTAGGGCGCTGCCTTAGTCTGGTATAGTTCGCTCCTTTGGGGCTATGCTTTGAGAGCGACGAGCTCTTCGAGAGGCTGGCGGTTGCTGAAGCTGACGAAGGTCTCGGCGGGCTCGCGGTTGGCGAGGTAGAATGTGAGGAGCTTATCGAGGAGGGCGGGGATTTCTGTGAATGGCACGGATTTCCATACTTCGCGAGCGATGGCTTGGGTGTCATCGACTCCGCCTCCGAGGACGATGTTGTAACCCTCAACAGTTTCCCCAGCTTCGTTTTTGACGGGTGAGCCCATGAGGCCGATATCGCCAATGTAATGCTGAGCACATGAGTGATTACAGCCGGTGACGTGGAGGTTGATGGGCTGATCGAGATCGAATTTTTCGGAGAGGAACTTTCCGAGATCGACGGCGTTGCCTTTGGTATCGGCAGCGGCGTATTTGCAGCCACGTGAACCGGTGCAGGCGATGATGCCGCCGCGGATGGTGGAAGGGCGGTAATCGAAGCCAGTGGCGATGATGGCGGCGGTGGCGGCTTCGAGGTTCTCATCGGAAATGCCAGGGATGATGAGGTTTTGCCAGACAGTGAGGCGGACTTCTCCACGTCCGTATTTATCGGCAATGTCTGCAATCTGATCCATCTGCAAGCAGGACATGCGGCCAACGGGGACGAGGACGCCAACGTAGTTCAAGCCATCAGATTGGTTGTGAATGCCGAGGTGACCGTGTTTTACCTTGGGAGTCGGGACATCGCAGGATTCGACTGGCGTGAAGGTGATAGGGAAGGTGAGTTTTCTCTCAGTCTCCTGAAGGAGTTTCGGGATGCCCCAGTCATCGACGAGGTATTTGAGGCGGGATTTTTTACGGTTGGTGCGGTCGCCGTTTTCGATGAAGACGCGGAGGACAGCTGCAGCGACGGGAATGGCCTGGGAGGGTTTGAGGAAAATTCCTGCGTCGGTGGCGAACTGTTTGTGGCCGGTGATTCCGCAGAGTTGCATGCGGAAGCCAATTTCTCCGCTTTGAGTGCGAACGGCGTAGAAGGCGATGTCATTAGTATCCGCGCAGGCTGAGATGCGGCCGCCGGAATCGAAGGCGATATTGAATTTACGTGGGAGGCCGTAGAGATCGCGGTTGCGCAGGATGTAGTGGTGCATCGCGCGGGCGTAGGGCAGGACGTCGAGAAGTTCGTCGGGGTCGAAGCCTGTGGTGGGCGTGGCGGTGACGTTGCGAATGTTATCGGCGCCGGAGCCTTGGCTGGTGAGGCCGATGTCTGTTAGGTCATCGAGGATGTGTGGGCAATTCTTGGGGGCGATTTCGCGGATCTGTATGTTGTTCCGCGTGGTAAGGTCAGAGTGGCCTGGCCCGTAAATTTTAGCCATGCGCGAGAGTCCGCGGAACTGGTTGGTAGTGAGTGCTCCGCCAGCGACGCGGCAGCGGATCATGAAGGAGTCTTGTGCGGGAGCGACGTAGAAAAGGCCGTGGAACTTGTAGCGGAAGACGTTGTCGGCATCTGGAAAAACGTTTTTCTCAGCATTTTCGAGCATGGTGGGGAAGCAATCCAGGCCGTTCTGCTCGTATTTGATCGTTTCCTCGCGGCAGAGTTCATCGACGGGAGTGCCGTAGACGTTTTCTTCGGCTTCTTCTGGATCGTCAGTGAAGCGCCCTGTGCCGTCTTGGCCTAGGTATGGTAGTTGGCGACCTTGTAGGATTCCGGAAACGAAGCCATCAAGATAGTTTTTCTGTTCTGAGGTGAATGCGGAGTTGTTTAGGTCGACCATGGTCTTGGATTGGATTTCCCAAGCTAAATAGCATGGCGGATGCCACGGGGGAGAAATCCAGTGAAACACATAAGGAATGGTTTCTATTTTCGTCATGAGTGCGAGTCATGACGCGGCTTCACGCGATATTTTTGCTAATTATTCTGTATTTTACAGGGGAGATGACCACACAATCAGGGCGATGGATTTAGCTACAACATCTGAGGATTTGCTGCATGAAGGTGAAAATCAGGCCGAAGGTGGCCTGAGGGTTGAGATGGCGACGATCGATGATTTACCTGCGCTCACGGAGCTGGTGATGGATCTTTTTTCCATGTCCGATGGGGATTTTACCCCGGATCGTGAGGTGCAAGAGCGTGGCCTGAGGTTGATCCTAGAGCAGCCTAGCCGTGGCAGAATAGCGGTGGTCAGGAACGATGACCGGATATTCGGAATGGTAAGTACGCTGTTCACCATTTCCACAGCGCGTGGCGGATTTGTGATCCTGATGGAGGATGTAGTGATTCATCCTCATCATCGTGGCCAAGGTTTCGGCACGATGCTGGTCGATCATGTGATCGAGTTTGCGAAGCAAAAGGGCTTCTTACGCATCACGTTGCTGACAGATAGGATCAGCGCGGAGAGTCAGGAGTTTTTCAAGAAGCAGGGATTCAATTATTCGAACATGATCCCAATGCGCTGCCTGATCGAGGATCAATAGCTTGCGAGGTGTTTCTCCAAGACGGGGGCGAGAGCTTCGCCGATTTCGGTGTCCTTGGTGACTTCGAGGAGAGATTTCACTGCGACGGGGATGTGCTGGCGATACCACTCGTCGTTGCGGTTTTCTATGATGTTTCCGAAGGCTCCGAGTGCCTGCATGAGGCGTTGGGCAGCGCATTTGTAGAAAAGCGAAGTTTCTGGACGCTCATCGGATATTTCCTCCCAGAGATCGAGGAGTTGGGCTCTCTCGTCTGCTGAGTGATCCATGTAAGGATCGAAAACGAGGGATGCGAGGTCGTATTCCTGGCGTCCACGGCGGAGACCTTGAAAGTCGATCATGTAGAGCTTGTCGTCCTTGATAAGGAGGTTTTGCGACTGGAAGTCTCTATGAACCAGGTGCTTGTGGGAGGCACCGAGGCCTTCGGCCATTTCTACAAATGCTTCGTTTTTCTCAAATACGACCGGGCTTTCTTGGAGGAAATCCTCGATGAAGTAGTCGAAGAAGTATTTCTGCTCCCAGCGATAGAGGTCTGCATCGAAGGGAGGCATGAGCTCGAGATCCTTCGGTACGCGTGCGTAAAAGAGGCGATCGACTTGCTCAAGAGCGGATCGGTAGAAGGGGAGGCGTTCCTTGAATGGAACGTCTTTCATGGAGAGCAGGTCGGTATCGCCGAGGTCTTCGATGAGAGCGACGCTGTGTTGCGAGCGGTCGTAGAGAATCTCTGGGACGTTGAAGCGAGCTTTTTTAAGGAACTCAGCGATGGGGACGAATTGTTCGTTGTCGTCTCGCTCGTCCGTCCAATGGATGCCGATAAAGTCATCGTGCACGGGTGTTTTTACACGGGCGATGGTGCGGCCGGAGGCTCCTCTTTTGATGGGGATGATGGTGATCGGAGTCGTGGGATCGACTTCTAGGAATTGCCTTGCAGTGGACAGTATGGCTTCGGTGGACATGGGCAACGGAGGTTAATATGAGATTTTGTAATTATGGAAGTGGAAAGAACGGGTTGGATGGCGCTCGCCTTCGTCCTCTCTCCGTTATTGACGATGGGAGGGATGGGGGGTTTTATGCGCGTCCGCTTCTGAGCGGCACATTTTATGGATTATTCAGGGAAAATAGCGCGCCATGTGGCATCAATACCGAGATCAGGGATCCGGGACTTCTTCGATCTAGTGATCGGGAGGGACGATGTGATTTCGCTAGGTGTGGGCGAACCGGATTTTGTGACGCCTTGGCATATCCGTGAGGCAGCGATATATTCCCTCGAAAAAGGACAGACGACTTATACGGCAAACCTTGGCTTGTTGAGTTTGCGGAAATCGATTTCGAAATACGTCAGCGGGATGTTTGAGGTCGATTACGATCCTGCCACCGAAGTTTTGGTGACCGTTGGTGTATCCGAGGCCATTGATATTGCTCTGCGCGCCCTGTTGAATCCGGGTGACGAGGTGATTTACCACGAGCCGTGTTATGTTTCTTACTCGCCGAGTATCGTCATGGCGCATGGTGTGGCGGTGCCAGTGGAGACCACGAAGGAAGATGGATTTTCCCTAAAGCCCGAGGCTCTGGAGAAGGTGATCACACCGAAAAGCCGTATCCTGATGTTGAATTTTCCGACGAATCCAACTGGCGCTGTGGCGTCGCAGGAAGATTTGGAAGGTATCGCGAAACTTGCGATCAAGCATGATCTGATCGTGCTGGCAGATGAGATATACAGCGAGTTGCGCTACGACGGTATCAAGCATGTATCCATTGCTTCGCTGCCGGGCATGAAAGAGCGGACGATTTTGATGCATGGTTTTTCCAAGGCATTCGCCATGACTGGTTTCCGCTTGGGGTATGCTTGTGCACCTCAGCCAATCGTTGAGGCGATGATGAAGATTCACCAATACTCGATGCTATGTGCGCCGATCATGAGTCAGAATGCGGCGCTTGAGGCACTGGAAAACGGTGCTCCGGCTGTAGAGAAAATGAAGGAAAGTTATCACCAGCGTAGAGACTTCTTGGTGAAGCGGCTGAATGAGATTGGCCTAGAGTGCCACACTCCGGGCGGTGCATTCTACGTATTCCCAGATGTGCGGAGCACGGGGCTTTCTTCTAAGGATTTCGCGATGGGGCTACTTGAAGCCGAAAATGTTGCTGCGGTTCCGGGCGGTGCGTTCGGCCCCAGTGGAGAGGGCTTCTTGCGTTGCTGCTATGCGACGGGGATGGATGATCTTCGCACGGCGATGAACCGCATGGAGCGGTTTGTCGGAAAACTCTAACACACGACTCTCAATGCAGAGAGATTTGGAAAATCCTGAGAAGAAGACACTGGCGTATGTCGTGCCGTTTGGCGTGTTCATGGTTTTTTTGATCCTGCTTCAGGTGGCGGATGTGTTTTTTGGGTGGGATCATCCGGCAGCGCCGTGGTGGAAGCAGGATGTTGCACAATGGGTGTATCCGATTCAGACGGTCGTAGTACTCGGATTGCTGGCGTATTATTGGAAATACTACACGTTCAACTGGAGCCTGAAGTGGTCGTTAGCCGGTGTGCTTTTTGGCGCGGTGGGTATTGGTTTCTGGCTTTTACCAACAACACTCTATGATGCCTGGAGTCTAACGGGAGAGACCGAGGGGTGGATGAAATGGCTGGGTATTGCGAAGCGGGATGATGGCTTCGATCCAGGGATGTTTGAGAATCCTGCGGCGTATTGGGCTTCGCTTTCGATGAGGTTTTTACGTGCGGCAGTGGTCGTAGCGCTGGTGGAGGAAATTTTCTGGAGAGGCTTCGTGATGCGTTTGTGCATGGACTGGGAAGGCGACTACTGGAAGCAGCCGTTCGGACGTGCGCATTGGAAGAGCTACTTGATTGTAACTGGTTTATTCATGTTAGCGCATGCGCCTGTCGATTGGGCGGGGGCGTTTGTCTACGGATCGCTGACTTATCTACTCTGTGTATGGAGCAAGAATCTAGGTGCATGCGTAGTGATGCACCTAGTCGCGAATTTCCTGATGGGCATCTATGCGATGGCCTACGGGAAATTTGGATTGTGGTGAAGCCGCTCAGGCGTGCTTTGCGTGCCACTCTTTGTAGACCTTCGGAGAGATTTCCGAGGGCTTAATTTCGGAGCGGCCGCCCCAGAAGACGTTGGTGTAGGAGACGGGGATACCCGCTTCTTCGAGGTGTTTGTCGATGGCTGCTTTGTGCTCAAGGACTTTGGGTTTCTCGGTGCCGTGCATGACTCCCATGATGTTGACGTCGCCGAATTGTGGGCCGCCTTCGCGCCAATAGGCGTGGGTCATGCAGTAGTGGCGTCCGACTTCGCCGCCGGCTTCCATTTCGCGGCCTTTAGGGACTGCCCAGTGGAAGAGGCCGTTGAAGCGAGTGACGCGTTCTCCAGTTTTCGCAGCAGGTTTGACGTGCTCAAGGAAGGTAGAGAAGCGGCCGATGACTTTTTTCTCGTTGAGGTCTCTAGAAACTTCGCAGAAGCGCTCGAGGGAGACTCCGGCTTGTTCGGCGCGGGATTTCCATGGGTTTTCGCAGATTTCGTCGATGGTGAGCTCTTCTTTGAGGTGGAGGAGGACGTTCCATTCCTCATCGGTGAGCTCGGCGGGGACGGTGGTCATCATGATGGCGGGCTCGTCAGCTTTTTCACCGGGAGACATGGCTTTGCGGCGCATGTGACCGACGCCGAGGGCGAAAACGCCGTTCGCAGGCATGAGGAGGTATTCGGTGGCGCCGGTGAGTTCGAGGAGTTTGGTGGCGTGGAAATCGAGGGATTCGCCAACTGGGACTTTCAGGGTTGTCCAGAGGCGGTAGCCGGAGCCTGAGACTTCGGTATCAGTGGATCGGATGACGACGTGACCAGAAAAGGGGTCATCCTTGGCCATGAAGTCGAAGGCGTCGTTGAGTTTTTCTTCAGGGACTTTCCACGCGACGAGTGCGCCGTGGGCGAGTTTTGTTGCAAGCATGGTCTGGCGGACGCGGCGAATGATGCCTTCCTCTTGCATGGCGCGGATGCGCTCGATGACGGTTTCCAGCGGGACTCCAGATTTCTCGGAGATAAGGTGGAAGGGCTTTTCTTGGAAGCCGGCGATGAGGTCTTCAGAAACGGCGAGGATCTTCGCGTTGATGGGATCGGATACTGAGGTGGGGATCTCGGATGTCATTGGAGGGAGTAATGCTTAGGATGGGGCTTACGTCCAACAAGGAACGCAAGTTGCGGATATTTTGGCAAAAATTGCGGAGGCTTTCACGTGTTTCGCAGGCTGAGAGCAAGGCGGCGGGCGGCTTTTTCCAGTAGGGCGGGGGCATCGGCCATGGCTTGCTGCACTGAAATCTTGTCGTCGGTGATGGCAGCGATGCCCTCGAAATGATGGCGAAGGGTTTCCACTTCAGAAATACATCCAGCTAAGGCGTAAACTGGGATGGAATGATTGCGGGCAAGTTGGGAAACTCCGAATGGGGTTTTTCCTTCGAGGGTCTGTGAATCGAGCGAGCCTTCTCCGGTAATGACTAAGTCTGCTCCAGCGAGTCGTGCTTCTGCGCCAAGGAGCCCGGCGACGCAGGAAAATCCGGATTCTAGGGAAGCTCCGCAGAAAGCCATGAGTCCGAAGCCTAATCCTCCTGCGGCTCCTGCTCCTGGAACTTCGCTGAAATCTTCGCCCGCTACTTCCTTCGCTAGATTCACTAGGTGAGCGTGTGCGTTTTCGAAAAACCCGGTATCATTTGGGCGCAGGCCTTTCTGCGGGGCATAGATCTGGGTGGTACCACGTGTTCCGAGCAGTGGGTTGGCGACATCGCAGGCGACGGTGATGGGCGGTAGGGCGAGTTTTTCCGAGAAATCGATGCGGCGAATCGCAGGGATATTCTCCGGGATGGGCTCCACGACATGGTCATTTTCATCGAGGAAACGGCAGCCTAGGGCTGCGGCCATGCCGAGACCCGCATCATTGGTGGCGCTGCCGCCGAGGCCGATGATGATGTGTTGTGCCTTCGCTTCCACGGCCTCGCGGATGAGTTGGCCGACGCCGAAAGAGGAGGCGCGTAGCAAATCTCTTTCGTTTTCGCTAATGCGCCAAAGGCCGTTTGCTTGGGAAGATTCAATGATGGCGGTGCCGTCAGTTAGTAGCCATTTCGCGGAAACTGGGCGTCCGAGTGCATCCAGGACGGTCGTTTCCGTGGGAGCGGGAGAATTTTCCGTGCTGGAGAGAAATGCATCGAGAATTCCCTCTCCTCCATCGGCCATGGGGAGGAGGTCGAAGGTCGCTGTGGGAAAAACGCTAGAAAAGCCTTTGTATATGGCTTCTGCGGCTTCTCTGGCGCTGAGGGAACCCTTGAATTTGTCCGGAGCGATGACGATATGCACGGAAAACACCATGGCGGGGAAAGTGCGCGGGGTCGAGAAAAGGGAATATTACTGCGGAAACACCGAACAAATTTTTGACAAGGAGCTGATTGCTGTTTAAAGAACGCGCCCCGCAATAGGAATTTGCCGCTGCGGGGATGAGGATCCACCACCAACCGAGAAGCTCCAGCACAACCGATTTTTCAAGATGTCCAAGAAAACCACACTCAAAGCGGCACCGCGCCTTCGCAGCGGTTCAGGTAAACTTAAGCAAATGCGCCGTGAGGGCTGGCTTCCATCCGTTGTCTACGGACGCGGTGTTGAGAACACCAACCTTAAGATCGACTCGAAGACTTTCTCCGAGCTTCTTGCACACAGTTCATCGGACAGCATTCTCATCAACCTTGACGTTGAAGGTGAAGGCATCCGTTCGGTTTTCCTTAAAACTATCCAGCACGACCCTTTGACTGGCCACGCTCTTCACGTTGATTTCCTCGCCGTGAACGACAAAACCGAGATCACCGCGAACATCCCGATTCACCTCGTTGGTGAGTCTGTAGGTGTTAAAGCCGGCGGTATCCTTGAGCAATACGCTCACACTATTGAGATCACCTGTTTCCCGAAAGACCTTCCTGAGGAGCTTGAATACGATATTTCTGCCCTCGACGACGGTGACTCCCTGAGCATCGCCGAGATTACCTTCCCTGAAGGTGTAACACCTACTCACGGTGGCGAAGTTGTTGTCGCACACATCGGCAAACCAGCCGCACTTGTTTCCGAGGAAGCTTCCGGCACCGACGAAGGCGCTGAAGGCGAAGTTCCTGCTACTGCTCAGAAAGAAGAAGAGCCAGCAGCTGCGGAATAAGTTTCCCTGTAATCATTCGATTTTACAAAACGTCCGGTGCACATCGCTCCGGGCGTTTTTGTTTGAATGGGAGGCGTGCTAGACTGAGAAGACTTTATGAGCATTTCACTGATCATCGGCTTGGGGAACCCAGGCAGGCAATATGAAGAGACACGGCACAACGTCGGCTTCATGCTGCTGGATCGCATGGCTCTGGCAGCGGGTGTCGCATTTAAATCAGAGCCGAAGTGGCAATGCCATCTCGCGAAGCTGCCGGACGGTACGCTCTTGATGAAACCTCAGACATTTATGAACCTCAGTGGGCGTGCAGTGAGGCAGTTGGCGAGTTTCTACAAATGGGAGCTGGATCGCATCCTAGTGGTTTATGACGATGTGGCGTTGCCGCTCGGTCACCTGCGTTTCCGTGAAAAAGGCTCTGCAGGCGGGCACAATGGCATCAAGTCGATCATCGAGCACATGGGTGGTGATGGCTTTCCAAGGCTCAAGATGGGCATCGGCGGAGCCGATCCCGGGGGGATGACTGGGCACGTGCTGGGGAAATTTGCCCCAGATGAGCGTGAAACGCTTGAAAACATGCTTGCCACGGCAGGTGAAGCCGTTCAGTTTTCGCGCTCCCAAGGTATCGCCTTGGCATCGAACCGTTTTAATACACCGCGGGTTAAACCTCCGCGTAACCAACCAACCGAAAAAGAAGAAGATGAGCCGCAAATACGAAGGTCTGATTGTCCTGACGACGAAGAACCAAGAGGGCAGCATGGATGACCTTGTTGCAACAATTTCCAAGGAAATCGAATCCCAAGGAGCAAAGGTCGATAAGGTCGACAACCTTGGCCGCAAAGATTTCGCCTACGCACCGCGTAAGATCGAAGGTGCACACTACGTGAACTACACCATTACTGGCGAGCCTGAGTGCATCGCCAATATTCGCGAAAAGCTTTCCCTGAACGATTCGGTTTACCTGAATCAGTTCAATCGCGTGGCTTAAGTGCTGCGGCGATGATCGCCGTTTCTACTTCTCCCATTTTCCTAAAACGCTAATTTACTCCTATTATGGCCAGTCTGAACAAAGTGATGCTTCTCGGTAACCTTACCCGCGATCCTGAATTGCGTCACACACCGAAGGGATCTGCCGTGGCGGATCTCGGACTGGCTGTGAATCGCAGAGTTTCTGACGGCAATGGAGGCTGGAAAGACGAGACGACTTTCGTAGACGTCACGGTCTGGGGTAGCAGTGCCGAAAATGCACAGAAGTATCTGAGCAAGGGGCGCGGTGTTTTCATCGAAGGCCGTCTCCAAATGGACAGCTGGGATGACAAGACGACTGGCCAGAAGCGCACGAAGCTCAAAGTAGTCGCAGATAATCTCCAGTTCCTTCCAGATGGTAAGGGTGGGGCTTCTCGTTCTTCTCAGCAGAGCAGCAGTAACGACTCTGCGCCTTCCCGTCAGGGTGGCTCAGCAGCTCCTGCAGACGATTTTGCGGAAGAGGATGACATCCCGTTTTGATTTTTGAGATCATTTAATCATTCAAGAGGCGGCCTACGGGTCGCCTTTTTTGTGGTCGCGTCGATAAATTACGAAATACATTGCGCGAAATACATAGCGTATATACTTTTCCGCCGCCGACACAAGAGATCATGCAAGAATACAAACTGACCAATACCTTCAAGGAGTTCTTCCAGAGTGAGAAATCCTCCGGTTTCATACTGATGGCCTGTGCTTTGATCTCGCTGCTGGTCGCCAACTCGGCGCTTTCCGAGTCGTATCTTGCCTTTTGGAAAATGAAGGTCGCTGGGCTCACGATCGCCTACTGGGTGAACGACGGGCTGATGGCGATCTTCTTCCTGCTGATCGGTCTGGAGCTGAAGCGTGAGCTCTACAAGGGTGAGCTATCGGATTTTAAAAGTGCTCTACTACCGATTTTTGCGGCACTGGGCGGGATCGCGCTTCCTGCGTTGATTCACTTTGGCTTTAACGTGGGGCTTCCTACTGCGAAGGGCTTCGGCATTCCTATGGCGACGGATATTGCCTTCGCGCTGTGTGTGCTGGCACTCGTCGGCAGTAGGGCGCCGACTTCGCTGAAAGTTTTCCTGACGGCCGTTGCGGTGATCGATGACCTATGTGCGATCATAGTCATCGCTCTGTTTTACTCGGCGAAGTTCTCGCTGCTCTATTTCAGCCTCTCAATGGTAGTGCTTGTCGTGCTGGCAGTGCTAAACCGCAGGCGTGTGATGAAGCTTCCCGTTTACCTGATCGGAGGTGCGCTGATGTGGTTCTTCATGCTGCAGTCCGGTATCCATGCGACGATTGCTGGAGTGCTCCTTGCATTCACCATTCCGTTCACACCTAAGCAGGATGATGTGAAATCGCCGTCTTATATTATGGAGCACAATCTCCATAAGCCGGTGGCATTCCTCATCATGCCGATCTTCGCCCTGTGCAATACGGGTATCGTGATTGGTGCTGATTGGGCTGCGACTCTAGCATCGCCAAATAGCTCGGGGATTATCTCAGGCTTGCTGCTTGGCAAGATCTTTGGAGTCACGTTATTCAGCTTTGCAGCGGTGAAGTTAGGTGTCTGTAAGCTCCCCGTAGGAATGGGATGGAGTCACGTCACAGGTGCAGGCTTGCTGGCTGGTATCGGTTTCACCATGTCTATCTTCATCACCAACCTCGCCTACAAGGCAGATACTGAACTGATCAATAGCTCCATCATGGCGGTGCTCATCGCATCGGTAGCATCGGGTATCCTTGGCTACCTCTGGCTGTTCTTCTGCGGGAAGTTGAAGACGGTGGGGGAGTAGTTATTTTATAAAAAATTCACATGATGTAACCTATCGGATTTTAGTGGCATACGAGATGCGAAGGATGTCAATCGGATGCTAAGCCTTTGGTTATGAGGTGATTGAGGTATGCTAAAGCTCGCGTTCTACGAAGCGGTATTAAATCGATAGCTAATGGTTCAATAATATTTAGCACGCACATTTTTTGTAAAAAAAGATAGACATACCTTAATATTTTATTTAAACGTAAATTTATCTTCACCCCCATGAAAACAAAAAACAAAGTGGCTCCCCTCGCTGCCACTCTAATCGCTTTCTTATCTCTCGCTGAAGCAGCGATGGCGCAGACATACACCGCAAAGTGGAGCACGCTCTCCGGAAGTGATGGTGATTATAGCGTGACAATGCAGTTGTCTTCCGGATCTGCTATTAATGGAGTCTCTTCGTATACTCTCAAGATATCGAATGATAATGGACGTATGTTTTTTGACAATGGCTCAACAGTATTGACCAGTGGTCCTTACACTGCGGATGTTGCACTTGAGTCGAACACTTTCGGAGTTGCAGGCAACCCATTTGCAGATCAGGCAATGATCGCCACTTCGGATGTTCTCGCATTCACAAATATCACAGGAATTAAAGGGCGTCTTCAAAATCCGTCTGGCTCAGTGACCACGACTTTTCCTATCGATTTGGGCGAGACTGAATCAGCTTCGATGTCATGGACTAGTCAACAGTTCGGATTCCAGACATTGCGCCTTAATCCCGATGGGCCAATTGGTGGCACGAACATCTGGGATGAGTGGACAATGGGAGTCAGCCAAACATGGACTGCTACTCCTGTCCCGGAACCATCATCAATTTTACTCTGTGGATTTGGTGGACTAGCTCTAATCATTAGACGCCGAAAATAAAACCACCTCAGTGCGGGTAGTTTTCTAGTATGGCGGCGTGAATGTCCTGCGCATTTTTGACCGTTCGAGATGATCCAATGAAGACTGGCATTTCGGATTCGGCGACATTGTCTCGGCCGTGGGAGCCTTTGACTAGGGAGGCGTCGAGGGGTATGACATCGAGGAGGGCGCGGAGGCCGAGTTTTTTCTTGAGGAGGAATTTGCCGATCTTTGCCTTTGGGAAAGGGATGGCGGGGTCGATGAAGAGTTCGCAGGGGTCGTAGCCGGGTTTGCGGTGGATATCGATGGTGCGGGCGTAGTCGGGGGCGAGATCGTCGTTTTCCCAGAAGTAGTAGGTGAACCATGAATCGGGCTCGGCGATGGCGATGAGGTCACCGGAGCGTTCGTGGTTCTGCGGGCGGATTTCGTCGATGCCGGGGGTGTTTTTCAGGAGGGCTTTTACCTCGGGGAGGAGGGAGGGGTCGTTGCAGTAAATGTGGGCGATTTGGTGGTCGGCGACGGCGAAGACTTTGGAGCCACCGGGGTCGAGGGTTTCGCGACCGAGCTCGTTTTTGATGGAGAGCCAGCCTTTGGCGCGGAAGAGGCGGTTGAGGTGGATGGGTCGGTTGACGGGAGAGATACCGTATTCGGAAAGGAGGAGGACTTTGACTCCACGGGATTCGTAGTAGTGGATGAGATCGGTGACGACGCGGTCGATGGCCTGGACTTCGGTGGGGATGTTCGGTGCGTTGGGGCCGTCCTTTTGCAGGCAGTAATCGAGGTGGGGGAGGTAGGTGAGGGAGAGGGTGGGTGAGTGTTTTTCCTCAACCCATTTTGCGGAAGCGGCGATCCATTCGGAGGAGGGAATACCAGCGGCGGGGCCCCAGAAGGATGGGAAGGGGAAATCGCCGAGGTCGGCTTTGAGCTCATCGCGCATGGCCATGGGCTGTGTGTGGATGTCGAAGTGCTTCGAGCCATCCGCTGGGTAGAGAGGGCGGGGGGTGATGGTGAAGTCTGCGGTGGAGTGCATGTTATACCACCAGAAGAGCTTGGCGCAGGTGAAGCCGGGGACGGTTTTGCGGAGGGTGTCCCAGATTTTTTCGCCGTGGACGATGTGGTTGGATTGTTTCCAGAAGCGGACTTCGGCGCTCTCGCGGTCGTACCAGCCGTTGGCGACGATGCCGTGCTGCTCCGGGGGGGTGCCGGTGAGGATGGAGCTTTGGCCGGTGGTGGTGAGTGCTGGGAACTCAGGTGCGTAGGTCTGCAGCCCGTGCTTTTCCGCGAAGGCGGTGATGCCGGGCGCGTTCTCCCCGAGAAGGGATTTTGAGAGGCCGACGATGTTAAGGACTGCTAACCGCATTTCGAAGTCTCAACTTTCAACACTCAACTATCAAGGAAGAGAAAGAGTTTGCTAGTTTTCAGTGTTTTGACGGCAGATTCAAGTTCAAAGGCCGTCCATGTCGCTGCGCTCCATTGTTTTCAGGAAGAATGACTCTGTGCTCTGTGGCGGTTGCAGTCGCGATTTCGGAATCGCGGTTCCTTTCTATTTGAAGAGGGAGTCGACGCCCATGGCGGATTTGCGGAGGAATTTTGGCATGTCCTTGGGATTTCGGGGTTTGAAAAGACGGTAGGCGTAGCCGAGGAGGTGAAGGGTGAAGAGGTGGTCGATGACGCGGTAGCCGCGTTTTTTCCGGAGGAGGAGGGAGGATGCCCAAGAGAGGGTGCGGCGTTTTACTTTGAAGGGCTGGAAGGAGACTTTAATGCGGTAGCGATCGCGGACTTCGGCTGGGTAGCGTTTTTTGTATTCCTTTTTCGCGGAGCGGATGCGAGTGGCGAGTGTCTCATCGAAGGGGAGGAAGTAATACTGGCGGGCGAGCATGAGGAGTGAGAAGAAATCCCGCATGTGGGCGATGTCGTCGACGGGGAGTTTCGCTTCCTCAGCGAGTCTGATCATTTCCGGGAAAAGTTTGGTGGCTGCTGCGCCGGAGCGGAGGGCTTGCTCGGGATCGGGGACGAAGTAGCGTAGGACTTTTGAGACAGCGTGATTGATGAACAGGCAGTCCCAATAGACGTTGAGGAGTGGGGGGATGCGGACGCGGCGGAAGAAGAGCTTCTGGCGGGCGAAGTCTTCGATGTAGAGGAGTTGGTGAATGACGGTATCGGAGTGGCTGAGTAGCTCTAGGGCGGCGGGTGCGCGCTCGGTGCCAAGGGTGCTTTCGATAGCTTTCTCAACGCTGTGGCCGTGCTTGAAGATGTGGATGGCGGTGGCGACGTTGAGACGGATCCAGATGTCGGAGTGTTTGTTTCTTGGGAGGAAGGCGAGGCGGCGGAAGCGGTGCCAGCCGCCGGTTTGGCACCAGACGGACATTCCGATGACGTTTTCAGCTCCTTCAAGCTCGCGAGCGAAGTGTTCGCAATCGCGTCCGATAAAGGACGGATATTCACCCGCTCCCTCGTATTCGCGGCGGGCTTGGAGCTCGATGATCTTCGGGACGCTGGTGCGGAAGAAGGCTTTGTTGAGCGGGATGTGACGGAAGAAGTCGCTCTCGCCGTGCTTCATGGAGATGATGAAATTCGGGGAAGCGATTCCATTGAGTGTTTCCTCCATGGTGCCGCGGTGCCAGATGAGATCTCCGATGCTGTGTGCGCCGACTGTCCAGGTGCGGAGGATGAGCTTTTTCCCCCTTGAGTCGAACTCGGGAAGGAGTTTGCGCAAGAGGCGGTTGGTTTCGCGAGGATTGCGAAGGTGGAGGCTGGTGCGGATGGGGTCGGTGACGTCGTTGCCATCACTTTCACCGATGCGGAGGATTAGGCCGGAGAGTTGGGGAAAATCGTCGAGTATGCCGGTGACGAGGGAGAGGTAGTAGGCTTCGAGTTCGTCTGGCTGATCGGCGAGGGCTTCGCTGATGGCGGGGGTGAGGGGAAGGATGTCGCTGGTGAGGAAGACTTTCAGCCCGAACTCACCGGTGAGCATGTCGAAGATGGCGGTGAATTGTTTCCTGAAATAGGCGATATCTGCGGCGATCTCGGGTTCGTGGAGCGGGTGGGTGGCAAGGTGAGCAAGATCGTCGAGAGTGACGGCATTGTAGCCTAGGGCGGAGACTTCCGTGGCAAAGTGGCGGAGATCTGCATGGATGTTTTGCCATTGGATTTCTGCTGCTTCGCCGGAGGTTTTGAGGTGGGGAAAGGGGATCTTTGACCAATTGATGCGGCGTTTTTCGTAATTGCGAAAAAAGGGGCCGATGGCGTCGATGAGGAATAGTTCCATGGTATCGGAAGTATGTGATAGGGCGACTTAGCGTAGCTGCCAGACGGTGTAGGTTACGGAAATGACACACGTAGGTGGAGGTGCTTGATTCAGAGGGTTCGGGGGGCTGAGATATGGCGGTGTCGAAAAGTTTCGTTGAGGGCGATTTTTCGGTTGTCAAAAGTGGGTCGAGGGGACTTACTCGCGCCCCGCTTGAGGGGAGTGTTTCTCCCAGATAGCAGGCTGTGAGGCCCAATAGCTCAGTTGGTAGAGCAGCGGATTGAAAATCCGCGTGTCCCTGGTTCGAATCCGGGTTGGGCCACCACTTTTCTCCCCCAGTTTGGGGTATGGAGATTTTCCTTCCTCTACGTTCGATGAGGATGAGAATGGTGATATGAAAAAACTCAGTTTTTTGTGTATCCTGTTACTTGCCATCTGCCGGAGTGCATGGGGCGAGAACTACCATTCTGTGAAGGTTTCTGAGCTAGATTACGGGGCGCAGTTGGCGGAAGCGAAGAAGGCTTTCGCAATAGCTGGTTTCCAAAATAGGGTTCGTGCTGAATTTGGCGTGAGGTGTCTTCAGGAATGCCACTCGGTCATACCCGAGGAAGGTGGGCAGGGGCAAATTGAGCTGATCTTCATGCTTGAGGAAGACAATGTGGTGAACGGCTTCATCGATCTGGATATGAAAGACGGTTATTATGGTGAACCTAAAATCAACGGCTTCCCTTTCAGCTTCACTCCTTCAGATGAAACTGCCTCTACGAAGGAGCGTTTCGAGGAAGCGAGGCAATCGCATTACACATGGCTAGCACAGGGTCACCTTCCCGGGACGGCATGGTTCAAGCATCGTTCTGGGAAAGCTGCTGATGCAGCTGAGCGTCAGAACTGGCGTAGAGGTGATTTGGAGGACACTTTTGGGATTTTCAGTGGAGGTCGGGCGATTTCCGAAAATCTGGCGTTGGATAGGGATTTGATCCTGTCTGCGGGAGAGGATGGGAAGACGGTTGCGCTTTCTGAGATCAAGGGGATCACGGTGCCTGCGATCGATTGGTCTTCACGTCTGCCGGAAGATGAAGTGGCGGTGGATGCGCTATCACTCGCCATTCCGGAGGATCAGCATGCGGTTTTTGCGAAGAACTTACCGGACTTGCTTGCGCTCATTGAGCGTGGCGAGACGCAGTTCGTGACCTCTGGGCAGAACTACTCGGTTCGGAATCCTTTCCGCACCTTGGCAACACGTTACCGCAAACAGATGGGGATGGACGTTCCAGCGATTGCGGCGCGATTGCTACCGGTGAAGAGTGTCGCGATCACGGGGGGTGATCCGTATTTTCCTCAGGGGACGGATGTTGCCTTCGTGATGGAAAGTGATACGCCGGAATTGCTTTTTAAAGCGCTTCTGAAAACCATTTCCGCGAAAGCAGGTAAAGCGGGAGCCGAGGCAACGGATTTGGAAGGCGAGGGCTTTGACTACGGTGGCTTTGAAACAGCGGATAGGATGTTCTCAAGCCATGTTTGGAGGATGGGCGGAACTATTGCGGTTGCGAATTCGGTTGAGCAAATACGTCGTCTGATGGAGGTGGCGAATGAAGAAACGAGTGCGCTGGGTGCTACTGATGAATACCGGTTTTTCCGTAACCGATATCCTTTGGCTGAGGATGAAACGGCTTTCATTTTTCTATCCGATGCCACGATACGCCGATGGGCAGGGCCGGAACTTCGTATCGCTGCTTCGCGCCGGACGCGTGCGGTTGCTGCGCTCGGGGAACTCACTTCACAGGCATTGTTAGGGGAGGAAGTCTCGAAGGATTACGAGCCGCTCTTAGGTGATAGCACGTGGCAAGACGGACGGATGATTAGTTCGGCTTATGGGTCGCTAGGTTTTATTACACCTACATCCGAGCTGGGAATAGAATCCGCTACGGTGCCAGAAAAGGAAGCTTATGAGCGTTGGCGGAATGGTTATGAAAATGGTTGGGCGCAGGCATTTGATCCCATCGCGATTCGTATTCTTAGCGAAGGTGATTCTATTGCTGTTGATCTCAGTGTGATACCGCTCACTACAGATAGTGATTTTTCTGAATTCGTTTCACTGTGTGGTAAAGCTGAACTCAGCGATATGGCGCGTTGGGTTCCAGAGGAGTCTCTGTTTCATGCTGCTTTTGCTCTGGATACTCAAAGCGAGCTTTTCCAGGAGTATAATGAAGATGTTATCGAATTTGTCCCAGGGATTGAAGTGAACCCTCTTGGCTGGATGTCTGGATCGGTCTCGATGGATCTGCAGAAAAGCATGTTTTGGCTGGCAGATAATAACGATTATTTTGATGGATTCGCTAGCACTCCGGTGGTGCTGCGTATCGGTTCGAATAGCCGACTGAAGCTTGCTTTGTTTATGACTGCTGTAAGGACAGCAATTGAAAGCTCTGCGCCCGCTGCGGTGAAATGGGAGACACGGAAAAACGACGGTAAATCCTACGTAGTGATGTCTGGAAATGAGATGGGATCGAATTTCAGAATCTACTACGCGACCATGCCCAATGCACTTATTTTGTCACTCCGTGAGGAGCCCTTCCTGCGTGCGTTGCAACGAGAAGCTAAGGGAGTTTCTTCCGCCGATGCCAAAACCCTTGTGAGTCCAACTCAACTCATGCTCGATTCCAGTCCTGCATTTCTCGAGGGCTTAGTGGTGACTTTTAATTCTACGAAGCCGCTGGATAAAATTCGCAATGAGAGCTGGAAGGCTTTGCCCATTCTCAACGAGTGGCATCGTCGATTCTCAGGGAAGGATGCTGTAGCTACACAGCTATTGCACTTTGGCGAAGATATTTATTGCCCCGGCGGAAAGGGCTATCGCTGGAATGCGGAGGCAATGACGATGGAATCAGTAGCCTTTGGATATCCCGCAAATCCTAAGGCAGAGCCTGCAAAGATCCCGAGTATTTTGGATTTCCCGAGTGTAGCAACTTCCTTGGAATTTGAAGACGATGGACTGCGCGCATCGGTGGTACTGGGCAATCTACCTAAGCGTTTGCCAACACCTCTAGTGAAAACACAGAAAGGCGAATTGCTGGCGACGGCAGAGGAGCTTACGCCTCTGAAGGAAGGCGCTGTTATGAATTACCGTGGTAAATCCGATGGGATGGAAACGACGGTGAAATTCAGTTACAAAAACATCAAACGTGATGAAAATGGTATTAGCTTTGATGTGCTTAGCGAAGATAGCTATGGCGATGACGAGGACTATTCATACACAATTCACTACGTTCTCGATGGAGGGTTAAAAATGATTTCTTCGAGTGATGGAGGTGAAGACTTTACAAAATATTCGAATGCCTACCTTGAGCTGCCAGAGAAGCTGGTAGCGGGTGATGTTATTCAAAATGTATATGACGGAACCTCTACATGGGAGGATGAAGGTGAGTTGGTGGAAGAGTCCTTTATGGGGAAAAGAGTGATTCGAGTGATTGGGAAAGAAGATATCGAAGTCCCAGCTGGGAAGTTTATTGGATGCGTTCGTATTGAAGTGGTTGAAGAGAGCTTGAGCGATGGCTACTTCGATCATGGAAAATACCTGATGTGGTATCATCCGGATGTTGGATTGGTTCGATACGAATATCTGGAAGGGCAGGACTCAGTATTGGAGTTGCACGAGTATTCTGTGCCGGATTGATCTCATGAAATTACTTTTCGTCTGGCTGTTGTTTTCCTTTTTTGCCCATGCCGAGGGCAAGAAGGTGAGGGTTTTTGTCGCGCTCTGTGATAACGAAACTCAAGGGATCGCTCCGGTCGGTGAGAAGATTGGCAACGGAGATGACCCCGACTCGAACTTATATTGGAGTTGCTCCGACGGGATCGCCGTTCATTTCAAAAAGACAGGAAAATGGAAGGTGACGAAGTCGGAGGCGGATATCTCTGATGCGATTCTGCGGCGGATTACCTTCAAGCATACCGAGGAAGAAATTGAATTAGTGGCAGATGCCTACCGAGGTTCCAAGATGATGCGTTGTCTGGCTGATTTTGAAAAAGCAGCTGTGGGAGGAGAGTTTGATCTGGTCGCATACATCGGTCACAACGCATTGATGGACTTCAGGCAGGAGCCACCGGAAGGGGTGGATGGTAATACGACCGATGTTGTTGTCCTTTGTTGTCTCAGTGAAAAGTATTTCAGGAGGCGGCTGGAGTCGCTGGGTTGCAGGCCACTGGTGATGACGAGCCAGTTCATGTATCCGGGTTCGTTTATACTTTCGGCTACTATTGAGTCTTGGAGGAAAGGTGAGGGATTGGGAGAAATGCGTTCCGCTGCTAGCCGTGCGTATGCTAAGAATCAGAAGATTTCTGTGAAAGCTGCGACGGGTGTTTTTGCTGATTTAGAGAAGGAATAATAACTCTTCTTGATAGCGAATTTTCCTCGCTAAGGCCTGCTAAACGAGCACAGTCGCGCTACTGACCGACCGCTCCACATTTTCGCTTAGGAAGCTGGTCGATGATATCCAACGATCGGGATGGTGTGTTTTGCCGGGATTTGTGGAGCGAAGTGTTGCGGAAGAACTCTCCTGTGAGAGCCTCGGGGCATGGGCGGAAGGTGAGTTTCGCCGTGCGGGTGTTGGGAAGGGAGATGGATTGCAGATCCGTGAGGATGTTCGGACGGATCATGTCATGTGGCTGGAAGAGGAAAGCCTGACGGGTGGGCAGCGAAATTATCTAGGTAGGCTGGAAGATGTTCGTGTTGCATTGAACCGAGGTTTGTTTCTGGGGTTGATGGATTTTGAAGGGCACTTCGCAGTGTATCCCGAGGGAGGTTTTTATAAGCCACATTTGGATCGGCACCGGGGGAGTATGGAGAGGCTGGTGACAGTGATCCTCTACCTAAATCCGGATTGGAAGCCGGGGGATGGTGGCGAATTGAAAATCTGGACGCAGCCAGGTGATAAGGAGGGTGCTTTTGAATTAGTGGAGCCAATGATGGGGACATTGGTATGTTTCCTTGCGGGCGATCATTGGCATGAGGTGCTACCCGCGATGAAGACGCGGGCGAGTATTACCGGTTGGTTCCGGGGTTCTCCGATCTAGGTGTGCTTCTTGACCGCTGTTCAGTTTTCCTCCGTGGCGCTGATGGAAGAATTTAGTGTAACAATGCGTAGGTGATTAGGTATAATCATCAAATATGAAGAATCAGCTGCGTAATTTGATCCTCAGTCTGTTGCTCATGGCCACTCAGTTGTATGCTGATAAACCTAACATACTGTTCGCGATTGCAGATGATTGGTCGTTTGGTCATGCGGGTTCCTACGGATGTTCGTGGGTTAAGACACCGGCGTTCGATCGTGTCGCAAGTGAGGGGTTATTGTTCAAAAACGCCTATACACCGAACGGAAAGTGTTCTCCTTCGCGCTCCTGTATCATAACGGGACGAAACTCATGGGAGCTTGGTGCTGCTGCAAATCACTGGCCTGTATTTCCACCAGAATACAAATCCGTGGTGGAGGCGCTTGGCGAGCATAATTATTTCACTGGGATGACCGGCAAGGGCTGGGGGCCGGGCACTGCTGAGGATGAGGATGGTAAGCGGCGCCAAATGACTGGGAAGCTGTTTCAAAAGCACAAACTCAAGCCGCCGACTAAAAACGCCGATTCGAATGACTACGGCGCAAACTTTAACGAATTTCTAGATGTCGTGCCGAAGGATGAGCCGTGGTTTTTTTGGTATGGTAGCAAAGATCCGCATCGACCTTACGAATACGGTAGTGGAGTGGCCAAGGGTGGTAAGAAGCTTTCCGATATAGAGAAGGTGCCCGGGTGCTGGCCAGATACAGAAGAGGTGCGCAACGATATGCTGGATTATGCCTACGAGGTGGAACAGTTCGATCATCATCTCGGACAGATGCTTGCGGAACTAGAGAAGCGCGGTGAATTGGACAACACGCTGGTGATTGTTACCTCAGATAACGGCATGCCGTTTCCTCACTGTAAGGGTTACGCCTACAATAATTCAAATCACTTGCCGTTGGCCATCATGTGGAAAAATGGTGTTCAGCATGAAGGTCGAGTGATCGATGACTATGTGAGTTTTATCGATTTTGCTCCGACATTTCTCGAAGCAGCCGGTGTGGCGCAAACGGATACCGGTATGGCAGCGATCACAGGACGGAGCCTGTTCGAAATTCTCACTTCGGAAAAATCCGGGCAAGTGATTCCTGAGCGAGACCACGTTTTAGTGTGTAAGGAACGCACCGATGTTGGGCGCCCAAACGATGAAGGTTATCCCATACGCGGCATCGTGAAAAACGGCATGCTCTATTTGCACAACTTCGAGACGGATCGCTGGCCAGGTGGCAATCAAGAAACCGACTACCGCGATACGGATGATAGCCCGACGAAGACTGCAGTGCTGGAGACAATAAATAGTCCCGAGCAAAAGCGGTTCTTTGATATGAGCTTCGGCAAGCTGCCTGCCGAACAACTCTTCGATTTGAGTAAAGATCCCGACTGTGTGGTGAACTTGGCAAGTGACCCCGAAAAGGCGACGGTCATGAAACAGCTCCATGAGCAATTGTTTGATGGTTTGAAGGCTCAGGACGATCCACGCATGTTTGGGCAGGGGCATCTGTTTGACGAATACCCCAACGACTCGAAGAACCACGGGTTATTTGAGAAGCTGCAGGCAAAAGGAAAGGCGCCGAACAAAGGTAAAGGTGCGGGTAAAGCGGAATAGCAACATTTTTGAAGCCATGGCCGGTGGCAGGCTTTTAACTTTCCTTGAAATAGCTCCGCCGATTCATTGGTATTAATTCAAGTATGAAAAAATTCCAACTCCTCACCGTTCTCGGTGCTGCTTTGTTATTCCCTACGATGGGAAGTGCAGAACCCAGCAAGATGATCACTATCACCGGAAAGGTGATGGATGCCGATGATAACTGGCTAAATGACGTCAAAGTCTCGATGAATCCTATCGATACCGAGGCGATGACTGATCCGAACGGAAATTTCGTGTTCGAGTTTACCCCCGATGAAAATTTTAAACCGAACAAACGTGGGATCATCGCGACGCTGATCTTTGAGAAAAAGGGACATTTAGATGTGAGGACTAGGATCAGGAGCATGGACTTTTTCTCCAAGGGCAAGCCCCTCGAAGTGAAGATGATACCTGATCCTATGGAGGAGGGGATTGTTGGCTTCACTACGCCAATGAGCACGGTTAACGGCATGGGCAAAGTGGCAAACGGCAATGCCGAGTTCCACGTCTATATTCCGGAGTCCGTGGAAAAGGTTCGAGCCGCGTTCTATCTTTCCCGTCACGGGATTGGGAATATCGTACATCCGATTTTGCAGAAATTTGCGGAGGAAGAAAAGATCGCCTTGGTGGCTATGTATGGGAACCCCGTGCAGCGAGGCCTCATGGATGTGAGTCTGACGGATGCGCATATGAAAAAATTGGCGGAGTTGTCTGGCCACCCCGAGCTGGTCGAGGCGCCTATTCTCACCTTCGGCCACTCGAACGGCACCGGCTTCGCCGCGTGCTGGCCGGCGCAGGTCCCCGAAAAATCTCTGGGATGGATTTCTTTTCACCCCGGCTTCAATGCCTACTTGCAGTTTCCGAACACCGAAAAAATCCCTTCGATGGTCATGCTCGGCACCGTTGACAAATATTTCCTCAACGGACGCCAGGATGATACCGTCAAGGAGTTGCGAAAAACCCGTGACGCCGCCATGTGCAGCTTGTTGGAAGCAGGAGTCGGGCACGGGCCTGTCGATCCGGATATCGTCTGGGAGTTTGTCGTAGAGTTTTGTAAAGCGGCTCTGCGCGTCCGCCTCGGAGACGATGGTGAGTTGAAACCAATCAAGATCGAAGACGGTTGGCTCGGTGCCACCTACAACTTGGAAGAAGGTGGCAGACAGCTTTTGGAAATCGCTCCCTATGCGGAATTCAAAGGCGATAAATCAACCGCCAACTGGCTCATGGACGAGGAGTTCGCCAAAGTTTGGCAGAAGTATGCACAGACAGATCATCTGAAGGGGAAGTGAGAGGTGGATGCCCCCTCGCATCAAGCAAGAGATCCAGAGGTGGGAGCTGCCCCAGTTGCTCCGGGGGCTAGGCCTGTTGGTTGGAGACGAGGCTGCTAAATCTCTCTTCAAGCGATTTCAAGACTTCGGGATCGGTGATCTGTTTGCCATCCGCTGTGGTGATATAGAGGGTGTCCATCGCGACTCCTTTTTCGGTGCAGATGCGTGCATGCACGGTCTCGAGCTTCGCTTCACCGATGGTGTAGAAAAGGTCGTGGAGCAGTGCGATGCGGTCTAGCGCTTGGACTTCCACCGTGGTGCAGGTGGGGTGGAGGTCGTTCGATACTCGCGCGCGAACGGGAACTGAGACTCCTGTTTCAGTGCGTGGCTTGAGGAAGTTAGTTTTCGCCTTCAAGTATTTCTCAGGGAAATACTGTTCTTGGCTGAGGATGGTGGTGAACGTTTCGATGAATCGTTTTCGGGTGGACTTGTTGGAGATCGGTTCGAAGTTTGTGGTGCAGACGCGAAAGATGTTAAGGACGATGTTGTCGGTGCGCGTGAAGAGATCGGCCGAAAGGATGTTGATTTGTTCTGAGGCGAGAGCGCAGCAGAGTTTTTCCAATAGCAACGGACGGTCGCGGCAGGCGAGGATGAGCTCGGAGTATCCCTTGTCCGGTTCGTCGTTCAATTTGATGTTGAAAGGAATGGGGGCTTCGCCTTTTTCCTCTTCACGCAGGAAGTGGCGAACGGTGCGTACTTGGGCGCGAATCGCCGCAGCTTTGCGGTATGCAAAGGCTGGTGCAGGCGTGCGTTTGAAGTGTTCGCGTATGTCTTCGTGATAGTCTTTCCGCATGAGTGCAGTGACTTCCTTTTCTAGGTCGATACGATCTTCATCAAGGGTGCGTTCGAAGCCTTCTTTGCCTTCCGTGAGGAAACGGTGTGTGGCTTTGTGTAGCTGAACCATAAGCGAAGCCTTCCAGCCGCTCCATGCGCCGGGGGCAGTGCCACTAGTGTCGCAGTAGGTAAAAAGTAGGAGTGCATCTAGGTTCTCCGGAGTTTTCATGATGCCTGCGAATTCGGCGATGACCTCTGGGTCTTCGAGGTTACGCGTAGTGGCGGTGCGCCAGAAGGTGAGGTGGTTGTCCACGAGGAACATGATGAGTGCTCGGCGGCGCCCGGTGATCTGGAGTCGTGAACAGAGCTTGATGGCGAGCAGTGCAGAGCCATCGATATGCTCGCGGAAATTCTCGGAGCGTCCAGTGTCGTGGAGGATGAGAGCTACGTAGAGAGCGTAGGGATCGACGATCTGGTGGAATAGACGGCGGAAGATATCTCGGGATGGGTCGGTGTTCTCGACGAGTTTATCGAGTTCATCGATACAACGAAGAGTGTGTTCGTCTGCTGTGTAACGGTGGAAAAACTCGTGTTGGACGAGGCAGTCGAGGGCTCCGAACTCGGGGAGGTAGCGGCCAAGGAAGCCGATGCGATGCATCTGGCGGAGGGATTTTGAGACTTCGCCCTTGCGCTCGAGGATAGCTTGGAAAGTTTTACGGTTTGCTTTTAGGTAGCGGAACGGCCGGTCGATATCATTCCAGTGACTTGCGATGAGGCGGCGCATTTGGGGAGAAAGGCGGAGATTGCGCAGCTGGGTGTGCTGAAAGAGGCGCATCATGCGGTGCATGTCCTCTTTGAAGATAGACTGGTTAGCAGGATAGATCCGGCCTCCTTTGGCGATGAATCCGTCAAACTCCTCCTTTTTCTTTTTCCTGAATGTGAGGAAGGAACCGACTCCGCTTTCTGCGTTTGAGTCTTGCTGGATCTGGAAGGTTTCCATCAGCGAGTTCGTATGGCGGTAGAGGTGACGTGTGTGGCGGTAGTAATCCCGCATGAAGGCCTCTGTGCGACGAAGGATGCTGCGCTGTGGATATTTGAAAGCAGTGGCGACCACGCCTTGGAGCTGGAGGGTGAGGATGTCCGTGGCTTTTCCCGAGTGATAGTGGAGTTCGTTACGAACACGCATGAGGAAATCGTAGGCTTCCTCGATTTCCTTCAAGGTGTTGTTGGTGATGAGGCGGTCTTCGACGAGTTTACGTAGGCTGCGGGAGCCTGTCTTGACCTGTGCGACCCAGAGAATGTTTTGGTAATCGCGGAGGCCGCCGCAGGATTCTTTGACGTTAGGTTCTTGGAGGAAAACGGTGTAGGAGCTTTTTTTGTATCGAGAGCGGAGGTCGTGGCGGCGTATTTCGAGAAAGGCGTCTTGGCCTTTTCCTATGCAGCTTTTTTCAAAACGGACGAGAAATCCGTCGTAGAGTGTTTCGTTCCCGGCAATGAGACGGGTATCCATAAGTGAGGTGAAGCTCTGTTGGTCTGCTCGTGCCTCAGCAATGCATTCGTTGATGGAACGCGCGGAATGACCGACTTTGAAGCCCATGTCCCAAAGAGGATAGAGGACGCGCTGGACGAGTTCTTGGACGCTTTTTGGGAGCTTATTAGATGCGCGAGGAAGGAGGAATAGGAGGTCGATGTCTGAGCCAGGATTAAGCGTGCCTCGCCCATATCCGCCGATGGCGACGAGAGTGAGAGAGGAAGATTCTACCTTCTGGGTTTTTAGTGTGGAAGCGAGGATGGCAGAGAGCAGCTTATCGATGACCGTGGAACGTGCCTCGGCGATTTCCATGCCTCCGGCACCATCCCGGTGGCGTGCGAGAATTTGTTCCTGCTCCACTTCGAGGAAACGCTTGTAGAGCTCAATGCGTTCGGAAGGGGAAAGCTGGCCATCGATGGCTGGCTGGAGCGAGATGCTTTTACGGGTGCTGGGAGAAGTGGGTTCAGGCATAGACGGCTGGGGAGTAGTGCATCAAAGCGGATACAGGGCAAGGCGGATTCAGGGAGTGGTAGGGACGAGTTCGAGGAAACGGGCTCCATGGTAAATGACGAAAGGCACGGTTGCGAGCGAGACGACGGTGGTAGCGATAACGACTTGTGCGGCAACGCCTGGCTGACCGCCGTAGATCCGGGCGAGCAGAATGGGGACGAGTGCGGCTGGCATGGCGGCTTGAACCACAAGGATCTGGCGGAGCTCGACGGGCATGGGAATGAACTTCGCAGCGAGGATGATCAGGATGGGGACGAGGACGAGTCGAACGAGGCAGGCTGCGATAGCGATTTTCCACGAAGGTTTCTCTACGCCTGCGAGATCCGCTATGGATGCGCCTATCATGAGGATGGCGATGGGGAATGCTCCGATGCCAATCATGGAAATGGTGGTGCGGACGGGGCCGGTGACTTTGTCATCCACGCCTAGTGCAACGAGAATCAGTGCAATGGTGACGGCGATGATGGGGCCATTGATGAGGCGTTTCCAGACGATGCGCTTGTCTCCGGAGAGGATCATCACGCCGACCGACCAGATAGCGACCTCGACGCCGATATTGTGGACGAAGAGGAGGGCGAGGGCGGAGCTGCCCCAGAGGATCTCGACGACGGGGACGGCGGCGAATCCGTAGTTCTGGCATCCGGAAGAGAGCGCGAAGGTGCGGAATCCTTTGCCGGAAGAGAGTCCGACGGCTTTCGCTCCTAGCCAACCCATAGTGATCCCGCTGACGATGAATAAGAATCCTAGTCCAGCGCCTGTGGCTAAGGTGCCGTAATCTCGAAGTATGTCCGCGCCGAGCGTTTGATCGAGGATGAAGCAGGGGGCGAGCACTGAAAAGACGAGGTGCATGATGCCGGCATCGTGCTCGCGTTTGAGGATGCCAGTTTTCCTCAGAATCGCTCCCGTGCCCATCAGGAGATAGACCGGAAGGACGGCGAGGATGATTTGCTGGGGCGTGATCAAGTGGGTCAGAAGATAGCGGATCGTGGTGCGAGGGGAAGGAGGAGTTGCGAGAGTATCAACAAGGGGTTGCGTTGGAGCGGAAAACGGGGAGAGTGGGCGCGGACATGACAAACGTTGAGCAGATCAAAGAAGCGCTGAAGCAGGTGAAGTATCCGGGATTTTCGAGGGATATCGTATCCTTCGGGCTCGTGAAGGCAGTGGAAGTGGAGGGTGGCGAGGTTACCGTCGGGATTGAGGTGGCGACGAAGGATGCGAAGGTGCCACAGCAGATTTTCCAAGATATCCATGCTGTATTGGACGGAATGGAGGGTGTCTCGAATGTAAAAGTGGATATTGAGGTGAAAGATGCGCCGGAAGCGGCTTCGGGCGCAGTTGGAAAAAGTTCGATTCCTGGGGTGAAACGCATCATCGCGATTGCTTCGGGCAAGGGCGGGGTGGGGAAATCCACGGTGGCGGCTAATGTGGCAGTGGCGCTCGCGGCACGTGGGCTGAAAGTTGGTCTCTGCGATTGCGATCTCTATGGGCCATCCGTGGCGCAGATGTTCGGAACCAATGAAAGGCCGAATGCGAATGATCAGGATGAAATTATACCGATCGAGGCTCATGGACTAAAACTGATGTCGATGGGCTTTCTTCTGGAAGATAAGTCTCCCGTGATTGTGCGCGGCCCCATGGCGACGCGTTACACTCAGCAGTTTCTCAGGCAAGTGGCTTGGGGAGAACTCGATGTGCTTGTGCTGGATCTGCCGCCGGGAACGGGGGATATCCAGCTGACTATCGTGCAGACAGTGGCGGTGGACGGCGCGGTCATCGTGACGACTCCGCAGGAAGTAGCGTTGATCGATGCGCGTAAGGCGGTGGCGATGTTCGCAAAAGTGAATGTGCCTATCCTCGGACTGATTGAGAATATGGCGTGGTTTGAGTGCGATGCTGGGAAGCGCTACTATCTCTTTGGTGAAGAAGGCGGCGTGCGTGAGGCTGAGGACATGAATGTTCCGCTGCTGGCGCAGATCCCGATCGATCAGCCGACAGGGCGTGGTGGAGATAAGGGTAAACCGGTGGCGCTGATGGATCCGAAAGATAACAAGGTTTCAGCTGCGTTTCATGCGATGGTTGCAGGGCTGGAGGTTTAGACTTCGAGTGCCGAGTGCCGAGTGATCAGTGAGAAGACTGGGGTTGGGTGGTTTCTCACACGAAGGGGGGAAGGCACGAAGCTGTAGTTAGGGGGCTTGGTTTCTGGGTGCTTATCTTTGTATGATGCGGGTGAGGGATCCTTTTTCTGTGTGGGAGGCTAGGATGGCGAAGCGTTTTAGGGTGGAGGGGTCGGTGGCGGTGTGGGAGATGTGATCGAACTTGCCGCGTAGATCGGTGTAGCCGTCTTTGTGGAAGGTGATGGAGCCATCGCGGGACTCTGCGTAGACCTTGATGTAGGTGCCGGGCAGGGGCTTGCCGGTGGCGGAGTCTGTGACTAGGGCGGTTCGGTCGGCGGGGAGGATGCGTAGCTCGATGAGGCGGGTGCCGAGGATTTCCAGGCGTTGGGCGTCGTCTGATTCTGCGGCGATAAAGAGGTTTCCTTTTTGGAAATCCTTGGGCAACTGGAAGGGGGTGGACTCGCTTCCTTTTTCGAATTTTACGACGGCGGAGAGGTTCGGCGCGATGGGTGGGAGGGAGGACTCCATGCCGCCTTTGAGGAAGGGGTCTTTGGAGAATAGGACTTCGAGATCGATGTGGTAGAGGCGCAGTTCCGCTTCATCGAGTCCGCTGTGGCGGAGGGTGATGGCGTCATCGCTTTCGCGGGTGATCTCCAAGGTGGGTGCTGCTTCCTGTTCTTTCTCGGGTGCGGCTGCAAGGGGTGCGGCGATCTCATCTGCCTGGGTGGAGACGGCGGTGAAACGCTCGCGCCAGGTGCCGGGTGGCAGGTCAACGAGACGTGTGGTGGCTATGGTTTTTGCCTCTTCCGGTTTGCCCTGATGGAAGAGGGCAAGGGAGTGGAGATAATCGTAACGCAGGGTGTCGGTGAGGGCGGCGGCGGCGATTTTTTCAAATCTAGCAAGGGCTTCTTCTGTGCGATCCTGGACGAAGAGGTGGTAGGTGAGTGTGAGGTTGTCCTCTGCGCTGAGTTCGGCTTTCCAAGTCAGGGTGTCGAGGAAGTCGCGGTAGTGGTCGAGGGCGGCATCGTGGCTGAGGCGCGGGTGGTTGCCGAAGGGATGGGCGCGGGGGTTCATGAGGGGATCGAATTCCATGGCCTCCCAGTCGTGGTGCTCGGCGGGGGTGATGCTGACGAGGTCGGAGCTGAACCAGGTGCCGAGATTGCGGGCGAGGGATGTGGTCTCGATGAAGTCGGAGAGGGCTGCTTTGTTATTGTGGAGGACGGCGTAGGAAAGCGCCTGCTCATTTCCCCAGAGGCGCTGGCGGAGGATGGCGGTGGTTTTTTGGAAAAACTCTTCGTCGCGAAGTCTCCAGAGAATGGCGTTGAGTTTGGTCTCGGCGGGGTTTGCGGTGGAGAGGCGGGTGAGGACAGCATCCGGACTGCCATCACGGGCTAAGGCAAGCCATGAGGCGGCGTCTTCCGGTTCAGGCTCATTGCTAACGCGGAGGGTGCGGGCGGCGGCGTGGGCTAGGACGGTTCCGTCCTCGGCGACGTGAAGCGGGTAGGCGGGGAAATCTCCAGCGGCAGGGAAGTAGAATGCAAGGCGCAGCCGCACCACGCCGTACGGGGCGAGCTGGTGGGAGGTGGAGAGGGTCTCGGGCATGCCGTCGAGCGGGATGGAGCCTGCGGGGATCTGGGCGAGGGTCTCGATGCGGCGCTCGGTGCCGGTGGGGTTTGTGACGACGAGGGCGAGGCCGTAGGGGACGCCGGTGCGGAGTTCGCCGGTGAGGGTGTTTTCTATTTTGCGGCCTAGTGCATCGGTCTGGAAAGGCTCGGCGAGGGGGTGGTAGGACTGGCGGACGAGCAGTGGCGGCTCAGGCGCGAGTTTGTCGGTCGTACGTGTGTCTTTGTAGAAAAGCAGCATGGGTGCGCGCGCTTTGACGCGCAGTGAGCCGCCCTCGATGGCGACTTCCGGTTTCTCTGCGGTGAAGGGAAGTTCCAGGGTGGCGAGGCACATGAGGGCATCCGCTGCGCTGGCGGTGCAGGCGTTGAAATGGGGGGAGGTGAAGGGCTTTTTCTGATCCCAGCCGGCAAGCTCCAGCCAGTAGCGATTCAGTGAAATGAGTTCTTCGCCGGTTTTGTTACGGTTTTTGTAGTAGTTTGATTCCAGCCAGAGGTGGGTGCGGTCCGGGAAGCGGCGGGGGGAGTCTAGAAGGGAGAGATCCGGGAGGACGGATGTATCGAAATCTGAGGTGTCGGAGAATGGGTCGGAGTCGCTCGGGTTTGCACTTAGCACGGCGGTTAGCGATTCAATTTTATCTAGCTCGGAAGGCGTGCTGGTGACGATAAGTCTTCCGTCGGCACTCAGGACGGCGCTAGTGCCTTCGGGAAATGCGATTCCTGTTTGTTTAAGTAGATCAATAATAGGTGGGCGGGCAGTAAGGGTGCTGGCACCTTGGCCAGATGACTCAGCAAATGGATCTATTTCTCCTGTGCTACCGCTCGGTCCCTGTAGTGATGAGGCGAAATCTGGTGGGACGCGGAAGGTGCGGGTGAAGAGGTCTTCGCCTGTTTCTGTCTGAGGTACCATGGTGATTGCATAGTCGTCGACTTTGAATCGCATCTTGGTTTTGTCGGCGATGTATTTGAGGGCTACGTCCAGAGGTACATTTTTGAGCCTTAGTTCATCAATGCGAACAGCGCCGGGATCTCCGCCTCCAAGAAGCCCACCGCCCGATGAGGCATCCAGCCCACCGTTTCCGTTCGTGCTGGATCGGGGACGGCGTATGACGAAATTCATGCCCTTCTTGGAGGGGTCTAACTCTAGTGTGTCGAGTTCCATGGCTCGTAAGCGGAGGAAGTCGATGGCTTCTTCGAGAGTAGTATCCTCAAAGTCGATGCTGGGGATGACGATATGACGGAGTTTTTCCGAGATGTAGGAAACGCCGTCAGAGGGGCCGGAGATTCCTTCACTTCTGCTGGCATCGACTTCCCATGCCGCGTCCACATCTGCCAACAGTTTGGATCGTCTCTCATCATAGGCCAGGCCGAGGGTGTCGTCGGGTGAGAGGTCGGCTCCTTTGAGTGTCTGGGAGAAGAGGCGGGTTTCGGCTTCGGGGGAAGGGGCTTCGATTTTCCAGCGGAGATCCAGCTCGCGGGCGATGTCTTTACTGCGGGCGGGGAGGGCGCGAGCGAGGAGGGCTTTTTCGGCGGCGTTGAGGCGTGGGAAGGCGTAGGGGCGGAGGTACGGGGTAAGGTCGCGACCGAGCAGGTAATCGTCCATGAAGGTGGGTTGCGGCTTGGCGGCGAGGAGGGGCAGGACGTGTTTTTTGAAGAAGTCCGAGTCTTTACGTTGGAGGAAAAGGTGGAGTTCGTGGCAGTGGTGATCGGCGAGGAGGGCTAGCTTTTCCTTCTCATCGAGCTCTGGCCAGGTGGTGAGGAAGGTGAAGGTGCGGAGCCTGTCATCTCCGGTGACAGCGAGGAGGTGACGGTGTGCTTCTTCGAGGGTGGTGAAGGCGCGCCAATCAGCATCGAGGAGGTTATTGATGGTGACTTCTGCGCCGGGAGCGAGGGCGGCGGCGAAGCGGGTGGGGATGTGGTGTTCGGCAGGATCGAGCGGGCGGGCGATGCGACGGTCGCGGGTGGCGATCTCTGCGTCGGGCAGGGGAAGGGTGAGGATGTCCCAGGCATCGGTGTCTGCGGCGAAGATGGTGAGGAAACGGGCATCGCCGAAATCGGAGAGGGGGATGCTGACCAAGCCATCGGCATCGGGTGTGAGGGCGAAGCTGACGGCGGATGGGCTTTTCAGGAAGTCGATGACGGCGGGGTGGGAGGTGGTGGAGGTGTCGCCGCGTTGCACCTTTTTCCCGAAGGTGCTTCGCCCTCCGCCGCTATCGAAGGTGGGGAGGTTGTTACCACGGTAGTCGTCGTCTCCGTCCTGTGCTTCCTGATCGATGTCTTCGGGAGTCCAGCGGTAGAGGAGTTGGCCGGGGCGGGGAAGCATGGTGCCGGGGAAGGTCTTGGCGGCGCGGCGGTCGAGGATGTAGCGGGCTTCATCGCTGAGGAGGCGTCCGGTGAGGTAGCGGGAGGGGAGGACGCTGCGGGTGAGGCCGGAAGGTTGGCTTTGGGCAAATGGGTAGAATGCGTAACCGGGATCCCATGTTCCGTGATCAAAACGTCTGGCGGATACGGTTACCCGGGTGGTGGGGGATGCTCCTTCGATGCGAATGCTGAGGTTCTTATCTTCGGCGACTGCGGAGGAGATGAGAGGACTGGTGGGGATGGTGAGCGGGAGGATTTTGTCTTCCGTGACGACCAGATCTCCGCGTTTGCTCCCGCCGGGGAGGACGGTGATTTTTGTTTTAAGTTCACCTTGGGTATAGCGGTAGGTGGCGGGGGGTAGGTCGTTCAGGACGACGTGGTTGTCCTTGATGGCGGCCTGCGGGGAGGGGAGGAAATCTTCTGCGGGGTCGTCCTTGGCGAGGCGGACGAGGCGGGGTTTTCCCTGTGCGGGGTCGATGGGGATGCGGAGTTCCCTATCGGCGGGGATGACGTAATCCGTAGGGAGTTCGAGGATGCGGATGGGGAGGACGTAGGTGGTGGGGGCGATGTCTGAGGAGTTGGCGGTTATTTCCGTGATGCCTTCGAGGGTGCCGAGGGAGATGTAGCCGGAATCGTCGGTGCGGAGGCGGATGGCGATGGGGCAATCGTAGAGGTGGTGGGTGAAGGTGAGGCGGATGGCGCGTGAGGGGAGTGGCTCGCCGTTTCTTCCGCGCAGCTCGAGGCTGTGACCGGCTTGGGTTTCTGAAAAGAGGGCGGTGGCGATGCGTTTGCTCTTGAGGTCGGCATTCAGCTCATAGCTGGCGGTGGAGGTGAGAGTGACGGGTTCCTCGCCGGTGGTCGGTGTGGCGCTGGCGGTGAGGACGAAGCTGAGGGAGAGGAGATCGGCGGGGATGAGGATGGGGATGGCGTTGATGCCGGAGGGGTCAAGTTTTTCGGCGATGATGCGCTCTGTGGTGGTGCCGCCTAACAGCTCTGCTTTCATGACGAGTGAGGGCGACTCAAGGCGCTCGACGGGGAGATGCAGGCCGTGGTTTGTGGGCTTTGCATCGAGGTGGAGGGTAGTTTTTTCTCCGGCGATAAGTTGGCCACGGTCGAGGAAGAAGGAGGCATCGAGGCCAAGGGAATCAGTGCGTGAGTCGAGGGGGATTTCCGTGATGAGTTTCCCGGCGGTGATTTTGCCGGAGGTGACGGGTTGGTTGGCGGAGTCTGGGACGGTGATGGTACCGTCCCTGGCGGTGAATGTGTTGTCGCCAAGCTCAAGGGTGAAGCTATCGAGTGGGCGTGAAGCTTCATCGAATACGCGGATGACCTGACCCTCGGGTGTGCGGGTGATGTGGGGTGTGATGTTTCCCTTTTGGATGAGGGCACGGGCTGAAATGCGTTCCGAGACGAACTCGACGATCCAGGTGCCTGCTCCTTCCAGCTCGGGGAGGTCGATGTTTTCCCGATGGAGGACGAGTGGCTGTTGGTCGAAGGATAGGGTGCGGGTGTGGTGTGGGACGAGGCCTTCGAGATCGACCGAGGGTTCGGTGTCTTTGGAGACGATCTCGTGGATGCGGATGAGGAGGGTGGGGGTGTTTTTGAGATCGAGCGGGAGGGAGATTTTTTCCTCTGCGCTGAAAAGGGATGGGACGGTAGGGGCGAAGGTGATGCGGGTTTCCTCGCGGAGGTCGGCGTATTCCTCTGGAGCGACGATGGGTGCCCAGCGTGCGGTGTCTGCCCCGGCCAAGAGGCGAGCGCGGGCGTGGAGGGCGGCGAGTTTCTTTTCCTGAATGAAAGGGACGAATGGCTTCTGTGCGGTATCGGATACGGCGAGGAAATGGAGAAGGTAGGACTCCACGAGATAGGTATCGTCGGAGACGGTGGTGCTGAGTGTGATGTTGTTGAGTTCTCTGGTAGGTGAGAAAAATTCGTCGGATTTTTCGAAGGGTTGAATGATGCGGTGCTGGCGGCGTGGGAGGGTGAGGTAGGCGACGAAGTCGTTGAGTGGGTGGTTGCCGAGCGTTTGCTGGAGGCGGAGGTGATGGAAGAGGATGTGGGCGCGGAGGTCGTTGCGCGAAGGCGGGAGAGTGAGGGCGAAGTCACGGCATTTTGCGAGGAAAGCGGCGTGTGCGGCGGGGTGGCGTTTTAACTCGGTGGGATAGGATGGGGTGAGCTTGGTGAGGTAGGCGCGGACGAAGAGGCTGTTGCCGAGGAGTGCGGGGGTGGATTTTGTGAGTTCCTTAAGCTGGGCTAGGGTGAGTTCGTTATAAAGAAATTCGCTGCCTTTGTGTGGCGTTTCCATGGCGAAAATTTTTGCGATCAGGGCGGTGTAGAAGGGGTGATCGTAGCCATCGAAATTTTCGGCAAACCAGCTGATCTGCTCGTCGCTGAATTCATTGAGAGAGTCGAGTTCTGCAGCCAATGCCTCTTGGGAGTATAGGCGGTAAGGGTTGGCAGACTGTGCCAGGGCGGCCTCGTTGCGGAAGGCTTCGGCGGAGATTTGTGCGGGATCGACCGATGTGGGTAACTCGAGATCAGCGGTGGGGGAGGCGGGCTTCGAGTGGTCGAAGGTGAGATCGAGGCGGCGAGTCAGCTCTTTGAGGGCGGCTTGTGGATTGCGGTCGTAGGTGAGGAGGACGCGGCGGTTTTCCAAGACTTCCATGCCCTTGGATGGGATGGGGGATTTCTTCCTTCCCGTAGCTGCCTTCCATGCGGTGATGGTGGCGGCATATTCCTTTTCTCTACCACGCAGCTGATGGTCGAGGCCGGTGAAGAAAAAGGCATCGCGAGTGCCGGGGGTGAGGGTCGCGATGGCCTCAGCGCGGGTGGCGGGATCGGCAAAAAGCTCGCGGAAGGAATCAGGGTTCGCTGCGAGGGGGGAGATCGCGAGGAAAAGCGCGAGTAAGGTCTTCATCCTCCATACCTAACTAAAGGAATGGCGGAGGGGAAGAGGGGAGTTGATCAGGCTATGTTCGCCTATGGAGCTTCGGGAGCGTCTTCCTCTCCGTAGAAGCTCTTGATGTAGCCGAATTCGACTAAGGTATCCTGCCATGGGGCGATGATAGCGGCATTCCGGAAAATACGGTTAGCTCGTGCGAGCCATTGTTCTGCCTCGAGGAGTTCCCCCTCATCATAGGCGATGGCGGCCTTGGCGTAATAGTAATAGGGAGAATCGTCGAGGTAGTCGTATTTCTCGGCGAGGATGAGTGCTTCTTCATTCTGCCCGAGCTTTTTCTTGCAGAGCAAGATCTTGAACTCAACGAGGCGAGTGAGGGCGGTGTTGCTGTCTGGGATTTCGGTGAGGATGCTTACGAAGAGGTCGTGGGATTCCTGCCACTGCTTGGTGACGAACAATACCTCCGCGATGTTGAATTTGACGCTGGTATTTCTCGGGTTGTGTTCGAGAGCTTCTTTAAACGCCACCAAGGCTTTGTCGAAGGCACGCATTTCTACGTAGCAGGAGCCGCGAAGGTTTAGGAGCTCGGCACTGTCGGAGAAAATTTTTCCAGCTTCATGGAGGGCATCCAGGCACTCAAAGACGCGTTTTTGCTGGAAGAAGCGAGAAGCCTCGCCGAAGTGCTCGACGAATTTCTTTCGGTCGTCCGCCGGGAGGTTGAGGAATTCCTTCTGGGCAGGGAGGAGAGCATCGACGTCAGTGCTATCACTGGCATCTTCCTGAGCCTGGATGGGTAGGGTGGCGAGCAGGAATAGCAGGGCAAAGGGTTTGATTTTCATAAACTTCCCAAGAGGTTTATCCGCTGACTGACAGGGGGGCAAGTTTGAAGATGACTCTGTGTCAGGTGTGTTTCTCGGAGAGGAGTAGAAAAGGAGCGGGATCACGGGTGCCAATGAGTCCGTAACGTGCTGTGCGTAGGTCGCTACGAGAGGATATGAAATCATAAACGGCGGCTGCTTCTTCATCACCTCCGGAGTGGCCGGGGTAGCACATGACGGCTAAGAGCCCTTTGGGAGCGAGGATTTCCACTGATGCAGTAATGGCTGTGAGGGAGTCCGTGGTATGGGTGATGACAGAGCGGTCGCCTCCCGGGAGGTAGCCAAGATTGAAAAGGATGGCGGTGGGGGTGACGCCGGACGCGATTTTACTGATCTCTGTGTGGGAGGTTTGGTGAAATGTAGCTCGGCTTGCTAGGTCAGCGGCTTCAAGGCGCGTGCGTGTGGAGTTTATCGCCTGCTCTTGGATGTCGATGGCGATGACTCTTCCCGTTTCTTCAACAGCTTCGGCTAGGAAAAGGGTGTCGTGGCCGTTGCCTGCGGTGGCATCTATGACGGTGTCTCCGGGGGAAATCTTTTCCTTCAATAGGAGGTGCAGGAGATGCGTTGGGCGGGGTGGGTAACTTTCGGTTTTCAAAATTGCCTATTGGCTATGATTTCTGGCTTTGCGATTCTTGATGGTTCGCTGTGCTCACGGGACATTCAACTTCTAATCAAGAGCTAGGATAAAGGCGGGATCGGGCGCGGTGCCTTCGATGATCCAATCGGCGAGCATGGTAGCCATTTCCGGAGCGTAGAGGGAGCCTTTGGAGCCGAGGGCGTTGAAGATCCATTGGTCGGCGGTGTTTTTGCCGATGAGTGGCTCGCTGCGACGGAGGATCGGACGGATGCCGGCAACGTGGTCGGTGACTTCGAAATCCTCTCCGCCTAGCTTCGTTGCAATCTGGGTGATGCGCTCGAGCCCGGCGGTGGTAGGTGTTTCATCGAGCTGATTCCACTCGTAGGTGGAGCCGATTCGGAAATGGTTGTCGCCGATAGGTACGAGCCAGCCGCCAGCGCCGATGCGGATGTGGGATTGAGGCCAATCGGCGCGGACAGTGAGGATCTCGCCTTTGGCGCAGCGGTGTTGGCCGAGTTGGTTGTCCATGAGGCCGGCGGCTCCTTGGCAGAGGATGGCGGATGCGCTGGCGTCGGAAACGGTATCTACAGTAAGTAGGCCTTTTTCGGAAAAGTAAGCGGCCGAGAGTTTGATGAACTTTGCAGTATCCACGCGGCCACCACCTGTGAGTTCGATAGCGCCGATGAAGTCCGGAGGCACAGGCGGATTATTTTCTGAAAGCCATGGGCGGATGTGGGTGAGGTCGAGCTTCGAGGTGATCTTCTTCCATTCCTTTTCGGAGGAGGCGAGGCGGAGGATGGGTGTTGGATACCAGAGCGTAGTGGAGAGTGTAGCTTCGATTTCTTGGAAAAATGCGATGGCCTGCGGGTGAAATTCTTCGATGCGCCAGCTCGGCTCGAAGTTCTTTCCAGTGATGGGATTGATGAGTCCAGCTGCGACTCGTGAGCTGCCGCCATGACCGGTATCGGTGATATAAAAGGGGATACCACGACGCAGGAATTCCCACGCAAGGCAAGTGCCGGCGAGTCCTTGGCCGATGATGTGCCAAGGCTGGGTGGGAGGAATCGGTTTGCTTTGCAAGATGGCGGAGTGTCCGTGAGTGGCGGGAGTGCTGCAAGCCGGTGTTTGCAGATGCTTGCTGCTTTCAAATGATTTAACCGCAGATGAACGGGATAAACGCAGATCCATGCAGATGAATTCTCCTGATGAACCCGAAATCCATTTCATTTTTCATCTGCGTTTATCCCGTTCATCTGCGGTTGAGATATCCCGAATGAGATTCGCTCCTCAAGAAGTGGCTTGCACCGGCCGGGACATTGGCAAGCTTGGGACATGTCACGGAACACACTTTCATTGAGAAACGGCGACGAGATGCCCGCACTTGGGCTGGGCACATGGCGGGCGGGCAAGGGCGAGGTCGGGGAGGCAGTGAAAAACGCCATTGCCATGGGCTACCGCCACATTGATTGCGCGTTTGTCTATGGGAATGAGAAGGAGGTCGGTGAGGCATTTGAAGAAATTTTCGCCAGTGGCCAAGTGCAGCGTGAAGATGTGTGGATTACCTCCAAGCTCTGGAACGACAAGCATGACCCAGAGGATGTGATCCCTGCTCTAAAGCAAACTCTCTCCGATCTTCGACTCGATTATCTCGATCTCTACCTAGTGCACTGGCCGATTGCGCTCAGGCCGGGTTGTCATTTTCCGGAAAAACTAGAGGACTTCCTCAGCCCTGAGGAAATGCCACTTTCTGAGACTTGGAAGGGAATGGAAAAAGCTTTGGACGCGGGTCTGTGCAGACATATCGGTGTTTCAAATCTGAACCCGGTTCATTTGGAGAAACTTGCCACCAGTTCAACTCATGCACCTGAGGTGAACCAAGTGGAGTGTCATCCTTTTCTCAACCAGAAGGAGCTTTTGGCAGCCTGCAAGAAACATGGGGTATTGCTCACTGCTTACTCACCCCTGGGCACTGGCAAGGAGAAGTGCGAAGATACCCCCGATATTTTTAAAGACCCCGTGCTTGGAGAAATTGCGAAAGTGCATGACGTTTCCCCGGCAGAAATCTCCCTCGCATGGGCTGTTCAGCGTGGCACCATTCCGATCCCGAAATCCATCAACAAGGAGAGGCAGAGGAAGAACCTTGAAGCTGCCGATCTGAAACTCTCCGATGAGGAAATGGAGCGCATCGACGGGCTGGGCCGGGGGCACCGCTTCATCGACGGCAAACTCTGGACGTTTGATGGCTCGCCTTATTCGCTGGAGTGGCTTTGGGAGAATGGGCAGTGAATCTACACCAATGTGTATCCCAAAAATTGCTCTCTAATCAAAGAGCTTCATCTGAAATATTATCTACAGTTTGATCGGAGCTGTTACGTTCAGTTCCGAGTTTCCAGATTGCGTATATGCAGAAGATTGTTCCAAGAGGGAATGCGGGTAAAAGCATGTAAGATCCGATGGAAAATAGACGGTGATCGGCTCTACACGTCCTGTATCGATGGAGAGCGGCTACCATTATGGCTAAAGTAGCAAGAGCGTAACAAAGTAGGATGAGACTGCTGAAGAATATCCATGATCCGATCCATCGAGCGTCTAAAATGATTTCACCCGTTTCGGGTTCACGTACAAATATCCACGCAAACCCAAAGAGGCAAACCGCTACAATGACGTAGAAGATCGCAAGAAATAGGCCGATTAATTGTGCATATAGCCGGCTTGAAGAAAACTTTGAACAAGCTTCCAAGGAGTCTGAGTAAGTCATGATAATGACTTAGATAATTGGATGATGAGGTCTTTGGGGAAACTTTATCCCCCGCAAGTTATTGCTGCCTCTACTTCACCGGATAGATCTCCGCATTCGGATCCTCCCACTCTGCTTCGTGGCCTTTGGCGTAGTTGAAGAGGTGGCGGTGCATGTATTCGAAGTAGGTTTCTTTCTGCTCCTTCGATAGATGGGTGTTCCAGATGGCGATGTTGAAGGCGCGACAGACCTTTTGCATCATGGCGAGGGTGAGTTGACGGCCTTTGCGAGCTTTCTGAACTTGCTTGTGGTTCAGTTGCTCGGTGGAGGTCTCCACGAGGAGGTGGTTAGAGAGTCCCCATTTTTCCATGAGGGTGTCTAGGGGCTGTGGGCCGTGGTCGCGAAGGTCTTCCATGGGCGGAAACTTCAACTTTTAATTTTCAACTTACAAGGAAGAGATTGCAACTTCGGGGAAGTTGAACCGCCAAGAACGCCAAGTTCGCCAAGGAAGACTTTGGTTGGAGGGGCGAGGAAGGCTGTATGGGGTTGCTTGAGTGAGGAAAAATCACCTTCAATGAATCCATCTGGATTGGCTTGGCGAACTTGGCGTTCTTGGCGCTGAAAAAATCTACTATTTCAGTTCCCAAGCAAGCCCTCGATGGCGCGAAGGGCGCGGAGGGTGCCCTGGGTGTCGTGGACGCGGTGGAGCATGATGCCCTGCTGGCGGGCGATGGTGGTGAGGGCGATGGTGGCGGCATCGCGGTCGGTGGGAGTGGGTGAATCGCTGATTTTTGAGAGGAAGGATTTCCGGGAGATGCCCAGCAGGAGAGGGTGGCCGGTTGGGGCGAGGGTGGGGAGGTCTCGGAGGAGGGTGAGGTTGTGCTCCAAAGTTTTGCCGAAGCCGATGCCGGGGTCGAAGCAAAGGCGCGAGGGATCTATGCCGGCGGCGGTGAGGGTGGTGAGGCGTTCGAGGAAAAAGGCGCGGATCTCGGCAGAGACGTCAGTGTAGGTGGGGGCATCCTGCATGTTTCCAGGGCTGCCCTGCATGTGCATGATGACAACTCCACAAGAAGTGGCGGCGCAGAGGGTTGGCATTTCGGGATCGGCGGTGAGGCCTGAGATGTCATTGACGATATCGGCACCGGCGGCGAGGGCTTCGCGAGCGACGGCGGCCTTGGTGGTGTCGATGGAGATGAAGCCGTCCCACTCAGCACGGATGGCACGGATGATGGGGGCGGTGCGGGAAATTTCCTCTTCGAGGCTGACGGGGGCAGCGCCGGGTCGGCTGGATTCGCCACCGATGTCGATAATGGTGGTGCCGTGGGCGATCATTTCCCGGGCGTGGGTGAGTGCGGTGTCGTGTGAGTTGAAATTCCCGCCATCGGAGAAGGAGTCCGGGGTGGTGTTGAGAATACCCATGACGTGGGCACGATGGGAGAGATCAAGGGAGCGTGTGGCGGTTTTCCAGATCATGGGGTGTGCTTATGAAAAGGGTGTGTGGAGGTGGCTGCGATAAAAATCCGTTGGCAAAAGTGCAGAAGGGGTTTCCACTTATGCCATGCATTGGAACGATACATTCATGGAACTGTTTGCGCGCTGCGTTGAGAAAGAAGCTGCGGGTGGGTTTGATTACGAAAACGGTTACTCGGCAGAAGAGCTGAGTTTCTTGGAGAGCATCGGCTACAAGAAGCGGGAGTTCTACGATTTTGTGGAAGATGAAGTGGCTGGTGGTGATCCCTCGAAATTTACGGCGCTTCTGGTAGCCGCGGTGCGGAGAGATTATTTTATCGTCGAGCAAGGTGGGAAGTGGAGCGACAAGGTGGTGTGCAGGGACGATATCCCTTCGAAGCAAAGCGTGCTGGAGGGTATTACGTATCTTCCGCGCATTCTTGCAAAGGCTCGTGCTAAGCTACACGGTGAGCTTGATCCTGATTTAATGTTTAGCTGCGGAGGAGACCGAAGATTCCTGAGGGAAAACGGTGGGTTGAATCCTGCAGATTTCTTACGTCGTGTGTGGGCGGCAGGGGATGATGACCTGAAAGTAGTGGATTGGGTGAAGAGTTGCTCAAGCTAAGAGATTGCTTGGAGCGGCAGCCATCGTGGAGCAGAGTCTTACTCGCGGTATGGACTTTGCTTCTTCCCTCATAACTTATGGAATCTGAAATCGCTGGCTGGCTGAGTGTGGTGTTTCGATTCATCCATGTGATCGCTGCGATCATGTGGATCGGAAACTCGCTGCTCTTCACATGGATGGAGATCAATCTGATCCCTGCGCAGCCGGATGAGGAAAAAAGGGGCAAGCTCGGTCATCTCGATATGCTGCACGGTGGTGGTGTATTTCATTTGGAAAAGCGCATGATCGACCCCGTAAAGATTCCTGTGCCGCTGCATTGGTTCATGTGGCAGTCCTACACGACTTGGATCAGCGGTGCGCTGCTGTTGGTCTCGGTGTTCTACATTCATGGGGGCGCGGCTTTGCTGAATGCGGATAGTCAGGAGTTGCAGGGCTGGGGAGCTATTGGACTGAGTGTGGCGGGTATTTTCGGCTGGTGGGTGATTTACGACACGATCTGGCGCAGCAAGCTCAAGGAGTTTCCGAAGATCGCGATTCCGCTGACAATAATCCTGTTGATGGGTGCGGCTTGTCTTTTCAATCAGTGGTTCAACGGCCGCGCGCTGTATTTGCAGATCGGGGCGATGCTGGGTACCTCGATGTCGGCGAATGTATTTATCCACATCATTCGGAATCAGAAGAAGTTCATGGCTTCTCTGGCGGAGGGAAAATCGCATGACATGAAGTATGGAAAGGCGGCGAAGACGCGCTCGCTGCACAATCATTACATCACTTTTCCGGTGCTATTCATGATGCTCAGCGCGCATTTCCCGCAGGTGACTAGTGCTGGCCAGAAGGTGCCGATCCTTGCGGTGATCATCCTCGCGCTGATGTGTGTGAAGCATCTGATGAACTCGCGTAACCGCTTTCGGTATTGGGCAGTATCGATTTTTGGCACCTTTGTAGTGGCCTGTTTGTTAATCGGTGGATTGCTCGCCGTTCCTTCAACGACGGCGGCGACATCCGATCCTGCGGTGGAGGCTGGGGCTAAACTTTTCGTGAGTCAGGGCTGCGCTGCATGCCATCAAGAGGGCTCAGCCCAGCTCGGGCCATCCCTGCAGGGTGTTTTCGGGAGAGAGGAAAAACTCGTGAATGGCTCTACGGTGTTGGCGGATGAGGCTTATCTGCGGGAATCGATTAGAGATCCGCAAAGCAAGGTCGTGAAAGGCTTTGCCGCTGCGATGCCGCCATACGCACATTTGGCGGAAAAGGATGTGGATGAGCTGGTGGCTTATTTGAAATCATTATGAAACTGTCGCTCGCTGCTCTTGTGTGCATGTACCTGAGTTCTTGTGGGTTTATCGGGGGGATTGATCCGGCGGAGAAGCTTGCCGACAAGATTGAGCAGCAGGCAGTGAAGCTGGAAGGGTCTGAAGCTTCTTCTCTTACCTTCGATTTTACCCCGGATGCCAAGCGTAGGCCTCCCGGAGGCTGCGAGTGTGAACCGGTTCGCATCGAGTTTGTCACGAAAGGTGCTTCGGATGGGCATTCGGTGATATTGGTAAATGGATGGTTCCGGACGACTTATCACAATCGATTCGTTTCGGTGGGGGAGTCATTGGCGGCGACCAGGCCTTCGAGAGAGGCATTTCAGCTCACCTTGGAAAAATCGAATGATGGGGTTAGATTGGTCGGATTGAAATAGGGCGTAATCCTACTTCAGAGAGGGTGTAAATCAGCGAAAACCCTGCTTTACAAGACAGGATGTCCCTACCATATTCCGCCGCCCATGATTTTTGCCGCAATTAACTGGCTCGACATCAGCATTAACCTGCTGCTGATCGTGTTCGTCATCGTCTGTCTCCTTATGTCTCTGCTGATCCTAATGCAGAGGCCAAAACAGGAAGGTCTCGGCGCCGCCTTTGGTGGTGGTGTTACGGATCAGGTCTTTGGTGCGAGGACAACAAACGTGCTTCAGAAGGGCACCGTTTACCTCGGTTCCCTTTTCTTCATTCTCAGTCTTTCGCTCGCGATCCTGATCGGAAAGCAATCCCAAGCGAAGTCGCTTCTTGAACCTGAAAAGGAAGAAGTCGTGGAGGAAAAAGCAGCTGAGGAAGAAACCGAGCAAGCTCCTGCTTCGCTCGAGGAGGAACTCCCTGTGGAAGATCTTTCCGAAGAACTTGAAGATGCTGCTGAGGAAGCCGCTGAAGATGCATCCGATGCGACAGACGCTGCCGTTGAGGAAGTGACTGAGGCTACTGAAGAAGTTGTTGAAACGGTGGAAGAAGCCGTTGAAGAAGCCGTTGAAGAAGTCGTCGAGGACGCTGCTGATGCAGTTGATTCCACTGATGACTCTGCACCTACGGGTGAAAACGAAGCGGACAAACCTGAGTAAGCGTAACGCTTGCAAGGTGTGAACGCGGAAGATCAAGAGGACATCGCTGAATCGGAGCTTCCGATTTGGGCGAGGGGCGAAGCATTTCCGATAGCTGGCGAAGGCTACGGCTGGGTTGACCGCAAGGGCGGCAAGTATTCCTGCAGTTCTTTGGACGAGCTTTCACGGGCTATACGTGAGGATAAGGACAGTGTGCTGGATCTGGTGTGGACGCCGGATTCGAAATATTGCCGGATTCCTGAGGAGATCGATGCATTCTCAGAAGACATCGCGAAAGTGCGCGAAGGTTGGGCACGAGAGGATTTGCTAGATGCGAATCATCGTATGAAGTGGTTCGGCGGCGGAGTGGCAGCGCTGCTAGCTTGGATGGCTTTTCAGGCGCATGGGATCTATCGGGCAAGGGAGCAGGCGAGTGGGCTGGACGAAAGTTTTTTTGCGGAGGTAAAATGGATAATTACTGCTCTGTCGGCTTCGACCACGGTGGGGATTTCGCTGTTGGTTTTTTTAGTTTTTGCATTCATCCCGTGGTATCAAGCGCAGAAGCGCTCTCGGGAAATGCAGCGTGTAGGAGGTGCGAGGAAGCCTTTGAGTCCGTTGATTCGTTTTGAAACATGGCTGCATATGCAGAAGGCGCCGGTGACTTGGGCATTTCTGGGCGTGCTTGGTGTAGTTTTTCTTGCGCAGATTTTAAATGATCGTTCAATTATAGGTTTTCACGATTCGGTCAATAAGGCGGGACTAGTGAAGGGGGCGTATCGGGGAGGGGATTATTGGAGGCTACTAACGGCGCCGATGCTACATGGTGGGGTGATTCACTTCGTGATGAACGGGCTAGGGCTGTTGTATCTGGGGAAACGGCTTGAGGTGTTTGCTAGGTGGCCACATCTGGCGATGGTTTTTCTTTTTTCTGCACTGGTAGGTGGCGAGGCCTCGGTGAGATTCATGCAGGAGGCGACTTCGGTGGGTGCTTCAGGTGGATTGATGGGATGGCTGGGTTTCTTGCTAGTTTTCGAAACACTGCACTCGAAGCTAGTTCCGAAAAGCTCCCGGCGTCGACTAATCGGTGGGGTGGTGATGACTGCTTTGATCGGGCTGGTGGGTTACCGTTTCATCGATAATGCAGCTCACTTTGGTGGTTTATTTGCGGGGATGGCCTATGCGGCGATTGTTTTTCCTAAATCGGGATCGGTGCTGAGACCACGCATGACTCTGACTGATCGTGTGGTGGGAACCGCCAGCCTCTTAATGATCGTGGCGGCGGCTTTTCTGGCTGTGATTCGCATCGCAGGTTGAAGGTGCTTCTAAAAGGCGAATTTCTATTGCTTGCGTGGTGATCGGTTCGCTGTCTAGGCTCCTTACACGATATGAGTGAACGACGGGTAGTTATAACCGGAATTGGATGTGTTTCCCCTTTGGGAAATGATTTGGAGAAGACGTGGGACGGCCTGAAAAACGGTCGCAGCGGCATACGGCTGATCGAACAGATCGATACAACCCCGTTCGATTGCAAGATCGCTGGTGAAGTCCGCGACTTCGAGCCGGACGGCTATTTCAATGTGCCCAAGGATTCGCGCCGTGCAGACCGCTACGTGCAGTTTGCCGTAGCAGCCTCGAAAATGGCCATGGATGATTCCGGATTGGATACCTCGAAGATTGATGCGCGTCGCTACGGCGTGATGGTCGGCAGTGGTATCGGTGGACTCTCCACACTGGAGCGTGAGCACAGCACTTATCTCGAAAAGGGAGCACGACGTGTATCTCCCTTCACGATTCCGATGATGATTTCCAATATTGCCTCCGGCATTATTTCCATGGAGCACGGCCTTCTGGGGCCAAACATGGTGATTGTGACTGCTTGTGCGACCTCGAACCACAATATCGGTGAAGCATGGCGTATGATCAAATTCGGTGATGCCGATGGTTTCCTCTGCGGTGGAGCTGAAGCGGCGATCCTTCCAATGGGTCTTTGCGGTTTCAACAACATGAAGGCGCTCAGCAAGAACAACGATGACCCAGAGGGTGCATCGCGCCCGTTCGACAAAGGTCGTGATGGCTTCGTGATGGGCGAGGGCTCGGGTGTGGTGATGATCGAGGAGCTGGAAACAGCCAAGGCACGCGGTGCGAAAATTTATGCAGAGCTGACTGGCTACGGTGTGAGCGCAGATGCGTATCACCTCAGTGCTCCTTCACCTGACGGCAGCGGCCCAGCCTATGCGATCGGCATGGCGCTGAAGCACGGCAAGACGAATCCTGAACAAGTTGATTACCTGAATGCTCACGCGACCTCTACGGGTCTCGGTGACATCGCGGAGAGCAAGGCGATTCACGTTGCCTTTGGTGATCATGTGAAAAACGGCCTGATGGTCAGCTCTACGAAATCTATGACCGGGCACATGCTTGGCGCTGCGGGCGGTATCGAGCTAATCGCGAGTGTGATGGGTATTGTTGACGGCGTAGTGCCTCCAACGATCAATGTGCAAGATCAAGATCCTGATTGTGATCTGGATGTGACGCCGAACGTGGCTCGCGAGGTTCCGATCAAGATTGCTCTCAGCAACAGCTTCGGTTTCGGTGGCCACAATGCCTCCGTGCTAGTGCAGAAATTCGAGGACTAAACCCTTTTGGAAAACATCCGCCATCGCTACGAATGCGAGGTCGCCTTCGCGGATACGGATGCGAGCGGGTGGGTTCATTTTTCGAAAATCCTCCAATACCCTGAGCGGGCGGAGCATGACTTTCTGGAGAAATCCGGGTTAGTGGTGTTTGATCGATCACAGGGCGGCTGGCCTCGCGTGCGCGTAGTCTGCGATTATGCGAGGCCGTTGACGTTTCAGGATAAGATTACCGTGGAACTGGCTGTCGGTAGAGTTGGTTCTGGCTCTGTGACGTGGTTGTTCCAGATATTGAAAGACGATGGCAAGGTCGCAGCGAGTGGAGAAATGGTTACGGCGAAGGTAAACAACCAAGGCAAGCCCGCGAAGTTAGAGGATGCGGAACGCGCAGTTCTGGAGGATAAGGCATGAGTGGAAAAATTATTTTGGTGCCGACTCCTATTGGGAATCTTGGCGACATTACTTTGCGTGCGCTTGAGGTCTTGAATTCTGCGGATCGTATTGCGTGCGAAGATACGCGGCGTTCGGGGATCCTGTTGGCGCATCACGGCGTTTCCGGGAAGCCCTTGGTCTCGCTTCACGAGCACAACGAGGGGCGCAAGGCTCCTGAACTTGTGGCGGCTGCGAAGGCAGGGGAGACGATCGCTTTCATTAGCGATGCGGGTATGCCGGGTGTTTCAGATCCGGGTTACCGGCTGGTGCAGGCATGTTTGGAGGCGGAAGTAGATTTTGAGGTGCTGCCGGGACCGTCTGCGGTGCTAATGGCGCTCATTGGATCAGGGCTGCCGTGTCATGCCTTTCGCTTTGGCGGTTTCCTCTCGGTGAAGAAGGGGAAGCGCAGGGAGGCGATGTCTGCAGCCTTGGAGAGCGGCGAGACTGGAATTTTCTTTGAGAGCCCGCACCGTATTGTATCTACGCTAGAGATTCTGGCTGAAATCGCTTCGGAGGCGAAGATCTGCGTGGCGAGGGAGCTGACGAAAAAGTTCGAAACTTATCACCGTGGATCGGCTGTAGAGCTGCTGGAATGGTTCAAATCACACGGCACCAAGGGCGAGATGGTGATCCTAATGAACAACGCTGGCTGAGATAGGGGATTATTTTTTGCTGATGTAGGCAAATTTGGAGACGGCTTCGTCGAAGAGGGTGTCGTCGGTAGCCTCGACGATGAAGACCCATGCGCCGTTCTGCCAGCCGTAGATTCTGCCCTTGGAACTATTGCCTCGGAAGCGCCACACGCCGTTGACCTTGGCGCTGGAGCGGCTGTTGTAGGTTTCGAGTTTAGGGACGCCGGTGGTTTTTACGTAGTCGTCGATAGCATCCTGATCCTTGGAAAGGAGGGCGATGACGCTGGCACCTGTGCCGTAGGATGCGATAGCGCCCTTGTAGAGTTGGCTATCTAGCTCGAGCGGCTGGATGTCTGCGGGTGTGCCGCCCACCTGGTCGGGGAATATCTCGGAGTATTTTTCGTCTCCGGTGGGAGGGGAGAATCCTGTTTCGTATCCACCGTCACCGCAGGATGCCAGGAAGGTTGCGGCGATGGCCGTGATGGCAAGTTTAATGATATTTTTCATAATGAGGGGGTTGTTTGGTGGCCTAGGGTATAAGATCAAAAAGAACCCCAGTTAACTCACTTATATTACATTTCGGTATTGGAGGGAAAGCAATAATGGCTGAAATGGCGACTTGTGTGGACGGGAGTTGATCATTTTTCGGAACATATTGGGCGTCATGGGCGACAATCCCGCCCGCGTGGTCGAGGGCATCAAGGCGGGTCACCGGGGCACTGCGGAACGAAGGCGCTAGGTTTTGACTAAACCGGAATACACATGGTGGCATCGCGCCCGAAGTGTTGCTTCAACTATTGGGAATCAATCAGCCGCTCCAAGCTCTTTCTGTCCTCGTCCATCCGCTTGCGCTGGGCGGCGTCGAGGTGGGGTTGGATGCGGTCGTGGAGATCGAGTAGGTGCTGGTAGTAGTCGTGCAATGCCTGCTTCTTCGTTGCGGAGATCTCGCCGGAGACTTTGGAAATTTCCGCTTCGACGAGCCCGCGCTGGCTTGGCGTGAGGGCGAGAGAGCGGTCTAGCTTTTCAAGGGTACTGACCTGCCACTCGCTGGAAATCCCGGCTACCGGTGGGTTCTTTGGTTCGGTTCCGGAGGTTTTCCCAGTGGACTTGCCCAGGACGTAGCCGATGGCGCAGCCGCAGGCGAAGATCGTGGCAAGGGCGATGAGGATGGTGAGGTATTCGGAAAGCTTCGGTTTCATGGCTCGGTGACTTCGGAAGGGGGTTCGGGGACGATAAGGGTGGGGCTTTGCTCCTCTTTCTCACTCCGGAGTAGAATGACAAGCAGGAGAACCACGGCCACCAGAACGGCGACGAGGGAGAATTTTTTCCAAGTCATGGCGAGGGAGATCGCATGGACTGCTTCACGCAGTTTCGGGAACCGGGCCTGCAACTCCCCGGACGGTGGCTCCGTCTCTTCGAAGGCAGGCTTCGCCGCTTTCAAGAGTTTTTCCCAGTTCTTATTTTCTTCATCCATGGCCGTTGTCTCCCGTTCTGATTTTTCCGAGCATGTCCGCCAGTTTTCTTCTCGCCCTGAGAGCGGTGACTTTCACTTTGGATTCCCCCCAGCCGGTGAGTTCGCAGACAGTCTGGACGCTGTTTTCCTCAAGGTCGAGCAACCGGATGACAACCTGTTCCCGTGGCTTCAGGGAAGCGATCAGGCTGTCGAGAATATGCCGGAGCTCGTCGAGATTTTCACCGTCTTCCTGTCCTTCCCCCGCAAGCGTCTGGCCGATGAGGCGCTCCTCTTTTTCGCCGAGATCGGAAAAGCTGGAGAGCGGGCGGATCTTTCTTTTTCGGAGCCAGTCGTAGCAGGTATTGATGGTGATGCGCGAGACCCAGTGGCGGAACTCGTTTTTCCCGGCGTAGCGGTCGAGCTTGAGGAAGATTTTCGTAAAAGTATCCTGCGCCAGATCGTCATGGTCCGCATTGCTACGAATCTGCCTGCGGATGATGGAATAGACCTGGGGCGATAGCAGGCGGATCAGCTCGCGCCATGCGTCCTCGTCGCCCTTCCTGACGCCATCGAGAATTTGAGGGGGAATGGTCTCCGCTTCGGACATGGTTTGCTGCGGAAACTTCCAGGAGGGCTAGTTCGATTCCGTCCGCCGGACGCGGTAGAAACGCTTCAAGGGCTTGGGCGAAGTCGCATCCGTGTAGGATTTCTGCATGGTGGAGGTGAAGCTGGGAAAGGAGGAGGAAGGCAGGTCGTCGAACCAGTTCACGAGATCCGGGGAGCGCTGGACCTGGTAATTGTTGCCGGCGTCCGCCTGCCAGGAAATCACGGTATTGCCGCTGGAGTCACGTGAAATGGTGGAGACAATCGGGGTCGCTCCGTTGGGCAGGGAGCGGACGGAGACGTCGGCGACAAGCAGATAGTTGTCACCGAAAGTATCAGTCGAGGCACCGGACACCCGCCACTCGAAGGCAAGCAGGCCGAAGTTCCTGGCGTGTGAGGTGGCTGTGAAAGGCACGTTTTCGAACAAAGGGATGCCCCCGATATCGGCGGACCAGGTGTTTGCGGTGATGTCGATGGTGACGAGAAGATTGAACAACTCTCCGGAAATGAAATCGAGGAGGGTGTCGAACTGGTTCACTCCGTCCTCGCGCCAGATCCCGAACTGGGAATTGGGAGCGAAGGGACTCTGGTTGTCGAAACGGATCGAGGCCAGACGGTTTCCGGCGGCATTGTAGATACTGAGGTAAAAATCGTCCCGACGCCCGTTCGCAGAGTCTTCGATTCCCATCAGTGTGTTTACCTGGACTCGGGAAAGACCGGTCGTAGCAACATCATGGTTAATGGATTTGGCAACAAACGTGAAGAGTCCCTGCGGACGTCTAAAGCCGAGCGATGCCGTTCTCCCCAGCCCTCCGCTGGGAATAAGATCCTGATCGATGCTTTGGGCTCCGGAAACGTTGTCATTCGACATCCAGCCACCGGTTGCTGACCATTTATTGATGCCTGCGGTGAATTCTTCGAAATCCGTGACGTATAGCGTCGCCGCCGGGAGCGGGAGGACCGCCAGCAGGATTGGGATTACGGAGCCCAGGAGCAATCGCATGGATGAAAGCTGAATCGGTTGGGTTTCGATTACCAGCAAAGAGGCAACCTGGATCCAGGTTGCCTCAAGCTATCGGGATTGAATTGTGAATCTATTAATTGGGAGCCGTAGGGGCGTCGTCACCGTCTGGCGCATCATCATCGGGTGCGTCGTCATCGGGTGCGTCGTCATCGGGTTTGTCGCCATCTGGTCTGGGCTTGTGGTTGCGGAGGCGGGCGGTAAATTCCTCAAAGGTCACGCCGCCGCTGGCATCGGTATCGAGACGTTGGAAGATGGCAGCAATTACGCGTTCGGGGACGCTGGCCAACTGGTGGAGGGTGGAAAATTCCTCTAGGCTGAGAACTCCGTCCTCACCGGCAAGTTCCTCGAAATGTTTTTTGCGTTTGGCCTCGATATTTTTCCGCACGGAATCGCGAGCGTCCTTGCGTTCCTGGTCGGAAATTTCCCCGTTACCGTCCTTGTCGATATCGGCGCGGCGACCTTCGCGCACTGAGTTGCGGAATGCGACGATGGCCTGACGTTCCTCTTCATCGATGCTGTTGTCGCCATTGGTGTCGAAATCAGCGAGGAAACTTGGGAGCTGGCCATCTCCGAAGGTTTTTTCACGCGAGTAGCCGGTGGTGACCGTGCCGAGCACTACGCCGGCGATGATCAGGTTTTTAATTTTCATGATTGTTCGTGGAATGATTGGTTGGTTGGTTCGAATGCGGATATCTCCGCCTTACAATATAACTGACGCGGGCGGAACGGGCACGGTTACAAATATCGTGATTTTTTTTCGTCGGGTGCAAAAGGGATCAGTTGCCGTTGAGCAGATCGAAAAGATTCCCCCCGGAATGTTCCGATGCCTGACCATCTCCCAGGGCGGGTCCCGAAGATGGACTGATGCCCGGAGCTGCCGGGGAATCAGTCCCGGTTGGTGGAGCGAAGGCCTCGCCGTTCGACAGGGAATTGTTCAAATCATCCTGAAGCTGGGAAGCGACCTCGGTCCACCACGCGTCATGCTCAAGGGTCTTTTCTGTCAAAAGATCACGCTGCGCCGGTGTGAGTTCCGCGTAGATGCTTTCATCAAGGGTGCGGCCCGCAGGAATGTAAGGCAGGGGCTCGCCTCCCACCAGCATGGCGGGATGTGCCTGCGGATCGTGCGCGACGATGAGGGGATAGATGGCCGTCCGCTGCTTCCGGTTGAGGGCGTAAGTTTCGGAAAGCCGGTCGAGTTCCGCTATGGATCTTCCTTGGGTGTAGGAGAGGATCCCGTTGATCTGTTGCCGCTTGTCCGTTCCGACTTTCGCCATTTCGGCTTTTTCCAAGGAAACCTCCACCCCGGCGCCGTTTACTTCAGGGCGGATGGGGCGGGAAGCCGAGGCTGAATCAGCTGAGTCGCCCCGCGCCTGTGCAGGACGGAGTTTTACGGCTGAGGCGAGTAGGTCGTCTTCCCGGGTATCAGAAGAAGACACAATTCGCAGGAAAGCAATGGTAGCTGCCACGCAAAGCAGAGTGGTGCCGAGTATGAAGGGTTTTCGCGACATCGTGGGTTTTGGTTCGCAATCTCTGGGAATTTCCCAGTCAAAGATAATGAGGTATGAAAACGGGGCGGTTGGCAAATGCTAAAAATGCGGGGTGGCATCTATTTCGGATTGAAGCGGAGGCGGAGGAAGCGGACATTCGGGTTTCCCTTGGTCAGCGGATCGAGTAATTTTATAATCTCGGTACTTCCCGTGGAGATGATTTCCAGCGGCACGGGATCCCATTTCAAAAGATCCTCGGAGGACTCTGCTCCGTAGGTGACGTCCGGTAGATCTGCCGGGCGCCTGAAAGTGATGCTAAGCCCGTCCGGGGTGCGGATCACATTCGGCGCAAGTGTGAAATCATGGGGACTGGTGCCGAGGGCGTATTCTGCAAGGTTGGGCAAACCGTCGAGATCGGGGTCGCGGTCGTTGGCTGATAGACCGGCAAGCCGCTCTTCCTCCGTGAAATGGATGGACTTCCACGCTATGAGGGTATTGCCCAGGGAGATCACCAAAGAGCCGCTGGCAGTGCCCGAATAATTCGGATCGGTGATCGTGGCGAGGATGGCATAGGTGCCCGTTTCCACGGGGGCTTGGGTGGAGCCATCATAGGTGAGGGAGTGGGCGATTCCTTCGGGCGTGGTGTTTGATAATCCGCTGCTGGCCGCCGTGACGGGGAAAGGGCCGCCGACCTCACTTGCGGTGAAATTTCCCAAACTGGAAACCGTGCCACCACCTGCCGCCGTCCAGATGAACGAGCTTGGCTGGCTTGCCATAGGGTAGCTGAACTGGTCGAGCAGGCTTGCGTTAAACGGCTGGCTAGAGCCGACCGCGAGAGTAACTGCAGCAGGGCTTGTGATGATGCCGGTGGCGGTCTGGACCACCCAGATGTTCACGGAATCCGTAACGGTGAGGCCTTGGCCATCCCGGATCGAGACACCGAGGCGGTAGTCGCCGGTGCTTTCGAAACTGATGGTCGTATTTTTTGCCGCGTTACTTGCGTTAGCAGAGAAGAATACCGGGAACGCGGGGCCGTCCGTGACCGCCCAGGTGTAGGAGAGATTACCTTCCCCTCCATCATCCGAGGCACTGACAGTCAGGCCGGTGGCCGTGCCCCTCACGATCTGAAACACGCTGGTATCCGCATCCGTTATCGTTTCCGTAGAGGAAGTATCAGCAGCTAGGGTTACGAGGGGTGCCTAGTTAGAAAAATCCCCTCCGCCGAGGAGGGCGATGCTGTCGATGTTCCAGCCGCCGCTCGCGGTGCCGTTATCCGTGGCGATTACCCAGCGCATCCGCAAGTATTTCCCGGCGTATTTCGTCGTGTCGGTGAGATTGACGATGGTTTCCTCGTAACTGTTGGTATTTCCCGACCATGCCCTGAGTCCGACAAAATCGCTGCTGCGGGAGTAGCTGTTGTAGCGGCCGAAATCATCTTCGATGGAGGCCGTTGTCGTGCCGGATTCGTTCCATTCCCATAGGCGGGTGCCGTTGCCGACGTAGTTCCAGCCACTGACGATCCCGTAGCTGTGGTTGGAAAGATAAATTCTGCCCGCCTCGCCCGCAGTGGTGGCACCCCTGGAGGTCATTTCCGAGACGTCACTGTTCCAATCGTAGGAATCGACGGTGGCGGAGTTTGCCATGCCCCTTGCAGAGGTAACGACACCCGTTGCAATCATCGTGCCGCCGACGTGTGTCGCATGGTCGATGGAGGACGCACCGTCTTTCACGACAAGACGCCCGCCGAATTCCTGGTGACCTGCCCGCCCGGATCCGCCGTCCCACATTCCGATGGTGATGCCGTTTCCGGCGAGATTGTGCGGGGAGGTACGCAAGAGGTTCGCTCCGGTGGAGATCGCCGCATTGGCGTTCTGGGTGGAAAGGTAAAGCGGTTCGTCTCCTCGGAAATCAATAATTTCCTGAACGCGCCCGTTTGGCAGTTCGATGCGCAGAGGGAATCCGCGTCTTGCCGCTTCCGCACGTGCTGCATTGCGGCGGTTGTTCTCCACGACGGAAATCCGGGCGACGGCTCGAGCTCTTTCAGCAGGAAGAGCAAGGCTGGTGCCTGGATCGGTAAGTACCCTGTCCACTGTTTCCTGACCAGAAATCGGGAGCGAGGTGACAAGGGCGAACGTGAACGCGAGAAACGTTTGACGCATAGAGATTGGGTTTGGTCACTAATCCGAATTCGTGGAGCATTTTTGTGAATGCTCGCAAAGTCAGATAATTCAGAAACGCATTCATACAACAAGAATTTACGATGTGTTGACAGGATTAATCGATGTGAATGACTGTGGTGCTTTTAAGGCAGACAAGAACGGGCGGATCGGTAACAACGTATCACATGAAGAAATCGTTTCCAATGGAAGACCCGAAGCACAAGCCCGCCCGCGTAGTCGAGGGGATCAAGGCCGATGTGCGCAAGTATTTGAAGCGCGAGAGGCGTAAGGAGCTACCTGAGGGGGTGGATTTCTGGGATTTTGACTGCCGCTCTGGGAAAGATGCGGAGACTGCTGCAGAAGTGCATGTTTCCAAAATTACTGAGGCGGTGGATGCGGCATCGCAGGGTGGATGGGATCGCGTTTACATCGAGATCCTCGCAAAGCCGGGGCATCGGACAGCGAAAGAAGATAAGGCAGATAAAGAAGAGGAGTAATTGATTAGATATCTTTACGAATCACCTTGCCACAGACGCTGTCGGGAAAGTTAATCGGGCGTCCAAGGAAAGCCTCCGTGGTGGAATGGTAGACACTGTGGATTTAAAATCCATTGCCCTCACAGGCGTGCCGGTTCGAGTCCGGCCGGAGGTACTTTCCTGGTCTATTTTTCGTTGAAGCGAATAATGCCTTCCCAGTCTTCTGGTTTGTTTTCCAGGTAGTTATTGATGTGGCCGAGGAGGTGTTTGCCGATGGCATCGTTGGGGTATTCCTCCATGTATTGTTCAATGTGTTTGAGGGCACCCTCGAAGTCGCCGGCTTCGAAGAGACTTAGGATGTGCCCGTATTTTTCTTTTGAGGCACCGCAGTGAGGGATGGCCCAGAGATCGACGGGTTCTTCCCGACCCTTCACACGGACGCGGGCGACACGGCGGAGTTGCTCCTGACGGCCTGTAGCTTCGATGAGTTGGCCACTGGCGAGCCACTGTGAGGAAAAGGCTTTGGTCATGCCCTCAAGGCGTGATGCGAGGTTCACCGCATCGCCAATGACTCCGAATTCGGTGCGTTGCTCGGAGCCGATTTCTCCAGCGAGAACCTCGCCGAGGTGGAGGCCGATGCCGATACCTAGCACGGGCAGATTACGTGATGCCCAGTCTGCGTTGAGGCGATCGAGTTCGAGGATCATAGCCTCGGTGGCGGCTAGGGCAGAGTTTGCGAAATCTGCATCTTTTCCGTCATCGAGTGCACCCCAGTGGGCAAGGATAGCATCGCCGATGAATTTATCCAAAGTGCCTTTGTGGATGAAAATGATCTTCACCATGGCGGTGAGGTATTCATTGAGTTGGGAGAAGAGTTGCTCCGGTGTGACTTGCTCGGAAAGGGAGGTGAAGCCACGGATGTCTGAGAATAGAACAACAACCCGGCGGTTTCTACCTGCGGCAGCTTGTTGGTAAATAGAGGGATCGTTTACCAAGGAGTCCGCCACGTCTCGCGAGACGAATCGGCGGAACTGGCCGTGGAGGCGGGAGCGTTCGAGCCGTTCGCTGATGAGGTCATACGACTGGCCGCTCACAGCTCCTACGAACAATGCTAAACCGAAAGGAGTCGGCCCGAGCCATGTTGCTCCCCACATGGCGTAGAGCCAGGTAGCGGCGTATGCGCCGCCTATCAGAAGAGCCGTGGTGGTTAGGGCGATAATTGGACGACGTATCAAGCGGAGTTGTATGGCGGCTGCAATTGCACCTGCAATGGCAGTCCAGAGCACCCATGCTCGTTGCTCTCCGTAGGGGCGGTATGCAAAATCGGTTCTCAGGGCACTAGCGAGGGCATGAAGGTGGAGCTGTGGGCCGAAGAGTTGTCCGACAGGTGTCTGGTGGTTATCTTGGAAGCGGGCGAAGGCGGGGCCGATCAGGACGATCTTGTCCTTGAAGTAGGCACCTGAGTCGTAGCGATGCTCCCAGTCATCCTGGATGAAAATACTCCTCATGGGGATGGGAGGAAAAATGCGGGTGGCCTTATTTTCGCTGCCAATCATTATAGTAGTCCCATCATCCTTAGTGGCAGGGGAATCCTCTTCCATGATGAATCGGATGTAAGCATTCGGTGGAAGCTGTTTTTTCCCCAAGGCCTCGGTCACGACTGCAGCCAGTGACTGCAGCCTGGGTTCGCCAGGGATGGGAGGATAGCCGTTTTCCTCGCTCAGAGTCGTGCTGTAGTGTGCCACACGGACAAGGCCATCATTTTGGTCGGGACGGAAATTCACGTAGCCGATTCTTGGTGCGGGCTCCAAATCCACAAATATTGAGTGGGGTTCAAGCAATGAGAATCCATCGCCGGCCTCCATACCTGTCGGTGCAAGGACTGATGCGATGACTATCTTATCCGCGTATTTTTGGAAAACCCGGGCGAGTTCCTCATCAGCCTCGGGTTCAGAAGTTTCGGAAAAAACCAGATCGACTATGACGATTTTGGCACCGGCGGCGAAGAGTTTTTCTAAAGTGTTCGCATACACCCGCCTGTCCCAGGGAAAACGATTTCCCATCAACGTCAGATTCTCGTCACTGGCGATAAGCTCATCGGAAAGCCCCTGCAGAGTCAGGCTGTCTTCATCGATACCCAAAAAAACGAGGTCGTCCAGCGGTGGCGGTGTCCCTGGATTATAAAGCGCCTTGTCGCCCATGGTACGGTCGAAATCGAGCAACTTTTCAGTAAATGAGGGTATGAGTGCACAGAGAGCAATGATCATCCCTCCCGCAAGTGCAACTACGGCCGATTTGATACGCCCTCTATTGCCCTTTGTTCTTGTTTTCACGTAGATATCTTCTTAAGAAACCGTGAATTCAGCAACACTGCAATTTATGCGATACAAAATAATTCCCTTCTTTATAGTTAGCTCTGCCGCTGCTAATGCCGACCTTCTTAGCTCTACCCAGAAGTTTTTCGACGAAGATGATAATTTTGCAGAGTATGCCGAGGATTCCGGGCAGATCGATGGCTTTGAACTCGACGAAGTGCCGTATTCTCCTGCGGATTCGGATCTAGGTGTTCAGGAGATTCTTGTGGATAGGGACGAAGTGGATCGGATGATTTTCCGATTTAATACTGCGATTCTCCGCACCGATAACGCCGCTAACGAGAGTGTTCCATTTGCGTTTCCTCCAACGGGTGATGAGCCTTCTTGGGTGTTTGTGACGAGTGCTTCGGCAACGTGGCGTCCACATCTGATCAATGGATGGTTCGCTGATGTCGGAGTGGGTGCTGACTCCCTTCAGTTTGAAGACGGTGGTGCTATCGACTACGAAAACTACAATGGCCGGGCGGGCATCTATAAAAATTTCCCAGATCTGTATGATACGATCTTTTTTACGAGGTATGAATATCAGCGCCTTTCAACAGGCTCGCTCCTTCAAAGTGACTACAATGCCCAACGCATTCGTGTGGGTTTACAGAAGACGCTTTATGCAGCTTCTAGACACCGCATCATAGGTGGGCTTAGCGGCGCGATGGAGTGGTCGGCCAATCCCGATAGGCTTCAACGAGACGAAATCGAAATGAACGTTTCTTATAGCTACTCAATCACGGACAATCTCTATACATTGGCTAGCGCTGGGGTTTCGAAGTTCAATTATCAGGATGGAGGCCGCGAGGACTGGAGCTATGGTCTCGGCCTGGAGCTTGTTTGGGAAGTGACCAAGAACATTCAGGTCAGTGCATCCGTGGCCTATGACAAGAACGACAGTAATACCTCTACCAACTTCGGATTAACGCCAACCAATGATTTCCAAAGCTGGACAGGTGGGCTCGGAGTCGGCTGCCAAGTGGCGTTCTAAAGTATCCAAATTTCAAAAGAATATGATCATGAAAAATCAATTACTTACCTTAGCTTTTGTCGCATCTGCAGGCATGGCGGTAGCTGCGCCTCTCAAGTCGGCAAACCTCACCACCGTGGTGAATGATGTCAAAGTTAGCGAGAAGTCATCTGCAGCGAAGGCTGCTAGTGAGGGGCAGAAACTAAGCGGCTCATCGACGGTATTGACTGGACGTAACTCTCGGGCAGAACTCAGTTTCGCCGACAAAACCGTGACTCGTATTGGAGCGAACTCAATTTTTCGCTTCGGTGCGAACTCGCGTGATCTGGCGATCGACAAAGGTTCATTTCTACTTCAAGTCCCGAAGAATGCAGGTGGCGCAAAAATTCGCACGGCAACAGTGACGGCGGCGATTACCGGAACGACGACGATGATCGAGTCCAGCCCTGGGCAATGGTTCAAATTCATCGTAATCGAAGGCGAGGCGAAGCTGATCAATGAGAACGGTGACGAGATCGCCGTCTTCCCCGGTGAGATGATTGTGATGGATCCAAATGCGGCGAACTTCCCGCGTAAGATTAAAATCAACCTCAAGAAGCTCATTGCGACATCTGCTTTGATGGATAATGGAACTTTTGGACAGCTTAACGGCCCTGCGATAGATCTTATTAACGAGGCAGTGAACAATCAGATGGAGGAAAGGCGAGGAGGCGAGCTGTTGCCGAGCGGCGTGATTGTGCGTGGCCCTGAACCTCCGCGTGGTAATCCTGATGGTGGCGGAGGCAGCGGCCCTAAGACGATTGTGGGTGAAATTGGTAATGAAGATCATCACTCCTCATCTTCGACTAACCCCTGATAACTTAAGCATTTAATCCTAGGTGGCTTTTTCGAAAAAGATCTTCACCCTTTGGTGAAGATCTTTTTTTACATGCTTTTTTGAACTTACCAAACTTCAAGAGTCATGAGAATACCTATCGTCACCCTAGCACTGGCCGTTTCTGTTGGTATGGTGCCGGCAGCGCCATTGAAATTAGCTGATATCACAGAGGTGATAAATGATGTGAAAGTCAGTGAGAACTCCGCGGTAGCCAAGGCTGCGAGTAAGGGACAGAAGCTAAATGGATCATCGACAGTACTGACAGGTCGAAAATCTCGTGCACAACTTAGTTTCGCCGACAGCACTGTGACTCGCATCGGAGCGAACTCTATTTTCCGCTTCGGCGAAAACTCGCGCGACCTTGCGATCGATAAAGGATCATTTCTTCTTCAGGTGCCAAAGAACGCTGGTGGCGCGACAATTCGCACGGCAACGGTGACGGCGGCGATTACTGGAACTACCACAATGATTGAGGCTAGCCCTGGGCATTGGTTTAAATTCATCGTGATCGAAGGTGAGGCGAAGTTGATTCATAAAAACGGCGGTGAGATTGATGTTTTTCCTGGAGAAATGATTGTAATGGATCCGAATGCGCGGGCTTTCCCACGCAAGATCAATATTAACCTGAAGAAGCTCGTTGGGACTTCAGCACTCATGGATAAACGTATCTTCGGTCCACTGAATAAGCCTGCTGTCGCCATGATTGACCGGTCAGTGAATAACCAAATGAAACAAAGGCGTGTAGGCATACTAGTACCAAGCGGCGTGATTGTCCGGGGGCCCAACGCTCCACGTGGAAATCCGAAAAGTAGTGCCGGCGGCCAAAAAACTATTGCTGGCAGTGCTGGGGGCGGAGCTCTTTCTAGACCTCCGGCCAGTAGTGGTGGTGGGCCAATTGTTACAACCCCTCCCTGATTACTATGGTGTAATTAAACCTGTGCCTGGTGTTTCGTCTTGAAGAAGAGTTCCATTCTGTGGTGGAGGTCATCGTAGAAGCGCTTTTTGATGGCTTCGATGGCTGCTCTTTTATCGTTGTCTTGATGACCGATATTTTCTTCTTCCAAGCGCATCTTTTCGGAGAAGGAACGTTCCATCTCTACCAGTGAATCGAGGAATTCTCTGGCGGCACGGGTGTGTTCCACTCCGTCGACTAGGGCATGCTCGAGGTTTTGATTTCTCGTGACGGCGATGAGGTTTCCTGAGGTAAGTTGATCCATGTAGCGCGAGCGGGTTTCTCGGAAGGCGCGATGCTCGGAGTCGAAGGTGATCTCGTCTCGATCAACGAGGGTGTCGTAGGGGCCGGGCTTGGTGAAAAATTTCACGATGAGTGGTATGGTATCGACCAGCATGAAGAGCATGGTGAGGACGATGTAGGTGTAGAAGGCGAACTTGCCACCTTCGTTGCCTGCTTCAAAAAGGCGGTGAAGTGCGAGAGTCTGAGTGAGAACGTCTTTGCGTGGCTCTGAGCGGATGGCGGCGAGGCGGTCGGTTTCTTCTATGCCTACGGCAGCGAGTTCGTTTTGGGTTCTTTCGAGTTCGACCAAGCGGGCGTCGATTTGTTGTTTGATGGTCTCGCGGAGGGCATTCTGCTGGGTGACGAATTGCTCAGCTTGGTCGTTTTCGACCCTTTGTTTCAAGGCTGCCACGCGTTCGGCCTCGGCTTTGTTGGCGAGTTCCATTTCTGCCAGCTTTGCTTCGAAAAGGCCGATGGATCCTGCTTCCGCTTCGCGTGCTTGGGTTTGCAGCGTGGCTTTCTCTTCGGTGAGGTGTTCGAGCAGCGCGCCGAGTCGGCGAGTTTCCTCGCGGCGGGGTTCGAGTTGATCCGAGCGGATCGAGCGGGCGCGGGGGCCTTCTCCTACGAGGCCGGAGCGCTGGCCGTTGAGTTCGCTTTCAAATTCTGACTGCCAGAAGGATAGCTCTGTTTGGAGCTTTGCGTATTGTGGAGTGAGTTCGTCGGATTGTGCTTGGACGACATCGAGTCTGGCGCGGAAGGGGGCTGTGGCCTCGTCGGTGGCGGCTTTCAGTTCCACCTGCTGTTCTGCGGTGAGGCCGGGGATCGCGGAATCTGCGGTTTCGTTGTCCTGGATGATGAACTTGGCTTGGAAGGATTCGTTCCAGCGTTCGCGTTGTTTTTCTAAAGCCTTTTCTAGTCCGCTGATTCGTCCGCGCACCTTTTCTTTTTCGCCATCAAAGCCGGTTCGCACGATCTCGATCTCTTCTGCGCGGTCGGTCTCGATGACTGAGGAGATGGTGTCACGGAAAAGCAGCAAGACGAGTGGGTGGGCGATGGTGATGCCCATGAGCACGGCGACGACAAGGCGAAGGGAGAACTGCGCCATTTTCCTGTAAATGGAGAGGTAGGGGCGGTATCCAGCGAGCAGGGCTCGGTCGATGGTAAGAATGATGAAAGCCCATACGGCGGCGACGGGGTAGATGACGCCGGGTTTGTCGGTGATAGTGGAAAGCGCGTAGGCACAGGCGATGAAGGCGAAGGCGCAGGGGACGAGGACGGTGGCTCCGAAGGCGACGTATTTCCTTTGTTCCCAGGCTGGGCAGCGTTCGAGCGTTTCGGTTCCTGCGCCGGAGAGCCAGAAAAAGGCGCGCTTCAGGGGGGTGGTCATAAGGTATGGATACGGAGCTAGTTACTCCGCTATTTCACGAGTGCCGAGCGGATTTCACCCCGCAAGCTCCTGGCAGGTCTTGATGTCGAGCTTGCCGGAGGCGAGGAGAGGAATTTCATCAACAGGGACGATGAGCCTTGGGCACCAGAGAGAGGTGAGGCCTTCGTCGAGGAGCTTGTAGCGGAGGTCGATGCATTCCTGCTCCAGTGCAGGGCCGGCGATAGTGGAGAGAAGGACAATAGCTTCGCCTTTTTTGTCATCCGGGACGCCGACGATGGCGATCTTGCGTTCTGTTTCGCTATCGAGGCCCAGGACTTTGTTGATTGCTGCTTCGATGGTTTCGTGTGGAACCATTTCACCGGCAATTTTAGAGAAACGTGAGATACGCCCTTGGATGTGGAGGAAGCCGTCTTCGTCTAGATAGCCGACGTCTCCTGTCTTGAACCAGCCGTCTTCGGAAAGGACTTCCTTGGTGCGTTTTTCGTCGCGGAGGTAGCCGGGGAAGATGTTTGCGCCTTTGAGGATGATAATGCCGGGTTTGTCGAGGGGAACGGTTTTCTCAGTAGCTGCATCGATGAGTTTGATCGCGATGCCTGGCAAGAGATGTCCGACAGAGCCGTTTTTCCGTGCAGCGATGGCATGGGTCTCCGGTTCATCTTCTGGGTTCGGTAAGTTGACGTTGGTCGCGGGAGAGGTCTCGGTGAGGCCGTAACCTTCCATGGGGCGGACTCCGAATTTTTCCTCAAAGGCGTCGGCGAGATTCTGAGGCAGTTTTTCCGCTCCAGTGACGACGAGGTCGAGGGATTCGAGTTGCGCTGGGTCGATGCGCTTCATGTATCCACGCAGGAAGGTCGGCGTGGCGAGGAGGACATTGACCTGGTGGAGAGAAATGAGCTCGGCGAGGCGTTTTGTCTCCAGAGGTGAAGGGTAGGTGATGAGATTGATACCCTCAATGATGGGATACCAGAGAGTGACGGTGCAGCCGAAGGAGTGGAACAGTGGCAGGCAGCCGAGCAGTGATGCATCGCGGCCTTTGTTCAAGCGAGTGGCGAACTGCGTGACATTGGCGAGGACGTTGCGGTGACTAAGAGGCACACCTTTCGGCTCGCCAGATGAGCCTGAGGTGAAAAGGAGAATGGCTTCGTCTGCATCGCGGCGTTTGTTGAGGCCGAGCATGCCGATGACTATCGAGGAAGGGAGGAGCTTTGTGATCAAAGCCCATTTTACGATGTCCTTCTTTAGCTCAGGGATGGTGCGCTCAATGAAAATGAGGTCACGGTTCGGAGGCCATGGGAATGAGGAAACTTTGCGGACGAAAGGGTCTGCCGTGATGAAGCGGTCGACGTCTGCTTGGCGAATCGATGATCGGATTGCGTTGTGAGAGGCGGTGAAGTTTAGGTTCACAGGGATTTTACCTGCAAAGAGAACCGCTAGGTTGGCGATCATGCCGCCCTTGCCGGGAGGGAGGACGATGGCGACGCGGAGCTTGTCGGTTTCCTCTTTGATGTGCTTCGAGAGGGCGATGGCGACGGGTAGGATTTTTGAGAAAGGAAGTTCTGCGTCGTCAGAACCATCGATGAGTTTGTCGCCGGGATTGTTTTTTAGCCCTTTGAAGAGAGCGGCAGCGAGAGATCCTTTCAAAACTTCCCGTGATGAGTAGGCCTCTTCGAAGGCGCCGAGCAGGCTTTCTTGGAAAGCGGAGATGGAAGAGTCCTTGGAAGGAACTGCTTTTCCGAAGGAAATGACGGCCTGAGGGAGGCTGTTCGACTTTTCAGTGGAGAGGCAAGACTCGGGTGGGCAGTCGATGGCGATCGGGCAAAGCTGCAGTCCGAAGGAGGTAAGGGTTTTAAGATGTGAGGAAGGGATGCGGATCGGAGTCGCCGGGCGCGCGTTGGATTTTCCGGGCACAAAAATGAGAACTCCATCTGATCCGAGAAGTTTGCCGAGCTCTTTGCCTGCGGAGGCTGGGTTCTTGTCGGCGATACTAAACATGGCTCCCGATTCGGAATTCTCGATGTGGGCGCGGAGTTCGGCTTCATGTTGATCATTTTCCTCGATAAGAAAGGTGATTTTCCTGTCACCTAGTTGGTTCTCTATCTGAACGAGTTGGTCACATGTGAGCCGTCCGGGAATGGCGAGGAAGCCGGTCTGGGGAATTCGATCTGGGTGTAGGACTTGAATGGCGGACATATAGGGATGCTTTCTGGAAGATTGATGTCGTTTTTTTACGGTAGTTACACGGAATTTCTTCGCGATTCCTTGATTTTGTTTGGAGTTACAGCGAAGTAGATCGGCGGATCTGTTCAGATCATCATATCGTGATTTGATGATTTGAATCTTGAAACGGTGTCGTCTGGGGGTAGTTTTGAAGCATGGCGCAGGCGGATAACACGGCGGAATTGGAAAAGAGTCTCGGAGAGAGGATTCTAGTTCTGGATGGAGCAATGGGAACCACGATTCGGACATATGATCTGGATGAGGCCGCTGCGCGTGGTGAGAGGTTTGAGAAAAACGAGAAGGATCTATTGAATAACGGGGATATTCTTTCCCTGACACAGCCGGATGTAATCGGCGATATTCACAAACGCTTTTATGAGGCTGGTTCGGATATCTGCGAGACCAACACGTTTTCGGCGACAGGTATCGCGCAGAGCGAGTTTTTCGTGGAAGACCCTCGCGAGAAGGGCGGGAGGAAAGATCCGGAGTTTTTCCAGAAGATCTTAGAGAATGATTTCCTCAATGAACTGGCGTGGGAGATGAATGTAAAGGGTAGCCAACTCTGCCGGAAAATGGCGGATGATGTTGGCACCGATACCGGAGTGAAACGCTACGTTGCGGGAGCGATTGGGCCGTTGACAGTTTCGCTGAGTAATTCGCCGGATGCTGAGGATGCTGCTTTCCGCGTGGTGACGTTCGACCAAGTCTTAGAGGCATACCGTATGCAGGTGAGGGGATTGATTGAGGGCGGGTGCGATATTCTTATGATCGAAACGATTTTCGATTCGCTCAATGCAAAGGCTGCCGCGGTGGCCGTGCAGGAGATCTTCGATGAAGATAAGGTGAAGCTTCCGGTGATCATTTCTGCTGCGGTAGGCTTGGGTGGTGAGACGATGATTTCGGCACAAAAAGTCGAGGCGCTCTGGAATGCTTTTGCGCATACGAATCCATTGGCGGTTGGGCTCAACTGTTCGCTGGGGCCGGATCTAATGAGGCCGTTTCTCGAAGAGCTTTCTGAAGTGGCAGGGAGCTATGTTTCCGCTTACCCGAATGCTGGCCTGCCAAACCCACTGGCTCCGACAGGATTTGACCTTGAGCCGCCGCACATGAAGGATTTTATGAAAAGCTTTGCGGAGAGTGGCTTGATCAACTTCGCGGGTGGTTGTTGTGGAAACACTCCCGAGCACATCCGGGCGATTGCTGAGGGAGTGAAAGGAGTTGCTCCAAGGAAGCTTCCCGCATTCTCTATTTGATATATGGAACAAGAGCCCATTTTTTCGAACCCCTTTTTGTTTATCCTACAGCTGCTGTACTTTCTGATTCGGCAGTGGCTTCTTTAATTTATGAAATCATCTGACACAGCACTTAGGCTTTCGGGCACTGACGCGTATAACCACGACGAGGGGAAAGGTTTCCTGATGATCGGGGAGCGAACGAACGTGGCGGGTTCACCGAGGTTTGCAAAACTGGTGAGAGCGGGTGACCTTGAGGCGGCTGTTGAGGTGGCGCGTCAGCAGGTGGAGAACGGAGCGAACGTGATCGATATCTGTTTTGATGACGGATTGATCGATGGTAAGGCGATGATGTCGCGCTTCCTTGATCTTCTCCAAGGCGAACCGGATGTGGCGAAGGTGCCAATCATGGTGGACTCCTCGAAATGGGAGATCCTTGAGGAGGGATTGAAGCACCTTCAGGGGAAGGGGATTGTGAATTCGATTTCACTCAAGGAGGGGGAAGAGGCTTTCAAAAAGAACGCGAAGCACATCATGAAATATGGTGCGGCAGTCGTGGTGATGGCCTTCGATGAAAACGGGCAGGCGGCGACGTACGATGAGAAAATTCGTATATGCGAAAGGGCTTACCGGACACTTGTCGATGAGGTGGGATTCAATCCCAACGACATCATTTTTGATCCGAACATCCTGACGGTTGCGACGGGTATCGAGGAGCATAACAATTACGCGCTGGATTTCATTAATGCGACGCGGTGGATCAAAGAAAACCTCCCAGGTGCGAAGGTCTCGGGTGGTGTTTCGAATATTTCGTTCTCCTTCCGTGGGAACAATAAAGTGCGTGAGGCAATGCACTCGGCCTTTCTCTATCACGCCACCAAGGCGGGGATGGATATGGGCATTGTGAATGCCGGCATGCTAGAGGTTTACGACGAAATTCCAAAGGATCTGCTAGAGTGTGTGGAAGATGTTTTGCTCAATAAGCGCGACGACTCGACTGAGCGCTTGCTAGATCTTGCGGAAAGCTACAAGGGCGTCGGAGGTAAGAAGATCGCGGAGGATCTCACATGGCGTGAAGACTCTGTGGAGAAACGCTTGGAGTATGCGTTGCTGAAAGGCATCGACCGTTTCATTGATGAAGACACGGAAGAGGCGCGGGTCAAATACGGCAGGCCTTTGAAAGTTATTGAAGGACCGCTGATGGACGGCATGGGAGTGGTCGGTGACCTCTTTGGTGCTGGTAAAATGTTCCTCCCTCAAGTGGTGAAATCCGCACGAGTCATGAAGAAGGCGGTCGCCTGGCTTTTCCCCTACATGGAGGCGGAGAAGGCGGAAAATCTCGCAGGAGATATCGCTGCGATCTTGGAAAAGAATCCCGGTATGTCGGATGACGAGGCTTTAAAACTCGCGGAACGCGGGAATTCAGCCGGGCGTTTCCTTATAGCAACGGTGAAGGGCGACGTACATGACATTGGTAAAAATATCGTCGGTGTGGTGCTTGCCTGTAACGGCTTCGAAGTCACCGATATGGGCGTGATGGTGTCTTGTGATAAAATTCTCGATAGAGCTGAGGAGATGGGCAGTGATGTCATTGGGCTCTCTGGACTCATCACTCCATCGCTCGATGAAATGGTTCATGTCGCGAAAGAAATGGAGAGACGTGGGTTTACCGTTCCGTTGTTGATCGGCGGTGCGACGACTTCTGCTGCACATACGGCGATTAAGATCGCGGAACATTATTCGGGGCCAGTCGTGCATGTGCTTGATGCTTCACGTTCAGTTCCGGTAACGACCTCGCTACTTTCAAAGGACGGTCGTGATGATTTTGTAAAAGAGTTGCGCGTGAAGCAAGAGAAGGCGCGCCAGAACTTCCTAGGTGGCCCCAAGAAAGAGACACTCAGCATTGAGGCTGCACGTGCTGCTGGGCCGAAGCTCGATTGGGATTCCTACGAGCCACCGGTTCCATCTTTCACGGGCACAAAAACGCTAGAGCCTGAGATCTCAGAATTGATTGAATACATCGACTGGACACCATTTTTCCATGCGTGGGAGTTGCGCGGTGTGTGGGATCGGGAGAAGAAACTACTCAAGACGAAGAACGAAGGCGGTGCTGCGGAAGCGAAGAAACTCTACGCTGAAGCATGCGAGTATCTGGAGAAGCTCGTAGCTGAAAATCGACTTCAAGCAAAAGGGATCTACGGATTCTTTCCAGCGAATGCTGTGGGGGATGATATCGCTGTGTTCAATGATGACGGCAGCGAGCGCACAAGGTTCCACACTATACGCCAGCAGTTGAAGAAGACCTCCGGTAAGCCGAACGTGGCGCTGTCGGATTGGGTCTCACCTGAGAAGAAAGATTACATCGGTGGCTTTGTCATCGGTATCCATGGCGCGGATGAATACGCGAAGGAACTGGACGATGCGAACGATCCCTACGGCTCGATCATGGTGAAAGCCATTGCCGATAGGCTCGCAGAGGCTTGTGCCGAAATGCTCCACCACCGTGCTCGTATCGACTGGGGATTTGAATCTGAGGGTGAGCTCACAAAGGACGCGCTTATCCACGAAAACTACCAAGGCATCCGCCCTGCACCTGGCTATCCTGCGCAGCCTGACCATACGGAAAAGCCGATCTTGTTCGATCTACTAGAAGCATCGGAGGCAACCGGCGTGACACTGACTGAAAGCTGTGCAATGCATCCCGGTGCTGCGGTTAGCGGTATCTATTTCTCTCATCCTGACAGCCATTACTTCGCACTTTCCGAACTTCAGAAAGACCAGATCGAAGACTATGCGAAACGCAAGGGCATGTCGGTCGAGGAAGCCGAGAAATGGCTCGGGCCGTGGTTGGGGTATGCGTGAGTGGCTAGTGACGCGTGGTCAGTGGAAGAGCAGTCTTACGACTGCTTAATTTTTCCTGATTCTCGGATTATTCAGCTTCTGCAGGTCTCTTCTTCTCGGCGAATTCCTCTGCCTCCTTGAAGATATCTTTACCCAACTTGCGATTGATCAATTGCTTCATGGTTTCGTTGTAACCCGCAGCGTGTTTTATGATCTCATCATCGACAATACAGCCCGCTACGGTCTTCTGCTTGATGCCCTGACTGAGTAAGTATTCATCATAGGGATTTTCTGCCATTCTTAGGCCGTAGGTTTCCAACTGCATGATGCCTTTTTTGAAATCCCTTTCAGCGTCTCTTTGTCCTGTTTCTTTGTGACCGGCACAGGAGGGCAAAATTAGTGAGGCCGCGACCATGATGACTGATAGAATGGTTCTCATATTAGGACGACTATACGCCGAATTTTACGCAAAAGCTATCAATCTCGCCACGGTCTTCTCTTGTCCGAGAATCGTGAAGATATCTCCTAGATCGGGGCCGCTGGCTCGGCCGGAGAGGGCGACGCGGGTGGGGAACATGAGTTGGCCGGGCTTTGCGCCGTTTGCTTTTGCTACTTCTCCGATAGCTTCCTTCGCGATGTCTGCTGACCATTCAGTGAGGCCTGAGAGATGATCGGCTAAAGCTGTGAGGTGAGCGGAGTTCGGGTTGCCTTTCGCTTTGGTAACGGCTTCTGGATCGGCTTCTGCAGTGTCGGTGACGAGGAAGTCGATGGCGTGAGGAACTTCAGAGAGTAGGCGAACCTTTTCCTTAACTGCTGCGATAGCAGGTGCGCTGTCAGCGAAGGGTAGACCAGAGTCTTCGACGAAAGGCTTCGCGAGTTCAGCGAAGGCCTCGGTGGAGATTTTCGCGATGTGTTGTTGGTTTACCCACTTGCATTTCTCGATGTCGAAACGACCGGGTGCGCGGTTCACTCCTTCGAGCGAGAAGCGGTCGATGAGTTCGGTGAGGCTGAAGATTTCATCGTCTGATTTCGATGACCAACCGAGTAGGGTGATAAAGTTGACGACAGCCTCAGAGAGGAAGCCTTGGCGTGGGTAGTCACCGACGGCTGCGCCTTCGTCACGCTTGGACATTTTTGAGCCATCACCGTTTAGGATGAGAGGGATGTGGGCGTATTGTGGCGGAGCTACACCGAGTGCCTCGAAAAGCTGGAGGTGCTTGGGTGTGTTCATCAGATGGTCTTCGCCACGGATCACGTGGGACATCTTCATGGTGAGGTCATCGACGACGTTTACGAAATGGAAGACGTAGGAGCCATCGCTGCGTTTCACGACCATGTCCGGCGTGTTTGATGCATCGCGGTAGTCGATGGTGACTTCACCGCAGACAAGATCGTTCATGGTGATGGGCTTGCGGTCGAAGCGGAAACGCCATGCCCCGTCGTCTTCATAGACGCGGCCGGCGGAGAGGAGTTTTTCGAAATACTCGTCGTAGATGTCGTTGCGCTGGGATTGCTGGTAGGGACCGAAGTCGCCACCTTTTTGTGGGCCTTCATCCCAGTCGAGACCGAGCCAGTTCATACCGTCGAAGATGGCTTGGCGTGCTTCTTCAGTATTGCGTTCTTTATCGGTATCTTCGACGCGGAGGATGAACTTGCCGTTGTTCTTGCGGGCGTAGAGCCAGTTAAAAAGGGCGGTGCGGGCACCGCCGACGTGGAGGTAGCCGGTGGGTGATGGGGCGAAACGGGTGCGGATCATGAAATTCTAAACTCTAAATTTTAAGGAAGACTAGCTTTGGAGGGAGCGGAGAGCTCCGCGGATGAGTTCCTCTGCGGTAGAGGCGGGGGTTTTGTCGAGGATAGAGCGCACAGCTTTGCGAGAATCGACCTGCTTATAGCCAAGGGCGATGAGTGCTAGTTCGGCATCTGCAGCCTGCGAGGAGACTTGGCCGGAGGCTGCGTCTTGCCAGGTGTCGGTGACGCCGACCTTGTCTTTTAGCTCTAGGATGATGCGTTCGGCGGTCTTTTTGCCGATGCCTTTGCATTTGGAGAGTAGGGCGGCATCTCCTTCGACCACAGCGGCCTTGAAGCTATTTACCGGCATGCCACTGAGTATAGCGATGGCGATAGCAGGGCCGATTCCAGAGACGCGGTCGATGAGGAGGTGGAAAACATCGCGTTCCTCTTCGGTGGCGAATCCATAGAGCGTATGGGCGTTTTCCCTGACCTGGAGGTGAGTGCGGAGATCAACGTCTGCTCCCTCGGTGGGGTGGAGCTTGTCGTAGGTGGACATGGGGATAATAGCCTCGTAGCCGACACCATGGCAGTCCACCACGAGTCGATTTGGAAAAGCTTCGATAATTTTACCCCGGAGTCTTGCGATCACAGCCCCAGCATTCGGGGGAAATGGCTGCTGATGCAAGTGGGAAGCAACGAATGGCGTTCTGCAGTGTTGAAAAAGATGAAACTTCGAAGTTTCCAGACTGCTATAACGTATTCATCATCAGACATGCCCACCGGGGAAGAGGATAACATCATCGTTTGCTACGCATGCGCCGAGCCAATGGATATTGGGGGCGTCGCGCCATATACACGCGTAGTTTGTCCGGGTTGTGGTGTGGAAAACCGGGTAAAAAAGCACTTCGGTCACTATACGGTTACGCGCCGCCATGCCATTGGCGGCATGAGTTCGGTTTTCGTGGCAAAGGATGATACTTTGAATCGCGAGGTCGCATTGAAAATCCTCAGCGAGGAGTATTCCGAGGATGAAATGCGTATTGCCGCCTTCGAACAAGAGGCGCGACTGACGGCATCCTTCAGTCACCCGAGTGTCGTCCGCGTGCTGACAACGGGAAAAGCCTTCGGGCGCTTCTACATCGCCATGGAACTGGTGCAGGGTGGGCACCTTGAGGGAATGATACGCAAGCAGACTCAAATCCCCGAGACGGAGATGCTACCTCTGGCTATTCAGATTGCTGAGGGGCTGAAGGGGGCGCAGGTAGCTGGCCTGATTCACCGAGATGTGAAGCCGGGAAATATCCTGCTAGATTCCGATGGAAATGTGAAGATCGTGGATTTCGGCCTCGCACTTGTGACCAAGGGAGGCACAGCCACCGCAACTGAGATCTGGGCGACACCTTACTACGTACCGCCAGAGGCAATTGAAGGTGGAGCTGAGGATTTCCGCTCTGACATCTATGCCTTTGGGGCGACTCTCTATCACGCACTCGCTGGGAAACCTCCCTGCAATGAGGAGTCGATGGTGACGAACGTCCTGCGCGAGGCGAAAAAGCATATTCTCCCGCTTCAGCAAGTTGCCCCTGACCTGTTGGATGAAACTTGTGCTGTAATTGACCGCGCGATGGCCTACGAGCCTGAGAATCGTTTCTCCAGCTACGATGAAATGATCGCCGGCCTGAAAGCCGCCCTGAAAGCTGCTAAAGGTGAAGCAGAGCTCGACGAGCAGGGGATCACTCGCACCGAGCGCCGTGCCATTCTTCGTCGCCGGAAGAAGCGCAACATCGCGATCATGTCGGGCGCGGCAGTGCTCGTCGTGGCAGCTGTTGGAACCCTCATTACCGTGTTTAGCCTCAAGGGAGAAAATCCCGTGAAAACGAAGCCCGTGGTCATTGTTGATGACGAGCCAGAGGATGATGGCAAGGGCTCCAGCCCTGGAGAGATTGCAAAGCGCTATTTCAGAGCACGCAGTGCCATGGAGTCCAGCGAGCTCAGCAAGGCAGAATACGCGTTTTTCCAGTTATTGAAGGATGAGAATGTTGAGGAGCCGACACGGACTTGGTCTGGGCTTCAGGCCGTGGTGGCGGCAATGATGGACGGCCGGATGGACGATGCACGCGACAACGCACGGAAGGCGAGAGAGCATCTTAAATCGGGTGATCCTGCGATTTCCTCGGAGTTTATCTCTAGCGTGCTTCCTATCTTGGATGGGTTTTCAAGTCCGCCGTTCTTCGCTGCCGATGAGATCCTCACAGAGGGAGGTGGTAACGAGAGTTATATGGGCTACTTCATCGCCGGTTTGAAAAACTGGGAACAAGGCGGACTGAGCCAGGCCGTGCCCTTTTTTGAGAAGATCGTAGCGCAGAAACCCTTGGCCAATGATGGCGTGATGGGTATCTATCACGAGGTCTCGAAGTCTTATCTTTCCGATTACGAATTCCTTTCTTCTGAGTTGTTCAGCGAAGATCCTACCACCGTGGTCGAGTGCCGGAATATGACCGACGAGCTAAACCAAACCCTCACCCTGCTCGAAACGAAAGGCCGTGCGAGGTTTAACGTGAAGGCTCGGCTCGCCCGACTCCCGCACCTCGGCAAGGAACTCATGAGCGGAAGGAGAGAGCAGAATAAGGCGGAGCAAGACGATCTGGCAGAGATCGATAAGTTCGCGAAGACCTACCAATTTTCGAAGCTCTTGAAATACATTTCTGAACTAGAGGAAGATCCTCCGGGTTGCAAAAAGTCCTCCCTTCTCGGTGTGGCGGAGTCAGCTTTGGTCTTCTACTCGCTGATCAAAACCGACCTCGCTAGAAATGCTGCAGCGGTGGAAGTGAGCCTTGCCGATGAAACGGAAGCGACGGGCATCGCGATCAATGCGGAATCACAACTCGTCGCGCGTATCGGCGATGATGAGCTACGAGAAATCCGCTGGAAGGACATTCCGCCAGATTCCATGATCGTTCTCTACCGAGAGCTAGTGAAGAACTCCTCAAGTGAATTGGAAGCCCTGCGCCGCCATGAGTCCGCCATTGCCTTCGACTGGATCGCAGGTGACCGGGAGCGCGCGCTTTCCGCAGCGGCTAGGCTTTCTGAGGAGAGTGATTCGTTTAAGAAACGTTGGGAAAAACTGGCGTCAGGTTTACCGGAGTAGGCTTGCTGAGGTCAGCGTCCTAGCTTGCGCATGTAGGCAACAGCGTAGCCACACACTGGCCTGATTTCCAATCCGCGCGCATCGGCAGCTTCCAGTATGCCTTTCATCAGCCTTCCCGCCGCACCTGTGCCACGCAGTTCTGGGTGCGCCTCCACATGCGGAAGTAAGATCACCCCACCATCGATTTCATAATCGGCAAAGGCCATTAGGCCATTTTCCACGAGCTCGAAACGGCTTTCCGCGGTGTTATCAGTGACTTCCATGGAGCCAAGCCTCAGCAATTTGCGCGAAACTGCAAGGGCAGGGATGGCACTCCGAGTATAGACTTAGTACATGGGTAACACATTTTGGCTGTTGTTCATGAGCTGGAATACGAGGAATATCATGAAGGATGGGAGAAAGAATTGCCGAAACGGTTGGTGTAAAAATCTTGCTACGGCAAGGCACGATGATCGGGTGTGATACACATCAACGAGTGAAGAGCAATGCAGCTGAAGGAGATTTTCGTCCGGCTTCTCCTCTCTTCGTATAGTAACCTATATAGCCTCTTGAAAAACTCAGTTTTGGTATAGTCTTTAGCTAATGAGTTTAGCATCTGCTGCGTCTCAATGCCAATGGGGCGCAGCCCAATCCAAGTAGCGCCAAGAGTGCTGGCTCCGGAATAGATGTCCCAGCATCGCCGATAAACTGCGCCGTGTCACCGTTGATCATCCTGATCTCATAACTGCCTTGCCCTTGGGCGACAGTCGCATTGAAATTGTTGTCGGAAACCCTGAATCCGGCTTGTAGAGTCATGTTCGCAGTCGTCACAGGTTGTTCACTTCCGCCACTGGTGCTCCAGAAGACGGCGACGTCCTCAATACTCAAGTCCACTAGATTAGACGATAGAAAGTTGCCCGTCCCTGAATTAGTTCCGGTTCCCCCGAGCCACTGCATCGTACCGCTATGTGGAGTGCTGCTAAAGGTGGAATTCCCCGAGGCCGCACCGATCAAGGCGAAGCCGTAACTAGTAAGTCCCGTTGTCACGTTCGTGAAATTTACAGGTTCAGAAGTCGTGATGGTGATGGGCGAACCGCCGCCGCCTGAGATCGTAGCCATGATCGCTGCATTGGCTTGGCTCACACAAGTGACGGTTGCAAAGAGGCTCAGAAAGAGAGGTCGCGGAAACATGATATTGGGGAGTTGACGTTTTACTGGATGAAGTATTTCTGGAATTACCCACTGCATCACACCGCCCGAGTCCCGCCGCCGTCACCTATTCGGTTTGTAAGCAAGAGCCGAGAGAGTGAGTGAGAAATTTCTCACTATCCAGCCCATCTAGGCGTATTGGTGGTTGGTTCGTCAATCTGAAAATGAGAAAATAATCAATTAAATAATTAGTAAAAATGTAGAATATAACCGTAGGGCACGGGATTAAGGTCGATTACTAGAGGTAAGGATGGTTGTTCCAGTGTGTCTCTCTGCCTTCATGAACTCGCATCCCACCCGCAACTTGGCTTGAAGTTTTCCCCGTCAGCACAGAGCCTCCCGCCCATGGAATACCGCACCCGCCCCGAGGAGACCGCTGGCATGCCGCGTGGAATCCCTCACATCATCGGAAATGAGGCAGCCGAGCGCTTTTCCTTCTACGGCATGAAGGCGATCCTCGCCGTCTTCCTCAGCCAATATCTGTTTCTCATGGACGATGCTCTGCGCACGCCCATGGAAGAAACTCGCGCGACCGAGCTCGTCCATCTTTTTAACGCCGCCTTCTACATCACCCCGATCATCGGTGCCTTACTTGCCGATGTCTTCCTTGGGAAATACCGCGTCATCATCATCCTCTCGCTCGTTTATTGTGCGGGACACGCTGCGCTCGCTCTCATGGGCACCTTCGGAAATTCCGAGCACTGGATGATGGCAGGGATGGGGCTCATCGCCCTTGGTGCGGGCGGCATCAAGCCCTGCGTCTCCGCCCACGTTGGCGATCAGTTTGGCGCGAAAAACTCCCACCTCCTGCCGCGCGTTTTTAATTGGTTCTACTTCTCCATCAATCTCGGCGCCTTCGTCTCTATGTTGCTCACCCCGTGGTTGCTCGAATGGTATGGGCCGCACTGGGCTTTCGGCGTGCCGGGCGGCCTTATGGCCATCGCGACCTTTGTCTTCTGGCTCGGGCGCAAGCGCTTCGCCCATGTTCCCGCAGGCGGCATGCGGTTTCTCCGCGAGACCTTCGGCAAGGAGGGCTTGTTCGCAATGGCGAAGCTCCTGCCCGTCTATCTCTTCGTTGCCATGTTCTGGGCGCTATTTGACCAGACCGGCTCCACCTGGATCTTCCAGTCCCAAGACATGGATCGGAATTTCCTAGGCTTCACTTGGCTGCCCTCCCAGATCCAATCGCTGAATTCCGTATTCGTCCTCAGCTTCATCCCGCTCTTCAGCTACTTCATCTACCCGGCGGTGGAGAAATACTGGCCACTCAGTTCCTTACGAAAAATGGGCATCGGCCTCCTACTAATGACGGCCGCCTTCGTTCTCGTTAGCCTCATCCAAGTGCGCATTGATGCCGGGGAAAAGCCGAACATCATCTGGCAGATCGGTGCTTTCGCTTTACTCACGGCTTCTGAAATCTTGGTCTCCATCGTCGCCCTCGAGTTCGCCTACACTCAGGCACCGAAGACCATGAAATCCTTCATCATGTGCTTCTACCTCGCCGCCGTTGCCGTGGGGAATCTCCTCGTCGTCGGTGTGAATCATTTTATCCAGATCCCCAGCGCTGCCGAGATCCAGCTCTCAGAATCCATCGCGCTTCTCGATGAGGATTGGCAGGATAGCCCTCGCACCGTCGTCCTTCCCGGCTACGACCGTGCCACAGGCACCGATGACGATTACATCCGTCGCCTGAACAAAGATGCGGAAGTCCCTCTGGAAATCCCCGGCCAAGAATCCTTCAATGAAGCTGCCGCTGCCATCATCGCCGCCTCCACAAAAGCCAATAAATTCCCGACCCAAGCAGAGGGCAATACCATCGCCTCCGCCTTCACTGATCCCTGGGGCAAGCCCATACAATACCTCGTCCTTAACTCCACTACCACTCGACTCTGGAGTGCCGGAGCCGATGGGAAATGGAATACCAAATGGGATCAGGGCATCATTCTAGTAAAGTCCGAACCAGAACCCGAATCCAAACCCTCATGGATCGACTCCCTCCGCCCTGCGGAAACTTGGCTCTCACTCAGGAAGAAAGAACTCGGTATGAAGTCCGAAGCCGAAGGTGGGGCAGGGGAGACCTTTTCCCAAACCACCTTCTCCGGCGGGCAAGTCCGCCTCCAAGGCGCGGAGTATTTCTGGTTCTTCAGCGCCCTCATGGGTGCTACCGCCCTCATTTTCATCCCTTTCGCGATGATCTACCGTCCGAAGAGCTATCTGCAGGATTAAGGAGGGTTGTGGGAATCTGTAATATTCGTCTTGGGACCGCAGATTAACCACTTGTTTAAATTTGTGCTGGACGAAAGCTCTTAAGTATTACTTTGTAAATACAGAAGTATGACTTAGGTTTTCTAGGCTTTCTTCCGCAAGCTCCTTTTTTAGAACGACTCAAACCCAAAAAAACCAGATGAAAATACAACCTTCTATAGGTAAGGACGCAGCTATGAATCGTGGCTTCGCTCTACTCGTCACTTTAGTACTGATGGTGCTCCTACTCGTTCTCGCGGTGGGATTGCTGAGTTTGTCATCCGTCACGCTTCGCACTGCATCTGCAGGTTCTGCGGAAGCTGAAGCTAAGCAAAACGCCCGGCTTGCGATGCAGCTCGCGATCAATCAACTCCAGTCGCTGAGTGGGCAGGATACACGCGTCACCGCCAGTTCACGTATGCTTTCAGATACAAATGTTGTGGCCACAGGAGTCTGGCGTAGCTGGGAGGGTTCCGATCACGATAGTACCGGTAAACCCATCCCGCCGGACTATAATTCAAAAACCCAAGCAGGAGATCCTAGTGAGGAAATCGCGGGATCAAGTGACGGACGATTCCTCGGCTGGCTGACCTCCACTGCTGCGAACGTCACGCCGGACATTTCAGATATCCCCAATGTCACAAATACTGCCGCGACTGGCTCCGTAAAACTGGTTTCTGAAGGCAGTGTCGAACCTTCAGATGACCGCAAGGTCTTCATGGTGCCAACCATGATGAAAGATTCGAAAGGCGCCATCGCTTGGTGGACTAGCGGAGACAACTCCAAAGCTATGATCAATACAGATCCATCCGGTGAGCCCACCACCACGGTGGAATGGCAGCAAAGGGTGCGCGGCAATGGCCGTGCAGATGCAGAGTACTTCGACCTAGAGGAAATCGATGCTCTTAAAGAGAACTCCATCGTTGCCAGTACGGGCGGCCTCAACCTCGTTGATGAAAACGCCGAGCTTCGCAAATTTCACGATCTAACGGCATACAGCCGTGGCCTCCTTACCAATACCGCGAACGGTGGCTGGAGAAGGGACATATCCTTGATGTCGGAAAAATACAACTCGTTGCCAAATTCAAATCTACCTTCATTCACCATTACGCCAGGCGTTGAACATAAGATGATGAAAATCAATCCTAACAGTCCAAGCGGAGGTCAGCTTCTCTACCCTTGGGCAGATTATCGGCAAGTCGGTAACCGCAGCTCCGCTTGGCAATGGGTGCCTCCTATCTGTTCCTGGCACGCCTTGGTCGATTTTACGCAGAGCTACCGTGAACTTAATACCAGTAATTCCTCGAAAACGGGCATGAAAGAATATGTTGCGGGCTTAGGAAGAGGGTCGCGCGTACCCTTCGTTGATGAAACTCGCCGGGCACCACAGATTGCGCGTATTCAGTGGATTTATTCCATCGGTTCTCGCCAGTCAAGCGTACCTGGTAGGTTTAACCCTGGGATTCTTCTCACTCCTATAGTCACTTTTTGGAATCCCTACAATGTGGAGCTATCCATTAGTAATTGCACCATCGCCATTCGAGAAACTACGCCGATAACTTTCAACTTGAAAGTTGGAAACACCTCTTTGCCTGAGGTGTCGCTCAGGGATATTTCGAAACAAGGAAACGGAAATAACGCAAGATTCAACCTGAAGATAAACTCACCGATCACTTTGGCTCCCGGTGCTTCCAGAATTTATAGCACCGCCGATAGCACTCCCGAAATCAATACAGCTGCCAGCAACGTGGTGCTCGAGCCGGGATACACTCCGGGAGGCGGCATCCTCTATACCTACGTTGATAAACGAACCGGTACCCCAGTAGAATATCAGGGAGGTGCCACGGAGCGCTTCACCGTTGAGAAAATCAGTTACGACGCGCAGACCGCGAAGGACGGTAGTGATTATGTGGGTATCTACTATGATATCACGTATGGCGGAGTCAGTGGTGTCTCTGCTGCACGTATGGATTACGCCGCAAACGAGTTGGGGGCAGGTGTTATCGAAGAGCTCTACCCACCATTGACGAATTCCATTTCAGCGATTCTTGTGACCATCAATGTAAATAGTGGAGGGGCGGGATCGATCCGCTCACGGCCTTTTGCCAGTGCGCTTTTCGGTTTCCGCATGGCGAGTCCGCTTTCGCGTGATCCAAACCTTAAGCACCTTATCTCTAAAGGCATGCTGCAAGCAAATCCGCTCACCTTCTACGCAGAAGTTGGCTATGGGGATCATAACAATGCTGTCACTTCGATGGCGGGCACTGGAGTCTATCATCCGGTGAATGCCCCTTATGATTTCGCATTCCAAGAGCTCAACGGCTGGAACGATACGCAGGCGGCTCCTCAATGGGAGGCCTCCTCAGGCAGCACCTACATCGTCTCTGGCCTGACACCGAGCGATGGTTTGACTCGTTGCGTCATGGCTGAGCTACCCACTCGCCCGATACAAAGCCTCGCGGACTTGCAACACTTCGATGCTCGAAACAATAATCCGATTCCTCCCTTCCAGTTTAACCTCATCGGAAATGGCTCCGCCCACCCAATCTTTGCTCCTACGCAGACATCCGTTACCTCCAGTTACAACAACGGCATGTGTAACGACGATACCTTCATGCTCAATCACTTGCTCTTTGATGATTGGTTCGTTTCATCGATCGCGCCCGATCTCAATGACTTCAGGAGCAGTGAATCGCGCGATATCGAACAAGTCTACGAAGATCATTTGAATGGCACCGAGCCTCTTCCTAATCGCTTTTACCTGCCCGCCCAAGGATCTGCTTCACTAGGCGTTTCCGGGGCTGTCACTGCTGCTATGTCCACTACTGCGGATAGCGATACGGGTAAGTATTCTTACGAGACCATTGCCTCGAAGCTCGTGGTTGACGGCATGTTCAATATCAATTGCGTCTCGCTTGAAGCTTGGAAATCCGTTCTCCGCCAAAGCCGGGATATGCAGGTGCCCTACCTCTCGCCAAATGGAGGCACAACCACAGACAGCGACTCTACGTTCGGCTATCCCCGCACTTCGATCGCGGGAGATAAAAGTTCTGATTCGGGCTCCTCAGATTCCGGCTCCACGTTTCCTGATGCCGCAGAATTTGCCGGCTATCGCGCACTCACCGAGGAACAGATCGATGAACTTGCAGAGCAAATCGTCAGTGAAATCAAAAAACGTGGTCCGTTTCTCTCGCTCTCCGAGTTCGCAAATCGCCAGCTCTCCGGAGATAAGGATCTCGCCATCGCCTCCACCATTCAGAAGGCCTTGGACAACCTCGCTGACATGGGCTCTAGTTCGAAAAATCCTTACGCAGCCATCCAGGCAATTGCTACGGAAATCACCAGTCAGCCTCCTGGTAATACCGACTACAAATTTGAGGAAGCTGCCTTCGGTTCATCTGCTTTCGGGGTGCCCGGCTGGATACGCCAAGCGGATATCCTTAAGCCACTCGCTCCCATCATCAGCGCTCGCGATGATACCTTCACCATCCGCGCCTATGGTGACTCTAGGGATAAAAACGATTCGACTAAGATACTCGCAAAAGCATGGTGCGAAGTCGTAGTGCAGCGCGGCTCCGAATATGTCGATTCCAGCGATGCTGCCGGAGTCGCTCCGTTCTCTCCGCTCATGACCTCCGAGGCAAACAAGCGCTTTGGTCGCAGATACGAGATCGTCTCCTTCCGTTGGATCAGAGAGGAAGAAATCTAAACTCGCCCCGCGATTTTTTTCATGCCTTGATCATCGTCTGATCGCTCTTCAATATTGCCAATCATCTTCTGAAATGCCTGCCATCCGCATCACATCACCATCCCTCCGTAGACTCCTGTGTGTCGTTTCCTGTATCTTTGCTCTCGCTGCGCCTGCTGCCGCAAAGTGCAAGGTGAAGGCTATCTTCGTCCAACCACCCTCTGGCGCTCCCAGCACAGCGGTGCTCGTTGTCGGGGCAAAGTATTTCGATCTCGAACTTCCACAGCGGAATCTCTCCGAAGCAGTCGAATTACCCGCGGGCGAGTTAGTGGTAGGCGTGCTTACCCAGAGGCCAGTGGAGGGGGAAATGCCCAAGAATATCACCAAGTTCAAAATCCCAGAAAATTGGACAAATTGCATTCTACTGTTTTTCCATGATGAGAACAACAAGACCTTTCCCGCTCGCGTCATTCCAGTAAACGCCTCCACTGCGAATTTCCCCCTCGGTAACACCGTCATATTTAATGCTTCCGAAGCCACCGTCGCTGGCACGTTTGGTAACCGGAAAGTCCTTGTCTCACCCGGAAAATCGAAAACCGTAAAAGCTCCACGCACTGGCTCCGGGAGTTATCTCGTTTCCATTGATTGCGCCTACAAGGGTGATGAAAAACCCATCGCCCTCTGCCGCTCCACCTGGCAGCACGAAGATGAAGCACGCCAGATTCTTTTTGTCACTCCTTCTCCAGGAAACAAGATTCCTCGCATGTGGGGCATCATTGATCGAGAGCAGCCGCCCACGGAAGATATACCTACGGAATAATCATCCAAGGGGTGGCGCGCGATGGCCGCTCCTAACCCTCCGCCTCTGGAGCGCCGGAGCAGTTCCTTCATTCACTCACTCTCAACTCACTTAGCACGTCGAGCGGAGCTTGAATGAGCAGGGGATTCTTCGCTGGATCGAGCCATTTTATGAGCTTCTCCATGTTGGAGCGGGACATGGCGGTGCACCCTGCAGTGGGTATGCCGGGGGCTCCCCAGACGTGGAGGAATATGGCGCTGCCCATCCCTGGCTCCGCGGGGTGCATGTTGTGCTCCACCACGATACCGAGCTCATACAACATATCCTCCCGCTTCATGTTCTCGGCAGACTTCCAAAGGGTCTGGGCTTCACCATCCTTGGGCTCTAATTTCACCCATAGGTTGTAGAGGGGAGAGGTTGAGTCATCGACAAAATAGTCGTGCTCACCCGCCTGACGGTAGGGGAGCTTCGTGCCCTCGGGAGCGGTTGCTGCATAGCCAAAAGCATTTCCTAGCCGAAACACTCCCGCCACCGCGCGCCCATCACTCTCACGTTTCTCTGCTCTTGATGCAACTGGCACAAGAGGAAGACCACGACCCCAACCCATACCTGAGCGGCCGAGTGTTACGGGGATAGACTTGGGCTCATTCTCGACCCAGATCCACTCCGTATCTTTGTTAGACCTCTCAAACATAAATAATACACCTTCGGTGGCGTTCCATGAGGGAGGAGTCACTAGTAAGATCTGATGGCACTCATCCGGTAGGTTCATCTCTTTCACCAGTTTCCCAATATCAATGGTACGCGGCCACTTTATAAAAATCACGACGGCAAGCACGAGCAAGGTCGCGATGGCGAGGTAAAGGAGAATGCATTGCATGAAATTTCGATTCCAAAGCTTCATGACTGCTGCTCTTCGTTATCACTCCCCGCCGTTGATGGGTAGACCGGTTGCATCGATCAAGGTGGAAGTGACTAGCACGATGGCCTTTGAGCCGTCGGGGTTTTCTTGCACCACAAAACGGGTTCCTTGGTCGTTGGTAAAACCGGAGTCAGTGACATCAATCTGCGTGTCGATGGTGATGTCTTTCGCTGTATCGTTTGCTGTGGTGCTGGTGAAATTGATTGCAGTTTCCTGCCCGAAGCCTAGTGCGTTTCCTTCTAGGTGCATGACATTACCCACGAAGTGAGTTTCAAATTCACCCTCAGCGTTGTCATCTGGGAGAATATATTCCCTACCTATTTCAATGGTGCCTGACTCGCCATTTCTAGCGATCATCGATGGCAAGGTCATCAGATCGGTGCCTTTGAGTTGTGAGAGTTCCCGCATGATGATCTGTAGCTCGTCACTTGTCATTTGTGAAGTATCAGGTAGTTCGAAATCCACTCCCGGTGCCAATTCAACGACCTTGCTGTTGAACTTGAGTTGCATGGGCTTCTGCTCGCTGAGTGTATCGACCAGTTGGGAAATTGCCGCCAAGTCAGAGGCACTGTTGCTCATCACAACGAGTTGCCCTGTGCTGGTGGGTCTGATCAGGGTCGAGGAATCTAGTTCGAGACCGAACTTGCTGAGCAGTGCGCTGATCGGTTGTTGCACGATGGCGGTGTTATCTGCGAAGGGATCTTCCTCTCCACGTGTGTTACCCAAGGTATCTAACGTATGCGCAAAGTCAGGGGGGACGTTGAACATGCGAGTGGTGGAAGCGAGTTCATCGGGAAACAACGCGAACTTATACTCCGTTCCCTTACGGCTGACGGTCATACCGGATAAGGTCGCTAGTAATTTCACCGCGCTGTTGAGATTTTTTCCGTCTAGGCGGTTGTTGATCTTCGCGGAGCTTCCCCGAGGTATATCGAACCTGAGATTGATCGGGACTTCGCCGGTTTTTAGGCACGTATCCTCGTAGGAGGCTTTCAATTTTCGCATCGCCTCTTCGATCCCCAGACCGTCGATGACGAGAGTGGGCAGAATGAAATCCTTCAGTCTTGCCGGACTGTGAGTGGCAGCGGGTGATGGGGGAGGGCGGTCTCCGACTTTGGTCTTAAATTTCTTTTCCCCGGCAACTTCCAGATGACTCATGGTGGAGCCTGAGGTTTCCGTCGTTTCCGATCCCGATTGGCCGAGGATTTCGGAAATGGATTCACTCCGCCACATCAGCGCACCCAGCAAGCCCAGGCCGATGATGATGGAAATGATACTCCCCTTTTTCATCTCACGAGGATGATGGGGTGGGTTTTTCTGACAAGGGGATTTGCTGGCGTGCTGAGTTTTGGGCATGGTGTCCCTCTATCTACTCTTCGCTCCGATTTTCGCGCCAGGTTTGGGGCTTTTCTCCTGTGATCTATCCTTCATTTCGCTAGATTTTGCACCGACATGCCGATGCCGCGTATCTTCATTTCCTCCGTCAGTTGCGAGTTCCGTGGCATCCGCCAGCAGGTCGTGGAAGTCTGCCGTCAGCTCGGTTATGATGCTGTCACCATGGATCATTGGGCCGCCGGTCACGGTGAGCTGAGGGCATGGCTGCGCAAGGAGATCGATTCCTGCGAGGGCGTCATCCATATTCCCGGCATTGCCTATGGAGCTGAGCCAGCAGATCACGATCCCACCGCTCACGGCATACGGCAGGATTTTCACCGTTACTCCTACACCCAGTATGAGTTTTTGTATGCGGATGCGACGGACAAAAAGACTTGGGTCATCACGCCTGGCGCGAAGTGTACGCGGGATGATAGCCCGGATTACTTCGATCTGCCCGTAGATCCTGCGAACACCGATCCCGCCGCGTATCAAAGCGAACGCCGCCAGCTCCAAAAGCAATGGATCGCCTACCTTGAGCAAAGGAATTTCATCCGCCACCAGCCCGAGGATGACAAGGATCTCCAGCTCATCATCCATACGCTCCGGGATCACGCCGAGGAGATGCGCGGCAAGTTTTCCGATTGGCAGGGCTTCATTAGCACCAGCCTCATCACATTCGAGAAGCGGCAGAAGCTCACCCGCAACCTTTTGATCGCCAGCCTCGCCTTGTTGGCAGTAGCGGTGCCGGTGATCGTGTCTGTGAAAAAAGACACTGGGGAAATGCCCGTTATCGTCAAAGGGCAGGAAGATCTTTCCGAGCAAATGGGCAAGATGCAGGAAGCTCTGTCGCAAATCCAGCAGCAGACTGATCCCGAGCAGGATCCTATCAGCGCTTGGTCAAAGGAAAGACTAGAGGAAACCCTCGCCGCTCAGATGAAGGTCTCCGTCGAGGAGCTCCGCAAGTTACTTGCTTCGGGAAAAACCAGTGTCGATGCCTTGGTTCAAGCTCAGGCATTGCTCGGCTCCGGCGAGACGGAGCAAGCGAATGAGAAGTTCGATGAGGTGATTGCGAGGGAAGGTAAGGCTATGAAGGAAAAGAGGAGACGTCTCTACATTGCCTTTTCGGGGAAAGCCCAGATCGCCTTTGATAGAGGCAATTACATGGCGGCACTAAATTTCCGTCAGAAGGCCGCCGATCTGTTTGACAAGGAGAGCGACTCTCTCGCATGGGCGGATACGCAAAGTGACGTCACTTTCGTTCATCTCCATCTCTCAATGTACAAGGAGGCCGAGCCCCTGCTTAGAGAGATTCTCCGAATTAACGAGGAACAGCGCTTCTTATTTCATCCGAAAACGAACAACGCTCGTTCTAACCTAGCGCTCTTGCTACAGGCAACAGGCCGTTTGGCTGAAGCCGAGGTATTGATGCGGCGCGCGCTCGAGATTGAAGAAAATTTCTACGGGAAGGATCATCCTGAAGTAGCTGCAAATCTCAACAATTTAGCTCTACTATTATATAAAACTAAAGGTGTGGAAGAAGCGGAGCCGCTGTTTAGGAGAGTTCTTCGGATCTTTGAGGATTTCAAAGGTGAGAATGATCCAAAAACTGCCATCGCTCTAAATAATCTAGCGCACGTGCTACAGGCATCAAACCGTTTGGCAGAAGCTGAACCTCTGATGCGTCGTGCGCTGAAAATAGAGGAGGTCTCCAACGGGAAATTTCATCCGAATGTAGCGAGAGTTCTCAACAATTTGGCGCAATTACTTCAGGCTACGGAGCGGCTGGATGAAGCGGAGCTTCTATTGAGAAGAGCTGTTTCTATCAGTTTTCTCTATGAATTTATCAACGAAGTCAGACATCCAAATACATCTGGTTTTTTGGAAAACTATCTTCTCCTCGTGCGCAAAATGGAACGCCCTGACTCCGAAGCCCGCGCACGCTTGGAGGTCGAGCGGGAGAAGGCTGACCTATCAGAGGAAACCTTTGAGGAACTTTGGGCGGAGGTGTTGGCTGCAACGTATTCGGGGCCTTATGATGTGACCGTGGCTGGCGTCGTAGTTGACGGACAGGCGTATGAGATTGGTATAAAGTTCAGGGACGTGATTTTAAGCTACGGTGGGAAGAAAGTTATGAAGGTTGAGGAGCTGATCGAGCTGACAGGAAAATCAAAAGGGGATAAAATTCCCATCGAGATACTCAGGGATGGAGAGGTCTTAACGCTTTTTGCGAAGGGTGGGCGACTGGGCGCTAGGGTGGAGGATAAGAAGCCTGAATAATTCTGTATGTTTCACTAGGAATCGCCTCCGGCGGATACGGAGCGGCATTTGAGGGGTTTATGATAGCTACGATAAGCCCCTCCATCTCGCTGCGCTTCGATTCTCCAGAGTGCCGACGGAGAATGAGGAATGGAGCTATTTGCGAGCAGCCGAAGGGAATCGCCGGGGGCGAGATCAAATAGCTAGGGTAGATATTATCCGTGCATGTGTCGGCGCTCTGGAGAGGCGCCGCTCCTTGGGCTTCGCCCTATTTCTTCACCGCGGCGATGACGGAGATCTCGACGAGGAGTTCGGGGCGGGCCATGCGTGCCTCAACGCAGGCTCGTGCGGGGGCGTGGCCTTCAGGAACCCAACTGTCCCAAACTTCATTCATGGCGGCGAAGTCTTTCATATCACGCACATAGACGGTGGCGGAGAGCATGTGTTCGCGGTCGGAGCCTGACTGGAGGAGGAGGTCATCGACTTTTTCGAGCATGGTGGCGGTTTGCTCGGAGATGTCTTTCGTGGCGTCTTTGCAGACTTGGCCGCAGAGGTAGACGGTATCGCTGTGAATGACGATGCGGCTCATGCGTTGCTTGGTTTCTTGGCGGTGGATGGGCATAAAAAAGTGACTAGTGCAGAGTGATCAGTGAGAAGAATGGAGTACGACATGGACAGGAGCTATTCGCGAGGTGCCCGTTAGGGGGTCGCCGGGAGGCGGAATCAAATCAGTGAGACTCGGGTTGGGGGCTGGGGTTCTGGGGCGGGCTAAAGCCCGCGGTCCGTCTGGGGATGTCCGGCGGAAGACTTCCGCCGCTCCTTGTGGCTGCGCCGTTTCTTACTCCATGAAGCGGTCGAGGGAGTTGAGGAGTTCTTCGGAGCGCTTGATGTGGTAGGTCTCCGAGGGCTCGATAGAGAGGCGTTTGCCGGCGGAGTTTTGGAAGTGGAGGATGACGGGGGTGGTGCCGGGGTGGCCGGTGAGGTGGTAGCGGATTTCCTCGAGGTCTTTCTCGGTGTGGCGGTGTGTCCAGAGGAGGAGTTCGAGGGGGCCTTTGTTAGCTTTTACTTTGCGTGTTTTCAGCTCGCTGAGGGAGCCTCCGGTGAGGCGGCGGCCGCCGGTGCGGTCGTCAATCTGGATGCCGATCTTGAGTTTGATGATGTTGCCGGGGGCGAGAACGCCGGAATCGCGGGCGGGGATGAAGGTCTCTGACCAGAGCATGACTTCGCAGGAGCCGGTGAAGTCTTCGACGGTGAGGATGCCGAAGGGTTTTCCGGCTTTGGTCATGCGGCTCTCCAAGGAACGCACCATGCCGGCGATGGGGTAGCGTTCGCGGGGGTTGGTGAGTTCTATCTCATCGATGAGGCCGATGCGGTTGTATTTATCGCTGTCGAGGATGCCTCGGTATTTATCAAGAGGGTGGCCTGTGACGTAGAAGCCGAGGAGTTCTTTTTCGTGGGCGAGTTTCTCATCCTTCGTCCAGTCTTCTACTGCGTTCGTGGTAGGTGAGTCCTTGGTGGGTGTGGGGGGAGCGAAGTCCATGGCATCGAAGAGGGAGGACTGGCCGGAGGCTTTGTCTTTCTGCGCGGAGGAGGCGGAGGCGACAACTTGTTCAAGGCGGGCGAACATGGTGGCGCGGTTTTCGCCTGTCCAATCGAGGGCGCCTGCTTTGACGAGGTTTTCCAAGATGCGTTTGTTGATGACTTTGGAATCGAGGCGGGAGGAGAAGTCTTCGAGGGATTCGAATGCGCCGTTTTCGGTGCGGTCTGCGATGGCGGTGGCCATGGCGGCTTCACCGACGTTCTTGATGGCGGCGAGGCCGTAGCGGACGGCCATTTTCCCTGACTCGAGTTTCTCCGGGACGAAGCGGAGGAGGGATTTGTTGAGATTCGGCGGAAGGATCTCAATCTCCATGCGGTGGCACTCGGCGACGAAGACGGTGATCTTGTCGGTGTTGTTGACTTCATTGGAAAGGAGGGCGGCCATGAACTCGACGGGGTGGTTTGCCTTCATGTAGGCCGTCCAGTAGGAGATGTGGCCGTAGCAGGCAGAGTGGGATTTGTTGAATCCGTATCCGGCGAAGGCGTTGATCTTGTCGAAGATCGCGTTGGCGAGTTTTTCTCCGATGTCGTTGTGCTTCTTGGCTCCCTCAATGAATTTGACGCGTTCCAAGGCCATTTTCTTGAGATCTTTTTTACCCATGGCGCGGCGGAGAAGGTCGGCGCCGCCGAGGGTGTATCCGGCGAGTACTTTGGCGGCGTTTTGCACCTGCTCTTGGTAGATCATAACGCCGTAGGTATTGCCGCAGATCGTTTCGAGCAGGGGATGCTCATACATGGCTTTCTTGCCTTTTTTTACATCGAGCATTTGATCGATGAACTGCATGGCTCCGGGGCGATAGACGGCGATAAGGTCGATGATGTCGTCAATACTACGGATCTCGTATTTCTTACAGGTTTCGACCATGCCGCCGGACTCTAGCTGGAAGACACCCATAGTCTCGCCACGGTTGAGCATGTCGAAGGTGGGTTGATTGTGCAGGGGAACTTTCTCGATATCGAAATCCGGGGTGTGCTTGCGGATGTGGGTGACGGCATCTTGGATGACCGTGAGGTTTTTTAGTCCGAGGAAGTCCATCTTGAGGAGACCGACTTCGGTGATGGCTCCCATGTCATACTGGGTGACGACTTCGCCTTCGTTGCCACGGGTGAGAGGGACGTGTTCATCGAGCGGGCGGTCGCCGATCACGACTCCGGCAGCGTGGACGCCGACGTTGCGGTTGATGCCTTCGAGGCGGAGGGCGTAAGACCAGAGTTCCTTGTAGGTGGATGAGGATTCGATGAACTCGCGGAGTTCTTCTTTGGTGTCCCATTCCCCCTGGAGTTTTACGCCGGGCTTGGCCTCGATCATTTTGGAAATCTTATCGGCCTCGCCGTACGAGATGCCCATGACGCGAGCGACATCGCGGATGACGGATTTTGCGCCCATGGTGCCGTAGGTGATGATGTGAGAAACAGATTTCTCTCCGTATTTTTCCCGTACATACTGGATGACTTCTGCGCGGCGTGACTGGCAGAAGTCGATATCGACATCGGGAGGGGAGACACGCTCGGGGTTTAGGAATCGCTCGAAGAGGAGGCCGAACTGGAGGGGGCAGATATTGGTGATGCCCATGGCGTAGGAGGCGAGCGAACCGGCGGCAGAGCCACGGCCGGGGCCGACGGGAATGTCATTGTCGCGCGCCCACTGGATGAAGTCTGCGGTGATGAGGAAGTAGGAGGCGAAGCCGAGCGAGTTGATGGTATCGACTTCGTATTTCAGACGATCCTGGACTTCTGCGCTGGCAGCTTTTTCTGCGCCGTAATGATTGAGCACGCCTTCCTGGCAGATCTTCATGAGGTATTCCTCACGGGGGGAGCCGTCTGGGGTGGGGAACTGCGGGTATTTCTCGGAAGAGGTGGCGTCTAGCTTGATTTCGACGTTGCAACGGTCTGCGATGACGAGGGTGTTGTCGCAGGCCTCGGGAATGTCTTTGAAAATCTCGCGCATTTCCTCGGGTGTCTTGAAGTAGACTTCCGGGGTGTAGCGCATGCGGTCTTCATCGATGACCATGGAGCCGGTGCCGATGCAGATCATGACATCGTGGGCCTCGTGATCGGCGCGATGGAGGAAGTGGACGTCGTTTGCAGCGACGACGGGGAGGTCAAGCTGCTTGGCGAGGGCGATGAGCTTAGGGAGGACGGTGAGTTGTTTTTCGTAGCCGTGATTGTGGAGCTCTACGTAGAGGTTTTCCTTGCCGTAGATGTCGCGGAGCTCGGTGAGTGTCTCGAGGGCTTTTGCGTCGTCGTCTTTGAGGAGCCATTCATTGACGGGGCCGGAGATGCAGCCGGAGAGGCAGATGATGCCTTTGGAATGGGCGCGGAGGATATCTCGATCGACGCGGGGCTTGCCATTGTACATGCCATCGAGGTGGCCGATGGAGGTGAGCTTGGAGAGGTTTTCCCAGCCCTCGTTGGTCTCTGCGAGGAGGGTGAGGTGGGTCGCGTTCTTGCGGTTGAGGACTTTCTTTTTTTCTGAGGCTTTCTCAGGAGCGAGGTAAATCTCGCAGCCGAGGATGGGTTTTACGCCTTCGCCTTTGCATTTCTGGTAGAAATCGATGGTGCCGTATAGATTGCCGTGATCTGTCATGGCGACGGCGGTCATACCGAGCTCGGCGGCGCGCGCGGCGAGCTCCTTGGTGCGGATCATGCCATCCAGGAGGGAATAGGCGGTGTGGAGGTGAAGGTGGACGAAGGAGTCTGACATCTGCTGGGAGGATTCTTGATGGGGGAGGGCGATCTGTCGAGTGGGCAGAGGCAGGAAACAGCGGAAGAATGGATTATGCTGTTGATTTCGAGGGCAGGGGTGGCTTGCATGTGCGTCCGCCTGCGGGCGGAAATAGCCATGGCAGAAGATAACTCACTCACAACCCCGAGCGGATCGCCTCTCGGAGAAATTTCCCAGGAACCCCCAGCACTGGAGGTATTCCTCGATAAGCACCAGATGAAACTGATCGTGCTGGCAGTGATCCTTGCGCTTGGAGCTGCGGCATACGTGGTCGTGGACGGCATCAAGCAGAGCGCGGAAGAAACGGCTGGAGGCCTTCTGGCCGAAGGAGAAGAGCTTTCCGAACTGCAGAAGGTTGTGACCGAGCATGAAGGCACGGCTGCAGCGGCGAGCGCGAAGATTTTGGTAGCTGAAAAGCAGTGGGAAGACGGTCAGCAGGACGATGCTATTGCTAGTCTTAAGGCGCTGGTGAACTCGGATTCCGATAGCCCAGCAAAGCCTAGTGCTCAGGCGAGTCTGGCTTCTAAGCTTCTCTCACAAGGGAAAACGGACGAAGCAAAAGCAGTTTTCGAAGCGATCACCGAGAATCCAGATGCGGTATACATCGCTGCATTTGCATGGGTCTCGCTGGGTGATATTGCATTGGAGAAAGGCGATAAAGAGGCGGCAGAGGCGGCTTATTCTAAAATCGAGCGTGATTTTCCCGGAAGCCCTTTTAATCAGATGGCGACGATGCGTTTGCTATTGCTGAAGGCGGAAGCGCCAAAAGAGGTTGCTGCGAAGATCGTGGTGCCAGAGACAAATTTCGGTGGGGATGAGGAAGTTATCGTGCCCGAAGGAGACGCGACTATGGATGATCTGATCAATGCCGTGAACGGTCTTGGAGCAGGTGCTGGTGAGAACCCGCTACTCCCCGAAACTCCTGTGGAAACTCCGATTGAGGAATAAGTCCAAATCACATTGACATAACCGAATTTCAAACCTTAATTTTTCACCGTGTTTAAGAAAGTCATCGGCCAAGAAGGAAGTGAATCACAGAAGCCATCGCTTACAGGTTCAGAGAGGAGTTCATCGCAAGCATCCGCTTCCCCAGCAAGGGAATCCGCGCCTTCGTCGCCGAGCCCATCCAGTTCTCCCGTTTCATCTAAGCCAGCTTCGGGTGGAAATACTCGCAATGTCCTTTCTTCCGATGTGGACATCAAGGGTGTGGTAAAATTCCAGCACGATTTGATCGTTGACGGAAAGATCGAAGGCGAAATCCAATCCACAGGTAACCTGACGGTTGGTGAAAACGCTCGTATCAAGGCGGAGATCAAGACTGGCACGGTTATCGTTTATGGAAAAGTTCACGGCAATTTGACTGCTTCGGATCGCGTGGAGCTTAAATCCAGCGCGGAGGTCTTAGGCGACATCAAGGCCAAGACGATCACCATCGAGGCTGGAGCTATCTTCGTCGGTAAGTCCACTGTCGGCACGCCTTCGCAAGGTTCTTCTTCTGGTTCCAAGCCGGAAGGTTCTCCCAAGCCGGGTATGTCCGGTAACCGATGAGCCCCCGGGTTCCTCATTTTTCCAACATCCGCTGAAAACATGAGAGCCGAACCGAGAGGGCGGCACATCGAGCTTGTTTGCCCGAAGTGCCAGAACGCACAGAAAGAGCCTTCGCAGGTAGTTTCTACACTATGTCGCTCATGTGGCGAGCATATGAACATCCGTGATGGCAAGCCAGTGGTGCGGCCAATACACGCGACGCGACTCTCTAGCGCTACGAATCCACCCCTGCAGCATGCTTCTACCGGTGGGGGAGAGGCGAAGAAAAAGGTTTCCTCGAATGCGTCGGGCAGAGGAATTCTGAGAAGGCTTTTCGAAAAAGTGCCGGTGATGCGTGAGATCAGCTGCTATCATTGTAATTGTGAGTTGGAGGTTTCTTCCGAAGCGCAGTCCACGCAGTGCAGGAAATGCGGGGGACACATCAGCCTGAAGGATTACGAGATCAACCAATCATGGCGTAGACGCATCCAGACACGTGGAAACGTGAAAGTCCTGAAGTCGGGATCAATTATCGGTGTGAAGGTGCAGTGCCATGATCTCACGGTTTTAGGAAAACTGGCGGCGGCGGTGGATTGCTCAGGTGTCCTGAGGATTAGGAGCCACGGGAAGATTATCGGAAATGTAAACTGCCGCGAGCTGCGTGTTGAACGCGGGGCGGAAGTCGAGTTTCAAGGGGATGTGCATGCTAAGAAAGCTTACTTGGATGGGCATGTGAGAGCGAAGCTGACCTGCACTGGTACGATCACTCTAGAAAAGAAGGCGCACCTTCAGGGGCTTGCCCGTGCAGGTGGTCTGATAGTGAAGGAGGGCGCGAAGCACACTGGTGCGATGGAAGTGATTCAGTCACAGATTGCAGGATAGAGGTCGATTGGCTCTTGCAAGGTTGCGCTGAGCCGGGAAGATTCTCTACATGCAAGCCGCCCTGGATCTGAATGAGGAAATCCTCGAACTCAAGCGCACACGAAACGCGATCATTCTCGCCCACAATTATCAGACCGGAGATATCCAAGATATCGCCGACTACGTGGGGGACTCACTAGGACTCGCCTATCAAGCAAAAGAGACGGATGCAGAGGTGATCGTCTTCTGCGGAGTTCATTTCATGGCGGAGACGGCGAAGATCGTGAACCCCTCGAAGGTCGTGGTTCTTCCTGATAAGGATGCGGGTTGCTCGCTGGAGCAAGCCTGCCCTGCGGATCAGCTTGAGGCGTTTCTCAAAGAGAACGAAGAGAAGAACTACTACGTCATTGCTTACATCAATTGTTCGGGTGGTGTGAAGGCGCTGTGCGATGTGATTTGCACCTCGGGAAATGCCGTGAAAATCGTCAATCTCGCTCCTGCGGATCGTCCTATCCTGTTCGTGCCTGATGAAAATCTCGGTGCGTGGGTGATGGAGCAGACCGGTCGCAAGATGGATCTGTGGAAGGGCAATTGTTACGTGCACGTGGAGTTCACCCAGAATTCCATCAATCGCATTAAAGAGGAGTATCCAGATGCGCTTGTGGTGGCTCACCCAGAATGCACTCAAGCAGTTAGGCTTCTCGCGGATGAAGTTTGCTCGACCGAAAAGATGGTGCATTTCTGCAAGGACGCCCCGGTGAAGGATATTATTGTCGTAACCGAGAGCGGTATGCTCAATCGTCTGAGAAAAGAAGCTCCGGATAAAAATCTCATTGCTGGGCCGACGGATCACTGCGCGTGTGCGGACTGCCGTTACATGAAAATGAACACTTTAGAAAAACTCCGTAACTGCCTACGCGATCTCGAGCCAAGAGTGGAAATGGACGAAGATATCCGGAAACGCGCCGAACTGCCGCTGCTTAAGATGCTCGAGCAGTCCAAGTGACTCTTCCGGAAATGATTTGCAATCGATCTCATCAAAGATTAAGTAAATACGTTGTCCATGCTTTTTTTGCTTCCCGTCTAAGGGCTAAATCCCCATTTTCTAAACTCATGAAAACCCAATATAAAAACAAATCTTCCAAAGGCTTCACGCTGATCGAGCTTCTGGTTGTCATCGCTATTATCGCCGTTCTTGCAGCTGCAGGCTTTGCAGGAGGAAATATCGCCATGGAAAAAGCACGCAAAGTGGCTACCCAGGCCGGTGCGATATCGATCACCACAGCTGTGGAGCAGTTCTACGCCGAATACTCAGCGCTTCCAGATGCCAATTCATCAGGGTCGTCATCGGATGTCGAGCTAGATTCGACCGGCGACGGGGTCGTGATATTGGAAATTTTGGCAGCAATCGAAAGCGGCTCGGACGATACTATCCAGAATCCCCGCAACATCCGCTTTCTCACCACAAAAGAGGGCAAAAACAGCAAAGATGGGATCATTTACAATTCCTCCGGTGACGCCATCGAAGCAATGTATGATTCGTGGGGACAGCCGTTCTTTATCATGATGGATTACGATTATGATGAAAGGCTCTCAGTTAGCCCACAGGGATCGACAAATGTGAACCTGAACGGCAAACGGGTGGCGGTTTACAGCTTGGGAGTCGGCGAACCTGCAGATGCCGATGCCAGCACCTTGGTAAAAAGCTGGTAAGCTGTATTCCCTGCGGGGCAGGTGACCTTTAAATTCAAGGTTGCTTAACTATCTTTCATGGGCTAAACTGAGCTCATGAAAGCTTTTCTTTTGCTTGTTACGGCATTCAGCCTTGTTTCGTGCAATACGTCCATTGGTGTCTGGCGTGACACTAAAGCTCTTACGAGCTGGTCAGTTCGCAAAGTCAAAGAGGCCAGAGCTGGCAGTAGCGCGTCAATCAGCGGGCAAGAATATGATTCTAATCAGGATTACGAATACGGGGCGCCTGTTTATTGATTTCTCCCCAGTATTTCTCGGTTCAAAGAGCTAGTCTCCATCCTTGATCGCAAGATTTGGTAGAATGCTTTTATTCTAGGAAGCAGGTGTCGGCTTGCAATGCCCGGCTAGCCGCTTAATCCTGCCGCCTCGATGAAAAAACAATTCACAGCAATCGCAATTCTTGGCCTAGCGCTTTTGGGCGCATGCAAATCCGAAGAAACAGCCTCCGCCGAGGGCGAGGTGGCGAAACCGGTTCACGTAAAAATGGTCACGAGTGCGGGTGACGTTGTGATCAAGCTGAACCCAAGTAAGGCACCAATCACGGTGGTAAATTTCCTGAAATACGTGAAGGATGGCCACTACTCTGGAACGGTGTTTCACCGTGTGATGGGAAACTTCATGATTCAGGGTGGAGGGTTTGCACTTGAGGAAGGTGAACTTGTCGAGAAACCGACAGGTGATGGCATCAAGAACGAGAGCGACAACGGTCTTGGGAATGACATCGGAACGATCGCGATGGCGCGGACGAGTGATCCAGACAGTGCGACGGCGCAGTTTTTCATCAATGTCAAAGACAACGAGATGTTGAACTTCCCGAATGGCGGCGGATACGCGGTTTTCGGCAAAGTAGTCGAGGGAATGGACGTAGTGAACAAGATCAAGGGCGTGGAGACGGGACAAGGTAACATCACGATGCTGCATCCACAGACGGGTGAGAAAATGGAACTACCGGCAGGTGATATCCCGGTTGAGCCAGTGCTGATTAAGAGCATCACCGTCCAGTAAGGAAATTCCTACACCACACTTATGCAACTCTGGCTCTGCCCGCTGCTGGCATTTCTCCTAGGATCGATTCCCTTCGGCCTCTTCATCGCGAAGGCTAAGGGGATCGATATCCGCCAACACGGCTCGGGTAACATTGGAGCGACGAATGTGTTTCGTGTCGTAGGAAAGAAATATGGCTTGAGCTGCTTGTTCTTGGATTTACTCAAAGGCTTCATCCCTGTGGTGATCGCAGTGAATCTGGTGCAGATCGAAGGGCATCATCCGATAATCCATCTGGGTTTTTTCGATGGTCTTGCACTGCTGCTGCCAACGGATGATCAGTTGAAAGGGCAGTTGGTTCATGTGGTTTCCGCCTTGGCTGCGGTTCTGGGGCATAACTACTCTCCTTGGATCGGTTTCAAGGGAGGGAAGGGGATTGCCACTTCCGCCGGAGTGCTGATTGGCCTTATGCCAATGGCTATCCTGATACTCATCCCCATTTTTATTATCACGCTTTTCCTTACCCGGTATGTCGCGGTGGCAAGCATGGTTTCCGCCGCAGCCCTTCCAATCCTCACCCACATCGGTGCCAGAACTCATGGTAAATGGGATGACGGAACTTGGAATAAACCTCTCTTCGTCTTGAGTCTTGTGATTGGCGTGATGGCGATCTGGAAGCACCGGACAAATATTCGCAGACTTATGGATGGAACGGAATCGCGTTTCGTCTGGGGAAGTAAGGGAAAAAAGGAGAAACTTGATCCATGAAATTTGAAAGTGCAGCCATCCTCGGATCGGGCTCCTTCGGGACTGCGATCGCAAAGTTGATTTCCCCCAAACTGAGTAAGGTGGAAATCATCGGGCGCGATGCGGAAGTCGCGGAGAAGATCAATTCTAATCACCGCAATCCACGTTACCTTCCAGATATTGATTTGTCGGAAAACGTGACGGCGTGCACGGATATCTCGGCAGCAGCTGGACATAAGTTAATCGTATTTGCCGTGCCTACGTCGGTGACGCGTCAGTGTGCTCAGGAGCTTGCGAAGGCAGGTATTTCACCTGAAACGGTTTTGCTCTCCTGTGCAAAGGGCATCGAGCGGAATTCTGGCGAAAGGATGAGCGAGATCCTGAAGGAACTATTGCCGGGTAATGAAGTCGCGGCTCTATCGGGGCCGAACCATGCGGAAGAAATCGCAAAAGGTCAGGCTGCATGCGCGGTGATTGGTTGCACAGATGCCCAGGTAGCTACGGCGCTGCAGGATCTATTTACGCTCCCGCATTTCCGTCCTTACACGAGCACGGATCTGGCAGGTATTGAGCTGGGAGGTGCGATTAAGAATGTCTATGCCATCGCCGCCGGAGTCGCTCACGGCCTAGGGCTGGGTGATAATGCGACGGCTGCGCTGGTGACACGTGCACTTGCGGAAATGACACGGCTTGGAGTTGCGCTTGGTGGACGGCAGGAAACTTTCGCAGGTCTTTCCGGTGTGGGCGATTTGTTGGTGACGTGTTTCTCCGAGCATTCACGGAACCACAGAGTTGGGCTGGCACTGGGGACGGGGAAGACACTCACCGAGGCAACTGATAGTTTGGGAATGGTTGCGGAGGGTGTGCCAAACACGCTTTCTATCCATGAGGCTGCTCGTAAGGCAAATGTCAGGACGCCGATCATCGATGCCGCCTACAGCATGCTATACAAAGATAAGCCTGCAGCCGAGGCGATGATGGAATTGCTCACTCGCGATACGCGGACGGAGAGCGACTGAGGGAACCGCAACCGGTGATCGCTAGGCATCCTTCGTGGGTCGGAACCTTACTCCGAGCCAATCGACAAGGAAGACCAGTCCTGCGCCCAGCAGTGCCAGGAGGATGGCCGGAACCGTCGATTTTTCATTCGGGGGAGGGAGGTGCCAATTGGCGTAACCGATTTCAACCAGCTCTTCGTTTTTAGTGCGGGATTCGTTCACTTCGTCGAGACTCCCTTGGCGTGCGACGAATTCCCGTTCTTCCGTCTTCACAATGTAGGAGCCCTCGGAGTCCTGTTTGTAAACCGTATCCTTCCACGGCCAGATCAAGACCAGGGAGCCTACGATAAATCCGGTAATCAATGCGACCGCGATGTCGTGGTGTTTTTTGAAAATCCACGCAAGGATATGGGAGAGCGTCAACAGTCCGAGCCCGCAACCGATCGCGAAAGGAATCAAGATCCCAAGATCGCGATCACCTATTGCCCCCAGAACCAGAGTGTAATTTCCCAGGAGGAGCAATACATAGGATCCGGACACGCCCGGTATGATCATGCTCGAAATTGCCGCTGCACCACAAATGACCAGAAAGACGGGATTGTCGTTGCTGGAGCCGTGGGGAAGAAACAGCAGCCCGACTGCGATGGCTAGCCCTATCAGCAGGGCGACGATCGTTCCCATACCCCAGCGTCCGACCATTTTCCCCACTCCCCAGATCGAGGCAAGAATCAGTCCGAAGAAAAATGCCCAGGTAAGGATGGGGTGATTTTCGAAAGCGGGCTCAAGGAAACCTGCGATCGCGATGATAGCGATCCCGGCACCTAGTCCGATGGATAACAGGAAGAATAGATCGGTATGCTTCGCAAATTCCCTGAACTTGCCGGTAAAGAGGAGTTTGATCGCTTTCGGGCCGCAAGATTTTATGGCGTTGATCAGGCGTTCGTAAATCCCGGTGATGAAAGCAATCGTGCCGCCTGAAACACCGGGAATAATATTTGCAGCACCCATTGCTGCTCCTTTCAAGATGGCGAAGAAGTATTCAGTCACGTGTGGAGGTATCGTTGTAGTGATCCATCAGTTCAAGCCATTTAGGAGCATCGGGATTCATTTGGAGCGATGTCATTTCGGGCGCTCTGCATTTTCGGCATCCGCGTCCGTTCTGTCACCGGAGAGCCTTGTTTCTATGTCCTATTTCAGGAACATCACTCCTAATGAGAGGAAATTTGGTGCCAAGGTTACAGCGCACAAGGCTACGGGAATAGAATGCAAATAGGACTAGGTGTCTCGATGGTGAACTTGGGTTCGCCGAGAAGCCCTGTCTCAGGATCGAGTGAAAGGACGGCTAGGTTGTTTGATTTCTGACCACCGCAGAGCAACCATTTCCCAGATGGGTCGATTTTGAAATGGCGTGGGATGTTGGTGCCGCAAGGTGCGTTTTGAATCAGGGTTAGCTCACCGGATTCCATATCACGCGAGAAAACAGCGATGGAGTCGGCGCCGCGGTTTGAAACATAGACGAATCGCCCGCTCGGATGCACCTCGACTTCTGCGGTGGTGCTTTCACCGTCGAAAGGTTCTGGCAGAGTGGGATAGGCGCCGATGGTGGTGAGTGTGCCTTTTTCAGGGTCGTAGGCTGCAGCGAGGAGAGTGTTGTCGAGTTCGTTGTTGATGTAGGCGTGTTTCTCGTCTGGGGAGAAAGTCATGTGGCGCGGGCCGCCTCCCGGGGCACTGGCGATAAAGCCGTGATCCTTGATTTCGGAAGTGGATGCGTCGAAACGATAGATGAGTGTCTTGTCGATACCGAGATCAGGGACGAAGACGTATTGATTTTTTGAGTCGAAATATGCTCCGTGTGCGTGTGGTTCTTTCTGGCGCTTAGGGTTCGGCCCCGAGCCTTCAATTTCGAGGTAAGAGACGACTTTATTAGGTTTCCCATCATCATAGAGTCTGATGGTCGTGATGGATCCACTGCTGTAATTCGCGATTGCAGCAGTGGATCCTGTGGAATCGATTGAAAGGTGGGTGGGGTTTTTGCCGCCAGTATTCACTTCGCCAAGTGCGGTGAGGGAGTTGTCAGCGCCGATGGAAAAGGCGGCAAGGGTGTTTCCACGGTTAGTGGCGTAGATGACGGGTTTCTCTGGATGCATAGCAAGAAAGCCAGGTGCATTGATTTCTGCTGCGAGTTCTGGTTTTGATAGTGTGCCTTTTTCTGGATCGAATTCAGCGCGGTAGATGCCATCTGCATTGGTTCCTAAGAAAACGGGTTGAGCGGTGGCTAGGCAGGGGAGAAGTGCGATTGAGAGGATAGAGGCGTGGATTTTCATAGTATTAGCGATTGATCGAGGTTCCGCCGCAAGATGTGCCTTGGCAAGAAAATGAGGCCTGAAACAGCTGAAGCGGGAGCTATTCTATGATCTTGGCTTTGCGGTAGTGAGCTTACCGCCTACTCTGGCACGCGAGCTGCCATGTTTCTGTGAAAGACACCCCTCACCATTAAGAACTACTCATGAGATTCAACGTCAGCTGCGAGCTAGATTATGACCTAAATAGCGCCACTACGTTTCTGTTTGCTTTGAAATCTATTCAGACTGGAGGTCAGAATATTCTGGAAGAATATCTCTTCACGGAGCCAGAGGTTCAGATAGAGGAGTTCCACATTGAAAGTGGCATGAACCGCTTTTCCCGGATACAGACATTCAATCCAGGAACGCTTTCGGTGAGCTATCGTGCATTGGTAGATGTATTTTATCGTATCGATGATGCACGAAGTCTGTGCACAGGCGGCACCGGTGCACTTACTCCTGAGGCGATACCTTTTCTCTTCCCGAGCCGCTACTGCCAGTCTGATAGGATACGCCAGCAGGCAAACGCCATGTTTGGCCATTTGGTGACGCCTTATGATATTGCCACTGGTGTGAGCGATTGGATTTTCCGAAATATTTCCTATGTGTGTGGGAGCTCTGGTGAGACTTCATCTGCGCTGGATACCTTGGAGACGAGACAAGGTGTCTGTAGAGATTTTGCACATCTCGGAATTGCGATGTGCCGCGCGCTCGATGTGCCAGCGCGTTATGCCACAGTTTACGCATACCAGCTCAATCCACCCGATTTCCACGCATGCTTCGAAGTGTTGATCGGTGGTTGGTGGTATATCTTTGATCCAACTCGGCTTGCTCCGCTCAACGGTCTTATTAGAATCGCTACAGGCCGTGACGCTGCTGATGCTGCCGTGTGCACCATTTTCGGAGATCCTGTGCTGACGAGGAGCGAGGTGACATGTGATCTTGCAGATTCAGGTTTTACGCCAATTACCTGTGAATCGCTTGAAGAGAGTCAGCAGGTTATTGCTCTACTCTGAAGGGGAGCAGTAGAAGAGTAGGGGGATGCAGGTTTAGTTAAGCTATAAAGATGATTGACAAATATTAACTAATTTGATGTCTTCTATCCGCTATGACTGATCGTGAGGATTTGGATAAGTTGTTCGAAGCGGCTCTTCACGAGAAGTCCGCCCCTAGCAGATACGGAACTCCTGAATCTCAGGTGAAGAGCGCGCCTGCCGCATTCAACAAGCCTTTACCTCCGCAAGCGCAGCCCAGTGCATTTCAGGCGGCGCCTCCTTCAGGGCAGGGACATGCTCAGCCTGCGCAACCACAATTTCAGCCGGTTCCTCAGCAGCCGCAAGCACCGCAGGAATTCCAAGCAGCACCGCCACAGCCTAGTGCATTTCAGGCAGCGCCACCTCAGCAACCGTTTCAGCAGCCTCCAACGCAAGATTTAGCTCAGCCACAGGTGGTACCTCCACAGGATGCTGGGTTAGTCGATATTACTAAAGTCGATGACCCATATGCAGATCAGGCAGTGAAATCCAAAGATACTACACTAAGCGAAGAGCTTGGTGCGATTCTCGACGCTAAGGTAGCGAAAGAGAAAAGTAAAAAACGGCGTGGTAGGATCATGTTATTACTTTGTCTTTTCGGTCTTACCGGAGGTTCAGCAGCTTGGGTTGTTACGAACCCTGAGCGCTATGAGGCGATGAAACAGGTAGTCACAGATATTAAGTCGGCGGGTGATATTCAAGGTATGGTCGCGAAATATCAAAAGGCCTTGGATAAAACCGCTGTCCGTGCTGAGCAGATTGATGCCGCTACAAAGGCAATGGGAGTCGATCCAAGTTCAGTAGATCATATCGAGGATCAAGGGTTCGATAAAGAAATGCATGAAATGATGGGAGAAGATGGTGGTCCAACTACTGCACAGCGCGACAAGCTGCTTCGTGAAAAATTTGAGTCTGTTGAAGAAGGCGGAGGCCTGATGGAAGCAGTCAAAGAGTGATCGGATTACGGCTGTCTAAGCCTCAAATGCCAATCGAGAAGATGTAAGTGCAATATTCCAAGTGCTTGCATTCGGTTCTCCCTTATGAGTGCATCAGGAATGCCTTCACTTATTGTCCTCGCAGCCGGAATGGGTAGCCGTTACGGCGGTCTCAAGCAACTCGACCCTATGGGTCCAAATGGGGAAACTGTCCTCGATTACTCGGTCTTTGATGCGATCAGAGCTGGATTTGATCACGTGATTTTCGTTATCCGAAAGGACTTTGCAGATGCTTTCCGCGAGGGAATCGGAGCCCGTTTTTCAGATAGAATACGAGTGGACTATGCATTCCAAGAGCTCACGGATCTGCCTGAGTCATATGTTCCTCCAGTAGGTAGGACAAAGCCATGGGGCACGGTGCATGCGGTGCGAGCAGCTCGGGATTTTGTGGACTCGCCTTTTGCGGTAATCAATGCCGACGATTTCTACGGAGCCGATGCCTACGTGCGTGCTGCAGGCTTCTTGAATCAATGTGCTGCGGACGAGTGTGCGATGGTCGCCTACCCGCTTCAGAATACTCTCTCCGAGCACGGCAGGGTGAATCGTGGCATCTGTGCAGTGGATGCTAACGGAAAGCTCACTAGCGTGGAAGAATTTGTAAAGATCGGGCGCGAGGATTCTGGCATAGTGAATGGATCAGGGCTCGATGGAGAAATCCGTGAGCTTGATCCCGGAGCGCTATCTTCGATGAACTTCTGGGCTTATCCAGCTGAGTTTATGGCTGGGATCGAGTCTGAATTCACTAAATTCCTCGCAGAGAACGGTGGAAGTGAGACTGGCGAATGCTATCTTCCTACCGTGGTAGACTCTCTCATCTGTGATGGCAAAATTTCCTGTGAGGTACTGGAAACTACCGCTTCGTGGTTTGGTGTTACTTATCCAGAAGACAAGCCTCATGTCGTAGGATCGATTCGAAGCCTCATCGAAGAAGGGACTTATCCTTCACCGCTCTCCTGATTTCCTAGAAGGCAGTTGAGAAAAATCGGGCGTAGGTCGGAATACCAACCTACGCCCAAGTTTGCACATTCCCCCCAAAGTGTCGCAGTTTATTCGGCAGTACCACAATTCCCCCCGGATATGTGATGCCGCAGCAAATAGCTGCGTTGTTTTGGAAATGTAGTAAATTAACTTTCAGCTGTACTGATTGCTAACTTACATTAAATTAATGCCCTAGAATCCCTGTTAGTGGAAGAAAAAAGGGCATATTTGAAAAATATGCAGGAGTGTATTCCTGCTTTTTGAAAGAATAACACTTAAGTGGTCTTACGAATCGTCGTCTTCGAGGTTCATCGCAGATTGTAAGTCCAAATTGAAGAAGTCTTTCATAACTGCGGTATAGACCTCGTGTTTGAAGACCGGGAGCCAATCGAGATCGAATTCTTCTGGTAAAATCCATCGGTAAGATCCGAATTCACGAGGATCTTGATTCACATTTACCTGAGGTGCACCTTTACTGAGTTGGCAAAGGAAATAGGTTTGTTCTTGGCCGTGGTTGCCGTGTTTCTTTACTTTTTTCGCACGGACATCCTCTGGATAGAGGTAGCGGTAGCCGCCTCTTGATCCGAGAATCTTGTAGTGACTTTTCTTGAGGCCGATCTCTTCTTTGACCTCACGGAAAAGTGCTTCGACTTCGGATTCTCCTTTATCGACGCCGCCCTGAGGAAATTGCCAAGCACCCGGGAGGTTGGAACGCTCACAGATGAGCAGGTTTCCATCTGCATTGATCATCAGGGCTGCCACGTTCGGGCGGTATTTCTCCATGCACGTATTGTGCACGTTTGGGAATCAATGATCAATCGTCAACTCATCTGAAATACAATGGAAGCTGGCATTCGGCGTATTGTAGGGTATTTTTCGGAATCATGAAAATACCCGCACATCTCCTGATTTGCTTCTTTGCCTGCTGTCCGATTGCTTACTCCCAAGTCACCGGAGATGACACCGATACAGAGTCCGTTGGGGAGACCGAGCAGACCGATGAGTTGGGTCAAAAAGGATTTTGGGAGGCGAATCTTCAGGGTGGGAATTATACGGTGGCCTTGAGTCGCATTTCATCGGTGAGCCGCCACAAGTATATCCTCAGTGGAAACCTTGTCGTGGATGAGGTGACGATCGATACGGTCGGAGTGGCGCTGGCGCGTTTCTATTTTATCAAACCTGTAACGGATGAGATGCAAGGGAATGCCGTGACGAAGGTCGCAGATAGAACCAGAGACCTTCTGGATAAGGCTGCGAATCGAGTGACTGGAGGAGTCGAGGACATGGTGGTAAAGACCTATCCAGACACAACGCACGCGAAGACAATCGAATACAGAGTGCTCTCCGAATCTCAGCTATCAGGTCTTTATGCCAGCGCCAAGAAGGCGTGGGTGGATAATCGGGGCCGTGTATTTAGTGCTGAGTGATGCACTGATTTCTGCGCTCGCCATTCTAAGTGCATCGGCACAGCCTGAGGGCAATGACTGGTAAGGAAATACGTGAATATCTGGATAGTGCGAGGGTACTGCCTAGCAAGCAGCTTGGGCAGAATTTCCTGACCGATCCGAATATGGCGCGCTGGATCGTTTCCCAGCTTGCCATTACGCGAGAAGATACCGTTGTCGAAGTGGGGCCAGGCACGGGTGCGCTCACCGAGCATATTCTCGGGCAAGCGAAACGAGTGGTGCTGATTGAGTTCGATACACGACTCGCCAACGCGCTGAGTGAGCGTTTTAAAGATAGGGATGATGTGGAGGTACACATTGCTGATGGCGCGAAGTTTGATAGGCGGTTTTTGTTTAAATACGGGCCGGTGAAGTTCCTTGGGAACCTTCCGTATTCTTCGGGAGGTGCTATCATGAAAAACCTGCTTAGCAGGCCGCATCCGTTTTCACTGGCGGTGATCATGCTGCAGAAAGAAGTGATTGATCGTATCGGTGCACAGCCAGGTGTGAAGGATTACGGGATACTCAGTCTGCGCATGCAGGTGAACTGGCAGATCCGTTCCCTTCGTGTGGTGCCGCCGGATGCTTTTTTTCCCAAGCCGCATATTGATTCGGCGGTAGCCGTGCTGACTCCAAGGAAGGCGGATGAGTTCCCGGCATTCGATGCTGTACTGTTTGATGAACTCGTACGTCGTGGCTTTGCCCAGAGGCGAAAACAGCTCGGGAAGCATCTGCCTGTATCACCGCCGTGGAGTGAGGTTTGCGAAAAGCTTGGCGTAGCTCCGACGATTCGAGGCGAGCAGCTGGATCTTGGTAAATGGATCGAGCTGACACGTGCCTACGATAGCCATCCGCTCAAAGACAATGCACAGAAGGACGATGAGTTGTTCGATGTGGTCGATGATGACGACGTGGCGACCGGGACAGCGACGAGGAAAGAAGTCCATGAGAAAGGCCTCATACACCGTGCAGTTCATGTCTTTGTGTTAAACAAGAAGGGTGATTTGTTTCTTCAGAAGCGATCGATGCTAAAGGATATGAATCCAGGAGTTTGGGACTCCAGTGTTTCTGGGCATCTCGATGCTGGAGAGGAATATCTCTCTGCTGCCTTGCGGGAAGTGAAGGAAGAGGTGGGTATTGAAGGGAAATCTGCGGAAGACCTTGAGCATATCCTTTCTGTGAAGCCGAGCGAACAGACTGGCTGGGAACATGTGCAGCTATTTACCACCAACCATAAGGGGGGAATTAAATATCCGGCAGCGGAGATTGATTCGGTAATGCCGTTTCCAATTGAGGAAATTGAAACTTGGATTGCCTCGTGTCCGAATGACTTCTCACCAGCCTTTCGTTTACTCTTCGGTGAGTATCGAAAGGGGAGAAAGTAGAGTATGGAGCTGGTGTATAGAGATAATGACTTGCAGAGCTTCCTGTGGCTGATAGCGGTGAACGGGTGATTCCTTATCTTAAGAAATTCCTCCTCTGCTTGCTTCTCCTATCAGGAGTGGCTTGCAAAGAAAATCCTGAGCCGCCGAATGCTCCGGTAGAAGTGGCTGATGATAATTCTGCTCCAGACTGGAAAACGCATAAGTGGTCGGGATTCGAAGTGGTGAGAGAACTGCCACATGATGCTGAAGCTTTCACGCAGGGTTTGTTGTTATCACGGGGTGACTGGATCGAAAGCACTGGTGGCTTTGGTACGACTAGTATCAGGTGTGTCGAAAAAGAGACAGGAAAGGTGCTGCTAAAAAAGGACTTGGAGGAGAACTTTTTTGGGGAGGGCTTAGCTGAGCTGGATGGAAAATTTTATCAGCTCACTTGGCAGAGCCAAAAAGGATTTATTTATGATGCGAAGACTTTGAAGAGACTTGGGGATTTCGCATACCGTGGAGAAGGCTGGGGACTGACGACTGATGGGCAGTCATTGATCATGAGTGACGGTAGTGATCGACTGCGTTTTCTCGATCCAAAGACATTCCGCGTCTGGCGTGAAGTGTCAGTTCGGCTCGATGGCAAGCCGGTGAGGATGCTGAATGAACTCGAGTTTATCGAGGGAGAGATCTTTGCGAATGTGTGGCACACTGAAAAGATCGTCCGCATCAATCCAGTAGATGGAAATATCGTCGGCGTGATTGATCTAACAGGTATTTTTCCGTTAGAGGGTAGGCTAGATCCTGAGCATGTGCTCAACGGAATCGCCTACGATGCTGCAACACAGGAACTCTTCGTTACAGGCAAGTGCTGGCCAAAGATCTATCAAATCCGGCTAGTAAGGCGCAGGTAGCTGCTGTGAAACTGCTCTGTTATGATGTGACCGCTCCGCGATCGTCGCTGATGCCGGATTTCTCAAGGAAGTAGTCATAGCCGCCGGTGTAGCGAGTGACGATTGCTCCGCCTTCTGGGTCTTTCTCGTTGCGAGTGACATGGAGAGTGGTCTCTGCGAGTGTGCGGATGAAGTGCACATCGTGGGAGATGAAAACGAGGGTGCCTTCGTAAGATTTGAGAGCGTTAACCAAGGAGTCGATGGAGAGGATGTCGAGGTGGGTAGTTGGCTCATCCATGAGAAGGAGGTTGGGTGGGTCGACGAGGAATTTCACGAGGTTGAGTCGTGATTTTTCACCACCGGAGAGGACGCCGCAGCGTTTCTCTACATCGGCGCGGCGGAAGAGGAAGGTGCCGAGGATGGCGCGGGCGTCTTCTTCACGGAGTGTGTCGCAGGCTCCCATGACTTCATCGAGGACAGTGTTGTATTCGTCGAGTGCTTCGGCACGGTGCTGGGAGTAGTAGCCGATTTTTGTGAGGTAGCCGGTTTCCTTTTCACCTGCATCAATTTCGAGTTCGCCAGCGAGGAGCTTGAGAAGGGTAGTTTTACCCGCACCGTTGGGGCCGACGAGGACGATCTTGTCTCCGCGCTCGATGGTGAGATCGAGGTCTTTGTAGATACGCTTTCCAGGGTAGGATTGGCCGACTTTCTTGAGGTCGACGACTTTCTGGTTTGAGCGCGGGGGCTGCGGAAATGAGAATTTGAAAGGCTTGCGTGGGGTGCGCGGTTTTGGGATTTTATCGATCTTATCCACTAGCTTAATGCGCGACTGAACTTGGGCTGCCTTTGATCCGACTTGGCGGAAGCGCTCGATGAACTCCATGTGAGCTTCGATTTCCTTGTTCTGATTCCGGTATGCTTGGACTTTGCGCTCATACGTCTTATCGCGTTCTTCGAGATACTTTGAGTAGTTTCCGGTATAGGAAATGAGTTCCATGGCATCTGGATCGATCTCGATAACGGTTTCGATCATGGTGTCCATGAAGTCGCGATCGTGGGAGATCATGAGGATGGCACCGGAATAGTTGAGGAGGTAGCGCTGGAGCCAGAGGAGGGAAATGAGGTCGAGGTGGTTGGTCGGCTCATCGAGCATCAGGAGGTCTGGCTCCATGACGAGGAGTTGTGCGAGGTGGGCGCGCATGACCCAACCGCCGGAGTATTCGCGTGCGGGCTTGTTGAAGTCCTCTTGTTTGAAGCCGAGGCCGGCGAGGATTTTTTTGGCTTTTGGTTCGAGCTGGTAGCCGTTGAGTGCGGTGAACTGGTCTTGTGCTTTGCCGAATTTCTCGGAGCCGAGGTCTCCTGATTTTTCGCCTTCGCGGATGATGCGCAGGAGATCGATCATTTCCGGGGTGATGCCCATGGCGATCTCGATGATAGTTTCATCGGACGGTTCGCCAGCTTCCTGGGCGAGGTAGCCGGTGATGGCGTATTCATCGCGGTCGATGGTGCCTTCGTCTGGCTGATCCTCATCGAGGATCATGCGGAAGAGTGTGGACTTGCCCGCGCCATTGGGGCCGACGAGAGCGACACGCTCGCCCCAGTTGATGGACATGTTGGCCTCACGGAGAAGGGTTCGTCCGCCGAGGGTCTTGGTCAGTTTCTTAATCGTTAGCACGGGGATGAGGTAACGGGAGGAAGAGGGAAGTTCAAGAACAGACCGATGGTGTGTTTTGAGCACAAAAAAGCCCCGCGACCGTTGAAGGGCGCGGGGCTGTATGAAAGGTGTGTGATTAGAGTGACTCGTTGACGAGTTTCTCAAGTTTCACGATGTCTGCAGCAAAGCCGCGGATGCCTTGAGCCGTCTTTTCGGTGGCCATGGCGTCTTCGTTGAAGGCGAGGCGGAAGGATTTCTCATCAAGGGAGATTTTTTCCACAGGATCCTGAGCGGCGATTTCCTCGGTGAGCTTGGCATCGAAGGACTCGTCTGATGCGGCGAGTTCTGCGAGGAGCTTTGGAGCGATGGTGAGGAGATCGCAGCCGGCGAGGGCGATAATTTCGCCTTTGTTACGGAAGGATGCACCCATGACTTCGGTGGCGTAGCCGAATTTCTTGTAGTAGTTGTAGATAGCTTTTACGGAAATGACACCTGGGTCATTGTCGCCTTCGAAGTCTGCGCCTTCTGTGTTTGCCTTGTGCCAATCGAGGATACGACCGACGAAGGGGGAGATGAGTTGGACTTTTGCCTCTGCACAAGCGACGGCTTGAGCGAAGGAGAAGAGGAGAGTGAGGTTGCAGTGGATGCCTTCTTTTTCGAGGATCTCAGCGGCTTTGATGCCTTCCCATGTAGAAGCGATCTTGATGAGGACGCGGTCTTTGGAGATGCCTTCTTTAGCGTAGGCGTCGATGAGTTCCTTAGCTTTTGCTACGGTTCCTGCAGTGTCGAAGGAGAGGCGAGCATCAACTTCAGTGGAGACGCGGCCGGGGACGATTTTGAGAATTTCGAGACCGAAGAGGATGATGATGCGATCAAGGACAGCATCGGTGAGGGCTTGTCCGGAGAGGGAACCGCCTTTGAATTCGGAAATCGCTTGGTCGATGAGAGGGCGGTATTCGTCTTTAGTCGCTGCCTGGAGGATGAGGGACGGGTTGGTTGTGGCGTCCTGTGGCATGAATTCCTTCATGGCTTCGAAATCGCCTGTATCGGCGACGACTGTGGTGAGCTTCTTGAGTTGGTCGAGTTGAGTCATAACGGAGGGGGTTCTAGCAATGAAACCGGAGGAATGAACGTTATTTTTCCTCAAAGGTGAGATTTCTGGATGAAAGTTTCAGAAGAGAGGCATGAAAGGGATGTGAAATGGCGATACCAGCAGCAGCTCCGAGAACATCGGCGAGCCAATCGAAAGGGTCATTTCCGGAGCGGCCAGGGGTGAAGGTTTGATGGTATTCATCAAGCGCACCGATACTAGCTAGGACGGCTAGGGGGATAAGAAAGCGGATGGTAATGGATGCCGTTACTCCCTTTTTAAGTAGCACATAGGTGGAAAGAATAATGCCACCGCCGAAGAAATAGCCGAAGTGGAGAACCTTATCGATGTGGGGAATCTCCGGCCCGCCCTCGGGCATGGTTTTCGAGACGGAAGATAGAAAGTAGAGGGTAGCGGCCCAACAAAGGAAGGAAGCAAGCCAGAGAGATGGGGAAGAAATGCTCCGGCGTAGCATGGCGCGAGGATGCAGAAAGAGGGGGTAATGAATCCGATTCAGGGATTTTTCATCTCATCCTCGATGCGCTCGGCGAGCCACTGTTTGAGCATCGATTGGTAGTTGAGAAACCTACCACGTGCGATGCGTTTGATGCGTGAGAGCATACGGGGATCGAATCGCAGGGTGATGGTGGTGGACTCGCGTGAGTCTGCCTCGTGGACGGAGACCTGCATGAGCTTTGGTGAGAGTTCATGCTCTTGCCAAAAGTCGTTTTCCTCTGCGTTATCGGCAAAGTCGGGAATCTGAGCCCAATCTGAGATAATTTTCATATAATCAGCGAATCTCGTTGTAGTTCCTATCGTAAAAGCGGCGTTCGGCATCGGTCATTTCACGCGCGGAGACGACTTGGGCAATTTTGCCGTCTGTGGTGAAAGCGAGGAATAAGTGGCGATCTGCGACGGTTCGGCCGAGCGCGTAGTAGCGTGAGGCGCCGTCTTCTCGGTCATTGTCCGGAAGGAAGCGCACGGCAAATGGGTCTTCGAGAATCTCCTCAAGTTCTCCGGGCTTGATGGCGCGGAGGTCTATGGGAGTGTCTACGAGATTAAGTTCCATGGCAGGAGGGATGGTTATATACTGAAGTGCGAAAGGATTTTGTCGAGTGCAGCTTCTGGGGTGAGTCCGTGGAGTGCCATGAGTGTGTCTGGCTTGCCATGTTCGATGAATTCATCCGGCCAGCCGATACGCTCGACATGAGATTGAATTCCAGCGTCGTGAAGGTGTTCGATGCAAGCGGCTCCGAAGCCGTTGGCGAGCACGTGATCCTCGAAGGTGCATACGACTTTGCAGTTGCTGGCGACCTTTTCTAGGAGCTCGGTATCCAATGGCTTGATGAAACGAGGGTTCACAAGTGAAACGGAAAGGCCTTTTGCTTCGAGGAGCTCTTTAGTTTTGACGGCCATTCCATATAATGTGCCGAGTCCAATGAGGGCTACATCGCTGCCTTCTTGTATGAGTTCCCCTTTACCAAGTACAATAGGGGAGGTTTTCTCAGAAACTGGACTGCCAGCTATGACGCCACGGGGGTAACGGATTGCTGTTGGTCCGTCGTCGTATTTTGCCATCCACTGAATCATGGCTGCAAATTCAGCCTCATCCTTGGGCTGCATGTGGATAATGTTCGGAACATGGCGGAGGTAGCCGATATCGAACAATCCATGATGGGTAGGGCCGTCGTCACCGGACAGGCCACCGCGATCCATGCAAAGGCGGACGGGGAGATTCTGCAGAGCCATGTCATGGATGATCATGTCATAGGCGCGCTGCATGAAGGTGGAGTAGATGGCAAGGAAAGGGCGGTGGCCTTCTGCTGCGAGGCCGCAGGCGAAGAGAGCCGCATGTTCTTCAGCAATGCCGACATCAAAGTAACGATCAGGCAGCTCTTTCTTGAAGGTTTCTAGTTTGGTGCCACCGGGCATGGCGGCGGTGATGGCTACGATCTTTGGGTCGTCAATGGCAAGATCTGTCACAGTGCGCCCGAAGATTTCAGAACAAGTAGGTGTGGTGACGGTGTCGGTTGAGCCGTCTTCGATGCTGTAGGCACCTAGTCCGTGAAACTTGCCGGGATTGTCGAGTGCGGGTTGGTAGCCACGGCCTTTTTCCGTGATGATGTGGAGGACGACGGGTTCGTTGAGCGTCTTGAGGTGCTCAAAGGTCTTTACGAGAAGAGGTAGATTGTGGCCATCGATAGGCCCGAAGTAACGTAGACCAAATTTCTCGAAGAGGACGTTAGGGAAAATCAGGTTCTTAGCTCCTTCTTCCACACGGTGGACGATTTTCCGAGCGGCTTTACCTAAGACTTTTTCCACGAAATCTGCGGCTGAAGTGCGGACAGTAGAATAGGTGGCGTGAGTTTGAAGGGCGTTGAAATAGCGGGCGATGGCACCGACGTTTCTATCGATCGACCACTCGTTGTCGTTGAGGACGACGATGAATTTCTTCGTTGTTTCCGCGATATTGTTGAGCGCTTCGAGAGTGGGGCCGCAAGTAAAGGCCGCATCTCCTGCTACGGCGACGACATGATTATCACCGCCTTCGAGATCGCGTGCAGCAGCCATACCTAGAGCGGCGGAGAGCGCGGTTCCTGCATGTCCTGCACCGTATGAATCGTGCTCAGACTCTGTGCGAAGGAGAAAGCCATTGAGGCCTTTGTAAGTACGGATCGTATCGATTTGCTTAGCTCTGCCGGTGAGCATTTTGTGGACGTAGCCTTGGTGGGAAACATCGAATACAAATTTGTCGGAAGGGGTCGAGAATACCCGGTGCATGGCGATGCTTAATTCGACAACACCAAGGTTGGGGCCTAGATGACCACCTGTTTTCGAGAGGCTACTGATGAGTTTTGAGCGAATCTCGGAAGCTAGGTATTCGAGCTGAGCATCGGAAAGGTGATCAAGATCGTCAGGTGACTCAATAGTCCCTAAGATGGGCTTTTGGTCAGGCTGGATGGATGAGGCTTCGCCGAAGGGTTCGGAGGATTCAGAAGAGGCTGATGTCATTTTGGTCGTCGGTCTCCTCGGAGCCAGTTTCTTCGGAGGAGTCGTTGGTAGGTGACTCCTCTTTGTTTGCAAGGGTGATAAGTTCGATCCGTTTTTTTGCGGATGTGAGCGATTTTTCGCAGTGTTTTAGTAAGGAGGATCCTTTTTCGTAATAAGTAACCAATTCTTCGAGGGGGAGCTCTTCGGCCTCCATGGCCTCGACGACTTCCTCTAGATTCGCCATAGCAACTTCAAACGGAAGGGTTTCCGTATCAGGTTTTTGAGCGGTCTTTTTCTTGGTAGGCATGTCTTAGGACGCGGATTACTAGGGTGAATTGGTTCTTATTCTTCTTCTGAGCTGCGGAGAGCGCGATCTGAGTAATACACCATATCCATTCCTACAAGAGTGGCGCGGTATGGGTATTTACGCATGATTTCCTCGATTTTCGGATCTTTATTGTAAATAGAGATGCCCGGAGGATAGGTGGCAAGAAAGACGCGGCCATCAAAGACAAGAGAGGTGAAGTCCTTGTATTTTCCTGCCACATCAGCGGCGTTGCCGGATCCGTGGGATGAGGGTGAGATCAGGATGCCGGCGACGGGAGAATCAAGGTCAGCGGCCATACTTTCGATTTCGGCAAAATCCAGTCGGTTAGGCGGAAGCCAGACGGAGGTGCGATCTGCATACCACGCGACGGCCCATGGTTGATCAGAAAAGCAAATTTGTTTTTCAGTCAGCCATTTGCTCAGCCCAAGGTTTAGGGCGGGAGCATAGTATGGAGGCCAGTGAGGGATACCGCCCCTGTCATTGCGGCTCATACCTATGCGGATTTTCTGGGGCATGGAAATGATCAGTGGTAGCGCACAGATTATGATAACTACGACATGGTGGAGGTTTTGAAGGATGGGTGCCGTTGCAACGGCAGGTATTCTACTCCAGAGAATAGACAAGAAGGCGAGGCCATAGGCCGTCATGATTGGCGCGAATAACAAGTGTATCTGGTTGGGCTCAAGAGCATCTTGACTGATCCCATAGATCGAGAGACCAAGTGCGGAAACCGCGAACATAATAAGGATGGCCCAGCGGAAATTGGCGATGGAGTTCCTTTTGAATGGGTGAAGGAGTGAAATAAGGAATAGCGGAGCGACGATGATACCCCCGAGGAAGGGAATGATACTGTTGGTCTGAAGTAAGGTGCTCCTGATGATGCTAGAAAGGATGCCGTCGTTACGCAGTGGGGAGGATTCAAGATCTCGGCCACGCATGACGAATTCCTCGCTGTTGCCACCGATTCCATTGTAAAGCTCAAGGAACGCTGTGCCGAAAGGGGTTCCCGAAATCGAAGAGTTCCGCAGCATTACAAAGGTCATCGGGATGAGCACTGTGACAAGGACGATGACACCGAGAAGTCCGCGTGGTCTGAAGGCAATGGCGACATAAATGATGTAGCCAAGAGCTATCCAGATGCCGAGATAATGGGTGAGTGAAAGTAGGGTGAAAAATACTCCAGCGGTGATGGCTGATGCAAATGGAACTCGGCCTTCTGAGCTATCTTCTACGGCGCGATAGGTAAAGTAGATCGCGCATGAGAAAAGTAGGAGCATGAGCATCTGGGGGAGCCCGCTGAGTGAGTAGTTCCAAAATGACTCACAGAATAGCATGAGAATGGCAGTGACTCCGGCAATCTTGGGGTCGAAAATACGCGAGACTAATAGATAGCTGACTCCTATCGCCATAAGGAAACAAAGCGTGGATACCGTCGCGATGACTCGGTCGAGTGGGAACACCATTTCGTTCTCTCCCATCTTCCATTGTTCCGCATTATCAGCACCGATCAGTTTGAGTACGGCAGCATTAATGAGTGGATTGAGCGGAGAGTGGTAGGTGTCTTCGAAGTTGGTGAACGGGATAGCCGCACCTTGCTGAGTTTCCTTTGCCTGCTCATAGGCGATGGGACGGATGAATTTGGTGGTAAAGCCATTGCCTCGAGCTATTTCCCGAGCGATCTGTGCCTGATCCATTGCTTGCGGAGAGTTCAGTCCGCGGAAGAAAATGAATAAGTTTCCGAGAGTGAGTGCGATGAGGACTGCGAAGAACAGGCTCCTGCGAATCAGGATACCGGTATCGAATTGGGTTCTGTCTTTGGTCATGCGGGGGGTCTGGATAGGCTATCGGGCAGGAAACTTAAAGCCCTAGTTCCTTGATTTTCCTCTGAAGCGTTCTGCGGCTAATTCCCAGAAGCTCTGCGGCTTGGGTGCGATTGTCTGAAGTCTCGGCCAGAGCGCGGCGAATTGCCCCACTTTCTAAGGAATGTAGGTTGAAATCGGTGGGTGCAGGGGGGTGGTTTACGGAAGTATCACGTAGCTCACGGGTTTCATTCAGGGAGTGAGGTAAATGGCCGATATCAATGACTGGATCGTTCGACATGACGACGCCGTGTTCGATGGAAGTGCGTAATTCACGGACATTTCCAGGCCAGTTGTAGGCTAGGAGGACTCGGATCGCGGCATCGGTAAGGGGTTTGATGGGGCGCTCATTTTCCTCAGCAAACTCTTTGAGAAAGGCATTTGCTAGTAGGATGATGTCTTCCGGGCGATCGCGGAGTGTCGGCATCTTCAGGGAAATGACATTGAGGCGGAAAAATAGGTCTTCTCGGAAAGTTCCTTCATCCACCATAGCACGTAGGTCACGATTGGTAGCGGCTAGGAGGCGCACATCGACTTTGATCGGTGAATTCGAGCCGACGCGTTCGATGGAGCGCTCGGAAAGGGCTCGAAGGAGTTTTACTTGCGTGGCGGGATCGATTTCGCCGATTTCATCGAGGAAAAGCGTGCCGCCATCGGCCTGTTCGAAGCGACCGATACGTTTCGCAGCAGCGCCGGTGAAGGAGCCTTTTTCGTGACCGAAAAGTTCGGATTCGAGGAGCTGTGAGGAAAGTGCAGCGCAGTTTACTGTTACCAGCTTTGCGGCTGGCCTGCCTGAGAGTTGGTGGATTGCGTTGGCAACGATCTCTTTACCTGTGCCCGATTCTCCTTCGATCAGGACGGTAGCGCGAGTGGGTGCGACTTGCTCGATGAGTTCGGTCACTTTCTTGATCTCCGGAGATTTTCCGATGATTCGAGAGAGTCTACCGTCCTTTTTGACTTGTTTGGTGAGCTGGATGTTTTCCGTTTCGAGGTTCTTGGAGCGGAGGGCGCGTTTGAGAAGCATTTCAACCTCGTCGAGATTGAGAGGCTTGGTGACGAAGTGGAAAGCCCCACGGCGCATGGCTTCGACAGCCGTATCAACTGAGCCGTAGGCGGTCATCATGAGGATGACTGGAGGTGATGCGAGCTTGGATGCGGAGTCGATGAGATCCATGCCTGAGTCTCCGCCAAGCCTGAGATCGGTGAGCATGAGTTCGATACCACCGCTTTTAAGAATGGTCATCGCTTCGGTGTTGTCCGAAGCCGTGTACACCTCAAAATCCTCTTCGAGGGCACTGCGCAGACCCTCGCGAGTGGCGAGTTCGTCATCGACGATAAGGAGGTTGGGAAGCATGGGGTGGGAGATTCTAAGTTCGAATTGTAAAATTCAAAACCTTAATCGGGTGCTGGGAGCAGGCGTGGTGAAGGGGCGGTATGAGGCAGGCGAATGAGGATAAGGCTGCCTTCGTCTGGGCGGGATTGGATTTCGATTTCGCCGCCATGTTCGCGGATGATGCGGCGAACGATCAGAAGGCCGAGGCCGGTGCCTGAGGATTTGGTGGTATGGTAAGGCTCGAAGAGGCTGCCCATTTGCTCAGGGGGGATTCCGGTGCCGTTGTCCGAGATGGAGATGATGAAGTCCGTTTCCGTGGAGCCGGTGCGGATGCCGATAACGCCGTCTCCGCCGCCGATGGCTTGATAGGCGTTGCGGAGTAGATTGTAGAAGACTTGTTGGAACTGGCCGGGATCGATCAGGGCGGCGGGGAGATTTTCGGAAAGGTTAAGATCGACGGTGATTCCTCGGGATACAATCTCGGGTTCTAGTAACCTAAGTGTGTCACTGAGAAGGCTGTTCAGGTCGTGGGGTTCGCGGCGGGGGGTGGTGGGGCGGACGGCGTGGAGGAACTGTTTCAGGATGGTATCGAGCCGTTGGATTTCCTGGCGAGCGGTGTGCATGTGTCCGGTCAGCGATTTTCTGTCTTTCGGCGAAAGCTTACGCATCTTCCTCTCCATAAGCTGAAGGTGGATATCGAGAGAATTCAGAGGGTTGCCAATTTCATGAGCCACTCCGGCAGCGAGAAGTGTGAGTGCATTGAGGCGCTCGGACTCGAGGTTCTCCTGAGTTTCCGCATGTGAGGTGGTGAGATCGCGGATGATCATGACGTGGCCGAGGGGAATTTCGTGGTTCTTTGGGTCGTCGATGGGGGAGAGGTAGAAATTGAGATGGCGGTGCTCTGGGTAGAAGATCTCGATGTCACGTGAGACGGCTTGGCGTGTATCGGAGGAGGTGACACTTTCGATTCCACGGATTTTTGAGGCGATGTTGTCCCCAAGCGCATCAGAGGGATCAAGTCCGAAGAAGCTACATGCGGCTCGGTTGATGAACATGATTTTCCCGTCGGGATCGAGAATGATGAGGCCTTCTTGGAGTGCCTCGAAAACGTTTTCGAGAAAGCCCTTTTCCTGGATCAGGCGGGTGACGATCTGTTGGATTTCGCCCGGCTCCACCTTATCGAGGCGGGCGACGAGTTTTTCTAAGAAACCTGATTTCACCGGCAGAAGAATGATCGGGAGTAGGGGAAACCCCAATCTTTTTCGGTGGGGTATGTCTGGAAACGAGAATCCGCCGGGAGCACGAGGCGCCCGGCGGATTGCTTGGTGGTTGCCTGATGGCGACCGAGTCTATGTCCCGTTATGGCTGGGCGGGGATATAGAGTTCGGAGCCTGTGGCGAGAACGGTTCTTGGATCGAGCTCAAGGCCATTGAGTTCATCGAGGCGCTTGGTATTGGTTCCGTGTTTCAGGGCGAAATCTCCGTAGGTGATCTCTGTGTTGATGCGGACGGGTTTATCCGAAGCGCGTGGTTTTTCAATCGGAGTGGGATTGTTGCTGATCGGAATGGATGGGGAGGAGCTTAGCGAAGGCAATGGTTTCGGCTCGGGAGCTTCTACGATCTGGTCAGAAGGGATACTGATTGATTGGCCTACGCGCAATGCTCTGTGGTTTACACCGGGATTGGCGGCGATGAGTTCGTCCACGGAAACGCCGTATTTCCTAGAGATACGGTAGTAGGTTTCGCCGGACTGCACTTTATGGCTGCGGACGGAAGCTGGCTTCTCAGGAGTGTTTTCAACGAGATTTGTGGTGCAAGGAAGTTTGATGGTTTGTCCTGGATGAATAACGGTCTCAGGAGTGAGATTGTTTAATTTGGTTAATTCGGAAACGGAAAAGCCAGTTTTGCGCGCAATACGCTCGATGCTGTCTCCCGAAACAACGGTGTAAGTTGCTACTTCAGAAGTTGGCTCAGAATTGAGAGGAACCTCAGGAAGTGAGATTTTCTTATTGGAAGGGGGAGGGGTGTCGGTGAGGCGAGAAATTTTCAGTTCAAGCTGCTGGATCTGCATTTCTTGCTCAGAACAGAGGGCGCGAAGCCGTTCCACCTCGGTGGCGGAAAGAAGAGGTCCGGAACCAGCGAGAATGACAAGAAGAGAGGCGAGTTGTGTTTTCATCTTCATGATGACGTGATTCTGCAGAATTTTATTCAAACGACAATAATAATTTAAGATTTCCTTAATATTTTTAAAACTTAAGGATTTTTGGACACTAAAAAGGCCAGTTCTCCGTGGGGAGAGCTGGCCGATTGTAAAAAACGAGGCTTTACCGGGTTAGGCTTCCTTGATGGCAGTGGAAGGGGAGTTCTTGATCACGGAGGCGATACCATTCTTTGCTCCGGACATGCTGTTATACATTTCGCTTTTGCCGATCGTCTGGCCGTTGGAAGCCTTGAGTACGAAGTAAGGTTGATTCGATTTTGCGGTCTTTAGTTCAAAATTCTTATCGGCCGGGCCGTGTTTCTGCACGGAGGCAATGCCGTTCTCTGCAGCTTTTTTGCTCTCGTAGAGTTGGCTGGTGAGGATGACCTGATGGTTAGCTGCCTTCAGGTTGAACATGTATTTTCCGCTGGCGGATTGTTTGAGTACGTAGGACATGATGTTTTATTGGTATGTTTGGATGACGGGATGTTCCCGATTCAACTGTAATATTTAACGCATGCTTGGGATGATGCCAACAGGGAAGTCAGCAATCGTCGCTGCCTGCGATGAGGCACTCTTCCAATTCGGCGCGTGTTTGCTCGAAGACTTCTTCGGAAATTCCTTTGTCGATGATGCGGGGTTCGGAAAAAACGACTGTGACGCGCGAGAAAGGTTTCGGGATGACGAAGCGATCCCACGTTTTCAACCTCCAAGCGGATGAGTAGCGGACATGAATGGGGATGATCTGCACACTGCATGTTTGGGCGATTTTGATGACGCCGGGTTGAACTTCGTATCGTGGGCCTTTGGGGCCGTCTGGCGTTACGCAGACATCAAAGCCTTCTTTGAGTGCCTTTTTCATGCCGATGAGTGCGGAGACAGCGCGACGAGAGGATGAACCTCGAATGGCACCGAGGCCGAACATTTTCATGGCGGTGGCGAGGGTGGTGCCGTCTTTGCTGGCGCTTGTTAAGACAACAGAGGAGCGATTCTTTCCTCCGGTGCGGCGCCAGATGGGAGGCATGGTGAAGATCCTGTTGTGCCAGAGGGCGAAGATTACGGGATTTTTTCCGATTTCGGGAGCTACAATTCCTTTCGCGCCGTTTACCTCATAACGTAGAGTGGTGCTCCAGAGCTTCATGGCCGCCCATGCAAGATAGCCTAGGAAAAGCGACATGCGGTTGCCGCGGATTTGGTGTTTTGGATCGACTGCCATATTTAAAGAAATCCTGCGGGGTGTAGGGTATCGACGAGGTATTGCTGTCTACTCATGAGTTCTTGGTAGAGTTCGTAATTACTAGCATCCGGCATGCAGCGGGAGGCTTCGTCTGTAGTAACGAGGTATGTACAGATTTCACTAAATCCAAGAGATTCTCCGCATTGTTGAAAAAATGCGACGGCGGCCTGCATCGCCGCACCGAAGGCTGCTCCGTGACGAGAGGCGAGCGGGACTACTGGTGCTCCTAGAGCATCTGCGAGTAACTGGCGCATGGCGGGGCTGGCTGCGTTTGCACCGGTGAGTCTTATTTCTTCAGGAGCAAATCCCATTTCACGGAGACGGCTCATCGCGTAACTAAGATTCAAAACGACTCCCTCGGCAGTGGCACGAGCGAGGTGTGCCGGGGTGAAATTGGCCGGTGTCATGCCGTGTAGCACTCCGCAAGATTCAGTTAAGCGAGGCATTGCTTCCGCGCTGAAGTAGGGGAGTAAAAGAAGGCCATCCGCTCCTGGGGAGACGGTTGAGATCATGCTTTCAAAATCGGCGGCAGTCCAGCCGTAGTGACGTCGCATTACTTCAGGAGCTAAAGAAGTGTTTTGGCTACCAGCCATGGCAACCCATGAGCCGATGGCGCTGCAGAGAGGGATCATTTCATCCCTAAGGTCGATGGCGGGTTGAGCGGAGATTCCGAAAATTGAGCCATTAGAGCCGAGTTCGACGCCGACAGAGCCGTCCGAAACACAGCCGGAGGCTAGAGCAGATAGGAGTGGTGCAGAGCTGCCGGCGCCTACCTGAACGAGTTCGGAAAGTCCCCATGATTTTGCCAGTGGAGAGCGGAGTAAGCCTCGTGGTTGATCAGATGCACCTATGGGCGGGAGTAAGCGCCCAAGATTGGGGTCGATGAAATCGATGAGTTCCGATGACCACTTTCGCTGGCGGAGATCAAGTAAGCCAGTAGTTGAGGCGCTACCGGGCTCGGTGGCGCGTTCCCCTGTGAGCCAGTAGGCGATAAAATCCTGAACGGTGAGTATCGTGGATGCGCGTTGAAAATGGTATGGCTCGTGTTGTTTTAGCCATAGGCATTCTGAGGCGGCTGAGCCAACAGAGGAAGATTGGCCGATGAGCTCTAGTAGCCCAGGCGCTCCGCCAAACGCTCGTGCGATCTCATCTGCTTGCTTAGTTACTGAAGTATCTCCCGCGAGCTTAGTAGGACGGACGATACGGTTTTCCTCGTCTAAAATCACTAACCCGCGCTCTGGTCCCGCGACTCCTAGTGCTGCGATTTGCTTCTTATTGACGTTTGGATTCGAAAGGCATTCTCGGACAGCCTTGTCGGTGGCTTCGATCCAATGCGTAGGCTCTTGCTCGCGGTAACCCGGCGGTAGGCCTTCGATCCACGAGTGTGTGACATGTGCTTCAGCAAGAGCCTCACCAGATTCAAGATCTAGGATAACGGCATGGGTGCCGTTTGATCCGATCTCGATACCAATGAACTGCATGGCCGTTAGTATTTCATCGGTTACGGCGCATTTACAAGCGCTGTGAAGGTCTGAACGGACGTTTCAGCTCCGTTCGGATTTACGAGGAAAAAGGTCTCAGATGGAAATCACTCCTGACCCGGCTGCAATGTCTTCTGGGGCGCGTATGGGATCGCGCAGAGGGTTAAGTATTCCTTCGTCGAGACGGTAGATCCATGAGTGGATTGCGATTTCCTGTCCGCGTTCCCATGCGTCTTCGATGATGGTAGTACGTGCGACGTGGCGCGTTTGCGAAAGGACGTTGAGTTCACAGAGTCGGTCGGTTTTCTTTTCTCCTTTGAGTTTAGAAAGTTCCTCGCGGTGTCCTCGGGTCAATGCACGAATCGGGGCTAACCAGTTATCAATGAGACCGTGACGGTAGTTGTCCAATGCCGCCTGTACGCCTCCGCAACCATAGTGGCCGCAGACGATGACATTGCTGACTTTGAGTACATCTACGGCGTACTGAAGCACTGCGAGGACGTTGAAGTCCGTTTCTTGAACGACGTTTGCCACGTTGCGGTGGACGAATACTTCGCCTGGAGGCAGACCGGTGATTTGATTCGCCGGGACTCGTGAGTCGGAGCAGCCGATCCAAAGATATTTTGGATGCTGTTGTTTGGCGAGGTGTGTGAAAAAGTCAGGGTCGCTGGCGCGCACCTTCTCCGCCCAGAGGGCATTGTTCTTAATTAGCTGATCAATATCTTCCATAGCTAAGGCTAATTTCGCGCACGCGAGCGCGTAGGGCGAGAGAAATCAGTTGGCTGCTTTAGTATCAAACTCGGCTTTGGCCGCCTTTCGGCACTCCGCGACGAAGTGGTTGCAGGCTTCGCGGCAGACAAGGGGGATAGCTTTTTCCTCTGGGACCTCTACTGGTATGCCGTTGAAACGGGAGGCCTCGCTGTCGTCGAGCGGGGTCTCTGGATCGAGTTGCCAGAGGATTTTTTTCGCGCAATTGTGGGCGGGGCCACAGACTTTTTGGATGAGTTTTTGGGCACCTTCGTCGCTGATCGAGCCTGCGTAGCGATACATGCCAGTTTGGCGGCCGAGTTTTTCCCTGAGATCCTCGATTGGCAATTTGCCTTCACGGTGGCGGAGTAACATGGCGGTGCATGCTGGGTAGAAAAGGTCGAGTGCGCGGAGGAGTTCCTCTTCGCTGTTGAGTGTGAGAATCCAACCCCGGCGCAGGTTTACCTTACCCTTGGTGAAACGGTAGTCGCCGTCTTCTGCGTAGGTGGAAATATCGCGTGCTTTTTCTGGGTCGGTGAAATGTTCGAGACCACCGAAGGCGGGTTGGGTGGCTAGGTCTTCGTCTTCGGTGTGAAAAATGCCGTAGGCATATTCGCAGAGTTCCGGGTGGATTTCGATTTGGCCGATGTGGCGCACACCTGAGCGGATGAGGGATTTGAGGTGCTGGGGCAGGGTGGTTTCCGTCGTTTCAGCTACGGCTAGGGGGGAGTATTTCGCATCGAAATCAGAGATTTGATCGAGGATGACGTCGGCCATCAGGGGCTCGGTGCCGATGGCGGAGGTGTAGTAGAGGTTTTTCCCGCGCAGGTGATTGGGGTTGTGGCGGAAAACATCCGTCTGGCTTGCGGCGGGGCCGACTTCGTTTTCCAGGCCAAGTAGAACTGGGATGTCTTGGAAGGAGTGCAGGCCATCGGCGATAAAGAAGGGCACGACCACGACGTTGCTCGTCTCCGCCATTTTGTCCCAATCAGCGATGAAAGGTGGCTCTTCCATGTAGGCGTCGGTGACTTTCGCGTAGCCCGCATCCGAAGCTGCGATGAGATCCGCTTGGTCGCGAATTGCCTTGGTGGAGTTCGTGTTTAGTCCGGTGCCGTGGCCGGTGATGATGAGCGTGGTGTCTGCTGGATCGGCTCCAGCAGTGACATCTTTAGCCCGCTTCATAATGAGGCTAGTCATCGAGGGGTGAATGCCGACGGGGAGGCAGTAGTGGAGGGTTTTGCCGTCGCGTTGGGTTGTCGGGCCGTCGAGTTGGAGTTCGCGTGGGATGACGTCTTGAGTGAAATAGCCTTCGCTGATGAATTCTGGAACGATGTAAACCTCTGGCGCATCAATCATGAAAAGCGCCTCACGCATGGAGGGCTCCTCTTTCCAGAAGCAGACATGGACTTCGGAAAATAGGTTACGCTTACGGATTTCCGCCGCGTGTTCGAAGTAAGGGGTGGATGAATCCGGGTTTTCCGTGGATCCGTGGCCGACGATGAGTAAGGCAGAATTCGGCTTCGCTGTGAAAGGCATGCGGGGAAAATGACGCATGTCGCTGGGAATGCAAGCGGAGTGGGTAAGAATGAGTCTTGGATTGCGAGTTGGGGGAGGTGGGGCTAGCTTTTTGCATGAGTCTCCTTCTTGGAATGAACATAGATCACGTGGCGACGCTGCGGCAGGCGAGGTATGCGCTGCTGCCTGATTCGCCGAATGCGGAGCCTTCTGTCGTGGAAGCGGCGATTGAGGCGAAGGCTGGTGGCGCAGATTCGATTACGGTGCACGTGCGCGGTGATAGGCGTCATATGCAGGATGCTGATGTTTTTCGCGTGAAGGAGGCGTGTGATCTGCCGCTGAATCTCGAACTCGGTATCACTGAAGAAATGCTCGATTTGGCGTTTCGCCTGAAGCCGGATTTTGCCTGTCTGGTGCCAGAAACTCGTGAGGAAGTCACGACTGAGGGCGGGCTGGATGTGGTTGCGCTGTTCGGAACGGTGCGCGAAGCGGTCTCAAGACTCCAACATGAAGGGATAAAGGTGAGTTTATTTATCGATCCCATCGCAGAGCACATCGATGAGGCGGCACGAACAGGTGCGGAAATGATCGAGTTGCACACTGGGGCTTTCGCGAATGCGGAGGATACCTCGGCGGAAATGGAGCGGCTCATTGCTGCTGCCGAGCGAGGGCATGAGCGTGGGCTTCAGGTGAACGCCGGGCACGGGATTAATTATAAGAATCTTCCTGACATACTAAAAGTCCCGTATTTGAGCGAGCTGAACATCGGTCACAGTATTGTCTCACGTGCTATCACGGTAGGTATGCGTCATGCCGTTGCGGAGATGGTGGAGGGAATGAAGAACTACAAATGATTATCTACGGGATAGGTATTGATGTGGTGGAGGTGGATCGCATCGAAGCGGCGATTGAGAAGCAGGGGGATCTGTTTTTGGATCGGCTGTTCACGAAGCGCGAGCGTGAGTATTGCTGTCGGCAAAAGCGTCCGGCGCTTCACTATGCGGCGAGGTTTGCTGCGAAGGAGGCGGTTTCGAAAGCACTTGGCACTGGTATTGGGAAAAGTGCTGGCTGGCTGGATATGGAAGTGCTGCGAGGCGATTCTGGTGCGCCAACCATGCTTTTTTCCGGTAATGCGGCGGACTTTCTGGAGACGGAAGGAATCGCGACGGTGCAAGTGAGTCTGAGCCACGCGAAGGAATACGCTGCCGCGAATGCAGTGGCGCTGCGGCATACGGCATAGCTAAGACAGCGGCTTGCAAAGCCGCGCTGCATACAGGAGTCTACGCGCATGGATATGATGATCCGCGGACGACGGAATAGAAAGACACCTGCGATACGTGGGTTGGTGCGTGAGACTAGGCTGCATGCTGAAGATCTCATTCTTCCGGTGTTTTTTCATATAGATGAAACGGATGTGGAAATCTCTTCCATGCCTGGCTGCACTCGCTGGTCGGTGAAAAGCCTCGTTGCCGAGGTGAAATCCGCATGGGCGGCGGGCATTCGTGCGGTGGTGCTTTTTCCCAAGATCGAGGAGTCTCTGAAAAACTCCGATGCGGTCGAGTGCGCGAATCCCAATGGACTCGTCCCGAATGTGATCCGTGCCATCAAATCCGCTTGTCCGGGCATGTGCGTGATTACTGATGTCGCACTTGATCCTTACAACGCAGATGGCCACGACGGCATCGTGGTGCGTGATGGTGAGGATCTGAAAATTCTCAACGACGAGACGGTGGAAGTGCTTTGCAGGCAGGCACTCTGTCATGCGGAGGCTGGGGCAGATATTGTTGCTCCCTCGGACATGATGGATGGACGTATCGGTGCGATACGCATGGCGCTGGATGAGGCTGGTTTTTCAGAAACCGGCATCATGGCCTACACAGCGAAATACGCTTCCGCCTTCTACGGGCCGTTCCGTGGAGCATTGGATTCTGCCCCGAAGGAAGGGGATAAGAAGACCTACCAGATGGATCCCGGCAATGTCCGCGAGGCGGTTCGCGAGCTTCTCATGGACGAGGAAGAAGGCGCAGATGTGGTGATGGTGAAACCCGCTGGGCCATACCTTGATGTCATCACGAGGCTGCGTGACGAGACGACATTACCTCTCGCTGCTTACCAAGTGAGCGGCGAATATTTGATGATCAAATCTGCCTGCGCGGGCGGATGGTTGGATGAAAAGGCGGTGGTCATGGAGAGTTTGCTCGGTATCAAGCGAGCGGGTGCGGACATGATCCTTACCTATTTCGCCAAGGACGTCGCGGGTTGGCTAGCAGAGGGCTAAACGATGGATCTTCAAGGGCTCAAAGAGTATTTCTCGGCAAATTTCACCGAGCGCGGCGAAATTGGGGCTTCCCTGAGCATCTGGAAAGATGGGGAGGAAGTTCTCAGTCTCGCGGATGGCTGGTGCGATCGCGGAAAAACCCGGCCATGGGATCACGATACGCTCATTCCCGTTTATTCCGCGACCAAGGCTCCTTCGGCGGCGACCTTGCTGCACGTGCTTTCCAAGCGCGGGCTCGATGAGGAAAGCTTCGTCTCCGAAGTATGGACGGGCTTCCCGCTAGATGCGGCGACTTTTGGAGAAATGCTCTCCCATCAATGCGGCCTCGCGGCACTGGTGAAGTCGGCGGATGTGTTTGATCACGCGGCGGTGATCGCGTCCATCGAAAATCAGGAACCGGAATGGGTGCCGGGACAGGGGCATGGTTATCATCCGCGCACTTTGGGTTTTATGCTCGATGAATGCGTGAGGAAACTGGAGGGCAAAACTCTTGGCCAGGTTTGGAACGACGAGATCGCCGCACCCTTGGGCATCGATTTCTGGATCGGCCTGCCTGAGAATATGCATGGTAGGGTCGCGGAACTCATCCCCGGCAGGACGAAGCCCTCCGCGCTGGAGCAAGGTTTTTACGGCGCCTTCAATAATGCTGAAAGCCATACGAGGCGTGCGTTTACCTCACCACGCGGGCTGCATGCCATCGCGGAAATGAATGCACCGGGAGCATGGTTGGCAGGTCTTCCGGCTATGGGTGGGGTCGGTACTGCGCACGGATTGGCGAAGTTTTACCAAGCCGCCATTGGCGCGCTGGATAGCCCGTTTTCTCCAACTGTCCGCGAAGCGCTGGGCAGTCTCCAGATCAGCGGAGAGGACAAGGTGTTGCTGCGTGAAACAGCTTTTACCAACGGCTGTCAGAAAGATCCGGTGGATGAGGCAGGCGTGAAGAAACGCCAGCTCTACGGAAAATCACACGCAGCCTTCGGGCATCCGGGGGCGGGAGGAAGTCATGGCTTTGGTGATCCCATTTCTGGCTTATCTTTTGCCTACGTGATGAATCAGATGGAGCTCAATGTCATGCCCGGTGAGCGCTGCACGGGTCTTGTCGCTTTGCTTGATTGAGTTGCCCTTTCGCCAGTGGATGCGTAGGAAAAAGCCAGATTCGGCTAGCCACTCGGAACGTGTGGCACCTAGTATGACTTCAGTTTCAATAAAACTATTATGAAAGATCCAATTACCGTCTCTATCACTGGCGCAGCAGGCCAAATCGGCTACGCCATTCTCTTCCGCATCGCATCTGGTTTCGTCTTCGGCGAAGACCAGCCAGTGAATCTCCGCCTCATCGAGATCGAGCCGGGCTTGCCTGCGCTCAAGGGCGTGGTCATGGAGCTTGAGGATTGCGCGTTTCCACTCCTGCAAGAAGTCGTCGCCACCACAGATCTGGACGAAGGCTTCAAAGGAACAAACTGGGCATTTCTTATTGGTTCCGTGCCGCGTAAAGCGGGCATGGAGCGTGCGGATCTGCTCGGTATCAACGGCAAGATTTTCACCGGCCAAGGCCAAGCCATCGCCCGCTCTGCAGCGAAGGATGTGCGTGTGCTTGTCGTCGGAAACCCTTGTAACACCAATGCTCTCATCGCCATGAATAATGCTGAGGGTGTGCCAAACGACCGTTTCTTCGCGATGACTCGCCTTGATGAGAATCGTGCAAAAAGTCAGCTTGCCGATAAGGCCGGCGTGCATTGCTCGGATGTCACCAATCTCTGCATTTGGGGTAACCACTCCGCTACGCAGTATCCAGATTTCACCAATGCTAAGATTAAAGGCCAGCCGCTTACTGATGTCATCACCGACACGGCATGGCTCGAAGGCGAATTCATCAAAATCGTTCAACAACGCGGCGCGGCAATCATCGCTGCGCGTGGTGCTTCTTCCGCTGCCTCTGCTGCAAATGCGGCGATGGATACGGTGAAAAGCCTCATTAATCCGACTCCAGAAGGCGATTGGCACTCCGTGGCCATCTGCTCGGACGGTTCCTACGGCATTGAAAAAGGGATTATGGCTTCCATGCCGATCCGTACCAATGCCGATGGTTCATGGGAAGTGGTTCAGGGAGTGCCGGTGAATGAATTTTCCCAAGGAAAGATCGATGCGAGCATCGGTGAATTACTTGAAGAAAAGGATGCCGTGAAGGATCTGATCCAGGGATAAGTCACACAAGAATAGTTAGGAAGAAGGGGCGGATGACTTCCGCCCCTTCTTGTAGCTCGGTTAGATGAATGAATTACAATGATTCTCCATCACCTGCGGAAAGCGGTTGCAGGCGAGTGCGAGGGTGAAGTAACCTCATGACGTGCTAGATGCAGATGAAAACCCTTTTGATGCCACGATGTCCGCAGATGGGGAATTCCTAAGAACCGTTTTCAAGTCGATGCTCCGCGGGAGGATCCTTGAGAATAAGCTCTCCAGTCTCTATAAGGCGGGAAAAATTGTTGGCGGTGTGTATCTGGGCAGGGGGCAGGAGGCGGTTAGTGCTTCGCTGGGTGCTTCGCTGGTTCAGGGGCAGGATTGCTTTGCGCCGCTCATCCGAGATCAGGCGGGCAGGACTGCTTTTGGTGAGCCGATGATCGACTGCACACGCACGTATCTCGGTTCTGTGGAGGGGCCGATGAAAGGTCGTGACGGAAATATTCACCGCGGTAGGCCGGAGATGGGCATGCCGGCGATGATTTCACACCTCGGTGCGCAGGTGCCGCTGATTGCAGGAATGCTTTTCGCGAAGCGGCTCAAAGGCACGCTCGATGGTTGTGTGGGCGCGACCTCGGTGGGCGACGGTGCGACTTCGACCGGGGCTTTCCATGAAGGACTTAACCTTGCTGCGGTGGAGAAACTTCCGATGGTGATCGTGGTGGCGAACAATCAATTTGCTTATTCGACACCGAATACTCGTCAATTTGCCTGCGAGGACCTAGTGGATCGGGCAAAGGGCTACGGCGTCGGTGGTCATTCGGTGGACGGGACAGATTTACTGGCTTGTGCTACGGTGATCGGTGGGGCGGTAAAATTGGCTCGTGAGGGCGGTGGGCCGCAGCTCGTAGTGGCGCAGTTGCTACGGCTGGGTGGACATGGTGAGCACGATGATGGCTCGTATGTCCCGGATTCGGAAAAGAACGGCAGGTATGGCCGTGATTGTATCGAGGTGGCGATGCGCCAGCTTGCAGAGGGTGGGGTCGCAACAGTCGATGAGATGGCGACGTGGCAGGATGAAATTTCAGAAGAAGTGCAGCGTGCGGTAGCGCAGGCTCAGCAGGAACCATTGCCCGATCCGTATAAGGAAAAATGGACGGCGCTTTCAACACGATTCCCCATTTCAGCAGAGTGAGCGTAACCTACATTGATGCCATCCGCGAGGCGCAGGAAACCCTGCTCCGTGAAGATCCACGCGTGTTCCTCTACGGGCAGGATATTTCAAGCTTCGGAGGTGCTTTTAAAGCGACCAAAGGATTGGCTGAAGCGTTTCCTAACAGGGTGTTTGATTGTCCGATTTCCGAGGATGCGATGATCGGGCTGGCGGTCGGTGCTGCTATCGAAGGGATGCGACCCATCATCGAAATGCAGTTCGCGGATTTCTCTTCGATTGCTTTCAACCAAATCGTCAACCAAGCGGCGACGCACTTTTACCGCACAGGTATGCCGATCCCAATCACGGTGCGTCTCCCATCTGGCGGCACTCCCGGTTCGGGGCCTTTCCATAGCCAGAGCATGGAAGGTATTTACGCTCAATACCCGGGACTTGTAGTCATGACTCCGGCGACGGTTTCCGATGCCTACCACATGCTCATCGACTCGGTGAAAATCGATGATCCGGTTCTATACTGTGAGCATAAATTTCTATACCGCTGGCTGAAATCAAAGAAGATCAACGGCGAACACTTACCGATCGGTAAAGCGCGTATCGCGAGACCGGGCAAGCATGCGACAATCGTCACTTATAGTGCGATGGTGCATGAGGCGGTGCGTGCGGCGGATCGCCTGCAGGCGGATGGGTGGGAAATCGAGGTAGTGGATCTGCGCACGGTGAAACCCTTAGATCTCGATACGGTGCTGGCCTCGGTGGCACGCACGGGCAGACTTCTCGCTCTCGGTGAAGCATTTCCATGGGGTGGGGTGACAGCGGAGGTGGTCGCGAAAGTGACAGAAGAGGGTTTTCATTTACTTGATGCGCCGCCGCAGCGGCTCAATGCACGCGACACTCCGGTGCCGTATCATCCGAAGCTCTGGGCTGCACACCGCCCGACCCCGGAATCCATTTGTGAAGCCCTGCGTAAACTCCTATCCTTCTGATTAGCCATGCCACACGTTCCCATACTCATGCCGCAGCTCGGAGAATCCATCGCCGAGGCCACTGTCATTCGCTTGGATGTCGCCGTGGGAGATTCCGTGAAAACGGATCAGGAAATCATCGAGGTTGAGACTAATAAAGCGGTGATGGGTGTGACGACGCTATGCAATGGCGTGGTTTCTGAAATCCGTGCGGTGGAAGGTGTTTCCTACTCTGTGGGCTCCTTGCTCGGCATGCTGGAGGTCACTGAAGAAGAAGTGACACGCACCGGCGTGGATACGACGGAGACGCTAGAAGCGAAGAACGATCAACAGCCGGAGGATAAATCCGGTGACGAGGAGGCGAACCTTCACTTCGCGCTCGATGGAGATTCGTATGAGGAAGATCCAAGTATCATCCCAAGTGTGAAAGGCCTACCGGTGCCTACGGGTGTGATGGGGGCTCATTATATTTCCCCGAGAATGCGGGCGCGGATGAACGACATGGGTCTGCGCGAAGCGGATATTTCTGCCATTGTCGGCACGGGCGCGGGTGGCCGTGTGACGGTGGAGGATCTCGAACAATTTTTGGATTACCTAGAGGCTTGGCCGAGTGCGGCTGCCTCTCCGATGCGCCTTGCCGTGGCGGATGCGATGCGCCGTAGTTGGACGAGACCATTGGCGACCGTAGGGCTGCCCGTACTTTTGGATAAGGCGCTGAACCATCGCCGTCTGCAAAATCCTAAGCCTGGCCTGACACTGTATTTGCTTCGCGCCTTCGCATTGGCGCTGAAAGAACAACCGATGAATGCAGGTTACCTGATTGGCGAAAAAGTGGTGCATCCACGTTCGTTTGATATCGGTGTAGCGGTGCAAGTGGAGGACGGTGTGGTGGTGCCGGCGATGCGGGAAGTGGATCGCAAGACGCTTTCCGAATTGATCGCAGACTACGATGATCTAGTGGATAGAGCACGGCGGCGCAGGCTGACAGAAAACGATTCTATTGGTGGTATCGCCACAGTCACCAATTTCGGAACCTTTGGACTGACATCCGGGACACCGATCCCACTGCCGAACGAGACTCTCATTTTGGGAATCGGAGCAGGTAGGAAGAAGCCTGTCTGGAGTGATCAAGTAGAGGCTTTTGTTCCTGCAACGGAAGCGGAGCTGATACTGACCTTCGATCACCGTGTGGTGGATGGCGGAGGTGCCGGAGTGTTGTTGAATCGAGTTGCGGAGCTACTTCAGCAACCGCAGAAGCTCTGACCGGATATTACCGCGTGGAATCCGAAGAAGATAAAACTCAGCGTCCGGATATCCCTAAAAAGGCGATCTACAGGATTTCCATCTACCACCGCTGTCTTCGGAAATTCCGTGATACCGGGCAGGAAACGGTGAGTTCGACGACGCTGGCCAAGGCTGCTGGAGTGACGCCCTCACAGCTCCGAAAGGATTTGGGATACTTTGGTCAATTCGGCACGCGAGGTTTGGGATATCCCGTGGCGGGGCTCATCTTGACGATACGGATGGCGCTTGGCAGGGAAGAATTGCAGCCAGTCATTTTGGTGGGCGCAGGTAACTTAGGCTCCGCGCTTCTTCGGTATGAAGGATTCCAGAAAGAAGGTTTTAAAGTGTTGGCGGCGTTCGATACTCAGCCGGATAGCGCACGTGCAAAGGTTCTGAAGATACCCTTGCATGGGATGGATCAGTTACAGGAATTTATTTCTGAAAAGGGGATCAAAATCGCAATCCTTTGCGTTCCTGCCAGCAGTGCGCAAGAAGTTACAAACCAGCTCGTGATCTCCGGAGTTCAAGGTATCCTGAACTTTTCTGCGACGATGCTAGAGGTGCCAGAGGAAGTGACGGTGAATCACGTCGATCTCGCCATGGAGTTGGAGCATCTTGGATATTTCATCAAATAAACGGGTGGCAGGAAATATTCCAAAGAAACACGGTGAGCGGCGCGTTAAGGAGGAGAGCCGTGAAGATCCTATCCGCCAAACAATGAACCCGAAAGACTTCGAAGCGTTCATAGAACAGGCGGTGACGGAGCACGAATCGGCGCTCATTGGTTATGCTAGGACTTTTGTATATGACAGGGATCGCGCGCGCGACGTGGTTCAAGACACTTTCATCCGCCTTTGTAAGCAGGATGTTGAGAAAGTGCGCGATCACCTCAAGAGCTGGCTGTTTACGGTTTGTCGGAACCGCTGCCTGGATGTGCTGCGCAAAGACAAGCGAATCGAACCGCTTGATGACTTGCAGTGGAAAAAGGTCGCAGGAACAGAAGTGGCTCCAGATGAGGCGGCGGAGCAGGAAGATAAAATGGAAGGGCTCATGCGCATGATGGATCGGCTGCCAAAAAATCAGCGAGACGTGATTCTCCTAAAATTTCAACAAGGCCTGAGCTACAAGGAAATCGCGGAAGTGACAGGTCTGGGGCAGGGGAACATTGGTTTCCTCATTCACACGGGGCTCAAAAGGCTGCGCGAACTTATGCCCTCAGGGCGCAATAACTGAAATGGACAAGCAATTTGACGATCCAAAACTGACGGCATACGTCCTAGGCGAACTGCCTGACGACGAAGCCTCGGCGATCCGTGCAGCGGCGGAAATTGATCCCGGCTTGCGCAGGGAGTTGGAGAAAATTTCTGCGCAACAATCGGAGCTGATGGCAATTTTCGGTGACGAGGGAGAGGCTCTATTGCCAAAACAGCATGATGCGATAGTTCGTGCTGTGAAGGAAGCTACGCGCAAAGGAGCCATCGTAAAGTTGAGTTCGCATCGCAAGTCGGCAAGGAAATGGGCTGTTCCTCTCGCAGCTGCGGCAGTTATTGCGTTAGGGATTTTTGTGCTCACGCTCATACCTTCTGGGAAGACGGGTAATAGCGGCGGACAGGTCGCTAATGGAGACGGAAGTGGTGAGGGCACCGATGAAGGGAGCTCCGATGCTATACTTGAGGTGAATGAAGGCAGCTTTGCTTCGATCGTTCGCTCGATTCGTATGGATGAGCAGCTGCCTGAAAAGGCGAATGTGGATATTGGGGAACTCATCGCTGAGTTTCCGCTCAAGGCGAAGGACAAGGTAGTGCTGTGGAAAGGAACTACGATTGGTTCGGAGATTATTCCCTGCCCATGGAAGCCATCTGGCAGTCTTGTTTTTATAGAGATTAAAAGGGCGAAGAGCGATGGCGGTGAATTCAGTGTGCGCTACCTTCCTGATGAAGATTCAGTCTTAAAGATGCACATCATTGGTATCGATGATGCAATGGATACAGGTCTGCTTGCGGAAAGTGAGACTCTGGAACTGGGTGATTCAGTTTTCATAGTTATCGAAGCTGCCTCCAGTAATCCTGCATTAGGCGAGATACATCTAGCTGTGGACGGAGAAGACGGTCCGCCTTTAATTCTTGTGAGGGATCCTGCTAAAGAACCTTCTGAAGACGCCTCCTTTTCTGCACTCATTTGCGCGTTTGGTCACTGGCTTGCCGGTGAAGAAAGAGGTTACATCGATGATGCGCTAGTGCTTGGTCTCGCTAGAGAAGTGGCGTCTGGAAACTTAGTAGCCGACCGCTACGATTTCCTGACACTCATCGATCAGGCGATGAAGCTGGATGAGGAGTGAGAGTATTCTGAGCTTTCTACATGCTACAGCATTGCGTATGTCTTGTAGCTTATGAAACGACGTAGTTTTTTAGCCTATGGAGCGACTGGTGGAATTGTCGCAACAGGTAACGCATTAGGGAAAGCCTCGATGGAGCCCACACCCAAGGAAATCGAGGGTCCCTTCTATCCTGTGGTAGCTCAGAAGGATAAAGACTTTGATCTCACAAAAGTAGAGGGCAGGGCTGGAACAGCGGAAGGCAGGGTTGTCGTAATTTCGGGTCACGTATTTGATACTGAAGGTGAGCCAGTTGAGGATGCAACGGTGGATCTATGGCAAGCGAATGCGGCGGGTCGATATCGGCATCCACACGATTCAAATACGGCGCCTCTCGACGAGAATTTCCAAGGCTGGGCGATCGTGCCGAGTGGGAAGGATGGCGGATTTCGATTCAAGACGGTGTATCCGGGAACCTATCCCGCGGCGGAAGGATGGATGCGGCCTCCACACATTCATTTCAAAGTGACGCGGAAAGGATTCGTCGAGTTGATCACTCAAATGTATTTCCCAGATAGCGACTTGAATGAGGCCGATCTACTACTCAAAAGAAAAAATGAGGAGGAACAGAAGCTGATGGTTGCCGAGAAGACATCGGACGATCCAGAAACTTACTCTTACAAGATCGTGATTGAGAGAGCTTAGATAGGGAGAAGGCGGGCAGCACGCTCAAGGGCTAGGCCGTATATCGAGCTTTTCGAGGGTGAAGCGGACGGAAACTTCGTATTTTCCCTCGACCTTCGCAATACCGAGCAGGACGTTTCCGCCGCCTTCCATTCGCCAAGCATGACTTCCTAGCATTGCACCTTCATCGATTTTTGAGGCGGATGGTATTTTCCCCTCAAGCATCGGTTTGCCGTGGAGCATCGAAATGAGATTGGGCAGTTCTCCCCAGCAAGAGCTGACCGATAAACCGTATTCGGACTCGGGCTGCGGCACTGTTCTCATGGTAAGTTCGCGCAGGCTTCCGGCATTGTCGAAATCGTAGAATAGGTAACAGTAGAGTCCTCCAACCTTCTGTCTCGTCCGGTAGGTTCCATTCAGGCCGGTGCGGCCAAAGAAAGTCTCTTCCACCTCTGCCGTTTTCACGACTTTACTGCTTTTGAGCTTCTCCATCACCAATTCCCGGCTGTCGCCGAATTTTAGGCTGTCGAAGATGGCATCATTATCGGGCACCTCTTGGGGTGCACCGTCCGCGCCGACAGGATGATTGAGGTTCAGCCAGCGGTGGTCGTCTTCGTGGAGTTTGGAGATGTCGAAGGCGATCTCGGATCCATCGCTGCGTTTGAGCGTGATTTCATCACCATCCCGGCTGAGATATTCTGCGTCGAAGCTTTTAGTTCCTTCGGGGTTCGTCCATTTGCGGCTTTCTCCAGCGTAAAGGCAGGCAGTAGCTAAAACGGAGATTATCAGGATGCGGAGCATAGGATAGAAATTTGAATGCAGATTTGGCTGTGTAATGTAGACCTTTGTGGCTATTTTACCATGAGATTCAAGAATCTCACCAACTCGCTTTCTCTTGAATGCGTGCGGGTGGTAGTCTAATAATTCGCGACAACGAAGCCCGAACTTTCATCATGTCTTGTTTTATTATCAACCGTTTTTGTGCAATCGCATGTTTAAGCGGGCTCGGGATAGGCCTTATGGGGGCACAGGGTCAGCCTTCTGGGGCGCCACGAGTGGTGATACCTACTGGTAATAAGGCAGTTGCGCCCGTGCGGTCAGTTTCTCCGGCCTCTCGTATGGTCTATCAATGGAAAACTCATATAACGGCGACGATTTTCTGGTGTGGGGAGCAACCTACTCAAAACAATCCCACGCCAAACTGTAAGTCTTCTTGGGATACCAAATGGTCTGAGAACTTCGGTGGATACGATGATCCGGATCCTTCCAACCGTATTGCCAATCATACAACGGGAGAATTCCGGCCGAAGAATTTTATTCCAAAGCTAAATCCGTTCTACATTGCCCTGCCATACAATGACGTTGCCAAATGGGGACGACATAAAATCGAGGCTCCGCGTGTGATTCCTTGGTTTTCTAGGCTCAGTCCAGAGCCAGGACATACGGTATTGAAGGGCAGATGGATTCAGATCTATTACAACAATCGCAGTTGTTTCGCCCAGTGGGAGGATTGCGGGCCGTGGGTGACCGACGATTATCAGTATGTTTTTGGGAAAAGTGCGCCGAAAACCAAGCAAAACGGTGCGGCCGGTATCGATCTGTCTCCTTCGATTCGCGATTATCTCGGGGTGAACTCTGGCCAGAAGGTTCACTGGCGTTTCGTAGAGGCGAGCCAAGTACCCTACGGGCCATGGAAAAAATATGGATACGATCCGTCCTCTCAGATGGCGAGTAGCAATGGCAGGCCAATTCCTGTGAAGGATGGTGAAAGCATTGAAGCCCAGCGCAAGTATCTGGAGTATCTGCGCCAGCTCCGAGACGAGCAGTTTTCTAAGAAGCCACTCAGTGAGCTTTAAGGCATCAGTTCCAAATACTGGCGTTTCGAAAACGCACATAAAACCCTCATGATTAAACTAGGAGCTATCCCTTTTCTCGGTCTTATTACCGTGCTGTGTAGCATGTCTGCTGGCGCCGAAGTCGCTGCACCAAAGCCAAACATCATCTATATCCTCGCCGACGACCTCGGTTATGGCGACCTAGGCTTCTTGGGGCAGGAAAAATTCGCCACGCCGAACATCGACCGCCTAGCCGAAAAGGGTATGTTTTTTTCGGAGCACTACTCTGGTAGCTCGGTTTGTGCTCCTTCGCGCGCCTGCCTTCTGAGCGGTAAGCACTCTGGCAAAGCCTACATTCGTGGAAACAGAGAGATCAAACCTGAGGGACAGGAGCCAATTCTTTCCGAGATCGAGCTTCTTCCTGAGATGCTACGCGAAGCAGGCTATGTGAGCGGGGGATTTGGAAAATGGGGACTGGGGTTTCCCGGCTCCGAGGGTGATCCGCTCAACCAAGGCTTCGATGAATTCTACGGATACAACTGCCAGCGGCTCGGCCACCACTACTACCCTTATCATCTCTGGGACGGTAAAGAGAAAGTGATGCTGGAGGAAAACGCCGGAACCGCCAAGGGAGTCTATGCGCCCAATCTGATTCACGATAAGACTCTGGAGTTCATCGAGAAACACAAAGATCAGCCATTCTTCTGCTACGTCGCCTCGATTATTCCGCATGCGGATCTTGCTGCGCCCGAGGAATACATGGAGAAGTTCCGTGGGAAATTTCCCCAAGGTAAAAAATACAAGGGAGTCGATAAGGGAGATCGGCTCAGGCAGGGACCGTATCAGTCTCAAAATGAGCCACGTGTCGCCTTCGCGGCAATGATTACGCTGCTAGACGATCAAGTCGGTGAAATCGTAGCGAAAACCGAGGAGCTAGGCATCGCGGACAATACCCTGATCATTTTCACCTCGGACAACGGAGCGCATCAGGAGGGTGGCGCAGATCCCAATTTCTTCGATAGCAATGGGATATTCAGAGGACACAAGCGTGATCTCTACGAAGGAGGTATCCACGTGCCTATGGTCGCCTACTGGCCGGGGAAAATCGCCGCTGGATCGGAATCAAAACAGATCTCCGCTTTCTGGGATATGGTGCCAACTTTTACCGAATTGGCAGGAGTTGATGCTCCTGATGATATCGATGGCATTTCCATCATCCCGAGCCTTCTCGGTAAAGGTGAACAAATCGACCACAGCTATCTCTATTGGGAATTTCATGAGCGGGGTGGCCGCATCGCCGTCAGAAAGGGAAAATGGAAAGCCGTGAAATACAATCATTTCAAGGATTCCGGCTCACACGTTGAGCTGTATGACCTTTCCAATGACAGATCGGAAACGAAGGATGTCTCGGGCGATTATCCTGAGATCGTGCAGGAGCTCGTGAAATTAATGAAAGAAGCACACACCGAGTCCGAAATATTTCCTTTCAAGGCTCCGTAAGTAGTTCTCATTATTTCCGCTCACAAAAAATCTTATGAAAAACTCAAGAAATGCCATTCTGTTTCTGACTATATCTGGTCTCTCCGCTAGCCAGCTAATTGCTGCCGATCCGTGGGTCATAGATACGGACAAAGAATGGTCGGATAGCCTCTCGGAAAAGCAGGGCATTGCTATCAAAGATGGAATGGCGGAGCCGGAAGGCCAGTCCGCCACGCTTACCAGCAGTCTGAAGAAATTTGCTGAGAAGACCTCAGCTAGCTCGATTACCTTTAAGCAATCTCCCGTCTGGCTAAATTGGGAATCCACGAAGGATATTGGCCCCTCAAATCTCGGGGACGCTCCTGTGTTTTTGAGTCTTGGAGAGGGCAACTACTGGATGTTCGGACGTTACAGTTCAGGAAAAGGAAAGAATTCTGATCCTGATTTCAAAGCTGAAGCCGCGACTTTGGATGGTTTTGATGTCCCATTGATGACCACTCGTTTCGCCAACCAATTCGATGCTCCCGGTGGTTTGAAAAAGGGGAAAGGTGGATACCATGCATGGCAGAGCCGCGACATGGTGAACTGGGTGCACCATGGGGCGATTACCGAAAATTTCTCAAGATGGATGACCACGGCTGAATACGTAGATGGTAAAGCCTACTTCTATTATGATTTCCCAAATGACCAAGATCCTCACGTCTATGTAGATGGAGATCTTACCGACGGTGAGCCCGGCGAGAACAAGGGGCTGGCATTCAAAGACCCATCAGATGGATCTGATTGCGCCTTCATCCGCGACCTTGATGGCAATTTCCATGTAATCTATGAAAACTGGGATCCGATTGATGCAAACAAGCGCTCGTGGGATTCTCCATTGGCTGGTCACGCGGTGAGTAAGGACGGATTGTGCGATTTCAAAATTCTTGATTTTGCAGTGGATCACAGGACGAAGCCCACAGGCGTCATGAAGACCTACAATCATCCGCATTGGAAGAAGGAGGATCCGAAAAACTTCAAGACCAGCAAGGCAACATACGAAGTCCATGAGCCTGAACAACCTGCTTATGGTGACTGGGCTGCCATAAGTATCGGAGGCCAATACTATCTGTTTGGCGATTATGACAAGTCACACGGAGATCCGATGAGCGTTGCTTGGTTCACTTCCGACAGCATCGACAAAGAATTCGAATTCTGTGGAAATATTGGGAAAGGTCACCCTGATCCGGATGTTTGCTTCGCCGAAGGGAAATTCTATCTCGCTACCCAACAGAATAGTGATTTTACAAGTCCTGGCCCTTGGGTCGATGGGGTGCAAGTTCGTGTGGGAGTGGATACTGATAACGATGCCAAGATCGACGAGTGGACGAAATGGCAGGCTGTTTCTGAGAAATACGATCACATCGCTGGCTTCTCAAAGCAGATCAGCTGCGTGCCGGCGTCGATGGATCTCAGCGGTCTTCCAGAAGGCTATGGTTTCCAATTTGAAGTGAAGCTTACTGACACTACGGAAAACGCTTCAAAGCCCACACTCGACCGTATTGAAGTCGAGTTTGCGAAATAGGCTCAGTTGTACGGAATTTGAAGGCCACCTACGCAGTTATCCTGATGGGGGTTTCCGGAAGCGGAAAATCCACGTTGGGAAAGCTTGTGGGAGGAATGATGGATTTGCCGTTTTTCGATGGCGATGACTACCACTCTTCCGCGAATATCGCCAAGATGGCGTCCGGTATTCCTCTGAATGACAAAGATCGCGCAGGGTGGCTTGAGAGCCTGTGTGAGCTGATCCAAGAGCAAAACTCCCTCGGTTTTACCCCGATTATTGCCTGCTCAGCGCTGAAGCTAGACTATCGAGAGACGCTGAGAAGTGCCGCTTCTGGGGTGATTTTTGTTCATCTCACAGGCAGTCGAGAGCTTATCGAGCAGCGTCTCGAGCAACGTTCGGTGCATACAAAGCATTTCATGAAAGGGACAATGCTTGATTCACAGCTTGAGGCACTAGACGATCCTGCCTCTGAGGCTGACACGCTGACTATCGATGTCGCTGAGTCACCTAAAGTCCTTACTGAAAAAATTTCCCATTATCTCCAAACCAAACTCATTGAATGAACATCGTAGATACCAATAGCCACAATGCCCTGGTGGAAGCCGCTTTTATCGCTCGCGGCTTCAATCAGAGTGAAGCGTCGGATGCTGCTGCAATGGCAGCTTCCGCAACGACCCATGGAAACCAAACGCACAATGCGCTCAAGGCACTTCACCTTGACGATTTATTTGGGACAAAGGTTGGTGGATGTTTGCCCGATGCGGAGATCGAAGTGATTTCGAATCGGTTCTCTGCGTGTGAGGTCTGGAACTCTAACAAAAAACTTGGGCAGTCAGTTGCAAAGGCCGCTTTCGAGCGCGCGATCGAACTGGCAGATCAGCACGGTGTAGGAATTGTTAGTGTGGACAATACCTTCCATTACCTGTGGGGCGGAGGGTACGCCATCGACGCAGCAAAGCGTGGCTACTATGCCTATACGAATTGCACTTCGACGCTCGCAGAGGTCGTTCCATTCATGGGCAAACGTCCGACACTTGGAACGAACCCACACACCTGGGGTATCCCAACGACGGATGCAGTTGGCTTTCCGATCTGCATTGATTGGGCAACTTCCGCTATTGCGATGGGGCGCGTTCAGCAGCTTGCGCGTGAGGGCAAGGAGCTCCCGCCAAATGCAGGTATTGATAAGGATGGTCAGCCAACCACAGATCCCTCGAAGGTTGTGGCATTACAACCCTTCGGAGCGCACAAGGGCTACGGGCTCGGTCTCATCAATGAGGTGATGGGTGCCTTTATTGGCTCCAGTATCCCAACTATTCGCGGTCGCTCTTCCGACGTGCCTGGTGAGAAGACGAGTTCTGCTTTCTTCTTCCAGATCATTCACCCAGAGGCACTCGATGCAGGAAACTTCGCCTGTGGTCGCAGCCAAAAGGAAAATATCAAAGCGGTGCTCGATGATATCCTTGAGGGTAACCCAAATACGATTCTACCGGGCGAGCTTGAAGCGAAAGCCGCGAGCCGCACAGAAGAGGCCGGTGGATTGTTGTTCACCGATGCTGAGGTTTCGGCCTTCAACGAGATTGCCTCAGAATTGGGGCATGCTCCATTGACTGTCCTTGGCAAAGCAGACTAATCGAAACTCATTTAGAATATGTCAGACTTCATCCACCAAAATTTCCTGCTCCGTGGTGATGCGGCGCGAAATCTCTATTCTAGTTACGCTTCGGATCAGCCAATTTTTGATTATCACTGCCATCTTTCGCCGAAGGATCTCGCGGACAATCGTCAATTTAAGAACCTGTATGAAATTTGGTTAGAGGGTGATCACTACAAATGGCGTGGCATGCGCCTGAATGGTCTGAGCGAGCGATTCTGCACGGGTGATGCAACGCCCCGTGAGAAGTTCATGGCGTTCGCGGAAGCGATACCTAACGCACTGCGGAACCCACTTTACCACTGGACGCATCTTGAGCTTGCTCGCCATTTTGACATCCACGAAATCCTATCGCCGGCGACGGCTGAAGGTATCTGGGAAAAGGCGAATTCGATGCTCGCACAGGACGAGCTTTCGAGTTGGGGGATACTTGAGAAATTTCAGGTGAAATTCATCGGCACCACGGATGATCCGACGGATTCATTGGAGCACCATGCAAGGCTCAAGGATTCGGGTTGCCCGGCAAAAGTTGCTCCGAGCTTCCGCCCCGATAAGGCGCTGCAGGTAGGCAATGCCGAAGGCTGGAATGCGTGGGTAGATGCCTTAGAAGCAGCCTCAGGTAAAAACGTGGATTCCTTAGCTGCTTTTAAAGAGGCGTTGGAATCAAGGGTAGATCATTTCGCCAGCCTAGGTGGATGCACGGCAGATCACGGCTTGGCAAGATGCCCGCTTTCCATTGCAGACGATGCGGCAGCGGCGGGTATTTTTGATAAAGCGAGATCGAAGCAAGCCGTCTCGGCTGATGATGTCGAAGGCTTCGCCGGAAATATCATGGCCTTCCTCGGCGGGCTCTACAAAGCACGTGGCTGGGTCATGCAGCTCCATCTCGGTGCGATCCGGAATGTGAACTCCGATCTGTTTAACAAAATCGGCGCGGATGTCGGTTGTGACTCGATCGACGATGGTCGCCAGATTCCTTCGCTTGCGCTCTTGCTCGGTGAGCTTTCGGCACGAGGCGAATTGCCAAAAACGATACTCTATAACCTCAACCCTGCAGATAACTACGCCTTCGCAACGATGTGCGGAAACTTCGCGGAGGAGGGGATACCCGGAAAAGTCCAGTTCGGCAGCGGATGGTGGTTCCTCGATCAGGCCGAGGGTATGCAATGGCAGCTCAACGCACTGTCGAATCTTGGTTTGCTTTCTCACTTCGTGGGAATGCTAACCGATTCACGTAGCATGATGAGCTTCCCGCGTCATGAGTATTTTCGCCGTTTGCTTTGCCAGCTGCTAGGCGACGATATGGAGCGTGGTGCAATTCCAAACGATCCTGAAATGGTGGGCGCTATGGTGAAGAATATTTGCTACGGAAACGCGGCGACATTTTTTGGACAGAGCGATCTGATTGGTTGAGTCAAGAGCCCGAAAATTCGGATGAAAAATGAGTCATCTGTTTAGATGATTTTAGAAAGATTACGTTTACGGAGGATGTTTACGGGGCTTAATCTTTGGAGATAATCTACTGTTTCTGTTTTCAGGGAATGGTCGATTACTTGGGATCATTTCTATGAAGAAGCATACAAGCCTACGTTACCCCGCCGCCGTCATCGGTGCCTTTCTATTGATTTGTGGCGTTTCCGCAGTAGCAGAGCAAGAGTCTGACTACAGAAGAGGAATGACCCTCGTGACTCCCTCGGATGGCTGGCGTGAGGCTTTGCCTTCGGGAAACGGCAAGATCGGAGCACTGGTATACGGCTCAATCAGTTCGGAGCGCATTCTCTTTAATCACAATGAACTCTGGTATGGCGGGAAGATACCTGTTTTGCCCGACCTTTCAGAAGAGTTGCCGGTAGTTCGAGAGCTTTTGTTGGATGGGAAATATCTCGAAGCGAACGGGCATTACCGTTCGAAGATGAAAGAGATGGGCTTTGACGGAAAGAACGCCGTCTATCACCCCGCTTTCGATATGTTGGTCACTACGGAGACAGAACTAATGTTCGAGGATTATTCTCGCACGCTCGATTTTGAAAGTGGTGAGTCGAAGGTGAAGTGGAGAGATGGAGAGACGCATTACACGAGGTCTCTTTTTGTTTCGATTCCCGATGATGTCTCGGTGATGTCGATTCGATCTGATCAATCTGGCTCCGTGAGTGGAACGGTGACTCTGGATATTCACGATCTGATGGATGCCCTTGCACAAAACGGCTCCACCATGGATCCGGGTTTCAAATACGAAACGGTAGCATCAGATGGATTTGTGGAATTCCGTGCGAATGGTTCAGATGGTGGAGAGTTTGGTGGGGTAGTGAGCGTTCACGTGAATGGCGGTAGCCATTCGGTAGAAAAAGAGTCGATCAGCTTCAGTTCGGCAGACGAAGTCACACTGGTTGTTGGCTTCTATGCAAATGAACCAAGTGATGTGGCTGTGCCTCGCTTGAGAACGGAACTGACTGAACTCGGTGGCGATTATGATACGTTGTTAGTAAAACATGACGCCCTGCATCGCGAGAGATTCAACGCGATGGGCGTGACATTGAATACGGGCGGGAAACGCGATACTCCAAACGAAGTGCTTTTGCTTGAGGCATACCAAGGCAAGCCCTCGAACGAACTACTTGAGAAGCTCTTCGACTACGGGCGCTACCTGTTGATCTCCAGTAGTAGGGCGGGGGGCTACCCGGCGAATCTCCAGGGCATCTGGAATGGCGACTACGCTCCACCATGGTCTTCCCTTTACGGAAATAACGAAAACCTCCAGATGACTTACTGGCAGGGACTTCCCGGCAACATGGAAGAGTCGATGATGGCGTTCTACGACTATTTCGATTCGCACATGGATGAATTTCGTATGAACGCGAAGCAGCTCTATGGATGCAGAGGGATCTACATCCCGCCGTTCATGTCACCGGATTCCGGAGTCATGCGCCACACTGCGCCTCACGTGATTTATTGGACGGATGCGGCTGGATGGTTGGCGACCTTTTACAACGACTACTACCTTTTCACCGGGGATAAGGAGTTCCTCGAAAAACGTGCCATCCCATTCATGGAAGAGGTCGCGCTTTTCTATGAGGACTTTATCGTTAAGGACGAGAACGGGAAGAATATGTTCCTTCCTTCGCAATCGCCCGAGAACCAACCGGCGGACAAAGTCGTGGTCGATCTAAAGACTGGACGTGAAACGAACATCAAGGTTCAGATCAATTCGACGATTACTGTTGCGATTGCGAAGGAGGTTTTCGGAAATCTGATACGCTCCTGTGAGTTACTCGAAATCAAGCAAGACGATGTAGCTAGGTGGAAATCGCTGCTGGCCGATATGCCGGAATATGAGATCAACGAAGATGGTGCGCTTAAGGAATGGCTGCACCCCGACTTCAAGGACAACTACGAGCACCGTCACCAATCGCAGATCTATCCTTTGTTCCCTGGGTTTGAGATCCGTGAGGAGTCCGAACCGGAGCTCTACAAAGCTGCGCGTGTAGCGATTGAGAAGCGCCTACGCATTGGGCTGAAGTCGCAGACTGGATGGTCACTGGCGCATATGGCAAATGTCTGGGCGCGTCTTGGCGAAAGCGAAAAGGCGATGGAGACGCTAGGTATTCTTGCTCGTGTGACTGTCGGTAAGAACTTTTTCACCTATCACAACGACTGGCGGAATATGGGCGTCACCATGGACTTCGGTTGGGGGCGCACTGCTCCCTTCCAGATGGACGCGAACTTCGGCATCCCGGCGGCTGTTATTGAAATGCTCTGCGGCTCCGAGGCAGATATGCTACGGCTATTCCCTGCATTGCCAGAAGAATGGGCACAGGGTGAATTTCACGACATGCTCACTCGCGCGGGTGTGCGTGTTTCTGCAAAGTGGGACATGGATACCAAGGAGATCGAAATTGATCTAACTGCTGAGAGGGATACAGAATTCGACATCAAATTTCCCGCTGAGCTTGCTGAAATTGCTTCAAGTGAAGTGGATCGACTTGCAGATTCTAAGTATGGTTCGAGCTACCGTTCGCTGCTAATGAAGAAAGGCGAAAAAATTGAGATTAAAGCCACGTTTGAATAGTTGAGGTACGACAGGCGTGTCCTCAATTTAATTGCTTCCTTCCCGCTTTCCAATGCGGATCATTTGTGGATGTTTTGTATGAAGAATTTTAGATCTTATATGCTGCTGGTTCTCTCTGCGTTGACTGCCTTGCTTTTTGGTGGCGTCCAGAAGGCTTCGGCAGAAGTGAACTGGGAAGATTTCTTGTCCCGTCACGATCTCACTTGGGAGCGTGCTCCGAAGGCATGGTATGAAGGCCCCTTCACAGGAAACGGCATGCTTGGCTCAACCTTCCATCAACTCGATGAGAAGAGTATTCGCATCAGTATTGGACGCTCGGATGTAGAAGAACATGGAAATTCCAACGAGCCTTTTCTACGTAGAGCCCGACTACCAGTTGGCTATTTTATTCTTAAGACAGTTGGGAAGATCAACGGCTTTGAAGGTCGGCTGGATCTTTATGATGCAGAGGTGAGAGGTCGCCTGTTGACCGATAAAGGCCACATCGATTTGACGAGCTTAACGCACAGCCAGGACATGGTCATCGCCTACGATTTTAAGCCTTCTGAAGGTGAAGCAGGTTTCTCGATCGAGTGGCAGTCGCTGGATGCGATACCGCCCGCCCGAAAGCAAGCAGATGACGAAGTGGCTAAGAAGGGCGATAAAGCCAGTTCATCGCGAGTGAAGTGGCACAAGGCGGACTACAAATACAATCCTAAGCCAGTGGTTTCCAAACAAGGGGACTACCATATCTGCCGCCAGGAAATGGTCATGGGTGGCGAGACCGGCACCGCATGGATCATTCGCGAGACGGAGGATGGAGGTAAGCTGTTGCTGGCTTCCATTGAGCACAGTTTCCCCGAAAAAACTGCGGTGAAAGATGCGGCCGCTCATCTTGAATCCGTGAAGGACGAATTGTTTGTAGACTTCACCGTACGTCACCGCATCTGGTGGCATGATTATTATCCGAAGAGTTTCCTGAGTATCGATGATACGAAGATGGAGGGCTTTTACTGGATCCAGATTTACAAATTCGCATCGGGTGCAAGGAAAGGCCGTGCCTACATGGATACGATGGGGCCGTGGATCACCGAGGATACGGCATGGGCAAACGGTTGGTTCGATCTCAATACCCAACTTTCTTATTGGTTCCTCACAACGGCGAACCGCATGGAAGTTGCGGAGAGCTTGTTCACGAAAATGGATGAGAGCTTCGACATCTTCGTGGCGAACATGCCTGCGAAATACAAGGGCGAGGCGGCAGCTATTTCCAGCATCGCGCCGCAGACTTTCATTAGCCCTTTTGGTGAGCGGCTCGGCTTCATGGGGGACTTCACGTGGCTCTGCCATGACTACTGGTTGATGCTGCAGCGCACGATGGATGAGATGCGCACTAAGGAGAAATTTTACCCGCTGCTTACCAAGGCGGTGAATACCTACATCTTCAATATGGTGGAAGGTGAGGACGGCTTGATCCACCTGCCTGTAACACGCTCGCCAGAATACGGCGGTGGCGTCGACTGCAACTACAACATGGCGCTCTTCCGCTGGGGCACTGAAACGCTCATCCATATTGCTGAAAAATATGAGATCGATGATCCGTTGCTGCCGAAGTGGAGGGACATCGCGAAGCGTCTCGCTCCATTTCCCGTCGACGAAACGGGTTACATGGTCGCTAAGGATTTTCCTTTGGACAAAGGCCACCGTCACTACTCGCACCTGTTGATGTTTTATCCGCTTCAGCTCGTGGATGTGGAGCAAGAGGGGAAACGTGATCTGATCGCAAAGTCAGTCGATCACTGGACGGGACTTTATGAAAAGGGCAATGCCGGCACGGGATATTCCTACAGTGCTGCCGCAGCGATGCATGCCCTTCAGGGCGATGGCGAAAAAGCCGCGTCCTACCTCGATGTCTTCATGCGGATGGATGAAATTTTCCCTGACAATCCGACAGCCATCCACGGCACTACGATGTATACGGAGACCAATCGCATGCAGCCTGTGACCGAGACTCCGTTTTCTCTCTGCGATTCCTTGCAGCAGATGCTGTTGCAAAGCTGGAGTGGAAAGGTGCGGGTATTTCCGGCAGTGCCCGATGCATGGGAAAACATCAGCTTCTCAGGGATGCTCGCGGCTGGCGGATTTGAACTCAGTGCGGTTCGTAAAGATGGCAAGACGCAGTTCATTTCTATCAAAAGCCAGGCAGGTGAGGCATGTGTGCTAGCCTCCGATCTGTCTGAGAAAGTTCGCATCGAAGGCATACCCGCAGACCGGGTGAAGTCCACGGAAGAAGGAGTTTTTGAAATCGATCTACGTGCTGGAGAGGAAGTTGTTCTCTTTGCTGAAGGTGTGGAGGGCAAGGCCTCGGTGGCGCCTGTTGAGCCGAAACTCGAGGAACTGAATTCATTCGGTTTGAAGTGAATTTGGTGCCACGTTTCGCCGCGTGGAGACCGATCAGCGATGGTATAAAGTTCTGCCCGGTGCATTGCTCTGCGCATTGCTGTGGGGCAGTGCTTTCCCGTGCCTGAAGATAGTTTATGAAATCTGGGAAGAGCAGGGATTCGAGGCGGGTCTTGGAGACTATTGGTGGTTCGCCGGTGTGCGGTTCACTGTTGCAGGAGTAGCTCTGCTTCTGATTGCGAGAAACCCATGGCGGGTGATCCAGCGCAGCCCGAAGTCTAAGCTACTCACGATGTCGCTGACTCAGACATTTGGGCAATATCTTCTATTTTACTGTGCCATTGCCGTGGCTAGCGGGAGCCTGACGGGCTTGCTGGCATCTAGCGGGAGCTTCTGGTGGGTAATCCTTGCTCCATTGCTTTCCCAGGCTCCAAAGCCGATCAGGGCACAATGGTTGGCGCTGCTAATAGGTGCTATTGGAATCAGTCTGGCAGTTGCCAAACCCGGTGTCGGAGCAGGGCAGCCGGTTTTAGGGGCTATTCTCATGATCGGTGCGACCGGGCTTGGAGCCATTGGCATCATTGAGTTTGGAAAGCTTGGAAAAGGTATCGGGGCACAGGCTGCAACAGGCTTATCACTAGCACTTGGTGGTGTGCTCCTGCTGATTGTGGGTGCTGGTTCTTTCGGGCGGATGGCTGAATTGATGGGAGATCCAACCGTAATCCTCATCACCTGTTGGCTGAGTTTTGTATCAGCTGCCGCCTTCGCTTTGTGGAATCACCTCTCCACGAAGTTCCCTGTGCCTTTGCTTGCGGGTTATCGCTTCCTCATCCCGCTCTGTGGGATGACCGAATCACTGATTTTCCTAAAAGGAGAAAGCGCGGGGTGGGGGCTGATCACTGGCGCCTGCCTTGTAGTTGTCTCGCTAGTGCTAATGCAAAGAGCACGTGTATCCGCTCTCGTGAAAGGAAATCCATAACTTCTGCTCAGCTAAGCGACGATAAACTGTTTTTCTTTCATAGATTCGCTTGGCAAGCAGTGCTCACTTGTCCTACATCCGCGCTAATGAATTTTCAGGAACCCATCGAATGGCCGGACGAAGTAGAAGTAATGATCGATCGTCTTGAAAGCGAATCGGCAGAACGTGCTCTCAATCGCGAAGAACGTGCTCTTATGGACGTCTATGAAACTGTCCCGATTCTTGAAAGCCAGGACTGCTTGCATGAGTTTTGGCAGAGTGGAATTAACCACCAGCGCGTGATCAAATCCTTCGACCTCATCGGTGCCCAAGGCATTGTTGACCCTATCAACGCTAGTCGCTGGTGCGGTACACGTACCGAAGACCGCGGCGACTACAGCGAAACAGAAGCCGACTACCTAGCGACGATTGAAGAAGACCTCCCATCTGGAATGGATGAACTTGTGGATCTGGTTCTTGAATTCATAGAGGAAGAGCTCGGGTAAGGTGAGTGTTACTGTTTAAATGGGGTTTGCTAAATAGTCCCGCCTTACTAAGGATTCTCGATGATGAAGGGAATTTTCTCTATTTTGGTGTATGTAGTGTGCGCTTGGATGTGTTCGTGTACCGTTTATGTGAAAGACGCGTTCACAGGTGATCCCTCTGGGCCAACTTATAGGGAGGCTTATCAGAACGCAGTTGCCGCAGGGGCGACTCATGAATCGGCACACCGACAAGCCTTACTGGCTGCATCAGCGCGAGATACCAAGGTCACTGAGCGCCGGCAGCGTGATAAAGAAAAAGATAGAGAGAGGGCACGGAACGGTAAGAAAACCTCATCTGGCTTGATTGACTGGAGATGGGATTAGTGTCGCGTCTTACGTGAATTAGCGAATCTCCACGCTGCAACCTGGTCTGAGGAGCATTGGAATGCGGACGATGTCCCAATTGGCGAGGCGGATGCAACCGGAGGATTGGGAGCGGCCGATAGTTTCGGGGTCTGAGGTGCCGTGCATGCCGATGCCGGGCTTGGAGAGACCACACCAGAGGACGCCGACGGGGTTATTGGGGCCGCCGGGGATGTTCAAGGATTCTGTGCCGCGTATTCCGGTGTCGAGGAGCTGCTGATCGTAGCGCCAGACGGGGAGTTCGACGGCATTTTTCATTTCCCATTTCCCGTAGCGGATGAACTCTGGCTTGCCGGGGGTGATGGGGAAGACGGCAATGATGGATTGGTTCGCGACACGGGCGGGGGTGTCTGAATCAGGATCTGCGACGACGAGGGCGCGTGGGTTTGGCTGGTAGATGCGGACTTGGTTGAGCTTGGTATCGATGACGGCGTGGCGAAGGCTGAGGGTATCGTCCTCTTTGAAAACGGCACCGGTGAGGTTCTCGATCTGGAAGGCTTTGACGTTCGGGACGATAATGGTTTCGCGCGGCTTGAGACTCCAGATGTTCTTGCCCGGATTTAGCTCGGTGAGGTAGGGGACGTCGGTGTGGTAACGCTCAGACATGAACTCGGCATTGCTGCGGTAGGACATGCGTTTCTCCTTTGCCTGCTCTGGTTTCTCATAAGGGAGATTAGGGTTTACCCATTTTTCTACGACCTCTGGGACGATGGCGGTGGCGAAGGGATTAGGGACGGCGTTTTGGGCTGCGATGTTGACGGCAGTCCAGCTATCGAGCGGGTGGCCGTGGAGTTCGTTCCATGATCGGACGGCGAGCTTGGAGAATTGGCCGATTTTTCCATCGATCACTCCGGGGCCGAAGTTTGCCTCATCGAGAAAGATCTGGAGGCGAACGGCATCGTCGCCCTCGGGGATTTTGTCGATAGGGTTGGATTTGGAATTTTCGGCTTCTGGAGTTTGGCTGAGGCTTTTGATCTCCTTTTTTTCAGTGGGATTCGCGAGTGCTACATCCGGCTGGACGGGGATGTCGCTGACGGGTGATGCTTTCAGCGCCGTCTCTTGGTCATAGGCTGGCGGGCGTATCGGCTCTTCTTCGGGTGTTTCGAAATCCAAAGGAAGTGCTTTTAGAACCGGCCTTTCACTATCAGTCGACTGCGAGAAAGCGATTCCCGTGAATAGGAAAGCGATCAGTAGAGATTTCGTGAAATGGCGCATGATGAGATGAGACGTATCAGCCGCAGCTTGATTCAGGCAGGAACAAGGAAAGATTCGAGCCGACCAGCGATGGCGGCTGGGACAACTGCTGAAACGAGTATGTCGTTTTGTTCGTAATCGGTCGATAGAACCTTTGCGTCGCTATGCAGGAGGTTGAGAAGGTCGCCACGTTTCTGTGGGATACGGTATTGGCAACGTGATACGCGGTCTGCGAGTACGTGTGAGCATTCGCGAAGGAGCTCTTCCATACCCTCACCAGTGAGTGAGGAGGCGCGGATGGCATCGGGGAATTTTCGGTCGAGGAAGGCGAGCGTTTCCGGGTCATCGACGGCGTCGATCTTGTTGAGGACGGTGATGATGGGTTTGTCCACGGCGCCGAGTTCTTCGAGGACGGTGAGAGTAGTTTCCTGAAATTTTAGGATCTCAGGAGCTGTCGCATCGAGGACGTGGATGAGGAAATCGGAGAGAACGGATTCCTCAAGAGTGGCTTTGAAAGCCTCGACGAGGCGGTGAGGGAGATTCCGCACGAAGCCGACGGTGTCGGTGATGAGGAGGGGTTGGCCATCGGGTAGTTCGATGCGGCGGGTGGTGGTGTCCAAGGTTGCGAAGAGCATGTCCTTGGCCATGACATCGGAGCCGGAGAGGCGGTTGAGCAGAGTGGATTTCCCTGCATTCGTGTAGCCAACGATAGAGCCGTGGGGAGTGCCGAGCTTCTCACGCTCCTTGCGCTGGGTTTTGCGTTGTTTACGCACTGTTTCCAGCTCTCTTTTGCAGCGGTCGATGTTTTGATGTGCGAGGCGTCGGTCGACTTCGATTTGTTTCTCACCCATACCGCGCGATGCTCCACCACCACCTGCACCGCCTGAGCCTGCAGATTCGCGGTCGAGGTGTCCCCACATTCTTGCGAGGCGAGGGAGAGCGTATTGCATACGGGCGAGTTCCACCTGAAGTCGAGCTTCGCGTGTTTGGGCGCGCTTTGCGAAAATATCGAGGATGACCTCCTCGCGGTCGATGACACAAAGGTCAGCGAGCCTTTCCCACTCACGCTGCTGGGAGGGGAAGAGGTTGTTATCAAAAACAATGACATCGCACTCGTGTGCTTGTGCTAGCTCGACGATTTCCGCTGCTTTTCCAGTGCCGCAGAGGAATTTTTTCTTCATCTCACGGGGGTGCGAGAGGACGGAATCGATGACTTCGATGCCAAGGGTGGAGACGAGCTCACCAAGCTCTGCTAGGAGAGAGACGGATTCGTTTTCCTCATTTGAATCGAAATAGAAGCGCACGAGGAGTGCACGCTCGACCATCTCGGGTTTTTGTCTGACCTCAAACATCGTCTGAATATGTAGCACGAACGAGGGAATGAGCAACGGCGAATGGATTGACGCAGGGCATCTACTTTAACCGATAGAGCCGCTTGAAGAGCTGTTTAACCGCAGATGAACGGGATGAACGCAGAATAAGAGGATGGGATGTTGTTTTTGAGCGAGAATTTCAGGGGGGAGATACCATCATCTTTTCTTCAATCTGCGTTTATCCCATTCATCTGCGGTTGGAAATTTCTAAAGTAGATGCCCTGGGACGCCGGATGCATGCGAATTTAGTTCATGAAACTCTCAGGAAAGGCGTTTCATCACAGCTCCGGAGAGGAGTTTTCCGTCGGCACGACCTTCGGCGAGCTCTTGGGAACGCTTCATGACTTTTCCCATGTCTGCCTTGGAGGTAGCTCCGGTTTCTGAGACTGCCTGTTCAATGATGGCGAGCATTTGCTCCTCACTGAGGGCGGCGGGAAGGTATTTCGAGAGGACTTCGATCTCGGCTTTTTCGTTTTCTGAAAGCTCAGGACGACCTGCTTTTTCAAACTGAGTGATGGAATCTTGGCGCTGCTTAATCTGCTTGCGGATGACGGCGAGGATTTCTGGTTCGTCGAGCTCTGTGCCGAGGCCTCCTTTTTCGATAGCGGCGTTGGTGAGAGCACTTTTCAGGGCGCGGAGGGAGTTAAGGGCAGTGGTGTCCTTTGCTCGCATGGCGGTCTTGATATCGTCGGTGACTTGGGTGGCGGTGTTGCTCATGGGCTTTAGGTAGCAGGGCTGCTGACCAAACTCAAATACCTATCGCCGCTTGATCGAATTGAATGAGAAATTGAGTCAGAGGATAGATGGGAGAAATGCGATATTGATCTAACTATGCGATCGGGAGCATTCTCTGAGGTCTTAAGCCGCTCCTGACCTGCAATGAATACCACGCGCTTTACTCTGATCCAACGGGTTAAAGACCCTTTGAATGAAGATGCTTGGCAAAGTTTCTCCGATGCTTATGGGGGATACATCTTGGCAGTTTTGCAGAAAGTGAGTATCGGCCAAGACGAAGCGGCGGATCTGCGGCAGGAAATTTTGTTGAAGCTTTGGAAGCGGCTTCCGGAGTTTGACTACGAGCCGGACAAGGGGAAGTTCCGCACCTGGCTGTATCAGATCATCAAAAACACGGCTTTTACTCACATGAGCGCCCGGGAAAGTCAGCAGCGGCGCGATGAGCTGTATGTGCAGGAAAATGGGGCGGATTCTGACGTTCTAGACCAGCTTATGCGCGATGAGTGGAAGGCCTTTATTTGCCAGAAAGCCTTGGAAAATCTGCGGGGGATTTTCGTGGATCAGAGTGTGGAGATTTTCGAAAAAACGCTGGAAGGAAGTAGCGTAGAGGACTTGGCAGTGAGCTACGGTCTGAAAGAGAATACGATTTATAGAATCAAAAACAGGGTGAAGGAGAGGCTCATTGTGGAAGTCCGCCGCCTGAGGCACGAGCTGGAGTGAATCGCGATGGATGAACCAAGTGAAAATTCTGAACCGAAGAAAGAAAGCCTAGCTGACTTCTATGATGCTGAGCTCTCGATTTCTGATTTGCTGGAGGAGGATCGCTATGTTGGTCACGAATTGATCGATAGCGGAGCGGTCAAAGAGGTTTATAAGGTGACGGACACACATTGTGCTCGGGAGGTGGCGTTTGCGAAAATCAAGGAAGGTATCTTCAGTCTCGAGAGCGCGATTGATTTCCTTCGTGAAGTGCAGACGACTTCCGGTTTTGAGCACCCAAATATCATCCGAATCTATGATGTCGGCATCAAAGACGGTGTGCCGTGGTTCACGATGGAATTGAGCTCCGGGAAGACATTGAAAAATCTTTTGGAAGATGCGCCGTACTTACCTTTGGCGGAGAGCTTGGAGATTTTCCTGCAACTCTGTGATGCCGTGAATTACGCGCATGAGCGGGACGTGCTGCATCTCGATCTGAAGCCGGACAACGTGAATATCGGTAAGGCCGGCGGAGTGCTTCTGTCTGATTGGGGTCTTTCATCGAGTATCTGCATACTGCCTGAAGCTGATTTGGTGAATGCACAGACGCAGGTGGGTACGATCAAGGGGAGTCTGGGCTACATGGCGCCCGAGCAAGCCGTTCCAAACTACGAGAAAGCACCTACCGCAGATATTTTTGGGTTAGGGGGAATTCTCTTTTTTCTGCTCACTGGAGAAGCTCCGATCCTTGGGGATGAGCGTGATGAAATTCTGGAGAATACGAAGGCTGGAAGGCTCAAAGACTTTGTTCGCGAAGAGATTCCGTCTCGTCTAGTTCCGTTGCTCGGCAAGGTGTTGGCAAAAAATCCAGAAGACCGTTATCCGTCGGTTGCTGCGTTGAAGTCCGAGATTGTGGCATTCCGGAATGGCTTTGCTACACTCGCGGAGTCCGCCTCGACATGGACAAAGGTAAAGTTGTTTTGTCGCAGAAATACTGCGTTTTGCCTGACGGTCGCCGCCGCCTGTTTCGTGCTTCTGGGTTCTACTGTGTATTATATTGGATTGATAAAAGAGAGTGAAGTGCAGGCGAACTCGGCACGTGAGGAAGCCGAGACCCAACGTGAGGAGGCGAATACACAGCGGCTCATCGCAGAGCAGGCGCTGAAGAGGTTCCTCGTTGCCGAGGAGTTGAACCAAAGGACGAACCTTGAGTTTGCGGAAACCCTTTTCATGCATGCCGAAAGTAAAATCTTAGTCTTCGACCTAGAGGATGCGCTCGTGAGTGTACAGAAAGCGGTGAAGCGTGATCCTGATAATGCGGATGCTCTCAAGCAGTTAGGGAACATTCATTTCATGCGCCAGGAATTCAAGGACGCTGCTCACTATCTGAAAGCTGGAGGTAAACCAGAGTCTCAGGCGCTGATCGAGATTTCCGAGAAAAACATGCATAAGTCATACCCTCTGCCGGTGGATGATCTAACCGCCATTTTCGATGAGATCGTGACACGGCCGTTTTTCAAGTTCTGCATGTTTCAATATGATGTAAACATCCGAGACTCCAAGGAGCACAGTGAGCTTGTTGCCCATATGTTGAGAAAAAGCTCAAAGCTGAAGAATCTCAATTTCCAGTATGATGCCAAAAATGAGACTCTCGATCTTAGTGGAAATCCGGGACTCAGAAGCGTTTCATCAGATGCAACGCATGCCTCCAAGCCGTTCAATCTCTTGTCCACTTTGCCAATTCGGCGCCTGATCCTTGATGATACTGCATCAAACCGTGCCAATGAAGATCTGTTCCGACCAAATCGAAGTTGCAGGGTGATTTTTAAGTGAGCGGAGCAAGGGGTTTAGAGATTTTTTCATTTTTTACCGTTTCTGTGTCCAAAAAGGCAAATCGGTTCGGTATCATGCATGAAATGAAAAAACTCATCCTATCAATCACTTCTTTCGCACTCTTGGCTCCATTAGCGTGGTCTGAACCCGCTGCAGCAAAAGACGACTCACACATGGAGTGGTGGCGTGATGCTCGCTACGGCATGTTCATCCACTGGGGGCTTTACTCCATCGCTGGTGGCGAGTGGAAAGGTAAGGACTATGGCAAGGAGCAGGGTGGAGCAAGTGCGGAATGGCTGATGAACAGTGCCAAGATTCATGGCAAGGAATACCGTAACACGCTTGCCCCGAAGTTTAACCCGACTGACTTCGATGCCGAAGAGTGGGTATCGATCGCTAAGGATGCGGGTATGAAATACATCGTCATCACTTCCAAGCATCATGATGGCTTCTGCCTCTTTGATACTGATGCTACAGATTACAATGTGATGGACTCCACGCCGTTCAAGCGGGACATCATCAAAGAACTCGCTGATGAGTGCGCAAAACAGGACATCAAGTTCGGTGTTTATTATTCGCAGTTCAAAGACTGGTATCACCGCAGCAGAGGCAAGGTTAAGGGCACGATGACCAATGACGAGTATCTCGCTTTGGTGGAAAAGAACCTTGATGAGTTGCTTTCAAACTATGGTGAGATGGCCGTTCTATGGTTTGACGTAGGCGGAAACGATGTTGTCGAAGCAGATGCTCAAGGTGCACGTGTTCGTGAACTGCAGCCAAATTCAGTGATCTGCAGTCGCCTCTACAGCCGTAAGGTGCCGGTAGAGAAGCAACCCTATGCCGACTTTAATTCACTTCCTGACCGCATGCTTCCTTCAGAGCGTATGACTGAAGATGCTGAGACATGCATGACCATGCGCCACAACTGGGGTTATGACCGCACCGACGATGCATGGAAAAGCGAGAAAGACATCGTCGAGTTTTTGGCATTGTGCGCAGCGCGTGGTGTGAACCTTCTCCTTAACGTGGGGCCAGATGAAAAAGGCAATATTCTCCCTGAGGAAATCGAACGCCTTCAAGCCGCCGGTAATTGGATGGAAGCAAATGGTGAGTCGATCTACGGCACGACCTACTCTCCAGTTGATTTCGACTTTTGGTGGGGTGCGATGACTCAAAAAGACCAGACCGTGTATCTACATGTGCTGGAATGGAAGCCAGAGGGTATCGAATTCAACGGTATCATCGGCGAACCATCCAAAGCCTACTTCCTCGCAGATGAGGAGCGCAAAGCTCTCCCTGTGAATTACGATGCGAGCGGACATATCACCAAAATCGAAGTTCCGGAAAAAGCTCCTGACTCTCGTAATACCGTGATCGCTGTCGAATACGATAAAGCTATTGAAGCAGATCCTGAGGCAACCGGTAAGTTTCACTGGTATACCACTCGTAGTAAGCGCCACACCGACATCAAGAGCAGCAAGGATGCGGGTGAACACAAACTTCCTGGAGCAGTCAAACAAGCACGATAACAGAGATGATTGCTTCGCTCAGAACGTTATTGTCCGTTTCCTTTATTGGGTTAGCTGCCGTTCACGCAGCTGATAAGCCCAACATCATTTACATCCTGGCTGATGATCTCGGCTATGGTGACGTGCAGGCACTCAATCCCGATCACGGCAAGATCCCGACGCCGGGAATGGATCGGCTGGCAGAGGAGGGGATGGTATTTACTGATGCGCATTCCAACTCATCTGTTTGCACTCCCACTCGCTATGGAGTTCTAACGGGGCGCTATAATTGGCGCACACAGAAGCAAAGCGGAGTCTTATTTGGTTTTGACCAGCCTCTGATTAAGCCGGATCGGCTGACCGTTCCTGCTTTTCTCAAGGAGCAGGGATATAAGACGGCGATGATCGGGAAATGGCATCTTGGTCTTGGCCTTAAAAATCCAGAGGGAAAGCCAACCCATGGGAAGGCTGCCCAGAATGCTGGTGTCGACTGGGATGTTCGTATCGAAGGTGGGCCGTTTGATCTAGGGTTTGATTACTGGTATGGGACGGCTGCTTCACTAGATATGCCTCCGTATATCTGGATTGAAAACGACCGCTTCATTGGTAAGTGCACAACGACCAAAGCATTTCACCGCAAGGGGCCGGCTCATGCGGATTTTGAGGCGGTGAATGTGCTGCCGGAGATCGGGAATAAATCGGCGCAATACATTCAGAAACAGAAATCTGATGAGCCGTTTTTCATGTATATCGCGCTCACCTCGCCGCACGCACCAATCATCCCTACCGATGAGTGGAAAGGTAAGAGCGAGTTGGGGCTCTATGGTGATTTTGTGATGAATACCGATGCTATTGTCGGCCAGATCACAGATGCAGTGGATGCCGCAGGACTTGCTGAAAACACGTTGATTATCGTCACTAGTGACAATGGTTGTTCGAAAGTTGCTGATATTTCGGCGTTGAAAGAGCAGGGACATTTCCCGAATGCACACTATCGCGGATCGAAATCGGATCTTTGGGATGGTGGCCATCGTGTTCCTTTCATCGTGCGCTGGCCTGCTGGTGTAAAAGCGGGTTCGACGAGTGATGAACTCGTTTGTCTTACCGATCTAATGGCAACCAGTGCCGAATTGGCAGGAGCGGAGCTTCCTGAAACTGCGGCTGAAGACAGCGTCAGCTTCGTTCCTGCGCTGAAAGGCGAGGCAATAGAATCATCCAGAAAAGGTGTGGTTCATCATTCCGTTGGTGGGTTGTTTGCTTATCGAGATGGAAAATGGAAAATACTCCTGACCAAGGGTTCGGGTGGATGGACGAAGGAGGCCATGGCCGATAATTCTCCAGCACAGCTTTACGATATGGAGGCTGACCCTGGTGAAACGAACAACCTGTATAAAACGCATCCCGAAGTCTTCGAACGTATGTTTTCACAGCTTAAGTCCGATGTAGAGCGCGGACGCAGCACTGCTGGGGCGGAACTCAGCAACGACACAGCGGTGAATTTTACCAGAGGCTTCAAAAAATGAGATACCCCTTATTCAAGGGTAACCAATTCGAGTCCGTAAAGAGTTGTAACTAAACTTAAGTTTTGGGTGGCGGATATGGTTTGGTGAAGTTTTTCATGATGAAAATATGAAAGTTCGTGTGAATGAGAAGCGTATTGCTCTGGTTCCGCACTTTTATGATTACAAAGTTTTTTGCCCGAAAATTTATATTTGCCTGCGTGTTTGCCAGTATAGCCGTGATTTCGGTGCGGGGGGCTGAGGACGATAGAAAACTGAAAATAAGCGATGGGAGTGTTTTTGCTCCGAAGGATTATTATCCTGACTTCAGTTGGGAGACCACACCGCGCTATTTCATGTTCGGGGATAAGGCTCGTGTTTTGCGTCCCGAGCAGGTGAAGTATATTTCAGAACAGACGAGTTTTCTCTGTATTGAGAAGTCGCACGGGATGGGGCAGTTGGGAACGGCTGAGATAGGTGCGAAGCACGAAGCGGCGGCCTTCAAGAAAGCTAATCCTCGGGCGAAGGTTTTGTTTTATTTTAACGCCGCTTTTGCTTGGCCGTATACGAGCTACAACGAACGTTTCTCCAATAAGAGCCTTAGAGAAAATCCGGAGTTCAAGAAACTGCTGGTCACCGATCCGAAGAATAACAAGCTGGCTAACCGTTACGGTGCTTATTGTTATGATGTGCTGAATCCAAATATGCGCAAATGGTGGGTGGAAACGGTGGCTAAGGCTGTTGATGAGTCCGGTTGTGACGGTGTCTTTATCGACCAGATGCACGGGAATGTAGACTATCGTAAGGGCAAGGCGGAGGAAATAGCTGTAGCCATGGGCGAGATGATGGGCGCCTTGAAGAAACGGATGGATCCGGACAAAATCTTGTTGGCGAACAATGCATACAGCGAGTCATCCAAGCATGTGTATCCCGTGAGTGACGCAATAATGTTTGAGAATTATGCACGCCAGAAATCAAATAAGGAAAGCCTACTGACGGAATGGAAACACATGCTGAGGATGGCGAAAGACGGCAAGATTACCGTGTTCCGTCTCGGTGTTGAGGGCACATGGCGGGGGAACATGAAACCGAACATGTCAAAGCTCTCGAAAGAGAAACTGGAGTTCGCTCATGCGTGCTATTTGATCGGTGCGCAGCCCTATTCCTATTTTATGTACAGTTGGGGCTGGAAATTGGGGACTGGGCCGCTGGTAGACTATCCCAGTTTGAGAAAACCTGTAGGCTCACCAAAAGGGGCATACGTTCGAAAGGATTCCGACGGCTGGGAGTTCACCCGTGAATTCGAGAATGCCAGTGTCTGGGTGGATACGGAAGCCAGAGAGGCGAAAATCACCTGGCATGACCAGAACTAAGCCCCTCGATATAGAGGATAGACTGATTACGTTGCTATTTGCCCCCGACACGGTGAACCCGATGTTCGTCGATCAGGATGACGTTGACTTTAGATTCAAGCTAGGCTCTCAGGTTGAGAAAATTGGAATTAAGGAAATTGATATTTCAAAAACCGGACTGCAGTCTGGATCGAATTAAGTGATGAATATGAAAAATCCTAGCGCGTTATCATGTGGTAAATTCCTGCGATTGCTTTTTGCCTCATCCGCGTTGTGCGCGCTGAGTAGCATTCAGGCCAAGGACATTTATGTTGCAGTCGATGGAAGTGATCAGCCGGATGGAAGTCAGGAAAAGCCCTATGCTTCACTTCAAGAGGCGGTTGAGGCTGTAAGAGATTTACGCGAAGCCGCATATCATGAGCCTGTCGTTATCTATCTACGCGAGGGACGTCATCAACTGGACAACACATTGGTCTTGGGAATGGAAGATAGTGCACCTGCTAGGGGCGACGAAGTCGCATTCGAACAGTATGGCGCTGGCGAGATCATGGATCCATACCTGACTATTTCTGCCTTTCCGGGTGAGAATCCTGTATTGAGTGGTAGTGTGCCGGTTACGGGTTGGCAGAGATTGGAATCATCGCCTCCAGAGTTGCCTTCCGAAGCTGACGGAAAGGTATGGGTGGCGGAGATGCCGTCCGAATTGGAACGTTTTTATACTATATACGATGGAGAGGGTCGCCTCAACCGGGCTCGAAATTCAGGTTTTGCGTACACGAAGCCGGGCAATCAGCGCACGCTTCATTTTCCGGAAGGGGCATTGAAAAACTGGGAAAACCTGGAAGACGTGGAGGTGCAGGTGCGGCCCGGCCGTGCATGGGCTATTAATATGCTTCCGCTTGCCTCGGTGGATGAGGAAGGCGGCGTTGCGACCACAGGGGCTTCCGCAACCTACGGGATGGGACCCTTGCCGGGCTATCTTCACGATCCCGATGAATCCGTGGTCTGGGTGGAGAATATTTTAGAGGCTTTGGATGAACCCGGTGAGTGGGTGGTGAATACCAAGACCCGGAAGATTTATCTGTGGCCTTCCTCTCCCGCCAAAGATGGCTCGCCGCAGGGCATTCTAGCACCGGCGATGACTGAGCTGATTCGGGTGGAGGGAGAGATCGATTACGATGGCTCTACCGACAAAGCGGTTCGTGGTATTGCTTTTAAAGGACTGAAATTTTCGCACGCGGATCGCTGGGCATGGAAGAGCGATGAGGGTCGCGTGGGTTGGGGGATGCAGCACGATTGGGATATGTTTGACCGTCCGACGGCATTACTCAGATTCCGTGGAGCAGAGGAGTGTCAGGTTAAAAACTGTAGTTTCACCGACTCTGGAGGCTCGGGAGTTCGGTTGGATCTTCATGCCCAGCGGAATCGCATTGTCGACTCGGAATTCGCTCATCTCGGTGAGGCTGGCATTCTCCTCGCTGGCTATGGCCCAGGAACCAAGGACGTCAATCATCACAATGACGTCATCAATAACCACATTCACCACTTCAGTGAAATCACTTGGCATTCACCGGGGTTGTGGGCGTGGCAAAGCGGGCACAATCGTATGGTTCACAACGAGTTATCGCATAGCGGTTATGCGGCAGCGCTTATCACTACCCGAGTCGAGCCAGACCGGGGATTAAACGGAGAAGGTGGTCGGACTATTCGGCAGCACGAGATTGCAGCTGAGGACAAGGGGCGATCGAGAGGGGGATACGCGAGCTGGAAGAAGCGCGAGAAATACAATCACGCTCGGCACAACTTGTTCGAATACAATGATATCTCCCACTGCGTTCAACTGCTCTCCGATGGCAATGGCATCTATGTTTCCGGAACGGGGACAGGTAACATCGTGCGCTACAACTACGTGCATCACAATCTGGCGGAGCACTTTCCTGCACCCATACGCTGCGACGACGACCAGCATGAGACTTTGATCTACGGAAATGTTCTCTACAAAAATGCTGGCCACGCGGCTGGGATCGCGACCAAAGGAGTCAACGACGTCATCAACAACTTCATCGTGGCGACGGCGCGGAAGCCTAGGAAAGGATTTGTCAGCTTCGAGTGGGCGCCGGTGACTGGATCCAAAGTGCAACGCAACATCATCATCGCTCACCCCGATGGAGGCGTGGCTATGGGGGAGTCGATCCGAAACGGACAAACCAGTGAAGGCCCCAAGCTTGAGACGACCAAGATGGATTTCAATTTGTATTACCATCCATCAGATGAGCACTGGATGGATGAGCATTTCTCCCGAATGCGTATCGCAGAACTAGAAAAGAACAGTCTTGCTGGCGATCCGATGTTCGTGAATCCGGAGGGCGGGGATTTCAGCTTCCAGCCGGGAAGCCCCGCACTGGAGCTCGGGATCGAACCGTTAAATGTTTCAAAGATGGGGCGACTGAATGACTCTTCGCTACTTATCAGTGATGGCAGTAAGTTCATACCCCAAGAGATGTTCCCGAAGTTTAGTTGGGACACGACACCTCAGTATTTCATGTTTGGTGACAAGGAGCGGGTTCTGACTCCTGAAGAGGTTGAATTTATCGCAAGGCAAACGGATTTCATCTGTATAGAGAAATCTCATGGCTATGAAGAACTTGGAGCTGCCGAGTTAGGTGCCAAGCATGAGGCTGAGGCCTTCAAGAAGATAAATCCTGATGCTAAGGTGTTGTTTTATTTTAACGCCGCTCTTGCATGGTCATATACTTCTTACGGTAAGGACTTTACCAGAAATCGTATCGCGAAAAATCCTGAGCTTAGGGAGTTTCTACTCACCAATCCGAAGACCGGGCGGCTGGCAGATAAGTTTGGGTCTTATCTCTTTGATGTGTTGAATCCTGACTTCCGTAGCTGGTGGGTGGAAACCGTCGCGAAGGGTGTCCGAGAATCCGGCTGCGACGGAGCCTTTATCGACCAAATGCACGGCAATTCGAATCTGCACAGGGGCAAGAATCGGGAGATTGAGCAGGCGATGGGGGAGATGATGGCTGATCTCAAGAAAGCGATAGGCTCCGATAAGATTTTACTGGGTAACAATGCCAACAGTGCAAACGCCAAATTTGTTTACCCTGTATGCGATGCGCTGATGTTTGAGAATTACTCCGCTTCGGGTGCTTCGAAAGAGAACCTGCTCGTCAAGTGGGGCGATATGTTGAAGAATGCCAAGAAGGGTAAGATTTCCGTTTTCCGTCTGGGTGTAGAGGGGGCTGGTCGTGGCTTTCTCAGGAGTATTTCGCGCGAGAAAAAGTACGAAGTCATGCCTAAGATCTCTCAGGAGAAGTTGGAGTTCGCGCTGGCATGTTATCTCATCGGAGCTCAGCCCTACTCATATTTCATGTATAGCTGGGGCTGGACTCTCGCTGATGGCTCATTGGTGGACTACCCAGAGCTAAACAAACCCTTAGGGCCGCCTAAGGGGGCTTATTCACGCACTTCGCCCGATGGATGGGAGTTTACCCGTGAATTTGAGCATGCGAGTGTTTGGGTAAACACGGAAACCCGCGAGGCTAAGATTACTTGGCGGGAATGAAGAAGATGAGGTTTTTTCTGGAACTGCTACTTGGATCGGGCAAACGTAAATTTACCTCTGCAGTGAGCAAATAATGGCTCGTAAAAGAAAGTTCTGACCCGGAGGGATCGTTAAGAAAGACTCCAATTGAAATTTGATATGAAGTTTGTGAAATGTTTTTTGTGTGCGGGGCTTTGCCTCACTGGTTTTACTGGAAATTTGGCTGCGGAGCAGAGCACAGGTTTGATCGCGGACGAGCCAGGAAAGGCTTTGCGCCTTTGGTATGACAAACCTGCTCCGGACAACGATGTTGGCTGGGCGAATCGCTCCATCCCCATGGGCAATGGCTACATGGGTATCAATGTGTTCGGTGGAACGGCTACGGATCGAATCCAAATCACCGAGAACAGCCTGTATGACTGGGGACAAGATAGAGGTCTGAAACGCAGAGGTCTTAACAACTTTGCCGAGGTCTACCTTGATTTCGACCACAACGAGACCAGCAACTACTATCAGGAACTGAATCTCAACGAAGGTGTCTCATATGTGAATTACGAACAGGGCGGAGTGAAATACTCGAGGGAATATTTCACGAGCTACCCCGACAAGATCATGGCGATCCGTCTGAGTGCGTCGGAAGCAGGTAAGCTGTCGTTTACGCTGCGTCCCACCATCCCGTTTTTGGGTGAAGGGAAATCCGGAACTGTCTCGGCGGAGGGTGACACGATCACGCTATCCGGCATCATGAGTTATTACAAAATCAAGTTTGAGGGGCAGTTCAAGGTCATCCCTCAGGGTGGCACGATGGAGGTCGCCAATCGCAAGTCGCGGGGAACCATTACGGTTTCGGATGCAGACAGCGCATTGATTCTGATCGCGGTGGGAACCAACTACAAATTCGACCCCCAAGTTTTTTTGACGAATGAGCCGACCGAAAAGCTCGCAGGATTTCCCGATCCTCATGAGAAAGTGACCGGTTACATTGCCGCTGCAGCAGCCAAGTCCTATGATGAATTATTGGCGAACCACAAGGCTGACTACACTGAGCTTTATGATCGGGTGAGCCTCGACCTCGGAGCCACTGAACCAAAGATCACCACCGATAAAGTTGTCGATGCTTACCCCGGCGGTGCTTCGGATCGCTACCTTGAGGAACTCGCGTTTCAGTTTGGTCGTTACATGCTGATTTGCTCTTCCAGAGCAGGAACACTTCCACCGCACCTTCAGGGGATTTGGAACGTCTATGAAAGGCCACCATGGTCTTCTCAGTATTTGCACGACACAAATGTGCAGATGGCTTTCGCGCCAGCTTTCTGCGCTAACTTACCCGAACTATTCGAGTCCTACGTGAGCTTTTTCAATGCCTTCGAACCTCGGTTGGAAGTGTATGCCGATCAATATATTGAGCAGTATAATCCATCACAGCTCGGTTCAGATGGAGAAAACGGCTGGTCTGGCCCCTTTTGGACGAGCCCATACAATGTTCCCGGCAAGACACCTATTGCGGGCTTCGGCACAGGTGCTTGGATCGCACAGATGTTTTGGGACTACTATGACTACACGCGTGATGAGTCGGTGTTGGCAGATAAGGTTTACCCGGTGATGTATGGCCAAGCCAATTTCGTCTCCCGTTTCGTAAAAGACGTCGATGGCGTCCTATTGGCCGACCCCTCATCCTCACCGGAGCAAAAGTTTAGAAATACGGTCGGGACTACCTTCGACCAGCAGATGTTTTATGAGAACCATCACAACACTTTAACTGCTGCCAAAGTCTTGGGTCGTTCCGATAGCCGATTGGAACTCTATGAAGAGCAGCTTCCGCTTTTGGATCCGATACAGATCGGCAAATCGGGTCAAGTTAAGGAATTTCGTCAGGAAGAATACTATGCCGATGCCCACAAGGCACTCGATCCACATCACCGTCACGCCTCCATGATGCTCGGACTATACCCAGGGCAGTTGATCAACGGTAAGACTCCAGCCTGGCTCGATGCAGCCAAGAAAACCTTGGAGTTACGCACCCGCAAATCGAACATCGGCTGGGCGAGAGCGGAGCGTATCGCAATGTTGGCCAGAGTCTATGACGCCGAGGAGGCGTATGCCTATTACAAGGATTTCATCGAAGGTAATCTTCTTCACAACCTGTTCAATGACCACAGGGGCGGCCCGCTATTCCAAGCTGATGGAAATTACGGTGCCACTGCCGGAGTCGCGGAAATTCTCATGCAGAGTCAGGATCATGTAGTTACACCGTTGGCGGCTTTGCCTGAGGCATGGTCGGAGGGTAGCTATCGTGGCATTCTCGCACGAGGTAACTTCGAGGTCTCAGCGAAATGGTCTGAGGGACAGGCTAGTCAATTGGAAGTCGTGTCCAAAGCGGGTGGGACTCTCGATTTGAGATACCCCAATGTTGCCAGCGCCGATATCAAGACATCTGAAGGGAAGGCAGTAGAATTCGTTGCCACTGGAACGGATCAAGTGAGCATTGAGACAACCAATGGTCAGACCTATGTAATTACCGAGATCCCAGCCTACGTTCCTGTAGCCGCTCCTACAAATCTGAAGATCGATAAGGACGATGCGAAAAGTCAGATTGCGCTCTCTTGGACTGGCGCCGAGGATGCCGCGTCATACAATCTCTACCGTGCCGTGGGAAACGCGCCGGACTATGAGTTGGTCGCTTCAAAGATCTCGGGCACGGCTTTTGTTTACGAAGACAAAAACTTAAAGCAGCTCGGACAAATGACTCTCAAGGTCACGGCCGTCAGAGCTGATGGCCGGGAGAGTGCCCAAGGCTCTACGGTGATCCGCTTGAGCCCCTGAATGAAGGGTTCCAAAAATCCAAACGCGTAGATAGAAAACCATTTTTTGATAGTATCCATGACCATGAATTGTCTGAAACTAGGTCTGGTAACTGCGATGATATTGGCCGGTGCCGACGCGAACGCAGCAGAAATCTTACGTTCACCCAGCGGGCATATTGTAGTCACGTTCGAAAGCGAAAAAGGCAAGCTCAGCTATGCTGTCCAATTCAACGGAAATGAGATCATCTCTCCATCGAACCTAGGGCTTAAAGCGAAAGCGGACGAGATGGTGGAAATGATTGAGACTTCCCGGTCTTCAGTGGATAAAACTTGGAGTCCGGTTTGGGGCAATTACTCTGAGATTCGAAATCACTACAATGAAATCGAACTGAAGCTTGGGAAGTTTGCGGAGCAGACGGTGGTCTTCCGGGCGTATGATGACGGTATCGCTTTTCGTTATGAAATTCCTGAGGGGCAGGAGTTCAAAGATGGGTATGGGTATGAAGCATCTCAGGTGAGTTTTGTCTCCGAGCAACCCAAGGCGTGGTTTCCGCTTTCTCAGGTCTTAGTATCGGATGAGACGGATCTGAATACTTGGGAGCCGGCGAAACAAGGGGCTAAAAAGCCGGGTAAAAATACGCGATACGACTTCAAACCTGAGGTGATGAGAACGCCGTTCACCGTCAAACTTTCCGAGAAGGCCTACATTTCGGTGCACGAAGCAGCCGTTGTCCACTCCGATGAAGTCATGTTAGGGCTGGACGGTAATACGCTCACCGTTCTCAGCAATATGAAAGGCGCTGGAGGTTCGGTAACTCCGTGGCGGACGGTGCAGATTGCTGCTGAGCCGCGTGGATTGTTGGCGTCGTCATTGATCCTGAATCTGAACGAACCATGCGCTTTAGAGGATACATCCTGGATCAAGCCCGGCGTGACGTTGTGGGACTGGCGCGCCCACGGTGCGCATGCTGATGATGGATTCGAGTATGGCCTAAATACAGAGACCTACATCCGCTTTATCGACTTCGCCGCTGAGTCCGGCGTGGAGTATTTGATGCTGGATGCAGAATGGTATGGCCCTGAAAGGGATACAAAATCCGATCCCAAGACCGCTATTCCGGCAATCGACATCGAGAAAGTGTGCGCGCACGCTAAGGAGAAAGGCGTGGGGATTTGGCTGTATGTGAATACGAAGGGACTTACCAAATGGGATCTTGATGAGACGCTCGCTGTTTACAAAAAGTGGGGAGTGGTCGGTATCAAACATGGTTTCCTCGGTGGAGGCAGCCGCGCTAAGAATGAAATCAGCCATGAAGTTGTGAGAAAATGTGCGGAATATCAGATCATGTATGTGGTGCATGAGTCTGAGAAACCGACAGGCATTGAGCGGACTTATCCGAATATTTTGTCTTACGAATACGTGAACAGCATGCTCGACGGGGGAGCCCGTCCGTCCGCCACGCCAAGTCGCGTAATCAATAATCTTTTCGTATTTGGTGTCAGCGGCCCGGTGGATCGCAGCTGCGGTATGTTCGATTTAGACTCCTATATCACACGCGAATATTGCCACCGTCAGATCCCCTCGACTGTGGTTTCCCAAGTAGCGCAGTGCATGGTGTATCCCAGCGGTCTAGTAACCTTGCCAGATTTTCCGGATGCCTATCGGCGTAAGGCTGACCTCTTCGAGTATATCGAGAAACTGCCGATGACCTGGGATCAAACGAACGTGCTTGAAGCGGAGTTCGGAGAATACATCGCACTAGCTCGGCAATCCGGTGATGAGTGGTTTGTTGCTGCATTGGCGGATGAAGCGGGCCGAAAAACCAGCGTGACTCTGAACTTTCTCGAAGAAGGCGTTACCTATGATTTGACGCTCTACGAGGATGCCCCGGATGCGGATTACCAATACATTGGCCCCATGAATAAGCAGGAGGCCAAGGTGAAAAAGACCAAGTTGGAGCCTCAGAAGACCCAACGAGAACTTTACCAAGTGAAAAAGATCACCGCAAAAAAGGGTGACGTTATCCCTGTCGTCATCGCACCTGGCGGTGGACATTGTATGTGGATCCGTCCGCAGGTTGCCAACTAATAGGCTTTTATTCTGATTTAACGAAACTGAGCGTATGGAAAAGCGCGAGATCGCTTCCTGACTTAAGAATATGAAACTATGAACTCAAAACTGTCACATCTTCCACCCATCGCACTTGCAGGTTTCTTGTCTCTCGCGTTCACCACGTTTTCGTTTTCTGCAGAGATAGAAGGGGAAAAAAATCCAGACGGGAGCTTGAAGAAATGGCACCGGATTGAAGTCGTTCTTGATGGGCCAGAAGTTGAGGAATCCTCAGCAACATTTCGGAACTACCGGCTGGATGTTACGTTCACTTCCCCCAGTGGGAAAGAATACAAGGTGCCGGGATTTTTTGATGCGGATGGAGATCCGGCGAACACTTCCGCAACGAGTGGAAACCAATGGAAAGCGCGATTTGCCGGAGGAGAAGAAGGCGAGTGGACTTACCGTGTGAGTTTCGTGACCGGAGAGAATGTTGCGGCAAATCTTTCAGGCGGAACTAAAAGGACGGCGCCTGACGGTGAGAGTGGAAGCTTCACGATTGGTTCACAGGATAAAACGGGGAAGGATTTCCGAAGTAAGGGAAAACTGGAATATGTCGGTGAACACTACTTGCGTTTCGCGGACGGGGACTACTTTATCAAGTTTGGTGCAAATAGTCCTGAGGTGCTCTTGGAGTATGGTGAATTCGATGGGACTCCCGGCCATGAAGAGGATCTTTATACGCCGAACATCGCCGACTGGAAATCAGGTGATCCGACTTGGGGAGATGGCAAAGGCAAGGGCATCATCGGATTGATCAACTACCTTTCTGCTCTCGGTGTGAACGCTCAGTATTTCCTATGCATGAATGCCTATGGAGACGGTAAGGAAGCATGGCCATGGATTGGTGCTGATGACATTGATATCTACGATGTGTCCAAGCTAGCTCAGTGGGAGGTGCTTTTCACTCACTTCGACAAAATGGGTCTGATGGTTCATTTTCAACTCTCAGAATCTGAAAATACGAACTATCTGGAATCCAGAGATGGAGAGGGGACTTTTTCCAACGCTCGCAAGATCATGTATCGCGAACTCATCGCGCGTTTCGGACACCACATGGCGATCACTTGGAATGTAGGTGAGGAAAACCAAGCTCCGGGAAAAGGATTTCAGGAAGCCAATACGCATGAGCAGAGAAAGGAATTCGCCAGCCGTATCAGAGCGCTAACCTACTATAATGATCATATTTCAGTCCATAATGGGCCAGGTGGTGTGTTTGATGATATCTTCCCTCAATTGGTCGGATTTGAAGATATCACGGGGCCGAGTCTTCAGACGTATTTGAGTAAGCCGAAAGGGAAGAAAGGGCTAGCGATGCTGAGCAACCACGATGAAGTGAGGAAGTGGTATGACTTGAGTGCCGAGAGCGGGCATCAATGGGTGATCGCTGTCGACGAGCCTTGGTTCGGAGGTAGGCCTGAGGGACTAGTGGACTTGATACGCAAAGATGTGGTCTGGGGCGCAGCTACGGCTGGAGGTCAGATGGAGTTTTATACGGGGAAAGATGATGTGAAACACATCGACTATCGAACCTACGAGGATTGCTGGAGGGTCATGGGGCACGCGGCCAATTTTATGAACGAGAATCTCGCGAAGGAAGTCGCTGAGATGAAACCCAATGATGATTTGGCTATAGGAGAAGAGAATTGGGCTCTAGCGGATGACGGGAAAACCTACCTACTATATTTTAATAATGGCGGTGAAGCCATAGTTGATTTGTCCGCAGCTAAGGATCAAGAGTTCTCCGTCCAGTGGTTTGACCCTCGTGGTGGCGGAGGGTTGATCAATGGTGTTCCTGTTACCGTAAGTGGAGGTTCGGGAAGTGTGTCGCTGGGCAACCCGCCAAACTCTATCAAAGAGGATTGGGTAGTGCTTCTTAAGAAACTAGATTAAGTTGAAGATTCTGAATATTTTTTGACACGAGCATCATCACCTGTCCATCTCCCTATCCACTTCCATTAGGTCATTCTTTGCAGAAAACTCTTGGTAGACGTATGGCCTATCGTTTCTGCTAATTTCTTGGAGAGAGGAAAGTAACCTTTGGCTATTGTGAATATCCTCCACGAATAAAAGCCAAGGTGTCTGGGGGATGCGGCTAAATAGGCGCTAAGGCCTAGTATGATCCAGCCCCAACCGACAGGCATATCAATCTTGGCGACATCGCTCCTTCACTTATCATTTCCGTTCACAGCCTAGCTGCGTCCACTGAGCAATTCCCAATATACATTTTTGCACCATCCAAAACTCGGGGAGAAGTCCGCCGCCCCCCCCCTCGAATTCGGATTTAATTTAGCATTCGTCGAGATTTACGGGGCATCTTCGACACGGAAGTAGTCCTGACCAGGGTTGAGACTGGCCTTCGGCACCCGGAAGGTGAAGTTTCCTTCCAGAAGCACGGCGTCGACTTCCTCAACGAAGGGACTGAGGAGATCGTCTGACGAAGTCAGGATGTAATCCGACCCGCCTGGCAGGAAGTCGATAAAGAAATCCCCCGTTACTGGATCAAACGCGGTTCCTGTAATCCTCAAGTCACTTACATTTAAGACCGGCAGATTGGTGTTGGTTACTGTGAAGCCGTTCATCAGGAACCAGACCCCACCGGTGGCGCTAAAGTTCACCACCACTGGATCTACGCCATTGGAGGTGAAGACCTGCCCGAAGCGGGCATACTGATCCCAGTGAATGATCCCATCATCGCCCGCTCCCTGCACATCCACCACTGTCGTGGCGGATGTACCGTTGGCATCGGTGATTGAGGCGCTGAAATCAGAAGCTAGGCTTTCTGCATCATTGTGGACTGAGCTCCAGAGGTAGTCTCCCGCGGGCAGTCCGGTAAGCGTGACTTCAAGTGGGTCTCCAGGCTGCCTGGAGTCGGTTCCGATCCAATCCTGCATGACTCCGGGATAATCGATCGGCCCTGTAGCGTTAGTCAGGAGCCGTGCCTTCATTTGGGTGGCAGTGTCGACAACAGTGATGTCCCAGGATATCTCAACGGTTACATTCGTGCCGAAAGCCGGAGTGACAAGATCGAGGAAACTCGAGAGCACCTCGTCATCCGCGCTGTAGTTCGCAAACCCGGGAACCACCTGTTGATCTGCGTTCTGCTGAAAATTGACTCTGAGTTCCGCAAGTTGTTCCGCCGAAGGCACACTTCCTATATCATCGGGATCCGTCTCGTAAACCAGTTGTTCGATCGCATCGTCGTAAGTATCATCATCTGTGTCGGCTTTATTGGGGTTAGTGCCGAAAGTGCTGGCTTCCCGGTCGTCCGCCAGTCCGTCATTGTCGGTGTCTAGCAAATTCGGGTCTGAGTTGGTGGGAAAAACTCCAAGTCCGGGAAAGACTGCAAGGCTCGGGTTCTCATTTCCGTCGAGTATACCGTCGCCATCGGTGTCAGGGTTGACGGGGCTGGTTCCAGTGAAGTTGGGATCAAAATAAGAGCCAACGCCGTCCTCTACGATATCGCCGTAGCCATCGTCATCCGTATCCAGTTTATCAGCCCGGGTCTGCACTCCAAGGGTGGTTCCGTCGTGTTCGTTCAAGTTAGTAAGAGGGATGGCGTCTCCATCGAGATTGCCACCCGCGTCATCAACGTTGGGGTCGAGTCCCCCGAGAAGATTGTTGGCAACTTCGTAGTCATCACGCATCAAGTCGTCATCGGTGTCCTCCTTATTAGGGTTGGTGGGCGCATTGGAGTTGGCGATATTTTTAGAACCGGAGATTTCCTCGCTATCGGTTAGAGTGTCTCCATCGGAGTCTGCGAGATTCGGGTTTGTGGCAGCATTGGCAAATGCGGTGTTGGTTGAGCCCGTAATCTCCACATTATCAAATATGCCGTCGCCGTCTGTATCCTCCCTGTCGGCTCGTGTTTGTCCGAAGGTGTGATCGACGTTGGACGCATCTAGTCCGTCGTGCTCCTGTAGGTTGGTGAGCCCATCCATATCTTTGTCTCCATCGGGGCCGAGGAGGAAATTGCCTTCCCCATTATCGAATTTGTTGAGGCCGTTGATATCCTCGTATTCATCAAACATGCCGTCCCCATCCGTATCCACCGGGCCTGAGGTTACCACGGCGATGATGTTGCGCATGATCTGTTCGCCATTGGCGTTCACGCTGCCCCAGTCCGCGTCATCATTGAAAGGCCACAAGATTCGAATCGCACCAAAGTCGACTGGGGTGCCTGCCGCCGCCGTCGTTCCGGCGGGAATCACGGAAATCGCGCAGTTCGCCCCTCCATCCGTAGTGGCCACCTGAATCGCTTCGGTCAGGAGTTGGCCGATCGGAGTGCTTCTCGGAGTAGTCAAAGCTGTAGTCAACCATGTTTCGGTTGGCTCGCTCAGACTCGCCAGAAAAGGGTGATCTGGATCCGGATAAGGACTGTCAAAACTATCGGTGGCAGCTCCCGTACCGATGCTAGTACCGTTAATCCAACCCCAGCGGGAGTCTCTCGCGATGAAATGGTTCATGAGAATAATCGGAACAGGCAGGCTATTCCAATCATCGATCTCAGTGCCTTCGTCGAAATTGCCACTATTGTTGTCACGAAGGACAATCACGAGTTCTTGGGTCGATGCCGCAGGAAGCGTCGCTTCGGGGCCATTTTCGCCACCCGAGACGGACACGGTGTGGCCTTCGTTGATAAGGAAGGTCTCGAGGGGCGTTGTGCCCGTGTTTTGGGTAACAATCAGAATATCCGCTGAGTGAGCAAGAGGAGCAATTATTAGTCCGGCGGTGACTAAAATATGGGGTAATTTCATGTGTCTGCAGCTTTAGGTTTTTTGGGTTTTTGGATTTATAATTTGTCGGGATGATCGCGCGTTAAAACGTGCTATCCCGACAATCGAATTGAAGTATTCGTGTCTTTTCGAGATAACTGACCAAGGTTAGCAGAGGGTGTAGAAAAAGGAGGTATGACCCACGGGTCGGTCCTTCGTCCTTATCCTAGACTTGCATTGATAAGTTGAAATATATGTGGATGTATCCTTGTGAGATACGGATGAATCTGTCTATAGTTCAAATAATTACTTGTGCCATATCGTAGGGTGCTGTAAGGGCGCGATCCTCTATTGTGAGGGGTGACTTCATTGTATAGTAGGAAATTCTTCTATCTTACGAACGCGTTCCTTTCCTCAGTTTAAATAGCTAGAGATTTACGTTGCCCTCGATTTGGACGGTAACTTTTATGAAAGCTTGTGCGCCTGAAAAAAGTAGTAGTGGGAGTGTGAGAAATCACGATACTTGAATTCCCTAGCAGCATAGAGGATGAGGGGAATCAAAGATTAGGTCTGAAAAAATCATGACAAAACCGTTTTTAAAAATACCACTTACACTTGGCCTGTTTGCAGGGCTAGCCGTAGCAGCAACAGCGGAGAAGCCAAATATCGTCCTTATTTTTTCAGATGATCTCGGCTACGGAGATCTCGGCTGCTATTGAGCGGAGAAAATCCAAGCGCATCGGATGGATTAATATCCGAAAAGCGCCGAAAAAGACTAGTCTATCGGTAATACTAAAATTCATCAGAGCGACCGCCTCATTGAACTGTGGCGATGCCATTTAAATCTAAAGCCCCATTTGTCATCATGAAATACATTCCAACTACGTTCCTTTTTGCGATTCTATCTTTTGCCTCCACATTGAAGGCGGATCCAATCATTGTTACCGACGAATCCACACAGCTCATTGTCGAAAAGTTGGATTCCGCAAATCCGGATAAATCAGATATTGTCCTTAGCCGCGAGGTTCAGCTTCCGGAGTTTGAGAACGGTGTGTATTATCGACCATTTACTGTTCGTAACGGGAAGGGTGGAAGCATCGCTCGTGGCAATCGTGTGGAGGCGGTAGCATTTAAATCGATCTCTGAGCTGGAGGCTTACAAGTCTTCCAAAACGCGCAAGGATCATAACCATGTTCAAGAAGGGCAGTTCATCTTGTTGGAACTTCCTGGCGACAAGTATCTGGCCTTGTTGCCGATGACTTCCGAAAAGACCTATGGTCAATTCTTTGTTGAGAAGGGCAAACTCATCCTCAAGTCAGGCAACTATGGCACTAATGCGATAGATGGTAATATACCATTGGTCTGTTGGGCTTACGGCGAATCACCTTATGCCGCGACTAAGGCGGTTTGGGCTCAAGTCTTTGAGTCAGGTTTTATCGCCGCTCAGCCCCGTTCCACTAAGCAGTATCCTGAGGAACCCTACGGTTATCTAGGCTGGTGCTCGTGGGAGTTTTACAAGACGAAGATTTCCGAGCAAATCATCTCTGATGCGTTTCATACAATTGAAGAAAACAGTGCGCCAATCCGCTGGGTGATGGTGGATGACGGATATTTGGATGAGGAGAAACGTATGCTGAAGAGTTTTGGCGTAGATAAGAAAAAGTTCCCCAATGGTTGGGAGCCGATTGCAGCTTTGAAGGATGATGAACAAATCAAGTGGGTTGGCATTTGGCGTAATTTTGGCGGCTACATGAGTGGTGTGTCTGCTCAGCACACGATGGATGATCTGAAGCCACATCTTAAAAAGATGAAAAACCCGCGCATGGTATTGCCCGAAAATACACCCGAAGCGTCGAAGGCTTTTTATGATAAAATGGTCAGTGACACGAAAGACAACGGCTTTGATTTCATTAAGGTCGATTTCCACTTTCGAACCTTTGAGCACTATATCGGATCTACAGATGCTGTTGAGGCGATGCGCCAAAACAACGAAGCACTCGAGAACGCCACACATTCGATGGGCATCCCTCTGCTTAATTGTATCGCACAGCCGAACATCAATTCACTGCAAACCAAATACAGTGCGCTGACTCGTTCCAGCCCTGATTACAATCAGAAGGATAAAGACAAGAATAAGTCGAATACCTATCAGAGTTTTGCGAACCACCTGTGGATGAGCCAAACGGTCTGGGGCGATCTGGATATGTTCCACTCCCACGACGAGCGTGATGTGAAACCAATGGCCATCGCTCGCGCGATTTCCGGTGGGCCGGTCTACATCTCGGATGAGCCTTCCAAGATTCATCCCGACGTTTTGATTCCCTTTGCCTACGAAGACGGGAAATTGCTTCGCACAGCAGCACCGGCCACGTTGCTACCAGAGAGCTTTTTCATCCATCCTTTCCGTGATGATCATGTGTTCCGTGTCATTGCGCCTATGGAAGATGGAGTAGCGGCGATCGCTTTGTTCAATTTCACCGAAGGCGGCAAGACGCTTGAGGGTGGATTCACAGCTAAGGATTACGCTCATGCTGGTGAGCTAATGCCAAACGGCACTGCGTGGACTGCTCCTGCTGAAGGTCTTTTGGTCTATGATCGTGAGACCCAAAGTGCAGTGGATCTCGGTGAGGGTTTCTCTACTGAAGTCTCAGAGTTCGGCGCGAAGATGTTTTTGCTCTACCCGAAAACCGAGGGCTGGGCAGTGATCGGCCGTGGTGACAAGTATTTGCCAGGTGCAGCAGTGAAGGTGAACTCCGTTTCAGATAACGAAATTTCTTTCTCGTTGGCAGAATCCGGCCCACTGACCATCTGGAGCGAAAAGGGTGCTCCGAAGATGGAGGGCGCTTCGTTTGAGGAAATCGGTGAAAACCTTTATCTTGCTAAGTTACCTGTCAAAAAAGGTGCTCTGGAAATGAGTGTCACCAGGTAATTCTGAGGCGTTCACTTTAGGCTTAGCCGTTTCTTGCTACATATCGCTGGTATCCTCTTAACGGAGGATATGCAGGTGTGTGGAATTTGCTACAATGCGATAAATTCTTTTCAAAGTTAGCCTCTATTGAAATCCAATAGGGGCTTTTTTGTTGGTTTTGCCCCTGCCGAGACTCAATTTGTAATGACGGAAACTGCACCGATTTCGCCGTTTCGGCAGTATGGTAGGGGACAAGAGTAGTCAGGCGAAATCACCCTAAAATGCAAAAACGCGATACTCTCAGGGACTTGAAAGATCTAGCCGCGCTACGAAGTATCGAAATTCTCAATAGGCTCAGGCAGGGGTGGTCGAAATTAACTTTATCCTGCAGTAAAATAGTAGAACCATAATCATGCGTATGAAATCCTCAAAAATGAATCAGACGGTAAAAGCGTTTTGCTCACTCCTTTTCGCGACATTGGCTGTGGTACCCATAGCCTCTGGGCAGGGTAATTCAAAACCGCAAGCAGCGGGTGAGCTGCGAAATATACCCGAACGTGAGGAGGAATTTATGAATTGGGGACTAGGGCTGTTTGTGCACTGGGCACATGATTCTCAGCTTGGTTCGGTCATCAGTCACCATATGGATATGGCTTCTGACAAGCACTTGGATCGTATCATTAATGAACTGCCGAAGACCTTCAATCCGAAGAACTACGATCCAGACGAATGGATGCAGCTCGCGAAGCTGGCTGGCGTGAAATACATGGTGCTGACGACAAAGCATCACAGTGGCTTTTGCCTTTGGGATTCTGAAGTGACTGATTTCGATATTGCGAACACGCCTTATGTAAAGGATATCGTCAAAGAATTTGTCGAGGCGTGTCGCCGTTACGACATCAAGGTCGGTTTCTATTACTCACCTGAAGACTTCGCCTTCAACTACAGAGCAGGCTATCCGGCTCGTGGAGGCAAAATGCCAAAGGACAAGCATGCGGAGCTTATTGAATTCACTAAAGTGCAAATCAAGGAGTTGTTAACCAACTATGGGTCAATCGATGTGATGTTCCTTGATGGAGGGCATAAGGCCGAGCTTGCGCAGTACTGCCACGAAGTTGATCCGAACGTTATCGTGACGCGTGGTGAGATGGTGACTCCAGAGCAACGCCTGCCGAAGGATCCTATCCCGGGGCCGTGGGAGACTTGCTTTACGCTGGGTAACCAATGGCAATACAAGCCAACCAATGATGATTACAAGTCAGGCACGAAACTCATCAACATGCTTGTCGAAACGCGGGCGAAGGGCGGCAACCTCTTAATCAATGTAGGGCCCAAGCCCGATGGTGTCATCCCGATCGAGCAAGAAGAGCGTTTCCGTGAACTTGGGCTGTGGATGTTTGTAAACGATGAGGCGATTCACGACGTTCGCGCCTGCGTTGTCGCGGGGGATAAGGGGCACGCCTACTACACTCAGTCGAAAGACGGCAAATACACGTACGCGATCGTAACCAAGTTTACCGAGGACGAGCCCGAACCTAATAATCGAATCTGGGGGCGTGGTTCACGCAAAGAGTTTTTACTGCCAGAGCTCGTCGCAAATGAAAATACAACGGTGCAGATCATGGGGCAAGATCATCGCACTGAGCGATACAGTGATCGTATTGATCTTGCGATCAACTTCGAGAACACCGCCGATGGCTTGTTGATGGATGTGATTCGTCAACAGCGACTCTACAACTGGCGGAATTGGCCAAATGCAGTCGTGCTTCGTTTCGAAAACGTAGACTTCATCGAGCCTGAGGAACCTGCTGAAGTAGATCCTGCTGGTAAGGAATTTACTTCTGAATCGGGCATTACTTGGAGCAGCAGCCCTGCTAAGACAAAAGGTGGAAAGTTGAGTGCCGAACTGTTCGATAAGACAGGCACGCTGGTTTATGCAGAAAATACAGGAGGTTCCAAACTGAGCTTTGATGGTATTGATTTCCGCGCGGGGACGACTGCAGCCACCACCGTGCTTGGAGTGGATGGCCCGGTATACAGCCAGTATGCTGAAGGAGAACAGATCATCAGCTCAGGGATGTATCCATCTCCCGCTACCGCGACTCCTGAATTGAGAGGGCTCAACATCGGCAGCACGTATCGCGTTCAAGCGTTGTTTTACGACGAGCGCCCAAATCAAGAAGGGCAGCACGTCATTGCTGAAGGGATGAATATGGGTCGCTATGCGAATGGCCGTGGTGGCAATGGCTTGCTTGTCAGCGGCACCTTTGTTGCGACCGCTGATATGCAGTCCTTCAAGCTTGAGCGCACGTCGAAAGATGGCAAAACTCCAGATAAGGAAATTCAGCTCAACGCTTTAGTTCTGTATCAGCTTCCGTAGATTCTGTGTTTTCCCTATTGGCGCTTGGTGCTCCGAGATATGATATTTTACTGCTTACTATTTAATCCCCTAAGATGAAGAAACAAATACTTATACCCGCTATAGCAGCTTGCTTGGCTCTACTCGCGAATGCGGCCGAGCGCCCCAATATCGTCTACATACTCGCCGACGATCTTGGTTATGGAGATGTCCAATGTTTGAACCCAGACCGTGGCAAGATCCCGACGCCTCATATGGATCAGTTGGCTGCAGATGGCATGACTTTCACAGATGCGCATACGACTTCTTCGGTCTGTACGCCAACTCGATACAGCATCTTAACTGGGAGGTATCACTGGAGAACGACACTACAAAAGGGAGTTCTTAATGGATATGGAGAACCATTGATCACAACGGATCGCATGACGGTGCCAAGTTTTCTGAGAGAAAATGGCTACACGACGGCAATGATCGGCAAATGGCATTTGGGTCTAGGCATCGCCACGACGGATGGAAAGAAGGCCGCCGCCAAAGGTGGTTTGAAAGAAAAGAAAGGGAAGGGTGCTTTCCCTCCATCTGAGCTTTCGAATATCGACTGGGAGGGAACGATCAAAGGCGGTCCCGTCGACCTTGGTTTTGAATCTTGGTTCGGTATTACTGCCTCACTCGATTTTCCTCCGTATGTTTGGATTCGTGATCGCAACTGGATTGCGGAAGGTACACATGCGAAAGCGTTTCATCGAGATGGGCCAGCCAGCGAAGACTTTGAAGCGATTGATGTGTTGGGGAAACTCACTGCGGAAACCGTGGAGTTCATTTCTGAGTATGACAGCGAGAAGCCCTTTTTCGTCTACATGCCACTGCCTTCACCGCACACGCCGATTGTTCCTACCGAAAAGTGGCAGGGGAAAAGTGGCATGGGTGATTATGCGGATTTTGTCATGCAAACCGATGACGTTCTTGGCCAAGTGGTGAAGGCATTGGAGGATCGTGGTATTTCAGAGAACACCATCGTTATCATGACGAGTGACAATGGTTGTTCTCCTAGAGGTAATTTCAAGAACCTTGAAAGCCATGGCCACTTTGCTAGCGCTCAATACAGAGGAGCCAAAGCCGATATCTGGGAGGGTGGGCACCGCGTACCTTTCTTCGTCAAATGGCCTAAGGTGATTAAGGCCGGAAGTGTTTCAGATGATCTCACTTGCCAGATCGATTTAATCGCAACTTGTGCAGAAATTGTGGGCAAGGAACTGCCGAAGAATGCTGCTGAGGATAGTGAAAGTATCCTGCCATTTTTTAAGGGTGAGAAAACTGACTTTACACGGAAAGGAATCATTCATCAAAGCGTGAGCGGGCACTTCGCCTATAGGGAAGGAAAGTATAAGCTGATTCTCGCCTATGGCTCCGGTGGATGGATGTCTCCAAATGAAGGAGCATCGAAGAAGCAGGGTCTTCCAAAAGCCCAGCTCTACGACCTCGAGGTTGATCCCGGTGAACAAGAGAATCTATACGAGTCACATCCAGAGATTGCTGAGCAGTTGCTTGCTCAGATTACCGAGTACGTCAACGCAGGCTCTACTGCCGGAGGAAAGGATTCCAAAAACGATGTGGAAAATATCAAGCTCTGGAAGACTCAGTAAATAGTTGAGATACGTAGAAATATGAAAACGAATAATTTTTTATCTGTCGGCTTTGTAGTTTTACTATCGGTGTCGCATTCATTTGCTGCACCTGTGGAGGTTCAATCACCGGATGGTGAGATTTTGGTCTCATTTGATCTTGAAAAGGGGGAGCTTAACTATTCTGTTTCCAAAGATGGTCAGCCGATTGTCGGTGAATCCAAGCTTGAGATTATTGCCGGAGCTAAAATGGCTTTAGTGGATCAATCGATAAGCGAGAACGACACAAGCTGGCAGCCGACATGGGGTCAGTTTAGCACGATTCGTGATCACCATCATGAACTCACACTCAAGCTGATTGCTGGCGATATGCCTGTGACCTTGCTTTGCCGGGTCTTCGATACCGGTGTTGGGTTTCGTTTTGTTCTGCCCGAGGAGTCGGAAGGCAAGGGTTTGACTTTTTACACGACCTATAGCCTCGCGGAAGAAGAAGGCTATTACTCTCCCAAAGGAGAACAGGGCGTCGCTGGGCCTATGCGCCGTGATGAACTGAAAAAAATATCCGTTCCAATGGTTCTAGAGCGAAAGGATGGGAGTGCGTTAGCAGTGCTCGAATCTGATATCTATTCCGCTGACGGCTTCGGGTCGATGGGCATGAATTACAATTCGGAAAAGGAATTTGTAGTTTCCACGAGTAAGGCGAAGTCCAGCGGAGCAGGGCAGGTGACGCCTTGGCGAGTCATTCTATTGGATGATGCTATCGGCGATCTTACCGTGAATGCCGTGGCCTTAAATCTAGCGGCTCCTTGTAAGCTGGAAGACACCAGCTGGATCAAACCGGGCAAGGGGCTTTGGGATTGGCGTGTGCATGGGTATGATAACGGCGATTTCGTCTATGGCATAGATACCCGTAGCTACCTTCGCTTTATCGATTTTTGTGCCGATCAAGGGATCCAATATTTTACGGTGGACGATCACTGGTTCAAGAGTGCGAAAGACGGAGAAATGGTCGTTGCGCCTGAAGTTGATATTGAGAAGGTGATGGCTTACGCGAAAGAAAAAGGCGTGAAGATCAAACTCTACTACGACCGTAAGAAAGGGAATTACGGTGACGAGACGCTCTTCGATTACTATTCTGGCCTGGGTGCTTCTGGAATCAAATATGGTTTCATGGGTAACAGCCCTTCATTCACACGTAGTGCGATGGAAGCCGCAGCTGAGCACAAAATGGTGATCAATTTTCATGATGGCCCGGTGCCGATGGCAGGCGTTGAGCGCACGTTACCAAACTTGATCTCTCGCGAATATTGCCATGCACAGCAGGACAGCCGTCGCGCCTTTACTCCCGAAACCTTCCTGAAAACGGTGATGGTCAATGCACTTGTTGGCCCACTTGACATGGCGAACGGAAACTTCGGCCTCAACAGCATCAATGCGGGTGAGCGTCAGAAGGGGCCAAAAAAGAAGAATAGCTACATTTCAACCGTGGTCAGTGAAGTTGCCCGGACTCTTGTGACCTATTCAGGACTCATCACGCTTCCCGATGCACCGGAAGAATACCTTAAGAAAGCGGATCTGTTTGAATTCCTCAAGCTCAAGCCCGCCACATGGGATGATACGAAAGTGCTAAATGCAGAGATTGGGAAAGTCATTACCATCGCGCGTCGCACCGGCGATACTTGGTTTGTCGGATCCGTCAATGACCAGAGCGAGCGCACTCTCGAAGTCCCGCTTGATTTCCTCGAAGAGGGTAAGACTTACGAAGTTACCTTATACGAAGACGCTGCGGATGCTCACGGAGTGAATAATCCAGAGGCCTATGAAATCACAACGAAGACCGTGAAACACGGTGACGTGATTTCAGCCAAAATGGTGTTTGGCGGGGGACATGCAATGATTCTGCGCCCAGTTAAATAAAAACAAAATCATGATCAAACGAACCGTAGTCATCTTCGCGAGTTGTCTTGGGCTTATTGCACAAGCGGCTGAACGCCCCAATATCGTCTTCGTACTTTGCGACGATCTCGGATATGGCGATATCCAGTGCCTAAATCCAGAGCGGGGAAAAATCAAGACTCCGGCGGTGGATCGCTTGGCGAGCGAAGGTATGATCTTCACGGATGCGCATTCCGGTTCAGCGGTTTGCACACCTACTCGTTATGGCTTGCTGACCGGACGCTACAGTTGGAGGACTAAGCTGCAGAGTGGTGTAGTTCAGGGCTTTGCTCCCTGCCTTATTGCTCCAGAACGCCCTACCGTTGCTAGCTTCTTAAAAGAACAAGGCTACAACACAGGTATTGTCGGAAAGTGGCATTTGAATTTTCTCTATCAGGATGCCGATTCAGGAGAGGTTCTGACACGAGGAAAATTGAAGAACGCAAAAGGTCGGAAGGGAAGTGCTTTGGCTCCCGTCGGTAGCAAGATACCGGACGGCCCTGTTCATCGCGGCTTTGATTATTTTCACGGCTTTCACCATGCGGGAGACATGAAGGGCGTAATAGAAAACGATACGGTTATCGCCCATGAAGATGAAATCAACATGTTGCCGCGCATTACTCGCAAGGCGGTTGAGTATATCGATGAACGCGCGCAGGAGGCGAAAGATCAGCCGTTCTTTCTGTATGTTCCGTATGGTTCACCCCACACACCGATTGTTCCTACCAAAGACTGGCAGGGAAAAAGTGGTCTCGGTGATTATGCGGATTTCGTGATGGAGACAGATGACGGATTTGGTGCGATTCTCGATGCACTTGATCGTAATGGTCTTACTGAAAATACCCTGGTCATCTTTAGTTCGGACAACGGTTGCTCAAAGGCTGCCAATATTAAAAATCTGGAGAAGCAGGGACACTATCCGAGTGCGCATTTACGAGGCTCCAAAGCGGATCTATGGGATGGTGGCCACAGGGTGCCTTTCGTCGTCCGCTGGCCGGGTCAAATTGAGCCCGGCTCGACATCGGATCAATTGATCTGTCTCACTGATCTCTTCGCATCCTGTGCTGAAATAACAGGAGGTAAGCTGCCGGGAAATGGTGCGGAAGATAGCGTTAGCTTTTTGAGCGCCTTCTCTGGTAATCCTATCGTTTCGAGTCGTAGCGGCGTGATTCACCATTCCATCAGTGGACATTTCGCTTATCGCCAAGGAGATTGGAAACTGTTGCTGGCAAAAGCTTCCGGAGGCTGGACTAGTCCTAAAGAATCAGATGCTCCTTCGGATGCTCCAAAGGCCCAACTCTACAATATGAAAACTGATCCAGGAGAAACGACCAATCTGTATGAGTCGAATCCTGAAGTCGCAGCGAGACTTCTGAAGCAGCTAGAAAAAGATGTCGCAGAAGGGCGCAGTACTGATGGAGCCGCAGCCAGCAATGATGTGGAAAAAATCGTACTTTGGAAAAGCGGTCAGTAGACAGAAATCAATTTCTCACGGAGTCAGAGTCAGAAGAAAATGTCACAGCGATCTCATTTATCTGCCGGTTTAGTAGCATTCAGTATGCTGAGTATGAGCGTCTCGGCTGAGACATTACCGCCGTTGAAAGATGGAGCATCACCCCAAACGGTCGACGAGGCTTGGGGTGATTACGATCCAATGGCTGAGCCGCTTGACGTAGAAGTTCATAAAGAATGGGTGGAAGAAGGCACGGTGCTGAGAGCAGTGCGATATCGGATTGGTATATTCAAAGGTCAGAAATCCTGGATGGGAGCGCTCTATGCATTTCCGGAAGGAGGCAGTGATCTACCTGCTCTGGTGCAAATTCATGGCGGTGGAGGCATGGCCAGCAAGTCCGCCTGCATCGATAATGCCAAACGTGGCTACGCTACTTTATCTGTGAGCTGGCGCGCTGATGAGCGGTATTTGAAAGCGGAAGATTTACCGGAGGCTGCCCAAACGGATTGGGGAGCAGTTGAGGGAAAGCAGGTAGCCGAGTCCAGAGGCATAGAGCCGAATAATGACAAGCGTTTCGATTCCGTGCCTTCGGCGCGAAACAGCGGTTACTTTTTGCGGACTCTAGCGATGCGTCGTGGACTCACTTTCCTCGAACAACAATCAGAAGTAGATGGCGATAAGTTGGGGCTAGATGGGCATTCGATGGGTGGCGTAATTACGCTGCAAACAGCTGCGATGGATGATCGGGTGAAAGCTGCGGCTCCGTCCTGTGCTCCTCCCTTGGTATTAGACGATTCATTGCTGGCTCGCACGGCTAGCCCCGGAGCCTACGCAGAAAAGATCAATTGCCCGATGCTCTTGATGGCACCTTCCAATGACTTTCATGGAATGGTGGAAGATGTGCAATGGGTGACCGAACAGACTCCAAGCTCACATGTTCGTATCGCTCGTTCGGTGCATTTGAATCATAAGCATGACAGCGAGACATTGGCTTCGAAAAGCCTTTGGTTCGATTCACTCCTGAAAGGAAACTTTTCCTACCCCGAACAGCCGAAGATTCAGGTTGATCTAACAGGTGAAGAAGGCAAACCGTTGGTTCAAGTGACAGCTGACGATTCGCGCCCGATTGCGTTTGTAGATATCTACTTCACGCGCGATGCGAAATTTAATGATAACGCAACCAATCGCACGCGCATGTGGCGTTTTGTGAAGCCGACACAAAACGGCAATCGCTTCGATTCCGTCCTGGATTTGTTTCATCTTGATGAGCCGCTTTGGGTATTTGCAAATGTGCACTATGCCTTAGAGGACGAGGGCAAGGAGTATGCACTGAATCAAAGTGCGGATACCTTTATCGTGACGACACAGTTGGACATGTTCACCGCTGAAGAACTTCAGAGCTCCAAGGTTAAAACCCATACGGCTACGACTTCAGTGATTGAATCCTTCGGTGAAGATTGGAAGAAAGAATGGGTTTTTAATCGAAGCTCGATAGAGACATGGAAGGTCAACGACCCTCGTATACCAGTCCCTGAATTTGGAAGGTTGGTGATCGAACTGAGTAGTGAAGCTACAACAGATTTGAAGGTGCAGTTTGGTAAAACTCACGCAGGAAATTTCCCACTTCAAGGTGGTGGAGTGAAAGAGACAGTGGAAGTGTATCCGTTCGATTTGGTGGATAAAAATACAGGGGCAAGATTGTTGGATTGGCAGAGCTTGAGTCGTCCGAGTTTGTCACTTGGAACCAATCAGGGTATGCCGGACTTTCAGAAGGTTTCTTGGGAAGCTGTGAGTGAAGATGAGTTTATGTCGAAACGACCTTTTCAACTAGGAGATGCGGAGAAGGTTGATGGCAAAGTCATGCTGAGTTTCGAACTAGCAGACAATGTGGACGGGCGCTTCGATGCCGACGCGAAGTCTGTGCAGGTTGATGAATCGATTACCGGTATCGATTTGACCAATGGCCTTCAGGTTCACTCGCAAGATGTGAGTGAGCTGACTTACTTTTTGAAGGGAGAGTTCCAGACCTTTTCAGCAAAACTGATACCTTGCTACCAAGCTTCAGCCGTCTTTGAGATTCATGCAGATGGTAAGAAGGTGTTTGAGTCCGATGTGTTTCGAGGAAAGACGCCACCGAAGGATATCGAAGTGGATGTGAGTGAAGTTCAGGAACTTAAGCTGGTCGTTTCTGAAGGTGGAAATGGCTGGGGCGGTGACTGGGTGATGTGGGGGAATGCCTTTTGCAAATAGTATACGCTGTTTGTTGTCATCCAATTGGGGGACTAGTCGATTTTGAAATGCTGTGGAGTAATTACCCGGTATCGATAGAGCGGAACGTCCGCTAACTAAGAAAACAATAGAGATGAAATTTTGTAAGCGTTTGATTGTTGCTGTAACCCTGACTGTAAATTCGATTTTTGCAGCGGAGATTGATTATGAGGCCTTTTTAGGTCAGCACGATATGACTTGGGATCGTATCCCGAACCGTTGGGAAGTCGCTCCTTACACCGGCAATGGCAATGTGGGATTTTTGTTCTATCAGGGGCAGGGCGAGGCTAAGAACACGATTTCCATATATACGGGTCGGCACGATTACTACGATCACCGCGAGCCGCATAATGGAGATGAGCTGCTTTGGATCTACCGCAGCCGCTTGCCGCTTGGGCATTTTAAATTGAGCTCGGAAGGGGATATCAGCAAAGTGGATCTACGACTTGATCTGTGGAATGCAGAACTGACAGGAACCATCGAGACAACAAAGGGCTCTTATGCTGTGCGTGGTTTTTCCCATAGCCTGAAAGATGCCATCTACTTTGAGACCGATGCGGAAAATGAGTCTGTTCAGATCACTTGGCATCCGCATGTTCCTAAAGCTCCGGTGCGCACGACCCTAGAGGGTGGAGGCGGTCCGAAAGGTGGTAGCTGGGATAAAATGCGCACGGCACCTTATGAGTTGCCACCGGCACCAAATCTGAGCGAAGAGGGTGAAACAAGTTTTTGCTTCCAGCCGCTCTATAAAAACCGTGGGGAAACAACGACGGGTTGGACAATTGAGGGAGATGCATCAGGAAAGCAGGCACTGCTGGCTAGTGTCCATCACAGCTTTCCAGAGCGCGATAGCAAGGAACGCGTGACGCAGAACCTTCAATCCGCAGGGAAGCTGCTCAGCGACAACACGTTTTTCTCTACTCATCGCAAATGGTGGAACGAGTATTATCCGCTCAGTTTCCTTACGATCAATGACCCGGAAAAGGAGGCCTTTTACTGGATTCAAATGTATAAGTTTGCATCCGCTACCCGTGGTAATGGCCCGGTGATGGATCTGATGGGGCCGTGGTATCACAAAACCTTCTGGCCGATGGTCTGGGGTGACCTGAATGTGCAGCTTCAGTATTGGACGCACTTGACGGCAAATCGGCTAGATGTGGGCTCTTCACTTGCTAATTGGTTCGACAAGAACGAGGCGCAGCTTTTCAAGAACGTGCCAGAGCATTGGAAAGATAGCGCGGGTTTAGATACCTTATTTCCTCAGGATCTTGTCGCTCATCAAGGTGCCAAAGTGCCAGATATGCTCTGCTGGGTGCTTCACAACTATTGGCTGCATTGTGAGTTTGAAGGTAACCGGGAGCGCCTGCGCGACGGTTTGTTTTCCAAGCTACACGGCGTAGGGAATAGCTATCTGAATTACTTGAAGGACAACCCGGTGGCATCGGAAGATGGCAAAATCCATATCAAGAACAGTTGGTCGCCGGAATATCCCGGTGGCCGTGGGCAGGATATTAATTTTACCATAGGACTGATGAAATGGTGCTTCCAGACACTGCTCGATATCAATGAAGAGCATGGGCTGGACGATCCGCTTACAGCTGAATGGCAAAATATCGTCGATAATCTCGTGGGCTTCCAGATCGATGAGGATGGTCTCCGCATCGGAAAGGATATCCCGTTTGAAAAGCCGCACCGTCATTACTCACACCTGCTTCCGTTTTATCCATTGGCCATTTTGACTCCGGACAGTGCCGAGGGCAAAGAGCTGATGCGCACTTCGCTCGATCACTGGCTGGATGTGACTTTCAACCGCGAGAAAAAAGATTCCGCCATGTCAGTCACCGGCTATACCGCGACTGGAGCTGCCTCTATGTATGCGTGGCTTGGAGACGAGGATCAGGCCTACTACTACCTCGATTTTCTCATCAACCATGACCGCGTGTCTCCGACAACGATGTATGCAGAGGGCAACCCGGTCATCGAGAGTCCGTTGTCTTTCGCGACATGTATTCACGATATGTTACTGCAGAGTTGGGGCGGAACGCTTCGTGTGTTTCCGGCTGCTCCCAAGCTATGGGGCGATGTCGCCTTCAAGGATCTGAGAGGGCAGGGGGCTTTCTTGGTGAGTGCGAAAAAACAGGCTGGGGTGACTCAGTTCGTGACGGTGAAAAGCTTGAACGGAACGCCCTGTGTGGTGTGGACGGATATACCGAATCCAAAGATTAAGATTGATGGGAATTTGGTAAATATCAGTGCTGCTGAGAACGGTAGTTTCGAAATCCCGCTCAAGAAGGGACAAAGTGTCACTTTTTCACCGTCTGCATTGGAGCAAGTTGATTTCACGATACAGCCGATTCCGGTCGGGGAGGCTGATCGCAATCTCTTTGGGTTAAATGAAAAAACCACCCGCCTACCGGGGCATCAGCATTATCATAAGGAGTAGCTGAGATTTTGAACATACTCTGGTGTCTTGGGAGAGGACTATACAGATTATGGAGAAGTTTTAGCCTAGCCCTTGTCTAGATCGAAGAATCTCAATCTGAGCATCATCCAAACGGAGGATAGACGAATTTTTACCTTAATGCCTACTATTTGCCGAATCCGAATCAAAAAGCTCCAATCCATATGAAAAGCCTAACTACACTTCTCACTCTAATCACGACCGCATCTATTGCGCAAGCGGCCTCTACCGTTCACTCCGCTACCACGCTTTTGTCGACCAGTCAAAACGGCGATGGATCAGTGATCATTGATCTAACTGCGGGCAGTGCTTCTGCAGATGGAAACCCGACGAGCACTCCAATTACATTGGGCGATGGCACTGTCGAAGAGTATCTTTTCTTTAATGCAGATGGGGTCAGTGACACTAACGCAGGCTCGATGAATGTTTACGCATCTAGTGGAACTTCAATTTCCAACCCTACCTTCCCTGCCGGTTCATTAAGCGGTAACAAGTCGAATGTGGCATTAACTTTACCCGATGGTAGCACCATGTTTACCACAAATACTGGTGGCAATGGATCAGATCTATCAGGTACGATTCAGACGTCTGGATATAGCTCAGGCACTGTCTACTTTATCTTTGGTACCTCTGCGGATTACGCTCAAGTGGATTTTGATGGAGTGGCTTCTGGTTTTATTGGAAGTGAAGATAGTGGTGATGCATTTGTTACAACAGGTACGGCCTTCGATTTTTCTGGAACATCACTTGGTAGTAACGGCACAGCAATTGCTGCTTTCACCTTCGATAATGATGCAGATAGCTTTGCCGACACACTATTGGATTATCGGGTGATCAACACGGACTATGATGGTTCTCGTGCAAAAGTTTACGGTTTCGTTCTTGATGGTGTAGCCGTTCCTGAGCCGTCGTCATCTGCACTTGTTTGCCTTGGTCTTTCCATGGCAGCTCTTAAGCGCCGCAGGAAGTAATCACATCACGATATTGATTCACTTTAGATGCCGTGCCGGTTTTCGGACTGACACGGCATTTTCGTGTTCCGATGTCATGTAATTGGGAACAACTACGTGACCTAGAAAGAGAAATACCAAGAGGCCGCCTCCAATTAAAATTTCTTATGTCCTCAAAATGTAGGATAGACCAACCCTATACTTGACCTAATCTGGTTCAACTTTGAACCTAGCAACGAACTAAAATTCTAATGAAAAAACAAAATATGATCTCAAAAGCTTCTGCGACGGCTCTTGCGCTCCTCTTTGCCTTCCCTGCGATGGCTGAGCCTGAGAAAGAGAAGGGAATGGATGAAATGTGGGGCGAGGATAAAATCTCGATCGATGGCAAGCATCCCGGACTCGAGTGGTTCAAGGACGATAAATACGCCATGTTTATCCACTGGGGAGTTTACTCGCAGATGGCCGGTGTCTGGAAGGAGAAGACCTACTACGGTATCGGTGAATGGATCATGCACATGGCTGAAATTCCGGTGGATGAATACAAGGCCGCCGCTAAGGATTTTAACCCTGAGAAATTTGACGCCACAGAATTTGTAAAGCTCGCCAAGGCTGCGGGTATGAAGACCATCGTCATTACTGCAAAGCACCATGAGGGCTTCGCGATGTTTGATTCCAAGGTCAGCGATTTCACGATCACAAAGGCGACACCCTACGAGGGAGATCTGATGAAAGAACTCGCCGATGCTTGTGAAGCAGAGGGTGTGCGGTTCGGTTTCTACTACTCGCAGAACCAAGATTGGACGGAGCCTTATGGTGGCAACTACAAAGGCAAACGCCCGAAAGGTTATACACCGGAAGACTTCGATATTTATTTCGAAGAGAAAGTCGTGCCACAGGTCACAGAGCTTCTCACGAACTACGGCAAGATTTCCATCATCTGGTTCGATACCCCGGGTGGAATGGATAAGAAATACAGCGCGAAGCTTGTAGAGCTGGTGACGAAATTACAGCCGGATTGCTTGGTCAACAGCCGTGTTGGCGGTGGCTTTGGAGACTACGTCTCGCTGGGCGACATGCATATCCCGCCTGTTCGTCCGGATGTAGGCGTATGGGAAACGGTGGATACTACCAACGACTCTTGGGCTTATGCTTGGTATGATCAGAACTGGAAATCACCGAAGCTGATCTGTGAACGTCTGGTTCAAGTCGCTGCTCGCGGTGGTTCCTACATGCTTAATGTCGGCCCTAAAGGGGATGGCTCACTTCCTGAGAGAGCTGTTGAAACACTGGCTGCTTCAGGTGACTGGATTAAAGCACACGGAGAAGCAATCTACGGCACCAGTGGTTCGCCATTTGATCACGGCTTTAGCTGGGGAGATATCACCTCGAAAGGCAATGATCTCTACGTGCACGTATTTGATTGGCCTGAAAAGGGAGTTCTTCGTCTGGCAGACTTGGGTTCAAATGTGGCATCTGCCAAGATTCTGCATGATTCATCGGAAGTGAAATTCACCCAAGAGAGCTCTGTGTTAGAGCTCAATCTCGGATGTGCTGCGGGTCGTGACCTCCCGATGATTACTGTGGTGAAATTGACTCTCGATGCACCCGCCAAGGTCAAAAATCAGGCAAAACAGATTGATGGTCTGACACCAGCTACTCTGCTCGCAGAAATGTCCACACCTGAAGGCTGTAAAGTCAACGAGCGTCGCTGGATGGAAAAGTTCGGCGAGTGGAAGCACAATTATTACGTTGAAAAGTGGGGCTCCGTAGACGCAAAAGCGACTTGGGATATCAATGTTCTCGAAGCGGGTGACTACCTCGTAAGTGTCGCGTATTCTTGTGAAAACGAAGCCGCTGATTCCGAATGGGTGCTTTCATGCGGTGATGATAGCATCACCTTTGTGAGTCTTGAGTCCGGATTCGATCCGAATAAATCATTCCAGCCCGGCCCAGCACGTGAGCGTGACTTCGAGTTGACTCTGGGTGTGCTGAATATTTCCAAGGAAGGTCTCAATCAGATTCAAATTACACCACGGACTCTTCTTGGAAAAGGTATTGGCCTGAAAGGGATTACTTTGAAGCCTTACCGCTAATACCAATTGGTATTTAAAATTTCGCTGGCCGGCAGGGATTGTAAGTCCTTGCCGGTTTTGTGCGTAGAGGTGTAGCGATCTTATAGAAGGGAACAAAAATAATGAGTTACGAAAATAATTTGCCGCGAAGGAAATTTCTCATTTTGGCCGGTTCGACTGTCGGTGGAGTGATGACAGGTCATGCTGCGAAAACGGATGATGGGAAAATAGTCTCATTGAGAGACGCACACATAGGAACGCTGGAGATTGATCTGCGGATCATGAGCCAATATGAGCAACAGCCACAGGATGTGCTGGATTTTTACACGGACTGCCGGGCAGCACTGACGGGTGATAAGCCTGAAGAACAAGTGGCTATTGTCTGCAGAGAGTATGGACGTCATACGCTTGGTGGCCCCATGTTGGGTGATGTTACTGCCACCAGCGTCTCGGTGTGGATCCGTCTGCCAGAGTCGGCTGATGTGGAAGTTCGTGTGATTCCAGTCGAGGGTGGCACGACGCATACTTTTACGTCGAACGAAGCAGCGCGTATTCATTCCGTGCGTTGCGAGGGGCTTTCGTCGGATACGAGCTATTCGTATGAGGTGACTGGTGCGAAGAATAAGATTCTGGGTGACGGGCGATTCGTGACTGCGCCAGCCGAGTTTTCTGAAAAGCCTTTCAAAATCGCATTTGGCACCTGCTACCATAAGGTCGGCATGTATCGGCCAGAGCTGATGCAGCTGATTCGGGAGCGGGACAACCGCGCGATGCTGATTCTCGGTGATTCAGCAGTCGATGGTCGGAGGGCTGACTACGGATTGGTCAGTTCTGATTACCTGCTACGTGATCTATCGTCTAACTGGCAGCAGATGGCGGCCAATGTTCCAGTCTCGGCCACTTGGGATGATCACGATTATTGGGGCAATGACACTTCGGGTACAACCACAAACAGTAATAAGCCGATTGATGTCGATTGGCTGCGAAATTCTTGGAGGGATAATTGGAATAACCCACAACGCGATATCGATCGGGAGGGGATCTACTTCTCGACACATATTGGGCCCGTGCACTACATCGCGCTTGATACGCGTTCCTGTCGTGTGAATGAGGAGCGCGGTCAGTTGAATTGCTTTCTGGGCAAGGAGCAGATGGATTGGTTGAAAGCGGAGATCGAATCGTCGGAAGCTGAATGCATCCTGATCAGTGGTGGCACGATGTGGAGCGATTATATTTCCAATGGCAAAGACAGCTGGGGAACATGGGATAAGGAGGGGCGTGAGCAAATTTTCCAGTGGATCGATGCTAAGAAAAAATCACTGGTCGCACTTGTGAGTGGTGACCGTCACGGTGCGCGCGGCTTTGTGATCCCACGTCCGAACGGCGGGCATATTTACGAGCTTGAGGTCGCCTGCATGGGCGGCGTTCCGGGGCCTGGTGCTCATGAGCAAGGACGCGAGTATCAGCTCTTCGGCTATCCCGGGCGCACATGGGCATTCGGCGAGTTTACCTTTAGAAAAGGCGATAGTGGGCTTCTGGCCGATTTCCGCTTAATTGATGAGAAGGGTAAGGAACTCGAAACGATTTCTTTGAAGCGATAGATCGCCCGAGAAAGTTCGGGACTTTGCCTTGCGTAAAAGGGATAACAATTCCCCATGAAATCCCTATTTCTTCTACTTGCGGCAACCCTGATGCTACCGAGCACTCTGCTTGGAGCCGAAAAACCCAACATTCTTTTCATTTTTTCCGATGACCAATGCTACGAGACTATCGGAGCGCATGGCCTTGTAGATATCGACACCCCGAACTTGGATCGTCTGGTGAACGAAGGAGCTACTTTTTCACATGCCTATAATATGGGCTCGTGGACGGGTGCTGTCTGTGTGGCGAGCCGGACAGGGCTAAATACGGGAGCATCGCTGTGGAAAGCCCGTGAGGCGCTTGATGCTAGTAAGAACGGCGAACGCAAGATGTGGAGTGAGATCATGGCAGATGCTGGATACGAGACCTACATGACGGGAAAATGGCATGTTTCTGTGCCGACTTCGAAGATCTTCGATCATTCAAAAAACGTGCGCGCTGGTATGCCAAAAATAACTCGCAGTGCCTACAATCGTCCGGTCGAGGGGGAGGATCCTGAGAAGGCCTGGCTCCCTTGGGATGAGAAACAAAGTGGCTTCTGGGCAGGCGGAAAACACTGGAGTGAAGTTCTTGCAGACGATGCTACTGAGTACCTCGAGAAGGCTGCGAATAGCGATAAGCCTTTCTTCATGTATCTCGCCTTCAACGCACCTCACGACCCTCGCCAATCACCGAAGGAGTTTATCGAGCGTTACCCGCTTGAGCGCATCAAGATTCCCGAAAACTACATCCCTCAATATCCGGATATGGGGGGGAATGGTGTTCCTAAAATCCGAGACGAAAACCTCGCTCCTTATCCTCGCACGGATTATGCGATCAAGGTTCATCGCCAAGAGTATTTTGCCCTGATCACGCACATGGATGAGCAGATCGGGAAAATTTTCGAGGCCTTGGAGAAATCGGGCAAAGCGGATAACACGTATATCATCTTTACCTCGGATCACGGCCTTGCGGTTGGGCACCATGGATTAGTTGGAAAACAGAATATGTATGAGGATTCCCTTCGCCCCCCATTCATGATCATGGGACCCGGGATCGAGGGCGGTAAGGTGATCGATTCGCCGATTTATCTGCAGGACGCCATGGCCACCGCTATCGAAATTTCTGGGCAGGAAATTCCAGAAAATATCGATTATAAGAGTGTCCTGCCGCTACTGGATGGGCGCCGAAATAAAAACTACGAGAGAATTTATGGCGCCTATGAAGGGACTCAACGGGCGGTCATTGATGGTAATTGGAAAATTATCGCCTATCCAAAGTTGAAAAAAACAAAGCTCTTCAACCTCACGAAGGATCCCTTAGAGATGAACGATCTCGCAGGTAACCCCGAGTATTCGGCGAAGCTTTCTGAGATGACTCAGATTCTAGAAAACACCATGGATGAACTGGGAGATCCCATGGATTCTCTGGAAAAGGCAAATTACAGCAAATAGGAGAAAGCTAAAGACGGCTATTGAAGTATATTCAGACAGATACCACCTTTCAGAACTACACGATCTCCACAAAATCATGAAGATAATTTCTAAGCTCATATTCACAAGTCTGGCGGCTTTGACTGCTGGCAGCATGCTCGCAGAAGACAGCAAGCCTAACATCGTCATCGTTCTTGCGGATGACATGGGCTGGGGCGATTCCGCAACCTTTGGCAACAAGGTCATCAAGACGCCGAACATGGACAAGCTCGCCTCCCAGGGTGTGAAGTTCACCCAGTGCTACTCCGCATGCGGGGTGTGCTCGCCATCTCGCTCTGCGATTTTGACTGGCCGGACACCTTATCGTAATGGGGTTTACCGCCACCTTTCGGGTAACGGTGAGGCTTATCTTCGTGAGACCGAAATTACCTTTCCAGAGCTTTTGAAAGATATTGGCTACGAGACTTGCCACACAGGGAAATGGCATCTGCTTTCCAAAAATCAATTCGGCAATCCTGAGTTTCCTCATCCCGGCGAGCACGGCTACGACCACTGGATGACTACCCAGAACAATGCTGAGCCAAGCCACAAGAATCCAAATAACTTCGTGCGCAACGGCGAGCCTGTCGGCAAACTGGAAGGATACTCCGCGCCATTGGTTGCGGACGAGGCAATTCATTGGCTCAAGGATCTGCGCGACAAGGAAAAGCCTTTTGCCATGACTGTCTGGTTCCATGAACCCCACAGCCCAATCGCCACGGATATCAAATTTACCGAGATGTATCCTGACGACACGCCGAAGCAGGCGAAATACAACGGAAATATCACCCAGATGGATTACGCATTGGGTAAACTCATGGAAACGCTCGAAGAAGAAGGTGTTGCAGAAAATACACTGATCTTTTTCTCCTCAGACAATGGGCCAGTTCCGGCTTATGGAGGTGATTCCGGAGGTCTCCGTGGCAACAAGCGCAACGAATATGAAGGCGGCATCCGTGTCCCTGGTATCGCACGCTGGCCTGGACACATTGAACCTGGCACGGTCAGCGACGTGCCTGTGATTGGATCGGATCTTTTCAGCACGATTCTGGGCATTACCGGAATTCCACTTCCCGATGACCGCACGATCGATGGGGTGAATATGGTTCCTGCATTTTCAGGGAAACCTCTAGAACGCGAAGTTCCGCTCTTCTGGCGGACTCATGTCTCATCTCCAGAAGACCGCGTAGCCATGCGTGTCGGCGATTGGAAAATTATCGGCAACGACACTCTCACGGTATTCCAACTCTACAACGTGCAGGAAGATTGGCAGGAAAAGGAAGATCTCGCCTCCAAAATGCCTGAGAAGACCGAGGAGATGAAGGCGCTTCTGATGAAGACTTGGGAAGGTATCGTCGAAGAAGGCCCCAACGAATGGTGGGAAGCAGACAAGCAGAAGCCCTCCAAGGGCGGGAAGCTTTCCTACTGATGAAAACAGATACGTTTTTGAAATGCGCAGCCATTGGGTTGGCGCTCACGCACACGGCTATTGCCGAAACGAAAGCGATTGAGCCTTCATGGGATTCGCTAGCGGAGAACTATGACGTGCCCGAGTGGTTCGTGGATGGGAAGCTAGGGGTTTGGATGCACTGGGGCATTCCTTCCTCAGTGGATGACAGCCAACCAAATGACGGCTCGCACTACGGACGGAGGATGTATGGCGTAGATGGCTACAGCACTCCGACCAGTAATGAGCGTGACCTTGAGATGACTCGTGTGCTCACCGAGTGGCATACCGAGTTTTACGGCCATCCTTCAGAGTTTGGTTACGAGGATCTAATCCCACTTTTCACGGCGGATAAATTTTACGCCGATGCCTTGGTCAAAATCGTCAAAGACAGCGGAGCGCGCTTCGTGATGCCAGTGGCAACTCACCACGACAACTTCGACATGTATGATTCCTTTCATCCATGGAACTCAGTGAAGATGGGGCCCAAGCGTGATACACTGAGAGAGTGGAAGGATGCAGCTACCAAGCAGGGGCTCAAGTTCGGTGTTTCCACCCACCTTTACTGGTCTCCGCGTTTTTTCAAAGCAGCGCGCAAATACCAAAAGGAAGGCACACCGGAGTGGGAGTTTTTCAATATGGACTACGATGCATCTGGGTATGCTTCTCAAGATAGTTGGAATGAACATTGGTATGCTCGCTGTTGGGATGTGATCGAGAAATACGATCCTGATATGTTCAACAACGACTCGCCATACCCGAGCGCGAAGACCGGCAAGAATCTCGGTCTGAAGCTTTTCACAGATTACGTGAACCGAGATCTCAAGGAAAACGACGGCAAGCAGACCGTGGTGCTCTCTTGCAAAGACGGCAAGGCTCCGGCATCTGGCTTTACCTATAACTTGGAACGTGGTGGTTCTGGAGATATCCGGCCCGAGCCATGGATGTGGGCGACGGACATTTCTGGAGGCTGGTTCTATCGCAAGAGCGCGGTGAATCGCATGAGCGTGCCGGTAATGGTCGGCAATGCGATTGATGCGATCAGTAAAAACGGCGTGGTCATGCTCAATATCGCTCTGACTGGCGATGGTCTGATTCCTGAAAACCAACAGGCATATCTGGATGCGATCGGCGCTTTCATGAATATCAATGCGGAAGGCATCTATGGCAGTCGACCGTGGAAAATCTTCGGCGAAGGCCCCTTGGAAATGAAGGACGGTCGGCAAGGCGAAAACCACAAAGATTTCTCTCAAAAAGACATCCGCTTCACGACTAAGGACGGAAATCTTTACGCGTTTGTGCTCTCACCACCTACCGAAGACATTTTCATCAAGAGCCTTGCCGAAGGTGGATTATTGGAGGGGAAAATTGACTCCGTAGCACTTCTTGGCGGGGAAGGGGAGAGCGATTGGAAGCGCTCAGTAGAAGGTCTCACGATCAGCCTTCCAAAGGTACTGCCAGAAGCTCACGTGGTAGGCTTTCGCATCACTCTGAAGTGAAGCTTTTCTAGCGACGACTCATTGCTGTTGCCTTTGCCGTCTGGTGTATGCGGAATACCCGTATGTTCAAGAAGGTAGGCGACAGGATCATGTTAGCTGCTGCAGCTAAGAATGGGTTGTTCTGTCCCGGTTGTGGTCAGAAGGCGCCTACTCTCCCGCAGAGTAGCAGTGATGTCCTCACGTGCTCTTCTTGTGGAACCAAGGCCTCTGCTGCGGAGTGGGCTGCCGGTGAGGCGACGTCTCCCGTTAGGACAGATATACCTCCTGACTCCACAGGGATTCGTAAGCACGGAGATGGCCTCGGTGGTGTCATCTGGGATATTCCGGCCAGCGGAAAGTTCGGCTTTTTCCTGTTCTTTGCCATATTCTGGCTAGGGATCACCATCATCGTTAGCGGTGGATTTCTGTTCGCGATACTCGGTGGTGAGGAAATCGAAGGAAATATGCCTGAATGGGTGTTGATTCCGTTTTTTGCGATCTTCTACCTCATAGGTTTCGGGGTGTTGTATGCCGCCATCAGGCAGAAATACATGAAGCACCGTCTTACGGTTAGTGGCGGTGAGGTCTCTTTACGTAAAGAGCTGTTGGGTAGATCGCGCGAAAAGAAACTGGCATCAAATATAGTGAAATCTGTCACTCAGGAAGTTTTCTACAGCCAGAACTACACGCCGGTTTATGGCATTCAGATTAAGGCAGAGAGCGGGAAAATGCGTTTCGGATCTATGCTCACAGATGAGGAAAAAGCATGGCTTACTGCGGATATTCACGAGGCAATCTTCGGCCCCGAAGAAGCTGCCGCTCCGGCCTTTCAAGAAGGCGGCTCAAGAGGCGAGGGCAAAGGCGTATTCTCGATCATGATTCCGGGCTACGGGAAAGGCGCGCTGATTACCACGATGTTGATGGCGACCATAGGTCTCATATTTCTCACCGTTGGATTTTTCTTTATTGATACCGGCCCCATGCCAGACCGTAAGGAAGAAGGCTACATTTTCTCCTTAGTTTTCGCGCTGTTTGATTCCGTATTCCTCGTGATCTGGAGCCTGATTTCCGGAGTTTTCGCGATCGGTGGAATCGCGGGGACATTGTATCTCCTACGCTTCCGTGGCAGCGAGCGTCGTATTGAGGGGAACTCGGCACAGGTTTCCATTCGCACCTATCGACGGGGGCTCGTGATGAAAGACGTTTCCTATCCCCGAGATTCCATCACTGCCGTTCGCTCTTCAGTCAGTGGTAGTAACAACGGTAAGCCAATGAAGCGCGTAGAACTCATCACTACTGACAAAGCGGTAAAAATCGCTAGTTGGATCGATGGTGATGAGGCAGATGAACTCGTCTCTGAGTTACGTGCTGCCATCGGTCTCTAAATGGCAGCAATAGCCGCTAGACGGGCTTCTCGGTTGATGTCGTTTCAAAAACGGAGATACTTTTGCTCTGAAGAATCTCATGAAAATGTTCACCATCATATCCCTCTTAGTTCCGCTTGTTGCTTTTACTGCCAACGCGGAACTGGATTTTGAAAAGCCACTCAAAGAGCTACTCGATAGCCGCGTCTATGAAGCTCCTGAAATCCACCGTGTTCCGGAAAAAGATGAAGGCGATATCCAGGCGATCTTTTACGATACGCTAGATTTCAAAGGTAAACCGACTCGTGCCTTTGCCTACATGGGCATTCCTAAGAGTGATAAGCCCGTGCCGGCGATGGTGCTGGTGCATGGCGGTGGAGGTACGGCTTTTGTCGAGTGGGTGAAGATCTGGAACGACCTTGGCTATGCAGCGATTTCCATGAGCCTCGAAGGACACATGCCGGGAGAAGAGGGGGTCAGAAAAGCAAGGCATGAATTCAGCGGGCCGGAGCGAGTTGGTATGTTCGATGATGTCGAAAATCCGCTCGATGAGCAGTGGATGTATCATGCGGTATCTGATGTAATGTTAGCTAACTCTCTTCTCAGATCGTTGCCTGAGGTCGATGCGGATCGCATCGGTATGACGGGTATTTCTTGGGGTGGTGTCCTGAGCAGTTTGATCTCCGGAGTGGATGACCGATTCAAGTGCGCGATGCCTGTTTTCGGAGCGGGTTTCCTGTATGATTCGAAGGGTCACTTCAAGGATATGGGTGGGAAGACTCCGGAGATGATCGAGATGAAGAAATTCTGGGATCCAGCACGGCAGTTTTCATCAGGTTCCGTTCCCACTCTCTGGGTGAATAGCGATGTGGACGGCCATTTCTCGGCAAATATTACTTCACGTAGCTTCGAAGCGACGGCGGATCATGCCTATATGACCATCCATCCTGGAATGCGTCATGGACATACACCGGGTTGGCATCCGAAAGGTGTGAGAGAGATTTATGTCTTCGCTGACCAAATATTGAAGGGAGATAAGCCTGGGCTTGGTAAAATTACGAAGCAGCCAGAGGGGCGCGGAATCGAAATCGCTTATGAGTCACCCGCCCCCGTCACTGAGGCGACGGTTTATTACCTGAAGGAAAAGCTAAGTTACCGTAAGAAGAGCGAAGAGGATAAGCACGCGGGACCGGGAACATGGCTGGAAATGGCGGCAGCAGTCGACGCTAAGGCGAATTCAGTGACAGCCACGCTTCCCGGCGAAGCTGTGACCTACTATGTAAATCTGCAGGACGAAAGAGGCTGCCAAATTTCCTCCGTATTGGTGGAACTGGATGAATAGAACACCGTAGTTCTAGGAATCTAGTTGTCGGCTGAGCCGTAAATCCTACGACTCAGCAGGCACGGTGATTTCTCCCTCGCTCTGCCCGACGATCACCGCCGCGCAGGAGTCGCTGAACACGTTCACCGCCGTGCGGCTCATATCCAGAAGTCTGTCCACTGACAGCAAAGCCACCACTGCCGTCTCGGCATTCGGTATACCTGAGTTTTTCAGGATCAGTAGAATCGCTACTAGGCTTGCGGAAGGAATACCGGCCACACCCACGCTGGTAAGTAGCGCCGCAGTCACGATGAAAAACTGCTCACCAAGCCCAAGCTGGATACCCATCACCTGAGCCACGAAGATCACCGCCACACATTCATAAAGCGCTGTTCCATCCATGTTCACAGTCGCGCCTAGCGGCAGAGTGAAGCTTGCCACGCGTTTGGAAACGCCCGCCTTATCCTGCACCGAACGCATCGTCACAGGAAGGGTGGCGGAAGATGAAGCCGTCGAGAATGCCAGCAGGATCGCTGGACGCATCGCTCTGAAATGGGCGAGGGGACTTGTCTTTCCGATGTATTTCAGCGCCAGCGGCAGCACCACGAAGAGATGCAGTCCCAGAGCGAAGATCACCGTGAAAAAGTATTTTCCTAACTGCGTGAAGAGATCTGCTCCCGTCTCATATACCACCGGTAGAATCAGCGCATACACGCCGATGGGTGCCAGCGCCATGATCCACCTCGTCACTGTGATCATCGCCTCGTTTGCCGCTACGAAAAAACTCCGTATGCTCTCTCCTGAATCACCAGGTAGCTGCGTCGCCGCAATCGCGAAGAGAATGCTGAATACGATCACACCCAGCATCTGACCGTTGTTGCTGGCTGCACCCACTACATTCTCTGGCAGCATCGCTTTGAAAATCCCGAGGAAGTCTTTGCCCTCACGTGCTCCTGCCTCTTCGACCTTGCTCTTCGCAGAAGCATCCGCGTCCGCTTCCTTTTGCGCAAATGCCGCCCTGATCGACTCGTTAGGCATGCCGTCTTTCATGCCTGGTTGCACCAAGTTTACTACTACCAGCCCGATCGCGATCGCTACGAAGCTAGAGCACAGGTAAAACGCCACGGTCTTACCTCCCAGCCTTCCGAAGCCCTCAACACCTTTCATCCCCGTGATCCCGGAAACAACCGCCGTCACGATCAACGGCACGATGATCATCTTAAGCCCGCGCATGAAGAGATCTCCGATGAAACGGCAGGTCTCCAGTGCTACCGAAACAAGCTTCCCGCCCGCTGATTCATCCGCCGCTCCATTGAATAAACCCCGCAGCGCGAGCGCCGTCAGCGTTGCTAATACTAGTGCAATCAGAATCTGCCAATGTGCTGCAACTCGTTTCATGTCCACAGGCAAACCGATGAACGACCAAATGGAAAGACACTTGCGCCGATTATCATCGATCAGTTCGCCTCCTCGACTGTTAGTAAAAATTTTACATCTCCTGAAATGAACGCTTTAGCGGTTAAAATCGTCGCAAAATTCCAAACAATTAAGGAAAGTTTATAATTTTTTTCAAATTCTTGCCCCCCTCCTGAATAAGCCACTTCGACGTATTTTTTTTTCGCACCTAGTCATGTGCATGTGATGCACCGCCCACCCCCGTAACTGCTGTAAAATCAAGGGGAGTTACAAAGTGCTTACCGGTAGCAACCACTACATGTGGTATTGTGAATAATTTGTTTATACTACATCTCCCCAAATCGGATTGACCGTTCGATGAAAAACCTGTCAATCTCCGCAAGCTAAACCCAAGCAAAGCGCCACTTCAACTGCTCGAAAACACCGTTTCACAGATTCCATACATGTCCACCACTACCGTCACCCTAGGAAGCCGCACTTTTGTCCTCGATAAGTCCAAAGCCGAACTCGCCTTCAATTCCAAAAAAGTCATCAACGGCAAGGAAACGATGTTCTTCAACATCCTCCCCCTGAAATACCAATGGGCTTACGATCTCTACAAGACGATGAAGAACAACCATTGGGAGCCAGAGGACATCTCAATGCAAAAAGACGTCGAGCAATGGCGCTCTAACGAGATCTCCGACGTCGAGCGTTGGATCATCAAAATGGGCATCGGCTACTTCTCCGCCGCTGAGGGCATCGTCGGTGACAACGTCCTCCACGTTGTCCGCGAAGTCGTTACTGCACCTGAGCTCAAGCTCGTTCTCGGCCGCCACGCTCACGAGGAAAACATCCATGCAGACAGCCTTGTCTACATGATCTCCTCCCTCGGCATCAACCCGCACGAGTGCGAAGCGATGTTCGAAGACGTCCCGACCATCACCGCGAAAAACAACTTCGTTGTCTCCAACAGCAAGGCACTTCGCCGCGATATCGATCTCACTATCACCGAAAACAAACAGGCACTCGCCAAGAACATCTTCATGTTTGGCCAGATCATGGAGGGCACTCAATTCTACGGCCTCTTCGGAATGATTCTTTCGCTCTACCGCCAGAATAAATTCCCAGGCATCGGCCAGATGTTCCGCTACACACTCCGCGATGAGTCGAATCACATTGAGGTCTTCCGCAACCTCCTCATGGATCTCATCGATGAAAACCAAGACATCTGGACAGAGGAATTCCGCGAGGATCTCCGCCAGACCATGGCCGAGGGCATCCGCCTCGAAAAAGCCTTTATCCGCGATTGCCTCCCAGTCTCCGGCCTCGGCCTCAACTCCACTGATTTCGAGACCTACATCGACTACATCGCCGACCGACGCCTCAGCTCCTGCGGCTTAGAACCACTCAACGAATCCGTCTCCAACCCATTCCCATGGCTCGCCGAGATGATGGACATCAAGAAGGAGCAAAACTTCTTCGAAGGCCGAGTCACCGAATACCAAAAAGCCGCCGCCCTCACATCAGTTGATGATGACGAACTCTAATCCGGCGAAGCCGGAAGTTTGCTAGTGCCGAGTGATCAGTGATCAGTGATCAGTGGAAGAAAAGAAACAATGAACGAAGTAACTACATTTGAGGATTTGGAGGTCTGGAAACGGGGCTGCAGTCTCACTGTGGATATCCATCTCGCGTTCGCGGAGTCTAAAGACTTCGCCCTGCGCAATCAGATGGAGCGCTCATCGCTTTCCATTCCATCAAACATCGCCGAAGGAGCCGAACGTGACAGCACACCCGAGTTCATCAAGTTCCTCCGCTACAGCAAGGGTTCCTGCGGCGAACTCCGCACCCAGCTTTACATCGCCGAGCGCATCCGAAACCGCCTCGGCGCCCCACCCATGGATGGTGTCTCGGACATGATCCAAGAAACCCGAGAGCTCTCAAAAATGATCCAAGCCCTCATCAATTCCCTCAACCGCCGCATCCAATCAAACCTCTCAAGCCCCGCCTCCAAAAACCGCTCCGCACCAGCAACCTCTTCCACTGATCAGTGAACCCAGCAACTCTATCAAGCGCCGTCCACTAACTCGAAATAGCAACCTCTTCCACTGATCACTGATCACCCGGCACTAGCCACTCAACAGCAGCCCTATCAAGCACCGTCCACTAGCTCTGAAATAGCAACCTCTTCCACTGATCACTGATCACCCGGCACTAGTCACTCAACAGCAGCCCTATCAAGCACCGTCCACTAACTCTGAAATAGCAACCTCTTCCACTGATCACTGATCACCCGGCACTAGCCACTAAATCTTCCACCGTCCGCCAAACAAAAAAACACCGCCACCAATCCGACCATGTACCGCAGCCTAAACCTCGCCGAAGACAACATCCTCAAGCAAGTCATCTCCGACCGCTTCGCACTCGAAACGACCGACCGCCAATACGACTGGCGTGAATCCATCGCCGCCGACAAGCGCAAGCCAATGCCTGATATCATTGTCACCCGTGGTGAAAATGAGCAGCAGTTCTCTCTCGAAGACGTAGCGGATGCTATTGGCGAATCCTTGGCGGATCTCTTGGTCGCACGTTCCGAAGATGAGAACTCCATCTTCTCCGAAGTAAACCGCAAGTTTGTCTCTCTGGTGGCACAGGCAGTGGCGGTCTCCCTCACGAAAGCACTCGAAGAAAGCGGACGCCTTCGCCTCACCGAAAGCGACCTCTACCTCCTCATCGAGAAGGCACTCCTCGAAAACGAAGCCTACGACGTCGCGAAATCGTTGGCCTTCCGTCGTTCGTTGGAAAAAACCGGCCAAGTGGAATCCGGCACCAGCCCACACGCACTTCCCGTCCGCCTCATCCGCCGCAATGGCAACGTCGTGCCTTGGAGCGAAACCAAGATCGAAATCGCCGTCCGCAAAGCCTTCCTCACCATCCATGAGAATCCTGAGCCTTCCGTAGACATCGCCAAGGCCGTCACCGAACTCGTCCGCCAAGGCGACCAATCTTTCGTCCACATCGAAGACGTCCAGGATCACGTTCAGGAAGAACTCATGCGCCAGGGCTACTACAAGGCTGCCCAGCACTACATCCTCTACCGTGCCGAGCGCGGACGCTACCGCACCGAGGAAGAGGAAAACGCCTCCGACGATCTCTCACAGGACTCCATGATCGTCGTCACCACCCCAGACGGTGGATCGAATTTCTGGGACGGCATGGAGCTGAAAAAGCGCATCCAGTTCGCCTCCATCGGCCTCGACCTCAATCTTGCCGAAGAAGAAATCGAACGCGAACTCCGCCGCTCCATCGGTGCTGAGATCTCCGCAAAAGACCTTAAAGCCACCATCATCCTCAACTCCAAGACACTCATCGAGAAAGACGCGGACTTCGCCAAGTTCGCCGCCCGCATCCTGCTCTCCTATATCTACGAGGAAGTCCTCGATTGGAGCATCCTCACCGACGGTGTCGAGAAGCTCAAGGAAGCACACAAGGAAGGCTTCCGGAAATACCTCAAGCACGGCGTCGCCATCAAGCGCCTCAACCCTGAGCTGCTCAAGGGCTACAAGCTCGCGAGACTTGCCAACGCCTTCGACCCCACCGCCGACCTCGATTTCGACTACCTCGGCATTCAGACACTCTACGATCGCTACCTCATCGTTGATAAAACCTCCGACAAGCACCGCCGCATCGAGACCCCACAATTCTTCTGGATGCGTGTCTCCATGGGCCTGTTTAAAAACGAAACCGCCAAGCGCGACGACTGGGCCATCCGCCTCTACAACCTCTACAAAGGCCGCCGCTTCTGCTCCTCCACGCCGACCCTCTTCAACTCCGGCACACTCCACTCCCAGCTCTCCTCCTGCTACCTCTACAAGGTCGATGACTCCATCGAGTCCATCATGCAGCGCGGTATCGCGGAAAACGCCTACCTCTCCAAGTGGGCGGGCGGCCTCGGTGGCTCATGGACAGCCGTTCGCGGCACCGGCGGCTACATCCAGGGCACCAATGGCGAGTCCCAGGGCATCATCCCGTTCCTCAAGCTCCACAACGACCAGCTCCTCGCAGTGAACCAAGGCGGCAAGCGAAAAGGCTCCGGCTGTGCCTACCTTGAGAGCTGGCACAACGACATCGAGGACTTCCTCGAGCTCCGCAAAAACACCGGAGACGACCGCCGCCGCTGCCACGACATGAATACGGCTAACTGGATTCCAGACCTCTTCATGAAGCGCATGGAAGCCCGCGAGCACTGGACACTCTTCCGCGCAAATGAAACCCCGGATCTCCACGATCTCTACGGAAAAGCCTTCGAAGAACGCTACGAACAATACGAAGCCCAAGCCGCCGAAGGCAAAATCTGGTCTCGCCAGCTCCCAGCCATCGAGCTCTGGAAATCCATGCTGAAAATGGTCTTCGAGACCGGCCACCCATGGATCACTTTCAAAGACCCGTGCAACGTCCGCTCCCCGCAGGATCATTGCGGCGTCATCCACTCCAGCAACCTCTGCACCGAGATCACGCTCAACACCTCCGATGAGGAAACCGCCGTCTGCAACCTCGGCTCCGTCGTCCTCGACAGCCACATCAATGCCGATGGCGCCCTCGATCACGAGATGCTCAAGGAAACGATCACCGTCGCCATCCGCGCCCTCGACAACGTCATCGATATCAACTTCTACCCCACGGAAGCCGCGAAAACCGCCAACTCCCGCCACCGCCCCATCGGCATGGGTGTCATGGGTCTCCAGAAAGCCCTCTACAAGCGCAATCTCGCCTTCGCATCCGATGCCGCCGTCGAGTTCAATGACGAGATGATGGAAGCCATCGCCTACTACGCTTATAGTGCATCCGCCGACCTCGCCGCCGAAGTCGGCACCTACTCCTCCTACGAGGGCTCCAAGTGGAGCAGGGGACTCCTCCCGCAAGACACCGTCGACCTGCTCGAAGACGAGCGCGGCCGCGATATCGACGTCCCACGCGGCGGGAAAATGGATTGGTCCGTCGTCCGCGAGAAAATCGCCAAGCACGGCATGCGCAACTCCAACGTCCTCGCCATCGCACCGACCGCCACCATCTCAAACATCATGGGCACCACCCCATGCATCGAGCCGAACTACAAGAACCTCTACGTGAAGTCGAACCTCTCCGGAGACTTCACCATCCTCAATACCGAGCTCGTCCGCGATCTCAAGAAGGCCAACCTATGGTCTCCTGAAATGGTCGATCAACTCAAGTACTTCGATGGTGAACTCGATAACATCGACGACATCCCCGAGGCCATCAAAGCCAAGCACAAGACCGTCTTCGGCATCGGCCACGAGTACATCGTCGACGCCGCCGCCCGCCGCCAGAAGTGGATCGACCAATCCCAATCGGTCAACCTCTTCCTCGCCACCCCGGATCTCAAGACACTCAGCCACATGTATCGCCGCGCCTGGGACAAAGGCCTTAAAACCACCTACTACCTCCGCACCCTACAGGCCTCCAACACCGAGAAAGCCACCATCGACGTCAAGAAGACCCAACGCGGCCACATGGCCACCCAAACCGCCGCCACCGCAGCAACCAACGCCACCAAAAAGGAATTCACCCAAGCCGAACAAAACGCCTGCTCCATCGATGCAATGCTAAATGGTGGCGAGTGCGAGGCTTGCCAGTGAAAACTGTAGCGCCGCCCCCATGACTGCTCACTTCGTAAGCCTCCCGATACCCCGTAAAACCTGAGAACTCATTTCTAATTTTCGGGGCTCAGGCAATTCTTCAATTGCGTTTATCGGGGATCAATTCCTCCCACCATATGTCTTCACTAAAACTAACGTTCCTCGATGTTCAGCACGGCAGTGCGTGCCATATTGAGACCCCAACCGGCCAAAATATCATGTTTGACCTGGGGACGGGAGACTTCGACGAGTCCCAAGGAGGAACATCTCACAGCCCTCTTCTTTACCTCTATAACACGAAAAATATCCACAAGCTCGACAGTGTGATCATCACCCACCCGCATGCAGATCATATTTCGGACATCAATAATTTCGATCTACTTTCCCCGACTTCACTTCACTGCCCGAGACATCTGACTGCAGATTTCATAAAAGGGGAGAATCAGTCTAGGGATCAATCGAAGGTCAGCAAATATCTCGAAATTGTAGAGAGATATTCCGGCTCGTTTGAGACGGGCCAAAGCCCTCTTCAGGCTCCAAATCACGGTTGCAACCAGTTTGATCTTTTCAGCTGCAACCCGGATTCCGACAATCTCAACGATCACAGCACCGCTGCGGTGATTTCATTTGCAGGGACTAAGTTTCTTCTCACCGGTGACACAGAAAAAGCCGGTTGGGAGAAGCTGCTTTCGATGCCACGGTTTCGTCAAGCGGCGACCAATATCGACATCCTCTTGGCATCGCACCACGGACGAGACAACGGCTTCAATGAAGATCTTTTTGAACTTATTGGAAGACCCGCCATCGTGATTATTTCTGATACCGCAGTCGGAACCACCTCAGTTACCAATAAATACTACAACAAAACAAATGATACCGGTTGGAATGTGAGGAATCGCTCTAACGGTGACTCGGAGAGACGGTATTGCCTGACGACTCGCGGTGATGGCACGATCGAAGTCATTTGCTCAAAAGACGCTGAAGGAAAGACCTTCCGAACGATAACTAGAAAATGAAGGAAATTCAGATCACCCTTTACGAGATCTTCGGATATTTGGTTCCAGGTTTTGTATTCGCCGGAGCAATCTCGATGGGATACTGGACGGTTTTCGAGAATAATGACCTCGTGATTTCAAAAATCGAAGCTCCTTTCTGGTTTCTCATCGTAGTGGTTTCATACCTCGCGGGGCATGTCACTCAAAGCGTGGCGAACATTACTCTGGGGCAACGATCTACCGCTAGACTCTGCTTTCGAAACGGAAAGAAGGGAATCGGAGACCATCTCATCGAAGCGTCCAAAGATCTCACGATGGAGATCATCAAACCTGGTGTATCTGGAAGACCAGGTCACACGATGATTTTGGAGGTGTGCGATGCAATGATTGAACATCGCGGATCTCCTCAGACCCGAGAGGTGTATCTTTATCGGGAGGGATTCTATCGGGGCATGTGGGTGGCTCTCGCCTCATTGTCTTTAGCACTTTTTTGGAGATCCTTCCTCGAAAAATCGGTGTTCAAATTCGAGGGCTTTTCCCACAACTTCACAAGTTGGGAAATGTTGGTTCTTGCTGCTATTTCCGGTTTAGCCGGGATTCTGTTCTTCTTCCGATTTCGACGATTCGGAAAATATCTCGTAACTCACAAGGTGGCGAGTGCCCTCGTCCTGCAGCATCTGAACAAATAAGAGTAGTATGAGTGATCATGAAGGGTCAGTCCTAACGTTTTTAACGTCTCAAAACTTCTTCTAGACTCCAAGATTGACGGTTATCACAAAAACTGTTCAAGTGAACTTGTGATTGGAATCGAAAACACCATTTTACCGAAGAGCACTCCGAAAGACGGGGTGATCTACACGCGGGCGTGGATGGTGGATCTGATTCTGGATCTGGCGGGTTATTTGCCAGAGAAGCGACTTGCGGATTTTGTTGCGCTGGAGCCGTCGGCGGGGGACGGGGCGTTTTTGAGCGAGATGGTAAGGCGTTTGGTTGAATCTTGTAAGATACACGGGATTCCCTTGGAAGATGCGGCGGGGGCGTTGCAGGCATTTGAGATCGATCCAAAAGCTGCCCAAAGGGCGGTGCAGGTGATTTGCGAGACTTTGGAGGAACTAGATGTGCCTACCGCGTTGTCGAAGAAGCTGGCGAGGAACTGGATCAGGGTGGGGGACTTTCTGGAGGCGTCGCTGTGCTTCCCCATCGCAGATTTCGTGATCGGGAATCCTCCCTACATTCGCCTAGAGGACATCCCTGCCAGCAAGGCGGCGTTCTACCGCAACGGCTTCAGTGCGATGCGCGGGAGGGCGGATATCTACGTCGCCTTCTATCAGGCAGCGCTTTTCCAGCTCAAACCTGGTGGTGTCTGCGCTTACATCTGTGCGGATCGCTGGATGCTGAACGACTACGGCAGCGCGCTCCGGGAATTTATTACAAAGGGACAGACCCTTTGTAGAGATTCTTGTTGCCATTTGGGTTCCAGATGGCAGGGTGGGGGCATGAGAAGCGCGCGTTGGATCGCCCCTTGGAAGGATTCGGAGACGAAACCTGCCATTTACCACTGCATATCGCGGGTGGTGGAAGGGCGGTTCGCATTTGGTGCTGAGGAGAAGGAGAAATTCCGCACGTTGATGCGAATGATGGAGAAATTCACGGGTTGTCGGGTTCTTTCCTACTGCCTGATGTGCAACCACATACACATTCTGCTGGAGGTTCCGCCTGCTCCGAAGGGTGGAATTGAGACTGACGTTTTCCTTGAGCGTCTATCGGCCATTTACGGGGAGAGATTTGTTGCTGATATCGCTGCGCAGTTGGATGAGGCGATGAACGAGGGTGGAGTAGAATGGGGGAATCCAGAGAGGGTTAAGGAAATCAAGAGAATGTTTACCTACCGAATGAATGACCTAGGGGAGTTCATGAAGGGGCTGTTGCAGCGTTTTACCCAATGGTTCAACGGGCGGCACAAGCGCAAGGGGACTCTGTGGGAAGACAGGTTCAAGAGTGTGATCGTGGAGAGTGGGACGGCAGCGCGGACGATGGCGGCGTATATTGATTTGAACCCGGTGCGGGCGGGGATGGTAGAAGATCCTGCAGAATATCGATGGAGTAGCTACGGGGAGGCTGTTGGCGGTGGAGCGAAAGGGAATGGGAAAAAGGCGAGGGAAGGCCTAGTGAGAGCGATCACTTCCGATACAGACACAGGGTTTGACGCCGGGAAATGGAAAGATGCTTCGCGGAGATACCGTCGTCTGATGGGGATTGCGCTGGAGCGAAAAACTTCAAACTTCAAATCTCAAACTTCAAGGAAGACGAGAATTTCGCAAAACGAAGCTGAGGCTCTGGAATCGGGAGAAAACGAGACGGCTTTGCAGGAGTTGGGGATGGCGAAGATGTTGAGGCACCGGGTGAGGTATTTCACAGATGGTGCGGTGATCGGGAGCAGGGAATTCGTCAACGATGCCTTCGATGCCTCCAGGGAAAGGTTTTCTGAGAGGAGAAAGAACGGAGCTCGGAGAATGCGTGGAAGGGCGGCCGCCGCACGGGATCTCTGGAGCATGCGGGCCCTGCGGGTTGGGATCGAATAGCTATCTTTAACGCATAGGAAGAGACCTTAAGTGTGAAGCGCGGCGCATTGCGCAGATTCCTCGCGAGAGAGGGGCGTGTCTTTTCGCAAGAAGCGCTTCGCACTTGAGTGATGGACTGGGAAAGGTAGCGTGAGTGGCACGCTTCCGCTTCTGAATTTCGCGCCCCGGGGGAGCGGGCATCAAGTCTCTCACCATGGCTAAACTCTACTTTTATTACGCCGCAATGAATGCGGGCAAGAGCACCGTCCTCTTGCAATCGAGTCACAACTACAAAGAGCGTGGCATGAACACCCTGCTCCTCACGCCCGAGATCGATCAACGTGCCGGTATTGGGAAGATCGCTTCGCGTATCGGCCTGGAAGCAAACGCAAAGACTTTCAGCCAAGACGACGACTTACATGCCCTCTTCAGATCAACCGATGCCACGCCGCCCATCGCTTGCGTGTTAATCGACGAAGCGCAGTTTCTGACTCACTCGCAGGTGGAGCAGCTGTGCCAACTGACTGACGATACTGGCATCCCGGTGCTTTGTTACGGCTTGCGCACCGACTTCCAAGGCAATCTCTTCCCTGGCAGTGCCGCCCTACTGGGCTGGGCGGACAATCTGATCGAGCTGAAGACGATCTGCCACTGTGGCCGCAAAGCCACGATGAACCTTCGAACCGATGACGATGGCAATGCGATCAAAGAAGGTGCCCAAGTCGAGATAGGCGGCAACGAGCGCTATGTCTCCATGTGCCGGAAACATTTCCGCGAAGCCATGCGCTAAGGTCGTTCCTACTGAGCTCTTATTCTTAGGGCTGCATCAGTCTGAAACTACGCTTTCTCGTTTTGTAATCCGCTTTCCCAGACGGCATCGAGTAGCTCTTGAGTCCGCAAACATTTCTCTACCCACTGATCACGTAATGATGAGTCGTGAACTTGGGCTGCGAAATCTTCAAACATAAGAGCAGAACCTGGAAGGGAGGACTCGATTTTGACGACTTCATCGACTTTCTTATCCCGATCCTTGCTTGAGCGTTTCCGGTAGCTAGCGGAGCGATCCTTGTCGTCCTGCAGGAATCGCTCGATATCTATAGTGCCCATATTTCCATCAATGCGAAGATCAGCAAGCACGGAACCTGCGTCAAAACCACAGCTCCAAGTTGAGATGGAACCGTCGTCAAACGCGACGACTCCGGTGGCTCCAATGACGGCACCCGTTTCGGCTCCACGTCGCAGGTAGGTCGTAGCGCCATCGAGTTTGGCACGTGTGTCGATGTATTCTGCGAGCGCTCGCATGTTATACCAGCCTGCATCACCGACAGCACCCATGGGCTCGAGCTTCGGCTGCATGCGGATGTTTGAAGTATCGCGGATATTAAACTGAAACACCGAGTCCAAGTTGCGACGTTTTCCCACAAGAGTGTCCAACTCACTCTTGAGCTGGGTGGTTCTGGGATGATGCGAGAAGTGTGTGCCATCCATGAAAGCCACGTTGTTCTTCCGGCAAGCGGCGACAATCCGCTGCACCGATGGCAGCGACGCCAAAGGCTTCTCACCAAGGACGTGTTTGCCCGCGTTTGCGGCAGCCACGCAAATTTCCTCTCGGACACTTGTGGGCGTTGCGACATAAACCGCGTCGATACCATCCCATTGGATCATCTCCTGCCAGGAATCAAACGCTTTGCCCGCTCCATGCTTCTTGGCGAACTCCTCGGCCTTCTCCTTGGTTCTGCTGGAACTCGCTGCCAATTCGCCCGCAGGCGCGAGTTTAAGGGCTCTCGCCATAGCATTCGCGATACTGCCAGTGCCGACAAAGCCCCAGCGTATCGGCGCCTGTCCGCCAGCTGTCGCCTCCGCTGCATTAGCGACCGCGGAGCTGGTAAATGCCGTGGCAACCCATCCGGATGCGGTTGTGCCGATGAAGCCTCTACGTGAAATTTCTGTTCCTTTCACGCTATCAGATGGGGATGGGTTGCTTGTTTCCATGGAAGGCTTCTCGCAGAAATTCTGTCTGTTGTCAGTGATTCAATCCCTTGGTGTCTTTTTTATGAAAGAACGCAAAGGGATAGACCCGAATGGCACGAGATTCAGTAATTTTTCGTGAAAAGGGCAGGGATGGCTTTGCCTTCGGCTATGTTCGTTTCACTTCCATTCCAAGCCCTATATTTACAAGTTCTGGGACAGTGTGAATCTGGCAGAGGGATCGTATCCACAGAGCGGACGGCGCGGAGCGACCGTCCCTGCCGTTTTTACGAAATCGGGCTTAACCTCGTAACATTCGCACCTAACCCACTGATGCCTTGTTTGTAGCTGATCGAGATTGAATCGTTAGTTAACGTTTCTCTGCTGGAGTGATCAGGAATGCCTCCAAGTAATAGATCGGCTTCTTTTTATTTGATGGGACGCTCCTCGTTGTGGTTCCGTCGCGTACATTGTCCCGGTGCGTAGTTTCGAATGCGCCATGGGTTGGATTTTTTTCGAAAAGAACTGTGAACTTACCGGAGTGACTGATTTGAGAAACACCTCCGTGTTGGTCAATAATGTCCATGTCCACGGATGCGCGTTCGGGGTGTTCGATTTTGAGTGCAGGTTTTGAGGATTTTTCCCAGGCCATGAAAGCGACAGTCGATTTTGAGAAGCCATTCATATAAGCTGTATGGGTGGCGCGATCCAATTCTGCTTTTGCTCCGAGGGTAGTGTTATGTGGCATTCGGACGATGGCTGTGCGCCCTATGGGCGGATTGGTAAGGCGGGTTAGCGCGTAGTCTAGGGGCGACGAGCGAGTGATTTCTCTGTCATGCAAGGTGGCGAGTATCCATTTGGGTTCTATGGCTGCCGGATCCGCGACCGAGAGTTTTTCAAATACAAAGATGGCTCCTTTTGGGGTGGCAATACCGGCGGACATGCTCCAGCGATCTGTCAGGCGATGATGGAAGGTATAGGATTGGCGATACAGGTTGTCCTTATCTACGATGTCAGAGAGTTTTAGCGAGCGGCTGACATAGTCGTCGTATCTAGACCAATTGTGCTCGTATCCAACCTCGCAGCGCTTGCGGTCATTTCGTGGTATATCCACATATTTCGTATCTTCGGAAATAATGCGTTTGAGCGGATCCTCCCGTTCGATTTTCAAATCCAGCCATTCCTTCACACCTTTATCCGGCGCTAGCTTGCGCAACTTTCCTATAGCGTCTTCCAAAGCATCAGGATCGCCAGATACGGAGCGCTCATAAGTGGGCGCGACTAGCCTCTGCTCAACTTCCAATACCAGCGTACGAAGGGTTTCAGCACTTAAATGGCCAATGAAAGTGATGAAAATCCCAAAGAAAGCTGCCTGTTTCATAGAATGAATTGAATAGTCCGAGCGATTCGCAGCCAAGTGCAAAGCAGCCTGTATCGCATAGGGGACAATGCGCAGATTGCTCGCGAGAGAGGGGGGCTTTTTGCGAGAAGTGCTTCGCCCTTGAGTGAAGGACTGGGAGATGAAGCGTGAGTGATGCACTACCGCTACTAATCGAAAGTAAATGGGGGCGGTCTTGAGTTCTTGACGCGGCGATCCCGGCAACTCATAGTACTAGAACCTCAAAAGGATTAAAGCCATGGAAATTAACGGAACTGTTTACGATATTTTACACAACAAAGTCGGGGAAATCTGGACTACCAACCCGGAGGCAACCGTATACGAGGCCATCCGATTGATGGGCGAGAAGAACGTCGGAGCCCTCATCGCTATCAAAGATGACGAGGTGGTCGGCGTGCTTTCGGAGCGCGACTACAGCCGGAAAGTGGCGCTGCAAGGCCGAACCTCTAGGGATACCAAGGTCGGGGAAATCCTCTCCAGCCCGGCGATCACAGTGAGTAGCAAAGACGGAATCGAAAAGTGCATGCAGCTCATGACCTGCAATCGCATCCGGCACTTGCCAGTAGTTGATGAAGGACGGCTCGTTGGTCTGATTTCCATGGGTGATCTGGTGAACTGGGCGATGAGCTCCCAGGAGCAAACCATCTCACAGCTTCAGGGTTATATTTCCGGCGATTATCCGGGATGAAAGGTGAGCTCGATTAACGCAAAGGGGCAGCCCCGAATATAAGGCTGTTTTCTAAAAAGGGCAGGGACGGTCGCTCCGCGCCGTCCGCTCTGTGGATACGATCCCTCTGCCAGATTTACACCGTCCCAGTAATTGTAAATATAGGGCTTGGAAGGCGGGAGGGTTCGACTTTTTCCGTGATCGTTCCTAACCCTTTCCCGGACGGCTTGGAATCGGAGTGAAACGGACATAGCCGAAGGCAAAGCCATCCCTGCCTTCTTGGCACAAACTCGTGCAATACGGGACAGACTCTTTGTAGAGATTCTTGTTTCTATTTGGATTCCATCCAACTCCGGGGACGAATTTGCCGCGGCAGTTTTGTGCCGGGAAAAATGCCTATTCAGCGGAGGAGTTTTGTTTAGGGTTTGCGGAAGACTTTTTATGGACAACGCCCTTCACGAACTGATTCGCGACGCCTTCCGGTATGAATCCACGGATGTGTTTCTGGTAGCAGGAGAGCCTCCGAGAATCCGAAGAGAGGGGGACGTGGTAGAACTACATCCCGTCCCGATCCCGGTGGAGGCAATGGCTTCCTTCTGGGAGAGCTGCGGGGTGGATGTGGACAAGACAGCCGAGACGGACGTTTCGTGGGAACTCGAAAACTGTGGGCGGGTGCGGGTGAATCTTTATCGAACGCTCGGGCGCTTGGCGGCGGTGCTGAGGCCGATCCGGAAAGATATTCCCAGTCTGGCTGATCTTTCACTGCCCGCCGGTCTACTCGAATCCTGGATGCAGAGAAAAAACGGTCTAGTCTTGATCACTGGCCCTACCGGGTCTGGGAAATCGACGACGGTTGCCGCTTGCCTAGAGTGGATCAACCAGCAGATGTGCCGACACATCGTGACATTGGAAGATCCGATCGAGTTCCTATTTGAAAACGAGAACTGTTTGTTTTCCCAGCGGGAGATGCGACTGGACTCGAAGGATTTCGCGACCGGTTTACGTTCTGCGCTGCGGCAGAGTCCGGATGTGCTTTTTATCGGGGAAATCCGAGATGCAGAAACTGCGTTGACGGCCCTGCAAGCTGCGGAAACTGGACACCTCGTTGTCTCGACTCTGCATAGTGGAGGGGCGGTGGAGACGGTGAATCGGTTTACGAATCTACTGGGTGAGAACGAGGCGGAGGGACTGAATCTTCTTGCCTCGCAGCTGATCGGCGTGGTTTCCCAGCAGCTTCTTCCCCGCAAGGGAGGTGGGGTGTTTCCTGCGCTGGAGTATCTCCAGAATATGGCGGCCACGCGTCGGTGGATTATGGAGAAACGCATGCCGGAGCTGCAGGATCATCTTAACAAGGGTGATGAGGAAACAAACTGCTCAGCGCTGGACTATTTGGTAGCTGCGGTGAGGCAGGACTACCTAGAGGAGAATGTGGCGCGAGGTGCGTGCGCGAGATCGCAGGATTTTGATCGCGCGATGAAAGGATTTTCCTAAAAGTCAGCCATGCCACGCGAGATCACGGATTATCTGAGGGAAACCATCGAACGTGGTGGATCGGACTTGCACCTGAGCAGTTGGGCGCCGGCCTGTGCCCGGGTGAACGGGGCGCTGGCGGCTTTTGATGACGAGACGCTGGCTCCTGAGACGGTGAGAGATCTCATTTTGGATACACTGACTGAGGCGCAGAGATCCGTTCTAGAGGAGGAGAAGGAGCTAGACTATGCCCTTCAGGTAGAGGGAGTCGGTCGTTTTCGCGGAAATGTGCATACGGTTCGTGGAAACACGGAAGCTGCGTTTCGGTATATTAAGGAAGAGATCCCCGAGCTTTCCACTCTCGGCCACCACCGAGTCGTCGAGGAGCTTTGTGAAATGAGGAGTGGGCTTGTTTTGATCACGGGTATCACGGGGTCGGGGAAGTCAACCACACTGGCATCCATGGTTCAGCGGATCTCGTCCAGCCGTAGTGGGGTGATTATCACTCTGGAAGATCCTATTGAATACGTTTTCCCGCACAGTTCTTGTCTCGTGAAACAACGTGAGGTGGGAACTGATACCGTGAGTTTTCCCAAGGCGCTGCGGCAAGCGCTCCGCCAGGATCCCGATGTGATCGTGGTGTCCGAGCTGCGGGATCTGGATACGATTCGGATTGCGATGACGGCGGCGGAAACGGGACACTTGGTGCTAGCGACCTTGCACACCGCCGACGCGCCGCAAACGATCGACAGACTGGTGGATGTTTTCCCACCGGAGCAGCAGCCACAGATCGTGACTCAACTTTCCACCGTGCTGGAGGGGATCGTGTGCCAGCGGCTAATTCCACGGGCAGACGGGCAGGGCAGAGTATTGGCCACGGAAACGATGCGCCCCAGCTACGCCGTCAGAACCTGTATTCGCGACCGCAAATTGGAACAGATTGTGGGTCTTATGGAGATCGGAGCTAAAGAAGGAAACCACACCATCGACGAGAGTGTGGGTGCGCTTCTTAACGCCGGTCTGATCACGCGCGAGGAAGCGATTTTCAACAGCAGGGAGCGAACCCTTTTCCAAGAACAACCGAAGGCCACGAAACCGAAATCCATCTGGAGCTGAGTTCACGAATTTTTAAGAAATAATGAGTCCAAGATACATCATCACCCGCTCGCTCACGGTCATATTTCTGATCGTTGTAGCTCTTTACGCGGTCAGTTTCGTAAAGAAAACGCAGCGGAAAAACGCCATCGTCTCTGAGTTGAAATCGGTCGCCAGCGAGAGTTCGTTCTTCCGGCAGTTCTCTGCGGCCGATGCAAAAAAATCGCTGGTGCGCGGAGTCGGTCTGATCGCGGAAGCAAAGAAGCTAGGGATGGAGCCGGAAACGGTAATCGAACGGGGGCTGGGGATTGAGAAGAAGTATTTCGCGTCCGATGACGACAGAGATGGTCTGACCCCGAAGCAGGTGCTGATCCGTTCCACCTTGCGTTCGAACTACGAAAATTTCCTAAAGATAGGTTATGAGACGGATTTCTATACTCTGCAGAGTCTCAGGGAGGGGGAATTGCCACCTGTGGGGAATGGATCGCGTGAAGGTAGCCGGGCGGAGGTCGTTCCGATTATTGATCCCACACTTTCGCCGGGGTTGGATACTGTGATCGCGAATCTTGAGATCCGCCCAAAGAGATCCGGAGATACAAAGAAAACGGATGTGGAAATTGCCATCGCGAAGCGCCTTGCTAAGGACTTGGAAAAAGCGGGAGTGATCGATAAGGAAGTCAGCGTGAGGATTGTCGCGGCTCTTGATGCGAAAGAGTAGGAGCGGGTGAGAGGCTGAATGACCTACCTGAGATCACTGCGTTGCGCTCCCAACGCGCCGAGGAGGAGGCAGAGTGGTATCGCGAACTAGGCGAGTATGCGTAGAGTTTTGTGATGATACATCTACAAAGGGACAGACCCTTTGTAGAGATTCTTGTTGCTATTTGGGTTACAGATGGCAGGGTAGGGGCATGAGACGCGCACGTTGGATCGCCCCTTGGAAGGATTCGATGACGAAACCTGCCATTTACCACTGCATATCGCGGGTGGTGGAGGGGCGGTTCGCTTTTGGTTCTGAGGAGAAGGAGAAATTTCGCACTTTTATGCGAATGATGGAGAAGTTTACCGGTTGCCGAGTGTTGTCTTACTGTCTGATGTGCAACCACATACACCTTCTTATTGAGATTCCACCTGCTCCGAAGTGCGGAATTGAGACTGACGTTTTCCTTGAGCGTCTATCGGCCATTTACGGGGAGAGATTTGTTGCTGATATCGCTGCGCAGTTGGATGAGGCGATGAACGAGGGTGGAGTAGAATGGGGGAATCCAGAGAGGGTTAAGGAAATCAAGAGAATGTTTACCTACCGAATGAATGACCTAGGGGAGTTCATGAAGGGGCTGTTGCAGCGTTTTACCCAATGGTTCAACGGGCGGCACAAGCGCAAGGGGACTCTGTGGGAAGACAGGTTCAAGAGTGTGATCGTGGAGAGTGGGACGGCAGCGCGGACGATGGCGGCGTATATTGATTTGAACCCGGTGCGGGCGGGGATGGTAGAAGATCCTGCAGAATATCGATGGAGTAGCTACGGGGAGGCTGTTGGCGGTGGAGCGAAAGGGAATGGGAAAAAGGCGAGGGAAGGCCTAGTGAGAGCGATCACTTCCGATACAGACACAGGGTTTGACGCCGGGAAATGGAAAGATGCTTCGCGGAGATACCGTCGTCTGATGGGGATTGCGCTGGAGCGAAAAACTTCAAACTTCAAATCTCAAACTTCAAGGAAGACGAGAATTTCGCAGAATGATGCGGAGGCTCTAGTATCGGGAGACAACGAGACGGATTTGTCGGAGTTGGGGATGGCGGATATGTTGAGGCACCGGGTGAGGTATTTTACGGATGGTGCGGTGATCGGTAGCAGGGAATTCGTCAACGATGCCTTCGATTCCTCCAGAGAAAGATTTTCGGAGAGGAGAAAGAACGGAGCGCGACGAATGCGCGGGAAGGCAGCAGCCGCACGGGATCTCTGGAGTATGCGGGCGTTGCGGGTTGGGATAGAATAGTCATCTAGAGGACACGTTTAGAATTTCTGTATAACGGATGGTGACAGATCTATGGTAAGCCATTCCAAATCAGCCGATCTGATCTGATCTGATCTCGATCAGGTTTCGATCAGGTTTCGATCAGGTTTCGATCAGGTTTCGATCAGGTTTCGATCAGGTTTCGATCAGGTT
>JBPOGB010000003.1:0-505920 GCA_051252155.1 Luteolibacter sp. | reverse complement strand
GTGATCCCTTACAAAAAGAAAAATAACATCAAATTACTCTTGCTGCTTCAACGCAGCATCTTGTTCGGTTTGTTGTTTTCCGTATCTTCTTGAGGTGCTTCTCCAAAATCAGGCGTTCCATCTTGCTTGCGATAAACCGCTGCATATCGCTCCAGGAGCTTATCTGCCTTCTCTGTGTCTCCCATAATGTAATACGCGCGAATCAGTGCTAATCGACATCCACTTGCGACATAGACTGGTACTGAACAATCCGGCTCGTGCTCTAGATCCTTGATGGCTACGATAAGTGCTTCTGCCAATTCTTCATAAGTCTTGCAGGAAAATAGGGCATCGTGAGACTCCCGCGTGATCGTTCGTGGCTCTCCACGGTAATCCCATGGACTTGTGCTGTCTTGGGGAATTGGGTGCTCTGCCAGTGCGGGAGTGGCAAAAGAAACAAGCGCGAACAGAAGTGTGAACTTTTGGATGATAGTCATAAGAATATTACGCTGAAACTCTCGATCTTAATTTATTTACCGAACGTTAAAGGAGAGCCGCGCCGATGAAAACTCCGATTTCATCAAAAGGCTGTCTCGGCGTCGGCTCCTCCGCCTTGTTGTGCTTCTTCATTTTTACCGGGTTTGCTTGCGGTCGCTGTGACGGTGGTAGTGAAAGTGAATGTCGATCTGCCATTGAACATCTTCCGATGTGGGCGGTTCTGCTTCCCTTTTGGGTTGCTCCACTCGTGGTTCTTGTATGTCTGTGTTGGGGGCGACCGCCCGTGGGCAGCCAATCGCGTAAAGGAGAAGACTAACGCCGAGAATAAAATGTCCGAGAAAGATAGACCAGAAAACAAAAGAAAAGGTGGTAACTCTATTGAACCCTCCTTGTTGCTCTCTTGCATCGCGATGAAAGGGCTTGAAAATCTCAGGCCACTCAGGCGACGCTTCTACTGCAAAAAGCGTGTCTTTGAGATTAGCGAGAAGTCGGCATATACGTTTATCAATGCACCAGAAAAGCACTGGAGCAGACATGTTCGCGACGCCGAGCAATCCCAGTATGACCACATGCATGGGCCCCAGCTTTACCGCCGCCGAAGCGGTCAGCAAAACGCCCAACACGATCAAGTAATGATTAAAACTAGCGATACGCTGCTTGGCTATCATGTCGAAGTGCCGCCAAGCGCGGTCGTATTGCTCCAGAATGGTCATCTAAGTTTCTTGCACAAAGTGTTATTGGTAGCACCGATTGCCGATATGCAGGTGGTGCTTTCTACTCTAAAAATGCCGAAAATCGCGGAAGGTGTCAATTAGCGTCTAGTTTGCAGCGTGCATGATACGTCAAGCAGTATAGCCTATAAATCCGGAAAGTTTGTATTGCAGTAGATACTGATATGTCGGTGCTGAAGCTTAGACATATCACTTTTTCACTATTCTTTAAATTTCTGGGAAAGCGAAGCAGGCGCTTTTCTATTGACTCTATGAACAGTGTTCATTTGTATCAATGGTCATGGACGTGACACCTGTCAAAAAACCAAAAGGTTGGGATTGGAGAGCAGATCTCGCGGCAGCCAGGGATGTGGAGCACAGGCAGAGGGAGGGATACCGGGGATTTCTGGAATGGTACGAGAGTTGGCGGCTGCGGATGAGGCTGGAGCCTTCGCGTGAGACTGCCATCGCTTTCTGGAAGAGCGAGGTAGAGCAGCCAGAGAAAAACAGGCAGGATTGGCAACTGGAACAATGGAGTGCTGCGATGGCTTGGTTTCTTACCTGGCTGGGCTTTTGTAAGGAGGCGGGTGGAGATTTCCGCACGGTTGCGGAGCGAGTACGGGATGCGGTGGAGATGACGGGGGCGCGGCGTGGTCTGGCATTGCGCACCCGCAGAACCTACGGGCAATGGACTTCACGATATGCCAAATGGGCAGGTTCGGAACGGCGGGTGATGGATCCTGTTGTGGGGCGCGATTGGTTGGCTCAGCTTGTGGCGAAGGATGGCATTGCGCTTTCCACCCAAAAACAGGCGCTGAATGCGTTGGTTTTCTTTTTCCGGGATGTGTGCGGGGTGGAGGAGCTGGATCTGGAGGTGAGGATGAAAAAGACCACCAAACGCATGCCGACGGTGCTATCCGTGGCGGAAGTGATGCGACTGGTTGCCAAGATTGAGCCGAAATACTCGGTTCCCGCGAAACTACAGTATGGCTCCGGCCTGCGGCTCAATGAGCTGGTCAATCTACGGGTAAAGGATGTGGATCTGGGGCGCGGGGTACTGACGGTGCGCTGCGGTAAGGGAGATCTGGACAGAACGACTTTGATCCCTGAATGCCTCAAGGAGATTTTGGCCGCCCATTTGCAGGAAGTTCGGGCTGTCTATGAAGCAGATAGGGGAAAGCGTCTCCCCGGAGTGGCGATTCCGAAGGCTCTTGGCCGCAAGTTCTCACGCGCAGGAAAAAGCTGGGAGTGGATGTGGTTATTTCCGGCTCGGGATGTGTCGGTGGATTCGGAGAGTGGAGTGACGAGAAGGCATCATTTGCACGGAGCCGTATTTAATCAGGCGATCAAACGTGGAGCGAGAGAGGCTGGCATCCACAAGCGGGTGACAAGCCATGCGCTCCGCCACAGTTTTGCCACGCATTTGCTGGAGTCCGGGACGGATATCCGGACAATCCAGACTTTGCTGGGGCATTCCGATGTGAGGACAACGGAGATCTATACGCATGTCGCGAAAGGGGTGAACGGGACGGGTGTGAGGAGCCCGCTGGATACGGTGGCGGGGTGATGAGGGGGGTTGATTGATAATTTTTGATTTTGGTGGGATGAGGGATTGGGATTTGATGACTTGGATTTGAATGACGAGTGATGATTTTTGATTGTTGATGTATGATTGAAGACTCCTGCAAATCGAAATTCCCAAATCAACAATCATCAATCATCTCTTCTATATCCCAGACACGGAAAAGCCCCGCGATCTTGCGAAAGCGGGGCTTTAGAAAAATGGTACACTCGAAGGGATTCGAACCCCTGACCCCCTGATTCGTAGTCAGGTGCTCTATCCAGCTGAGCTACGAGTGCATTTCCGTTAGCTGCGGGCGGGAAAGAAACCACCGTCGGCGCCCTCATGTCAAGAATATCAGGTGATTTCCGGAATTTTCACGGTCGGCTATCGAGAGAAAAGATCTGCCCGGAGGTATGGGGCATGCGCTCATGGAGGAAGCGGATGAATTCGGCGGCGGTTTCTGGCGTGTTGAGTTCGCCGAGAAAATGGAGCTTTTTAACGATTTCCCGGCGCTTTTCTGTGACGGCGGAGGTCATTGGAGTTTCAAGGAATCCGGGCAAGACCGCATTGACGCGGATTCCACTGTTTCCGTGCTTTTCCGCGAGTTCCTTGGTCAATCCGTGTAGGGCAGCCTTCGCCGCCGCATAAGCTGCCTGGCCTACAGCTGGGTGCATTGCTGCGTAGCTGGAGATAAATATGATGTGTCCTTTGCCTTGCTGGATCATCGCTGGGATGGCGGCGCGGGCGCAATTTCGGGCGGCGGTGAAATTTACCTGGAAAACCTCGTCCCAAGCGACTTCTTCCATCCTGCTTAGGGGCTGATCCCGTATCATTCCTGCGGCACAGACGAGCAAATCGCACTTTTCCGCTGAAAAATAGGCTTTCAGAGCGTTTTTATCGGCCAAATCTAGGTCTTTTCGCCCCAATTGCACGGTCTCCCAGCCGCCCTCTGACAGACAGCTGGCGATCGCGCTGCCTAAGCCACCTGTTCCGCCGGTTATAATCGCCCTTTCCACGCGGCAATACTCACCCCTAATAAGCTGTGAATAAAGGCTGAAAAACTTGTGATAAGCGGGACACATCCGCTTTGGACTCCTTAAGCAACGGGGCTTGTGGAACAGCTTCTGTGAGAAAATCGCAACTTATCATTCGTGTGGAACGCCCGAGCTAGCAATGGGGAACAGACCATTTTGCGAGTTATAAACATGATTATGATGATGATCTTATGAGGTCAAAAAATAACATATTCATAAAGAAAGCGCATTTCGGCGCGTATTCTTCTGTACCTGTCGCTTATCCATTGGCACTTGGAAAATCGCCTAAAAGTGCCATCTTTCAAGGACTTTCACCCACCCATGCCTCCTGCCTTAAAACGTTTCTTTGCACTCCTACTCGTTTTCCTCGTTTTCTTTCTGTCGGTCACGGCTTTGAGAACCTGGCGTGCCGGTGGTGACCTGAGTTCGCTGCTGCCGGATTTCCTGAAGAAAAATGATTCGGGAAGATCTGAGTCTTTCACTCCATCAGACAGATCTGCGCTTGAGCTCAGTGATGTGGAAATGATTTCCCGCCTGAATGAGGAATACGCCAGGCTTACCCAGGCAGTTGTCCCTTCCGTGGTCAGCATCGATACCTCAGGGATACGCACGGAGCGCATGATGAATGTTTGGGGCGAATCCCGCACCCGCAGCTATGCCTCCCAGGGACAGGGCTCTGGAGTCATCGTCAGTAAGGAAGGCCACATCATCACCAATCACCACGTCATCGCTGGCCAGAACAACCAGATACGCGTCACTCTCCACAGTGGGAAAACCTATGATGCGGAGCTGATCGGCGAAGATACGCTGCTCGATATCGCGATCATTAAGATCGAGCGCAAGGAGGACTTTATTCCACTCAAGCTTGGTGATTCTTCGCAGGTGGAAGTCGGACAGCTCGTTTTCGCCGTCGGAAATCCCTTTGGCCTCGGGGAAACGGTCACCCAGGGCATCATTTCCGCTAAAGAGCGGTCGATCTCAGATAACCAGCGCAACCTTTTCCAGACGGATGCAGCCATCAATCCAGGAAACTCCGGTGGCCCCTTGGTCAATCTCACGGGCGAAATCATTGGCATCAACGCAGCGATTTCCACGGTGGACAAAGAGAACCGCGGCTTTGGCGTTGGTTTCTCGATCCCTTCGAACGACGTGAAGGAAGCGCTAGAGCAGATTATCAAACGAGGCCGCCCGATTCGTGGTTATCTCGGTGTGCAGATGCGCGATCTCAACTCCACCATACGCACTCATTTGAACTACAGTGGCAATACAGGTTCTGCCGTCTCTGGCGTCACTCCCGACGCTCCCGCTGACTTAGCAGGCCTCAAACAAGGTGATGTCGTAATATCCTACGATGGGGAAACGATACGCGACATGGCTCAGCTCATCGCGATGGTTCAGAGATCAAAGATAGGTAGGGAGGTCAAAGTTGCCGTCTGGCGTGCGGGGGAAACTCTCGAGCTGATCGCCACAATCACCGAGGCGACAAAGCCGCCGGAAGTCATTTTTTACCCTGAAAACGAGGAGGCACGAGACAACGCAGAAATTCTCAGGAGCGTGGGTGTTGAGGTGCGCGACCTTTTATCGCACGAACATATGAATGGTTTTCGCGGCGTTGTGGTGACTTCCGTTTTACCCGATAGGCTGGGTGAAGGCATCCTTGAGGAGGGTGATCTGATCAGGGCGCTGAACAATTCCCTGATCAACAGCAGCAACGAATTTTATCTCCATCTCGCCGCCTCCGCCGGTGTGCAAGCCACTAGCCTCAATATCATCCGACAAGGAAAACCAATGCTGGTAAATCTTCCTGCCCCGGAGCAATGAACCCCAGACAACTTTCATCCAGATGAAATCTAACAAAGTTCCATATTTTTTCCTCGGCCTCGCCGCCGTGCTCGCCATCGCCGCTCTCGTGCTGCTCATCATTCGCCCTGGTTCTGAAGAGTCTGAGCCGACCCCACCTTCTGTTTCGGATAAATCAGACTCCGACACTGAGGAAAAATCCGAGCCAGAACCGATCAAGGGTATCGATGAGCCCATGCCCGAAGTGCTAACTCCCGAGGAAATCCTTGAGAGCCTTGGATCAGGCATCTCCACAGCCAATCCCGCTGAACTCCTCGAACGCATCGGTGAGGCTCTGGAAAAAGGCGATCTCGCCACAGTTTCAAAGCTAATCGGCAAAGACGCCCTGGATTCTGAAACCCTCGCTAAGCTCGATGAACTTGCGAAAGGCGGCAATCTCCGCCTCCGCAGGCCAGGTGGTGTCAGGGAAATTGGTGAGCTGGAAATGAACCGTCGTGCCCGTTGGGTCATCGAGCTTGATGGACGCAAGGAGGGCCAGGACAAGATTGTTTTCGACCTCCTAAAAGACCAAGGAAAGTGGGCGATCGAGAAAATGCTCCTGCCATCCGATGAAGGCTCCGCTCAAGCTTCACTTGGTGATCCTCTCGGTGTTGCCGATGACTTTCTTCAGTCTGTCTTGTCACAGGACTTCGAATCCGCCCGCAATTACGTCGATAAAGAATCCGTATCCGAAGCAAAGATTGCCGCGCTATGCATCCTCTTCGAGGAAGGCGATTACCGCATGCGCGCGGCCAAACCGATTCGTGCCATGTTTCAGCGTGAAGATGTCGCTGGCTTCATCGCAAATGTCGAAACAAGCGATGGCAACCAGCCAGCGCAATTCGGCATTAACCTCAAGCAACCAGAACAAGCGAAAAGCTGGATCGTTACTGAAATCAATCTCGACGACCTCATCGCAGACTACGCGAAACGCTTTGCCGGAGGCGACGTTTACTATTCACCACTCGTAGAAAACCCAGCCGGAGGCGAAACGCTCGCCCTCTACTTCGAGTTCGACGAGGACGCCATGAGCCCGCGCACCAGCCGCCAGCTCGAAATCGTTGCCGCCATGCTACGCAGCGATTCCGCGAAGAAAATCACACTCAGTGGCCACACCGATGCCCTCGGCAGCGATGACTATAATAACCAGCTCTCCGCCAATCGCGCCGATACCGTCCGCGACTTTCTGGCCGCCGCAGGAGTATCACCTGAGCAGATCGTCACTATCGCCAAAGGAGCCAGCCAGCCCCGCCGTCCAAACCTTACCGAAGCCGGTGAGGACAACCCCGACGGCCGCCGCGCCAACCGCCGCACCGAAATCTACCTCGATTTTTAACTCGGAAAGGAAGCGAAAGGAGCCGCGATTTGGAAATCGCGACCTACTCGGCGAAGCTCCTTCCGGAATTGCTATTTCCTCATTGCAGTCGCGATTTCCAAATCGCGGCTCCTTTCCTAGAAATCCCATCCTCCTCAAGGAGAGGTGGATGGTATCCACCTTACAATAGGTTCCATAACAAGACAGTGCAGGTGTACCCAATAAGAGTTCCAAAATTTTAGTTCCAACTCATAGGGCGGGTTGCCTGTGCTTGGACGATAGCTGGAGAATACAATGCACGAGATCGACACAATGCTAGACCAGCGCAAAGGGGGCAGGCGATTACTTCATGCCTTCCTGCCTGAAGCGATCGCGTTCGGTGTACTGTTTTCACTGGCAGCCTTCACAGCTCACATGATTTATCACGATTCGTATGTTGAGGGATCCAAGTATTCGAATCGATCCTTTGCTATTCCAGCTGCGGGCTTCTCCGCGTTGCTGGTTGGATATTTGGCATATCGATTGAAGTGGCTCCCGCTCTGGAGTCGAATTGTCAGCGCACCTTTCGTGTTTTTCGTTGGCTACTTGGCAATCGGTCTAGGGTTGATCGTGTTGAACCAGATGTTTTAATCTGTATGGCGATGGGCAACCCAAATCAGGGATCCAGCCGCCGTAGTTTATTGTACTGCCCGCCGCGACCAGCAGTCACAATGAGCATTCAAACTCAGAAAATATGAAAACGACCCTACTCAAACTCATCAGTGTAACACTCGCCGCAATCTTGCCGTTACTGACCTCCTGCAAGAAAGAGGATACCGTCAGTTCATTGAGTGATGAGCTTGTCCTTACAGTTGATGAGCTCAGCGTCACCATCGAATCGGTGACCGATAAATCGAGTGCTGAGAAGGCAGCAGAGAAGATAGAAACGATCGGTGATGACTTTCTTTCGGTCGTAAAGCGGTTCGAGGAGTTGGGCGAACTCTCTGACGAAGATAAAGAACTTGTCGGGACGAAAATGCTTCAGGCGATGAGAGTAATGAATGACAAGCGGATGGATTCGCTGGAGAAGAACGATGTGGAGACGTCAATCATTCTTGGTAAGGCCATTGAAGGGTTTGGCAGCAAAACAAAAAGTGTGGAGGATCAGTTTAGGCGCCACAGTCGCTAAAATGCCCGCCGGGCACTCGGAATTTATAGAAAATTGTTTAGGATGGAGTTGTGCGAACGAAAATCTATTCCTGCGCTGCTCTTGTATTTGCCAGCCTCTTGCTTGTCTCATGCGACCCACCAGGTAAGGAATACACTCTAACAGAGTTCAACGGAATCCGTTTCAACAGCGGAGAAACCGGTAATTTTGTCATTGAGGGGGATGTGCAGGGCTACGGTGTTGATCTGCGAGGGAGTGCTCTGACTTACATCAAATCAAAAGACGGGCACAAGTATCACTACGTCAGGCTCAGCGATGGCAAGACACGCTCGATAGTCTGGATGGATTCGAAGCAACTGGATCTTCCCAAAGGCAGACCAAGAGTACGAATCACCGGAGAAATTGTCGCGATCAAAGACATTGACCCAGCGTACGTGCTCAACAAAAGAAGCGTGGGCTGGGTGAAGAAAATTGAGATTCTTGACTAGCACCGCGTAGTGATTGATCGATGAGGCCGGCTTCTAACAAGGCGGCAAACAAGAAGCAGATGCCGAACATTGTCTAGAACGTTATGAGTAGAGAGAAACAACCTTTATACCGCAGGGTTAATACTACCGCTCATGGAGTTCATCATCGTTTTGGTGGCGACTTTCGTGACCAACGGCGTGGTGAGGATTTTGTCTCGATGAAGAAAGGGCAACGAAGAGGTTTGGACTACACTCCGCTCTACCGGTTTCTACTATCGAAGGTCGGCTCCAAGTGGAACGAGGTTCACAGTGAGGCTGTCTCGCGCTTGGATGTCGAAGAGCCGATCTTCCATTTGGTAGCATTGAACAAAGATGAGGCAACCGAGGTTGTTCGCCTCGGAGAAAGCACCTATTTCAGCGGGCTATACGTCGACGACAATGGAGTTTTGCGCGTGGTGAATCCCGACATGAATGAGACAACGATGAAACCCTTGTGCAAGTGTTGCACTCACACATTCAACGGTAGGGTGTTCACACAGCAGTTCGGAGATTGAAGTCCTGTGGACAATGCGCAGCGCATATCAAGTTGCTGAAATTAGCCTCCCAGATAACTCATCTCGGCTTTCTTCATGCCGACTTTTCCGCGTAGCTCGGAGTAGCGGTCTTCGCGGGATGTCCAGATGCCGCGGATGGCTTGGGTGAGGGTGGAGTCATCGGTTTCGCCACGGAGGATATGTTTGATGTCGTGGCCGTGCTCGGTGAAGAGGCAGGTGAAGAGTTTTCCGTCTGCGGATAGTCTGATGCGTTGGCAGTCTGAGCAGAAGGGGGCGCTGACGGAGCGAATGAGGCCTATTTCATTCTCCGATGCTTCGTGTTGCCAGTTTACAGCGACTTCGCCTCGGTAGGCGGGGTCTCGTGGGGTGAGCTGGAACTCTTGGGAGAGGATTTCGAGGATCTCGCCGCCGGTGACGACCTGATCCATGTTCCAGCCATTGGTCTCGCCGACGTCCATGTATTCGATGAAGCGCAGATCGACGCCGGTTTCGTGGGCCCAGCGAGCGAGAGGTAGGATCTGGCCTTCGTTGACTCCGCGTTGGACGACGGCGTTGACTTTGACCGGGAGGCCGAAGTTTTTTGCGGCCATGATTCCGGAGATGACGCGCTCTACTTTGGCGCCTGTGCCATTCATTTTTCCGAAAATCTCTGGATCGATGGCATCGAGTGAGACGGTGACGCGGTTCATACCGGCAAGGGCAATTTCTTCAGCATGATGGGCGAGGAGGACGCCGTTTGTCGTCATGGCGAGGTCTTGCACGCCATCGACGGCGGAAATCATCGCTACGAGATCGGCGATGCCGCGCCGTAGCAGGGGTTCTCCACCAGTGAGGCGTATTTTTCCAACACCCAGTGGGACGAATAAGCGCACGAGCCTGATGATTTCCTCGAAGCTTAGGAGCTCGTCCTTCGGCAGGAAGGCGTAGCCGGGCCCGAAAATCTCAGCAGGCATGCAGTAGCGGCAGCGGAAATTGCAGCGATCTGTCACCGAGATGCGCAGATCGCGCAGTCCTCGGCCCAGCTTGTCATTCATTTCCATGGGCTTAAATACAGCAGCTTGTGTTCCTGTCACAAGCCCCATCCGATTGACATTGCATGGGTTGTTTGATAATCAACAGGCATGGAGGAACCGGAGAAGGTGAAGGAGTGGTATGTCACTCATGAGGGGAAGCAGTTCGGGCCCGTTTCTCTAGATGATCTCAAACATGAGGCTGAACGTGGCGAGCTTAACCCTCGGCTCGATATGGCCTGGAAAGAAGGGATGGCTGAGTGGATGCCATGCGGCGATCTGGAGGCGATTTTTGAGAAAAACAAGGAGGCCGAGAAAAAGGAGGAAGCGGGCACTAGCTTCACTAGCATCCAGCCGGAAAAGAGCAAAAAGGAAAGCATGAGAATCCAAGGCAGATGGGGTGGCGCCTCTCGAAGCACCTTCATCTTCCTCTGCTATATTTTCCCGATCATCTGGATCGCGGGCATCGCTTACGGTGCGACATTTCTTAAAGGAAAGTTCGATGACAATCTGTTGGGCATTGCGACGATGGTGCTTTTCTTTGTGCCATTGCTCATCGCCTTGGTGGTGACGCTACAGAGGTTCCGAAATCTTGGGATGACTCGTGCGTGGTTTCTGGGGCTGATCGTTCCGATACTCAACTGGTGGCTCGGCTACCGCCTGATTGCTTGTCCGGAGGGTTATTCGGATCATAAGAAACTCGATGGTATTGGGTGGGTGCTTGCGATTCTTTATTGGTTGCCGTTTGTCGGCGCGATCCTCGTAGGTGTGTTCGCCGCTGTTGTCCTTTCGAATGCTAGTCCAGATGATCCCTATCGTGTGGCGATCGAGAACTACGTAAGTAAGTTTGAAGAGCTTCGGCCTGCTGAGGAACCTATCGTGGATGAAGAACCCGCTCTCGCAGAGTGATCCAGACCTCGAAACAGACGGACGAATGGCGCCAAGCGTCGGGTGCTTTGTCCAAAGCATCGGAGAAGGCGACGTCTCCAACTGAATGTTGGTGCCTGCACGGAGCTGTCGGCGCGGCATCGGACTGGAGAGGGCTTGCGGCCAAGCTCGCTGAAGGCGGGCTGGCCACACGTGCCGTTGATCTCTGGCGTTTCCTACAATGCGAAAGCGTGCCGATGCCGGAGTTTGGAAAACGGCTGAATGCGGATGCGGCGGGTGAAGTCTCGCGCGGGCAGAAGCGTATTCTTGTCGGCTACTCGATGGGCGGACGGCTGGCGATGCATGCATTGCTCGAAGGCGGGCCATGGGATGCTGCGGTGATCATTTCCGCAAACCCCGGAATCCGTGACACCGCAGAAGCTGCGGCAAGGCGTAGCTCGGATGCGCTATGGGCGACGCAGGCATTGACACTTGGCTGGGATGACTTTCTGAAAAAGTGGAGTGCTCAACCCATCCTCGCCGGAGCGATCCGAGATGAGCGTGAGGACAAAAAGCTCATCCAGCGTCGCCGAGAAATTGCACGAAGCTTTGTGGATTGGTCGGTGGCAAATCAGGCGCCTTTGTGGGACAGGCTTTCCAGCATCACCATTCCAGTGCTCTGGGTTGCTGGTGAAAACGATACGAAGTTCTGCGCTTTCGCAGAAGAGGCGGCCGCTCTTGCAGAGAATTTCCAAATAGCCATCGCCCCAGAAACAGAACACCGCGTCCCATGGGAACGCGGTGACTGGCTTGCGGAACGTATCCGCGAAATGGAAGCGGGACTTGCTTAGAAGTGTATCGCGTGACCTTCCGCCGCGAGGGTTGCCTCGTGGATGACCTCCGACATGGTCGGGTGTGCGTGGATGGTGGCGTGGATCTCATCCATGGTGAGTTCCTGGTCGAGGGCGAGACCCATTTCAGCGATGAGCTCAGTGGCATTGTCGCCGATGATGTGTGCGCCGAGTAGCTCGCCGTGCTTCTTGCCGTAGAGGAGTTTTGCAAAGCCGTCGGTCTCGGATGCAGCAACTGCCTTGCCGATGGCGACGAAAGGAATTTTCCCGACGGTGTATTCCACGCCTTCTTCCTTGAGGGCGCGTTCGGTTTTTCCGACAGAAGCGACCTGTGGGTGGCAGTAGGTGCAGCCGGGGAAATTGTTCACCTTACGTGGAGTGAAGCCTTCGACGAAGAGACCGTCTACGCACTGGAATGCCTCGAAGGAAGCAACGTGTGCGAGCCATGGTGGGCCGTTGATATCGCCGATGGCGTAGACTCCTGGGAGATTGGTTTCGTAGCGGTCGCCGACGGTGATGTAGCCGCGCTCGCCGAGCTCTGGCTGATGGCCGCCGGGAAGGACTGGCTGGATACCGATGGCTACGAGGCAGACATCGGCGGTGATGGTGCCATTTTCCTTCGGCCCCTCGACGGTGATCTCGACGCTGTCGCCGTTGTCTTTGGTGCCAGTGACCTTGGTGCCCACGAGGCAGCGGATGCCTTGCTTGGTGAGGGATTTCTCAAGGGCTTCGCCAACCTCCGTATCTTCTACTGGGAGCACGTTTGGAAGCATTTCTACGAGTGTCACCTTGGTTCCGAAGGCGTTATAGATGTAGGCGAACTCCACGCCGATAGCACCGGCGCCGATGATGATCATTTCCTTTGGCTGCTCCTCGAGCACCATGGCTTCTTTCGAGCCGATGACGGATTTGCCGTTGTAAGGAAGAGGTGGGAGTGGGCGGGAAACGCAACCTGTGGCGATGATGATGTTTGCACCTTCGATGACTTGTTCCGAGCCATCAGCCGCTTTGACGCCGACTTTGCCTTCGGATTCGATCGAGCCGTAGCCTTTGATGTAATCGACACCGTTTTTCTTGAAAAGAAACTCGATGCCGCCAGCGAGGCGATCCGAGACTTTGCGGGAGCGGCCAACGACGGTGCCCCAGTCATAGGAGAGTCCGTCGATTTTCAGCCCCATTTCGGAGGATTTGTGGAGGAGGGTTTGGTAAAGCTCTGCGTTTTTCAGGAGTGCTTTAGTCGGAATGCAGCCCCAGTTGAGGCAGGTGCCTCCGGCGCGGTCTGCTTCGACGCAAGCAACTTTTTTTCCATGTTGAGCCGCGCGGATGGCGGCTACGTATCCGGCAGGGCCGCCGCCAATAACAATGAGATCGTAAGCCATATAATTATTTAGAAAGGTTCGCGGGGAGATTGTGTCGCGCAGGCGGGATTGTCAAAGGGGGAAAGTGATTTAGGCGAAGGTCGCGGTCACTATTTCCTTCGAAGCCATCGTTTCGCCCTGGAAGATGAATTTTCCCAACAAACTTTGCCCACCGAGAACGAGCGGGAGCCAGTGGCGGTCGTCTTCCCACATTCTGTCGTAGGGGATTTCATCCAGAGGAACCCAGAGCGGGACAGCCTCTTCGGTTTCTGTCGGAGTGCCATCGAAATCGTCTGCGATGAAGACATGGCAGAGGATGCCGGGGTAGTCGGACATGTGAAACCACAGTTCGGCGACCTTGCGCGGATTTTGCGCGGTTATGAGGAGTTCTTCCTGTGTTTCTCGGATGGCGCATTCGAGTGGCGTTTCACCAGGATCGATTTTCCCGCCCGGGCCGTTGATTTTCCCCGCGCCGTGCCCGCGTTTCTTTTCAATGAGCAGGATTTGCCCGTCGCGCACTACAAACATCAACGTTGCCGGCACCTCGGCATTCCATTGCGCCCAATCAAACCCTTCCATGACTCGGACTCTGGCGACGCAGCCTGTGCTTTGTCGAGCATCGCACTGAGCAAAAACACAATTTTATTTGGTCTACAATATAATCAACATCTCTGCTCCGGAAGTATTCGTATTTCATCCATGTTCCAGAATCCGCAATTCTATGGGAATCCGGGTTTTTTAGTGATATTGCTATGTATTTTCAGGGCTGCGGGCTCTCGAAGGCTCGATGGGTATCATCCGGTATTATGTAAAACGGCACCTTTAGAATCTTCTCGTTTCCAACGGTTTTATCTCAAAAAGCCGCATTTTATGCGGGGTTTCTGCAAAGAATCGCTCCTTGCAATTGCCCCCAATTTGGCATACTGCAGGGCAGCGCCTCCGGTTGTTTCGGGTTATCCGATACTGTTCCGACACGATAGGGCGCAACAACAATCCTATACCCATGCTACGCATCCCATTCGCACGCGTGAACTGGACAACCTCCAGCTTCCTCATCGGCACTGCCCTGATCGCCCTCATCGGCGCTCCCATTTACCTGTTCCACCATGGCTTGGATCTCTTCCAGTTCGGAATGTTCTTCTTCTACCTCTGCGCGACGATGATGAGCATCACCGTCGGTTACCACAGGCTTTTCTCCCACCTTTCCTTCAAGGCGAAGAAGTCGGTGAAATTCTTCACGCTCATCTTCGGTGCGTGCGCTTTTGAAAACTCCTGCCTCAACTGGTCTTCCGATCACCGCCGTCACCACAAGCATGTCGACCACGATGACGACCCATATGATATCTCAAAAGGTTTCTTCTGGGCACACATCGGCTGGCTTCTCTTCAAACTTGATCCCGCTCCTCCGATGGACAACGTCGCTGACCTCCGCAAGGACAAGCTCGTCATGTGGCAGCACAAATACACGCATTGGATTGGTCTCACCGTCGGTCTCATGCTTCCCGCCGCCCTCGGCTACGGCTACAACTCCCTGATGGGACTCAACCCGATGACAGGTGCTCTCGGCGGCTTCCTCATTGCTGGTGTCACTCGCATCGTGATTGCCCAGCACTGCACCTTCTTTATCAACTCTCTCTGCCACACCGTCGGCAGCCAGCCTTATTCCACTAAGCATTCTGCACGTGACAGTGCGGTCATGGCCGTCCTTACCTTTGGCGAGGGCTACCACAACTATCACCACGAATTCCAGCATGACTACCGCAACGGCGTGAAGCCATGGCAGTGGGATCCTTCAAAATGGACGATCTGGACGCTCTCCAAACTCGGCCTCGTCGAAGGTCTGCGCCGCGTGCCAGATAGCAAGATTCTCCTCGCAGAAATGGGTGAAGCCCGTCGCCGTGCGGAAGACCGTATCACTGAGATCCAAGCAATGCCCGGCTACTGCCAACGCACCGCAGAAGCGCTTGATCAGCTTTCCGCAAAACTTTCCGCCAATTATCAAGAGCTCGAAAAGGCAGTCGCCGATCGCGTCCAGCTTTCGCGTGAAGCCCTTCAAAATTGGCAAGATGAGACACGCGCCCTTATGCGTGAGTTCTCACAGATTGCTAAGCCTGCGCTTGCCTGATAAATCAGTAAAATCATTACAAAGAGGAGGCAGCAATGCCTCCTTTTTCATTTTTACGAATCATGGCCAATCCGATCCTGCGTAGCATTGTACGCTCACGCTTCCGTCTCACTTCCCGTGAAGCGGCTGTGAAACAAACCAAAGACGCGCTGAAAGAATACCTCCAGCTTGCCAATGGCTTGGATGAAATTACGGGCAGCACCCCAGTGAAGGTTCCACGCATGTTGGGAGTCGATGAGGATATGCGTGGCTGGTCGTTCTTCATGCAGCTGCGTCATAACACGATCGTGAACCATGCGATCTCGGCAAATATTTCGCGCCTAGCACTCGGCGAACCTGAGCCAACTCAGAAGTTTGATGTGAAAAAAGATGTGATGCCGGAAGTTGAGTGTGGAATCGAGCAAGTTGCTCTTTTTAAGGCATCGGTCATTTCACATCTAGATTCTCTGAAATCCCTTGGGAGCCTGAAAGGAACTCGAGAAACGAAACATCCGCTGTTTGGTTCGTTCGATGCGCACAAATGGAACTGTATGCTCGCCTTCCATCTCAAAATTCACCTGAAACAAGCCTCGGAGATACGCCAGGCAGTGCTTCCTGATTCTGACTGAGCTCAAGATTCCGGCAGATCTTCCCATTTGGAAAATGCTGCCGCCTGTCCGACTTTGCGACCTTCACTGTCCGTGACGTTCCAGACCGTTGCGTTGCGAATGAGGAATCGCCGTCCGTCCGCCGCGATGCGTACTCCTGAGTAGTCGTCGATGTAACCTTTTTCGGAGACTCGTTTCAACAATGCTGCACGCTCCACACGGTTTGGCTCTTCTGCAGTGAAGCGAGAGGGAGTAGTGGTCAGTTTCTCCCATGACATGGCGAAGAGTTGCTGACCTCGATGATTGCCGTAGTTAAGGATTGGGTCTTCTTCCAGTCCGTGGGAGAGAAGGACGAATGGCGCGTTGTAAGCCGCTTGCGCCCTCGCCGTTTTTTCATTCGGCTCGATGAGATGTTTCCCTGTCAGAGCATAAAAACTGCTTAGCAAAAGCTCCACGTGCTCCGCCATGAAAGCGTTTTCTTCCGAAGGCTCGGGCATCAGCTTACTGGCCGAGGTTTGAGATCGTCTGGAAGATGGCGGTGATCATCAAGTAAGCGAAGGAGCCGATCAGCACTGCCATCATGATCAGTACTGCGGGCATGATCAGCGCCATGACACGCTGCAGATCCTTGTCTAGTTCCTTGTCGAAACGTTCCGCCGCGCGTCTTAGCGATTGGTCGATTTTACCTGTTTGCTCACCGACGGCGATCATGTCGATCAGCAACGGAGGGAAGCTATCGCTACGAATCATTGCTTTAGAGAAAGCCCGCCCATCGCCCACTTGGTCGATGACGTTGTTTAGATTTCCTCGTAGTGAGTGATTTTGAGTCGCATCACGGGAAAGCTCCAGCGCACGTAGCAGAGGCAGTCCGTTACCGACCAAATTGGCCATCGTTTCGAGGAACTGCACGTAGAAGCGTGAGGAAATCACCGCGCCGATGAGCGGCATGTTCAGCTGCATCTCATCCCACTTCGGTTTGTTGTCTTCATTGTCCGTCCAGGCCTTGAAAAACAGACCCGCACCGACAACGGCTAGAGTGATTACGATCCACCATGCCTTCACGAAATCCGCGAAGTTCATCATCATCTGGATGGCGAATGGGATTTTTCCGCCGGGGGTGTTCTTGATGAGCTCCGTGAGCTGGGGAATCAGAGTGGTGATGAAAACAACGCCCACGCCGAGTCCAACGAGGATGAGGAACGCTGGGTAAATCATCGCGAGGATCAGTCGGCTCTGTAGCTCTGCGAGAGTTTTCAGGTAATGTGCCTGACGCTTCAGGATGGTGTCCAAGGCGCCTGATGCTTCACCAGCAGCAGCGAGTGAGCAGTATAGGGGGCCAAAGCTTGGGCTCACTTTTTTGAGGGCGACAGAAAAGTTCACCCCATCACGAACGATTTCGCGAATGCGTATGGAAACCGCTTTCAAGCTGCCGAGCTCTTGGCGGTTCTCCATGGACTTCAAGGCTGGCTCAAGCTGTAGCCCTGCACCGAGCATGTCCGAAAGCTCTTCGGTGAAAAGAATGACCTCTGCACGCTTCAGTTTCAGCGGGCCGTCTGGAGTGTCGTCTTCCTTTTCAGAAGACTTCTCTTTCTTACGAGGTGTGATTGCCGCATTTTTTTTCTTCGGATTCTTCGAGGGTTTCGCCGGAACTGCTTTTGAGGATTCCTTGAGATTCACCGGCTGCAAGCCTCGCTTATCCAGCACACGCATCGCCTCCGGACGATCCGAGGCCTCGATCTCACCTGTTGCGACGGTGCCGTTTGTGGAGAGTGCTTTGTAGGAGAAGAGAGGCATTGAACGTTCTGGAGAATGTTACGCTACAGTGGGCTTAGTGTGCCTCGACTAGATCGGACGAGGTCACGGAAATCACTTCCTCGATGGTCGTTTCTCCCTGCATGACTTTATGCCAGCCGTAGGTGCGCATGGGGACGTAGCCGTCGACTAGTGCTTGGGCTTTCATTTCTGCGAGAGGCCGCGAATGAGCGACGAGATCCTGCATTTTTTGGGTGAGGATAACGACTTCGTAAATGGCCAGCCGTCCGGAGAAGCCGGTCATGCGGCAGCGGTCGCAGCCTTTCGGCGCGTAGATCTGGCCTTCGATATTACTGGGGATTTCCAGATCGATGATGTCTTGGGTGGAAATTTCACGTGGCACTTTGCAGTGCGGGCAGAGTCGTCGGACGAGGCGCTGAGCGAGGAAGGCGCGGACAGCGGCGGAGACGAGGAAAGGCTCCACGCCCATATCGACAAGACGGGAAATGCCGCCCATCGCATCATTGGTGTGAAGGGTGGAAAATACTAGGTGTCCAGTAAGTGAGGCTCGGATGGCAATTTCCGCTGTCTCGAGATCTCGAATCTCACCGATCATCACCACGTTCGGATCAGCACGTAGGATAGAGCGTAGGGCTGTGGCGAAGGTGAGACCAATCTCGGACTTCACTGCAATCTGCATCACGCCTGGCAGTTTGTTCTCCACCGGGTCTTCCACGGTGACGATGCGTTGGTCAGGGCGATTCACTTCACTCAAGAAGGAATAGAGGCTTGTGGACTTACCGGAACCCGTAGGCCCCGTGATGAGGATGATGCCGTTTGGAAGATGCAGAAGAGACTCGATCTTTTTCTGCACGAATGGCTCCATTGAGAGCTTCGCTAGGTTGAATTTTTCTTGGTTCAGGAGACGTAGGGAAACGCTTTCACCTTCTACGGTAGGAACCGTAGCAACACGAACGTCGATCGTTGCACCTTCGAATTGTAGGTTGATACGTCCATCTTGCGGCACGCGGCGCTCGGCGATGTCTAGGCGCGACATAATCTTAAGACGAGCGATCACTGAACTTTGTAGCGCCTTGATATTTTCTGGAACGGCGATCTCGAGCAGGCGACCGTCGATGCGGTAACGGATGCGGAGGTTGTTCGCCAGTGGCTCTACGTGGATATCCGTTGCGCGCTGGTCGAGGGCTTCACGGATGATCTGGTTCACGAATTTTACGACGCTGGCTTCTTCATCTTCGTCTGCATCGATGATGTTTGCTTCGTCTTCGGAATCGGAAAGTTGGTCGAAGTCTAGGTCGCGACCGTCGAGGATTTGCTCGAAAGTATCCGCACCAACTCCGTAGAGCCTACGTAGTGCTTCGTGGATGCGTTTGCGAGAAGCCATGCACCACTCGAAAGGCATATCGAGTTCTTGGGCAGCGGCTTGGTGCGCAACGAGATTGAAAGGGTCAAAGGTGGCGAGGAGGAGCTTTTGTTCGCCTTCTTCACCTTCGATGGCGACGGGTAGCAGCCGGTGCTTAAGTGCAACGCGTGGTCCGCAAACCTCTCGCAAAGGATTGGTATTTTCCTCCGTCGGGATTTCGGCGAGCCAGGGGAGATCAAGATCATGTGCGAGCTCGCGGAGATAGCTTTCTTCATCGACAACGGCAGCGTCGAGAAGGTCGTCAATAGGTGAACGTTGGCGGAGGGCAGCTTCGGCAAGCACTTCGCTCACCGCCGGTAAATCATCGCATCCGGAGCGCCGGGCGGGTTCAAGTAAGAGTTGGGTCATCCTTTCGCGATCAGTCTCACCTAAAATGCCCGTGGCTTGCAACCTTGTCGGTGGAAACTGTGTGTTCTGTGTGACTTTTCTGCCTTTCGAAAGTGGTTTGCTATTTTCAACGGTGTCGCTAATGTCCGCCCCTTTCCGGTGGTAGACCGGATTTCAAAATGAACACGACCGAACGCTTCCAACAACACGTCTTGGCGACCTATGGCCGCTTTCCGCTCACGCTTGCCGAGGGAAAAGGCGTGCGTGTACGTGACGTCGAGGGTCGCGAGTATTTGGATTTCTGCATGGGTATTGCCGTTTGCTCGTTGGGTCATTGCCACCCACGTGTGGTGGATGCGATCTGTGAGCAGGCGGGTAAGCTGACGCATGTCTCAAATCTGTATTACACTGATAATCAGGGACTTCTGGCGGAAGAGATGAGTCTCGGCCATATCAAGTTGCCCGGGAAAACCTTCTTTTCTAACTCAGGAGCTGAGGCGAATGACGGTCTGATTAAATCAGCACGCCGTTATGGCCACCAAAAGCCCCAGGCGAATGGGAAGCCTCGTTTCGAAGTTCTCACATTTCAGAAATCCTTCCACGGGCGCACGCTCGGGGCGATGGCTGCGACTGGTCAGGCGAAGATTCAAGAGGGTTTCGACCCGATGCTTCCGGGCTTCCGTTATCTGCCTTACAACGACGTTTCCGCACTCGAAAATGCCGTGAGCGATGAAACGGTGGCTATTCTTATTGAGCCGGTTCAAGGCGAAGGTGGGGTGAATGTCGCTTCGAAGGAGTTTCTCGCTGCGTTAGATGCTCTGTGTAAAAAGCACGATCTGCTTCTCATGTTTGATGAGGTGCAGGCTGGCTTTGGACGTTGTGGCGAGGCGATGGCCTGGCGCGTCAACGCACCAGACATCGAGCCAGATGGTATTTCCTGGGCAAAAGGCATGGGAGGAGGGGTTCCGATCGGATCCTTCTGGCTGAGCGACCGCGTCATCGACGATCAAGGTACGAAGCTTTCTTCGCTCATGGGCGCGGGTTCACACGGGTCGACTTATGGGGGGAATCCTCTGGTTTGTGCTGCTGCACTAGAGACGCTCCGTGAAATCCGCGAGAAGGATCTGGCTGCAAATGCCACCGCACAGGAGAAACGCATCCGTGCAGAAATCTCCTCTTGGAACCTATCGGTGATCACAGAAGTGAGAGGCCTCGGACTTCTATTAGGCATCGGACTAAACTCAGAACTCATCGGGGTTTCTGAGGGTGAAACTCCTGCGCTAAAAGTCGTGAAATCCCTTATGGCAAAAGGGTTGCTCACGGTTCCTGCGGGTGCCGACACTTTCCGTTTATTACCGCCATTGAATGTCACTGACAGCGAAATCGACGAGGCATTAGCCATCATCAAGGACGTTTTGTCCCAATACTAAATCTATTATGAAAAATCTCCTATCTATCGAAGAACTCTCCGCAGCTCAGCTCACCTCCTTGGTGGATGAAGCAGTCATGCTGAAGGCATCTAGGGGAAATCATGCCTCGAAGCCTTTGGATGGTCAGACATGGGCGATGATTTTCACGAAATCATCCACCCGGACGAGAGTTTCGTTTGAAGTGGGTATCCGCGAGCTTGGTGGATCTCCGATGTTTCTTTCCAGCAATGACATCCAATTAGGCAGGGGTGAGCCGATCAAGGACACCGCCCGTGTACTTGGAAGGATGGTTCATGGTGTGGTGATCCGCACATTTGCTCAGCAGGATGTGGTGGATTTCGCAGAATATTCGAAGCTCCCTATCATCAATGCGCTGACGGATGACGAGCATCCTTGCCAGATTTTAGCGGATCTCCTGACCGTTCGCGAAAAGCTTGGCGGCTGGGAGGGCAAGAAATTTGCCTTCGTCGGCGATGGTTTCTCCAACATGACGCGTTCGTGGATGTGGGCTGCTGAAAGGCTCGGCTTCGAGTTGGTGGTGGCTTCTCCGAAATCCTGCCAACCTCCGGCAGAGTTTATGGCTCAGCTCAGCTCGGGAGTTGTCTCTGTGTGCGATGACCCTAAAGAGGCAGTGGCTGGTGCCGACGTGATTAATACCGATGTCTGGCTGTCCATGGGGCAAGAGGGGCAAAAGGAAAAGGAAGCTGAATTTGCAGGTTATCAGCTCAATTCCGAACTGCTTGTTAATGCGAATCAAGGCCACATCGTCCTTCACTGTCTGCCAGCATATCGTGGGAAAGAGATTACGGAGGAGGTGCTTGAGAAGCACGCCGATACCATTTTCCAGCAGGCGGAAAACCGTCTCCATGCACAGAAAGCGGTTCTGGCGGAAGTTTCCCGCGCCTGATATGCTTTGCGCATGCCCACGGATGCGGAGTTGATCGATATTGCTTGGAAAGCTCGCGAGCAGGCCTATGCGCCTTATTCTGAGTTTCAGGTCGGTGCGGCGCTGCTGGCTGAGGATGGGCAGGTATTTGTAGGCTGCAACGTAGAGAATATCTCCTACGGACTGACTAACTGTGCGGAACGCGTGGCTATCGGTGCTGCAGTAGCGAGTGGATGCCGTGGTTTTGAAAAGGTAGTCGTGGTAGCTGATACCAAAGAGCCGGTATCTCCCTGTGGTGCCTGCAGGCAGGTTCTTGCGGAATTTGGGGTGAAATCCATCGTTTTGGCGAACCGCGAAGGGTCTGTCGGCTTTACCCTTGAAGAGCTACTGCCGAGAGCCTCGACAGGCATATTGGATCATCCTTGATGTTCCACGTGGAACTTTTCACGACAGATGAGTCGGAGATTGCGCCTTGGTCGGCGCGTGCTAGTGTCGCGCCCCGCCTATGTTCCGCTATCCAAAAGAGTATGATGTGATTGTGATTGGTGCCGGCCATGCCGGTGTCGAAGCTGCTTTGGCGGGTGCTAGGCTCGGTGCTCAAGTTGCTGTCCTCACACAGAATCTGGATACGGTAGGGCAGATGTCCTGCAATCCTGCGATCGGTGGCTTAGCCAAGGGGCATATGGTTCGTGAGATCGATGCGCTGGGTGGTGCGATGGGTATCAATACCGATGCGACAGGTATCCAGTGGCGCATGCTCAATGCTTCCAAGGGGCCCTCTGTGCGAGCTCCTCGCGCCCAGTGTGATAAGAAGGCCTACCAGTTCCGGATGAAAATGGAGTTGGAGCAAACTGAGGGTATCGATCTCCACCAAGGGAATGTGGCTGAGCTCCTAGTGGATGGAGAAGAAAGGATTACTGGGATCAAGACGTCTCTCGGTATGGAGATCGCGGGGAAATCCGTCATCCTCAGTGCGGGCACCTTTATGCGGGGGCTCATGCATGTGGGTCTGAAAAACGAGAAAGGCGGTAGGATGGGAGATGCGATCTCTACGGTTTCCGATTCTCTCAAGCATCTTGGCTTTCAGGTCGAGCGCTTCAAGACGGGCACGCCGTGCCGATTGAATGGTCGTTCTCTGGACTTTTCTAAGTGCGAAAAGCAGCCGGGGGATGAGCCTATCCCGAAGTTCAGCTACATGGCGGATCGTATCCAAAAGGGCGAAAACGACCTCTTTACGCTCAATCCGTGGGGTGATCCGACGTTCCACGTGGAACAAATGCCGTGTTGGGTGACCTATACGAACCCCGCCACTCACGAAATTATCGCCAACAATCTCGATCAATCACCGATGTATTGCGGAGTGATTGAGGGCGTGGGGCCACGTTATTGTCCGTCCATTGAGGACAAGGTCGTTCGTTTCTCTGAAAAGCCACGCCATCAGGTTTTCCTAGAACCAGAAGGGCGGCACACCCTAGAGTATTATGTAAACGGAGTTTCTACCTCATTGCCTTACGAGGTTCAGATGAATTTCCTCCGCACCATCCCAGGACTAGAGAAGTGTGAGATCCTACGCCCCGGTTACGCGGTAGAGTATGATTACTGCCCGCCGACCCAGCTTCTTCCGACACTTGAGACCAAACGTGTCGAAGGGTTGTATTTCGCAGGCCAGATCAACGGAACCTCCGGATACGAGGAAGCAGCAGGGCAGGGGCTTATCGCTGGGACAAACGCCGCGCTCAAGGTTTTGGGGAGGCCTGCGTTTGTATTGGGTCGCGACGAAGCCTATCTAGGTGTGATGATTGACGATCTCGTCACTCGTGGCTGCACAGAGCCTTACCGCATGTTTACCAGTCGTGCTGAATACCGACTCCTGCTGCGCCAAGACAACGCGGACCTACGCCTCACTCGGAAAGGAGCAGAGTTCGGACTGACCTCCGGGGAGCGATTGGATCGTGTCGTCAACAAAGCTGCAGAGCTTGAACGTGCAGAAGCCTGGATGAAGAAAACGAGTTATTCTGGCGTGAAGCTCGACAAATGGATGCGTCGATCAGACAGCAGTTGGAAAAACTTGCCCGAAGAAATGATCGCGGAATTTTCGAGCGATCTCTGGCCACACATCGAAACAGATTTTAAATACGCTGGCCATCTTGGCAGGCAGCAACAGCAGATTGACCGTATGTCGCGGCAGGAGGGGCGTAAAATCCCTGAGGGAATCGATTTTTCTTCTATTCCTGCGCTTAAAAAAGAGGCGCGGGTTCGGTTTTCTGAGATTTGTCCTCGCACTATTGGTCAGGCAGGCAGGATACCAGGTATTACTCCGGCAGATATCGCTATTCTGACGATCTGGCTGGAAAAACGGGAGAAAGCCTCTCCCGAAGCCGCTGAATAAGCCAATTGCTACTGGATACATAGTAGTAAGTCGCTTTTAGAGGCGATTAAAGATGGGTTGCTGGCGGTGATACATCCTGCCTTCAATGTCGTGTGGAAAACCGGTACCGCCTACCTCCGAACGCCTCCTTGATCTTTCTGATCGCGGCGAACCTACTACCTGTTATCGGCGTGCTAAGCTGGGGCTGGAGTATGTTCGAGATCGTTGCCCTGTATTGGTTTGAGAACGTGGTGATTGGTGCGGTGAATATTCTGAAAATCATCACCTGTAGCCCAGATGATTCTTTCATGAAGGAGTCGCCGGATATGCCAACGCACCTCCGGAGCCCAGCGGGAAGCAGCGCTATGCACCACGGGGCGAAGCTCTTCCTTGTTCCGTTTTTCACTGTGCACTACGGGATGTTCTGTTTCGTCCATGGTATTTTCGTTTTCACCCTGCTTGGAGGAAAGGGCGGGGGCATGATTTCTGGCGGTCCCTTCAGCGGGTTAGGGAACATGGTATCACAGATCTACTCCTCGAGCGGGAAATGGTTCGTGCTCGCGATCATCGCCAGCCACCTGTTTTCGTTCGTTTTCAACTACCTTGGAAAAGGCGAATTCCGCCGCACTGTTCCACCGCAGCTGATGATGGCTCCTTATGGGCGCATCGTGATCCTCCATGTCGCGATTCTTTTCGGTGCGTTCCTCATCATGGCGCTTGGTAGTCCGGTTTTTCTTCTGCTTCTTCTCATTGCTGGGAAAATCGCTTTAGACGTTAAACTTCACCGGCGTAGCCACTCCAAGCTAGATTATACCACTCCGCATTTCAAAAGAGACGAATGATATTTTATAGATCAGAGATTGAAGTGCGCTTCGCGTTGAGTGATGGACCGGGCGCTTTTCCGTAGTCTCTGCGTTATTCCTCAATCATGATACGCGCATCACTCCCTCGTCATGCCTTGAGACTACGAAAAATCACTCCGGCATTCGTCTCTTTTGAAACACTCCTTGGTATAAGCAGGAAATCCCCTGACAAAGCCGAAATATCTTTTCAAAAAATTCGCTCCACTTTCGCATTGCCACGATGGAATTTTGGCACTAGTTTCCGCGCCCCAACGGTCTAACCCCGCTCTAAGATGTCCAAGCATAACTCTCTCAAATCAAACGCCACCGTCGGCGGCAAACGCTCCGTCCTCAAACGTTTCGAGCGCGTAAAACTCCTCAAGGAGCGCGGCGAATGGAAAAAAGGCGCATCGCCTATCGGCCTTCCTAAGACCAAGCACGACGCTTGATCTGCTGGCCATTTCCTCAACTCCCCAATTCTACTCCGCCGTCTGATCTGCGGAGCAATCACTTTTCATCATGCAAGAGGGAGTACGCTTAAACAAATACCTCGCTTCATGTGGGGTAGGATCCCGCCGTGGCTGCGAAGAGCTCATTGAGACCGGTCGTGTCGAGGTGAACGGAGAGCCATGCATCAAGCTCGCCACGCGTGTAAGCGATACCGACCATGTCCGTGTGGATGGCAAAAGGGTCTTTCCTAAGGAGGAAGTCGTTGTCCTTTTCCACAAACCGCGTGGCTATGTCTGCACACGCAGCGATGAGTTAGGGCGCGAGACGATCTACGATCTTCTGCCAGCTACTATGCAAACGCTCCATCACGTCGGGCGTCTGGATGCAGACTCCGAAGGTATGCTCATCATGACGAATGACGGTGATCTTTCCCAGCGTCTCATGCATCCGTCCAAAGCGGTGGAAAAGGAATACCTCGTTACTTCCAACCAAGCTTTCGAAAACTCACACCTCGATCAATTCCTTGCCGGAGTTTACACCGAGGAAGGCAAGCTTAAGGCGAAGGACATCGAGCGCATTTCATCTCGCCGCATTAAGGTCGTGCTCGACCACGGGGCGAAGCGCCAGATTCGAGTGATGTTCGAATCGCTCGGCTATCAGGTCACCAAACTCCTCCGCGTCCGTATCGGAAAACTCTGGCTCGGAGATCTGGAGCAGGGCCGCTGGGCGATCCTGAACGCGAAGGAAATCTCGATGCTCAGCAAATAAACAGCAGAGCCTATCTCTCAAGAGCAGAGCGGTAGAATCAACCTTTCGGTCTCTTGATCTTTAGAAATCGATGGCGCAGAAAGTGTTCGAGACACTGGATCATATTCGAAAGCTTCGCCGTTAATTGGATTGTGGACGACCCTCTCCGCAGCTTCTGCTCCGATGGATCCTTCCTTTCTCTCAATAATCAGCAACTCCATCGCCGCATCATACTGTGCAACGCTCAACCCCGTGTGAACATAACCCTTTGCCCAGGCACGAGCCCCTATCATAAACATGCCGGCGATTTCCTGGCTATCTTCAGAAAGATCTTCGTAATCACTGAACGCCTTTTCATCATAGGTTAACAGGTCTACGAGTTGTTTTTTTGATGTCGATTCGATCTGAGAAGAGAAGTTCGCTGCGTAGGTTCGAGCCAAGGCTTTAGCGTCCTTGGGCGCATTTGGATTTGATGGGTCAAGTATCACCGGATACAGCAAATACCGGGCACTTATAAACCATTCCCCTCCCAATACAGTTGCGAAAGTAGCCGCAGAGTAATCATGTTGATTTAGCAAATTTTGCCAGCGGACAAGGTCTACGCCTTGACCAAGAACAGGCAATAAATACTCAAATGTATGATGACGAACCCAGCGATCTATCAGTACAGCAACGGTTTCACTGAGTAGTGAGTGGTGTTCGATTTCACGATAGTGGGCACCAAGTCTAGCGGCTGCGGTAACTAAGCGTAGCGCCTCATTTTCATTGCCCGCCTCTGCAGCAATCCGCGCTCTCAGCAGAATCACTTTTACGCCATTCAAAGGAACTCTCGCGGAAATGAACCCGCAATAGTCATCCGGCATATTGCTTGAAGATCGGGTTTCCAAAATTGCGATTTCTTCGATTTGGGAGACGAAATTCGAATGCTCCTCCAGGCATCTCTTTGCCGCATCGGTATCCAAAGGCGTTTCCGAATTTAGTATTTCCTGAAACTCCGTAGACAATTGTGGACCACTGTAGTCCGAGCCGCTGAGTAGATGTAGCTGCAGGAATGCGTTTTCACTATCAGGCACGGGATGGCTTTTGGCAGCCAGATTCGGAAACTCTTTGGTAAGTTCTTCAATCATGCCCTCCACAACATGGCGTGTTTTTGCCCGTTGCTTCGGAGTGGGCAAATCGAAATTCAGTGGTTCCTTGTATTTGAGGATCTCGAAAATATTTGCCTCTGCGCGAACACTCATCGGCACAGAATTGAACTTATTCCAAACCAGCGCACCAGCCACGCTGGATAGGAGCATCGGCACCATGCAAATGAGAAACAAACGGGATGGGCGATATTTCATGCGGCATCTTGAATATCAACTTTTATGAACAACTCAAGATTATTACCCTAGGGGCCTTTTCTCAAGCGATCTCTAGCAGGTGGGAAATTGTTGCCCCAGAGGGAATGCATCCCTAGTTTTTCCAAAGACAATGCCATGAGCGCAAAAAAATCCAAACCCACTAAGAACGATCATATCGCAGAGCTGACTGCGGTACATAAGCCATCCAAAGAATTTTCGAAAAAGGCACGCATCCCTTCGATGGCGGCCTACGAAAGGCTCTACAAGCATTCGATCGAAAAGCCGGATAAATTTTGGGCGTCGGAAGCTAAGGAGCTCACTTGGCAAAAGCCGTTCTCCAAAGTGTTGGATTGGAAGGCTCCGAACGCGAAGTGGTTCGTCGGAGGAAAGATTAACGTCGCAGAAAATTGCGTGGATCGCCACGCCACAGGCGCACGCGCCAACAAGGCGGCGATCATTTGGGAAGGCGAACCGGGCGATAAACGAACGATCACGTTTGCCCAACTCCATCGCGAAGTCTGTAAGTTCGCCAATGTGCTACTTTCTCGCGGCGTGAAGTCTAAAGACCGTGTGCTCATCTACATGCCGATGATTCCTGAGGCAGCTGTAGCGATGCTTGCCTGTGCGAGAATCGGTGCAGTGCACAATGTCGTCTTCGGTGGTTTCGCATCTGAGGCCATTCTTGATCGGCTCGAAGATTCCGGCGCAACAGCGATCATTACTGCAGATGGCGGCTGGAGGCGAGGCAAAGTAGTTTCACTGAAGCCAACGGTCGATGAAGCGCTCAAAAAGTATAAAAAGGTCACCAACATCTTTGTGGTAAACCGCACGGGCAACGAAGTTTCCATGAAGCGGAATCGCGACTACTGGTGGCATGAGGAAATGGACAACGCCTCTGCGAAACACGAGCCCAAAGGCTTCGATTCTGAGCACCCACTTTTCATTCTATATACCTCCGGCTCCACCGGTAAGCCAAAAGGAATCCTCCACACTTCCGGCGGCTACCTCACCGGAACCTACGCGACCTGTAAGTATATCTTCGATATGCGAGACGAGGACGTTTATTGGTGCACGGCCGATGTCGGCTGGATCACTGGCCACTCTTATATCGTCTATGGCCCAATGGCCAACGGCGTCACTCAAGTCATGTACGAGGGAGCACCGAATCAGCCAGATTTCGGTCGCTTCTGGCAAATGGTCGAAGAGCATCGCGTCACGATTTTCTACACCGCTCCAACCGCCATCCGCGCCTTCATCAAGGCGGGCGACGAGTTTCCTGAGAAACACGACCTCTCCTCCCTCCGCCTCCTTGGCTCCGTCGGCGAGCCGATCAACCCGGAAGCCTGGCATTGGTATTATAATAAGATCGGCGGAGGAAATTGTCCGATCGTCGATACCTGGTGGCAGACGGAAACCGGTGCGATCCTCATTTCACCCATACCTGGAGCAACGCCCTGCATCCCAGGCACCGCCACCCGGCCATTTTTCGGAATCGATGTCGCCATTCTCGACGACGAAGGCAACGAGTGCCCGCCAAACGTTGATGGCCGCCTCGTAATCCGCAAGCCATGGCCTTCGATGACACGCACGATCTACAAAGACAAAGCGCGCTTCAAGAAAACCTACTTCTCTGATTACCCCGGCATCTACACGGCTGGTGACGGAGCTCGTCGCGACAAAAAGGGCAACTTCTGGATCATCGGCCGTCTCGACGATGTGTTGAATGTCTCTGGTCACCGCCTAGGCACCGCCGAGATCGAATCCGCCCTCGTCGCCCACCCGGCAGTTGCTGAGGCCGCTGTTGTCGGCCGTCCGCATGATCTGAAAGGCCAAGCAGTTGCTGCGTTCGTTTCCCTGAAATCAGGGATTGATGCTACCTCTGAGCTGGAAGTGGAACTCCGAAACCATGTCGGAAAAGTGATTGGCGCAATCGCCAAGCCTGATGACATTCATTTCACTCCTGCCTTGCCGAAAACGCGCTCAGGGAAAATAATACGACGTTTGCTGAAAGAGTTGGTTACCACCGGCACCATTTCGGGAAATGTGACCACGCTGGAAGACATGGGTGTAATCGATCACCTAAAGTCGCTCTTGGCGAAGTAAAACCCAAGCATGACCCCCACCAGATATTACGTTTTTCGTATCGCGCAGATTTTCGGCTACAGCCGGAAAAATGCTCGTATGGGCGCGGCGGCATCGGAAACTCACTTGCTCAAGGAAGCCGAATCACACCTCGGACGGGCGATTTGGAAAAACGCCGAAAATATCGAAGGAGTTTCTGTGGAATATTGGAACCTCCGCAAACTTCAGAAAGAGCACTCTGATCTTGAAGAAAAGCTGAGTCATTGTCGTGAGGAGCTAGCACAAGCCCACGAAGAACGCGCCAGCCTGCTTGAGGTTACGATCGAGCCTTTCATGGATCTCCTCGAAAAACGAAAGGAAGTCCTCACTGAACTGGAGGAATTCGCCCGCCAGAGGGATCTTGTAGTCGCTAGAGCTAGGGAGATTCGCCGCAGTTATGACGGTTTCAAAACGAAACAGGAAGTGCTCGCTAAAGAAGGTAGCCAATCCCTCGAGCAGGCCGAAACTATCCAGCAGAAGCTTGTAGATCTGAAATCTGAATTCACTGCTCTGAAGAGAGAGCGCCACAACATCGCCGAAAAAATCACTAAGGGCGACGCTTACATCGACGAAATCGATGCTGAGATCTTGGAGCGTAAAAAAGAACGCCGGATCAAAGCGGCTGAGGCTTTCCAGCATATTGGCGATGCTAACCAAGAAATGGCCACTCTTCGCGGTGAGCTGGGCGCGCTCAATACCCAGATGGGACAGCTTTATTCTGAGATCGGCCGCTATATTAGCCGAGCTGCCCCCACGGATGCGGAATCCATGAAGGCCTGTAACAAACTCCGGGGATTGGTTGACGTGATGGGAGCCCTCCGAAAATCGATTCAATATAATCACAAGCTCGCCGACGACGCCTAAGAAGTGCTTGGTGTCTTTATCGCCATATAAACAGTGCTTTTCTTTACAATTCGGCATTCCCCTGTCACACCACTGAAAGTTTAAGCAACATTCGCGCGCACATGCCAAAAGACACTTCGATCCGCAAAATTCTCGTCATCGGCTCCGGCCCCATCGTCATCGGCCAAGGCTGTGAATTTGACTATTCCGGTGTTCAAGCCTGCAAAGCCCTCAAAGAAGAAGGCTACGAGGTCATATTGGTGAATTCGAACCCCGCCACGATCATGACTGATCCGGAGTTCGCCCACCGCACCTACATTGAGCCAATCACCCCAGAGGTTGTTGAGAAAATCATCATTCGCGAAAAACCAGACGCTCTCCTGCCGACTCTAGGTGGCCAGACAGCGCTGAATACCTCGATGGATCTGTTCAAAGCCGGCACTTTGGAAAAGCACGGCGTGAAAATGATCGGCGCTAATGCCGAGGCCATCGATAAGGGAGAGGACAGACACCTTTTCAAAGAGGCGATGGAGAAAATCGGCCTCGATATGCCACGCTCTGGCATCGCCCGTACCAAAGACGAAGCGCGCGAAGTCGCCTCGGAAATCGGCACCTTCCCCCTCATCGTTCGCCCTGCCTTCACTCTCGGCGGCCAAGGTGGCGGCATCGCCTACAACAAAGAGGAGTATGAGGAAATCGTCCATCGCGGCCTAGACCTCTCACCAGTTTCCGAAGTCCTCATCGACGAGTCACTTCTCGGTTGGAAGGAATTCGAAATGGAAGTCATGCGTGACCGCGCTGACAACTGCGTGGTCATCTGCTCCATCGAAAACCTCGATCCCATGGGAGTGCACACCGGTGACTCGATCACCGTCGCGCCGATTCAGACGCTCACCGATCGTGAATACCAGATCATGCGCGACGCTTCGTTTGCGGTCATCCGAGAGATCGGTGTCGAGACAGGCGGCTCGAACATCCAGTTTGCCACCTGCCCGAAAACCGGCCGCATGATTGTCATCGAGATGAACCCACGCGTCTCTCGTTCTTCTGCGCTTGCTTCCAAAGCCACTGGATTCCCGATCGCCAAGATCGCCGCGAAACTCGCCGTCGGATACACTCTCGACGAGCTTCCGAATGATATCACCCAGGTGACCCCTGCTTCCTTCGAGCCGACCATTGATTATGTGGTCACGAAGATCCCGCGTTTCACCTTCGAGAAATTTCCTACTGCAAACGCAGTACTAACTACCTCCATGAAGTCAGTCGGTGAGGCCATGTCCATCGGCCGCACCTTCAAGGAGTCCATGCAGAAATGCCTCCGTTCTCTTGAGACAGGTCGCTGGGGATTCGGATTCGACAAAGGCGACCCAGAAGCGCCGACAAAAGACGAAATCCTCCGCAAGCTCCAGATCCCGAACTGCGAACGCATTTTCTGGCTCCAAACTGCTTTCGTGAACGGTTGGACACTTGAGGAGATCTTCGATGCGACAAACATCGATCCATGGTTCTTGCGCCACCTTCAGCAGATTGCCGAAGAAGGACAAAACCTCGCTACTCTTGATCTCAAGCAGGCGAAAAAACTCGGCTTCTCGGATCGCCAGATCGCGAAAGCAAAAGACACCACAGAAGACGAAGTCCGTGCCGAGCGCAAAGCGGCAGGCATCATCCCTACATACCGCCTCGTCGATACGTGCGCCGCCGAGTTCGAGGCCTTCACCCCGTATTTCTACTCCACCTACGGCGACGAAAATGAAGCCCGCCAGTCGGATAAAAAGAAAATCATCATCCTCGGTGGCGGCCCTAACCGCATCGGACAAGGTATCGAGTTCGATTACTGCTGTGTCCACGCCGCCTTCGCCCTGAAAGAGCTCGGCTACGAGACCATCATGGTGAACTCAAACCCCGAGACCGTTTCCACCGATTACGATACCTCAGACAAACTCTTCTTCGAGCCACTCACTCTCGAAGACGTCCTCAACATTTGCGATCAGGAACAACCTTACGGAGTTATCGTCCAGTTCGGCGGTCAGACCCCGCTGAACCTCGCAGCAGACCTTGAGCGCCACGGCGTTCCAATCATCGGCACCTCTCCGAAAAACATCGAACTCGCCGAAGATCGAAAATTTTTCTCCGCGCTCCTCGACAAGCTTGAGCTCAAGCAAGCCGAAGCCGGCACCGCTACCAACGAAGCTGAAGCCATCGAGGTTGCAAACCGCATCGGTTACCCAGTTCTCGTCCGCCCGTCCTTCGTCCTCGGTGGCCGTGCGATGATGATCGTTTACAGCGATTCGGAACTCTCCACTTATATGCGCGAGGCCGTAACCGCCTCTCCAGAGCGCCCAGTTCTCGTCGATCGATTCCTCGATAACGCTACCGAGATCGATGTCGATTGCATCAGCGATGGCGAAACATCTGTGGTCGGTGCGATCATGCAGCACATCGAGCAAGCCGGTATTCACTCCGGAGACTCCGCCTGCTGCATTCCTGCATTTTCCATTTCCGATGGTATCAAAGCCAAGATCGACAAGGCTGCGAAAGACCTCGCCCGCGAGCTCGAAGTGCGCGGCCTGATGAACATCCAGTTCGCCGTGAAAGACGAGGAGCTCTATGTCATCGAAGTGAATCCACGTGCCTCCCGCACCGTGCCATTTGTCTCGAAAGCCACTGGCGTTTCCCTCGCCAAGCTCGCTGCCAAAATCATGGTCGGCGAGAAACTCGCTGACATGGGCTATATAGAAACGATTCATCCGCCGCATTACTCGGTGAAAGAAGCCGTCTTCCCATGGAACCGCTTCCCAGGAATCGATATCGTCCTTGGCCCCGAAATGAAATCCACCGGAGAAGTCATGGGCATCGACTCAGACTGGGGAATGGCTTACGCGAAATCGCAAATCTCTGCCTTCAACGCACTGCCGAAAGAAGGACATGTCTTCCTCTCTGTCGCCGACCGCGACAAAGATCGTGCCGTCGCCGTCGCCCGTGAACTTCACGAGTTGGGCTTCACCATTTGCTCAACTGGAGGAACCCTAGCGAAACTCGCTGAAGCAGGTATTCCTGCGGAACGCGTTTACAAAGTCCTCGAGCAAGCTCGCCCGAACGTCATCGACATGATGAAGAACAACGAGATTGATTACCTCATCAACACACCTGCGACTCACGAGTCTCGCGAAGATGAGATCCTAATTCGCTCCACCGCGATCGCTCAGAAAATCTCCTACGCGACCAACATGGCCGCTGCCGAAGCAACCATCAAAGCCATTCGTTCTCTCAAAGAAAACGAACTCACGGTGCAGAGCATTCAAGAGTATCACGCTTAGCATTAGTCTGAGGCTCTCTTTCTCCACCACGCCGCTAATGCGCTGCCGATCAGGCTGTGGAAGAGGGCTGAGATCGCGGCGGGGACGGGTGCTATGGCGGTGGAAGGGAAATGCTTGGTTGCGAGTGCAGCTGCTAGTCCGCTGTTTTGCATGCCGACCTCGATGGAGATCGTTCGACGCAGGCTTTCTTTGCAGCCAGTGAGTTTGGCGAAATAATAGCCGAGGAAAAATCCGAAGCCGTGCAGAAGGGTCACGGATATGAAAAGCGGAACGGCGGCAGAGGCGATCTCATCCTTTTTTCCAGCGACAATACAGCCGACGATAGCAACTACTACAAGCGCACTAACCAAAGGGCCGAGCGCATCGATACCTGCACGTAGCTTGCTCGCGTCTTTCATTTTACCTAGCAAGGTATTCACTGTAATGCCGATGAGTAGTGGTAGCAGAACGACGATGAGCATAGATTTGAAAAGTGCCCACGCATCGACGGTCATCCATGCACCCGCAAGCAAGCTCGTCAGCCAAGGGGTAGCAATTACTGCAGTCATCGTAGAAGTCATGGTGAGCAACACGCTCAACGGGACATTCGCCTTCGAGAGATGACAGATCACATTCGAAACCGTCCCTCCGGGGCAGCAGGCCACGAGGATTAGGCCGAGCGCAAGACCAGCTTCTAGGCCGAACACTTTGGCAAGACCCCAGCCAATCAGGGGCATGATGCCGAATTGTGCGAAGACACCGAGGGCGATTCTTTTCGGTTCTTTGAGCACGGATGCGAAATCAGAAAAACGCAGGGTGAGCCCCATTCCCAGCATGATCACGCCGAGAGCAGGGGCGATCCAAGGCGAGAACCATGTCCACACGTTTGGTTGCAGCCATGCCCACACGCAGCCGAGGATTAGCCAGAAAGGAAAACCTATCGTGAGCGTTGCGGAAATTTTGGAGAAACTCATCTTTCCGCATCATCGGTAGATCACCGAATCAGTCCAGCTTTCGATCGAACGCTACCACTCGATTCCTACACCCTCTTCGGGTATAAGGATTTTCTCGCTGATGCCGAGTCGATCGGCTTCCGTGAGGAGGCGTTCGACGGGTTCTTGGAGTGCTTCATTTCCGAGAGGAAAAGTGCCGTAGTGCATGGGGATGAGAACTTTCGCCTCCAGATCCATGAAGGCGCGAACAGCTTGCTCTGGGTTCATATGGACATCGCGACCGCTAGGTGATTCGTAGGCGCCGATCGGCATGAGAGCGATATCGATGTCGTGGCGTTTCCCAATCTCGTTGAAGCCATCGAAATAAGTACTATCTCCACAGTGGAAGACACTCTTACCATCGGCATTCACAATGTAGCCGCCGTAATCCCGATGAGTGTCGTGCACATAGCGTGCGCCCCAGTGGTGACAGGGCGTGTGAATGATGTGCATGCCATTGATGTTGAGCTCATCCCAAATCTTCACTTCATGGACGGCGGGAAAACCGAGTTTTTTTACAAGTGAAGCGCTGCCCATCGGGACGACGATGCCGTCGCTGGATTGGAGAATTTTCAGGCTGGGCTTGTGGAGGTGATCGAAATGAGCATGTGAAACGAGTACGAGATCGACTTCCGGAACGCCTTCCAAACGAAGCCCTGGTTGGCGTTGGCGTTTCACGGGGCCATGCCATTTCGCCCAATTTGGATCGACCACAACGGAGTTGCCGGCGAACTGGAGGAAAAACGAAGCGTGCCCGATCCAGGTGATACGGACTTTTCCGTCCTCAGGTGGATCGAGAACGGGTTCGAGCATGGTTCCACCCATGCGCCGGAACATGCCGGGGACGATATGATGTCGCAGGAATTTCGCGTTTCTTCCGGGCCAGCCCTTTTGTGGGGCTAGTCCGGAGTATTGGTTTCCTGGGTTCTCACTCATCCCGGAAAATTCAGACACTGCCGATGCCCGCAGCGATCTTCCGTGCCCAATGCTCTGCTCGTGCACGGAAGCCCATTTCGTCCTGTGCGTAGAGGATACCGCGCGAGACATTGATCACATCTGGTGCGGTGCGTTGTGCGGCTGCGAGGGCAGAAAGGTCACCTCCTTGCGCGCCAAGGCCAGGAATGAGGAGAGGTGCATCTGGTATTTTTGGCAAAACGGCTTCTGCATTAGTAAGTCCTACGACGTAGCCGACATCCGTGGCGCGGTCTTCGGATTTAGCACGCTCGCCTAGGGCGGTGACGAGTTCGAACACTTTGCGGCCATCGGCTAGCACCTGTTGTTGGAAGTCTGCAGTTCCGGCATTCGAAGTGACGGCGAGCAGGTAAACTGCCTTACCTTCGTAATCGAGGAATGGCTCTATGGAATCGTAACCGAGGAAAGGGTTGAGCGTGACCGCATCGACGTTCCAGCCGTTGAAATATCCTTGGGCGTAGTATTTCTGAGTCTCGCCGATGTCGCTGCGTTTCGCATCGAGGATGACAGGAATTTCCTCGGGAACAGAAGCAAGGATTTCTTCAAGGACGCGTATGCCTTCGATTCCCATTGCCTCGAAGTAAGCCATGTTTGGCTTGAAGGCGGCCGCCCATGGGGATGTTTCCTCGACTACGCGAAGGAGGAAATCTTTCGCATAATTGGCACCGTGTTCGCCGGGCCTAGGATCGAGACCGACACATAGGCGCGATCCGCTAGCTTTTACCCGATTCTGTAGTTTTTCGCTAAAACGCATGCAGGAGCCTTCCCCAAAATCACGAAATCCGCAAAGGAAACCATCAATCGGTCAGCGGTTCTCCACTGTTTTGGGAAATGGGAGTCTTTCGCCATTCCACCCATGCGATGTAGGCTAGAGTCGCGAAATAAAGGGCGAATTCAGCCGCTTTGCCCCAGTAGGAAATTTTTTCCGTGCCGCCAAGACAGCCGCAGCTGATGTCGAGACCCCTCCACCATGCGGAACCCACTGATAATGAGAATGCAACGACCAGCCCGAGCATCGCCAGCCATGCTCCTTTTTTCAGAGTGCCGAGCATGAAGCAAACACCAGCCACCACCTCGAACCACGGCACGAAATAGCCTGCTACCAGCGCCATTTCTTCACTCATCATCCGGTAATTCCCCAGATCCGCGGCAAACTGATCCAGCCCGCTGGCGAATATCTTAATTCCTCCTGCGTAAACGAACCACGCGCCCAAAAGCACTCGCAGCACCAGCGCCGCCGTTTCGTTTTTGCTTAGGTTCATGCCGGAAATATCTCGCACGGTATGAGGTAGGTGTCACGGCTTTCTATCTTCAGATAATGGCGGTTTTCTTCCAAATATCATGAACGGTGCACTCATCAAAAATGTCAAAAGCAGGACGATCGGCCAATATCTCACGTCGCCCACTGCTGCAGGCTTCGCGGTTAGCGTCTGCTCGTAGTCTTTGTATATTACGGCGGCCTGTTCAGCATCCTCATCTGCCACAGCCACCCGCACCCCGCCGACTGCGATGGTGTAATGCCAGAAGAGTTGGGAAATGTTTTCATCGAATACATGTGCCGGGATGCCTTCCGATTCCAAAAAAGCCCGGAAGAGGTAAGCGTCCTCGGTTTTGTGGAATTTGGCGACGGTTTGCATAGATAGCACCCCTAACAAAGCATTTCCCCAAGCCGGAAGGAAGCCTTCCTTCTCTTGTGTATTGCGATGCCTTCCCTCCGGTGCTTCAATCTCGCCGTGGCCTATTTGGAAATCCGTGAGTTGCAAAAGCATTTCGTGAAAAAAGCGGGAGGCATGCTGAGCTCGCACACCGAGACCGTGAAAGCTGTCGACGGTGTTAGCCTAGAGATCCAGAAGGGCGAAATCCTCGGTCTTGTTGGTGAATCGGGCTGTGGGAAGTCGACCTTGTCGCGAACCCTCATGCAGCTCATTCCGCCGACTTCTGGTGCGGTCATTCTCGATGGTGAAAATGTTTCCGCCCTGAGCGCGAAGGAAGTCAGGAAACGTCGCCTCGATTTTCAAATGGTTTTCCAAGATCCATACGCCTCGCTGAACCCACGGATGACGGTGTTTTCGACCATCGCGGAGGCCATACGCCAGCGCCACAAGGGAATGCAAGGAGTGACGCTGGAAAAGAAAGTCGCCGACCTCATGGCGACCGTCGGTCTCGATGCTTCTCAGATGAAGCGCTACCCGCATGAATTCTCCGGAGGCCAACGCCAGCGCATCGCCATCGCTCGCGCTCTCGCCCCGGAGCCAAAGTTGATCATCGCTGATGAGCCGGTTTCGGCGCTCGATGTCTCGATCCAGTCGCAAATCCTCAATCTCCTCAAAGACCTCCAGCGTGATCTCGAGCTTACCATGATTTTCATCTCCCACGATCTAGGGGTCGTCCACTACATCGCTGATAGGATTGCGGTGATGTATAAGGGAAAAATTGTCGAAGTTGGAAGTGCGGATGAGGTTTTCAACCGTCCGAAGGATGACTATACTAAGCGCCTGCTCGCCTCGATCCCGAAGCTCCAGAAAGATTAGCCCATCGTCACTGAAGTGACTTTACCCTCTTTCACGGCGAAATTGAGCCGTTCTGGGCGGAAATCTCGCGTCACGATCTGCGGTTGTCCGTCGATTTCGACCACACGATGGGGTAAATTTCTGTCATCACAGGCTTTCTGGGCTTTTTCCAGAGACATTCCGACCAGTGATTTTGGGTCGAAATCCTTTTCTTTAGTATTATCAGAGGGACTCAAGATTTTCTCGTATTCGGTCTTTTTTGAAACTTTTCCTTCGATCTGACAGGAAATGAGCGCAAATAGCGTAATCACTGGGAACACGATTTTCATACACCAACACTTGCACCCATAGGGTGAAATGCAAGATGACAGACAAAATTGTTCGTTGCCGACTTTAATAACCCAACTACCCTCAATTATCATGAAATGGAATGCTACTAGCGTAACCGCCGCCTGCTTTGCAGTAGGTCTCGGTGGATTTGTCATCGGAAAAGTGACCAGCAGCACCGCTGGCAGTGGTGACAGTGAGACAGATGCGCTCCTAGATCGTGCCCGCCAAGCTTCCGAAACTCGTTCTGCTTCCGGAGAAGCCAATGGCAGACGCGATTCCGCAGGTCGTCCGATACGGACAGGAGCTGACAGCGGCAATTCTACCCTCGAAGCACGTCTCCTCGATATGGAACAAATTGTTCGCAGTGAGAATGCCCTCGATCGTAGCCGAGCCATGCTTAAATGGATCGATTCCCTCGCACCTGGTGATTTTGAGAATGCTGTCGATTATTTTCGTAATCTTGGAGTAGGTGACTCTCGCCGTGGTGAATACGCGATGCTTCTCACTGCATGGGCTCAGGTAGATCCGACAGCTGCTCTCGCATACACCTCAGAAAACACCCGAGGGGGTATGGCTACAAACACAGTTCTCAGTGCATGGGCAACTCGTGACCCTGAAGCGGCAATCGCATGGGCGAATGCAAACCACGACGATGAAGATGCGAATCCATACATGATTGGTATCATCCGCGGCCTTTCCGAAACAGATCTACCACGTGCTACGGAGCTTCTTGCTGAGCTTCCTTACAGCCGCGAGCGAGGCGACGCGCTGAATGCAATGCTTCCCCACCTCCTTTCTTTGGGCTCGGATTCAGCGAAGGATTGGGTAGCCACGATTTCGGATGAGTCACTCAGAGACGGAGCGATTGCACGCCTCGCGGATTCCCCGATGGCGAAAGATGACCCTGCAGGCACAGTTGCATGGCTCATGGACAATCTCGGTGAACGTTCGAGCCGCAGCGTCGACGAAGCTTTTGAAGAACTTGCGAAGGTCGATATGAATGCAACCATCGCCGCATTCGAGCAACTTCCGGCAGACAACGAGAACGCGAGATCACGCGGACTCATTGCAATGGTTCAGGTGCAAACGCGCGAAGATCCTTCTGCAGCAGTTGCAATGATGGATAAGTATCCCGATGCAGTCAGCAATCGTGTTGTGCAGCAATTTATCTGGGGCTCATTCGACCAAGATCCACAACTCGCAGTTACCCAAATCTCCCGCATGAGTGACGGGGGAGATCAGCGGAGAATGTATGAGCGCACCCTTGATGCCTGGATCGGGCGTGATGAAGTGAATGCCATTGCTTGGATCAATGCGAATTCCGCCAATATTCCTGAGCAGGTGGTGAAAAGCCTCGCGAAAAAAAATAACCCCTGATCGGTAACTGGTTTACCTACGGGATACGCCGTAGGTTTTTGCTGGCTCTGTGCGGAATAGGATAACTCCTCCGCCTTCGCCAACGTTAGCAGTGATCACGTCTTCTCCTTCACAGGTGATTGTGAGTGGCTCAGCTGAGTAGATGCGGCACTCGCCGCCTTTGGAGGAAGTTATTCCGGCAGAAGCCATTTCTCCGTCTTTCCAGGTCAGATCGATCTCGAAACCACCGCGTGCACGGATGCCTTTGATTTCGCCGTCCGGCCAAACATCTGGCAAGGCAGGTAAGAACTGAATGCCACCCATGTGGGACTGAACCAGCATCTCACAAATACCCGCCGCATAGCCGAAGTTTCCGTCGATTTGAAAAGGGGGGTGAGTGTCGAAGAGGTTGTCGTAGATGTTTGCGAAGATCTGTTCGCGCAACAGCTTATAGGAGCGGTTACCGTCGTGCAGGCGCGCCCAGAAGCTGATCTTCCATGCTTTGCTCCAGCCGGTTCCGCCATCGCCGCGTCCGTTGAGTGTTACCTTTGCGGCTTCCGCTAGCTCTGGGGTGGTGAGTGGTGAAATTTGTCGCCCGGGATGGAGGCCGACGAGTTGGGAGACATGGCGGTGAGCATTCTTCGGATCATCTCGATCGACCATCCATTCTTGGAGCTGTCCCCATTTTCCGATTTGCGGCTTCAACAGTTTTGATTTCATGCCAGCGATTTTTTCACGATACGCCTCGTCCTCACCGAGGATCTCGGAGGCTTCGATGAAGTTTGTGAAAAGATCCCAGATGAGCTGTTGGTCGAAGGAGACGCCGTCTTCGATGGGGCCATGCTCGGGTGACCAACCATCAGGCGAAACGAGTGTGCCATCCGGAAGTTCTTTTAGGTGATCTTCCCAGAATTCACAGAGTTCCTTCATCACTGGGTAAACACGCGTGCTCAGGTATTCTTCGTCTAGGGTGTATGCGTAATGATCCCAGAGGTTCTGCGCGATCCATGAGGAATCTCCCTTCGACCACTTGTAGGTTGAGCCGCCGAAAATTCCGTTTTCCGCACGTGTCAGCCAGCCACGTGCACCGAATTGCTTGTTCGTGGCTTCCTTGCGAACTTCGCGTATGGAGTTCACCCACTCGGATAGTGGAAGGAAGCATTCAGACAGGTTCGCCGCATCGACAAACCAGTAGTTCATCTGGATGTTCACATCCGAGTGATAATCACTGCGCCATGGTGGGCTGTTACTCTGGTTCCAGAGACCCTGGAGGTTTGCCGGGAGAGCGCCGGGACGTGAGCAACTGATCATCAGGTAACGCGCGTACTGGTAAAGCAACTCTTCAAGATCGGGGTCAGGCTTTCCTCCCTTGGGATTGGTGGCTTTCGCTCCCATGTTCGTTTTCCTAGAAATTTCTAGTTTCTGCCCGCGATAGGAGTCTAGGCGTTCGTTGGTGGGTTGGTTGAGGGTTGCCTCGGGACTTGTGCCGAGATCAATTTCGAGAGTGCCGTAGAGCGAGCGGTAGTCAGTCAAATGCTCCTCCATGAGCTGATCGTAAGTTTTTGAAGATGCGGAAGATAGCTGCTCGGTTAGTTGCTGGTGTGGGTGTTCTTTTTTCCAGTCCTTGCTACGGCGGTTATCGTAGTTAGTATCCGCTACCAGCATGACCGTGATACTATCGCAGCCATCGAAAGTGATCCCGCCTTCTGTCGCGATAATGCTTCCTCCTTCATGCTGCACTTTGACCTGTGCTTCGTATTCGAGGAAGCGGTTGAAGCTCGTCTCGTTTTTCCCCATCTTCAGTTTCACGCCTTCCAGTGAACCGGTAGAGGTAATGGTGTCGCCTTCGCTGGTGATTTCTGCCCCATGCATGTCAGTGAGTTCAATGTTGCCGGTGTAGGCGCCGGGTTTGTTGGCTGTGAAACGGAATACCAAGGCCTCCGCCGGGCGGCTTGCGAATGCTTCGCGTGTGAAGACTGTGCCTTCGCTTGCGTATTCTACGCGATGCACGGAGTTTTCAATGTCCAGTTCCCGGCGATAGTTCGCGGGAGTTTTTTGCGTATCATCTCCTAGTTGGATATCGGCAATCTGGAAGTGGGTCTTGTCCGTCGGTTGGAAAACAAAACGGTAATGATCATAAGAATGTTGCCCTCGCTCGGCGGGAATCGTGAAGGTTTTTTTCTGTCCGCGCTTCGCGAAAGGTGACGCTTCCTTTCTCTCATCGATTTTTTCCCAGCGAGTTCCATCTTCGGAGCCGAATAACTCCCATTGCATCGGATCGCGTTTGGGAACGTCGTTCGCGCTCGTGAAGGTATAGGACGTGAGGAGCCTCTTGCTTAAGGTGCCGTCGGAAATCTCCCAGATCACGGGTTTGCCGCCGTGTTCCATGCACCACTTCGTTGCAGGATTGCCGTCGGTAGTTTTGGTCACGTCTTGAGTGTCACTGGTAGCGTGATTACTCGGATTGGTCACGGTAGTGCTAGAGTCGCCATCTCCGAAGCGGATGAATATGTCACCGAAAGCTTGGTAAGCACCGGTATCTTTTTCATCGCCGAGCCAGAGGCTGTCTTCGTTGAACTGAATACGTTCTTCACTAACACCTCCGAAAACCATGCAGCCGAGGCGGCCGTTGCCTAGTGGAAGCGCTTCGGTTTCCCAATCGGTGGCGGGTGCGGAATACCACAATACGCGGTCGTTTGGTTTTGTATCGTCGGCCAGCGCGGATGCCAGCCCCAAAAGGCACGCGATGGTGCCGGGGAATCTCAGTTTCATGGGTTTATAGGAAATGTTGCTTACAGATCCGGACGATCCGAATTCATCTGCTCCTTAAAGATCGCCTTCAACTCGGAAAGGCGCTCAGGAAATTTCGAGGCGAGGTTGTTGCGTTCCTCGTTGTCGGTTTTGGTGTCGTAGAGCTGGAAGATGTCGTTTTTGCGGTCGATTTCTACAAGCTTGAAGCCGTCCCTAGCGATGATCGCTGATCGTCCTGCCTTGTTGAATTGGTTGTTTACCACGACGTATTCGTGGGTCTCCGTCTGGTCTTTGCCGAGCAGGGATGGGAAGTATGACAGGCTGTCCTTGCCATCCGGCAAAGTCGCACCAGTCATCTCTGCGAAAGTGGCCATGAAATCGTAGTTTGTGGTCAGGCGGTTACTGGTGCCGCCGGCCTTGAAATGTCCCGGCCATCTCGCGATGAGAGGGGCCTGCATGCCGCCTTGGAATCCACTGCGTTTGATGCCCGCACGTCCGCCCGCACCATCGAAGATGTCGCCGTCCTCGGAGGTACGCCATTTCCTCCCTTCGAAATCCGCCTTCCCTCCGTCGGCCTTTTTCTGGGCTCCATAACTCCACTTGGGGCCGTAGTAGAGTTCGTGGCCGTTGTCTGAAGTGAAAAACACGGCCGTCTTGTCATCGAGGCCGAGCTCCTTGAGTTCTGCCATGATCATGCCGACATGGTCATCAAGCATGCGAACCATCGAAGCGTATTTCTTTTCTGCCAGAGACCAGCCCTTGCGATCCGCGTAATCAGGATGCAGCTCAGGTATCGCGACCGGGCCGTGGGGAAGCTGTGTCGGGTGGTAGAGGAAAAACCGCTGATCTTTGTGAGAGCGGATGTAACCGAGGATGCCTTCGATAAAGACATTTTGCGAGTAGGTCTCGCCGCCTGCGCCGACGGGTTCGTCGCCTTTCTCACTCATTTTCCCGCAATAGGGATTGGTATTACCGGGCAGCTCGAATTTCTCCCCGTTTCTCCACATATACGCTGGGTAAAAGCCGTGGGCGCGAGTGTGGTCGTAGAAGCCCTCGTGGAAGTCCCAGCCGTAGCGATCGACACGCTCTTTCCAGGTAGTGAAACCATTGTCGATCTTACCAAACTGCGCGGTCGCGTATCCTGCTTCCTTCGCGACCTGCGCGAGGAAAACCTCATTGTCAGGGACTTTCAGAGCCTTGCGTTTAAGCTCGGCGAATTTCTTCTGGTACTCTTCCTCGGTGATTTTCCCGGCATCCCTCTGGATTGCCAGACCGGATCCAGTCATCGACCAGCCGCCTTTTCTCGCATCGTGCATGCCGGTGAGCAGGCTCCACCTCGCGGGGGCGCAATAGACGCCGCCATAGTGATTGGTGAAACGTGTGCCCTCCGCCGCAAGCTTGTCGATGTTCGGGGTCTCGATGACTTTTTGCCCATAGCAGCCTAGTAGGCCGATTCCGAGATCATCTGCGTAGATAAGAATGACGTTCGGCTTTGTTGTGTCTGCAGGTGCAGCCGAAGCGATGGTAGAACTCAGCAGGGCGAATAGTGGGAAAAGGCGGGAAAACATCATACGGTGAATTATAATAAACACCCGGATTTCTCCGATCTGTTCAGTTATCTAATACTACGCGATGATATTTAAAGGTGCCGAAGAGGCAACTTAAAGCAGCCGTGCGCCGGCGGATGGCCTGCTGGCGAAAATTTCCGGAGCGAAACCGAATTCTGCCTCGTAGGATTTCACCAATGCCGCAGCGATATCCGCTGCTTTTCCTGCCTCGCAAAGTGTCACGGTGGAGCCGCCGAAGCCGCCGCCAGTCATTCTGGCACCGATGACTCCGCCATCGCGGCCAAGTTCCGAAGCCGTTTTCACCAGATGATCGAGCTCTGGGCAGGAGACTTCGAAATCATCGCGGAGTGAGTCGTGGCTTTCATACATCAGTCGGCCCACTTCGGAGAAATCGCCTTTTCTGAGGCACTCCACAGCTCCGATGGTGCGCGCAATTTCACCAACCACATGGCGTGAACGGCGGAAGGTTACTTCATCCATCTTGGATTTCGCCGCATCGACATCCTCTTGGGAAACATCGCGCCAGCTTGGCTTGCCGATAGCGGCGAGGCCGTCTTCGGTGTTTTTCCTACGGGAGGCGTAGCCGCCGTCGGAGAGTTCGTGGGAGACCTTGGTGTTCGAGATTAGGATGGTAAGATCATCGCGGTCGAAGGGCACCATTTCCGGCTCGCCGGAGCGGCAGTCGATCAGGACGAGCTGGCCGTCTTCACCAAAGGCCGAGGCGTATTGATCCATGATTCCGCATGGTACGTTGGCAAAATCATGCTCTGCTTTTTGGGCGAGCAGAGCCTTTTCCTTAGTGCCGATTTCCGTGCCAGTGAGACCTTCGATCAGGGTAGCGACGGCGCACTCGAGCGCAGCGGAGGAGGAGAGGCCTGCGCCGCCGGGTAGGCTGGAGATGATAAAAGCATCGAATCCCGGCACCTGCATTTCACGCAGGTGGAAGCCGTGGATGACACCACGGAGGTAGTTCGACCACTTGGGCGAACCTATCGCCTGTGTCGGCAGGGCGGAGAAAGTGGCGATCTCGTCGGTGAAATCCGTCGCGGCGTGTACTTCGTCCGTGCCGTTTGGCGCAGCGGCGATAATCACCGTTCGCGCGATGGCGAAGGGCAGGACAAAGCCATCGCAATAGTCGATATGCTCACCAATGAGGTTCACCCGCCCTGGGGCTGCGGCAAGAAGGGTAGCTTCTTTGCCGAAGCGTTCGCGGAATTTCTCCCCAGCGGTTTTCGCCAGAGATTCGATGGATGGGTTGGGTGAGAGCATTATTTCTTATTTCGCGAAGCCGGCGTAAATCGCGATCACCGCGATGATGAGAACGAGGCCAGCCCATTTCGCATGTTTCCATGGGGTCATGTCGATCGGAGTCCTCGTCTCGAGAACCCAAGCTTCAGCGCGAGGTGAAACAATACTGGCGACAAACATGATACCAACGAGAAGCGCGAAGACGATTCCCATGAGGTGGAAATTGCTGAAGCCGGTGAAGTTCTCAAAGCTCTGGGAAACCATTTCTCCGCCTCCGGCATCGATCTGAGGTGCAGCAATCGGATACACAATCAAGGCGCCGATCAGTAGGACGAGGCCGATGATCATGCTGACAAACGCCGACCATGATGGGACACGGCGATTGAGCATTCCCATCACTACGATGGAGAAAATAGGGATGAAGTAGATACCGTTCATCGTCTGCAGATAACTGAAGATACTTGGTGTTTTCGCGAGAAGTGGCGCTCCAAGCATGGCGACAATGGCAATGACGGTGACGAAGAGCTTCGCGGTTTTCACGGTTTGCTTATCGGAGGCCTCAGGGTTGATCATGTGCTTGTAGAGGCCGATCGAGAACAACGCGGAAGTCGAGTTGAGAGCTGCATTGAAGGAGCTCAAGATAGCACCGACCATGACTGCGGCGAAGAAGCCGGTGAGGTGGCTTGGAAGCACATCTGCAACCAGTTTACCGTAAGCCTCGTCGTTTCCGACGTCTTTACCGAAGTAGAGATGATAGGCGATGAGGCCGGGTAGAACGAGATAGACAGGGCCAAGAAGTTTCAGTGCGCCCGTGAGCAACACACCTTTCTGACCTTCGGCAAGGCTACTAGCACCGAAGGTGCGCTGAATGATTTGCTGGTTCGTGCACCAGTAGAAGAGGTTCAGAAGAGCAACTCCTGTGAAGATGGTCGCGAAAGGCACGTCCGAGCCTTTTTCGCCGGTGGAGTCCATACGATCGGCATGATCTGTATTTAGAGTTTCCCAACCAGCAGCAACACCACCGTCGCCACCGAGGACGTGGAGGGCGAAATATGCGATTAAGAAACCGCCGACCAAAAGGCCGATACCATTGATGGTATCAAGAACAGCAAGTGTCCGCAGGCCACCAAAACGAGCATAGAGCAGACCCGCGATACCGATGACGGCGCAGATGATGTGGAGAAGAACCGTGTCATTCTTGATGCCGGTGAGATTCTCGAGATCCATGATGTTGATCAGGCCAAGAGCACCGGTGTAGAGCACGATCGGAATGAGCAACAAAGCGTAAGCGGCAAGGAAGACCGAGTTCGCAAGGGTTTGCGTGCGCTTGTCGAAGCGGTTTTCCAAGAACTGAGGGACGGTCGTAATACCAGCTTTCAAGAAGCGGGGCAGGAAGAACATCGCCATCAACACCAGGGCGACAACGGCGATCACCTCCCATGCCATGACACTTAAGCCATTTTTATAGGCGGATCCATTCAGTCCGACCATCTGCTCGGTGGAGAGATTCGTCAGTAGTAGGGAGCCTGCGATGATAGGGAATGTCAGGCTACGGCCGCCCAGGAAGAAGCCATCCGAGGTCGATTTCTCGTCCTTGCGGGTGATATACATGGTGAGTCCTGCTGCCAGTAGGGTGAACAGGATGAAGGATACGATGGTCATGCTGGTTTTTTAGGTGGTTGAGTTTGTGCGATTGTTTCTAATCAAGATTACCGGGAGGTAGAAAGCACAATTCTCAAACACCGGAATCCCGTATTTCGTAACACTTGGATCATTTACCCGCATTTTCTCGAAGTTTCCGGTTTCCAAGGCGCATATGCCAGCGTTCAATCCCGGCACGTCCCCGCACTATGAGCCAATCCCCACTCCGCATCGCTGTCGGCGCCGATCATGGCGCTTTTGAAATGAAAAACGCAATCGTAGCCCACCTCACTGAGGCTGGCTATGAAGTCGAGGATTTCGGCACCAACACCCCGGATTCCGTCGATTATCCCGATTTTGCCAACGCCGTCGCACGCAACGTCGCCGACAACACCTTCGATTTCGGCATCCTTGCCTGCACTTCAGGAGTTGGCATGTGTATCGCCGCCAACCGCCACACTCACGTCCGAGCTGCCAACGTCCGTGACCTTGAGGAAACCATCACTACCCGTAAGCACAACGATTCCAACGTCCTCTGCCTCAGTGGAAAAGCCACAGATGTCGAGACCGCCAAGGAAATGGTCAGCGCCTTCATTACAACAGAGTTCGAGGGTGGCCGTCATGAGGGTCGCGTCTGCAAATCCTCCGGCAGCCACATCGCGGTTTCCGATCCGGAAGTTTACGAAGCCATCGTCGGTGAAGAACACCGCCAGCGGAACCACATCGAGCTCATCGCCTCGGAAAACTTCGCCTCCCCTGCCGTCATGGAAGCGCAAGGCTCCCTTCTCACCAACAAATACGCCGAGGGCTACCCCGGAAGACGTTGGTACGGCGGCTGCGAATACGTCGATGTCGTTGAAAAACTCGCCATCGAGCGCGCTAAAGAGCTTTTCGGAGCAGACCACGCAAATGTACAGCCGCACTCCGGCTCTCAGGCAAACACCGCCGTCTATTTCTCCGTCCTCAAGCCCGGCGACAAGATCTTCACCATGGATCTCGCCCACGGCGGTCACCTCACCCACGGCCACAAAGCGAACTTCTCCGGCCGATTCTACGATGTCACCCATTACGGCGTCTCCGCCGAAGACGAGCGCATCGACTACGCAGAGCTGGAAAAAACCGCCCGCGAGCTGAAGCCAGCACTCATCACTGTCGGCGCATCCGCCTATCCCCGCGTCATCGACTTCGAGCGCATGGGCAAGCTCGCCAAGGAAATTGGAGCTTACTTATTCGTCGATATGGCACACATCGCCGGCCTCGTCGCTGCTGGAGTCCATCCAAATCCCGTTCCACACGCGGATTTCGTTACCTCCACCACCCACAAATCCCTCCGCGGTCCACGTGGTGGCATCATCCTCTGCAAAGCTGAGTTCGCGAAGAAAATCGACTCCCAAGTCTTCCCCGGCATCCAGGGCGGGCCGCTCATGCACGTCATCGCCGCGAAAGCTGTCTGCTTTGGCGAAGCTCTCAAACCCGGTTTCAAGGAATACCAGGAGCAGGTCGTCAAAAACGCCCAAGCCATCGCCGCCCGCCTCACCCACCACGGCTTCCGCATCTGTTCCGATGGCACCGACAATCACCTCCTGCTCGTCGATCTCCGTCCGAAAGGTCTCAACGGCTCCCAAGCCTCCCTCGCTCTCGATGAAGCAGGTATCACCGTCAACAAAAACGGCATTCCCTTCGACACTGGCAGCCCAATGAAGCCTTCCGGCATCCGCATCGGCACACCAGCCGTCACTACACGTGGAATGAAGGAAAAGGACGTCGAGCAAGTCGCCGACTTCATTGCCGAAGCCCTCGCCGATCATAAGAACGAGGAAAAACTCCACGCCATCCGCGACAAGGTCTTCGCTTTCAACCGCGCGTTCCCACTGCCTTGGTAACTTCTTTCACTCAAAGTCTTACAATTTGTGCATGGTGCTCATGAGCATCATTCCGGTCTCACGGCATATTTTGCCTTCCTGCGGCGCGGGCTTTGCTATGAACTGCGCTCAGCGTTATGAATAATCCTTTCCGCGAAGATTTTGTCTCCAGAAACCGCCCCGAGCCTTGCACCGTCGTTATTTTCGGAGCGACGGGTGATCTCACCCACCGCAAGCTCATCCCAGCGCTTTACAACCTTGCCGTTGATGGCGAGCTACCGACTGGGGTGAACATCATCGGCTTCGCCCGCCGCGATAAATCCGACGAGGAGTTTCGTGCTGGGCTTGAAGAGCTGAACAAGAAGGTTTCGCGCAGCGGTCAGGACGAGGAAATCTGGGGAAATTTCATCCAGAGTGTGAGTTATCACAAATCCGAGTTCACCGATGACGAGGGCTACGCTTCACTCGCAAAACGCCTGGATGAAATCGATGCCGAGCGCGGTGGTGCTGGAAACCGGCTTTTCTACATCGCGTCCGCTCCGGAATTTTTCGATGACATCTTACTTCACCTCAAACAGGCCGGTCTCAATCAGGCGAAAGATGATTGCTGGGCACGCGTGATCGTGGAGAAGCCTTTTGGAACCGATCTCGCCACCGCGAAACACCTCAACCAAGTGGTCAACGAGACCTTCGAGGAAAAAGATACTTACCGTATCGACCACTACCTCGGTAAAGAAACCGCGCAGAACTTGATGGTGCTGCGTTTCGCCAACGCCATTTTCGAGCCACTTTGGAATAGCAGCAACATCAGCCACATCCAGATTACCTGTTCCGAAAACCTCGGTATGGAGGGTGGCCGTGGGGGTTATTATGAAAAATCCGGTGCGTTGCGTGACATGGTGCAGAACCACCTTCTCCAGCTTCTAAGCCTCGTTGCCATGGAGCCGCCGACCGATCTCTCGGCAGACGGAGTTCGTGATGAAAAGGTCAAGGTCATCCGCTCGCTAAGGCAGTGGGACACGCCGCAAAAGGTCGCCGACAACGTCGTTCGCGCCCAATACACCGCAGGTCACGTGGATGGCACACCCGTTCCCGGCTACCGCGAGGAAGACCGCGTCTCTCCAACTTCCGAGACAGAGGCATACGTCGCCGTTCGATTGATGATCGATACCTGGCGTTGGAGTGGAGTTCCTTTCTACATCCGCATGGGCAAACGCCTGCCAAAGAAATCCACCGAGATTTCCGTGCATTTCAAAGACGCTCCTTCCGTGCTCTTCAGCGCCCTTCCCGGTGGTGTCCCCGGAGGCAACGTCCTCGTCATCCGCATCCAGCCAGACGAAGGAATTTCCCTCCGCATGGTTTCGAAAATCCCGGGAACCAGCCTGCGCCTTGAGCCGGTAAAAATGGATTTCCACTACTCCACTAGCTTCGGAAAAGGCAGCCCAGAGGCCTATGAGCGCCTCATCCTCGATGCCATGGCCGGCGATGCGACACTTTTCGCCCGCCGCGACGAAGTGGAAGAAGCCTGGCGATTTATCGATCACATCGAGCGTGCCTGGCACGAGTCAGATGACAAACCGCCGATGGCAGAATTCGTCGCCGGTTCATGGGGGCCGAAGGAGGCCGATGAAATGATCAAGGCGGACGGTTTCGACTGGCGCAGACTTTGAACCAATACCAAGCGATGGACAAATACGCAGAGCTAGGCATGGAGGTAGAGGTTTCCCAGATCGATGGGGAACTGAAGAAACTTTGGGAGCAAGATGACGCGAGCACGAACGCTTCGCTGATGAACTTGGTGGTTTTCACAGAGAAAGAAGGCGGACTGCTGGAGAACTCCCGCATCATCAATGGTCTCACCCGAGAGAACGCATGTCGTGCGATACTTGTTGAGATTTGCAGCAAAGCCGATCCGGCCATCCGTGCGTGGATCACGGCTCATTGCCATCTTTCACACGGGAAAAAATCTGTCTGCTGCGAGCAGATCTCTTTTTACCTCACAGGTCGTGTCACGGGTCGCTTCCGGAATACGGTTTTCTCTCATCTCAACTCTGACCTTCCGCTCGTTTTCTGGTGGCAGGGAGAGCTTTCGGACATTTTCACCGAGCGCCTCTCGAGTGTAATGGATCGCCTGATCGTGGATAGCTCGAGTTGGCAAAACCCGAAGGAATCCTTTGCGCGCATTGTCGATGTGGTGGAAGACGATTCAAAGTTTATCGTGCAGGATCTTGCTTGGACACGCTGTTGGCATTTCCGGTCGAGCATTGCCGGTCTCTTCGATGACAGCGTCGCTCAGTCCATGTTGGGTGGAATCGAAAAAGTAAAAATCGTTCACAACCCATCGGATCGCAACACCGCTCTTCAAATTCTCTCATGGCTTGTTGTTCATGCGGAATGGAAAGGTGTTGGTAAAATGCTTTTTGAATCTCGGAACGGAACCAAGATTATTGCTGAAATTGTGTCTCTGGATGACTCTGCTCCAATTAGCCTTGTGGAGATTTCCAAAGGTGACACCGCTGTTCGTGTCAGTAGGGAAAAGGATTCGGCGCACTTGTTGCGGGAGGTTGAGTCTGGAAGTTACCACGTTAGCTCACTGTCTCCAGCTGATCCCGAAGCTTCTTGCGATCTCGTTGCAGAACAACTTGCTCGCGGTGGAAAGAACTCACTTTTCATCAAGATTTTGCCGCAGTTTCTTGAGTTGCTTTAAGGATGTGGGGAACACCGAGCCGCGCTCCATACATCACCTCCCGGAGTCGGAGACGAGTTCGGATAAGGACGAGTTGAACTTATTCGCTGCAGAGAGCTCTCCGATGGTCGGTTTCATACGCCATCTCCAGTAGAAAGGAATGATCGCAGGTACATTGATGCGCTCGCCCTCGATGTCTTTGTCACGGAGGCGCTCGTCGATGGCCATCAGATCCTGGAAGGGAAATACTGCCCACATGGCAGGTGAGTGGAGGTGTTGTGCAAGAATACGCGATGCCATTTCACCACTGAGATCATTCTCAGGAAAGGCGTCTCCGAACATTTCCCAAGCAAATCTCGAGCGTATCTGTTCGTCTTCACGCCACCAGCTTCGCAGCGTCTCCATGTCGTGAGTGCCGGTTGATACTACGCTCATGTATGGTGCATGATCTGGGTGGAAAAATTCAGCGTCTCCACCTTTCGGCCAGCGCTGTATTTCCAAAGAGAGCATGCCCATGTCTCTCATTACGCCGGGCACACATGCGGGCACCATGCCGAGATCTTCGCCGCACAATAGCATGTCGCTCGCGGCACGCATGGCGGGAAGTTTCTCCACGGCCTTCGCTTCCCAGAAATTTTCCTGCCTGCTAAAGAAATAATCGTTGTAGAGCTCTTCTATTTTTTTACGTGTGTCCGCGTCCAAATCCTTAAATGACTGCGTGTCCATCATCGACATGCGCGGGTGGAATTCCGTCCCATTTGATCCTTTTACTTCGAAGAATAATACCTCGCCCACGAGATCCATCAGTGCCTGTTTGATCCAATCTTTGTTTGCCCAATCGCCGGCGTTTAGCTTCGAGAAAAACTCCTCCACACCTTTCTGGGTGCGGACGCTTTCTTTCAGTCCATAGCAGCCAAGACCCCAATCGATGAGGAAGTCCTGTCGAATGCCGTCGGCAAAATTACCGAATGTTTCTTTGACTAGATTCTCGCGAATGAAGGGCTTGCAGTAACGATCGTATTCGAACTCGATGCCGCGTTCTTTTAGCTCTTCGAGCGTGACGGGAAGCGCGGGGTCGAAGGTTCCCAGTAGTCCCTCGATGTGCTCGATGGGTACCTGCCAGATACGGAAGAAGCCGAGGATGTGGTCTATTCGGTAGGCATCGAAGTAGCGGCTGAGCTTCTCGAAGCGCGAGCGCCACCAAGCATAGCCATCCTTCGCCATGACATCCCAGTCGTAGGTCGGGAAGCCCCAGGTCTGGCCTTTTTTCGCAAACGCATCTGGCGGCGCTCCGGTCTGTGCTTCCATCTTGAAAAGGTGGGGAGCGACCCATGCGTCTACCGACTCACGGTCGATGCCGATGGGAAGGTCGCCTTTCAGCGCTACGCCGACTGAGCTCAGGTGCGCTACCGCATCTGCAAGCTGGCGATCGAGTTCGTATTGTAACCAGACGTAGTACATGACCTCCGTATTGATCGAGAGGGCTTCTACTTTTTCAGAATCATATTTTGCCCACTCATCCCATTTGGAAAAATCCGCTGTGCCTAGCTCGTCGCGCTTCACCGAGAATATTGCGTAATCTAGCACCCAGTCGCGGTTCTGTTTTAGGAAATCAAGGAACGCTTCGTCGTGCAGTATCGCGTAGTGGTTTGCATCAAACACCTCACGGGTTACTCGCCATTTTACGGACATCACTGCCTCGTAATCGACCTGCTTCAAGATATTCAGGCGCGATTTTTCCTCAGCGAGTTTCGTTGCATCCACTGGTGGATAGCTCATCTCATCCAGCCGTAGGTAGATCGGGTGAAGTGCGTAGACACTGATGGCGGAGTAGGGGTAGCTATCCGTCCAGGTGCGCGTGGAAGTGGTGTCATTGATCGGCAGGATCTGGAGCATTTTCAGACCAATCGCCGCCGACCAATCGGCCATTGGCTTGAGATCTGCAAACTCCCCCACCCCACAGCCTTCCTCGCTACGTAGTGAAAATACCGGGATGGCAACTCCCGCGCCTCTGAACATCAGCTCATCGGTTCGGCGGTATTGCTCGTCGGAAACTCGAGTGAAAGCGGCGCCGTGTCGGTGATCTAGAACTCTGTTTTCGCCATTCTCGATCTTTACTAGTTGTCCCTCTGCTGAATCGTAGAGCCCGTACTTGTATTCGGTGCGCCAATCCACGGGAAGCTCGACGCGTAGGCTCCAAATATTCCCCTCCCCTTCTGTTAGAGGCACGGCGTGTTGGTAGCTCCAATTACCCAAAACATCGAGGCCACCGATGATACACGGCACCAGACCCTCTGGAACACGTGACATGTGTAGGCTGATCTCGTGGTTGCCTTCGTTAGGGGTCTTCTCACTGGTGGATGAGCATTCACCGGAAGCGGCACAAAAAACCTTCGCTTCATAGACCCTGTCGATACTTCCAGCAGATCTCCAGTCATCTAGGAAAACGACTTTGTCTCCGGTTGAACTATTGATCTTCAGGCGACGAGGTTCTCCCCATTCCTTGAGTTTCACTTCATCGCGATGTAGCGAATAACCGTATTCTAGGCGCGTATCACTCGTCACTTCTGCTTCAACTTCTGCTTCCCAATGGCCGTTGTCTGCCCATTTCATGGGTATGATTTGGCGCATCGACTCGCCCTCTGACTCGAAAGTAATATCCAACCAGATCGATTCTCCGACTACCGTTCCGTAAGCTACCCTGTATTTCCAAATCATCTGTAAGGATTGAAGTGCGAAACCACGCTGTCCGCCACCGAAAAACGAGTGTGACTTATGAAAGGCACTACCTCTATTCCGCCGCCTTAATACAGACGATTTCCTTGAGGCCACGGTGGAAGATTTTTCCCTGTGCGTAGGTGGGTGAGCTGAGGCTCCAAGTTTCTCCCGAAGAGCCGAGATCGTTAATGGATACCAAGGCAGACTCGTCGAAGACTTCAGCAGTTGAATCGACGACATAGGTCATGCCCAGCATGGTGGAGAAAAAGACATATTCGTTGACTGCAAAGGGCGCGCCGGCGGTGACATGACCCCAGCCATCGCCTTCCGAGCGGGGATCGCTGGCGGTGAGCATTCCGCGTGAATTGTTAGCCTTCGGCTTGATGTGGCTTTCCCAGAGGTATTCGTCAATTTTACCTGGGCTGCGCACTGCTTGTACGGGCGCTTGGAGGTACTCGACCTTCCCGTTTTCTGTATTCACGCGTCCGATGCAGTGACCTTCGTGAGTGAGGAAGAGGAAGTATTCTCCGACGAGAATGGGTGTGTTGTTCGTCGGAATGGGTTTGAATTTCTTGGTGACGATGGAGAAGGGTGAGTTGGGATGGCTTTCGTATTTTGATACTTTGGAGTTCCACAGATGGATGTCGGCTTTTGCGAATAGGGGAAATTTTTTGAGCACTTTGCCGCTTTGGGAATCGAATTTCAGGAGGGTGCCATTTTCTATTCCGTAGGCATGCTTTTCATCAAATTGGGAGACGGTGTAGGCGAAGGGGTTCTTCGTATCGTGAGTCCAGAGGCACTCCCCTGAATCGTGGCCGCCAGCGCTGGACATACTGAATCCATAAGGCGTTTCCGGAGGAAGATGGCCACCGCCCCTTGCGTGGAAGACGAAGGGCTTTCCATCGATGTAGCCGAGGCGTGGGGTGTTGTGCACGGAGGTGCCGCTTGGTTCCACCCAAAGGGGATTTCCGCTGGCGGCATCGAAGGCGCGAATGTATGTCCATGGCCAGTCCTTGGCAGGAGAATTGCGGTCACCGGGCTCCGCTATCATGGGCTTTGCCAGCGGATCATTTTCCTCACGCATCATGACGTAGAGGAGTTGGCCATCGACTAGAATCGGCTGGCTTTGCTTCGCGTTATGGCGGGTGCGAGCGACGAATGGGCGTTTCCAAATTTCGTGGCCTTGCATGTCATAGCAGGCCATCATGCCGCCGTGGTTGATGAACCAGACGTGTAGGCCATCGGTGACGGGAGTGGCGCTGGAATTGTCAGTAAAAAGCGACGAGTAAGCGGTCTCTTTCGCGCTTGGTATGTCCACCGTCCACAAGATGTTACCGTCATTGGCATCAAGGCAGTAGCCGATGATGTCTGTCCCTTTGGCGTTTTCGGGAGATGTGCCTTCGGGTAGTGGCTTGTTGGTAGTGAGGAAAACACGATCATCCCAGACGGCGATTCCGCTGAGACCGGCTTCCGGGAGAACCGTCCGCCATGCGATATTTACATCGTTGCTGCCACTCCATGCGGTGGGGACTTTGTTTGTGGTGGAAGTCGTTCCCGTTCTGGTAGGCCCTGCGGCCATGGGCCATTGGTCATCTGCGTTTGGTATGGGAGCCTTACCCAAGGCGATCGAACCAGTGTAACCTGCAATCAGGAAATACGGGAGCAATTTAGTGGCGGGCATGCGTTGGCATTCAAGCCGCTAGCGCCCCAGTCCGCCATCGAAAAGCCGACGATTCCCAATAGTTGTGAACTCTTTGAGCTAGCGGCGCCGATGTAGGAGAAGTCCCAAAGCAGCGAGATCTTAGCCGCTAGAAGCACGCAGCCACAGTGTGAAACACCCCGGCAAAGAGGACGAGCTGCAAGGCGCCCATCGCGAGCAGGCGGTTCATGCGTGCATCGGCGGGAAGCGTGAGGACCCCCCAGATGATGCGCATGCCAAGGACGAACACCGGCAGGCTGGCGAGGCCGAAGAGCGGATGATCCATCACCAGCCAAGCGATGCCGAGGAGTGCTGCGACTTTGATTTCCAGCCAGATAATAGCGGCTGCGGTCTTGGGGCCGAGACGTACGGCCAAGGTGTTTTTGCCGACTTTGGCATCCTCCTCACGGTCACGGAAATTATTCACCGAAATGAGCACGGCAGATAGCAGTCCCACCTGTCCGCCAAGCACAGCGGCTTCTGGAAGCCATTGCCCAGTTTGCACGAAGACGGTTCCCATTACCGCGATGAAGCCGAAGAAAAGGATGACGAAAAGTTCTCCCAACCCCCGATAGGCCAGAGGAAAGGGCCCGCCGGTGTAGCCGTAAGCAAGGAACAGCGAAGGAATACCGATCGCTATCATCGGCCAGCCACGTGCTGACCAGAGGAAGAAACCGAAGAACACCGCACCTACGAGAAACACAATTCCAAGAGTCATTACCTGGCGGAAGGCTACCTCACCTGATCCAGTGAGGCGGCGGGGGCCGGTGCGCTTTTCTCCGTCGGCGCCCTTTTTTCCATCCACTGCGTCGTTGAAGAAATTCGTGGCGATCTGAATACAAAGTGCACCCAGCATAGTGCAGAGCCACAGCCAGAGATCAAAACTACCTGTGAGTTTCCATGCTAGCACCCCACCGACCCATACCGGGACGATTCCCGCGGCGAGTGTCTTCGGCCTCGCTCCGGAGGCGATAGTAAGCATCATTTTTCCTGCAACCATGATCGAGAGGAGTGAAACCGGACAAGTGGGAAGGCGCTACTCATATTTACAGGGAAACGTAGATGTCGACGATTGGCACCAGGCATGACTAGATTTCCAAAGGTGAAAATCTGGAAAAGACTGTGTATTGGGATCTTCGCGATGATTGATATATCCTTGGTGATTTATCTCCTGACCACAGAGATACTTCCTTTTTCCAACGATTCAAAAAGTGAAAGTGAAAGTGAAAGTCTCGACAGTTCTGATAGTGGACGGGCTGAATTAGAGCCGAATCGGAAGAAACGAAGAGAGCGATCGGATACAATTATCCCAAATACGGCAGATCCGAGCATACTTGCAAACTTTGCACCGGAATTTGAAGATAGGTTTTATCATGGCGGTGGAGATTTGGGAGCCGCTTACTGGGAAGCAGGGATGACCGATGCCTTTGAGAATATGCGGCTAGCCCTAGAGGGTGAAAAGGAGGCGCTGGCCAAGGTCTTTGGTTACGGGGGTATGGATACCGAGGCATACGGATCTCTGATCAACATGATGATCGAGGAACTGGGTGATCGCTGGTTCGCAATGGTGCTGCGCGAGCAGACACCCGAAGTACAGGAAAAGATCGTCCGGTGTATATGGGATGTCGAGTGGTATAGAGGCACAAAGCTGGTTCCTAATTCCGACGGTGAAATGCCGCCTGCTGAAAGTGGGAGTTACTATCCAGCGACGGCGGATATCCTTCTCGAAGTACAAGCAAGATTGCTGGAATAACGCGAAAGCTTATGGCTTGTCCTGCATCAGAACCATGCGCAGTGGCGTGGCATCCATCGCGACGCGCTCTTCACTCGGGAAGCAGATGAGAATCATCCGGCGTCCAGGGACAAGACGCAGCCGTTTGCTGGCCATGATTTTGGTTTCGCCTTCGTATTGCATGACGATTTTTGCGGAGGTGTAGGTGTCACGTCCCGCATCCCTGTAACCGTAACGGATTTCCTTGAATGGATCGATGACCGCCTGGGTGGTGTTGATCTGGGCGCCAAGGGTGGCAGAGGTGTGGTTGATGACGTAAATGTGATCGGCCGGATAGATGGAGCTGTTGAGGTTGATCGCCTTCGACTGGATCACCCCCTCCTTTGAGCGGCCGAGAATGAGTAGATAGTTTGAGCCGACCCCTTCGAGGGCTTGTTCGAGAATCGGCATATACCCGGTCTCGCTCTCTTCTTCATCCTCCGCTTTTCTGTAGAGGGAAAACTTGCGCGCACCGCGCACGGGGATTGCTTGGGACAAACTTTCCCCGGCTAAGAAAATTTCCTGATACTTGTCCTTCAGCTTTAGATAATAGGTTTCGCCTGGCTTCGTCTGGAAGGTGCAGACGACACGGCAGAGGGTGTCTCCTTCGATGATTCCCGGAAGAGCCAAGTTGTCGCCTTTGGTAGCAGGGGCGCCTTCGTCCTGGCTCATGGCGGGAGGGATTAGAGTAAAGAAAAGGAGTAGAGACAGACCTTTGGTGAACCGGCTAGCGAATGATTTTTTTTGCATGGTTTTAGTTGGTTTCCTTACGCGTCTTATTGCGTGATGGCATCGTCCTGTGAGTAAGGCATGACTTCATCTTGGCTGAGCCATCGGAAACTCACGACCTTAAACTGGCGGCCGAATCCTTCCTCTCCGGGTGCCTGTGGCTGAATCATCATGTCGTCCGTGCCATCCCAATCCACCGGTTCAGCGATGCGCTGGACGACGGCCTCGCACCATGCCCGGGCTGCGATGTCGCCGCTGTTGTTGAGTGAGTCGCCGTAGGAGCGAATGACAAAGGTATCGCCACGGACAGTGATACTGGAGCCGATCTTAGTCAGCACGTCCGCTTGGGAGAGGAAGTTCGGGGCGTAGGTGTGAATCATGCCGCCTTGGCTGTTGATCTCTGAGATGGGTGCTCCAAAGATGGCTTCCTTTGCCTCATCTGAGACTTGAAAATCTATGCCTCCACCACTGGTTGGAGGCTCCCAGTCAACAGCGGGTTTGACGGTCATTTTGGCTCCGTTTGAGCCAGTTTCTGTTAGGAAATGGTTGTTGATTTCCCCATCTAGGTAGGTGGCCTTGTTGATGGCTGCTTGGATCGTGCCGAGTACTTGCTGATAGACTTCTTCGTCTCCAGTGGCACTCGAATCAGGCTCAAGGCGGCGGTTCACGAAATCTGCTAGAGAAAGGAAGGGGCCGCGGCGTTTCACCTCCTCGACGATGCGCTCGGACAGGGTGTCGAGTTCGGTTTCGTTCAGGGTTCTTGTGGATGCCCAGCCGTTGATCTCGTCGAAGCGTGTGGTGGTGCGGTCGTTGGTCGCAGCTTCCTTTTCCTCAACGAGTGGACGGAAAAACCGACCCATGGCTGCGGCCGTGGCAACATTGCTATCTGCGTTTGTGTTGACTGTTTCGACCTGTTGGCCGAGCGCGCCGGATAGGAAGCTCCGCCATGCGGATATTGAGGTCGAGTTGACGTTGAAGCTGCCGTGGACAGTCACGCTAGAGGCCGAGAGATCAAAGCCGTCGGAATTCACGAGTTTTGCCGCATCTAGAGCCGTGTTTTCTGAGGTGCCGGTGATGACTTGTCGACTGTTCGGCAGGCGCATGCCTTCCTTCAGAGTGATGCCAGACTGAGGGATGGTGCTGAGGTAGTATTGATCCCATGTGGAGGCGTTCAGTAGGTAGGAAAGGTCGTAGAGATCAGGATAAAGGTCGGATTCGTAAAGCCTGCGATCAAAGCGTGGCGGTGCTTGCGCGTTTCCGAAGGCATAAGTCGGTTGCCAAGCATAGAACGAGAGATCGGCGTGTTGGAAGGCTCCCAAGGAGAGGGGGCCATACTCGCCCGTAGGATAGTCGAACAAGGGATATCCCATGCCTTGTACTTGGGATTGGTGCCATCCTCCCAATCTGTCGGTGGAGAGGTTTCCGTAAAAGTTATCCACGGCCTCCCAGGTAATCAAAAATTGGGGAACATCCCTAAAAGAGAATGTATTAAGCCAAGTGCTGCTTTCGAGTGATCCGCCAGACCAGGAATCGGAGACAGAAAAACTCTCTTGGTTGCGAATGTTCCAGTAGCTCAGAACCGCATGAGGTTGGCCGCCTTTGGGTGGCAGGTTGATATTGTTACCGCCTACGAAGATATCGAAATTGCTGCCCATCATGGATGACCCGAAGTTGATCAGGGGGCTTTTGTAATCGTAGGTATCCGAGGCAAAGGTCTCACCGTCCTGATATTTGTTCAAAGGGAAGGTATCCCTTCTCCAGAGTCCGGTTCTCGTGTTCCTGTGGGGCTTCCTGCTGGCATGGAGAAGCTCAGGGCTGTCGTCTAGAGCAGAATACAAATTCATGTGCATGTGCAAATCCTCTTCGCCAGAGGCTCCCGAGCCGGTCGTATTCGATTGGAAGTTGGATTCTGTCTGGAGGCGAGTCGGTGTGTTGGCTGCGTAAGTTGGATGAACTGTGCCGACTGTGTCGCAAGTGATGTAGAAAAACTCGTCCAGATTGCCCTCGTTGCTGAGAAGATTGAGATCCTGATCGCTGCTGTAGTTCTGCAGTATGTCCGTGTCAGCATCGCTGTTTTGGTTGTAGGGGATGCCAGAGATGGGGCCGGAAGGGTCGGTAGGTGGCTTGGCATAGAATACGAGAGATTCGCCCGGCTCGAACGCCTGGTTCTTGATAACGAAGGTGAAGAAGCGCTTATTTGCTTGGTACTGAATATTTTCATTCGGGGCGGGTTTGTGCACCGGCAGGGGGTCGAAGCCATTGAAGGTTTCCCATGAGTGCCATTCCGGGCGTGGACCGTTCCAAGTAATTTTGTCGGTATTATGCCCCCAGTTCCAACCGGCGACAGGAGGCCTTCCGGCTGCATGCATCCACCAGCGGAATTGGTAGCCGATTTGGACGATGTAATCTTGCGCAGCGAGAGGGACGTTGTGCGGATTCCAAATCTGGATTTGCGGATGGATCATGTAGACGGCGCGCACCGTGTAATTATTCGTGGCTGCATCTGCGGTCAGGATTTCATAACATTGCTGCAGGCCGACAGCGCCTTGGGTGATGATAGGATACAGGCCTGCCTTTGGCGTGGAGGATGTGAGATTTGGTGCAATGACTGCTTGGGGTTCGGTAGGGTCATCGACGAGTCCTGCCCAGTCCTTGAGAGTGTCGAATACAGGTATTCTATCTGCAGTAAGGGAAAACCGGGGATCGATCATGGGTTCGCCGTCTTTTCCGCTGTAAGTCCCTTCGAAGTAGGCGGTGAGATCCTTTTTCAAGCTTCCATTGACGACATCCACTGGCAGGGTGCGGGCGGTGGTGGTGAATTTGTCTTGGTTGAGGATTCCCCAGTTTTTCCAAGATGAGTCGCTGGAGTTTTCTGCAAGAAGCGAAAGGCTGTCCTTGGTGACGAGCTTTTTCAGATTCTCGGGTGAATCCGCGTAGGATGGCATGAGTCGGCTGAAATTGTTGCCTTGTGTTGTCACGTAGTTCGCCTGTTTTTGGGCGAAAGCGTCCACATCGGAACCGCTGAGAATATCAGATCCGTCCTCTGATGCGAGGGTGTCGATCCTTGCCTTCATGCTTTCATCGCCTACCCACCATGCAAAGCGACCCTCGTTACCTTCGAGTTCGATCAAGCCCGCCTGCACTTTGGTGAGATCCGTTGCGCTTAGAGAATCGATTTGATCTGGATCGGGAACCGCAAGGGACGGATCATTGATGTATTGTGCTAGGGTGACGCCCTCTCCAGATAGACTGGCTGTCGGATCCGGGATTGAAGTGCTGTCACTGCTAGATACTAACCATTCGAGGTTTTCCAGGCTCCAGTCACGTAAGTCGCGCGGTGCGAGTAGGCTGTCATCGGGACTGGATGGGTTTACAGTTGGGTAAACGCCAAGCCAATGTTTGTGCTGAACCCCTTCGATTTCTTCGGTAGTTGGATCGGTGTCCAGTATTGATGAGTTGGCGGTGGCGGCGGCATCGGGCCCCAGAGATGCTTGGAGGCGCCCTAGAGCTATTAGCATACCCATCTTGGCGTTAGCACGTGCTTCAGCTTGTGCTTTGCTTACTCCACTCTTGCGGATCTCGGTGGAGCTTAGAGCTAGGAGACCTACTGCCAAAATCATCAGCAAGACCATCAGCACGAGAGTCACGATGAGTGCAAATCCAGGGATGCGGGTGTTCGCGCCGGATTGCCGGGTAGTAGTTTTTTTCATGATTTTTCGATGAAGATCGGGTGTTTGGAATACGCCCTATGCATGAAAAAGACAGATCGCCATTTCAGGTGCTCCGTAAGCTTCTTGTATAGAGGTTATCCGGATTCCCAAGTTTTCGTTAGAAAGCCTGAACTATCCTACATTTGTAAACACAAGATACATTCAAATCTATACTGATCCCAAAACAATTCCGTAAACTTTTTGGAAAAGCTATGTGCGTCATCCCAAACGCTTCGCATTTGGAAAGTATTTGGCTGGGTCTTCCGCTCCGTTAGTCCTGCGGGACGTGTGGCTCGAAGGTCATGGAGCGCTCGTGTTCGCGAGCTTTGGCGGTGCGCTTGGCCTGCTGGTGGAAATATTCCTGCGAGCGGAAGGGTTTTTCGCCCTTGCCGGGGGTAATGGGCTTAGAGGTGCCGTCGGAGAGAATAAGGTAGGCGTTCTGGTTGTCCTTGAAATAGGTTTCCAGCATTTTCACAAGGCGGCGTTTGATTGGCTTGTCCTCGATAGGAACCATGAGTTCGACACGTTTTTCGAGATTCCTTGTCATCCAGTCTGCAGACGAGATGAAGACGTGAGCATCGCCGCCTTGGTGAAAGTAGAAGAGGCGTGCGTGCTCGAGGAAGCGGTCGATAACCGAAACAACTTGGATGTTTTTCGAGTATTTCTGGCCGGGAATAAGGCAGCAGATGCCGCGGACGTTGAGCTTCACTTCCACGCCAGCTTTGGAGGCGGTGTAGAGAGCCGCGATGATGTCAGGATCTTGGAGAGAGTTGGTTTTTCCGATGATTTTTGCCGGGAGGCCTTGTTTGGCGCGCTCTGTCTCATCGGCAATGAGCTCGAGGAGATGCGGCTTCATCGCGGAGGGTGCCGGGATGAGACGTTGGAAGCGAAGGAGCTTCGAGCGGCCGGTGACGGCATTGAAAAGAAGTGAGGCGTCGTTTCCGTACTCGGACTTGCAGGTGAGGTAGGAAAGATCGGTGTAGAGGCGGGAGGTGGTTTCGTTGTAATTCCCAGTTCCGAGGTGGACGTAGCGGCGGATACGGCCGGCCTCGCGGCGGAGGATCAGGCAGATCTTGGCGTGGGTCTTGAGGTTTTTAACTCCGTAAACGATCTGTGCGCCGGCGCGCTGAAGTTCATCGGCACGGGTGAGGTTCCGAGCTTCGTCGAAGCGTGCTTTCAGCTCTACGAGGGCGGTGACGTGCTTGCCATTTTCCGCTGCCTTGATGAGAGCATCAATGATGCGTGACTGGCGGGCGGTGCGGTAAAGGATCTGCTTGATTGCGATGACATCGGGATCAACGGCAGCTTCTTCGATTAGGCGGATGACTGGATCGAAGGATTCATAGGGGTGGAAGAGAAGGACATCGTTTGCGGCAATGGTCTCGAACATGGAGGCGCCGGGCGCGATGGCAGGAGAGTTCTGGGCAGGCCAATCTTCATCACGCAGGTGGTCGAAATCTGGCAGGAAAGCGAGTTCCATGAAAGATGAGAGACCAAGTGGGCCGGGGCAGGTGTAGATTTCTTGTGGGGTGGAGCCGGTGACGTTGCGGATCATGCGCGATAGGTCACGTGGAGCTTTGGCGTGTATTTCTAGGCGCACGGTGTCAGCGAAACGGCGGGCGGTGAGGACGTCCTCCATCTCATCGGCGAGATCGGTGGCATCATCTTCATCAACGGCGATGTCACCATTGCGAGTGACACGGAAAGTCGCAGAGCAGGAAATTTTCTCTCCGGGGAAAAGACGATCTGCGTGCATAGCGACGACATCTTCTATGAGAATGAAGGCCTGCGTTTCATCATCCGTCTGCACGGCAATGCGGCGTGGGAGATTCTCATGGATAGGGATGAGAATGTGGCGCGAGGTCTTGTCTGCGGGATCGAACAAGCGGCATGCGAGAACGAGGTGTAGCGCAGGGACGATGGGTGGCTGTGAGTCTGGATCGACGGCGAGGGGGGTGAGAAGCGGCGAAATATTGTCGTCGAAAACCATTCCAGTCTGCGAGCGCTGAAGATCGGTGAGCTGCTCAGGCGACATCATGACGATGCCTTTTTCCGCGAGGGCTGGGATGAGTGTTTCGTTGAGCAGTGTGTATTGGTCTTCGGCGAATTTCAGGATGCGCTCGCGTATGGCGGCGAGGTTGCGAGTGGGTGTGTAGCCCGAGTTGTCGCGTGTTTTCCTGCCACTACGGCGCATGAGCATGAGTGAGCCGACGCGGACTTGGAAAAATTCGTCGAGGTTTGACGCAGAGATGGCGAGAAACTTCACGCGCTCGAGCAGTGGCATGTCGGCCTTGAGTGCTTGGTCGAGGACACGCTGGTTGAATTCTATCCAAGAGAGTTCGCGGTTGTGGTATTCTGGCATGGGGAAATTCTGTGATTTAGTTGTCCTCTTCGATTACGACGGCGAGGCCGAAGACTTGCTCGAAGACATCGGCCTTGGAGTCCATGGCGAGGCGTTCGATCGCGGCATCTTCGAGGCCGGGGAGACGAACACGGAGCTTGCTAGCGGTGCGTGTGATCTCGATTTTAGAAACGCGTTGGGCGTGTGTTCTTTCGAGGGCGTCAGCGACGCGGAGGATGGCAGAGAGTTTACAGACGCGGATACGGTCTTCAGTGCTGAGGGCGGCGTAGGAGCTGTGTTCGAGCTGTGGCCCCGAGTGGCGGTGGTAGCGTGAAACGAGAGCGACGATGGTGACATCAAGCCGATCCAATCCGAAAATTTCCGAGTTTAGAATGATGTATTCCGAGTGCTTGTGATGAGCACGAGGGCTGACGTAGGTGCCGACCTCGTGAAGAATAGCCCCGACCTGAAGTAACAGCGCGTCGTGTTCAGTGAGGTTGTGAAGATCTTGGAGATTCGTGAGAAAATGCTCACAGAGCCTGCCGACGTGAGCTCCGTGATCGGGATCCGATTGGTATTTTTCCGCAAGGATGCGTGCAGAGCGGAGCACTTCCTCGGCGAATGTTTCTGTGATGCGGCGCGATGCGAGGAGGTCGTGGAGAAGCCCTTGTTCGTATTCGCTGAGAGGGATGTGAACCTCTTTGAGTCCGAGGGTTTCAGCAATGGCGAGATTGATCTCAAGCGAGGGAATGAGTGCTTCCGCGGTTTGGTAATCGAGCTGAAAGCGTTTTACCGCCTCAAGGTCTGATAGAGCTGCACTCTCTGCAGTAAATTCACGGAAACGTTTTAGAGAAGCGGCTTCGTTGTTTTTCGTGATGAAGCTGGCGACGGATTGAATTTCGTAACCGATGAGCACTAGGCCATCGATCTGGACGTCGGAAAAATCGAACTTCAGTTGAGAAAGATTGCCGAGGGTATGCTCGCGGATGACTCGTAATAGGGATGGGCCGGTGGCGAGCGATGCCTCTACCGCCTCGCGCGTGCGGTGTGTGCCCATGCGATAGCTGGTGTAGCGCGTGATGAGGCCTTCTTGGAAAAGTAGGGCGCGCGTGTTTCCGGGGCCGACATGTACGACGAGTGCCGTACGTTGGTTCATGGCGGGCAGGTGCTGGATGCGCCGGCGCGTTTTCAGGTAGATGAGGCGCGTCATTTCCCCGTCGTCGATCATGGAGACTGGGAGACCGCAAGCGATGCGGATGCGGTTTAGAACGGCCTCGTGGTTGGTGGCTTCGTGTAGGACGTTGGTGGCGACGGAGCGCTGGAAGCCGTGTGGATCGAGCCCTAGTTCAGCAAGGGTTTGTTGATAGCCACGAATAATGGAGACAATGCGCTCCGTGGTACTGTTAGAGACTACCGAGCCGCCAAAGACATCCTGAGCGAGTGGAGCAGGTTGTTCGAGGAAATCGATGGGTGTGAGATTGCCCTCCTCACCGCGCTCGGCGATGATCATCGAGACTGAGCTGGCTCCGATGTGAAGCGCCGTGACGAGTGTCGCCGGATCTGCTGCGATTGTTGTTTCCCCCTGCCGTGCGCGCACCATGACTAATGACATATCCCGGCAGGGTTTTTTACAATGCCGAATGTGTGACATGATTGCCTTCTAGGTAGGAAAATCGAATCCGGCCGGAAGAGGCTTGTCACTTCGGCCACACTTCGTGATAAATACCTATGCCTGTAAGTGGAGCTTTGGAACGATATTTGGTGGAACCTGGGAGCAAACTTGATCTTGGAAAGATCGACACCAACGAACGAGCCCTCTTTGAGGAGGGAGGAAAAACCGAGAGCTTCGAGGCGTTTGAAGTCCTTCGCGACGAGCTTCAGCATCTTCAGAAGCTCGTCTATGCGCAAAACAAGCACCGAATTCTCGTGGTGATCCAAGCGATGGATACCGGCGGCAAGGACGGGTGCGTAAAGCATGTTTTTTCACGAATTGACCCTCAGGGAATCAATGTTCGTGCTTTCAAGAAGCCCAACGAGGAAGAGCTTGCCCGCGATTTCCTCTGGAGAGTTCACGAAAAAGTGCCGCGCAACGGTGAACTGGTGATTTTCAACCGCAGCCACTACGAAGATATCCTCGCAGTGAAGGTGAAAAAAATCTTTCCGGACAAGGTCTGGAAGCAACGTTACCGGCACATTGTCGAGTTTGAGCGCATGCTTGCTGAAGAAGGCACGACCATCGTCAAAATCTACCTTCATATTTCCAAAGAAGAGCAAAAGCAGCGCCTCGAATCTCGTCTCGAAAACCCCGATAAGCATTGGAAGTTTAACCCGGACGACCTCAAGGATCGTGCTCTTTGGGACGACTTCCGTGAGACCTATGAGGATCTCATTTCCAAGACTTCTACGAAATACGCACCATGGTATGTCGTTCCTGCGGATCGCAAATGGTATCGAAATCTCGTGGTCGCTCGAATCATGGTAGACACCCTGAAGTCGCTTAATATGGAGTTTCCTGCCATCGATTGGGATCCCTCGAAGATGGAAATTGGCGATTAATTTTTAAATTAAAGCCTTCCGGAACAATTAGAAGGCCGGACTTTTAAAAAAAGTTGCATAATCATGCGATCACGTGTGTAAATCACGCGTCCCATGAATATTCACACCCCCTATAACAACGTCCGAAATTTCCGGTTTACCCAAGCCCTGAAATGGACTGAAGGCCCCAAAAGGGTTCTTACCGCCCGATTCAACCGCCGGAACGCCATCTTCATGTTGGTGCTTTGTGTGCCTGCTCTTTTGGCGGTAGCGCTTTACACGCTCCCAGGCTTCCTTTTTGTCACGCCTCAGCATCACCAATATTTCGAGTTTGCAAATGAACTCGACCGCAGCGGCGAACGTTGGGTTGCATTAGGGCTTTCTGCCTGCTGCAGCTTTTTCTGTTTCGTCGTTCCATGCGACCAGTCGGAAAAGGTCAAGTTCCTGAAACGCCGCTGAGGAATCGCATTGCCGCGTCGACGGCCTGCCGGCTAGGTTTACCCCATGTCGGTGAAATTTCTTGATGATGCGCAACTGGTTGCTGAAGTGAGCCCGCTCCATGCCGCCAGTTGCTGCGAAGAGTTCGATTATTCCGTAGTCGCCGAAAGGTTATTGATTTGGAGTTTTAGAGCCGTCTTGGAAAAAAGCCCCAGAGGTATCTAGTTTCTTGAGGTCGGATTCGGCATATCGTTCGTGCCCTCTTGATGGAGTGAGTTTTCCAGACTTTTCCCATGAGCTTACGACAGCATCCGGCACGGAAAAAATATCCGCCACTTGTGCGAGGCTATAAATTGTCGAGCCGCCATCCATTAAGTTCTGTTATATCCACGGTAATGCGTATCACAAGAATTCACGGGTAGATCTTACCCTATCTTCTTGAGAAACGACCGTGCATGGCGAAGATCGGCGTGATGAAATGTATCACTGATGCTCCGGAAGGCCGTGCTCGGCTGCTGTCTTTCGATGGCGGAGGGATACGCGGGCTGCTTGCTCTGCAGTATGCAAAGCGCATCGAGACTTTGCTGCGCGCAAAGACGGAAAATCCTAATCTCGTGCTGGCGGATCACTTCCACTACATCGGCGGCACGAGTACTGGGGCGATTATCGCGGCGTTTCTTTCATGGGGACTGCCAGTGGATGAGATCGAGGAGCTATATCGGGAGAATGCGATCGCCATGTTCCGGAAATCTGGATTTTTCAGCCGCCTGACGAGTCACAAGTTTGTCGCGGAGGGGCTGACAAACTTCCTAAAAGAATTTTTCGTGGAGGATGATGGGACGCCTGCGACATTTGGCTCGAAGAAGCTGAAAACTTTGTTGCTCGTTGTGACACGGAACGCGAGCACCGGCTCTCCGTGGCCTTTATCTAACAATCCGAATGCGAAGTACAACGATATTGATTCTCCAGGGAACAACCTGCAAATACCGCTCTGGCAGCTAGTGCGTGCGAGCACGGCGGCACCGACTTTTTTCCCGCCTGAGATCATGGTAGTGAAGGGTGAAAAGGGAGAGGAGCTGACCTTTGCCTTTGAAGACGGTGGCATCACCCCATTCAATAATCCTGCGTATCTGATGAAAATCATGGCGACGCTGCCGGAATATAATCTTGGTTGGCAAAGCGGAACGGAGCGTATGTCGTTGGTCTCAATTGGCACTGGCGGCGTGAAGGCTGGGCGTGCGAAGCATGCGCTTGATGTGCTTTCACAGGCAAAAAACCTGCCGACCGCATTGATCGGCTCTTTCCAAGAATATCAGGATTTGCTCTGCCGAGTACATGGTGAGTGCCGTTATGGCCTGCCGGTCGATGGTGAGGTGGGGTCGCTTTTGGGTGGGGATACGGGGATTTCGGGAAATCCAGATTACCTTTATGCACGATATGACAAGCTTTTCAGCGATGAAGAAGTCTTGGAATCTGAGGCGGTGACGAAGAATGGCTTCACCCTAGATAACCTAGAGCTCATGGATTTTTTCTGTGAGAGAGGCGCGAAGCATGCCGAAGAGATCGTGAAGCTCGAACATTTTGAAAATGACTGATCCCACACTCCAGCCGAAGTTGCTTGGCTTTGCAGGCCACCGTCACGTCGCAGACAAGGAGGCTCTCCGTATAGCGATACGCGCTGGGCTTGAGGAAATGAAAAACCTGTTAGGCGGGCGAATGATCGCGTTTTGCAGCGCTGCCGCCGGTGCGGATCAAATTTTCCTGCGTTGCTGCGTGGATCTCCGCATCCCTGCCGTCGTGATTCTACCCTTCGGAGAAGAGCGATTCTCGGAAGATTTCGAAGATCCAGAGGAATGGGTTTTTGCCACGCACTTGATGAGTGTGGCTCTTGCAAAATATGTAGCTCCCGGCGGCAAGGAGGCTCCTGAGGCTTACCAAGTCGTCTCTCAGATCATGCTGGAGTGGGCGGATGCCTTTCTCTTTGCCTGGGATGGTCAACCGCAGCGAGGCGCGGGCGGGACGGGGGAAACCGTCGGCGAAGCGGAGATTCTCGGGATTCCTTCACGCATCATCGATACAACTAGCTATGAAACTCGCTGGAATATCGAAGCGGATGCAGCCCGCCAAGCAAGACACGGCTTTGAAACAAGGAAAGAGCTCCTTGAATTCTTTGATGCGAGGTTTTCGTAAAACTTCTATGCCTCCACGCTCAGATGTAGAGAGCGTGAATCCACTCTAGAATCACGATCACAGGCGCTTAGAAACTCTTTGATTTCAGAGAGCATGCGGTCGCACTGTCTGTCCCACTTTTCTCTTCCGGTGAGGATTAGTGCGCTTTCACGCAGGCCGGTGAAATGAATGCTTTCTGCTCCCGCGCGATTGAGTTCGCAAAGTTCGCCTCGGAGAGTTTCAAAAAATGCGAGTTCGAAGCCATTGCCGGCGGCTTTGGCGGCGCGGATGAGAGAGATGGTTACCGGGGGTGCGAGTGGCTCGAGTTTTTCAGCAATTCTTTGGCAGCCAATCTCGACGAGCATTTGCTTCACGCGCTCAAAGAGATCATCGAGTTGTAGCAGGCGCAGGGCGCATTTATGTTCGAGATAGAGCTCGACGCCGTTTTTTACCTCATCGATGAGAGGGAATTCGCCGTGATCTGCGGCACGAGCGGCGCGGAGAATGGCTTCTTCTAGCCACGCGGTATCGTAATCGAGCACCTGATGGGAGCCAATCTGAATAGCGGGGCGATTGCCTATGTATGAAATCACGGTGATATAAGTGGCGTTACTCTTTGAAGAGTCTACGCTGGAAGGTGTCGCGTGCGGCGCGACGAGAAAGGGATTGGATCTCCGCTATGAACTCGTTGACGTTCTCGAATTGGCGGTAAACCGAGACGTAGCGGACGTAGGCGACGGGATCGATCTGATGGAGCTTGTCCATGACCTTCGCGCCGATCGAGGCGGAGGGCACCTCGCTGAGGTGATCCTTGTGGAGGTCGGTGAGAATTTCTTCCACGGCGCGATCGAGGCGCTCCATGGAGACAGGGCGTTTCTCGCAGGCTTTGATGAGCCCGCCGGTGAGCTTTTCCCGGTTGAGAGATTCGCGAGTGCCGTCCCGCTTCACCACGCGCAGCTCCGTGCGCTCGATCTGCTCGTAGGTCGTGTAGCGGTAAGTGCATTTCAGGCACTCCCGACGACGACGAATCGTCGTCCCGTCCTTGGAGGAACGAGAGTCGAGGACTTTGTCTTTGAGGGAACCGCATTGGACGCATCGCATGGGAAAAATCGTGAAACAATGCACCACAGCATATTGGCATATATGGTATGGTCAAACCAAAAACTACGGCTTATTTAGTAGTTAAAGCCGTAAGTTACGGAAATCTTGCGTGTTAGTTTTTCAAATTTTGTGTCTGTTGAGGTAGGCGAAGCGGACGTTCCATGAAGATTATCTGTTGAGAATTATTCGGATGAGGAATAGGATCGTGGGATATATGGCTGACGAAACAGATACACCGCAGGACGTTCCACAGGAAATAGATGTAAATCCGGGCGCGGCGGTGGAGAGGGTGGATGCATGGGTGGACGGAGCAGTGAAATTGCTGCCAAACATCGTCGTGGCAATCGTGATTATCGTCGCATTCTGGATCGCAGCGCGGCTAGTGAGGAGCCTGATTTTCAAGCAGCTGGCAAAACGTGACCGGGATAATCTCGGGGAAGTTTTAGGTGGGTTCGTAAAATGGATGCTGATCTTGGTCGGCTTTATGTTGGGGATCACTACGGTGCTTCCGACACTAAGCCCCGGCGATCTGATTGCTGGGTTGGGTGTGAGCTCGGTGGCGATCGGATTTGCGTTCAAGGACATCTTGCAGAACTGGCTGGCCGGACTGCTCATCCTTTTGCGCCAGCCATTCGAGGTCGGCGACCAGATTTCTGTGAATGGGCATGAGGGTACGGTGGAGCGCATCGAGACACGCGCAACGATCATCAAGACCTATGACGGTCAGCGAATCGTCATTCCAAACAGCGATATTTATACAAATTCCGTAGTGGTGAGAACGGCACATGAAAAGCGTAGAAGCCAATACGATATCGGCATCGGTTACGCTGACGATGTGGACAAAGCATGCGAGGTCATCAAGAAGACCTTGGAAAAGGTGGAAGGCGTGGAGACGGATCCTGCTCCAGAGGCTCTGCCATGGGATCTGGCCGCCAGTTGGGTAACGGTACGAGCACGCTGGTGGACGGATAGCCGCCGGACGAATGTGTCGCACACTCATTCCAGAGTCATCATGGCGATGAAGAAAGCCTTGGACGATGCGAAGATCGATATGCCCTATGAAACTCAGGTGCATCTTTTCCACGATCAGACTGAGGCTAGCGATGGTGTGCGGGGTGAGCAAAGGGAAGGCTGGCCAGCCCCGGATGAAGGGAAAACAAAGCCCCGTTGGAAAGCGCAGGCAGAAGAACAAGGATCTCAGGAAACCGGGTAACCGTTCTTTTCCTCGGCGTCAGCGATTTTCCCGTCGGCTGCGGCGCGGTCTGCCGAGTCGTCGTCAGGAGCTTCCTGGGCATGCCTGCCATATGGCTCGAAAGATAAATCCGCATATATGGGGAAATGATCTGAGCCGACGAAGGGCAGGCGTTCTACATGTCTCACGCGGAAGTGATCCGAGATGAAAACATGATCCAAAGGCCAGCGCATGAACCAATGCCCTGCATGAAAGGTGCTGTAAAAACCGCGACCCACACGGGGATCTAGTAAGCCGCTGATTTTCTGAAAAAGCCTGGTAGTGCGCGACCAGGCGACGTCATTGAGATCGCCCAAAACAATGGTTGCGCCTCCATGTTCTTCGACCCGTTTGCCAACCACCAAAAGCTCCGCATCCCGGTCGGTCGAGGTGGTGTCTTCGTCCGGGAAGGGAGGCTTGGGATGCACTGCATGAACATGCACAAGCGAGCCGTCGGTGAGTTTTATCTTGGTGTGAATGGAGGGGATTTCCTTCCTCACGATAAAATCCACCTTTGGATCTATGAGCGGGGTGCGCGAGCGTAGGATCATGCCGTAGGTGTCATCTTGCGGAACGTTCACTCCATGTGGGAACAGGTCATCCAATTTGGATAATTCGCCTTCCCACCATTGATCGACCTCCAGGGTGACGAAGAGATCCGGTTGATGGTGGCGAACAAGCGCGAGCAGTTTTTCGCTATCACGATTGGTCATCAGCACGTTTGAGACGATGATGCGAATACCGTTTACCGCAGACCCCGGCAGGACTTCGTGTTTATAGAGAAAAGTATAACGAGCCATGCGGATTCCAAGCGAGAGCATGGACAACGTAAGCCCAATAAGAATCAGCCAGTTCCACGTATTTGGCTCACTGTAGAGAGTGAAAAATACGAGGGCGGCTAGCGCCGCCGAACCCAGCGAAAAGAGTTGTATCTTCGGGAAATCCCATCCGCGAATGAACCATTGGTCACAACGAATGAGAGGGAGGATTGTACCCGCTGTTACAAAGACAGCCAACACGCTGATACTGTAATTGAATATAACGATAAGCAAAGGAACATGAAATGTCCAAGCGGGTCAACTGGTGCTCTGCTGAATCGGCGCGATCCTGTAACCGACTTTATCTAGAAGGATCGGGATGTTGTTTAGCGTATCGCGATCCTTCTGTTTTTCCTCGTCGGGTAGCTCGTCGTAGGGGATGAGCAAGTTGTGTAACAGATTGGGCTTGTCTGAAACGGGTGCGTATTTCCATCCACCGCGCTCTTTCTCTGCCATCCAGCGATTGTGTTCTGTCGCTGACAAAGCTTCGATGGTAGTGGGATCGAGTATGACTTGGGATGGTGCAACTCCTCCGGTATCAACAATTTCGTATCCAAGCTTCCTGAGCTTGTTCGGGATGTCTTCTGCCTGTGCGAGATTGGCGGTCTGGAGGCTTTGTGGGAGTGCCATCCAAGCAACCATAGAGGAATTTGTGTCCGGTGTTTCTCCTTTGGCGCGTTCTTTGCGGCAGTATTCTTCGTGGATGGCCTTGGCAAGTGGCAGGAGATTGGCGGATCGATCTCGGCGGACACTGTAGAGCTGGTGCTTTCCAGGATATTTCTTAGCTAGCTCGTAACTGCCCTCATCGTCGCAGGTGAAACCGCAAGCGGGTGTAATAGCCGCAAGAGCCGCGAATTCTTCACTGGCGAAAATACGTCCCTCTTCGGCAACGGGTTCGATACGAGCGGCTCGGTTGACATGTGCGCCGCTGTAGCCGAGTCGGCGGACGATGGGATCGTGGTGTAGAAAAACGGGGCCAGCGTGTAAGCCGGTGCGAATGCGCAGCCTCCCTAACCCAGCTTCATCCCAATCCTCTGCGTGGCCTTCGATCGCTTCGTTTAACTCTAAAGCGAAGAGTCCTGCATCTTGGACAAAATCAAATACGGCGTAGACGGCATCTCCCCAAGTATTCACGCTCTGAGGTGCATTTTTACTGGCAGCGATGACCTCCGAAATTTTCTGGAGGAATTTTTCAATAAATGCCGGGACGGCGCTTTCCGGAAGTCGACTGAAGCCTACGACATCAGTGAAGAGCATGCTTTTTACCGACTGCTGAAGGATCGCCTTTTGTGCTCGGTGTGAGCTAAGGGACATTCCGGCATTGGTTTCATCTTCTTGACCGGTTGCATCGTAGGGAATGATTTTCGGTTTGATTTTGAGTTCGTTTTCCCAGAAATCGCAGAACGCGGCAGTTCCACCAGGGCCGCCTTCTTTTCCATCCCATAGAGCCAGTGGGACGATGTCTAAAAATGACTCCTTCGCGATCTGCACCGCGATCCCGGCGCTGACTTCCATGAGGTATTGCCAGCCAATGCGTGACTCGGTTCCGGCCATCTCCCCGATCTCTCGGATGCTGGTGGAGGATGAAAGGGCATTCTCAAATAAAGGCTCCCATACAGCTGGCTTTCCGTCTTCCTCAAATGGGCGAATGCTTGTGTCCCGGAAGGTATCGCAAGACCAAGGAAGGATGATGTGTGATGTGCCGACTTGGCGGTGGAAGGCGTCGAGGAATAGTAAATCTGCACCCGCAGCAGCACTCGCAACGCCGACTGTTGCTCCTAGGGCTGTGAGTTCCTTCTCGATGAGTCGCATGCATTCCATGTCGGCGCGCGGAGGAAGATGTCCGGCAAACACGACGAGGCGCAGTGGAGGAAAGGTGGAGTCGAGGTGGTTACGTGACTCGTTCGACGCTTCTAACAAGCCACGGGCGAGGAAGCGCGCATGGGCGAGGCGCTTTGGGTCGGAATCGAGTTGTTTGGAAAAGTCACGATAGCATTCAGCGGCGGCTGAGAGATCGCCGAGGATCTGTTGGCAGATCGCTCTTGATTGCAGCGCGGAAGGCGTGGAGTCGGTGGAAACTTCATCGAGTAATGAATGCGCGCTATCCTTGGCGATGGTGATGCGCTCTTCAGATTTTCCTGCGGAAAGGAATTTCGTTGCGACGATGCGCCACTTGATCTCTGGGTCATCTGGAGCCTGCTTGGCGGCTAGTTGATATTTCTCCAGAGCGCGATCGAGCTGCTGGTAGCGCGAGGTGAGCAGGCGGTTTTCGAGGGCTTCGTCTCGGAGGAGATCGCCTTGCTCGATGGTTGTTAACTGCGTGGACATTTTTTGGACGGAGTGCTCGTGCAACTCCACAGCTCATTAGATTGCAGGAAGGAAAGGATTTCGAGGCGGAAATGTAGGTGGCTTACTACCGTGGTGGGATTGACTTCGCTCCGCTACGTCTAAGCCGAGTCAGGAATCCTCCTCCGGATTCCTTTTGGATGTATGATCGCGAAGCGCGATCTTTGCGTTGACTTCGCTCCACTACGTCTAGGCGGTGTGCAAAATTCTCCTCCGGATTTTATTAGGGGTAAATGATCGCGCAGCGCGATCTCTGCGTTCGAACCCGCTTCCTTCGCTTCGCTGCGGAAAGGGTTCTCGTCCTTCCCCCCCTGAAACGCCATGAGGCCGCTCCTGCGAACAGGAGCGGCCTCATGGCGGAGGGGGTGGGATTCCCTATTCCAATTGCCGGACCATTGAAAATAAAAGACTTACAGAACCATTTGGGGCGGTTTGTGTCTCAATTTTGTGTCTCAATCTCTTACGTGCCCCGAGTTTACCTGTCAAGGTGGCACTCAATAAGGTAGTGTCCTAATTTGAAATTAGCGTTCGGATGTCTGCTTCTCACCGTAAAGCCATCGAGCCGCTACATAAAACAAGCCAAGCACGTTTATAGTAGTTGATCCAATCAGAGCCATGATAACTGGGTCGGATAATTTGAGCACCGTGATATCGTGATTTTTGGAATTAGGATTCCAATTGGCTGGAGTCCCAGACCAATACAAAAATTGCAAAATGGCCATTAACCACCCAACGATAAGTAAAAATAGAAGACCTAAGCCAATAATCCTAGCTATGTGGATATCACCTAGACGACCGATTTCAGCCTCAAGCCCGGCCTGCTTGGCTTTTAGGCCATCGATCTCTAGCTGCTGCTTCTCATCTGCCGCGCTGACCCCCGGCAAGGGAGTCGCAGGCTCTTCAGTTTCTCTTGCCGCCGCACGAGCAATAACCCCGCGTAAAACTTCTAGGCTATTGGACTCCAGTGACATCTTCGCTAACCTTGCTCTGGTAGTGCTCCCTTATTATCTCGTCTGGAATGGGAGCAAATTGGCATTTTTCCCAAACTTGGCTCCATGGAGTACCATCCATGTGGGTCAGCGTAGATAGTTTTGATCCACTCATTTGGCCGTAAATATTCCAAATGGCTTCGATCAAGCCAAATGCCTTTCCAGTCGGATCAATTCTATCTTCTGCCTTCACAGTTTCAGTAACGAAACCTGATCCATATTTACTCAGCTTTTTGTAAAGCTTCGGATACACAGGTCCATACTGGAAGGCGTGGACATTATTTCTAATCAAAGGACCATCCATCAGGGCCAATGAATACCCATGAGCAATATAAACGAGCTTTTGGAGCTGCATATTGGTCACTTGGCGATTGTCCCTTTCCGCCAAGGAAAGGAATGCGTTAGCCACCGATTCTGCCGAACTGCTCACGCCCCAACATCGTGCCAGTCAAGTCTCGTTTCAAGCTATATCGGCAATTGGCTAATTCCCGTACAAAACTCCTGACGAAATTGCGGCTCGCACCGCGTCTGAAAGTGCGCCATCGGATGCTGTGAGGACGGCGATTGCATCCGGCTCGTTTCAATAACGAGGCTAACGATGAGATTTGACCACGAATGAACCGCTCTAAGCAGGTTTTGATTCAACTGGATAACAGCGTCTCTGCTACGAAGCTCTCGTTCACGGGTCAGTTCTTGACTCAGTGAACTGAGAAATCAACCTGCTTACCTATGGCAATCGAAATTCCTGAAGGTGGTTCTTTTGAAGCGTTTGCCATCATCGTCGACATTAACGGGTTCACTCGTATGGTCTCCAAAGGCGACGATACTGGACTAATGGCGCAGTTCATTCGGGATGTGCTGGCTGGGGCGGTTGAGGAGATTGAAAATAACGAAGGCGCAATCGTTGCCTATATGGGGGATGCGATATTAGGGATCATTCCGCCCGGCGAGAACGTAGCTAGCGCCTGTTACGGCATTGCGAAGGATCTTGATGGGCAATGCGGGTATATTTCTAAATTGCAAAGAGAAAGCCCTGACAATTGGCCCTACGCTCCCGGAGGCCCATCGCTGAAGATTTCGGTAGAGTATGGAGAGCTCAATGTCTCAAGTCTTACCAGCACGTTTCTGGGAACCCAGAGCCTCATTATTGGTAACCCAATCAACTATGCGGCTAGGATATCAACGGGGGGCACCGGTAATCGTTGCAACGTAGGCCCAATAGCTGCTTCCATGGCACCATTCACCAAATACGATTTGAAGGGGCCAAACGTTGTGGATGGCAAGAACTTGGAAGGTCAGTATGAATACTACCAATTCCCGATGGATGAAGTTTGGATAGAAGGGCCTATTGAGGAAGGCGGGGATACATACTGGGACTAGGACTCGGAAAGGAAGTCGCGCCTTGTCGACAACGAGTGCTTCCTCCCAATGCGCTAGTCGCTCTAGCTATCACTCCAAGCCCGTCCAATTCGCTTGGTGCTAGGAAATGCCTCTCAGCCCTCCTAACGGCGCTCAGTGCAAACGCTTAGCGCAAGAGAGCCTTTCGCTTAGCCTTGCCGCTCTACGTGAGCTGGGTAATAGAAGCCTCGATCTAAGCAGATCAAGCCGTTGTAAGTAGCTCTCCGAATTACATTGCGCTCTCCGAGGTCAATGCAGCCTGCACCTCCAGTAATCCTGCCATGCAGCCTCAGCTTCTCAAGAACACTTGCCGCGTATTCTGAATTGCCCAGTAGCCGAAACCATTTCATAGCATAGAAAGACGAAGCTGCGACTTCTTGGGGTGATTCTTCTGACCACTGCGATAGAAACTCCAGTAGCTCGTTTATCTTTGAGGCAGCTCTCTTTCTGAACGCTCTTAGCTTAGATTCAAACGCTTGCAAGTAGGGAGCAGAGTATCCTCCGGAGATCATTCCATTCTGCTTTTTTGGTCGGTGAACTACCTCAAACCGAATGCGGTTAGTGGTTTTCGCGTATACTCGGATAAACTCACCCTTGCTCAAATGAAGTGTAATTCCCAATGAGTTACCGTCCGACTCCTCCTGTAGATCGTGCTCACGTTCCGCCGAACATCGGTGAAAAGCCCGGAGAGTCGGAGCAAGTCTCTTGACCAGAGCCAAGGCGTTTGCCGAGTAGAACTCCCAATTGGTTTCAATCAATCGACAGTTTAGGTCCCTCGTCGCTACCTTTCCACTCAACGGTATGTCACAAATTGATGCCGACGCGCGGGTGATCTCCCTTTCGAACGCTGCATAAACACAACGTATAAATTTCAGCTGCGCATCAGCCATTATCGCTGCCCCATAAATATCGGTCGGGATCACGTTGTCCCCCCCATCAAGCCCCCTATCCAGTTCGCTCTCTGAGCGCCCCCCGAGAAGGACGGTCTCCCAATTCGGAGACGACGCCCTTATTAGTGTGCGGCCTGATACATTGATCGCACGCGTTGGGTTCATGCTAAGCCATGAAGAAAGTCTAAATATCGAATTGCCTTCATCGTTCAAAAACTTGTTCGTAAACAGCCTGCCGCCGAGAAGCGACTTGGGAAGTTCTCGCCCGCCCCAAAATGTGCGTCTCGACCTGACAATGAGAGGTCTTCTTCTTGTGCCGTTATTAGGGGCAACATTGAACAAGCGACCATATAGGATTGAAGTTTCGGACATTCTCTCATTTTCCGGTGCAGCTCCGAGGCGCTGTCGAAACATGATGTAATCAGATTCATCTCCTATGAGATACCCGTGGTCTGCCGACAGTTCTAAATGGTCGAAAACACCATCTTCCTCTCTTACTCTGGATGTTAGTGAAAAATCAGGTATTCTCTTCTTTGATTTATACGTTTCGTTTCCTCTTGTGCGTCCAGTGGTAGAAGACTTTCGTTCTCTCTTTCTGAATGCCTTCACCTTTCGAGACCTCTGACGAAAAGGTGTAACCCTACGCTCAGCGCAATTAATTGATTGCGCGGCACAACTCGGCTCTGTATTATCTGACATCATCTTATTGAGTTTCAGCTCGGGTTTGGATTGGCGTCTGACCCGGGCTGATTTTTTTACTGGAACTATGTCTCAGTCGAAATAAGTCATATCAACATTGTAATATATGTTCAATATTTTATTTTTTGCATAAGATCTATGTATTCGTGAAATCGATTCATTACATTTGGAATTCAACCGAGTCTTTGTTTTGAAGTTTGTCCAATTTTGTAAATAGTCTTTGGTTGAGCCTGTTTAACCAAGCCTCGCGCGTGCGCGAGCCGGACAATACGGACACTTTGTTTCGTAGTGGTAACTGCGCATCACCCCGTTTCTGGTAAGCGGAGTGCATCAGCAGCCTCAACTTTTCTCCAATGTAGAAATCCAGAGACCTACGCCATCACGGACTTCACCCGCTGGACTGTCGAAATTCCCTTTCCGGTGATCTTGGCCGTGTTCCTCACAGAGTGCCCCTCACGTAGCTTACGGACAATCTTCTTATGCTTGGATAGGAAATCACAAGCATCAAGCTTTGAACCTGAGGGCCTCCCTATCTTTCGCCCCTTCCGCCGAGCCTCCGCCAACCCCGATTTAATTCGTTCGGAGAGCGTATCCCTCTCGGCTCGCGCCACTTCAGCGAGAAGGGCGAACATGATCGCGGCGGCTGGATTGCGTTTGCCGCTGGGTAACAGCGTTTCGATTGATTGCTGGTGCCAGTATAGAGAGACGCCCTGTTCTTCCAGCATCTCAACAAAGGCATGTGCGATGCTATTCCGCCTCGCAAGACGGGAAACCTCGTGAACAAGGATCTTTCGTACTGCGCCACCTCTCGCCAGCTCTTCGGCTCGGTGGAGTCCATGACGATCTCTTTCATCCGCCATACCCGAAATCTCCTCTCTGCATATTTCGACCACCTCGTAGCCTTTGGAGGCAGCGTATGCGCTCAGTTCACTAACTTGCCGATCCGTTTCCTGCTTTGAGGTTGATACGCGGACTAGGATTGCAACGGGTATTCCTGTTTCTGCCATCCTTCCTCATCCCAAATCGTATTCATAAAAACAAGTGGTTTCTTGAACACTAAAAATGCGAGGTCTTGATACAGCATTTGTTGATGTCTGGAAGGCTAATCACACCAACGATTTTCTGAACCCATCTCTGACGTAACCAAAAATCTTTTCCGGTGCTGCAAAAATTTGTATCTGCCCACATTCTAATCGTCTCAGCTATTAGATCCTGATTAGAGTCCCGTGGATCACCAATATGAGCACTTCTACTCCCGAACCAATTGCACCATTCCTCAGATGGGCAGGCAGCAAGAGAGCTGTCGCTGGGAGACTTTCATCCTATTGGAATCCGTCTTACAATCGTTACATCGAGCCGTTCGTCGGTTCAGCATGTGTCTTTTTTAAGATAAATCCAAGATGGGCAACCCTCGGCGATCTCAATAGCGAGCTGATTACGACATTCAAGGAACTCAAAACCAGTCCGGAATTGGTTTCGGAAGAACTTGGGAAACTTAAAAAATCCAAAAGCACCTTTCTCAGACTCCGAAAAGCAGATCCCAGTCAGTTGGCACCAGAAACAGCAGCAGCTAGGTTTATCTATCTCAATCGATATTGCTTCAATGGACTCTATCGGACAAATCTTAGTGGACAGTTCAATGTTCCCTACGCTCCACAAAAATCGGGTAGTCTCCCGACCCCTGAGCAGCTTATTAAAGTCTCAAAACGACTTAAGCACAAAAAACTCCTCCACGCGGATTTTCAGGTTACCCTCGCGGATTCGAAGGAGGGCTCGTTCAGCTACATTGACCCACCTTACCTTGTCGAATCAAAAAGGGTGTTCAAGGAATATGGAGCCCGCGTATTTTCTTCCCAAGATTTAGAGCGGTTGGTCGCTACCCTCCAAGAAATTGATAAAAAGGGGGGAGCATTCCTTCTGAGCTACGCGGATTGCAAGGAAGCCCGAGAAATGTTCCGCGAATGGCCGATGCGGAGGATGTTTGTAGCAAGAAACATTTCAGGATTTGCTCGAAATCGGAGAAGATCTGCGGAACTCCTATTCTCGAATCGTGATCATCCAAAACACTAAGAAAACCGAAAGTGCCAAAATTTGCAGTAATTAGCGATCTACATTGCCACCCTTCAAGTCAAGAGATTTGGGGGTCTTACTATCATTGTGATGGGCTGCGGAGCCCGATCAAGAATCACCCTGTTGCAGCTCTTAATCTTCTGATTAAGGAAGCCAAGTTGCAAGCAGACCTCTTGCTTCTACCCGGCGATTTTACCGATCAGATAAATCAACAAGGGTTTGTCACCGCATGGCAAGACTGTCGAGAGATTGCAGAAAATATGGGAGCGATCGGAATACTGGCAACGATCGGAAATCACGATGTTGATTCCCGCAAAAATAAAAGTTCAGATCCGTTCGAGATTCCAAAGGGACTTCATGAGAATTTTCCGATCAAAGATCCTACAGCAAGAAATGAGTTTTGGAGTAACGGATTCTATATCCAAGATCATGGAAATGTTCGAACACTCGTAGTCAATAGCGTGCATTCTCACCACGATGTTGAGAAGGCACGTCTCGGCGAAGTAACAGATACTCAGCTGGAGCGGATTAAAGAGGTTCTCGATGGTCTTGAGCCTATCGATCATAAAATTGCACTGTGCCACCACCATCCTGTTCAGCACGAAGCACTAGGACTTGGATCAGGAGATCTAATGGCGGGAGGAGATGTGTTTTCTGAATTCTTGAATGATCAGGGTTTTTCAATAATCGTGCATGGTCACAAACATTACCCGCGTCTTCGCTACTGGTCGGGTGGAGACTCCCTATCCGTATTCTCCTCTGGCAGCCTAGCGGCTACCAACTCAAGGGGTGTTTCAACAAACACCCGAAACCTTTTTCACATCATTGATCTCGCAGACCATCCTGTCCATGGATGCAGCCGACATGGAACGATTAAGTCATGGGAGTTTCATATCGGAAGGGGGTGGCTAGAACCTAATCACACATCTGCCTCATTCCCAGCCACGGCGGGGTTTGGTAGCAGAGGAACACCGATACAGATCGCAGAAGAAATAGCAGAGTGGATGCTCCAGTCTGGCGGCCACTTCTACGATTGGGCGGATGTTATCGCTGCCATACCAAAAGTCAGCTATTTGATCCCTTCAGATTTATTTTCGGTAGCTGAAATTCTGAAAAAAAACCACAAAATAGAAATAATGCCCCCTCCGCCCGACAGTCCGAATCGTATCGGAAAACTTTATTCAGGTAACGAATCATGAGCGATGATCCAAATTCTTGGTCTAAGGCGTTTAATGCAAGAAACTTACGGCCAACAGAAGTTGCAAAAACTTTCGTTCCCAATACTGCTTACGAACGAATTCAGTCCACGAGCCACTCTGTATTGATCGGTCCAAGAGGTAGCGGAAAGACAACGCTATTCAAAATGCTCACCCTTGAGGGTCTTCAAGCATGGGGCGACCCTCTAGCTAAAAGCACCGAGGAAAAGCTTCCATTCGTAGCTATTTATATCCCAGCAGACGTTCACTGGGATGATCAACTTTGTTTTGGCGACGAGCGCCTTCAGCGGCTGCCGTCATTTCAGCAACTGTTGGCATCAACGGCAGTCACTACAAACGTCCTTGCCTCATGTTGTAAGGCCATTCGCTCATACCTCCAATACAACAACAAGTCATGCCCTGAGATAGAAAACCGTGTTGCAAAATCCATGATTTCTGAATGGAAACTTCCATCCACAATCCCTTCTATTGACGCTATCGAATATGCAATTTCTTCTCGGTTCTCGGAGATCAAGGCGCTTTCTATGAGGGTTGCGCAAACCTGCGAATCGGAAAACCAAATACCGGATCTGCCTGATTACTTTTATCTGGACTATCTATTTGCCATGACGCCTGTCTTGGTCGCTTTCGACCACGCTCTGGAAAACCCTCAGCCCTTAAAATGGGCGCTTTGCTTTGATGAATTAGAACTTACTCCAAAATGGCTGCAAGATCGACTGTTTGCGGAATTACGAAGTACTGATCAACGCTTTATTTTCAAACTCAGCGCAAGTCCAGTTCTTCGGATAAGTTCGAATACCGGTGCAATGTCTGGTCAAGACTACGAGTCAATTAGACTTTGGGCAGGAACGGGGGCGGAAATGGGTAGGTTCTCTGAAAAGTTAACAAGACGTATTCTGAGAAATCGCCTCGGAGAAGAAGTAGATCCATTTTTTCTTTTCGGGCGATCCCCGAATAGCAGAGAGTCCTCTGATTACGAACGCGGGTCTTCCGTATGGGAAGCATTCAGCGCGCTTGCAAAGTGGGATAAAAGTTTTCGATCTGTGCTGGAGAAAAACGGGGTTGATCCGAAAAATCCATTCACAGATGACGTATCGATGCGCGACAGACTATTTCGAAAAGCTAAGCCGATAGTGCTACATCGATTGGAATTCGCAAAGATTGATCCTCATGGTAAGCTAATTGCGAGAGGGCGAAAAAAGGTAGCGCTATACTGTGGAGCTGATGCAATCTTCGATATTAGCGAAGGGAATCCTCGTTGGCTCATTGGCATTCTGAATGGCTTGCTAACTAAGGTTCGCAGAGATGAAGACGGCACTTTAATGCCACTCGAAAAAAGCAGCCAAGCCGATACACTGTATGGAGTTTCGAGAAAATTCCATTCATTGCTCGCAAGCGTTCCTGAAGCGTATTGTCAGTATAACGACAAGCGGATTCATCTAGTGGATCTTATCGATAAAATCGGACAATACTTCTTTGAACGTATTGCATTGGATCCGTTTACCGTGGATCCTCCAGGGAGTGTGATCGTTGATAATAACGTTCCTGAAGAAATTATCAGACTGCTCGAAATTGGCCTATATCAAGGTGCGCTAATACACGTAAATACGGATTCGGATGTTGGCCAAGGGAGTATAAAAGGAATGAGAATTAAACTGGCCTACCTTTTAAGTCCCATAAAAAAACTCCCCCTCCGAACATACGATGCGGTCAACATCTCTTCGGTTTTGAGCCAGAAGCGTAATTGCAGCGATGATGGGCAGAGCATCTTAAATCTAGACTAATGAAGCTTAGCAGCGCAATTCAAACAGATCTTACCGAAATCGAAGACCTTGATTTCGACCTTCTCCTTGCTGCGTCGGGTTTCGAGGCTCGCGCTACGTTCGGTAGCGAGAAGGCACTTGAGACCGCAGTATTTAGACGAAAGATCGCATTGGGATTTCCGGATAGGATAACTGGCTCTCGGCAGGAAAACGACGAGTCATTTAAGAGTCTTGGATTCGATCTTGTTCAGGGTGATGGCAATAGGCAGGAGATAGTCAGGGATGTATTGAGCGAAACGCTAGCATCTAGAAGTGCGAATACTGCGCTATTTCGTGTCCTCGTGGACTATTCGAGTATGACCAAGACTTGGTATGCAGCAGTTTTGAACTGGGTGAGAGAGATCGATAATTCAGAGCTAACGATAGAAGTTTATTTTTTCTACAGTTGCTCGAATTATTCCGCCCCTCGGGCTGCTGCCCCCAACTCCTATGCCGGTGCCATCAAAGGCTTCTCATCCCTGCGTTCACCACGTTGCCCCACAGCCCTGATAGTAGGGTTAGGTTACCAAACTGAACGAGCTGTAGGATTGGTTGAATATCTCGAACCCGATGAGACGCATTTATTCTACACCGATCCGGCGTCAGATAAGAGATTCGTAAAGGCAGTGACGAAAAACAATAGCGCCCTTATTGAAAATCTCGGAGAGGGGCGAGTCTTCAACTACCCGTATTCAAATCTTCGGACGACATCACTTCTTCTGGCTTCACTCGCACTTGGTCTTGCACGAACTCACCGTCTAATTTTGGCTCCTTTGGGTCCGAAGCCTTTTTCGCTTCTATGTCTTCTGCTCGCGTATGAGCACCCAGATTCAATTGACGTGTGGAGGGTGGGTTCAGGCTCTCAAGGTCAACCCTATCCCCGAAGGCCAAGTGGAGAGCTGATAATATGTAAAACGGTATTTTTCGGTATCGCTTGATTTAACGAATACGTCCTCATAGAGCCGTAAGCTCCGGTCACGTAATTTTAGCTTTGGGTGCTTCGTTCCAAAAGGGCGGATTGCCTAATACAGAGAATGATTTCTCGCCCCTACGGAGGGAGCCGAGCACGAGCTTCTCAGAAGCCGTCTAGATTCTCTTTTTCGGAAGACTCCTTTTCGGCTGCTGCGCGGGCATAATGATCAAGAGTGCCGATGAGCAAAATCTGGTTAATGCTGCTGTATTTAGCGGCTCGTTTTTCTTCTGCGTTAGTCCATTCGGGATCTACATCGAAGACCTGCTTTTTCTTTTTCCATGTTCCCGCCCCGGCGTTTGCTTTGAGCAAAGATTCTCGTTCTGCCTCCGACATGTCTTCCGGCGCATTGGGATTCCCCTTCATGATGATGATCTGAGATGCTTTGCCCTCATGGAAGGTGACAAAGATGAAAAACCCCGCTTTGACATAGGAAATCGCGTTGTCCTCCTCACTTACTTTCATGGGCTTTCCATAACGCTTTGTGCATTCTGCTGGAGTTTCTCCAAGGCGTGCGCTTGCCAACGTAGCGAGAGAAAGGAGGATAAAGAGCGACTTCATTTTGGTCTGCGGATTTAGTTTGATTAAGAAAACGTAGCGAGGCGAATCCTGCTACCTTCAGTATGTCGATAAAAAGGTAGCAATTTGAGATTGTCAAGGCGTCCACATGCCTGCCGATCACAGCTCACCGGAAGAATCCAAGTTGCTCGCCCATTCTCTGGGCAGAGCGATTAGGCAAATTCGGGAGGAACAGGGACTCTCTCAAGAGAAGTTCGCGGAACTTACAGGTCATCATCGCACCTATGTCGGATTTCTTGAAAGGGGGGAGAAGATGCCAACCGTCCACACAATCCACAAGATTGCTCAGGCTTTTGACATGACGCTGACTGGTTTTTTCAGGAAAGCGGGGCTTTAGCCCTCCACGGTGCTTTTTACGGCTTCCCAGTCCTCTTCTGGCACAAAGAGCCGTAGAGCGGTAGCAAGAGGCATCCCGGTGGCGAGAGCCTGTCTCACCGCCGCTAAGTCCGATAGCCGATTCCCCGACGAGGACTCCAACATCTCTTCATACAGAGCTGTATCAGAGAGTGAGCCGTCGGGGTTGCTGATTAAATCTGGTTTCATCGAAGCGGTTTGAAAACTTTTCAAAATGAGATTACTTGTTCCCGGCGTAAATGCGTGAGAAATCGACACCGGGAAACTCTATCTTCTGCACGGCCTCTGCCAATTTTTGAAGTCCAAAGCCGTCGCCATAAACTGACTCGGAGTTGTTACGAGTGTAGTTGCTCCAGCCACCAATTGTATCCCGCATCTCTGGGAAAATCTCGGCATTCATCATTGCTCCGTTATGAGCGTGGCGAAGTGAATGCAGCCCTTTTCTTTTGGGGTCACCCGGCAGCCCTTCAAACTGTTTTCTGCTAAGGCGAGAAAACCATTTCCCGAGCGCGTCATTCTTGGAGCCTGTCTTTGTAGCCTTCAACTCGGGAAAGAGAACGGTTCCCCCGCGTTCCTTCTGTGTTGCGAGGAACTTCAGAAATCCCATTTTTTTGAGTTCCGGGTGAAGGGGGATTCTTCGGGTGCTAGCGTCCGTTTTGAGGCTTTTCGTTTTCTCTCCTGCGTCATCTGTGCATCGAATGCAGATCACCATCATCCCCTCCTCCTCTCTGACATCCTCTTGTAAAAGCTGACAGGCTTCGTTTGCTCTCAGAGATTGGAACAAACACAGCAAAGGCACCCAAAAGCGGGCTTGCTTGAGAGCGTTCCCATCATCCGGCTTCCGTTCTTTGAGAAATTCATCGGAGCTGAAAATCCTGCTCATCACATCTGTGGGCATCTCCTTGCCCATGAATCCACTCTTTCTGTTCACCTTGTGCACCTTAGGCAGAGCACCGGAAACGGAACCATTACTGAAGGGGTTTTTGGTAATCCACAACATGTCTTCCGCGAATTTGAACATCGCACTCATACCATGGAAGTTATTGAGCTGGGTCTTAGGCGAGAGAGTATTTGGGGTTGCCTTGGCTCCTTCGCGCCTTGCGGCCTCTGTGTAGGAAAGCCCTCTGTATCGCTTAGGGGCGTTTGTCGGAACTTTACGGAGAAACCCCACGATAGAACACGCATCTTCCGGTCTGATCGAGGAAATGCTTTTATCAGCACCCCAAAAGTCCTTCACGAGATTTGCCTGATTCTTAAATTTGTTTTTCCACTTGAAGGAGAGTGAACGCCCCGATTTCGAGGCTAAGTATTTCTCGCAAAGCTCCTCGATAGAAATTTCATTCCTAGTGGATTCTTGGATAGGTGCTGTTGCTGGCTCAGATTCGGAAAGCCACTCCGAATCATCCAAAATTTCCCCCTCCAGTGCTTTGACCGTCCGTTGCTGACTCTGGATGCAGACTTTTTTGAAAAGTTTGCAAAGCTCCGGGAAGGCGGAGGCTTCCGATTTAGCGTCAACCTCAATACCTGCTTCTTTCAGTTCGTGCCGGGTGGAGTGATCCCATTGATAAGGCTCGTGCTGTGTGGATAGTCCCGCCATCACGGCAAGATCTTCTGTGGCAGTGGCCAACATTTCCTCACGGGAGATTTCATCGTCGTGTGCATCATAACCACGGCCTTTTGCTTCGGCCTTTCTCTCTAGGCGGACAAAAGTTCGCCGAAGGAAGTCCCTCTTTTCCAAATCGGAAAGTGAGGATAGCGGCCTGATGTTGGAAGGGGGGAGGGTGCGCTTCTTCGGTCGAGCTTTTTGGTTGGCTCTGCGCTTTTCCTCCCACTCTTCTTCCCATTCCATCAGCAATGTGAGTGCTAGACGCTTGGCCGTTTTATGGTCAGAGGTGCCAAGGCTCTTTTTGAAATCGAGCTGAGAACCATAGACTCCCAATCTTACTAGATCGGAAGGAATGCGTTTGCGTAGGTAAAAGGAGGACGAATTGCCGTTGCGGCGGTGAAGTTTGGGCACCTTGGGAAAATGGGTTTGTGGCTCAGGTTTGTGTCCCATTTTCTGTCCTCCTTCCCTTATTGTAGAAGGTTTCCCTTTGTTTTCAACGCTTGAGTGAGCGGATGGCGGAGGGGGTGGGATTCGAACCCACGGAACCCTTACGAGCTCTCTAGTTTTCAAGACTAGCGCAATCGACCACTCTACCACCCCTCCGTTGGAATGTTTCGCGTGCTGCGTTCAGCGGATATGCAACGGGAATCCGCTGCTTTCAAGCCAAATCCGTAACCAGAACTTTTTCCCAGCGGTGCTTGTTGCCGTCTACGAAGGCTTGGTGGACTGGATGGACTTGGTAGGTATCGTGATCCTCGACGTTGTCAAAAAACATGACGGTGGCGTAATCCCAAGTGTTATCGACGACATCGCGGCTCATGACTGCAGCTGGAACAGACCAGCGGCCGCCTGTGCAGAGAGGGACGGTGAAGAGGGAATCGAGGCCTTTTTCGTATTCGGCGCGGGCTTCGGCGGTTTGGTGCTCTGGCTTCAGCCAGAAGTAAACGTGATGTTCCATATGCAGGAAAGTAAACGGCGGGCGGTCATCAGTGGAAAGATGTTTTCGACGCCGTGTTTCTAGGGTGTTTCCTACCAATCGGTGCCTAGGCCGTTTTTCTCAGCGAGTTCAAGGAGCTCGGGGCGCATGGGCCATTCGTCGCAGCGTTCACTGACGGCGTGGCGGTTGCTGGCGCCTTTGAGCTTCATGCAGCCGGTGTTATCGCCGATCTGGCGGATGGCTTCGATTTCTTCAGGAGTGAGGCGAACATCGGGCATTTTTCCAAAGTCCTGAATCTTGTCTTCGATGAGGCGTGCGCCTTCGCCAGCTTCTTGGATAAAGGTGGGGACTACGCAATCGACCGGGCTCTGACTGAGATTCCAAATGCAGGCGAATTCGAGCAGGGAGAGGTTATATTTCTCTGCGATGGGGCGCATTTTTTCGACCTTTTCCATGCCGTGGCCGACCCAACCTTCGGGGCGGTAGGTGCGATGGTCGCCGGGTTTGAAAACGTGATCGGGTCCGCCGAGGTCATCGTGGAAGACGCCTCCGTAATCGACGACGCGGGTGAGGACTTTGATGCCTTTTTTCTCGCAGGCAGGAAGGAGGAGGTTCGATGGCCATGGCTCGAGCGGATTGAGGATGAGCATCGTCCAATCGATGACGTCACCGAATTTTTCGAAGAAATCGAGCAGATCGAGGGTGAAGCCATTGGCGGGGCCGGGAGCCATGCCGAGCTGTTTGGTGAGGCCGGTTTCCTTGGCGCGTGCCATGGCTTTCCAGACGGCATCCGAGGTGTAGCCGTGGACATCTGGGTTGTGCAGCATGAGGAGATCGAAGTGATCCGTGCCGCAACGTTCGAGGGAGGCTTTGGTGGCGCGCTGGACGAATTCGTCATAGCCGTCTTCGCCGCGTAGCTCAGGATCGGTGAAGCGCGGGTAGCCCTGGGAGCCTTTGCGTTCGCCATCGTAAAAGTCGTGGCCGATCATGCCGATGAGCGAGTAGCTATCGCGGTCGATGCCAGCGAGTGCTTTGCCGAGGAGTTCGTCCGCTTTGCCGTTTCCGTAAACATCTGAGGTGACGAAGGTGCGGATGCCGGAGTCGTAGGCGGTCTTGATACAGCCGAGGAAGCGTTCTTCAGAGAGAGTTTCGCCGAAATGCATGAAGCGTCCGCCACTCCATGTGCCGTATGCTGTGTTGGTGATATCCATGTTTGGTGTCGTTTAGTTTCTGGGAAAAGTTTCGACTCGGGGCATGCGTTTCCGCAAGCAGTAATGGGCAGGGGAGCAATTTGTGCGCCGCAAACGGCAATATCGGGCAATGGTTCGCAGGCCTTGTGCTGGCAGGTTTGCCTCTTGATCTGAGGTGCTTAATAGCCTAGTGATATTTGAGAAATTTTATTGAGATGAAAGCGCACTGTATTCTTAAGGCATCATGGTTGTCCCTCGCCCTCATTCTATTTTTCCCGACGGCTAAAGGGCAGGAAGGTGCAGAGGTTCTGGGAGAGCAGGTAGCCCCTCAAAAAGCTCCAGATTGGGATTCTGTCGAAGCAGTTCCTCTTAAGTTTGCAGATCTATTGGGTAATTGGCACGGAGTTACCGTCGAGAAGGATTATTATAGTGCTTGGGAAATCGAATACAAAGAAGACGGAACCTACAAAATGAAGGGGTTCGATCGTATGTTCGATGTTGAAGAAGAAGGAAAATATGAGGATACGACTTGGGATCTGACCGGGAAATGGAAGATCGGAGAAGATGGAATCCTAGTTTGCACTGATGACCCTGATCCTGATGAAGAAGACTCCATACTAGGTCCGTTATGGCTGAAGCCGATGAAGGTTGAGACTGAAAAACTCAGTTATCTGACAGTTTATCCGGAAGAAAACGAAGACGCGAGCGTAGCTGTAATCTATGAGTTCAGAGGCAAAGCTCCGAAGTCGCTTACGGATTTACCGCCAGTTGAAGCCGGCGAATTTAAGAAGGCAGAATAGAGGGCTGACTGCCTTCACATGGACTTCAGCAGGGCGAGCTGATTGCGCGCCCGGATGAGGTTGTGGCCTTCGGTGTTAGTCTTGAAATAAATGTCGCCGAGGAGGTGATCTGCCAAGAATCGGCAGGCGAGTTCAAGGGTAATGACTTTTACAGAATCCGCTAGGAGCCCGGTTTCGGAAGAGGTGAGGAAGCCTGATGCGGTGGAGAGGTAGCCATCGGTGAGCGCCTTGGTGAGGGCGGGATCAAGGAAGACTTTTTCGGGGTCAGATTCGCTTTCATCGGCAGATGCTGCGGCAGAGCGTACGAGATCGCCAAAATCGTAAAGTGCGCTGCCGGGCATGACGGTGTCGAGATCGATGACGACCGGTGGCGTTGAGCTATCGGTATGAAAGAGGATGTTGGAGATCTTGGTGTCGTTGTGCGTGATTCGCACGGGAAGATTGGCTGCGGTGAGGAGAGTGGTGAGCGCTTTTTGTGAGAGGATGTAATCGAATTCCGCCTGAGCACCTGAGAGGCGGGCGAAGGGGTCTTTTTCTGCTGCGTCGAGGAGTTTGGAGAAATGCGCGGGCGTGTTGTGGAAGTCCGGAATGGTCTCGTGAAGTATAGAAGCATCCAGATCAGAGAGCTTTGTCTGAAAGTCTCCGAATGCAGCTGCGGCACGAAAGGCGAGCTCGGGTGAGGTGATTTTAGTGAAGGATTCGGTGCCTTCGAGGAAAGGGTAGCAGCGCCAGAGTGTGCCATCTGGATGGGTGAGCCAGGGATCGCCTGCGATCGTGGGGATCAGCTCAAGTGAGAGTGCTTGCGGGTCGTTTTTGGCGATGTGTGCGGTGACGGTGCGGATGTTTTCCATGACCTCGCTTGGTTTTTTGAAAACCGTAGAGTTTAGCGCCTGAAGAATGAAACGCTGGCCGCCATCACAGGCCACGATGTGGGTGGAATTGATAAGCCCGGTGGGGATTTCCGAATGGGAATCGACGGAGCCTGGAAGTGAGAATTGGGCGGCAATTTCCGGGAGGGTCATGTGGAGGGAGAAAAGGAAGGTTGAGTGAAGCTGCGAGCGAGCCTAACGATATGGGCGAATGAAGCGAAAACTTTTCACGCGTCGAAACATCCTGCGCCTCGGTGTGTATGGCGGGGGTGCAGCAACGCTGGGATACACGTTTTTCGTCGAGCCGTTCTGGCTGGAATTTGTGAAAAGGAATCTTCCGATTGCGCGTTTGCCGGATGAACTGAAGGGAAAAACTCTAGTGCAAATCAGTGATATTCATGCGTCTGGTCGCGTATCTGAGAAGTACCTCGCGGAGAGTTTTGCCCGTATTTCCGAGCTAAAGCCGGACATCGTGGTCTATACGGGTGATTTTATCACTCTCGATGATAAAACCGAGGCGCGAATGGAGACGCTTTTTCCACAGCTCCCGGTTGGCAAGCTCGGTACGGCAGCAATTCTTGGGAATCACGATTACGGAGTGAACTGGCAGGAGGAGTCGTGGGCGCAAAAGATCATTTCGAAACTATCAACGCGCGGTATTCCAGTGCTGCGTAACGAGGTGTTAGACATCGCCGGGCTGCAGATTGTCGGCATAGATGACCTCTGGGCGGATATGTTTTTCCCGGAGAAGGCCTTTGGGAAATTGGATAAAGATAAGGCGGGGATCGTGCTCAGTCACAATCCGGACACTGTGGACAAGCCGGGTTGGGGTGATTATCAAGGCTGGATTCTTGCCGGGCATACGCACGGTGGTCAGTGCAAGCCACCGTTCTTGCCACCTCCCATGCTGCCGGTGAAAAATAAGCGCTACAGTTCGGGTCACATCCCTTTAGGCGATGGGCGCGATCTCTACATCAACCGAGCACTGGGTTACCTTCACTCCGTGCGTTTCAATGCAAGACCTGAGGTCACAGTTTTCACCATGGTCTAAGCAGAGGCCAGCTCTGCGAAAATAAGCGTTCCGCCGGCGGTCTGAAGGGTGGTGATGACAACGACATCCACGGATTGTCCCATCATCTCAGTCGCTTGGTTCACGACGATCATCGTGCCATCTTTGAGATATCCGACGGCCTGATGATCTTCTTTTCCGGGGCGGACGAGGGCGACGCGAAGCCTTTCACCGACTGCAACAGTGGGGTGGAGGGCGATATCGAGGTCGTTAAGGTTGAGGACGGAAATACCCTGAAGACGTGCAACCTTGGTCAGGCTATCATCGAGGGTGAGGAGCCTAGCGCCATAAAACTTCGCGGTGCCGATCAGTAGATTGTCGAGGGTCTGCCCGTCTGGAGTGCTCTTTGCGTCGTGAATCGAGACCTGGATGTCGGAAGAATTTTGCATCTTCTCGAGGTTATCCAATCCTCTCTGAGCACGTTGCTTTGTGCCATTTCCACTTTCGTTGGCGAGTGTCTGGATGTCTTCCAGCACGTATTGAGCGACGATCATGCGCCCGGAGAGGAAGCCGGAAGAAAGCAATCCGAGTATACGTCCGTCCATGATCGTTTCCGCATCGAGGACGACAGGTTGTCCAGAGCTGGCATCCTGGCGGAAGCGAACGTAAGGGATGATGAAGGCGAAATCGTCCCGATTGCTCTGGAGGGCTAGCGCGGTGCCTAAGAAACCAAGGCTAGCGAAAAGCGTGACGTCCACCGCGAGTTTCAGAGACCCGACCAATGCCTCGCCGTCGATGGAGTTCTGCACCTCGTCGCGGAACGCGAGCTCCAGCAGATCCGAGATGCCCACACGGGTCAGCAGCCATGCACAAAACAATCCGACTCCGAGGCCAAATGCACCCGTGGAAAAGCCCCTGAGGGTGAAACCTTCCATCAGTCGCTCGATTCCGATGAATACGAAGCCGACTGCCAGCCCGACGAGAAGCCCGGTGGTGACTGAAATTTCAATATCGGTGCCCTTTGTGCTCAGGGCGATTGCCACACCCGCCGCTTGGCAGACAAGCAAGTAGACTAAGCGGGCGATGTTGGCGGCAGTTTTATTCATTTCAGATTCATGAAATGCTCGCCAGCTTGGTTGATGGCATCAAGCGGAAACGCAACGATGACCAATTACCGCAGGAGAAATTAGGTGTGGTACACCCCTTGAAATCAGAAGCGAAGCGGGCAGTTGCTCACTCGTTCTCGTCTGCGGTCAACTTAATGTCCGTCAGAGCAGCGATGAAATCACCGAGAATTTCCGCCGGAACCATGATGGTGTCGCGGTTTCCGCTCACATCTTCCGTGATCTTGACCACCATTCCTCGCGAGTTCTGTTTCAGATCGAGAAAAAAGGTTTTCCTATCCGACAAAATCTTTTCCGTATGCAACAAATCACTTTCCACTATTCTACCTTGGTTGTTATTCGCAACCAGCATTGAGAAGAGAGGTTGATTGTCAAACCATTTCCAGACACACGCTATGCGCGATTTCCTACCGCCTAACAGACCTGCACTCGTTCTCGCACCGATGCAGGACGTGACGGATCTGCCTTTCATGCGCGTGCTCGCCCGGCACAGCAGGCCAGATTGGTTTGTGACGGAATACTTCCGAGTGCATCCGGATTCGCGTCTAAATTCTTACATCCTCCGGTCAATTTCAGAAAACCCGACAGGCATACCCATCTTCGCGCAGATGATTGGCCGTGACATTCCAAATCTCGTCCGCACGGCAAAGGAGCTTGCTCAGTATCCCATTGCCGGGATCGACCTGAACCTCGGTTGCCCGGCTCCCGTCGTCTGCCGGAAAGATGCGGGAGGTGGCTTGTTGCGATCTCCAAATAAAGTTTCGGAAATTCTCGGAGCGCTACGCGATGCTATCCCGGGACGTTTCACGGTGAAAACCCGTTTAGGCTACGATGCCCCCGAGGAATTTCCTGCATTGCTAGAGGTTTTCCGCAGTCATGGCATCGATGGTCTCACCATTCACGGCCGCACGGTGGTTGATCGCTACCGCACGCCCGTGCGCCCGGATTGGGTGAAACTCGCTGTCGATACGATGCCGTGCCCTGTCATCGCCAACGGCAACGTCGTCGATGCAACTACAGGCTTAGCATTCCACGAAAAAACTCAGGCCGCTGGCCTGATGGTTGGACGTGGGGCGATACGTAACCCGTGGATTTTTTCTCAAATCCGTGCGGCGTTTGACGGTGAGGTCTCGCCCCCTAAGACTCGCCGGGATCTGCACGATTATATCTGCGAATTATCTTCTGAGCTCGCAGCAGAGCATCCTGCATTTGACCCATTACTCCACGTTCAGCGCATGAAAAAGACGCTGATCTACATCTGCGAAGGGTTGGATCCGGATTTCGAAAGCGCCATCAGGCGGATGAAGACTCCGGATGAGTTTGCGTCCTTATGTTCGAGTTACCTCGATAACGAAGAATTGCTGCCGTTTTGCCCTCCGGAGGAATCCCGCATATTTTGCGGCTTTCGTAAGCTACTCGATTCGGCGGATGCGGTGAAATAAGAGTTTTGTGACAGAATCTACACAAGATTCGCATACTCTTGAGGAGTTACTCTGTATTTACTTAGTCGTGGTATTGGAAATGCTATTCCCCCCTTAGGTAGCGCATTTTCAGATGCCTGTAAAAGCGATGTGTGCAGATCAATCTAAACAATTTAAGCGAAAGGGTTTCGTTTTGGGCTTCAGCCTGATCGAGGTGCTTACGGTGATCGCGATCATGTCGATACTTCTCGTCGCGGCAGTTCCGGTGTTGTCGAACTCTCTCTCAAGCGCACGTCAGGCATCGCGTGAAATCATCAAGGCCCACCTTCAGCAAGCGCGCGCGCATGCCATTTCCTCGGGAAACGCGACCGCACTAGCTATCCCAGTGCTGGCTACCGGCGAAGATCTCGGGGCACGCGCTATCACCCTCTTCGAAGTGGAGTATGACGGTAGCGATTACACCGTGATGGATGATCCGGATACCGGTCAGCAAGCACAACTACAGCGTTGGCAGAAACTTCCCGGTAATTTCCATTTTGTCACTTCCTCGGATGTCTCGGGAAGCAACACGACGATCATGGAATCCACCGCGAGGCTGGAAACCGCCTACAAAGGGGAAAACATTTCCTGTCACCTGATCGTTTTCGCACCGAATGGGCAGATCACCCGGCCAGCGGAGGCGGTCAATATCATCATTTCACAAGCAGTCAGACAGGGTGGAAGCCTTCGCCTGACCAATAAGAATGGTGCAGAACCCGTTTACGAAATTTTTCAAGTCAACCGCCTCACCGGCAGAACCCGCCCGATCCGCCGTTGATGAAATCCGCCCGTTACAATAACGCCCGAAGGGGCAACTTGGTCGCACACGGCATGACGCTGATGGAAGTGGTCATCGCTATTGGCGTCATGGCTTTTGCTGTGCCCCTGATCTTTACCGCTATTTCCTCCGCCGCTGCCTCTCGCCTTGCTGCCGAGGCCGATACCAGATCGGTATGGCTCGCCCGTGAAGTGCAGCGCGAGATGATTCTAAAGTGGTCGGAAGACAGTAATGTTTCGGATCAATCCGTCATCGCTACCTCATTCTCTTTCCCTACGACAGGCTCGGGCGACTCCAGCAAGACCCTGATTTTCGACAACGAAGGCGAGTTCATTTCCGAAGGCAGCACGAGCGATCAGGATGCTCCCAGCGTCATCCCCGGAGCTACCTATGTGATCAGTATCAACGCTGAGGTCTATACCCCGCCGGGAGCCTCTACGGGGCAGGACACCCTTGCTCGAGTCACGATCGACGTAGCCAATCCGGCTAAAACCACGCCCGGAAAACGTAGCCAATACCGCTACATTTTCATCACCACGCGCCAAGGACTCCTGTGAAAACGCCACCACCAGCGCATGCTCCCGTGTGTCCAGCCAAGTGGCGCGGGGCGGGCTTCACTCTCATCGAGCTGCTTGTCGCGATGGGCATTACCTCGGTGCTCATGGTGGCTCTGCTTTCCATCATCGGCACATCTACAGAAAGTTACACGCAGACCCAGCGCTCGCTAAATTCCATCTCCCAGGCGCGTTCATTCCTCCAGTTTTTCGACCGCGAGCTTTCCACACGGCTGCCGGGCACCCCGCTTATCCATGAGGAAAATTCCGCATCTAACAGCCCCTCGTCTTCGGATAAGTTTGCCTTCATCCGGGTTCTCACGGATGACGAGCAGGCGACCTTCGCGAATCTAACACCCCCCGAACTAGGAGATCTCGGCACCAGTCTCTACTACGTCGGCTACTCCGATGATCCGCTCTTCGCGCCCTGTTACAGCCTCTACCACCGCCGCCTGAGCCCAGAGGAAACCCAAGATCTCATCGAAGACTCCATCACTACACCGGATCTGACTTTCCCGACTTCCACGCCTGGCGATGGCGAGCCGATTATCCCGAACATCCTCGATTTCAAGGCAACGCCGAAATACCGCGACTCTGCGGACGGCGAACTGAAAGACTGGGTTATCACCGATCCTGAGACGCCTTCCGTCATCGAACTGAAGATTACTTTTGTCGATGAATCCGCCGCCCAGCGCTACAAGACCCAGACTGAATGGGATCGCCTCGCCACTTCCCCACGCGATACCGAACTCCAATTCATTCGTAGCTTCACTCGCACCATCGCCATCGCGAAATGAAACTTTCCGGTAAAGACATCCCCCGCGGCCTTGCCCTGCCGATGACGATTATCGCCATCGCGGCGCTTATCTTACTAGTCATCGGCCTGATCACCGTGCTCACCCTTGAACGCAAAACCGCTCGCTCCTACTCGGACGCTGCGCGTGCTGACCTCGCCGTCGAGTCTGGCCTCGCTGTCGCCCTCGGTAGCCTCACGGAAATTGCCAAGCTCGACGACGCTATCGTATTCCGAATAGAAGATCCCATTGACCCACAGATTGCAGACACGGAAAACGAGCGCCCCCTTGGCTACCGCGAGCAGTTCTTCACCTACGGAGCCATCTACGAGGATGAAAACTGGCGTGGGCTCCCACTCTTCAGCGGTGGTCTCGAGCAATCCCTAGGTGCCGACAAGATTGATCTATCCCTTTTGGGAACCTCGCTAGATAATTATGTCGAGGATGCGGAGGAGCTCATCGAAGTCACCGAATACGACCAAAATATTCCGCGTGCCGAATGGGTCGAGATCCCGGCGGATCCGACTGAGGACGAGGATTACTCCATGCGCTATGCTTACTGGGTGGAAGACCTTTCCGGACGTGTCGACGGGCGCCATGTGACCACCGAGGTTCGGAATCAGGGCATTAGCACGGCGGAAATGGATGCCTCCACGATCATTGATCCTACTGCATCCGCGGGAGCTTTTCCGAACGAGATGGATGAGAAACGCGAGTCCTTGCGCACCACTTCATCGCTTCGCCTATATCTCGATGAAGACGAGGCGAAACGCATCGAGCCTTATATTCACTATTATGACAAGGATCGGGACTTCATTCCGCAGGCAGTCATTCCCCAAGGGTTTGGATACGTGGATGCCGGAGAGCTGGCGCCCGATCTCAACGAATTTGTCGCAGCGGCGGATGTCGAAGGCATCGCCGATCACATCGAAAACAATCTCCCGGACTTCGACGACCGCAAGGGAGGCTTTCCCTCCGAAGAAAATTATCTACGTACCCTCGCAGCATCGATGATCGACTACGCGGATGAAGACAGCAGCTCAACATTTGACGATGGATATCGGGGAGTAGACTCCTATCCGTTCGTCAACGAGCTCTTCGATCGGTATGAGTGGACTGGGGGCGGCACCGATGACGTGAAGGTCACCGTCGAGACCTACGTGGAGCTATGGAACCCATCAGATAAGGAGGTGTTGGGCACGATGTTCTTCGTAAACGAGAATCGGCATCAAATACGCGTACCTCCCAGCAGTGCCCAGAAATTCTCAAACTCCAAGAACTACATCGTCAGATTTGTGGAGAGCCCGTCCGGTTCCTTCGATAGACCCGCGATTCCGCCGAACGGCTTCGACGTGATTTATCTGGGCAAAAAGGAATACAGTTTCCCCTCCTCCAGTTCCTTCCCGCCCACCGAACTCATTTTCACCACCACCACGGATAGCAACTACAACCTCCGGTGGAACGGCAGAACTGTAGACAAGGCAAGGGGCGGCCTCCAGCGCACGGATGGCAACCTCAGATTCGGAAACAGCAACAGGAAGTGGAAAGGGAACTCGTCTCCGGCTCTTGATTACAGCATAGGCCAGTCGGGAGACCCCCGCGCATCCTACTACATCAACCAGTGGGTGTTTGCGAACAACTACGATGACAACACCAACTGGGGGGGGAGGTGCCTGAAGCGGGGAATCTCCAACTCAAACTACAACGAAGTGCGGCTTGATGAATGGGGTGATAAAGGATCGCACTCGACTCCCGGAACAAAATCGCCGAGTGATGCCACAAGACCCACATCCGTCTCATACCCGGCAAACCAGCCGACTATGGCTCCGGCGTCCATTTCTAACGAAGGGCGATACTATTCCCTCGCGGAATTGGGAAATATTTTTGATCCCGCGCAGATATCCGGCGTGAATTCCACTTTCCCCGTCGGGAATTCAAGCTCCGGCGGAGGAATTACTCTCGCCATCGGACGGCCGGAATTCGGAGCATTCAACAGCGACGGGCAGCGTTCGGCGCAGCTTCTGGATCTGTTTTCCATTCAGCCGGATATTTCTGCTTCGTCGGTTATCGGACGTCCCATCAATATCAATACCGCTCCTCGTGAAGTGCTGCGCGCCCTCATTGCTGGCACTGTTCTGGATTCCGATGAAGCGACTTCAGGTGTAGTCCCGCCGGAGGACAACGAACCGGGGGATATTTTCGCCGATTATGTCATCGCGCAGCGTGCGATCTACCCATTGCGCGGCCCATCCGACGTCAATAACATCCGCCAGAATCCGGCGCAGCAGAGGGATCCGATGGATCCGGAAGACACGCCCTTCTTCGGTTCGAGAGATGCATATGTTTCCGGTTCGGAGCCAGCCGAGTCCTGGGATGATGCAGGAAGGGAAGAGCTGTTCCGAAAGACTCTGAACATGCTCTCCTTCTCGTCGAAGACATACCGCATCGTGGTCGCTGGTGAAGCACTCGATAAGAACGGTAAACTCATCGCCAGAAAAACCCGCGAATATCACTACGCTCTTGAGCCGCTGCGTGACTCCTCGACCGGCGAGATCCTCACCGATACCAGCGGCGAGCCCATTCTGGAAATCACCAAGTTATATGAAAAATCTTATTAGTCTTATTGCTGCTTCAGTTGCTCTTCTGCTTCCCGTCGTCGCTCAGGAAGAGCAGGGTTATGGTTTCCTGAACCTCGCGAACCTCATCCCCGGTGATGTCCCCTGCGGGATCAGTATCGGCGGTAAAAAGGTGGTGCCGGACGGGTTGGGCGGCGGAACCTATACCGGCTGGTTCATGGTCAAGACAGGCTCTACGGACATCGAGGTCTCATACGGTGAGCTGGGTGAGGAATCCGGCTCAATTCAGGTTGCCGAGGGACAGGGAAACATCATCGCCATTTACCTTGAACCGGATACCCGCACAAATTCCGAGGGTCGCCCCTATCCGCCGCGCCTCAGGATCAGAAGTTTCCCCATATACGAGTCTCGCGGTTACGGACTGAAATTTGTGTCCCTTTACCCTGAGCTCTGCCGTTTCCAGCTCGGATCGCTAAAGATCGAGGCGAAACCCTTCGATGCGATCGAAGTTCCGAACTGGAACGGACGCGGATTTCAAATTACTGCCAACGGTGAGCCTGCCGGCATTGTGACCGGTAGCTCGGAGGGTGGAGCCTTTTATCTTCTAGCCGGCACCGATCAAAACGGTGGCAAGGCTGCTGTTCTCATCAGTGCCAACCAGCAGGAAGTGCCGGAATATTTGAGGAAGAAAAAGCCTACTGCGGAGGAGTCGGCGGCGACTTCCGAAACCCCAGTGCCCCCTGATCCAGAACCATGAAAACTCAAATCATCATTGCCCTCGTCGGCCTATTGTCAGTCCCAGCCCTCTTGGCTGGTGGAATCAACGTCTTGCATGCCGGCCCCGATGGTGTCGTGAGATTTGAAGTTTCTGCCGGCGAAGCAACCATGGATTTCACCCTCGCCAATGGAGAGAACAGTGGCTCCTTCGTGCTTCCCGATGAAAAAGCTACGATCAAGGGCTACAAGAAAGGCATACCCGATCTTGAAATCCCCGCTTCGAAAGATCCCCGGATCGCCGTTCTTGTTCCATCGACCGAGGGCTTCAAGTGGCATCTGCTCGGGGCGAAACCCTCTGGCGAAAAGTGGGCGTTTCGCATTGTGAACCTTTCTACAGATACTGCCAAAGCCCTCTCAAACAGTGAACTCATAGAAATTCCTGCCGGAGACGAAAAGACTCTCGATGTCTCAGGAAAAGCCCAGATCAACCTCAAGATACCCAACACCATCAATCTCTCCTACGAGGGCGGCGAGCCGACCGGTGTCGTCGGTTTTGTCTATCACGAAAACGATGAGTGGCGGGCGATTTTCCTTCCCGACCGCTGACCCCTAAACCGTATCCATTTTATCCAACACAAAGATTCTTCCAACCACCTGAAATCATGTCCCCCAGCCTAATGCATTCACCAACAAGCTTATCCGCTATTCTGAAAAAGGCGGCTCTGTTCATGGCAGGCACCATCCTGTCCACAGCTCAAACACTTAACGTGCAAACCTTTTCCCCGGAGAGTGGTGGCACGCCAGCGGCAGCAGGAGAAATCGCCCTCCAGATTACCTTCGATGTCGATGTTACCGTCGGCACGGGACTTGTAACGGTCACCGAAACCGAGAACTTCGATGAGATAGCCAGCTTTGACATCACCGATCCAAATGATGCGACCGTTTCGGGAAACACCGTGACATTCGCCACCTTTACGGCCGTCGGCAGTACAGATTACAACATAGAAGCTCCTGAGGGCTTCGTGGTTTCCGTAGCGGGAGACCCACAAACACCGGCGCCGTCAATCGGTTTCACCGGGGATGAACTTTGGTTCTTCAGTGTGGTCGCTCCAGATACGGCTGGCCCGGTTGTTGAGAGCCTTTCCCCTCAGAATGGCACGGGCGCCTCGGTTTCTCCGACGCTTACGGTCAATTACGATGAAAATATTTCTCTCGCTTCAGGGCCATGGACAATCGAGGTCTACGACGTCACCGCCGATGAGGTTCTCCAGTCGTTTTCAGAAACGGATACCTCCACGGTGACCACCTTCGGGGATGAGCTATCCATCACCCTCGCCAGCGATCTCGATTTCAACAACGAATACCGCGTCACTACGAGCGCAGGTGTTGTCATGGATGCTGCGGGAAATCTCTCCGGGGCCATTGCAAGCGGTGATTGGGAATTCACTACTGGAGATCCTTTCGCGAGCGGGCAAGTCGTTATCAGCCAGGTTCACGGTGGAGGCGGAAACTCAGGTGCGATTTTTACAAACGATTTCATCGAACTCCACAACCGCACAGCATCAGTCATCTCGCTTGAGGGCTGGTCGGTGCAATACGCCTCTAGGGTCAGCAGCAACTGGAATGTGACCGAGCTCAGCGGCTCGATCCAACCGGGCGGCTACTACCTTGTCCAGCAAGCTGCTGGTGCGAACACGGCAATGACTGCAGATCCTCTGCCTACGCCGGACGCAACGGGAGACGCCATCATGGGTGGAACAGGTGGAAAAGTCGCGGTGGTAAACTCTATCGAGGCACTCACGGATGCGGATCCTTTCACAGCAGGAGCACCCGGTCTGAGTGATTTTGTGGGATATGGCACAGCCGGATCATTTGAGGGCAGTGGTGCGACTCCAAGCGTCGGCAACACACTCGCCGCTTTCCGGAAAATCAATGGCAGCCAGGATACCGATGACAACGCGGCGGATTTTAGCAGCGCTACTCCAGCGCCGCGAAACAGTGAATCGCCTTCTTTCTTCCCGGGCAATGACGGTAGCGGACTTGCAAGTGCTTCGAACATCACGGGAGACGCCGGTATCCTCGCTTCAACCGGATATTTTCTATCCGACACGGCGAGCAGAACGATGCAAATCGATCTAAGTGGCACGCTGGAAGGCGTGACTCTGGAGACCGCCGAAATCGATGTCCCTTCAGATTTCACAAACCTTGTTGTTGGTAACATTGGTATATCCGGAACTGGCGCAGGCAGCGGCTCCATCGGTCTGAGTGGGCAGACTATCACCATTAGCAATCTTGCGGTTACCACGACAGATAATTTGGTGGTAACGATTTCCGGGCTCACTACGCCGGATGCAACGGTGGACACCAACGATGATGGAACCCGTATCTTCGCGATCCGCACCGCCATCAGTGGTGGTTCTCTCACTGCGTTGATTGAATCGCCCTCAGTGACTCTAGTCGTGCCGGTCACCGACCTTGCGGCGCTGCGGGCTTTCGATCCGACCGATAAGACATTTGTGATCCCCAACGAGGTTGTCGTGACCTTCTTCGATCCAGCGCTGGCGTTCCGCAACCAGCATTACATCCAGGATGCCACGGCTGGCATTCTGATTGATGATGATCCGGAAACCCTTGCTGCTTCCTACGCGGAGGGAGACGGGCTGACGGATCTTGTGGGAACGCTTTCCACCTTCAGCGGCATCCTTCAGTTTAATCCGCAACTGGCTTCACAGAGTCTCTCCAGCCAAGGAAATGTCCCCGTGCCGGTTGTTGCGACCCTTGCAGAACTCACTGCTAGCCCATCGACCTACCAGTCCCGACTGGTCAGGGTGAATGACGTTACCTTCCAAGATGCCACTGGAACCTTCGACAACGCCACCGAGAAGGTTCTTCTGCAAGGCGAGGATTCCTTCGGCTTCAGGGTATTCACGGGAGCCGACTACATTGACTCGCCGGTCCCGACTGCGAGCCTCGATCTGATCGGCATTTCACGACCGCTCAATAATGGAACCGATAGCGGTGTCTCACCGAGGTTCCTTGCGGACTTCATCGGCGACGATATTTTCCCCGATCCGGGTGATGGCAGCGGCACGGTGCTGGCCACCAATGCGTCTCCAACAGCTGGAAGTCTCGCCGGGAGTATTATTTTCCCATTATTGGGAACTTTGCAGACCGTGCAGATCGATATCGCAGGCAGTGATGCTGAAACCATAATCGAGACGGTCGAAATCGATGTTCCTGCTGACTTCACTGGCTTATCTCAGGCGAATGTATCGATTTCAGGAACCGGTGCAGGAACTGGCTCGGCGAGCGTCAGCGGCCAGACAATTACCGTCTCAGGGGTTGCTGTTACCGATACGGATTTTCTCGAGGTTTCCATTTCCGGGCTCACAGCACCGGATGTCTCAGCTGATGCCGAAGATGACGGTAACCGCACGTTCACGGTGCGCACCGCCATTAGCGGAGGAATTGCTGTTGCTGTCGAGGAGCTACCCGTGGTCAGAGTCGCGATGCCAGTCGCAGATCTCGCCACCCTGCGTGCCGTCGTCCTTCCCAGCACGAAAACCTACCTCGTTCCCAACGAAGTGGTGGTGACCTATGTGGAAAACGGAAACTTCCGCAACCAACACTACATACAGGACGCATCGGCGGGCATTCTAATCGATGACAATCCTGTCATTCTCGGAGCTTCGTATCTCAGGGGAGACGGCCTAATCAATCTGGTCGGAACCCTCTCGGAGTTCAACGGGATGCTGCAGTTCAATCCATTTGCCGCCACTGCGAACGTCGCCAGCTCGAACAACATCACAACACCGCTAAGTGTGACATTGGCGGAACTAACGGCCAATCCTCTGACCTACCAATCACGACTCGTCAAAGTCAGCGCGGTGACATTCCAGGATTCGACTGGCAGTTTCGCCAATAATTCCCAGCACATTCTGGTTCAAGGAGCAGATACCTTCGGCTTCAGGACATTTTTCAATGCGGAATACTCTGGAACCGAAATCCCGGATGTGAGCCTGGACATCGTGGGAGTCGTTCGAACGGTTTCCAATGTCAGCTACCTCTCTCCGCGTGATCTTGCCGATATCACTGAGTCCGGCGCTCCAAGCGACCCTGTCTACGCGGATTTCGCCACAGACTTCGCTGGCGGGCAGGGACCGCTTCTCGACTTCGATGGCGACGGAGTTCCTAACGGCCTCGAATACCTCTTCGGTGTCAACAGCACCGGATTCACAGCAACTCCGCAAATCGTTAACGGTGAAATCACTTGGCCGATCGACCCGACACGCACAGATGCCGGATATATTGTCGAAACCTCCGATGACCTCGAAGAATGGGATGAGGTGCTTGTAGAAGACCTTGACCTGACAAATCCGAATGCCGTGCGCTTTGTGGTTCCGACCGACTCTGCTCCGTTCTTCGTGAGGATCGGTGCGACCTTCGCTCCCGAGCCGTAACCCACATTACATCTCAAAGCGGGATCCGGAGCGTTCGGGTTCCGCTTTTTATTTGCCCCAGAACTCCTCTGAATTTCGAGCAATCTGCTCCAAAATTCCTGAACCTACCTCGTTTTCGAAGGCCTCCGCAATCGCCCGAAGATTCGCCGGGTGATTCGCACCGCTCTCGAGCGGAAATTCTACGTATTCCTCCGGCGGCATCATCTCTGGTGCGTCAGTCTCCAGAAGGATCCTGTTTCTCGGTAGCTGTTTGAATACCTCCAGCACCTTGCGCTTACGGAGTTGCAGGAAATATCCTGAAAAGGAAAACCACGCTCCTTTCTTCAATAGCCGCTCCGCCACCTCGATCGAGCCACCGAACGAATGCATCAGGAATTTCTCCGGCCACTCGGGAAGCTCATTCATTACACTGAAAATCTCCTCCCACGCTTTCAGGCAATGAACCGTCATGATTCGCCCTGTTTGCACAGCAATTCTCACCTGTTTCACAAACACCTCGCGCTGCAAATCCATCCCCGGCGAATCCACCCAGCCATCCACGCCAATCTCGCCGACGGTGGCTCTCGGATCCCCCTTTAGTCTGCCTTTCAGACGTTCCTCCCACCCTTCTTGTGCCGTATCCGCCTTCCATGGATGGATTCCGAAAGCCGGAAACACAAAGCCCGAAAATTCATCAGCAAGCGCTGCGACTTCATCCCAATCCTCTTCACAAGTGGCGTTTACCACACAGCCGGTGACTCCTGCATTTCTCATTTCTCTCACCAAGACATTCGGGGTTTTCCCGAATCGTCCGCTTTGCAGGTGATTGTGTGAATCAAATGGCACAAAATCACCCTATACCTCCAAAGGAATTCTTCCACCCCCTCTTCCTCGAATTTTGAAGGCTAAAAAATTGATAAATTACCCCCTATTCCAGCACTTGCTTCCCTGCGCCTCCCGGTGTATCCACCCTCTCCCAGCCCGCAACGGGCCTCTCTCTCATGATCAAGTGGATTCTCCAGAAAATCGTCGGCAGCAAAAACCATCGCGAGCTACGCCGCATACGCCCGACCGTCACCCGCATTAACGAAATCGAGGAGGCGCTTCAGAACGAGTCCGAGGAGAAGCTCCGTGAAATGACGGCAAAGTGGCAGGCTCACCTTGCCCGTTATCACGATCTCGATGTCCCGGCCAAACCAGTCATCGAGCGCATGTCCGAGGAAGACGTCGCATCCACAGCAAAAGCTTTAGAAGAACGCCTAAAAGATCTACGTGAGGAATTTCCATCCCTCCCAGCCAACATCCGCTCAACTCCCGAAGCTATCGAGGATGCGAAGAATGCTTTTGCTGAGATCCAACCCGCCTTCCAGCAGGCACGTGTGAAATACCTCGAGCAAATCCTTCCAGACGCCTACGCCGTCGTGAAAAACGCCGCCCGCCGCATGTGTGGCAGCGAGATCACCGTCAGCGATCACACCATGGCGTGGCAGATGGTTCACTTTGACGTCCAGCTCGTCGGCGGCACCGCCCTACATCGCGGCATGATTGCGGAAATGCAAACAGGTGAGGGTAAAACCCTCGTTGCTACCCTGCCAGTTTATCTGAACGCGCTCACCGGCCTCGGCGTCCACGTCATTACGGTCAATGACTACCTAGCCAAGCGTGACTCCGACTGGATGGGCTCCCTTTTCCGCTACCTAGGCCTCACCGTCGGTTGTATCCAGAATCAAATGGCACCATGGGATCGCCGCGAGCAATACGCGCGCGATATCACCTATGGCACCAACGCTGAATTCGGCTTCGACTACCTCCGTGACAACGGCATGGCCTCTTCCAAAGAAGACCAAGTGCAGCGTGGCCATTACTTCGCCATTATTGATGAGGTCGACTCCATTCTCATCGACGAAGCGCGCACGCCGCTCATCATCTCCGGCCCCACCGCCCAATCGTCCCACCAGTTCGATAAATACAAGCCACTCGTGGAGTCCCTCGTGAAAAAGCAGACCCTGCTTTGCAACGACCTCGCCAACGAAGCGAAGAAACTCGCCGAAGCGGGTGATCTCGACGCTGCCGGACGCCTACTCTTTAAAATCAAGCTCGGTCAGCCGCGCAACCGCATGCTCATGCGTTTCATGGAGGAGCCGGAAAACCGCCGCCTCATGGAGAAGACCGAACTCTCCTTCTATCAAGACGCGCAGAAGAAAGAACTCTTCGCCCTCAAGGAAGAACTCTATTTCACCATCGATGAAAAAGGCAACGATGCCGACCTCATGGAAATGGGTCGCGAGTTCCTCTCCCCCGGCGAGCCGGAATCCTTCACCCTCCCAGATCTCGGCACCATGTTCGCCGATATCGATACCAACCTCGAACTCACTCCCGAGCAGAAAGTCATCGATAAAGAAGCCTGCCAGCAGCGTATGGATCTCCAAGCGGAGAAAATCCATAACATCACCCAGCTCCTCAAAGCTTACTGCGTTTACGAAAAGGACGTTCAGTATGTGGTGAAAGAAGACAAAGTCATCATCGTCGATGACAACACCGGTCGTGAAATGCCAGGTCGCCGCTGGTCAGATGGCCTCCACCAAGCCGTTGAGGCAAAGGAATCTGTCGCCATCGAGAAGGAAACACAGACCTTCGCAACCATCACGATTCAGAATTACTTCCGCCTCTACGAGAAGCTCGCAGGCATGACCGGCACCGCCGAAACGGAAGCTGCAGAGTTCCACGATATCTACCGCCTCGACGTCCTTCCTATCCCAACGAATACGCCAAACGTTCGTATCGATGAGAACGACCAAGTCTTCAAGACACGTCGCGAAAAATTCAATGCGGTCATTGAGAAGATCAAGGAAGCACACGATAACGGTCAGCCAGTTCTTTGCGGCACGGCTTCCGTTGAAGCATCCCAGACACTTGCTCGCATGCTCCAACGCGCGAAAATTCCGCACTCCGTCCTGAACGCGAAATTCCACGAACAGGAAGCGGAAATCATTTCCAACGCAGGTCAGCGAGGCGCAGTCACCGTTTCCACCAATATGGCTGGACGCGGAACAGACATCAAACTCGCCGAGGGCGTTCCAGAAGCCGGCGGACTATTCGTAGTCGGCACGGAGCGTTACCCATCACGCCGTGTTGACCGCCAGCTTCGCGGTCGTTGTGCACGTCAGGGAGATCCCGGTCGTTCGCAGTTCTTCATCTCATTCGAAGATGACCTCATGCGTAACTTCGCCGCTGCTGAACGCATGACTGCGATGATGGAACGCTTCGGTATGAAGGATGGCGAAGCCCTTGAACATTCCTGGTTGAACCGCTCCGTTGAGACCGCACAGAAGCGCGTTGAGCAGCGTGACTACACTTGGCGTAAGCGAGTACTCGATTTCGATGACGTGATGAACAAGCAACGCGAGGTCGTTTACGGCTACCGCAACGAAGTGCTTTCTACCGAGTCTCCGCGCGATCTTGTGATCGAGATCATCGAGGAAACCATCCCTGCCAAAGTCAGCGAATACCTCGAAGAGCGTGATTACGAAGCACCCGATTACGCCGAGCTACTCGGCTGGGTAAACGCAAACCTGCCGATCAGCCTCACGATCGAAGAACTCGATATCACCAAGACCCCAGACCAAATCTCTGAATACCTAGTCGCCAAGGTGAAGGAAACTTACGAGGTAAAGGTCGGCAATCTGCCATACGAAGTCCTCGACCAAGAAGAGCGTCGCATGGTTCTCGTGGCCATCGATAAGCAATGGCAGGCACACCTCTACAACATGGACGCCCTCCGCGAAGGTGTTGGTCTCCGTGCACAGGGTCAGAAGGATCCGCTCATCGAGTATAAGAACGAAGCCTACAACCTCTTCGTTACTCTGATGGATTCCATCAAGCAGGAAGCTCTCACCAATCTCTTCCGCTCCGCAGCAAATCTTGAGGACTTCCTCAAGCAACTCCACAACCAGCCGCAGCAACTTCAGAGCGCCGACGGCCCGATCACCGATGCGAACATGGCCTCAAGCGGAAGCTCAGGGAACATTGACCAGAGCCAGACCTCCTCTTCGAAAAAACCGACTCTCAAACTCAATCTTCCTAAGCGTAAGCCGAGCTTCGATATCGAAACCGTAGGCCGCAACGCCCCATGCCCGTGCGGCTCCGGCAAGAAGTATAAGCAGTGCTGCGGGCGTGAGGCTTAAGCCTCAAAGCCCGTAACACGATAACGGTTTCCGAAGGAGGAAACCGCATCCCGCACGGACGGAGCGGAGCGAAGTCAATGCTGCGGAAAAGAAGCGTAATATGGAGCGCGGGTTTTCAACCCGCTATCTAGCGTTTCGCTTTCACTCTAAATTCTCGCATCATCGGTAATCTATCCGTGAGAAAGCGGCTTACAATACCCAAGGGGCACACCGACCCGCGCTCCATATTATTTCTGGTCTCCCTGATCCCTTGCTTTCGACAATGCTGAAGCAAAAAGACCGGTAGGCACGGCGACTATACCCAGACCAACGATTAGTATGAAGAACGTGAGGATTCTGCCTCCGATAGTGATAGGATAAACATCCCCATATCCTACAGTTGTTAACGTAGCCAGTGCCCACCAGAGGGCGTAAAATACCGATCCGAAAGCGTCTGGTTGGGCATCCCGCTCGAAATAATAGATTCCTACCGAGGACAAATAGAGGACGATCAATGCAACCGCTCCGAAAAGTATGAGCTCTTCACGGGCGATCAAAAATGCGCGGTGGAATCTTTGCATGGCGGCACTGTAGCGGGCGAGTTTGAACAACCGGAACAGGCGGAGCATCCTGAAAGCTCGTATGGAACGTAGATCAATGCCGGTTGAGAGATAGAATGGTAAAATGGCTATGAGATCGACAGCACCAAAAAACGAAAATGCGTAGGAAAGGCGAGGACGGCAGAGCGCCAATCGCAATACATATTCTAGGGTGAAGATCGAGACGGTAACTACCTCAAATAGTCGAAGATAACGCCTCCACTCAGAGTTGAGCGTTGGCAGTGTCTCGACTGCAAATGCGATGAGATTGAGAACGATGAGTGCCTGGATGATGAATTCCCAGCTCCCGAATATTACGCGTCCCTTGTTGTCTCTTTGAATCACGTGCTTTTTATATGGAGATCACTTGGGTAGCGCAGTATCAGAAAGCGGCTTACAAAGCCGCGCTCCATATTTTGTATGCCCCGGCGTTAAGATGCTTCGGATTCTTTGCGATATACCGCTTCACCCAATCAAAGTGCTGTCGGCTTCGGATCAACCGATCCCAATAATCCGGCTGCCATAGTGCTCCGGATTTGCCCTCTGATGAATTGATCTTCCTTGCCGTGTGCCTTTTCCAAGAGTGGATAATATCTGCCAACTGATGATCTGGATGAGGTGAAAAGAGCACATGAACGTGGTTTGGCATCACCACAAAATCCGATAGTGAGTATCTAGATCCATTGAAGTGATGCAGGGCATCGGCAACAATCTCGGCATTTTCAGGTTTCTTCAAAACGCAGGAACCCGACCCATTATCCAATAACCGATCAACCTCATCACCGAACTTTTCTTGGAATTCCATATCCGTTGCTTCATCCCATGGCTGGGGATGCACATCGAGCCATATCGAGCGCCGCTCATTCCATTCATCGAGCTTCGCCTTTGGCAAAGAATCCGCCAGCCGCCATGTTACAAAAACCCATGTCTCGCATTGCTGCCAATGCGGCAGTTTGTGCCGACCTCGCTCGATAGGTTCATACGGATTGAGGAACATATGGAGCGCGGGTCGGTGTGCCCCTTGGGTATTGTAAGCTGCTTTCTCACGGAAGGATTACCGGTGATACGAGAAGAAGGCGGAGTGAAGGCGCAGCATCAGAAAGCGGCTTACAAAGCCGCGCTCCATAACCCCACTGCTACTTCTTCTTCTTTTTCTTGTTCTCCTTAGCCTCTTCCATTCCGGCTTTCACCTTGATCTCGAGGGCTTCGTAGAGTTCCGGATCGGCTTTAAGAGCCTCCTTCGCGGCATCGCGGCCTTGGGCGAGTTGTGCGCCATCGTAAGAGAACCATGATCCGCGTTTCTGGACGATTTCCATCTCTAGTGCGAGATCGAGTAACGATCCGGTAGAGGATATACCCTCGTCATACATGATGTCGAATTCCGCATCGGTGAAAGGCGGGGCGACCTTGTTTTTCACGACCTTGATCTTCGTGCGGCTGCCAATGACGGTCCCGTCCGATGACTTGATCTGGCCGATGCGACGGATATCGATGCGGACGGAGGAGAAGAATTTCAGAGCGCGGCCACCGGGAGTTGTTTCCGGGCTGCCGAACATGACACCGATTTTTTCACGGATCTGGTTGGTGAAGATACAGACGGTTTTCGCCTTGGAAATGAATGAGGTGAGCTTACGCATCGCAGCACTCATCAGGCGTGCTTGGGCGCCGACGGTGGAGTCGCCGATTTCGCCGTCGAGTTCTTGTTTCGTCACGAGGGCAGCTACGGAATCGAGCACGACAACGTCGATCGCGTTGGAGCGAACAAGAGCTTCGCAAATTTGGAGCGCTTCTTCACCGGAGGAGGGTTGGGAAACGAGAAGATCATCGAGGTTTACGCCGAGCTTGCGGGCGTATTGAGGGTCGAGTGCATGCTCTACGTCGATGAATGCCGCGAGTCCACCGCGTTTCTGCGCCTGTGCGATGGCGGTCAGGGTGAGAGTGGTTTTACCGGAGGATTCCGGGCCGTAAACTTCGACAATTCGCCCACGTGGGAAGCCGCCAACACCAAGTGCACGGTCAATCAGAAGGTTTCCGGTAGGAATAACATCTACATCGACGCGGTGCTCATCTCCCATGCGCATGATCGCCGCTTCGCCGAATTCCTTGTGGATCTGCGAGATCGCCATATCCAGGTTCCGCTTGCGTGCTTCCTTGAGTTTATCTGTCGCTGTATTTTCCGATGCTGATTTGCTAGCCATGCGTAGAAGCTGTTCTCAATAGGTGTTCAAAGCAAGTAAAAAGCTGTTCACCGGAACAAAAAAGAGAATCCATCAAATTCTTTACGATAATGCACATTGCATGAGAATTCCTCCTGTAGCCCTTACAAAGACTAGATCGCTGCCCTAGAAAACAGCGAAGGCGCGAACCCGTATCCGAGTTCGCGCCTTACAGTTACCTCGCTGTCTAAGAATAATTGAACTTTCCCCCCGGAAGATTCAATCACTCCAGCGCTTGCGGAGGACGATGAGAAGTTGTCAGAAATCTGGGTTTTGTAAACAATAAACTTCAGTTAAATGAAATTGATTTTCAGAGGGTCGCAAGAGTCGCTTTCAGCGCTTCGAAATCTGGGAGGTCTTTTGGGTGATCTTGAACATCCGCGAAGCGGATCGTGCCTTCTTTATCGATGACGAAGGCCGAGCGTTTCGGGACACCGCCCATGATGAGGTTCGCTTCAGGGAGGAACTGCTCATAAGCAACGCCGTAGGCTTCTGCTGCGGAGTGTTCGTAATCGCTGAGAAGTGGAACGGTAATTCCTTCTTTCGTCGCCCAAGCTTCCTGTGCGAAAGGGTTGTCGCCGGAGATGGCGAAGACCTTGGCGTCGAGTGACTCATAGGCGCTGATTCCGGAGGATACATCGCAAAGCTCAGTGGTGCAGACGCCGGTGAAGGCCATTGGCACGAAAAGGAGAACGATGTTTGATTTGCCGATTTCGTCGCTAAGTTTCACGAGCTCGGGGCCTTCGGCAGTTTTAGTTACGAGTGTGAAATCCGGTGCTTTGTCGCCTGTTTTGATGGACATGGTAGTATGATGGTTGGTTTTGAAATGGAGTCTTCATCCTAAGCGAAGCCGCGCTTCGGTCAAACCCTACCGCTCGGCGCTATCAGGAGTTTCCAAACAATGCTGCTTTTTCCTCCTCAGAAACGATTCGCCACTCACCTTCTTCCAGATCTTCGGGCAGGGTGAAGCCTCCGATGGAAATGCGTTTCAGGTCTAGAACGTGGTTACCCGCTGCAGCAAACATGCGGCGCACTTGGTGGTAGCGACCTTCGTGGAGAGTGATGAGTGCTTCCTTTTCGCCGAGTGCTTCGAATTTGGCGGGCAGTAGGGGAGTGGTGTCGCTTTCTAGGACGAGTTCGCCAGAGCCGAAAAGCTCCCCCTCATTTCCTGCAAGCGGCCTGTCGAGAGTGGCATGATAGACTTTCAGGCAGTTCGATTTTGGATGAATGACTTTGTGGAGAAATTTTCCGTCGTCCGCCATCAACAGCATACCCGTCGTGTCTTTGTCGAGACGGCCGACACAGTTCAGTCCCGGATTTCTTTTAGAAAATCTCGGAGGTAAGAGGTCGTAAACGGTGTCTCCGGGATCATCTGTACTACAGGTAAAGCCGTTCGGTTTGTTAATGACAATCACGAGAGGGAAGCCGGGATCGAGTTCTTCTCCAAGTACGCGAACATGTTCCGCGCCCGGAAAGTCCTTGGCTCCCAAGGTGTTGCCGGAAGAATCCGTCACCACGCCGCTGCGTATCATGCGATTTGCCTCTTTTCTCGAACCGTATCCGAGGTTCGCCAATAGCTTTATCAACTTCATCTTTGGACAGGCTATCAGATATTTAGGATGTGCTAACACTAATCTTGTGTCCTTGATTATATTTGAAAATATAGCTAGTTCTCCAACCCGTGAACCGAGCCGTTTCAATGATTCGGGCGGGTCGATCTTTCTTGTTCGTCTCCGTCTTTGCGATGGTGGTATCCTGCGACTCCCCAGAAACGATCGCGCTTCGTGAGTTATCGAAAGCTGGGATCGAGCCAAGTGGGCGCGCTCTTGTCCAAGCGGTCAGCGAAGGAGACGTGAAGAATGTAGAGCTCCTGCTCGAGGTGAAAGTCCATACAGGTCAACGTGATGAAAACGGAAACACGCCTCTGCGCATTGCTGTCCTGCAAGACAATGCAGCGATGGCTTCGATGTTACTCAAAGCCGGTGCAAACGTGAATGCAGAGGGCTCAGGCACAGCCTCGATCCTGGGGCTCGTTTTGGACAAAGGCCTCAGCAAACTCGCCAAGGAACTCATTTCTGCCGGAGCCGACCCAAAAGGACTGATGCCCGATGGTAGCATGGTTTTCCCGTGGGCAATCCAAAACGGAAAGGCCGACGAAGTGCTCGCTATGTTAGCCGGCGGAGCTGATCCCCACCTGATGGACGCAGATGGAAGCCCCATGCTTCATCTAGCTGTATCCGCAGGATTGAAGGAAATCGCCACGGCTTTAATCAAGCATGGAGCAGATCCTGCCTCTACGGATTCTGAGGGTAACGGAATCCTCTCACTCGCTGTGAAAAATGGTTGGATGGGTATTCTACCCGAGCTCGCCGCCGCTGGTGCGGATCCCAATCTTGCAGCACCTAACGGGCGCACGCTGCTAGAGCAGGCTATTTTCGATGGTGATACGACATTGATCCCGCTGCTGATGCGTAGTGGAGCAGATCCAGCTCGAAAACCTACCACTGAAGGCGGCGTCACGCCTCTTGAGGCGGCGATCGCCACCGGTAAACCAGAAATCTTGGAAGCCATGCTTCTTCATGGAGAAAGGCTGGATTCTCCCGCGTGGAGTGGAGCGCTTTGGGTTGCCTACGGAAATGATAACAAATCCCTAGCGCGCCTGCTTCTTTCCCGTGGTGCGTCTGCTCACAAGCGCGGCAACAATGGTCTGCTGCTCACAGAAGCCGCAACGGTATCGAGAAAAATATCATGGCTCAAATTGCTCATCGATTATGGGCACGATACCGGACGCTCCATCTACTATGCTTCACGTAGTGGAGATTTTCTCACTACTAGTTTCCTGATTTCCTCTGGAGCTGAAGCGAACTATACCGCGCTTCCCTCCTTCGAAACCGCTCTATCTGCCGCTATGCGTGGAGGACATGACAAGATCGCAGCCCTCCTTCTCCGCCACGGCGCCAATGCTAAGCTCTGGCTTCCCGAAAAACAGAAGCCTCTCCACTTTGCAATCGTCACGAAGAACCCCGAAACCGTGCGCGAGCTACTGGCCGCAGGAGCCGATCCAAACGAGGCTATCACGAGGCCAGTTAGCTCTGCTTTCCTCAGTCACGTGGAGTCGAAGGATATGAAGTGGTATCTTGCGCGTGATCGAAATATCACTCCACTCATGCTCGCAGCGAACAGCGGCAACCTATCCACCGCTCGTTATCTACTCGAGGCTGGGGCAAGCAAGAACACCTACACGCGCGTCAACTACACTTGGCCCATCAATTTCGCCTCACGCCGCAGCGATGTCCCGATGATGCGTCTCTTACTCGGCCAAGATCCTCACAAGGTCGACCGCCATCTCGTCCTCTCACTTGGTGAACAACGTGTCCGCATGTACGATGCGAATGGCGACGAGATTTTTTCCTCAAGGGTCTCAACTGGAAAAAGAGGTTATCGCACCCGGCAGGGTGTTTTCGTCGTCACCGACAAACACCGCCATCACAACTCATCCATCTACGGCTCCTCAATGCCGTTTTTTCAACGCCTCAGCTGCAGCGACTTCGGTTTCCACTACGGAAACGTCCCGAGTTACCCCGCCTCCCATGGTTGCATACGCATGCCATGGAGCTCTGCTCAAAAGCTCTTCTCGATGACCAAGGTTGGCGACAAAGTGACGATCAAGCCGTAGCCGGCTAATCGATCTCGCCGAGTAGCCACTTGAAGGCCTTTACCTGTACGGATGGTGGAGGCACTTGGTGGCCACCTTCGAAGGCGACGACTGCCACTTCGCAATCGTGGTTCTGGAGAATCTCAGTGTCCCGATCCATCCACGCGATTGCACCTTTGTCCTCATCTCCGTTTACCATCACGACGCGCATTGGAGGGTAGTCGCGGTTCCAGTTTTTCTGCCCTCCTAGCCAGCCTCCGTTTGAGTAAATACCTGTCCATTCTTCATCAGGAAGGTCAGTGGAAAGGTTGAACGAGCGCCATGCGCCTCCGGAGGTGCCTCCCATGAAGTCGCGTTCTGGATCGTGCGGCACCATTGTCCGGATGATGGGGAGAAGCTCGCGGAATCGGCGTATCGATTCGTCTTCTTCCATGTGGTTACGAAAGACATCACATGAAACTAAAGTCATTTGCACCTCTTCAGCTGCCTCGATGTGGCGGAGCAAATAGCGGATGCCCTTGCCGTTTGCACTGAAAAGAATCATCAGAGGTCTTGCTGTATTAGCGGGCACATCTCCCGAGGGATGGTAGACGTGGAAGGGAGTCGCATTTGTTTCACCTACGCCGTCGTAGTGCTCGATTCGTCCGCCGAATTTTTCCACAGCGGCCGCCAGTTCTTCGGCGAACTCGATCCATTGAAGTACCCATGCGCGGTCGAGAGTGGAGAGTTCGTCTAGTGGAATGATGACCTCTTCGCCCTTATCGTTTTTGAGTGTCACTGTTTTCGCCGCTTCATCGACACCTTCGATTTCACCTCGTAATTGCGAACCATCGGTCAATTTCCAATCGCGTATTTCAGCGTTGGCGGAGGCGTCCATGGCGGAAGACAGGAAGGCCGCGACGAACGATAGAGTGAGGGCGAGGAAACGAGATTTTTTCATGGGTTAATAATCGGGTAAATTGAGAGCCGAGACAAGATCACGAAACGCTGCGGTTTTGCTTGCCGATGACCCATGCAGCGAGTCCTCCGCAGCCTAGGCTAACGAGGAGCAAGAGAATGCCGTTGTATTTCATTGTCTCCAGCTGCTTCTCGCGGAAGAACACTGGCTTTTCGAGAGCTAGGAAAACGTGCCTGGGTGTTTTGTTGCGATAGTCGCTGCGAAAGATTTCTGCCTCGCGTATGAGGAGGTCGATGCGCTCGTTGACGAAGAAAGTATAGGTCGGTTTTGCCCCGTCTTCATCCGGCCAGACTTTCATCGTGGAGACCTCAATAGCCGTGCCCTCATCCACCATGCGTTTGATACGCTTTACGAGGTCTGCTGCTTCTTCGGTGTTCATTGCACCAGATGCGAGAAGGCGACGTAAACCCTCTTTTACCATCTCGAAACGCTCGAGCTCTTTTTCTGAGAGTTCTTCTGTAACATCTCGAGTGTTCTCGATTTTTCTTTGGAGACGGATGCGCTCCAGCTCGAAGGGGTTGCGCGTTGCTTGCGCGACGAGCATACCCTCGAAGGCGTAACGCAAAGGCATTACCCTTGCAGGAACAGGCACACCACCACGCTCGCGTTCGATCTTTGAGTTTTCGAAAAGTCCTCGGTTCATTTCCTTGAAAGGAACCAGTGCTCCAGCGAGCAACATCTGCGGAACGAGTAACAACGGTACGGCGGTAAGAGCGGCTCGCTCAGTGCTGACTACTGCGGAGACAAGCAATGCCATACCCGTGCCAGTCAGGGCTGTCAGCGTCATCCAGATCCATTGGTAAAGAATCACTCCTTCGATCTCTAGGAAGTAGTTGCCCACCACTAAGTAAGTGAAGCACTGCACGGCGGCGACAAGTCCCAGCGCAAGGAATTTCGCAGCGACGTATGAGGTGCCTCCGGGTTGGCAGTTTCTCTCTCTGCGCAGTACGGCACGGTCACGCAGTATTTCTGTCGCGGAATTCGTGAGACCCAGAAACATCGCCACCGTCACGCTCAGGAAAATGTAGGCTGGTATATGAAGAGCGGTTGCAAATTCGTATTTCCCTTCCGGTGAAGAACGGAGGGTAATAGCGATGAGAGCCGCAAGAACAGGAGCCTCTAGAAAAGTGCTGTAAATAGTGCCGCGATTCCTGATTTTCGAAAGTAGAGAGCGTTCGAAGTGCGTTGCAAAGACGAGCAATATCGCGCGAAGGCGCCGAGTGGGCGTTGGTGGAACTGGGAGCTTCGACTTGCGTTCTTCCTCGCTCTTTTGGGGCTTCACGTAGGCATCACGTTTCAGCGATTTTAAGAGGTAAGCACTCTCCTGCCTTTCTTGCCAGAAGGTGGGTGGGAAACGCCTTGCTGCACCAGTATGGCCGCCGTCGCCGATGGCACTTAATGGTGTTTCTAACACATCGAAGACGAAATCTGCACCCAGTGGGCTTTTTGCAGCGAGGGAAGGGTGGGGAATACCAAGATCCTCACATGCTTCACGGAAATAGCTTACCATCTGTGCTGGTGTACCGAAGTAGGCGACTTTACCGCCGCTATCCAACAGTAGCACTTTGTCGAATAGCCTTAACACATTCGCACCTGGGCGATGCAGCGAGGCGATCACAATCTTTTCTCGAGCAAGTGCGCGTAACGTTTCTGCGACGTGCTCGGAGTCTTTGGAGGAAAGCCCGGAAATTGGCTCATCAAAAAGAAATAATTCTGCGCGGCTACCGAGATCGACTCCGAGATTCAGCCTGCTTCGCTCTCCTCCAGAAATCGTCTTGTCGCCGGGTGATCCGACCTTACGATGGGCGATTCTCTGCAGGCCAAGTTCAGCGAGCATGCTGTCTACGCGCCGATCATGTTCTGCAAGACCCAGACCAGGACGCCGTACCATCACGCCGTGACGTAGGTGTTCGCGAACGGTGAGTTGTGGGTTTAGTGCCTCTTCCTGCGGCATGTGCGCGATGAAAGGCACTAACTTTTTCCGCTGCTCATATAGAGAAATTCCGTTGAGATTAACTGCGCCTCGCGTTGGCTTTCGCTGGCCGGAAAGTACGGCAAGTAGCGTACTTTTTCCGCTGCCACTGGGGCCAATGATACACAGCATTTCTCCACGCCTTACCGAGAAGTTTAACTCATCCAGCGCTCGTGAATCTTTACCGAAATCATGGATCAGTCCACTGACCTCCATGGACTCGATTTGTGTCCGCTCCTCATCGAGAAAGCCTTCGGAGAAACGACACCGGACTGCTTGGCTGCCAGAGAGACGTATCACCGATCCATCGCGTAGCCTTGCTCGCTGGCGAGCAGGAATGCCATTCACCAGTACCGTTGAAGCAGACTCTCTGATCTCTAGTTTGCCTGTCGCAGTCTCGCGATCGAAGCGGATGAAAAGCACCGTTCTCGGTGCGAGTTTTGAGCCGAGCAATAGATCCCCGCTGCCGAGTGCGGCCGGATCGTTGGAGACCAAATATTCCTGCCTCTCCGCAGCAAGCCGGAACCTACGCCCCGATTGGAGTGCCTTTTTCCGAAGGTCGTTAACGGTAAGGCTGTAGCCAGAAACGCCGCCGATGCGCTCGTGATTCTGGCAAGTCACCGAATCGCCCTTTTTCAGAAGCCCTTTGCTACCCACGTGCAGATCTGTATCTGCCAGCACCTCCACCTCCGCATGAAGGCCAAATTTGACACGAAGCTTGCTACCCCGCACCCGTGTTCGCTCTGCGATGAGTCCCTGCTCACCTGCCGAAAGGTAAAGCGAGGGCATGTTACCCATCTTTCTTACATCTAGGAAAAACTGCAGATCCTCATAAGTCATCAACCAACCAGGGATGACGAGTTCCTGACGCTCCCGGACGCGCATGAAGGCTCCTGTTCCAAGAGATTTTCCGCGCACACGTAGGGGCATGTCGCCGGTGTTGCGTAGGAGCATTAGATCGCCAGCGCGGTAGATGCGAAATTCGAGTCCACCTGATGCGGGGGGGAGCTTCACATCAGCCGCATCGCCTCCGAAAATGAGCTTCTCGAAAGGCAATTCATCGTCGCCCCCCGTCCCTCTCATTTCGTTGAGGATCGCGGCTCCCATTTCTGGTTGGCCTAGCCGCCTCATGAAAATTTCAAAGCTCGCTCGGCTCCGCTGCGATCGTCCGGCGGCATCGACCAAAGTAAATAGCTGCAAGCCGACAGAAAGCTTCGCCGTCTCGTCTAGGCTATCACGAAGCTCAGCCGCAACTCCCTGCAAAGGTTTCGGGTTTTTTACCGCACGCCGTAGGCGACGCGTCAGCCAGCCATGATCCACCTCGGGAAATGCACTACGCAGCATGTCTAGAATGAGATCCGCCTCCACCGCGCTGATCACATCATCAAGCATCGCGAAGGCCGCAAAAGCGTCTACCAGAGCGCCGACGTTACCCTCCGCTCGTTTCCCCATCCTACGGAAACCACCGCCTCCGGGCTTCCAGCTTAGGATTTCAGTCGCCCACGAACCCTTGCGCGACGATTCGGCTTCTGCCTGCTCGTCTTTTTGTCCGCCTTCGCCGTCTCCATCCATCGCTCCACCATTTCCGCCCATGCTGCGATGCTTTGCAACCCGCGACTTTAGTCCTTCGACCAGATCCGAGTATTGAGATCCAGTGTCTCGGTCACACCCAACACCATCATCAGCCGCACGAGGAAGCTATGAAGCACCGTCACATCGTCTGCTTTGGCCTTTATATTCGGCTCGAACCAATCGGTATTTTGCGGAATGGCAAGGTGCAGCGACGAGTCCATGAGCACCGCGCGTATGTCTTTCGACCAATCATTGCGCAGTGCCAGAAAGCGCTCCTGCATGTCAGGGGTCATCAGGTACATGGCGCCTTGCTGATCGGTTGACGTTACCTTGAACGCCTTTTCAAATTCTGGATTCTCCAACCTCACGAGATTACCTGAAATGCCCTGTAGCTTCCTACCGATCCATCCGAAGGTTGCTTCCGCCACATCCGGAACAATCTTCACCCGGCAGGCGAAATCTTTGTGAAAATCCGCGATCAAATAGATGCCTTTGAAAACGGTTACATAGTGCGTAGTCGTCCTGCCTTTCGAGTCTGTTCTTGTCTCCCTACGTTGCACGCTCAGCTCGCTGAAAATTAGATCGGTCGCCCCCATTTTTCCCCGGAAACAATCTTCCCCAGAGTAGCGGTCGATACGTGAGTTAAATAACCCTCCAGCCTCGAATGAACTCTGTGGAATGGATGATGCCGGGAAATACTCCATGCCAGGCGCCGCGAGCTTCACTGCCTCCGCGAAGACCTCCGATTTATAACGATCGCGATATGTTTTCTTCGCCCCACCGCCCATGACAGAGAAAACGATCAGACCAATCACGCTGCCCAAGACACCAACCACAATGCCGAGCACCGTTTGGTCGCCGCCAGAGCCGATCACTGCGAGAGCGATCAGCCAGGAAAATCCGCCTATCCCTAGGCCGATACCCATCGCCTTCTTCCGCTTCGCAATCGCCGCCAAACGCTCCGCTTCTATCTTCTGAGTGAAGGGTTTCAGTTGATCCATCACCGCCCTCGAATTGGGACGTAAGGCGTCTCTAGAAGCTGACATTTGGATTCCCCCTTTCCGCTACCGCGATTTCAAATTCTGGCTTCCTCTTGAATCCGAACACGCCCGCCACAAGCGATGAAGGGAACATTTCCACCGAATTATTGTAATCCATGATTGAAGAATTGTAGCTCCGCCGTGCTGCCGCGATCTGCGCTTCACATTCTGCCAATTGCTTCTGGAGCATCAGGAAATGATCGCTCGCTTTCAGCTCAGGATATGCCTCCGCCCGTGCGATCAATGAGCCCACCGCATGCTGCAAATTTTCCTGTGCCTGCCACCCCGCTCCTGGCTGCGCTGCCTCGTTCCTCGCCCGCGTCACCGCCTCAAAAACCTCCGCCTCATGCGCCGCGTAACCCTTCACCGTCTGCACCAGATTAGGGATCAGTTCATGCCGTTTCTTCAGCTGTACATCGATCGTGGAAAAGGCCAGTCGCACCTGATTCCGCGCGTTCACCAGCCCGTTGAAAACGATAAGCACCCACAGTCCCGGTATCAAGAGAACACACAGCCAACCCCAAGGAAAATCCATGCATGTTTCCTATCAGGCAGCGGTAGACTACGCCAAGGCATTCCTGATCCACTCTCGACACGTATGGGGAAATCTCGTGATATTCCACTATGGAACAACCTCCAGCTCTCACGCCTGAACAACTCGCCGTCGCACAAGCTGCGAACCAATCACAGGTAGGCGAGCCACAAACGGTGAAAATTTTTGGGATCCTGCATCTCGTTTTTGCTGCTTTTGGAGCGATGGGAATAGCATGGGCCTTGCTCACCGCAGTTACAGGGAACCCATTCGCATCCTTTGGCCCGCAAACGCCAGAGATGGCCGCCCAAGCCGAAATGCAGGCGCAGATGCAAGACAAGCTCATGCCGATGACGCTGATTGCTAACGGAATAGGCATCTTGGTCACGATCCTGATGGTTACGGCGGGCATCAAGCTCCTCAAAAAGAAAAAAGACGCCCTGAAATGGTCGAACCGTTACGCTTACTTATCGATTTTCGCCAAAGTGGTCGGTTTGGTCATGATGTTCACCTATATGATACCTGTAATGAAGGAATTCTTCGATTCTCAGAACCTGCCGGGGCCTGTGAGTAGAATTATGATGCCCGTCATGATCGGTAGCGCGTTCATAGGTCTAGTGATTGGCACCATTTACCCCGTACTCGCTCTCGTTCTTCTCAACCGTCCCGCCACCAAGGACTGGTTTGCGAATCGCCCAGAATAAATAACTGGCCTGTTGGATACTACCGTGAAATTTCTCCAAAATCTTCCGGCACGCTGTGCCCTGGCGGTTATTTCAGGGTTCATCTACGCATTTGCTTTTCCTCCCGTCGGTTGGCGCTGGTTGATTCTGCTAGGCATTGCCGGGTTGTTGATTTCTCTCCATGGCCAGTCTGGCACACGTGCTCGTCTGATCGGGATGCTGCATGGTCTAGCCGCGTTCGGTTTGGGGCTTTCCTGGGTGCTGAATATCTTTGGCCCCATCGCTTTTGTCCTTTGGTGTGTGCTCTCTGTATTCACCGTGCTCTTCGCTCATATCCAAGGAAGTGCACACCTCCGGGGTATCACAGGTTGGAAGCTTGCCCTATTCACCGCCATTAACTGGAGCGCCCTTGAATTCATCCGCGCCGAAGTGTTTCCACTCAAGTTCCCCTGGATGGGCACCGGACTCGCTGTGGGGCCGAACCTGCTCTCGCCGTGGATCGGAGTGTATGGCGTAGGTTTCTTAGTTTTGTGTCTCGTGTCTTTCGCGTTTTCACGAAAATGGATTCCCGCCAGTGCAATTGCCGCGCTGTTGTTAATGAGCGTCATTTTTTCGAAACCGCATCCCGCACCTGCTCCCGCCGACAAAGGCACCGTCAGTGTTGCCGGACTCCAGCTTGAGGGCGTGCCGCTTTCCGAATACCTCACTGGCACCCGCAACATCCCAGGCGGCACTAAGCATATCGTCTGGCCGGAATATGCAATCCCCTACGACATCCGCGCCGCCGAACGAGATTGGAAACTCGTCAGTGATCTTTGCCGCGAAAAGAACATCACCCTAACATTCGGCACCAAGGCCATGTCTGATGGAAATGGCTGGCGAAACATCGCCCTGACGATGGATGGCAGCGGCTTCCTCGGCGAGCATACCAAAAATCACACGGTGTATTTCTTCAACGACGGCATCGCCGGACAAACCGCCCTTCCTATTGCGACGGAAAACGGGAAAGCCGGCACGCCGATCTGCTTTGATGGCGACTACGAGGGAGTCATCCGGAAAATGACCTCGGCCGGTGCTGAGTATATTGTGGTGCCTACCATGGATGCTGAGTCGTGGGGTGCAAAGCAACACGACCAGCACGCAGAACTCGCAAGGATGCGAGCGGCTGAAAATGGCAGATGGATCTTCGTTTGCGCTACCTCCGGCGTATCCCAGCTCATCGATCCCTCAGGCCACCTCCACGCCCGCCTCGGAGCCATGAAGCAGGGAGAAATCTCCGGCAAACTGAAGCGCGAGACGAAACTCACTCCTTACACCCGCGCCGGATGGCTATTTCCGTGGCTTGTTCTGGCCATTGCCGTTGCGCTCTGGATCAAGCTACTGTTCACGCATCCGCCATTTCACCCGGATAGCAGCGGCGTAAAGATCGACTCCTTCGGGTCGCTACCCATTTCCAAAAAGAGCGATTCCGAATAGGTTGCGGCTGTCTGATTTTACCAATTATTTACTCCTGTCGCCTTTTTATCACCCATCCTAGGTACCCATGAATCCTTCTGAAGACCATCCGCTCTGGAATGAGATCCAGCGCTTGCGCCGAGAGCTCACCGATCTCAAAGAGCGCAATCATGCGGAAATTTTTCGTATCAGTAGGCGAATTACAGAGCTGGAATCAAAAGTTGGCCAAGAAGCCGTCCAGCCTCCGCCACTCCCGAAAAAAACGATCATCCCCGAGCGGAAGGCGATACCTGTTGAGGCTACTCTCAAGCCAGTTTCCGAACCAGAGTCCGCGCCGGAACCTGCCCCCACTCCCGAGCCAAAACCGGAACCTGTTAAATCTGCTTCTGTTTCTGAGGACATCCCTGACCCAGTTCCTAAACCCGCCTCAGACCGCTCATTTGAGCTAGATTTCGGGAAGGTCTGGTTCGTTAGGATCGGCATTGTGATCCTCCTCACCGGTCTCGTATTTCTCGGCAACTACGCTTACCAAAACTGGATTCGAGAAATGCCAAACAGCGCTCGTCTCGCCGCGCTTTTCGCCTGCGCCCTCGCTCTCGTGGAAACGGGAAGACGCCTCGCTAACAAGGAAAGCCTCAGTCGCTTTGGCGAGGTACTCTTGGCCGGTGGTATGGCGTTTTTCTACTACTGCACCTTCGCCTCACACCATGTGAGTAGGCTGAAGGTCATCGACAGCCCGGTGATTGCTGCCGTGCTCCTTTTCGCCGCCGCCGGAGCTATTGCTGCCGTCTCATGGCTTCGTAAAACGCAAGCGACCGCCATCCTCGGCATCGTCCTCGCCTCCTATTCGACGATGCTTCAACCCATCGGCTGGATGTCTTGTGTCTCTAGCACCCTGCTCGGTGGACTCGGCCTGTTCTTCATGCTTCGTCCCGGCTGGTCTGGCCCCGGTTGGGCTTCCATGCTCGGCAGCTACGGCGCATTCCTTGGTTGGCAACTCCTCGGCGCCTCTGGTGAAAACGTACGCACCGATGACCCTGCCACTCTTTGGTTTCTCCCGCCAGTTTGGGCGTTATTCGCGATTCCCGGTGTCGTCGACCGCTTTCGTGAAAGCCTCTCCGAGCGCGCTCGCGCATGGTTTACCGCCGCTAACAATGCCCTCTTCTTCCTGCTTTTTTCCGCCGTCTGGATTCACCAAAACGGAGATACGGATTACTGGAAAGTCGCCGCCGTGTTTGGCTGCGTCCTCATCGCGCTTGGCGTCCTCGGGCGGCGACAAAATGCCACTGCCGGCGGAGTCAATATCGGCCAAGGCCTCGCCGTCGCCACTTTCGCTATCATCCTGAAACTCGAAGGCCAGCACCTCGCACTAACCCTCAGTTTTGAGGCGCTCGCCCTTGCCTTGGCCGCCATGAAATACCGTGGAAAATGTGAGGCCGTCTTTTCGCTCCTCTGCGGCATCGGTGCGGTGGGGATTGTTTTCAGTGAGAGTAACCTTGTTGCTATGAACGATGTTGCGGTGAATATCCCGATTTGGAGCATCAGCCTTGTAACTGCGCTTATCACTGCCGCTTCAGTGGTAAAGGCGCGAACCAAGGGTTTCACTGGGGAATTCGTCAATTTTCTGAATGCCAGCCGGGTCTTGCTGTTTGTCATGGCCGCAGGCGTTATGACCCAGCTTTGCTTCATGCGGCTTGATCAGCCAAATGCCATTCTCACGGCGATCACTCTCTCGGGCTTACTCGCAGTCGTTACGCTGCGACTCGATCCCAAACGCCTGCAGCCGGAAATCGGTTGGGCATCGCTGTGGTTTCTGGCTGCTGCCTGCTTCCTGGGTTTCAGAACCGATCAGATCTGGCCGCTCGCCATCGCCTCGGTCATCACGCTTGCCTGTTGCTGGCTTTGGCATCACCTGCCTGAAGAGGAGGACATGGAAGCACCCATATCCGATCTCCTGAAAATGCCATCCATCCCGTCATGGGTGACTTCCATCGCACTGCCAATTCTGGCCATCAGAATTTCCTTCGTGATCTGCGATCAATACCCAGACATTTTCCTGACCATCTCTATCGCCGCTGTAGTCTTACTATGCTCCGGCCTGCTTCTCCGTTGCAAACGGCTCCTCCCCGTCTCCACAGTCCTCGCATTCCTTGCCCTTGGATTTGTCGTCATCCCCGGAGAAATTTCATCGGCACTGCTTTTCACATCATGCGGTCTGGCGCTCGCCTCTGCTGCCATTCTCCATTCGCCATGGGCAAAAAAAATGGAAATGGGAATCCTCGGCTTCATCTCGTCCACCGGATTGCGTTTTACAGCATTCATCGGCTACTGCATTGCCTGGCATCGCCTCGCACCCGGTTCTTGGTCGGACTGGCTCGCACTCACATCCATCGTCCTCACGGTGATTTCCCTGCTTCTGAAACGGAAACTGTTCGCTGAATCCGTCGGCTTGATCGTGGTAAGTCTCATCGCCTTCGCAAGCGCCACGGCAACGTCGCCATGGTATCTCAGCCCAGAGCAAACCGGATGGCGCGGTATCACGGTTGTTATCGCCCTGCTTTCCTTGGTCATGACTTACCGCCAGCGCCCGGCGCTTATTGAGAATCCCGAACTCCGAAATCGCGCCATCTCAATCATCGCTGGGCTCGCCTGCGTCGTCACTACGGTTTGGGCGACTCAAATGCTCGTCTGGCGCTTCGGGTGGAAACCTTCTGCCGTGCTTTGGACGGTTCTTGGCTTCGCTTTTGTTAGCACCGGCCTTTGGCAGCGACTTCACATCCTGCGTGTTTGTGGCTTCCTCTTGCTCATCGTCTCCTTCGGCAAACTTTTCGCAGTAGACGTTTGGGATTTCACGGCCTTCATGCGCGTTGTCTCCTTCATTGTGCTCGGTGCTGCGCTGATCTTGCTCGGCCTGTTCTACAATAAATTCGCCGAAGCGATCAAAGTGCTTCTGGACGACGAGCGCGGAGAGAAGGAGTAGGGAACTCGGCTTTTTAAGCTGCTTTTGTCATACTCCACATCAGACACCTAACATTAGGGAAATATGCTCCGCTGTAAGCTCGCCCATGGATGCGCAGTCGGTGAAATCCTTGGTGCCGTGCATGCGGTTGAGCTCCAGCGCCAGTGTCCGGACATTTGCATCTGGAGCGATCTGTTCCCGCCGCATGATACCTAACAAGGCTCGAAGTCGCGTCGACTCCACCTTCGCCCGACGCGCCATTTGGGAGTGCTCTTCGTTAACGTATTGGTCGATGCTCTTGCGGTTTAGTACCGAGAAGGCGACCTTGGTCATCGGTCGGTTGGAATTGAATCGGAACGCGAGGTAGATATTCCCATTGCCCTCGTAGGACTGTTGATCGAAGTCGATCGCACGTACCCGATACTGCACTTCTTCGAAGTCCGGTGTGATATCGACCACGTAGTTCACACTGCGCATATCGCCGAGCAGGCGGATGAATGAGCGCTCAGTGAATTTCGTAAACTCCTTGGCGATCCGCACCTTGTTCATGTCCGGCTGCGGCAGGTAGTCACGCAAAAACGCATCCCCTGGCACGCCCGCAATGTGCTCTTCGATCAGGGTGTTTCCCTTTACCATGTAGTTGATGCGGTTTGGCGAAAGGATGTGCTCCAGCTCAAGGCCATAGATGCGCGAGGCGTCTGCCTGTTTCACATAAAAATAGTCAGAGTTATCGTTGAAAAGATTTGTCACGCGTATGCGGAACGGTTTCGAGTTTCCGAAATCCCCGAAGTCGATGCGATCCACTCGTAAGTGCTCGTGCTCGACCGCCGCTTCCCTGCCGATTTTCAATTCACTATAGATCTTGATCAGCCGCGGTCGCAGTTCCTCGATCACCTCTGGCGGGTACATCACCGACATCCAAAGCGTCTCTCGCCCCTTCGGATCCTCGTAGGGGAATGCCCCTGTGAACCGCCGCAACTCCGAATACACACGCGGAATATCTCGTAGCCTATCGAAGTGGTAGAGGTACTGCCGCAGGGTCGGAGAAATCTCATACATGATTTTGCGCGACGGTATCATTGGGGAGAGGATAGGTAGTGGAGGATAAACTCCAATCCAATAACGGTAAATCCGGGATTTACCTGAATTCCATCTCGCCGCTTCTGAGATCTATCAATACGCTATCACCCGCTTATGGATCAGTCTCCCTTAACGGAACCGGAAAACCCTTCCTCTCGTTCTGAGAAAAAATACTGGGCGTTTATCTCTTACTCATCGAAGGATGTAAAATGGGGAAAGTGGCTACATAGCCGTTTGGAGAGCTATCCAATTCCGAAAGAATTCCAAGGAACGGAGCTCTTTGATGGAGCAGTTTTGGGAAAAGACCTCAAGCCCTGCTTCCGGGATCGAGATGAACTCTCCGGTTCCTCTGATCTCGGCCCCGCTATCCAAAAAGCAATCAACCAATCGCGCTACCTAATCGTCCTGTGTTCCAAAAATTCCGCCAAATCGGAATGGGTGAATAAGGAAATCGAAGACTTCAAGAGCATCGGCGGGGAGAAAAACATCTTAGCTCTAATACTCGACGGCGTACCCAATGCTTCTACTAACCCCGATTTACCGGACAGTGAAGAATGCTTCCCTCCGGCATTACGCTATCCGGCCGAGCCACTGGCGGGCGACATGCGCAAGGAAGGGGACGGCAAAGAACGGGGATTCCTCAAAGTCCTCTCCGGCATTGCTCAGCTTGATTTCGATGTGCTCTACCGGCGGCATGAGCGTGCACAGAGGAAGAAGCGCCTCGTATTATCTGCCATAGCTGCGTCCATCATGCTGTCGCTCACTGGCCTCAGTATTTATGCGTTCCAACAAAGGAATTTTGCTCTTGGAGAGCAGAAGCGTGCAGAAGCCGCCCGCATGAAAGCCGAAGCCAGCGAGCTACGCGAACGGGAAGCGAAGGAGAAATCGCTCGCGCTCCTCAAGACCGTTCGCTCCAGTCTCAATTTCATGAACTTTGAACTCCGCGAAGTCATGATTAAATACGTCCCCGTTCGCGAGCGCACCGCCGTGATCTACCAAGTTGATACCCTGCTGGAATCCCTCAAAGACCTCCCGGAAGAAACCTTAGAAAAAGACGAGCCAGATTCCGATGACCTCAGCCTGCGGGTGGTAAGTTTATTAAATAAGGGTGATCTGATCATGAATACGTCCACTCACGATTCCGCCGCAGCATTGACCGTATACACCGAGGCGTTACAGATTGCGGAACAAAACGTCACACTGGCCCCGAACAATACGAATTTCCGCGACCTCTCAGTCTCACACACTAAGCTGGGCAACCTGCATCTACGTCTTGGTGAGACCTCCGCCGCCCTCAGTCATTACGAGGAAGGAATGAAAATTGTGGAAAAACTTGTCGCCCACAAACCGAACCAAACGCTATTCCAGCGCGACCTTACGGTCTATCACGACAAACTCGGCGACCTGCGGCTGAGCCTCGGTGAATCAACTGCTGCCCTCAGCCATTTTGAGGAAGGAATGAAATTTGCGGAAAAACTTGTCGCCTTCCAACCGGACAACATGGAATTCCAGCGCGACCTTTCAGTCGCCCACTACAATATGGGCGAACTTCGCTTGCGCTTCAGTGAAACTGCAGCAGCCCGCGAGCATTTCAGGGAAAGTATGAAGCTGAGGAGAAAACTCGTTTCGCTCGATTCGAACAACACCGAATTCCAGCGTGATCTCGCAGTCTTGTGCAATAAGTTGGGCGACATTAGCCTTGGTATCGGTGATAACGCATCCGCCCTTCGCTATTACGAGGAAGCTTTGAAGCTGAGAAAAAAACTCGTCAAGCTCGACCCGTCTAACACTCAATTCCAGCGCGACCTATCAATTTGCCAGGACAAGATGGGCGACGTAAGGCTGAGGCTCAAGGAATTCCCCATCGCCATCAACCATTTCAAAAATGGGCTACTGCTGACGGAAAAGCTCGTCATGCTCGACCCCGACAACGCGCAATCTCTGTGTGACCTTATTTATGCGCATTACAAACTGGGTGATCTGAGGCTTCGGCGCGGACAGTCCGCCGGGGCGCTGGGTCATTTCCAAGAAGGGATAAAGCTGACGGAAAAGCTCGTCAGGCTCGATCCAGGCAACTTGGAATTCCAACGCAACTTCGGAATCTTTCGTGCTAAGTTAGGTGACCTGCGATTTCTGCTAGGAGAAACCGCCAAGGCTCTCGGCCATTACGAGGAAGTGATGAAACTCGCGCAAAGACAAGTTACTCTCGATCCCACCAACGAGGAATACCAGCGTGATCTCTACATCGCCCACCGTAAGCTTGGCGGTACTTTCTCCCACGACAATATTGCCGAATACGCAAAGGCAAGTGCTCAGTTCAAAGCTGCCATCGCAGTTCTTGAAGGCATGAAGAAAAAGGGAACTCTAGCTCCTGGTGACGAGCAATATATCCCTTTCCTAAAATCCGAAATCGAGAAGATGGCGGCGATGGAGTGAGGCTGTGGTATGTAGGCACACACGCTCTGGAGTGCGGATGGCTTGCCTCCGCTTTCTAGAGTGGGGCTTGCTCCATGGGGTAACACTTCTAGCTCTGTTTCCGGCCTTATCGCTCCGCACCACAGAAGCCAAGGCTTCCAGACCCAGAGCGGAGGCAAGCCGTCCGCACTCCAAAAAGGCACAAAAAAGGCCGGCTCCTTGCGGAACCGGCCTTCATTGAAAATTTAGTGAATCGGGATGCTTAGGCTTCTGCCTTTTCCTCCGCTTCATCTTCTTTCACATCGCCTGCGTCCACTGTGACAGTGAGTTGCGCGCTGACTTGTGCGTTAAGTTTGATCTCCACGACAGTTTTGCCAGATTTCTTGATCGGCTTGTCGAGTTGGATGGTGTGGCGGTCGATTTCGACGCCAGCGGCTTCGAGTTCCTTGTGGATGTCGATGCTGGTGACGGAGCCGAAGGCTTTGCCGCCTTGGCCAGTGGAGAGTGTGAAGGATGGCTTGAGTTTGCCGATCTTGGTGGCGAGCTCTTGTGCTTGGACGAGCTCCTCTGCTTCGCGCTGTGAGCGTGCGGCATTGAGAGCTTCGACGTGGCGGAGGTTCGCTTTGGTCGCTTCGTATGCTTTGCCTTGTGGGACAAGGTAATTACGTGCGTATCCGGCACGAACTTTGACGACGTCTGCTTCGGCGCCGAGGCCTTCGATTTTTTCTTTAAGGATGACTTGTGCGTTGGCCATGGTAGGAGAGTGTTTGTTTAGAAACGGGCGGCGGATTTAGTCCTGCGCTGCCGTTGGGTCAAGGAGAATCCTGCTTTTGACATGTAAACAGGTCAAATTTTTTAAAAACCCGGTGAATGGCGCCTATGTTGCATATCTGGAATCGATTTCATCAATAAAACCTGATATCCAAATTTTGTGAGTGAAAAAGACATCCGTACCCTGAGCGGCAAGGCGCTGACCGCTGCCATGGATTTCACGAAAATCCCGAAAGTCCTGCTCCACGAGCACCTTGATGGCGGGTTGCGCCCGGCGACGGTGATCGAGTTGGCAAAGGAAAACGGCTACACGAGCCTGCCGACTGAGGATGCAGGCGAGCTTGCGGATTGGTTTCACCGTGGGGCACAAAAGGGGAACCTTCCGGAGTATTTAGAGGGCTTTACTCATACCAGCGGAGTGATGCAGACAAAAGAGCAGCTCGAGCGCGTCGCCTACGAGTTTCTCGAAGACATGTTTCATGATGGCGTGATTTATGCAGAAGTCCGTTTCGCACCGCTGCTGCATATCGAGGGTGGGCTGACACAGGATGAGGTGGTGAATGCTGTCCTCTCAGGCCTGCGCCGGGGCGAGAAGGATTTTGGCGTGAAATGGGGCGTTATTATCTGTGCGATGCGTCACCTCACTAGCTCTCTAGAAACTGCTGAGCTGGCGATACGATGGCGCGATGCAGGGGTGGTCGGATTCGACCTCGCGGGCGGCGAATCCGGTTTCCCGCCAAAGAAGCACGTCGATGCCTTCCAAGCCATCAGGCGAGCGGATTTTAATATCACCATCCATGCCGGCGAGGCCTTTGGTGTGGAGTCGATTTGGCAGGCACTTCAATACTGCGGCGCCCACCGACTCGGGCACGGCACACGCCTGCGTGACGACATCGGTGTCCTCCCAGATGGCAGTATCCAACTCGGCCGCCTCGCCCAATACGTGCTCGACCGCCGCATCCCGCTGGAAATGTGCCTTTATTCGAACCTCCACACCGGGGCTTGCCACGATCTCACCGAGCATCCGTTCGGCCTGTTTTTCCGAAATGGCTTCCGTGTCTGTCTCAATACGGATGACCGACTCATGAGTGATACGACCATGACCAAGGAGACCCTTCTCGCCACCGAGCTCTTCGATCTATCCCTCGCAGACATCGAGAAACTCAATATGAACGCCATGAAAAGCGCCTTCGCGCCTTTTAAGAAACGTTGTGATCTCATCTACCACACGCTCAGCCCCGGTTACGCCGCGCTTGCCTGAAGCTGTCGTTTCCACTTGGCAAAACCGGATGTCGTGCGGAGCATCTGGACATGTCTAGCACCGCTTATCTCAAGTCCCTCTTCGACCTCACAGGCAAGACCGCCGTCGTCATTGGCGGCACTGGCGAACTCTGTGGAACCATGGCAGTAGGCCTCGCCCGCGCGGGCGCTGAAGTCGTGCTCGGCGGCAGAATCAAAGAAAAGGCCGACAAGCGCCTCGCCGAAATTGAATCCCACGGGGGCAAGGGCTACTTCGTTCCCGTCGATGTCACTTCCCGCCAGTCGCTTCACGACTTGCTAGAGGCGGTATTGGAAAAATCCGGTGGAGTGGACATCCTCATCAACGGCGCAGGCACCAATTCACCCACTCCTTTCCTCGAAATCCCAGAAGAGGAATACGCTCGTATCCTTGATACAAACCTCTCCTCCATCTTCCGCGCTTGCCAAGTCTTCGGCCAGTATTTCGTCGATGAAATGCGCCCCGCTTCCATCATCAATCTCGGTTCGATCTCTGGCCTGAATCCGCTTTCCCGCGTGTTCACCTACTCCGCCTCCAAGGCTGCCGTTCACAACCTCACCCGTAACCTCGCCCGCGAATGGGCAGACAAGGACATCCGCGTGAACTCCCTTATTCCCGGCTTCTTCCCTGCCGAGCAAAACCGCAAGGTGCTCGATGAATCTCGCGTCCTCGACATCCTCCGCCAAACCCCGGCTTCACGCTTCGGCAACGCGGATGAACTCATCGGTGCGACCCTCCTTCTTGCCTCATCCAAGGCGGGCTCCTTCATCACCGGCACGGAAATGGTCGTCGATGGCGGGTTCAATGCGATGAGCTTGTAAGGTCTTCCTGCCGCAGGCTCTGGACTGCTGCGATGCTTCGCAGCTTTTTCCGGAATTAGGTTGAGAGTAGTTTGGACGTGTTTCTGTGAATCCACGGGCTGCGTAAGAGCTGGGAATTATCCCAGCAGTCCAAAGCCTTCGGCGACTGGTGCATCCGTGAAGTGACAACATCGTCACCGCATAATATGTGATTCGCGTTCGTGTGTCGGGTTTCTTGTTAGCGGAAGTAGCAACAGCTTCCCGGCAATTTATGAAAATCGACATCGTGACGGACACCTTCGCTCCAGATGTAAATGGAGTGGCAATGACACTGGGGCGTCTCTGTGACGGCCTACAGAAGCGCGGCCACCGAGTGCATGTGATCCGAACTGGGGAGGGGAAGTGTGGTGAGACGGTTGCGGCCTCGGTGCCATTGCCGGGATACAAGGAAGTCCGCGTCGGCCTGCCAGGGTCATTTAAACTGCGTAAGCGTTGGTTGAGGCGTCGGCCGGATGCGATCTACGTCGCCATAGAGAGCCCGCTGGGGAAATCGGCGGTGAAGGCGGCGAAGGTGCTCGGCATTCCGGTGGCCTCCGGTTTTCACACCAATTTCCACGAATACATGGAGCGCTACAGTCTCTCTGGCCTGAAACCCATGGCGATGGCCTATCTGAAGCGTTTCCACGACAAAACTGACTGCACCCTCGTCCCTTCACCCGAGCTGGTGGAGAAACTCAAGGCTGAGGGTTTCCACGATGTTCATCTACTAGGTCGCGGAGTCGATACTGAGCTTTTTACTCCTGAAAAACGCTGCGAAACCCTCCGCGCCTCATGGGGTGCGAGAGCCGCCACACCCGTCGCTATCGTGGTCGGGCGAGTGGCCGCGGAGAAAAACCTCGATCTCGCCATGTGTGCCTTCGACGAAATGCGAGCCACTGTTCCAGATCTCCAATGCGTCATGGTCGGCGACGGGCCGATCCGTCAAAAGCTCGCGGCGAAGTTCCCGTGGGTGCACTTCGCCGGTGTGCAAGTCGGCGAGGATCTTGCGCGGCACTACGCCTCAGCAGATGTCCTGCTTTTCCCCTCCGAGACGGAGACATTTGGTAATGTTGTTCTCGAAGGAATGGCCAGCGGACTTGCGACCGTTTCCTACGACTACGCCGCTGCCGCGCGCTTCGTGGAGCATGGGGTAAATGGCTTTAAAGCAGAAAAAAGTGACTCCGAAGGCTTCATCATTCAGGCAAAGGCTGCCCTCGCCATCCGCCCCGACCACGGCATTCGCCTCGCCGCTCGCGAGCTTGCGGAAAACCAAGGCTGGGAGGCTGTGGTGAAATCTTTCGAGGAGCGATTGGAAGAAATTTCCGGAAGGGCAAAGTTAAAGCTGCCAGCCCGGAATATCGCGAAGCCTCCGAAGCTTGGGAAACGCGAGAAGGTTAGTTTTCGCACCGTTTTCCTCTCAGACATCCACCTCGGCTCGGCGGACAGCAAGGCGACCGAAGTCGTCGATTTCCTCAAACAGATCCACTGTGAGAAACTCGTGCTAAACGGTGATATCGTCGATGGCTGGGCGCTCAAGCGCGGCTCGACATGGCTGCCACGCCATAGTCGTGTGGTGCGGAAAATCCTCAAAATGAGCGAGAAGGACAACACCGAGGTCGTCTACCTCCGCGGTAACCATGACGACATTCTCGAGCGCTTTCTACCTCTCGCCTTCGGCAAAATCCGTTTCCTCAAAGAGCACATCCACGTCTCCGCAGATAAGCTCCGCTACCTCGTTGTGCACGGCGATGGCTTCGATAGCGTCTCTACGAATCACAGGTGGCTCGCCTCGCTTGGTGCCGTTGGCTACGACACCCTGCTGGCCATTAATCGCCACTACAACCGCTGGCGCGTATGGTGTGGTAAGGAATATTTCTCCCTTAGTAAGCGAGTGAAAGGAAAGGTGAAATCCGCCGTCAGCTTCATCGATAAATATGAGGAGCTCCTCCAAGAACTCGCCGTCCACAAGGACTGCGACGGCATCATTTGCGGCCATATCCACACCCCAGAGGACAAGCAGGTCGGCGAGATCCGATACCTGAACTCTGGCGATTGGGTGGAGAGCCTCACCGCTATCGTCGAGTATCACGATGGACGCATGGAACTCATTAATTATGAAGACTTCATGGCCGAATGCCATGAGCGAAGCCTTGAGAAGGAGAAAGCATCGGCTGTCTCTGTGAGTGATTCAACGGAGCGCGAAACCAACTCTCGCGGAGTTGCCCTGACGCAATAGGCTGATCCATAGGCCGGGACTTTGGATCTTGCCGCGGAATCCGCAATTCCACAGGCTCTATAAACATGGAAAAGCTCCTGTTCCGCTGTTTTACGGTCATCGCCGTCGCCCTGCTGGTTTCCCTGACTCCGACACACGCCCAGGCATGGAAAAGCATCCCGGCCAAGGACATCCCCGCTCTCAAAGCCTCGGCTGAAAAGGGAGATCCCGCTGCAAAAGCGGATTATGCCTACCATTCTCTGATCTGCCTCGGAGACGTGCCATACAACCAGAACCTCATTTTCCGCTATTTCTCGGAATCCGCCGAAAAGGGGAACATCGATGGTATCGCCGGGCTTTCGCATTGCTACCAATTCTCCATCGGCACGGTGATGGATCGGGAAAAGGCAGGAGCCCTTGCAGAAAAAGCGAGCAAAGCCGGACACCCCATTGGTACAAAAATCATTGCTTCACTTGCTGTGACCGCTGGAAAATACGGAGGCGAACGCGATTGGGATAAGTGGGTGAAACTTTGCAAGGAATCCGCGGAAACTGGCTGCACTTCTGCCCGCTACAATATGGCGCTCATCTATATGGATGGAATTGACGGTGAGCCTGACTTGGAGGAGGGAGTGCGCCGTTTGCGCGAGCTTCACGACGCACGAAGTTTTCCCCTCGCCACCACTTGGTTGCTTAACCATCTGGGGCACATTCCCATCGACGAGCGCGATTCGGATCTCTACCGCGAGTGTTACGATCTCACGCATCATTACGCCGATCTCGGCGAACCTGATGCGCTCTACACGCTTGGGCGCTGCCACCAACGTGCCGGAGATGAGCAGACCGCCATGGCCTATTTCTTTGAAGCTGCCCACCGTGGCAGCCGCAAATCATGGGAGCTGCTCTGGCATTTCCGTAATCCACGGGACAACTCAGTTGGCTTCCGCAGCACTCTGCGAGATATGGGAAACCTCGGCAAACGAGCCTACCAAACAGGCTCCCGTCTTCCTCGTGTCGTCAGCCAAGCCGGCGAGGAATACATGCGCCATTTCAAGCGCCCCGAGACTCAGGCACTGATGCCAATACTTGAACAAGACCTTCTGCGTTCCTTGGCGACTGGGAATTGTAATGCCCATGATGTCCTCGGAATGCTCTACGAACGCGCCGACCCAAAGCTCTCGCCGAAAATCAGCCGCCCGGATCTCGCTATCGCCCATCTCACTTTTCACTCGAATCACGGGAGCGGTGCATTGAGTGCAATGGCGTCCTCCTTGGCGTTCCCTTTATATGGCAGAAAGGCTAGCGATGAGGATATCGCCCGAGCGATGGTCGCTGGAGAAAAAGCCGGGAAAAAAGGTAGCAGCAAGTGGAAAGGCCCGTGGTGGCAAAGCCTCCAGAAAAAAGTCACCCCCGCCATCAGGAAACGCTATCAGGAGCTCAAAGCAGACGGCTATCCGGACTCCGATGAATATCGAGAAGAGGCGAAAAAAATCCTCATCGCCGAAGGCCACCTTGAGTGAGATTTACTCGCCCAGTCGCGCTCTGAGCTCGCTGAGCCACTTTTCATATTCTCCATCCGCCGCTTCTCGGGTCGGCTCTCCAGCGACAAGATCTGCAGTGACTTTCAGGGTGAGCTCGTGAGGTTTCGCCAAGCCGCTGGTTTCCTTTTTGCTGAGTAGTTTTGAGGAGCGCATCTTCAGCTTCAACACCTGCCCCGGCTCTGCTTCTCTGAGAATTTTACGAAATGCTCGGATACCGTCGCGACGGGGCAGGGGAGTGCCATTCACATGGATCAGCAAATCTCCCTGTTTGATGCCTGCCTTCGCTGCGGCGGAACCTTTCCTGACTTTTTCCGCAATCGGCCTGGCCGTGATCTCTCCCTCGAAAAAACACTGCAAATGCCATCCCCAGTCCACGCCGATATCGATCTCAGACGCTCCTAGCACCTTGATTTCGAAAAGGCGCATGAGCGTGACCTCCACTCGATGCGCCATCTCTGGATCATCTGATTTTTCCTGTTCGAAAAGTGCACTCACCACCTCATTGAAACGCGTGGCTGCCACTTCGATCAGTCGATCAGTCGCCCCTTGCCTAGTGGCAAAATCATCATGAGTCATGCGATTCAGCGTCACCGAGAGATCCAGCGGTTCCTCGGCATGCAATCCTCCGGCGAAACAGAGGACCACAACGGGGAAATACCATTTCATTCCCAAAAAACTATCCACCAGCGAAGATGCGGCCAAGCCAAAACAAAAAGGCCTATGAACTCACCATCGTTTGTTTCTAGGAAGCTCCGCGGCTCCGCGTATTTCACCTTGCGGCGGAGAAGTCCGTTTATAGGGTGTGGCGGAAACCCTTTATGAAACGCTGGACTTATTTTGTGCGAATCACGGCCGTAGTGGCGGCTCTCTTCGCCAGCCATGCCATCGCTGATGCTGGTACAATCCTCTACTACGACAGCGTGAGCGGAAGAACTTCGAATGCCCTCGATCGTCTCGACTCACAGACCGATGCTGACTTTGTCACCTCTTCCTCTGCGACTACTTCCCTCGGCAGCAATGCGGTGTTTTCGGCAGAACACGCAAGTCAGACCGTAGTCCAAGGCCTCGGAGACGGGCTCGACAAACAATTTCGTTTTGGTTCCAGCTCAGGTGGTGCAGGCACGATGGCTGGGCCACTTTCCGTGGCTCACATGGCAAACGGGCCGTATATCGAGATGAGCTTCACCGCCGCCCAGGATCTGATTCTCAACGAGTTGAGCTTCAATCTCTATAATAACTCCGCCAACGCATCGATCTACGGTGCGCGCGATGCGGCACTGTTCGTCAAGGTATCGAGCGACAATTTTAGCCAGTTCGGCGAATCATTCACCTCACCGACCAACAATGGCAACCAAGGCACAGTGAACTTCAGCGATACTCGCGAGGTGGCAAAGGGAGACCTCGTGGTGCTTCGCATTGCTTTCACAGACCGCACACGATCGCAAAACGACAACCAGGCGGCCACCCGCATCGGTGCTATCAATATCTCCGCGAGTGCTGGTACCATTTCTAGAAAGCTCCGGGTCATCAGCTACAACATCCACGGTGGCAAAGGGCCCGATGACGAAGGCACCCCGCAAGCCAATCTCACCGCATTCCGGAACAACTTCATGCAGAATGAGGACGTGATCTGCCTGCAGGAGGTTGATAACGGTGATTGCTGGACGGCCGTGCAATCCGTCTTCTCCGACTACCCCTACCGCTACCGGACGATCAATAAGGAAACCGATTACAATTGGTGGGAAACACGGAAAGAAACCTCCATCGCCATCGTCTCGAAATACCCGTTTGCAAGCACTGAGTATGAGCTGATCCAGATCGATCCGACCTATGACAAATGGCAACGGCACGCGCAGCACGTGACCATCAACATCGGCGGCGAGGCGGTGAATATTTTCCATTACCACAACACCTACAATTTCAATACCAACGACTGGGAGTATGAGAAATCCGGGATGGTGAAATTCCGTGATTACGTTTACTCGCAGCTAGGTATCAGCTCACTCGCTAATGGTGGGCGCCTGGTGATGTTAGGGGATTTCAACCTGCTGCAGGCAAACGTCGCTACCATCCTGCCCACTCCCGCGCACAAATGGAACGGGCGCGATCATATCTCAAGCGTGCCAGAGTTCACCACCAGCGGTAGCTACGCCACGGTCAACGCGGATTTGTCCGACCACCCGGCGCTCTGGGCTTCGCTGGATCTGGCTGGGCCGACTCCCAGCCCCCTGACATGGGAATCCGCTCCGGCGGAAACGGGAGCCACCTCCATCACCATGACCGCCACCACCGCCAATGATACAAATGGCGTGGAATACTATTTTGCCAACACCACGATCGCCAATGGCTCGCATGACAGCGGTTGGCAGGACAGCCCAGTTTTCACCGATACCGGCCTGAATGCGGAGACTTCCTACAGTTACACCGTGAAGGCGCGCGATAAGTCTGTGAACCAAAACGAATCCTTGCCCAGCGCCGTCACCGCTGCCGCGCGAGCACCCAAGAGCGTAGAGGAATCCTATGAAGCGACTGCAGGCGAGAGCCTCAACATCGCGGCAAATGGCGTGCTCGCCAATGACACGGATCTCAATGACGACACTCTCACCGCCGTGCTAGTCTCGGGCGTTTCACATGGATCTCTTTCCCTCAATGCCGACGGGTCATTTTCCTACACCCCCGCCCTCGACTACAGTGGTGAGGACAGCTTCACCTACAAGGCAAACGATGGTGTGTTCGACTCAAATATCGCGACAGTCACCCTGGCTGTGACGGCCGCCCCTTCCAGCTACTCTACATGGGAATCCAGCATTATTTGGGAGTCCGGCGATGATAATTCACCAACCGGCGACCCAGACACCGACGGCATCAATAACGGAATGGAATTCGTGCTCGGCGGCAATCCAGTTGTCCCGGACACATCCATCCAGCCTACCACCACAATCGGTGCATCAAACCTCACCTTCAGCTACTCCCGTTCGGCAGATTCCAAGGCCACCACCACCCAAGCGGTGCAATGGTCCACGGATCTTTCCGCATGGAATGCCATCGACGTCTCACCCAGTGATCCGAACCAGGTGGTCATCGATATACCACGATCCATTGCACCAAGCGGCATTCTCTTCACCCGCCTGCATGTAGTGCTGCCGTGAACTCTTTCTTCTCAGTAGCTAAGTAGGATCTCCTTGCCGCGCTCGGGATCGGTACAGAGCCAAAACAAAAAAGCAGCCACCCCTTTCGGGATGGCTGCCTGCAAGAGACAACAACAGATACTATGAAGATTAGAAGTTCGTGCGGAAGCCGACGAGATATGTCAGCGTCTCGAGATCGCCCGTGGCGCCAGTGTCCATGGTCTGATACTCGACACCTGCTTGAATCTTGGCGTTATTGCCACAGATGTAGTAGTTCAGGCCACCGTAGACGGAGTGGTGAGAATCACCGCGACCGCCGTTATTGTTGATTCCGGGGCCGACTTGGCGGCGACCGTAGCGGCTGTTAACACGCACACCTTGTGCACCATGGGAGCCGGCGTATTGGTATTGCCCGACGACTTGGAGCCTGTCTTCCATGAGCCAGTAATAAGGGGTCACCTGGACGCCGTAGAAATCACCGCGGCGTCTGACATTGGTCTGCAGGTCGGAGCCGCCGTTGTCGCCGTAGATGGCGTCTGCGGTGATTCCCCATGCACCCGCATCATACAAGGCGCCGAGGCCTACTGCCCACGCGTAGTTCATAACGGAGTCTTCACCCTTCGATGCATCTGCATCGTTGTAGACGTAGTCAAGGCGGAGGAGGAGTTCGTCGCTTGCTTGGTAAGCGATATTGAAGAGCAACGCGTAGGTGTCATTCCAGCCGTTGAATTCACGGTTGGCAGCGCCATCCGTTGTAGTGCTGTAAACCGATCCAGCAAAAGCCCAATCGCCTTTTTCTGCTTCCACGGTCAGACCAGTCGGGCGGAAGCTGCCGTAAACCTTGTTGGCAAGGGCGGAGCGCTCGATGGTAAGGAGCTTGGTGGAGGAGGTGTGTGCCTCGGTGCCGAAGACGAACTTCTGACGACCATACTTGAGACTTAGTTCATCGAAGCCTGTTTCACCGAGCGCTTTTCCGAGGTTGAAGGAAATAGTTGCTTCATCGATATCCTCATAGCCCCAGTCGAGGCTGCCGCCGGAGGGACGGTTGTCGTTTGCGAGGTTCACCTGGTACTTCAATCCGAAGTAATTGAGGAATTTGGCTTTCACACCGAGACGAGCACGGCGGACTTCATCATAATCTTCGTCGTAATCGACACCGTTGATGTCTTCACCATCGACGTGTCCGTATTGGTATTGAATGCGGCCTTCGACCTGGAATTCTTGGAGGAAAGGGTTGTCGCTGTTTTTGTAGAGAATGCCTGGCTTGCCGCTATACCATTCGCACCAATCGCCAGAGTTTTCGGCAACGGCTACTGCGGGAGTTCCGAGTGCAAGGGCTAGGATGATGGTTTTCGTGTGTTCGTATTTCATGTTTTCGGTGCCGGATCTGGCCGACATGGCGAGTCTTTACAGTCTCATAGTCCACCTCAGTAAACTCATTAATGTGACAAAAGCGTCACAAAAAGTCACAAAGGAGTTACAAAAGCGTCACACAAGGCGATATAATGTCCGGATATTCGGGAAAACGGCCGTGAATATGTCGATAGCGACACACAAGGCCGACATTGCGTGACAGCCGCGTCACGCTTCTTCAATTGTGACACAAATGTCACAATTGCTTTTTTGCCGGAATCGGAGCGAGGTGGCTAAGTCTGCGCCAAGGATGGCTTTCGCCGATCCGCTATCACAATAACCAAAGAAAATGAAAATTACCGCATCTATTGCTATTGGCTCCGTATTGGCCGCCGCTACTTGCTTCGCGCAGGACACCATCGTCTTCAAGGGCTCCGACACACTCGGCGCTAAAATGGTTCCTCAGCTCACTGAGGCTTATACCGCAGCAGGAAATACCGTCGGCTTCGAGATCGCTGCTGAGGGTTCTTCCGCTGCTTTCTCAAACCTCCTCGCAGGTACTGCAGACATAGGCATGTCCTCACGTGATGCGAAGGACGAAGAAAAAGACACTTTCACTGCCAAGGGGCAAGAGCTTGTTGAGATCGTTGCCGGTTACGACATGATTGCCGTTGTAGTGAACAAGGAAAACGGTGTCCGCGACCTCACTGTTAAGCAAATCGAAGGTATCTTCACCGGTGACATCACCGACTGGAGTGAAGTTGGCGGCGCAGCAGGCACCATTTCGGTTTACACACGCAACACTGCCTCCGGCACCTACAAGTCCTTCCAAGGAATGGCTATGGATAAGCGCGACTACGGCTCCAGCACCAACAAGATGGCAGGTAACGAGCAGATTGCTGAAGAGGTTGCCAATAACCCGAACGGTATCGGCTACGTTGGACTCGCCTACGCAGATAAAGACGGTCTCCGTTCCGTCAAAGTCGAAGGCGAAGCTGCAAAGCCTAGGAACAAAGATTCCTATCCGCTTTCCCGCAGCCTTTTCTACTACACCGTTGGTCAGCCCGAAGGTGAGGCGAAGAAATTCCTCGATTGGGCAACCAGCAGCGAAGAGGCCGCTAAGGTTATCGACACCGTCGGATTCATTCCTATCGCAGAATAATACTGCACACCTCTCTTAGGGTGGGGTAGGGATGTGTCGTTCTTGAAACGGGGCATCCCTTGACCTCGCCCCCTTTTTTTTATCCGCTCTTCGGTTCATGGCCATCCACTTTAAGCGCAAAGGAAAGCGACTGCTCGGCGTAGGCCGCCAAGATGCCATTCGTTACTTTTTCGGAAGTAATGCGATGATTTCTATTCTGGTTCTAGGGGCTATTTGCATTTTCCTAGCGAGGGAAGCGGCGCTCTTTTTTCCGCAGCATCAGAAGGAGCTCGAGGTCTTTCGCCTTACGGGGCAGGAATACGCAGATTTCGTCATCAAAGAGATGGACGAATATACCGAGGTGAAAGGTCTGGCGAATCAGGCTTTTTACCAAGAAATGAACGAAGCTTTCGGGATCCAGCGGGGTCTCGTGGATAGCTACGGAGCCCTTAGCGGGAACCTCTTCGATGAAGGGGAAGACCTGATTGAGGAGCTCGAGGATGCCCGCGATGAACTCGATGACGCGGAAGAGGAAGAAGAAGTAACGTTAGCCCAAGCGGAATTGGATGAAGTCCAAGCGAAGTGGGATAAATTTCTCCGAGCAGAGCTCGGAAAGGCTGACCGGGAAACGATTGATTCGTTCGGAAGGCTCGGTGAGAAGCAATGGCAGCAACTTCTAGATGCCATGCAGGAATGGGATCCCGTTGAGGACGAGCCGCCTGTTTTTGTAGATGCCGCGAAGGATGAAATGAACCAAGGCATGGCTGCTTTTGACGCAGCCCGCATGCAGATCGGTAGTGCTGGTTCGGAGCTTTCGCGATTACGTGGTGAACTCATCAAGGTCACCACGGAAATCAAGACTGAAGCCGTTGCAGACATGACCGCTGCTGCCCGTAAAAAGGCGCTGCTTGAAGGTTCTGTAAACGCAGAAACCGAAGAGGCTCGTGCACGCCTGAAAGCACAAGCGGAAGAAATCACGATTCGCGAAAATTTCCCGTATGGTGAACGCATCAAGGCTCTGGAAGGTAGCCGGGAAAAACACGAGGCCGCCGTCGATGCGATGAAGGTAGGCATGAAAGCCGGGGTCGCCGCCCTGCCTACGGAATTTGCTTCTTCTGAGGTCGAGGATCTCGTCGGGCGTATTCGTTCGAAGAATCCAGCACTTCTCGATTACCTCGATGATAGCCTGAAAGAATCCGCAGAGTGGCGCTACGATGAGCCAGTCAGTTGGTTAGGCTCGGTTAGCTCATTCTTTTTCGGAAAAGAATGGGTCACGAACAGCTCGTTCCACGATTTCTACGGGCTCCTCCCGCTCTTCACGGGTTCCTTGCTCATTTCCATCATTGCCTTACTTGTGGCGATCCCGTTCTCGTTAGGTGCTGCGATCTACGTCAATCGCCTCGCGGGTCCCGCTCAACAGAATTTCATCAAACCTGTCATCGAGCTCATCGGTGCCATCCCGTCCGTCGTCCTTGGGTTCTTCGGCATCATCGTCCTTGGCGAGGCGTTGCGTGAAACTAGTCAGCTCGAATGGCTGTCATGGGTGCCGGGCTTCCCCATGCAGGAACGCCTGAACATCTTGAACGCCGGTCTTTTGCTCGCGCTGATGGCCGTTCCTACGATTTTCACTCTCTGCGAAGACGCCATCAACAACGTGCCAGCCTCCTTCACCGAGGCATCGCTCGCTCTCGGTGGATCAAAGCTCCAGACGGTCATGAAGGTTGTGGTGCCCACCGCCATTTCAGGAATCCTCGCTGCCATCCTGCTCGGATTCGGCCGAGTGATCGGTGAAACCATGGTGGTGCTACTCGTGGCGGGTAATCAGATCGCGATCCCGGACTTTGGTCTAGGGGTAGGAGTCGTCACTCAGCCCGCGCATACCATGACGGGTATCATTGCCCAGGAAATGGGAGAGGTAAGCTCCGGCACCATCCATTACCGCGCACTGTTCTCCGTCGGCCTAGTCCTTTTCACCATCTCGTTGCTCATCAACATCAGCGCTCGCCGCATCATCAAACGCTTCGGCCTCGCCGCCTGATCCTCCTTCCACCTATGAATCCCTTTAAATCCAGCTCACGCGCCCGGAAGACGAAAGACGGTTTGGTCGCGGGTTTCCTTGCGTTGCTGACTTATCTCATCTTGGCGTGCACGCTGTATATTTTCTTCGATATCGCGAAAAAAGGCCTCCCTGTAGTCATGCCGATGTTTTCCGACAAAGGCGGAGAGGTGATCAATTTCGATTTCCTCACGCGCATGCCGGAGACCCTGGTCGATTACACGGATGAGGATGGAGAAAGGCAGTCGATGGCTTCTACGGACTTTATCGAATTCACCAAGGCCAACCCAGACGCGGTCATCGAAGATAAGAAAACTAATGCCTACTCTGGCGGAGGTATCGCTGGGCCATTGGTCGGGACAGCATTGCTTGTGATCGTCTGCATGGTCGTTGCGCTGGTTGTCGGCGTGGCCGCTGCGGTTTATCTCAATGAGTATGCGAAGCAGGGGCGCTTAGTGGGTATGATTCGCCTCGCCATCATGAACCTTGCCGGCGTGCCATCCATCGTCTTCGGTCTGTTTGGCTTCGCCTTTTTCTGCCTGTTTCCGCTGCTCCCCGTATTCACTACGGTCGTTAATGAGGAGAAATCCCTCGCCGCAATCCCCATGTTCGGCGGCTTCCTCAGCTTTCAAGGCTGGGGTAACTCTCTAATAGCAGGTGGCCTCACGCTCGCCGTCATGGTGCTTCCGGTGATCATCGCGGCATGCGAGGAGTCCCTAAAAGCCATTCCAAAAGGCTTCCGCGAAGCATCTCTCGCCCTTGGTGCCACGAAATGGCAATGCATACGCACGGCCGTCCTACCCTACGCAACACCTGGTATTCTTACTGCTTCTGTTCTCGGCGTCACACGCGTCGCCGGCGAGACCGCACCAATCATGTTCACCGCTGCCGTCGCGGCAAAAGGTGGCCTCCCATGGGAGGAGGCGAACGGTAATGGCATCTTCTGGCTCTCAGACCTAATGACCAACTCTGTGCAGGCAATGCCCTATCACATCTACACCGTCGCCGCCCGCATCCCGCGCACCGACGCCACCGCTGCCATGCAAGACGGCTCGGTTTTCGTATTCCTCCTCATGGTCATGACCTTCGCCTCGGTCTCAATCTACCTCCGCATTCAATTCCGTAAAAAACTCAAATGGTGACCCCGACCACATCCGATCTCATGACCGAACTAGAAACACACGTGGCAACTCCCGCGAAAGCCTCGCCATCGACCAAGGCAAACAACCCGAACCCGATCGCCAAGGAAGACGCGATGATCGAGATCGACGACGTTTCTTTCAGCTACGATCAGGGGAAAACCAACATCCTCAAGAACATTTCGTTCAACATTCCCGCAGGCAAAGTCACCGCCCTCATCGGCCCCTCCGGCTGTGGTAAATCCACGCTCCTCCGCTGCCTGAACCGCATGAACGATCTCGTTGATACCTCGAAGGTCACCAACGGTCAGATCCGCATCATGGGGCAGGACATCAATGCCAGCGATGTCGATCCCATCGAGCTGCGCAAACAAGTCGGCATGGTGTTTCAGAAATACAACCCGTTCCCGAAAAGCATCTACGAAAACGTCGCCTACGGGCTTCGTATCCAAGGCGTTAAAAGCAAGTCCAAGCTCGATGAAGCCGTCGAAAAATCTCTCCAGCGCGCGGCACTTTGGAGTGAGGTCAAAGACCGTCTGAACACCAGCGCCTTCGGCCTTTCCGGCGGACAGCAGCAGCGCCTCTGCATTGCCCGCACTATTGCCGTCAGCCCACGCATCGTTCTCATGGACGAGCCATGCTCCGCGCTCGACCCCATCGCCACCGCACGTATCGAAGAGCTCATTGCCGAGCTTCAAACAGAGTTCACCATCGTCATCGTCACTCACAACATGCAACAGGCCACCCGCGTCTCAGATCGCACGGCCTTCTTCTACCTCGGTGAACTCATCGAATACGACGACACCACCAATATTTTCGGAAACCCCTCCGTGACACAAACAGAAGACTACGTCAGCGGCCGCTTCGGATGAAGCCCGGTGAAGCCATCTCCCATCCTTTCCTATATTTTCCAATCGAACTATCTACCCCATGAACAGCTCACCTCATATCATCAAGGACTTCGATCTCGCCTTGGCGGAATTGAAAAGCGACGTCCTCTCCATGGCCTCAAAAACGCGCCACAATCTCGAGCGCGCCATCCAGGCATTGCTCGCGCGTGACCTTGAGCTCGCCAATTCTGTCATCGCCGATGACGACGAAGTTGATGATCTGGAGCGCTCTATCGACAAAACAGGGATGAGTATTTTGGTGAAATACCACCCCATGGCCTCAGACCTGCGTTTCGTCGTTTCATCCATGAAGATCTCGATGAACCTCGAGCGCATATCGGATCACGCCACCAACATCGCGAAACGTGCGAGAAAGATCATGAACTCTCCCGAACTGAGTGATGTGACAATCGTCGAGCCGGTCTATACGATGGCGGATGAGCTGCTGCGCGATGCGATTTCCTCCTTCAGCGATGGTAACGGGACGCTTGGAGCCTCTCTCCATGTCCGCGACAAGGAGCTCGATAAGCTCTACAAAGAAGCGACCGCCCAATATGGGGCGCGTATCGAAGACACCGAGGGGCACTCCCAGGAATACGTCCACCTCATCTTTATTGTCCGTTCTTTGGAGCGTGTAGGCGACCTCGCCTCAAACATTGGCGAAGACTCCGTCTACCTCGAGCGCGCAAAAGATCTCCGCCACATGAGCCGCGGAGACCGCGAGCTGAAGTAAGTCATCCGGGACGGAAGACATGAGTTTTCCGGAAAATGAGATTTGGGTTTGAGGTTTTGCTCTTCCCGCTCAAGTATCGGGCGTATCTTTTTCATTTTCCCATGAATGCCCTCACACGCGCCGCCACAGCCTACTGGCAGTCTTCCATCGGCAAAAAGCTCGTCGTCGCCGTTACCGGCCTCGCGATGGTGCTTTTCCTCGCCGGCCACCTCACCGGAAATCTCCTCATTTTCGCAGGCCGCGAGGCTTTCAACGAATATGCTGAATTCCTTCACAACGCAGGCCACGGCGCACTGATTTGGGTCGCACGCATCGGCTTGCTCGTCATCGTCACCTTACATGTATGGGCTACCATCCTACTCGTCCGTGAAAACAAAACCGCGAGGCCGCAAGAATATGCCCACCCAACTACCATCCAGGCATCTAAATCCTCACGCCTGATGATCTGGTCGGGTCTGACCATTCTCGCCTTCATCGTTTTCCACATCCTTCACTTCACTGTCCGCGTGAATTCCCATCTCGCAGAAGTCGGCGCGACTGACCCCTACGGCATGGTCATCGATGGCTTCCGTGCTGGATTCCTGAACTTTATCGTCGTCGCCTTCTACATCCTCGCGATGACCTGCCTTTGCTCGCACCTCAGCCACGGCGTCGCCTCCATCTTCCAGACACTCGGCTGGCGCTCGAAGAAATCTCAGGAGCTCATCCGCAAGTTTTCCCTAGGCTACACCGCCGTCATCTACTTCGGCTTCATCTCCGTCCCTATCGCCATCTTCCTCGGCATTGTGCGCTAATTGAATATTGATAATTGGAAATTGATTATTGCGAAGATGACTCCTGAAGAACTCAAAACCCGCTGCAAGCAGTTTTCGCTGCGCGTCATGCGCTTGGTGCGTTCACTTCCGGAAGATCGGGTCAGCCGCACCATCGCCAACCAACTCGTCCGTTCGGGCACCTCTGTATCCGCAAATTACCGCGCCGCCTGCCTCGCCAAATCCCCCGCCGATTTCGCCTCCAAAGTCGGCACCGCCGTCGAGGAATCTGATGAGTCCGCCCTTTGGATGGAACTCATCATCGAAGATAACATCCTGCCAGCCAAGCAGGTGGAATCCCTTCGTCAGGAGGCGAACCAACTCACCGCGATATTCTGCGCCTCCATCAAGACCGTCCGCCAAAACAACCGCTGAGATAATACTCAATCTCCAATTTCCAATCCTCAATTCTATGAACCTAGATAGCAAAATTCCCGCCGGCCCGCTTGAACAGAAGTGGACCAGCCACAAGATGAACTCCAAGCTCATCAATCCGGCGAACAAACGGAAGTTCTCCGTCATCATCGTTGGCTCCGGCCTCGCCGGTGGTGCCGCAGCCGCCACGCTCGCCGAGCTCGGCTATCAGGTGAAATGCTTCTGTTATCAGGATTCACCGCGCCGCGCCCACTCCATCGCTGCCCAAGGCGGCATCAACGCTGCGAAAAACTACCGCAACGACGGCGACTCCATTTACCGTCTATTCTACGACACCATCAAAGGCGGCGACTTCCGCTCACGCGAGGCAAACGTCTACCGCCTCGCCGAGGTTTCTAACAACATCATCGACCAATGCGTCGCCCAAGGCGTGCCTTTCGCCCGTGAATACGGTGGCCTACTCGACAACCGCTCCTTCGGTGGAGCCCAGGTCTCCCGCACCTTCTACGCACGTGGCCAGACCGGACAACAACTCCTCATTGGCTGCTACCAAGCACTCGAAAAGGAAATCCACAAAGGCGGTGTTACCATGTATCCGCGAACCGAAATGCTCGATCTCGTCAAAGTCGATGGCCATGCAAAAGGCATCGTCGTCCGCGACCTGAACACAGGAGCCATTTCCACCCACGCGGCAGATGCAGTCATCCTCGCTACCGGCGGCTACGGAAACGTCTTTTTCCTCTCCACCAATGCCATGGGCTGCAACGTCATGGCTTCATGGCGCGCCGCTCGTAAGGGCGCCCTCATGGCGAACCCCTGCTACACGCAGATCCACCCGACCTGCATTCCTGTCTCCGGCGAATACCAATCCAAGCTCACCCTCATGTCCGAGTCGCTCCGCAACGACGGACGCATTTGGGCACCGAAAACCAAGGAGATCGCCGCGAAATTACGCACCAAAGAACTTCATCCGAATGATGTCCCGGAAGACGACCGCGACTACTACCTTGAGCGGAAATACCCTTCCTTCGGAAACCTCGCACCCCGCGATATCTCCTCACGCGCTGCGAAAGAAGCTTGCGATGATGGCCGCGGAGTCGCCGCCACCGGACTCGGCGTTTACCTCGACTTCCGCGATGCGATTGCTCGTCTCGGTGAGGACACGATCCGCGCCCGCTACGGCAACCTTTTCCAGATGTATGAGAAGATCTCCGGAGAGAACCCTTACGAGCGCCCGATGATGATCTACCCCGCCGTTCACTACACCATGGGCGGCCTTTGGGTGGATTATGACCTCCAGTCAAACATCCCCGGCCTCCACGTCCTCGGCGAAGCAAACTTCTCCGACCACGGCGCAAATCGCCTCGGCGCCTCCGCTCTCATGCAGGGTCTCGCCGACGGGTATTTCGTCATCCCGACCACCATCGCGAACTACCTCGCCACCCAGAAGCCCGGGACAGTCACCACCCAAGACCCCGCCTTCGCACAGGCAGAGGGCGAAGTCCGCGATCGCATTTCCAAGCTCATCGGCATCCAAGGAAAGCGCACCGTCGATTCCTTCCACCGCGATCTCGGCAAGGTCATGTGGGATAAATGTGGCATGGATCGCACCGCCGAAGGTCTCACCCAAGCACTCGAAATGATCCCGAAAATCCGCGAAGAGTTCTGGAACGACGTCCGTATCCCCGGCACCGCCGATACCCCGAACATGGAGCTGGAAAAAGCCGGCCGAGTCGCCGATTTTCTCGAATTCGGCGAGCTCATGTGCCACGACGCCCTCCAGCGCGAGGAATCCTGCGGCGGCCATTTCCGCGGCGAACACCAGTTCACCGAAGACAGCCAAGAGGTCAAAGAAGGCAAGACCCAGCCCGGCGAAGCCAAACGCCACGACGACACCTTCGCCTACGTCTCCGCCTGGGAATACCACGGCCCCGGCCAAGCGCCGACCCTCCACAAGGAGCACCTCGAATACGAGAGCGTCAAACTCTCCGTCCGCAGCTACGCGTAATATGGAGCGCGGTATTGCAAGCCGCCATCTGATGCAAAGAGTAGCGTCATTAAGAGATCCAGAGAAATTGGATGCGTTTGAGGCCTCCTATTGCTCCGGCAGAAAGGGGTCTTTTCTTTATAACCCATTTTCTGATGACCAAGACCCTTAAAATTTCACTCTGTCTGCTTGCCCTCAGCTACACGGCGCAGGCAACTCACTATCGTGTTTATTTGCTAGGGGGTCAGTCCAATGGCAGCGGTCGTGGTGATGCCGCAGAGCTGTCGGTTCCGCCGCTCGATACTCACGGCTTGGCAGCTCCCCAGACCGACGTGCTCTTCTACTGGCACAAAACCCAAGTTACGCCCAACGGCAACCTGATTCAAGATACATGGCTCGACCTGCAGCCAGGTTCAGGTCACGGCGTGAACAGCCCATCATCTTTTGATGTTGAGTTCGGCAGTGAACTTTCTTTCGGGCGCGACATGGCCGATGCTAACCCGTCAGTGAATATCGCCATTATTAAATACACGGAAGGTGGAACGAATCTCCATACTCAGTGGTCAGCTTCAGGAACCCAGTATGCCACCTTTGTGGCGACGGTTCAGGCAGCTCTCTCGGCGCTGACCACGGACGGCCACACCTACGAATTGGGTGGGATGATCTGGGTTCAGGGAGAGGCCGATACTGGGAATACTACCAATGCCAACGCCTACCAGGCGAATCTTACCAGTCTGATTGAGCGTGTCCGCAAAGATGTAGGTAGTTCGGAATCCAGTACCTTCACCCTTCCATTTCTCATCAGCGGCCTCTCCGATAGTCAGTATTCCGATATCACAACCCTTGGCTCGGGCCCCTACATCGTGCGCCAGGCACAGGAAACCGTGGCCGCGACTGAACGCCAGTCGGCCTTCGTCAATACCGACGGTTTTTCAACCTATGGCACCGTGCACTTTGATGCCACCGGGCAAATCGCCATCGGGCAAGCCTGTGCCACACAAATGTTGGCGTTGGAGGCAAAAGATACCGACCGAGACGGACTTCTGACCTCCGAGGAAACTAGCCACGGAACAGATCCGATCAAGGCGGACACCGATAGCGATGGGCAGGATGATGGCTTGGAGGTTACTTTGGGCACTGACCCGATCAGCGGTGCTAGCTCGTTTATGATTTCTGCTGCGACGGAGAAGCCCGATGGCTCGCTTGATCTCACTTGGCCAAGTAAGTCAGGGAATGAATATCTGATAGAAACAAGTACAACACTTGAGACCGGAAGCTGGAGCGTGGCAGGCAATGTCACTGCGACAGATAGCACCACCACGTTTAACGTCAGTGCAGGGGCTGGAGAAGGAGGAGCGGCATCGCTCGCTTTTTACGGACTCGAAGGCGCGACTGGCGGGGAGTTTGACACCGCTTCCTATGATTCTACAGATTCCGAGCTGACCACAACGGCTACCCGCCTGTTTCAAGGAGGGGGGCTCACAGGTGGTGGGTCTAATAGTAAAATCATCAACAATGCTCTTTTTGAGCCATCTCAATCCGGAAACAATGGGTTGAACCTAGCAGGGGTGGATGAGGCAGTTGCAAATAGTGCGGATAGCTTTGGGTTCACCGTCCAGTCCAATGGTCAGGATGTCACCTACCAGGAGATTTCTTTTTATCAGGATCAAAATAGCACAGGTGGAAAAGTCGATATTACCTACAAAATTGGTGGAGGTGCCGAGCAGGTTATTCTGACTGGGGAAAGTTTGTCTCCGAACAACGTGGCAGTGTCGAAGAAAACGGTTGATTTCCCCGATTTCATTACGACTACGGATGTTACCTTTACCTTTTATCTCTATGGAGCTGCTACAAATAATGCCGGCAGCCGGTTTGATGATATCGAGCTGAAGGGAAGCGTCCCAGCCGCCTCGGAAGATAGGAGGTTTTATCGAGTCCGCTACATGCCCTAGCTGAGGTCATAAGTGGGTCAGCCCCGCTTTGTTCCTGACGCCCGCACAAAAACGCCCTCCACTTCCGGCGCAGTTGCTCTATACTAATGCCATGAAAAGAAGGCATTTCATCGCGATGTCCGCTGTCTCTCTCCCCGTTGCCGCGAAGGCAATGGATGTGGAAGAAACTTGGTGGGAGGATGTGGTCAAAGTCTCCAAATTCACTGCGAAGTCGGAAGAAGGGAACCTCACCCTAGCCGTCGAACTCGAATTCCCCAAAGGAGCCGATCTTGTAGAGCTTCCCGAGGTTGATGGCGAATATCAGGGCTACTCTTACCAAGGAGAAAAGCTTCCCCTTCGATTCTGGCCGGGCTGCTCACTCATCACGAAATTTGATCTAAAATGGGATGGAGCACCCATTAATATCGAAAAACGTTTTTGGCGGGATCTCGCTGGATTCATTATCCAGGACACCCCAAATAAGCCTGACCTGAAGCCGGAAGATTCCTGGAAATATCTGGAATTCATCGATGGACTGCGCCGTCCGAGAGTAATGATTTCCCAAGACGGTGGTACTGCACTCATCGAATGGGTGCGTCCTGAGGAGTGCGACAGCAGCTCCACTATCCGCTGGATTATCAGCCGTTCCGGCACTGTCCTGCGCCACCGCTACGAGCCGCCACACGAATGCTGACTTTCCACCTTTCCACGTTCACGCGTTTAATGGTTTTCGGTTTCTTTGCTACACAAGCAAAAGCCGATCTCATCATCGGCGCCGCCATCTCTATGGGCGATGCGCTTGAGGAAATTTCGGAAGCATATCCCGGGAAAAAACCACGTCTCACCCTCTCCGGCACGAATGTCATTGCCCGGCAGATCGAGGCGGGTGCGCCCATCGATGTCTTCATTTCTGCCGATGCCATAACTATTGCTGCATTGGAGAAAAAGAAGCTCATTTCCTCATCCAGCATTCGAACTATCGCGACGAACGAACTCGTTGTCGTCACACCAAAGGCCAGCAAGGTTTCCCTGAAATCCGCCAACGACTTGCTTTCCCTAAAGCGCATAGCCATCGCCGACCCCACCTCCGTCCCTGCCGGTGTCTATGCGAAAAAATGGCTCTCCGCCGAAAGTCTGTGGCCAAAGCTCCAGCGAAAATGCATTCCACTTCAGAACGTCCGAGCCGCTCTCATCGCCTCCGAGACCTCAAACGCCGATGCTGCCATCGTCTATCGCAGCGATGCCGCTTCGAGCGACAAAGTTAAAATCGCCTTCGCCGCCCCAAAGGAAAAAACCGGCTCCATCGATTACCCCGCCGCCATCGTATCCGCCTCGAAAAACCGTAAGGAAGCCGCCCGCTTTATCGAATTTCTCACTTCGGAAACCGCCAACACCATCCTCCTGAAACATGGTTTTGCTGCTCCCTAGCTGCGCCGATCAGGCTTGAGGAAATTTTTTCACCCACCAGACTCCGCCCGTGTCTCGTTTCGTGGAATTCCGTTATCTTCTTAGGAGGCAGGGCGTGGTGTTAGGTCTGCTCGCTTTTTTGTCCGTTGTCCTCATTGTCCAGAGCAACACTGATTACAGCTTCACCGAGCGCTTTTCCGCCATCCCGACTGAAGTAGTCTCGGCATGGGACGCACTCCGGGCAGGAAATTATTCTTCTACGGTAGGTGAGGAACTTCTCACACTCCTCACCGCCGCCCTCCTCCATGGAGATATTGGGCATCTTTCCGGAAACATGCTTTTCCTGTGGATTTTCGCCGCCATTGCTTGCGAGCTGCTGGGCGCGCGCTGGGTGATCCCCATTTTTGCATTCACCGCCATTACGGGAAGTCTCTGCCATGTTTTCCTAAATCTCGATTCGCCGATTCCATGTCTGGGTGCTTCTGGCGCAGTCATGGGATTTGAAGGACTCTATCTTGCGATGGCCGTCCGCTGGCGCTTACCCAATCCCCATGTTTGGCCAATGGCCAGACCGGTTGAGCCGGGCCGTCTTGCTTTCATTGGTATTCTCGGCCTCATCTTTGATTTTAACGGCTATATCAGTGGCATCGAAGGAGTCGCCTACGGTGCACACCTCGGTGGTTTCATTGGAGGGCTCATCCTCGGCGGCTTTATCGTGCCGATGCCACGCGTCGCGCTTCCGCGATAATTGCGCATAGACCCTTTGCCAAAAGTCTTTGCCGAAACTGTTAATATTAGAACTTTGGCGAAATCAGGCGCTTTTGCGCTTGTTGGATGAGCCGGGTGAAAATCTACTTCAGCTGCGTTTCTCTTCGGGCGTTGATGTTCATCAACTTCCTCATCTTGCCTTGCTGACGAAGATTTTCACTCCGACAGTTTCCGCAAATCTTTTTGGCAAAGGGTCTATTTCGCAGAGGATACGCGCAGTCTATCGCAAGACGTGCGATGCGGGCTTTCCGAGTCTCTGCTCCACTCTGCACGTGGACGCACTTGCCATCACCATACTCGTCAGCACCTGCCTGGCCGCGATTTTCATCGTGTGCTTTGCCGCAGAGGCGCGACGTGGGCGGCGTTCCAGCTTTGAGCGCGATTCATTACTCCCGCTCGATTCATCCTCGGCTCCGAAGCCACGAAACGTTTCTCCAAAATGACTACGCAAATCACCTACGACGACAAGACCGTCCGCCGTTTCATGAACGCCTCCATCTTCTGGGGCATTGTCGGCATGCTCATCGGCGTCCTCGCCGCCACTCAGCTTTCATGGTGGCAGATGAATGGTAAATTCCTCGAAACGATCACCTTCGGGCTCTTCAAAGGTGAAGGCCTCGCCTACATCACCTTCGGCCGTATCCGCCCGCTGCATACGAACGCGGTCATTTTTGCCTTCGTCGGAAACATGGTCTTCGCCGGAGTTTATTACTCCACCCAGCGATTGTGTAAATGTCGCACCGCCTCAGACCTTCTATCAAGTATCCACTTCTGGGGCTGGCAGGCCATCATCGTCGGTGCCGCCATCACGCTTCCCGCCGGACTCACTCGCAGTAAGGAATACGCCGAACTCATCTGGCCGCTAAACATCGCCGTGGTGGTGATCTGGATCGTCTTCGGAGCGAATTTCTTCTGGACCCTCGCGAAGCGAAACGAGAAATCCCTCTACGTCTCTCTCTGGTTCTACATCGCGACAATCATCACCATCGCGCTGCTCTACGTCGTTAACCACCTCTCCATCCCGACCTCACTCACTCATTCCTACCCGATTTTCGGCGGAGTTCAGGACGCGCTCGTCCAATGGTGGTATGGCCACAACGCCGTCGCCTTCTTCCTGACGACCCCAATCCTCGGGATCATGTATTATTTCATCCCGAAAGCGGCGGATCGTCCGGTGTATTCCTACCGGCTTTCCATCATCCACTTCTGGGCGCTCGTTTTCATCTACATCTGGGCTGGCCCCCACCACTTGCTGAATACCGCTTTGCCTAAGTGGCTCCAGATGCTCGGCATGCTCTTCTCCCTCATGCTTTGGGCTCCCTCATGGGCAGGTATGCTCAACGGCCTCCTCACCCTCCGTGGTGCATGGGACAAGCTCCGCACCGATCCGATTATCAAGTTCTTCGCCGTTGCTGTCACCTTCTACGGCATGGCCACCTTCGAAGGGCCTCTACTCTCCATCCGCGCGGTGAACGCCCTTTCCCACTACACTGACTGGACGGTCGGACACGTGCACTCCGGTGCCTTGGGTTGGAACGGCTTCATGGCAGCGGGCATGTTCTACTGGCTCGCCCCACGCCTTTGGAAAACCAAACTTTGGTCGACCTCCCTCGCGAACATGCACTTCTGGACAGGACTGGTCGGCATTCTCCTCTACGTATCATCCATGTGGGTTGCCGGCATCATGCAGGGTCTCATGCTCGCCGAGACCAACCCTGGCGGCGCTACTCTGAAATACGAGTTCGTTGAAACGCTCCAGCAAATCAACATCCTCTACATCCTCCGTTCCTTCGGGGGTGGCCTCTACCTACTCGGCTTCCTCACCTGCGCTGTGAATATCTTCATGACCGCTCGTTCTGGCAAAGCCACCAACGAGACCGTCGAGGTCAACGTTCTTAGCAAAGAAAGCAAAGACAAGCTGCGCATCGGCACAGCACTCCGTCAAGATCCCGTCACTTACACAGTGGCTGGCATCGCTTTCATGATCCTCTGGTTCCTCCTGCCGCCACACGCAGATAAGGCCGCTCTTGTAGTCGCGATCATCGTCTTTACCAAAGGCTGGCTGGTCTTCCGCAAAGACAGCAAAAGCTGGGCGGACTACTTCGATAGCCTCCTGGAAAACTATCTGCCATTCACGATCCTCATCTTCTTCGCGGTCGCCATCGGCGGTGGCGTCCAGATCATCCCATCCCTGCTCGTCAACAAAGCGACGAACATGGAAGACCGCATCATGGTGCCATACACACCGCTTGAGCTTGCAGGTCGCGATATCTTCGTCGCCGAAGGCTGCTACAACTGCCACTCGCAGATGATCCGCACCCTCGTCCCGGACGTCCTCCGCTACGGCCCTACCGAAGAAGGTGGATACAGCCGCATGGGCGAGTCCCTCTACGATCACCCTCACCAATGGGGATCAAAACGCACCGGGCCCGATCTCGCTCGTGAAGGTGGCGATCTCGTCGATGGCTCGGAGGTCATGCGCAGCGGCCGCCGCGACAACCTCTGGCACTTCAACCACTTCTGGGATCCACGCCAGACCTCACCCGGCTCGAACATGCCACCATACCCCTTCCTTTTCAAAAGTAAGGCGGATTTGAAATCCCTGCCGAAACGCATCGCCGTCCAGAGCATGCTCGGAGTGCCATGGCCTGCGATGACCAAGCACGAAATCGAGCAATCCGCCCGTGATCAGGCCATGGAAATTTCCGAAGCCCTCGTCAAAGCCGGAGCCTTCCTTCCCGATGAAGCTTCGCTCTCCGAAGAAGAACTCATGCGCCGTCTTGCGGACACGCAGGTCGTCGCTCTCATCGCTTACATGCAGAAAATCGGCGTCTACGAAGCCTCCGCACCGGAGGAAAAAATCCACGATCCCGATTCATTACGCAGTTCCAAAAAGAACCCTGCCCCGGAAACCACATCTAACCGCTGAAATCATGTTCCATCGAGTTATTCACGAAAACTGGACGGCCATCGTCCCGATCATCTCATTCGTCGTCACCGCCGGAGTCTTCCTCTTCGTCTCCATACGTGCCATCCGCCTTCCAAAATCGCGCCGCGAGCGCCTCTCCCGCATCCCGCTGGACTGAACTCCTAACTTTAAAACTCAACTCTCAAGCAAGAGTTGGTAAATCCACCTCTTCCACTGATCACTGCTAACTGATCACTAGCCACTTCTAAAAATGTCCGAAGAACCAGAAATCCGCCGCGCCCAATTCGCCGAAAAAGACGGTGAAGTCGTCCTCCGTGATCACGAATACGATGGCATCCAGGAATACGACCAAAAGCTCCCGAACTGGTGGCTCTTCATCTTCATCGCCGCCCACATCTTCTTTGTTGGCTGGTGGTTCGCCTACTACAACTTGGGTATAGCCCAGACCGATGAGCAGAGAATCGATGCCGCGATGGCTGTCATCGCTGACGCAAAAGCTAAAGCCCTCGATGAAATGCTCGCTAAGCTTAACGATGAAATGCTCGTCAACGAATGGGCGACTGATCCCTCACGTGTCGCCTCCGGACAGGAAGCCTACATGATGAACTGCATCGCCTGCCACGGCCAAGATCTTGCAGCTCGCATTGATGTAGGCGGTGGTCAGTTTGTGAACCTTCCGGGACTCTCACTCACCGATGGCGAATGGAAATACGGCGACAAGCCAATGGACATCTTCAAACTCATCAATGAAGGCACTCCAGCAGATAGCCCCGGCCACAACGGTGCTAAAATGGAAGCTTGGGGCCTGAAAATGCAGCCGGTTAAAATCGCCGAACTCACCGCCTACATCATCAGCGAGAACAAAGAGGAATTCTCGAAGTAGCGCCGCTGTTGTTAGGCTTCACCAAGGGCATTTCTCGTCTCGATTAATGTGATCAAATTCAGTGCTTCAGAATGGAAATGCTGTATGAGGTCTGTGCCGGTTTGCTTACCTACTCCTGCGAATAGCTCGCTGTGCTCGGTGTAAGCAAACGATGCCTCAATCGATATAAGGCCATTTCTTAAAGTGATTGCACGCGCCTGATCTGACATGTCGGAATTTTCAACTTTTTCTAATGCTAGCAAGACATAGTGGGTAGCGAGATAGAAGTATGGTTGTGAGAACCATCTAAGGCGATTTTTCCCAAAGCTTTCCCAAAGATCGCATTGCGAACTCTTCGTGTATTCTTTGCGCTTACCAGCGGTTCTAGCTGCAAGCATTCCTGCCTTTTCGAGATCATTCAGAATCGCTTGCACTGATTTTGAAAACCAACCGGTCTCACGAGCGATGCGAGCCGCGTGTCCAGAGCGGTGTGTGAGCATCCACGATAAAATCTCAGGTCTCGCACTAACTCCAAAAATAAGGCGCATTTTCAATAGAAGATTTTCCGCCTTCTTGGTATCGGGAGTTTGGCTTATCAGTCGTTCAATATTGGGGCTGAAATCTTTTGAAGATCTATCCTCTAGATCTTCTGTAGATTCAAGTGAGGCGAGGGACTTCCAGTTCCGAAAGCCCTTTTCTTCCATAAACGATGAAAGTTTCCGCAAGCCCTCGTATGGAGCGAGTTGGGTTGCGAGTTGCAGGTTTTTCAGGCGTTGGATGCTGATAATTTCTCCATTCTTGTGCAACCAGCCCGACACGGCTTCACCAAATCGCCCTTCGTCCATGGCAAACCTCAAGCTCGCCAACAAAAGGGCTTCTGGGTCGATGATGAAAGGAACGCGATTTCCTTTGTTGTGACCCTCAAAACCAAGCTCCACCCATTGATCCCAAAGTAAGTAGAGCAGCGCCTCGTGTAGCCTTTTCCTGATTTGTTTACTTTCCATGGCTTACGGTGGTTACGATTTCTTGGAACTTCGCCCGTTGCTGGGTGCCGAAATATTTTCTGAACTGCTCACATTCGGTAATCGTGGGCGCCAGAGCAATCAGGTCATCCATATCCCGTTGTTCGTCCCGCTCCACGGCCGCACACAGCTTAAGGAAAATCATTCCAAGCCTTCCGATGAAGCTGATCTTTAAACGAGTTCCATAAGCTTGCACTGTCATATCTCTCCAGATTTCTGGCGGCATATCGGCCAATGACCCGACTAGGAGAGATGTTGATGCGTTCAACCAATCATCACGCAGACGCAATTCGGCAGCAACATCCGCTACCGCTGCCTTCAATTCCTCAGGCAATGGCCATGCGAAATTAATTTCACCATCGACCTCTCCTCGAGATGCCAAGATATCCACGTCTTTCGTGGTTCGAGACACGATTTTTATAGCGCGCAATGCAGCGCCGCCACAAACGACCAAATGCTGCGGATTGGCTTTTCGGATTTCCATCAGCTCTCCAAGCAAGTTTAGAGCTTCGTCTAATGGGTCGCCCTCAGGTTTCATATGGATGTATATACAGCTTATTATGGATGTTTCAACTATATTCGATTCTGCTGGGGATGGTCTCTCTCGCGCAATCCCCGCGCACTTTCCGCGACCTCATGCGGAGCGGATTTAAGTGCTATATGGCACGTTTCCCGCGTGGCACCTCCAATGCAGAAAAATAAACGTCCGAATCTCGTCTCCGTAACGACGATCAATCCGGACGGATCGCATTTCGTTCTCCATCCGGCGGATGTGAAAGGGCGTTTCACTTTCTTCCGCAGGATCTTCGGAATCCTGTTGATCGCTGTTTACGTATTGATGCCGTGGATCCCGATCAACGGCGCACCAGCCTTGTTCTTCGATGTTGAGAACCGCCGTTTCCACATGTTCGGCCTCACGCTGATGACCCAAGATCTCTGGGTTTTCTTTTTCGCCATCTCTGGGTTGGGCTTTGTGCTGTTTTTCATCACCGCCCTGCTTGGCCGCCTCTGGTGTGGCTGGGCATGTCCCTACACCGTTTTCTTGGAACATGTTTTCCGCCGCATTGAGCGTTGGATCGATGGCGATGCTACCGCTCGCCGCAAACTCGACCAAGCACCCTCAAGTGCACGGAAAACCATACGTCGAGCCGTGAAGTACGCGCTCTATCTCATCGCCTCAACCATCATCGCCCATGTGTTTATCAGTTATTTCGTCTCCCTGCCGCGCTTGTACCAATTCATGCAAGAAGGGCCACTCCAACACGGAGCAACCTTCACCATCATCGCCGCCCTCACCGGAGCACTCTACTTCTGCTTCGCATGGTTCCGAGAGCAGTTCTGCATCATCCTCTGCCCCTACGGTCGCATCCAGTCCGCGCTGACGGATGATGAAACGGTTGTCATCGGCTATGACTCCGTGCGCGGTGAGCCACGTGGCAAAGCCAAAGACCCGAATGCCGGCGACTGCGTCGACTGCACACGCTGCGTCCAAGTCTGCCCGACCGGCATTGACATCCGCAACGGCCTGCAGATGGAATGCATCGGCTGTGCGGCGTGTATCGATGCGTGCGACGACATCATGCGCAAACTCAAGCGCCCCACCGGCCTAGTTCGTTACGATTCCACCAAAGGTCTGGAAGGAAAAAAACGACATATCCTACGCCCGCGCATCTGGCTCTACGCTGTGATGGGTTTGTTTGGACTCATCGCCCTTGGCTTCACCGCCTTCAACAAGGTGAAGCCGGTTTTCGCTGAAGTTTCGCGCATGCGTGGAGCGCCGTTCTTCGTCGACCCAACGGTCGTCCGGAATCACTACCGCCTCCGCCTTCTCAACAAGCGTAACCAACCGGTGACCTTCAAAATCACTCTCGATCATGCTCCTGCTGGTTTTACACTCAGCGGACTCGGCGATACTTTGACGCTTGATGCCCTCGATGAAGCGAGCCGCCCCATGATCATCATCAACGACCGGGAAAACTATACTGGCCCCACCGAACTAACTTTGAAAATCACCGCCGAACCCGGAAACGCCACCATCACACAGACTCTGAAATTCCTCGGCCCCAACCCGAATCAACTAAAGAAAGACTAAATCATGAACATGACTACATTACGCCCCTGGCTCTATGTCACCGCAGCATTCCTGCTACTCGCTGCTGCATGGACTAGCCTGATTTTCGTCGCCGTAAAACACGCGCCAGAGAAAATCGAGATCACTACCGATCACTGACCCAAAATGGATCCTGTCCACACTACGCTCGGAGCACTTGTCGCCGGTCTTGTGACCAGCGTGCATTGCGTCGGCATGTGCGGACCCATCGCCTGCGGACTTGCGGCCATGCCCTCGTCCGAAACCGAGAGGCTGATGGCGATGACTGCCTATCACGGATCCCGCCTTGTTTCATACGCGACGATTGGCGCGATCTGCGGAGCCATCGGTAGACAGCCGTTGGAGTGGTTTTTCGGCTCGCCTGCTGTCCTTTTGCCGTGGGTTCTAGTTGTGGTTTTTTTGATTTTCGGATTCGGATTGGAAAAGAAACTCCCGCGTCCACCTGCCCTCATGAAATGGACGGCGAAAATGCGTTTTCGGCTCGGGAAAATGTCTCCTGTGCGCAGCGGTATCGCGCTCGGTGCACTCACACCCCTCTTACCATGCGGTCCGCTATATTTACTGTTCGGTGCCGCCTTGCTGACAGGTTCCGCCTTGCGTGGGGCAGAGTTCGCCCTCGCCTTTGGCCTCGGCACTGTCCCGCTTCTCTGGCTCGCTCAGCAGCAACTCAAGTATCTCAAGAAGCGCTTTAAGCCCACAACGCTGGTTCGCTTTCAGCGCTCGCTCGCTATCGCGGCGGCTCTGCTCATTGCCTTCCGCCTGTGGGGCACGATTCCTTTCCCTTCCAAGGCTCCTGAAAAGGAAGCCGAGCTGCCATCCTGCTGCCACTAGATGTCTGTCTGTGTCCATTGCGCGACTCCGTTTTCCGCCGCAGGCGAGTTGGAGAAATTCTGCTGTCGGGGTTGCGAGTTCGTTTACGATCTAATTCACGACGAGGGTATGGAGCGTTTCTACGATCTCCGTAGTAATTCCTCGATCCGCCCTGTCCGCAGCGTTCCCTTTGAGGCGAGAGACTTCGCATGGCTTGAGGAGATGAAGGCGGTCATCGAAGAAGACGCAACTTCGGGTCAAGAGGTGGAGGCGGATTTTTCCTTAGAGGGACTTTCGTGTGTGGGTTGCGTGTGGTTGGTGGAGAATATTTTCATGAGGCAGCAGGGAGCTATCGAAGCCTCCGCTCATCCGGCAACAGGTTTGCTGCGCCTACGCTGGGCGGCGGGAGACGCAGATCTGTCTTCCTTCGCTGATGAAATCGCCTCGTTCGGCTACTCGCTCACACCTCGCAAGGCGGGCATGCAGCATAGCGAGGCGCGCCAGTTGATTGCGAAACTCGGCCTCTGCGGAGCTTTTGCGCTCAATGCGATGGTGTTCACCCTGCCGCGCTATTTCGGTATGCCGGATGACTTCGCTTTCGCCGGGATTTTCCAGCTCGTCACCTTTCTTTCCGCCACTCTCGCGATGCTCGCGGGGGGCACGTATTTCATCAGGCGCGCATGGCTTGCTGCACTTGCGAGGACTCCGCATATCGATTTGCCGATCGCGCTCGGCATTGTTTTTGCCTTCTTGGGATCCATCGTTGGCTGGGCGCTTGGCATCGAGGGGCTGATGTATTTCGATTTTGTCGCGACCTTCATTTTCCTCATGCTTGGCGGGCGTTATCTACAGCTCGCTGCGGTCGAAAAAAACCGCAACCGCCTCCAGCGCCGTCGCCCAGTTCCTGAAACAGTGGACTCGCCGGATCGCGCGGAGCCGCTTCCTCTTTCTGAAATTCTCCCCGGCCTGCGCGTCAATATTCTCCCCGGTCAATCTGTGCCGGTTGCCTCCACTCTCGACTCTGAAGCCGCAGAATTTTCGCTCGAATGGATCAATGGTGAGGCCGATCCACAGATATTCCATGCAGGGCGTCCGGTGCCTGCCGGAGCGATTCATCTCGGTTCGAAGCCCGTCACCATTACCGCTTCGGAAACTTGGGCAGATTCGTTGTTGTCTCGGCTGACCTCGACTGATCGCGTCGCCGGGCGCATTCCAGCTTTGGAAAAACTGCTACGCACTTATCTCATCGCCATCGTCCTGATCGGGGTGGGGGGCTTTATTTTCTGGAGCGCCACTGCAGGGCTAGCACCCGCATTGCAGGTGATGATTTCGGTCTTCGTAGTCTCCTGCCCCTGCGCGCTAGGGGTTGCCCTCCCTCTGGCGGACGAGCTTGCGGGATCGCGTATGGAGCGGGCTGGGGTTTTCATCCGAGAACCGCTCATCTGGTCTCGGCTGCGTGCGGTGAAAAAAATCATCTTCGATAAAACCGGAACCCTCACCCTCGAGCGTCCCGTGCTCACCAATCCCGAAGCGATTACGGATTTATCAGAAGACGCCCGCCTCGCCCTCGCGCGGCTGACTTCAGGCTCGCTCCATCCTGTTTCGCGTAGCCTGCTGGAGGCTCTTGGAATCAAAGGCCGTGAAATCCTCCGCAGTGCTCCAGAAGTCGAAATTACTGATACTCCAGGCATGGGTAGATCCTTCGATGAGTGGTCGCTGGGTCGCCCGGGATGGGCTGCCGGAACGCCTGAACCCGCCGCTATGCATGATGCAGAACTCTGCCGCGCAGGAGAGACCATTGCTCGCTTTCGTTTCGAAGAAACTCTCCGTCCTGATGCAGCCGCTTCGCTCTCTGCTCTAAAACAGCAGAACCATCAACTCGTGATTCTCTCCGGAGACAGAAAGGAAAAAGTCACCGCCGCAGCCGATCTACTTGGCATCGAGCAGAAGGATGCCTTTTCCGCCCTCCAGCCAGAGGAAAAGGAAAACATCGTCCGTGAAATCGACCAGAGTGACACTCTCTACCTTGGCGATGGGGCAAATGACTCACTCGCTTTCAATGCCGCTTGGGTCACTGGCACTCCAGTGGTGGATCGAAGCCTGCTCGAAGGAAAATCCGATTTTTACTTCCTCGGCCAAGGCCTCCGCTTCCTCCCAGAAATGCTCACCCTCGCAAAACGTAGGCAGTTCACGGTTCGCGCCGCCTTCGCCTTCGCGCTGCTCTACAACGCCGCAGCCATCACATTTGCCCTCTTCGGCCTTATGAATCCGCTCGCTGCAGCGATCATTATGCCCCTCAGTTCCGCTATTTCCCTAGCGATTGTCGCCCTTGGACTCCGCCAATCATGAAAATCCGCCCTTTTCGTCCACAGAATGCGTTCGACAGTCGTTGCAAAAGTCGAATTGCCCGCCTAGACTCCGCCGCGCATAGACCCGTAAACACGATGAGCAGCGATACTGAACGTTTCCAGAAATCCCTATTCGGAAAAATCTCCGAATGTGATCTTCTCACGACCTATCAGAACGCTTTCCGATGCGCGACAGGACTCCCTCTCGTTTTTATCGATGCAAATGCGGAATTAAAGGATGTCTGCCGCCAGACCGAAAACGGCACTACTTTCTGCCAAAAGCTCGCTCTCTGTAATACGGCATGCGCGGCCTGTATCGAGGTCAACCACCGCCTTACTGAGGAGGCGAAAATGGGGGCTCCCGCCTCCTGTAAATGTTATACAGGTATGTCCGCTACTGCTGTCCCTGTATCTTGCAACGGCACGCTCATCGGGTTTCTTCGCACCGGCCAAGTGTTCCATTCCGTCCCGGAACCCGGTGCTTTCGACCGCGTCGCAAAAACCCTCCGCCGCCAAGGACTCACCGAGGCCGAAACGGAAGCATTGCGTGATGCCTACAATCAAACTCAGGTAGTGGATCCAGAGCGCTATCAGAGCATGGTCACGCTCCTCGCCACCTTCGGCACTCAGCTTTCACGCCATGCGGAAAAGCTCGCACTCATCAGTGAAAATAGCGAACCGGAGGCAGTCGCCCGCGCGCGAGACTTCATTGTAAATAATCTCGATGAGCCACTTCCGCTCTCACTCGTTGCCCGCCACGCAGGCTTGAGCGAATCTCATTTCTGCCGTGTCTTCAAGGAAGCCACCGGGCTCACTCTCACGGATTATGTGAACCGCCGCCGCATCGAATGGGCGAAAAAGGAGCTTCTCAAGCCCGAGGTGCGTGTTTCAGAAATTGCCTTCCAGATTGGTTATCAATCACTTTCGCAGTTCAATAGGAGTTTCTCCCGCTTTACAGGTAGTTCCCCGAGTAATTTCCGTCGCGAAGAACTTGCTCGCGCCACACCTGTCGGCGCCTGAGCGTAATTTGGTAATTTTTTTCATTAGAGGAAATAACTCTGAAAGATTGGCACATACGGTGCTGTATCTATTCTTAGCGGTTCGACTGAATCACTTTCCGGGTTATTGGGTTTTCCCTGGGGGTAGATCGGTCGAACCGCTTTTTCGTGCCCGCGTTTCACGTTTGATTTTTCACTAAATGGATTAGGATGACTTTGAAATGAACGGAAATGAGCCAACCATTGAAGCGGAAGTCGTCGAGATCGATGGCATCGCCGTTGAGCCGAAGCCCGTGCGCGAGGAATCCGGGAAAGGCGCGCCATGGGCGCAATGGGGAAACTGGCAAGGACAAGCAAAGCGTCTTGATGCTCGTTGGTGGCCGCTTTGGGCAGTTCTAGGATTTATAGCGCTGGTGCTGCTAGTTGCCGTTGGGATGGTGGCCTTGGTGCTTTACGTTAGCTGGCGGATTGTAGTCGGGCTTGTGAATGCCGTGTTCTCGATTTTCCTGCCCTCTTCTTCAGGCCTTCAGCAGCGCTAGGGAGGAAAGGAGCCGCGATTTGGAAATCGCGACTGCAATGAGGAAATAGTTTTTCCGGAAGGAGCTTCGCCGGGCAGGTCGTGATTTCCAAATCGCGGCTCCTTTCCATTCTACGCCATAGACTTTCCGATTAGTAGCAGCCTCAGTCCGTTGAGGCATACAATGACGGTACTGCCCTCATGTCCTATCACGCCAATGGGCAGCGGTAGGGAAAATCCAAGAGCCGCGATGATCAGGAAAACGATGACCGCAGCGGCGAGTGTGAGGTTCTGAAGAAGGACACGCTTTGCCCGACGCGAATGACTCAGGAGAAGCGGGATGTTTTCCAGCCGGTCTCCCATGAGCACAACATCCGCCGTTTCCATCGCCACATCGGTACCCGCCGCGCCCATGGCTACGCTGAGATCTGAAGCAGCAAGAGCGGGAGCGTCATTCACTCCGTCGCCGATCATCATCACTCGACCTTCACTTTTAAGCTGTCGAATGACATTCAGTTTGTCGGCAGGAAGTAGGCCGGCGTGAACTTCGTCGATACCTGCCTCGGCGGCGATGGTCTTTGCGACGAGTGATTGGTCACCAGTTAGCATAACAACTTTTTTCACGCCAACATCATGCAGCTTTGCTGTGAGGTCGCGGGCTTCAGGGCGAATGGTATCCGCCAAAGCAAAGACGGCGTTAGCAGTGACGCGGTCACCATCTCGAATGCCAAGCCAGACACAGGTGCGGCCTTTTTCTTGGAGTCCTTTTGTTAGGGAATGGAGAGCATCAAAATTTTCGGCCTTATTTTCGCGGAACCACCGTTCACTGCCGATGAGGTATCGCTGGCCTGTAATAGTTGCCTCTGCACCTTTTCCGGCAGTGGATTGGAATGCAGTGGCTTCCGGTAAGGCGAGTCCTGCTGCCGCGTTCACGATGGCGTGGGCGAGCGGGTGTTCGGATTTTGATTCTAGCGCAGCGGCGAGGGCTAGTGTTTCTCGGATGCCTTGCGGAAGGTCTATAGTGACGTCGATGACTCCATCCGAGGTGACGATTTCATTGAGCGATGGCTTGCCGACGGTGAGTGTGCCGGTTTTATCCACTGCTACGATGTCTATCGTAGATGCGCGGTCGAGGTGGGATCCTCCCTTGATAAGTATGCCGCGTCTTGCTGCACCGCCGATGGCAGAAAGCACTGTCGCGGGTGTGCTGATGACTAGCGCGCATGGCGATGCGACGACCATGATCGTCATTGCTCGGTAAAAGGCATTGGAGAAACTTTCACCCCACAGAAGCCACGGCACAAGAAAGACACCGATGGTGAAAAGGATCACGCCCATCGCATACCACTGCTCTGCCTTTTCAAGAAATCTTTGGGTCTGTGACTTCTCTGCCTGTGCCTCGGCGACGAGTTTCACCATGCGGGCGAGTGCTGAATCGTCTGAGCGCTTCGTGACTTTCATCTCGATACCGCCGCTCTGATTGATCGTGCCTGCAAAGAGTGTGCTGCCTGAGTTTTTCGAAACGGGCATCGACTCTCCGGTGAGAGATGATTCATCGACGTATGTCTCACCTTCGGAAAGGTCGCCGTCCACGGGGATTTGCTCGCCGGGCTTCACGACAACAGTTTCACCAATTTCTAATTCTTCGACGGGCACGCTGACCGTTTGGTCTCCGCGTTTCACGAGTGCCTTATCTGGGCGCAGGGTGAGTAAGGATTCGATCGCACGGTGCGTGCGCTCCATGGCGTAGCGTTGGAGAACGTTTGAAAAACTGAAAAGGAAAAGTAGCAGCGCTCCTTCGAAGGGAGCACCGACAAGTGCCGCGCCTAAAGCTGCGAGCACCATGAGTACATCGACATCGAGGACTTTCTCTTTTAGCGATGCGATCGCGGACTTTACTCCCTCTTGTCCTGCAAAAAAGTAAGCCCCGAAATAGAGTCCGTGTGTCCACCAACCTGTGCCGGAAACTCTTTCCACAGCAAAAGCAGCGATAAGGAAAAGTAGGCCGAGTGCGCAGGATATTTCTTCGTTCAGTTCACCACTACGTAGGCGCTGTGCTAATGAATTTACCTGAGGCTTGCCGATTTCAAGTGGGCTGATCTGCGCCCCGGACTTTTCCAGACCGGCGACGACTTCGCTTTCAGGAGCCACAGCAGAATCAAAAGTTAGGCACAGAACTTTGCCAAGGTAAGTAGCGGTAGCGCGGCGCACCCCTGGAATTTTTCCGACGCGTTTCTCAAGTCGTAGTGCACCTGCCTCGCAGCCGGTGTTGGCGAGGTGGAAGCTGAGTTTCTTCAACTCCATCGCCACTTCACCTGCATCCTCGGAAGCCATTTCGCGCAGCTGCGACTCACTGATGCGCTCCGGATCAAATTCGATTTCCAGCCGCCCGTGCTCTGGATCTGCACTTACGCCGACAATGCCTTCTTGCTCTGCGAGTTCGTGGATGGGCTCGCCGAGAAGGTCTGGATCGGGGCGCTTATCTTTCATATGCCGCTATTCTAAACTGGTTGTCAGGAATTTCGAGCGGTGAAATTTCACTTACGGGCGAGACAAGACTAGAATCGAGTTGGGACTCTCGTGGGAAACGGTGTATGTCTTTTTCATGAAGACGCTGTGGCTTTTATCGTGGTTTGCGATCTTTGCATTTTTTCCTTCAATGGCCTTCGCCGAGCTTCCGCCGAAAGTTTATGAGGAGATGCAGAAAAAGGCATCTGAATCGCTCAAAATACGCGTGGACAAGGTAACGAGTGAGAAATTGGGTCTCCTCGACTTCAGCGGCAACCGCAATCAAACCGTTGAAGCGACGGTGATTTTTGTGACACGCACGGGCAGCGGCTTGAAATCCGGTGATGTCATCGTGATCCAGTATCTTGCTAGGAAGCCTGATGAGAAAATCGCTGGGCCGCGGCCGATACCTAAATTGCAGGAGGGAAAGGAATACCCAGCATGGCTTTCGAAGGCTGAGGCCGGCCACTACGAGCCAGCTGCGCGTGGATTTAGCTTCGCGGTGTTGAAATAACTGGCCTTTTATCGGTTGATAGATGCCGCTGCACACGCCAGTTTGCGGGCAGCATGTGGATTTCAAAACACGATTTCGAGGACATCCGTTACGAGACGACGGAAGACGGCGCTATTGCGAAGGTAACGATCAATCGCCCGGAGGTGCGCAATGCCTTCCGGCCGCAGACGGTCACGGAAATGCTCCACGCTTTTGATATGGCGCATGAGGATCCGGATGTGGGTGTCATCATTCTCACAGGCGAGGGCGATCTCGCCTTCTGCTCAGGCGGCGATCAGAAGGTGCGTGGCCATGCGGGATACATCGGCGGCGACGGTGTACCGCGCTTGAATGTATTGGATCTTCAGAAAAAAATCCGCTCCCTGCCCAAGCCTGTCGTGGCGATGGTGGCGGGATTTGCAATCGGTGGCGGGCATGTGCTGCATATTGTTTGTGATCTCACGATTGCGGCGGACAATGCACGCTTTGGCCAGACGGGGCCGAAGGTTGGCAGCTTTGATGGAGGGCTCGGATCGAGCTATCTGGCTCGCATCGTTGGGCAGAAAAAGGCGCGTGAGATCTGGTATCTCTGCCGCCAGTACGATGCGCAGCAAGCGCTCGACATGGGCTTAGTGAATACCGTGGTGCCACTTGCCGAGCTGGAGACGGAGACCGTGAAATGGTGCCGGGAAATGCTCGCTCACTCACCGCTAGCGCTGCGCTGCTTGAAATCCGCCCTGAACGCCGATTGCGACGGGCAGATGGGTCTACTGGATCTGGCGGGAAATGCGACCCTCCTCTACTACATGTCCGAAGAAGGCAGGGAGGGTAAGGAGGCCTTCATCGAGAAACGGAAGCCAGATTTCTCGAAATTTCCGAGAGTACCGTAAGGAAAGGAGCCGCGATTTGGAAATCGCGACCTGCACGGCGAAGCTCCTTCCGGAAAAGCTATTTCCTCATTGCAGTCGCGATTTCCAAATCGCGGCTCCTTTCGCTAGCGCGGGGTCGACGCTCTTCTTAGGCGGTCGTTGATCGCGACACCGAGGCCGACTTCGCTGAGAGGTTCGGCGATGATTTCGTCGAGACCCATCTCGTCCATTTCCCGCATGGCGTAGAAGAGGCGGATCGCGGCTTCTGCTTGCTTACCTGTGCCGGGGCTGAGGGCGACGACGACTTCCCATTCATTCGAGCGTACGAATTCACCACCGTCTTCGCCTTTGTAGCTGAGGAGACCGTAGCGTTTACCTGGCTCAGGGGTGAAATCCTCCGGCTTTTCGATAAGGCGGAAAGGTGTGAGTGGGGCGTAGTGGCTCTCGAGTTGGCCGGGTGACTGGAGTTTGTCGCCGGGTTTCACTTTCTGGATTTTTCCAAATGGCTGGAGCTTTTCCTTGGTGATGGGGCCGGCGCGGTGAACGTGGAAAATGGGCTTCTTGCCCTCGCGCGGCTCGATGCGGATGATTGTGCTTTCGATGCCTTCGTTGCAGGCTCCTGCATCGACGATGAGGGGAATGCGGCCTTCGAGCTCCTTCATCACGGCGGAGGCGGAGGTGGGTGAGATGCGGCCGAAGCGATTGGCGCTAGGGGCGGCGATAGGGTTGCCGAGCGTTTTGTTGATCGCGCGGAAAATCGGGTGCGCGCTCTGGCGGACGCCGACAGTTGGCAAGCCACCAGTGACGAGATCCGGGACTTCCGGGGTCTTGGGTAAAATAATGGTGAGCGGACCCGGCCAGAATTCGTTGGCGAGTTTATTGACCGTTTCCTTGATGTCTTCCGGGACGATGGCCACGCGTTCGAGATCGGCCATGGTGGCGATGTGGACGATGAGTGGATCAAAGGTCGGGCGTTCCTTGGCTTCGAATACCTTGGCGACGGCATCTGGGTTGAAGGCATCTGCGCCTAGTCCGTAGACAGTTTCAGTGGGTAGGGCGACGACTTCGCCTGCTTGTAAAAGGGAGACAGCGGCATCGCGCGCGTCGGCCATGCCGTCATCGGTGGCCTCTATGATTTTCGTTTCGAACACGGTGTGATGATTTCTGATGGTGAGCGGCTTTGCAAGCCACTGGGGAGTAGTATGAGGCACACCGAGCCGCGCTCCATATTTAACCCTTCGCGCCGAGTCGGTAGAACATCCAGCGGATTTCCTCTTCGTAGCCGTGGAGGGAGGGGTATACAGGATCGGTGGAAAGGGTGCGTAGGGCGAGGTTTTGTCGGTCTGGCGGGAGGAGTGACTGAAGATCGCACATCAGGACGGTGAGTTCCGTGCGGTTTTTTAATAGCAGTGGACGCGAGCCGTAGGTGATCACCGAGTCCTTATCCATTTCTAGCGAAATGCGGTGAGGAGCGGTTGAGAAGAAGAGATCGATGCGGAAATAGTCTTTCTCTACGGTCTTGGTGATGCGTTTTTCCACCGACACCGTGTAAGCAGCTTCACCCGTATAGCGGACTTCCTTTTGAATTTCGTAATCGGATTCTGGGCGGGCGCGCTTGACGACTCCTGCAGAGACGAAGACCAGCTCGCTACGGCTGCGCTGCTGGCGCCGATTCATCGAGGTGGTGAGGGTGACGTTTTCCGCGTCTAGATCGATGATGTGACAGCGGAAATCTGAGTGCAGGGCGGGTATGTCCGAATCTGGGACAATATCCGTTTCGCATCCGAGCGTGCGCAGGCTGGTTTGAAAGGTATGTGCGTCCTGAATGGAAAGCCTCGAGGCAACGATGCCGAACCAATCGCGCAGGATACCACCTGCGTCTACACGGGCGATGGAGGGGACGTTTACGGTGAGTTCCTCAAGCACCTTGCGATCCGGTTTTGGATCGAGGGCGTGGAGTAGGAGGCTGAAGGTCATGAAGTTTCAAATTTCAGCTCTCAATGAAGACCTTGGCATTGGTGGCGGGTTAAACCCGCGCTCCATATTAGAACGAGAAGACTTCGCCTTCGTTGAAGAAGCGCTTGATCTCGGCTTGTGCAGCTTCGACAGAGTCGGAGGCGTGGCAGACGTTGCGCATCTTGGAATCGCCGTCCTTGAAGCCGAAGTCGCCACGGATGGTGCCTGGATCTGCGACATTGGAGTCGGTAGGGCCGAGGAGATCGCGAACGCGTGAGATGACGTTGTCACCTTCGAGAGCGAGGGCGATGACAGGTGTTTCCTGCATGAATCCGCGCACGGATGGGAAGAACGGCATGTCGGCGATGTGTGAGTAGTGCTCGGCGAGGATTTCGTCGCTGAGTGCCATCATTTTGATTCCGCGGACAATGAAGCCTTCGGTCTGGAAGCGAGCGAGGAGTTGGCCAGAGAGATTCTTGGCGATTGCGTCGGGTTTGAAGAGGATGAGGGTCGTTTCTTGAGCCATGTGGACGCTGTAGGCGTGTGAGACGGAGGGTGCAAGCCTTTTAACTGTAAGGGGCTTCAGCTAATCCCGATCCAGCTAACTACCAATCCAAGGGTGGCGCAGGCGGCGAGGACGGGCATGAAGGGTGCCTTGAACTTCCACATGGCGAGGAAAGCGGTGACGGAGAGGACGGCTACGAAGGCATCGAAATCCCCGGATGGCTCAGGCCAGAGGGCGTGGATGGCGAAAACGACGCCGAGATTGAGGATCACGCCGACGACTGCGGCGGTGATGGCGGTGAGGCTTGCGCCGATGCGCGGGAGATTGCGAAGACCTTCCACGTAGGGTGCGCCTAGGAAAACGAAGAGGAAGCAAGGCACGAAGGTCGTCCAGACGGTAATCGCGGCTCCGATGGCTCCGGCGGTGAGTGGGCTGAATTTCCCGGGATTTTGCCAACCTCCGACGAAACCGACAAACTCCAGCACGATGATGAGTGGGCCAGGGGTGGTTTCTGCGAGGGCGAGGCCGCTCATCATCTGGGCGTGGGTAAGCCATTGGTAATTTTCCACCGCCTGCTGGGCGACGTAGGGCAGCACCGCGTAGGCGCCGCCGAAGGTGACCATGGCTGCCTTGCTGAAGAAAATACCCTGAGCGACAGGTGTGCTGCCCCAGCCGAGCCAAAGGCCTAGCGCGATCACCGGCAGGAACCAGAGCACGATGCAGGTGGCGGTGATTTTGAGCGCGCGTAGCCAGGTGGGTCGTGGTGTGGCGGGGAGTTTGAGAAAGCCCTCCTCCTCCGCTCCGTCGAGGCTCTTGGGTTTACCTGCGGGGAATTGTTTTACGGAAATCCTGTGGCCGATCCATCCGGCCAGCGCAGCGGCGGCGATGATGATGACGAAGGAGATGTTGAAAAAGAAGATGGCGACGAAGGAAAGGGCGGCGATGAGCCAGAGGGAGGCGCTACGCAGGGTTTTCCCGCCGATGCGTAAGACGGCGGCAGCGATGACTGCGATGACTGCCGGGAGCAGACCGTGGAAAATGGCGGCGAGCCACGGCAGATGACCGCCCGCCATATAGAGCCAGCCAAGGCAGAATAGTAGTAGTGCTGAGGGAAGGACGAACAGTGCTCCAGCCGCAACACCGCCGCGCCAGCCGTGGAGTCGCCAGCCGAGGTAGGTGGCGAGTTGTTGCGCCTCGGGGCCGGGGAGGAGCATGCAGAAGTTCAGCGCGTGGAGGAAATGGCTTTCCGAGATCCATTTGCGTTTCTCCACCATCTCGCGGTGCATAATAGAGATCTGTCCTGCGGGGCCGCCGAAGCTAATGAGCCCGAGCTTGAACCAGTAACGGATGGCTTCACGGAGAGTTGGCACGCGGGAGGGTGTGATGAGGAGGGTGGGAAGTGAAGCGAAAGCAGCCGCGATTCGGAAATCGCGACTGCAATGAGGAAAGAGCTTTTCCGGAAGGAGCTTCGCCGGGCAGGTCGCGATTTCCAAATCGCGGCTCCTTTCCTAGACGATACCTTCTGCAGTTTCCTGTTTTAGGCGGAGCTGGCCGCAGGCGGCGTCGATGTCGTGGCCTTTTTCGATGCGGAGGGTGGCGGTGACTCCGGCTTTTTTGAGGACGTCTTGGAATGCGCGGCAGTGAGAGAGAGCAGGGCGCTTCCACTCGAGTCCCTCGACGGTGTTGTAGGGGATGAGGTTCACCTTCGCGCCGATGGAACGGGCGTGGCGGGCGAGGATGGAGGCCTGTTCCAGAGCGTCGTTGACGCCTTGGATGAGGATGTATTCCAGAGTGAGCTTTTGCTTTTTCGTGAAGTTCCAATGGGCGAGGGCGTCCATGAGCTCGGAAACCGGATACTTTTTGTTCACCGGCATGATCTGCGAGCGGACTTCATCGGTGGCGCCGTGGAAGGAGATGGCGAGGCGGATCTGCTGGGGGTGATCGGCGAGTTTCTTGATCTGTGGCGCGAGGCCGGAAGTCGAGATGGTGAGGTGGCGCGCGCCGAGGTGGAGGGTTTCTGCCCCGGTGATGAGGGCGATGGCGGCCATGAGGTTGTTGAAATTCGCCATCGGCTCGCCCATGCCCATGAAGACGAGGGAGTCGACGCGCTCGCCAGCGATCTGCTCGGCGGCGAGGACTTGGCCGGCGATTTCTGAGGCATCGAGGTTGCGTGTGTAGCCAGCGAGGCCTGAGGCGCAGAATTTGCAACCGTAGGCGCAACCGACTTGTGAGGAGACACAGAGGGTGCGGCGGTCGGATTTCTCGCCGTAGAGGGCGGGGTTTGCGGGAATCAGGACGGACTCGATGTAGCGGCCGTCGTGGAGGCGGAAGAGGAATTTGCGCGTGGTGTCTTCGCTGCCCTGGGTGGTGGAGTGCGTGAGCGCGGTCATGCGGAATGACGCGGCGAGCTTTTCCCGCAGGGCGGCGGGGAGGTTGGTCATTTCATCGAAGGATGTGACCTTTTTTTTCCAGATCCAATCGAGGATCTGCTTTGCGCGGAAGGAGGGTTCGCCCTGATCTGCGAGCCATTCGGCGATGGCTTCGGGAGACTGGCCGGGAAGGGCGGGGAGTGTATCGGGGGTGGCGGGCATTACAGAGTGATCAAGCTAGGGGAAAAGAAACCGCGAATGGACGCGAATAAACGCAAATATCGGGTTTTGTGAGATTATGTTATGGGCAATATCCAACCAATTTCATCAAGAACCAATTTTCCGGATCCTTTTGTATCGCATTAGTGTTTATTCGCGTCCATTCGCGGTTGGATCTTCAGAAACTTGGTTAGGCACCTCCTTAGTTGATTGCACTGGGCATTACTGGGTGAAGGTGAAATCGACACCTTTGCGTGAGTATGCTTTGGCGATGTCCGCTTCAAGTTCAAGCCATGTTTGGCCGTCGAGCAGGACTTCGAGCGCTTCTTCGCCTTGTTTGCCGGAGTTGAGTGCCTTGAGAAATTTCTTAATGCGCGCGGCATCTTCTTCGCGATCCATGTGGAAGAAGTAGTTGGTAATTAGCAGGCCGCAGCCGTAATTCACCTGAGGGTTTGCGGTGAATGCGGAGTAAGGCATGAGCATGAAATTCTTCAGGGGGCCTAGATTAATGGTATCACCGATGGCGCGGCCGCCATTGTCGTCTTTTCCATACGCCGTGACATACTCGACGATGGGCTTGAAATTGGTTTTTACGTTGTAGGAGCCTGAGCGATACGGCGTGACGCCAACGTATTCTGCGAGGCCTTCGGTGAACCATCCGCGGGCTCCCTCACGGTAGTAGCGGTTCGGCGTGAGTTGGTGGAGAAGCTCGTGGGGGAGGGTTTTGTTGCTTTTATCGCGATCAAGCATGTAGCTGCTGCCAACCGGGCGCACGCCGAGGCTGGTGAGCGGCACCATGACGATGTTTTTGCCACCAATGAATACGCCTGCGCTGCCTGGAGGGCCACCTTCTTTGTAGTAAGTCTCTTGGCTTTCGAAGAGGTAGATTTGGTATTTTCCATCTTTCTTTTTCCCACCATTGATGGCGAGTGGTAGCTCACGAGTGAATTGGTGAGTGGCTTCGAAGAGGACGGCAAAGCCTTTGACGACGGATTTTGAGAGGCGGACGTCGCAGTTGTAGCGGTAATTCGCTGACTCGTAGATGAAGGTGTTTTCTTCTGAGCTTTCGATAACGGTGACGATCTCTGGATCGTCCTTGAAGCTGACGCGATCCGGCCATGGGTCATTGAAGTTATCGATGACGGCTTCCTCGGCTTCGTCGCCATCATCCATTCCCTCTTCACCTTTGTTTTCGAGACCAAATTTCTCGATGTAGGCCTGATCTACCTTGGAGAGTTTCTCAAGGGGGTAGGGTAGCTCGCGTCCATCGGGGAGGAGGAGCATCGCCTCGTCACCTTTCACGCTAACGAGTTTTGCTTTCACACTGCGGCCTTTGACATCCGTCCAAACACGCTCGGCTTGCTGCGCGGAGGAGGCTGCGAGGGATAGCAGTAGGAAGGTGAGAATACGGGCTTTCATGGATTTCGCAGAGAAAATGCCCGTTATGTGGAGGAAAGTCGAATCCGGAATTTGAGGTGGGTTGCGCGCTCCCGGGAGTTTTTTGAACCGCCAAGCTCGCCAAGGAAGAGAAGTGGGAGGCTGGGGGATTTTTTGAATGAGGAAGGTAGGAAAGCAGGAAGGGATGTGGGTGAGTATGAATTCACGCCGAAGAAAAGTGGCGAATCATCGCCGCAGTCCAAAGCCTCCGGCGGTTCAGCGTGCCGAGGTGGCGTCGATTGTCTCAGGGGTGGTGCTGAGGAGGCGGAAACGGTTGAGCATTTCATATTTGATGTGCTCCGCGGCGATTTCAGCGGCTCCGCTGGAGAATCGGCCGAGCTCGAGGGCGGCGATTTCGGATTGGAGAGAGGATCCGGAGGTGAGAATGGCGGCGAGTTTGCGGGTTTTTACGTCGGAAATGACCTCATGGCGAGCGACGAAGACGCGTTCGATTTTTTCAGGCTTGGGGGTGATTTCCAAGGGCAGGACGGCGTCGACATGGGAGCGTGGGACGATGCTGAGAACGCGGGTGCCAGGCTCGCGGAACCATGTGGCGCGCCATGTGGCGACCATCGCGGCGGCTTCGTCAGGCGTGAGGCCTTTTTCCGTGAGAGCTGAGATCCAGTGAGTGGCGAGTTCCTCCTCAACCTCGGAGACGGGGCGGGGGGCGGCGTCTAGTTTGACGGTGGCCACTGTATTTGAATCTTCATTTACAGGAATGACTTTCCAAGTGGCCATGCCATCGCTGACGTTGAGAGCTATTCCTTCTGTGGGCTCTTGAGTGTAGTTGTGAACGGCAACCGTTTTGTCCGTGCCCAACATGACATGCATAGGGAGCGCGGAATTGCCGGCACCACGGTAGAAAATGAATTTCTCAGCTTGGGGAGCGAGGGCTTCGTTGTGTTTGTAAGGGTGTTTCTCCAGATCGGATTTGAAAATCCATGCATCCGGGACGTTGCGGGCGGCGGAGTAGGGTTCGTGAGGGTCGGGGCTTTCCTCCTCTGGGATGAGGGCGAGGGCTTCTGCATCGTCTGGCGCATAAAGGGTGCCGCTCCAGGTGGCTGGCATTTCGCGAAGGGAGATGGGTGATGCGGAAAAAGGAAAAGTCTCGGAGATCGCGCCCTCTTTGAAGGTAGCACTTACGGAGACGTGTTGCGGTTTGTCTGTGTAGAAATAGATGACTGGCGTTTCCATGCGGACGCGGGCAACACCTGATTTAAAGGTTCCGGATTTCCCCACGAAATCCGGAAGTGCGGCAAGATCCTGTCCGGGCTGATACCATGAGACGGGGACTCCGTTTGCTCCTGAGAGTACGGTGAAAGTGCCCCATTCGTGGACTTCGAGGGCACTTGCGAAGCTGGTGGCTGCAAGACAGGCGAGGAGGGACGCTTTCATAGTGCCTTGCATCCTATCAAGGCGATCTAAAGGTGTCTGTAAAAAGCCTGTAAACTCATGAAGCTGCGGCACAAAAAAGGCCGACCGCATGTCGCGATCGGCCTGATGATTTGTTTTCTTAAACTCGTGCGATTAGCGACGACGGCGGAGAAGCATGAGGGAACCGATGGCACCGAGGAGGGCTACGGATGGCTCAGGGATCACGGTAAGAGTGCCGTTGGTGAGAAGGGTGGAGGTATCGAAGGAAAGTCCACCTCCGAGGTCGGTGCCTGTGATCGAGCTGAAGCTTCCAGCGTAACCACCCCAGTTTTCTAAAACAGTGAATGTATCACCGGATGTCGCTGTGTAGCCTGTGGTATCGAGCTCTAGGATTCCAGCAGCAGTGAAGATGTCACCACCGTCGTTGGCGAGCACATCGAACATGTCGACTGCAAATTGTTCAATCTGCAGCGTCGTGGTTGCGGTGGACTGCAATGTCAGCGCCTGATCAAAACTCAAGGTTCCCGGACTGCTGCCCGGGTTCAATTTACCAGCCACGACCGCGGCACCTCCGATTACGCCAATACCACTTAGTGTGCCTAGTTCGCCGATAGTGAACGATCCGGTTTGGGTCGCGCCATTGTTATTGTTCCAAACCAATTCTCCACCCGTTACGTTGATATTGTTGATCGCAGTGCCGTACGTCCCGTTGCGACCAAAGGTTTGGGTGCCTACACCAGTCTTTTCGAGGTTGATGACACCGCCTGTGCCGGTGAAGTTTGCATTGTAGGTATATGTTTCGCCGGTGCCCACGTTGATGGTGAGCGTAGCGGCGGACGCGCCATTGTTTTGGACTTCTCTGGCGTGGGAGCCTGCAACAATGTCCAAACCACCCACCTGTTGTGCTAATCCGTTCATATCAAAGAAAGAATCGCCTGAGCCGCTACCTCCGAGGTACAGTGCTGAGTCAGCTGAAATGGCATTCGCGACTCCAGCTGTGAGAACTGCATTGTCCACCGTTGTGTCACCTGAATAAGTTTGGGCGGCGTTAAGCGTAAGGCTGCCAGTGCCGGTGCCGGTGAGCTTCAGCGCTCCGGTGCCGCTGATTACTCCACTATAGGATATAGCATCCGATCGATCGAAATGAACTAAGCCTTCATTAGCGACGTTTTTATTGTCGATTGTGCCGACAGTATCACCGGTGCCAACTTGCAAGGTGCCGGATGCGCCCACACTGATTGCCCCATCAATTTCCCCAGAGGCTACACGCCAAACAAGGGTGCCACCATTGGCAGTCAGGTTTCCGATTGCTCTCGTGTAGCCTGCAGCCCGATTAAAAATCTGCTCTCCGTCGCCCGTTTTAACGAAGTCGATTTTGCCAGTAGCATTACTAGAGTTAACATTTGCGTTGAAGCTATAGCTTTCCCCAGCGTCCACATCAATCGTCACGACCGAAGTAGAGTTCCCTGCATTGTTCCGAATTTCACGAGTGCCTCCGATGTCGTTGTAGAGTCCCTTAATCGCTAGGTCATTGCCGAGCAGGTTAAGACGACTGGTTTTCCCTGAGATCCCGCCGATGGCTAGAACGGAGTTCGATATCGCATTGTCATTGGTGATGTTGACTTGGCCTTCCCCAATCCGAAACAAACCGGCCGTGAAGGACGTGTTTGCCTGAGTGAATGTGATGATGCGATTTCCGGCGCCCATATCGACAACAAACTCGTCTATATTGCCTGTAAGCGTACCGTTTAGAGTCGTATTGCCGTTGCCAGTAAATCGGTTTGAAAAGGTAATGGTTCCGCCGCCCAATTCCCAGTTGTTTGCGTAGGTTTGGTTGGCGTTTCGCTCGTGTATGTATGTTGATCCGGCGGCTAGTTTGACTGTAGCAAATTCGCCGATGCTGGCGGCGTGTCCACGTACCGTTGTCGCCGAAGTCACATCAAGGGTGGCTCCTGCGACGCTCCAACTGCCAAAAGCATTGTTTTGTGGGTTCTGGCCAGTATCAAATGTGCCCCCGCCGTTGACCGCCAGGGTATCGCCGCTGGTCATGATAAGACGCGTGTTATTATCGTTACCATCGTTAAAAAACTCGATCTCACCGCCACCGGTATCCCAAGTGGCACCGCCAGAATTGATGGTGATGGTGTCTGCGGTGGAACCTGCGACTGTCGAACCTCTAAACTCCAAAACGCCGCCACCGCCATAGGTCAGATCACCCACAGTTACGCCGGTATTGTCGAGATCGACTTGGTAAGTGCCGCTGCCAAAAATGGCATTATCGGTGTTGTTCCAGTTCACATTGGGATTGGAGCCGTCATCGTCCCAATTGGCTGCCGTGGTGGACCAAGTGCCCGCACCACCGTCGTTAGTCTGATTTCCATCTGGATCCCAAGTAAGATCAGCAGCGAAGGCAGTTGGAGAAAACGCGGTAGCGAGTGAAAGTGCGAGAATTGTTGGGTTTCTTTTCATAGCATCTAGCTGGGTAATACGTCTTAAGACGTCGCCCATTCCCCACTAAAACAAGCGAAATTGAGGAATCTATACAGATGATTCCATTTTTTTACAATAACTCACCTATTCTGTGAAACGTGTCATTGTTAACTTTGGTCGCAGAGAAGTATTCCAGTAATTGCTGGGTTCCGTCCTAAAGCGTCTCGTTGGGACGGCTGTAAACTCGTGAAGCAGCGGCACAAAAAAGGCCGACCGCGTGTCGCGGTCGGCCTGTGATGGTAAACTAGTTAAGCTCCGTGCCGATTACTTGCGGCGACGGAGAAGCATGAGGGCGCCGATGGCACCGAGGAGGGCTGCGGAAGGCTCGGGGATGGCGGAGATTTGGATATTACCGACACGTGTCTGGCCTTGCCGCGCTGTGTTGTCTGAGGTTCTGTTGCTGAAAACATAGCGCACTTCGATGGTTTCACCTGCACTGGCAGCGACCGAACCGGTCTCGCTGATAAGAGTTGCTGAGGTGCCCCCAACAGCAACGTTATTGGAGATATTACCAAATTGAGTGAATGCCCCGCCAGCAACGCTGACAAAAATTCCAGTATCTCTGGCAGCCGTACCACCTCCACCACTGTTTACGTACATATTGAACGAGATGGCGTCGATAATCAGATTTTGAGATGCATCAAAGGTCACTCCAAGCCAATTGCCACCATTTGTGGCGTAATCAACGTCGATAGCAGTGGTAAGGTCAGTTGCAATGGTGGCGTTCTGGAAGCTCCACATGGAATCATCCAAACCGTTGGCTGTGGTAAAGCCTTGACCCACGTTGGCGGTGCCCCTGTCGCCCACGCTGGAACCTTGGGTTATTTCCCCAACTTGATTAGCGACGAAAGCTGTGTTTGTTCCGCTCTGCTCAACCAAGCTATAGGTATTGACCACGTTCGCAGCTCGAGTTGTAGGTGTAGTTGGAACATTGCTGTCGTATGTAAGAACGACTGCGGCTTGGGCGCTTGCGCTGAGAGCAAGGATAGCCGTGAGGGAGGTGATTGGGTTCATGGAGTTTGGCTTGATTATTTTTCCGGGATTATTGTAATCCGCTCTCTCATAAACCCCTGATTCGGAGAGATTTGTACGAAAATGTGAAAAATTCCAAAAAAGTGATTTTTTCCGCAAAAGTAGAAGAATCAAGGAGTCGCGACGGTCTTGACCTCGACATTCCTAGGGAGGACGGAGAGCTGTTGCTCGGTAAACTGGCCGGGTGAGACGATGAGTTCGCGAAGGCTGTCCATCGGGACGAGGGGGGTGAGGTCTTTGGCGGGGGTGCTGCGGATATCGAGCTTGGTGAGGTGGCTGCCTTCAAGGTGCCAGAGGTCAGAAATGCCGCTACCGCGAAGATCCAGCGAGTCGATGGGGATGAGGCGGAGGAGGCTTTTCACGGGGATAAGCTCTTCATCGCGACTGCCGCCTTTGCGATAGAGTGAGCGCAGCATGTTTCCGGATAACCTCATGGATCGGGTGTCGGCGTCGTATCGGAAAATACCGTGAAGCCATCCATCGTTGTTGAGGCGTAAGATCATCTCGAGGATTTCGGCGCTCTCGGTAGGTGATTTTCTCTTCAATGTGTCGTAAACGAACATTTTCTCGATCAAGGGTTCACGGCTTTTTACAGAGCTAGAGGAGAGGCGCTTCATGAGGCGCCCGAAATCTTTGGGAGGGAGCAGACCATCCTTGCGGGTGAGTTTTGTGAACTCTGGTATGTGCTTACGTAAATCCTTATCTTTCTTGCTGTGTGGAGGGTAGAAATCAGCAGCTTCGGAAAATTTTTGAGTAAGGAAAAGGATGTGGGCCTTGAGGTTTTTGAGCTTCTCGTGATCGGTCGGGTACTCAGAGATTCCCGTTTCCAACTCCTTGATGATGTTATCAACGACGGCGAGGGTGACCTCTTCATCGATGACCATGGTATGGGTGAGGAACCAGCTATCTTCGATGGCGGATTTGCCGCGCTGGCTGAGGAGGGCTCCGGTGAAGTTGCTTTCGCTGCGGTAACGTTCGAGTGCTTCTTCTGCGCGTTTGCGAGCTTCTACGGCGATGGTTTGTTGGGCTCTGGCTTCTGCGCCTGATTTTTCAGCGAGGTTGAGTGCTCTCTCTGTCCGGATGAGGGAGGCTTCTGCGCGGTTGTTGCTGGCTTGAAGTCTTGGGATGAACCACATGGCAGTGCCGAATGCTGATACGAGAATGAGGAAGCCGAGGATACAGGCGAGCTTGTTGCGGCGGTAAAACAGGGCGGTTTCACGGGCGAGGCCGGCGTTTTCCACTTCCGTGCTGAAGCCGCGGAGGTGGCGGTAGATATCTGTGTGGAGGGCGGAGGCACTTGTGTAGCGATCCGCAGGATCTTCGGCGCAGGCTTTTTCGACAATAGCGGCGATTGCGGGGGAATCCGGGGTATGCTTTGCCCGGGAGGTGGGGGGCTTGAGGGTGCATAGTTCGTAGAGAATGCAGCCAAGTGCGTAGATATCGGTCTGTGCGGTTTTGGTGGAGCGATGTTGGTTTTGCTCCGGAGCCATGTAGCCGGGTGTGCCTTGTATGGCGTGCTCCAGCTGGTCGCCGTATAAATCGGGATCCAGAAGTGATTCCGACATGTGTTGCTCGGTCTGCCTGCGCTCGATTTCACCCATGCTCCAGTCACAGACCTGGACTTCGCCGAAGGTGCCGATCTGAATGTTTTCGGGTTTTAGATCGAGGTGGAGGACTAGGCGTGAATGCGCGTAGTCCATGGCCTCACAGATACGGAGCACGAGAGATAGGCGTTTTGCGTAGCTGAATTTATCAGAGGATTTTCCCTTTCTAATTTGCCCGAGGACTTTCCTGAGAGAGGAGCCACGCTTTAGCTCCATAGTGAAAAAGGGGCGTCCTTCTTCATCGATGCCCATATCGAAGAGCTTGATGATATTGGGGTGCTCTAGGCGGGAAGTGATGTGCGCCTCGCGCAGGAAGGCATCGTATCTTTCTCGCGGAGTTCCATCCTTCGGCCGAGCAAGAGCGACTTGCCGCTCCGTTCTCGCATCGTAAGCACGCACGACTTCCTTCATGCCGCCGATACCGAGTGTCTTTTCTTCAGAATAGCGCGAACCGATCGCTGATAGGGAGTGGTAGAGCGGGGTAATCTCGACGCCGATGTCGGTGTCTTGATCCATTCCGGGAGATGCCTCCTCGTACAACAAGTTGAAGTCGAAGTCTTCTCTGGGGTTCATACTTCTTAGGCTCCCTCCTCTCCGCTGACTTCAAGATCCGTTCTCAGGATTTTGATTTCCTTCATAAGCACCGTTTTTACCCGGTGTTTCAGGATGTAGACGGTGTTGGTCTTGATACTGAGCTCCTCGCTAATTGCTTCGACGGTCTTGCCTTCCAGAGACATCTTGAAAACGGTGATTGCGTGTCCGGAAAACATTTTTTCGACACGCTCCATGGCGAGTTCGACGACGTAGCGCTGCCATTCTTGTTCGACCTTGTCGGTGATTTCCGGGTCGTCGGAGAGCACCATGGCTTGTCCGGTGTTTTCATCGTCTAGGCTCGGTCCCTCAGGTTGGCGATTCTTCGAGCGGATGATGTTGAGAGCGGTGTTGCGGATGAGGCGCGCAAACCATGTTCTGAATTTCGCCCGCTGTTCGTCGCGTTGATAGGTTTTTAAACCCTTCCAGAGGCGTAGGACGACCTGTTGGCGCGCGTCTTCAAGATCCGCGCCCTTGAAGCTCATACTTCCGAGGACTTTTGAGATGAATGGGTTGTAGAAGCCCAGCAATTCCTCCCAGGCGAGGTCGTTGGAGCCATCACGAGCCCGTTGAATAAGGCTCACGCGCGTATTCAGCGCGTCGGTTGGGTGGTTCGTTGGGTTCTGGGATTGCATGTGCACTGGGCGGGTGCGTGAAAACTTCTTCTAATGAAGAAGTTAACGTAATGCAGATGCCCTGCAAGCATGCAGAAGTATGAGTATTAACTCATGGAGAGTACCTTCTCCACGATGCGTCGTGGGTTTGGCAGCTGCTCGTTCTCGATGTATTTCGAGTAGATGGCCGGGGCATCGATGGTGCAGACGCGCTTGATCGGTGCGTCGAGCTCGTCGAAGGCGTGCTCTTGGATGAGGTGGGAGACCATGGCGGAAACACCACCGAAGGGCTTCGACTCATCGACGAGGACGACTTTGTGTGTCTTCGCCACGGTGGCGAGGATGGCATCGACATCGAGCGGACGGATGGAGCGGAGGTCGAGGACTTCGGCATCAATTCCGTGCTCGGATTTGAGGGTTTCTGCAGCTTCGAGGCAGTGAAGAACGGAGCGGCCGTGGGCGATGAGGGAGATGTCTTTACCCTCGCGCTTGATGTCTGCTTTTCCGAGAGGGACGACGAAATCGCCGTCTGCTGGATCTGGGACTTCACCGGTGTTTCCGTAGAGGATGGTGTTTTCCATGACGTAGACGGGGTCGTTGTCACGGATGGCTGCTTTCATGAGGCCTTTTGCGTCAGCCGGTGTGGCTGGGGAGCAAACTTTCAGACCAGGGAAAGCAGCGAAGAGTCCTTCGGGGATGTGAGAGTGAGTTGCGCCGACGTTGGTGCCGCCGTTAGCAGGGCCGCGGACAACGATAGGGCAGTTGCAGAGGCCGCCGGACATGTAGCGAACGCAGGCGGCGTTGTTGACGAGTTGGTCGAAGGCGACGGAGTGGAACGACCAGAACATCAGTTCCATGACGGGGCGGACGCCGAGCATGGAGGCACCGATGCCCATGCCGATGAAGCCGGCTTCGGAGATCGGTGTGTCGACGATTCGTTTGTCGCCCCATTTGTCCCAAAGGCCTTGGGTGACTTTATAAGCACCGTTATATTGGGCGACTTCTTCACCCATGATGACGACATTTTCGTCTCGGGCGAGTTCTTCGTCCATGGCTTCGCGGAGGGCTTCACGGTAGGAAATGGTACGCATGGTAGGTCTGGAAAAGGTGTTTTAAGAAAAGGGTTCGGGCGCGGATTAGGCGAAGAAGTGGTGGCCGATTTGTGAGGCCTCGGTGTTGTTATCTGTTTCCCAATAAACATCGGTTGAGATGTCCGGGATGGTAGGAGCAGGAGCGTCCTTGGCGAATTGGATGGAGCCGGCGGCTTCTGCTTTGGCTGCCTTTTCGATTTCGGCGTCTTTTTCCTCTGAGAGGACACCTTCTTCCATGAGTTTGCGACGGAAGACGTTAATCGGATCGTGGTTGTCCTTGTAGTTCTGGATTTCCTCGGGAGTGCGGTATTTCTTGTGATTCGCATCGGCGACGGAGTGGCCGTAGTAGCGGTAGGTATCGATCTCAAGGACGGTAGGTTTGCTTTCCTTTTTCGCACGATCCATGGCGATCTGGGTTTTCGCGCGGACTTCGTAGACGTCCGATCCATTCACGACATCCCACTCAATGTTATAGGCTTCAGCACGTTGTGCGAGGCAGCCGGTGTAGGCGGAGGAGCGCTTCTGGGAAGTGCCCATGGAGTAACCGTTGTTTTCGATGACGTAGATGACGGGGATTCCGAAAAGGGAGGCGATGTTGAGAGATTCGTGGAAGGCGCCTTGGTTGACTGCTCCGTCACCGAGGTAGCAGAGGCAGCAGCCTTCTTTCTCTTGGTACTTCAGGCCAAATGCGAGGCCGAGGCCGAGAGGTGTTTGGCCGGCAACGATGCCGTGGCCGCCCCAGAAGTTTTTGTCGGGTGCGAAGAAGTGCATCGATCCGCCTTTGCCTTTCGAGCAACCGGTTTGTTTGCCGAACATTTCTGCCATGCATTCGTTCATACCCATGCCGACGGCGAGCGCGTGGCCGTGGTCGCGATAGGCTGTGATATAATGATCGTCTGCACCGCCAAGTGAGATGGTGCCGACGGCGACCGATTCCTGGCCGATGTAAAGGTGGAGGAAGCCGCCCATTTCACCAGCTGCGTAGGACTTCGCAGCAGCCTGCTCGAAGCGGCGGATGCGCACCATCTGGGTGAAGAGTTCGATTTTCCGCTCGGGTGTGAGGGATTGATTGATGGGCGAAGTGGCGAAATTCAGGTCTGACATGAGGGTCGTTTCGTTTTTGGGAAAATCTATGGCTCAGTTAAAGGGATGGCGTGTTGCTCGCAAGGCTTATCTGGCGTGTTGCGGTTGTGTTGTCGTAGCAAGCGTGGGCACGGCGAATCTTGCGGATAGGAAGATGCCGGTGAAAAGGACGTTCGCCGCAGCCATGTTGCGCAGGAACACCCATGAAGGGATGGGGCTTGCTGCGGGGCCTGTCCAGAGAGACTGAACGATGCCGGTGAGATTTTTCGGATACATCGGGCTCATGGCCCATGCGATGCCATTGGTGATGGCATGAAATGCAAGAGCTGCTGCGATAGAGCCGAGGAGAAGTGTGCCGAGGCCGCGCTTCATGAGGGATTTTCCGATGAAATAAGTCGCCGCAAAGCCAAGAGCAGTGCCGATGAGGGTTGGCGCGCCCATCCATTCGGTATTTCCAGAAATGAGGGCAGGTGCAGGGTAGGTGACGAGCCATGCGGCGAGAGGGATCGCCCATGAACGCCATCCTTTTGCGATGAAGACGCCACAGAAAAATAGCGCGGCAAGTGGCTGGAAGTTAGGGATCGTTTCCGGATACATACTTCCCACAATTCGGAATGCGATGAGTAGGACGACGATCAATGCCAGTGGCAGGAGGCGGTTCATGTGCAGGAATCTACCCGTTTCCGGCGGCTTGGTGCGAGGGGAATTTTTTTTCTGCGGACTTTTAAGCTTAACGGACAGCAGAAGCTGGAAAATGTGGTATTTACGAAGCCTACCACTACATCTTGTGGTCGCATTTGAAATAACTTGGTTTTGCGGCGACTGAATGCTTGCCAACGTAGGGTGAAAACGGAAACTCAAGTCCAACACTCTCGTGTAATTAACCTATGAAGTTCAAGATTTCCAAAGACGTATTCCTGGAAGGATTACAAAAAGTGCAGCACGTGGTCAGTTCTAGAACTACCCTGCCGATTCTTTCCAACGTGTTACTAGTGGCAAAAGACGGCCGCCTCGTATTCACCACCACGGATCTTGATGTAGGCATCACGGGATCTGTTGAAGCCAGCATAGAAAAGGAAGGTGCAACGACTCTTCCTGCAAAGCGCCTAGTGAGCATCGTCAAAGAGCTCCCAGCCAGTGAGGTAGAAGTCACGGTGGATGCGAAAAACTACGCGACCATCAAAAGCGGCCCATCGACTTTCAAGATCATCGGCCTTGCAGATTCAGAGTTTCCTCCGCTTCCTGACTTTGAGGGAGCTAAGACCTTCAAGATCCCACAGGCGGATCTGAGAAACGGCCTGAAGAAGACATCTTTCGCCATTTCCACGGATGAGACGCGCTACGTGCTCAACGGAATTTTTGCTTCCTTCCGCGAAGGCAAGCTCGCTTTGGTTGCTACTGATGGTCGCCGCCTCGCGATGGCTGATACCGACCTTGAATTTCCTGCCTCACACGAAACGGATGTCATCATCCCTTCCAAGGCAGTCAGCGAGATCCAGCGTTTGCTTGGGGATTCGGGTGATGTTGAAGTGAAACTCAGTGATAGCCAAATCTCGTTCACAGTCGGCGATACCTTCCTTGCGAGTAAACTGATCGAAGGCAATTACCCGAACTACCGTCAGGTCATTCCAGGAGACAGCAATGAGCGTGTGGTCATTTCACGTGAAGCACTCTTGGAAACGACACGCCGCGTTTCTCTGCTTTCTTCAGATAAATCAAACTCGGTAAAATTGGTTTTCACAGAAAATCAAATCGAGGTCACTGCGAACTCACCAGATGTTGGTGAAGCGCAAGAAACTCTGGAAGTGAGCTACACTGGCCCAGACATGCAGATCGCTTTCAATCCCGAGTTCCTCCAAGCGCCACTACGCGCCTTGGATACTGATAACGTTTATCTCGACCTTATCGATGAGATGAGCCCGGGCGTCCTTCGAATTGATGGATCGTTCCTCTACGTGCTCATGCCGATGCGCGTGACAAACTAATCCCCACGGAATTATGGGCAGAGCGTTTGAATGCAGAAGGAGGGCGAAAGAATCGCGATGGGCATCCATGTCCAAGATTTTCCCGAAGCTTTCACGATCCATCACATTGGCGGCTAAGGCCGGCGGGCCCGATCCTGATTCGAATGCTACGCTGCGCGTCGCGATCCAGAATGCGAAGGCTCAGAACCTTTCCAAGGAGAACATCGAGAACGCAATTAAGCGTGCTGACGGCAATGATGCTGCCAATATCACCGAGGTGAGCTACGAGGCAAAGGGGCCGCACGGATGTCTTTTGTTCATTGAGTGCGCTACGGACAACACGAACCGCTCCGTTGGCAATCTCAAGACTATCCTCGGAAAGAATGGCGGTGAAATCGCACCGTCTGGTTCGCTGAATTTCATGTTCGACCGTAAATCAGTGGTCGAGTTCCCCGTGCCTGAAGGCAAGGATCTAGATGAGGTCGAATTCGACCTTATTGATGCCGGCCTTGAGGAGATGTCTGTCGATGAGGGCGTAGTCACGCTAATCGGAGATTACACGTCTTTCGCTAGTCTCACTTCCGCTGTGGAGGAGATGGGAATTGAAGCCACGAAATCAGGGCTGCAACGTCTTCCTACTCAGCCCATTGACCTCACTGAGGAGCAGATGGTAGATGTTGAGAACTTGCTCGATAAGATTGAGGACGATGATGACGTCCAATCGGTCTATACGAATCTAGGGTAATACCATCTTACCAGTTAACTTGGCGGATTGGTTTGTATTTGGTGTCTGAATCAACGTGCTTCTCCATCAGAGCGCCCCTCCTTCGCCGAGGCTACGGCGGACAAGTCGCACTCCTCCCTCGACGCACCTTGTTCTTGGAAAAGCTGACTTTGTCCATTCCACCAATTTAACGGCTCAAATGGTATAAGTCGTCTCTTCTCAGGGGCATAAAAAAGCCGCAACACGCGAACGTGTGCGGCTTAGAGATTTCGAAGAAAGGCTTATTTTTCAACAACCTTGGAGCGGAAGAATCCACCACCTTCAGGAGCGCCGACTGTCGAAACGCTAAGTTTGCTTTCGGTTTCACTGACCGTGAACCTTGGGTCGGCACTGGTGACAGTTTCCCAGTTATTCATATCGGAGCTAAATTCGATGGTATAAGTGAGTGCTGGAATAGGATTCACAAGCTTGGAGATTTCGAATTTGAGTCCGTTTCCAGAAGTTTCAGTTGATCCATCCCTAGTCGAAATTGGGGTAGTCGGTTCTACGGCCTTAGCAACAACAGCGTTGGCGAAGGAAGGGTTGCTGGAAGCATCGGCAGGATCCGAACCGAATGCCCATTCGGCGAAGTTGGAGGATCCGTCACCATCGTAATCGTAATCTGCAGATTTTTGGAGTTCCGTAGCAGTGGCGGGTAGCTTGGATGCGATGGCAGTTCTGAATATGGTGACAATCCTGACTGGAAGTCTGAACCTTCTGACGGATCTATCAGCGATCACGGCGGTCGTAGGGCGGTTCAGGGTGAACTCAACGTCGATGACACCGGTCTGGCCGAAGGCAATAAAGTTAGGCGGAAGAATGTATTCTTGGACAAGCGGATTTGGAACGTAAACGCGTGTTACTGTTGGTCCCGCGAAGGTTGGGAAAAGGGGCAAAGTAGGGTTGATGATAAACTCCGGATCCAAGTCACCATCCACGACAGTGTTTGGTGCTTCGAGTCCACTCGGAGGGTCGTCAAAGGCCGGATTTGAGGAATATTGTCCGGCTCCGTCGTATGTGACCGCATCTGAAGTTGGATCGGTAGGATCAACTAGCGGTTTGATGGAAAGATGAAGTAAATCGGCCGCCGGTGCGATATATGCAACCGTGTTACCTTCCCACTCCAAGGTGTTGAGCTCGAGAGGGTCGAGAAGGGCAAAGCCATCCTGATAGATGGCGTTTTTGAAGCGGAACCCTTGTTTGACATTATTGATCTTACGAAATCCGTCGAGAGCTGGGAATAGGTTCAGCTCCAGTGAAACCGGAGGCGAATCGACCGTGGCAAAAGGGTTGATGAGTGCTTTAAAATTGAAGCGGTAAGTGCCGGGGACGAGTTCTCTATCGAAAGTATTTCTCTCAGCAGACGTGTAGAACCTATCCAGTTCTAAAATGGTGTTGTCGTATTTTTGAATGAGAGAGGAAAATAGATTGTAGTAGATTGTTCTACTATCGTCCACGAAACCGGAGAGAGGCCTTGGGAGCAAGGACGGAGGCGCTGAAATGAGTGTTGCGTCATTGGCAGCAAATGGCTGGAGAATTGCGGCGGCGGCAATTTCAGTAATGCTGTAATAGGTGCCAGCATCATTGACTCCGTCACCATTTAGGTCACCAAAAATGACATATCCTGTAGCACCAATCGGGCATCCTGGAGAAGGTGAGAAAAAGAGAGGACTAACACAACCAGGAGGTGAGAAAACCGCATTGCCGTCAAAAACATCAATGGCAAAAGCACCCGCTTCAAAATATGTAAACTCGGCTCCACCATTTGGCATGTATTGCCTGTAATTACCGAAAGACGACGACTGGAAATCAAACGAAGCAAACTGTGCGCTTACCTGAGGGGTACTGATTGCGGCGGCAGCAGCTAAAAGGGTTAGGTTTTTTGTGAGGTTCACGACAGGAATCTCGCTTGTGGCTGCGTTTCTGACAAGCGAAATTTTGTAAGATCGGCCTTACATTTGTCTTACAATGTAATTTCATCTCGCAGATTTTTTAGAAAAGCCCACGAAGCTTGAAAAAGAGCATTGTCTGGGGTGGGTCAAAAAACCCGGAAAGCTTCTGCTTGCTCGGTAGACAGTTCGATAAATTGCCACGGCAGGCCGTTATCGTTGAGATCTGCCATGAAGTTGTCTGGATCGTGTTGTTCGATGTTCCAAACGCCGGGCTTATCCCAGCCTCCTGAGAGCATTTGCTTTGCGCCGATCATGGCTGGAACGCCGGTGGTGTAGGAAATGGCCTGTGAGCCTACTTCCTCGAAACAAGTTTCGTGATCGCAGATGTTGTAGATGTAGATCGCCTTCGGCTTGCCGTCTTTGATGCCGGTAATGACATTCCCAATGCAGGTTTTGCCCTTGGTGGTTTCTCCGAGGTCGCCCGGATTTGGCAGGACTGCTTTGAGGAACTGGAGGGGGACGATTTTCTGTCCTTGGTATTCTACCTCGTCGATACGTGTCATGCCGACGTTTTGGAGGACTTCGAGGTGCTTGAGGTAGTTTGAGGAAAACGACATCCAAAATTGGGCGCGTTTGATGGTTGGAATGTGCTTCACGAGAGATTCGAGTTCTTCGTGATACATGCGGTAGATCTCGAAGGTGCCGATTTCTTCGGGGCAGGTGAAGCTGCGGTGCATGGACATGGGGTCGGTTTCGACAAATTTGCCGTCTTCCCAGTGACGGCACTCGGCGGTGACTTCGCGGATGTTGATTTCCGGGTTGAAATTGGTAGCGAAAGCGCGGCCGTGGTCGCCGCCGTTCACATCGATGATGTCGAGAGTGTGGATTTCATCGAACTGATGTTTTAGCGCCCATGCGGTGAACACGCCGGTGACGCCGGGGTCGAAGCCTGAGCCGAGAAGGGCGGAGAGGCCGGCTTTTTCAAATTTTTCCTGATAGGCCCACTGCCATGAGTATTCGAATTTTGCGACATCCAGCGGTTCGTAGTTTGCGGTGTCCATGTAGTGGATGCCGGCAAGGAGGCAGGCGTCCATGAGGTTGAGATCCTGGTAGGGTAGGGCGACGTTGATGAGGAGTGTGGCACCGTTTTTTTTGATAAGTGCGGCGGTTTCTTCTGGGTTGTCGGCATCGACTTTTGCGGTGGTGATTTCCACGCCGGTGCGTTGTTTTACCGAGGTAGCGATGTCATCGCATTTTGAGAGAGTGCGTGAGGCTAGAGTGATATCTCCGAAAGTTTCGGGATGCATGGCGCATTTGTGAGCAACGACGCTGCCGACTCCGCCGGCTCCGATGATGAGGACTTTGTTCATATGATGATGAAAGGTTGTGCGTTAGTGGGGGCTTATGCCCATGTCCATTTGAAAACGATATTGATTTCCGGGTGGAGCGAGTGGTGGACGGGGCAGCCGCGGGCGGCGCTTTCGAGGACTTTACGCTCTGGATGCGAGGCTGGAAGTGGCATGTTGATATCGACTTCTAGCTTAGAAATGCGGCGAGGTGAGTCTTCGGACATGTGTTTGCGCACGTCTACGGTCATACCTTCGAGTGAAATTTCTTTCCGCTCAGCGACGATGCCCATGACGGTGGCCATGCACGCACCCAATGCGGTCGCGACGAGATCGGTGGGTGAAAAAGCTTCGCCTTTGCCGTTGTTATCGACGGGAGCATCGGTGGTGAGGACGTTACCGGAGGGGGCGTGGGTAGCGGAGCAACGGAGGCCGCCCTGATAGTTGAGATTGATACTGACCATGGTGTTGGGAACTGGGCTCATGCTCCACGATTTATGGCAATGTTCAATGGCCAAACCGACTGGGCTGCGAGTTGTGAATCGACTATTCTTCCTCCGGGATCGGATCGTTTTTGGAAAGCACGATACGGAATCCGTAATACGAACCGTGGAAGTCGCTAGGAACAGGGTTGCGCCAACCAATGAGTAAGTTTTCTTCGAGGTAGGAATTCCAGCCACCACCGCGAACTACGCCCAGAGGGCTGTCAGTTGATGTTGAGATGTCTTCGGCGACCCACTCTTGGATGTTCCCGCCGATATCAAATAAGCCGTATTCGTTTGATTCGAATGATCCCACTGGGGCAGTGCGAGGAAAGCCGTCTTCGTAGCCGGGAATGATGCGATCTGATTCGGTTCCGGCGAGGCTTGCAGCGGAGTCATCTGCGTAATTAGCGAATCCGGTAGGGGGTGGCCAGTCTGTGCCCCAGGGATGGATTTCGGGTTTATTTGCATCGCGCTGGCCGGGGCCATCGCCGACTTCAAAATCTAGGCCGGCCATGTGGCTCCACTCGATGTCAGTAGGCAGGCGATAGGTGTGGGAAAGGGAGATGCGTTCGGCTGCGCGCTCGCGCTCGGTAAGCCATTCGCAGAAAGCGGCTGCCTCATCGCGCGAGACATAAATAACCGGGTGATTGGGGCCTTGAGAGAAATCCGGACGGCGTGGTTGATTGGCTTTTGTTTCTCGGACGAAAAGATCGTAGTCTCTGACGCGGGTTTCCCAAATAGAAGCCATGAGATCGGTGTCGACGGGTTCGAATTTCATGCCAATACCGTTTTGCCAGGATTTACCGAAGACGACGCCTTGGTTTTTTTGAAGGACGGCGGTGAGGGGGAGGTTCTGGCCGGAATTCACCTTGGCCTTGAGTGTGTAGGGCTTGTAACCCTCCAGAATTAGCAGGAGTTCAATGGAGCCGGGCTTCACTTTCGGAATGAGAAGTGGAGGGGAGGCGGTGTTGCCGACGCCTTGTCCATTTACATATACCTCTGCGCCGGGCGGCTCGCTGGTTAATTGGATGGCACCATAGGCATACTTGCGGACGATGATACGAAACGGCCTGAGTTTTTCGCGGCGCGCCTTGTCGGAAACTTTGGAATGCTCGAAGGAGTCGTCGATTTTTGCCGTGATCTGATTGTCTTGGGTGAGGAAGCCGCCGTTGATGCCGCCGACGCGTATCCAGTCTGTGAAGGCAATGATGTCTGGCCGAGAGGCGAGGACGATCTCAGTAGGCTTCCCGTTCTCGGAATAGGCAAGGATCTCTGAGGATTTAGGATTGCGTTTGGAGGATCTGAGAAAATCTCGCCAGATGCGTTTGTTGACGTACCCGGAGCTGATGTGTTCATCACCGAGAGGTAGATAAATAGTGCCTAGATGGTCTTCCCATTTTTCGCCGATCTCGGGTGGAGTGAAATTCTGTAACTCCCGGAAGATGAGCATGGGTTCGGTGATCGACTCCTCTGTGACGGTGGTTTCGATGCGCAGCTGGCGGTAGCCCTTTTTCCTGACGATGTAGTTCAGCTCGGTGCCAATGGGTGCGGTGAAAACGCGGGTGGTGGTAGTGCCGACAATTTCGCCCTCCTCATTGAAGACTTCAGCTCCCTCCGGTGAGGTGCCGATGCGGTATTGCCCTTCGACGACGATACCCTTGGGGGGAATGGTCTTATTCCAAGGGAGTAGGGTGCTGTCCTTCAGTCCTTCCCACGATGCCCAACCTGCAAAGCCGAGTAGGATGAGGGTTGTAGCCCAGATGGAATGGCCTCGCCGGGGTCGGCGCTTTCCTCGGCGAAGGGATCGGAGGGCATCGGCCAGCTTATCTGCGGTGCTGATGGTGCGCTTGCTGATGCGGGGTTCGCAGATTTCGCAGATAATTTGGTTAAGCTCCAGCCAGCGCTTTCTTTCTAATCCGCCGGGCAGCGTGTCGGGCAGTTCCGGGAATTCGAGCCGGTCTTTGCCGGTGGCAATTTCGTATAAAACTTTTCCCAGTGAATATACATCGGCCTGGGCAGATCCGGGGCCTTCCGGGGGGACGAAGCCCTCAGTGCCAACAAAAGTTCGCTGGCCGCGTGCGGCGACGAGTCCGATGTCGGCGAGCTTCGCCTTGCCATTGACGAAAATGACGTTCGACGGCTTCACATCGCGGTGTGCGAGTCCACAGCCGTGGAGATGGGCGAGAGCTTCGGAGAGGGATAGGCCGACATCGATGCAGAGGTCAGTGTCCAGTCTCACCCCTGCGGTGCCGTCTGCGCGTAGTGTGCGCGCCTCATATTCTACAGGATTGATGTCTTGTTCGGTGTGGACGTCATCGCCCAGCTCCATGACGTAGTAGTAAAAGGAGGAGCCATTCGGGCTGCGACCGACGTGGAGGATATTTACAAGCCCTGGGTGATCGCGGGAAATTGGTTCAAACTTTAGAATGCCTTCGAACTCGCGCTCAAAGGTGCGCTCGTCGCTGAAGTCCTCGCGAAACACTACCTTGACGGCTCGCAGCGCACCGGTCACCGCACGTGCCATCCAAACCTCACCGTAGGCACCGCCACCGATTTTCCGGAGGACATCGTGATCCGGTATGCTCGGGTTGCTGCGCGTGGCGGTGGGCATAAAATTCAATTTTCAACTCTCAACTTTCAAGAAAGAAAGGTGTGTCTGGGGGCTTTTCTGTGCAACGGGCATTTCCCCCTGCGCGGGTATATTAAGGTCTTCGTTGAGAGTTGAGATTTTTAGTCCGTCTCTTCTTTGAGTTTTGCGAGTTCCTTTTTGAGAACGGCACCGACACGGTGTTTTGCCAAATAAACCTGAGCCATGCTTACACCTAGCTTCTTCTGGACTTCGCCGGCATCCATCTGGCGGACGACGTAATAATCGAAAATCTGATACTGTTTCGGGGCGACTTGTGCTTTCACGCGAGCAAGTGCGGCATCAGCGATGCCTTTTTTCCACTCCGTGTCCCAGAGTCTCGTGAGGACATCGCCGTTTGGATCTTCGATACGATCGATGACGGCGGTCTTGCGATCATCATCCCATTCGCCACCCGCCATGGCGGTGTCCTTCTTGCGCTTGCGGAACTGGTCGTTAATACGCCAGCGCGTCATGTTCATGAGCCAGGTTTTGAAAGAGCCTTGATCTGGATCGTAGAGCTTCTTTTTGCTCTGTTTTGCGATCGAGAGGATGGTTTCCTGCACGCAATCAAAAGCCTCCTCAGATCGTAGGCCTGCTTTGATGGCGACGGCGTAGATTAGTTTCCAATAAGTCTGGTAGAATTCATCCCAAGTCTTCTGATCCTCCCAATTGTCGAGTCGGGCGATGAGGCTCTTGCGAGTTGCTGCGTATGCCTTGGTGACCGCAGCGTCCTCTTCCTTGGGCTTTTCCTCTTCTTCTTCGGACATCTGTGTTTTTCTAGCATTGCTAAGGAGAAACGGGAACGAGGAAATAGAGAAAACCGGGAATTATACGTTTCCAGATTCCCGTCCGCCGTAGCCTATGGAAGCTGGCTCCCGCATGGTTTTTTCCCAGAAATAGCGGCGGAATATGACTTTTACGGCTGCTGTGAGGGGCACAGCGAGCAGAGCACCTACAAATCCACCGAGAACGAGCGACCAGAAGAGCATGGAGAAAATAACGGTCAATGGGTGCAGTCCCACGGAGTCTCCGACGATTTTCGGGGCGGTGACGAGCGAGTTGATCTGCTGAACGCCGGCGAATATGAGCACCGTGAAGCCGACGTATGGCCAAGGTTCGAGATCGAAGGGCGCGCTACCGTTCTCCGCGTGGAGGTAGGCGATGAAGCAGGCCGGGATAAGGCAGAGAATATTCCCGATGTATGGGATGACGCCGAGGATGGCCATGAAAACTCCGATCAGCAGGGCATATGGAAGACCGAAGAAGAACAGCGCGATGCCAACCAAAATGCCATCAATGACACCAACCACAACTTGGCCGCGGAAGAATGAGATGAGGTAGCCGTTGATTTCCTGAAGCGTGGAAACGAGTTCCGTTTTGAAGCGGGAGGCGCGCAGAGGGACGTATTCGTGCCAGTGCTCGCGGATAGAGACGGAGTCTTTGAGGAAAAAGAAGAGATAAACGGGCACCATGATCATACCGAGCACGAGGCCGAGTATGCTGAGGATTTTCGAAGAGCCGATTGAGAGCCACTTTTTACCCGTCCCAAGGATTTCCTCTTGGTTGTCATGGAGCATTCTCCAGACTCGGCTACGCCAGAAAAAGTCTAAGGAATCGGGAGTGCGAGAGCCGATTGCGTAGGGCATGGGTTCTCCGTCATCGCTGATTTCTGTGAGTAGCCAGCCGATTGGGCCATCGTTGTATTTCTGCCGGAGATTGTGAAGAGAGCGAGCGAGGGCGGGCGCAAGATCTGGTGTATCCTCTGGAGTTAGCAATATTTTCTCTTCGGTGGATTCGCCATCTGTTGGTGGATTTTCAGCTTCTGGCTCGGCGGGTTGCGCAATTGCGCCGGGCTCCGTCTGCACCGTGGTCACGGGTTCTGAGAAGATTTCTCGGAAAAAGGTGCGCCCGCCTTGGATGGCTGGGATCACGGCGGCGACGAGTAGAGTGATGATAACCAGAGTCGCCAGAAAGACTGAGATCACTGACCACAGCCGGCTCAGGCCGCGCTTTTCAAGGATGCGCACCACGGGATCGAGAAGGTAAGCGATAATACCTGCCACGATAAGCGGCACCAAAACAGGCTGCAAAAAGCCGAAGATCTGACCGATCAGCCAGACTAGCCCGACAAGCAAAGCGCCCAGCGTCAATATCGCGAGCCCAGTGGCGGCGCTCCAAAGGGTTTTATTCTGAAACCGTGTCGGATACTTCATCTGCGCACGGTTTTATTGGTAGCGAGCCGTTTCCACAATCTTTCTTATTTGTGGAAAACGGCAGATGCCAAAGCCATCACATCAACTGCGCACCAGCTTCGGCTAGCTCAGAGCGTTCGCCGCGGTTGAGGGCGACGTGGGCGCTGAAGGCCTGACCCTTTAGACGGTTCCTGGTGTAGACGAGGCCGTTGCTGCGGCTGTCGACGTAGGGGTTGTCGATCTGTGCGGGATCGCCGACGAGGACGAGCTTCGAGTCGCGCGACATGCGGGTGACGATGGTTTTCGCCTCTTGCGGTGTGAGCTGCTGCGCTTCATCGAGGATGAAGAAGCGTTTGGGGATTGAGCGGCCGCGGATGTAGCAGAGGGCTTCGATTTCAAGGGTTCCCTGCTCGATCAGTGCTTCGTAGGGTTTTTTCTGCGGAAGACCGCTAGTCTTTTTCACCTGCTTGCGCTTGGGGCCGAGCGGGACGTCGGGACGCATGAGGAGGTCGAGCGCATCGTGGATGGGCTGTAGCCATGGGTGCATTTTCTCATCGAGTGAGCCAGGTAGGAAGCCGAGCTGATCTCCCATGGAAACCACGGGTCGACTGACGGTGATGCCGTTGTAATTCCGGTTGAATACTTCGTGCAGGCCGGCGGCAACGGCGACGAGGGTCTTGCCCGTTCCGGCGTGGCCGTAGCAGGTGACCAGTGAAATGTCTGGATTGAGTAGGGCGTCGATGAGGCAGCGCTGACCGAGGTTGAGTGGCTTGAGCGTCTGGCCGTCGGGGATTTTTAGTGCATCCGGGATGTTGAGTCGGACAAAGAGGCCGTCTGCGTGGAGCCGAGCGGGGATGGTTTGTTTTTCTCCGCAGGCGAGAAGCACGTATTCATTGACCGAAAGACCTGTGCGTCGTTCCTCAGCGAGATCGAGCTCACCCTTGCTGGCGAAGCCGTGAAGCTCTGTGGCATCCACTTCAATGCGTCGCACGTCGTAGTTCGAGACTTCACGCGCATCGACTTTATCATTGAGGTAATCTTGGCACTCGATGCTTACGGCGCGCGCCTTGAGCTGGAGATTTATATCCTTGGAGACAAGCGCGACGTCGCTTTCTGGATTGTGCTGCTGGATGAGGACACAGGCGGCGAGGATGCGGTGATCGACTCGCTCGCGATCCGGGAAAATGCGGTAGAATTGTTTGAGTTGCTCTGAATTATCCGGGCAGCTTGTGGGATCGTAAATGACGAGGCGTATGGTGCCACCGCCTTCGGTAGGGACTCCACCAGTTACCGCCGAGGAGGCTCCGAAAATATCCGTTAGGCGGCGATGAACACGGCGCGCGTTGGCTCCGCGTTCGGATTGTTCGCTTTTGAATTTATCTAGCTCCGCGAGGACATCGACGAGTATGCAAATGTGGTTTTCCTTAAACCGCTCAAGGCACGCGGGGTCGTGGAGAAGGACATTGGTATCGAGGACGTAATTTTTACCGACGTTGTTCGGTGCTTTTAGTCCAAATTCTTCGACGGCTTTTGTGGAGGAAGACTTGCGGCTCTTTTTAGGTGCAGCAGAGACGGGTGAATCTTCATAGAATGCAGGTTGCATGGACGGAGTGCTGGGGTTCATGGGTTAAAGGTACAGTGACGGATGGAGCAGGAAAGGAAGCGTCGAGAGACGCAGCGCCGTGGGGTCGGCGGAGAGGATCGGCTAGGATCCGCGTTGGGCCATGAAAAGGTGGCCAAATGACAACACTTTTAATCAAGTTACATGAATTATCTATTATTGCTGTGGAATGACAACCCCTAAACGAAAGGCGCCCGCTTTTATGTAAAGCGGGCGGCCGTAGGAATTGTTAATGTTGTTGCGGGTTGTGTTTAGCCTTTGTTGACGGAGCGTTCGGCCTCGAGCCAGTCACTATCGTTGTCACCGGGTAATCCCAGCTCCATACGGCGGCGGTAGTTGAGGTATGCGGCCTTAGCGATGGCTTCGAGCGATGGAACAGACTTCTTGGTTGTCGTCTTCTTCGCGGTTTTCTTCGCGGTAGCTTTCTTGGCGACCGACTTTTTGGCCGGTTTCTCAGCTTTTTTTGGAGCGGCCTTTTTTACCTCTTTTTTTGTTGTGGATGATGCTTTTTTCTTCGGAGCCTTTTTCGCGGAAACTTTTTTCGCGGCGGGTTTTTTGGCTGCGACCTTTTTAGTTGTTTTCTTAGCAGGCATGATTGTTGGTGTCGTGTGTTGTGTAGCACTTTGGGTGCCGCGCTCGCCATAGACACGATTTTCCGGCATTGCCAGCACGATTAGTTGGTTTATCCTATGGGCATGGAGCAGGAGTATCGCTGGAGCGACACCCGTGATGCAGACACCTACCGCTTACCGGGTCAGGAGCATCTCGGGCGCTGGGCTGCGGCTGCGATGCTCGTCTCAATTTTGCTTCACGTGGTAGTGTTTTTTGCGCTGGATCATGTGAAGATCGCGCTCGGCATTCAGACGGCTGCAGATATTTCCACGGATCCGGTAAACATCCGCCAGGTGGAGGTGAAATCCTATGAGCGCCAGCAGGAAGCTCCGGAAGAAAAAATGATCACTCCACCGGACAACTCCGCTGAGCTTCTGGAGGAGGTCGATCTGTTAGCGATGCTCCCTGAGGATGTGGAGATCGATATGTCACCGGACATCCTCGATCCAGAATATGCACTGACGATGTCGAATCCGCTTGAGGAGGGCTCGCTTGAGGCTGTTGAGGAAACGATTTCAGCTGGCTTCGAGATGGACGATAGCTTTCCAGATCTGGGAAGAATGGAAGAAAAGCTTGAGCCGGCGGCAGTAGGTCAGATCACTGTCGACCCAGGTGCCTTGCAGGTGGATGACAGTGAGCTATCGAGTTTCACCGATGAGCTTTTAAAACGCGGAAACGAAGGACTGGTTTCCGAAGGGAAATTAGAGGGTGTGGAATCGCTCGACGAGCTTCTCGACCTCCCGCCGAATCTTCTCCTTTCGAAAAAAACCCTCCTGCCGAGCGATCTGCTTTTCGAGTTCAACCGAGCGGAGCTGCGCGAGAGTGCCAAAATCGGCCTGATGAAGCTGGCGCTACTCATGGATAGGAATCCGAACCTCTATTGCTGGATCGAAGGGCATACAGATCTCATCGGCACAGATGAGGCGAACATCCTTCTTTCAAAACGCCGTGCGGAGTCGGTGAAAAGCTACCTCACGGAATCCATGCGTATGAATCCTGAACGCATCATCACGCGTGGTTTTGGTGAGAGAGATCCGTTGGTGCCATCTGGAGATGCCGCTGCGCAGTCGCCGAACCGTCGTGTGGAAATCCGCATGCGAAAAACTCCGCCGTCGGATGAGCAGATCAAAGCAAAGGCCGAACCTAAGCCTAAGCCAGTGCTCGAACCTGAGCCAGAGCCGATGCCAGATCCGCCGAAAGCCATCCTTGTCCGCCCGAATGTGCCAGATCCGCCGAGGGCGATGATCATCGAGGAAGAGCCTGAACCTCTCAAAGCGGAACCGGTTGAGGAATTATTGGTTCCACGTGCCCTGCCAGTCGAATAGTGAAAGAAGCCGCGCAGACATCCCTGACCGGGCTTGCATTTCCCGAGCTAGAAGAAGTGCTCTCTACCGATGGTGTGAGGGCGCATCATGCGAAGGAGCTTTTCCGCACGGTTCATCGGGAGATGGTTATAGATCCAACGACTTCCGAACTCTCCCCGCCGCTGGCGAAATGGGTTTCCGAAAACGTGGGAGCAGGCAAAAAATATTTCATCGATCTCCCAGAGCAGGCGGATGAAATTCACAGCAGCGATGGCCTGACGCGTAAGTATCTCCTTCGCCTCGTCGATGGCCAAGTCATCGAGACCGTGTTGATGGAATACAAAGGTCGCTTCACCGCCTGCCTCAGCTCGCAGGCAGGTTGTGCGATGGGTTGTGTCTTTTGTGCGACCGGGCAGATGGGATTTGTGCGCCACCTCACTGCCGGAGAAATTGTTTCCCAAGTGCTACACGTGCGCCGTGTGCTTGCGCAGACGCATCCGCACCGCCGCCTTCGCAACATCGTCCTGATGGGCATGGGCGAGCCGTTGCACAATTACGATTCCGTCATGCAGGCGATGGACATCGTCTCCGATCGGCGCGGCTCTTGTGTGGGGCCGTCATTCATCGCCATTAGCACCGTTGGCTACGTGCCGCACATCTTGCGCATGGCGGAGGAGAAACGACCGTATCGCCTGGCTGTTAGTCTCCATGGATCGACTGAGGCGGAGCGCTCCGCCCTCGTTCCTGCCAGTAAGAAGTGGGATCTCGAAACGCTCATTTCCGCCTGCCGCAGCTACACGCAGCAGACGGGTAGCCGTATCTTCTTCGAGTGGACGCTGATCGCCGGGAAAAATGATTCCGTGGAAACTGCCCAGCGCCTCGCTGCTCTGCTAGAAGGTATTCCGAGTCATGTAAATCTCATCCCTCTAAACCCCACCGAAGGCTACGAAGGCGTCGGCAGTGCCTCTGGAAATGAGTTTCAGGAAACACTCCGCGCCGCAGGTATTCCCTGCACCTTCCGCCAACGGAGGGGAATCGATGTTGCTGCGGGTTGTGGAATGTTGAAGGCAGAGAAGCTGAAGCGTGAGTCTAGGGTGGTGAGGGACTGAGCCGTAGGCCTTGGACTGCTACAGCCTTGCTCTAGCTTTCCGTGAAGCAGCCTGCTGCCACGGCGGAGGATCTGGAATGATCTGGTGGCTCCGTCGCGCCAATGCCGCCCGGCTCGCAGCAAGGCTGCATGTCCGAAAGCGGCAGCAAGGCTGCCGCAGTCCAAAGCCTTCGGCGCATCATCCTGCCCGTCCGATCAAAACGGCTTATAGATGCCAAGGTAGCCGGCCGCAGTTGCGGCGAGAATGCAGAGAGTGAGGACGATCCACGCAGGCATGACCTTTTTCTTGGAGAGGACGGGGGCTGCGCCGATGAAGAGCCAGAGGCCTACTTTTGCGATCCACCAGAACTGGCCGGAAGGCGGCTTGCCGAGCATGGCGAAGCCGATGAGGAAGATGAGGAGGAGGGAGACACCGTGGAGGATGGAGGCGGATTTTTGTTTCGACCCACCGAGCATGGTGGCACCGAGAGAGGAGAAGAGGGCGAAGACTCCAGCGAGGTGGAGGACTTTTAGAAGAAGGGGATCCATGCGCGGAGCTTCCTTGAGATGGCAGGAGGGTTCAAGGTAAACTAACTTCGGACGAAGTCTGTGGTTTTGGAAAGTTGCATGCTTCGCGAAACGTAGGAGAATGTAAGGATGAAAAGGAAACTCGCTATAGCCGGAGCCGTGCTCTCTGGATTGTATCTACTGACTGCTGGCCCCATCCCAGATCCCATACCCTTCATTGATGAGGGTTTCGCGTTCGCCATTTTCTTGAAATGCATGGGTTCCCTTGGATTCAATTTGCAGAATTGGACGAGTATTTTCGGGAAAAGCGACAAGCCTGATGATACAAAGGGCAAGGCCGATCCGAAGGATGTGACGATAGATGTCTGACGGAGTGCCACCCCCAAAATTTTCCAAATAATGAAAGAAGAAATCGACCTCGATAAGGAGCGCAGCGGTAAGTCTAAAAGGCCATGGGGGTTGGTATTTATTGGGTTGGTGCTGATTGGCGCGATGGTGGCGATGCCATTTATCGCCGGTGAGCCAGACGAAGGAAAAATGCCGGATTTGATTCATTTCCTCGGTCGTTTCCATCCGGTGGTGCTGCATTTGCCGATCGGTATTTTTTCATTGGTGATGCTCCAGGAGATGTGGGGAATTGTTTCACGGAAATATCCGGGCGCGGGGCTGCTTGCGGTCTTCGCCGGAGTGGTTAGTGCAGTGGTGGCGGTGTTGCTTGGGTTCTTGTTGTATCAGGGTGGCACCTACGATCCTGAAAATGACCTAGTGAAGGATCACCTTTGGGGTGGGATTATTTTTGCATGTGCTGCGGTGGTGACTTTCATCGCGAAGTGGTGGTCGGTTTCTCGCGGAACTTCAAAAGCTCCATACATCCTGTTGCTTTTCAGCACGATGGGAGTGATGGGCTACGCCAGTCACGACGGCGCATCGATTACCCACGGCCCGACTTATCTCACGGAATACGCGCCGAATCCGGTGCGCGAGCTGATGGGCTTAGAGCCGAAGAAGGTGAAAGAGCCAGTGGTGCTGAAGCCGTTGGCTGAGCGGGTGGTGTATGCGGATATCATTCAGCCGATTTTCGATAGGCGTTGCGTGGAGTGCCACAAGGCGGACAAGGCGAAGGGCAAGCTGCGCATGGATACCTTCGAATGGGTCATGGAAGGCGGCAAAGAAGGCTCGGGCATCGATCCCGGCGAGGCGCTGGACAGTAACATCATTTTCCGTGCGGAGCTGCCAGTGGATGACGAGGAGCACATGCCGCCAGAGGGCAAGAAGGACATCTTGGATCACGAGCTACTGATCGTGAAATGGTGGATCGACGAAGGTGCGGATCCTGAGGTGATAATGAGCGATTTGGAGGCGCCAGAAGAGGTATTAGCGGCGATTGCAAAGATGGATGAAGACGTGTCACTCGATACGGCAGCGGTTTCTCCCGAGGAAGAAGAGATCGATGGATTGCGTGGCGATGTGATGCGTTTGGTAGAAATTTTTCCCGGTGCATTGAGCTACGATGCGGTGACTGGAGGAGAGATTGTTTTCGATGGTGTGAAGCTGAGGAAGAGCCTCGATGATAAGGCTTTTGCACAGCTGGAGCCGGTAATAGGTGAGGTCGTTTCGATGGATCTTTCCGCGACGGCTGTGACTGATAAGTCGATGACGCTGCTGGCGAAGGCTGAGAAGCTGCGCGTGCTGAGGCTTGCGGAAACAGGTGTCACAGATGCGTCGCTGGATGGGCTTGTGAAATTGGAAAGCCTAGAGTCAGTGAATCTTTATGGTACGACGGTGACCGACGCAGGGGTAAAAAAACTCGCAGCACTCCCGAATCTCAAGCGCCTCTATTTGTGGCAGACGGAGGTTTCCGATTCTGCGATAGCGGAGTTGAAAAAGGCACTGCCTGAGCTGGAAATTATTGAGGGGGTGTAGATAGCGGCTTGAAAAGCCGCGCTCCAAAGGGTCGGAAGGCGTAGCCGACGTCGGTGGCATTGGCTTCGAAAGGGCTCTCAATTCGTTTAGCCTTGATACTAGAGCAAATTCGTATCAGTAAATATGGGCAATTTGATTGTTGTTGTCGCTATCTCAACAATCATTTTCCGCCACGCTCTTACGAATTACCCGTTCGCAGAGCTTGAGGCTCAAACACAAAAAACGCTCATGAAAACCAAATTCAATCACCATTCGACCAGCGTAAGACGCCGGCTATTGGGATACCTCTCCCTCTCAATCCTTGCATCCACTGCGCTGACTAACGCCCAAACGGTTACCACATGGCAGGGCGACGTAAACACCGATTGGGACAACGGTGGAAACTGGGGGAACGGTGTGCCAGATGCCGCCGCTGGAGGCAATCCTGCCCAGTTCAATGGCTCGTTTGATGATCAACCCTCCCTTTTGTCGTCGGAACCTTGGCAAACCGCTGAAATGATCCGGGTGCTCAACCCGAACAAAGACGTCGTCATCACCATCGAGGGTGGTAGGCAACTCAACATCGATACCTATGACGACAACGGAACGGCCGACGGGGGCGACAACTACGGCTTCGATATGAGCAGTGCCGGAAGGAACCTCACCATCACCGGTGGAGGCGACATCATGCAGCGTAACAACAAGATCGACAACGGCAACCCGGCCTTGTGGGCGGTCACCAGTACCAGCCCTATTGGAGGCGATCTTACTATCGACGTCGACGTGCTCCGAATTCAAGACGGCGTCGAAGAACTCGTCATCGACACGGCTGCAGGCCGCACGGTCGACATCCAGGCACAGATTGCGTCGAATGGTGCGGGCACGCTTACGACCTCCGTCTCTATAACCAAGCAAGGTGACGGCACCCTGATTTTTGGTGATAACAACCTATTCACGGGGAAATTGGCCGTTAACGGCGGCACTTTGAGTATTTCTGCTGGCAACCAACTGAACAATGCACCCGGAGTAGCCACTGCCGACAGCCTGACTCTCGATGGCGGCACACTCGCCATCACCGGTACCACATCCGTCGGATTGACTGGCGCGGCAAACATCAGACGCGGGCTCACCCTCGGAGCAGGAGGCGGAACCATCGCGCCTGTGGCAGGCCAGCAAATCACATGGGATGCGCCCATTACCGGACCCGGTGGTTTGACCATGGACGGCGAAGGAATCTTTCTCCTGCGTAGCTCCGATAACACTTATCTCGGGGACACTTGGATCAAACGGGGCGAACTTAGATCGGGCACCCCCAGCGGCACTGGCAACAACGTCATAGCTCAGACCAAACTGACCATTGGCGATGGAGCCAACAGTGGTTACTTCAACTTGAATGCCGGCAACGCACGCCTGACCGGTCTAGAAACTAGCGGAACAGGAACCGCGAACCGAATTGCCAACAGCGGAGGCAATCGAACCCTCACACTTGACCTCGCTGGCAGCAACACTTTCGCCGGAACCATCGATGGCAGCATCGTCATCGAGAAGGATGGCGTTGGCGACATCACCCTCTCGGGCGCGAACAGCTATGTCGGAGCGACGAATATCAACGCCGGAACTTTGAACACCAGTAGCGCCAGCACGGGTGCCGGCAGCTTCACAGTTGCGACTGACGCCACGCTGGGTGTAATTGCCTCTCCCGGCGAAACCCTCGCAATGAGTGATCTCACGGCGACAGTTAGTAACTTGGACATCCTCTTGGATGTATCGAATCCTTCGGCACCGGTAGCGGATGCCGGCGCGCTGACTCTCAATGGAGCCCTCACCGTGAACGTGAGCGGATTGTCGATTGTTACAAGCGGTGATGAAATCGTGCTCTTGAGCTATGATTCTCTTGCGGGTGTCGGATTGATTGTTGAAGGAACGCTCCCGACCATCAGCGGTTATTCTAGGACGTTCAACCATGACACGGTGAACAAGAAGGTAACGCTGACTTATACGAGCACCCAGGGTCCGATTGTTGCGGATATGGTTTTCCCTGCCGCAGTTTCCACGATTTACGGCACGCCGTCGGGATCGACGAGCGTGGCGGTCTCAGCTTCGAATTTGTCCGATGACATTACCGCGACGGCACCAGCGGGTTTCGAAGTTTCCAACGATGACACTACCTTCGGCTCAACGGCAGTCTTCACCCAGACGGCGGGAGAGGCAAGTGGCACACTTTACATCCGGATCGCTGCGGGCAGTCTGGTTTCCGGAAGCTATGACGAGCAGACCGTCAGCTTGGAGAGCCCCGGAGCCTACACTGTTTTCGTGGCGACGGCGGCGAGTGGCAACGAGGTCACCCCGAAGGAACTGACCATTCTTGATGCCGTGGCTGACAACAAGTTTTTCGACGGCAATACCGACGCCACACTCACCGCCAACCTGCAGGCCGCCGAAGACTTCGGAACGGGAGACAGTAGCGACGGAAAACCCTACACCGGCGACGACCTTGTATTAGGCGTTCCGGCGGGAACTTTCGCCAGCGCTAGCCCCGGCACGGGGATTGTGGTGACCCCGGGAGACTTCACGCTCAGCGGCGACGATGTGGGCAACTACACGCTGGCACAGCCTACCGGGCTAACTGCGGATATTCTATCTCTGGTCGATCTCTACTGGGATGGCACAGGTAACGACAATGGCTGGGGCACCGCCTCACGCTGGTCTACGGACAGCGGAGCCGACACCCCAGATCCTGTCGCCTTCCCGGACATCAGCTCTACGGCGATCTTCAATACTACCGTCGAGAACACGGATCAAAATGTGTTCCTCAACGGCAATCGCGCCGCTGGCGGGATGATCTTCAACAGCACCGGAATCGTAGCCATCAAGGGACATACGAACGGGACGAGTAATCAATCCCTACAAGTGGGAGCTCGGGGTATCACCGTCAACACCGGAGCTGGATTGGTAACCATCGGCGACGCCGCAACTGAGGCAGACATCGCCATGAGCGCAGCCCAGACTTGGGAGCTGGCAGCAGGCACGACCATGGCGGTCGTAAATACGGTGTCCGGTAGCTTCGATCTCAACAAAGCCGGAGCAGGAAATCTAATTCTGAGTGGTTCGAACACCTACGCGGGTGACACCATCGTCGGAAACGGCAGTCTCGTTCTTTCAGATGGCGGTGCATTCGGCAGTGGGAACATTGTCCTCGGTGACGGCGTCAACTCCGGCACGCTGACGATCAGCCAAACCACCAATCTCGATTTGGGGGACAAAGTCATCAGCGGCACGGGCACATTGATTAAGAACGAATCCGGAGTGCTGACACTTGAAGGCGCCACCAACACCTTTGATGGTTCCACACAGGTTCTTGGAGGTACCCTGACGATTACTGGAGATGACGGGCTCGGCGCCGCTCCTGCTGCAGTCGTTGCGGATGCCATCCTGTTGGATGGAGGCACGCTCAATACCCGTATGGTCGGTAGTCTCGGAGGAGGTTTCACCATCAATGCCAACCGCGGAATCACCCTTGGTGCAGGGGGAGGCACCATCCAGAATACTACCCCTTCGGGTGCCTTCTCTGCCACCTTCGACGGGGTGATTACTGGAGTCGGAAGTCTGACAAAAGCCTCCGGACAAGCCTTGATGCTTGGGGGTGACAGTGACTTCACAGGTGGGATCAACGTGACAGGTGGTAACCTGCATCTAAGCGGCAACAACACCTTCACTGGAGACATTAACATCGACGGTGGAAATCTCCGGGTCGAAAATGTTGGAGCCTTGAATGCGGCAGCGCCAAACGCCGTGAACATTGACGCGAACAACCTGATCCTGACAGGAAACAGCATCACGATCTCCGGCTTGAGCGGAGCGGGAGGCAATGTGCAGAACCTCAACGATACAGCTGCCGCCCTCACCGTCGATCAAGCCAGCGATCTTGCGTATGATGGAAATCTCATCGATGGAACCGGTACGGGTGCTCTTTCGCTAGTGAAAGACGGCATCGGCACGATGACTCTAAACGGAATCAACACCTACACCGGCACCACGCAGGTGAACGAAGGCTGCCTGATCCTTGGTCAGGCTGCTGCCAGCCCCGATAATGGACTGACCACCAGCGTCGCCGCAGGTGCCGGCTTTGGATTCAACCCGGCTGGACTCTCGGATGCCGAGATTAAAACCATCGTCGACAACGTGACGTGGGATGCGGCCTCGGATCTTGTATTCACAGTGAACACCCCAGACACGGAAGCTGTATCTGCAGATCTGAGCGGTTTCGACGGCAACACTATCGTGCTCAAGGGTGACGGTACTTTAAACCTCACCGGAGCAACCTTGCCTCCGGGTGTCGCCTTTGAATCGCCGGACGGCGGATCCATCGTCCTCGGCATTGTGGTGATCGACAGCGTTACCACCGAGCCGGGAACGGTTTCGGGCATCAAGGTGACCCTCGACTTCACCAGCTCTGGGGATGTCGATGCCTACGCTTCCGACACCTTGCTACCCGGCTCATGGTCGCTCGTTAAGTCCTCGATCTCGAGTTCGCCAGATGTTGTGGAAGACAACGTTAGTGCCGCCGCCAAGTTCTACGTTCTAGTTCCGGCCGGAAGCGGAAATCCCTATCCATAACCCTTTTAGAGTCAGCCAACGAATCCGATCCTCGTAAACCCGGGCTCCATATTACTTCTCCAACTCCAGCATCTTCTCGGAGTTCTCGATCTCCAGCGTTGTCCAGGGCTGCTCTGGAGCTGCGTTGGCGAGGAGTAGGGCTGAGGGAGTAATGCCTTCGGGGGCGGAGTTGTGGAGGGCGTCGACTACGGCTTTTGGGTCGAGGCGGTTGAAGGGTTGGGAGGCATAGCCGCCGCCGATGTCGATGCCGTCGGTGGAGCGGGCTTCGAAGTGGAGGTGAGCGGGGTAATGGCCGTTTGCGGTGCCGTTAGTGGCGATTTTTTCTCCGCGTGCGACGAGTGATCCGAGGCGGGTTTTGATTTCGAGAAGGTGGGCGTACATCGTGTGGATGGGTTTGCCTTCGGGGTCGCGGTGGGCGAGGACGACGATATTTCCCCAGCCGGGTGAAGGCTCTCCGGTGTAAACGACGAGACCATCGCCTGCGGCGAAAATGGGATCGCCGAGGTCGCTGTTCATGCCGCCGATGCCATTGAGGTCATCGCCGGTGTGGTGGCCACCTCGCTTGTCATTCATTTCCCAGAATTTTTGGGCGTTGTAGACGAGCGCGCCGTTTTCCGAGCCCATGGGTGTATCCATGCTGTGGGCGGTGGGGATTTGGTTCGCCTGCCAGGCGGAGAGGAAATGGAAGCGCATGTCTGGCTTGCCATCCTTTGGCATGGCGAAGGGTTCATCGTAGGCCTGGAAGCCGACGAGTTTTGCCTCTTCAACGTTGGTGTTAGAGCTGCGCCACACAACGTAGCCGATGATTCCGGCGGCGAGGAGGAGGGTGATTAGGAGGCGTGCACTTTTCATGAGAGGTGAGTTTTAGAAAGAAATACCTGCGGCGGCGATGGCGGCGTGGATTTTAAAATCGATGGCGATATCGGCGGTTTCCTTTTCTGCGAGGAAGCTACGGAGTTCCTTGAGAGGGACATGGTGAATGGTGATGTCTTCTGCTCCGACCCCGCCTCCTTCGCCTACTCGAGTGAGGCCGGTGGCGTAGAATAGGTGGGTGATTTCTGGGGTCATGCCCGGGGAGGTGGGTGAGGAAACGATGGCACGAATGTTTTCCGCGCGGTAACCGGTTTCCTCAATGAGTTCGCGGCCAGCGGTGGCGGCGAGCGATTCACCGGCGAATTCTGGCTCGTCGCCGACTAGGCCTGCGGGGATCTCGACGACGCGTTTCCCGACAGGGATGCGGAATTGCTCGATGAGCACGACTTCCTCCGCATCCGTGACTGCGAGGATGCCGACGCAATGGTTGGAGTGCGGGCGGCGCACGTAGTCCCAATGGCCGATGCGGTAGAGGCCGAGCCATTTCGACTCATAAAGGGTGATTTCTTCGGACATCAGAAACGAGACTAGAGCGAGCTTCGTGGACTGCAATCGAAAGAATGATTGGCTAGACGAAGTATTGGGGGATAGTTGGTTAGCCCCGCAGCGGCCGGCGGCGATGATTTCATGGAAAGGCACGATTTTGACATTCCCCTGACATTCAGGCACCGGGTGGTTTTTACCCGTGGAGCCTTTGATGCTGGGAACCCGGCGCTTGGAGAAATCCTGGCGGAGGGTGGGGGCCGGAAGGCGTTGGTATTTGTGGAGAAATCCGTGGCGGAGGCTTGGGAGGGACTTTCTGAGGAAATTTCGGGGTATTTCGGTGGGCTGGATGTTGCTTTGGCGGGAGTTCGTGTTTTTGAGGGTGCCGAGGGCTGCAAGGCGGATGACTCGCTGGTGAAGGCGGTGTGGGAGGAGATCGATCAGAGCCACATTGATCGGCATTCGTATGTGCTGGTGATTGGCGGCGGGGCGTTTCTGGATGCGGTGGGATTTGCGACATCGACGGCGCATCGTGGGGTGAGGTTGGTGAGATTCCCGACGACGACGCTGTCGCAGGATGACAGCGGTGTGGGGGTGAAGAGTGCGATCAATGCGTTTGGGAAAAAGAACTGGGTCGGCTCCTTCGGGGTGCCGTTTGCGGTGATTAATGATTTCCGTTTCCTCGAAAGCCAAGATGCGGAATCCAGTCGGGCGGGTCTGATCGAGGCGGTGAAGGTGGCACTGGTGAAAGACCGGGAGTTTTTCGAATGGATTGAGGAAAACGCCGAGGCTCTGGCGAAGATGGAGCGGGTGCCATTTGAGGAGTGCGTGAAGCGCTCGGCGCTACTGCATGCACGGCATATCGCGCTGGGTGGGGACGCGTTTGAGGCGGGATCAAGCAGGCCGTTGGATTTCGGTCACTGGGCGGCGCATAAGCTGGAGGCGATGACGGATTACGAGCTTTCACATGCGGAGGCGGTGGCGATCGGTCTGGCGCTGGATACGATTTATTCGAGGAAAACCGGGCTGATTGGCGAGGCTGAGGCGACGCGGATTCTGAAAGTTCTTACAGTGATGGGAATGACGACGCATCATCCCGAGCTGGATGCGGTGGATGAAAATGGAGGGCGCAGGATCCTCGCTGGGATTGATGAATTCCGCGAGCACCTAGGCGGCAGATTAACTGTGTTGATGTTGGCGGGTATCGGCAAAGGAGTGGATGTGCACGAGTTCGACAAACGTTTGTTGGACGAGAGTATTGTGGAGCTAATGGCACTCGATGAGTCGTCGCTAAAACCTGTGGGGTGACAAGCCGTTCCTTCCGGTGTATGTAGGTTGCATGGACATACTTACATGGATTGTATTGGGGCTAATTGCAGGGATTCTCGGAAAATTTCTTCTTCCGGGAAAAGATCCGGGTGGCTGGATCATGACCATTTTACTCGGTATTGGTGGAGCGTTCTTCGGCGGTTGGGTCGGCGGTTTTCTTGGTATGGGCACGGTCGGCGGTCTGAATCTCGGTTCGATTGTCACGGCGACGGTTGGCGCGATTTTGCTGCTGATCATTTTCCGTATCGTTAAGCGCTAGGCAGTGGCTGCATGACGGTGATGGCCTTCCATGGGCCATCGGTGGGGTGGAGAAATGCATGCCAGAACCATGCAGGTATCTCTGACCATTGTTTGTCTCCGTCTGTTTCTGCGATGTGCTCCCGAATGAGCCATTGTGCGCCATTGCGTGTTGCGGTGTAGGTGAGCCAGCGGGAGCCGTCTGGGAGGTTGGTGTGCGTTTTTTCTGCGATGTGAAAGCCTTCGGCGCGGAGGCAGTGGGAGGCGGGATGTAGCTTGCGCGTTGCCCGTGTGACGTTGCGGACGATGAGTTTAAAACTATGTCCTTCGTAGATGGCTACGCTGCCTGGAAAGTTGGTGTAGAATTTTTCCTCAGCGGGAGTGAGGGCTAGTGGAGTGAGAGCTTCGCCTTGGTAATTGGTGAGGAGTTCGGCTTTTGTGGGAATAGTTAGGTTTTCTGAATTTGAAAACAGCGAGGCGGGTATGGTGAGTAGAGCGGTGCAGATGAGGGCAAAGTGGAATTTTCGTGAGGGAAGTGTGTATGGGGAGGTGAGTGGTTTCCCTGCAAGGGTGCGGGCGAGGCGCATGAGGATGAGGAAAGCGAGTGCTGCGGTGATCAGTCCGATGGCGGGGTGGAGGATGTGGGGCATCGCGATGAGGCCGGACTCAGGGAAGAAGAGGATGGTGGCGCGTAGGGAATTTGCCGCGAGGGAAATGGCGAGGGCGGCAGCTGCGAGTAGTGGCAGTTTTTTCCATGGGAGGTGGAAGAGTGTGGCGAGCAGTGCGGTGAAGAGGCCGGATGTCCAGAGGAGGTTCAGGCCGCTACATGCGGGATCGACGCCGACGATGTTGCCTTCGTGGAGGAGTTGGACACCTTGGCGCGAGACGTCTAGACCTACCATGTTGAGGAAGATGTCTGCGCTGACGGAGGTGATGAGGCGGAGGGGGTAGCCGAAGAAGAAATCGAGCGAAGCCTGCCACGGGAGAGCAAGGAGCATGAGGCAAAGGATGCCGGGTTTTCTAGAGATGCCAGTGAGGGATGCGACGGAGATGATGAACAATACAGCGCGAATAAGGGCAGGGAGGAAGGGGAAGGCTGCGACGTATAGGGCTAGAGTGATGAGACCAATAGCGCGGCCTAAACGGGTGGATGATAGGCTCTTCCTTTCCTGAAAAATAAAGTACGCCGCAAGTAGTAGCGGGATGAGTCCGAGCATTTCCCCACCACCGTCCTGCAGCCTGGCAACATACCAGCGGAGGACAGGATCGGCTGCGAGCAGCAGAGCGATGGTGGGGGCAAAGCGGAACATCTTGCTTAGCGGATGCGGAGGAGGGAGGTGGCGATAACTACAAGTGCAACGAGGAGTAAGGTGTCTGGCTCTGGGACGCTTCCTCCTGCTCCGCTGGAGACTCCGGAAGGGAGAGGCAGAGCTTGGTGCACAACGTGGGATGGGGTATTTGACTCACGGGGTTTTTCATCAATGGCGACGAAGGAGGTGTAGGGCGTGAGCAGTTCGTATTTCAGGCCGAGGTCGGTGACTTCCTTGATGATGGAGGACTTGTTGGTGAGCTGTGCGTAGTCGGCAAGGATGCGAACTTTTTCCCTAGCCCAGAGAGGGCGCAGGGCGGGGTTTTCAAGATTGTTTGCGGCTTTGGAAACTTGGAATGTTTGGGTGTAGGTCTTGCCTTGTCCGGTGATGCCGGAGAGTTGAATGGTTCCGGTGGGTTCGCCGCTCCATTTTCCGATGAGGGTGAGGGGGCGGTTTGCGAAGAGGTCGGGGAGTCTCTTCGGTTGGAAGTCTGAGGTCGCGAAGCCTTTGCTTTCCACGGTAATGCCGGTGAGGACAGGAGATGAAATTGCAGTGCGGAATCGGGCGACGGCGTCTTGCGTTTCGGAAGAATTGGTGACGACGAAGGAATCGTTTCCGGCGATGTGAGCGAGGCCTTCGATGAGGTGGCGGTTCACGCTGGAGCCGACTCCGAGAGGGAAGACGTTAGTGCCTTTTGCGCCGTCGCGGATAAGCTCGAATGCTGCGGGTTCGGCGCTGATGAAGCCATCGGTGATGACGACGAGTGAGCGGGAAATGTCTTTTTCTGAAGGAAGCGCAAGAGCCGTGCGCATGCCTTCGAGGAGCTGGGTGCCACCTCTGCCGCTTTGCTTCGAGAGGAGGCGGATGGCTTTTTCGAGGTTCTTCTGATTTGCAGGAAGTGGTTTTTGCGACAGGACGGTATTGCCTCCGGCAAAGAGGACGACGTTGAAAGTGTCGGTGGGGCGGAGAGTCGCGATGAGATCTCGGAAGAGTTTTTTGGCGAGGTTAATGGGGAAGCCACTCATTGAGCCGGAGACATCGATGAGGAATACGTAGTCGCGGGTGGGGATATCGTTCTCGCTGACTTCTACAGGTGGCTCGACCTGGAGGACGAAGAAGTTTTCATCGGTGCCTTGATGAAGGAGCAGGCCGGATGCGATTTTTTCATCAGCTAGCTTGTAACGGACGATGAAGTCGCGGTCGGGAGTGATGGGGGCTAACTTGAGGGTAGCGCGTTTACGATCGGTAAATTTAATTTCCGTGGAATGTGTGTGGCAGGCTAGCGACTGGAGGTCTAGCGGTGTGGCGACGGTGAGATCGACGGAGAATTGGGCTGGGGTACTTTCGTATTCGCTGAGGTGAGGATTGGCGGTGAAGGTTACCGGTTGTGCTTCACCGGAGTAGCGCGGGCCAATGGCGGTGGGGATGACGAATTCGTAGGTGCCGTCGGCGGGGCGGATCAGCTCGGAGTAGCGGAGGGTGAGCGAGACGACATCGCCGGGCATGATGCGGGCGACTTCCATCTGGAAAAGGTTCGGGCGCTGCTGGCTGAGGAGACTGGCGGATTTGTTTTCGCTCTTGGCTTTCTCGAACTCTTTTTTGGCTTGTTGCTTTTCGCGGATTTTCGCGGTTAGGACACGATCGCCGATGGTCATCGTCATTCCATTTACGGCGGATCCCGTAGAGGCGGGAAAGAGGTAGGTGGCGTCAATGGGTGTCTCGCCGTCGTTGGTGTATGTCTGGGTGAGAGTTACCTGGGCGATGGTTCCGGCGATGGAGACATTCGCGTGGGATTTCTTGAGCGGGAAGGTATCGGCGCGGTGTTCGCCGTGGATTTCGAAGTAAGGCGAGGCGGGTTCTTCGTTGGTGGCGAAGAGGGATGCCGTCGCGAAGGCGAAGGCTAGGCAGGTGTTGTGGAGCGTTTTCATCACGCCCCCAAGGTGGGGGGCGTGTGTGAAGTTATGATGCCCGGTTTGTGAAAAATCGGGGAAGACAGGGTTTTATTACTCTTGGGTAGTGGCCGGATGCTCACGCTCGACGGATGGCAGTCCTTCCTTGGCGAAAGAGGTCACGATGTTGGCGTGATTCTGGGCGATCTTCACCGCACGCGGAGTCTTGCCAATCACTGTCACTTCGAGGCCGTTTTTAATCGGAGTGATTTTCGCTTCAATGTCCTCGTAGTGCTCCACCATCTCGGCATAGGCGGGATCCCAACGCCGCACCATAGCGCCGGAGTCGAGCCGCTTTTCCATGTAGGCGACATGGGTATGGAGTTTTTTAACGAGTTCTTTGTTCTCGGAGGTGGTTTTGGCGCTGTATCCGGTTTCGGTCATGGTGACTTTTCTCACCAAGTCCGCGTGGTGCTCCGCCATGTAGTGAATGATGTCGCGCTGCTCCTTTGGCAGGGGGCCGCGAAACGATTCAGCCGGAGCTGTTACCGCTCCAGCGAGAATGAGAGTCAATGGAATGAGGAATTTCATGGTTGTTTATGGTGTTTGGGTTCGCATTTGTATTTTCGGGAGAATCTGATCGCCGCTAAGGCATCCAATTTTGCCAGAGGACGAAGCCACCGGTGAGGATGACTATGAAGGCGAAGCCCTGGCGCAGGCGGGCGACGGGAAGGTTTTTGGCGAAACGGGAGCCGGCTAGCACTCCGGCAGCGGCGATGGCAGCGAACACGATCGCTAGATTCCAACGTGGTGGGGCATCGCCATAGTGGCTGAGGAAGCCGGATGTGGAGTTGAAGGAGATCACGGCAAGCGAGGTGCCGGTGGCGATGCGCAGTGGCAGGTTTGCAAATTTCACTAACGCGGGCATGAGGAGAAAGCCGCCGCCGACCCCGATGAATCCGGTGAGCGCGCCAACCCCGAGCCCCGCGAGCATACACCTCCAGGGGCGGCACACATCACCGGGCGTTTCGTCGTGCCGCGAGCCCAGTAGCAAGTTCGCGGCGATTGCGAGCATGAGCACGGCGAAGGTGATCATAAGCACCCTTCCGGAAACGAGCGGCGTGAGCCTTGCCCCTCCCACCGCACCGACTATCCCGGTGAGGGCGAAAAGGATCACGGCTTTTAGGTGGATTTCACCTGAGCGAATGCGTCCGATGGCGCCCACCATGGCGGCGATGCCGACGACAAAAAGGCTGAGCCCCACTGCCTCGCGCGGCGGCAGATCCGCAAGATACACGAGCACCGGCAGCGTGATGATGCTGCCGCCCGCTCCGGTCAGGCCAAGTGTCAATCCGATCAGCGCGGCTCCGAACAGGGCGAGGGGGTTCATGAGCGGATGTTTGCCGGGATATCGCCGAAGGAGCCGTTCACATAGACGACCTCGCGGCCAGTGCTGGCGAGAAACGGTACGGCGAAGGAGGCGCGCATTCCGCTGCCGCATGTGATGTAAAGCGGACTGCCGTCCGGCACCTCTTCGAGACGCGCGGCAAGGCGGGTGTAGGCGATGTTTTTCGCGCCAATCACATGGCTTCGGTCAAACTCCCCGGCACCCCGGACATCGAGCACAGCGGCATCCGGATGGGAGTCCAATGCCTTCGCAAGCGCTTCCGTGTTGATGGATTTTAGGCCGACCACCAAGTCATCGACTGCCAAGGCCTCAGCGGTGGGGATCCATGCCTCCACCTTGTCGAGACCGATGCGGACGAGCTGCCGGACGGCTTCATCGACCTCGTCCGGATCATTCACAAGAATCACGATAGTCGCGTCCTCGGCGAGATACGAACCGGCGACGAGGGGCAGTTTGCCGCCCGCCAGCGGTGAAAAAAGGGATCCCTTGAGGTGCCGCTCCATGAAGGCCGAGCGATCCGCGCGGAGGTCGAGGAAGCTGTGTTTTCCCCCATCCATCAGAGCCTGAAGCTCATTCGCGGCAAGCCTGCGCGGTGCGGGCAATTTCCCATCCGGCAACAGCGTGGGGCCGTTCTTGTTGTCGTGTTTCATGCGCGCGAAGTAGAGGGGAGGCTCGGGTTGGCCAGAGAGGATGTCATTTACGAATGCTTCCTCTTTGCCTTCGAGCGCTTCGCGGAAGGCTCCGTTGAATCGCCTTTCATAGCCCATGACGCTGAACGGCACCGCGCCCAGAGCTTTGCCGCAGGCACTGCCCGCGCCGTGGGCGGGCAGGATCTGCAGGTGATCGGAAAGTCCGGCCGTGGTGCGCAGGCTGGCGTAGAGTTCATGCGCGCTCGCCTTCATCACCCCCGCCTGACCGGCAGCGCTTTCCAACAGATCGGGGCGTCCTACGTCGCCTACGAAAATAAAATCGCCGCTCAGCAGTGCGATTGGTTCGGTTGCACCGCCGCCGATGTCGGTGACGAGGAAACTGATGTGCTCCGGGGTGTGCCCGGCGGAAAGCATCGCCTTGAATTCGATTTTCCCGACGCGGAACGTGTCCCCATCGCGGAGGAATCGGGCGTTGGATTTCCCCTTCGCCCACTCGAACTGCCAGTCCTGCCCGCCCTCTTCGGAGAGGTAGGCGATGGTGCCGTGACGCTCCATGAGTTCGCGTGCTCCGCTCAGATAATCCGCGTGAATGTGGGTGTCCGCGACGGCGGTGATTTTGAAATCATTGTTGGCGGCAATTTTCAAATAGCGATCCACATCCCGTTCGGGGTCGATGATGACCGCCTCACCGGTGCGTTGGCAGCCGATTAGGTAGGCGTTCTGTGCGAGGGAGTGGTCGGTAATCTGTCTCAGGAACATGGGGTCAGGATGGATTAGGAGTTGAGCAGTTTGTTGCGCAGGAGGACTTTCCGGCCACGCGGTTCCACGGCATTTTCGACATCATCATGGCGAGTCCGCACCAGCCGGTGCTACCGGCCATGGTGAGTCCCGCGCCGAAGAAAGCGCAGAGGAGCACCCAAAGGGGATTTACCGTCAGGGCGAGGACGGCACCGGTCAGCACGCCGAGGCCGATGGTGAGCTGAACCTGCTGTATGAGCGGGAGAACCTTACTTCCGCTCTCGCCCACCGGCAGACCCGCTTCCTGCCAGGCGAGGATGCCGCCTTCGAGGTTTCGGACATTGCTCATGCCCATGGCTTGAAGTTTTTTCCGAGCTTCTTCGCCGCGTTTGCCGCTGCGGCACATGACCACAACGGTGGAATCGCGGTCGATTTCGTTTGCGCGATTATGCAGATGGCTGAGTGGAATGTGTTTCGCGCCGACGATGTGCGATTCAGCATGTTCGACCGCCTCCCGGACATCGACGAGGTAGCAACCGGAGGGGAGCAGCGGCTTGAGTTCGGTGGGAGTGATGGTTAGGTTGGTGGCGTTCATGATGTGTGGATTGAAACTTGATTTTCTCTCAAGCAAGATCACCATATCGCTACATAACGATATAGCAAATAAATTTCAAAGATGCCCAGCAAGAAAAAGACCGAACTGAAAAAGGAGCTCTCGCCGCTCGCGTTGAACCTCATCGCCAGCCGCTTCCGGGCGCTTTCCGAGCCGCTGCGCTTGCGTCTCCTGAATCTCCTCATGCAGGGCGAGCAAACGGTGGGCGGGCTCGTGGAGGCCACCGGTTCCAGCCAGGCGAACGTCTCGAAGCATCTCTCTGTCCTGCGGGATGCGGAGATGATCGCGATGCGGAAAGAAGGTCTTACCACGGTCTGTCAGATCGCGGATCCCATCGTTAACGAACTCTGCGAAATGATGTGCTCGCGCCTCCGCGAGGAAATGGAAAGCAAGGCGCAGGCCTTCGATGCGGGGATCTGAGCGGATCGTGGGATCAGATGCCGGGGTGATCGATGAGGTAGTGCTCAATGGCAGCCAAGGCGCTGATGGCATGGCGATTCCAGTGGAGGGAGTAGCTTTGCGCCCAGTCGAAACAGGCTTCCTCGAGGTGGCCTTTCGACCAGTTGTCGAGGCCTTCGGCGAGATCGCAGTAGATGCCTGCGAGGTCGTCGGAAAGACTGCTGACGACGGGTTCCTCGCCTTCGAAGTCATGGGGATCGAAGACGATGCGGTAGGAGTCAAAGGGAAATCCGCCGAAGCGTTCGTGGGCACGGGCGTATTGTTCGGTGGAGATATTTGCCCCATCGAACTCGAAGCTATGCGGGTGGTGACGGACGGCGGTGATGTGAAAGAGTAGGCGGAGGAGGAGGGAGCGGACGATGGGGAAATCGCGTTCGGTGACTGGCTCAGGGCGTGAGGCGAAGGTTCGGAACTCCAAGGCGGCGACTTGGAATTCTGAAACGGAAGGGGTTCTCATGGATAATTTCGCGGGTGTTATTCCTCGCTCACTTTGATGCGTGCGGGGACATCCTTGATGGAAATGCCGGCTTTGCCGAGGGCGTCCCAGATTTCTAGGAGGCGTTCGAGGGGGAGACGGCGGTCGGCTTCGAGTTCGAGTTTGCGTCCGGGGTTTTGTTTTTGGAAGGCAGAGAGGTAGGCTCCGAGTAGGCCTTCGGGGACGACGACGGCATCTAAGGTGATGTTGCCATTGGCATCGACAGCGATGGCAGAGCGGGTGTCGGTGACGGTGTCGGAGGGGATTTCTTTGACGGTAGGGAGCTCGATTTGGAGGACTTCGCGGGGTTTCTTGAAGGTGGTGGAGACGATAAAAAAGACGAGCAAGATGAAGAGGATATCTATCATCGGGACGATGGGCACCTGAGCCCTGCTGCGCTGGACGCGGTAAAATTCCATGTCAGTTGGAGCCGGGGTTTAGGCGGGCGCATGCGGTGACGAAATCAGTCATGACCGATTCCATACGTGCGGTGAGGCGTTCGATGCGGCGGGTAAAATAGCTGTGAGCGACGACGCAAGGGACGGCGATGGCCAGTCCGAAAATGGTGGTATTGAGTGCTTCTGCGATGCCTCGTGCAATGGCGAGGTGGTCGGTGGTTTCGCCGAGACCTTGGAAAATAGTGACGAGTCCTGAGGCGGTGCCGAGTAGGCCGAGGAGAGGTGCGACGGTGATGACAACATCAAGCACGCCGATGCCTGAGTGCATGCGGACGATTTCTTCGCGGGCTGTGGCTTCTACGGCTCGTGAAATATCCTGTTGAGATTTCCCGCCGTGTTTCATGGCGATGGTGCCGAGTCGTGCGAGAGTGCTGGAGCCGTTTTCGATTTGGTTGACGGTGGCTTGTGAATCGCCAATGGCGATGTCGTCCATTTTCGACACGAGCTGATCTGGGACGATGCGAGAACGTGCGAGGGATAACGCCTTGAAAAGGATGGCAGTAATGCCTGCGATGGAGCAGAGGATGAGAGGGTAGACGAAGGGGCCGCCTTTTTTGAGAAACTCAAGTGAAGCCTCGATGGTAGAAATGGCAAGGATGTCCATGTGTGTGTTGTTAGAAGTAGAAGTTGAAAATGAGTTCTAGAGCATCGCCTCCCATTTCCTTTTTGACGGCGGAGGGCATGGCGGGAATTTCGGCGTTGCGAATGGAGTTCAGTGTGAAGCCTTTTTGGACTTCACCAGTTTGGCTGTCACCGACGAACTGCACGGTTTTCACGCGGCCATTTTGCTCGACGAAAAAGCGTACGGTGAGATAGCCGGGTGTGATGTAGTCGCGATGACGGACGCAATTTCTCTGCCACTCAAGCTCGACAGCACGGCTGATCTTGGACTGGTAGCGACCCATGGCTGTGTCTGAGACATCCAAGGAGCTGCGGCCGTTGCGGGAGATGTTTCCGCTGATGGCGGTCTTGGTTTGGTTTCCGGCGAAGGCGGGATCGTCGATGGGGGCGGCGGGTGGTTTTGGTTTAGGCTTGGTGGTGTCCTCGGTTTTTTCTTTGGCGAGGGCGTCCTTTGCACCTTCCGTGGGTTTCATTTCCTCGCGTGGCGGCGTGTCTTCGGAAACAAGAGCTTCGGGCACTGGAGTTTCGATGGGATTGGGGCCATCGAGAAGCTTTTCGCGGATGGCGGTTTGTGCTTCTTCGTCTTCGCCAGGTTCTTCGATGTCGAGGCCTTTGGCTATTTCCGCAGGATTTTCCTCGATGGAAGGAGGCGCGGGTTCTGAAGCCTCGGCCTTGGGAAGTGGTGGGGTGTCCTGCTTGGGAGTCAGGCTTCCGTCCTGGTATTCGCTGACTGTTGTTTCGGGGTTTTCCTCGGGTCTGGCCTCGCGACCGGCTTGTGAGGGCATGTCTTCATTGGAGGTCGGGGCGCGGTCGCTTGTGGCCTCCGTATTGCGCTCGCCGATGTAGCGGCGGCTAGCGGCGGGGTCGGAAACTTCTTGGTCGGGGGAGGTGCGGACGACTTTGGGTTTCAGCTCTTCGGCGGGAGTTTCTATCTCGAGTTCGAGCATCTCCGGGTAGATGACAACCGTTTGTTCGGGTGGAGCGGCTTCGGGGATGGCGTTTTTTCTCGCGATCTCGGACTTGATGGCCTCGATACTGATCCATGCGAGGAAGGCGGCATTCAGCAACACGGAGATGCAGAGGGCGAACGCCCAGAGGCGTGCCTCATCACCAGCGGGTCTATGAACTGCGGTGGCCACGTGGATACAGTGCCTTATTTCAGGAGTGGTGCAACGCTTCGATTGGCTCTCCGGGAGACTTGTCGAAGTAGCGGCAGGCTGCTCCAGCGAGGATTCCGGCGCAGAAACCGAAGACGTGGCCGAAGACATCCGTGTTTGAGCCGGGGGCGGCGCTGCCTAGCCAGCCGAGGAGGATGAAACCTGCGATGACGGGTGCTAGGGTTCGGATCCATGGGTAGGCGATTTTTTCGCGGAAATTTTCCACGAGGCCGGTGCCGGAGAGTATGCCGAGTGCGCCGAAGATTGCGGTGGATGCGCCGAGCGAGACGAAACTCTGTGGGTAGGTGACGAGTGAGGTGATGACGTTTCCGGCGGTGCCGGCGAGGAGGATGAGCGCCCAGCCTTTCCATGGGCCGATGGATTTGGAGACAAGCATGCCGAAGACGGCACCTGTTCCGATATTACCAATGATGTGAGCGGCGTCTCCGTGGAGGAAGAGGGCGGTGAAGGGTCGCCACCAGTCGCCTTGGCTGATGAGGGCGATGCTGGAGGAGGCGAATTTTTCGTTGATCGAGGGGTTTTCCTGCTGTTTTGAAAAAACGAAAATGAGGGTGGCGACCCAGATGAAGAGTTGGAAAATTCCGGCGGGGTAGCGTCCCCAGTCTGAAGGGAGTATGCGAGGATTGAGCGGGATGTGTGCTTCCTCGGTGTATTGTTCGATCTCGCTGGTGATCTTAGGTATGGATTCTGGCACTGCCTGGAGATCGAATTCGCCGGGTTGTTCTCCGTGTTCGACACGGATCGACTCACCCATCGCGAGGGCTACGAGGGCGTGATCGTAGGCGTCGTCGAGGGTGGAATATGTGCCCACGCCTGCCCAAGTTTCCTCGGGTGGATCGGTTTGTGTTTCCTCAGGCATGTGAAGGAGTATCAGCGCGTTTTCTAAGATAATCCAGTGCCTGTGGAGCGCGATGTATGGCGAGGGAGAAATGGCCGAGTTCTGGGGCGATTTCTAAGTTTGCTTGCGGCATGGATTTTGTGAGGTCTTCGACGAGATTTTGAGGGATATTTTTGTCGTCGCCGCCATGCCAATAGTGGATGGGATGGGTGATTTCTGAAGGGGAAAAATCGGGGGTCTGAAAGTAGATTTCGGCATCGGTCATGATGCCTTTTCCACCTGAGGAAACGCCTTCTGAGAAGCTTGTAGTAGCGACTTCCCAAACGTCGGAGCTGTGGTGGAGGAGGATACGGTCTTGCTCTGCAAGGGAGCGGATCATAAGCGAAATGGGGAGCTTGTGAGGGCTGGTGCGCGTAGCCGCGGAGGCGATGCCGAAGAGGCCGGTGAAGATGGCCGCAGGAGATTTTCGGAATGGGATCATGGCACGGTAGAGTGGGTGGAGACCGCCAGTGCCGAGGGTAGTGAGGGGGATGGGAACCATACCTGCTAGAACGGTGGAAGCGATGAGGCGATGGGGGATTTTTGCGGCGCAGGCGAGGACGTAGGGGCCTCCTCCGGAGACGCCGAGTTGGCCAAACTTCGTGATGCCGAGGTGGTCGGCGAAGCGCTCCATCAGAGCTGGCCAATCGTTGAGGTGGCGATTCGGAATGAGGGTGGATTTCCCCATTCCGGGTCGATCCATGGCGATGAGGCGGAGCTTTCTCTCTATTGCAAGATGGTGGGCGAGGCGTGCTTGGAGGCGAGAGGAAGGCCAGCCGTGGTAGTAGAAGACTGGGTCGCCTTGCGGGTCGCCGTATTCGTTCCAGGCTAGGAGTTTACCGGGTTCATATTCCCAGAAGTCAGGCGCGAGTGCAGGTGGTGGATCGGATAAGAAGTCCAGTTTGTACTCGGGGTCTTGCGATCGCATTGTGCTGAAGTTTAGACCAAGTTCTTTCCAATGCTAATCCTTCTTGAATGATCTGCTATTACCAAAAGAGGTCTGGGCAATGCGGGAGCTAAAGCTAAGCTCCTAAAACTCACTCAATAGCATGTCCGATATTCCCGATCTCCGTTTTGTCCAAACACAGGATGCAATCCGTGAAGCGAATGCTTGGTGTGATATGGAATGGCTATGCCGGCCAGATATTGTTGCCGCGGATAAGCTCTTGGTGGTTCGCGCTACGATGCCGGCCTTTCATTGTCACCCTTTTCATATCCATCCACATCGGGAGGAGGTCATCTACGTCATTTCGGGGCAGGCTGAGCAATGGGTTGATCGTGAACATCGTATTCTCAAGCCCGGTGATACCGCGCACATCCCTGCTGGAATGGTTCATGCGACATACAATCCTCACGATGAGCCGCTTGTTTTTCTGGCAATTCTGTCTCCAGCAAATCTGTCGGCTGATCTAGCTGAAGTTGTGGATCCGCAGGACGTCTCTAGTCATGAGCCTTGGTCAGAAATACGCGCCGAGTTGCCTCCTTGCCGGGTGCGAGAATAACTCATCCTTGTGCTTCACCGGATCGTAACTGTGCGAATGCGGTAAGAGGGGTCGAGTTTTTGTACGGCTTTTTCCACGCTTTGTTGGACGGCTGAATCGCCGAAGTAGGGGCCTGAGCCGGGGCCGCCGGTGTAGTGGGTTTCTATGAGCACGAGTTCGTTGCCGTTAATGAAGAAGGAAGGGTTTCCGCTATCGCCTACGATGAGATTTTTTGACCAGCCATGACGCTCGCTTCTGTCATGTTTGAAAGCGATGGTTCCGCCTTTGATAGTGGCGACGAGATGGATGAAGAGGTTTCGATCTTGGTCGCTGACGATTACTGGCTCATCGATGAGGTCGGATGGGGATGTGTCAGTGGAAGGTAAGGCATAACTATGGTAGTTCGATGGCACGGGCTCGTCTAACAAGCCGACCATGACATCGCTTATGCCTGCCTCGAAGCCGACGATTTTCCGCTGGATGCGCTTGCCGGAGCGATCGTGAAAAACGACGGGAATCGCAGCAGGCCTGAAGTAATGTTTTGCCATGATAACATGGCGAGGGGTGATCAGGGTTACGGTGCGCGCGTGGTTGAAAGACACACCCGACATGTCGATGCCCTGCGTCCAGCCGGTTGCCATCTTCGCGTTGCGCTCCGCGTCGTAGCTTTGGAAAATCGCTGGTGGTGCCTTGGGAGGGGGGAGAATCGGCGATGTGCTTTGGCATCCGGAGCCTCCGCATGAGGCTAGACAAAGGGCTAGGGACAATGTGCCAATCTCTCTTAGAATTATCATGGAAGGAAAGATGGGTTCAGTGATCTTGATGAATGTGATCGGATAGGATGTCGTTACCGAAGTCGTTTTCAGTATCGCGCCAGACGGCGTGGATGTGGTTGCCCTTGTTCTGGACGTTGGCGACTTCTACTAAAAATGTAGTGGCTTGGATGCGGTAGTAGAATGGCCTCCCGCGATCGAGGCTGCCAGCCCAGGCGAAGTGGAGATTTTCTAGGTCGGCTTTGATTTTTTCCATGGTGGCATCCGAAAGTTCCTTGCGGTGGCGTTCGGCATACTCGGCGATGAGGGTGAGCAGGGCTTGTTGTTGGGCGGGAGTCATTTCCGTGGCGGGAACGCCAACGGGATCGAGCTGGTCAATGTTTCGCTTGGAACCTGTGAGGATATCTTTGGGTGGCTTTTCGGTGAAAACGACGGCTTTTCCGCTTTCCTCGAGTGTGGCGGCCAGCGCGCGGCCAAGGTCTTCTTCGGCAGCGAGGGGGCGTGTGCCATTCATTGCGTGGTCGGCTTTTACCTCGGCGGGATTGGCGGCAAAGAAGGAGGGGGTGAGGGAGGCGGGTTTGCCATCGATGATGGTGTAGTTGAGCGAAAGGTGGTGCCCTTCGAAGCGCCAGCCCCAGGTGCCTGTAGCGGAGGGTTCGCCGAAAATGGAGGTGAAGTAGGCTTTGTGGTTGCGTAGCTCGGGGCGTTTTTCAATTTCTCCGAGGAAGGCTTCGAGAGCGATGATGGCATCGACTTTGGTTAGGCCGGGATCGCTGAGGGTTGTTTTGAGGAGCTTGCGAGTGAGGTCGATTTGTTCCTCGGAGAGTGCTTCGAGAGGGATTCCGTTTCGTTTGGTCGGGACAAAGTTCCAATTTTCGCGCTCATCCGGAGTGAAGGGGAAACGTGCTTTTTTCGCCTCATCTTCGTCAAGAGAGGCGAGGAAGGCGTTAGCGGCGTCAGTCATCTCTCTGGCGACTTTTTCGAGACCGGCGGGTTCCTGCGCGCAAACAGGGAGGATGGACAGTAGGCTGAGGAGGAGGATTTTTTTCATGGCGTTATGAATACGTTCATCCGAAGGGTGGCCTTGCGGAAAGATGACGGGAAGGATTTTCCATGGGCTCGTATGGGTGATAGGAAGGTGCTGGTGAAGGATACGTTGGAAAGGGTTTTTGGTTTCAGTGAGATGCGCTCTGGGCAGGAGGATGTGGTAAATATCCTGATGGAGGGGAGGTCGGCGTTAGCGATTTTCCCGACAGGGGGTGGAAAATCCCTTTGTTACCAACTGCCTGCGCTGCTTCTCGAAGGCACGGCGTTGGTGGTTTCACCGTTGCTAGCGCTAATGAAAGATCAGGTGGATGGGCTGGTAGCAAAGGGTGTGGCGGCGGCGCGACTGGACTCGACCCTCACGGCAGACGAATATCGTGAGACCGTCTCGGCGCTGTGCAGTGGCAGGCTGAAGTTACTGTATGTTTCTCCAGAGAAACTCGGGAATGGGGAATTTCTGAAAATGCTCAAAGGGGTGGAGCTGTCGTTGATTGCGGTGGATGAGGCGCATTGTATTTCTGAATGGGGGCATAATTTTCGGCCGGACTACTTGAAGCTCGGGAAATTTTTCAAGCGCTTGAAAGTGAAGCGAATCCTAGCGCTCACGGCGACGGCGACACCGAAGGTGGAAGCAGATATTCGGAGGCAGTTTGGTATTAGGAAGGTGGATGTAGTGAAGCTGAGCTTCCATCGGGAAAACTTAGATCTTCGGGTGACTCCTTGTTCTGCAGATGAGCGGAAGGGACTGCTTTTGGAGCGTATTTCAGAGCATGGAAAGCCAGCGGTGGTGTATGTGACGAGGCAGGAAACGGCGGAGGAAGTGGCGACGTTTCTCGCCGGGAAAAAAGTTTCTGTGATGGCGTATCATGCGGGCTTGAGGAGCGAGCTGAGGCGGGAAATTCAGGAGGATTTTATGGGAGGCGAGGTGGATGTGGTAGTGGCGACGATCGCCTTCGGCATGGGTGTGGATAAGGCGAATATTCGCACGGTGATTCATTACAACATGCCAAAAAGCCTTGAAGGATATACGCAGGAAATCGGGCGTGCGGGGCGTGATGGGGCGCCTGCGGTTTGCGAGTGGCTGGCTTGTGCAGAAGATCGGACGGTTCTGGAGAATTTTATTTTCTCAGACACACCCGGTGAGGTGGCTTTACGGAATTTGCTGGAGCGGGTGCTGCGGTTGGGAGTGAAGTTTGATGTCTCGCTGTACGATCTTTCGACGACTTGTGACATACGTCAGACGGTGGTTTCGACGGTTTTTGCTTATCTCGAAATGGAGGGAGTGGTGGAACCGAAGGGGAGTTTCTTCGATGTTTATCGGATCAAGCTGATGCAACCGCTAGAGCGTGTGATGGCGGGGCGGCCGGCGAAAGAGAGGAAGCTGCTGGAAGGGATTTTTGCAGAGCTCGATGCTGAGTGGAAATGGCTATCTGTGAGCATCGGAGAGACTTCAGAAAAGGCTGGTGTCACCAAAGAAGGACTTAGGCAGTTTATCGGAGAACTGGAGACGGCGGGTGACGTCGTTTTGAAAAAATCGAACTGGAGGCAGGCGTATCGGGTGAAAAAGGAGCCAGGTAATCTCAGTGAACTCTCACGGAGAATGGCGGATGGCTTTCGTGAACGGGAGGAAACGGGAATCGCGAGGCTTGAGCAGGTGCTGAAGCTTTCGTCAGGGCGCGGGTGCATTACGGCGGCTATTCTGAAGCATTTCGGCGAAAAACTTGAGGTGCCGTGTGGGCATTGTGACCGCTGCCGAGGAGTGGCGGGGGTGAAATTGAAAATATCGAAGCCTCGCAAAATCTCCGATAGTGAATTGGAGGAAGTCAGAAGCTTGCTGGATGAAAAGCACGCTGCTCTTGGAAAACCGCGGCAGCTCGCCCGTTTTCTCTGTGGGATGTCCAGTCCGGCCTCGATGCGGGCTAGGCTTTACCGGCACGATGACTACGGCTTGCTGGCGGATTTGCCGTTCCGAGAAGTGGAGGTGCTGGCGGAGAGCTTTTTTTGAGGAGCGCGGCTTTGTAAGCCGCTTGCTTGCGGATGGATCACCGATAATAACGGCGTCCTTGGATGAAGATGATTCCTTTTTACCAGACAGCGGGTTGAAATACCCAAGGGGCACTCCGACCGGAGCTCCATATTACTTCGACAGCTCGCGAGCTACGATCATGAGGGTCTCACGTACACCTGGTGCAAAGCCGCCTTCGGTCTGGATGGCGAGGATGGTGCGTCCTTCACGAATGAATTCGATAGGCGATGAGCCCGAGTAGAGTTTCATGGGGCCGTCACCAAATCCGAGGTTGGTAATGACATTTTTGAGCGCGTTCACGGTGGCGGCGTCTTCGTCGCTGACGAGGGCGATCTCGCGGATGCCAGGGAGGGATCCAGCGCGTTGGAGGATCTCTTCTTTGTTCATTTCGCGGTTCACGCCGAAGATAGCACGGAGCTCCAGTTGCTTGATTGTCGAAGAATCTGAAGACTCGATACTGGAGTCAAAAGTTGGACTTGGAGCCGATGTAGGCTCTGGTGCAGCAGCAGCTTTGGGTTGTTCAATCACGGGAGGGTGAGGAGCAGACGCGGCAGCTTGTGGAGCTGCGGCTACTGGGCTTGGAGCGACCTCTGCTTGTGGCCAGCCCCCGAAAGGAGGGCTATATTGTTCAGCTGGTGCTTGCGCAGGAGTCGGTTGTTCCGGAGCTAGTGAAAAAGGTGATGGTGGCGGAGTTTGCTGCTGAGGTGCTGCCTCCTGTTTTACGGTCTCGAAGGGGGTTTGTTGGCGCGCTTCAGGAGCTGAAGGAGCTTCAAAGCCGAATTCCTTCGGTTCTGAAATCTGAAACGGACTTTCGTCGGATCTACGTGGCTGTGGGAGGCGCACGGCTTTTGGTTGTTCAGCAACCGTTGCCTCTTCTTTGACAATTTCGAAAGGTGAAATTGCCTTGGCCTCAGGCCTAGCTGGTGGTGGTGTAGCTGCAGGTGCGGGCGCTACTGAAAACGGACTTGAAGCGGGAGCAGGAGCAGGTGGTTGAGCGACAGGGGTATCTGCTGCAACCGCAAAAGGAGATGGCGGTGGTGTGGCGCCGGGTGACGATTGGTTTGCAAACGTTTCAAAGATTCCGCGTGTTTTGCTCATGGTAAGGGGGTAGTTCGCTGGATAGGCTCAAAGAGAATGTAAATTTAAGATAGGCTTAATGTCGAGGAGTAAAGATATAAGTTTTGCAAAGTTTCCTTTAATCTACTCGAATTAGCCTTTGAGTAAAAAATTTTATCGGCCTCTTGCTGCGAGAAGGCGCTTAAGCCGATTTTTTACGCTGACTTTGCCAACAGCAGATAGTCTGTCGGTGAAAAGAACCCCGTTGAGGTGGTCAATTTCGTGCTGAAGGGCGCGGGAAAGCAGCCCATCGGTCTCGATCACCAGGGTGCTGCCGTCTGGTTGCGGCAGCGTGGCTTTTACGTCCATCGGGCGGCGTACCTCGTAGCGGATGTCTTCGATGCTGAGGCAACCTTCCATATCAACGTCTTTTTCCTCACCAAATTCGAGTGTGGGGTTAATGAAGACTAGGGGCATAATGTCCTCTAGGTCTTTATCTTCACCGTTCACTTTGAGGTAAGAGATGCATTCGGGATCGTGTGAGACATCGATGACTGCCAACTGGAGATCGATGCCTACCTGCGGCGCAGCAAGGCCGACGCCGCTGGCATCCTCCATGGTTTCGAGCATGTTTGAGATGAGTTCATCGAGTTTTGAGCCGGTTTCCGTGACGGGGCGGCACTTTTTGCGGAGGACGGGATCGCCGTATTGGACGATAGGTAGAAGCATGCGGGGACTTTGGACAAACAGGCGGTGGCGGCCAATCCCGAATTTTGGAAAGGTGTTCAATAAGCCCGCTTGCGCAGATGGAAAGGCGGACTAGTTTCGATGTGTGAACGGGAAATGGTCGGTTATCTTCAAGGCAGCGGCGGTGCTGGCTGTGGTGTGGGCGGTGGTATTCGCGGTGAGATCTTTCGCTGCTGGGAAAAAGGTGACCGCCGAGCGGCTGGATCGTGAGGTGAAGGAGCTGGCGCTTGAGGATTGGTCGGAAAATCCGGGTGGCGGCTCTGAGGCGAAGGATCGTGAGAAGGAGATTCGGCGTATCGCGGATATGGTGAATCGCTTGGATTTCAAAGAGCGTGAGAAGAACCGGGATAGCCGCACCGGGGAGGAATTTTTCAGGAAGCTGAGCCTGCGCGAGAAGGAGCTTTTCGTGGATCTGACGATTGTGGAGACGATGAGTCGTTTTATGGAGGCCTTGGATCAGATGCCGGAGGAACAGCGGAAACGTTTCGTCGAGCGGGGTTTGGAAGAGATAAACAACGGGCGCACCGAGGAGGAAATGGAGCGTGCGGCGGAGATGGATGGGGATTTGCTCGCAAAGATCAGCCAGGAAGGCATGAAGGCGTATTTCGAGAAAGCCAGTGCGGATACGAAGCTGGATCTCGCGCCGCTGATGGAGGCGATGAACGAACTGATGCAGGGAATGAGGGGGAGGGAATTTGGTCAGAGATGAGGGTGAAAATGGATCATTCGAAGGGTTTTACTCTATTTGAATTGATGATCGTGATCGCGATTATCGGAGCGTTAGTTGGTATTTCCGTTCCAGTTACGCGTTCCATGGTCGCGAAGAGTCGCCAAAGTGCTTGTCTTGGAAACTTGCGGCAAATCGGGATGTCGATTCAGTTTTACATGGATGAAAATTCCGGAATTCTTCCCAACTTAGAAATCGGGCGTCAGGACAAGGCTTCAGATGCGCCTGTAATGGAGACTGTTCTTATCGATTATATTGAAAGCGAGGACGTGTTTCACTGCCCGGCGGATCATGAGCACTTCGCGGAATCCGGGTGCAGCTACAACTGGAACCATACGCAGAGCGGGCGGCTGGTGAGTCAGATGTCATTCTTCGGCGAGGACAAGCCGGAGCGAATTCCGCTGGTGAGTGATAAGGAAAGTTGGCATCCGAATGGGACAAATTTCCTCTACGCAGACTATAGTAGCTCAAATAAAGTTCGGTTCGTCACCATTGAAGAATAAAGTCATGCTTGAAGCTACGGGACTGCACAAAAAATTCGGCGGAAAGCCGGCGCTGGATGATGTTTCGTTCCGTCTGGAGAAAGGTGAGATCTATGGTTTGTTAGGTCACAATGGAGCGGGGAAGAGCACGTCGCTCGGGATCGTCCTCGGGATGGTCGCGCCGGATCGCGGCGAAGTGAAGATTGATGGTGTTTCTGTGCAGGAGAATCGCAGCAAGTCTTTGGCGAAGGTGGGTGCGATCTTTGAGGCTCCAGCGTTTTACGATTACATGAGTGGTTGGGAAAATCTGAAGATTCTCATGGGTTATTCAGGTGGGTTCGATGCAAAGCTGGCTGAAGAAGTGATTGCACGTGTGGGTTTGGAAAAGCGTATCGGCTCGAAGGTGCGCACGTATAGTCACGGAATGAGACAGCGATTGGCGCTCGCTCAATCGCTTCTGCCGGAGCCGGAGTTGCTGCTGCTTGATGAGCCGACGGATGGGCTCGATCCGGAGGGGATCAAGTGGTTCCGCGATTTTATCCTAGGGCTGCGGAAGGAGAAAGGGATCACGGTGCTTTTTAACTCTCACCTTCTCGCTGAGGTGGAGCTAATGTGTGATCGGGTGGCGATTCTGCGTCAGGGAAAACGTGTCTTCGAGGGTTCGGTGAAGGATTTTCGCGACGGCGAACCGGTGTATGAGGCTGAGCTTGAGGGGTGGGATGCTGCTGCGGCGTGTATTCGTGAATTGAGCGGAGAAGTTTTGGAAGGTGGGAGAATTTCGCTTCCTACGGGGATGGATCCGTCGGTGGCGGTGGAGGGCTTGGTGAAGGCTGGTGTGAAGGTGCGTAACTTCGCGAAAGTGCGGCGTTCGCTGGAGGATGTTTACATGGAAATTTTAGACGGAAAGGGTAGCCCCAACTAATATGGTTTTTATCGAACAGCTGAGGGGAGAGTTGAAAAAGCTATTTGCAAGGCCGCGCACCTGGATGGGATACGGGGCGTTCTTAGCAATGGAGGCTGTGATCCTGTTCGTTTACAAACTGGAGAGAACTCAGGGCGTTTTTCGGAGGCAAGTGGAGCGTAACGGGCTGGAGTTCACCACCTACTACAGTTCCCTTACTATTACGTTCACGATCATGCTGTTGAGCATGTTCATTTTGGGATCGATTTATTTCGCACTGGTTGCGGGGGATATCGTGGCGAAAGAGAACGAGGACGGGAACCTGCGTATGGTGTTTGCAAGGCCGATTAGTCGGCTGCGGCTGCTTTTGGTGAAATACACGGCGGTATGCATTTATACGTTCAGTTTCGTGTTTTTCGTGGGAGTGAGTGGTTATGCGATGGCGGTTGCGGCGGTAGGTTGGGAGGGTGGCCTTTTCGTCATGGAGCCGAAGATGAAGGTGTTCGCGATTTATCCCGAGTGGTGGCAGGGAGCTGGGAGGCTGGCACTCGCGGCAGCTGGGATCGGGGTGAGTATGATCACCTTGTCGTCGATCGCGTTTATGTTTTCGTGCTTCAGGATCAAGCCTGCGGCGGCGACGATTATCACGTTAACGATACTCTTCGTGGATATGATTCTGAGGGAGTTCCCGTTTTTTAAGCCGTATGAGAGCTACTTTGTGACCTATAGGATGAGTGCATGGGTGTTCCTAGTGGAGCAGCAACTATCATGGCCGAAACTGGTGGAAAGCTACGCCTTCTTATTTGGACTCAATGTGACGCTGTTTACGATTGGATGGCTTGCGTTTCAGTCGAGAGATTTTAAAACATAGGAGTAGTGAATTTCATGATGGAATATCTAGGAGCAATAATCGGAGGGATACTCATCGGGCTTGGTAGTCTGCTGGCGATGATGGGTTCAGGAAAGGTGCCGGGGATATCTGGTATTGCGGGGAGGATTTTGAAGTGTCATTCGGGAGATACTGCGTGGCGTGTGATTTTTCTGATCGGTTTGATCAGTGGTGCGGGTCTTGTGCTTTCAATGGGGCTCGGCTGGCAGGGGTATTCATTGCCACAGGGAAGGACGCTGATGGTCTATGCTATTGCGGGATTGCTGGTGGGATTTGGGACTCGTATGGGAGGGGGCTGCACTTCTGGACACGGGGTTTGTGGAATGGGATCGGGTGCTAGGGATGCAATGATTTACACGGCGGTATTCATGGCGGCGGGGATCCTCACGGTGTTTCTCTGGAATCTAATCGCGGGAGGTGCGGCATCATGAAAGGTGTAATGATCGCAGCCGGTGGAGTGCTTTTTGGTGTGGGATTGGTGGTTTCTGGAATGACCGATCCCAGTCGTGTGGTTGGCTTTCTTGATATGGCGGGTAACTGGGATCCGGCGTTGGCCTTTGTGATGGGAGGCGCGGTGATTACCTTTGCGCTTGGGTTGTTGATCCTGCGCGGAAGTGCAGCGGCAAAGGCTTATTTTAAGCTGCCAGATCTCAGTGCGGATCCAGTCTGCAAAAGAATGGTCATCGGCTCGGCTATCTTTGGGATCGGCTGGGGCATCGGCGGATTTTGTCCGGGGCCAGGTATTGCGAACCTTGCTAGCCTTCGTATGGAGGCACTGGTTTTCGTACTGCTGATGATGATGGGGATGATCTTGGCGCAGCGGGTGTTTGGATTGGATAAGTAGCCCCGCATCGGTAACCCGATGCTCTGGACTGCTGCGATCATTCGCAGCTTTTGGGGTTGGCTCCGTTAAATCCTGCCGCTTTAGACTGAGGAGGATTGCCGTGGATCAACATCACTGAAAAAGCTGGGAATCATCCCAGCAGTCCAGAGCCTGCGGCGCATAGTTGTCTCAGCATTTCAAGGCTAATGGAAATTACGCACTGCCATTTGGAATTGCCGGGTGGCGGCCTGAACGTCAAATTCGAGTCATGAAAGTTTTTCTCGCGTTTGTTTTGGTCGCGCTGCCTCTGGCTACCGCAGAGGAGTTTTCCTACGCTGCTTTCACGCGTGATGGAGAATCATTTCCCGGATACGGTGTAAGCCATCGTGGGGCGCTTTGCATCGTAACCGCAGTGAATCCCAGCGATGAGGGCAATGACACATTGTTTGATTTTCAAGAAGGCAAGCGCTTCGACGTAGCCCAGGCGAAAACCTACCAGCAGCCATCCTCCAGCGTTTTTATAATTGGGGGAGCCGATTTTCCGCATGCCGTTGCGTATGAACCGGAGTTCGTCTTGAAAGCCGGAGACCGCTTGGTCGCAGTATCCCCCGAGGGGAAGAAGGTGGAGGGCGACCTCATGTACAATCCGGCCAACGGCGAGGACTACCACTCCACGATGGGGCCGCTCAACCTTAATATATTCATTGATGACAAGGATGCATTTCCGGGTGCCGGTGCCGGGTGGCCGGTATTTTCCGTGGAGTCGGGTAATGCAGTAGGGACAGTGGTGATTAGACGCTCCGTGGTGAAGCCTTACGATCCTGTCGAGCTGCCTGGTCGGTTTCAGTTCGAGCCGCTTTGCCTGCCTACGGGCGATAAAGGGGAGACGGAAAAAATGACGGCTTACGGCGGCATCCCGCTGGTTAAGCCCCTGCCAAAGCAGGCCTTCCGCTGGCTCTTACCCGGATGCCTCTGGGATGTTGAAGTCGGGATGAGCAGGGAAACCCTTGAAGCAAAGCGTGGGAAGCTCAGCTCGCTCCGGGAGGATTTCAAAGATCACATGTTTATCATCCGCGAAGACACCCCAGTGTGCTACCGGGTGCAATATGTCCCTGGCCGGGATAAAGAAAACCGCGACCGAATCGTTGAAATCCAACTAGAGGGATACACCAACTCACATCTCGGTGAGTTTCCAAAAGCGGAGAAGCTGATCGCAGGGCTGGAGCAGGCATTCGGCAAACCCCGGCTTTTCACCACCTCACTGGATGCTACGGGACTTGCAGGAAGGCAGTTCGCCGCTCACTGGCTATGCGGGGATCGCTCTGTGACCCTGCGAATGCTTCGAGGTCCCATAGAGATCTCAGCATATGTGGTGATCAGCGAATCCAAAACAAGCACCCTGTTGGATATGATCATGAAGAAACAAAAGCTTGGCACCGCGCCAGCCAGCATGGTCGAGGCCTATAAGGACTGGCTGGCTGCTTTCGAAAGGGAATGAGTTGCGATGCGGATCGCTAGCCCCGCATCGGTAACCCGATGCTTTGGACTGCTGCGATGATTCGCAGCTTTTGGGGTTGGCTCCGCTAAATCCTGCCGCTTTGTAATAGAAGTAATTGCCTTGAATCAACATCACTGAGAAAGCTGGGAAGAATCCCAGCAGTCCAAAGCCTGCGGCGCTTATGGTTCGAAGTCGTCTTCCACTTTCAGGCGGTCTGTTTTGAATCTCTTCACGCTTTTTCTAAAGCTATCCGGAGCGGTTTTCTCGAACCAAGCGGCACTGCACCACGGATATTCGGTCGCGATATCTACCAGTCCGTGTTTCACCGGATTTTCATTCACGTATTTCAAGCGTGCGAGATATGAAGTCTGGTGGGTGATGGTGCTTTCTCGGAAATTCATCCATACGCGTCTGCCTTCGGTTTGGTCGATGCGATTGATTTCGATAGCGGCGGAACGGTGGAAAATTTTCAACCAATCGCGTAGCGTTTCGCCTCCGGAGTCGGGAGATTGTGCGAGGAAATGGTAGTGATTGGAAAAGACTGCCCATGCCCTTAGCGTCCATCCAAAGCGCTCCGAAGTCTCGATCAGGAGACCTGTAACAGCATCGAGTTTTTCCGGAGAAGTGAAGATCTGCTCTCGGTGGAAGGTGGAGGCGGTGACGAAATAAGCGCCGCTATTAAAGAGCCAATGCGGTGGTGCATGCGGCCATGGGGCGGAACTCATGCACTATCCTTGTGCGTGTTCGTAAATAAGAAAAGCGGCAAAGCATATCTCTGCATCGGTATTACGATGCTTTGGACTGCTGCGATGATTCGCAGCTCTTAGGGGTTTGCTCGGCTTCATCCTGCCGCTTCGTAATTAAGGAAAATTGCCTTGAATCAACATCACTGAGAAAGCTGGGAAGTATCCCAGCAGTCCAGAGCCTGCGGCGCCTTACTTGCCCCAGGCTTCCATGAGCGTGGTGGCCATGGTGCTTGGTGTTTCGGCGACGGCGATGCCGCACTCGGCGAGGATCTTTTTCTTGGCCTCGGCGGTGTCTTCTTCGCCGCCGACGATGGCTCCTGCGTGACCCATGCGGCGTCCCGGAGGTGCGGTGGCTCCGGCGATGAAGCCAGCGATTGGCTTCTTGCAGTTGTCCTTTGCCCAACGTGCGGCTTCGGCCTCGGCGTTGCCGCCGATTTCACCGATCATGATGATGGCTTCGGTTTCGTCGTCGTCGTTGAACATTTTCAAAACGTCGAGGTGATTGGTGCCGTTGATTGGGTCACCGCCGATACCGACGCAGGTGCTTTGGCCGTAGCCCATTTGCGTGAGCTGGAAAACTGCTTCGTAAGTGAGTGTGCCGGAGCGTGAGACGACGCCGACGTTGCCGCGCTTGTGAATGTAGCCGGGGGCGATGCCGATGCGGCAGCCACCGTGGCTTTTCTCTCCGCGACCGGGAGTAACGATGCCAGGGCAGTTGGGGCCAACGAGACGGGATTTGGAGCCTTTGAGGGCTTCTTTCACCTTCATCATGTCCATGACAGGGATGCCTTCGGTGATGGCAACGATGAGCTCTACGCCTGCATCCATTGCTTCAAGGATAGCATCGGCTGCGAACGGAGGCGGGACGAAGATTGCGGAAGCGGAAGCTCCGGTTTCGTTCACGGCTTGGGAGACAGTGTCGAAGATCGGCACGGTGTCGGAAAATTTCTGTCCGCCTTTGCCTGGAGTGACACCAGCAACGAGCTGTGTGCCGTAATCGAGGGAAAGCTGTGCGTGACGGCCGCCGAAGCTGCCGGTAATGCCCTGCACGAGGATCTTGGTGTTTTCGTCAATGAGGATGGCCATGGGAAAAGTTTTCTAAGTGTTCTTGAAAGTGGGGATTATCCGACTGCTTTGACGATCTTCTGGGCGCCGTCTGCCATGTCGTCTGCGGCGACGATGTTGATGCCCGAAGCGGCGAGGGTGGCTTTGCCTGCTTCGACGTTGTTGCCTTCGAGGCGGACAACGAGCGGTATGGGGAGGCCGGTTTCCTTGGCTGCTGCGACGACGCCTTCGGCGATGACGTTGCAGTCCATGATACCGCCGAAGATGTTGATCAGAATGCCTTTCACGTTTGAATCACCGAGGATGATCTTGAACGCTGCTGCGACCTGTTCTTTGGAGGCTCCGCCGCCTACGTCGAGGAAGTTGGCTGGCTCACCGCCGTAGTGCTTGATGATGTCCATGGTAGCCATGGCGAGGCCGGCTCCGTTGACGAGGCAGGCGATGTTTCCGTCGAGGCCGATGTAGTTGAGGTCGTATTCGGAAGCGGCGACTTCGCGTGGATCTTCTTCATCGGTATCACGCATGGCGACGATGTCCGGGTGGCGGTAGAGGGCGTTGTCGTCGAAACCGAATTTCGCGTCGAGGGCGAGCACGCGGCCGTCTGGAGTTGTGACGAGCGGGTTGATCTCAAGCATCGAGCAATCGCAGTCGATGAAGAGCTTGTAGAGGTTCTTGAGGGTCTTGCCGAATTGCTTGGCGATGTCTCCGGAGAGACCGAGTTCAGCAGAAATCTTGCGGATTTCGTATCCTTGGAGGCCGAGGAGTGGGTGGACGACCTGCCGGAAAATTTTCTCAGGAGTGTCGTGAGCGACGTCTTCGATGCTCATTCCACCTTCTGTGGAGGCGACGATGACTGGAGCGCAGGTGTCTCGATCCATGAGGATGGCGAGGTAATATTCGTGAGTGATGTCCACAGCCTCGGCGATCATGACCTTGCGGACGAGTCGGCCTGCATCGCCTGTCTGGATGGTGACGAGGGTTTCGTTGAGCATTTTTCCTGCATACTCGGAGGCTTGTTCAGGGCTTTCGATGAGGTGAACTCCGCCTTGGAAGCCGTTTTTGAAATGTCCTTTTCCGCGGCCACCTGCGTGAACCTGCGCTTTGATGACGAGCTTGGCACCCTCGAATTCCTTCGCGGCGGCTGCTGCCTCTTCCGGCGAACCGGCGACTTTGCCCTTAGGGCTGGGGACTTGGAAACGGTCGAAAAGCTCCTTGGCTTGGTATTCGTGAATGTTCATGGGAGTCGCTGTGGAAAACCGCGCGGGTTTTATCCCCCGTACAGCCTCGTGGTCAACCAATCCCTTGTGTTTTCTCAGATTCCGGCAGTTCATTTTGTTAATGAGACTCATGAGGGAGGTGAATCCTCTGTCGGGAGCGGTATATACCCAAAGAGCAGTGGATGATTACAGCCAACCTAGGGCATCGGGTAAACCGAGGGTCACATCGCCATTGAAGTTTGGCCTCTGGGCTTTAAAAGCAGCGTGTGCTGGATCCCATCGCCTCAGATAAAGCCCATTGCTGGCATCCGTTTACTCCACAGGATGAATGGTGTGCGCCGGATCACGATCCGCTGATGGTCGTCAAGGCGGAGGGTGTGTGGCTTTATGATTCCAACGGGAAAAAATACCTAGATGGGAACTCTTCCATCTGGACAAACATCCATGGTCACTGTCGCCCGGAGATCGCAGAGGCTATCGCGAAACAAGCGGCGACACTGGATCACTCTTCATACCTCGGGCTAGGTCATCCGCTTGCCTCGGAGCTTGCGGAGAAACTGGTTTCGTATTTCCCGGAAAATACATTGGAGCGCGTTTTCTTTTCCGACAACGGCTCCACAGCTGTCGAGGCGGCTCTGAAGATGTCACTCCAATCGCGTATGCAGACGGGTGAGGAAAAACGCACACGTTTCCTTGCTTTCGATAATGCCTACCATGGAGATACGTTGGGTGCGGCTTCGTTAGGCGGTGTGAATCGCTTCTTCTCGCGGTTTCAGTCGCTTGGATTCGAAACAGAATTTCTCTCGTCGATGGAAGATCTGGTTTCAATTGATACGTCTACGGTGACGGCAGTAGTCATTGAGCCGCTTATCCAAGGCGTGAACGAGATGCGTCCATGGCCAAAGGGAATGCTCAAGCAGTTGCGTGTTTGGTCATCGGAAAACGGAATACATCTTATTCTTGATGAGGTCATGACTGGCTTCGGGCGCACGGGCACGATGTTCGCTTGTCAGAAGGAAAACGTGATTCCGGATTTTCTCTGTGTGGCCAAAGGGCTCACAGGCGGCACTGTTCCTCTCGCAGCGACACTCACCACTGGCGATATTTACGATTCGTTTCTCGGCGGGAAAGGAAATGCTTTCTACTACGGGCATAGTTATACGGCGAATCCGATTGGCTGCGCTGCTGCGCTGGCTTCGATGAAAATTTTCGAGGTCGATGAGGTTTTTCGGCATTTGCCTGAAAAAATTTCCCATCTCATGATGGCGTTGGAGCAGTTAAAATCGGAAGTCTCCACCATTTCGGAGATTCGTCAGTGCGGTCTGGTCGCTGGTATCGAGTTCGAGAGCGCCCTTGGGGAGAAGATTACCGCGAAGGCTAGAGACTATGGACTGATTACGCGGAATATCCTCGATACCGTGGTCTTCATGCCACCGCTCTCTGTCACGAACGGCGAGATTGATTTTGCTATGGCAGCGATCAAAAACGCCGCAGGCTCTGGACTGCTGCGGTGATCCGCAGCTTTCCCAGTGAGATGGATCTATCTCCACAGCTAGGATAGTGGCGAGCCCTTCCTAAAAAGCTGGGAATGATCCCAGCAGTCCAAAGCATCGGGCAAGCCGATGCGGTAGATGAGGGGCTTGCGTTTCCGTAAAGCCGGATAAAGTTCCCACATGTCCGCTATGAGATCCTTGCTACTCGTTTTTCTAACCGCTTTTGTTCCGAGCCTGCTGACCGCCGAGACTCTTCAGGAAGAACTAGATGCTAGGAAAAATGCATTTGCGGAGCGTGCTCCGGCGGAGTTGATCGAGAGCCAGAACAGGGCATTGCGTGAGTTGGAGGTTTCGGGGATCTATGAACGTGTATTGAAAGTGGGAGATAAGGCGCCGGATTTCAAATTGAAGAATCATGAAGGGAAGGATGTGCGTCTCTCTACTCTTTTGGAGAAGGGGCCTGTCGTTCTTACTTGGTATCGCGGAGGCTGGTGTCCGTATTGCAATATCGCTCTCGCGGCTCTGGCTGAGAAGAATGATGAGATAGATGCGCTGGGTGCAACGCTGGTTGCTCTCACTCCAGAGCTGCCCGATGCCATAGCGGGCTCAGTGAAAGAACATGGCTTGGGCTTTCAGGTTTTGACCGACAAGGATCATGCGCTGGCAGACAAGTTCGGCCTCACCTTTCCTCTGAATGAAGACACACGAAAGCGGTATCAGGAGAAGTTTAAATTGGTGGAGCGAAGTGGAAAAGATGCTGCGGATCGCCTTCCATTGCCGGGAACCTACGTCATTTCTCAAGACGGAATAATTACCTACGTCTTTGCCGATGCGGACTACCGTCGCCGTGCGGAGCCTTCGCGAATCGTAGATGCTGTGCGCGCGATCAAAGACGGCCCAACCGGCAGCCACATGGTTCTTCAGTTTTGGGAAAATGTCTGGAATCCACCTTACGATCTCGATCTCATCGACAGGTTGATGACCGAGGATTTCACGATCACCAGTGCCGGCAATGACACTAGCGGACGCGCGGAATTCAAAGAGTGGGTCTCCGAATTTCAGGAGAAAGCCATCGGTATACGTTTGGAAAATCTTGAGATCTTTCCTAGTGCGGATGGAAGGCGTGTCACCAGTCGCTGGATCGCCAGGGGCAGCAACGGAGGGGTATTAGGTGCCGAGCCAGATGGCCGCCCCATTGAATTCACAGGCATCGCCATCTGGGAAATCCGCGATGGGAGACTGGCTCACAACTGGGTCGAGCGCTCTGCTTGGGAGCTACACCAGCGGCTGGAAAAGAAATGAAGAACCATTCACCATTTGGGGGGTGGGACGTTTATCATTCCTGATCGAAGTAAGTGCGATAGTGTCTCCATTATTGCCCGAGTCCAATGAATGGCTTCGGGCATGAAAATCCTCATGAAACCATCCCGCTTTTTTACCCTCCTTGTTTTTGTTTTTTCATCTCAGGTGAATGGTGCCGAGAAAATGGCACAGGTGAAAATGGAGAGCCTGCCAGGAGAGGGTGTATGGGTTTCTCCGCTCCCGAAGGGATATAGGGGAAATGGGAGACCACTTAGTGCTACCGTGTGGTTTGAGAAACAGTTTCTTGGCGATGGTGGGGGATACGAACGGAGGGCGGAGGAGTTCTCGGAAGCTGGTAGGAGAGAATTGAGGATGGCGGTGATCAAAGCTCTCAAGGAAGAATCCGAGGAGTCATGGGCGGCTGTGGAGGCGCCTTTTACGGATCTGATAAATGGGGGAGTCGTGAGAGATGTGGAGCGTCATTGGATCGTGAACGGCTTCAGTTGCACGGTTGCAAAGGAGAATGTGGAGGAGCTGGAAAAGCTGCCGGGAGTTAGGAAGATTTTCCTCCGCCCGGTTGAGAATCGTCCTGTGGCAGCAGCGCAGGGCGCGCGGCCTGTGAAGGATCTGCCACCTATTGAGGAGCCTGCGTTCGAGAACTTGCCGTGGTATATCAAGAAGCTGAAGGCGGATCAGGTATGGAAGGATTTCGGAGTGGCGGGTGAGGGGACGCTAAATGTGATTCATGACAAAAATTTCATCGTGTCTGATTTTCTTGCCCACAGCATTTATAAAAATCCCAATGAGGTCGCTTCGAATGGGATCGATGACGATGGAAATGGGTACATTGATGATGTGCATGGTTATGATTTCGACCGTGGTTCTGGGGAGCTATTCACGAGTAAGTTTTCGGGAGACCCAAAAGACCGGAGGGTGCTACACGGGACGAGTTGTGCGAACATCGTGAGCGGAGCGGGCGACGCGGAAGGTGGTGCGCCGCAGTTTGGAGTCGCTCCGCTGAGCAGGTGGGCGGGAGTGATTAATCAAGGTGGGATCGAGAGATCAGTGGAGTGGGCGATCGAGCAGGGAGCGGATACCTACAGCATGAGTTTCACCCGATCGAACTATGGCGAGTATCAGTCGCACTGGAGGAAAGTGATGGAGCACGGATCCTTCTGTGGCTTGTATTTCGTTTCCGGTGCCGGGAATGTCAGGCAGCAAAATGAGTTTCCTTTCCGTATGGAGATACCGCAGAACATTCCGGCGGCTGTGTTCGCAGCGGCAGGTGTGCAGAAAGATCTGAGTAAGACACCGTTTTCGTGCGTGGGGCCAGTGGAGTGGAATACGGAGCACTACAAGGATGGTGTCGTGCAGAAACCAGAGGTCTGCGCTTTTAACATGAAGGTGCCATGTCTCCTTCCGAATGGAAAAGTGGTTCCGGATCTTTTGAACGGGAATTCTTACGCGGGGCCGATGTTCTGTGGGGCGATCGCGCTCATGCTCTCAGCGGATCCGGATCTACTGCCGTGGGACTTGCAAGAGATCATCACTTCCACAGCCAGAGACGTGGGGCCAGAGGGAGTGGATGATGAGACCGGCCACGGACTGATTGATTGTCATGCAGCCGTCAAAGAAGTGCTGAGGAGGAAGGCTTTGAGGGAGAGTCGCTAGTTATTCTTCTTCCAATAGGCTTTTCATCTGTAGCAGGTGATCCGCCCAGCCCAACTTGTATGACCAGGTTTCCGCATATGAAAAGATCAAGCCGGTGTGTTTGAATCGCAATAGCGTGACACCTTCATTCAGTTCATGGAAATCGTAGCTGATCACGGAATCCCTACCTCCATACCATGTGTGAGAGAGCTTTTTATGTTCAACCCATTCGGTGATGTGACCCGGCCCGTCTACCTGTTGACTCTCTTCTTCAATCCATCCGAAAGAATATCGTCCGCCGACTCCGGGTTCAACGATTGGCTCCGTGCCACCCAAGTTTAGCCTCTTTAGCTGATTAGCATCTACCAAGAACTCCCATATTTTTGAGGCAGGAGCATGAATGGTAATTTCATGCTCTATCTGATGTGCGTTGTCAGGCCATGGAAGGGTCATCGACTTCTTGCCTGTCTCCAGTAGAGATTTGAGTTGATAGAGCGCGTGATCCCAAACTTGGTCACCGTAGTGTTTTCCACCGGGGAAATTCAAGCCAATCGGAATCGGGTCAGGGAATTCGTGCCTGACTTCGACTCGGGTCTGGCCGTCGCTATTCTGGAAGTCGATGGTTAGCTTTGTTTCGCAGCCATCGACAAACCAGTCGAACTCCAAGCGGTGATCATCTTGTTTTACGATACGATGCCGACCGGAGATGTTAGGAAGGCGCGAGGTGAGGATGAAGTCCGAACCACGAATACTAGCAGCTTCGGCTAACCATTCGGCGAGTGTATTTGAGTCGAGCCAAGCGTCACGGCAGAGCGTTAGATCGGCTTTGATGACGCAATAGCTCATTCAGAAATTGGAACAGGAGTAAGAGCGTTGGAAGGGACAGGAGTGTCCCTGCTCCTTACAGATTTTTATCCGTTACAGCGCCTTCGCTCGCACTCGTAACGAGCTTCGCGTATTTCGCTAGGACGCCGTATTTGTAACGGGGTTCTGGTTGTTGCCATTTGGCTTTGCGGGCGGCGATTTCTTCGTCGGAGAGGTTCACGCTGATGCGGTTCTCGACGGCGTTGATTTCGATTTCATCGCCTTCTTCGAGGATGCCGATGGTGCCGCCTTCGAAGGCCTCTGGAGTGATGTGGCCGACGACGAATCCGTGGCTACCGCCGGAGAAGCGACCATCTGTGATGAGGGCGACGTCTTTGCCGAGACCCATGCCCATGACGGCGGAGGTGGGGCCAAGCATTTCGCGCATGCCGGGGCCGCCTTTGGGGCCTTCGTAGCGGATGACGATGATGTTTCCTTTCTCGATCTTCTTCGCGAGGATGGCCTCCATGGCTTCCGGCTCGGAGTTGTAGACGCGGGCTGTGCCTTTGAAGGTTTCGCCTTCTTTCCCGGAGATTTTGGCAACGGCACCGCCTTCGGCGAGGTTTCCGTAGAGGATGCGGAGGTGGCTGTCTTTCTTGAGCGGCTGATCGACAGGGCGGATGATGTCCTGATCAGCGGGGTAGTGGATGGTGGATTTCTCGAGGTTTTCCCGCATGGTGCGTCCGGTGACGGTCATGCAATCTCCGTGGAGGAGACCGGCTTCGAGGAGCATTCTCATGAGCGGGACGGTACCGCCGATGTTAACGAGGTCTGCCATGGCGTATTTGCCGGATGGCTTGAGATCGGCGAGGACGGGTGTCTTTTTCCCGATACGTTCGAAGTCGTCGAGGGTGATGTCCACTCCGGCGGCGTGTGCCATGGCGGGGATGTGGAGGGTGGCGTTAGTGGAGCCGCCGAGTGCGATGAGGACGGTGATGGCGTTTTCAAAAGCCTCTTTCGTCATGATGTCGCGCGGCTTGATGCCGAGCTTGATGAGGTTGAGCACAGCAGCGCCGGCGTCGAAGCAGTCGCGCATCTTGTCATCGGAAATGGCGGCTTGGGCGGAGCTGTTCGGGAGGGACATGCCGAGTGCTTCGATGGCGCTGGCCATGGTGTTGGCAGTGTACATCCCGCCGCAGGAGCCGGGGCCGGGGATGGCGCAGGACTCAACGTGATCGAGTTCTTCATCGGTGAATTCACCGTTGGCGTGTTTGCCGACGGCTTCGAAGACGGAAACGATATCGAGGTCTTTGTCCTCGCCTTTGATTTTTCCGCAGCCGGGAAGGATGGTGCCGCCATAGACGAAGACGGCGGGGCGGTTCATGCGACCCATGGTCATGACGCAGGCAGGCATGTTTTTGTCACAGCCGCCGATGGCGACGAAGCCGTCCATGCCTTCGCAGCCGACAACGGTCTCGATGGAGTCTGCGATGACTTCGCGGGAAACGAGAGAGTATTTCATGCCCTCGGTGCCCATGGAGATGCCGTCCGAGATGGTGATGGTGTTGAAAATGATGCCTTTTCCGCCTGCGGCATCGACGCCTTTGGAGGATTCGATGGCGAGCTTGTCGATATGGACGTTGCAGGGTGTGACCTGGCTCCATGTGGAGGCGACGCCGATCTGTGGTTTGGCGAAATCGTCTTTTTCAAATCCAACGGCGTAGAGCATGGCGCGGCTTGGGGCGCGGTCTGGGCCGTCGAGCATCTGGCTGGAGAAGGGGCGTTCTTGGTCATTCATCGGGTGGAGATGGTTTCTCAGGTTGGCGGTTTTTGCAATACGGTTCCGTTGTTGATAATTTCTGATAAAATTGACGGTTTCGGCCTCACGTATACCTTTCACTCCTATGATCTTCTTGCTTCGTCTTACTGCATTGCTCGGTGCCTGCCTGTCTATGTCCTTGCAGGCAGCGGAATCAAAGCCGCCAAATATCGTCTTTCTGATGACGGATGATCAACGTTGGGACAATTTCGGCTGCTACGGCAGGCCGGAGTTCCGGACGGAAAACATCGACCGGCTGGCGAAAGAAAGTGTCGTCTTTGATAACGCTTATTATGCGGTCGCGATCTGTCTGCCGAGCCGAGTGACCATGATGTCCGGGCGATACCTTTCGAATCACAAGGTGGGTTTTTCCCATCCCCATAACTATACCTTCTCCAAAGCTGATTTCGCGAAGACCTATCCAGCTATGCTGAAAGAAGCGGGTTACTATACCGGCTTTGTTGGGAAATTCGGTTTTCCGGTGACTGATGAAGCTTATGAGCGAACGGGGAATGTCATGAATTATAACCTGGAAACCAATCTCTCTCAATACTTTGACTTTTTTGCAGGCTCCGGGGTGCACTTTCGGGGAGCTTTTGACTCATGGCCAAAGGATGAAAAGCTGGAAGCAATCTACAGCAAAGACAGAGCCCTCAATGAGAGAACACCCAAGACGGGTGACGCGATGATTCGTTTCCTCGAGATGCAGCCGAAAGAGCAACCTTTCTGCCTTTCGGTCAGTTTCTACGCGGTGAAGAACGACAAACCAAATGACATGTATCCGCCCGACTTCGCGGAGTTCAGTGAATATGAATTTAGCGTTCCCGAGAACTGGGTGGAGGGCAGGAATACCAAACTGCCCAAAGTTCTGGATAACTGGCGCGGGGTTCCCATGCATAAGCAGAGAACTTCCACGCCCGAGCTCTATCAGACACTGGTTCGGCGTTTCGCCACTCAGGGTTACAGTGTGGATCGCCAGGTAGGGCGTCTCGTGGCAAAGCTCGAAGAAATGGGAGAGCTCGATAACACGGTGATCATCTATACTAGTGACAACGGGCGTTTCCATGGTTCCCACGGCCTCTACGACAAAGCGATTCTTTACGATGAATCGGTGAAGGCGCCATTCATCGTTTTTGACGGGCGGGTTGCGAAAGACAAAAGGGGGCGTCGCGAGGCGGCACTGATCTCTTCCGTGGATGTTGCTCCAACTATTCTTTCCTATGCTGGGCTGGCCATTCCCGACAGCGTGCAGGGTCTAGACCTGACAGGAGTGATTCAGCAAACCCAGGACATGACCCAATGGCGTGACGAGCTCTTTATTGAGAGTCTCTTCATAACCAGTCTCCACTCGAAGAAGGTGCCAGAGAACATTGCCGAGATTAATGAAGCTGGGATTAAAGCCAATAAATCCTACCGCTCCAGAGGGGTGAGGACGGAGCGCTTCAAATACTTTATTTATTACGAGCATACGCCCGTGATCGAAGAACTCTACGACATGGTAAACGATCCGTTGGAGCAGAACAATCTGGCCACAAATCCAGAGTATGCCGGGGTCTTGGGCGAGCTCAGAAAGAAAACTGAAGTACGCCATGCGGACATCGTTTCCAAAAATAACTAATATCCATCCTCATGAAAATAATCTCTTCTCTCAGCGCTTTGGTAGTGCTTTCGGCACTCACGCTCCAGGCAGAAACATCAGTTAGCATCGACTCATTGTTACAGGAGATGGTGGACCGCGATTCGGTCGCGCGTTTTCCTGCCAATGACTTCCGCCTCAAGCAACATAGCAGCTACAATCGCGCTTCCAAAACCCCCGATGATCCCAAGGGTTGGTTTACAAATCAGGATTACAATCCGAAGCGGGGGAAGACCACGAATTTCATTCGAATCGAAGAGAACAATGGCCGAAAAGAGTGGGTGTTGATGGATCACAAAGCACCCGGTGCTATCGTCCGCACCTGGATGCCATGGCTCCATCAGCTGAAGCCGAACACGAACGTGACCATGCGTATCTATCTGGACGGTGCGGAGGAGCCTGCTCTGGAGGGTAACATGTTGGGTCTCTTTGACGGCACTGGCTTGATTCCTTACCCGTTCGCTCATCCATCGCTGCGCTCGGCGGTGAGTTTCTTCCCGATCCCCTACGCAAAAAGTTGCAAGGTCACGACGGATCAGAAGCCGTTTTTCTATCAATTTACCTTCCGTGAATATGATGAAAGTGCAGCGATCAAAACCTTCACGATGGAGGACTTTGAAGGAGCCAAAGAGCTGACTGAGAAAACAGGAAAACTTTTGCTGAACCCATCGGCTGCCGGAGCGGGTGACCCTCTGGGATTCAGTGCGAAGCTGGAAAAGCAGGAAGAAAAATCCCTCGATCTTCCTGCCGGTGTGGCGTCCGTAAGGGAACTCTCCGTCAAGCTGGGCGACTATTCCGATCCGAATGTCACACGTCAGGTCATCCTCAAGATGGAGTTCGACGGGAAGGAGACCGTCTGGTGCCCCATTGGTGATTTCTTTGGCTCCGGGATTGGCCTGAATCCGATGCAAGGCTGGTATCGCACTGTCGCGGAAGACGGCACGATGACTTGTCGTTGGGTGATGCCTTATCAAGAGGGAGGCAAGGTCTCGCTGCTGAATCTCAGTGGCGCGCCTGTCGATGCCGAGCTGGAAGTCAAAACCGGCGACTGGATCTGGGACGAGCGTTCCATGTATTTCCACGCAGCCTGGAGAGGACAGTATCCGGTGCCGACACGTCCCTTTTCAGACTGGAACTATGTCACGCTCAAGGGTAGCGGCGTTTACGTCGGCGATACATTGACCGTGATGAACCCCGTCGAGCAATGGTGGGGTGAAGGCGATGAAAAGATCTGGGTCGATGGTGAGGACTTTCCTTCGATTTTCGGAACCGGCACCGAGGACTACTACGCCTATTCCTGGGGCGGGCGGAGCACGGACTTCTATGAGCATCCTTTCCACGCCCAGCCATTTGCCAACAAGTTCAATAAGCTCAACCGTAAGCCTGAGTCCGATGACTCGCGGAACACTCAAGGGTTTAGCGTGGAGACCCGCAGCCGCGCACTGGATACCATGCCCTTCGGCAGTTCGCTTCAACTGGATATGGAGGTGTGGTCAGGAACGGATTGCGACATGGGCTACCAAGTCGGTGCCTACTGGTATGCTTTCGCGGATACGGCATCGAACCGGAAACCGGAGCCGGAAGAGGTGCTAAACGTGCCACCCTTGCCGGATGCGATGTTGAAGGATTAACGGAACGGGCTTTTCGCTTCGTTTGTCTCCCTGCGTAGGTGGTTGAGTTTTGAAACCTGGATCTGTCGGGTGACTTATGCAGATTCTACGATGCATAGACCGTTTTCCAAATGACCTTACCTAAATCGAATGTAAGATTGTCGAGTCGGTGAAACTGGCTGCGCGTTGTATTTAGAGGTTCGGGCGGACGAAGCCAATATCTGCGTTGTTCGTCCGTCGTGGATGTTCATCCACTCCCTCCTCTCTCCTTGATCTTGGTTCCGTCCGCCGCGACGATTTCGGCAATTCCATCTGGAAAACAGTCTAGCGCGGATCTTGGCCACTGATGATGAGCGGGCTTTTAGGATATATCATCAGTTTGGGGGATAGCGCCTGCTGGTATGCTAGACCAGCTTCAAAGGTGTTTGCCATTTCTGCGTAACCTCTAGCCGACAAACTTTATGAAAACCCTCAAGACGACCTGCTCAGGCCTCTGTGCGATTCTTTCCATCGCAATGTTTCCTCACTCCCTTGCGCAAGAGACTCTGCCACCCTTGGACGGAAAGGCCGCGCCGCAGACTTTTGAGGAATTGTGGGATGGGTACGACCCACGTGCAGAGCCGCTGGATGTGGAAGTGCTGAAGGAATGGGAGGAAGACGGTGTGGTTCTGAAAGTCCTGCGTTATCGGATCGGTATTTTCAAAGGTCAGAAATCCATGATGGCTGCGGTTTACGGCTATCCCAAGGGCGCGAAAAACCTTCCCGGCCTTGTCCAGATCCACGGCGGCGGGCAATACGCTGACGCCAATGCCGTGCTCACGAATGCGAAGCGCGGCTACGCGACGATTTCTGTCTCATGGGCGGGTCGCATCAATGCCCCGGACTACAAGGTGAATCCTGAAGTCGTGAAGCTTTTCTGGGATGAAAAAACCGATGATCCCGACTACAAGGTCATCACCGATTGGGGAGCGCTCGATGCCTATCACGCACCTTCGAGAAATCCAAAAAACCAGTTTCCGAGTATTCCGGAGCCATCCGAGTGGACGCTCGATCCCGTAGCCTCTCCGCGGAATAACGGCTGGTTCCTCTGCACGCTCGGTATGCGTCGCGCACTGACTTTCCTAGAGCAGCAGCCTGAGGTGGATGGGAAAAAACTCGGCGTTTACGGTCACTCGATGGGCGGGAAACTCACGGTGCTCACTGCGGGTTCCGATTCTCGCGTGAAAGCCGCTGCACCTTCCTGCGGAGGTATCAGTGATCGGTATAATGATGATCCATTCTTCAAGGCGACACTCAGCGATCCGGTTTATTTGGAGCGAATCACTGCTCCAACGATGTTCCTCAGCCCCTCGAACGACTTCCACGGCCGCATCAATGATCTCCAGCTCGCCGTCCGCGAAATCAAGACTGACCAATGGCGCGTCGCCTGCGCGCCGCATCATAACCACCAAGATACGGCAGAATACGAAGTCGCGACGCAGCTATGGTTCGACCAGATCCTGAAAGGAACTTTTGAAACTCCAGCCACACCAGAGACGAAGCTAGCGCTTTCCCAAGCGAGCGGTGTCCCAGTGTTTTCAGTGACGCCCGATGCCTCGCGGGAGATCCTCGCTGTCGAGATCTACTACACCCAGCAAGGCCAGGTAGATGGTGAAAAGGATGATAGAGAAAACACCAAGGCGCGCTACTGGCACTTCGTGAAACCCGTGAAAAACGGAGATGCTTGGACGGGCGCTCTGCCCCTGCATTCCGTAGAAAAACCGCTCTGGGTCTATGCGAATGTGATCTACGCCCTCGATGAACCCGTTTCCGGAGCAGGATATTATTACAGGGACTACACCACGGATCGGTTCAATGTTTCCTCGCTCATGTCCATGGTGAGCCCGGCGGAACTGGCCGTGGCCGAGGTAAAGCCGACGTTGAAGGAATCCCTTCTGATCGAATCCTTCGGTGAGGATTGGGAAAAGGGCTGGTATAGCTACAGGCCAAATGACTGGCCGACCGCAACGCACAAGATTTACGACCCACTTTGGAAGGCTCCCACAGGCGCAACGCTTTCACTGGAAATCCTCTCCCCAGAGCCGAACAAAATGGCGATAGGTCTGGATGGGTATTTCACAGAAGTCCAACTCGATGGAGGAGATGTCTGGCAGGCAATTTCTCTCACACCCGCCGATTTTAAAAATGAGACCGGTGAGAATCTCGAATCCTGGGAAGGCATCCGTGAGCTTCAGCTTGTTGACGAAAAAACGCTCAGAGATAAGAAGAGCGATGGGAAAAAGACCTTCGGAGGCAAATGGGAGGGAGCCTCACCGCATTTCCGTGACCTGAAGTGGGCAGCCAAAGGGAAGTAGGTAGGCGAGAGAGCGGTATCACGTAAATACGTGATGGGCTGTATTGGTGAATTCGTGATAAATTTTCCGGCTTCTACGAATTTTGGGACTATTTATCTATACCTCAAGCTAAAGAAGCGCTCTACCTCCCATGAAATCCCAAAAATCCTTCCAGCGTACCAGTCCCTTTTTCCCCGCTGTCACCATCGTAGTCGGCAGTGCAATGCTCGCTACCAACTCCATCCACGCGGCCGACGGCACATGGAACCAGACTGGCGGCGGTGACTGGGAAACGAATGCCAACTGGAATCCCGTTGGCGATGGCTTTCCCAATGGCGTAGGTCAAGTGGCCACGCTGGGGAATAGCATTACCGCCGATGCGAGCGTCGAAATCGACAACAACCGCACCGTCGGCACGTTGAACATCGACAGCGGCTTTAACTACACCGTCAGCGAAGCTGCGGTAAAGACACTCACTTTCGATTCCACTACGGACGATGACGCGCAGATTAATGTCACCACCGTCAACGGCACCGGTGCTCATGTCCTTGGCTTTACCCGCCTCTTAGTGAATGACGACCTGGCTATTTTCATCGACACCGGGGGGAGCTTGAGGATCAACGCCCGGCTCAGAGGCTCCAAGACTATCTCCAAGACCGGCACCGGTATACTGACCCTCGCTCCCACCACTGCGGACAGTTTCACTGGCAGTATCGCCGTCAATGCCGGAACGCTCAACATCCTCTCCACAGCCAATAACAACACGGTACTCGGCAATACGACGGGTGGCACTACCGTCGCCAGCGGCGCGGTTCTGCAGCTTGACGGCACTCCGGGAGATATCGCAATCGGAAACGAAGCGCTCACCCTCAACGGGGCTGGCCTCACGGCCTCGCCAGCGGGTGCCTTGCGCAACATCGCCGGAGCGAATAGCTGGGCTGGCGCGGTGACGCTCGGCAGTGCGAGCACCATCCAGTCGGATGCTGGCAGCATCACTTTCAGCGGTGGCATCGACAACGGTGGCAACCTGCTCACGGTGCAAGGCGCGGGCGACGCTGCGGTTTCCACTGTGGCCATCAGCGGGGCGGGTGGACTGACCAAGGACGGCACGGGATCCTTAACACTGACGAGTACCAATACCTACACCGGAGACACCACCATCAGTGGCGGCACCCTTCAACTCGGGGATGGCACCACCGGCAATGACGGATCCCTCGCTAGCTCCCTCATCACCAACAACGGGGCGCTCGTCTACAATCTCTTCGGAACCAGCACCTATAACGGCAAAATCAGCGGTAGCGGGGATCTGATCAAAACCGGCACTGGTACGCAGATTCTCTCGGGAACGAGCAGCGACTACACCGGCAATACCGTCATTAAACAAGGCACCCTACATGTTGGTAATAGTGGGAATGGCGACTTGGGCATTAGCCCTGATTCCCATATCTTTCTCGGTGATACCTCCGGCTCCTCAGACGCAACCCTTCGACTCGGACAGTCAAACTCGACCACTTACGCGAACGACATTACCGTTCAGAGCGGAAACACAGGCGTAGTTGCCATCAGGGCTCATGGCAATCATACGCTCAACGGCACGCTTACTCTTGGCTCTGCCGGCTCCGACGGCAAGTCAGTCACCATTGAGGAGATCGGTAATGCCAGTTGGGTAACGAATTTCAATGAAGCCATCCAAGATGCGTCCGGCATGACCCCGGGCACAGGGGGAACCGTCACCATCGGCAGCGACAACACCGGAAGAGTAAGATTTTTCGCTGCCAACACCTACACCGGAGACACGCTCACTGCCAACTCCGCCAACAATTCAAGGCTCTCGCTACACAACAATGATGCCCTGCAAAACTCCACCTTGGACACGGGTGTTAGTGGCGCCCAGTCGGTAGAATTTGTTGTTGGCGGCACCTACAACATCGGCGGACTCAAAGGTGGGGATGAATTGGCTTTTGCCAGCAGGACGATCAGCGTGGGCGCAAATGATTCTTCCAACACCTTTTCAGGGGTTCTGAGCGGCACAAGTGGTGCATTAACCAAGGTTGGTACTGGTACCCAGATCCTGACCGGTGCCAATACCTACGATGGCACGACCACGATCAGTGGCGGCTCGCTGGTACTGGGCGATGGCACCACGGGTAATGACGGCACCTTGGCCAGCACTAGCATCGTCAATGACGCGAATCTCACCTACAGCCGCTTTGCTGGATCTGGTCTCGACTATACCGGCGTGATCAGTGGCTCAGGAACTTTGACGAAGACCGGAGCGGGCACGCAGATTTTGAGCGGGAACAACTCCTACACCGGTATCACCACCATCAGCAGCGGGACTCTCCAAGTGGGTGATGGCGGCAGCACGGGTTCCCTAGGATCTGGCGCGATCGTCAACAACGCAGAACTCGTTTACGATCTCGACGCAGGCGGCAGCGCCACGCTGCCCTCCGGAGGAATCACCGGCAGTGGCAATCTGAGCGCGACTGCGGGCAAAATTGCTCTTTACGGGGATGTTACGCAGGGCGGTAGTATTAATTTGACCGAGCATGCGTCAGCCACTGCCACTTACTCAGGGATTTCAGTATTCACGGACAGCACACTGACGGCCAACTCCATCACCCTCAATGGAGACATCGGAAAAGAGCTTTCCCCGAATGGTAACAGCCTCGTTTTGGATACGAGTGCTACCAATGGGACGATCAACTTGGAAATTTCCCTAGGGAAATCTGGTCAATATTTCCAACTGAACTCGTTCATGGCCGATGCTGGAACCGGAACGATCAATATCACTGGCTCCGATACCTGGCGGCAAACGCCAGTCACGCTCAAAGGCTCAGTCAATATGACCGGTAACGTGAATTCCGAAAGATCGGTGACCATCGATACCAATGGCACGGATACCGGCATAATTTCGGGTGTATTTTCGAACTCCATGCCACTTACCAAGACCGGCGCGGGTTCGCTGACACTCACAGGAGCAAATTCATACTCTAGCTCGACCACCATCAGCGGCGGCACCTTGAGCGCGGAAAATGACAAAGCGCTAGGCAATACCAGCCTGCTTGCGGTGACTGGGGGTACCTTGGAGGTGCGTGGTTCCATTGCAGATACGCTCACCCTTGGCGGTAATGCGGATCTCCAGCTCATATCCGGAACGATTGCTTTTGACCTAGGGACGGCCTTTGACCAGATCGTCAGCAGTGGGACGGGTTCATTCGATATCACCGGCGGCACCTTCGCGCTTGACGTGACGGGCGCTGGATTCGACTACGGAGATGCATTCGAGGTGCTGTCTGGATTTGGTGGTTCCAACACAGTCACTGGCCTGAGCTTCACGGGTTATGACACGGTGAATTACACGGCCTCGCTCGATAATACAGGTTTTCTCTCGTTCACAGCTGTCCCAGAGCCGAGCGCATTTGCTCTGCTCGGTCTCGGTGTAATTGGCCTTTGCGTTCGCCGCCGTCGCTAGGCTTGAATTTCCTGCTCTCTGGTTTCCGAGGAAGCCAGAGAAACTTTGGGCTTACCATGATCGTCACCGGGATTTTCTTCTGGAGCTTTGGTGATTGCGTTTGAAGATCGTAACCCATGCCCAGTTTCTCCAATGACACATTATACCATTTTCCCAGTTAACTCAGCGGAATGGTTTTTGTTTTGGGTCAGAATCAATGCGCTACGCGAGAGGATAAAAGCCAGGCCATCTTCCCCAATTCCAGCGTTGCTTCTCGGTCAGAGTGCTAGCACTCCTCCCTCGGCGCGCCTTGGTCTAGGGAAAGCTAACTCTGGCCATTTCGCCAATTTAACTGCTCAAATGGTATTCCGGAAGTTCCTGAAGGTGTTTTTGTTTCTCTGGATTCTTGCTGTATTCGCAAATGCAGGGGAGCCATCGATTTCGGAGCTAGAGAATCGACGCGACATGATCCTTGCTGAGCTCGATACGCTTGCGAATTTGAGCCTGCGGGGAGGGATGGGCGCGGTGGGTTTTCGTTCGCATGCGGTAGAAAATGCGGATGATCCGATATGGATCGAGATCGATCTGGAGAAACAGGAACTCATCGATCAAGTCGTCCTCGTGCCGATGTTGTGGCGGGGCGTGGGTGTTGATGACGCATTGCCGGATGCTTTCCCAACAGGCTTCCGGGTGCTGGTGGGCGGTGAAAACGATAAGGAAGGGAGGCTGGTAGGTGAGTATTCGCGGAAGGGTGGGTTCAAGCCCGGCATCGCACCGGTTGTCGTGAGTTTCCCGGAAACTTGGGCATCTTGGGTGCGGATAGAGACCACGGAACTTTCGCAGCTCATCGAGGTGAAAAAGTATCTGCTCAATCTGGCGGAGGTGTTCGTTTTCAGCGGAGAAAGGAACGTGGCGCTTCGCAAACCTGTGAGCAGCTCTGGCCACCCCGACTATGTAACAAGCCCGTTTGAACCGCGTTTCCTGGTCGATGAGACGGTGCCTTTCGCTATGGATGCAGCAGGAGACGAGGGTAAGCAGGCGTTCCTGAGCATCATCGGGCAGCATCCGAATCTGTTCATCGACCTAGGAGCTGCCAAGGGATTTTCAGGAATTCGCCTCCATGCGGTTGAGCAACAGAACACCGTCCCCCAGTCCTACGCGGGGGATTTGGGTATCCCCCGGCGGTTCCGGGTTTTAGGTGCTGATAAGCGGGATTTCTCGGATGCGCGGGTGTTGATCGATTTCGAATGGTCGACGCTTTACGACATTGGGCCTCTCATGGAATGGGAGTTTCCTGAGGTGACCTGCCGCTATGTGAAGATCGAGGATGTGGAGCCAAATCCATCGATTGGCGTCACCATGGAAATTTCGAGGATCGGGTTTGCTGAAATTGAACTGCTGGATGGGGGCGTAAATATTGCGAAGGGAAAAAACGCCTGGATACCCGATGAATTCAAGAAAGGTCGCCCACCGAAACTGCTGACCGATGGATACAATGCGTTCGGAGAAATTCTTAGTTTGCGCACCTGGATGAATCAGCTCGCCCGCCGACAAGATCTGGAGGTGGAGCTGGAAGGTTTAGAGGTGAAGCTTGCGGAGCGTTATGAGAGCCAGGCACGTATTCTCAGGTGGAGCATCCGTGCGGTTTTTCTGCTGCTGGCGATGATGGTTGCCCTGTTTCTTCTGAGTCGGGTTTTGCAGAAAAAAAACGAGGCAAAAATACGCACCCGCATCGCGGCAAACCTCCATGATGAGCTGGGGGCGAATCTCCACGCGATCGGCATGCTCGGAGATTTGGCTAAAGATTCGTTCGACCACAAGGAGCAGCTTGAGGATACCATGGATCGTATTCGCTCACTGACGGAAAGAACCGGTAAGGCGGCACGGAATTGTGCTCACATGGTTTTGGCAGAAGGCGTATGTGATGATCTGGTCGCTGAAATTCGGCGCGATGCCGAACGCCTGCTATGCGATCTGGAGCATGAAATGAGCATTGAAGGTGAGGAGGTTCTGGCTGGATTGAAGCGCCGGACGAAGATCGACCTCTACCTTTTCTACAAAGAGTGCCTGGTGAATGTCATCCGTCACTCCGGCGCGTCACGAGTTGTCACCCGCCTAGAAGCCACGTCTCACAACGTCTTGCTTGAAGTTTCTGACAATGGTGAAGGCTACGAAGGCGCGCTTGCTGCATCATTGGCGCGAAGGGCGCGATTTCTCGGAGCGAAAACGCAAATTTTACATCCGGAAGATGGTGGTTTAACGGTATCGTTGACACTTAGCCTGAGAAAATTCGGAATCAAAATATGAGAGAAGCAATATGAAGAAGCCCATTCGAGTCATGCTTGTGGAAGATAGCCGGGATTACCGCGAGGTCATCAAGCTCGCGCTGACCCGTGATCCGGGTATGGAATTGCAGGCAGAGTTCGGCACTGCAGAGATCGCCCTCCGAAAGATTCAAAATGCCAATCCAAGCGATCTTCCCGATCTTTTGCTTCTGGATCTGCAGCTACCGGGCATGGGCGGCTTGGATTCCTTGCCTTGGTTCAAGGAATACATGCCGAAAGTGCCGGTGATGATTCTCACACAGTCGGATGCCGAGGCTGATGTGGTAGCTGCGATCGAAAGAGGCGCGGCAGGATACTTGTTGAAATCCTCTACTGTGGATCAACTCAAGAATGCGATCCTGATGGTCTCGAACGGGGGAGCTTCTTTGGATCCCAGCGTTGCGAGCTATGTCCTGAATCGCTTTAAGACCGAGAAGCGCCTGAAGGAGCCTGAAACTCTCCTTTCGTCTCGTGAAATGGAGGTTCTCGTCCTCATCGCAGAAGGTGATCCGAAAAAGGCAATCTGCGAGAAACTGGGGATCAGCTATAATACGGTGGATGTCCATGTGCGGCACATTTACGAGAAACTCGAAGTGCAAAACGCCCCGGCAGCGGTGAGCAAGGCTTATCGGAAAGGCCTATTTCCTCTTTGAGTGAATAGACTTCAAGACGCTTCTTGAGTGAAATTCCCGAGTGTTTTGGGATCACGCAAACACGTGATGGCGAAATTTTCGTGTTTGTAGAGTATTTTGGCAAAAGCCACACGTCGTGGCGTTCAAACCTTTAGAATTACGATGAACAAACTCTTCACAACATTATCAGCCGGCATACTGCTTACGGGCATGTCTCAGGCTGCAACCCTCGTGCTTTTCGATTTTGAGGATCTTACGTCCAATGGCGCAAATTCGGTTGCAACATCAACGGGAACTCTTGCAGGTACTACCACTACGTTCCTAACCACTGCGCAAAACAGCTCGGTTAGTGGAACTGACCTGCACAATGGCAATCGTGGTGGATCTTCCGATGCGATATCTGGTACCAATTCCAATACAATCTCATTTACTACAGCCGCCGCCGGTGCCGATGTTACCTACGATTCCTTCACTTACTTTATCGGTTCCAACTCGAAGGCTTACGACTATGCGTGGTCTTACAATTATGCGGGTCTTGGTGCACCTGTAGAATTCTCTACTGGAACGACGGGTGCTACTACAAATTTCAGTTCAATCGCTGATACATTGACGTCGTTTACGACCAGCGAAACAGTTACTTGGAGTCTTACTGCCATTGGTGCAGCTGCCGGCGGAAATGACAGGACTCGCTTTGATGATTTCACTATCGAGGGAACTGTTGTCCCCGAACCCTCTTCCATCGCCCTTCTCGGTCTTGGCGCAGGTGCTCTCGTATTCCGTCGCCGTCGCAATGGCTGAATGATTTGAATTTTCGTTTAAAGGGCAACGTGGGTAATCCGCTTTGCCCTTTGCTATCTATTGACTGGAATTTCGGTGCCTCGGTTCGGAGTATTCTCTAGAATTAGGTAAACGAGGCTGGTGGGATTTTTCTCACTGACTTAGGTTTTCGAGGTTGAGGATAAAAGCCCAAACAAGATTGATAATGAGAAAAGTAGTAACAACAACGGTGGCCTGTCTGATAGCAGGTCTTGGTTCCGTCTATGCGGCGGATATTTTTGTGAGCCCCGCTGGCAATGATGCGAATGCAGGGACAAAGGAGGCACCGGTAGGCTCCATGGCGGCAGCGAAAGCGGCTGCGGCTCGTTTCGCCGGGAAAGAGCCGGTGACGGTTCATGTCGCGGATGGGATCTATTATTTGCCAGAGACGTTGGTTTTCACACCTGAGGATTCCGGTAGTGAGGGTAAGCCAGTCGTTTACCGTGCGGTGAATGAAGGTGGAGCGATCCTGAGCGGGGGATCTTCATTGGATCTGAAATGGGAGCCGTATCAAGATGGAATTTTCCAAGCGAAGACCCCTGAAGGGCTGGAGATTGATCAGCTTTTCATCAATGGGAAGAATCAGCGCATGGCGCGTTACCCGAACTATGATCCGGCAAAGAAAGCCGAGCCTTATCAGGGCTTTGCAGCAGATGCTTTTGCTAAAAAACGTGCGGCGAACTGGGCAGATCCAGCCGGCGGCTACATCCATGCGATGCATATAAAGCAGTGGGGTGGCTATCATTACAAAATCACCGGCAAGGATGCCAAAGGTGAGGTGACTTATGAGGGCGGTTGGCAAAACAATCGCAAGATGGGTATGCACAAGCAATATCGCATGGTGGAAAATATCTTCGAGGAACTCGATGCGGAAGCGGAGTGGTTCCACAATGCGAAGTCCAACACGCTTTATTATATGCCGGTCAAAGGAACCGATCTGAATGCTGCCAAAGTGGAAGTCGTGCGCTTGCGCCACTTGGTGGAGTTTCAGGGGACTGAAAAAAGCCCTGTGGAGCACATCGGCTTCCAAGGCTTTGTCGTGAGACATGCGACTCGCACTTTTATGGATGTGAAGGAGCCACTCTTACGCTCCGATTGGGCGATCTACCGTGGTGGTGCGTTTCTACTGACTGGCACGGAAGATGTTCAAATCCTCGATACGGAATTTGATCAGGTCGGTGGCAACGCAATTTTCGTGAACAACTACAACCGCAATGTCCTCGTAAAGGGCTGTCATATCCATGATGCCGGCGCGAGTGGTGTCTGCTTTGTGGGAGACCCGGATGCAGCGCGCGATCCGCTCTTTGAATACCACGAGAAGAACGATTTAGCGAAGATTGATCGGACAGTCGGCCCCAAGACGAACAACTATCCGGCGGAATCCACGGTGGAAGATTGCTTGATCCACGGCATCGGACGAACAGAACGCCAACCTGCCGGCGTGCAAATTTCCATGGCGCAAGGTATCACGGTGCGCGATGTCTCGATCTATGACACCGCCCGTTCGGGTATCAATATCAGTGAAGGCACATGGGGCGGTCACTTGATTGAGCGTTGTGATGTTTTCGATACCGTTTTGGAAACGCATGACCATGGTTCGTTCAACTCTTGGGGGCGCGACCGCTTCTGGCGCTCCGATCAAGGAACCTCGCAGAAGGCGATCGACGAGGATCCGGAACTTCCGTTTCTAGATGCGATGGAGACCACGACCATTCGCGACAGCCGCTGGCGTTGTGATCATGGCTGGGATGTCGATCTCGATGACGGCTCCACGAACTACGATATCTATAATAATTTGATGTTGAGCAATGGTCTGAAGCTGCGTGAAGGCTTCCGTCGCCACGCGTGGAACAACATCACCGTGAACAACGGTCTGCATCCCCATGTCTGGTACAATGGCAGCAAAGATCAGGTTTACTCCAACATCTTCATGTCCCCGCACAAGCCCGCACGGATGACCACTCCATACACGAAGGATGGCACCCGCGTGGACAGCAACTTCTACGCTGCAGATGAGGCTGCTGTGATGAAAATTTCTAGGAAACTTGGTTGGGATAAGAATTCCAAATTCGGTGACCCGATGTTTGTCGATCCGGCGAATGGCGATTTCCGGGTTAAAGATGGGTCTCCGGCATTGGAAGTCGGATTCAAGAATTTCCCGATGGATCAGTTCGGTGTGAAAAAGCCATCGCTCAAAGCGATAGCACGGACGCCGGAGATTCCGCCACTCAAGCTCGCGAAAAGCGGAGGCGGAAGAGCTGCTACCTCAACAAGTTTTCAAGGCGCAACTCTGACAGAGCTAACAGGTGTGGAGTTTTCTGCCTTTGGAGTGAGTGAGGAAGAGGGCGGCGTAGCGGTTACGGATATATCTGTGATCTCTGCTGCGGCAAAAGCCGGGCTCAAAGAAGGCGACCTCATCCAAGGAGTGAATGATCGCAAGGCGGCGAATGTGAAGCAATTCAAGAGAGCGATTGCTGGTGCTGAGGGCGAAGTGAAACTCAAGGTCGTCAGAGACCAGGGAGTCATTGAAATTAAGATCACTCTGTAGGCGGTAGTAATCATACAACTTCCAGCGATTCTATTTCGGAGAGACCCGGTGCTTTTGCATCGGGTCTCTTCTGTTTTATGAGGAATTGTAATCAATAACGAGTGATGTGGATTTTAGGTTTCACTCGTAAATACGGTATAGGCGGGGTTTCGATTTTTAGGCAGGCTTGGGTACAATTTGTATCCTTGGATAGGCGCTTAGTAAGCGAGTGTAGAATCGAAATAAAAGGCTCCAGATGGAGAAAGAAAAACCCTCGCTGATGCGTTATAGGACAACGCTTAAGAGACCTATCATTGTCTCCAATTTTAAACTTAGACAGAAACGAAACACGACTGATGACGAAGAAACCAGTGACGATGATGCTATCCTGCTTGCTGGCAGGTTTTGGGTCGGCCTGCGCGGCGGATATTTTTGTGAGCCCCGCTGGCGATGATTCAAATGCGGGAACAGCGGAGGCACCACTGGGGTCTCTCGCGACTGCGAAGTCGGCTGCAGCTGGCTTTGCAGGGAAAGAAGCTGTGACGGTACATGTTGCGGATGGAATTTATTACCTACCAGAGACATTGGTCTTTGCTCCGGAAGATTCCGGTTCGGAAACGCACCCTGTGATTTACCAAGCTCAGAATGAGGGCGGTGCCGTGCTTAGTGGTGGCTCCGAACTCAAACTTTCATGGGAATCCCACGAGAACGGTATCTACAAAGCGCAAACCCCTGCCGGTCTGAATATTGACCAACTTTTCATCGATGGACGGATGCAACGGATGGCTCGCTATCCGAACTTTGATCCAGCGAAGAAAGCCGAGCCCTACCAAGGCTACTCCGCTGATGCAGTTTCCAAAGAGCGCGCTGCTCTCTGGGCTGATCCTTCTGGTGGTTACATCCACGCGATGCACCGCTCACGTTGGGGTGGCTATCACTACCTCATCACCGGCAAGGATGATAAGGGTGAATTGATTTTTGAAGGCGGTTGGCAGAATAATCGCAAGACCTCGATGCATGAGGAATATCGCATGGTGGAAAATATCTTTGAGGAACTGGATGCCGAGAATGAGTGGTATCACAACGCGAAGGCCAACACGCTGTATTACAAACCGGTTGCTAAAGCTGACATCAACTCGGTGAAGGTCGAAGTGGTGCGCTTGAGGCACTTGGTGGAGTTCCAAGGCTCAGAAGATCAGCCGGTGAAACACATCACCTTGCAGGGATTTGTGGTGCGTCACGCAGCGCGCACGTTCATGGATGTAAAGGAGCAGCTCTTACGCTCTGACTGGGCAATCTATCGTGGTGGCGCTTACCTGCTGACTGGCACAGAAAATATCCAGATCTTGAACACAGAGTTTGATCAGGTCGGCGGTAACGCCGTTTTCGTGAACAACTACAACCGTGATGTCTTAGTGAAGGGTTGCCACATTCATGATGCAGGCGCGAGTGGTGTCTGTTTCGTCGGTGATCCGGATGCCGTGCGTGATCCGTTGTTTGAATACGGCGAGAAGAATGATCTTTCGAAGATCGACCGCACCGTGGGGCCGAAGACCAACAATTACCCATCGGAATCCGCCGTGGAAGATTGTTTGATTCACGGCATCGGCCGCGTCGAGCGTCAGCCTGCCGGTGTGCAGATTGAAATGGCGATGAAGATCACCGTGCGCGATACATCCATCTACGATACGGCTCGCGCCGGAATCAACATCGGCGATGGTGCATGGGGCGGTCACTTGATTGAGCGAGTCGATGTATTTGATACGGTTCTCGAAACGCACGACCATGGTTCCTTCAACTCATGGGGTCGCGATCGCTACTGGCGCTCGGATCACTTGACTGCAACACAAAAGGCCGTCGATGAGGATCCTCAGTTGCCTTACCTTGATGCGATGGAAACGACCATCATCCGTGACAGCCGCTGGCGTTGCGATCACGGATGGGACATCGACCTGGATGACGGCTCAAGCAACTACGATCTCTACAACAATCTCATGTTGGCCGGTGGCTTGAAGCTGCGCGAAGGCTACCGTCGCCATGCATGGAACAACATTACCGTGAACAACGGTTTTCACCCCCACGTTTGGTTTCAAGGCAGCAAGGATCAGGTCTATAGCAACATCTTCATGCAATCGCACCGTGCCGCTCGTATGAACGAGCCATACACCAGGGAAACCAAGGTGGATGAAAATTTCTATGCCGCTGAAAAGTCCTCCATCATGGGGCTGTCCGCAAAATTGGGTTGGGATGAAAATTCGGTCTTTGGCGATCCGATGTTTGTCGATCCGGCTAATGGTGATTTCCGAGTGAAGGATGGTTCGCCAGCCCTTGAAGCGGGCTTTAAGAATTTCCCGATGGATCAGTTTGGTGTCAAAAAGCCTTCGCTCAAAGCGATCGCACGCACGCCGGTGATTCCAGTGTTGAAGAGCGCTCAGAGCAAGGCGGGCAAGCTAACTCAAACTGAGCCACATAGCTCAGCATGGATGGGTGCCGAATTACGCGAGCTCTCTGGCGTAGAGTTTTCCGCTTACGGCGTCAGCGAGGAATCAGGTGGGGTTGCTCTGTCGAATCTTCCTGCTGCTAGTGTTTTAGAAAATGCCGGGATTAAAAAGGATGACTTGATCCAAGGAGTGAACGGAAAAACGGTAACAAACATCGCTGAGTTCTTCCGTGCGCTTACCGAAGACAAAACCGTAGCGCTCAAGCTGACTGTGGTTCGCGATCAGAAAAATATCGAGGTGACAGTCACTAGGGCATCAATCGTAGAAACTGATTCAGCTTCTTCTGCGGACGACCTCAAGAAACTACCTGTGCCCAAGGCTTCTGGTCTGGCCGTTAGTGCCAGTATAAAAACCGGCAACGAGTCTCTGAGCATTTTGACCGACGGCAAGCTTGCTGAGAACTTCGGCGCTGTCATTGGAAACACGATCCAAAACGGTTCATACAAGATGGATCTAGGTGCCGTGAAGCCGGTCACAGCTGTATCTAGCTGGTCGTACAACATGGGAAAATCCCGTGGCGCGCAGAAGCTCACGGTATACGCCAGTAATTCGGCGACTGATCCGGGTTGGAATCTGAAAAACTTCATCGTGCTCGGCAGTGTCGATACCGGTGCCGCTAAGGCAGAATACACCGCCGCTTCTGTGCAAGCGCTCGAGGGAAAAACTCTTGGAAACTTTCGCTGGATTATCTGGGCAGTTTCACCAGTTACTAAAACCGGTGGTGGCGAAAACACCGCGTTCCAAGAATTTTCCGTAGAAACTAAATAGTTACCCAAGAACCATGAAATCCAAGAACTTTGCCCTAATCGCTTTGTCCCTGCTTATGCAGGTGAACCCTTCCTTTGCTCAGGAAGCAAAATCAGAACAACCAAATATCGTCTTCCTGATGACCGATGACCAACGTTGGGACATGCTGGGTTCTTATGGCAGAAAGGATGTGATCACTCCGAATATCGACAAACTTGCTGAGCAAGGCGTCGCCTTCGATAACGCGTATTATGCGGTGGCGATCTGCATGCCTAGCCGTGCGACCATGTTTACCGGGCGCTATTTTTCAGATCATAAATCCGGTTTCACCTACCCTTATAATCGCACCATTCCCAAAACAGAGTTTGCCGAGAGTTATCCCGCTAAACTGAAAGCCGCAGGTTACCGCACAGGCTTCGTGGGTAAGTTTGGTATTCGTCTCGAAGGTTCAAATCAGTCGGCCACCGAGTTCTTTGATTATTTTGTCTCAGGGAATAACGCAGTCGTGCCAAAAAATGATCCTGGTCTGAAAGAGATTTTCCGTAAGGACAGGCCTGCAAATGAGCGGACTTTGAAAAAGGGTGACGCAATGATTCGTTTCCTAGAGACACAGCCGAAGGATCAGCCCTTCTGCCTCTCCATCAGCTTCGATGCAGTGAAAAACGATAGAGATTCGGATATGTATCAGCCGGATGTGGAGGCCTTGAGAGACATGGTGATGGAGATTCCCGAAAACTGGGTGGAAGGAAAGAATACGAAACTTCCCGAGTTGCTCGACCATTGCCGTGGCACTTATCTTCACGAGGCACGCACAGCCACGCCGGAGCAGTATCAGACGACAACACGCCGTTTTGCGGTGCAGGGCTATACGGTTGATAACCAAGTTGGCCGTTTGGTCGAGAAGCTTGAAGAGATGGGCGTGATGGACAATACGATCATTATCTACACTAGTGATAACGGTCGCTATCATGGTTCGCATGGTCTCTTCGATAAAGCGATCCTCTACGATGAAGCGATGAAACAGCCTCTGATCGTTTTCGACGGCAGAGCTCCGGAGTCAAAACGCGGACTTAGAGTGGCTGCGATGGTTTCCTCCACAGACGTGGCTCCGACCATTGTTTCCCTAGCTGGCATAGAGCCACCGGCAGCCATGAAGGGTGTCGACTTGAGCGGAGTGTTGAATGGTACTCAGGACATGTCGGGATGGCGCGAAACCGTTCTCATGGAAAACTTTTTCCTCCAAGAGATCCATGGAGCCGGCGTGAAGAAGCATCCTGATATTCCAGGGCTCAATGATGAGATCATCGCGGGCAACCGATCCTATCGCACCCGCGGTGTGCGCACGGATCGCTACAAGTATTTCAAATACTTCGAGCATGATCCGGCGATCGAAGAACTCTACGACCTGGAGAAGGATCCGCATGAGCAGAACAACCTGATCAATAATCCCGAGTATGCACCGGTTCTGGCTGATTTGAGAAAGCAAACGGAAGAGCTATACGAAGAGTTCAAGGCAGAATGATTCAAATGAAAATTTCAGCTATGTACTCAAAAATCCCGTATTTATCGACATCTATATTCAGCCTCTTGGTGGCCTCGTCTGCGTTCGCAGATGTGACCTTGCCAGCCATTATCAATAGCCAAATGGTGCTACAACACGGCACCAAAGCTCCGATCTGGGGCTGGGCTGATGCAGGAGAAAAGGTCAGCGTTTCCTTTGCTGGTCAAACAAAGGGCACCACGGCAGCGGACAATGGGAAGTGGATGGTGTATCTGGATCCGCTTGAAGTCTCGGCCAAGCCGCAGGTCATGACGATCAAAGGGACTAACACCATCACGCTCGAAGATGTACTTGTCGGCGAGGTGTGGATTGCATCGGGTCAGTCGAACATGGAGTTCAGTATCGGCGCGATTGTGAAGGAGGAGCAGGAGCACGTATCCGCTGAAATGAACAACAAGTTGCTGCGTATGTTCTGCGTTGCTCCGAAGATTCAGAGCGCACTCCCATTAGATGACACGGCCGGATATTGGAGTGAGTGTTCCTATTTCATCAAGCAAATGGAAGATGGTAAGATCAGACCTTACGACAGTCACTCTGCTGTTGGATTCTTTTTTGGACTGAAGCTACAGCAGGAACTCAATGTCCCGGTTGCGGTGATCGATACCTCGTGGGGCGGAACACAAATCGAACGATGGATCGCTGATGAAGGTTATGAATTGGAAGGAATCCCTTTTCGCAAGGTGAGTTCGAAAGAGGAGGCTTCTGCAATCAAGTCTAGGGATCAATTGATGCAGGATATATCCACTTGGAGAGCCGCTGCAGAGATCGCCATAGAGAATGATGAAAAGGTCACTCCGAATATGGAGGTGCCAAAAGCCAATGTTTCGAATGCCATCTACAATGGCATGGTGGCGCCACTGGTTCCCTACGCAGTGAAAGGAACAATCTGGTATCAAGGTGAAGGGAACAAAGGCAGTAAGGACTATTTCGAGAAATTAAAGGCGTTGATTGGCGGGTGGTCTAAGAATTTTGGAGTGCCTGACATGCCATTCTATTTAGTTCAAGTAGCTCCCTATAATTATGCGCACGCCAAGGCTCCTAAGTTGAGACCGCAGGTCATTTATGACTCGGTGGTGTCCGCTCAGTACAAGGCGGCAAAAGAGATTGAGGGGTGTGATGTGATTACGATTCCCGATACGGTTTTTGGAAATGTGAAGAATGTGCACCCTCCACATAAAAAGACAGCTGGAGATCGTTTAGCGGCACTGGCTTTAAAACATGACTATGGGAAAGATGTGAACTGTACTGGCCCGCGTTTACTGAAAGCGACACTAGACGGAAGTCACGTGAAGGTTTCGTTCGAACACATCGATCAAGGGCTGGAAACTTCGGATGGTGAAGATCCGAACTGGTTTGAAATTGCTGGAGACGATAAAGTGTTTGTCGCAGCCCAAGCTGAAATCCACGACGATCAGGTGCTTGTCTCAAGCCCTGACGTCAAAGCTCCAAAATACATTCGCATGGCTTGGAACAACATCGCAGAGCAGAACCTGCGCGATAAAAATGGCTGGCCTGCATTTTCCTTTAACGCGGAAGTCAGTAATTAATAGGAACGAAAAAAGATATGAATACGAAACAAATGTGGGTTGTAGCCGTTGGCGCGTTAAGTGCCATGACAGCTTCCGGGGAAACGTGGTCGATTGATTCACAAGCGGAGTGGAACGATAGCCTTGTGGAAAAGGGTGGAGTGGAAATTTCTGGTGGCTTGGCAAACCCGACCGAGAAGAGCGTGGTGCTGTCGAGTGTGATGAAGCAGTTCGACGAAAAGCGATACGCTGAGTCAATCACGATCGAGCAATCAACGAAATGGCTGAACTGGAATCCAATCGGAGATATCGGGCCGCCTGAGGTTTCCAATGCCCCGATATTCCTTCGGATGGGAGAAGATAACTACTGGCTATTTGGAGGATATAGGAAGAGCAAGAAATCGGTGCCTGTTGCACCTGCTACGTTAGAAGGTTTCGACGTTTCTCTAATGAGCACGAAGAACCCGCATCTTTTCATCGCCCCCGGCGGAGTGGAGCCAAAGCGGGGTGGCTACTACGGCTGGCAGAGCCGTGATATGAAAAACTGGGTCTTCCATGGGCCAGTCACCCCTCCGAGGGGTGGCAATGCGACAACGGCAGAACTCGTCGATGGCAAGGCCTACATCTATTATGACTACCCGAACGATCAGGATCCACATCTCGCGATCGATTCTGATCTGACAGATGGCGAACCTGGCGAGGACTTGGGAATGGCTTTCCTCGATCCGTCTCACGGTTCCGATTGTGCGGTGATCCGCGATCTGGATGGGAACTTCCACTTGATCGTCGAGGATTGGAGTCCGATTGATGCATCTACCCACGCATGGGATTCGCCGCTGGCGATGCACGCGGTCAGCAAAGACGGAAAAGGAGATTTCGAAATCCTTCCCCCAGCGGTTGATGAGCGCACGAAGGCGACTGGAAAGATGGGTGAGTATTTTCACCCTCACTGGCACAGCGGAGAGCGTAAGGATGAATTCCCCGCGAAACCTGCACCTGCTGACATTCGGCAGCACCGCATCAAGAAGGGTGACGTCCGTGCGTATGCAGAATACGAAATTCACGAACCTGAGCAAAATGCCTACGGCGATTGGGCTTCTATCTCTATTGGTGGTCAGTACTACCTATTCTGTGATTTCGATCCAGCCACTGCCCATGGTGATAAAAAGGCGATGAGTGTTGCGTGGTTCACCTCATCTGACATCAACAAGCAATTTACCTTCTGCGGTAATATAGGTGTTGGGCATCCAGATCCGGACATCATGTTCGCGGAAGGACAGTTCTATCTGGTCACCCAGACGAATCAGGATTTCGTAAGTCCTGGGCCGTGGGTTGAAGGAGTGGAAGTCCGCGTTGGAGTGGATACAGACAAGGACGGATCCGTGAATCAGTGGACGGACTGGCAGGAGGTCAATGAAACATACAAAGGTATCCCCGGCTTTGCGAAACAGATCGCTAAAACACCTGCCCAAATGGATCTGTCCAGCTTGCCGGAAGGCTACGGCTTTCAGTTTGAAGTGTGCCTGACGGACACTACTGAGAACGATTCAAAACCCCAGCTCGATAAAATATCGCTGGATTTTCAGTAATAGAGTAAACCGAAACGATTATGAAACGCTTCATCCTAAACGCTCTCGCGGCTTGTCTCTCTGCCTCTTTCTCCTTTGCTGAGAAAAGCAGCCCCAACATCATTTACATCCTCGCCGATGACATGGGCTATGGCGATGTACAGATTCTCAATCCTGAGCGCGGCAAGATCGCGACTCCTCACATGGATCAAGTCGCGAAGGACGGCATGATCTTTACCGATGCACATACGACCTCCTCAGTCTGCACTCCGACGCGATACGGCATCATGACTGGTCGCTATAATTGGCGATCGAAGTTACAGGAGCATGTGCTTAATGGCTATGGCTTGCCGCTTATTCCTACAACTCGAACGACAGTCCCTAGCTTCCTCAGTGATAATGGCTACACGACGGCGATGATTGGCAAGTGGCACTTGGGGTTGGAGATCGCGACGACCGACGGGAAGCAAGCAAGGCCAGCTGGTGGGCTTAAACAGAAGTTGAAGAAGGGCGCATTCCCTCCCTCGGAACTTTCGAATATCGATTGGCAGGCACCGATCAAAGGCGGCCCAGTGGATCTGGGTTTTGATTCATGGTTCGGCATCACCGCGTCTCTGGATTTTCCACCGTATGTTTGGATTCGCGATCGCAACTGGATCGGCGAAGGAACACACGCCAAGGCCTTCAAGCGCCCGGGGCCGGCCAACGAAGACTTTGAAGCGATCGATGTCTTGGATAAACTTGCGGCGGAATCCGTCGAATACATTTCCGAGTATGAGAGCGAGAAGCCTTTCTTCATCTACATCCCGTTGCCTTCGCCTCATACGCCGATTGTTCCTTCCGAAAAGTGGCAGGGAAAAAGCGGCATCGGCAGTTATGGCGACTTCATGATGCAGACCGACGATCTTGTCGGGCAAGTCGTCAAAGCACTGGAAGAAAAGGGGATTTCAGAGAACACGATGCTTATCGTAACCAGTGATAATGGTTGCTCAAAAGCAGCCAATTTCAAGAACTTGGAAAGCCATGGCCATTTTGCGAGTGCGCAATACCGTGGCTCCAAGGCAGATCTTTGGGAGGGCGGTCACCGAGTGCCGTTCCTCGTCAAATGGCCTGCAGTCATCAAAGCAGGCAGCGTATCTGATGTGCTGACTTGCCAAACAGATATGCTCGCCACTTGTGCTGAGATGATGGGTAAGAAACTCCCCACAAATGCTGGCGAAGATAGCGAAAGCATCTTGCCGGTTTTTTCAGGAGAGCCAGTGGAGTTCTCCCGTAAGGGCATCATCAATCACAGCGTAAGTGGCCATTTCGCATATCGTCAGGGTAAGTGGAAGCTATTGCTGGCAAAAGGATCGGCTGGCTGGACGGCACCTACTGAAAAGGCTTTAGCAGACGTAAAAGATGCTCCCGAAGGGCAGCTTTACGATTTGGAAGCAGACCCTGGTGAGCAGAACAATCTCTACCTCACAAATCCTGAGATCGTAGAGACGCTTATGGCTCAGCTCAAGGAAGACATCGGCAAAGGTCGTAGCACAGATGGAGCTAAACAGGAAAACGACATCCCGGTAAATCAGATCAAGCTGTGGAAAGGGAACGTGGCGAAGTAGTCTCCACTCTATTTTCAAATATACGGAAAGCACCCCTGCATGGGGTGTTTTTTTGTTCGGTGTTCAGCCTCGATCAAGCCAGTTGCAGCGACGGGGAATTTTACTACGTTCGGATAGGAGCTACCACCTTCTTCCACTTTTCCCAGCAACTTAATTGACTAAATAGGCAAAGAAAGAAATGGGTTTAACTGATCGTAATAAAGCCGCAATTTGGTCTTTCTGATGATCGAATGACTACCATGAAACATATTAAAAAATGGATTTGTATGTCCAGGTTATCGGTTTCGGCTACGCCACGTTACGTGAGGCGACTTTTGGCGGCGATACTAGCTAATATGAGTTTCTTCATAACTGCGGACGCGCAAGTTCAACGCGTGCCAGCTAATGAGGCCATCGATCCATTTAACTATGTGCTGGGGACGCAGAGCATTGGCATTCGTTATCAGTTCACGGAACAGACTGGCTTGGTGGAGACCGCTGAGCAAATTCAAGGCATGGGTTCCAACCTGTTGAAGATCGCACTTAACCCAAAATATTGCGGCGCAGATTATTCACTACCGAAGCGGGACGATATCGGTTCGCTAGTCGAATTGGCGATTAAAGAGCCTTCGTTTAAGGCGTTGTTGCATATGCCATTTGGCTACTACCAGCTATGGGCATACGCCTTTAGCTCGGGCAGCTGGGATGACGGTATTTCGGAAGAAGAAAAACAGGCCGAGTATAAGGAGATTTACGATCTCTCGAAGTATTTGCTCTCTGCATACGGTGGAACTGGAAAAACCTTTTTGCTCGGACACTGGGAGGGCGATTGGCACCTGCATCATAACTACAACGGACGTAAGCCACTGCCGGATGTAGCATTTCAAAGTATGGTGGACTGGCTCAATATTCGGCAGAAGGCAGTCGAGGATGCGAAACGAAATGTGCCGGAGTCAGATGTGAAGCTCTACCACTACACCGAAGTCTGCTTGGTCGATAAAGCGATGAAAGGCGGGAAGTCCCTAGTCAACAATGTGTTACCACATACTCAGGTCGATTTCGTTTCTTATTCCGCATACGACATTTTGGGATGGGGCGGTAAGAAACAAATTCAAGAACCGCAACAGATGCGAGATCGCATACACCAGGCGTTAGATTATATTGAATCCAAGCTGCCTGAGAAACCGAGCATATCAGGCAAGCGTGTGTTCATCGGTGAGTATGGCTTTGCACAGAACCGAGTGAAGAGCGCCGAAGTGCAGGATGTGCTGAGTCTAGCTGTGGCCACCGCAGGGATCGAGTGGGGCTGTCCATACGTTCTCTATTGGGAGATGTATTGCAATGAGGTTAAGGACGAGGAGCACGAAGGCTTTTGGCTGATAGATAATCAGAATCGGAAACAGCCGTTCTATTTTACCTTGCAGGATTACTATCGAGAAATTCGACAGATCGCCGAGGAGTTCGAACAAGAGAACAATCGTCCGATGAATGAAGAAGAATTTCGGCGTAATGCCATGCATGTGCTACAAGCCGACGCAGGATAGACAACTCATACTGAACGGAATTGTACAAAAGAATCCCCAGAATCGAAATACTATGAATCGAATAATCTCAGTATTTATCATCGCCCTCATAACTTGCGTCATGTCAGCGCACGCTACTGAAACCTTCAACCTTAAGGATTTCGGAGGAACCGGTGATGGTGTAGCGATGAATACCACCGCGCTACAAAATGCAATTGATGCCTGCACGGATGCCGGAGGTGGGGTGGTTCGAGTTCCTACCGGTCGCTATGTAATTGGCACCGTAGAGATGAAAAGTAACGTGACCCTATCTCTGGATCACGGTGCTGAGTTACTGGGTAGTCAGGAGATAGAGGACTATCCAACCGACAAGATTCTGCCTGCACGTGAGGGGCAATCCGAGTGTCTGTTCTACGCCAGAGAAGCGACGAACATCCGGCTGGAAGGTCTCGGCGTAATCGACGGTCGGGGCAGCCCGGATCACTTTCCACGCCGATCGGGCTCTCGCGGGAGGGACAATCGCCCACGTCTGTTCCGATTTGAAAACTGTGAAAATTTGACCTTCTCCGGTCTCACATACAAAAACCCGGCTTTCTGGGGAATTCATCTGATCGATTGCCGCAAGGTCCACTTCACCGGAGTAAAAGTCAGGATGAGGAATAACAACTACAACAACGACGGCCTTGATCTCGATGGTTGTGAGGACGTACTCATCGAGAACTGCGACATTGCCGCAGGTGACGATGGGATCTGCTTGAAGAGTTCGAAACATCCCTGCCGCAGGATCGTGGTGCGGGATTGTGTCGTCACCAGCAATACTGCAGCTCTAAAATTCGGCAGTTCTTCCCACGGCGGATTCATCGATATCGATGTCAGCAATTGTTATTTCTACGACTGCCCGATGGGTGCGATCAAGTTGCAGCTGGTCGATGGTGGTCAGATGGAGAACATATCGATTTCGCGCATCGTCATGGAAGAAGTCGGCAATCCGATTTTTATCCGTCTGGGAAACCGGGGAAGTAAATTCACCAAGAACACTAATACCGGTTCTGATCAAGGCAATGACATGCCGCCTGAGCATGCAGGAGTAGGTAGCATCAAGAACATCCGCATCAGCGATGTCGTAGCCAAGGTGACGATTGAAGATCGGGAGAAGGCCGCAAATGCTCATTACAAGAAGCTTAAGGTCGACCAGACGCCGGGGGTCACTGATAAAGAGAAATCCAAGGCGGGGCCTATCATGATTACGGGAATTCCAGGACATATGGTGGAAGACGTCGTTCTAGAGAATGTTGAGATTTCCTATCCGGGGCATGGCACGGAAACCGATGCCATGCGTGAGGTTTCCGAGGATATCACAAAATACCCGGAGCAGTTTTTCTTCGGAGTTCTGCCCTCCTGGGGTGCCTACATTCGGCATGCCAAGAACATCCAATTCAAGAACGTAAAAATGGTCACGCGATCAGAGGAACAGCGCGAAAAAGTCAAACTCGTCGATGTAGAAGGATTTGTCAGTGAGTAAGTCACTGGCACTTGCATTGACATTCCTATTTTGCGAGTTGTGTTTAGTTCCGTAAATCTAGAGCGCCTCTTGTTCGTCCAACAAAAATTCAGCACTAAACAAATATCCGATATGAAAAAACAGATCATCGTAGGTCTCGCTACAACTCTCATTGCACTAGGTTTCGTCTCTCAATCTCAAGCCCTGCCTGTCTATAGTAGGGGGCCTCTGCTGAATGATCCTGCTCGCGAGCAGGAGTTCATGGATTGGGGCTTGGGAATGTTCGTCCACTGGTCGCACGATTCTCAGATCGGTTCTGTAATCAGCCATTCCATGGTTGGGGCGTCTGACAAGTATCTGGATAAGTATGTCAACGAACTGCCGAAGACCTTCAACCCGAAGCGCTACGATCCTGATGAATGGATGGAGATCGCGAAGCTGGCCGGTGTGAAATATATGGTTCTCACCACCAAGCATCATAACGGCTTCTGCATGTGGGATACGAAGACCACTGACTTCAGCATCATGAATACGCCCTACGGCAAGGATATCGTGAAGGAGTATGTCGATGCCTGTCGCCGCCACGGCATCAAGGTCGGCTTCTATTTTTCACCAGAGGATTTTCATTTCCAGCGCGAGATGGGACTTGAGGTTCGCCGAGTGGGCAGAACTGAAGAGGAGAAGGCACCGATCGGGGTCTACAACAAGAAACAGCTCGATGAACTCTTCGGAAACTACGGCGCCATCGATGTTGTCTTTTTTGACGGCGGCGAGAAGGAAATGTTGACCCAGTATGTCCATAAGTTGCAGCCGGAGTGCCTCGTGACGCGCGGTGAAATGGAGACACCGGAACAAAAGCTGCCGAAAGAGCCGATTCCCGGTCCATGGGAGTCCTGCTTCACTCTCGGCAGCCAGTGGCAGTACAAGCCTACAAACGAGGTTTACAAGTCGGGCGATCGCTTGATCAAGATGCTCATCGAAACCCGCGCCAAAGGCGGCAACCTGCTGCTCAATGTTGGCCCCGAACCTTCCGGAATCATTCCATTCGAGCAGGAACGCGCTTTCCGTGAGTTGGCGTTGTGGATGTTCATTAACGACGAGGCAATTCATGATATTCGCCCCTGCCAGGTGATCGGAGGTGACAATACCTATTTCACTCAATCTAAGGACGGGAAGTCCGTCTACGTCTTTCTGAACGAGTTTACCGAGAAGAACAAGTGGGGGCATGGAGATCGCAAGGAGATCGTGCTCAAGGAGCTGAAGGCGACGCCAGAGACGAAGATCTCGGTGCTCGGCCAGAACAGCCGTGTGGTGGAGTATAAGAAAGATGCTGATCCTGAATCCCGATTTGAGCAGAAGCCGGAAGGACTAGAGATCTCAGTGGTGCGTGCGCAACGAATCTATAACAACAAGACTTGGCCGAACACCGTAGTAGTGAAACTCGAAAACGTCGGGTTTGCCGAATAGACACGAGAGCGCTAGGAAGCAGAAAAGCAATGGAGAGATCGGCTCAGATTGATCTGAGGTCTTACACTCAGCAATCAGGGTATGCTACCCAATGGGGGATCGAGATTAGTGAAGGCTAAGGTCTTCAGTTTCTCCAGAGCTTTGACTTGGAATAGCCGGAATAAGTGTGTGTGATAAGAAATTCAAAATTCAATGAAATCCAAAAAACTACTACTCATTTTCACGAGCCTCGGCTTGATGAATTTGCTGCTCGCGTCTGAGAAACCAAATATTGTCATTCTGTATGCTGATGACATGGGTGTGGCGGATGTTTCCTACGGAGATCTAGAGGCGAAGATTCAAACTCCGAACATTGATCGTCTTGCCAATCAGGGGATGACTTTTAGCGATGGGCATAGCTCGTCCGGGATTTGCACACCAAGCCGGTATGCCTTGCTAACGGGTCAGCATCATTGGCGTAGCTTCCACGATATCGTCAATGCATTCGAGCCATCGGTATTCAAGCCGGAGGAATTTACCATCGCGCGTATGCTTCAAAAGCAGGGCTACGGCACGGCTTGCTTTGGGAAGTGGCATCTGGGCTGGGACTGGGATGCGATTCGTAAACCCGGCGTCTCGAAAAAGGACATTCCACTCGCATCGTCATACGATTGGACGAAGCGTTTTCCAGATGGCCCCTTAGACCAAGGATTTGATCGCTATTTTGGCGACGGCACCATTAATTTTCCGCCGTATTGCTGGATCGAGAATGATCGCTTTCTTACCATCCCAACTAAGCCAGTGATTAAGTCGAAACCACTCGCAGGCGGTGGAGGCTTCCGTGCTGGACCCATGGCAGAGGGCTGGGATCCATATGAAATTTTGCCGACAGTTACCGAAAAGGCGGTGGAGTGGATCGAAGAACAAAGTGAGGAAAAACCATTCTTTGTCTACCTTGCTTTCAACTCACCTCATTACCCGATCGTTCCGAACAAAGAGTTTCATGGTAAATCCAAAGCTGGTTTCTATGGTGATTTTGTCATCGAGACCGATGCGATGGTCGGCAAGGTGATGGCCGCTCTGGAGGAAAAAGGTTTGGCTGAAAATACGATCGTTATTTTCTCCGCCGATAACGGAACAGAGAAACATGCATTTCAGCGACTCAAGGAATTTGACCAATGGAGTTCGGGAGATCTCCGGGGCTTGAAACGTGATCTCTACGAAGGTGGCCATCGTGTGCCGTTCATCGTCAGCTGGCCGGGTAAAATCGAAGCCGGATCTCGCTCGGATGAAGTCGTGAATCAGGTGGATTTTGCGGCGACTTTTGCTGAGATTACTGGCTACAAACTTAGCAATGAGGAAGCGATTGATAGCTACAATATTCTCCCTGTATTAACTGGCGAGGACTATGCCAGTCCTTTGAGAAAGGCGACGGTGCAGAATACGGATAAGGGAAAATATGCCCTGCGTCAGGGCGATTGGGTCTTCATCAATTCTCATTCTGGAGCGGCGCACACGGAGTCGAAGGAATACCTTGATCACTTTGGCTTGCAGACATTTCCAAAAGATAGCCCGGGCTTGCTGTTCAATCTGAAGGCCGACCCTCGACAGTCGAAAAACCTTTACCAGGAGAACCCCGAAAGAGTCACTGCCATGAGCGCGTTGCTAGAGCGCTACGTGGGCGGTGAGCGCTGCGCTCCTGAGAGGAATTGAACAGAACTTTCGTCTCTCTTTGGCGAAGTGGATATCCGGAAAAAGAAGAACTGATTTGTACATGATGACGAAAAAAAAGTGGGTATCTGCCCTGGTGCTTAGTGCGGCTGTTTTACAGAGCTCATTTGCTGATGAGACGAAAGTGGCTGAGAAATACGATGGCTCTTGGGAGTCTCTCCAAAAAATGCCGGTTCCCGCATGGTTTGATGATGGGAAAATCGGGATCTTTATCCACTGGGGGCCTTATAGTGCCATTGGTCATCGCAAGGGTGGAAGAGGTTATGCGGAGCATGTGCCAAAGATGCTTTATGCAGATTCGAAATACTATTTCCCCTACATGAAAGAGCGTTGGGGGAAGACTCCGCCGGAATTTGGTTACAAGGATATCATCCCGGAATTTAAGGCAGAGAAATGGGATCCTGATGCATGGGCAAAACTGTTTCATGATGTCGGCTTCAAGTATGTTGTGATGACTGCGGAGCATCACGATGGATGGGCAAACTGGGACTCGGATCTCACGCCTTGGAATGCGATGGATATGGGGCCGAAGCGCGACCTTGTTGGCGATCTTGGGAAGGCTTTGAAAAAATACGATCTCAAGTATGCGCCTTCGTATCACCGTGAGCGACATGCCTCATTTTTCGCGAAGAAGCTCTACGTGGTCGATGCGGTGCCGCAGGATATCATTGCGGAGGAAATCAAACGTGAGCCGAAAGCCGCGTCTCTTTATGGGCCGTTTGGAATCGATAAAGAATTCGTCGATGACTACGTGGCGCGCTGGAAGGAGATTCAGACGAAGTATGAGCCGGATTTTCTATGGATTGATGATATCCCGATCTGGACACGCGATGGCAACCAGGTTCTGAAAGGCAAAGCAAAGCCTGAGGTGCAGTATTTTTACGATCAATGCCGTGAAATGATTACCGACTTCATGAACGATGGAGCCGCGCGCGGTGCAGAAGTTTACGTGAACAACAAAGGTGCGAACCGCAACTGGCCGGATGGCGTGGGGAACCTTGAGAAGGATAACTTGAAGCTTAAAGTTATCGGCCCCAAGTGGCAGAGCTGCACCACATTTGGAACTTCATTCGGCTACCTAGAAGACGATACCTACAAGAGTGTCGAGAGCGTGATCCACGAAATGATCGAAGTGATCAGTCGCAACGGAAATTTCCTGGTGAACATCGGCCCCAAAGCGGACGGCACGATTCCCGAGCCACAAATGGAACGCCTGATGGCCATGAAGGGCTGGCTGGATGTGAATGGCGAAGCGATCTACGGCTCGCGGTATTGGAAAGAAAGCGAGCAGAAGAACGAACATCTTGCCTTCACTACCAACGGCACAAAACTTTTCGCCATCAAGCTCCAGAAACCCGAAGCTCCGTTTGTCATCAACGGCACCGCTGGCTGGGACGCGGAGAAAGTGAAGTCCGTCCGCTTGCTCGGATCCGACGCCGAGGTGGCTTACGAAATGACTCCAAAAGGTCTCCAGGTTTCTCCGCCGACAGATCTCGGGAAAAGCGATTACGCGTGGTCGTTTGAAATCGCGACCGACGAGGAACAGCACCATCCGAACGTGGTTGAAACCGATGCGAGCAAGGCGCTCAAAGGTACGAAGAAAGTAGACCTCGATGGAAACGACTAAGTTCAACCGCGCACAACTTTGAAGATTCTAATTTGTTGCCTCATTTGCCTGATTGGTGGGCAGGTCGCAAACTCTGCCGAGGAGAAGCCGAATATCATTTTCATTTTCGCAGATGATATGGGCTATGGGGAAGTGCAGTGCCTCAATCCGGAGCGAGGAAAAATCCCCACTCCCTGCATGGATGAACTGGCGAGTGAAGGGATGATCTTCACGGATGCACACACCTCTTCCTCGGTCTGTACACCATCGCGGTATTCTCTGATGACAGGGCGTTACAACTGGAGAACGGAACTTCAACTGGGTGTGTATCACGGTTACAGCGAGGCGCTGATTTCCGAGGACACTCTGACGGTTGGCCAGCTCCTACAGCGGAATGGTTATGATACCGCGATGATTGGGAAATGGCATTTGGGAATGACGCTACCGGTGAATGGTGACGAACGACCCAACACTCGTAAGCCGAAGCAAACGAATCTCGATTGGGATGGTGAAATCCAACACGGGCCGGCTGATCGGGGGTTTGATTACTTTTTCGGGATCTCGGCTTCGCTGGATATGGCTCCCTACATTTACCTGGAAAACCGCAAGTTCGTAGGCAAGGCGGACAACGATGATCCGGCTGCGGATGCTGAGGGTTTCACGCGTCCACAAGTTCTGCCTGAATTAGGTAAGCGCTCTGCAACCTACATCAAGGAGCACAAAGGTGAGAAACCGTTCTTTCTTTATGTCCCGTTGACTTCGCCTCATTCACCGGTTCTGCCGACGGAAGAGTGGGTTGGGAAAAGTGGACTCAATCGTCACGCTGATTTCCAAATGCAAACCGACCACGTGATCGGGCAAATCATTTCGACTGTGGATGATGCAGGGATTTCGGAAAATACTTTGATCATCGTCAGCGCGGACAATGGCACCTCCAGCCAGTCTTCGGGTATAACCAAGCTCGAAGAGATGGGGCATTTTTCGAGTGCGAACTTACGTGGATCGAAGGCGGATATCTGGGAAGGTGGTCATCGTGTACCCTTCATCGTGCGCTGGCCGAAAGTCGTCAAAGCGGGTTCCACTTCTGATGAAACGATCTGCCTGACCGATTTCCTCGCGACTTGTGCGGACATCGCGGGAGGCGAACTCGCAGACGATGAGGGCGTCGATAGTGTCAGCTTTCTTCCTGCGCTGAAGTCGGAATCTATTTCTACGGATCGTCAGGGAATCGTTCACCACGCGATCGCAGGACAATTTGCCATCCGATCGGGTGACTGGAAGCTCATCCTCGCCCCAGGCTCGGCGGGTTGGACATCGCCTGTGGGGAAAACCGCGCTCGACCAAGGGCTTTCCGAAATCCAGCTCTACGATCTCAGTAAAGACATCGGCGAGACAAAAAACCTCCAGGCAGAATATCCGGAGAAAGTGGCTCAGCTACTCGCGTTGCTTGAAAAATACATTGTGGATGGCCGCAGCTCTTCTGGTGCGGTGCAAGAAAACGATACTGAGATCGATATCTGGAAAAGGCATATGCACAAGATCGGGGATCGGGTGCCCAAGAATCAAAGAAAATAGAATTCAGTATGAAATACCATTTACTCCTAATCGCTGCAGCGGGATTCGTTGCGTTTTTGTCCTCCGCTCAGGCGGAGCAACGTCCAAACGTCATTCTCATTTTTGCCGATGACCTAGGCTACGGTGACCTTAGTTGCTACGGCGCGACCAAGCTGAAGACTCCGAACATTGACAAGCTCGCAGCAGATGGCCGGCGCTTCACCGATGCCCATTCGGCTTCCGCCGTCTGCACGCCTTCGCGCTATGCTCTGCTGACTGGCGACTATCCGCTGAGGATTGGTTCAACACGGCCCGTCTTTCTGAAAAGCGGTTTGATCATCGATCCTGAAAAACAGACCTTGGCAGACGTGATGAAAACCGCGGGTTATGCCACTGCCTGTGTTGGCAAATGGCACCTTGGTTTTGGTGAGAAAACACCGGACTGGAATGGGGATCTCAAGCCCGGGCCACTGGAGGTCGGCTTTGATTATTACTATGGCGTGCCAACGGTAAACAGCCATCCGCCATTCGTTTACGTGGAGAACCACAAGGTCGTGGGACTGCTCCCCGATGACCCTTTGGTCTATGGCAAGAAAGCAAAGACCGAAGAAATTCATGAGAAAATGAACATTGATGAGATCGGTGGCGCAGATGCGGCTCATGCGCTTTACGATGACTATCAGGTAGGCACCCACCTCACGGAAAAAGCCGTGGATTGGATCAAGCGGCAGGAGAAAGATCCCTTCTTCCTCTATTTTGCGACTACCAACATTCATCACCCTTTCACACCCGCACCCCGCTTTCAGGGAACCAGTGAATGCGGGCTCTATGGAGACTTCGTCCATGAGCTCGACTGGATGGTTGGCGAGCTCGTGAAAACGCTCGAGCAGCAGGGCGTGGCGGATAACACACTGATCATTTTCACCAGCGACAATGGCGGGATGTTCAATGAAACCGGGCAGGATGCATGGGATGCGGGACATCGCCTGAATGGTGAGTTACTCGGATTCAAATTCGGCGCTTGGGAAGGCGGGCACCGCGTTCCCTTCATCGCCAAGTGGCCTAAGCACATCGAGGCAGGTTCCGTATCCTCTCAATTGATCTGCAATGTCGATATGGTCGCTACCATGTCGGCACTGACCGGTGTCGGGATTCAGGACGGGCAGGCGATCGACAGTGTGGATGTGCTGCCCGCGCTCACCGGGAATACATCGGTAGCCGTTCGCGAGAACCTGGTTATCGCTCCGAGTAGGCCGGCGATCCTTGGCCTTCGTAAGGGCAAGTGGATGTATATCAGCGGCCAGGGAGGCGCTGGTTTCGGCGGGAAAAAACGAGGCCAGCACAACTTTGCCGGCCCTGCTGCCATCACTTATGCGGGCTACACCAACAGCGATATTGAAAATGGAAAAATCAAAAAGGATGCGCCACCGGCTCAGCTCTACGATTTGGAGGTAGACCCGGCTCAAACGACAAACCTTTACAATGAATACCCTGAAGTGGTGCAGGAGATGACGGCTATATTGAAGACATACCAGCCGAATGATCCTAAACAGAGAAACAATAAGAAGTGAGAAAGGCGCAACACAAACTACTTAGGCTTATCTGCTTGTTGGTGTTACTGAATGCACTGCTCGCAGCGAAAGACAGGCCCAACATCATCGTCATCATGGCGGACGATCTGGGCTACAATGATCTAGGTGTCTATGGTTGTAAGGATATTCCGACGCCGCATTTGGATAAACTCGCTAACGAGGGAGTACGCTTCACCTCCGGCTATGTGACTTGGCCGATGTGTGGGCCATCGCGTACCGGGTTTTTAACGGGGAAGCATCAATCCAAGTTTGGCTACTATAAAAATGTTTCCGCGCCCTTTGATAAGAGGCAGGGTTTGCCGAAGATAGAAACGATAGCCAGCTTGTTGAAGAAGCAGGGCTACGTCACGGGAGGTGTCGGCAAGTGGCATATGGGAACCGCCGATGACCAACATCCGAATTCGATGGGCTTTGATGACTGGTTTGGCTTTCTCGGTGGCGGGCTGATGTATTTTCCTCTCGATCATCCGTCATATAAAGGGCGCTTCACTCCGATTAAACGGCCGCTGAGCATGAAGTATATGCAGCACACGTTGCCGGTGATTCACAATCGTGAGCCGGTGGAATGGGATCAGTATCTGACCCGCGAGCTGACCGATGCGGGTATTCGTTTCCTGGAGAAGAACCAAGAAGATCCGTTTTTCCTATTTATGTCTTACAATGCCCCGCATCTGGATCTGGAGGCTCCGGAAGAAACGATTGCTAAATTTCCGGCGGACAAGATGTCAAAGGTGCCGGGTATTGAGCCGAAAGCGCGCTCCATCTACGGAGCTATGGTCTATGAGATGGATGAAGGTATCGGGCAATTATTGGCGAAGTTAGACGAGCTCGAACTCAGCGAGAACACAGTGGTTTGGTTTCTCAGTGACAATGGCGGGATGAAGGCGACAAGCGATAACCGTCCATTGAGAGGCACCAAGGGCAATGCTTACGAAGGAGGCATCCGCGTGCCTATGTTCGTAAAATGGCCGGGCAAAACGCCTGCCGGAAAAGTGCTGGATGCACCGGTGACCTCTCTGGATATTACAGCGACTTCGATTGCGATGGCTGGTGGCGATCCCGCGAGTGAAGGGCTGCATGGTAAAGATATCCGCGCTTATATGGCGCAGCAGTCAGCCGAAGCGCCACACGGTGTGCTGTATTGGAATACCGCGCGTAATGATAAGGCTTCGGCCGGCGTAATTCGCGAAGGTGATTTCAAACTCATCATCGGCTCTAAGAAAGTGGAGCTGTATAATCTTAAAGACGACCTGGGGGAGATGAATAATTTGGCAGATGCCTATCCAGAGAAAGTTCAATCGATGAAAGCCCTTTGGATGGAGTGGGATAAGGACAAGAAGCCGCCGCTGTGGAGCGGTGGAGAAAATATCCAACACGCCGATTACGACTGGCTGACCGGGAGTCCGCATTTTAAAGCGAAAGTAGACTAGCTGTTTCCAAACAACTATAAACTAAGTCGTAAATACGTGATAGCCTTAGAGGCTATGATTGGTATGTAATCTCTGTCGCTTCTATCTTTTTGCCGAACATTGGCATCTATCGTTGCGCCTTATGAAGGCTACTCAGTTCTATGAAATCTATCTCTTACCTATTTGCATTTGTTGTGTCAGCCACTGTGCTGACTGCTTCACCAACGCGACCCAACGTCATCCTCGTGATGACAGATGACCAGGGTTACGGAGATCTTGGTTGCCACGGAAACCCTTTTCTAAAGACGCCGGAGTTGGACAAGCTTCATGATGAGGGGATTCGGTTCACTGACTTTCACGTGAGTCCGTTTTGTACGCCTACACGGGCGGCGCTGATGACGGGGAACCATCCAGGTTACGCAGGCGCTTACCGCACAAGTGCTGGGCGCAGTTTGATGCATCCGGATGAAAAGACAGTGGCAAATCTATTTGCAGATGCTGGTTATGCGACGGGAATGGCTGGGAAGTGGCACTTGGGTGACAATGCACCGCACCGCCCTCAGGATCGTGGGTTTCAGGATGTGGTATGGCATCGTTGCGGTGGGATCGGGCAGGCCTCTGATTACTGGGGGAATGACTATTTCGACGACACCTACGCGCGCGTCACACCCGGCAGCCGTGTCGAGAAGTTTGAAAAGTTTGAAGGCTACTGCACGGATGTTTTCTTCGAAGAAGGGATGCGTTTTGTTGAGGAAAACAAAGAGAAGCCATTCTTCCTCTATCTAGCTCTCAATGCGCCGCACGGGCCGTATTTCGTAGCACCGGAATGGGCGGAACCATACAAAGGAAACAAAGACATCCCGAATCCTAACTTCTACGGGATGATCGCGAACATCGATTACAACATGGGTCTTCTCCGTAAGAAATTGGATGAGCTGGAGTTGGCGGAAAACACGATCCTTATTTTCATGACGGATAACGGCACCTCTGCCGGGGCTAAATTCAAGGGTTTGGCTTCGGAAGCTTTGGTTGGATACAACGCTGGGATGCGCGGCAAGAAGTCGTCTGTCTATGATGGCGGCCACCGTGTGCCGTTCTTTATCTACTGGCCGAAAGGTGGGCTAACTGGCGGTGAAGATATTGAGACTATTGGGGCGCATATTGATGTGCTCCCGACCTTGGCTGACTTGTGCGGTGTCACTGTAGGAGATGGCTATGATGCGGATGGTATTTCGCTGAAGCCGTTGCTGGATGGTTCTGACGAGCCGTTGCTTAGGGATCATCATGTGGTACAGTATCATGGCGGTGCCCACGGAAGTGCCATGCCGCCGGGGCCTTTGGCTTACTCGACGGTGCTGACCGAACGTTGGCGCCTTGTGAACTCTGGCGGACAATACCTTTTCGACATCGAGGCAGATCCTGCGCAACGAAAGGATGTATCCTCAGAGTATCCAGAAGTGGTGAAGCAATTGCGTGCATTTTATGAGCCGTTTTGGAAAAGAGTCTCTCCGCGTTTGAGTCCGGTGCGTATCAATATCGGCGATGAAGGTGAGCCACATTCTGTGCTGTGCTCACAGGATTGGTATATGGAAAAAGGAAATCCTCCATGGAACTTTGGATCGATCAAAAGTCTGCCTAAAGTCACTGCTCCGTGGATGGTGGACGTGAAGAAAGCAGGACGCTATCGTATTACACTGCGCCAATGGCCGGTCGAGGCAGACAAGCCGGTAATTGCAGTGAAGGCGAAGATTGAGATTGCGGGTAAAACGGAGGAATCACCGGTCGAAGCGGGCTCGAAAGGTGTCGTCTTCGAGCTAGATCTCCCAGCTGGTGAGACGGAGCTGATCACCTACCTCTATGACGAAAAAGGAAAAGTAGGTGGTGCTTATTTCACGGAAGTGGAAGCGCTTTGAGTGGCTGCGGACTAAAGTCCGCGTTCTGTTTTGCTGGAACGGACGACTGTCCTTATTACTTAAGGCGGATTAGCGCGAGCCAGTCTTCCTTGTCTGGGGCTGTTAGGGAATTTCCGCTGAGAGGTGATGCTTTGCCGAGCTCGCCAGTGCGTGGATTGAACCATGCTGTGGTGAATTTACCGGAGGGCAGTTTGATGTCGGTGGAGCCGCCTTCGAGTAGATAGACGAGGTAGGGGCCGCCGTCTTTAGCTAGGCAGTATTTCGAGTTGTCTCGGTTTTTGTTGCCGATGAGATCGTCGCGGCAAGTCATTTCCTGGAAGGGGATTTTCTGATCGTGGAAAAATTCCAGGGCGTAGCGTGCGTAGTCCCATGATTGGTCGCGGGAGCGCCAGTCTTGGGCGAGGAGGTCGTTTTCTGCGAGTTGGTAGCCGAAGTAATATTCCACACCTGCACCACCGGCCATGAGATTGCCCCAGAGGGTGGCTTTTCGAATATCGTGGATGGTATGTTTCGTTTGGGTTTTTCCTGGGTAATCGGGATCAGGAGGGACACCCGTGTTCGCGGGGCCTTGCTCATCGTTTGCGACGACCCATGCGTGACCCGACTTTGCGGATGCTTCGAGCCATTTGGCGGTGAGCTTGTGAGTCTGGCTCCACTCGTTCTGCAGAGATAATCCATCGAGTGTGTCTTCGCCGACCAGTGGGTTGTATTGTTTGTCCTGTTGGTTTGGGTAGGTGTGGAGAACGAGGGGGTGTCCGTAGGGATCTGTTTCACGAATGAAGTTGGCCATGTCCTTGATCTCGGCGGTGGTCTGTGTGTTTTCCTCGCCGAGGTTCCAGTTCAGCGCGAGGGCGTGGCCGAAGCGGGCGATGAGTTCGCGGCAGTAGAGTTTGCGCTCGGGGCCGAGTTTTCCACCATCGAGAGAGGAGGGGACGTTTCCGCCGCCATCTTTCTGGCCGCGGCGGTTGTCATCGATTTCGGTTTCTTGAAGTTTGAAATGGAGGTAGAGTCCTTTGTTGGTGGCGTGGTCGAAGACGATTCCCCATTGGTCGAGTTTACTGCAATCGTAGTGGAACTTGTCTTCGGCCTCAGTGAAAGGCCAGACGTTGTCGCCGTCACCACCGACATTGTAGGGGAGGAATGAGAAAGAGTTCATGCATTTGCTGGAGAGGTAGTTGAGTGCGCCGATGAGACCTTTGCCTTTGTCGCCTTTCCATGTGGGGTCGCCGTTTTTCCAATCACGAACATGTGGTGACCATGTTTTGACTGGAGCCTTCGACTTGCGTGTGGAGGTGTTGTCGAAGTCGGCGAAGGCGAGCAGGGTCTCGGGTGCATCGGCTCCGGCCTTGAGGAAGTAGGATTTATCACCTTGGAATTGTAGGTGGTGTTTGCCGACGTAGGCGAGGCGACCGCGCGAGCGAAAGTCGGGTGCGGATGTGTCACTCGAGGTGATGGTGAAATTGCCGGTTATTCCATCGAAAGGAGCGACGGGGTTGCCGGCTTCTAGAGAGAATGCGGCGTCTTTACCGCTGCGGAACGAGATTCCGTATTCCCATTCACCGGTTTCATCTGGGGAGAAGTGTGCCCGCCATTTCGTGCCGGATGTGGCGGAGGTCTCGGAGGCGTTGCCATCGGCGGCGAAGTATCCCGGGACGGTGTATTCTAGCTCTTGCGACTCGTGGGTGAAGGTGACCCACATGGAGTGATCGGTGAAAGGATTAGGCGCGTTGTCGAGTTCGTGGGCGTAGGGGCCGTCGAGCGTGAGGGTGAGCTTGTGCCATTGCTTTGAATCGCCGGTGATGGTGACTGTGGCATCTCCGTTGGCTTGGCGGGGTTGCTGGAGGGGAAGGCCGGTGGGTTTTGGGGCGGTGGGCTTTGTATCGAGGTTTGCGACGGCTTTTTTGGTTTTGGCATCGGCTGGGGCGAAGCTGAGGCCAGACCAGCGGGCGCGGGAGAATTCCTTGCCATCCGCCGAGGCGATGGTGGACGAGACCTCAATGACATCACCGGATTCTAGGGCGACGTTTTTGAAGACGGCGTGATATTTTTCGCCTTCCTCAAAGGTGTCTTTGGAAAGCGGGCAGGTGTGATCGCCGATTTTGCTACCATTGATGGAGAGTGCGTAGGTGGAGCTGCCGTCGTTTTCACCCACTGCTTGTAGGGTGATATCGTATTTCCCGGTGGGGAAAGGGGAGGCGGTGGAAATCTTGGCGGTCTTGTTTTTATCAGGATTGATGGCGAGCCACTTGCCCTTGTCTAAGTAGTAGCCGGTTTCTTTGGTTTCAAAGGATGTGGCAGGTAGTTCTAGGGGCTCAGCTACAGCTAAAATTGAAGTGGCGGAGAAGGCGATGAGCGCGAAAAGGTATCGGTGCATTCGTGTGGGTTTGGATTTTCGAGGGTAGGTCGTGACGACCTGAGCCCATAGATACGAATCAGATGGGAAATCCTTTTCGGCGAAAAGGTGAAAATTTGGGTGGTAGGAGTCGCGTGGGTTCGCGTGTAGGATCGAGTTTTGTGCGAAAAGTCCTTAATTTTCGGAAATCCCTCGAAAAAGCGACTTTACAAATCCTGCCAGATGCCTAATTTCCGCGCCCCGCCACCTCGTTGGTAGCGGTAAATTCCAACCGATTTCTGTCATGAGAGTACTTTCTTCACTTGCCTCCGCCAAACGCCGCCACGCTGACTGCCAAGTCGTTAGCCGCAAGGGCACGAACTACGTGATCTGCAAAACAAATCCTAAGTTCAAGGCTCGCCAAGGTGCGACCAAAGGCACGCGCCTCTCCAAGAAGGGCGTAAAATAATTTTCCAAAGCTGTTTTTCATAGTTTCAGCAGGTTACTGGGGGCGATCCGTATAGGGTCGCCCTTTTGCCGTTTTTACTAAAAGGCCGGAGTGCCGCTGCGGATGCGTTCGGAAAAGCCTGCTTTGCCGGGATCTGAGCTGACCTTGGGCTTGATAAGCGAGCCTTTATGTAGCTCGAGGAAGGAGAGCCCGGCAGTTTCCAGCATACCACGCTCATAAAGAAGTTCGTCGAGTTTGCCGTTGATAATAACGCGCCAGTCCCAAGGGAATCCTCCGCTCATCTGGGATCGGACGGCGGTGGTGCAGTTTGAGCTGACGACATTGTAGAAGCGCGGCTTTTTGTGGACGTCGTTCATGCTGGAGATGAACTCGAGGAAGCGTGCACGTGCTTGTTCTGGGGTGGCGATGGTGCGGTAGAGGTGGACTTGTTCTCCTTCACGGAAGTTTGTCCTCACGCGTATGGCATCGGATTCGTCGCAGGAGATGTAAGCGAGTTCGTAGCGGCGGTAGAGTCCGGCAAGTAGGGAGTAATCTTCTCCTTTTTCCTGTTTGGCCTCGATGGTGAAGGCGCAGTGACCTTGCTCGCCAAAATCAAAACTAAAAATGGGATGTCCCGCGAAATCTGAGCTCCAGACAGTCATGAAAAAATCCATGCCTCGGAGATTTTGGAGGTCAAAGGTGCGTGTTGTCCAATTTGGCAGGGGAGTGCCGTCTTTCGCGTAATCAAACGAGCGGTAGTTGTGGATAGTGACTGTGTCTCCGGTAACTTCGGCGTAGGGGACTTTTGTAAAAGAAGTTTTCCAATCGCGGTCGTGGCTGGGGCGGATGAAAGCCCTTCCTAGGAGTGGGATGAGAAGCAGAAGGGCGATTGCGATCCAGCGCTGTTTGCCGAGAGGAAGTTTGAGTGAAACGGCGACCAGTAAGGCGAACCAGAGGATGGCTGTGAGGGGGTTGAGAAATCCATCATGGGGAAACGGCCCGGCGAACCAGATGAGCCCCAGGATCCATATGCCGAGGATGTATTTTGCAGTACTGGCTAGGATGATGGTGTAGCGGAGCTTGCGACGGGTAACGTTCATTTCAGAGCGATGTTTGCAGGTTCGGCGTCAGATTTTTCAGAGCGACTCGCTAACCAGCGCATGATGGCATCGGATAGTGCGCCCGGCCCTTCGGTAAGCCACCAATAGATCGCTAAGGGTATGGATAGATAGAGGGTGAAATATTTCAGGATGATCCACACTGAAGGCATGGATTCGTCGAGAAATGCTACTGGAACTAGTGCGGCGAGTAGGTAGCTGAGGCCAAACGCGCTTATGGCTACGACAGGTATTGCTGCAAGTAGTGGCAATTGTGTAAGCCAACAGAAAATTCGCCCGATTCCTGTCGCTGGAGTAAAAATACCCCAGCCGACAAAAGAACAGGCGAAGCCTATTGCGATTAACCCTGTTGGATAGGCGAGGGGGCCGCCGAGGCCTTCATTGAAGCAGATGGCGTAGAGGAGAAGTAGTAGGTAAATGACTGTCCAGACCACGCATCCAATGATCATCGCGAGGCATACGGCTAGGAAATGCCGGAGGCCGAAGGCGATGATGGATACGGCGTTTCTCATCGTTTCATCGCATGGCGATTATTCGGCGTTGCCGGTGAGCAGGGCATCGACGGTGAGATCGACGAAAGAGCCCGGCAGGCCTGTGTATTCGATCACTCCTTTGTTATCGATGACCATGACTGCTGGGCGTGAGGCGATGCGGTATTCTGCGGCGAGCTCGTTCTTGGGATCGGCGATGTTGTTCCATTTGATGGCTCCATCACCTTGGAGTTCTTTGATGCGGGCGGCGGGTTCAGGGGTAATGCCGACAATCTCTACAGGCTTGCCGGCGTTTTTGATACACAGCCGGTTGGTGAGGTCGATGATTCGATCCGTATCTGGATTCTGCGCATCCCAGAAAAGGAGAACGGTGATTTTTCCACGGTAATCGGAGAGCTTCACAAGGCGCCCGGCGACATCGGTGCCGACGAACTCTGGAGCTGTGCGACCCTTGATGAGGTGTTGGATGATATATAGCTGCTCTGCGGCGACTTCTGCGACGGTGGTTTCTCCGACAGGTAGTTCAGAGGATTGGATGATCGCTTTCCTGAGGTAGGTGAGGCGTTTTTTCATGAGCTCAGGCTCGTCGCCAAGGCGGGAGAGAGTGAGAGCTGCGCCGAGAGCTGCGATGCCCTGGGTACCTTCATTTGGGTGTTCGTTGGCGATTTTTTCCATGATGGAAAGTGATTGAGGGTCGGCCATGTCTGAGAGGGCGATGATGAATGGCTCAATGCCGGGCTTACCAAGGTGGTAGGCGGTGAATGACTGAAGAATGCGTTTGCGCTCTCCCGTGAAGGCTGGCGCCATGTTTCCATTGGCATCTGGAGCGGTGAGATTGCGAGTGAGCTCTATGAAAAATGCTGCGAAGGGGATGGACCAATCTTCTTGTAGAGATGGTGCGATGGTGCGGAAAAGCTCGTTGGCAGTCGCTATTGGATTAGGACGGCTGGCTTGGAGGGCATTTCTTTCCTCCGGTGTGGCCGCGAGCTTGTATTTGAGTGCCCATGTTTCAGTCTGCAGTTCATAGCCGCGCTGAATGCGCTGTGCCTCTGCGGGTGTGGCGTTTGCGAGAGGTGCTAGGCAGAGAAGGAGTATGGTGATGAGGCGGTGCATGGGATTTGGTTGCGGTGGAAAATTTTCGCCGCAGGCAGGAGTATCGTGCTTTCACAGGAATCATCAAGGGCGGGAATCGTGTGCTTGGTGAATAGAACCGGGAGCGGGTCGTCATAGGGAGGTGATGAATTTTTCCACAAAAGCCATCCTGCTCCTACTTGGTAGCTTCTTCGTATCCTGCGCTCCTTCGCGATTGCCAGAGAGCTCGAGGAGCGGTGGGCAGACGATATCTGGAAGCGCGGATCTGCGGCTGCCTTCGCAATGGGGAAGCCGACCAGTCGAAAAATCGAGATTGTGGACTGGCTCGGAGACGCGCTATCCGAATTCCGGATATTACACCAGCGATGGGCGGTGAAATACGGAGCGCAGAGCTTTTAGCTCAGGCGCTTTCCACCGCACTGCTGCCTGCCAGTTCGGCCATAGCTTCCTCGATGCGAGGGTTGATCTTGTGCTCGACGGTCTCGACGGCGACGCGGATGGCGTTGCGGACGGCGAGGCCGGTGGAGGATCCGTGGGCGATGATGACGACGCCGTTGACTCCGAGGAGGGGGCTGCCGCCGTAGGTTTCGTAGCTGCTTTTTGCTTTGAGGGCTTTGAAGGCACCTTGGGCGAGGACGGCTCCGGCCATGCGGAGGGGAGTTTCCTTGATCTCGGTTTTGAGCCATTTGGAAACGGCTTTGGCGGTGGCTTCGACGCTTTTCAGGACGATGTTTCCTACGAAACCGTCGCAGAGGACGATATCGAGCTTGGTCTCAAAGAGGTCGTGCCCTTCGACGTTTCCAACGAAGTCGATGCCGGGGGTGGCTTTGAGGCGTTTGAAGGTTTCTTTGGTGAAAGTGGTGCCTTTCTCTTCTTCCTCACCGTTCGACATGAGGCCGACGCGTGGCTCTTTGACGCCGAGGACGTGTTTGGCGAAAGCGGTGCCCATGACGGCGTAGCCAACGAGGTGCTCGGGCTTGGCTTCGGGGTTGGCTCCTGCATCGAGAATGTTGCAGATACCGTGTTCGTTCGGCAGAGGTGAGGCGATGCCTGCGCGGTCGATACCTTTAAGGGTACGGAGCTTGATGGTGGCAGCTGCTACTGCGGCTCCGGTATTGCCGGCGGAGACGAAGGCGTCTGCGGTGCCGTCTTTCACCATGCCCATGGCGATGGAGATAGAGGATTGTTTTTTCCGACGCACGGATGTCGCACCCGATTCTGACATACCGACAACTTCTGGTGCGTGCACGATGCTGACGCGCGGGTTTTTCAGATCAAGTCCCTGGGCAGCGCATTCCTTCTCGAGAGCCGTTTCCTCACCTACGAGGTAGAGGTGAGAGAGCTTGGGAAAATCGCGCAGAGCCTCGATGGCTCCGGTGATATTGATCTGCGGGGCGTTATCGCCGCCCATGGCATCTAATGCTACCTTCATAAATGTGGTGCGAGGATAAGGGGATAGCGGGCAATGTACGAAGAAAAAACCCTCGCCAGATTACCGGCGGGGGTTGTTCGTCGAATTCCCGTGAGGGAGAAGGATTAGAATGCTTCCACTTCGAGGACTTTACGTCCGCGATAGGTGCCGCATGACGGGCATGCAACGTGGGAAGGTTTAGTGGCTCCGCAATCGGAGCAAGTAGCGTGCACAGGAGCTTTCCAGCGGTTTGCACCTCGGCGCATTTTCTGGCGGCTCTTGGATTGACGACGTTTTGGTACGGCCATGGTCGGTAATTGTTATGATTGATCTTTCAGACCCGGAAGGTCGTTGAGGGCTGACCATCGGTCATCGCCCTCGCTGCGGGGGCGGGTTGATAGATCATCTGCGGGGGGGTTGTCCACTGCTAAATAACGTGAATCTATTTCGCAGGGTTCTGGGACGTCTCCCTCGTCGCAGCGTGGATCGGCGGGAAATTCGAGGAGAACCTCTTCGCGTATGGCTTCAGTGACATCGATTTGGCTCGTACTGGCAATTTCAATGGCGATGGCGGCGGCATCCAGACGGATGGTTTTTACAAAAGGTTTCAGGGTCACAACGCATGTAAACTCAAAGGGTGCGGAGATGGCACCGGTGAGGAGTAGCTCGGATTCGAAGCGCTGGATGCGAAGATCGTATTCGAGTGGGCCGACGGAACGGGCGTCGTTTTTTTGGAGGTCGAAGATGGCTCCGTCGAGCTCACCGGAGAAGGATTTACCGTCTTCGGGGAGGTTTGGGAGATCGATGATGAGGGACTTTTCCATGGGGAATATTCAATTTTAACTCAGAATTTTCAAGGGAGAGCGTGGTTGGAAACTGGCTTGAGCAGCCGCGCTCCATGTTTACTCGGCTCTTGAGAGGCGTGTGAGGCCGCGCTGGATGAGGGCGGTATCTACGCCGGTGGATATGGCTTCGTCTAGGTATACGGTGAAGTTTTCTTCGAGAAATTCGATGGAGTGGAGGTTGTTTTCACCGGGTTTGTCGAAAGCTTCGATAAGTGCCTTCATGCTGTCGATTTCGATGCCGTTGACCTTTTTTACGATAAAATTGCGCAGGCGCTCGTAGCCGACAGTGGCGGGAGTAGGGATAGATCCGCTGAGGAAGATAACTCTTTCGCGGCTATTCTCGTATTTTTCCGGGTTTTCGTAGGCGTCGAGGAGGTTGAGCGGCGCGCGTGAAGTCCATTCTTTGCCGAAGGCTTGAAGGACTGGAAGGGTGAGCTCTTGGAAAATGAGTCCGCCTTTTACGAGGAAATTCGGTGGGCGATCAAACTGGTAGTCGGGGACGAGTCTGTCGCCTGTTTCCTCACGGGTGAGGGTGCCGGTAAATTCCATGGATTCACCGTCCCTGAGGATTTCCAGGGTGATTTCGTCGCCGGCGGAGTGCTCGCCGCGGATGAGGTGTCCCCATGAGACCGAGCCGTAGTGCGGATGATCGTAGTAGCCTCGGCGGTCGATGGGAAAACCACCGGCAGTGAGGACGACGTCGCCTTTTTCGATACCTGCGAGGTCGGCAGCGCCACCGGGGCGAATGCTACTGACATAGAGTCCGCCCTGATCATCGGTGAGCTTGAGGAAATCGCGGAAAGAGGGGTCTTCTGTATGGGCGACACCGATTCCGAGCGAGGGGAAGCCTGCGTATTCACCATCCGCGGCGTTTTTCAGGAAACGGGAGATGACATCTACCGATAGGACATCGGAAATCTGGTCTTCCGAGTCGTAGCTGAGGAGTATTCCAGAGAGCTTGTTGTCTATGATAACCGGGAGGGAAAAGCTGCTGGCAGCGCTCTGCATTGAGGCTTTAACAAGGTAAGTAAGGAAGGCTTGGCGGGGCAAGAAGCTGCTGGTTACTTCGACGGATTGTAAGGTTCCGTCAGTGAGGAGGTTGGTTCCGTTTTCTTCGACCTGAAAGACCTGTAATGGATCTCCGATGGCAGGTGCCGCGGCTAGTTCTAGCGGGGTGGTCCCTGCGAAAAACTCCGTGCCTTCCTCTTCGTATTTTGCACCGAGAAGGGCGAGGTTTGCTTCGTAATCAACCGCGATGATCTTCGCTTCCACGGTGCTTGCTCCATCTGGGTGCTCAAGTTCGAGGTAGGTAGCATCTGCAACGACTTCACCGCTTGTGAGCACTTGGCCTGGAGCGACGATGGCTCCAAGTGAGCGAAGGCGGTCAGGTGGGTTTTTCTCCCATGGCTGGCCAGGGTTCCACGATTGGCTGGTGGAGTTGATGCGGATGACGGATTTTGTAAGATCCGCGGCCTGTTCTGCGCCGTTGGACAGGTTTTCAGCCGGGGCTAAGCGGGTGATGACCCGTTCTTTGCAGGCGGAAAAGGCGAGGCAAAGCGCCAGAATTGGGAGATATTTCATGTGGGTGGGGAAAATTATTTCAACTCAAGGACATCCTGCATGTCGTAGATGCCGGGTGGTTTGCCTTCGAGCCAGACAGCGGCGCGGACTGCGCCAGAGGCGAAGGTCATGCGTGAGGAGGCTTTGTGGGTGAGTTCGACGCGCTCGCCATCTGCGGCGAACATGACGGTGTGGTCGCCGACGACATCACCTCCGCGCAGGGTGTGCATGCCGATCTCGCGCTCTTTGCGCGGGCCGATGTTTCCAAAACGTCCGTGGGCGATGTCTTCTTTGTAGGAGGTGCCGGTTTCTTCGTTGAGAATTTCCAGAAGACGACGCGCGGTGCCGGAGGGTGCGTCGATCTTATGGCGGTGGTGCATTTCCGTGACCTCGATGTCGAAGGTGTCTTGCTTGAGAATGCGCGCCGCTTGGCTGGTGAGCCAGAAGAGCGTGTTCACGCCGACGGAGAAATTCGGGGCGTGGACGATGGGGATGATCTTGGAGGCGGCCTTGATGGTCTCCAGTTCTTCATCCGTATGGCCGGTGGTGCCCATGACGACGGGCACCTTGTGGCGCAGGGCAGCCTCGATGAGTTCGGTGGAGAAGCTGTGCACGGTGAAATCGACAATGCAGCCAGCGGCTTGCACGGCGGCATCAAGGTCTTCGCCCGCGTCGTGGGTGGACGCGAGTGTGGTTTCGGGGTTGGCCTCGGTGGCCTCGATGACGGTCTGGCCCATGCGGCCGGATTTGCCTGTAACTAGTATAGGAAGCATGTGCGCGGATAATGGGCGCGGTTTTGGAAAATGGAAATGGGTTTTTTTGTGCGGTGCGTCGTGTAAGTTCTAGCCATGTGTCCGCGTAATTTTCAGATGCGCCTCTTTCCAGCCATTCTTCTCGCCGCTAGCCCTGCCTATGCGGGGGACTTTGAGCAGGCGCGCGCGGTACTAGAGGTGAACTGCATGGAGTGCCATACGCCTGAAGAGGAAAAGGGCGGCCTAGTGATGTCCACAGCGGCGGATATGGAAAAAGGTGGCGACTCTGGCGAGGTGCTGATTGCCGGAAATTCGGCGGATTCTGCGATTTATTCACGCCTCATCCTCCCTGCGGACGATGACGAACGCATGCCCCCGAAAAAGCACTCCGAGCCGCTTTCTCCTGAAGATATCGCGATTTTGAAGGACTGGATCGATGCCGGCGCAGATTGGCCAGAGGGAGAAATCCTGAAGCCGCGTGCGAAGACAGCCCTGCCACGCTGGGACGCACCGGCGGATCCCGCGATTGTCTCTATCGAGGCTTTTCCAAAAGAAATACGCCTCGAGACCGCCGCAGATTTCCACCGGGTAATCGTCATCGCGCGCATGAAAGACGCTTCGACCCACGATATCACCCAGCAGGCGAAGCTTTCCTTGGAGTCGGGTGATTTCGCTACATTGCAGGAAAATCTTCTCACTCCCCTCGCCGATGGCGTAACGAATCTGAACATCGAATACCGCGGGCTCACATCAGTCGTGCCAGTGACGGTGAAAGATGCAGAGAAAGAGCGCCCGATCTCTTTTCAGCTCGATGTCATGCCGGTAATTACTGCCGCGGGTTGTAATACTGGCTCCTGTCACGGTTCCGCGCGCGGGCAGGATGGCTTCCATCTCACGCTCTACGGCTTCGATCCAAAAGGCGATCACTACCGCCTCACCACGGAAATGGCGGGTCGTCGTATCAACCTCGCCGTTCCCGAGGAGTCCTTGATGCTCACCAAATCCACTGGAAAAGTCCCGCACACCGGTGGCGAGCTTTTCGATGAGGAGTCTCCGTTCTATACAACGCTCGTCGAGTGGATTCGAGGCGGCGCGAAATACGATGAAGGAGAGATAGCTCAACCCACCGGCATCGAGATCGAGCCGAAGCAAGTGGTGATGACTGGCTCCGACATACACATCCCATTCAGCGTGCGTGCGAAATACTCGGATGGCTCCGATCGTGATGTGACTACGCTCACTTCATTCTCTAGTTCGAACGATAACTCGGTAAAAATCGACTACCACAGTGGCATGGCTGCCTCTGGTGAGCGCGGCGAGGCTTTCCTGCTCGGGCGGTTCCATACCTTTACTGAAGGCTCGCAAGCCATCGTTGTTCCTGCGGATCTGGAATATGAGAGACCGGAGTTCAAAGCCTTCAACTACATCGACGAACACATCGCAGAAAAGCTCAACAAGCTGCGCATCGTTCCCAGCGGTATCGCTTCCGACGAGGCGTTTCTCCGCCGAGCCTTCCTCGATATCATCGGCCTGCCGCCCACTCTTGAGGATAGGGAAAAATTCCTCGCAGATGCCTCACCGGATAAACGCAACAAGCTCGTTGATGAACTCATCGATCGCGAAGAGTTTACCGAGATGTGGGTGATGAAATGGGCAGAGCTCATGCAGATTCGCACCATCGGCAACGGCGCCAACAGTGTCTCCTACAAGGCTGCGTTGAACTACCACGGCTGGCTGCGTGAGCGCATCGCCGCGAACATGCCTTTTAACCAACTCGTCAACGAACTCCTCAGCGCAAGCGGCGGCACTTTCTCTAATCCTGCGACGAACTTTTTCCAGATGGAGAACGACACGCTTAAGCTCACGGAAAACGTTGCTCAAGTCTTCATGGGCACACGAATCCAGTGCGCCCAATGTCACAACCATCCTTTCGATCGCTGGACGATGGATGACTACTACAGCTTCGCCTCCTTCTTTTCTCAGGTGAAACGCAAACCTGCAGAAGACCCCCGTGAGCGCGTTGTTTTCGATGCGAACGGCGAGATGCAGCACCCCGTCACCAAGCAGAACATGGTGCCGAAATTCCTCGGCGGGCGGACTCCTGAAATTTCCCAAGGCGAGACGCGCCGCGAAGTCCTCGCCGATTGGCTCGCTTCTCCTGAGAACCCATGGTTCGCCGCAAATGTGGCGAACATTTTCTGGGATCACTTTATGGGAGTCGGCATCGTGCATCCCGTCGATGACGTCCGTGTCTCCAACCCGCCTTCGAATCCCGAGTTGCTCGATGCACTCGCCGCGAAGTTTGTGGAATACGATTATGATATGCGCAGGCTTGTCCGCGACATCTGCACCTCACGCACCTATCAACTCTCCACGGAAACAAACGCCACCAATGAGGCTGATACACGGAACTTCTCCAAGGCAATGATACGCCGCGTTCGCGCAGAGGTTTTGCTGGATAGCATTTCGCAAGTCACGAGGACGGAGGAAAAATACAAAGGCCTGCCCAAAGGTGCTCGCGCCGTTCAAATCGCCGATGGCAATACTACGAACTATTTCCTCAAGACCTTCGGCCGTGCCTCGCGCGCGACTGTTTGTTCGTGCGAGGTAAAAATGGAACCAAATCTCTCCCAAGCCCTCCACCTCATCAATGGCGACACCGTTTCTCAACGCATCAAGAATGGGAAAATCATCCCGGATATGATGTCGCAAAAAAAGCAGCCCGCCGAAATCATCGACAACCTTTACCTGAGGACTCTCAGCAGGTTGCCAACAGATTCAGAAAAGAAAAAATTGGTAACAGCCGTTGCTGAAGGGAAAGACCAGAACGGGAAGAAAGAAATCCTGGAAGACATTTTCTGGGCGCTTCTGAACTCGAAGGAGTTCATCTTCAATCATTAGATCCGAGCTAGGGATTTCTGGCATTTCCGCTGCATTCAGGAGCTTGCGAAAAATTGATCCAAAGTAGATGCTTCAGTATGGGTTTGAGTGACGCGAAAAGGAAATGGCAGGCAGGTGTTGTCATACTTGCATGTTCTGCTGCGCCATTACTTGCTGATCTCAACGAGGATCGAGATCCCGCGAAAGACATACTGCGTGCGATTGACCATGAGCTTTCATCTCTAGAAGAAAATTCTCTAGAGCTCCCGAACTCTGAGGACGAAGCGGAGCCTCCGTCATTCATCACCGAGGCTGGAGATGACTTTGTGACCGCATGGCGTCTCTACCGTGATATTGTCATGCAGCCACGCGAGCCGTCCTCCAAGGTGGCTATCGAGGAAAAAAATCTAATCAATGCCCACGAGGAGTGGGAGCTCTTCAAAGATCTCATCACGCGCACCATTGAGGCGGATCCTCCTCCGGAAATATCGGAATACTCGCGCTTCACCTACAGTAGTCTGGATTCGTGCGGTGACGGATCGATGACTTTCATGAGGCGATATAAAACGGGTCTGATCCTGGCGAACATCCGCCACGGCAATCATTACGAGGCTTTGAAAATGTATTCTGATTACAACAGGCCATCATGCGATATACTTCTTAGGGCTTTTGGAGCGGATGCCGAAATGTTCAGCGTTGGTAAATGGCTCAATAAGAGGTGTCTAGTGGATGAAGTTTCCAAGACGGGCGGCGAACGCACCGCAACGATGTTGATGCGTTGGATAGACCTTCATCACGCCGAGGAAGTGGAGACTAGGCGTATAAGAAAAAAAACCCACGTGTACATACGTAACGATCTCCCCTATTTTCCAAGCAACGGACTCATATCGCTTCTCCTACCTGAAAATGGCGTTACGGATGAAACGAAGAAACGCATCGCAAGCTATATTGGGACCCGCGGACTGGAAATTGCCCCTCTCAAACAATGGATTTATCACCGCCCGAATGGAGCGGAAAAATGGATGGCTCCACTCGCAGTTCGCGGGCTGAAAGACCCACTCAACGAAGTCCGCCTCAGGTCTTCTCGGCTCCTTGATAGAGCGGGGGTGAATCACGAGCCGCCAGAGATGCGTCCGGATCCTCGCTTCGAAATATTTGTTAACGGAAAGCCTTTCCCTAAGAGATTTGGGGCGTTGCGCCTAAACCTTCGGGCGGATGACGCCTTCTCTTCCGCAGGATTTAAAGGATGGGAGGACGGATGCGCTCTCTATGATGCGGATGACTTCCGAGAAAACGGAGATTTAAAGTCCGCTCATTTCACCGTGTCTCCCTTTACTGTAGCTGGGAAGATCAAGCTTCCTATCGATTTCGAAGGGATTAACAGGGTTAACATCATTAAGCGCGAATTGAAGATACTTCCGGTTTTTCCAATGGTGCGAAATGCCCCGGAGGACAGAACCTACGCTGTTAGCCTGAGTCCGGTGGAAAAGGACGTGCCATGGGGGCGTGGTAGGAAATGGGTCGTCGTAAAAAATCATAAACCTCATACTTACTGGCATGTCAGTCCTGGTGAATATTGGTTGGGAGTCCGCTATCCCGGAGGTGTCTGGGAGCCGGATAGGAAAATCACCGTTGGTAACGATAAGGCGATACAGAGACCTGTAATAAAGAAAGGATCCAATATAGTCGTTCCCGTATTATGGGCACAGATGGCTACTCCGGAATCACTTCCGAGAGAACTGGCAACGCACTTTGTTTGGTTTAGGCCGAGCTTGCATGAGAGTCTTAGATCGATTGTCCGTATAAAAGGTGATGGTGTATCTGATTCAACGGAGCACGTGCCAATTCCCGAGTCTGCAGATGGTAGGTTTCCCAATAGCGTTATTTTCCCTTATTTGCCACCAGGGAAGTACACCATCGAGTCCCCGGATCGAATCATCAAGCCCACCGCCACAAGTCCAGGCTGCGTGATCAAACGCACCTCAATCGAAGTGGAGATAAAAAAGGATAGTCCGATATTTGTCGTCACAGAGCCCCTAGAAATCGACTACTCAGTTAAAGAATAAAACCCCTCGAATGAAACCTCTCTTCCTCTCACTCGCCCTGCTCTCCACCGCCTTTGCTGAAAAGCCTAACATCCTTCTCATCTGTGTGGATGACCTTCGCCCGGAGCTAAAATCTTTTGGTGCGGATTATATCCATTCACCGGCCATGGATTCACTGGCAGAGAGTGGCCGTGCCTTCACTCGGCATTACGTCCAAGCTCCAACTTGTGGAGCCTCGCGCTACGCGCTTCTCACTGGAAAATACGGCACAGCTAAAGGCATGCGTGGCAATGGTGCCCTCATGGACAGTGCGAAGAATACGGACAAGCAGCCGTATTCCCTGCCGCGTCAGTTCCGGGAAAACGGCTATCGCACGGTCTCCATTGGTAAGATCTCTCACTACCCCGGTGGCTTAGGCGGAAAAGGCTGGGACGACAAAGATAAGCCCGAGATGCCCGGCGCATGGGACATCCACCTCATGCCGACAGATCCGTGGGAAAATCCACAGGTGGCAATGCACAGTTATGCAGGAGGAAAAGGCCGCGAGCGCGGAGTGACACCTGCGAATGAGCATGTCGATGGCGATGACCTTACTTACACCGATGGCTGGATCACTCGTGAGTCTCTCAATCAAATGGAAGAACTCTCGGCTAAGGATGAGCCTTTCTTCTTAGCTGTCGGCCTCATGAAACCGCACCTGCCTTTTGCCTGCCCTAAGAAATATCTAGATCTCTACGAAGGGGTGGAGCTCCCGCCCATTCGCCATCCGGAAAAGCCAGAAGGCCTATCCACATGGCACGCAAGCGGTGAATTCACCGGGCAATACAACACCGAAGGCCGCGATCCTCGCTCCGACCCCGCATACGCCGATGAGCTTCGCCGTTCCTACGCCGCTTGCGTTTCCTACGCCGATGCACAGGTCACCAAGCTTCTGGAGCATTTGAAAAAACTCGGACTGGAGGAAAACACCATCGTCATCCTGTGGGGCGATCATGGTTGGCACCTCGGTGAGCACTCCATCTACGGCAAACACGCCCTCTACGAGGAATCCTTGCACGCCCCTCTCGTCATCCGCGCTCCCGGCATGAAATTCCCCGGGAAATCTACGCAGTCGATCACTGAAACCGTGGACATCTACCCCACACTCTGCGAACTCACCGGTGTACCACAACCCGAAGGTCTTTCCGGGAAATCCTTGGTCGCGAAACTAGCAGATCCCGCCGCATCCGGTCGGCCTGCGATATCCTATTTCGGCAACAGGGAAACTATACGCACAGACGCATACCGCCTCATCCGCCACAACCTGAAGAGCGGCCTGGCTTTCGAACTCTACGATCACACTGGATCTGACGGTGAAACTACCAACCTCGCTGGTCAAAAGCCCGAGCTCGTCACCGAACTCAACGCCCTCCTCGACAAGCGGCTGAAGTAGATCTGTCCTAGCGCTTCTGGCATACCTTGCACCAAAACGTTGCCCGCTGTCCGAGGACTTTGTGGGATATGGGAGTCTCGCACACGCGGCAGGATTCGTCTTTCCTTCCATAAACGAACAGCCGCTGTTTGAAATATCCCGGTTGCCCATCGGAGTTTAGGAAATCACGTAAGGTCGTTCCGCCTTGGGTGATGGATTCCGTGAGGACTTCTTTGATGGATTTTACCAATCGCTCAGCTTTGGGTTTAGTGAGCTTGTTCGCGTGCAGTTCCGGATGGATACCTGCTCGGAAAAGGCTTTCCGAAGCATAGATATTTCCCACGCCGACCACCACCTTCGCATCCATAATCGCCGTCTTCAGCGCGATGCTTTTCTTCCGCAGAGCCGTGTGAAGATGTGATCCGTTGAAACTTTCCTCCAGTGGTTCGGGGCCTAGGTTTTTTATCAGTAGATGTGTTTGGATTTCAGACAGCGGTACCACCATCGCCAATCCGAAGCGGCGCGGATCGTGGTAGCGCAACTGCAAGCCCTCCGCGAGCGTGATGCCGATGTGGTCGTGCTTCCGCCAGTCCTCCGCCTCCGGCACAACACGCAGGCTGCCTGACATGCCGAGGTGTATCATCACCACTTCATTTTCGTCCGTTTCTAGCAGAAGGTATTTTGATCTTCGTTTTACAGATACAAAAGTCCGCCCCGCCATCTCTGCGAGCTCTGGAGAGACAGGCCAACGTAAGTCATAGCGACGAATGATGACTTCTTTGATTTTCTTGCCGACAACGTGAGGCGAGATGCCAAGGCGTGTGGTCTCGACTTCTGGTAGCTCAGGCATGCTGCGAACCTTCCGCTCCCATGTCTGCGGGTCAACGAAAACTATGAGGAAGCTTAGGTGTTTTGTGAAGATGTTTGATAAGGAGTGAGGGTGATGAGAGGGTTTGTGAATGGACACGTTCTTTCACGCAGCTCTTGTGGCGGATTCACTCTCTCTTGGCGCTCATTGGGTGTATGATCAGGAGGAAATTGCAGAGGCGTTTCCAAGTGGGATCTCGAATCTCACCGAACCCCTGTCGGAGTATCACAAGACGAAGCGGGCGGGAGATCAGACGCACTATGGGGATCAGGCAGTGATGCTACGAGATTCGATCGAGGCGCGAGGTGGGTTTGATGCGGATTGCTGGCGTGAGGATTGGTTAGCGGCGATGGAGAGCTACGAAGGTTATGTGGATGGTGCTTCACGCGCTACGATCAAAGCTGAGGGGATGGTTGCCTCAGATTCGGGTGATCTCGGAGGTGCCGCGAGGATTGCTCCGATTTTAGATTTAGGCTTGGAGCTTGATGAGGCGGTGGCGGCAGTGCGTGCACAGACAGGTCTGACTCACGGTGATGCCGCGGTTGCGGATGCAGCGGAGTTTTTTACCAGAGCGGCGTATGCAGTGGATGGAGGAGCGGTGTTTGAGGATGCAGTGGATATTGCTGCGGAGGAGGGCAGCTACACGAAGCTCAAGGTTGCGGATCACTTGGAGAGTGCGCGTGACTTGCTTGATGAAAATTTCCTGGCGGTGGCCGAGGAGTTGGGTCAGGCCTGCGGAGTGGATCAGGCTTTTCCATTGGCTTTGTATTTCCTACTGAGGCCAGAGGCTGAGTTTGGAAAGACTATGAGCGATAATGCTTTGGCAGGAGGTGATAGCTCGGCGCGTGCGATGTTGATCGCGCTACTCTTCGCGGCAGAAGATACAGATGTAGCAGCGGAGTGGGTGGATGATTTGCGGGCTGTGTAATTGACATGGCGAGGGGTTTCTAGTTCATTCCTCCCAACTCATCCCGAGTCGCTATGTTTGCTTTTTACCATTCCTAATCACTGCTCGCGGCCAGCCCTTTTTTGCTGGCTCCTGTGATCTTGTGCGTGTCTTCCCGTGGAAGACTGCGTCCATTCGTTTGAATCGATAAATCCGCTTTCGGGGAGGCGTTGTGTCCCCGCCAATTTTTTTATGACACCCGAACTTGCTCGGGAGGTGATGGCCTGTTTGCCAATAGGTCGGACACTCTTCCGATATTCAAGGAATGACTATGCCTTCATGCTGCTTCAGATGCTAAGCGGCAAGGAGCGTCGTATCCAAAAACTCAGGCAGACTGCTGCACGAAAGCTGCTGGAGAAGCCCGCTGTGAAGCCGCATCTTTCGGCTTTTGCCGATGGGTTGCTTGATCCTGCCGTGATGCCTGAGCGGCAAGGACTACAGTCTGAGAATTGCTTCCGACTCTCACTAGATGTGTATGGGGAGGAGTCAGGGAACTGGCGATGGAAGCAGGTTTCGAGGAAAGGCGTGAGCCTCGTCTTGCAGTTAAATCTGAACCTTTCGATCACTGAGAAGCTGAAGCGGTGTTATGTGGATGACGATGGAGATCCTTTCTGCAGCTACCACAGACACCCTGCACGCGAGGGTGATTTCCCAACTCTTGGCTGGGCTCGGCTGGATTTTGATCTGGAGACAGGCGAGGCGCTGATTGAGGAATTGCAGTCGGATCTATTGAGGGATTTCCGGGAAGTGACGGAACGAGCGCATCGCGCTCGGAAAAGTGGCGATTCTTTCTTTTCAAAATGGGGCACAGATTTCCATACTGATCGTGTGATCCGGCTGTGGCAGGAGCATTTCAGTGAACTGGAGCGTTCATGGAATGAGGCACTGCTGAGTGCTTCGTTGTGGTTCCTAGTCTCCGAGCTGGGAATGAAACGTATTTTCTACCATACCTTCGAGACAGGAAGTTATCTCAAAGGCATCACGGGTCGGCGTCCGCCTAGATCGCTTTACACGGATCTACCTCGACGTTTTTGTTTCGAAGAGACGGGCGAAGTTCCAGAGCTGCTTGCTGCGGAAAAAGACTGGAAGAAGAGAGTGCGCAAGGCACCGGGAGAGATGCGTTTTTTCCGGATGGCTGTGTAGCATTAACTCTGAGTTTTGTGCCCTGCAATCGAGATGATGTACAGGTTTGAATTGGATTGAGATGATGATGAAAAAGTCCTTTTATGAGTCATGAAATTCAAAGTAACGATGGCATTAGTAATACTGGGTGCTGTCACTTCATGCGAAAAGTCCAGCAAGCGTGATGCGCTTGAGGAAGTGGAAAATGCAGTGGAAGAGTTCCACGTAGATGCTCGAAAGCAACTCGAAGAAGGAGGGGCGGGTATTGAAGAGCCGGTCGATCTTTCTCAGCTCCACAGTGCATTGGACAAGGCCGAAGATTCGGCGTCTGGAGAGGAGAAGATCGTTATGAAGTTGGCCAAGTATATCTTAGAAGGGATGGAGAGCCTAATGGCTCCACTGACGGAGGCAAGTCCGGGACTTACAGCTGCCATGGACTATACTAAGGTTGAAACGAAGGATGATATTGGCGCTCTCTCAGCCAAGGCCAGAAATTACCAGAAAGTGAACTTGGAATTTAAAGTCAAAATCGGCGATGAGTTCGTCGATAAGGTGAATGCCGAAGCCGACAAACTTGGATTGAAGGGCAAGACTCGGGATGCCTTTTTCAAGGGTTTCGAGAGAAATCGTAGTGAACAATTGCCGTTACTGATGGAGATACGTGATCAGGACAATGAAGTCTGTGAAATCCTCCTCAAGCAGCATGCCGTATTGAAGGAGTATTTTGGTGAGTGGGAATGGAACGGTGAGGAGGAAATGTTAGAATTTCACAACGACGAGGCGTTGGAGAAATTCATCAAGCTCTCCGAAAGAAACGATGAATTGGCCGAAGAGCAGCAGGCCACCCAGTATAAGATGCTAAATATGAGATGATTTTGTATCTTTTCTCCTCGATTAAAAAGCTGAGCAGCCCTTCGGTAAAAGCTAGTTAAACAGTTAAGATTTCTCAGGCCTTTGCATTCCGGAAAAGGTAATGTGAGACGATCCATTCGTGGCCGTTGCGGTAGCCCCAAAGCTCGGCGCAAGCCATGTAGAAGACGCGCCAGTAAGTCCACCATTTGACGGCTTGGTCGGCGCCGTAGGTTTCGGAAATGAGGGGGAAGAGTTCGTCTTTGTGATCATCCATGTTCTGGAGCCAAGCTTCCGAGGTTTTTTGGTAGTGTTGGCCGTTGACCTGCCAGTGTTGCTCGATGCGGAGGTGGTCTTGGAAGTAGAGGAGGAGGTCGTCGGAGGGCATTTGGCCTCCGGTGAAGAAGTATTTCGCCATCCAGTCGTCTTCGTTTTCGGCGATGTAGTGGTAGGCGTTTTCGCGGTGGGTGAAGATGTGGACGAAGAGCTTTCCATCCGGCTTGAGCCAGCGGGAAACTCGTTCGAGGAGGATTTGGTAGTTTTTCATGTGCTCGAACATTTCGACGGAGACACAGCGGTCGAAGCGGGATTCGCCAACGCCTTCGAAGTCGATCATGTTGGCGGTGATGACCTCGATGTTGAATAGGTTACGCTTTTCCGCCTCGGCCATGATGTGCTCTCGCTGTGTGCGGGAGTTTGATACGGCAGTGATTTTCGAGGTGGGGAAATGCCTGGCCATCCAAAGGGTGAGGGAGCCCCAGCCGCAGCCGAGTTCTAAGATTTCCTGGCCATCGGTGAGTTCGGCGCGCTGGCAGGTGATCTCGAGCATACGCGCTTCGGATTCGGCGATATCTATGACTCCGTCCTCCCAGTAGCCGGAGGAGTATTTCATGTTGGGGCCGAGGCAACGTTTAAAGAAGGCTGTCGGAAGCTCGTAGTGTTGTTCGTTTGCCTCATCAGTGGAGATGGCGAGGGGCATGGTTTTGAGCTCGGCGATGTGCTCCATGAGCTTTGCTTGCCGGTCTTCGGGATCGAGCTTCTCGAAGGGGGCGATGGTGTTGGCAAGGCGGTGGCGGATGCCGAGGCGGAGGGCTTTGTCCGGCAGTTTGCCGGAGGCGATGAGGGCGTTGGTATTCATTTAGAGTTTGCTAGTTTGAAGTGTTTTGACTCAGGGTTTGAAATGGTGTGCTCGTCTCAAATCCTACGGATTGGTGTTTTCAGACTTAGGGGGTAAGGGGATGAAGGGGGAGGTGGTGCGTTGGTATTCGCGATAGGCATCGCCCTTGGATTTGAGAGAGGATTTTTCGGAAGGGGGGATACCGGTGACTTTCAGTAGGAGGAAGGTGATGATGGTGGGGGCGTAGATGGTGATCCAGCCGTGGGGTGCAACTAGTGCGAAGATGAAAAATCCGAGCCAGATGACGCTCTCGAAAAAGTAGTTGGGGTGGCGTGAGTATTTCCAGAGGCCGTTTCTGCAAATGGACTTTGGGTCGGGGTCGGTAGCTTTAAAGGCGGACATTTGTTTGTCCGCGAGAGTTTCTCCAATGAGGCCAATGAGTGTGACGACGGTGCCGATAATGGAAAAAGCATCAAAGGAGGGGATTGGATCAGCGGCAATAAGGTAAAAAGGCAGCGCTAGGAGGAGGACTAGGGTGGCGTTGCCTAGGAATAGTAGTAGGAAGAAAGGGTTGGATTTTTCCTGCCAGATTTCGCGTAGCTTGATGTAGCGTGTGTCTTCGTCGGGGTGGTGTTTTGCGATGCGTTTTGTGAGGTGCTGGCCTAGGCGTGCTGACCATGCGGCTATGAGAATGGCTGCGGTAATCTGCTTTGGGTTGGGAGTTTCTATGAAGAGATAAAATAGCGAGGTGAGGCCGATACAGATCGCCCAGAAGGCATCGACGGGGGAGAAGTTTTTGATCTTCACGCAGAAAGCCCATGCGGCAGTGAAGATGAGAAGATTGCCGATTGCGGCGATGATGAGGATTTGTGTGGATGTCATGCGGCTGCTTGTTTCCCGGGCAGGAGCTTCTTGAGAAGGGGGAGCGTGATGAAATAGGCGGCGGGTACGAGGACGATGGAGCAGATAGCCCAGGCTTCGATACCGTGGAGGGCGGCGACGCCGAAATCGCGGGCGAATTGGTAAGGATCTTCTCTGAATTGGCCGAGCATTTCGGGGATGGAGAGTGAGAGGAGGGGGACGCCGTTCATTTTCTGTCCGAGGCGTATGAAGACGAGAATGAGGGGAAGGTGGAGGGGATAGGTGAGGGTTTTGAAGAGGTGGAGGACGGGTTGGTTTAGCTTGAGGAGCCAACCGAAGAGAAAGCACATGAGCGAGGTGCTGCCCATAATTGGAAAGATGCCGAGGGTGATGCCTAGTGAGATCGACCAAGCGAGTCGTTCGGGGGACGTGCCTTGCTTGAGTTGCTTATGGATGGGTTGGATGATCCAGCGGTTGAGGCGGGATTGTTTTGGTGGATCATCGGGTGGCATGGGTTCGTTGGCTCCGGGGCGGACTAAAGTTTGAGGAATGCGATGATTTAGATTTGTTCCTCTATGTCTGCTGCGCTCCCATTGCGCTCCAGTTTCAAGTTGTTGGGGCGTGTGTAGATGGCTTGGACGACGGAGATGTTGCGTGTGGTGAAACCGGCTTCGCAGTATTTTAGGTAGTAGTTCCAGGTACGGATGAAGGGTTCATCGAAGCCGAGGGGGCGGATTTGGTCGAGCTTGCTGTTGAAGTTATCGTGCCAGGTGGAGAGGGTGCGGGCGTAGTCGAAGCCGAGGTCTTCCAGGTGGTGGAGAAACATATTGCCGGTTTTGTTGATGACTTCATTGACGCGGCCTACGGACAGGAGAAGGGAGCCGGGGAAGATGACTTTCTGTATCCAATCGACGCCTTTGGTTAGTGATTTGTAGCGGTTGTCCGGGACGGTGATGTATTGGACTCCTAGTAGGCCGTTTGGGGTGAGGACTTCCTGGCATTTTGCGAAGAAGGATTCGTGGAATTTGTGACCGACGGCTTCGAGCATTTCGATGGAGGCAACTTTGTCAAAAGTGCCTTCGATGAGTCGGTAGTCTTGGATGCGAATTTCCACGAGGTCGGAGAGGCCTGCTTTTTCGATGCGTTCGCGGGCGTATGCGGCTTGTGCTTCGGAGATGGTAACGGCAGTGACTTTGCAGCCGTATTTGCTGGCGGCGTGGTGTGAGAAGCCGCCCCAGCCACAGCCGATTTCCAAGACGTGATCGTCTGCGGAGAGGTGGAGCTTGCGGCAGAGGGCGTCGTATTTTTCGGTCTGTGCCTGGGCGAGGGTTTCGGTAGCCGCGGTGAATTTTGCGGAGGAGTAGGTCATGGTTTCGTCGAGCCAGAGGGAGTAGAACTCGTTCCCGAGGTCGTAGTGCTCTGCGATGTTACGGCGGGACGTCTCGATGGTGTTGGAGCGTTTTAGGTGGCGGAACCAGTTGACGACTTTTAGGAGGTTGACGCCGGGGAGGGTGGAGGAATCAGTGTCGTCGCCCTGGATGGAGATCATGTTTAGGGCGAAGAAGGAAATGACGGCGGCGATGTCCGGGGTATCCCAGATTCCGTCGGTGTAGGCTTCGCCCATACCGATGTTTCCGTAAAAGGTGGCACGTTTGAAGAACTCGTCGGGATCGTTGAGAGTGATATGGGCGGTGATGGGGGAGCCTTCTTTGCCGAAGTGGGCGGTGCGGCCGTCTGGGTAGTGGAGGGCGAGGCCGTCTTGGGTGAATTTTTTGAAGAGGGAGAGGACGATGCGCTCGGGGAGGGTGGCGGGTGTCACGGATGAAGATGATTGAACCGCCAAGACGCTAAGTTCGCCAAGTGCTGGGGATGTGGTTTTCATGGGGAAGGATGCCGGGGCTGCGAAGTAGCGGCGGGACGCCGCTTTCACGGCCTGCTGCGGGACGCAGCAGATACGGTAGATTTTATCGTGGTGGATTTTGGGAAATGGGGGATTTTTTTGAGGAAGAGGAAGAGGGCGTGGAGGTGGATGCGGATGATGATAGTGAGGGAGAGGAAGGGGTATTTTAGGGCGAACCAAGCGAGGCGAGGGGTGGTGAGGGGTTTGCGCTGGGAGCGGATCTGGGAGAGGAGGGTGGGCTTGCCGGAGGTGATGTTGTCGATGAAGACTGTCCAAGTATTGGTGGGCTGGTGAAGGCGGAAGTGGAAGGTGTCGTTGGGATCGGAGAAGGGGGAGACGTAGAATTCCTTGGGGGTGGTGTGGTCGAAGTTTCCCTGAGCATCCGGTGTGCCGAGGGCGTAGAGTTTCATTTCGCGGTAGGTGTTGGTGACTTCGGCGACTGCGGTGATGGGTGTGCCGTCGTGACTATGGATGTAGTAGAAGGAGACGGGATTGAAGGAGTAGCCGAGGATGCGGGGGAAGGTGAGGAGGGTGATTTTTGCGTCGGTGGGGATGGTGGTGCCGTGTTCTTTGAGGAAGGTGGAGAGGTTTTGGCGGGTGGTTTTTGTGGGGTCTGTGTGGATGTGATCGCGGTCGTCGATGGAGAAGAGGTTGAAGCGATTTTTTGAGAGGAGGGGGAGTCTCGGGAAGTGATCAAGGTCGATGGCGAACATGAAGACCTTGTAGGAGAAGGTGTGTTTCTTCGGGGAGACACGGGTGTGGCTCATGTTACATTCGTATAGAGAATTTTTAACCGCCAAGACGCTAAGACCGCCAAGTTCTGGGGATGTGTGTTCTTGGGGCATGGAAAGGCGAGGTGGGTGGCGGGTTCAATTTGCGGGAGCCACTGGTGATGGTGGGGCGTCAGACAGCGGGTTGCAAACCCGCGCTCCCCATCCACGGGTCGCGGTTTAGGATTTCGTGGCAGAGGGTGTGGGCAGAGCGGATGCCGTCTTCGTGGAAGCCGTTGGCTTGCCATGCGCCGCAGTAGTAGCGGTGGGTAGTTTTTGCGGCGGTGTGGAGTTCTGGGATGCGGGTTTGGGCGGCGATGGCGTGGGCGTCGAAGATGGGGTGTTCGTAGGCGAGAGTGTGGAGAATTTTTTCGGCGAGAATTTCCTCGGGTGGGTTGATGGTGACGAAGTAGTTTTCGTTTTCGGAGATGTGCTGGAGGGAGTTCATCCAGTAGTGGGTGGAGTGTTTGCCGGAGGTGTCGATGCGGTAGTTCCATGATGCCCAGGCGCGTTTGGTGCGGGGCATGAACTGGGTGCTGGTGTGGACGACGGCGGTGTTTGGCTGGTAGTGAAATTTTCCGAGGATATCGGTTTCCAAGTCGGTGGGGGAAGAGAGGAGGTTGAGGGATTGGTCGCTGTGTGAGGCGAAAATGATTTTGTCGAAGGTGTGTGTGCTGCCGTCGGCGAGGGTGAGTGTGGTTTCTGAGACGGCAGTGACCGGGTTGTTTTTGACGATGCGGTCGGCGAAGGGTGCGGTGATTTTTTTCACGTACTCGCGGGATCCGCCGGTGACGGTGCGCCAAGGGTGTTGGGTGTCGAGGCCAAGGAAGCCGTGGTTGTGCCAGAAGCGCATGAGGGTGCTGGCTGGGAAGTTGTCGATACGCTCTGGGGGTGATGACCAGACTGCTGCGGCCATGGGAGAGAGATACCACTGGAGCATGTCGGTGCCGTAGCCTCGGGCGGCGACGTACTCGGCGAGGGGCATGTCGCCGAATTTGGGATCATTGAGTTCCTCGACGGTCTCTTTGTTGAAGCGGTCGATCTGGAGGAGCATTTTCCAGAAGCGGGGGGAGAGGAGGTTTTTCCGCTGGGAGAAGAGGAGGTTCATGGAGCCGCCGTTGAACTCGATGCCGTCGGTGAGGTGCTGGACGGAGAAGGACATGGCGGTGGGTTTTGTTTCCACGGCGAGTTCCTTGAATAGGCGGGTGAGGTGAGGGTACGTGACCTCGTTGTAGACCATGAAGCCCGTGTCTAGTGGGAGGTCTTTGCCGTTTTCCGGGACGGTGACGGTGTTCGAGTGGCCGCCGATGCGGTTGTCCTTTTCGAAGAGGGTAAGGTCGAACTCGTGCTGGAGGAAATGGGCGCAGGCAAGGCCGGAGATACCTGTGCCGATGATGGCGACTGTGGGTTTAACTTTCAAAATTCAATGTTCAACTCTCAAGGGAGAGGCTGGGGTTGTGGGGCAATTGAACCGCCAAGCACGCTAAGTTCGCCAAGTTTTTTATTTTGAGTTCAGAGTTCTTGCCTCCTCCATGACTGCTTTGGGGACGGGACGGAGATCCCAGACGAGGTTGAATTTTGAGAGGAGTTTGAGGATGTAGTAAGTAGGGTCGATTTGGTGGGGGAGGAAGCCTTGGCGTGTGGCGTGGGGGTAGCGATGGTGGTTATTGTGCCATCCTTCTCCGAGGGTGATGATGGCGAGGAAGAAGTTATTTCGTGAGTCGTCTTCGGTTTCGAAGGTTTGTTTCCCCCAGACATGGGCGAGGGAGTTGATGAAGAGGGTGCCGTGGAGGAGGAAGGTGGTGGAGATGAAGAATGTCCAGATGAAGAACTGCCACATGGTGGTGCCGAGGGAGGGGGCGAAGGTTTCAAGTGCCCAGCCGATGGCGAGCATGATTGCGCCGTAGGCGAGTGGGACGATTTGGTCGTAGCGGTTGATCCAGACGAGCTCAGGGAATTTCACGAGATCCGGGATGGCTTTGTAGTTGGTGGGGAAATTGCGTTTTGAGGTGAGCCAACCGATGTGTGACCACCAGAAGCCGGAGATGCGTGGGGAGTGTATGTCTTCTTCTTCGTCTGAGTGCTTGTGGTGATGGCGGTGGGTGGCTGCCCACCAGAGAGAGCCTCGCTGCATCGAAGAATTTCCGATCAGGGCGAGGATGAACTGAAAGGCGCGGGAAGTCTTGTAGGTGCGGTGGGAAAAGTAGCGGTGGTAGAAGCCAGTGATGGCGAACATGCGTATGATGTACAGCGCGACGGCGGCGATAACGACAATGGGGCTGATACCTACCCAAAAAACGGCCAAGCAGCCGAGGTGAAGAAAAATGAAGGGGACAGTGCGCTGCCAATCGACCTTGTCGGGAAGGGTAGAGGGATGAGGCGCACCTTCAGCAACGTAGTCGGAGTCCCACCACTGACCGATGAGTGTGAAGATGTTTTTCTTCGGTTTAGTCATGATGGGAGGGAAAGTGTTATTCGAAGCGGCGGCGAATGCTTTCGATGGCGCCACCGAGGATGGGGAGTTGGCCGTAGATGTTAGTGCCTGAGTCCCAGAAATCCTGATGCATGATGATTTGCCCGGCGGCGTTTAGCCGAACGTGTGACATGCCGGTTGAGATCACGGGTTTTCCGCCGTTGAGTTTCGGGGCAGAAAAATTCATCGTCCAGCGGACGTAGTGTTCTGCTCCGGATGAGGCGGTATCGTCGATGGTGACTTCGTAGGTCTCCATGGTGTCTGCGGTCATGAGGAAATAGGCTTTAATTTCCTCTGGGCCGTGATGGGTGACGAGGGTGTCGTTTAGATAGGCGCCTGGGGCGTAGACCTTTGCTGTGTTTTCCTCGATGTAAGATTTATCGTGGATGTTTTGGATGAATTTTCCAAAAGCGGCGATGGCTTCGGGGTTTTCGCCCTCGGCTCCGGGTTTTGAGGATAGAGCGGCCTTATATTCTTGAACGCGTCCAGCGGAGTCTGGGTTCGATGCACACGCCGGGATGGCTATTGCGATGACGAGCAATAAAAGCAGGATTATCGGAATGGCCTGAAAGACTATCTTGAGAGACATGGTGGAGGTTAGCACCTTTTGTCTGATACGCTAGGGTGAGACTCTCTGGTTTTCTGGAAAATGCCCGGACAGGAAAAAAATACCCAAGCAATGAAGAGCAATTGGAAGGGTAGGCGGGCGATTAGGATCCACTTTGGGATGTCTGCTTCCGCCCAGCCATTGATGGCGAGGTGGACGTTTGCGGGGAAAATAGCGATGAGCAGTAGGATGAGGCCGATGGCGGCCATTTTCCGTGTTTTGGTGAAGAAAACGCCGATTCCGCCTGCGATTTCGGCAATTCCGGAGATGGTATTGAGGAGTTCGTGGGCGGGAAGCCAAGGCGGCATCATGGTGAGGTAGAACTCAGGAATGCGGAAGTGGTTTGCTCCTGCGAGGATGAAAAACACGGCGAGGACGTAGCGAGAAATGGTGCGGGCTTTCATGCTACTTCAGGTGCTGATCGAGGAAATCGATGGACTCCGAAATCGCTTGGGCGGGGAAGAGGTGAGTCATGATGTGGGAGCGCCCTTTGATCCAATAGACCTCGTGAGTGACCTGGTGTTTCTCCAATGAGGCAATGTAGGTTTCGGTGTGTTTTGTGGGGACGAGAGTGTCTCCGGTGCCGTGGTAGAGAAAGACGGGTGGGCTATTTGGTGTGATATGCGTAACCGGTGAGGCTTCGCGGTAGATGTCTTCATTTCCTTTCAATGGGCCACCGAGTAGGAGGCCGGTGAGCTTGCCGTTTGGCCAGAATCGGAGATCGGCTGGCGTGCCGCCGGAGACGATGGCTTTCACACGATTTTTAGGATCAAGCCCTGCAAGCGAAGCAAGATGCGCTCCGGCGGAATATCCGAAGGTGGCGATGCGGTCGGGATCGATATTTAGCTCGGTGGCATTCCGGCGCATGTAGGCGAGGGCTTCGTTGATGTCCTCGGTTTGTGCGGGAAATTTCCAATCCGGGGTGAGCCGGTAGGTGGTGTTCATTACGAAATAGCCGCGTTTCGTGAGGGATTTCGCGATGGCCGTCATGTCGCTGCGGCGCTCCTTGTTGTTCCAACCGCCGCCGTGGATGAGAAGGACTGCGGGTATAGGGTTGTCAGCGACGGATTGGTAAAAATCCGCAACGAGCGGAGCTGGCCATGAAGCGGGAGTGAAGGTGACGTCTTTGGTTGTTTTGAAATCCGCTGCGGAGGCGTTGACCATGGATGAGGTCATGCAGCCACTGAGCGAAACTGCCGCAAGGACGAGGAGGGGAGTGAGGCCGAGGTGTTGCATTTCACGGGAATGATGACCCGAACCACCGTGAAATCAAATGTAGGTATCGCTATGAGGTTTCTGTTTTGATGTTTGGGAGTAGAAGCTCAGCGATATCACATGCTGAGTATATTTTTAGTGATGGCGTTGATTTTGGTGAACGCGAGAGGCAAATCGCTTTCTCGACGCGTGCGATGCTGAGGTGCATGATTCCGTTGTGAAGGGAAGGCTGATTCGAACGCTGGGTTTTGCCCGCAGGGTGCTTCGTGATTTTTTCTTCGAAAATAACGGCCTGCTTCTGACCGGTGCGGTGGCCTATGGGGCGATGCTCTCGTTAGTTCCGCTGGCGGCGGTGCTGGTCGTGACCTTCTCACATTTCTTTGATGAGAAATTGCTCATGGAAGCGTTGACAGCTGAGCTGTCGCTAATTTCACCAGAAGCTTCACCGTTGGTTTCAGGAGTCTTAACGACTTTCTTAGAAACAAGGAGGCTGGCGGGTTGGGTTGGCGGCCTTGCGTTGTTGTTTTTTAGCTCAATGGCCTTCAGGACTTTAGAAAATGCGTTTGCGATCATTTTTCAGCGCAAGGCTCCGTCTTTGAAGCGGAGATTCTGGGTTTCAGCGCTGCTGCCGTATCTTTTCATAGGCTTGGTTGCCGTGGGACTCATCGTGCTGACTGCGATGACTGCTGTGGTGGAATCTTCAGCTGGGCGAACTTATGTTTTCGGCGGATTCTCCTTCGGCCTGCAATGGTTGGCTTCCTTTGGTCTGCATGTGGCGGGTTTTCTCGGCCTCGTATTGCTGTTTACGACTCTCTACAAGGTTATGCCGGTTACAAAAATTTCGTTCAGACTCGCACTTTACGGTGGTCTAACGGCAGCGATTCTATGGGAAACGCTTAGGACTTTGTTGGTCACTTATTTTACACAGCTCTCTCTGGTGAACGACGTTTATGGATCGATGGCCACGACCATCATCTTGTTGCTGACGATGGAGGCTGCAGCGTTGATCGTCTTGTTGGGTGCGCAGGTGATTGCCGAGCTTCAGCGCAATAGAAGGCTGGGCATACCTTGGTATAAGGATCCTAAAGATCTAGTGACAGCGGCGGTTAGAGAATTAGAATAAAAAAGGACGGCTCCAGATGGAACCGTCCTCTAGCTGCCTTTGGGGGGCTTGGGGAGATTATCTACGGCCGCCTGGAGGCGGGCCATGAGGAGGGCGTCCACCAGGAGGGCCTCCCATTCCGCCACCTTCCGATTCCTCATCAGGGATGCGGAGTGACTCGGCTTCGGTATTGTCGATCTCGCCGTCACCATCCTTGTCGAGGGTAAGAAGAGTGGTGGCAGCTGCTTCGATTTCCGCTTCAGAAAGGGCTCCATCGCCATCGGTATCGAGAGCCGTCATGATTTCAGACGGTGGAGGTGCTGGTGGTGGATTTTCGGGTTTTTCTTCGCCTTCTGGTGGCTCGGGGCGAAGCTCTTCTTCGCTGAGGGCGTCGTCGCTGTCTTCATCGAGTTTGAGTAGCTGGCGCGCAGCATTCTTGATTTCGCGGGATGAGAGTTCGCCGTCTTCGTTTTTGTCGAGGGCGCGAGCAATAGGGCTCGGCGGTGGTGGCGGTGGGCCTTCCTGTGCCATGGCGTATGCCGAAAGCCCGAGGACGAGGGTAGGAATCAGTGTTTTTGTTTTCATGGATAGTAGTGTTGGAATTCGAGAAAATCTAATTGCGCGACTGTTTCGAGATTATTTCGGCGCGGGGTATATATTGTTAAGATTCGGTAAATAGGGTGGCGGGAGAAGCGTTGAAATGAGAAACGAGAGTATGAACGCATCTTCGGAAAAGGCCGGGAGGCCACTGCTAGTCGTGGACGATGACCGTAAACTCTGCTCATTGATTCGCGACTATTTAGAGCCGATGGGATGGGCTGTGGAAATGCGTCATACCGGCACCGAGGGCTTGGCGGAGGCTCAGGATGGCGAATATGAGGCGTTGATTCTGGATGTGATGATGCCGGGTATGGATGGCTTTGAGGTGCTGAAAGAGCTGCGAAAAACCTCAAACGTGCCTGTGTTGATGCTTACAGGTATGGGTGATGAGGCGGATCGTATTGTGGGCTTGGAGCTAGGTGCTGATGATTATTTGCCGAAAACTTTTTCCAGTCGTGAATTATTAGCACGGCTACGTGCCGTGACGAGGAGGGCCGCGGCGGCGATCCCTGAGGATGGGGATATTACTCGCGACCTAGTTGCTGGGTCGCTACGTGTGAACGAGGCTTCACATACGGCTATTTTGCGCGATGAACCGCTGGATCTAACTGCGCTGGAGTTCGCTATTCTCGTCACGCTTATGAAGGCGAAAGGGCGGGTGAAATCTCGGGAGGCGCTACTAGAAGATGTTTCTGAAAGGCGCTTCGATATTTTTGACCGCTCTATCGATGTGCATATTTCCCAGCTGAGGAAAAAGCTGGGCGACGATGCGAAGAACCCCTCGTTCATTGTGACGGTGCGTGGCGTCGGGTATCGATTTGAAGAAGGAGGTCTGAGTTGAAAAAGGGGCACAGGTTTCCCCTGATGGCAAAGGTCGCCGCCTGGTTGGTGGTGCATCTTGTGGTGCTTGCTGTGGCATTCGTGATTTTTGTCGGCTCACAGCTTCGGCTTGGGCTGGATTCATTTCTAAGCACCTCAGCATCGGGTCGGCTGGAATCATTGGGCGCTGATCTCGTTTCAGATCTGGCGGGTGAACCGGAGGATTTGTGGAACAAAATTGTTGCCTCGCATGTTTCGGAATACGGGCTTGAGGGCATCATTGTTCTGACTCGCGATTTCGACCCGATGGATCGTGTTGAAGGACAGATACCGATAAGCGCGATGGATGCGCTGAAGAAGAAACTTCCTCCGCCTGATACAGAGAGGGAAAGGCGTGGGCCGCCTCCGCGTCCAGGAGATGGGATGTCGCCGGGCGGGCCGCCGGGGGGATTCGATGGGCCACCGGGAGAATTTGATGGGCCGCCACGAGGTGGAAATTCAGAAAAGAGTTCGAAAGCGCTTTTCCTCATCCGAGATCCCGATTCCGGCGATTATTGGGCAGCGCTTGAGCTAGTGATGCAGAGTTCACGAGGTCGAATGCCGGAGCGCGCTTTCCTATTCTTGAAATCCGAAGATGCATCGGCTGGAGGGCTGTTTTTCGATTATCGGCCGTGGCTCCTCGGAGGGCTTGCAGTGCTTGCGCTGAGCCTCGTCATGTGGGCCCCGTTTGTGTTTGGAATCACGCGGTATGCTCAGCGTATCTCCTCGGTCTCGCAACGCATTGCAGATGGGGATTTCAAAGCGAAGATCGGTATTAATCGCCGTGACGAACTTGGGCAGGCCGGCGAGTCCATCGAGGAAATGTCCAAGCGCCTGGGTCAGCTGATTTCCGGGCAGAAGCGCTTTCTTGCAGATGTATCGCATGAGCTCTGCGCGCCTCTAGCAAGGATGCGTACTGGGCTTGGTATCTTGGAGGCGAGGGCGGATGGCAAAGATCTGGAACGTATTGCTTCCATTGATGAGGATGCTACAGAGCTATCCTCACTGGTTTCCGAACTGCTCGCGTTCACGAAATCCAGTAACGCCGAGGTGAAGATCGAGCCGATTTTGCTCGGGGAATTCCTTTCGGAAATTATCGCCCGTGAACTCGATGGTCATGTGGTGAAAAACGAAGTCCCCGCTGATTTTTCAGTTTCCGCAGACCGCAAGCACCTCACACGTGCTGTGCAGAATGTTTTCCGCAACTGTGATCGTCACGCCGGGGAGGATTGCGAGGTTCGAATCGCGGCGTTTAAAAAGGACGGAATCGTTACCTTCGACATCGGCGATAACGGATCGGGCGTATCCGATGAGGAGCATGCGCGCCTTTTTGAACCCTTCTACCGCCCAGATAAGTCTCGTACAAGAGACACCGGAGGCATCGGTCTCGGAATGGCGATCATGGAAAGTTCCGTGCGCGCCTGTGATGGTAGGATTGTTGCAGAAAGAAGCCCGATGGGTGGGCTTCTGATATCGATTAGCCTTCCTGAGGGCTGAGTAAATCCAGCATCGCACCCGCAGCAATCATGCCGAAGGTCGCCGTGACATGCGTGGCGGTGCCGTAGCCGGTGGCGCAGTTGAGGCGCATGTCTGCATCGTCCGGGCGGTCGCAGGAGACATCGCCGCCTGCGCCGGGATAGACGGGGGGCTCTTCGGAAAATACTGCCACGATATCCATTGGCTGCGGCTTGGAACCCATCGGTACGCTGGGGAAGCCGTGGTGCTTGCGCAGATTTTTTCGAAGCTGATGGAGCAGCGCGTCTTTCCCGGAAAACGCCAGATCCTTCACACCGATACGTGTCGCATCTCTCTTGCCGCCTGCTCCGCCACACGTGACCACAGGGATTTTGCGTTGCTTGCACTCAGCAAGTAGCAGCGCCTTGTGCTTCATCGAATCAATCGCATCCACCACCCCATCGACTTCTCCGCCGAGCACTTCTTCCACAGAACGCTCTGTGAAAAATCCCTCGATCACCTCCAGTTCGCATTCCGGATTGATCGCGCGCACCCGGTCGGCCATTGCAGCAGTCTTCTGTCGCCCGATCTGTCCGTCCATCGCGTGGAGCTGGCGGTTCACATTGGTGATACAAATTTCATCCAGATCCACCATGCGGATTTTTCCGATCCCAGACCTCGCAAGGGACTCCACGACCCAAGATCCGACTCCGCCCACGCCGACTACGACCACACGTGCGTTCACAAATTTCCCCAGCGCCTTCTGTCCATACAGTCGCGCAATCCCCCCGAAACGGCCTTTTGTCTCCTCACTTAGCATCCTGCGGCGAGCTTCCAACTTGCAGCCGCGCCTTTCAACGTCCATCTCTCCCTCATGCCGGAAATCCTCATCACACTCGGCGATCCTGCGGGCATCGGCCCCGAGGTCGTCGATGCCGCCCTTGCCTCTGGGAAATTGCCAGAGGGTTACACCTTCCGCATCCTAGGGGATCGCGCTGCAGGAACTCTGGGTCAGCCCACTCGTGAGTCCGCAAAATCCGCGCTCGATGCCCTTGAGGAATCCGCTCGCCTCCTTCGGGAAACGAATGCCGCCGCTGTCGTAACGGGGCCAGTCTCGAAAGAAGGCCTCCAGGTAAATGGCTTCCCTTTCCCCGGCCAGACCGAATTTTTTGCCGACCGCCTCGGCACCACCGAGCACGGAATGCTCCTCACCGGCCCCACGCTCAGCGTCGGTCTCGCCACGATCCACAACGCCCTCGCCGATGTCCCGCAGTTGCTCACGCAGGAGGCCATCGTTTCCATCGGCAGGCTCACAGCGGATTTCCTTCGGAAAAAAGGCATCGCCGCTCCCCGCATCGCCGTCTGCGGGCTGAACCCCCACGCCGGGGAAAACGGAGCCTTCGGCAGCGAGGAAAAAACCACCATCGCCCCCGCCATCTCCACTCTGAACGCCACTGGCCTCGCCGATTTCACCGGCCCCCACGTGCCCGACGCTATTTTCCGCGATGCTGCTCAAGGGAAATACGATGCCGTGATCGCCATGTATCACGACCAAGGCCTCATCCCCCTCAAGCTCCTCGATTTCGACGAAGCCGTGAACGTCACTCTCGGACTGCCGAAGCCGCGCACCTCGCCAGATCACGGCACTGCTTTCGGAATCGCCGGGAAAGGTGTGGCCAGCCCCGCATCGATGATCGCTGCGATACGGTTGGCATGCGATCTGGTATAGAATTCTTCCGCACCAAAGGTGCACTCTATCGCAGCCTAGGGCATCGCCCTAGGACTGGGTCAGGAAAAGAGATCTAGCCCTGAAGGGGCGATATAAATCAGTTAGATCGCCCCTTCAGGGCATTTGAAATATCGGTGGATACAGATCCTAGGGCGCTGCCCTAGGCTGCAATAGGGCAGGCCGTTGGCCTTAAAGACCGGAAGGAGCTTCGCCATGCAGATCGCGATTTCCAAATCGCGGCTCCTTTCGCTTGACTGCATATGCTAAAGAGTGCATATGCAGCTACGTGGAAGTAATCAACATCTACAAATGCCTGTGCGATGAGCAACGCCTCCGCATCCTGAATCTCCTCAAGGATGGGCCGCTTTGCGTCTGCCACCTCATGGAGATTCTTGATTCCGATCAGGTGAAAATCTCCAAGCAGCTCCGCTACATGAAAGATCTTGGGCCGATCGAAGGCGAGCGAGTCGCGCAGTGGATGGTCTACCGCATTGCGGAAACGAAGAGTCCACTCCTCGAAGAAAATCTCAAATGCCTCCAAGACTCCGCCGGGGAAAGCCTCGGTTTTTCCAAAGACACCCAGCTCCGCAAGACGCTTCTCACCAAGCTCGAGTCCGAGCCGAACGCCTGCGCCTCCATCATTCTCCCATTTCTCCAAACTACATCATCATGAAACAGAAAGTCCTCATCCTCTGCACCGGAAACTCCTGCCGAAGCCACATGGCCGAAGGTATCCTGAGAAACGCCGCCGGCGACCTCATTGAAGTCTACAGTGCTGGGTCGAACCCCGCCGGATACGTCCATCCCGCCGCCATCGCCGTACTGGAAGACATCGGTATCGATATCTCCTCCCACACCTCGAAGCACCTCGACCAATTCATGGAAAGCGGCATCACTACGGTGATCACCGTCTGCGGAAATGCCGACCAAGCCTGTCCTGCCTTTCCCGGCAAGGTCGCGCGCCATCACTGGGGCTTCGAGGATCCTCCGAAAGCCATTCGCCCCGGCGAAACAGAAGCCGATGCCTTCATCCGCATCCGCGATGAAATCCGCAGCGTCTTCGAAGCCTACGCCGCAGGCATCCGCGATGCCTCCGCACTCTAAATTTTTCCCCCACGACCATGAGTGATCAAGAATCCACCCCGCCACCTGCGGAAAATCAAGCTCCTGCGGAAAAGCCAAACAACGGCCTACTCCGCCGCATGTTCCTCAAGCTTGATGCCTCCATGAAGGCCAAGGCCGATGAGAAGCATAAACAGGGTGGTGGATGTTGCGGCCCGAATGACAAAGGTGACGGCAAATGCTGCTAGAGCTGACAGACGCCCTGCTCTACGACCTCATCGGGCTCGATCCGGACTCGCGCTTCCACTCCGCGATCCATTTCTTCATCTACGATACGGTCAAAATCTTCTTCCTGCTCGCCGTGATGATCTTCGCCATCGGCGTGACCCGCACTTGGCTGCCTGAGGAAAAACTCAAGCGCTGGATGAGCTCCGGCGGCATCTTGGGGAACTTCGTCGCCGCTCTCTTCGGCGCCATCACGCCCTTCTGCTCCTGCTCCTCCGTGCCGATTTTTATCAGCCTGCTCAAGGCGGGCGCGCCGCTCGGCGTCACCTTCTCTTTCCTCATCACCTCGCCCCTCATCAACGAATACCTCGTCGTACTCATGGCCGGTGAATTCGGCCTGCCCATCGCCCTCGCCTATGTCATCAGCGGCTTGATTGTAGGCACGACTGCCGGCGCCATCCTCAGTCGCATGAAGCTCGAGCGATACCTCGAAAACGACATCCTCTCCTCCGCTCCTGCCGGTGGGGAAACGGTGAAACACACTTTGAAGACTCGCCTGAAATACGGCTGGGACGAGGCCGTTAGCGTCATCCGTCAGATCTGGATTTGGGTGCTCGTCGGCGTTGGTATCGGTGCTTTCATCCACAATTACGTGCCTGAGGAAATGATCCGCAACGCCATGTCCGCCACCGGCATCTTCTCCGTGCCCATCGCCACCGTCCTCGGCGTGCCGATGTATGGGAGCTGCGCCGCCATCGTCCCAGTTGCCGTTGTCTTGTTTGAAAAAGGCATCCCGCTCGGCACTGCCTTAGCCTTCATGATGGGCATGGCCGCCCTCAGCCTCCCCGAGGCGATCATGCTGAGAAGGACGATGAAACTCCCACTCATCGCGATTTTCTTCGGCATCACCTCGGTAGGTATTGTTGCGACGGGATACTTGCTCAATGCCTTGGCTCCGATGCTCACGCGGTAAGGGTAAGCCAAGGAGCGGCGGATGGTATCCGCCGTTTGTGGTGGGGAAGGCGGATGTCATCCGCCTCTCCTTGTGCGAGTGCTACGATTCTGACTTTTTACCCCGATACAGCACCCCAAACGCCACCCAGCACGCGGCGATAATCCCCGCGAGCACCCACCAGAAGGTTTGCCAGCCGTTGCCGTTTTCATCGACGCAGATGTTGCGGAGCCAGCCGCAGAAGAAGGAACCGACTAAGGCACCGAGGCCGGCGTTCATGAGGGAGAGTAGGCCTTGGGCTTGGCCGCGTTTTGTAGGGTCGATGCGTTGGTCGAGGTAAACTTGGGCGGTGACGAAGTAGATGGTGTAGGTGATGCCGTGGAGGGCGACGCCTGCGATGTGCCAGCCGATGATGCCGGTGTGTCCGGCGTAGCCGCTCATCGCAAAGCGCAAGGCGGAGAGGCCGAGCCCCCACATGAGGAGGGTTTTTAGGCGGCATTTCCCCATGAGAAAACCGAGCGAGATCATGGCGGCGATTTCGACCCATTGGGCGATGGTCATGGTGGCGGCCGGTGTGTCGTCGCCGAGCATTTCCAGAAGCTCCGGGGAATACATGTAGAAGGCGGCGAGCGGAATGGAGAACAAGCCGGTGACTATAAAGAGCACGGCATGGTCGCGGTTTTTGAAAAGTGAGAAGGCACCCAGCCCGAGAGCGGCTCTCCAAGATTTCCCCGAGCCGAGGGGAGGGGTGTGGGGGATTATCAGGGCAAGACATCCAGCGGCGACACGTGCACCGGCCGAGGCGTAGCCGGAGACCGGGCTGGAATCGGCATTCAGGGCGTAGCTGGTCAGGAAGCCGGCGGCAACCCAGCCAAAGGTCGCGCCCATGCGGACGAGCGGGTAGCCGCGTTTGTTTTCGCCGAGATGGGTGAGGCTGATCGTCGCCAGCAGCCCCCAGGTGGGGCCTGCGGAAAAGGCGTAGAGCGAGAGCCCGGCGATGAACCATAGCGGCCCCCAACCTGCATCTAGCGCACCGAAGGCAAACAGCAACGAAACCGCTCCGAGGAAAGAGCACCATGCCATGACTTTCTGTGCGGGCATGCGCTCATCAGCGAGAGCCCCGCCGATGAGAGGGGAAAATATCGCGCAGATTGGCGGGATGGCGAATGCGAGCGGAACCCACGAGGCGAGGCCTTCGGCTTTCAGGAGATTGGTCAGCGCCGGAATCCAGAAGCCTGGTGCCATCCCGTGAAAAAACGAAAGCAGCCAGAGTCGGGTAAACAGCCCTTTACGTTTCTGCGTTTCTGCCACGCTCTTCGATAGCTGGTATCCGCCAACGTGCAAGGCTGGGAGCTTTTGTAGAAAGATTTCGAAGGGGTAACCCCTGTAAATATTACAACAGGGATCGTTTCGGCGTGCCTTTTTAGAAGATACGCCTTTGATTGTAATCAAGTGCAATGAAGAAAACTCATTTCATCGCCCCGTTGGGGTTATTGCTATTTTCCGCAAAAAGCTTCGCCGTTGATACGAACGGCGACGGCATGTGCGATGTCTGGGAGGCTCGTTTTCACGCCGGGGCGCTTGATCCGGAAATCGATACGGACGGCGACGGCTATACCAATCTCAAAGAATCCGTAGCAGGTACTGATCCTTTTGATCCAATGTTGCATCCGATTTCTTCGATAGGTGAAATGGCGGACGGGAATGCGGACATTGTAGTGCCTACCGAAATAGGGAAGAGCTACCAGCTACTCAGCTCTGATAGCCTTTCAGGGAATTGGGATCCAGTGGGTGATCCGCATCTCGGAGATGGTAGTGAGTTGACGCTTAGTGATTCACATTCGGGCGATCAGCTTTTCTATCGTGTCGCTGTCTCTGACTTGGATAGTGATGGAGATGGTATTTCGGATTGGGCGGAGAATTTACTCTCAGGATTCGATTCGGAGAATGATGACAGTTTCTCAAGCGGAACGACTAACAACGATCTAGCAGCGGCAACCGAAATTCTTCTGTCACTGCTCAATGGCGAAGTGACTGCTTCGGTGACTCAGCAGGATGCTTATGAAAAGGAAGACCTGCCGGCGAGAATTGGACTCACGCGCAGCGGCGCGACCACTTATCCACTGACGGTTTTCATGAAAAATCGGGGTGCGGAAGAACCGGAGAAATCATCTGCCGCTGCGACGGATTATACTTTCGGTAGCCCACTGTCTGGGAGAATTGTGATTCCTGCAGGTGAAACGTTTGCTGAGCTTTTGGTGCAGCCGGTAGAGGATGCGCTGAACGAAGTTCCGGAAGAGTTACGCATCGATATTTCATTCGTCGGAGAGGGCTTACTGACCCGTGTTTGCGATTCGGAGAATACTTCAGGTAACGAACGTTTTTTCTATGCTGCTTTCACCACGGAGGTGGATTCTCCCGCTTCTGGCTATAGCCTTGCGAGGCTGCAGGGTGATAATGAGATCGGGTATGTCTCATCGGTGTTTTCCGGTATCACTAGTGCTCAGAGTTCAGCGCAGATTAACTTGGACGGAGGGCTTCGCATCAGCTCGTTGAGGCGGGGTCAGCTCAATGATCATGCGTGGAGCATTTCTGCCTCACAGGTGCTCGATACGGATCAGTCCGTGCTCGATGCGCTCTTCGCCGGGCAGATCTACTCCGATGTGGGGACGGAAATGCATCCCTCCGGAGAAATCCGTGCCGACTACCTTCTGACCACTGGATCAACGGAATTTATACCGCCTGCGGACGCTCCCGAGGTTCTTGCCCTGACGGGGGATGACCTCGACCGAGAAATTTCCCGTTTCCTCACACAGGCAACCTTCGGCCCCACACCTGAGTTGATAGTTGAGTTGCGAACTTTGGTGGAGTCTTCGCCACACAATGGAGACCGGATTTCCGCATTCTCCGCATGGCTCGATGAAAAGCTCGATCCCGTGCAGACACCTCCGCTATCGCTGCAGGCATTTTGCGAAGCTGAGGACAAGCTACTAACTGAAATTTACACGGGAAACCCCGAGGCTTCTTATTATAATGAGGACTATCGGCCGAACCAAAACTCGCGTCGCTCGGCGTGGTGGACAGCAGCGCTTTTCTCGGATGACCAAGTTCGCCAGAGGCTAGCAAATGCGCTTTCAGAAATACTGGTGACCTCATCGCAGGACTCGATCATCAATACGCGCCACTACGGTCACACGAATTATTACGACATGCTGGCGAACGGTATTTCCGGAACTTACCGCGAATTGTTGGAAGGTGTTTCGACTCACCCAGTCATGGGGCAATACCTCTCAAGTCTCCGCAATCAGAAGGAGCTCACCGATGAATCCGGTGCGGTGGTTATTTCACCAGATGAAAACTACGCGCGTGAAATCATGCAGTTGTTTTCCATCGGCCTCGTGCAGCTACATCCCGATGGTTCGTTGAAACTCTCAGCAAGCGGCCAACCAATCCCGACATATGGACAGGATGATATCATCGACCTCGCCCGTGTCTTCACCGGTTTGTCTTTCTCAGTGAGGAACAATCCCACTAACTCGGACATAGTGGTGGATAATACGAGTTTCACCTACGGCAACGGGAACCGCTACTATCAGGCGCAGTGGTTGAACCCGATGAAACAGTTTTCGGACTTCCACGACATCGGTGCGAAGTCTGTGCTGGGACTGGATATCGCAGCGGATCAAACAGGTGAAGTCGAGCTTGAGGCGGTTCACGATCATCTCGCTTCCCACACGAATACCGCGCCATTCATTTCGAAAAGGCTCATCCAGAGGCTGGTCACTTCGAATCCGTCTTCGGGATATGTTCACCGTGTCGCGTCTGTCTGGACTGCGCAAGGAGGCAACCTCACCGCCGTAGCGAAGGCTATCCTGTTGGATTCGGAAGCGCGTTCTCTGGAGTTTATTTCGCTGGTGGGTAGCGGGAAAAAGAAGGAGCCGCTCCTTCATTACGTAGCTCTCGCCCGTGCGCTGCAGTGCGATACTGAGCTCATGCTAGCTGACCTCGCGCTGCATGACCAAGGTGATGTGCTCGATTCATTTTCCGCCGATGCGGGATATTTCCGAGAAGGTGATACGGATAGCTCACTGGGGCAGACACCGCTCGATGCCCCTTCGGTATTCAATTGGTTTTATCCAGATTACTCCACGGGAGACGATGTAGCGGATGCTGGTTTGGTTACACCGGAGTTCCAGATCGCCACAGAAATTGGCACGATCACTCACATCAACCGGCATTGGACACTGACAACTAGTTCGAACGGTGAGAGTGGTGGCTCCTTTCCTGATTTCACCGAAAACGGCTATGCAAGTAATGCAGATCATCTCATCCCGGATGTTAGCCAAGGCTTAGCAGCCACGCAGGCACGGGAGGCTGCCTACATGGCGGTGATGGATGAAAATGGCGATGGGATCATTTCCGAAGCCGGTGATCCTGGGACTTTCGATAACCCAGTGAAAATTCGTGAGGCGTGTGCTGCACTGGTCGATCATCTGGATCTATTGCTTTGCTCTGGGATATTGAAGGCAGAATACGGTGGCTCCACAGACCCTGAAAATCCACGCGACATCATCATCGACTTTCTCTCAGCGAACGCAACTTACCTCGATGACAATGACAACGTTGAAGACCAAGAGAGGGTTCGTCATGAACGTTATGAAAAAGCGGCTTACCTGATTTCGGTTAGCCCACAGTCCATGATCCAGCGATAGCAAGAAACCATGAAACAGCATCAGAAAGAAGAATTGCGCGGTCGTCGAGATTTCCTACGGCAGTCCGCCTGCGCCTCGCTGGGTGTGACGGGCTTGGTGAATGTGCTGGCAAATTTACGACTCATCACCGCCGCCTCTGCACAAGGGGCGCCCTCGGGATACAAGGCGCTAGTTTGCCTCTATCAATCTGGTGGTAACGATTCTAACAATTTTCTCGTGCCATTAGGTGATGCTGCAACGAGCGAACTGCGTGCCGATTACGAGGCTGCACGTGGGACACTCGCCCTGCCTGTGCTTGATCCAGATGACGGCACACCAGTCCTGCATCCGCTTTCTCCAGTAACGGGTGCCGCTTTCCAAAGGAACTTCGGAGGCGATGCACAGCCGCTCGGCCTGCATCCTTCTTGTGGAGATATGGCGACCATGTTTTCTGAGGGTGATCTCTCGATTCTCGCGAATGTGGGGACACTCGCTTACCCGGTACCGACGCGTGAGGATTACCTCAATAATACCGTTCCACTTCCAAGGCAGCTTTTCAGTCACTCGGATCAGACGACGCAATGGCAGTCTTCTATCTCAGACAAGGGTTTCTCTAGTGGCTGGGGCGGTAGGGCAGCTGATCTACTAAATGCCTCGTACAATGCTGGTTCAAAGGCCTCAATGTCGATTTCCCTCGCTGGGGTGAATTCGTTTCAAGTCGGGACAGCGGGCGGCGTGACTCAATATACAGTGGGGACAAATGGCGCGGTGAGCCTTAGTGGCTACGGAACGAATTATGATAGTGCTTTTAACGATCCGGATGATCCATCTGCGGGATATATAAATAGCGATACAGGACGGCGGCTGGAGGCGTTTGAGAAAATTATGAACCTCACTCATGAGAACCTTCTTGAGGATCAGTACAATCGCATCATCAAAAACGCGCGCGCGACCGAGGGTGTGGTGGGTGCGGCGCTGACAGCTGCAGCAGCGGGAAGTGTGGATTTCGATGCCCACTTTGCGAATGCTGATACGAAACTCGGAGATCAGCTCAAAACGATTGCGAAACTCATCGCGGGGAGAAATGCGCTTGGGAATAATCGTCAAATATTCTTCTGCCAGATCGGCGGTCATGACACGCATGCCTCAATGCTTACTTCCCATGCAAACCTCATGGCGGAGCTGAACGGAGCCTTGTTCGCTTTCCGGAATGCTCTGAAAGATCCTGGGCTGGCTGTCTTTGATGATGTGACCACTTTCACCATGTCAGATTTCAATCGCACACTACTCGCCAATGGAAATGATGGTGGTGCAGGCTCCGACCACGCTTGGGGTGGACATCACGTGGTCATGGGTGGTTCGGTGAACGGCGGTGATGTCTATGGTCACTTTCCTCTTTTGAAAACTGGGGCGGGTCTTGACTCACACAGCACGCGAGGACGTTTTATTCCGGAAACATCGGTCGATCAGTATGCCTCCGTCCTGACGAAATGGATGGGCGCGGGTACAAGCGAGCTAGAGGCGATCTTTCCGAATCTGCCGCGCTTCGATGATCCCTCCACTATAGCTTCAGCAAACCTTGGGTTCCTGTGAAAGCAACAGGCTGGTTTGTTTTGGCCGCATTGCTCATTGTGACGGCAGTGCTTTCCATGATGCGAGATAAGCCGCTAGTAGTCGCGCCAACGGAAGAAGTTGAGATAGTTTCCGAAACACTACCGTCTCCGAAACTCAAGCCATCTAGCGTCACAATACTGCCAGTTGCTGAAACCGCTGCGATGCTCAACTCGCCGGATACCACTGTGCAAGATGATCTATCGACGCTTGATTTTCTACTCTCGCAATACCGCAGATTCAGTGGTGGGAATCCTGTAGGAGCGAACGATGAGATTACTTCGGCGCTTCTAGGTCAAAACTCTAAGGGCTTGGCATTTATTAACCCGGATGGAGCACCACTTGATTCAGAGGGACAGCTACTTGATCGATGGGGGACGCCATACTTTTTTCATGCGCTCTCGGGTGAGAGTATGGAAATTAGTTCTGCTGGGCCAGATCTCCGCCACCACACGGCGGATGATGTTAAGTCTGACTAAGGATCAGTTCAGCACAGCGATCGGCTTCTGCGAGGGTGGGGGGTGTAGCTTTGTTTCCGTTGATAAAATAACCAGCCTCGCGTAGGGATTCGAGCCCACGAATAACCCGGGCGTCAGGCCTGATGCGGGGCATGTTTAAAATTCCCACTTTGGCTCCACCGGTGAGGGCTTCGTAAATCATGGAAACAGAATCCTCTGTGACCCAAACTTCTTCGATTGAAGATAATTTCCCGGCAAGCCAGCCGTGTTTGGTGTCTTGGTGAGGGAATATTTCTAGACCAGGGATTTCGTTTTTTAGATCGGTCAGAAAGCTACTGGGTGTGCGCCGGGAGTTGGCTGCCTGCCATCCTTCCGAGGCGATTTCGCGGATCTGTGAGATGAGTGCAGGCTTGTCGAAGCCGTGGGTTTTCGATGGGCCACCAATGAGGAGGAGCTTTCCGGACTTCGGTTCGGATCTGGGGACGACTCGGTTGAGCGCGCCCATGCTGAGAATGATGTTTCCGTGTTTGGGCGGCTTTTTGAAATCGTGTTGAGGGGCAATACAGTGGCTGAACCATGAGGCGGGGACGCCCGGCTTCATGAGGACGATGCTTCTTGCTTTCAGCGTTCTCGCAGTGCGAAGGAGGGGGAGGTGTGTGCGGTGACCTGCGCCTATGACGTAGTTGGGCTTGGGTAATGTGCTGCTCTCGGTGACGGCCTTGCGGATGCGCTTGAGCGGCGAGGTCGAGGGATCAAGGCGGATGACATGAATCTCCGCCGGGGTGCGCCGCGCCATCGCTTCGGCCAGGCCGAGGGATTGGTTTTCGTGGCCGGGTTTGCCGTCGCTGATGATCAGCAGTTGGAGAGGCTTTTTCAACTTAGGCAAGCGTGAGGCCTTGAGTCTGTTATTGCAAAACGAAATCCCGCGTTTGTGCCATAGTGTTACGAGTGTTAGCCTAACGTATGTTGTTCAGGATGATTTTGGTGATGCTTTTACCCCTCGGAGTGTTTTCCGCGCAGGCTGAGAAGGTTGCAGCGCCACTCTTACTGGAGACATCCGATCTCAAAGGTTTTTCCGAACTTGCTGAGGAACGGCAGAAGCTGATTTCAATGGCGATCGAAACCGGCAAGGAAGTGCTGGGTATGCCTTACAAATACGGTGGCAATGGCCCCAAGGATGGTGGATTCGATTGCTCAGGGGCGATGCATTACATCCTGCAAAAGGTTGGGATCGATCCGCCGCGCACCTCTTCCGACCAATACCTGTGGGTGAAGAAGCATTCTGATTTTTACGAGGTGCCGAAAACCGCGACCGACACAGAGGATAAGAGTTTTGCCGAGCTGAAGCCGGGTGATCTAGTATTCTGGTCGGGCACTTACGAACCGAAAGATGGACGGAAGACGAGCATCACGCATGTCGGGATGTATCTGGGACTGGAGGAGAAAGATGGGCGTCCAGTGATGATCAATGCGACCAACGGGCGCTCCTACCGTGGGAAGAAGGGGAATGGCTTCGGTGTTTATGATTTCCGGGTACCGAGGGCGGGCAGTAAGAGCAAGATTGTGGGTTATGGCACGCCGCCGGGCTTGAATTAGGGAGCGCGGGTCGGTGTGCCCCTTGGGTATTTCAACCAGCTTTATGGCGTGCTGCTTTTGTGCGGTGATGAATATTGGAAGCGAGCCGTTAGACAGCGGCTTGAAAAGCCGCGCTCCATACTTACCTCAACTCGCCGCCAACCATCGCTTGGTAGGTGGGGTCATGGTCGCGGAGTTCTTCATGGCTGCCGTCGCTGATGATGCGGCCTTGCTTGAAGACGAGGATACGATCCGCGATGCGGATGGTGCTGAAACGATGAGCAATGATGAGTGTAGTGCGGCCTTTCACCAGTTCGGCAAGGGCTTGCTGGACGGCGGCTTCGCTTTCCGTATCCAAGGCGCTGGTGGCTTCGTCGAGGATAAGGAGTGGGGCATCCTTGAGGAAGGCGCGTGCGATGGCGATGCGTTGTCGCTGGCCACCTGAGAGGAGGTCTCCACGTTCGCCGACTGAGGTTTTGTAGCCCTTTGGAAGGCTCATGATGAAGTCATGGGCGTAGGCCTTTTTCGCGGCGTCTTCAATTTCCTCGAGGGTTGCATTCTGTCGGCCGATGCGGATGTTTTCCTCTAGGGTGCCGAGGAAAAGGGAGGGGTTTTGCGGGACGACGGCGATCATCTCGCGGAGGTCGTGTTTGAGAAATTCGCGGGTGGAAATGCCATCGATAAGAATATTGCCCTCCTGAGTATCGTAGAAGCGTGGGACGAGTTGGGCGAAAGTGGATTTTCCTGCTCCGCTGGGGCCGACGAGAGCAACAACTTGGCCAGCGGGGATTTCCAGCGAGATATCGTGGATGACTGGGGCTGAGTCGTACGCGAAGGTGACTTTCTCGAAAGCTATTGTGGAGAAGGGTCTTGGTAAGGGCTTCGGAGATTCTGGGTTTGGAATGGAGTCCTCGGAGTGGAGGATGTATTCAATTCTATCCACGGATGCGGCTCCTTGCTGGAAGATCGAATGGATGTTTCCCAGTTTTTTGATCGGCTCGTAAGACATATAGAGCGCTGAGCCCAAGGTCATGAATTCCGGAAGGGTCATGCCCGCCTGGACACCGAAATAGAGTGAAGCAGCAAAGCCCGCAGCGGCAACAACCTCGATGGAAGGGGAGATGATCTGGCGATATTTTACGACCTTCATCGATAATCTGAAGATCTCCTTCACTTTCGCTTTAAAAGAGGTGGTTTGGGCTGTCTGGAGATTGTAAGCGCGTATTTCCAATGCGGACTGAAGGCTTTCAGAAAGAGAGGCGGAGAGGTCTCCGCCGCGTGATTGGAGCGCTTTGGCGCGTTTCGCCAGTTTTTTGCCTGCTTGGCGAATGAGCACTACGCAGATGGGAACGCTGAGCAGGGCGATGACGGCGATGAAGAATTTTTTATCGTTGATCGACAAGTAAACGACCATGCCGAGTGCGAAGAGGAGAGTGGCGGGTTGCTTGATGAGATCACTGGATGTCTGTGCCACCACCTGTTGGAGCATCTGTGTGTCATTGATGACCCTCGCCAATAGATCTCCGGACTTGTTTCGCTTGAAATAGGAGAGCGGCAAGGTCTGCAACTTGACGAAAAGATCCATACGCATGATCTCCACGACCTTGGTGCCTGCATACTGGATGAAATAAGCGTTCGTAAATGCTCCTGCTGCCCGGATAAAGAAGATGGCAGGTATCCACAAGCAGGCATAGATGAGCAGTTCGTTGCGTGAAATTTCGCCGAGCCGAGAGGTGAGCCATTCTGCGTACCATTCGGAAGATCCGTCTTCGCTTCCAAAAAGTATGGGGAAGACCACATTGATCATCAGTGGCAGGCCAAGGCCGGAGGCGGCTGCATAGACAAGCCCGGCGAATACGCCGATACCGAACTGCACCTTCACCTGCAAGAGGTGACGGTAATATGGTAGGAATTTCTTCAAATCTGAAGGGCGAGTCTCAGCAATGCCCGGGTGTCGGGCAATGCAAAAGGAGTGGCAGCCGGTGAGGCCGGAGTCTCACCAATTACAGCTCAAGCATCAGACGCTCGGGGGATTCGAGGGCGTCTTTGATGCGGATGAGGAAGGTGACGGCTTCCTTGCCATCGACGAGGCGGTGATCGTAGCTCATGGCGAGATACATCATCGGGCGGATGACGACTTGTCCATCCACAGCGACGGGGCGCTGCTGGATGGTGTGCATACCGAGGATGCCGCTTTGTGGAGGGTTGATGATCGGTGTGCTCAGGAGTGAGCCGTAGGTGCCGCCATTAGAAATGGTGAACACACCGCCGGTGAGATCCTCGATGGTGATTTTGCCTTCCTTGCCTTTGACAGCGTAGTCGATGATGCCTTGCTCGATCTCAGCGAAGGATTTCTGATCACAATCGCGGAGGACAGGGACGATGAGGCCTTTCTCGGTGCCGATGGCGACGCCGATGTCGTAGAAATGGTTCTCGATGATGTCGGTGCCCTCGATGCGGCCGTTGATGGACGGCACGTCTTTAAGGGCTTGGGTGACCGCTTTGATGAAAAAGGACATGAAGCCGAGCTTCACGCCGTGCTTTTTCACGAAATCCTCCTGCACGCCTTTGCGCAGCTTCATGATCGCGCTCATGTCCACTTCGTTGAAGGTGGTGAGGATCGCGGCGGTCTGCTGGGCGTTGACGAGGTGAGTGGCGACCTTGCGGCGCAGCATCGACATTTTCTTGCGTGTCGTGCGGCCTTCGGTGACTGGGGCGGATTTGGCCTCGGGAGTTGATGGTGTGGAAACGACAGAGAGATCTGGTTTTTGGCGGGCGCTTGGCTCCGAGGATGACGGCGCTGGTGCAGCGGCAGGCTTTTCAGGAGCAGCTGTGGGTGCTGGCGCTGGGGAGGCTGCGCTTTGCGCGGCGGTGCCTGGAATGATACGAGCGATGACTTTTCCGATTGGCACTTCTTCGCCCTCGGGGATGAGGATGTTGATGCTGCCCGTTACAGGAGCTTCGAGTTCGTTGGAAACTTTGTCAGTCTCTAGAGTAACGAGAACTTCGCCTTTGACGACGTGGTCGCCTTCCTTTTTACGCCACTGAGCGACGTTTGCGGAAGTGATGGATTCTCCTGCGGCGGGTACAATAAGGTCGACAGGCTCACCTGAGGCCTCCGCTTGAGCTGGCTCGGCAGCGGGCTCCTCGGCAGGTGCTGCTGGAGCTGGTACGGGAGCGGAGCCGTCGGTTTCAATTTTCCCGATCACGGTACCGATGGCGACTTCTTCGCCCTCGTTCACGGTGATTTTCAGAATGCCGTCGGCATCTGCTTCGAGTTCGTTGGAGACCTTGTCGGTGTCGAGACTGACGAGGACTTCACCCTTTTTGACGGCATCACCGTCGTTCTTGAACCACTGCGCGACATTTGCAGAGGTGATGGATTCGCCGGCAGCCGGCACTTTGATATCGATAGCCATTTTGGAAATTATTTGAGAGAAAAATCAGATTTCGAATGCTTTGGTAAGGAGAGCTTTTTGCTCTCGGTAGTGCATTGCTTTGGAGCCAGCAGCAGGACTCGAGCCGGGTTTGCGTCCGGCGTAAATTGGCCAAACTCCGAGGGTGGCTTCGAGTTGTGGAGCGACGTATGTCCAGGCACCCATGTTCTTGGGTTCTTCCTGGCACCAGATGAAGCGATCGGCGTTCGGGAATTGGCCGATAATTTCTTTCACCATCTCTCCGTGGAAAGGGTAGAGCTGCTCGATGCGGATGATTGCTGTGTTGGTGATACCGTGCTCCTTGCGGTGCGCTGCAAGGTCGTAATAGACCTTTCCGGAGCAGAAAACGACGCGATTGATGTCGTCGTGGTTGTCTGTTGTTTCGGGATCGGCGAGGATTTCCTTGAAGCTTGTGCCTTCGAGGAAATCTGCTTCCTGAGAAATGGCTTCCGGGCGGCCAAGCAGGCTCTTCGGAGTCATGAGGACGAGTGGCTTGCGAAATCCGCGTTTCTTCTGGCGGCGGAGGCCGTGGAAATACTGGGCGGGCGTAGTAAAGTTACCGACGATCATGTTTTCCTCAGCGCAGAGCTGGAGGAAACGCTCGAGGCGGGCGCTGGAGTGCTCAGGCCCCATGCCTTCGTAGCCGTGGGGGAGGAGCATCACAAGGTCGGATGGCGTCTGCCATTTCGACTCCGCCGATGCGATGAACTGGTCGATGATGACCTGTGCGCCGTTCGAGAAGTCACCGAATTGAGCTTCCCACATGAGGAGCATGCTCGGGTAGGAAAGAGAGTATCCGTAATCGAAGCCGAGAACGGCAAACTCTGAGAGGAGTGAGTTATATACGCAGAATTTCGCCTGCTCGGGAGAAACGTGGTCGAGTGGGATGTAGCGTTCGCGTGTTTCGTAATCGTAGAAGACTGCGTGGCGCTGAGAGAAAGTTCCGCGGCGGCAGTCTTGGCCGGAGAGGCGGACAGGTGAGCCTTCGAGAAGAAGTGAACCGAAGGCGAGTGACTCGGCGAAAGCCCAGTCGAAGGGGCCGCCTTTAGCTAGAGCATCGACGCGGCGCGGTAAGAATCGCTTGGCCAGCGTTGGGTTTAGCGAGAAGCTTTCTGGTACGTTCGTGAGGACTTTTCCAACGTGCTGGAGTGTTTCGCTACTGATGCCAGTATCCACAGGGTCGTGATCATAAGGCGGCTGAATGATGGCGGTGGAGCCACTGAAGACCGTACGATCGCCAGCTTCACTCATTTTGACCATTTTCTGATGACCGTCTTCGAGTTTGTCCCAGATCGCTTGCTCTAGGGCATCGGCGTCAGCTTGCGAAAGCACGCCGTCCGAGACGAGTTTGCGTTTGTAAACTTGGCCGAAAGTCTCGCGAGCCGCGATTTCCTTGGCGACGAGTGGCTGGGTGAAGGCTGCCTGATCCGCTTCGTTGTGCCCTTGGCGGCGGTAGCAATACATGTCGATGATGACATCGCGGCCAAAGCGTTGACGGAACTCGAGGGCGAATTGCGCTGCCCAATAGAGTTCCATCGGATGCTCGCCGTTTACGTGGAGGATGGGAGCCTCGATCATTTTCGCCACGTCCGTCGCGTAGGAGGAGGAGCGTGCGTCTGCCGGCATCGTGGTGAAGCCGATCTGGTTATTGATGATGAGGTGAATCGTGCCGCCGGTGCGGTAGCCGGGGAGCTGGGAAAGGTTTAGTACCTCCGCGACCGAGCCTTGGCCGGCGAAGGCTGCATCACCGTGAAGAAGGATAGGGAGGACGCGCTTGCGGTCGGTGGCAGCACCGTCGTCTCCGAGGACGCGCTGGCGGGCACGGGCTTTGCCTTCTACGACAGGGTTGACTGCTTCTAGGTGAGAGGGGTTCGCTGCGAGGCTGACGCGGACGTTTCCTTCTGGGAATTCACGGATGCTTTCATAGCCGAGGTGGTATTTCACATCGCCATCTCCGGCAACGAGATCCGGTTCGTAGTTTGGAGTGAACTCGTAGAGCAGGGTAGTGAGGGATTTTCTGACGAAATTTGCGAGGACGTTGAGGCGGCCGCGGTGAGCCATGCCCATCTCGATCTCGAGAACACCCTTAGTCGGGCAGTTTTCCAAAAGGGCGTTGAGGACGACCATCGTGCCTTCACCGCCTTCGAGAGAGAAGCGTTTCTCACCGAGGAATTTCTTCGCGAGGAAGTTCTCGAAAGTTTCAGCCTCAAGCAGCCAGCGCAGGGACTTTACCTGCATATCCATGGTTTTCTCAGCACCCTCCGAGCCGTGTTGCTCGATGCGCTCGCGCACCCAGTGGCGAACGGTGGTGTTGTGGATGTGCATGAACTCGAAGCCGATGTAGCCCGAGTAGGTGGCTTTGAGAGCGGACACCATGTTCTTGAGCGGCATTTTCGCTCCGTTAAAAAAGAAAGGGTTGGAAGCCTCGCGCTCCATTTCCTCCTCAGTGAATTTGTATTCACTAAGGTTCAGGCGCGGGTTGATCTCCGGTGTTTCGTCGAGAGGGTTGATCGCCGCCTGAGTGTGGCCGAGCGTGCGGTAGTTATAAACGAGACCGACGACCTTGCCGTTAAATTCCAGATCTGGAAGGGCTTGTTCTCCGGGGATTGCTTGCTGTTGCTTGGCTTCACCCTTTGTCTTTGCCTGTGAGACGCCGAGTTCAAATCCTTCGAAAAACGCCGACCAGGTGCCTTCCACTGAGTTCGGGTCCTCGCACCAGTGCGCGTATTTTTCATCAAGGAGATCGGCGTTGAGCCGCGCTGAGACCGAGGAATTCATGGATATGTCAGTTAGGAAAATACGGTGTCGGAAGTAGTTTTACACACAGGCAACCGCAAACGCGTCTTAGTTAATGTCCTCGCAGGCTTGCGTCAATCATTGCACGGTGAAATTATCCCCCCCGTCTCACCAGAATGATCGAAGTAAACAACCTCTCAAAACGCTATGGCCGCCATCTTGCCGTGAAGGATGTTTCATTCTCCGTGCAAAAGGGTGAAATCGTCGGGTTTCTGGGGCCAAATGGTGCCGGCAAAACCACCACGATCCGTATGCTGACGGGGTTTCTTCCTCCATCAGGCGGTTCCGCTAGCATTGCGGGGTTTGATATTTTCCGACAGTCCATCGAGGCGCGCCGTCGAATTGGCTACATGCCGGAAAACGTGCCGCTCTACGAGGACATGCGCGTCCGCGAATATCTTTCCTTCCGCGCTCGTATTAAAGGGCTTTCCAACAGCGATGCCCGTCGCCGTATTTCCCACGTCATTGATACTTGTGGGCTAGAGGCGGTGAAACGCAAGATGATCAAAGCCCTTTCTAAGGGCTTCAGGCAGCGTGTAGGCCTTGCTGATGCGCTCGTTCACCAGCCGGAGTTGCTCATTCTCGATGAGCCAACCAACGGCCTCGACCCTATACAGATCCGCCAAATCCGCGAGCTCATCAAGCACCTCGCTCTGAATCACACCGTGCTTATTTCATCCCACATCCTCAGTGAGGTGGAAATGATCGCCAATCGCGTGATCATCATCGACTCAGGGAAGATCAAAGCTGCGGACACTCCGCAGAACCTCATTGCGGACATGCGCGCCGCCGGGCGCGTGCAATGCGAAATTCAGGCTCCGGCTGATCAGGTGGCGATAGAGCTTGCTGGCCTGACTCACGTGAAAAAAGTCACTTCAGAGGATCTCGCCGAAGACTGGGCGCTTCATACGCTCTGGTCGGATTCGGGCACAGATACACGTCAGTCTGTCGCTAATGTCGCTGCTGAAAAAGGCTGGGCGCTGCGCTCACTTTTTCGCCACGAGGCGACTTTGGAAGATGTATTCGTGGAAATGACACGGAAAGATTGAGGGTTCCTAAATAATTTAGAGGAGTCCGCGTTTGTGGCCTTTGGAGACAGCTGCCGGAGCATTTGGCACCTCAAGTTTTTCGTAAATATTTTTGATGTGATAAGCGACAGTGGTGACGCCGATATCGAGGTGCTTGGCTATCTCTTTTTTAGCTAGCCCGTCTCCGAGTAGAGAAAGGATTTCGTGTTCGCGATTTGAGAGAGATATATCAGGTTCTTGGGCGGAGGCTTTGCGGTTTTTCAGCTTAGCCATGACCAACATCGCAACATTGGGATCCAAGGAAGCGCCGCCATTCGCGACTACCTCAATACTCTTTATAATCTCAGTAGTTCTTGCGGATTTAAGTAAGTAGCCCGAGGCACCGAGGGAGATGGCAGTCAGCACGTCGCTCTCAGCATTTGATTGGGTAAGAATGATTATTTTTGCCTCTGGCGAATATTTTCTGATCCAAGGTATTGCCTCGATTCCTGAGATGCCCGGTAGGTTTAGGTCGAGCAGGATGATGTCTGGGCTATTGATCACGGCCTGATTTTGGAGATCTCGTAATGCGATTTCAGCAGTGCCGTATTGACCAATTAGTTCGATGTTTTCGACCCGCTCAAGGGTGCGGACAATCACCTCACGATATCCCTCGTGATCTTCAATGAGTATTAACTTATTAATCTTGGGCATGGTGTAATGGGTTTTAGGTTTCTATTTCGCGGTGTTGTCCTGCGGAATTGAGATCGGGTTGTCCCAAAAGGAAACTTCTGATCCGTGAAGACCAACTACGAGGAACACAAAGGGAAATGCGGGTGCCGCCTCCTGGGGCATCACGGATGACAAGTTTTGCCCGAAGAAGACGGGCACGACGCTTCAGAGATATAGGCACGCTGCCTTCAAGGCCGCTGCCGTTGTCTGTAATGGTCAGTGTAACCTTTGTTAGGGAACCCTCCACCTTGGTAGAGGCTTTTGTAGCGCCTGAATGACGAATGATGTTGGTAAGGCACTCCTTGTAGAAAAAAAAGATGTCGATACGTCGCCTTTGACTGAGTTGCGTCAGAAATTCTTTTCCATCGAATGACAAGGAGTGTTTGATGTCGGCCAAAAGACTTCCGGCCGATCGATTCATTTCATCAACAAGATTTCCGCATAGATCCGGCTCTTCGAGCATGTTTGTGCAATTTCGAATTGCGACACCACTTCGTTCGGTAAACTCGCGAGAACGATCGAGTAATTCGAGCAGTTCGTCACGAGATTCGGCTTCACGCGCTAGGTCTCCAAGCAATCCAATGGTATGGATATTTGCTCCGAGTTCATCATGGAGATCCGCGGCGAAGCGTTCACGCATCCGCGCGGCTTGACGCATGCGCAGCATTCGATCGATCAGGATCGTGAATCCCACGGCTGCAGCCAGAAGTGCTGCAACCCATGTCATCAAGAGAAGATTTTTTTGCTGCTTTGCGTATCGCTGATTTAGTTCAGCGACGATTTTAGGACGTTTGGCTTCAACCTCATGACGGCGGGCTAATTGATCTATCCAAGTGCGGATCGGTAGTATGTTTCCATAGAGATTCCGGCCGTCGGTAAGTGCTGATGAGAATCTACTACCGGGGTTTGGTGCAGGTTTATTTACTGAAGTGAGAAAAACGGTTTTGTTGAGGGCTACATTATGGCCGCCCGATAGGACTTCAATTTCAGCAAAACCGAATCGGGAGCGCGTGTTTACGTCTGGGCTCCTGATTCGGACGAAGCGGCAGTTGGTTTCAGGGATTGCCCACATCATCACGGGGCCGGTATCGGAGGCGTCTCCGGATAGGATTTTGAGCAAAGCCGTGGCATCCGAGAAGTCGGATTGCGTGGCTCCTTCGACAAGCAGTTCAAGGGGGATTCCTAGGTTGCCGGGATATGCTTGTGGTGCTGTCGCGCTCTGATCGACAGCATGAAGGTGAATTTCAGATATGGGATAGACCTTTCCTAAATCAATGATGAAGGCGGGGTGTCTGCCGACCGAAGTAATGAAAGGCGTACTGGGCTCTCCTTGGGCGGCATCCATGAGGTAGGGCATATGGCCATCGACAAGAAACTTTTTGTCCCACGCATGGACTAGATCTCGCGGGTGTCTTGAAGAGCAGTTTACAGGGCGGCGAAGCGCAATATTTTGCTCGCCGCTGAATATCATTATCTCGGAAAGCTGCAGGATGAACCTTTGATCAAAGGCGCGACGAGATAGCTCAGTTGTCTCGAGTCTTACCCATGAAGCAGAGGTCTCCTTTATCTGAATAACTAGAGGGGCGACCCTTGGTAGTAGTTTGTCGCCAAGGTCAAAGCGTGCGATTTCTGTGCCTTCCGATTCATCATCTGTTCCGGCTAAGATACGAAATACCGCCGGAAACCCATCGGATCGGAACCCTGATTTTGCATCACGCCAGAGTATGGGTGCGAGCACGATTTGCTCGATAGGTGAGACTTTATCTAGGTTAATTTGGATCCACTCTCGTCCTTCGCTTTCGTCGTGGGCAACAGAGCGATAGCCAACTGCCCCTGCGCCACTGCGGAGACTGTAGCGAGCGAGACGATTTATTTCAGAACCAATCTCCAATAAGTTCTCTTCAAGTTGCTGCTGAGATAGCTTGCTCAGCTTCGTCTCTTGTTCTGCCAAAGTGCCTTGAAAAGACAGTAGACCCGTCGCCAAAATGGCTAAGCACGGTTTAGGAACAGGGAACATGACTTTTAGTAGCATAAGAGAGCGTTCATGTAATTGAACAAAAATATCGAATCTCGCCGCATGCTCAAAACGGGATTTCGATATTGACCGGAAATCTGGGGAGCCGAGGTTTCTCTGGAAAAAGGCACGCCTGCCGCTTTCTAAAGACTTTCTATGGACGCTATTCTTCTCGCTGTTGCTTTTGCCTTTGGGCTTCTTGCTCAGCAGCTACGTCTTCCGCCGCTTGTAGGGTTTCTTGTTTCTGGCTTCGTTTTGCAGGCTTTCGGACAGAAACCGGGAGAGGCTTTGCCGGTGATCGCAGATCTCGGCGTGACGCTGATGCTGTTCAGCATCGGGGTGAAGCTGCGGTTGCGAAATCTCGCTAGGCCGGAGATCTGGGCGGGGACGACCTTGCATACGATGACCGTGCTGCTGATTTTTACTCCCATTTTGTTTGGGGTGGCAGCTCTCGTGGGCGAGGCGGCGGGCATGGGCTGGCAGACAGCTCTGTTGCTTGCGTTTGCGTTTAGTTTTTCGAGCACAGTATTCGCTGTGAAAAGCCTTAATGAAAGCGGGGACATGGGCGCGATGCATGGGCGCATCGCCATCGGCATGCTGATCATGCAGGACATACTTGCGGTGCTTTTCCTGACCTTTTCCACAGGGAAAGTTCCTTCGCTGTGGGCGATCGTGTTGATTGCCGTGCTAGTCTTGGCTCGGAAGCCGATCGCTGGTCTTATTGGGCGCTCGGGTCATGGTGAAATGATCACGCTTTGCGGGCTTTTCCTCGCTCTGTTCGTTGGGGCGAAGGGTTTTGAAAGTGTAGCGCTCAAGGCAGATCTCGGCGCGCTTTTCGTTGGCGTGCTTGTCGGTACTCATCCGAAGGCGAAGGAACTCGGGAAATCCCTTGGAAATATTACCGACCTCTTCCTTGTTGGGTTTTTCCTCCAGATCGGACTGCAGGGCAGTATTTCCATGCATGGCTTGCTGTGGGCGCTGCTGCTCATGGTGTTGTTACCATTGAAAAGTGTAGCGTTTTTCGGGCTGCTCACTCGTTTTCGCTTACGGGCGCGCACCTCGTGGCTCACCGGCTTAAGCCTTTCGACCTACAGCGAGTTCGGACTCATTGTCATCGCGCTCGGTGTCACGAAAGGATGGTTGGAAGCAGATTGGTTGGTAGCGATGGCGTTGGCTCTCTCGGTCAGTATTCTTATCCTTGCTCCACTTTCCCGCCGCTCGGAGGAGATCTACGATCCAATTTCCAATTTCCTAAAAAAGTTCGAAACCAAAGGCCGCCACCGCGATGACCTGCCGATTCAGACGAAGGGCGAGCGTATCGCGATCTTCGGCATGGGGCGGGTGGGTGTCGCCGCCTATCAGCGTCTGAATGAACGATTTCCCGGAAAGGTCATCGGCTTCGACCGAGATCCGGCATCTGTGGATGCTCATATCCTCGCCGACCGAAATGTCATGCTCGCAGATGCCACGGACTCGGATTTCTGGGAAAAAGTCAGCGTGAAGGCGAACATCGACCTCGTCGTCCTCGCCATGCCGAAGCACGGCTCGAATATCCACGCAGCTCGTACCCTCAAGCGCCATGAATTCGAAGGAATCGTGGTTGGTACTGGAAAATTCGACGACGAGGTGCGCGAACTGCGTGGCATGGGCCTCGATACCGCCTTTAACCTCTACTCCGAAGCCGGTGCGGGATTTGCGGAGCACATCTTCAAGGTCTTCGACCAGCAGAGGCCTGATCTTTCTGGATCTTGGAAAAAGAATCCCTCCGACCGCTTAGAAACCATTATCAGTTCACGTGGATTTGGCTCTAGAGGTGAGGATTAAGGCGTTTCCAAGCTTTACGAAAGATTAACAAAACAAGGCTGCTTCGACATCACTCCATAAAATTACTGGGTGCATGATCGAACCATGAAGAAGCCCATCACCGCCCTATTTCTCATTTCGCTTTCAGTGCCTGCATACGCAGAATCTGAAATTAAGACACGCTACGGAGCCGAATTACCTGAAGTTCCTCGCGAACTCAGCCGCACTCAATCCGACAAGCAGGAACGCTCTCGTGAGGACAGCGACGACCGCAAAAAAAGAAGAAGGCGCGGTGAACCAGAATTCCGCACGATTGACGGATACGGAAATCATGAGAGCGAGCCCGAGCTTGGAAGTGCCGGCGAGACTTTCGTGCGCATGTTCGAAAACGACTATGCCGATGGAATAGAAGAGCCCGCTGGCGCAGATCGTGCATCTGCACGTGTCATCAGTAACGCGGTTGTCGCCCAGTCCGAAGATCTTCCGAACGAGCGCATGGCTACCGATTTCCTCTGGCAGTGGGGACAGTTTCTCGATCACGACATCACCGAGACTCCTACGATCAGCCCAGCGGAGGCATTCGATATCGAAGTGCCCTTCGGCGATGAGTGGTTCGATCCGTTCTTCACTGGAGATGCAACTATTCCGCTGAATCGCTCCTTCTATGAGTATGAGGACGACGTTCGTGAACAGGTCAATGAGATCACCTCTTTCATCGATGCCTCACAGGTTTACGGATCGGATGAGGAGCGGGCAAACAACCTCCGTAAACTCGATGGTAGCGGCGAGCTGCTAACGACAGATTCAGAGCATGGTGACCTTTTGCCCTATAATGAAGTCGGCGAAGAGAATGCTCCTTCCACCGATTCTAGTTGGTTCTTGGCGGGAGATATACGTGCCAATGAACAAGCGGCACTCACCGCCATGCATACCTTGTTTGTTCGTGAGCATAATTACCTCGCAGCGAAATTCTTAGAAAGGCATCCGGATGCTTCGGGCGATGACGCCTACGAGCATGCGCGTATGATCGTAGGTGCAGAAATGCAGCACATCACTTACACGGAGTTCCTTCCGCTTCTGCTTGGTAAAAAGGCAATCCACCCATACCGCGGATTCCGCGAAACGGCGGATCCAAGTATCACAAATGAATTCGCCACAGCGGCTTTCCGTTTTGGCCACAGCCTTTTGCCTAGTGTCGTTCGTCGTGTCGATGCTGATGGGGAAACCTCAGAGTCCGGTGATCTTGAATTAGCATACGCATTTTTCGATCCGACCATCGTGGAAGAAGACGGTATCGAAAACCTCCTGCGTGGACTGGCCACTCAGCAGTGCCAAGAGCTTGACGGAAAAATCGTTGATGCCCTGAGGAACTTCCTCTTCGGCGCTCCAGGATCGGGTGGATTGGATCTCGCTTCACTCAATATCCAGCGTGGACGCGATCACGGCCTGCCATCCTACAATCAAGTTCGTGAAGCGCTCGGGATGGAGCCTGCGGAAAGCTTTGAGGAAGTGAATTCGGACGAAGAAGTAGCCGCTGCACTCGCTGAAGCCTATGAAAGCCCTGATGATATCGATCTCTGGATCGGCGGCCTCTCGGAGGAACACGTGGAAGACTCCATGGTCGGGCCGGTATTTCATAAGATTCTCTCCCGCCAGTTTTCCCTCCTCCGCGATGGAGACAGATTCTGGTATGAAAGCTCATTGCCGCGCGAGATGCAGGGCTTCGTAAGAGCTCAAACCCTTGCGAAAATCATACGCCGGAACACGGATATTGGTGACGAAATCCAAGACAATGTCTTCAGGATTTCCACTGAAGAAAACTCGAAGCCGGAGCGCCCTGAACGTCGCCCAAGCAAAAGGAAGTAAATGATCCCGCTACTCTTTCCCGCTTGGTTTTTCGGAGGTGCATGTCTTTCATTTCGCTATGGAAGACAACGCTCACCAAACTCCCGCTCAGAAGTTCGAGGGAACAGCCCCGACGGGAGATATCGCCAGTCATCTGACAGGCCTGCAATATCCTCTGAGCCTATCGTTCAAAGTCCTCGCCTTTGCGAGCCAAGCGACGGTGACCGATGCGTCGGGGAAAACCGTGCTCTACACGAAGCAAAAGATGTTCAAGTTCCGCGAACACGTGGAGATCTTCACCGATAAGTCCAAGGCGACAAAGTTGGCTGACATCAGGACGAAAAAGATCATCGATTGGTCGGCTCGTTATGAGTCCACCGATGCGGCGGGTCAGCCAATCGGCTCCGTAGGGCGCAAAGGCTGGCGTTCGATCTGGCGTGCGCACTACAACACCTTCAACCCTGGCGATGATATTCCGGATTTCTCCATCCGTGAGGAAAACCCGGGAGCCAAGGTCATGGATTCCATACTCGGGGAAATTCCCTTGGTAGGTCTCGCTACAGGCTACCTTTTCCATCCGAAATATCTCGCCACACGCACTAGCGGAGAGGCCGCGATGCGGCTCACCAAGCAGCCAGCTTTCTTTGAGGGGAAATTCGCTATCGAGAAACTCGGTGATCTCTCACCACGTGAGGAACTGAATCTGATCCTATCCTACCTCATGCTCGTGTTGCTTGAGCGGAGAAGGGGTTGATTCCTCATTATTTCAGCGGGATCGTTTCCACACGATTTCCGCTGCCTTTATCCTCTACCGGCCCAGCGGAGCGAATCACGCAGTTCTTCACGTTTTCCTCTAAAATCAGTTTTGCGGTGGTGTAGTTATCCACGCTTGAATTGGTAAGTGGCTGTCTGCCGCCGCAGATGAGGTAGTTCACTTTCTCGTCTAGTGGTCGGGTGGTTTCGTCTCTGAAAATGAACGCGCAGTCCTCGCCGCAGATTTTTCCTAGGCTGGATCTCACGGTGTGTTTTGTGCCCTCGGGAGGATTTAGTAGGGAAACTTCGTATCTTGCGCCCTTTGGAACTTCTCCACGCGTGAGGTTAAATACAGGATTGTAGGCCACATCGCTGCGGCAGTTTTTCATGACGATCCTAGAGCCTTCCACTGCAGAGACATCAAAGGAGAAGTCGCCCGGCTCTCGAACAGTGACATTCTCCAGAATGATATCTCCAGTGGTAAGCATCTGGATAGCGCCGCGCATTCTCTCCACGGTGGTGTTGGTGATTGTGATGTTTTTCACATCCTCATAGGAGCGTATGCCGTCCTCCGTGAGTGGAATCACTTCATTGCGGGGGATCGGTCTTTTTCCGCGAAACAGGATATTGAAATCGTTATCCACCGCGCTGCCGACGTGTTCCCGGTAAATGTCGTCGGTTGGTCGGATGGTGCCGGTGAAGAAGCAATCTTTGATCACGGCCCCGTCCACGGTGTGGAAATGAACGCAGTGCCCGAAGGATTGTTGGTAGACTTTGCAGCGAATCAGCTCGGTGTCGTTTGCGTGGTCGATCGACATGAAGCAATGCTTGTTGAGCCGACCAAAGCTACCGGCTCCTTTGCCGAAGTAATCTGAATAGCCATAGGGAAACGAACCCTTTACCACGAAAATACAGTCGAAGAAGCGGTTGCCGTCTCCCTTGATTTCAAACTCGTTATCGCACACGCCGTAGTCGGGATAATTCATGTCGATTACGTTGCGGAAATATCCTCCGATGAATGTGTTTTTCGTGCCGAGGACGCTCCAGCTGTCCGAAACGTGCGGTCGCCTAGAAAGCTTGTTTTGCACCGATACGGGAGTCTCTATTACTACTCCGCGTAGATCGAAAATGTTGTGCGATCCAGTGACTGCGAAAATTTGCTGCTGAATGCCCTCCTTACGGTTTCTGCCAATCCCCGGTGCTTCTTTTATGGGAAGTTCAATCTGTGGATCGAAGCTGTCCGCTCGGTAGATCCCCGGCTTCATGCGGACTCGCTGGTTATCCATTTTGATAGCCTTACGGAAATCATCGAGGTTCGACACAAGCCTGTAACCCTCACGAGTTTCAAACTCCTCCGTGGGTTCGGGCACCGGTGGAGGGTTACTCGTTTGAATGATCATCGGCGGGTTCTCTGCCCTCTGTAGCCCAATATCGTGTTCGATTTCCGCGCCATGCACCATCAGGACGGAAGTCGTCACGGAAAGGAGGCTCGTCATGCTGAGTATGCGGATCATAGGTGAGAAAATCGTTTTCTTGAGAAAGACATACGGTACTTCCGTCTTCAAGCTTTCCGTCATTTGTAAGGGCTTACCAACGGCGTCAAAATTTAAATCATGATGGACGATGAGTGGCATCGAAAATAGCCTCGCGGCACGTGGAGAACATCGGGGCATTGGAGGAATATCTGGCGGAAGGAATTTGGATCGAGAGATTCGATGATGAGGTGCGGGGTCTCGGCGGGAGAATGATTTCAAAAGTGAAGAGCCTGCGCCTCGACGAGGGGGCAGGGGAGATATGTTTTTCTGCGAACGTCACTGGCTCAGAGATTGACGGTGCTTTTTGGGAGGAAGGCGGCGGGTTTGGTTTTGAAACGACCTGCAACTGTGAAGTCGGCGCATTCTGTGAACATGGTTTTGCAGCAGTCGGAAAAATGGCGAAGGAGCGGAAGCTTGCGCGATATTTCGGGAGATCACCAAAGGAGGCGGTTGAAATCGCTTTGACAGGTAAATCTGAGTCACAAGACATCACGGAAATGCCGGATGCAAAATTCGAGCTCTTGGTTCGTAAGGGTGAGGTGGACAAGGCGACGAAACTCCTTCTCCAATCACTTGGCGAAAAGGAACCAGGGGAGTGGATTTATGCCGAGGCGACGGTCATCTACGGAAAAGATCGTAGACCGCTCGATGCTGCGGGAGAGGGTGGTGCGACACCTGCGGAAATGCGTGCAACCCGAGAGCTTCGTGAAACGGGGCTTTCCTCAATGAAGTCGAATCCCGCGTGGCGTTTTCTTCTGAGTATGAAATCTCGCTCGGTTCAGACAGGGACGGATAAGTGGTTCCCAGATCCCGGGCGCATGCCGGTGGATTCTTTTTGGCATCGATTCCGTGGTGAAACGGTCGCGGATCTAGAGGCTCTCGGATGGAGCGTGATCATCGAGCCGGGGGTGGGTCATGAAGTGCACGATGCCGATCCGGAAAAGTGGGATACCAAGCTCTCTCAAGCTGATGGCGAGGAAGAGCCATACGAAGGTGATTTTTCAGATGGCGGCTGGTTCAGTCTCTCGGTTGGCTTCGATGTGGAAGGGGAAAGGTATGATCTCATGCCCATTCTCGCAGGTTTACTGAAACAAGATTTCCTCGAAGAAACACTCGACCGGCCAGACACTGGACATGTCTATGCGCCTTTGCCGAATGGCGACGCACTCAAGCTCCCCACGGGGCGCGTGCGCCGTATCCTTCGTCACCTCTCCGCGCTCATCGATCCGAAGTTCTTCGGGAAAGTGCAGGTGCACGCCCTCGATGCGGCGGCGCTTGGCGGGCTGGAAGGTCTCGGGCTGGCGACACCAAAAGGGCTGGCGAAACTGAGGAAGCGTTTGGAAAACTTCTCGCAAGTCGAGGAGGTGGAAACTCCCGGTGAGATAAAAGCCACGCTGCGCGACTACCAGAAGGCGGGCTATGAATGGATGCAGTTCCTCGCGCAGCATGGTCTACACGGCATTCTCGCCGATGATATGGGCTTGGGAAAAACCCTCCAAACTCTCGCCCACCTCATGGCGGAGAAAACCTCGGGTCGTAGCAGCGGCAAGCCCTCCCTAGTCATCGCTCCCACCTCCGTGGTGCCAAACTGGCAGGCGGAAGCTCGAAAGTTCGCGCCGGGGCTGCATGTGCTCGTGCTGAACGGGGCGGAGAGGAAAAAGTATTTCCGCTCCATTCCCCATGCCGATGTAGTCATCACTTCCTTCGCACTGCTCCAGCGCGATATCGAAAAATTACGAGGCTTTCAGTATCACTTGCTGGTGCTCGATGAGGCGCAATACATCAAGAACCCACGTGCCAAAGTCACACAAGCGGCCTGCAGGGTTGTCGCGCGTCACCGTCTCTGCCTCTCGGGCACACCCATCGAGAATCACCTCGGGGAACTCTGGAGCCTGATGAATTTCCTCATCCCCGGCTACCTCGGCACCGAAGATGGATTTAATACCCGTTTCCGGAAGCCTATCGAAGAGGAAGGCGATGCGGAAAAGAACGCCCTTCTTAAAAAACGTATCGCACCCCTCGTGCTACGCCGCACCAAGGACCAAGTGGCAACGGAGCTTCCTCCAAAAACAGAACTCGTCCATCTCATCGAGTTGCATTCCGATCAGAAGGATCTTTACGAGACTGTGCGTGCCACCATGGACAAGCGTGTTCGCGAAGCCATCGCGGCTCGCGGCATTGAGCAATCCCAGATCGTCTTTCTCGATGCCTTGCTGAAGCTCCGCCAGATCTGCTGCGATCCACGCCTTCTCCCGGAGGACTTTTCCGCAGGGGTGAGGAACTCCGCGAAGCTGAAATTTCTCACCGAGCTTCTCGCCACCCTCATCGAAGAAGGCCGCCGAATTCTGCTTTTCTCGCAGTTTACCACCATGCTCTCGCTCATCGAGGATCATCTGGTGAAGGAAAAGATCGGCTACCTGAAGCTCACCGGCGGCTCGAAGGATCGGGGGAAACTCGTCGAGCAATTCCAGACCGGAAAAGTCCCGCTATTCCTCATTTCACTAAAAGCGGGAGGCACCGGACTCAACCTCACCGCTGCAGATACCGTCATCCACTACGATCCTTGGTGGAATCCCGCTGCCGAAGCTCAAGCCACCGACCGCGCCTACCGCATTGGTCAGGATAAGCCGGTTTTCGTGCACAAGCTCCTTTGCCAAGAAACTGTTGAGGAACGAATTCACCGCCTCCAGCAGGAGAAAGCCAAGCTTGCGGAAGGCCTGTTGGCGGATGCGGATGTTGTCAGGAAGCTGAATGCTTCCATGATCCGCGAGCTGCTTGGGTGAAAAACTATTTTCGGCTCATGCCGGGAGGGAGCCACTTTCCTTTCATTGGCGCCATCGCTTCATCAAGCGGCTTTGCGTTGCTGGCCTGTGGCCTTGCCGGAACATTTTCCGCAGTCGCCTTTGGTTTTCCTAGGTTGTCGATTCCAGCATTGAGCAAGCCTGCGAAATCGTTCGCCGGTATGATGTCTGCAGTGTGTTTCGCTACCAATTCCTCCACACGACCCTTGGATTCACCCCCGACAAATCGATCAACCATTTTTCCGTCTATGTAGAAGCGCACATCAGGAATCCCGGAAACACCTTGTTCACGAGCAAATTCCTTTGCCTGATCCACATCGAAGGTTCCTAGGCGTGTGGTCATTCCGTTTTCCGAAACCACCTGCTCCAAAATGGGGCCGAGAGTTTTGCATGGCCCACACCAATTCGCGTGGAAATCCACGATATTGAGTTTTCCTGGTTGGGCGATAAATTGTTCGAAATCGACTTCACCGATGGGTGTTACCGAGGGGCCGCCTTGTAAGCTTTCGAGAGGATCGTTTCCGAGAAGTTCATTTAGCCCCACACCTTCCGTACCGGTCACAGACTCCTTACGCAGGTCTTTCAGTTCATTGACTTTTTCGCTAACAGCATCGATGTGGTCACATGACCCTAGAAAAGGAACCACTAGCGGCAGCAGTACAAGAAAACGGTTCATTAGGTGAGAATATCAAAGCATCTTTATCTGTCGAGATCTTTTGGCCATCTAGCCGTGCAGGGTTGTCCAGTTAGGGAAATACCTGTCCAAATTTCTAAAGATTCAACCGCGAATATACGCGAATGGACGCTAATCCAGTGTAGGTGGCGCAAAATTTCGGTTGTTACTTACAAACTGTTCTCTCCAAAATCAAGATTTGCGTTTTTTATGCCCTTGGGTGTATTCGCGTCCATTCGCGGTTTTTTAATCCCTAGCTGGATGACCCTGTCTAGCCGTGGCCTGGCAGACTACAATAATCTTTTCAATGGCATCTGCTGCACGTGATGTTGGGAAATCGCTTTCCAACGGTAGGTGGATGAATCCCGCAGGAATAGCGGTTCCGTATGTTTTCAGATACTCCAAAGCGCTGAAAAATACCTGATTACAAAGGTAGCGCCCCGGATCATCCGACATGGAAACTGGGTGACCGTTTTCCTTCAATACAGCTCGAAACTTCTCAAGTGGGAGAGTCGAAGTCATCGAATTTGCTGCGCTACGGATGATCGGGACACCTTTGGGCATCCTTCCCGCGATGTCTGGTATCCTGAAATCCTTGGAATTCCAAGCTGTCCTCTCCAATCGGATTCCACAGCAGTCTGCGGCCTCTCCGAGCATGATGACGGCACTTGGGCGAATGTTGCGGATCGCCTGCTTCAATCGTGAGGGCGCAACGACCGAGTCCACCGGCAGGGTGCGATATCTGATGTTCGTTTTTCGCCTCAGTAGCTCTTTCAGAACCAGCGATGATGCATTTTTCATACGGCCTCCGAATGGGTCAAATGCGGTGACGAGGACGGGCATGAAGTGGAGTCTGCTCCTGAACGACTCTGTAGACAACTGTTCACCTCATTTCTCGGTGGCAGCTTCGGGCTTTCGTTTTGAGGGCTTTCTGACAGTTTGGTCAGAGAGCTTCATGAAAATCAGTAAAGCAGTCATCACAGCAGCCGGGCCGGATCAGCGTCATTTACCGCTTCAATCGGTCACCGGACTTTCAGGGAAATCAGGAACTGCGCTTCAAGTGCTGTTGGACGAGGTTTTTGCAGCGGGCATCGATAGTGTCGCAGTTATTGTGGCAGATGGTGATACCGATGTTTACCAGAAGGCTGCTGGCTCGCATGCCGAACAAGTTAGATTTATAGAGCAGCCAGAACCTACGGGATACGGAAATGCGATCTGCCAAGCGGCTGATTTTCTCGATGGTGAGCCGTTTCTTCTGATGGTGAGCGATCACCTTTACATCAGTAGCACGGATCGATCGTGCGTTTCCCAGCTACTCAAAGCGGCGGAGGCGAACTCCTGTTCGGTGTCCGCAGTACAGGCGACCCATGAAAGTAAGCTACCTTTTTATGGTGCGGTAGGAGGCCGTAAAGTTCCGCAGGCATCCGGTCTTTATGAAATTACCACCGCGATCGAAAAGCCCAGCCCGACTCTTGCTGAGCAACACCTGACAGTCCCCGGCCTGCGGGCCGCACAGTATCTTTGTTTCTTCGGAATGCATGCCCTCAGTGCACGTTTCATCAGCTTGCTGGCAGGTTCGGATACGCAGAATGTCACACGTGCGCTTCGGGAGTTGGCAGAGGCAGAGCGCTATTTTGCATATGAGATAGAAGGACAGCGCTTCAACCTAGATGAGGACAACGGGCTTTTGATCGCGCAACTCGCTCTCGCTTTGAATAGTCCGCATCGCGATAGCGTTCTGAAGTCATTGGTCGAACTTCTTGCCACCAGCTGCCGCTAGAGATGAGTTCAGATTTTATCACCGCCATCGTTTCTGAGGATTCGGATATACGAGACACCGCACTCGAGTCTCTTTGTGAAGGACTGTCCCTTGATGGACTTCTGGAGGCCTGCGCCGAGCTCGATGGATTTCGAAGGGAGAGCGACAACCTATATCATCGTGTTCGTGCCTTGTTTTTTCTCTATGCGATTCATCGCTTTTACATACCGCCGTTGCTGAGAAATAACGTTGCGGGTAGTATTCCATTTGAAGGTTACGAAAATCTTCTCCAACGGCGTTTTGAAGAAGCGATCGACAAGTTTCTCGAAGTGCAATCGGAGCAAGCCCCAGGTGATGCCCTGAGCTCCGCATTGAGTAGTGCATATCATTCATTGGCTTTCCAAACACTTGCTGATCAGGTGCGATCCAGCGTCCGAACTGTGGATGGAAATCGCTGGATGTTCCGCATGGGGCATCCGTCAGATCATCCGCTACGTTTCCGGAAGGAGCTTCTGGATATTACCGAAAATGGAGCTTATCCTATCCTTCGCGAGACGACTCCGGTTCGCATGGATCTTACGCACTCGGCATGGTCTGATATTTTCTTCCTAGGAATGGATTTTCCCGAAGGAGCAAAGGTCATCAATGTATCTGTGGATCTCGGAGTGCACGGACGTGACGATAAGACCAGTCCTCCGGTGGAGGCCTACTTGAGGGTGATCGAAAAGCCGATCATCCGGCTCACAAGTATCGACCTAAATGCTACGGCTGATGTCACTTCTTTGGGTGATGTCTTTGATTTTGCGAAAGACTATCTCGGGCTTCTTAAGGCGGCTGTGATCGCAAGCGGTATGGTTCCTCCGGGCATTGAGGGATCTGGTCAGACCTTGGAGGCACTTTTGAAAAAGCTTGTCGGCCCCGGCCGCGGTATCGAGCTGGTCTCCAGCGTGAACGATATCCCGAAGGGTTCACGGCTCGCCGTTTCCACCAATCTACTCGCCGCGCTCATCAGTGTCTGCATGCGTGCAACTGGCCAAACCGAAGCGCTTACCGGTGAACTCTTAGAAAGCGAGCGCCGTATCGTCCTTGCGAGAGCGATCCTTGGAGAGTGGATCGGTGGCTCCGGTGGGGGATGGCAAGATTCCGGCGGTGTATGGCCTGGGGTCAAACTCATCGAGGGAGCTATCGCCGGGGAAACTGATCCCGAAAACGGAATTTCGCGCGGGCGCTTGATGCCTACTCATAAGGTTTTTACTACCGATGAAATCCCTGAGAGTGCACGCACGGCATTGCAGGATTCGCTTGTTCTCGTGCACGGCGGGATGGCACAAAACGTCGGCCCCATTCTGGAGATGGTAACGGAGAAATACCTTCTGCGTAGCTCGAAGGAATGGGTTGGCCGTCAAGAGGCACTCGATCTCTTGGAGAAAGTCATCGAGGCTTTGAGCCAAGGCGACATCAAGAGGCTTGGGGCAATCACCACCGAGAATTTCCGCGGCCCTATCCAGACGATTATCCCGTGGGCAACGACTCTCTACACCGAGCAATTAATCTCTGCCGCCGAGGAGGAATTCGGCGATGACTTCTGGGGCTTCTGGATGCTTGGAGGCATGTCCGGCGGAGGTATGGGATTCATTTTTGCACCCGAGAGGAAAGCTGAGGCGCAAGAGGCGATGCAGCGCATCATGTCCGAGGCGAAATCCCGTTTGCAAGACTCCCTACCCTTTGCCATGGAGCCAGTGGTTTATGATTTCGCGATCAATGCTCACGGCACTATTTCAGAAATACTCACAGGAGAGTCCGCTCTTCTTCCACCGCGATATTACAAACTACTGCTCCCTTCCACACTCCGGCAAGACCCACGTAGCCTACCTGCGGGCGTCCGCGCGGAACTCGATTGCCTAGCTGCTGCTTCGCAGAAAAACCCATCCTTTGAAGGATTGGTTCAAGATCTGTTCGATTCTTTTCTCCCGCGCAATGAGAACAGCTCTACGGCGGATAACTCGCTTTCCGAACTCCTCGCTGAAAATGGATTTGATCGCGAACTCCACGAAAAAATACGACACGACATTCAAAATGGTCGTGTAGGTCTCGCGCAGAACCGCCTTCCTGCCAGTTCAGCTATTGACGATGTTCTGCCGAGTGATGTGAGTGATTTTAGCTCCTCTGGCGATGAAGGCCTTCGCAAAATAGGTGCTGCCGCATTGGAAGAGGGTAGCATAGCAGTTGTCACACTCGCTGCAGGCGCGGGCAGCCGTTGGACGCAGGGAGCGGGTGTTTGCAAAGCGCTCAACCCTTTCGCAAAGCTTGGAGGAAAACACCGGACATTCGTTGAAACCCACCTTGCAAAAAGCCGCCGTGTCTCGAAGGAATCCGGTGCGATGGTGCCGCATGTCTTCACTACGAGTTACCTCACACACGCACCCACAAAGGCATTCCTTGGTCACATGGGAAACTACAACTACCCCGGCTCTTTGTTGCTTTCACGTGGCAAATCCGTCGGCCTAAGAATGGTGCCTACCGAGCGCGACCTCCGCTTCGCATGGGAGGAAATGCCACAGCAGATGCTCGATGAGCAGCAGCAGAAAGTTCGCGACTCCCTCCGCACTGCTCTCATCAACTGGGCGAACCATGTGGGAGAAGGTAGTGACTACACCGATAACCTCCCGCTTCAATGCTTGCATCCTGTTGGTCATTTCTTCGAACTGCCAAACATGCTCCGCAATGGCACCTTGGCTTCGATCTTGCGTGAGAGACCTGGTCTAAAAACGCTGTTTCTTCACAACATCGATACTCTCGGCGCAGATCTCGATCCGACACTTCTTGGAGCTCATCTGCAAAGCGGCGCGGCTCTCACCTTCGAGGTTATTTCACGCCGTCTTGAGGATAGGGGAGGCGGCCTCGCACGCGTAAACGGACAGGTTCGACTCGTCGAAGGCCTCGCCATGCCGAACGAAGAGGACGAATTTGCCCTCAGCTACTACAATACCCTGAGTTGCTGGATCGATATCGACCAACTCCTCGCAAGACTTGGTCTAACTCGTGAAGATTTGCTGGCAGAGGATGAAGTGAAAATCACCGCCGCCATTCGCAAGCTCGCCGCACAGCTCCCGACTTACGTCACATTAAAAGACGTCAAGAAACGCTGGGGTCATGGCCAAGAGGATATTTTCCCGGTCACTCAGTTCGAAAAAATCTGGGGCGATATGAGCGTGTTACCAGGTATCACTTGCAACTACCTCGTCGTGCCACGCCTGCGCGGCCAGCAGTTAAAAGATCCCGCTCAACTCGATGGCTGGCTCCGCGACGGATCTGCCGCGTATATTGATTCGCTCTGCGAGTGGGATTAAAAGACGGGATCACCAATCAAGTTCGCTGCCATCAAAATACCAGAATCCGCCGGCGTGTTTTTGGGTGAAAGATTTGATCAGTGGAATAATTTCCGCAGCGCTATCGGCTGGATCCTTGCCTCCTTTATTTCCGATCATATCTGTTCGGTTAAGCCCAGGGGCGAGAGAAACCACGATAAATCCTTTTTTTGCCAATCTTCCATGCAGGTTAAGAGTGACCATATTGAGAGCGGCCTTGCTGATATTGTAAGCTCCCATTTTCGCAGGGTTGTCTTCTAGACGACCCGCACGTGATGAGATGTTTACGATCTTAGGTGAGTCCGAAAGAGAGAGATTTGGAATTAGAGCTTCAGACACATACAGTGGCCCCATGGTATTCACCTCGAAGCTGAGGTTCATCTCTTTGCGAGTCGTTTCGCGGCTGAGGTATCCCGCGTTGTTGATGAGAACATCAATCTTCCGCCCCTTCAGTGTCTTTGCCATGTTCGCGATGTCTTCATCACTGGTTACATCGAGCTTGATGACTTCTGCTCCGATCGATTTTAGTTCGGTCGCTTCTTCTGGAGAGCGCGCGGTGCCAATAACCGTGTCTCCCGCAGCAGCGAAGGCTTTGGCATATTCAAAGCCCAAACCGCGGTTTGCTCCAGTGATGAGCACCGTCATTTTATTTTCCTCTTCAGCCTGTGCCGCTCCTGAAAATACAAAGGTGAAAGCTAGGAGCGCGATGCTGAGAAGGCTTCCGATTTTTTTTAGGTAATTTTTCATTCTGATATTTGATCTGAAAATCATGGATTACGAAGGCGAAGGAAATACTTTCCGGCTGTAGTGGGTACTTTCACTGTCACCAAGATTAGATCAGCTCCACCAGGGTTTTCTACAGGCGTTGTTGGCATGACGGTGAAATCGCTTCCTGCTGTCAGGTTTGCGAAATTGAGGTCTTCGCTGCCCTCTACGACATAGTCTGTTCCGATCACAAGTTCGCTCCGAATTGTCCACTCGAAGAGATAGCCTTCCTCGCCCGGATCGCTCACTACGCCGGAAGGTGAAATGACGAGCCCTTTGCTCAGTGCATCGGATGGATCACTGTCCGCCCAAAATTCCAAAAGCTCGTTGAAGCCGTCTTTGTCAAAATCTCCAGAAGGATCGATCGAAGATAATCCGAATTTAGCTTTTGCCCATTCATCCGTGATTCCGTCTCCTTGGCTGTCGTCATTGACTATATCCGTAACGTCGATCCTGACATTAGTCGTTATTTCACCCGGGTTGGCGGTGAATCCGTCGCTGACCATTACGGTTAGGTCGTGGAATGTCGCCACTTCGTAGTCGGGGCCGAACTGATTCATGAAGATCTCCCCAGTCACTTCATCGATATCAAAAAATCCGTCATTGTTTCCTCCCGTGATAGAGTAAGTGAGCGTTCCGCGTGAAGCATCTGGCGAATCTAGATCTGTTGCTTCCGGCGCTGATCCGGCGACTGTGCCAATAGCTCGATTTTCAAAAACGGCGAAAGTCCCAGTCTCCGCGTCGAAGGTCGGTTTCGCATTCGCATAGTCGTTGATCCATTCGGTGATTAGATTCACACCTTCCTCATCAATGATATCCGACGCCAATGGAGGCATTCTACTGTACCCGTTGGACTCTGACACCAAGCTCAGCAGCATCGATTTAGAAGTGTTTCCAGGGATAATCAGACGATCCGTTGGATCCGCAACCGCGAAGCCGATGCCTTCTGTATGAAGCAATTTTGTTTGCTCAATACTCAGGAAAGGGTCACCGCTCCATGAGTTTGGAACCGCATTGCTTCCTTCGTAGTGACAGTAGCTACAGTTCACTGCCAGATATGAGCGAACTCTTTCCTCAAGATTTTCAGACGCCTCCTCTGGTCTGTAATACTTTGGAAGATTCGCATAATCGCTGGGTAAAGCTTCGGTGGAAGAAGATAGGTATCCAGCTTCGTTGAGTAGCTTCAGGTAGTTGTCAGAAGTCCCCGAGAGTGAGCCTTGCCGATTGAGTTGGCGCGTATTGAAACCGAGCATCACTCCATTGTCATTGGTGTGGCAGGTTCTACAGTCGCCACGTGAAGGGATTCTCCATGTCTGGGTATGGGGGCTTCCATCCTGAGTTATAGTGAGGTCGAATTCCTCACCGTCATTATCCACCAAGTCCGCCTCGGTACCTGCTGCATTCCAGCGGTAAGAAACGCCGTAGAAATCATCCTCAGTTTTGACCAGAAATCGTGTCTCTAGGCGTTTTACATTTGTCCCAGGGCTATCGCGGTTGAGATCCATGTCGAAATGCTTGATCCAGACAGAGCCTGTAGGAAATCCCCATAAACCATCTTCGGAATAGCTGATCGTGTCTGAGAGATCATTGAGGGCAAAATAACGTGTCTTGTCCGCGTGATCCGACCAGAATCTCAGGTTGAGATCGTAGGGATTCACACCCGCGCTTGGTGTTAAAGTTGTTAGGTTACTGAATGCTCCAGTATCCGTGAGAGTCGCAGGTAGTGAGCCGTCATCTGGATTAAAAATCAGCCGACGTATGATGCCATCATTGTAATCGAGCATCAGCACGCTGCCATCCGATGGATCCGTATTCATTGCAGTGATTCCTCCTTCGGTGCCGAGCCGAACGATCGAACTCACCTCGTAAGTCTTGGCCTCAAATTCACCCGAATCAGAAATCGTCTGAGTGAGCATACCTGTTTCATCCATGCCCCAGTCGTCACCGTCGGCCACACGTTGGGCATACTGGAAGGCGCCGTCATTGGGTCGCTTCATGTACCAAATGTCTCCATTGGTATAGTCAGCGAAGACGAAGGCTCCTGATAACTCGGCAATTTCAGAACCTTCGTAATAAGTGCCTCCAATGATCGACTTCACGCCACCTGTCGCCGTGCTGCCCGGTTTTTTATATTCCATCACTGGCTGGACAAAGTCCACTCCGGCAGGAGGATCGAAGAATGGGCCGGAGTATCTGTTTGAGCCCGTTTGTAGGACTCCTGGGTCTGTGCCCTCGAAGTATCCCCATCCAGCATTGCCCCCTTTCGGCATGATACAGAATTTTTCATATCCTGCGTGACCATCATCCGCTACCCACAGCTCTCCAGTTTCTGGGACAAAGCCAATTTTCCAAGGATTCCTGAAGCCGATGGCATACATTTCCGTGCGAACCTCATAAGGGTCGTTCGTAGGTGTTGTCTGACCATTGAGTGTCGTGACACCGCGGCCATCTGTGAAATTGCTGTCTACAAATGGGTTGTCCGCAGGCACCGAGTAATAGGCGTTGCCCGATCCATCGAGATTGACGCCATCAGTGTTTGCTGGCTCGTAGTTCCCAGCTTTCTTGTCCACATCGATTCGTAAAACGGTAGACCAGAAGTCGTCGTCAATGTGCTGGGAATGTTCTGCTCCGTTGAAATTTCCGTCGTCGCCAATGGCAATGTAGAGATAGCCGTCGATGGGGCTGAACTGAAGTCGGTTAATGCGGTGAATGCTCTGGTCAGAGTTATTTTCCAGTAGAACAAGCTCTGTTGAGGCATTCACTTCGTTGAGGTTTGATGCATTCGCTGTGAAACGGGAAACACGGACGGTTTCTAAGCTTCCACTCTCGTAGTCATAGCCGACGTAGAAATAGCGATTCGTGGCAAAATCCGGATGAAATGCCACACCGCGTACGCCGCAGAAGGTCGTTGTCTTGGTGTCGCCGGAAATATCCAGAAAGAGGTTCTTCTCTGGCGAGCTGGCTGTCACATCCGGGATGATCTGAATTCTTCCGTCTCTTTCGGTAACGACCACTGCCTGAGAATTCCCAGGAATGGTCTCAAGGCAGGTTGGTTGCGAAAATGTGATACCTGAAAATGCATTGGAGAACTGCCACCCACCAGCTGGAGCCTGATCAGAAAAAGTAAGGGTACTGTTCGCCGTTTTTAGGCCGTTGCTCGCAAGGATCGTAACGGTTGCGCTATAGGTAATATTTCCTGCTAAATTATCGAAGGCATACCCAAAGGTATCGCTGCCTATTGAACCTGTGTGCTCATACTGGATCGTATCATCGTTTTGAATGGCGACGTTTCCGGAAGTAGGAAGGCTCGTAATACGCAAGCTTGTGAGGTCTGCGTCACCTTCCAATCCACTATCATTCGCAAGCACATCAAGAAGGGTGGTGGAGCCGATCAGGACATCGAAGGAATCATCGTTGGCCACCACGGGAATATTGGATGGGTCGATCGAAATACTTGCCTTTACAGCCGTCTCATCACCTCCGTAATGACCGTTGCTGTCGACGATAAAGCTGATAGTATCTCCTTCTTCGACAGTGATATCCGTGAGATCAAACGTCCCATTTGCTTCCGTGAGACGACCATTTGCACCAGTCACATCAAAGAGCTCTGATGAGTTGTGGTAGACGTAAACTCTAACTGATCCTCCTGCATTGCCTGATGTATTTCCTTGTAGATCTCGGAAGCTCCCAGAAATAGTTGCCGACGTGCCTATAGCTATGTCTGCCGCTGAAATTGTGTATCGTGCGATGATATTGTCCTCGGAGCCATCATTGCCGGGCTGGAAAAGAAGATCCACCCCCTCCACCCCATCGTGGCCGGCATTATCATAGAGCTCATATGGATTAGACCCGGTTCTACTTCCTAAAATCGAAGCCGAGCCAAATAAGCCTCCTCCACCAAACCCATTATGCCCCTCGGTTCCGACAGGTTGATTGGTGGCTAAGTCGGTGGGTGTAGCTGTTGGTGTAGCTGTTGGTGTACTAGCAACAAGATACTCCCATCGCGCTGGCGGACTGGTAGGGCCAGTGTAATCTGCGGCGAGATCTGCTATCGTTACCGTGCCGGAAGGTATCGAGCGTAGCTGGTAACCAGTCAGGCGGACTCCTTGTCTGCTTGATGTAATGATCAAATTTTGCGTCGTAGCATCGGCAACAAACGTCCCCACGGCAAAATCATTTCCATTCAGGACATTGTCTCCGGTTCCAGTCAGAGTATTGATACGCTGGGGATTAGCTCCAAAGCTCCCGTCGTCGGCATGCCAGACCTGGACGAGGTATCTGGTGCCAATGACAACCGTCATCGGGATCGTTACCGAGGTCTCATTGCTCGGGGTGAAATCGAGATCTCCTAGAAATTCATTATAACTGGTATCACCTGTATTTAAGGCGAAAAAGTCATTATCATTGTCTTCTGTAAGACTGTTATTCTTCTCGAAGCCTATACCAGCTACAGTCACAGTGGCGGGAGCACCTGTACCAGCATAGTTCTGTGCGGTGACAAGCGTACCGTCCGTAGCGACTTCACTGACATTGGAAATATCGGCTGTAGTCCAGTCAATCGTCGCTGCATTTGACTGAATAGCGAGAAGGCAAAGCGCCGAAATGCAGCAAGAGAGGTTGGGTTTCAAAATTTTGGGTTTTGGGATGATACTACACATCAGTGCTGAAGGCTCTCCCGTCAACGGGGAACCCTTTTACGAAAAATCCCCCAATGGCAATATAGGAAAGCCATTCGGGGATTAGATTAAATCGTTTCGAAAGCCAGAGGCTTAGCGACGACGGCGAACCAGAAGGCCGAGAACGCCAAGACCACCAAGTAATGCTGTCGATGGTTCAGGAATCGTATCTACACTAATCGATGAGATCAGAGCGGATTCATCAGCACCGTTGTTTGAATTGGCGCCAACAACGAAGTCAATGGTGTCGCCTGTTGTGAATGTCAGGCCGCTCAGGCTGAAGCTTCCGGCTTCTTGCGTCAATTGACTAGGAGTGCCTTGTGCCGTCGTGCCGCCAGTCACTTGGAATAGCTGCACAGAATTTTGATATATGGCAGTAAAGACGGATTCACGGGAACCATTGCCACCGATGATGCCTTCGCGGAAACTACCGTTAATCGCACCTGTTCCAGCAGTAAATAAGCTATCGTCCCCGACGGTGAATCGGACGATGGTGAATTCATCGGCAGCACCTGGTCCACCAGGGTGCAAAAGGAGATCAGTGCCGACTACAGCAGCATTGCCTTCGCCGTTAGAGAAGATCTCAAACTCGGGAGAGGATGCGGTGTTCGTTCCGTATACAGCGGCCACATTATTGTTGGATATACCGACAAAGCCTTGATATGCAGCACCTTGGTTTCCCACTTGGCCTGCTGTTAAGGCAGCTTCGGTGCCACCGTTCGCTGCATTTGCACCGAAATAGCTCCAGCCAGTTGGTGCGGTAGTAAGGGTGGCATTAGGGCCACCTGCTGCTGCGACGTAGTCGGCAGCTGCATCTCCGAGGACGACGGTTGCTGAATGTGCGCCGGTCGCTGCTGACAAGAGCATGAGGCCGGGAAGAATGTATTTAGTTTTGGATTTCATGTTTCTGTTGTTGGTAATAGACGCAATTCTTTCAATGGCGTCAGATGAAGACACTAGCATCATAGGATTTTTCGGTTTTCCGTCTATGACACGTTCGTGTCATGGCATTTACTACTCGTAAATGCTTCTCTATGTCACTCTGCGTAAGTCTATTTCGGTGGAATTCAGTTTCCACGAGGACGCTTCTCACTCTAAATCTGCCCATGTTTGGATATTTCGCCAAAATTGCTGTCCACTTGGCAGCGGTATTCGTCATGGCGACAAGCGTACTCTTTTCAGAAGAAATCCCTGACCTGAAATCACGCGAAATCTCCAGCTTGGAGGAAGAGCTTGCCGCGATTGACGCGAAACTCCCTAACCTAGCAAGACTCACTATGCGCAGTGGTGTGGGAAATCTTGGTTGGGTTTCCCGCCAGACTTTTGAAAAGAACCAGAAACCCTTGGAGTGGGCGCAGATTGATCTCGGGGATTCGCAAGAGATCGACCAGATCATTTTGGTTCCGGTCATCGTGCGCGATAGTCGGGAAGGGGATCAGTCGGACGGCTTTCCACAGGAGTTCAAGATCATCGCTGGCACAGGAGTAAGCAGCGAAGGAGTGACGATCGCAGAAATCTCGTCTCAGCATCGAGCTGATCCTCGTGGTGCTCCGCTAGTTATATCCTTCCCTCCTCTCAAGGCCTCTTGGGTTCGGATCGAAGCGATCCCCGTCGCCTCAAAGGTATGGCAAGACAGATACGGAGTACAACTCGCCGAAATGTTGGTTTTTAGCGGGGAGGAAAACCTAGCGCTCAACCGTCCAGTCGAAGTGTCTTCCACGGAAAGAAACAACGTCAAGAATGCGATCACCTCAGAGGCCTTGGTTGATGGATTGATGCCTTACCTGATGGATGCGGCGGCGGGTGATAAGGGTGTGCCATACATTGCCTTTTATAAAAGCGAACGGACCCATTCTTTCACGATCGACCTAGAGCAAAGCCTACCGATTAGTGGAGTGAACTTACACGCTGCGGATATTCGTGAAAATGTCCCACGTATCCACCATGCGGATTACGGGATGCCGAAGAGGCTCGAAATTTCAGGCGCGAACCAAGCGGATTTCTCGGATGAAAAAACGCTGACTACCTATACACGCGGCACAATCTACGAAACTGGCCCTATCCAGATGTTGCGTTTCTTGGAAGCCGATTGCCGCTACATCCGAGTCACGGCACTGGAAGGTTACCAGGCACCTGAAGCCAAGAAAGTCATCAGTTGTTTCGGCTTGGCGGAAATTGAAATATTGCAAGGTGAGATCAACGTGGCTCGGGGCAAAGCCGTCATAGAGAATACAAAAAGTGACTTCAAACAGGGACGCCTAGATAGCCTTACCGATGGCCTAGATCATTTTGGAGAAATTCTTTCTTTGAAAAAATGGCTCAATCAATTGGCGCTTCGCCATGAACTTGAAAAGACGCGGCCACAGATTGTGGCAGAGCTACAAAATCGTTATTCCAAGCAGCAAAAATACCTGCGGATTATGTATTGGGTCGCAGGAATACTGGTAGTCGTCGTGCTGCTGGTGATCCTCATTGATCGTATTGTGCGCATGCGCCACGTGTCCCGGCTGAAGCAACGCTTTGCCGCCGATTTGCATGATGAGCTAGGAGCCAACCTCAACTCGATTGGTCTGATTAGCGACGTTGCGAAGGATGCTGAAACGCAGGAAGAATGGCAGACGCTCAGTGCTCGTATCCGTGATCTCACCGAACGAACAGGAACCGCAGTCCGTCACTGCACAAACATGCTTGAGTCTAGGAACCTTCAATTCGGCTTGCCCGAGGATATGCACCGCGCCGCCGCACGTATCACGACGAATTTATCACACGAAATCAGCATCAAGGGAGAGGAACATCTGGAAAAACTCAGTTCGCGAGTCCGTGTGGATTTGTTTCTTTTCTACCGTGAGTGCCTTATCAATATCTGCCGTCACTCAGGAGCCACCCGTATCGAGACCAACCTCGTCGCTGAGAAGAATCAGATTTCTCTAATGGTGACAGATAACGGAACGGGAATATCCGATGAGCTACGAGGAAAGCTTCCCACTGCTCTTGAACGACGTGCTAAACTTCTCCGTGGAAAATTTACCGTCAGCTGCCCACCTTCGGGTGGAACCTCGGTTCATTTGAAGCTTCGACCTCGTGCATTAACCATGCTACGATTCATCTACCCATTCTGAAACTCATGAAAAGCCCCATCCGAATCATGCTTGTGGAAGACCACCCGGAATACCGTGAGTGTATGGCTCTAGCATTAGGCAAGGAGTCTTCCATTGAGCTAGCCAGCCAGTTTGGCACTGCTGAGCAAGCCCTCAATGCATTGGAAAAAGGTGGCACCTTCGATAAACCGGACGTTGTACTCCTAGATCTCAACCTACCTGGTATTTCCGGTATTGAGGCCATTCCTTTGTTCAAGGCACACCTTCCCGATACCCACATCATTGCCCTCACGCAGTCGGAAAACGAATCTGATGTTGTTGATGCTATCGCTGCAGGTGCCGCCGGCTACCTGCTTAAATCCAGTTCCCGTGCCCAGATTTCGGATGCCGTAAAAACTGTAATAGAGGGTGGGGCACCGGTAGACCCCAAGATAGCGGCATATTTGTTGAAGCATTTAAAGAAATCCCCATCTCATGGAGATACTTCTGGTGAGCTGCTTTCTCATAGGGAGGTGGATGTTTTGAGGCTCCTAGCCGAGGGGCTGGTCAAAAAGGAAATCGCGCAACAGCTCAAAATTAGCACACACACGGTCAATAATCACATCCGTCATATTTACGAAAAACTCCAAGTGCAGAACGCTCCCGCAGCTATCAACGAGGCGTATAAGAAAGGAATCTTTTCTAACCCACAATGAAGTCCTTCGAGGGGCTTTCTGCCCGAGGACAAGTGCAACGCTTGCGGCCGGTAGCAGAAGCCATCATTGAAGCCTATGGTTTTGAGGGCGCGACATTTTCAAAAATCCGCCACTGGCAGAATACGACCTTCCGTGTGGATGTGCCAGATCACTCAGGTTCATGGCGCATTACGGATCGATTTATTCCGGGTAGATACCTTCTGAGGATTAGTCGTCCGCATGAGCGCACCGCGTCACAGGTCGAAGGTGAATTGGCTTGGTTGAATGCGTTGAGCGCTGAAGTCGACCTGACGGTGCCGAAGCCTCTGAGAACGAGGGAGGGACAGGCCAGCGTTACCATTCATAACGCGGATCATCCGGGCTTAGATGGTGGAGAAGGTGCTACGCGGGTGGGTGCGATGTTGCACTGGATGCCCGGACGTATGGCGCGAAATAAAAGCCGAACATTGAAACACATTTCGCAGCTAGGTCGATCCATGGCCAAGCTGCACACACACGCCTCAGAATGGAGAGAAGGGCTCAAGCTTGATCGCTGGCATTGGGACTGCGACGCGATCATGGGTCATGATGATAAGGTCGGTATCGAGCCAAGTGTATGGGATGAACTTCCACCCGAAGAGCATGATCTACATGCTGAGTGTGAAGCCCGGTTGCGTGCAGCGGTGAAAGCGCTCGGCTACGAAAAGGAAGTCCACGGTATCATCCACGCGGATTTACACTTCGCCAACGTCCTGTTTGCTGGAGGCGAAGCTCGTCCCATCGATTTCGATGACTGCGGTCCGGGGCATTATCTTTATGACATGGCCTCTACTCTGATGGGCTTCGACAGCGACCCCGGCCAGACCCAATGGCGTGATGCTTTCCTAAACGGCTACCGTGAGATCCGTCCTGTGGATATCGAACACCTTGAGTATCTCAATACTTTCATCGCCGCCCGAGAATCGACCTTGATCCTCTGGTGCCGCAGTAGTGCGCGGACTCGTGAGGTATTCCGAAACGCCCTGCCAAGGTGGCTCGAGCGCTCGTTGCCAGAGATACGAAGAAGACTCGATGAGTGAGCTGTTTGAGTCACCGCTTTTAAGTCCAATTGCACCGATAAAATTCCCCCTACTTCGTGACGAAACCGCTCTTCAAATGTGTTGCTTATTTTGGAAAAGATGAGATAGAACCCGGATCCCATCCGGCGGAATACCACGCGGTCACAATTTACCACCATCATGCAACAGCTCACACCAGTAGGACAGAATATCATCAACGACATCTCCAGCCGTTATAATCTCAGTTTTGATTCGGCCGTGAATATGCTTGCCGCAGTCAACCGCGGCGGTGGTTCGATGGCTCAGTTCAGCTGCCCGGAGCTTGGTAGCGGCCAGTGGATGCGTGGCGGCATGACCATGGTCAGCGACATGTTCAACCACGGCCTGAAAAACACCGTGAACAACCTCTGCGGCGAACTCTCCAACGCACTGGCGAATAACCAGATGTTTCCCCCAGTAACCAACGGCGGCTCCGGCGGTAACAACTGGTGGCCGGGAAATCTCGGCAGCCCTTCCAGCAGCGGTTCGCAGAACAACATACGCTACGCATTCTTCCCGCAGGCACAGCGCCTCGTCGTGGAGCGCAATGGGGACGTCACCGTTTTCAATACGCTCAACCACAACATTAACGGCGTAAGCCAACAGCAAGGCGGCAACACCTCGCTCACCTTCACGAGCCAGTTTGGAACTATCTCCACCCTGAACCTCCCCCTCATTGAAGGCTCCGGCCTCCTCCCCGCCAACAAGCCCGCTCCCACGAACTTTGCCGAGCTACAGAACTTCAATAATTCGAGCAACAACCAGCAGCAGCAATCGTCCTCGAACGGCTTCCAAAACCAGCCCGTCAATCAGCCGAGCCCGCAACCTACACAACAGTCCAACCAAGTCTCCTCTGACATCATGGATCTACTAGGAAACCTCGGTAAACTGCGCGATTCTGGAGTCCTCACCGACGAGGAATTCAATAACAAGAAGACCGATTTGCTGAACCGGATTTAACCGCACTGCAGATGCGGCGAAGGTGCCTGTCATATCCGCCATCCGAGAGGAAGGTGGCGACGATCAATTCGGACAAGGCTGGGTTTCTTCTTCGTGGATCAGTCACTCGGTGGCATCACTGAATTCGTTATTAATGCGGCTCCATAATGCTTCCGGTACATTTCCGCTAGGCTCGCCGTTCGAGCCAATGGCCCCAGGAGATGTGAATTTCATCGCGCCCCAGTCGAGAATGACTTCGAGGAGGGGTTCGTCGCCTCTGGTGCCTTCGAGAGCTACCCCGGAGATGACCACCACTTTCAGAGTGAGTGTGAAAAGCTCAATACTTGCTCCATCGCCGCCACTTCTCCGCCCCTGGATGACGGCCTCATTGAAGTGTGTTCCTTTTGCCATTTCGCGCATCAGATCGACTGCTGCACGGGAGCCGGCGGGCAGAATGATGGACACTTGGTCGAAGGTGACTTGTCCAGCTCCACCGCTAGCGCTGGAGGCGATATTGGTGCTATTCTGACCTTGGAACTGGAAGGCGATGAGCTCGGTGGCCTTCTTTCCGTCAAAAGCGCTATCTTGGGCATCTCCTTCGATCTTGATCGGATCGAAATAGATGAAGTAGTCGACGTTGGCGGCGGCGGGCGAGAGTGTGCAGCAGAGCAATGCGATGGGCAGAAGGAAGCGTTTCATGGTGTCTTGGAGTTTGGAGGTTATGGTCTGGACAGGTATTCGAATTTCAGGCGGCCGAAGCGTTGAGAACCCGGATTCGGGTCAGGGTCGTTGGCACGGAGGACGGAGAGGCGGTCGGTGCCCTCGGTCGTCAGTAACGCGGCGGGTTCTCCGCTAGGTTCCCAGTTCACGAGATCCGATGAAAACTCGCCGCGGACGCGGAAAGGGCCGTCCGCTCTTCCGCCGAAGATGATCGAGAGCCTGCCCGGCTCGGAGAGGGGATTGAGCTTGGCGGCAAAGGCGAAATCCCCGGCAGCGCCCGCATCGGGATTGGTGGGATTTTTCCTGACGATGAATTCCTCAAGCAAGGTAAGTCCGTCGCCGTCAAGATCGCTTTCGAGATCCGCGTTAGAGCCGACGAGACCGAAGCTGGCAATCCAGTCGAGGATCTGGTTGCGCGATAAATGGGAAATGCGCAGCCGGACGGGTGAGCCGCTGGCGCCGGGTTCTTCGCGGCTGAGAAAAAGATAGCGTGCCTGCTCGCCAACTGTGACGTGAGTGGTGAATCCGATCACGAAGTCCGCGGAGATATTCGATGGTGTTTTGATCGAGCTGTAGCGTGTCGACTTTGGGGCTGTGTAGTAGCTTTCCCCTGCTGCTACGGCGTCGGGAACGCGGTTGAACTCAGTTCCGTCGAGAATCACATCGGTTGAGGAAAGTACACCCATGAGTCGGTTGAGATCGCCATTGGAGTTGAGGCCGATGCCGAGGCGCTCCAAGCGGAGCACATCACCGGCGCGGAGACTCGGAAAGATGTTGTGGAGATCGACTGCGTTCGCGTTGCTTTCGGTGGCCTCATCGGTGGTGGAAGAGGTGCCGATGGGGATGTGCCCCTCGTGCAGATAGGTGGCTGACTGCGATATATCCATTTCGTAGGTCAAGGCGGCGGGAAGATCGGCGAGAGCGGGAGGCGGGGGCGTGGGATACTGGAAGGAAGGTGGGCCAGCCAGAAATTCGCCATCACCGGAAATGCCCACGATTCCGATTCTGGCATCTGGATCGATGAGGCCGATCCATATCGATTCGCCATCCGCCGCGGGGAAATCCTTGGAACTGAATAGAAAAAAGCCGTCGCTGCGGAAAAAGTTTAGCCGGAAGGAAGTTGATCCTGCGGAGAGGCTTTCCAAGGCTATCCCAAACCCCTGCACGGATTGTGGGGGGTAGAGGAAAAGCTGGCCGGTGCCCGAAAAGCGGAGAAGTACGCCTGGCAGCGTGGCGCCGGTTCGATCCCAGATCGTCGAAGGGCCGCCTTGAGAAAAGAGGGTCAGATTCCCACCTGCAAGATCCGGAACCGACCCGAAGCTGTTCTCTGCGAGGAGGGTTCCGTCGCCTCCGGCCACTCCCGCCCACACTGCACCGTAGTCCTGCCGGATTGTATCGGAACGATGGAGATCAAAAGGATCGGCAGACAATGGCAACGCCACAGCCACGAGAGTCAATACGGCGAGTGCCGTGGAACTCTGTTTTCTAAAAAACATCGCTATAAAAATTGGCTACACTTCCCGCCGATTCAAGGTAATTCAGGACTGTTAGTTTGGAGCGAGTTGCCGGAGCCGAGTTATGAAAAATTATACGCGTCCATGTCGAAGACGACGGTGACGTCTTCGGGGAGGGTGGTTTTCTGGAGGATGGATTGGATGTGGTTGGTGAGGGGGCGGGCTTTGGTTGAGCGGAGGGTGATTTGGAAGCGGAATTGGTCGTGGGAGCGAATCAGGGGGCTGGGGAGGACTTCGCCAAGGGAGATGCCTTGGGGGAGGTCTTCTTTGAGGCGGACGTGGAGGGTTTGGAGGGTGAACTCGGCGCGGCGCTCGTGGGTGGATCTTGCGGTGAGGACGCCGCAGTGAGCGAAGGGGGGGAAGCGGAATTGATGGCGCATTTCCATTTCCTGTTCGGCGTAGCCATCGAAGTCGTGCTTGCGGGCGAACTGGATGCTGGGGCTGTGGGGCGTAAAGGTTTGCACGATGACTTCGCCTTCGAGTTCGCCTCGTCCGGCGCGTCCGGCGACCTGGGTGATGAGCTGGAAGGTGCGCTCGCCGGCGCGGAAGTCGGGGACGTGGAGGCCGAGGTCGGCGTTGAGGATTCCGACGAGGGTGACGTTGGGAAAATGGAGACCTTTGGCGATCATCTGGGTGCCGATGAGGATGTCGATCTTCTGGGATTTGAATTTCCGGAGGAGGTCTTTGAGTGTGTTTTTGCGGCGCATGGCATCGGCATCGATGCGGGCGAAGCGGGCTTCGGGCAGGACTTTTTGGAGGACTTCTTCGACTTTCTGGGTGCCGTAGCCTTGGAGGTTGATGCCGGGGCTTTTGCATTCCGGGCATTTCCTAGGGACGATGGATTGGTGGCCGCAGACGTGGCAGACGAGACGTTCGTCGGTGCGGTGGTAGGTGAGGGCGACGGCGCAGTGGGGGCACTCGCAGGTGTGGCCGCAGCCGTGGCATTGGAGGGAGCGGGCGAAGCCGCGGCGGTTGAGGAAGAGGATGGATTGCTCGCCTTTTTCGAGGCGTTGTTCGAGGGCGGTGCGGAGCCGGTCTGAGAGGATGGGTGTCTGGCCTTTTTGCTTCTGCTTTTCCAAACGCATGTCGATGACGCGGACAAGGGGCATGGAGTGTGCGTCGGCGCGTTTGTCGAGGCGGAGGAGCTGGTATTTTCCGTTCTGGGTGTTTTGCCAGCTCTCTAGAGAAGGGGTGGCGGAGCCGAGGACGATGGCGCATTTTTCGAAGGCGGCGCGGAGGACGGCGACGTCGCGGGCTTGGTAGCGGGGGACGTTTTCTTGCTTGTAGGTGGATTCGTGCTCTTCATCGATGACGATGAGGCCGAGGTCGGGGAGGGGTGCGAAAACGGCGGAGCGTGCGCCGATGACGATGCGGGCGGTGCCTTTGCGGATGCGGTGCCATTCGTCGAATCGCTCGCCTTGGGAGAGGTTTGAGTGGAGGACGGCGACTTGGTCGGTGAGGTGTGAGAAGCGTGCTTTGAAGCGGCGGACGGTCTGGGGGGTGAGGGCGATTTCCGGGACTAGGACTAGGACGGTTTTGTTGAGGTCGAGGGCGGCTTGGGCGGCTTGGAGGTAGACTTCGGTTTTGCCGGAGCCGGTGACGCCTAATAAGAGAAACGGCTTTGCCGTTTCAGTGCCGAGTGCCGAGTGATCGGTGATCAGTGCCTTGCTAATGAGTTCGAAGGCCTCTTGTTGTTGGTCGTTGAGGGTGAGGGGGGCGGAGGGGATGATTTCATCGGAGGCTTCGGGGTCGCGGCGGACTTCTTCGGTGGAAATGGTGATAAGGCCTTTGGATTCGAGGCTTTTGAGGGAGGGGGCGGAGTTGTCGCCTAGCTCGGTGGTGGGGAGGGTGCGCTTCTCGGCACGTTGGAGGAGCGTGAGGATGAGAAATTGCTTGGGGGCGCGTTTTTCAAGTTTCGCGATGGCTTCTGGGTCGGGGTTTTCCAGAGCTATAGCGATGCGGCGGGTCTTGGCGGAGTTGTCCTCGGTGCGGACGGCTTCTGGCAGGATGGAGCGGATGACGCTTTCGATACTGGAGCCGTAGTAATTTGAGATCCAGCGTGCGACTTTGAGGAGAACCGGTGTGATGAGCGGTTCGGGGTCGATGAGGGACTGAATTTCGCGCATGGCGAATTCGGATTGCTCGGGCGGCGGGTTGACCGAGAGGACGGTGCCGGAGGTCGATTTTTGCCGAATCGGCACGCGCACACGGCAGCCCTCGACGACGGGGAGGTCGGCGGGGATGGCGTAGTCGAAAACAAGCTCCGAAGGGCCGTCGATGAGGACGCGGGCGATCACATAGCGATGCTGCGCATCTAACTCTCAAACTTCAAATTTCAATTCTCAAGGAAGATGACGGATCAGCGCCTCCGATCGAGGTGGTTGCCTTTTCGGTGGAGCCATTCGAAGGCGAGGTTGAAAAGGAGGACGCCGCCGAGAGAGGCGGCGAGGCCGAGGAGGCCGAGGCGTGCCCATTCGTCGGTCATAGTCCATGCGAATTGGGCGATGCAGAGGATGGAGACTAGAAGAAGGGTAGGGGCGCGGCCGACTTTATCGACGATGAAGGCTCCGAGGGGTGCGCCGAGGGCGACGATGGGTGCTGCTGCGAGCCAGTTTTCATAAACCCCGGGTTGGACGCCGCCGAAGAGGTATTTCGTGGCGATGCCCACTACGGAAGTGAAAGCCATGATGATGACGGAGGAGGGGATGGCGATTTTTAGATCGGCTTGGCAGAGGAGGACGAGGACGGCGTAGAGCACCATATCGATGCCTACTCCAGTGATGGCGGATACGGTGGCTCCGGCTAGAAGGCCTACGAGGAAGCCGGCATTGCGATCGAAGCGATGTGCGCCGGGCGCGAGGCCTTCGTGGCGGGCGAGTTCTTTGAGGCGGTAGAGGTGGAGGACACCGAAGGAGCACCAGACGACGGCGAAGAGGATTTTAATAAAAAGCGGCGGGACGAGGGGCGCGATGAAAAGGATGCCGAGGGGAGTGCCGATAAGGGAGCCGAGCATGGCCCATCGCACCATCGGCCACTCGACCGGTTGGCGTCGGCAGATGATGAAGATGGCGGCGCTGGTCATGCCGATGCTCTGGACGGCGAAGGAAAAGTCCCGGCCGAGCATGGCGCTTTGTTTGAAAAGCAGGACGAGGACGGGGAATCCGACGGTGCCGCCGCCCATAGGTGTGGAGCCAGCGGCGTAGGAGCCCATGGCCATGGCTAGGGCGATGCCCCAGTTTTCACGAAGTGTGTGCCAGTGATCCCCGGCAATGACTAGGGCGAGCCAAATGAAATAGAATACGCCAAGCCAGATGAACCACAGGGTGAGGCGGCGGGCTGGCGCGGGGCTCATTCGAGCTCTTTAATGCGCAGGTTGCGGAAGCGGTAGGTCGCTCCTTTTTCACCGTGGTGCTGGATGCCGATGAAACCCTTCGCATCCTCTGCATCATGGACATCGGTGGTGACGACTCCATTGACCTCGATGATGATGTGATCGCCTTTGCAGGTGATGCGGTAGGTATTCCAGCCATTGCGCTTGAAGGTGTCTCCGGCGCGTGCTTTGAAAGCGGCTTCGCTTTCGGCGTCACCTTTGATCGGGCTGATGAACCACTTGCGGCGGCCTTCATCGTAGAAACCGCCAGACCAGCCGCGTGCGGGGTCGCCATCGACTTCTGCTTGGTAGCCGAAGGCGCCTTTTTCATTGGTTTGCGCGCGGAAAAGGAAGCCGCTGTTGGCTTTGCCTTCCGGGAGGTGAACATCGCCTTCGAAGATGAAGTTGGAGTATTCCTTTTCGGTCAGGAGGAAAAATTTCTTTTCGGCAGTGAGGTGGATCTCGCCATCGACGACTTTGATTTCACCCCATTCATAGGGGTTTACCCAGCCTTCGGTGGTTTTGCCGTCGAAGAGTGATACGAAGTCGGATTTAGCCTCATCGGCGAGAGCGGATGCGGTGAAAAGTGCGGTGAGGAAGATGGAGATGAGTTTCATTGTTAAGGGATTCTCTACGGAATACGGGTGTTTGGGGAATGTTTTTTCGACGAATTTGCAAAGGGTTTATTCGTAGTGCTGGAAGTTTTGTCTTTTGAGCTCTGCGCGACTTGATTGGAAGAGCTTGCGATGCTTGGTGACGCGGCCGGTGACCCTTTTACGCCACATTCGGAAGCTGGAGGGTTTCAGTTCCCGGCGCATGAGCTTGATAACATCGGCTTCCGGGTAGCCGGTCTTTTTCTTGATCTCATCGAAGGTGCAGCGATCTTCCCACGCCATACGTATGATCTGGTTTCGTTGCTGCTCAGTCATGGTTGTGACCCTAAAATGGATTTTCGAGCGCGCATCCGCTTTTTGACGATGAATGGAGAAACGAAAAATTGTGCCAGCTGCGGGCGGGTGATGGCTTGGAGGAAGAAGTGGGAGGATTGTTGGGATGAAGTAAGGTATTGCTCGGCGGGATGTCGGAAAAAGAAGGTTTCGAGAGTGGATAAAGAGCTTGAGGCGGCAATTTTGGAGCTTTTAGGGAAGAGAGCTAGAGGTGCCACGGTGTGCCCGAGTGAGGTGGCGCGTGGGTTTTTCGGAGAAAATGAGTGGATGGATGAAATGGAGCGGGTGAGGCGCGCGGCGCAGCGGTTGGTGGATGCGGGGAAGTTTGAGATCTTACAAAAAGGGCAGGTGGTGGATCCATCGACGGCGAAGGGGGCAATTCGGCTGCGAAGGATTCAGGATGGAGGCTGAAAGGGTTGGCAGTTGTGGAATGGGCGGGTAGTTTTTGAGGAGATGTTGCCAGAGATTTCAACGAAAGTGCCCGGAGAAAAGTCCTTCGCGATGGGGCGGCGGTTGGCGGAGGTGGAATGTCGGAATACGACCTATCTTGGGGATGACTGGCCGATTTTCTGGGAGCGTGCAGAGGGGGTGAATGTCTGGGATGTGGATGGGAATCGGTTTCTTGATATGACGAGTGGGTTTGGCGTGGCGGGGGTGGGTTATGGATTTACTGGGGAGGCTCTGCGTCGGCAGAGCGAGGTGCTGATGCATGCGATGGGTGATGTGCATCCGGCGCGAGTGAAGGTGGAGCTTTGTGAGGCGCTTTCTGAGATCACTTTTGAAAAATGGACGGGGGAGAAGGGGAGGTGCTTGTTTGGTAGTTCGGGCTTTGAGGCGGTGGAGGCGGCGCTGAAGACGGCAGTGGTGGCGACGGGGCGGAGCGGGATCTTGTCTTTTGAGGGTGGGTATCATGGGTTGGGGTATGGGGCGCTATTGGGGGCGGGCATTGGGTGGTTTCGGGAGCCGTTTGATGGGCAATTGGCGAGGGTGACGGAGCGGCTGAAGTTTCCTGAGGGTGATGATTTAGAGGTTTTCCGTGAGGAGCTTTCGCAAGTTAATGGCAGCGGGATTGGTGCGGTGCTGGTTGAGCCGATCCAGGGGCGGGGTGGAATCGTGGTGCCTCCGGAAGGTTTTTTGACGCTGCTGCGTGAGTGGTGCGATGAGGTTGGCGCGGTGTTGATTTTTGATGAGATTTACACGGGCTTCTGGCGCACCGGAAAATTGTTTGCGTGTGAATGGGAGGGCGTTTCCCCGGATCTGATCTGTTTGGGTAAGGCGTTGAGCGGCGGTTTTCCTATATCCGTCTGCGTGGGCAGGGCGGAAGTGATGGATAAGTGGCCTGCCAGTAATGGTGAGGCGTTGCACACGAGTACGTTTTTAGGAAATCCGATGGGCTGCGCGATGGCGCTAGAGGCGATCCGGACGTATCGCGAGCAAAGAACGGAGCTGATGGTAAATGAGGCGACGGCGAATCTGCGGAATGCGTTGAAAAGCGTGGAGGAACTGGATTTTGTGAAATGTGTGAGGGGGCGAGGCCTGATGATGGGAGTGGTGACGGATAGTGGTGAGCGGGTGATTGAGGCGGTAAAGTGTATGCTGCGTGGAGGGGTGATCGCTCTGCCAGATGGGCCGGTGGGGGATGTATTGGCACTGACTCCGCCTTTCACTGTGACCGAAGAAGAGATCAACTTCGGTGTAGAAGAGATGATACGTGGCCTTCATCGCCCCTTGCCCTAAGGTGCTGGATCGGCTAGCCATTTACGCAACACACGCACCCGCGCCCTTTTGCTTCACCTCAACCCAACACCACTCACCCTTTGGATTGGCATCGCTGCTCTGATTGGGGTCGCGTTTCTCTGCTTTCTTTCGTGGAAACGCAGCCCACATCCTGGGCGCACGGCGGCGCTTGAGATACTGAGGTTTTTCATCGCGGTGCTGGTGGTGATGCTACTCTGGCAGCCGGAGTGGAAAACGGTAATCAACCCGACAACGAAGCCGAAAATCGTGGTGCTGTGGGATGATTCGCGCTCGATGGAGACGCTTGATGCCGAGTTGCCAGAAGTCTTGCTAGGGGAAGGGGATGCCGAAGAGATCGTTTCACGAAAAGACTGGGTAGACCGGGCGCTGGGCTCGGATTTGTGGACGCCGCTAAAGTCTGATGGTGCGAACGAGCTCGTCTCTTTGCCTTTTGCGAAGCCGTCCGAAGAGGGTTTGAGCGGCACAGATATGAATCAGCCTCTTTCTGATCTGCTGGAGAAAGACAACAACCTACGGGCTGTGGTGGTCATCGGCGATGGTGACTTCAACCTCGGCGATCCGCCAGTGGCTGCTGCGCAGAAATACCGTCTGCGCGGAGTGCCGATTTTCACGATCCCAGTAGGCAGCCAGACGCGTTTGCCCGACCTCGACATGTTAACGGTGACGGCACCGACTTACGGGATTGTTGGCGAAAATGTGCAGATTCCTTTTACGATACGCTCCTCGCTGGACAGGCAGGTGCGGACAGTGGTGCGGCTGCGCGATGAGTCAGGCCGTGAGCGCACGAAGAGCATCATTCTGTCGCCAAATGCTGAGACCTACGATTCCATCCTGTGGCGTCTGAAAAGCGAGGGCTCATCTACCCTTACCCTTTCCGTGCCAGTGGAAGACGGGGAGCTTGTCTCGGCGAATAATTCACGAGACTTCACCATCGCGGGAAAACCCGAACAAATTCGCGTGTTGATCCTTGAGACTCTTCCACGTTGGGAATTCCGATTCCTGCGAAATGCGCTTCAGCGCGACCCGGGAGTGGAGCTGTCATGTCTGCTCATGCGTCCTGAGTTGGGGCCAGCGGAAGGGCTGGACTACATTGAGAAATTTCCTGAATCGCTGGAGGAGCTCTCGAAGTTCGATGTCGTGTTTATCGGCGATATCGGAGTGGGGCCGGATCAACTGACGGCGGAGCAGTGCGAGCAAATACGCGGGTTGGTGGAAAATCAGGCCTCGGGTGTGGTTTTTCTGCCGGGAATGAGGGGCAATCAGTTCACTCTTCTCGATACGGCGCTATCCGACCTCATGCCAGTGACGTTGGATGACAATAATAAGGAAGGATTTCCCGAAAGTCTCGCTACTCCCCTAAATCTCACGACTGAGGGGCGCGCCTCGTTGCTGACCATGTTGGGAGATTCTGAGGAGGAGAATCCGGAGATCTGGAGGCAGCTTCCCGGCTTTCTCTGGCACGCTCCAGTAGTTCGCGCCAAGGGCGGGACTCAAGTGCTCGCCGTGCACGCGAATCGCCGCGGGCCGTATGGGCCGATTCCCCTGCTCGTCACCAAGGCAGCGGGGAGTGGGAAGGTGCTTTTCATGGGAATTGATTCCGCATGGCGCTGGAGACGCGGAGTGGAGGATCTTTATCATTACCGTTTTTGGGGTCAGGTCGCGCGCTGGATGAGCTATCAGCGCAACATGGCCGCAGGGCAGCGTGTTCGCCTATTCTACACGCCTGAACGCCCCGAGCCGGGTGCGACTGTGACTCTGAATGCGAATGCCTTTGATGAAAACGGCGCGCCGCAGAAAGAGGGATCGGTATTTGTCGATGTTACTTCGCCCGGAGGGGATACGCGACGCATCGAGCTTCAGAAAAACGAATCTGAGTGGGGTGCCTACACTGGGCGATTCAAAATCGAGCTTCCCGGTGCATGGAAACTCCGCGCCACCGTCTCCGGAGCCTCGGATCTGCCGACAGAAACGACTATTCTTGCACAGGGAGTGGATATCGAAAAAACCGGCCAACCTGCCAGACCCGAAGTCCTTGAGGAAATGGCCAAAGTCTCTCGTGGTCGCCTAATCCTCCCCGATCAGCTTCCCGGCTTAATTGACGAAATCGAAGCTCTTCCTGAGCCACGCCCCATCGAGAATCGTATTCCCCTTTGGTCGCATTGGGCGACGGTAGCCGTGCTGGTCTTGCTCCTCGGCGGGTTCTGGGTAGGCAGGAAGCTTAACGGGGCTTTCTAAGTTGCGTGAGCGATTTGAGAACGATGGTCTAATTGCTAAGTGAAATAAATGTTCGGATTTCTTCAGGCGCCTACTCTGTCTTGCTGCGGTAAGGCTCCTGAAATTTGGCGCAGTCACTTCTGTGGCTTGGGCACTCGATTGCATCATGATTTTGGGGTTGGTTTCCGCTTTCTTGTGAATCGTGATTCGACCTTTCTTGCATTGCTGGGCGGCATCGGCTCTGAGGAAAAAGGTCGAGTAGCGACCTGCTGTAATCCCTTCGCAACTCCCAAGCGTATTTTCGATAACGGTGCACATATGGAATACGCAGCAGACGTGACTCTATGTGCACTCAGTATTAAGCTACGTGATGATTCCGAAGATGAGGGTTGGATTCGTTCTTTTGCCTCGAAAGTGGGACTGGCATCATTTTCTTCCGCTACGGATAAGGCAATCGCTAGACTCAATGGAATCGGTTTTCCGACTGATGGCGTGCTAAACACGATCCTCTCCCAAGATAAGGTGGAGGCGAATAATCCCGATGCTTTTAGCGCTGCCCGCCCGACTGCTGAGACTTATCAAGAGATCATGGGTTTTAGTAGCGGCCTCTATGGCGATTCTTCCCTGCGGCGGAGCTATGAAATGATCGGCCATTCGCTTGGGCGATTGATTTATTGGGACGATGCCTGGAGAGATTGGGTAAAAGATCGCAAGCGAGGAAGATATAATCCTCTAGATAGGACGCCTCATCAGGAGCTGCGCGAGCTGATGTCTGAGGAATATCTGCAATTGCAATCGGAGGTAAACAAACTGCCACAAGGTGGGATCCAGAAAGCCATAGGCCAAACGATCGACAGAACTGCGAGCCGCATCCCGCTGGTCAATGAGACTCCAGTAGAGGCGGATAAGAAATTGCGCAGGAAAGAAAAGAAGCGCCGTGATGATGGATCAAGTCGCTGGTGGGACTGCTGCAACGGCTGTGATTGTACGAGTTGCTGCTCATGTGGACGAGGTAGCTCGAAGGGTGGGGCCGACGCTTGTTTCGATTGTGGCCCGGGTGATTCGGGCTGTATCGACTGTAACCCTTGCGACGGCTGTGATTGTTGTTCTTGCGGTTAACTAAGTCCAAATAACTGCTCCATTTCTAGGGAATATACAGTGTGAAACACGCTGGCATGGCTTTTCTGCGCCGTTTCACGTCATTCCCGCCTTGCCATCGGCGGAAAACTCCTGCATAGCCCCGCGCCCAAAGCGTTTAACCGCCCCAATTCTATGTCACTCAAGATCCGTAACCTCGCCATCATCGCTCACGTTGACCATGGCAAAACCACCCTCGTCGACCAACTCTTGCAGGCAGGCGGCACTTATCGCGACAACCAAGAGCAAGCCGAGCGCGCCATGGACTCCATGGATCTTGAGAAGGAAAAAGGCATTACCATTAAGGCGAAAAACACAGCCATTCTCTGGGAAGGCTACACTATCAACATCGTCGATACCCCAGGACACGCCGATTTCGGTGCTGAGGTTGAGCGCGTGATGAAAATGGTAGATGGTGTTCTCCTCGTCGTAGATGCAGCAGGTGGCCCACAGGCTCAAACACGTTTCGTGCTCCGCAAAGCTCTCCAAGAAGGCCTTAAGCCGATCGTTGTCGTCAACAAGGTTGACCGCCCACTTTCCAACCCAATGAAAGTTCACGACCAAGTGCTTGAGCTTTTCCTCGACCTCGATGCTACCGAAGAGCAGTTCGAAGCTCCTTTTTCCTACGGCTCCGCCCGTGACGGTTACTTCATGGATCATCCAGATGATGAGCGTAAGGACTGCATCCCGCTCCTTAAGAAAATTGTCGAGTTCATCCCTGAGCCAGCTGCTGATCCAGAAGCACCTTTCCATATGCTCGTTTCGAACATCGAGTGGGACAGCTTCGTCGGCCGTGTGGCTGTCGGAAAAGTCCTCGGTGGTAACGTCAAGAAAGGCGACACCATTTGGCTCCACCGCAAGGACGGCACCACTCAGCAATCCAAGGTGATGAAAACCTTCACCTACTCCGGCCTCGCGACAGCGGACTCCGAAGGTTGCGGCGCAGGCGGTATCGTCGGCATCGCTGCAGGCATTGAGGACATCGATATCGGTGAAACTCTCGCCTCTACCAAGGAGCAAGAGCCTCTTCCCTTCGTGGAAATTGACCCGCCGACCGTTTCCATGGAGTTCTCCATCAACGACGGTCCGCTCGCTGGTAAAGAAGGCAAGCACGTCACCTCCCGCGCCATCCGTGAGCGCCTCATGCACGAGCTGAAAACGAACGTTTCCCTCCAAGTTGAGGATACGGAACAAGCCGGTGTATTCAACGTCTCCGCTCGTGGCGCGATGCAGATCGCCGTCCTCGTCGAGACCATGCGCCGCGAAGGATTCGAGGTCTGCGTTTCCCGTCCGACCGTGATTTACCGTCGTGATGAAAACGGCAAACTCCTCGAGCCATTCGAGACCCTCTACATCGAGTCCCCGGGCGATTACACACAGGGCATCCTCAAATCCCTCATCAACCGCAAAGGCATGATGGAGAACATGGAGACCGAGCCTTCCGGCGAAACTCTCATCACCGCACTCATCCCGACTCGTGGTCTGATTGGCTTCGAAACGGAAATCGTCAACCTGACATCCGGTCACGGCATCATGTCCCACCTTTTCCGCGAATACGGGCCACACGCTGGTGAAATCGTCACCCGCACCACAGGCACACTCGTTTCCATGGAAGCTGGCACCGCAACGACTTACTCGCTTCAGGCGCTTGAGGATCGCGGCATCCTCTTCGTAGGAGCGAACGATGCGATCTACGGCGGCATGTTGGTTGGTGAAAACCCACGCGTTGGCGATATGCCGGTGAACCCTGTAAAAGAGAAGCACCTCGACAACATGCGCTCCTCCGGTAAGGACAAGACCTCCAAGCTTTCTCCGCCAGTTCGTTTCTCCCTTGAGCGCGCCATCGAATACATCGATGCCGACGAACTCGTGGAAGCAACTCCGCAGAACATCCGCCTCCGCAAGCGCATCCTCGACGCAAACGCTCGTAAGCGCGCTGCGAAAAGCACCTCTGGTGAAGACCGCAGCAACCGGGGTAAATAACTCACAAACTTCAAGTTTCAACTCTCAAGGAAGAGGAAAGGAACGCGGACTTTAGTCCGCTCGCCCAACCACTGACTTGCGGACTAAAGTCCGCGTTCCGTCGAACATGACTATTCACCTCATCCGCATCTCCGAAGTGTTTTCCAGCCTCGTGCCGGAAATCCTCGGCATGCTCGGTGCGGAGAAGGTGAAGAAGCTTGGCACTGAGTATTTCCTCTTCCAGACGGAGACACCCGAGCTGATCAAGGATTCTCCCGCCGCGCGTTTCGTGCGTTTCCACATCCCCGTGGAGCATTCATGGCCGTGCAACCCAGAGAAGATGGACGGCTTTATCGAAAAAGCTGCGCAGACGATCTACTACAAATTCGAAAGCCGGAATCCGCAGACCCTCCTCGTCGGTCGGCTCGATCCTGGTTCACAGAAGCCTTACTACAAGGCGATGGCCTCGAACTTTCGGGGTCGTGCGCTGCAAGTTTTCGAGCTTCCTGAAGGCTCGCCAAAGACTGCTGAAGAACAGGATCCTACCAAAGAAACCCTCTTCTGCCTGCTCGGGAAAGAAGGCTTATTCTGCGGAATCTCCACCCCCACAGAAGCCGGCGGCATTTATCCCGGTGGCACGAAATACATCAGCCAGAGCGCGGAAGAAACTGTCAGCCGTGCTGGTGCGAAAGTTGCCGAGGCACTGCATTTTATCTCGATGAAGCGCAAGCTTCCGTGGAAAGGCGCACAATGGCTTGAGCTAGGTGCGAGTCCGGGCGGCATGACCTCCGAGCTTCTCAAGCGCGGTTATGAAGTCACCGCCATCGACCGCGCTTCGCTCGACCCTAGGCTCAGCGGTGTGGACAGGCTTCGCTTCATCCGTGCGGATGTGGGCGAGTTCATTCCGCCGAAAGGTGCCAGGTATGATGCGATTCTTTCCGACATGAACGGCATGCCTGTGCAGGCGATCGGCCATGTCACACGTCTCAAAGATTTCCTCAATCCTGGTGGCTTAGTGATTTTTACCCTCAAGACCACCGGTGCAGAATCCATCGCCGAGATCAGTAAGCTCGAAAAAGAAGTGCTGGCAGCGGCAGAAGCGGGCGGACTTTCTCTCATCGAGCAAACTCACCTGACCTATAACAGGAACGAGTTCACGCTATTTTTCGAAAAGGGTTGAGCGCCTTCGCTCACTACGGACTCGTTACTTTCAGACGGAGAAACTTCGTCTTGTCGCCAGTGGTTGGGACGGTGAACAGGTGCTGTGGCGGCGTGCCGGTATCGGGGATGTTGGTCCACTCCCCGGCTTTCAGGGTGGTGCTCCATTCCGCACCGTAGATGACGCCGCTGACGGTGGCGGGCTGGGTGAAATCGAAGAACACGTTTCCGCCGCCCATCTGAGGTTTGGGAAGTTGGTTGCTGCCCGCCAGTATGGGATTCTGGTCGAAGGCATATTCGAGCACGTTCGCAAGGCCATCGCCGTCGAAATCGTATAGATCCCCCCCGATATCGCTGTTGGAGGTGGAGTTGAAATGGGTCTGCCTCCAGATCCCCAACGGGGCGGCACCCGCGCCGGTCAGCCTGATACTGAACGGGCTCTCATCGGGATCGTTGCTGAAAATGCTCAGCAGCGCGGTTTTGGCACCGAGGCTGGTCGGGGTGAAACGCACCAGGAAGGTGGTGCTGCCTGATGGGGACAATGACGCGTCCGGCAGCGTATCGAGCGTGAACTCGCCTGCATGCGGGCCTGCAATGTTGGGCATCACTCCCGCCAGATGCCCTGAACCCGTGTTCGAGACGGTGAAGGTGCGCTGGGAATTGTCATTGAGCAGGGCCGCACCGAAGTCACGGATCCCACCGCTGGCGAGACTGCTACCTGCGGGTTGCTCCACCAGGATATCCCCGGGATCCAGGGCGAACACGGCCGATTCCGCGACAAGTCCCGAACTTGCAGCCAGGAAGCCGCCCGAGGTGCGCCCGACCCCGCGTAAGGTTCCGCCAGGGGGAAGGCTGAGGCCGCTGCCCTGCCATCCGCCCGCGATGCGCGTGCCACTGCCCACCATCGCCCATGTAACTCCTCCATCCGTGGAAAGCTGGAATGCCACGGAAGAGACCTCCGGCCCCGCGCCACTGCGCATCCATTGCGCTTGGGTTGCGTTGGTGACGGTCACGCTCTGGGTCACGGCGTCGTTGCCGATACGCGCGATGCGGTTGCGTGCCACACCGTCAAACAACGTAAAACCGCCCGCGAAAAGTATGTTCCCATCCGCCTGCAATGCGATTCCATCGACCTCCGCATCGGTTCCGCTGCCGGGATCGAAGCTGATGTCGAGGCCGCCGTTCGCATTGAGCCGGGCGATACGGCTGCGCGGCGTGTCGTTCACATTCTGAAAATCGCCGCCGAGCATGACCTTGCCGTCCGTTTGCAAACTCATCGTATAGACGACACCGTCCGCGCCGGTGCCGGGATCGAAGCTGCCGTCCAGCGCTCCCGTGGTGCTCAGCCGGGCGATGCGGTTGCGGCTCGTGCCATTGACGGTGGTGAAATAGCCGCCGATCAGGATCTTCCCATCCGGCTGCACAATCACGCAATCCACCTTGTCATCAGCTCCTGATACAGGGGCGAAGGTGGCATCGAGGCCACCGTCCGCATCGAGCCGGGCGATGTGGTTGCGGGCGGTGCCTGCGACATTTTGGAAAGCCCCTCCGATTAGGATTTTGCCATCCGTCTGGAGCGCTACGCTATAGACCGCATCGTCCGCGCCGGTGCCGGGATCGAAAGTTCCATCCACGCCGCCATCGGCATTCAGGCGGGCGATGCCGTTGCGTGGGGTTGACTGGATGTTGTCAAACAGGCCGCCGAGCAGGATCTTGCCATCGGGCTGCAACACCACGCTGTAAACGATATTGTCGGCACCGGTGCCGGGATTGAAGGTGGCGATGGACTCCAGAGTACCGTCCGCGTTAAGCCGGGCAATGCCGCCGCGGGACTCCTCATTGACCTGCGTGAAAGCACCGCCGAGCAGGATTTTCCCATCCTCCTGCACCACCACGCTGTAGATGATGCCATCGGTGACGGGGGTGAAGGACGCATCCATGCTGCCATCGGCGTTAAGCCGGGCGAGGGACTGGTGTTCCACCCCGCCGACCGTATCGAACTGCCCTGCGATGATGGTCTTGCCATCCGGTTGCACGGCGAGTGCTTGGACAAAACCGGTTGGGACATCCGGATCATAGCCCGCCTCAGGCGGAGCCGAAAAGGCACTGGCAGATGGATCTTCTACTGGCGCGGCAACTCTGTAGGCTGCGTTGAGCTCGGGTTCTGGTTCTGGTTTAACGACTGAATACGATACTTCTCCCCTGTCATTCACGTTAAAATAAATTATTTCTCCCGCTCGCTTGGTATAGTCGTTTTCGACGAAGGCTCGATAACCATAGCGTCCCGGTTCGAGTCCGGCTGCCGATAGATTCTCGAAGAAATCTTCATTAATTTGGGTGATGAGATAAACGGTGGTGTAGCCTGTGCTTTGTTCGATCGTTTGCAATCTGGCGTCATCAGGCACCTTCCCATACTCAACGCCAGCTCTCGCGACAAAGATATTCGTTACGTCGGCATCACCACGACCAAAATATACCCCCCCCATCTTGACCCCCGAGTCACCGATGTACAATCCCAAAAGGGTTCTTACCGATGGAACATCGGGAGTGGTGATTGTGACTCTTGGCGAGTAAGCCACTCCTGCCGCGTTTTTCGCATAGGCTCTGAAATAATACGTAGACCCCGAGGAAAGATCGCCGACGATAGTGGTGAAGACTCCCAGCGAAGTGCCGGTGACGACCACTGATTTCACCGAGGATTGGCCTAACTCCGGAAAGATATTTCTAGTGGAATAGACCACGCCGCGTTCCGTGACAGGAAGTCCATTGTCAGAAATGATATTGCCGCCCAGTGTGATCTGAAAACGTTCGTTTGCGAGGGGAACCGGCGCGCTGGAGGTCGGCTCAATGACTGTCGGCACATCCAGCGTGGTGAAGTTTTGAATGCCTGAGTAACCGGTGCCCTCACTGCTCTTCGCATAGGCACGAAATGTGTAATCGGTGCCGAGTGCAAGGCCCGTGACCAACTGCGTGAAGACACCCGTGGAGGTGACGCCGGCAATGACGGTGGTCACACCCGAACCGCCGATCACCGGACTGGCATTGTCCTCGGTGCGCGCATAGACTATACCGCGCTCGGTGATGCCCAAGCCTCCGTTGTATGTGATGTTGCTGCCCAGTATGGCACTTTCTTCCGTGATGCCGCTGCTGGTGAGATTGGCAAGCAACGGGGGGGAGGGGAAGTTTGCTACTTGCTCGAAGATGCCCTCACTGCCGTTGAACTGACCGCCTGAGGTACGACCGCGGGCACGGAGCATACCGCTGGCAGGTAGGCTCTGGCCACTGAGTTCCCAGCCGCTGGAGGTGCGTGTGCCCGCGCCGAGTGGCGTCCATGTCGCGCCGCTGTCCGTGGAGAGATCGAAGGTCACCTGTCTGATCCATGTTGCCGTTCCCGCGCGGCGCCACCTCACGAGCGTGGGGTCAGGGCTTATCAGTTCCTGGACCGCTTCCCCGTTGTCGAACTGGGCGAAGCCCGGGGCCGGCTCGCCATTCACCATGGTGAAGGAGCCGCAGGCCATGATTTTTCCATTTCCCCGGATCGCGACCCCTCTAACGTAGTTGTTCGTGCCGGGATCGAAGGTGGGGTCCAGAGAACCATCCGCATTGAGCCGGGTAAAACGCCCCGGAAGCGGGGTGCCGCTATAAGAAGCGCTGCAGACCAGCATTTTCCGATCCACTTGTAGGGCCACACTGGTAATGCTGCCGATTTCGTCAATGGCGGAAGTGAAGCTGGAATCGAGAGTGCCGTCGGCATCCAGCCTCACGAGTCGGGTTATGGAATCGCCCGACTCAACATCGTAATAATGGCCGCCGACCAGAACTTTCCCGTATCGTTCAACAAGACAGTAGGATCGGCCAGAGGAGCCTAAGGCGGGGACAAAGCTGGTATCGAGAGTGCCATCCGCGTGCAACCGGGCCAAACCATTGCGCTCCACACCATTGTAGGTGGTAAACCAACCGGCAACCAAGATCTTGCCATCGGCCAGGACGGCGATGGAATTCACCGGATTGTTCGGATCGTTACTTTCACCGCCGTTGTTAAAACCCGTATCGACGCTGCCGTCCGCATTCAGCCGGCCCAGCCACCAGTAGTTGGCACCAACACCGTCACCAAAATCATCACCGTCTGGATTCAAGCCAAGGAAATCGCCACCGAGGAGGATCTTGCCGTCCGCCTGCAGCGCGAGACAATTGACAATCCCATAGGCAGCCCGTGCCGTGAAGGAATCGTCCACGCTGCCGTCCGCATTGAGGCGGGCGATGTTTTCATGCGGTTTGCCATCGACATGGGATATATTCCCGCCGATCACGATTTTCCCATCCGGCTGGACAGCGATGCACGTGACCGACTCTCCTGCACTTCCGGTCACGTGGGGAGCAAAGGAATGGTCCACGCTGCCGTCGGCATTGAGGCGGACCAGACTCGAATGGGACACATTTCCCACCGCTGCGAAGGAACCGCCGATGAGGGTTTTCCCGTCCGGCTGTATCGCCATGGCACTCACACCCGGGTTATGCCGACGCGCCTCGAATTCCGGGTTCTTGCCTGTGTCTGCGGGGAAGATGGTGGAGAAAAACGCCGCGGGGGAGTAGCTCGTGCCCTGGCTGGTGGTGGCGTAGGCTTTGAACTTGTAGATGGTCTGGGGAGTAAGGTTTCTGGCCGACAGGGTGAAAATGCCCGTTGTCAATATGGTATCCGGGAGATTCACCACCCCGGTACCACCAAGCAGCGGATCCGCATTGTCCGCCACAGGGGCATAGACAATGCCACGCGCTGTGATCGCGGAACCTCCGTCGGAGCGCACATTGCCTCCTAACGTGGCACTCACTACTTTGATGTCGTCGCTCGTAGGATCGATGATACTTGCTGTGCCTGCTATTGTCGTAAACGTACCTACAGTGGTGTAGGCTGTGCTTTGTCCGATCGCATAGGCTTTGAAGCTGTATTCAGTGCCCGGGAACAGTCCGGAGACCGGCACAGTGAACACCCCCGTGTCTGCGGTGCTTGCGGGCACCTGCGTCACAGCCGTCCCGCCAATCTCTGGAAAATTGTTTTCAGAACTCAGAGAGAAGATGGCGCCCCTTTCCATGACCAATACCGAACTTCCGCCAGAACTATTGCCTCCGGATATTACATCCCCACCCAGAAGAGCCGTGGTAGCCGAGACGTTTGCGCTGGTGGGCGTTTCGATGCTCGTGTTTTCCGAGTCGTCATCTTCGCAAGCGCACAGGAAGGCAACCATGGCAGGTAGGACAAAGAGAGGGACGACCACCCGGAAATGGAAGATGCGGGCGAGAAGCGAGGGCTGTGGAGAGCTTGATGCAGAGTTCATGGTCGTATGGGGCGGGATTTTGGATTTGCAGAAAGGTTGGTCGCCAGAGGTGTTTCACTGACGGAAATTTTGTGGGAAAGAAGAGGGTTCGCCTCGTAGGCCTTCGCCAGACGCTCGACGAGGAAGTAAACGCCCACCGAACCCGCCACCAGCAGCAGGGACAGCGTCTGCGAGGGCGAAAGGCTGCCTACGAAGGCACCGCGCTCGTCGCCACGGATGAATTCAATGAGGAAGCGGAAGGTGCCGTAGGCCGCCAGATAGACAGTGAAGGTGTGCTTGAAACTCCTCCGCACCGCCAGGTGGTAGAGCAGCGCGAAGAGCAGGAACAGGAAACCCGCCTCCAACAACTGGGTGGGGTAAACCGCATGATCAAGATGGGGGAAGCGCAGCCCCAGCCAGGAGTCAGTCGGCTGGCCGTAACAGCAGCCCGCGAAGAAACAGCCCACCCGCCCGAAGGCGTGCGCGAGCACCATGCAGGCCGGTGCAATAGGAAGGACCTCGATCATGCGCGGGCCGTAACGGCGCTTGCCGTAAACGAAGTAGCCGATGATAAATGCACCCGCACCGCCAGCCAGTCCCGTGATGGCAGTCATCGAGGACGTGAAATGAAACCCCATGGTTGGGTCTTTAAGGTAAATGAATAGAGACTGGCCCAGGACCCCAAAGGCGAAGCCCATCATGACGGCTACGTATCCATTGCCCTCCACGAAGACCGCGAAGGCAGTATCCATCCCCTTCACCCGCACGTATTTCCTGAGGACTACGAAGCACAGCACCAGCCCCACGCAGACGGACAACCCGTAGGTATTGAGAAAATGCGCGTTGAAAAGTTTTGGATACATCGGATCGTCCGCAAGTAGGAAAAATGCCTAAAGTGCAGAACCTGCCGAAGAGGTGACCAGAAAGGAGGGACTCTCGCAAATAACACACCAGGGGGCGCGAAACGAGCTTAATCTGCATCTATTCTCCGCTGCCGGGCTAGAAAAGGCCGCACCTGACCTACAACCGGCAGGAGTTCACGCTATTTTTCGAGAAGGCGTAAATGGGGAGCGCGGGTCGGTGTGCCCCTTGGGTATTGTAACCCGCTGAGGTTGGGCTGGCTTCCCGGAGCGGAATGTGGGCAATAATGAATCGTGATGGAACGGCTGAAAAATGATGTGGAGTGTGTTTTCTGGGTGATTGGACTCGCGGTTTGCCTGGTGTTGGCGAGTTGTGCTTCCAGCCCACAGCAGGTTGGAGCAGATGCAAACGCCTATGTGCTGGCAGCTGTGAAGACGATGCCTAGCGGAGGTGGTTACGATGCTTCTCCGGCGGCGGTGCAGCGTCTGGCGGCGAGTGTTTCGGCGAATGGAAGTGGGCTTCAGGAAGACCTCGAAAGGTGTGGGGCTTCGTTCTGCTCTGGAGCGACGTATGTGGTTTTCCTGCGCACTATCGATCAATTACGTGAGCGAGAGGGGCTTGTGCTCAGCGATGCAGCAATGGAGCGCTACGCAAAGGTGGTCGAGCAAGACGGTACGGAAATTTTCGGGAGGTGGAATGCGAACGGCCCCGGAACGGCAAAGCTGTTTGCTGAGCTGGGCTGCGGGACGAATTTCACCTCATACGAAAGCGCATTGCCGGGGGATTTTATGAAGATCTGGTGGACGGATGAAATCGGCGGGAGAGAGCGCGGCCATCTGGTCGTTTATCTGGGGAGCAGCGGCGATACGATCCGCTACTGGTCTTCGAACATACCCGGAGGCTATGGCCGCAAGAGTGTTGAGAAATCGAAGATACGCCGGGTGCTTTTCAGCCGGCTGGACAATCCGGGACGCTTGGTGAATGCGACACGGTTATCGGCGAAAAACCAATTTCTCGCCGATATGCTGACGAAGTCGTTCACCTGGGAACAGGTGGTGAGGGAATGCCGGGTGAAGGAGAAGCCGTAGCTCAATCTTTCTTGGTCATCCGAAAGACGTGTGAGCAACTGCCGTAGCCCTCTTTGGTGCTGATCCCAGTCGCCATATAAACATACTCGGGCTGTCCATCTATCATCAGGATTTGAGGGCGTTCCAGACGGCCGGAGTAGTCATTTACCTTGGCGGGTGGTCGATATTTAGTCCCGTTTTTCAAATCTTCTGCGCCGGTATAATGCGCTAACGGCTCAAAGGACAGTTTTACATCTTTCTTCGGGAACCAGAAACCATTCTTGGATCTCCAAAGAAGACCGCCGCCGTGAGAGCCTCCTAGTAGATGCCCGAAATTACGACTCAGGAGATAAACTGTCTCTCCCATCGTAAACGCATAGGCATCTTCAATTCCTCCGTCGGTGACCTTTTTGGGATGGTTTTTGTAAGGGCCTTCAAGCGTGTCCGAGACGGCGACACCATAGCTGTAACCGCCCTTTGGGATGACGGATTTGATGTAGAGCATGTACTTGCCCTTGTATTTGATGAGCGATGGATTGGAGACGCCGAGCTTTGCCTCGTGGTTCCAGTCGTTAGGATCGCTGGATTGGCGAAGGATCGTTCCATCTTCCTCAGCACCGGCAACCGGCCTCCACTCATCGTTTAAATCATCGGCGATGAGCATGATGATGCGTTGAGTCTTTAGCTTGTCGTTTTCATTGACGATGAAACAGAGCACATATTTTCCATCGATCTTTTGGATCGTTGGGTTGTGGGGTGAGTTGAAGGTGCCGTCTTGATCTTTAACGGCGACACGAACGAATTCGAATGGCCCTTCCGGGGTATCGCCGACATAGTGTGCGATCTCACAATCTTTATACCAACCGCTGAAATCCTTTTGCGCCGCGATCGGCCAGCGAGCGACATATAGATGCACCTTCTCGTCCTCACCGATCACCGGGGAAGATCCCCATACGTGCATGCCTTCTGTCTGCACGGCAGGGCCAATGTATTCGAAGTCAAAATCGGTAATCTCCGCCGTGCAAAACATGGGCAGAGCCATGAGGGAGACGATCAGACTTTTGGCTGAATGGAATATGCCGGGTTGGTGGCGCGACTGAAGTTGTTCGGGGTTTTTAGTCATTTGTTTGAGAGGTTTAGTATAGGGAAATCTCAGTCTTTTGGAGACGGCGTATGCTTCCGAATAAATTCCAGCACCGGTGTTGGATCTTTCATTCCGTGTGAGTGGCCTTTGTTCTCTACGATCACAGTGATTTCGCCTCCGAGTGCCTTGTAGCGTTCCTCCAGTATTGCATCGTTTTCCTCATAAGGAACAGCTTCATCCTTATCGCCGCAAACTGATAAGATAGGCACTCCGGCTTTGGCCAATGGCTCCAAGAGATCGATGGGACTTTCCTTGGTCTTGAGTGCTTCCTCATCGGTGGCATAGCCGAACTTTTGTTTGAAGTCTTCCCAAGACGCGGGTGCGCCACTTGCGATCGAATCATTGCCTGGAACGAGTTTTCCCGCAGGCCAGCTCAATACATTCAAGACGCCGTTGTCGACGTAGATGCTGTTCACCTTTTCCGGGTTCTCCGATGCCCAGCGGAACAGCGAAAGGGTTCCGCGGCTCATCGATGCCATGGAACAGGTTTTCGAAAATCCAAATTTCATCGTCAGCATCTCATAGGTGGCATCAATGTTGGCATTGCCTTTCGGATGACCCGCCACGTCTCCGTGGGCGAGCACGACGTAGTAACCTTCATCGACTAGCTTCAGATCGGCATTGCTGAACTGTTTGATCGCTTCCCAAAACAGGCTCCTCCACAGCCAAGGTTTTCCGGGTGCGGGATTCTTCGGGCAGATGATGGAAAAGTTGCCGCTTTTCGTTTTGATCTTGTCGTAGCGATCGTATCCACGGAAATCCGATTTCTCACCGGGAAATTCCATGCGAACACTCTGTTCCGTAAGCGCAGTTGGTTCTTTGGCTGTCGCTCCAAAAGACAAGGCTAGGATCGAGAGAAGAATGATATTGAGTGGAGACAGTTTCATGAGAGTGATTCGCGGATTTTTTTGGTGAGTGAGGCGAAGACGAGATCGTAGGAATGCTGGATCAGCTCCTTCACCAGTCCAGCTTCTAGTGAGCCATCAAGGATGAGGGTGTTCCAGTGCTTTTTGTTCATGTGGTAACCGGGGATGATGGATTCGTGTTGCTCGCGAAGCTCGGTTGCGCGATCGGGATCGCACTTGAGGTTCATGCGTAGGCCGTCGTCATCATCGGTGTAGAGTGCGAACATTTTCCCTCCAACTTTCTGGACAAACACCCCGGGGCCGAAGGGCTCGGATTGCTCGACGTGGGGGAGCGAGAGGAGGAGCTTGCTGAGGGTGGAGGGGGACATGAGCTTAGTGCGCGGCGAGCCAGTTATTTCCCGTGCCTTTTTCAACAAGAATCGGGACGCCATGCGGGAGCGGTAAGGAGGATTCCATGATGTGGAGGATTTTCGGGACTAGCTCTTGTTCCTCGTCGGGATGGAGGTCGAAGACGAGTTCGTCGTGGACTTGGAGGAGCATTTTTGTCTGGTAGCTCTTTTTGCGGAGGAGGGCGTCGATCTTGATCATGGCGAGTTTGATCATGTCGGCGGAGGTACCTTGGATGGGCATGTTGATGGCGGCACGCTCGGCGTTGTTGCGGAGGCCGGCGTTTCCGGAGGTGAGATCCGGGTAGTGGCGGCGGCGGCCGGCGAGGGTTATGGCGTAGCCTCTGTCGCGTGATTCGGCGATGGTACGATCCATGTATTCTTTGATGGCGGGGTATTCGCGGAAATAGGCGTCGATGATTTCTGCGGCTTCGCCACGGGGGATGGAGAGGCGCTGGCTGAGGCCGAAGGCGGAGATGCCGTAGATGATGCCGAAGTTGACCATTTTCGCGCTGGAGCGCATGTCGCGTGTGACTTCCTCGGGAGTGACGCCGTGTACTTTTGCGGCGGTGATGGTGTGGATGTCGGCGCCGTCTTGGAAGGCGGAGATCATGGTCGGATCGCAGGCGAGCGCGGCCATGACGCGGAGCTCGATCTGGGAGTAGTCGCAGGCGAGAAGGGTGAAGCCTTTGCGCGGGACGAAGGCTTGGCGGATTTTCCGGCCGGCCTCTGAGCGGACGGGGATGTTCTGGAGATTGGGGTCTGAGGAGGCGAGGCGGCCGGTGGCGGCGAGGAGTTGGTGGTAATGGGTGTGTATACGGCCGGTCTCCGGGGCGATGTGATTTGGGAGCGCGTCGAGGTAAGTGGACTTGAGTTTGGCGGCTTCGCGGTAGGTGAGGATCTCCTCAATGATGGGGTGGATGCCGATGAGGGTGGAGAGGGTTTGTTCGTCGGTTTTGTATTGGCCGGTTTTGGTTTTCTTGGGCTTTTCGAGGAGCTTGAGGTGATCGAAGAGGATCTGGCCGAGCTGTTTTGGCGAGGCGATGTTGAAGGGGGTTCCCGCGTGGGCTTCGATGGATTTTGCGAGTTGGTCGATGGTCTGTTGGAGATCGACGCCTATGGTTTCGAGGGCTTCCGGGTCGATGGCGATGCCTTCCATTTCCATACGGACGAGGACGGGGAGGAGAGGGGCTTCGATTTCGGAAAAGACTTTGTCCTGGCCGGTTTCCTTGAGGAGCGGGCGGAGCTTTTCGGCGAGTTGGAAGGTGATGTCGGCATCCTCGGCTGCGTATTCGGCGAGGGTTTCCAAGGGGATGGAAGCGATATCGAGGTCTTTGGATTTCTTGGCTTTTTTCTCAGCGTGGGCAAAGAGGTCGTCGGATGGATTGTCGATTGATGATTGTTGATTGGCGATTTCGGATAGCTTTACGGGGGTGTAGCCGAGGAGGATTTCCGATAGGTAGTCCATGCTGTGGCGGCGCTCGGGGGCGGCGAGTGCATCGGCGAGCATGGTGTCGAAGAAGGGGCCGGCGACGGTGATGCCTTTTGAGTGGAGGACGGAGAGATCGTATTTGAGGTTGTGGCCGATCTTCTCCGCGGGGCTGTTGAGTATGGTTTTGATTTCTGGGAGGAGGTCTTCGGAAAATGGGAGATACCAGGCTTCGTGGGCTTTCCAGGAGAAGGCGATACCGAGGAGCTTGGCGGAGTGGCGGTCGAGGGAGGTGGTCTCGATGTCGAAGCAGAAGGAGGGTTGCTCGGCTAAGTGGGTGAAGAGTTGGGTTTGGAGTTCTTTGGTGTTGGCTAGTGTGTAGGTGTGCTCGACTTCTTTGATGGTTTTGAAGGTGTCGAAAATTGTGTCGGACTGGGTAGGGTTGTTCGATGGACGGCTCGGCGAGCCGTCCCTACCTGAGCTATCCCTGCCTGTGTCTGCGCCGAAAAGGCGTTTGGTGAGGGAGCGGAATTCGAAGTCGATGAAGAGTTTCTTGATAGCTTCGTCGTCGCGCTGGGAGACGAGGAGATCGTCCCATGTGACATCAATCGGGCAGTCGATGATGATGGTGGCGAGGTCTTTTGAGAGGAGGGCTTGGTCTTTGTTCGCTTCGACTTTTTCCTTCTGTTTGCCTTTGAGTTTGTCGGTATTGGCGAGGAGGTTTTCGGTGGAGCCGTATTCCTTGATGAGTTTCTGGGCGGTCTTGGGGCCAATGCCGGGGACACCGGGAATGTTATCGGCAGCATCTCCCATGAGACCGAGGAGGTCGATGATCTGGTGAGGTTCGGAGACTCCCCAGATGCTTTCGAGTTGTTCCATGCCAATGATTTCGTATTCGGCGCCTTTGCGGCCGGGCTTCCACATGAAGGTGGTGGGGGAAATGAGTTGAGCGAAGTCTTTGTCTGGTGTGACCATGTAAGACTCGAAGCCATCGGGCTCGGCGCGTTTCACAAGGGTGCCGATGAGGTCATCTGCCTCGAAACCATCGACTTCGATAACGGGGATGGCGAAGGCACGGCAGAGATCTTTGACGTGGGGGATGGAGGCGGCGAGTTCCTCGGGCATCTCATCGCGTTGTGCCTTGTAGGCGGGGTATTTGATGTGGCGCGGGGTGGGCGCAGAGGTATCGAAGGCGACGCCGAGGTGGGTGGGTTTTTCCTTTTCTAGGATGGAGAGGAGGGTGTTGATGAAGCCGTAGAGGGCGGAGGTATTGACGCCTTTCGAGTTCCGGATGGGATTATTGATGAGGGCAAAGTGGGCTCGATAGATCAGAGCCATGCCGTCGAGGAGGAAGAGGCGTTTCATGTGAGAATCCTAAGTTTTAAAATCCCTTCGACAAGCTCAGGGCAGGATAAACTCCAATGAAGAAGTGGTGGCTATTCGTCGGAGTCTCCACGCATGACCTCATTAAGGTTGAAGTCGGATTCTTACACTTCCCTTGTGCAGGTAATCTGCTCTATATTTAGGGATGAAAAAGATACTTGCTGCTGTTGATTTCTCGAATGCAACCTCAGGTGTTGTAGGCATGGCTGCGGAGATGGCTAAGGCCTTCGGAGCTGAGTTGCATCTTCTCCATGTCATTGAGCCGGAGCCGACGTATACGGCCTACGGTTTTACTCCGGACGAGTTTCCGGTGTTAAAGACGTTTCATGAGGAGACTCACACCCGGGCGAAGAAGACGCTGGATGAAGTCGCTGCGAAGTTGCCAGGAGCTATTACGCATCTTGGCGATGGTAGTCCACTGCATGTCCTTGAGGATAAAGTGAAGGAGCTGGACGTGGATCTCGTCGTGCTCGGCTCGCATGGCCACGGCGTAGTGGCTGCATTGCTGCTGGGTAGCGTGGCGGAAGGAATGGTCAGAAAATCCGTGGTGCCGACACTTGTGGTGCCTGCGGGTGAGAAGAAGTGACCTAGAAATCGCTGTCCGGGTAGAGCTCGTGGTATTTAATCGCTTCTACGGCGACGGCGGCGGCAGTGCCGTAGATCGTCTCCACAGTGGCTGTGCGGGTGATCTGTGCGGCGGGACGTGCGAGGCCGAGGATGAGTTTTCCGTAAACTTGTGCTCCGGCGAGGTGCTCGAGGAGTTTTAGGGAAATGTGGCCAGCATCGAGATTCGGGAATACGAGGACGTCTGCAGGCTTGCGACGTGCGGCGTCGGGGAGTTTTGTCTCTGCAGCTCCGGGGTCGATGGCGACATCGGCCTGAAGTTCACCGTCGAGCTCGATATCGAGGAGTTCTTTGGTGATACGATTCTTAGCAAGGGCGGTGGCGGCGACGACTTTCTGGGCGTCCTGAGTGGTCGAGGAGCCTTTGGTCGAGTGGCTGAGGAGATCCACGATAGGTCTACGCCCTAGGAAGTGGTGGGCGAGTTTTCCTGTTTCAATGGCGATGCTGGAGAGTTGCTGAACATCCGGCTGAGGGATGAGGCCAGTATCTGCGAGGAAAAGCATGCCGTTCTTGCCTAATAGCGGGAAGTGAGGGGCGGCGAGTAGTGAGACGCCAAAGATGCGCGGTACATCTTTGAGTGGCTTGATGTTGTGGAGTAGAGCGCGGAAAAACGAGGCAGGTATGGCTTGGTTGCCGCCGACGATGGCATCTGCGTGGCCGTATTGCACCATCATGGAGCCGAAATAATGCGGGCGTACGATGGTTTCCTCAGTATCGACCTGGCGGCTGTCACGGTAACGAGCCATGTTTTGGGCACGTTTGACGAAAAGAGGCAGATCCGAGGATTTTACCGGGTTGATGATCTTTACGAATTTCAGGGAAATGTGGTTCTGCCCGGCAATCGCGCGAATGCGTGTCCTGCGCCCGAGGAGGATCGGGATGATGGCTTCGTCTTTGACGAGGCGTGCTGCTGCCTCGATGACTCGCAGATCCTCACCTTCGGTGAAAACCACGCGCTTCGGATGGCGGCGGAGCTGATCGATGAGTTGGTGTGTGACGACGTTGGGAGCCTCTTGAGTGGTGTCGGGCATGAATCTCTCTGTTGTGTTGGAATGCTGAACCCCGAGTGCGGGGGAATCAATCCCTGAAACGGTGGAGCGATGTTTTAACGGGCGATGCCTTGTTTAACGCTGATTAAAGCGGGACATCTCGCGTTGAGCTTCGCGCATTTCGACCTTTTTCTTGAGGTCGTGACGTTGATCGGCGTGTGTTTTGCCTTTTCCGACGCCGATCTCGACCTTCACGCGGCGATCTTTCCAATACATGCGGAGGAGCGGTAGGGTGCAGCCTTTGATGGCGGTTTCTGAGGCGAGTTTAAGGATTTCCTTTTTGTGAACAAGCAGACGGCGTGGGCGCTTGGACATGTGATTGAACCACTCGCCTGCGGTTTGCCATGGCTGAATGTCGCAGCCGTAAAGGAATAGCTGGTTGCCCTCGACGCGAGCAAAGGCATCGGAGATGTTGACCTTGCCGGCACGGATGGATTTGACCTCGGTGCCTTTCAATTCAAGACCCGCCTCGTATTTATCGTGGATATGGAAATCCCGCAGTGCCTTGCGGTTGGTGGCAATTTCTGCACTCATGGGAGGCTGAGCCCTCCTTTAATTACTGAGGAACCTCGCGCTCAATGAGCTTCAGTTTACCCTCAATTAACTCGGTAAGAGCAATATCCGCAGCGCCCATGCTTGGAACGGTGGGGATGAGAGGTGAACGGCCGCTGTTTAGCTGGCGGACGCGTTGGGAAACAAGATTAATGAGGACCAATGGGTCTGTGACAATTTCGGAAGCCTGTTCTACTAGATCGCTTTTCATGGTGGAGCCGGGAAGGTGCGGGTTTTTCCGTGCCTGATCGAAAGAGACGATGTTCTCCGGAACTGCGGGCTTGGGAGTATCGCTCAAAACAAAATAGGTAGGACGGATGCGGTCGGGTGTGAAACCAGAGCTAGCCCTTATTTGCAAGACCAATCTGGTTTGTTTTCACGAATATCCTAGGTTTTTCCTAAAAATCTTCATTTCGGCATGAGGTCGATGCCGATTTTCCGCAGGGAGAAGACCATGACCCAGAAAAAACCAGCCGTGAGCAGGCAGTTCGTCGTGAGAGCTGCCCAGAATGACCAACCGCTGCGCATCATCCACGGAATGATGAGAAACATCGGCAATGTGGGGAGGACGAACCAAAAGGTACCCTCGGCGTGACCGGCGATTTTTTCCGAAGTCTGTCCCCCTTGCCACATCCAGATCATGGCGAGGATGGAGGTGAGGGGGAGGGCGATGAGGAGCGCGGAGAGCTTATCGCTGAAGACCTGTATTTTCGTGACGAAGAGGATGATCACGGCAGTGAGCAGAACTTTCACGAGATCGAAGGGCGTAACGGCAAAGATCTTGCTCCATGGAATGTTGCTCATGAACGGGATTTTCCCGCCCTTGCAGCCTCGCTTCAATATAAAATCTCCGGAAGTTGACCCCAAGGTGCTTTCGGCTAGAGTTCCCGCATATGAATTCCGCCCAATTAGCCTCTCAAATCCTCGACTCCATGCTCGGTCACCTAGGCATCGCTGCCGAGATCGAGATCCAAGAGACATCGGATGGCCCTAGCCTCCAGATTTTCTCATCGGAAAAAGACACCATCATCGGCAACAACGGCGACCGCTTGGATGACATCCAGTATCTCGTGAATCGCATTCTTCGCCGCCAGCACCAAGATGCCGGGCGTGTGAAGGTGGACTGTGAGCATTTCCGCTCCATGCAGGAAGATCAGCTGACAGAGGAAGTTCGTGAATTGGTCGAGCTTGTGAAAACCCAGGGCAAGACCTATCGTATGCGCCCTCTCAATGCTTATTATCGCCGCCTTGCATACGGAACCATTGCTACTGATGATGCAGTGACTGCCACCTCGCCTTCAGGTGATGATAGACTGAAGCGAATCGCCATTTCTCCGAAATAGAACCTCCAAATCCTAATTTTCAGCCATGAAGAAATTCTTTTTCGATTGCGGAACGCGCGATGCGACCGCTTCTCTCGGTATTCTTTTCCTACGTGTTTGCACTGGCCTATTGATGTTCTTCGGGCACGGGTTGGGAAAGATTCAGAACTTTGCTGACAAGAAGGACAAGTTCCCAGTACCTGACTTTTTTCCGCTGAACTTCATGTCTGCCCCTGTGAGCATGATGGCGACTATCGGAGCGGAGGCCGTCTGCTCTATCCTGATCGTCTTCGGCTTTGCGACACGACCCGCTACATTCATTTTGGCTTTTACAATGACTGTGGCGGCCTTCGGAATTCATGGCGGTGATCCGTGGTTTTCCATGAGTGGTCCTTCGAAAGAAATGGCGCTGCTTTACCTTGTTCCCGCCGTAGTGATCCTGCTTTCAGGTTCTGGCAGCTACTCGATAGACGCTAAGATTTTGAAAGAAGGCCGTCGCCGCAGAGGTTGGTGATACTGAAACCTCTTTGAATTTTGGAAACTCACCGACTCGTCCTCCCCGGAGACCTTAATCACTACGGTTCGCTCTTCGGCGGTCGCCTGCTCTCGTGGGTCGATGAGGCCGCATGGATCGCCGCTTCAACGGAGTTTCCTCATTGCCAGTTCGTGACGATCGGCATGGACAAGGTGGAGTTCCGCCATGGCGTAGGTGATGGCACGATGTTGCGCATCCACTGCGAGAATGTGCGGAAAGGGAAGACGTCGGTGACATACAAAGTATCTGTCACTGATGTGAAGAATGCGCCACAACAGTCGATTTTCGAAACCAGCGTGACTTTTGTCTCCGTGAATGACGGCGGGCAGAAAGCGGAAATCTGATTTTTCCGGCCAGATGATTCACACTCTCGATATCGTACTCCCGCTGGGTCGCTCAGAAAGCGAAGATGCACGCAAGGCTGAGGTCGCACGCGTGCTTGGTGTTTCTCCTGAGAGGGTAAAGGGGCTGAGGCTGCGTAAGCATTCCATCGATGCTCGGCAGCGAGAGGTGAAAGTGCAGCTGCGGCTTGAGGTCGCGGTGGATGAGGATTTACCGGAGGAAGTGGCGCCTGTGTGGTCTGCTCCGGCGCTGCCAAAAAATGCGAAGCGTGTAATCATCGTCGGTTCGGGGCCAGCGGGGCTTTTTGCTGCTTTGAAATGTTTGGAGATGGGAGCGAAGCCCATCGTGCTGGAGCGAGGGAAAGATGCCTCTGCACGGCGTTTCGATCTCGCGCCCATCTTGCGCGAGGGGCGTGTGATCCCGGAATCGAACTACTGCTTCGGCGAGGGCGGTGCTGGGACGTTTTCTGATGGGAAACTCTACACGCGTGCGAAGAAGCGCGGCCCCGTGGCGGAGGTTTACCGCGTGTTGGTGGCGCATGGTGCTCCGGAAAAAATCCTGACGGACGCGCACCCACACATTGGCTCGAACCTTTTACCGAATGTGGTGAAGGCGATGCGGCAGTCGGTGATCGAGCACGGCGGAGAGGTTCATTTTCAGACAAAGGTGAACGACCTGCTCATTACGAATGGGAAGATTGCCGGTGTATCGACGGTGGACGGTGGAGAGTTTTTGGCTGATGCGACGATCCTCGCGACCGGTCACTCGGCGCGGGATATCTACCGGCTGCTTGCTGAAAAAAATATCCTGATGGAGCACAAGCCATTCGCGATCGGCTTTCGTATTGAGCACCCGCAGCCGTTTATCGATCGGCAGCAATATCACATGCCGCAGAATGCGCCGCGCCCGAATCTATTGCCGGCGGCGCGTTACCGCCTGGCTACAAAAATCAACGACCGGGGTGTGCATTCCTTCTGCATGTGTCCAGGTGGTTGGGTTGTGCCAGCGGCGACGGAAGACGGGCAGGTGGTGGTGAACGGAATGTCTCTATCGCGGCGTGACTCGCCATTTGCAAACTCCGGTTTGGTGACGACCATTGAGCCAGAGGACATCGGGCATCTGCTGCCGGAGCACGGGATTATGGCGGGCATCGTTTATCAGGAAATGATCGAGCGCAGCGCGAAAGTGGCGGGAGGGAATGGCGAGCTTGGGCAGGTGGCACCGGCACAGAGGGCGGCGGATTATTTACTGGGGAAAATTTCTTCTGATCTACCGAAGACCTCGTACTTCCCGGGGGTGAATCCTGCTCCATTACATGAATTACTTTCGAAGGGGATTACCTCTCGCATGCGCAAGGGGCTGAAGTTGTTTAATCGGCAGATTAAGAACTACGCATCTTCCGAGGCATTGCTACTTGGATTTGAAACAAGGACGTCATCACCACTGCGTATCCCGCGTGATGCCATGACGCTTCAGCATCCGGAAGTCTCCGGTTTTTTCCCGTGCGGTGAGGGAGCGGGTTATGCGGGGGGGATTGTTTCGGCGGCACTTGATGGGCTGAAGTGCGCGGAAGCGGCTTGCGGTTCGTGAATGGGGAGCGCGGGTCGGTGTGCCCCCTGGGTATTGTATCACGCTGTTTGATACTCCGCGTACCCTTAATCCGATCGATCCGTCATACTGCGGACTAAAGTCCGCGTTCCGTTTCCTTGCCTACCTTGAGGCGGGCGTAGTGACCATCCTTTTCCAATAGCTCGTCATGCGTGCCACGTTCGACGAGTTCGCCGTCATCGAGGACGCAGATGAGATCGGCATCGCGTATGGTGGAGAGGCGGTGGGCGATGACGAAGGAGGTGCGGTTTGCACGGAGGCGGTCGAGGGCTTGTTGAACGAGTTTTTCCGTAGTGTTGTCGAGGGCGGAGGTCGCTTCGTCGAGCAGGAGGAGCGGCGGGTTTTTTAAGAGAGCTCGAGCGATGGAGAGGCGTTGTTTTTCGCCGCCGGAGAAACGGATGCCGCGCTCGCCGGCGACGGTGTCGAGTCCTTCGGGAAGTTCGCGAATGAACTCGGCGGCGTTGGCGGCTTCGAGGATGGCCCAGAGTTCTTTCTCCGTGGCTTCGTGTTTTGCGAGAGTGAGATTTTCACGAAGCGTGGTGTTGAAGAGGAAAGGCTCTTGGGTCACGAAGCCGATGTGGTCGCGCAGCCATTCCTTGGAGAGTTCGGAGATGGGATTTTCGTCGAGAAGGATTTCGCCTGAGGTGGGTTCATAGAAACGGGAGAGGAGATTGAGGAGGGTAGATTTTCCTGAGCCGGTGGAACCGACGAGGGCGATGGTTTTACCCGGAAGGGCAGTGAGATTGATATTTTGGAGGGCGGTCGTTTCGGGATTGTAGGAGAAGGAAACGTCGCTGAATTCAATTTTGCCAGTGAACGTGGCGGGTCGTTCGCCTTCGGTGAGGTGAGTTTCGTCAGGGCTGTCGATGATGGCGAAGACACGTTTTGCTGAGACGAGGCCTTTGGTGAATGTCTGGGAGAGTGGGTTGATTTTTGAGATCGGCTCGAAGAGGAAGCCCCATGCGACGAGGAAGGCGATGACGGTGCCTCCGGTAGCGGGGAGGTTGCCGTTCAGTGTCCACCATGCGCCGAAAGCGACCATGAGAATGATGCCGGACTCGGCGATGAAGGAAACCGTCGGCCAAACGATGGCTTGGCCTTTCATGACATCCATCTGCTTGTCGCCGGCGAGTTGGGATGCTTCGTCGAAATCGGAGAGCGCCTCAGGCTCGACTGTGTAGGCCTTGATCTGGCGAATGCCTGCGAGATTGTCGTGGAGGATGGCGTTAAGCGCGGACGATGCTTCGGACGATGCTGTCCATTTTGGCTCCGCCTTTTTCGACCACCAGACAGTGATCGCGCCGATGAAGGGTAGGGGCGCGAGGACGATGAGGGTCAGCTCCCATGATTGATAAAGCATGAAGCCGAGGACGATGAGAAATTGTAGGACAGCGGCGATGGCTTGGTCGAGCCCTTCGATAATCACGCGGTTGGTGGCCGGAACATCGCTGGAGACGCGGGACATGATTTCTCCGGAGGAGTTTTTGTCGAACCACGGGATGGGAAGGCGCTGGAGTTTGTCGTAGAGCTCGACGCGGATGACGTGGGTGAGTTTCAGTTCCAGGTGGTTATTGAGAAAGGAGCGGAGCGTAAAAAGGATCTGCCGGGCAAGGATCGCGCCCGCGCCGATGAGCGCAGTGGGCAGGATGAGATCGGCGCGGTTTTGGCCGATGATCACATCGATGAACCGCATGGTGATTGCTGGGAGGACGAGAACGAGCGAGGTGCATGCCACGGCTAGCAAAAGGGAGATTCCACTGAGCAGCGGGAAGCGCAAGGTGTGGCGGATGATGCGGAGCATGTTGCTTTTGTAGAGAGTTTCAGCCTCCCGTCCAACGGTGAATCCATATTGAGTAGTTTGAAGGTGTGTAAATAATCGAGTTTTTTTGAAACCGCTCAACCATAGTGTTTATAAGGGCTTATTAGCAGTTGTGGGCACGTGACAGGGCAATGCCTACGCAATCGCGTAATAGTGAAGGGTTGATTGAATGTTAATCTACCTAAGAATTTCAGGAGTCCCCTAATTTCAGGAGCCCCCTTTCTGTTCTTCATCCCCAACCACCCCACCCCACCCATGAAGAGATTCTTCTTAATCGCCTTGGCGCCATGTGCCGTTGTCACATTAGCGACTGCGCAAACTTACTCACTCGACTTCAATGATCCCACATGGACTAACGACACGTCTGGACTTTCGAGCGAATTTCAGACCAACGGCGGCACTAGCGGAAATTTTGCTGGATGGGATTCCACGCATTCGGTTGCGTCGGTTGGACGCTCGGGGGTCGGAGCCACCCTTTCGATCAACCACAAGGTACACGCGTGGAATATGATCAACCGTCCGTCGCAGGCCACCTATTTTCCCAGCACATATGGCGCGGATGGCGATGTGCTGAGGGCTTGGAACAACACGTCTAACTTGTCATCCGGTCAAATTCCAGCGTTCAGCCTCCAGTTCACCGAGGAGGTCAGCCTTTTCAGTTTCGGACTGGAGGGTTTTCGTCATGACGACGCATGGCAGGTTACCGCCTATGACATGCTCGGCCAAGTGGTGGCTCCGAGATGGAGAAACCCGAACCTTGTGAGCTTCACAAATCCCGGTGCGGAGCTGGGCAATACTGCCATCAATATCCTTACCACCACCGGAGTCAACGGAGCCACAGGTGCGGAAGCACTCGGTGCGGGGCGCTATGATTCCACCGACAAATCCTTTGTCATCTGGAATGCCAACAACGCGTTTGAACGCGGCTCTGCGGTTATCGACTATAACGGAGCCAATGTGCAGACGGTTCTTTTCGAGATGATCGAAGTGGACACCACCAACGGAATATTCACAGGTCAGGCGGCAGATCAGTCGATGTATCTGGGAAGCGGAATGAAATTCAACGCGGTTCCTGAGCCAAGCACTGTACTTCTCTCCACCTGCGTCCTCGGGCTACTTCTCATTCGCCGTCGCAGGGCGTGATGATTTAGGGATACTTCCCGGTGTGGTAAAGGGTGCGTGCACGGGTTAATCACGGTTCTTAATTTGCTTCTCTCTGCCGCAGCGCACGTGCAGCCTACCGCGTATGCTCGACGAACCGATGATGCTGATAATCGCCTTGGTGGCGGCGGTTTGTATCGGGCTTTCCAAGGCGGGATTTAGCGGAATCTCTTTGGTTTCAGTCGTGCTGCTGGCTGAGGTCTATGGGGCGAAAGCTTCAGTGGGGCTAGCGCTGCCGCTGTTGATTGCGGCGGATTTGATGGCTTATCCGGCATTTCTAAAGCACGGATCGTGGAAGCCAGTTTGGAAATTGCTGCCTGCGACTTTGGTCGGGCTTTTCATTGGTTGGTGGCTGCTGGGTGAGATTGGCGATGTGGTGGCGCGGCGCATCATCGGCGGCTGTGTACTCTTTATGGTGCTTGTTCAGGCATTCAGGAGTTGGAAGCCGTCGGCTTTCAAGATCTTGGCAGAGTCCCGAGGATTCGGCAACGGGGCAGGGGTGCTCGGTGGATTCGCAACGATGCTGGCAAATGCTGCGGGGCCGGTGATTCAGCTCTACTTACTCACGCGTCGTATTCCGAAAATGGAGCTAATCGGTATTGGGGCACGTTTTTTTCTGCTGGTGAATCTGATAAAGGTGCCACTGAACGCACGGCTCGCCCTCATTACGCAGGACAGTCTTTGGGAAAATGCAAAGTTACTGCCAGGCGTGTTTGTTGGGATCGTCGTTGGCCGGTTTTTGATCGGGCGCGTGCCTCAGGTTGCCTTTGAGTGGATGATTGTTGGCTTTTCAGCGATTGCCGCGCTGCGGCTTCTGTGGGGCTAGCGCCAAGAGTTTTGCTGGAGCGCCTTGAAGGACTGGTAGGCGAACATGCCCATGAAAATCACTAAAAGAAAGCTCCCCGTAATTCGAAAACCCAAAAGACCAATGACAATGGCCGTAATCATGGAGACGGTCAGAGTGATCTTAATGTTTCGTGGCCCAAGCACAGTTTCTAACATGCGTCCACCATCCATGGGGAGGATTGGAAGAAGATTGAAGATGGCCCAGAAGAAACTGATTACGTAGAGATCTCGTAAGAAGTCGAGAGCACGCGGGCTCATCGCATCGAACTGTTTGGCGAAAGCAAGGGCTGCAAAGCCTAGGACGATCTGAATGGCGGGGCCGGCGGCGGTGATCAGAAAAGTATTTTTCCGTGTTTGGCTGCCGCCTTGATAGGCTGCATATCCGCCGAAGGCCTGTAGCACGATGTGAACTCGATTACCGAAGTGCCTAGCGCTTAGTGCGTGTCCTAGTTCGTGCACGAGTACCGAAATGAAGCCGGCAACGACAAAATAGAGCACGCTGATAAGGGCTTCCTTGGAGTTTGCTCCCAGCCCCCCGCCGATTAACGCGAGAGTGACCCAGAACCATGGCTCTACTCGGACGGGAATATTGAAAATCTTGAATTCGAACATATGGCTTCTCGTTAGGTCAGTTTCACCCGCAGTGCAACCGGTATGAGCTCTTCCTAATCAGAGCTTTTTCTCCCAGAACATCGCCTTGCCCATGGCTGGATCGAGTTCGTAGCCACTGAAGCCGAAGGAGGCGTAGGTGCGTTTTGCGATGTCGTTCCCTTCCAGAACTTCGAGAGTTAGTTTACAGCAGTCAATTTCACGGGCGACTTCCTCGCATTTCGCGAGGAGTTTTTTCGCTAATCCTTTTCCTCGGTAATCGGGATGAACCATCACATCGTGGAGGTTGAGAAGTGGTTTGCATTGGAAAGTGGAAAAGCCTTCGAATGCAATGATGAGGCCAGCAGGTTGGCCATCGGCGAATGCTAAGACGATATAGGTTCCCGGTTTCTTTGAAAGTTCGCGGCAGAGGTTTGCCTTGGTGAATTCGGGTAAGCCTTCACCTCCGCCAGTTGGATCACTGGCGTAATTATCCAACAAGCTGACAATGGCTTTGGCGTGATCCGGGTGTGATGGATTTGCGATGGTGAGCGTTATGGAGGTCATATTGAAGAGATGCTGTCGGTTCCGAAATATTTCGCAAGAATTCGCTCTAGGGAGATGTGAAAATGATGAGTTTGGGTGTAAAATTGCGTTTTTTGAATAATGTTAGCGCTGAAATTGGCTAGTTTGTCGGTAAAGCGTCTATTTTGAATTGCTTTTTATGTATTATTGGCTCAATTATCCGCCTCTAGCCCCAATTTTTATGAGTAAGCAAGAAATCGACGGCGCACAGGCGCTCATCAAGACGCTCGACGATCTCGGGATTGAATACATCTTCGGATACTCCGGCGGTGCAGCGATTCCGATTTTCGATGCTTTGGAAACCGTAAAGACGAAGATGAAGTTCATCCTCGTCCGTCACGAGCAGGGTGCCGTGCACATGGCAGATGGATATGCACGCGCGACCGGTAAGCCAGCGGCGGTTCTAGTGACCTCAGGCCCCGGAGCAGGAAACACCGTGACCGGGCTGATGACCGCGATGATGGATTCCGTGCCGATGATCGTGATCTGCGGCCAAACAGTTACGTGGATGCTCGGTAAGGACGCGTTCCAAGAGGCAGATATTTTTGGTATCACCATTCCAGTGGTAAAGCACAACTGGTTGGTTAAAGAATCCAACGCCCTGCCGCGCATTGCTCGGGAGGCTTATCACATCGCCACCACGGGGCGCCCTGGGCCGGTGTTGATCGACGTGCCAAAAGATATTTCACAAGGGCCTTTCACTGGTGAGATGAACCCACCGTTCCAGCTTCCAGGATACAAACCTGAGACTGCTTTCAACATCGATGCAGATGCGGTGAAAGAAGCTGCTGCACTTATCGCTCAGGCAAAACGCCCAGTCATTCTTGCTGGACAAGGATGCATGATCGCACGCGCCGACAAGGAGCTGATGCATCTTGCTGAAACACTGAATTGCCCAGTCACTTCAACACTTCTTGGTAAGGGTGTTTTCCCAGAAAATCATCCTCTCTCGCTCGGCATGCTCGGCATGCACGGCACCGCCTATGCAAACAAGGCGATGGTTGAGTGCGACCTACTCATCAACATCGGCTCACGTTTCGACGACCGCATCATTGGTCAGCCGGATAAATTCTGTGCAGACGCGAAGATCATCCACATCGACATCGACCCTGCGGAAATGGGCAAGATGATCCAACCGGATGTAATGATCGTCGGCGATGCGAAAGCAGCAGTAGCTGAAATTAACGAGAAGATCGCCCCGATGGATCACTCCGAATGGAACGCGAAACTCGATAGCTACAAAAAGAAATTCCCTCTCGGCTACAAGAAGCAAGGCGGCCTGCGCATGCAGCAAGTCATCGATGAACTCTACCAGCTCACCAACGGCGAGGCGATCGTTTCGACGGACGTCGGTCAACATCAGATGTGGGCAGCTCAGTTTTATAAAAACCACGAGTCCTACCACTGGCTCTCCTCCGGCGGTGCTGGAACAATGGGCTTCGGTTTCCCTGCGGCGATCGGTGCTCAGCTTGCTTGCCCAGAAAAGACCGTTATCTCCATCTCCGGAGACGGTGGCTTCCAGATGACCTTGTTCGAACTTGCGACCGCAGCGATTCACAAGCTTCCTGTGAAAATCGTGGTTTTGAACAATCACTACCTCGGCATGGTTCGCCAATGGCAGGAGCTTTTCTATGAAGACCGCACCTCAGGTGTTGATCTCGTGGGTAACCCAGATTTCTGCAAACTCGCCGCCGCCTACGGCATCCCGTCCGTTTACATCAAGCGTCCAGCGGATGTCACCAAGCAGCTTGAGAAAGCCCTCGCCTATAACGATGGCCCTATCCTCATCCACGCGGAGTGCATCAAGACTGATAACGTCTTCCCAATGATCCCCGCAGGCGCAGCTCTCGAAGACATGATCATCGAGGCTCCCAAGACGAAAATGGCCAAGCCAGTTGGTTCGACCTAAGTCGGTCGAGTTTGCTAGTTTTCAGTGTTCAGATCTGTTGATCGAGGAGCTTACACTGAAACGGCAAACTCCAATTCCAGGCTTCCTCCCCGAAAACTGAAAACTTCCCACTAGCAAACTTTCAAAATGAGCATCACCACCACAGACACCCCTGTTGCAATCCTGCCGACAGGTTCCGTCCACACTCTTTCCATCCTCGTGAACAACGAGCCGGGCGTTCTTATGCGCATCTGCCAAGTGTTTTCACGTCGCGCGTTTAACATTGATTCACTTGTCGTCTCGCAAGGGCGTGACATTCGCTTTTCGCGCATGACCATTGGTATCAGTGGCGACTCCGCGAGACTTGGGCAGATCATCATGCAGGTCGGGAAACTGATCGATGTGATTCACTGCTTTGAGCACACGAGCAATGAATCGGTGACGAAGGAAATGATCCTCATCAAGCTTCTCTGCAAAACAGAGGAACGCTCCGCAGCACTCCAGATCACCGAGCACTTCTCTGGGAAAACCGTGGATCTAACACCAAATTCGATGGTCGTCATGATCACCGGAGACAGCCCGAAGGTGGACGCTGCCGTTGGGATGTTTTCCCAATTCGAGATCATCGAGACCGTGCGCACCGGCAAGGTCGTCATGGCTCGCGGCGAGCTGGCAACCTGAAACGGCTAGCCTAGCCGCCCAAGTCCTTGCGGCTTGTCCCGCACCTTTTATGCGGGCAGGCTCTAGCTATGAGAGCATTCCTCTTCATGGCCGTACTTCTGCTTTGCATCATTGCCCCACGGCTCACCGCAAAGGAATGGATCACGTACGAAAAGTGCTCCCTGGTGGAGGATCAATATTACGATGGCGATTCGTTTTATGCCCGGGCTCAGACCGGCTACACTTATATATTCCGGCTCTATGGGGTAGACTGCGGTGAAACGGATGTCCGTTATCCGGATCGTCTTACTGCCCAGGGCAAGGAGTTCGGGATCGAGCCTGACGAGGTGGTGAAGTGGGGGAAGGAAGCGCAGGAGTTTGTGAAGAAATTTCTACAAAAACCCTTCACCGTGCATACGCAGAAAGCGAAGGCCGGTGGGCAATCGAAGAAGAACCGTTACTATGCGATCGTGATCAACGAAGACGGGGAAAGGCTGGACGAAGCCCTCGTGTCAGCCGGGCTGGCCCGTGCCTTCGGGGTGGGTGCCGAATGGCCGGAGGGGACGGATCCCGAACGCTACTTACGGAAACTTCACGCACTTGAAAGTCGAGCCAAACGCGAGGATGTGGGGGTATGGAAGGACTCTTCGAAATGATGATAGGAACCTGAATTGATGTTCAGAAAGGCGGCGCTTCATATTGCAGTTCGACACCTCATGGGAAACGTAGCAGGGTGTATCCATAGGTTTGTATTATATCCCCGAACCGCAATGTGCCCATGGAATGTCTTCTATACGATCCCGCTACAAAAGAACTCCATACAGGAGGAGCGGAATTGGTCGAGCGCTGGGTGGCTGATCCAGATGCGATCATCTGGGTAAGGTTTACGGGAGAGCTTGGAGCCGAGTCGCAGAAAATGTTGCGCGACAACTTCGGTCTGCACCGGCTGGCGCTGCAGGATGCGACGAGGGATAGGCATCCGCCGAAGTTGGAGGAATTCACTGACCATTCGTTCCTGATTTTTAAAACTCTGTCGGGTGAAACGTCCGATACGAAGGTCGCAACGCTGCAGAGCATCCTTTTTGTAGGCGAGCGTTTTTTAGTTACGCGCTCATCGCAGACTTGCAGTGTGGTAGCAAAGCTATGGAAGGCCGAGCTGGAGAATCCTATCCGTTTCCGTAAGGGCCCAGATGCCTTGGCGAGCCGCCTGATGCGGCTGTATGTGGACGGGTATATGGCGATTCTCCTTCAGCTGGAGACCAAGCTAGAGGAACTGGAGACCGGGCTTCTCGACAAGGTCGATGATAGTGTGCTGGCGGTGGTCACGGGATACAAGGGACGCCTGAAACGGTTGCGGCGAATTTTCCTCTATCACGAGCAGATGCTACGCGAGCTGCGTGGATCGATACACAAGGGCTTCCGCCCGGAGCGCGTCCACGAGCTGACGGATGTTTATGAGCAGCAAGAGCGGGCGAACAGCCTGACGCTGCTCTATTACGAGCTCGCTACGGATCTCATCGACGGCTATCTCTCGCTCTCCTCACATCGGCTGAACCAGATCATGAAGGTACTGACCATCGTGACGGTGGTCTTCGTGCCGCTCGGTTTCCTTGCGGGTATCTACGGTATGAATTTCCAGAACATGCCTGAGCTGAACAGTCGCTCCGGCTACTACGTGCTATTGAGTGTGATGGCGACGATTGCGACGGTGCTACTTGTTTCCTTCAAAAGGAGGAAATGGCTATGATTTCGACTCTTGCAATGACCTTCGACGAGTTCTGGAATGGTCTGGTTTATTTTTTTAACTACCAGCTGTTCGAGCTGAACAAAACACCGGTGAACGGTGCGGGTATATTGCAGCTGATCCTGCTGCTGTTTGGGGCGTGGTGGCTCTCCAAAATCATCCGGGGCATGCTGAGGCGTTTTGGAGCGAAACAGAAGGCGGTCAGTAAGACTTCGCTGTACACTCTCGAAAGGATCGCTCACTACGTGATCCTTGCTGCGGGGATTTTGCTTGGGTTGAGTTCGCTGGGGCTGGATTTTAGCAACTTCGCGATTTTCGCCAGTGCGATCGGTGTGGGGCTGGGCTTCGGCTTGCAGAATATTTTCAGTAACTTCGTCGCAGGGCTGATTGTCCTCTTCGAGAAAAGCCTGAACATCGGCGATTTCATCGAGCTCGAGTCAGGGCTGACCGGCGAAGTGCGTGAGATCAACATGCGTAGTGTGCTGATCACGACGAATGACAACGTGGATATTCTGGTGCCGAACTCGGAATTCGTCACAACGCGGGTGACGAACTGGACGCTGCGTGAGGCGAATCGGCGAATCCATGTCGGCTTCGGGGTGGCGTATGGCACGGATAAGGAGCTGGTGCGTTCCGCAGTGCTCGAATCCGCCGGGCGAGTGAAAGGAGTTCTGGTTTCACCGGAGAAAAGGCGACCTCAGGTGTGGCTGACGAATTTCGGCGATAGCAGTCTGGATTTCGAGTTGGTGGCATGGCTGACCCCGGAGGCAGTGAAGCGCCCGGGTTCGATTCACGCGGAGCTGCTCTGGGAGATTGAAACGGATCTTACGAAACACGGCATCGAGATACCTTTCCCTCAGCAGGATCTTCACATTCGGAGCGCGCCTGGGCTTGCAGGCGCCCGCATTCCGGATCAAGGGGAGGACTGATACACTATGATTACCTTCGTTACCTGGGTGGGGATTTTTTTATGTCTCGCCCAATCCGCCATGTTCTCGGGGCTGAATCTTGCATTCTTTTCGCTGGGGCGGCTCCAGCTTGAAGCCGAGGCGCAGCAGGGATGTCCGAAGGCTTTGCGTATCCTCCTTCTCCGCACACGCTCGAACCTCCTCCTGTGCACGATCCTGTGGGGAAACGTGAGCGTGAACGTTGCGCTGGCCTTGCTTTCGGACTCGGTGATGACAGGTGTGGTTGCATTCGCATTTTCCACCTGTGGGATCACCTTTCTCGGTGAAATACTACCTCAGGCGTACTTCTCCCGCCATGCGCTGAAAGTGGGTTCCATGCTTGCTCCGGTAATTCGTTTCTATCAGTTCCTGCTCTGGCCTGTTGCGTGGCCGTGTGCATGGTTTCTCGATAAGTGGATCGGTGAGGAGGGGCCTCTTTTCTACGACGAAGAGGATTTCAAGATGCTGTTGCAAAGGCACATTACCGAGCGCGGGACGGATATCGGGCGCACCGAAGGTAGGGGTGCGTTGAATTTCCTGAGGCTGGACGATCTTAAAGTAGGTGGTGAAGGAATGGCGGTGGATGAGGCATCCATTTTCCCTGAGGCGGATCTAACGGCTCCTGAAGCGGCGGAGAAATTTTCAAAGACCGAACAGAAGTGGGGGATTTTTATCGATGATGCCGGGAATCCCACACAAGTACTAAACCTTAACGAATACCTCCGCGCCTGCTTCTCTCCGTCTGGTACGCTTGATCCTATGGAATATTGCCATCCGCCCATCGTCGTCTCCGATCCGAATGCGACGCTGGAGCGCCCGCTTTCTGCGCTCGTCGTTGAGAGTGAGCGGCACGATGACCGAGTGATCGACTGGGAGGTGATCCTCTATTGGACGGCTGGATCGAAGCGCATCATCACGGGGCCGGATCTATTGGGAAGATTGCTGCACGGCATCGCCCGGAGGACGGAATCGGTGCGTGATTGACGTCTACGGTGATCTAACGTCGCCGCATCAGGAAGCTGAAGTGCTCGTCCCGAATTTCTCAGGGGATAGGCAAACTTTGCCGTCTATGATTGTGAGGTTTCCCTCCTCGATCATTCGGATGACGGTTTTTGTCATGTGGCTGGATGCCTGATCACCGTGGTGGTAGCCAACATTCGCTTTTTCGAGAATACTTTCGATAGAGTGATTTCCATCAGCTAAGAGGGCATAGACCTTCTCGGCGTAGTAATAGTAATTATTATCTTTTTCAGGCGATTTCCAAAATGTGGCAGCGAGGAGGCAAGCCAATGGAAATAAGTAAAGACCGGTGGGAACGGGTTCGAATCTGTTCGAATTTACTTCAAAGATCAGGATGAAGAAAAAAATGACGAAGCCAGAGATTACGAAGATGATTTTCATGAAGTGATGTAGGTCGAATTACTTTTTAGGGGATTGAGTCTCACGCGGCAAGACAGGTCTCGTAATACGAGACTCCTGAAGTTCTTGCGAAATGCATGGAATGCGCGGAGCCTCATGTGTGCGCACTATATTCCTCTTTCTGCTACCGTTCGTTACATGGGCAAATGATTTTGCGGATACGCCCGCTTTCTCGCATGCGATGGATATCCGCACGGAGAAGGTCGATGGATTTCCTGTGGTATTTCACTATGGAGAAATTCGTCCGGATTTTGAAGATCGTGTAGAGAATCCGCACCGTGAGCGTATGTCGTTAGATGGGGCGTGGGATTTTCGTTTCGATCCCAAAAACCCTGGGCTCTATACGAAGGAGCAGTGGTCGGAGGTGATGGTTCCACATTGTTGGGACATGATGCCCGGCGGGCGTTTTTGGGACTGGAGTGACCGTAGCGAAGCGAATCCGCCGATGTATGATGGCGCGGTCTGGTATCGTCGTGATTTTGACTTCAAGCCAGTCACGGGAAAACGCCATCGCTTGGAGTTTCTTGGTGTTCCTCACAGGGTGAGGATTTACCTGAACGACACGCTTTTGGCGATGCACGAGGGTGGTGGGCAGCCGTTTTCAATCGATGCCACAGAGTCTTTGAAAAGCGGCAAGAACCAGCTCGCGGTGCAGATCATCCGCCTGCCGAATTTTCGGGAAAAGAAAAACGGTAAGGGCTTCGATGAGATCGAGTATGTTCACACGCGACACCCGAAGGCTCCAGACAACTGGCCGTATGGTGGTATTCCCCGTTCGGTATCGCTCCTGACGGAAAATCAGGTGTCGATTGCGAAGACACAGATACGCACGGTCGAAGGGCGTTTGCAGGCGGCGGTTTGCGTTAGCAATCACTCAGAGAAGGTAGTGGAAGGCATGGTCGGGATCGGATCGGATGCGATCAAAGATACGGCTTCAAAGCCTTTCAGTCTGAAGCCTGGACAGAATGCGGTGGTTCGATTTGATGTAGTAATAAAGCCTGAAGCAGGAGAATGGAGTCCAGAAACCCCTGTCGTTCATAACCTCAAGACGACACTTAGCGTGGGGGATGAAGTGGAGGATCAGCTCTGCATTGATTTTGGAATCCGCGAATTTCGAACCAAAGGAAATACCTTCACGCTCAATGGGAAAAACGTGTTTCTGAAGGGTGTGGCTTTTTATGAGGAGCAACCCAAGCGGGGAAACGCACTGACCAAGCAGGATCACGAAGCCCTTTTCAAAATGACCACCGATGCGGATGCGAATTTCATCCGCCTACATGTCGCTGAGCGTCATCCGTGGACGTATCAGTTAGCCGATCGCCAGGGGATTATGCTGTGCGGTGAGTGGGGTGGATTTTGGTATAAGGAAAAATCGATGGGTGCGCAGGCAGAAGATCCTAAGTCGATCTTCCAGTCGCTTGCTCGTTGTGCTCTGTGGGATTTGATGAACCATCCTTCGGTGGTGTTGTGGGGGCTTCATAATGAGTCACACCAGTTCTGCCCGGAGTACGAGTTATTCGTCAAAAAAGGCCATGAGTTGGTGGATGAACATGATTTTCAGCAGCGACCTGTGACGTGGGCTGCCTGGCACCCGACGAAAGGGCAGCCACACTTCGAACATGCGGATGCGGTGGGTTTCAACGAATACCGTGGAGCCATGGATCCCTTCGAGCAACTCAATCCGGACATGCGCGAGGTTGCGGAAAAGAATCCCGACAAGCCGCTCATCATTCTAGAGAACGGTGGTTGGTCGAAGCTTGGGAAGCGCGGTGGAAAGCTGCAGAAAGGAACAGAAGATTGGCAGGCAGATCTACTACGAAGGCAGTATGAAGTTCTAGCACAGCACACTCCGCCACTTTCCGGGTACACTTACTGGTTGCTGACGGATTACCGTTCTCGCAAGACCTACACCGGAAACAAAGGGAACAAGGGCTGGTCGCGAATGGGGATGTATACCGAGTATGGCGAGCCGAAGATGGTGCGAGATGTCTTCAAAGGCTTGTGGTGATCCAAACGATTTACATGAAAATACTGATTCCATTTTTAGGTATAGCTATTGTCGCCAGCCTACATGCTGCCGAGCCTTTACGTCCTAATGTCATCCTGATCATTTCTGATGATCATGCGTTTTCTGATTATGGCTTTATGGGGCATGAGAGAATCAATACCCCTCATCTGGATAGAATGGCGGGAGAGAGCTTGCTCTATACCCGCGGTTATGTGATGCCGGTTTGTTCGCCTTCGCTGGCAAGCTTGCTTACGGGAAAGATGCCCTCTTCTCATGGAATCACTGGAAATGATCTCGCTGATGGAAAGTCCAAGGTCGGGCATCGAGAGAAACTTGCAGAGCGGCTATTGGTAAATTCCCTGATCTTGCCAAAGGCTATTACAGAAGCTGGTTATCTGACTTTTCAGACCGGTAAGATCTGGAATGTTTCTTATGAGGAAGTGGGTTTCACCCATGGAATGACGGATACAGCAGGCCGTCACGGGGATAAAGGTCTGCAAATTGGACGGAAAGGAATGAAGCCGATCTATGATTTTATCGAGACAGCCCAAGTTGAGGAGAAGCCCTTTTTCATCTGGCACGCTCCCTTCCTCCCTCATACTCCGCATAACCCTCCAGAAGAAATTTTCAGGAAATACAAAGGCAAGGGGCCGACGTCGGACGCGGAAAAATACTTCGCGATGGTCGAATGGTTCGACAACACTTGTGGTGAGCTGGACGAATACCTTGAGAAGAATGGCCTGAAGGAAAATACGGTGATCCTCTACCTTGCTGACAATGGCTGGGATGGAGAAAAGGGACGGAGAGGAAATCGCGCAAAGCTTAGCCCTTATGAGATGGGTATACGTACCCCGATGTTCGTGAGGTGGCCGGGACAGGTAGAACCGCTGCGTAACGATGATACGCTCGCCCATATCATCGATTTTGCTCCTACGATCCTGGAAATCACAGGGGCGAAAAATCCCGGCGATCTACCGGGTATTAACCTATTGGATAGTGAGGCGATGAAGGCGAGGGAATCCGTGGTGGTGGAGGCCTACACCCACGACATCGCGGCTCTGGACGACCCGCAGAAAAGCCGGATAGCCAGCGTGTTGATTGATGGCTGGATGAAACTGATCGTCTCGGGGTCGGTGAAACCCGACCGGGATTTTTCCGGCGTGCCTGAAACGGTTTCCCTCTTCGATCTCAGGGCAGATCCGCTTGAAGAGGACGATCTCGCCGTAGAAAATCCGGAGCTTGTAGAACGGATGAAGAAAAAAGGCGGCTTCTGATGATCAGTCGAGCTTCGGTTTGACAGGAGGCGGACCCGGTGGTCGGGGAGTGTCTGGGCGTGGCGCTGGTTCCTCTAAGCGCTTTACTTCGAAGTCTGTGAGTCTGACTCGATACTCACGCCCTCCGTTAATTTCCCAACCCGCGGCAATATTCGCTTTATCCGCTAAGGAGCGCGCTTCTAGGTAAGTTGTGAAGGAGTCGGTATTAACGCGGAACATAAGAACCGCTTTGAAATCCTGCTTAAGTGCGATGGCTGCGTTATAGAATTCGCTGCCTTTAACGGCCAGTTCTTCAATGGGAGTTCCGCCCTTTTCCGTGTCAGGAATGATGAGCATTTCTATGCGATTCGAAGTGGGATGGCTGCGGATTACGATCTTCTGTCCGCGAGGGTTTTTCCAATCAAAGGTTTCGAAATACTTCGCGATTTTCCTGCCGTCGTAAATGTAGCGGTCTGCTCCTTTTTGTTGGATACGTTCGACTAGCCAATCCTGCCGGCGCTTCTTGAACTCCTCTTCGAAAATTTCTAGGGGAGTGATCGGATCGATGATGTGCAGACGTTCTTTGGCAGCGATCGCATAATAGACATTCGCGTCGTTGGGAATGGGGCGATTGTTCGGGATGCTGACTACAGTTGGGGTGTCGGGCTTGATGGCTGGTGTCTCGTCAAGCAGCGCCTCAAGTTCGGAAATTTCTAACTGAATGGCGGTATTGGCCTCGTTTTCATCGTCCCGTTCTTTGCGAATTTTTTTCTCTAGTTCTCGAAGCTTATCGATATCGGCTAGGGCGACTTTACTTTCTTCGAGGCTTTTCTCTAGGAGTGCAATCTTGCGTTTCTCTTCTTCGATTTGCTCAGGAGAAGGTGGGTCTTCCTTGAGTTTTACTAAGAGTTCTTCGCGATCTTTTTTGAGTTCTTCAACACGTTGTTTAGACGCGATGATTTCTTCAGGTGTGGCTGGTTTGAGGTCATCGAGAAATTTTTGGACTTTGCGGCTGGCATCGACCGAGACGAGAAGAAGCACGAGGATCAGCACCGCCACCACATTGGTGAGCGCGTCCATGAGTGAATCGAGATTGATCCCTCCGTCGGAGCTGTTTTTTCGTCTGCGTGCCACTGGTGGTTATTCTTGGAAAAGTGATAGGTCGATCTTTCCGTCGTTAGGGACGGGAAGTTTACCGATAAGGACTTCGAATTCAGATTCCGCGATACCTGCAGCCCAGCGGTAGGCATTGTTGCCGGATCTACGGACAAGAAAGAGAACCATGGAGTCCCGCGTGCGTTTCACTTCTTCGAGAAACGATTTGTAATCGGTGCTTTTTGAAATGGCGTCGGTAGCGATGTTTTTTGAGGAGTGTTTTCCAGAAAGGATGACGGCGCCGGAAGAGTTACACTCTACAAAAAACAGCCTGCTCGCTGCGCTGATGCCAGTTCCGCCGGGTTTGATGACTACTGACTCTACGGGTTTTGGAGGGTCTTTGCGTTTCGCTAGTTCCGCTTTGAGTTCTTTCAGCCGTTGGTCGAGAGGAGGTCGCGCGTTTTTCAAAGCAACGGTTTCTTGTTTCAGTTGCTCGATGAGTTTTTGGAGTTCCGCATCTGTTTGTTTCGGATCCTTTTGCGCTTCATCTAACTGAGTGCGGAGGATAATTTTTCGATCTTCGAGTTTGGCTAGCTCCAAGGCGGCGGCATTTTCGCGTTCGAGTTTTTTCTCGAGATTGGCGTTTTCTTCTTCGAGCTTTTTCTCCTCCTTGATGAGGTCGCGATTTTCGATGGCACGTGCTTTTTCTTCTTCGGTGCGCCCTGCATTGTCCATTTGCTTCAGCTGCATAGTGACGCTGATCATGAGCGTGAGGATGCCAATGAGGCATGCCAAGATGCTCATGAATGGGAAGAGGGAAACTCCCTCGTCATTGCTGGTTCTGCGCTTGGGCATGGGTCGGTAAGTGTGTTACCTGCTGAAGAAGCCTTTCTTCCTTTTGGCGCTGTCTGGAATCTTGTTTTGACCGAGATCGCGGAGGGCGTGGTTGATGAGGTCGATGCCGTTGGCGATTTTGTCGAAGGTCTTGGCTAGCTCGGTGTGGGATTTGATGAAGACTTCGCCGCTGGTATCGGAGAGCTTTTCTACGGCGGTGGTGAAGTTTGTTTGAACGACTTCCTGGTGCTTGTTGAGCCGATCTTCCATGGACTTCCCACTTTCCTTCAGCTGGCGGGTGGATTCGTTGAGGTTCACGAGGAAGGTCTCGTGGGCGCGGGCGAGTGATGCGACAAGCTGGGGGATACTGTCGGCCTGCTCTAGTAAACTATCAGAGACTGGGTTTTTGCTATCGTTGAGCTTGGGTAGAAGCTTTTCGGTCGTGAACGCGTCGATGAGTGTGAGTGTCTCGTCTTCCTTTTTCTGCACGGCAGCCATGGGGAAGCTCATCAGCATGGAGAGGATGAGTCCGAGCAATGTGGTGTCGAAGGCAATGCCGAGGCCGCCGGTGAGGCTGTTGATGGATTGCTTCAGTGCTTCCGGATCGGCGTTGTCACCCATGGCAAGCGATCCAACGGCGGTGGAGAGACCCATGACGGTGCCGATGAAGCCGAGGATGGGGATGGCCCATAGGAAGACTTTCAGGAGCGAGTAGGAGCCTGAGGAGCGGTTCGCATCGATGTCGGACTGGGTGGAGAGGTAAGCTGCGACCTCGGTGTTGTCGCCGCGTTTTTCGAAGAGTTCGAGGGCTTTGCGGATGCGGTTGACAAAAAGGCTATCGCGCAGACTGAGTGGGGTGCCGTAGACGTTGTCGATGAACTCGCCGACGTTTTCGCGGTGGATTTCTGATCCGATGCGGGCGGGAAAAAGTTCAAGAAGTGTGGCGCGTTCTTGGTGCTGATTTTTCTTCAGTTTCATGAAGAGGATGGTCATGCCCCAGATGAAGAGGAAGGTTTCCGCCCAGTTGACCCATCCGCGATCAATGAAAATAGCTCCGAAGCTATCCTTGAAAGGAATCAGTGCGCCGAGGAATACGACAGTGATGGCGCCGCCGATGAGGAGGCTTTTTCCAAAATTAACGTTGGCATGATCGGTTTCCTCCCAGCCGGAACGTTGTGGGCGAGCCGTGCCGGAGGGATCGGTTGTTGTTGGCTCGTCTGCTGCGGCGGGAATCTGGAGACGACCACTACACGCTGGGCACTGGACGGTCTGACCGTAGTGATCCGGCGAGGCATCAAGGTCGGTATTGCAATGGGGGCAAGGAACTAGCATGGATTTTCGGGAAGGAGGATTGGGTTGCCTATGATAACGGGCGCAGGAAGTGTATTCTTTGGGAGCAAAAAAAACATCCTCAGTTTGTAGGATGCCGTCAAACGGCGTTTTAAGCGTCTGTGGCGGAAATGAAACGAAACAGCTGTAGACAGAATCCTGGTACTGGGCGTTAGTCCCGACGCCCGGTGAAAAATCGGCGGGAGTCTCTGCGTAGTAATCGGTCTCATGCACCGGAACGCCGCAGCTCACCGCTGGCACGCCGGGTGCTTAAGAAAACATGAGTATTAGAACAGAAGAACTGCTCGAAACAAAAATGAACATTACACAACAACATGGACCGCTGCCGGATGTGGCAACCGTCACCCCTGATCTGACCATGTCAGATTTATGGGATGTCGAAGCTATATCTGGTCTTGTTCGCTCGAAAAGTAACGACGGGGAAACCCCGGCATTCCTTTTCCTCGGCAAAAAAGAAGCGTCGCTGCTGCAAGAACACCTCGCCGGTGTTTTCGGAGCAGAATCCGTGACTACCCTTAACGACACCTATTACATGGGTCTCGATGTGGTTGTCATCGATTGCGATTCCTTCTTATTTGCAGGCGGACGGAAAGCAATCAGGACACTCCAAGATCCGATCTCTCGCAGACCCGCATGGCGCGATCGCGAGACGGAAGGACTCTGGCAGTTCCGGATATAACATCAGGATGCGCAGAAAGATGCCTCCTTACTGGTGCGGCATCGGCAGAAACCTCTGAGCGTCTGCCGATTCCGCTTCAATTTCAGGAAAGTCTCCGAAGCGAATCCTCAAAATCAAACCGAAGGGCGGGGCAGAAATGCTCCGCCCTTTTTCGTGTCCTCATTCAGGGCGGGAAATTCTCGATAACTAAATGGAATGGCATTACCTTCTCGCCACGCATGACCCTCAAGGAACTCGGCTGGACGCCAGAACTCGAAGCTGCCTTTGCCCCTCTCGCCGGGAAAGGCCTCGTCCCGGCGCGCCTGATCCGCGAGACCTCAATCAATTTCTCAGCCCTACTGGAAGACGGAGAGGAGATCGATACCATCCTCTGCGGTCGCCTCTGGAATGCTGCTGCCATCGATTCGGATCTGCCGGCGGTGGGCGATTGGGTAGCGATCGAGATGGGTGATGAAAACACCCCACATATCATTCGGCACCAATTACCAAGGCGCACGGTATTTTCCAGAAAGATGCCGGGAAATAGCAGTCAGGCGCAGGTTATTGGCGCGAACATCGATGTCGTGACGGTCGTTACTGATGCTGGCTCGGACTACAATCTCCGCCGCATGGAGCGGTATTTTACCCTCATCAATCGTAGCGGCGCGAAGGCTGTGGTGCTGTTGAATAAATCCGATCTTTTCACCAAGGAGGAGCTCGAAACGGCTGCCTCCGAAATCTCCGCCCTCTCTCCGGACGCTACCGTTCACATTACCTCCGCACTGAAGGGGGAGGGGCTGAAGGCAATACGCTCGCATCTCGGAAAGGGAATTACGATGTGTATTGTAGGTTCCAGCGGCGTGGGAAAATCCACACTCGTCAATCAACTATACGGCGACGAGTGGCAGTGGACTAGCGAGGTCAACGAGACGACCGGCAAGGGTCGCCATACCACTACCTGCCGCGAGCTTGTGCCGCTCGATAGCGGTGGAATGCTCATCGATAACCCGGGGATGCGCGAAATCCAGATGTGGATGGATGAAAACATCCTCCGCGCGAGTTTCGAGGACGTCGCTGATCTTGCGTCCCAGTGCAAATTTTCCGATTGCAGCCACGGCACTGACAAGGGCTGTGCGATTCGAGAGGCAGTAGAGAGCGGTAAGCTCGATCCTGCGCGCTATGAGTCTTTCCTCAATCTCGATGAGGAAATTGCCGCGCTACAAAAACGTGCAAAAAAACGCCAGATGGCCACCGAGCGCTGGCACAAACGAAACCACCGGGTGAAGGCGCGTAACCTCGAAGACCGTATCCAGCTCGAAAAAGACGCTCGTGGTGAAATCTGATTCTTCGCCCGAGCCTATCTACGTATGCGGCGCGACGGCCTCTGGGAAAACCTCCTACGCACTGCAGCTTGCCGCTGAGCACGATGGCGAAATCGTTAACGGTGATGCCTTCCAGCTTTTTAGAGGTATCGAAATTATCAGTGCGGCTCCTTCCGATGAGGAGAAAATACAATTACCTCACCACCTCTTCGGCGTACTTGAACCGGGTGAGAAGTGCGATGCTGGACGTTTCTTCGAAATGGCACAGCCGGTGATTTCCGAAATCCAGGGCAGGGGGAAGACTCCAATTGTCGTTGGTGGCTCGGGATTGTATCTGAAATTTCTCACTCACGGAGCATCACCATTGCCGAAGGGCGATGCGGATCTCCGCCTAGAAATGGATGCACGTCCGTTGGAGGATCTTCTGGTGGATTTGGAAAAACTCGATCCCGTAGAGGCCGTCCAAGTTAGCCGCACGAACCGGCGTTTCGTCTCCCGTTCGCTAGAAATTTGCCTGCTCACCGGAGAAAAGGTTTCCGAGCTTCGTGATGGCTGGGAAAAGAAAACCCGTGAGCGTGAATGTTCCCTCAAAGGTTACTGGCTGGTTCGGGATCGGCCTGAATTGCATTCACGAATCGCCCAGCGGACTCAGCAAATGCTTTCCGAGGGAGCCATTGAGGAAGTCGCGGCACTCGAAGGGATTCATGGTAACTGGGAAAAAGCCATTGGAGTTGGTGAGATCCGACGTCTCCTCGCAGGAGAAATTTCCCGGGATGAATGTCAGGAGCTCATCATTTTTGCCACACGCCAGTATGCGAAACGCCAAGAGACATGGTTTAAGCGTGAGAAGTGGCTGGAGCGTGTGGAGTTGTGAGTGAAGTGGACGGTGTGCCCCCTTGGGTGTCGCGTCCGCCAGGTTAATTTTCCGCTAGGAACTCTCCGTGACTTTTAGTGCAAAAAACTGTCCTATTGAGGCCATGAAAGGACGAATGCCTTTTCCTGATCCGATTATGCCTGTGCTTCTAGTGGCAGTAGTAATCACTACCGTTTTCTCAACGTGCGCACGTTATTTTCAAAATCGCGCAGCAAAGGAGCCTCGTGCTCAAATTGAAGAAGTGACGAGTGAAGATCGAGACTACGATCCATTTTCCGATGAGCCACAACCGGATGAGCGTGTTCCAAGTATTGTAATAAAAACGAAATTCGTAGAAATAGGCTCCGGAACTGAAGAGCTGGGATTTGATTGGATTGTATCTCCGTTCGAATCTTACTGAAGTTGATAGCTCTGTGGTAATTTGAGTCTAAATAATTGTCCGCTTTGGCGGATAACTGGCAGTATTGGGGTAGATATGGAGTTAACCCAATCAGACGAAGCCTTACTCAAGTTGTTTGCCACATCACGTGACGAACGTGCATTCCAGACGCTTACTCGTCGGTATTCGGGACTGATTTTCCATACGGCGATGAGGACTGTGGAAGACCGGGCGCTGGCAGAAGATGTAAGTCAGCGAGTTTTACTGGCTCTGGCAAAGAAAGCAGCACAGGTCGCGCGAAAGAAGGCTCCGGTCGTTGCTTGGTTGCATCATGCAACAATTTTAGAAGCTCGCTCAGTACGAAGAACCGAGCTGCGGCACCAACGAAAAAAACAAGGGCTCATGAATGATTCTAGCAACGTGGCAGATACTGGTGAATCACTCTGGAAAGATGCTTTGCCTCACTTGGACACAGCAATTGATCATTTATCGGATGCGGATCGCAATGTGATCCTGTTGCATTTTGTAAACGAGCTGACTTTTCCAGAAATCGCAAGACGCTTGGGGAAATCCGCGGCAGCCGTCCAAAAACAATCACGTCGTGCTTTGGAGAAGCTCCACCTATCGCTTAGCCGAAAAGGAGTCTCACTTTCTGTTGGCTTACTGACAACATGTCTCGCTACGGAGATGAGCAAAGCCTCGCCCATCTTACTAGCGCCCGCACTCGGATCCCTTTCTTCCCTCGGGGTATCCACCACTGCATTTGCTATGAAAAAAACCACCATCGCTGCAATCGCCACTACTACTTTGCTCTGTGGCATACCGCTTGCCCAACAGCAGATTTCAATCAATCGCCTAGAAATCAGCATCTCAGAAGGATCGTTAAATTCAGAGCAAGTTAGGGTCTCCTCAAGGTCGTCAAATGGAGCCAGCGGCACTTCGTTACTGGAGCGGTTGGGACGTGATCTAAATTCGCAAAATTATGATCTGCCACGTTACCTCAGCGCGAATGACTACATCCAAAGCCTTGGAAGTGAAGAGCTCATTCGGCTCATCAAAGAAACGGTAGCAAGCGACATGTCCTCGGCAGACCGATCCACGGTGTTCCGCGAGATATCGAGAGTTCTGAAAGATAGAGACCCCGAGATAGTTCTGAACCTTCTGAGGAATGATGTGCCACAAGATTATATAAAGACAAACAGGCTTGAGGATCTTCTGAGTTACAACCTTGAAAGGCTCTCGGTCAAAGATGCACCCAGGGCACTGGTGTGGTTCACCAATCACATCGAGTTTATCCGTTCTCTGGATCTATCTGATCGCCGTGCTAACGGGCAGTTGGAAGCCGAAATGCGCAAGGTGCTCGCGTATGGATTGATTTTTACGGCTCCATCTGACGCAACGAATGTTTTGCGACCACTGACAGATCAGCAGACTAAATGGAGTTTTGAGCAACTTGTAAGATCGCGTGAGCACAGCCTACGAACGGAGGCTACGGGTTACATCCAAGCCGTACGTGAATTGCTTCCTGAGCAGGAGGCAAATGAAGCCTTGGGATACTTGGTGGGTGTTCGTTTTAAAGAGAACAAATTCGATAGTGCTGATGTCTTGCTTGAGAAATACCATTTCAGTCCATCTGAAGCTGAAGCAATCTTCTTAAATCTAGGTAGATGGCATCTCGGAAATGCCAGTAACAAGCCAGACGCTTTAGGTAAGGCGATTTTCGAATACCGAGACTGGATGGCTACACAGGTCACAGAGGATATCGATCTGAGGGTGGGGAAGGCCTTGGGTAAAACGGTGAATTCATACGGCAATAGCTCAGATCCAATTTTCGAGACGATGCTGAAGAGTGGAGAGCTTGGCCTCAGTGATGATGTGATTTTGGGATTACTGGAAATCGCTGGGGATAGACTCGGAGAAGAAAGATCCGGTAAATTAAGGAGCCTGCTTTCCAAGCCTCAGTTCTCGGAATGAAATTTTCACCGTGCCTATACCAATACGTGCCATGAAAACTCTGATAGCTTGTTTTGTGATTCTTTGCGTTGCGGTGATTGCCGGCAAAGTGCAGGGGAATCGTATCGAAAATCTCGAACGCGAATACGAAGCAAAGCGTACAAAGCAAATGATGAAGGTTTCGACCCGAGAAGACCAAGAGGAAGGCTCTTCTTATCGTATGAAGTATGAAAGGCGATCAGCCGGAGCGAAGCCCTCCGAAGTTTATGAAACGCTTTTATCTAGCATCCTGAACAGCAAATCTGGGCTGAGCGGAATAGGGCCCGGGGCGGACTTAAATCAACGGGAAGCTTTACAGCAAATCATACAACTTGATCTCGATGGGATCCAAGCCCTGATGGAGTCCGTCTACGAATCTCAGGAATTGAAAAAGGTATGGCCCAGGCAGCATGCGGCGGCAAATCTATGTATGTTAGCCTTGGTCAATGCTGATCCATCCCGAGCGCTTCGCCACGCTTTGGAGAGCGAGGGATGGAACAAGTTGTTCAACGAAAACCAAATTCCTGATGGTCAGATGGTGAGATATATTCTCGCACGGATGGCAGCCGATAACCCACAGCTTGCGCTGGACTCAATGTGGAGCCTTGAGAATACAACAAAGGCTCTTAACGAGGACTGGAAGGGTCAGCTCCTCAAAGAGGTTGCAAAATCAGATCCAATATTAGCATTGGATACTATCGGAAAACTACCGGACGCACACCAGCAATCGACGCTTCAGACGTCCGTCTACGGTTTGGAAACAACAGACGAACTCGCTGCATTTTTTGACGCTGCCCGCGAACGCCTGAGTGCGAGGCGTGAACAATTCAAATGGGTTCTCTCATTTCTTTTCCAACGATCCATTGATCCATATTCACCAACTGGTGGCTCTCGAGAGTGGTTGGAGAGCTTGGAGATGACCTCTTTTGAAAAACAACTTATCTTCGATAGCCTGAAAGGTAGATTTGATGATCATCGTGCCATTCAGAACCCGGAAGGATTACGTTGGTTTGCGAGCTTCATGCCGCCCAACGCAGAGAGAGATGAGTTTCTATGGTATGGAGTGAATACCATCTATGGAGGCGATCCAGAAAAGGCCTACCGACTGGCCAAGGAAATCGGGATCGATCCAGAAGAGCAAATACGCCTTGAACGAGAGGCTTACTTCGAATCTGGCGAACGATGACAGAGTAAATTCAGGGCTCGCCTGGAAAAGGTTTCGCTGCGTTTGACATGGGAGCCTCGACTCACTGCCACCTGCTACTCGTTGCTGCTGATCACTTGAGGGACGAGCATGCGGTATTTGCCCATGCTTGAAAGTAGCGCTCGCACTTTTGGATCTGTGTAGAATTCAAGTAATGAGCCTTCATCACCCTTCAATGTGATCGGAGCGAAAGGTTCTCCAGAGTTTTCGAATTTCATGGGGTGCGCTTTTTGTAGTTCGTCAAAGTCTTCAACGAACCAAAAGCGTAGAAATAACTCTCCATTCTGATTGAACTCGTAGTCGAGAATCCAATTCTTAAAAGCTAATCCCTCATCTTCTTTTTCATAGTCGGCAAGGCGGACGAGGAGGAGGTCACGTCCTTTGTGATTCCTGGTTGAAATTATCATTTCAGGAAACTTACTTGGGCTGTCATCTTCGAAGCTATCGAATGCCAAAGCTTTATAGGATGCAGGATCATTGGGTCCGTTGGCATTCTTGAGGGGAGTGATAATGATGTATCCATAAACTCCGATATCGTCTTCGTCCCGGTCTCCCCGTATTTCATGAGGAAGCTTTGGGGTGATCTGCCAGACTCCCTCTAGGCGAGGATCCACCTTGGTGTCTGGTGTGATGGCTGTCTCGGTCTCGAGCAAGCACCCGGTTAGGCACAAGACGAGGATTACGATGAAAGGGATTTGGAATCCTGAAAATCTCATTGGCGATGAGTCCTAGTGCTCTCCCGGAAAAGGATTTGCAGTCATACGCAACTGGATTTCAGCGTCGGGTATCTGAGGTTGCTGATTGTCTAGCATTGCAAGTGCGCAGGCCGAGATTGCTCCGAAGATGCCAAGTATAACAAAAGTGAGGAAGCTATTGCGGCCAGTGGGTTGGAACATGCGGCCGACTCGTTTTTCTAATGACGATGAATCTGCCATGGCGAGGGCGAAGGGAGAATGTGGGCGATTTTCCGCGAAGTCGCAGAGGAGGGTTGCGTAGCGTTTGGCATTGGTGCCTTGTCGGATGACGGATTCATCGCAGGCGTATTCGCACTGGAGGGTGAAACGCTTCGCCATCCAGTGAGCGAGGGGATGATACCAGTGTGCGGCGCGAGCGAGTTCTGTGCAGAGACGCCAGAGAGGATCGCGGCGGCGGTGGTGGGCGAGTTCGTGAGCGAGCACCATTTTTCGCTGATCTTCTGGCCAAGATTTCCAAGACACAGGGACGAAAATGACTTTCTTGAAAATGCCTGCAGCCACGGGGCCACGGAGTCCCGGGAGTTCAAGGACGGTGACGTCTTCGATAGTTTCTAGGTGAGTTCCGATTTTGCTCCATCGGCTCAGGCCAATTGCTGCCCATGCGAGTCTTGCGATGCAGAAGAGGAAACCGGTCGCCCAGATGGCGGTGAGAACGGTTGCCCATGGGAAAGTAGAAGTGCCCGCTGATGTGGCTTGTGTGGGAAGGATTTCGATTTTCGGGAGGAAGAGGCCGATCAATGGAAGAAGAGCCATCAGCATCAATAGGGAGAATGTCAGCCGTGGATCGCGTGCGGCGTCCTTGCGCCCGGCGAGCAGAACTAGCCCGGCGGCGATGATTGAAAAGGTAACGAGCGCGATCATTTCCGAGATGAGGTTTTCATTTTCCTTCGTCTCCGTCGATGAGTTTCCTGATGCGGGAGATCTCGTCTTTGGAGAGGTTTTGGTCTTTTGGATCGAGCAGGGAGGCGACGAGTTTCTCCGGGCTGTCATCGAAGAAGGTGGCCATGAGTTGTTTCAAGGCGGTGCGCTTCGCCTGCTTTTCTGGCACTGCGGCACTATATACATAGCGGCGCGAATCTTTGGCGTGGGTGACGAGTTCTTTTTGTTCGAGGGTCGAGAGCAAGGCGCGCACGGCGGAGTAGCTCGGCGGATCGGGCAATTCCTCTAGGACTTCCTCCGCTGTGCATTTCCCTTTACGGAAAAGGATGTCCATCACCTGTCGCTCGCGGCGAGTGATCTGGCCGTTTTCAAATCGTTTCACTCAGACAAAATGCCAGATGCTAGAAAAACCGCAACTCAAATGCTGGAAAAAGTGCATTTAGAATTGACGCGCTGAAATTTAAATGCTGTTTTTCTAGCACTATGAAACTGAAAGCCGTATTGCCGTTGGGAGTTATCCTCTTCGCTATTTTCGCAAGCTCATGTGCGCCTCCAAGCACTAGAATACCGGGTATTCCAAATGCATCATCATCGGCAGAAAATATCGTAACTGCGGGTTTAAGATCAGGGGATAATTCGATCGATAGAAACAATATCGATGCTCTTCTCAATAATCCTGAACGCCCCGGACTCGCCACGGGTTGGGGTGACGAAAAAGAATCGAGGATGAGTAGGACTTATTACGTCCGTAGTTCCTCTAAGCCGAACGGAGTCGATGCGATTTTCTACAATGACAAGGAGGGGATCAATGCCATCGGTAATGCGAACCGTGTGGGTGCCTTGCAGAGAGCGGCTGGTGGTTTAGTGGAGTGGGGGATTAAGGGTGGTTTCGGCTATCTACCCGCCTATAAGGAAAATGGGTGGGGCAGGCGTTTGGTTGCAGGCAACAAGGGCGGAAATTATTCCATTGTCGTGAAAAACCTCAGTAAGAGTGATCTAGAGATCGTGACGAGCGTGGATGGACTGGACGTGCAGGATGGGAAAACGGCTTCATTTTCCAAGCGCGGCTACGTCGTAGCGCCAGGAAAGAGTCTTGAGATAGAAGGCTTTCGGACGAGTAGCAGCAAAGTCGCGAAGTTTGAGTTTTCCAGTGTGTCGGGCTCCTACGCAAACCTGAAGCACGGTGATACACGGAACGTCGGAGTGATCGGAATCGCGGTGTTTACGCAAAAGGGAGTCGATCCATGGAAGACGCGTGAAGTGCAGCTGCGTGACAATGCGAAGACATTTGCGGAGGCACCTTGATTAAGGATTCGGAGAATTCTAGTTTTACAAATTCTGCTTAGGCCATCAGCGGAAAGCATCTTTGCTTGCATCATTCACTGATCGCGCAATTCTACCTAGTGATGAAACCAGGTGGCACACAAGGCGGAGAAAGCCTCTTTATATGGGGGCTAGGACTCTTTCTTCTAGGCTTTGGAGCTTACTTGTTCCTCGATTCCGTCCGCATCGTAGCTGGCCACGGAGGAGGCGTCTTTTCTGGCATGATGCGCGGTCGTGGCATGGGTGGCACTCTTTCCAACGGCTTGATTTTTACCCCCTTCTTCCTCGGTATTATCATACTTTTCTACGATGCTACGAAGAAATGGGCATGGGGTCTCACTGGCCTCGGAATCGTATTCATCATCGTCGAGATCATCTCGCGCACTCGCTTCCAGATGGATATTAAAGTTAGCCACTTGCTACTTCTGCTCCTTATGATGGCCGGCGGTGCTGGATTGATACTCCGGTCTTACGTACAGCATAAAAAACTGCAGGATGATTCCTCTGAATCTGGCGAGAAGTAATGCCTTTTATAATGCTAGGTACTTGCAACTTCCACCCTTAGCAGCGATTGAAAGGCCGTGGATCGTTGGTTGATCATCGTTGCGACATTTCTCGCCCTCATGGCTGGTGCCGGTGGGCTAGCGGTCTTGCGCCATGGTCGCCGCAGTCCTTGGACGGCTTGGTGGATGATTGGCGTTTTCCTCTGCCAACTAGGCTATCTAGGTATTCGTGGGGAAATGAGGGCCGCTTGCCCGTTGCGCAGCATTGGTGAAATTTCTGTCTACCTCGCGTGGTCACTGACGCTCTTTTATCTTTTGGTGGGCCCGATGTATCGCATCTCCCTGCTCGGGGTATTTACCGCGCCTTTAGTAGCTATTTTTCAAGGCTTCGCGCTGCTTCCCGGTAGGTTGGCAGCCAATCCGCCGAGGATCACTGATACGACGCCTTGGGGAGAAACCCATGCAGCGATGTCGGTTCTCGCCTACGGCGCACTCGCTCTTGCAGCAGTGGCCGGCGTGATGTTCCTAGTGCTCGATAGGCAACTTAAGGGGCACGATCTGAAAGGAGGGTTGTTCAAAAACCTTCCGCCTGTGCGCGAGTTGTTGGTTTCCTTAGAGCGACTTCTTTGGATCGGGATGATTCTCCTGACCATCGGCCTCATTGCGGGGATACTCATGCCGCATGAAAGTGCCGGCGCGTGGAAGCATGTTTTTGTGGCGACAGGAGTGTGGAGTGCATACGTCGCGCTAATGGTCGTGAAGCGCGTGCGCGGTATGACCGGGCGGCGTTTTTCCTTGGGCGCGGTTGCCCTGTTTGTTCTGTCCCTCGTGGTATTTGCATTTGTCTGATGGAACTTGTTTGCCTGGGACTGAATCACAAAACCGCGCCTGTTGAGGTGCGTGAGCGTTTCGCTGTGGGAAATACGAAGCTTGGCGAGGCATCTCAAAACCTTCTTGAAATGGTGGGAGCACCTGAGGGAGTGGTCGTCTCCACCTGCAACCGGACGGAGTTTTACCTCGCGGCAGAAAGCGCCCCCGCCGCAATGCGGAAGCTTGAGCATTGCCTTGCTGAGAAAGTCCATGGCCACGAAGAGCCGTTTTACCGCCATGAGAAGGCAGAGGCCGCGCGTCACCTTTGCAAAGTCGTCAGCGGGCTCGACTCCATGCTGCTTGGTGAAACCGAGATCTTCGGCCAAGTGAAGCAGGCCTATAGCGCCGCCCACGCCGCTGGGACAACTGGCGGGATGCTCAACAAACTCTTTCAAAAGGCGTTTAGCGTCGGCAAAAAAGTCCGCACACAGACATCCATCCAAGAGGGCTCAACCTCAATCGGAAATGTTGCGGTGGAGCTTGCGGAGAAGATTTTCGGGCACCTGAAACATAGTGAAGTCATGGTGCTTGGGGCAGGGGAGATGAGCCGTCTTACAGCGCAGGCGCTGGTTTCACGTGGTGCGAAATCGGTTATCGTCGCTAACCGCACGCACGATCGAGCGATCGAACTCGCCGCTGAAATGAAAGGCCGCGCGGTGCGTTTCGACGATTGGTTGCCGGTTCTTAAAGATGTTGATGTCGTCATTTCATCTACCGGTGCGCCACACACGATCATCCACGCGGAGGAAATCGAATCCGTCCGTCGTGCCAGAAAATATAGGCCGCTGTTCCTCATTGATATCGCCGTTCCTCGTGACATCGATACCGCCGTCGGCGAAATCGAAGAAGTCTATCTCTATGATATCGACGCCCTTGAGCAGATGGCGGAGGAGGCGAAAAGCCGCCGCTTGCAGCAGATCATTGAGTGCGAAAAAATCATCGAGGCGGAGCTGGAGAAGCTTCTGCGATGAACCCAGCGTTAGAATCTCTTCTTCTCGCCTACCGAGATCAAAGCCCGCCGTCCGGAGAAATTCTCTTCCTCGGCGCAGAACCACATGCCGAATTGCCACCGCTCACCGCATGGCAGCCTCTCAAGCCGATCGCCGAGAAATGCGTAGCCGCCGGGATGGCGCTCACCGATCAGCCATCCGGTAGTTTCTCCACCATTCTTTTCCTCCCGGGAAAATCCAAGGACGAGATCCTTGCGGGTTTTGCACGCGCTCACGATTTGCTCGCACTCGGTGGCGTCATTATCACCGCTCTCGCTAACTCTGCAGGCGCTTCGCGTTACGAAAAGGAAATCTCCCGCGCGACGCCACTGCTATCATCCTTTTCGAAAAACAAATGCCGTGCCTTTGTCGTCTCTAATGAAACTCCGTGGAACTCGGAGTTATTAGAAGAATGGCGTGGTCTCAATGGGTTTCACGAAATTCCCGGCACCGATTTTTTCACCCAGCCGGGCGTATTTAGTTCGGGTCGCATTGATGCTGGCTCCGAACTCCTCGCGGCACACCTCCCCGCATCGCTTCGTGGAAACGTTGCCGATTTAGGGGCGGGTTGGGGCTACCTGAGTAAAAGGGCTTTGGAAAAATCCACGCGTATTGAGCGCATCGATCTTTTCGAGGCAGACTCACGGGCTCTTGATTGTGCCCGCCAGAACCTCCCAGAAAAAGCCACCTTCCATTGGCACGATGTTACCGCTGGGCTGCCTGAGAAATACGACCACATCATCACCAACCCTCCTTTCCATACCGCTCAGGCAAAAGACCTCGACCTCGGCAAAGCCTTCCTCACCACGGCCGCCGCCTCTTTAACGCGTGGTGGCACCCTCTACATCGTGGCAAACCGCCAGCTTCCTTACGAAGCTCATCTGGATTCCCTCGGCCTGCGTTCACGTATTCTTGAAGAAAATCACGCCTACAAAGTCATTTTTTCATCATAAATCGGTAAATATGGCAGGGTTTAAGCTACCTCAGCGAGGTGTTGACGCCCAGAGGCAACCATGCACAATCCCGCCGCCTTACCGGAAAATCCGGCTAACGGCTAATCAAATAGAAATATCATGACCACCATCGCCATCAACGGTTTCGGACGCATCGGACGCCTCGTTTTCCGTGCACTCGTCGAACAAGGCCACCTCGGCACCACATTCAAAGTTGCCGCTGTAGGCGACCTCGTCCCAGCCGACAACCTCGCTTACCTTCTCAAGTATGACTCCACCCAAGGCAAATTCGCCGGTGAAGTCTCCTCTAAGAAATCTTCTCCTGAACTCGAAGAAGATGACATCATCGTCGTCAACGGCCACGAAATCAAAGTCGTCTCCGCTCGCACTCCAGAAGGTCTTCCTTGGAAAGAGCTCGGCGTAGACATCGTCATCGAGTCCACCGGACTTTTCGTCGAAGACAAACTCGCACAAGGCCACATCACTGCCGGTGCGAAAAAAGTCATCCTCTCCGCTCCAGGCAAAGGCGACGACGTCCACACCTTCGTGCAAGGCGTGAACGACGGCGACTACGACGCCTCCAAGCATCACATCATCTCCAACGCTTCCTGCACCACGAACTGCCTTGCTCCGCTTGTGCACGTTCTCCTCAAGGAAGGTTTCGGCATCAAGGAAGGTCTCATGACCACCATCCACGCCTACACCGCTACGCAAAAAACCGTCGACGGCCCATCCAAGAAGGACTGGAAAGGTGGACGTTCCGCTGCGATCAACATCATCCCTTCCACCACAGGTGCCGCGAAAGCAGTTGCACTCGTTTGCCCAGAAGTGAAAGGCAAGCTCACCGGTATGGCATTCCGCGTTCCTACGCCGACTGTCTCCTGTGTCGACCTCACCGTCAAAACCGAGAAGGAAACTTCCCTCGAAGAAATCAACGCAGCGCTCAAGAACGCTTCCGAGACTTACCTCAAAGGCATCTTGAACTACACCACCGACGAAGTGGTTTCCACCGACTTCATCCACGATCCTGCTTCCTCCATCTACGATGCAGGTTCCTCGATCGAGCTCAACAGCACCTTCTTCAAGTTGGTCAGCTGGTATGACAACGAGTGGGGTTACTCCAACCGCGTCATCGACCTCCTCGACGACGTCGTCAAGAAAGGCATCTAATTACGGAGAGCCGTGCCTCTGGCCGGCTTTTCATTGAAATTCACAAAAGCGGGCTACCTCAACGGGTAGTCCGCTTTTTCATTTTACAGCAATCGCTGCCCTGGGGTGGAGATGGAACTTAAAAAGACTGTTTTCTCGGTGACTTTATTTAGTTACATCTAATTCAATTCTGGTGGTGTGATTTCGGAGGTGAAATTCACGACCTGCTGAGTCGCCGCACCGAGAGAGTTAGTCAAAGATCCTAGTTTTACTGCCAATCCGAGAAGATTAAATAGGTCGATACCATCGATAGATTCGTGAAGTACAATGGCATCATGATCCCTATGGGCTGATGCAACTGTTCTTATCTCTTTGAGCAACTTTCGATGATCGTTCCAAAAAACTGAAAATTTCTTCGTCTCATCACCGATGGCATTCAGTTGGTCTTTGGAAACTCCCAAAGTTGTAGCTGCCTGCCGAAATTGTCGCCCAAAAACTGTCGTTATGTCTTCGCCGATCTCAAAAAGCAGCAAAGCCAATGACCTTGCGATATAGCGGCGCTTCCAAATGTCTCGTTCATAAACCAAATCGATCATGCAAATCGATAGGTCATAACTAACTGTGTTCAGGAAGAGTGCGGCATTCCAAATTGGCTCGTGAGTTGTCCATCCACGATCTCTAAGAGTTTTCACAGTGTTCTTCAACAGATCTCCGCACGCCGCTATTGTTACATGCCGCGTATCAAATGCTTTCGATAAAGCCTGTTGCTCCTTCTCAGCGAGTTGATCAAAGAGTCTGAGAGTGGGATCGGACATTTGTTTTTTTGTGAGAATCACTCCTCCCCGAAGATCACCCGGTAAAACTCCTTCGCTGTGACTTTGTCGCCTGCAGCACTCGGATGGCTGCCGTCTTCGTGATAAAGCTCAGTACCCCTACCTGCCTTGAATTCACGCTCCCAAGCATCTCCCACCGGCACGATACCGACGTATCCCGCACGAGATGAGGCCTTGCGGTAGCCATCCCTCACTCGTGCGTTCATTTCGTAAAAATCCTTCCCCTGCGAAGAAAAGCCATCCCGCCGACCCCACGTTTGGTATAGAAGCGGCATTGCACCCATCGAACGCGCCTCATCGGTGAAAAATTTCACTCCCGGATCCATCACTTCACGTCGGTTTTCTTCTTCGCTACCGGGATTCAGCGAATGATCTTGGATCACCACCACATCCCACTGCTGGCTGTGTAGTTTCTTTAGAGTCTTTGGCTCGGTCATGTGTTTCTCAAGCGACCAGCCGCCGATGGTCGATTGCTTTACACTAACTTTTTTACCCTTAGAGCGAGCTAACCTAGAAAACTCACGAGGCGCTCCGAAGCTGTAGCTGTTTCCGATGAAAAGGACTGAAAGCTTCGGGTTCGCCGTGCCCTCGCGGACTTCCTCGATCTTTTCCACGCCTGTCGTCGTCGAGACACAGCCCGACAAACCCAGGAAACTGAGTATTCTTCCTAATATCATCAGCTTTTTCTTAATACGTTCCATGCTCACGGTGGATTGTCCGTTGCTTTTTAAAGCTCATCCCTTGAGGCCTTAGAGGTTACACATTAGGCAGTTTTGGCTCCAACACTCTTTTCTCGCCTTCTCTTCATTTTCCAAGAATTCCACCATTGTGCATGAACAATGAACACCGCGAGAAACAGGGCGGCTCCCAAGATCGCCTGCCACGCATTTAGCGAATCGGCGTAGTAAGTTTTTATCCCGAATCCGAAAATCCCCCCGTAGAGTACGATCACATGGAGGATATAGATCGCGAAAGTCTCTCTGCCCACACGCAGCATCCACTCCACGCCGATACCGAATTTAATTTCCACTAAGCGAAGAATACCGAGGAAAACAGCGACCTGTGATGCCCTCTGCACGAACCACTGAATGCCGGAGGAAAACTCCTGTGGCAGTGGAGAGACGTAAGTAATGAAACTGATAATTTGTAGAGCAACAGCGATGTAGAAAAACCACAGGCAGGACTTCCAAGTGATTGGCTTGAACTCCATCGAGCGAAGATATGCACCCATCGCACCGCCGAGAAACGCGAATCCCAACCACGGAGCGATCGGAAATACAGATCTAGGCCCCTTCAGAGGGTTTTGAAATAGATCAGGCCAGCCATGGGGCACGAAAGCACCCTCAGGAATTCCTTTTAGCCAACCATACAGCCCCATCGTGACGACCACTGCCGCAATGTACCACACCTGTAGCGAAAATTTCCCCACCGCCTTCCTTAATCCCGAGATCAAGATCAGTGCGATCAAGCCAACACCGATACATTGGAGCACGTGAAATGCGTAGATCCAATTTCCCGAGCGCCCTTGTAGATACTCTTGGAGATTTCCAAAGTTGAGCTGGAGGACGTATCCCCAGAAAAATAGCTCCAGCGCCCTGCGGAAACCCTTCCTCACACGGACTGCTTTAAAAAACGAAGGCTCTTTCTCCCCCGCCAACAGGAAGACGAAAATCATCCCGGCGACTGTGAAAAACAAAGGAGCGGTAAAGCCCCTGATACTATTCCACACGATATAGGCAGGATTCGAGGGATCCCGTGAACTTTCAGCGAGCGTGAGTCCCACGAAATGCCCCTCAAGCATCAACAAAATCGCGATGGATCGTGCCAAATCGATAAACTTCAGCCTCTGTTTGGGGCGTGTGGCTGGCGCGGATTCACTCATTCGTTCCAGAAATCCATGGTCGCCCGAGCTCTAATTGACCAGCTTCAATTCAACAGTGCCTCCCCTTCAAATCGCAGTACATGGCAGGGATGGCTTTCCAAGCCGTCCGGGAAAAGGTTGAGCACGATCACTGGAAAAGTGGAACTCTCCCGCCTCCCAAGCCCTATCCATACAAGTCATGGGACGGTTTGAATCTGGGTGAAAGATCGTATCCACAAAGCGAACGGTGCGGAGCGACTATCCCTGCCCCTTATCACGAAATCGGGCTTGCTCCCGCGCCTGATGTAACCTGGCCAATTGGGCAAGCACAAAGCCCTGACTGAGGTGAAATTTTCCCGACACCTCACCTTGCTTGCTGACCACGTTCCGGCATAGAAATTCCGCCCCGTTTACTATGTCCGAAATCGTCCCTTCTGCCTCTTCCCAAGCCCACCTTGAACTCATCGCCCGCGAGACTGGAATTGCCCTCTCCTCAGTCACCGCCACCGCCGCACTTTTAGCTGAAGGAGCTACGATCCCCTTCATTTCCCGCTACCGGAAAGAAGCCACCGGCATGCTCGATGAAGTCCAGATCCAAACTGTCCGCGATCGCATGCTCCAGCTCGCCGAGCTCGATTCACGCCGTGCCTCCATCCTGAAATCCCTCGATGAGCGCAAACTCCTCTCCGATGAACTGAAGAAAAAAGTCCTCGCAGCCCTTACCATCACAGCCTTGGAGGACATTTTCGCGCCCTACCGTCCGAAACGCCAAACCCGCGCCACTAAAGCTATCGAACGCGGTCTGGAGCCACTCGCCGATTTTCTTCTAGAAAATCAAAACGCCGATCCCGCCGAAGAAGCCGCGAAGTTCATCAACGAGACAGAGGACGCAGAGAAGGCCGTCCCCACCGCCGAAGACGCCCTAGCCGGCGCCCGCGACATCATCGCCGAGCGCGTAGCAGACGATGCCGCCCTGCGCGGAAAAGTCCGCGAAATCTACACCGAGGAGGCGACCGTTTCCTCACGCATCATGTATGGCAAAGAGGAAGAGGCCGATGCCGCGAAATTCCGCGACTATTTCGAGTGGTCGGAACCCTTCAAATCCATCCCATCCCACCGCATGCTCGCCATCCGCCGTGGCGAAAAGGAAGCCTTCCTCTTCATGCGCGTCGAAGTCCCACTCGAACGAGTTTCCTCCTTAGGCATTCATTCATGGGTCACAGGCAGTGGCGGGGCAGGGGAGCAAGTCCGCCTCGCCACTGAAGACGGCTGCAAGCGCCTGCTCATGCCCTCCATGGAAACGGAAATGCGCCTGCTCGGCAAAAAACGCGCCGATGAAACCGCTATCCAAGTTTTCGCCGATAACCTCCGCGAACTCATGCTTGCCTCACCCCTCGGCCGCAAACGCACCCTCGCCATCGACCCTGGCTTCCGCACCGGCTGCAAAACCGTCGTCCTCGACGCTCAGGGAAATCTCCTTCACCACACCGTCCTACACTGCACCGCAGGCTCAAACAGCCAGCTCTACGAGGCAGCCGCAGAAGTCACCGCCCTCATCAAAAAGCACGACATCCAAGCCATCGCCATCGGCAACGGCACAGCCTCACGCGAAACTGAGTCATTTATCAAGAAGCTCAAGCTCCCTGCCTCCATCCAAGTCATCATGGTCAATGAAAGCGGAGCCTCCATCTACTCCGCCTCAGAAGCGGCACGCGAAGAATTCCCCAACGAAGACGTCACCGTCCGCGGAGCAGTCTCCATCGGCCGCCGCCTCATGGATCCTCTCGCCGAGTTGGTAAAACTCGATCCCAAAGCCATCGGAGTCGGCCAGTACCAGCACGATGTCGATCAGCGCGCCCTCAAAACCTCCCTCGATGACACCGTCGAGTCGTGCGTCAACGGCGTCGGCGTGGAGCTCAACACCGCCTCCAAGCACCTGCTTGCCTTCGTTTCTGGCCTCAGCAACTCCATCGCCGAAAACATCATCGCTTTCCGCACGGAAAACGGCGGCTTTACCTCCCGCGCCCAGCTCAAAGAAGTCCCGCGCCTCGGCGAAAAAGCCTTCGAGCAAGCTGCCGGATTTCTCCGCATCCGCGATGCCGCCCACCCACTCGACGCCTCCGCCGTCCACCCGGAACGCTACGCCCTCGTAGAAAAAATGGCCGCCGACCTCGGTTGCTCGGTCTCAGATCTTATCCAACAGGACTCCCTGAGGAAAAAAATCAACCTCCAGACCTACGTTTCCGAAGAAGTCGGCCTCCCGACGCTTAAAGACATTGTCGCCGAACTCGCAAAACCCGGCCGCGACCCCCGCAAAGCCTTTGAGGCCTTCACCTTCGCCGAAGGAGTCGAGAAGCCCTCAGACCTCACCCAAGGCCTCAAACTTCCCGGAATCGTCACCAACGTCACCGCCTTCGGAGCCTTCGTCGATGTCGGCGTCCATCAAGACGGCCTCGTCCACGTCAGCCAGCTTTCCGATCAATTCGTCCGCGACCCCGCAGAAGTCGTCAAAGTCGGCCAAAAAGTCCAAGTCACCGTCATGGAAGTGGATCTCAAAAGGAACCGCATCGGCCTTTCCATGAAATCCAACCCAAATTTCGAACCCCGCCAGCGCAATAGCTCCCCCGGTGGAAACCAGAGCCGCCGCCCTCAGCAAAACCGCCGCCAACAGGCCGCGCCTGCTGGTAATGACTGGTTTACCCAAGCCATGGGGCAGGCTAAGAAACGCTGATTTTTTAGGGGAGGTTTAACTGCTTAGCCCTGTGTTCGCAGTTATTCAGAATCTTCAGAATCTGTTTTTACTATCGCGTACTCGGTTCCCTGCGGCAGATAGAGGATAATTTCATCGGGAGAGCCGCAAGAAAACTGTGTTGTCAGATCCGCGACCTTTACGTGATTCGATCCGCCGATCTTTGTGACGGCGTACACGCCTTCCGTCCTTTCTTTCAACTTAGACTTTAGGAGCGCCGTAGTGTCACCGATCTCCACTCCGTCTGCAGTGACATGTATCCATTTCACCGTGCACGCTTCAGTGAGAGTGCCGTTGGTTACCTCTCGAATCGACTCGATCAACTGCAAGATGAGGTAGCTACCTTTCACTCTCTTGATAATAGCGCGATTTTCCTTCGTTAGACTGAAGGCACTACTTTCTCCGAAGTTTGAGGCCTTTGCAGTTACGAAGCCCTCTTTTACACCCCCACAAACAAGACTCGGGAGGAGGGCGATAAGGAGAATGGACATTAGGGGCTTCATATTCATGGGTTTGACGAGGTTTCGGAGAGTATTGCTCCATCTAGCCTCGTCAAGGCGGTGAGATTCTCAAGCGCATCAATAGTAAGCGCATCTTAGTCAATTTTCACTCTTCTCTTAGATTGTTTTCTAAAAAATCTGTCTAGACTGTCTGGATTTTATTCGTAGGGTAATGCATGCAGCAATCAGTTTGGCAGCTTCAGGAGGCGAAAAATCGCTTCAGTCAGGTCGTGGGTCAGGCGCTAACCTTGGGAGCTCAGACGGTCACACGGCACGGTAAGCCTGCGGTGGTGATCCTTTCCGTTGCTGACTACGAAGAGATCGCCACGCCGAAAAAATCCCTCTTCTCCTCACTTCGGTCGTGTCCTAGCGATATAGGCGGCATTGTTCCGTTGCCTAGTCGCGAAAAAGCTCGTGAAGTGAAGCTGTAGGTCATGCGTTTCCTTCTAGATATAGCAGTCATCAGCGAGGGTGCCTCGAAAGCGCCAAACGAAAAGGTGTTGAGGTGGCTGGAGGAGAACTCCGCCGAATGCGCCCTCTCCGTGCTGTCCCTGGGAGAAGTTTGGAAGGGGATTCAGCTTTTGCCGGAAGGCAGTCAGAAGGATTCCCTGAGCGCTTGGATCGAAGGAGTCACAGCAGACTTTGCTAGTGTGACGTTGTCTCTAGATGTTCCGGTCATGAAGGTTTGGGCTAAAATGTCTGCGCAGCATGACGTGCTGGGAGTCAGCCTCACTTTAGTAGATTCTCTCTTAGCGGCGACGGCAATTCACCATGGGCTCACTCTGGTAACTAGAAGCGCCAAGGGCTTTCCTAGCGATGTCCCACTGCTAAATCCTTGGGAATAGGGGCTTAGAGCGTCTACGGTCGTCTTGGCTAATTCTCCGAAATCCCTAAGAAACCAACGGATTAGCAGTGATTGAAATCTTTTTTCAAAATTCACCAAAAAGGTCTTGTCAGGTGAGGCGAAAAGAATAAAGTCCCGCCCCCCACCGCTGGGCTGACTGACCTCTAAACACAGGTTTTAGCCCGCAAAACAGGGAAATTATCGGGTGCAGCTCCGGAAAAAAGCGAAAACGGGTTTTTGAAAGCCCCGTCTTCGTGCCGGTTTGTCCCAATTGCTATTTTAAGACAAAGCCACAAACACGAAGGAAATCATGCCGACCATTAACCAGCTCGTTCGCAAAGGACGCCACGTTCCAGTCGAGAAGTCGAAGTCACCCGCTCTCGTTAACTGCCCGCAACGCCGCGGTGTATGTCTCCAGGTTATGACCCGGACACCGAAGAAGCCGAACTCCGCGCTTCGTAAAGTTGCCAAGGTTCGCCTTACCAATGGCTTTGAAGTCATCGCCTACATCGGTGGTGAAGGTCACAACCTCCAAGAGCACTCCATCGTCCTCGTTCGCGGCGGTAGGGTGAAAGACCTTCCAGGTGTCCGTTACCACATCGTTCGTGGTTCACTTGATACCCTCGGAGTCGATAAGCGCCGCCAGTCTCGTTCCAAATACGGCACGAAGAAGCCAAAGGCAGCTAAGTAATCCCTTTTTACCAACCCTCACTTTTTTAAGTCATGCCACGCCGCAAGAGAATCTTCACCAAGCCAGACCGTCGCGACCCACGTTACGACAGCCCAGTCGTCGGCCACCTCATCACCAAGGTCATGCAGGACGGCAAGCGCTCGCTCGCCCAACGCATCGTCTACGCCGCAATCGATCGTGCCAACGAAGGAACCGACACTGTCGATCCCCTCGAAGTCATCACTCGTGCAGTGGAAAACTCCAAGCCACGCGTTGAGGTTAAGTCCCGCCGTGTTGGTGGTGCTACTTACCAAGTGCCTCTCGAAGTTGATCCGGATCGTTCCGAGTCCCTCGCGATGCGCTGGCTCGTCTCCTACGCTCGCAACCGCAAAGGCACTCCAATGCACGTCGCTCTCGCAAACGAGATCAAAGACGCAGCAAACAACCAAGGTGCAGCAGTTCGCAAGCGCGACGACGTTCACAAGATGGCACAGGCAAACCGCGCCTTCGCTCACTTCCGCTTCTAATTTCCCTCTATTCCTAGAGTTTCACGCATTTGAATCCAAACCATCCAGACCGTCCTTATACGCTTGAGCGGACCCGCAATATCGGGATCGCTGCGCATATCGACGCCGGTAAGACGACCCTCACTGAGAGGATCCTCTTCTACACCGGGATGATTCATAAAATCGGAGAGGTGCACGATGGTGCTGCCACTACTGATTGGATGGAGCAGGAGCGCGAACGCGGAATCACTATTACTTCCGCTGCTGTCACTACCGAGTGGTGGCAGAAAGAAGAGGAAAACGTTTCCAAGCTCTTCACTGAGCAGAAACAATGCATCAACATCATCGATACCCCAGGGCACGTTGATTTCACCGCTGAGGTGGAACGCTCCCTACGAGTTCTCGATGGAGCTATCGTCGTCTTCTGCGGCGTAGCAGGTGTTCAGCCGCAAACCGAAACCGTCTGGCGTCAGGCTACGAAATACAACGTTCCGCGCATCGTCTTCGTTAACAAGATGGATCGTACCGGCGCCAACTTCGACAACGTCGTCACCGAGGTGAAGGAAAAGCTCGGAGCAAACGCCGTCCGCATCCTCATCCCGATCGGCTGCGAAGAAAACCTCAAGGGTCAGATCGACGTCGTTAACCGTAAAGCAGTTTACTACTCCGACGACGATCAATTTGGTTCCACTTACACCGTCAAAGAGCTTTCCGAAGAGCAAGCGACCATCGCAAACGAAGCTTACGAAGAGCTTGTTTCTGCCACTGCCGATTGTGATGAGATCCTCGGCGAGAAATTCCTCATGGAGGAAGAGATCACCATCACTGATCTCAAGCAGGCCATCCGCCGCGCCACCATCGCCAACAAGCTAGTTCCTGTAGCAGGTGGCTCAGCTTTCAAAAACAAAGGCGTCCAGTATCTCCTCGATGCTGTTATCGACTACCTTCCTTCCCCTCTCGATATTCCCTTCGCAACCGGTATGGATCCGGAAAACGAAGAGCTCGAAATCGAAATCCCAACCACCGACGACGCGAAATTCACCGCTCTCGCCTTTAAACTTTGGGCAGACAAGTTCGTCGGTAAACTCGTTTTCTTCCGCGTCTATTCTGGCGTCGTCCGCAAAGGCGACACGGTCTACAACCCGCGCACTCGCAAGTCCGAGCGCGTTGGCCGTCTCATCCGCATCCAAGCAGATGAGCACAAAGACATCGAAGCATGCTACGCAGGCGATATCGCTGCAGTAGTCGGCCTCAAAAACGCTACTACCGGTGACACTCTCGCTGCAGAAGGACACGACGTCGTCCTCGAGCCCCCTACTTTCCCTGAGCCAGTCATTTCTATGGCTGTCGAGCCTCGCACTAAAGCGGATCAGGAAAAACTCGCACTCGCACTCGCACGACTTTCCGACGAAGACCCGACCTTCATGGTCAAAACCGACGAGGAAACCGGCCAGACCATCATTTCCGGCATGGGCGAGCTCCACCTTGAGATCATCGTCGATCGCATCAAGCGCGAGTTCAAGGTAGACGCCAATACAGGCGCTCCACAAATCACTTACCGCGAAACCATCACCCAAGCCGCAGACGGCGAAGGCAAACTGGTCAAGCAATCCGGCGGCCGCGGCCAATACGGTCACGTCGTTCTCACCGTTAAGCCGAACGAGGCAGGGAAGGGGATTACCGTCGAAAACAAAACCGTCGGCGGCTCCATTCCTAAGGAATATATCAACGCTGTCCTCAAAGGCTGCCGCGAAGCTACTACCAACGGTGTTGTTGCAGGTTATCCAGTTATCGACGTTCACGTTGACGTCGTCGACGGCTCCTACCACGACGTTGATTCCAACGAAAACGCTTTCACCATGGCTGCCATCTTCGCGATGCGCGATGCCTTCCAAAAAGCTGGATCCATCCTCCTCGAGCCGATCATGGCCGTCGAAGTCACCACTCCGGATGACTACCAAGGCGACGTTATGGGCGATCTCAACCGCCGCCGCGGTCAGATCCAGAGCATGGAATCGAAAGGCGCATTCTCCGTCGTTTCCGCAAATGTTCCTCTCAAGGAAATGTTCGGCTACTCCACTGCCGTTCGCACACTTTCATCCGGTCGCGCTTCATACGCGATGACTCCTTCGCACTTCGAACAAGTCCCGACATCCATCGTCGAGGAAATCGCCGTTGACCGCGTCGCATAGAAAAAATTTCAAAACATCTCACCACTAACCACCACCTCATATGTCAGCACAGAAAATCCGCATCAGCCTGCGTGCCTTCGATCACCGCGCAATTGACCGCTCGGCCCTCGAAATTGTGGAAACCGCAAAGCGCACCGGCGCACGTGTTGCTGGTCCCATCCCGCTTCCGACCCGCATCGAAAAATTCAGCGTTAACCGTTCCGTTCACGTGAACAAAAAATCCGCTGAGCAATTCGAAATCCGTACTCACAAACGTCTCCTCGACATCGTCGATCCAACCGCACGCACCGTCGATGAGCTCAAAAAGCTCAACCTCCCTGCCGGTGTCGACATTAAGATCCGCATCTGACCGCTGATCCACCTAACTCATCTTTTTTAACCACTAAATTTTCCCCAGCAATGTCACTCGGACTCCTAGGCAAAAAACTCGGCATGACCCGTATCTTCGATAAAGAAGCGGGCTCCAGCATTCCCGTAACCGTCATCGACGTTTCCGGAAACACACTTCTTCAAACCAAGACACCTGAAACTGACGGTTACTCCGCTGTTCAGGTCGGCTTCGACGATCAAAAAGAATTCCGCGTTAACAAACCGGATCTCGCTCGCTTCAAGAAAGCCGGCGCAACTCCTAAGCGCATCGTCAAAGAGTTTCGTTTTGAAAATGGTGCTGAACTTCCAACCGAACATCCTGGTGCTACGCTTTTCGAAGCAGGCCAATACGTCGATGTTATCGGCAAAACAATCGGTCGCGGTTTCCAAGGTGCTTATAAGCGTCACGGTTTCGGTGGTTTGAAAGCCTCCCACGGTCACATGATGCACCGCAGAACTGGTGCTATTGGTGCCGGCTCCACTCCAGGTCGCGTTTGGAAAAACCAAAAGATGCCCGGTCACATGGGAACCGTTAAATCCACCACGCAGAACCTCAAAGTCATCGCCGTCCGCGAAGAAGATGGTGTCATCCTTGTCTCTGGATCCGTCCCGGGCGCCAAAGGTGCCTACCTTACGATCACTGCAGCTACCAAGAAGTAAGCAGCGTCCCGCCCTTTCCTGAATCCTATTTTAATTTCCGTCATGTCCGTAAAAGCCTTCACAGCAGCAGATGCCGAAGCAGCCAACCTAGCCCTCGTCGGTGAGGAAAAAGGCCGCCAAGCCGTCCACGACCTAGTCACAGCATATCGTGCGAATCGCCGTTCCGGCACCGCACACACCAAAACCCGCGGCGAAGTCCGTGGCACTGGTAAGAAGATGTATAAACAAAAAGGAACCGGTAACGCCCGTCACGGCGACCGCAAGGCTCCTATCTTTGTCGGTGGTGGTGTCGTCTTCGGCCCACGCAACCGCTCCTACGCTAAGCATGTCCCTAAGTCCGTCCGCAAGCTCGCTATGCGCCGCGTCCTTGGTGACCTCACACGTGCCGAGAAAATCCTTACCGTTGATTCGTTCGCCGTCTCCGATAGCAAGACCAAGTCTTTCCTCTCCGAGCTAAAGAACATCACTGACGCAGACCGCAAGGTTCTCCTCGTCGGTAACTTCGACGACTCCACCAAGCTTGCTGCACGCAACGTTGCATGGACACAGCTTGTCACTCCTTCCGATCTCAACGTTGAGCAACTGCTCCTCTCGCGGGTCATCATCCTCGTCGGCGACTCCGTCTCCGTCCTCGCACAACGCACAGCCTAATTTCCCAGAACACCTACGACCATGAAAGACATCTACCAGGTCATTAAGAACGTCCGCCTCAGCGAAAAGGCCTCCCTGCTCCAAGAGCAGAACAACGAGGTTGTTTTCGAAGTCGATCGTTCCGCCAACAAACTTGAGATCAAGCAGGCCGTCGAAACCGTTTTCGACAAGAAGGTCGTCAAAGTCCGCACCGCAAACTACGACGGCAAAGTCCGCCGCAAGCGCCGCGCCGACGAAGGACGCACCGCCAGCTACAAGAAAGCCATCGTTCGCCTCGCGGACGGAGAATCCATCGACCTCATCTAAGCCCTGCCTCCCCGCCGTCATAGCGGGAAGCGAAACGCCAACACTTTTAACGTCAGCGAGTCATGCCACTAAAAACTTTCAAACCACTCACTCCATCCCAGCGCTACAAGGAGCTCCCGTCTTTCGACGAGATCACCAAGAGCAAGCCGGAGAAGTCCCTTCTTACCCCGCTTAAGCGTTCGGGTGGACGGAACAACACTGGCCGCATCACCACACGTCACATCGGCGGTGGTCACAAGCGCCACTACCGCCTGGTCGATTTCAAACGCAACAAGCGTAACATGGAAGCCACGGTAATCGGTATCGAGTATGATCCGAACCGCACCTGCCGCATCGCCCTTCTTCAATACAAGGACGGCACGAAATCTTACATCCTTGCACCAGCCGGTCTTACCGACGGAGCAACCGTAATCGCTAGCGAAAACGCCGCACCTAAGGTCGGTAACGCAATGCCACTTTCCAATGTGCCTCTCGGAACAGAAATCCACAACATCGAACTCCTTCCAGGAAACGGCGGTAAAGTCGCACGTTCCGCAGGACAAAGTGCTGTTCTTTCTAACCGCGACGGTGGCTGGGCGCTCATCAAAATGCGTTCCGGTGAAATCCGCCGCTTCCACGAAGCTTGCTACTGCACCATCGGTGTTGTCGGTAACCGCGACCACATGAACGAAGTTTCCGGAAAAGCCGGTCGTTCACGCTGGCAGGGCATCCGCCCAACTGTCCGCGGCATGTGCATGAACCCTGTCGATCACCCGAACGGTGGTGGTGAGGGTAAATCCAAGTCCGGTGGTGGACGTCAGCACCTTCTCTCCCCATGGGGTCACGCCAAGGGTCAGAAGACACGCAAGAAGAAGAAGACCACCAGCGTTTTCATCGTCGAGTCACGCCACGACCGCAAGAAGTAATCCCTTTCCTAGAACTCCTAAAAGAATCAACCAATGCCACGTTCCCTCAAGAAAGGCCCGTTCGTCGATCAGAAGCTCCTCGCCAAGATCGATGCCGTCGCAGACGCAGGATCCGACCGCAAGCCGATCAAGACCTGGTCACGCAAGTCCATGATCACGCCAGACTTCGTCGGCCACAACTTCTCCGTTCACAACGGCAAAACCTTCGTTCCTGTGTATGTCACTGAGAACATGGTTGGCCACAAGCTCGGCGAATTCGCACCGACCCGCATCTTCCGTGCCCACGGCGGCATCGGTAAGAAGTAATCAGCTACCTTTTCACTCAAGAGATTCCCATCGAAATGTCCTTCATCTGTCATCCACGCACTTACGCTGCCGCCCTCGGGCTGCTTGCGATGGTCGTGCCGTGCCAGGCGCAGGACGATGTGAAACTCCAAGAGCTTGTTTCCGATCTTCAGGAAGAAAATCGCACACTGCGACTCTCCCTCGTCGAAGCAAACAAGGCAGAGAAGGAATCTACCGAGCAGCTCACTAAAGTGCGCGTCGGTCTAGAAGCTCTCGGCAAAAACCTGCTCGATGGTGGCGATGATCGCCTCATTCAGGCTGCTGCCGACCTCGAACTCGCAAACGAACGCATCAATTCGCTAGAAACTGCTTCCGTCAAACTCGCCGCTTCCGTGCAGGAATACCTGCAAGAAGCAGTCGTTTCTGACCCAGAAGCAAGAATGCGTGTTGAAACAGCAATCAGAGAGCTTGACTCCGTCACTGGTCTCCGCCAGAAACCCCGCCCCGATGTCCGCACGGGAAACCTCCAGCAGGCGAAAATCGTCAGCCTGGATCAGGCCACAGGAATGCTAGTCCTCAATCTCGGTGAAAGCCAGGGAGCGAAGATCGGAATGACCTTCAGCCTTCTCCATGGCCAACAGCCTTACGGAAAAGCAATCCTCGCGGATGTCCGAAAGGGCATCTCCGGAGCATTTGTCGAACAGATAGATACACCCGGACAAGAACCTCGTCTCGGCGATACCGCCGCTCTCCTTACCCAAAACTAATTTTCCCACCAAACTCTCAACCAACCGCCGACCATGGAAGTCACCAGCACCACTAAATTTGTCCGTCTCTCGCCTAAAAAAGCGCGTGACGTCGCCCGCGAAATTCAGGGACTCCCCGTCTCCAACGCGCTCGACATCCTCACCTTCACACCGAAGAAGGCAGCATTTCTCATCGGGAAAACGCTGAAGACCGCCATTGCCGACGCAGAGAACAATTTCTCCCTCGATACTAGCTCCCTTATGATCAAGGAAGCCGTCATCGGAGCAGGCCCAACCATGCGTCGCTACAAGCCACGTGCTAAAGGTTCCGCCGGTGCCATCATCAAGCGCACCTCACACATTTCCATCACACTTGTCGGAGCTCCTCCGGAAAAGAAAAAGCGCGCTCCTAAGAAAAAGGCCGCTGCCAAGAACGCCGACAAGCCCGCTGAAAAAGAAGAAGCCCCAGCCTCCGAGGAAGCTACCGCCTAATCCCTATTCCCTTTAACACTCTCTACCTAATACCATGGGACAAAAAGTAAATCCGATCGCCTTCCGCCTCGCCGTCAACAAAGACTGGCGCTCTAAATGGTACGCCAGCGGCAAAGACTACACCACCAAGCTGCACGAAGACCTCGCCATCCGTGGCTACTTCAAAAACAAGCTCGTCAACGCAGGTCTTGCCCGCGTCGTTATCGAGCGTGCATGGAACAGCGTCCGCGTCACTCTCCATTCCTCACGTCCCGGCCTTATCATCGGTCGTCAAGGCAAGGAAATCGAGATCATGACCAATGAGGTTCAGAAGATCTGCAAAGACTCCCAGGTGAAACTCGATATTCTCGAAATCCGTAAGCCGGAACTCGACGCACAACTCGTTGCAGAGCAAATCGCTATCCAACTTGAGCGCCGTATCGCATTCCGCCGCGCCATGAAGCGTTCTATCCAAACTGCTATGGAATTCGGTGCCGACGGCATCCGCGTTCGTTGCGGTGGCCGCCTCGGTGGTGCTGATATCGCTCGTGCAGAAAGCTATCGCGAAGGCAAAGTGCCTCTCCAAACCCTCCGTGTTCCTCTCGACTACGGCTTCGCAGAAGCCCGCACCGTTTATGGAATCATCGGTGTAAAATGCTGGATCAACAAGAAAGAGGACGACGGCAAGCCCGGCCCAGACCGTGGTGATCGCGGCAACCGCCGTGGTGGCGATCGTCGCCAAGGTGGCGGACGTCCTGATAACCGCCCGCAAGGTGGTGGCGCTCCGGCTCCCGCACCTGCTCCAGCTCCCGCAGCCCCTACCGCTTGATCTTCCCCAAGCCTGACCCGTCATAATATTCAAACACTCAACAAGGAGAAATAAGTCATGCCTTTGATGCCCAAAAGAACCAAGTTCCGCAAGAGCCACCGCGGATCACGCGCCGGTAACGCCCAGCGCGGAACTACCGTCGCCTTCGGTGACTTCGGCCTTCAGACCCTCGAACGCGCTTGGATGACCACGCGCCAAATCGAAGCCTGCCGTGTTGCAATTAACCGCTCCCTTAAAAGGAAGGGTAAAGTTTTCATCCGCGTCTTCCCTCACAAGTCGATCACACGTCGTCCTCCTGAAACTCGTATGGGTAAAGGTAAAGGCGCTGTCGATACATGGGTAGCCGTTATCCGCCCTGGCAACATGCTTTTCGAAGTCGCCGGTGTTTCAGAATCCGCCGCACGTGAAGCGATGCGCTTGGCTTCCTACAAGCTCGGCTTCCGCACACGCCTCGTGACACGCAATCCGCACCAATAACACTTACTACGATACGACCATGGCACTTTCAAAAGCCAAAGACATCCGCGAACTCTCCGCAGACGAGCGCCTCCGCCGCCTGCTTGACCTCAAACAGGAATCCATGAACCTCCGCCTTCAGCGCTCCGCAGGAACGCTCGAAAACCCGGCTAGGTTCAAACAGATCCGCCGCGAAATCGCGCAGATCCTCACCATCAACAACGACCAGGCCTAAGCCCAACCGGCACCCGGCCAATTTCACCGAAACCATCATGAGCGAATCATCACAGGAAGCCACAGCGGCCGTCCATAAACGCAAGACCCGCGTCGGCGTCGTCATCTCTGCGAAAATGGAGAAGACCATCGTCGTCGAGCACATCGCCCGCGTTCCACACCCGAAGTTCAACAAGATCGTCAAGCGCTCCAAGAAATACTACGTGCATGACGAAAAAGGCGAGGCAGCCATCGGCGACCGCGTCCGTATCATCGAGACCAAGCCTGTTTCCAAGCTCAAGCGCTGGGCACTTGCGGAAGTTCTCTCCCACTAATTCTTTTTTCTAACCCTTTACGACACCACTGACATGATCCAGATGGAAACTAAGCTCGCTGTTGCTGACAACACGGGCGCCCGCACCGCAAAAATGATCGGCGTTCTCGGTAAGCGCACACGTTCTGCCCGCGTTGGCGACGTGATCACCGCCCACATCCGCGATTCCATTCCCACCGCTTCGGTGAAAAAGGGTTCCGTGGTTAAGGCTGTTATCGTCCGCACCGCATTCCCAGTCCGTCGTCCTGACGGTTCTATCCTCCGCTTCGATTCGAACGCATGCGTTCTCATCGACAAGGACAACAACCCACGCGGCACTCGTATCTTCGGCCCTGTCGCCCGCGAACTCCGTGAAAAGCAATTCATGAAGATCGTTTCCCTCGCACCAGAGGTTCTCTAATTTTCCGACCCACTTTCAAAATGAGCATCATCAAGACACACGTCAAAAAAGGCGACCAGGTCGAAATCATCGCCGGTAACCACAAAGGCAAACAAGGCACTGTCCTCAGCATCAATGCGGCTAAAGGCCAAGTTGTTGTAGAAGGTGGCCGCACTGTCACCAAAGCAACTCGCCCTTCCGAAGGCGATGAAGGCGGTCTCAAAACCGTCGATGCACCCGTCCATATTTCCAATGTAAAGAAACTGGGCTAAGCCCCACAAGGCCGCCCGCGCTTAAGCGTTAACAACAAACACGCGCTGACCCGCTAAAACAATGAGTACACCAGCACTGCAACAGCAATACCTAGATAAGGTTGTGCCAGCTTTGAAAGAAAAGCTTGGTTACACCAATCCGCACCAAGTTCCTCGCTTGGAAAAAATCGTCGTCACATCCTGCATGGGCAAAGCCCCAGACCGTAAGGTTGCAGTCGATGACGCCGTCGTAGAGATCTCCAAGATCACCGGCCAAAAGCCTTCCATCACTTTCTCGAAGAAGGCTGTCGCCAACTTCAAGCTCCGTGAAGGCGAGCCCCTCGGTGCACGCGTCACACTCCGTGGCGAGCGCATGTGGGAGTTCATGCACCGCTTCATCAACGTTACTGCACCGAACATCCGTGACTTTCGCGGTATTTCCCCTAAGTCCTTTGACGGACGCGGTAACTACGCTTGCGGTATCTCGGATCAGACCATCTTTCCTGAGATCGAACTCGATCAAATCAAACGTCAGATCGGCTTCGACCTGATCTTCGTAACCTCCGCTAAAACCGACAACGAAGGGCGCGAGCTCCTCACCGAACTCGGTATGCCATTCCGCGACGTCAAGAAAGCCGAAGAGGCTGCCACGGCCACCGCATAACCCCATAGAATACAAGGAAACCAATATTATGGCAGTTCTCACAGACCCTATCTCCGACTTCCTCACACGTTTCAAAAACGCAGCACGCGCTGGAAACGAGGAATTCACCGCACCCTACTCCAAGATCAAGGCAGACATCGCCGAGATCCTCAAGCAAGAGGGATACCTCTGGAAATACGAAGTCGTTACCGGCGAACGCACCGAACTTAAGGTTAGTCCTAAGTTTATCGACGGTCGTCCGGTTCTTACCGACCTCAAGCGTGTTTCCAAGCCTGGCCGTCGCCAATACGTTGGCTCCCAGGATATCCCACGCGTCCTGTCCGGCCTCGGCATCGCTATCCTTTCGACTTCGAAAGGCGTAATGTCCGGAGCATCCGCTAAACGCCAAAAACTTGGCGGCGAAGTCCTCGCTAACATCTGGTAATCCAGCAACTCGAACCTACCTAATAAAATGTCACGAGTCGGACTCAAACCAATCTCTCTGCCTGAGAAAGTCGAAGTAAAAATCGACGGTAGCAGCATCAAAGTCGAAGGCCCTAAGGGTAAACTCGATTTCAATGCTCCTGCAGGCATCTCGCTGAAAACTGAAGACGGCAACGTCATCGTTTCTCGCGCTTCCGAACAACGCCAACATCGTGCCCTTCACGGCACCGTTCGCAGTATCGTTAACAACATGATCACTGGCGTTTCAGCCGGCTTCTCCAAGGATCTTGAGATCCAAGGCGTTGGTCTTCGCGCAGCAGTCAAGGGATCAGATCTCGATCTTTCCCTTGGTCGTTCGCATCCACTTCTTCACCCAATTCCTTCCGGTCTTACTGTCACAGTAAATGACAATACCAAGATCAAGGTTGAGGGTATCGACAAACAACTTGTCGGCCAATTCGCAGCCGAAGTCCGCGGGTTCTATCCGCCTGAGCCATACAAAGGCAAAGGTGTCCGCTATGTCGGCGAATACGTCCGCCGCAAGGAAGGCAAGAGCGTCGGTAAATAACCATAAAACATCTCCGTTAAATGAGCACTATCCAACGCAAATCCATCCGTCAGCGGATTCACAAACGCATCCGCCGCAAGGTGGCTGGCACTCCTCAGCGCCCGCGCCTCGCCGTCTACTTCTCGAACCAGCACGTCTACGCACAGCTGATCGACGATGCAGCAGGCAGCACACTCGCTTCCGCTTCCACCATGGACAAGAGCTTCGAAGGCAACGCCTCGAACATCGCCTCCGCACAGAAAGTGGGACAACTCCTCGCGGATCGCGCCAAGTCCGCTGATATCTCCGAAGTGGTCTTCGACCGCGGCGGTCACCTCTATCATGGTAAGGTAAAAGCCCTTGCCGACGCAGCCCGCGAAGCCGGTCTCAAATTCTAATTCCCCTATCACATGGCTAATACTCCTGAAAACGAAAGCACTCCGGCAACACCGGCGGCTGCCGATACTCCAAAAACTGAGTCCGCACCAGCGGCCTCCCCAGCAGCAGCAGCTGCAGCAGCTCCAGCCCAGTCCGGCCCTCCGCAACGCGGTGGTTACCAAGGCGGCGGCGGTGGACGCGGTGGCTTCGGCGGCGGTGGTGGTGGACGCGGACGCGGCGGCCCACGCCGTGAAGAGCGCGCAGCTCCTACCGATGCGGATGGCAACGAGCTCTCCGAAAAGGTCGTCTTCATCAACCGTTGTGCGAAAGTTGTTAAAGGCGGACGCCGCTTCAGCTTCTCAGCACTCGTCGTATGTGGAAATAAGAAGGGCAAAGTTGGTGTCGGTTTCGGCAAAGCCAACGAAGTCGCCGATTGCATCCGCAAGGCCAGCGAGGCAGCTCGCAAGGTTCTTGTCCCAATGAGCATCGTCGATGGAACTATCCCTCACGAAACTTACGCTGAATTCGGCGGTGGCAAGGTTCTCCTTAAGCCAGCTTCTCCGGGAACAGGAATTATCGCCGGTGGCGGTGTCCGCGCAGTCTGTGAAGCAGTCGGCATCCGCGACGTCCTCGGTAAGTCCATGGGCTCCTCGAACCACGCGAACGTCGTCAAGGCGACACTCAAGGCACTTTCCTCCGTCCGCACCCGTGAACAAATCCTCGGAACACGCGGCAAGAAACAGAAAGAGAAAGCCATCTAACGAAACGGCGGACTCAGTCCGCTTTTCCAAACAGCAACTCATAACCATACAAAAACATGGAACTCCATAATCTCAGCCCAAATCCGGGTGCCAAACATCGCGTAAAACGCCTCGGCGCAGGAGAAAGCTCCGGCCAAGGTAAAACCGCAGGTAAAGGTCACAAAGGTCAGAAGGCTCGTTCCGGCAGCGGCACACGCGTCGGCTTCGAAGGTGGCCAGATGCCCCTTCACCGTCGTCTGCCTAAGCGCGGCTTCAATAACTTCGATTTCCGCGACAAGTGGAATGTTGTCAACGTTGGCGATCTCGATGATCGTTTCGAAAGCGGTGCTACCGTGGACGAAGCAGCTCTTCGTGCTTGCGGTTTAGTCAATGGCCCTTCGGACAAAATCAAGCTTCTCGGTGACGGGGAGGTTGAAAAATCCTTCACTGTCGTTTTCCACAAGGTCAGCAAGACCGCTCGTGAGAAAATCGAAAAAGCAGGTGGCAGCTTTGCTGACCCTGCTCCCAAGACTCGGACACCGGTTAAGCCAGAAGGCGATGCCTCCGAAGCTTGATCGTCGACCCCGACATCACCTGATTTCAGGAGAGGGAGCACTTTCATGCTTCCTCTCCGTCCTGTTTAAACACCCCGCCTCAGTATAGCACATCCCGTATCCGGATCTTCGGCCAAGCCGCAATCTATCCGGGATGTTGAATCCCAAAGTTTTACGTTTCACGAATCACCATGATCTCCGCCTTTGCGAACACTTGGAAAATCCCCGAACTCCGGGACAGGATCCTCTTTACCCTCGCCCTCATTGTTATCGTCCGTCTGGGCGTCCACATCACACTTCCTGGTGTTGATGCGACTGTCATTAAAGAATGGTTGGATGAAGTTGCTAAAAAGGATGCTACCGAATCGGGCGGCGTCACTGCACTTCTCGCCGTCTTCTCTGGTGGTGGACTCACGCAGTGCGGCGTTTTTGCCCTCGGTATCATGCCATACATCTCCGCATCCATCATGGTGCAGTTGATGACGGCCATCGTTCCAAAATTTGCAAAGCTAGCCCGTGAAGACGGAGGCCGTCAGAAGATCACTCAATACACTCGCTATATCACCATCGCGATTGCATTGGTGCAGGGCTTCTTCGTTGCGAAATCACTGACAAACCCCGGTAGCATCCCTTACATGCAGGGAATCGAGAAATTCGGGACTTTGGTGCCGAATCCGACAGTAACGTGGTTTGCTCTTACGGTTCTCACTATCGTTGCTGGAACCATCCTACTCATGTGGATTGGTGACCAGATCACCGAAAAAGGTATTGGTAACGGTATCTCTATCATCATTACGGTGAACATCATTTCCGGACTTCCGGGCGCTCTCATCCAAGCATGGACTTACTTCACTTCCGGTGAGCCGTTCAAGGCTGTCATGATGGTTGTAATGATTGCCCTCCTTCTCATCGTGATTGCAGCGACCATTGCGATCACCCAGGCGCAGCGGAAAATTGCAGTCCAATACGCCAAACGCGTTGTTGGACGCAAACAGTTCGGTGGTCAGACCCAGTATCTCCCACTCAAGGTCAACTATGCGGGCGTTATGCCGATCATCTTCGCCTCCGCAGTTCTCGGACTTCCTCCGATGATGCTTCAGTGGTTCTTCGCAGGTGAGCCATGGGCGACTAAGCTCTACGGTGAACTCGTCGGTGGCGGCATGTGGTATTACATCCTCGGTGGTGTGGGTATCTTCCTGTTCTCCTACTTCTGGGTAGCAATGATGTTCCAGCCTTCGCAGATTGCTGAAGACCTAAAGCGCAACGGTGGTTATATCCCCGGCCAGCGCCCTGGTAAGCCGACATCTGACTTCCTCGACTTCACAATGACACGCCTCACCTTCGCCGGTGCGCTGTTCCTCGCTCTGTTGTTCTTCCTTCCTGCTGTGATCGGAAAAATCGTCGGCCTTCCTCCGGGATCGCTCGTCCTCCACTTCTTCGGCGGCACTTCGCTTCTGATTATGGTCGGTGTTGTCCTCGACGTGATGCGTCAGGTGGAAACCCACCTCCTGCAGAAACATTACGACGGTTTCCTCCGCAAAGGCAAACTCAAGGGACGTTACGATCGCCTCGCGAACCAGAGCAACGCAGCTCCTCGCAATGCGATCCTCTACCTCTGGCTTGTCATCGCGATACTTATCGTCCTAGCCATCACTGCTTACATCTACAACAGTACGCACGGTTGAGGAGAAAATCCTAAATCATAAGTACTAAATCCCAAACGACTGGATTCAGTCCGAGGCGGTTGATGAAAGGTTTAGGATTGATTTAGAATTTCAGAATAATGCGCGTTAGGATCCCCATCAAGAACTCGAAAGAGATCGACCGCATGCGCGAGTCTGGGAGGGTTGCCTCCTCGATTCTCCAGCAGCTCATTGCTGAGGTGAAGCCTGGGGTTACCACCAAAGAGATCGATGATCTTGCGGCTGACCTCATGGAGCAGAACGAGTGCCGCAGTGCATTTCTTGGCTACCGCGGATTTCCCGGGCAGACCTGTATTTCCGTCAATGAAGAGGTGGTTCATGGTATTGGTGGCCCGCGCCGCATCCAGCCGGGTGATATCCTCAAGATTGATGTAGGTATCATCAAAAGCGGTTTCATTGGAGATAACGCCACCACCATCGCTTGCGGAGAGATCCCGCTTGAAACGAAGCGTCTCCTCGCCGTCACCGAGCAATCTCTCTACGAAGCGATTTCCAAGGCACGTGCAGGACGCAAGCTCTCCGATCTCTGCGGTTCCGTTGCTGAATATGCTGAACCGTTTGGCTTCACCATCGTTCGGGAATTTGTTGGGCATGGCGTTGGAAGGAAACTTCACGAGGAGCCTCAGGTTCCTAATTTTCGCCCACGCGGCAAATCCCCGACACTTATGCCGGGAATGTGTCTGGCCATCGAGCCGATGATTAACGAGGGAGTTCCCGAAGTGAAAATCCTGGAAGATGGCTGGACGGTTATCACTGCAGACCGCAAGCCTTCCGCTCATTTCGAGCACACAGTTCTCGTAACACACGGCGATCCCGAGATCCTCACCGACAGGCCACGCATCGCGCTTCCTGAACAATTGGGTATTCCTCCACTGGAGCTTACTTGAAGAACTGCTACTGGAGCGCGAAGACTGCGAGTCAGCTTCGATTTTTAGGTGCATTTTCCCTGATTTCGTGCAATCCATTCGCCCCGCACGCCCATGTCCACTGAGCTTACACGAAATTTTTCCATCATCGCCCACATCGACCACGGGAAAACTACGCTTTCTGATCGGTTGATGGAGGCGACGAGCACGGTGACGATGCGTGAAACTTCCGCGCAGCAGCTGGATTCGATGGATCTCGAGCGCGAGAAAGGAATCACGATCAAATCCCATCCGGTGGCGATGGAATACAAGGCGAAGGACGGGAAGACTTATAAGCTGAACCTTCTCGATACGCCGGGTCACGTGGATTTCTCCTACGAGGTTTCGCGTGCGTTGGCAGCTTGTGAAGGCGCGATCTTAATGGTGGATGCGGCTCAAGGTGTGGAAGCACAGACTGTGGCTAACCTACATCTTGCTGAGCAACAGAATCTCAAGATCATTCCCGTGCTGAACAAGATCGACCTCCCAGCAGCGGATGTGGACAAGTGCAAGAGGCAGCTGGAAGACATCCTGTGTATTCCGGCAGAAGATTGCATCCCGGCGTCTGCAAAGGCGGGGATAGGTATTGAAGATATTCTCGAGGCGATTGTAGCGAAAGTTCCTGCACCGGTGGAAAATCCCGACAAACTCCTCAGGGCGACGGTTTTCGACTCTCTCTACGATACCTACCGTGGTGTGGTTTCCTATGTCCGGGTTTTTTCGGGAACGATGAAGCGAGGGCAACGAATTAAGCTTTTCGCTACAGCGAAGACTTACGAGATCAAGGAGGTCGGTGTCTTTACTCCCAAAATGAGTGCCCGCGATATGCTGGTTCCCGGCGATGTGGGTTACGTCATTGCGAACATGAAATCTGCTGCTGAGGTAAAAATCGGCGATACGATGACTGACTCAACACATCCGTGTCCCGAGGCTTTGCCTGGCTACAAGGAGATTCAGCCGATGGTGTTTACCGGTATCTATCCGGTTGATTCTTCGGACTATGAAGCTTTGAAAATGGCGGTGGGTAAATTACAGATCAATGATCCGGCGTTTACCTTTGCTCAAGAGTCTTCGATGGCTCTTGGATTCGGTTTCCGCTGCGGTTTCCTCGGTTTGCTTCATATGGAGATCATCCAAGAGAGGTTGCGGAGGGAGTTCGATATGGACGTGATTTCCACCTATCCTTCCGTGATCTACAATGTCGACCTGACGGACGGCACGACGGTGGTTGTGGACAATCCGACACTTTTCCCTGAGGCGCAGGTCATTCAGGAGATTCGTGAGCCGGTGGTGAATGTATACATCATGGTGCCGGGTGATTACATCGGCGATATGATGCAGCTGGTGATGGAAAAACGCGGTGAAGTGACGAACACGGAGACGATCGACGATCTACGCGTGATGCTCTCATGTGTGCTTCCGCTTGCGGAGATTTTGGTGGATTTTAATGATAGGTTGAAATCGATGACGAAAGGTTACGGCTCGATGGATTACGAACACGCGGGCTATCGTGCGGCGAAGATGGTGAAAATGGACATGCTCATCGCTGGTGATCCGGTAGAGGCGTTTTCTACTATCGTGCACCGCGACAAGGCGGAAGGCTACGGCCGGAAACTGGCGGAGCGCTTGAAGGAAGTGATTCCCTCACACCTTTTCGTTGTCGCTATCCAAGCTGCAGTTGGTGGAAAAATTGTGGCACGTGAGTCGATCTCCGCGATGCGCAAAAACGTCACTGCAAAGTGCTACGGTGGTGACATCTCTCGTAAGAGGAAGCTGCTGGAGAAGCAAAAAGCAGGTAAGGCGAAGATGAAGATGTTCGGTAAAGTGAATATCCCTCAAGACGCCTTCATTAAGGTTCTGAAGAGCAGCGATTGATCCTGCGGAAGGTAGGTGCTGCACTTGGACTTCAAGAGGCGAATCAGCTCTTCGTCCATGTATTCGTAGTTATCGGGAATTCCGAGGACGGCGATCCGTTTTCCACCGAGCGATTTAGAAAATTTGCGATTCAGCCGGGTGCGGTGAGTCTTTTCCATGACGATAATGGTGTCCGCCCAGCGTAGCTGCTCGTTAGACAAGGGAACGATGGCGTCGTTGTTCAATCCTGCGGAATCGACCTCGATGCCGGGATGGTCGGCGAATATCGTTTCCGCAGTGGGGCTGCGCAGTTTGTTCTGCGAGCAGATGAAAAGCAGTCGCCTCATCGAGTAGTCTAATCGCCTTCTGGAGCTTTCCAGTTTGGGAATTCGTTCGCGAGCTGTGTGCGGTATTTTGCGGCTTCAGTAGCGTTTTCTTGTGCTTCGAGAACCTTGATCAGCTTGTGCAGGGCGAGGGGCTTGAGCTCGTCGTCTTCGTGGAAATTGATGACGTTGAGATAATCTGCGGCGGCGCGACCGAGGTTCTCTTCATTCACGTAGAGATCTCCAGATACGACGCGTAGGTGTGCAGCGGTGCGACCTTGGGGTCGAAGCTCCATGGCTTCGTCCGTAGCCTTGCGTGACTCATTAAATCGCTCCAATCCAAGGAGGGCACGAGCGCGGTCGAGAAGTGCATCGGCTTTCCAAGATAGGTTTTCTTCGACGTCGATCACATTGGAAATAGCGGGAAGAGCGTCTGAGTATCGCTCTGTTTTGATGAGAGCCTTAGCGAGATAGCGCCAAATTTCTTTTGCGGTCGCACGGGGTTCTTCTTTATCGGCGATGAGTTCAAGGAAGCGAGCGGCTTGCTCGTAATTTCCGGAGTTGAATGCCTGCATACCTGCCCATTGGACGGCTTGGTCAGGAATGTTTTCTTGGTATCCGACTGTGATGGCTAGGTCGATTTCCTTGGCTAGGGATGTTGGATCCTGAGCCGCGAAGTGCGAGAGGCAGAGCAAAAGACCGGCGTGTTCCGCGTAGGCGACGGCACGGAGTTCGCGCGAGATATTGAGGAATGGGGCGGCTTCTTTGGGAGCGTTGGTTTTCACCATTCCCCAGCCGATCCAGTAGTTTGCCTCTGCCTTGATGTTGTCAGTGAGGTCATCGACCTTTTCGAGAAGCGCTTTGTAGCGGATGAGCATGTTCTCGATATTTCCTTCCTCACGGCGTGTGCGTGCAGATTCCAGCCAGGCGATGGAGGCTAGATCATCGGGCGCGGCTTCATCCGTGGTGAGGCGATCGAAATCAGCTACAGCTTTTGCTGAATTACCGACTTCCTTGTATGCACGAGCACGTTTCACGATAGCTGGATAGATTCGCGAGTCCTCTGGGTTGTTAGTGATGAATTCTGTGAGGGAGCGGATAGCGCCCTGATGGTCGCCAGCTTCTGCTAGGCACCAGCCGCGCTGATAGAGGAACCCGGGAATGTTACTTTCGCTGAGGAGCGTTGGGTCTATTTTAGAATAGGTCTTTGCTGCATCGTTAATCTCGTTTGCAGCAAACTGAGTCTCGGCCTTGATGAGGAGGGCGGTGTGTATGCGTTTATCATTCGGACGAGATTTTGCGTAGAGCTGGAGGAATGCGTCTACCTGATCGATCACGAACTTGCCTTCGATTTGGAAAAAGCAGTTGAGGCGGTAGTAAGAAGCTTGGAAGGCGAGATCCCCTTCAGGATCGGCAAGACGTTCGACCTCGCGGAAGAGTTCTGCAGCTTTGGTGGGGTTCTTGAGTTTCATCAATGCCTTGGCGGCGATGAGGAGTCGGAGGGCTTCGCGTTCACCCTCGGCCTTGATGGTGTTCTTATTGAAGATATCGATGACGGTTACGTACTCTTTGCGCGCGTAGTAGTTCTCCATTAAGGCAATCTGAGCATCCGGGCGGAACTCTTCCATGCCGGGCTTATCGAGGAGGAAACGGAGGAATTTTTCGGCGGAATCAGTTTGACCGAGTTTGGTCGCGATAATGGCAGCTTGGAGGGCAGCTTCGCCACGATATTTCGCGACTGCTCCGGAATTGGCAACTTCCGAGAAGGTCGTGAGAGCATCCTCAAGCTTGCCGGAAGATGACTGCATGTAACCGATGTAAATCTGCGCTTGGGCTCTGAAGAGGTCTCCCTGCGGATCTGCTATTACACGCTTGTAGGAGGCGATGGCTTCACGTTCACGATTGAGAATGCGGTAGCAGTTTCCGGCGAAAAGGTAGGCACGTGCGGCGTCGCCGGGTTTTGTGGCATTCTGTGCGAAGCGCTCGAAAAGAGGAGCGGCTTTCGTGTATTCCTTTTGATTGTAATGGTCAGCTGCGAGCGTATATGCCGCGGCACCTGCGTATTTTCCCTGCTTGAAACGGTTAATTAGGGTGGCGAATACGCGCTTTGCCTCTTCTTTTTCACCTGCCTGATAATAGCTACTGCCAAGATACCACAGAGCGGGCTCGGTGTTGGCATGGTTAGGAAATTCGTTGAGGTAAGATGCTAGGACATTCGCAGCGCGGAGGTAAGTCGTGCGTCGTGTTTCAAAATCCACAGCTTCTTGAGCGGCATCGAAAAGGTTTTTTCCGCGCTGGAAAAAATCATTGCCGGGATCGTTTTGCAGATCATCTACGGTTTCTGCACGTAGTGTATTCTGAGCGTTGGCAATAGGTAGCACACCGAGCAAGATGCAAGGGATGCTGAGGGAAAGGGAAAATGAAAGGCGACGTGGCATTCCGTGACTTTAATTGGATGGGGTGGGTCGCTGAGTTGCGAAGGAAATATTCCAGATGCCGGCCTTTTGGCAGGTATCGATGACCTCGACGAGGCGCTGGTAGACGACACCACCATCGCCGCGTATGCGGACAGGCTGGTTCTCGAACTGCGCTGCGATGGAGGCAAGTTTTTCGTAAAGCTGATTGAGATCCACCGTGGTGCCCTCGATGCGGATGGTTTCGTCTTCGAGTATGTTGATGACGATTTCACCCTTCTGGCGCTCGGGCTCCGCGCCTTCCTGTGCGGTCGGGACGGATACGGACAGCTCTGTTTCCGAGCGAGTGAACTGCCAAGTGACGATGAAGAAAATGAGCAGCAGGAAAACGATGTCGATCATCGGCGCCAGCTGCATGCTGGCGGCTTCCGGTTGTCTGTTGGAAAACTTCATATCGGGGGCGTGATTAGATGCCGTGGAGATCTGGGCGATCGTTTCCGAGGGGCGAAGGAACTGGCATGGCGTAATCTTCACGTGAGCGCTGAGCTGGTGTATCTGCGGTCTGTGTTACACCGGGTTGCTGATGAGCGACCTGGGTGTGAAGGAGTGCCATCAGGTGAGTGGATGCGGCTTCAAGTTCGGCGATGTATTTCTGCACACGACCGCGGAAGAGTGAGTAAAAAACGAGGGCGGGGATGCCGATGGCGAGGCCAGCAGCGGTGGTGATGAGTGCTTCGGAAACGCCTTCAGCGAGTTCCATCTGGCGGACTCCTTGGACGTCGCCGCCAGAGATTTGGAGGAAGGATTTGATCATGCCGAGCACGGTGCCGAGCAGACCGACCATGGGTGCGATCGAGCCGATATCTGCAAGATAGGTGATGCGCGAGCTGAGCATGCCAGACTGGCGTGAACCCTCGGCCTCGGCGACTTCACGGACTTCTCCGAAGGATGCGCTGGGGTATTTTGTGAAGAAATCGAGGGTTTTCTGGGTCACGCGAGCCATCGACTCATTCTGACGGTGGCAATAAGCAACGAGGCCGAGGTAATCGCGTTTGCGAATCATTGCCTCTGCGTTGTTCATGAACTTGTCACTGACGACGGCATTGCGACGGATGGTCAGGAGGTAGAGCAGGATGAGGACGCCGCCGATGACTGAAATCAAGGCGAGGGGATACATCATGATTCCGCCAGCTTCGACGATCTCTAGGAAATTCGTTTGCTTTAGGTCGACGCCTCCGGAGGCATCCTCAGCGGAAGCGGAGATGGCGCCGCACAGGAGCGCGGCGGTTGATAGAGAAAAACACTTCATTTAATTGGGAAGAATGTAGCGGCAGCCGAAGTAATGGCAAGTCCGGGTATGATGGAGGATTGCCGCTGAATGCGGGTAGATACGCTGAGAAATGGGTGAATATTTCGTCCCCAAGCGTGGTATATACGCAAAAAAGCGGGAGGCACCCGAAGATGCCTCCCGCCCAAAACGATTCATGAAATCAGTCCACGCGGACTTCGATGTTTTTCGGTTTCTTGGCCTCGCTTTTCGCGACGGTGACCGTCAGCACGCCGTCCTTGAAGGAGGCGTTGACCGCTTCCGGATCGGCGTCGTCCGGAAGATTGAATGTCCTGCGGAACATGCCGTAGCGGCGTTCGGTGCGGTGGACTTTCGTACCCTCCGTGGTTTCGAGTTGTTTGCGCTCGCCGCTGACGATGAGTTTGTCGTTTTCGACGACGACTTTCACATCGTCCCGGTAGACCTGCGGGAGGTCTGCGCTGATGGAGTATTGTTTGTCATCCTCGGAGATCTCGACGGAGGGCGACCAATCGGCGGGGGTCGGCAGATCGGAGCCTTCGTGGTCGTATTCCCCGTTGGCGGATCGGATGGCGCGGAAGACGCGATCCTGGATTCGTTCAAGTTCCTGATATGGGTTCCATGTAGTGATAGTGCTCATAGTTTTCTGTTTGGTTTGAATTACGCCGCCAGCAGCTTTGCCGGTCGGCTTGTTGATGTCATGGATTGCAGAAAGCGTTCCGAAACGGCAATTCACTGGAAATCAATGGGTTGAGGATTTCTATTTGCAATTTCCGGGAAGAATTGACGCGCCCAGATGGACAGGGGTTCCCGCTGGAGGTGACAAAATGACGCATGCTAAGCTCAGTTTAACGCATGAAACGCATTGAAATCACATTTAGGAGGAAATGGAGCCTAACAGTGCTCCAACTCAATGACCTTCTTAGGCTGATCAGTCGTCTAATTCAGCGCAGCATCTTGTTCTGCTTGATTGTTGTTAGCTCTTCATTCGTGTCGGAATCCTTCGGGGCTCTTTGTTCCCACGCTGTACCAACCAAATCTGGATTCGCACCCGGTATCAATGGATGCTGGGGTTTTGGCTTAATAAATATCGGTACAATAAGACCTCTGAGAATTCCGACTACCCCCGACCATGCCAGTGCAGCGAATAGCACGACCCCGCCGTTATCGTTGGCTGTAGCCATGGCAAATGGACTCCAGATCAACATGACATACTCCATTCCGTTGGAAGATGAACCTGTGGTAAAACTGGCCATTCCCGAAGCGAAGATCATGACAGCCAAGGCGATCGTGATTCCAATATGGAGGAAAAACCCACCGATACACCAACTAAATGAGAATTTACGGGTGTGATTCATTTAGAGGATTCTTCGTTTCTTGCAGAACGTCCAAAGACCTGCCACCCGCTACTGGGAGCGCCCCTTCGATTTTGGTTTAACTTTCTTCTTACCCTCAGACTTCGAGTCCACAGCGGTAGCGGGTTGGACAGCGTCGTCTTGTTCGCCCTTGCGTTTCAGTAGCTTTCCGTCCAGCACAAACCAGCCGCCCTTCCGCCGTTCGAGTCTAGCGATGTGGCGATGCTCTATCGTCTCAAGCCACAATCCCATTTCCACTTCGATTCTCAATGCGCCGCCCTCTCCGGGCTTCAATCGGCGAATCGCGACAGGATACTGAGCGCCATCACCAGGCATGATCCACGTCTCCGCATCGGGAGCGGCTTTTGAACTGCTATACACAAACTTGTAAGCGGAATCACTTCGCGATTCGACGATCGGCAAGCTCAGAGCAAGTTCACGGAGATCCGTCGTGTCAGCGGGCTTCACCGATCGCAAATCTTTGAGGATCTTGCCCGTTGCCATTCTCTCCCAATATCGTGGGTGTTCTTTTCCAGCCTCAGTCGGTGGTGGCTCAACCTCCACGAAAAGAGGTTTCTCTTGTGGCGGTTCAGCGAAAGCAACAGCCGCTGCGGAGAGACAAACAAGAATGGATAGCCACTTTGCGATTGGTTTCATAGATTCTTAGGCGAACAGTGTTATTGGTATCACCGACTGCCGATATGCGTATCGGTTTTTATTGTCTGGAGGGTTGTTGAAATCGGTAGTGATGTCAACAAGGGTGGAGGATTGTGGGGTGTGGTCTGGAGTTCCTGATGCTTCGGAGATGCGGATATCCGGGGCTTGCGGTGTAGCTAGGTGCTAACAGTTCGGCATATCGCTTTTCAGGATAAGTGCATGATCTGGTAGGTGGAATTATTGTGGAGACGCGCCTACTCCTTTGGGTGATCGGGTTTATTGCGGGCGGTGCGACCGGAAGGAGCGGCGGAAATCTTCCGCCGGATATGGCTGGGGTTGCTGGGCGGATGCCATCCGCCCCTCCTTTCGGCTACGCCGTGTGATGACGGGGCTTGCCGGGTGATTGCGGGGAGGCGAAGCGGCGAAAGCATCTTCCTTGAGGTTTAAGGTTTAGAATTTAGAGTTTCGCGCATGCGAACACTCATCAAACACGTCTTAGCACGTACGGACGGCACTGATTCACTAGAGGTAGCGGGGTGGGTGCGGACACGGCGGGATTCAAAGGCGTTTTCGTTTATTGAGCTGAATGATGGGTCATGCTTGGGGAATTTGCAGATTGTGGCGGATGCGGGGATTCCGGGTTATGAGGATATCCAGCAGATGACGACTGGGGCTTCGGTGAGTGTTTCCGGGAAATTGGTGCCTTCACCGGCGAAGGGGCAGGACTGGGAGATGCAGGCGGAGTCGGTGCGGTTGATCGGGACGGCTCCGGATGACTATCCGTTGCAGAAGAAGGGGCATTCGCAGGAGTTTCTGCGGTCGATTGCACACCTCAGGCCGAGGACGAATTTGTTCGGGGCGGCGTTTCGAATTCGCTCGCGGATGGCGTATGCGGTGCATCGTTTTTTTCAGGAACGAGAGTTCATTTACATGCATACTCCGGTGATTACGGCGAGTGATTGTGAGGGGGCGGGTGAGATGTTTCGCGTGACGAGTTTGCCGGATGATAAGATCGCTAAGGATGCGGAGGATTTTTTCGGAAAACGTGCGTATCTGACAGTTTCCGGGCAGCTCGAGGGAGAGGCGTGTGCGTGTGCGCTTTCGAATATCTATACGTTCGGCCCCACGTTTCGCGCGGAGAACTCTCACACCTCGCGGCATGCAGCAGAGTTCTGGATGGTGGAGCCTGAGATGGCGTTCTGCGATCTGGCGGGGGACATGGATGTGGCGGAGGAGATGATTGTTTTTCTCGTGAAAGAGGCGCTGGCTGATCCGGATCTGGCGATCTTTGAGAAGTTTGTAGATAAGGGGCTGCGTGAGCGGCTAGAGGGTGTGGTAGCTAAGCCGTTCCAGCGAATCACCTACACGGATGCGGTGAAGTTGCTGGAGGCTTCGGGCAAGGAATTCCAATACCCGGTGAAATATGGGCTGAATCTGCAGTCCGAGCACGAGCGGTGGCTGACGGAGGAGCATTTCAAGCAGCCGGTGACGGTCTACGATTACCCGAAGGAGATTAAGCCGTTTTATATGCGTCTGAATGACGATGGGAAGACGGTGACGGCAATGGATGTGCTGGTGCCGGGGATTGGTGAAATCATCGGTGGGTCGCAGCGTGAAGAGCGGTATGATGTGTTGTTAGAAAATTTCAAACAGCACGGGATCGATGCGGAAGCCTACGGATGGTATGCAGATCTACGAAAATACGGAACGGTGCCGCATGCAGGCTTTGGTCTCGGATTTGAGCGCTTGCTGATGTTCGTGACAGGGATTTCGAACATTCGCGATGTGATCCCGTTCCCGAGGACGCCGGGGCATTGCGAGTATTAAAATAGCGTGGCTAGTTGGGCGGAAGGTTTTTGAGGGATGGGGTTTGGCTTTCGTGTCCCTCCATCTGCGCTTCGCTCCGATTGCCCCTCCTTTCCCTTTCAGGGCTCCGACAGTGTGACGTTGACGCGGACAAAGTTTTTGTCCGGTGAACCGGTAGGTATGGAGACGCTGACCTGCTCGTAGCCCGGGACATCGGGATCGAAGGGTGCGGCGGAGCTGCTTGCTCCAGAGGGCAGGGTGGTGCTCCACGGTGTGGCATCGAGAGTTTCGGAAAATTCGGTTTCGTAGATGAGGCCGAGTGTGGCGGCATTGGTGCGGCGGGCGTAGGTGAAGGTCAGGATGGCTGTGGATTGAGAACTCTGCGGGGAGAGGAAGTAGCCGCCCTCTGCGAGGTTGGAGTTAGTCCCGGGATTTCCGCCGAAGGCGTATTCGAGGAGGTTGGAGATGCCATCGAAGTCTGGGTCATCGAGCTCGCCGGTGAGTGTGAGGCCTGTGGTGAAGCCTGCGAAGGTTTCGGTGACGGGAAGGTTGTAGGTTTCCTGAACGGAGGAGCTGCCATCGGAGAAGTGGGTCGCTTGGATGGAAATTTCATCCACGGAAGGGACGGCAGTGTAGGTGATGGTCGCGGTGACGCTGGAGTTTCCCGAAAGGGTGGCGCTGCGCAGGCGGTAATCGCCGGGGGCGGGGTTGTCGACGATCCAGCCGGGAGCGGAGACGCTTGTCGGGATGGCATCGGTGGGGAAGAAGAGGTTTAAGCGAGGATTGGTGGCGGTGTTTGCGGAGGAGTTTGAGAGGTCGATTTCGATGCTTGCGGCTTCTGTTTGGCGGAGCGGGTCGTTGGTGATTTGTTTCGAGAGGGATACGGTTTCGGTATTTGCAGGAATAAGTGCGTAGCCTTCTGGGGATAAGAGAGTATTGATAGCCTCAGCGTATTCGGGGATGAAAGTGTCGAGTGTTGTGTTATTGAAGCTAGTAGCGAGGTGGACGCCTACCAATGCGGGTGAACCATTAGCGGTAGCGAAGCTAGGGCTTCCAGAGTCGCCAATCTCTAGATAGGCGTCGTCTTGATTGCCGATGTTGGTGTAGGTAGAGAAGTAATGTCGGGTGGTATCGATATCGATATTGCTATTTGAGTAGTCGTTGAACCCGGAAATGACTCCTCTTCCTGCACGGCGTGAGTTTCCGAACATGGTGATGACGGTATTGTTGTAGAGTGCTTCTGTGGCTAGATTGAGATAAGGGAGAGGTTTAATGCCGAGTTCATCCGAGATGGGGGCATTGAGCTTTAGAATGATGACGTCGGCTTCGCCACCAGAGCCATTGGGGACTTCTATAGTCGAGACGGGCGTGCGAGTGATTGTTTGTCCAGAAGCGTTGATGAAGGTCATTTGGGAGGTATGCCCACCTGTAAAGTGCTTTGCGAACAGGACGTGCTCAGGGGTGACGAGGGCATACTGTCTGCCTGCTCCTACATCTGAAAAACCGACTGCGGTATAGAGGCTGGAGTCGTAGTAGGCGTCAGGATTCAAGGTGGTGACGTCTTCGGCAGTGACGAAGCGGTCGTGGCGCGAGGGTGAATAGTTGCGGATCTCTAGGGCTTGAGATGCAGTAGCCGATAGTAAAAGTAAGGAGAACTGAAGAGGAAGGCGCATGGGTGTGCCGATTAGATAGCTCAGATTTTGGGATTGCGCTACAATGTAAATACCGAAGAGCGCGAAAAGGTAGGATGCCGGGCGGGTTGACATGCTAAGGGTCATTGCGGAGTCTGCCCGCAGATATGGTATTTAAAAGCATGTGCAGGGATGTGGGGATTGGAGCGAATTCGTATTTGCTCGAGTCTGGAGGAGTGAGAATTGTGCTCGATGCGGGCATGCATCCGAAGGAGGAGGGTCTGACTGCTCAGCCTCGCTATGAGTTGATCGAAAAGGACTCAGCTGATGCCATTTTCGTGACGCACTCTCATCTGGATCATGTTGGGACGCTTCCTGTGATTGTGAAACGTCAGCGTGGTGCGAAAGTTTTCCTCTCACCGGAGACGGGAGAACTCGCATGCGCGATGCTGCACAACTCCGTGAACGTGATGGAGTCCAAGCGCACGGAACTTGGTATCACTGACTATCCGTTTTTCCGGCACGGTGAACTTGATCGGATGAAGGGTATCTTCGAGCGAAAGACTGCCGGGGAGAAATTTAACGTGGATGATGCGGGGAAGGTTACTGCGGAGTTTTACGACGCGGGGCACATCATGGGTTCTGTGGGCGTGATGTTTGAGGCCGAGGGGAAAAAGGTTTTCTATACCGGCGATGTAAATTTTGAGGATAGCACCTTGCAAAAAGGCGCAGTTTTTCCGGATGAGGAAGTCGACGTATTGATCGTGGAAACGACACGGGGAGAGCAGCCAAGGCGGGAGGACTACTCGCGGCTTGAGGAGGAAAATGAATTAGCGGCAGCCATCGATGGTGTTCTGAAACGTGGGGGCTCCGCGCTTCTCCCGGTTTTTGCCATGGGTAAGACGCAGGAGGTATTGACCATGCTCCAACGTTTTAAAGAAGAAGGCTTAGTCAACGCGAAGGCTCCCGTTTATATCGGCGGTTTGAGTACAAAGATGACGACGATCTACGACAAGTTTAGTGACGTCTCACGGCGCAATAAACGCGGATTCAAGTTCTTGACCGATATGGAACTAGCGGGAGGTGGCAGGGGGAAAAAACGCGTTGGCCCCATCCCTTTCCACAATGGCTGCATATATGCCCTCTCGAGCGGGATGATGTCTGAGAAAACCGTTTCGAATAATTTCGCTAGGCAGGGCTTATTGGAAAACCCGAAGCACGGACTGTTCTTCGTGGGTTATGCGGATTCTGCAACACCGGGCGGAAAAATTCGCGCCGCAGAGCCGGGTGACATGGTAGAGCTTGATCCTGCTTATCCCCCCGTGCCGCTGAATTGCGAGGTGCGAGCATTCGATTTCTCAGGACACTCTACGCGGGATGCTATTGCTGACTTCGCAGTAAAGGTGAAGCCAAAGAAAATTTTCCTCGTTCACGGCGACGAAGGTGCGATGGCGTGGTTCAGAGATGAGCTCCAGGGTCGCTTACCGGACGCGGAAATCATCATCCCTGAGCCGGGTGTGGAGTTTGACCTGTAGGTTTCTAGCTAAGCACACGCCATCTGCCGTCGGTTTTTTTCGCGAAGGCGTGTAAGATGTTCGCGTTCTGATCAACGTGGCGGACGGTGAACATATCGTGAGTTACCTCTAGATGGGTGAAGCCAAATATGGCTTTTGCGTATTGGCTGCGGTCTAGCTCTTCACGAACAGCGCGGACGGGAGCGCCGCCTCCGCCGGAAATTACGAATGAGGTGGGATGATCTTCTAGCTCAAGATGCTGGAGATCATGCTCATGCCCGCAGAAGTAGAAGTGCACTTTGTGCTTACGGAAAAGGGCGTCCCATTCCTCGATCATTTCAGGGAAGTCACCGTATTTACCGTTACTGTATAGCGGGTGGTGGCCGTTGACGACGAGCCACGGGGCTTTCCTTGGTTTAGCAAGTTCAGCCTTGAGCCATTTAAGTTGTTCAGCTTTTTCGTCCTCAGTGAGTTGGTCTCTTTTATTTGTGTAGTTCGAGTCCAGACAAAGCACGGTCATGAGCGGCTTTTCCTCGGGGCCGATGTCGAGACGATACCATTTGTTCGGCATGTTCCAGCGTGTGCCGGGCTTGTGTTTTGCGTAGCCCAGCTGTGCTTCGACCTTTATCTTTGGTTGGTCGTCGTATTCGTGGTTTCCAAGAATGGCATGGCAGGGGCCGGGGAAAACCTTCGATGGATATACCGCGGAGAACTGAGTCTTGAACCGTGTGCATTTTACTCCGCCGTTCATTCTGCCGTAGAAGTTATCGCCGAGGAGAAACATCGCTTCGGGACGTATCTTGCGATCCCCGAGGTAGTTGGTCATACCCTTGGCGACGGCCTTTTGTTGGGTCATGTCGTCGGGTTTCCCCCAGTCGCCGATCATGGTGAAATGGGTGGCGCCATTTGCTGTTTCGGTAGGAGCTGCGTAGACGGGAAGTTTCCCCGCGAGCATTGCTGCGCTGAAACAGAAGGTTTGCTTTAGTGCTTTGCGGCGTGTGACGGGTTTTGGGTTCATCTGGGAGAAGAATACCCCTTGCCTTTAATAAATCTATCGTAAAGACGATGGTTTGACATGTCTCAGTGATCGACGAGCACTTCGTAGCGGTAGGTAAGTTCCTTTTCTTCTCCAGCGGGGAGAGTGATTTTCCAATCGAGTTGGCGACGTGGGTTCACGCTGTTGGTGCCTTCGAGGCGCAGGGATTTTTCGGGATCAAGATCTGCGGCAAGGAGTTCGCCGGAAAACTCGCAGCGGATGGTTACGACGGCATCCTCGGAGCGAAAATTACGTAGGCTGAGGCGCCCTTTGACGGTGGTGCGGCGGTAATCGTTTCCGCCGATGTAGATGATTTTACGTTCGCCTTCCTCTTCCATTTCCGAAGAGCGAGTGTGGATACTGAGGGCGCGGGTGATTTTTACAGAGGTTTGTTGGCTAGGGCTTACCCAGCCTGTCTGGCTTTGACCTCGGAATTTTCCATCTTCGGTGATGGTTGTTGCGGCGGTGGTCATGGGGGCGTTGAAAGGGTTGCTGAAACTGATGGCATCCCATGCTTCATTGGCGGGATTATTTCCAGAGTTGTAGCGACCACGTTCATCGCGTGGATCGGGGACGACCCATTCGACAACGCGCTCGTAGTCGGCGGATGCTTCCATGACGTCGAGTGACAGGGTTTCGCCAGCTTTCATGCTGCGGGTGCCGAGACCTTCGTAGTGGATGTCGTCGGTGGCGTTTCCGACTTCAGAGAGATCTGGCACCGGTGTGCTTCCTCCGCCTTGAGAGTAGTTTTGTGAGAAGACCGGCATTTCAATTCGGTTGCTGGTGATGACGAAATTGTTTGAGGTGCCGGATTGATTGACCTGTTGGAAAAACGAAGAGAGTGATGTTCCCGGCCAGAGGGGTGAATCAACGGAGCCGAAGCGGATGTTCGGGAAGCCGGAGATGAGTTGGAGTTCGGTGTTTTCCAGATCGGCCATTTCGTTGCGGATGACCGCGCTGTGACGGATGCGGAGTTTCTCGGGATCGGAGAGGTCGATACGGTAGGAGGGCATCCATGCGAGGCCTTTGGAGAGATAGGTGATGGTGACTGTGCCACCTTTTGCTGGAACCTCGCCGACTTCGAAAACGAGGACGGGTTTCTCTGTTTTTCTAACCAAAGGATTAGAGGTGTTGGTAACGTGTATGGATAAGATCCGGGAGGTATTGATATACCTGCGTCCGTCTTCCTCAGGATCGTCGAGGACAAGGTAATTGCCAGTGGTTGGCTGAGTGGGGATGTTGTTAGTTTGCTGGTTACGATACCAATAGTAGGAGCCGTTGTTTGGGTTGAGTGAGCTGTAATCAGTATTCCAGGTTTTTGTTTGGGTGAGGGCGGGTGCATCCCAAACGGTGCCGGCAGTGGTGACTACATTACCGTCTCCATCTTCGTAGGTGATACTGACGATTTTTCCGGCGAGGTCTTTCTGCAGGATGCCGACTGGCTGTTCTGCCTCTTCCGTTTCCTCGACCATGCGAGTGGTGGACTGTACGATGACTTCTCCATCGCTCTCGATCCAGAAAGAGCCGTGGACGACTTGAGGAACTTTTTCCCAAAGGTAATCGCCCGGGCCATCGATGGGGAAAGTGGCGCGCACGACGGTGAGGCCATTTTTAAACATACCGACAGACTCGATCATGGGCGTGACGGTTTTTTCTGCCGAGGCGAGGGTGACAGAGGCGAGTAGGAGGAGAATGTGGATTTTCATTGGTGCTATGGTGAAGAGTGTGGGGGGAATCTGTGTAAATGCGCGGTAATTTTTGATACGCTAGCGGAGCGATTTCAGAAATGTGCGTATGATGGAGAGCCGTTGCTCATCGAAGAAAACCCGTCCGCCATGTGCTGCGCCGTGGACAGTGTGGAAGCTGACGTTGCATTTTGCCTCCTCATAGGCTCCGAGGAGTTGGAGAGATTGGTTCACTGGCATCTGCGGGTCGCGGTCGCCATGAAAGAGGAGTAGGGGTGGGTCGTTGCTGTCTATGTGAAATACAGGGCTGGCGAGTTGGGCGAGCTTTGGCGTGGCATCAGGAATATCGCCGAGGAGTAACTCCAAGGCGGGAGTGCGGACGCTAAGTCCACGAGGAGTGGACTGGGAGAGGATGGTGGTGAGATCTGATGCACCGAAGAAACTGATGATGCCTTGAATGCTAGAAGAGGCTTCTGGGTGCGTGCCGATAGTGCCTTCGAGTTCGGCGTTGTTGTTTGTGACTCCGGCAAGGGTGGCTAAGTGGGCACCTGCAGATGCGCCGGCGATGACAATGGTGTCAGTGTGGAGTTTCCATTCCTCTGCATTTGCGCGGAGGAAACGGATGGCTGCCTTGATATCATGGATCTGCGCGGGGAATTTTGCGACGGGTGAAAGGCGGTATTCGATGCTGGCGACGGGTTGGCCTTCTTCGACGAGTTTTCCAAGCGGCATGTTTTTCTTTGAGCCTGCACGCCATGCACCGCCATGGATCCAGACGATGAGGGGGGATTTGATTTCTCCGGGCGGCAGATGGAGGTCGAGAGCTAGGGATGTGTCGTCGATTTTGGCGTATTCGATGTCTTTGATGATACGGGCTTGCTCTGCGAAAGCAAAGGTGGGGAGGAGTGCTAGGAGTAAAGCAGCAAGGGTATTCATTGGGGCGGGTGTAGCAGAGGAGGAGTGGTAGCTCCATGTAATCCTTAGATTGCGTCGTGGATTGATGCTTCCGGCATGTTCGCGGAGGCGATAGCTTTGAGTTTACAAGATGAGATCTGATGCGAGAGACAAGGAGTTATTCTACACTGAGATTTCGAAGTTGTTAGAGGCGGGGTTCGATATTCGCAAGGCGGCGGGTGTAATGGGGAATTCGCGACTGCCGGCGGCGCAGGCGAAGTTGTTGGTGACGGTTCTTGCAGGCTTGGAATCTGGTCAGACGATTGCGGGTGCTTTCGCGGTGGATGATGGGGTGGGGAAACTTGAGCGGAGTATGATTGCGGCTGGTGAGCGCAGCGGGAAGCTGGGGCGGGCGTTTGCGCATCTAGCGGATTACTTCGGTATGGTGGCTGCGGCTCGGCGGGAGGTAATCAAAGGGATGATCTATCCACTGATCTTGCTTCACTTGGGGGTTTTCGTTGCGAAAGTGCCAATGGAGATGATGGGTGGTGAGGCGGATATCGGCAGTCTTTTCATGGGGTTTCTGGCGGCTCTAATGGTGATCTATGTGGTAGCGTTGGTCGGCTTTTTTCTGATCTACGGGTTGCAGAAAAGGGCGGCGGTGAATGAGTGGGTGGACAGGCTTTTCGCGTTCATTCCGTGGGTGGGAAAGGCGCGGCGGAACATGGCGTTGTCACGCTTCTGTAAGGTGTATCATGCTTGTCTGTTGGCGGGCATCTCGATGCGTGAGGCGGTGCAGGTGTCTGCGGAGTCATCGCAGAGTGGGCGAGTTCTGGCTGCTGGAAGGCGTATTGAGGCATTGGCCGTCGAGGGCAATGCGCTGGGGCCGGGTTATGTGGCGGAAGCTGCTTTTCCGGATGCTTTTTCACGTTCCTACGCGAACGGAGAAGAGGCGGGCACGCTCGATAAGGACATGGAAGTCTGGTCGCAGTTATTTCAGAAGGATGCGGTAAGCGCGGTGCAAATGGCCTCACTGATGATCCCGAAAATATTCTATTTCATGATCGTGGGCTTCGTCGCGTGGAAGATCGTCAGTTTTTTCACGGATTACTACAGCATGCTAGATTCGATTGGGGATTGAGGGATTTTACGGTTGCGCTGAGGTCACAGAGGGGCAGGTTTCGCGCGTCCATGAAACGCCCTGCCTTTTTTCTATCTGCTGTTTTTTTTCTGACAAATGTGAGTTTTGCCAACGAGGAATCGCCATGGGAATTCACGGGTGCGGCGGGGCTTTCTTGGGCGGGAGGAAATTCGGATTCGCTGGCTTATTCGCTGCAGTTCCTTGGTTCTTATGTGAAGGATGGCGAAGAAGTATATGTGGGCACGGATTACTTTTACTCTGAGGATGGAGGAGTGCGGAGCACAGACTCGCTGAAGATCTATGGTCAGTATAACCACAGTCTGACTGAGCGTTTTTATGTGGGTGGCTACGGTGGTTACTTCCGCGATGCCGCGGCGGATATCGACTACCGGATCGATCCGAGCTTGTTGCTGGGTTACAAGGTTATCGCAGAGGAGGATGTGAATCTCGCCTTCGAGCTTGGGCCGGGCTACACGTGGCGGAAAAGGGGTGGCGTAGCGGATGATTTTTTGACCCTACGATTGGCGGAGAAATTTGAGTGGAAATTCAGCCCGACCTCGCGGCTGTGGCAATCCGCCTCGATGACGCAGAATGTGAAGGATTTCAGCGGGTATCTGATCGATTTTGAGTTGGGTGTGGAGACGCGAATCACGGATTCCTGGGCGCTACGGACTTTTGTGAGACACCGGATCGACAGTGAGCCCGCGGCCGGGAAAGGCGATTCTGATACATCTATGATTCTTGGTCTTTCTTATCAGTTGGGTGGGTTTTCGGACTCTGAGGAGGAGGATGAAAGGCGTAGTCTATTAGTGATTGAGGGTGCTTCGGAAGATCCTGATGGGTGGGTTTCGGTGGCGGCGCTGGGGGTTTCTCTAAATCGCGGGAACTCGAAAAGCTCCGGGCTGACACTGAGTTGGGATACCGCTTACCGAGATTCTGACCGGGAGTTTTTCCTGGAGCTGGGACAGATCTCGCACGAGGACAACGGCCGGAGTTCGAAAGATCAAACGAGAGCGCGCGTGCAATACAATCGCTTCCTGAGTGAGCGATTTTATCTGGGGGGCAATTTGTCTTTCCTGCGGGATGCTGAGGCAGACATTGATTACCGGGTGACTCCGAGTTTCCTCGCAGGATACGCGGTAGTGAAAACGGATGCGACACGGCTGGCGTTTGAAGCAGGGCCGGCGTTTACGATCGAGAGTCTCGGTGGGGTCGAGGATTCGTATGCTTCATTGGTGGCTGCTGAGAGGTTTTCGCATAAGTTCAATAAGCGCTTTTCTGTGAGCCAATCGGTGGAATGGACGGCGGAGGTTGAGGACTTTGGAAATCAGTCGTTGGTGGCTGAAGCGGCATTGGATACCAAGATCAGTGATCGCCTGATTTGGCGTATTGTGGCGGGTTATGCGTATGAAAGCAGACCTGCGGCAGGACGTGGGAAGCACGATAGCTCTCTGACTAGCTCAGTGGCGTTGAAATTCTGATCAATGCGCGGGCTTGATGTTTTCTGTCCGGCAGCGAGGTTTGCGGGGTGGATTACAAGCAGGCGATAGACTGGCTTTTCGGGACGCAGACCTTTGGCATTAAGCTGGGGCTGGATGGGCCGCGGAATTTGCTCAAGGAGTTTCTAGCTCACCCAAAGTATGGGGTGAAGGTGGCGCATGTGGCTGGAACGAATGGCAAGGGGAGTACCTGTGCAATTATGGATCGTGTGGCGCGCGCCTGCGGGATGCGGACGGGGCTCTTTACCTCGCCGCATCTGATCGACTACCGAGAGCGGATGAAGGTTTCGGGGGAGATGATTTCCGAGGAAAGGTGTGCGGAGCTTTTGACTGATGTACGTAAGGTATGTGAGAAGCTGGAAACGCATCCGACGTTTTTTGAAATCACACTGGCGGTGGCGATGCGTTGGTTTCGCGAGATGGGCTGTGAATTGATTATTTTGGAGACGGGCATGGGTGGTCGGTTAGATGCGACTACGGCGGTGCCGGCGGATGTGTGTGCGATCACACCAATCGGGTTAGATCACTGTCAGTGGCTAGGGGATACCTTGGGCAAGGTGGCTGGGGAAAAGGCGGGTATTTTCCTAGAGGGCGTGCCGGTTTTCTCTTCGCCGCAAGAGGAGGAGGCGAGGCGTGTATTGGAAAAGGAAGCGAACGAGAGGAGGTCGCCGCTTGAGTTTATTGATGAGCCGCTTGGAGGATACGGGCTTTCGCTGACGGGGGAGCATCAGAAGTGGAATGCGGCGCTGGCACTGGCGGCCTTGCATGGGCTAGGGCTGAGGCTGGGCTATGAAAGTGTGGCGGAGGGGCTTTCGAAAGTGGAGTGGCCGGGGAGGTTTGAGAGGATGGTATCCGATGGGATTGAGGTGGTGCTGGACGGGGCGCACAATCCACAGGCAGCGGAGGTGTTGAGAGAGACTTGGTTGGCGGAATATGGAGAGGGTGTGGGGACGTTGGTTTTCGGCGCGGTGGAGTCCAAAGATGTTTCGGGAATACTCGAAAGGCTGCGCGGCCTGACTGCTACAGTGATTTTCTGTAAGGTCGGAACGATGCGTGGCTTGGCAACGGGCGAGCTTGAAAAAGCACTTCCAGAGGGGATGGAAGTGGTGTGCTACGAGAATTTCCGCGAAGCGATGGCTGCGGCGCGAGATATCGGCGAACCGGTGTTGATAGCGGGTTCCTTGTTCCTGATCGGGGAGGCGAGAGCTGCGCTTCTAGGCGGAGAGTTTCTAGCGAGTGCGCAGTGAAACTATAGCACTTCGGAGATAAAGCGGTCTTTCTCGAAGACCGAGAATGCTTCTGGTTCTTCGCCTGTGCCTATGAAGCGGGGGACGATGCCGAGTTGCTCGTAGATGTTGAAAGCGATGCCGCCTTTGCCTGAGCCATCGAGTTTGGTGAGAATGAGGCCGTCGAGTGGGGAGGCTTTGTGAAATTCTTTGGCCTGGTTGAGCGCGTTGGTGCCGGTGGAGGCATCGACGACGAGAAGCGTGAGGTGTGGTGCGTCGGGATCCTGCTTGGCGATGGTGCGGCGGATTTTTCCAAGCTCTTCCATGAGGTTGTGGCGGGTGTGGATGCGGCCGGCGGTGTCACAGATGAGAAAATCGGCCTTTTCTTCGATGGCACGTTTGTGGGCATTGAAGCAGACGGAAGATGGGTCGGACTCTGCCTTTCCGGTGACGACGGGGATGTCGAGGCGGTCACCCCAGCGTTGGAGTTGCTCGACGGCGGCGGCGCGGAATGTATCGGCGGCGGCGAGGAGTACGGAGTGGCCTTGGTTTTTCAACCACATGCCAAGCTTGGCGGAAGAGGTGGTTTTACCAGTGCCATTGACACCGACGATAAGAATAACAGTAGGCTTGCCGTTAGTTTGCGGCGTGGGTGGGGTGTTGTCTTCGGGAAGGATTTTAGAAAGGCGCTTGTGAGTGACTTCAATCACGTCGTTGGCGGAAATTTCTCGGCCGAGATCGTAGAGTTCATCGACGATGCCCATACTGAGTTTCGCTCCAAGATCGGAAGCGATGAGATTCGCCTCGAGTTCATCCCAATCGACCTCTGCCTGGTTGGTGATGCGGTCGAAAATCTTTTTGAAGAAGCCTGCCATGTGGGCGGGAGGCTAATGCGGGTAAGGAAACTTTAAACTCTAAATTTTAAACCCGAAGGAAGATGCTTGGGGGTTGCTGATTTGGTGGAAGCCTCGCAAAATGCTTCTCATGCCGTTGGTAAAAGTTCTGCCCGATATCCTCGCCAGCCAAGTGGCGGCGGGTGAGGTGGTCGAACGCCCAGCTAGTGTGGTCAAGGAGCTTGTGGAGAATAGCCTAGATGCAGGGGCGGGCGAGGTGATGGTGGATATAGAAAAAGGCGGACAGCGGCTGATTCGTGTGAGCGATGATGGTTGTGGGATGGCGCGTGAGGATGCGCTGCTTTCTCTGGAGAGGCATGCGACGAGTAAATTGCGGACTTCTGAGGGACTGGCGGAAATAATGACCTTGGGGTTCCGTGGGGAGGCGGTGCCGAGTATCGCGAGTGTGGCAAAATTCCGCATGGTGACGCGGCGGGTGGAGGATCTTTCCGGCACGGAGATCGTGGTGGATGGAGGTAAGGTGCGCGATGTGAGAGACGCGGGCGGAGCGCCGGGAACGGTGATCGAGGCGCGGAGTTTGTTTTTCAATATGCCGGCGCGGCGGAAATTCATGCGGGCGGAGACGACGGAATCGGCGCATGTGGAGCAGCAATTGCGGCTGCACGCACTGGCGGCTCCGGGAGTGAGGTTCCGTTTCCGCAAGGATGACAAGGTGGTCTTCGATCTGCCTGCGGTGGCGAAGACGGTGGATCGCGTGCGGCAGTTGGTGGGAAATGATTTGGGTGGTGAGTTGGTGGAGGTGCCGGAGCGGCTGGGTGCTGGAATGTCGGTGAGTGGTTTTGTGTTACCGGCTCGGCATGCACGAAAAGGTAGGAGACATCAGTTTGTTTTTCTAAATGGCAGGCCTATTGAAGATGCGGCGGTGACGAAAGGTTTGGCCGAAGGTTTTCGAGGAAATATACAGGACGGGCTGCATCCCGCGGCGTGGTTGTGGCTGGAGGTGGAGCCACAGTTGGTGGATGTGAATGTGCACCCTGCGAAGAAAGAGGTAAGGTTTCACAGGCCGCATGAGGTGCGTGATCTCATTTCTACGACGGTGGCCGAGGCCTTAAAGCCACCAGCTCAGGAGGTGGTAAAAGCGCCGCGTGAAATTGAGGTGAAGTCCGAGCCGATTATTCAGCGTCCGGTGTTTCATCAGGTGCAGTCGGAACTGGTCGAGGTGGAGACGGAGGACGAAGCTCCGAAGCGCTTGGCCCCGGACTTCCGCTTGGTGGGTATGCTTCAGGAGAGGTATGTGATTTTTGAAAGCAGCGACGGGCTTGTACTTTTTGATCCGAAAGCAGCGCACGAGCGCATCGTTTTCGAGAAGTTATCGAAAGGCAAAGAAGCGGGTCTAGAAACGCAGGGTTTGCTTGTGCCGTTGTTGCTTGAGCTGGATCCGAGGGATCTGGATGTATTGCTGCGCGAACGAATGGCTCTGCTGGATGCGGGGCTGGAAGTGGAGGCTTTTGGTGGAAATACCTTACAGGTTCGTAGTCTTCCGGCATGTATTCCTATGGATGATCCGGAGGCTTTTCTTGGCGAAATGATCGAGGAAATGCTCCACGGGCCGGTATCTGGGGGGAAATTCGCCTTCACTAGGTTAGCACGTATCATCGCAAACAAGGCTACGAGGCGAGTTGTTCCTAGGGCGAATGAGGCGGCGGCTTTGCTGGAAGAGCTGTTCGCCTGTGACCTACCTTATTGTGCGGCGGATGGCAGACCGACACTCACTGAATACAACCGTAAGGATATCGATCGAAGGTTCGGTGTGGGTAGGGAGTGAATTTTCCAAGAGGATCCGGGCTGATATGCGGACTTTTTAAAATGTTCAATATTTCCGAATATTTTACCTAAATTTTGGTAAATTTATCGAAATTCAGGAGCGTGATTTCAGGTATTAGTGTAAGATTCGTTGTTTTACGATCTCTGTAACCCTTTTAATTAAAGGGATTAATGGGTATGACATTCAATTTCTGATTATGTTCAAAATATCTTAAAAATATCTTGAAAAGTTACTTAAGGTCCCTAAGATGTCTTCAATTCCTACGAGATTACGTTATAGCCGAGACCCCCGAAATGAAATTCTTCCTTCCAGCCACCATCGCCCTGAGCCTGCCTTTCGCAGGTTCAGCAATGGCGAGTCAGCTGTCGGATCGTCTTGAAGTTACCCATGGAAAAATCCTTGATGGTCGCCGCGCCATTCTCACAAGCTTGAGCGATCCATTCGGAGTTCCCGAAGCGGCAAAAATCGTTCTCGAAGATCCTTCTGAGAATCTCCGCCGCAAGTATGGCTGGAAGCGCAATGTCATTGCCACGGTTTTCTGGATTGGCGAGCAGCCAACGGAAAACAATCCGACTCCGAACGACAAGAGTGCTTGGGATAGAAACTGGCAGGACAACTTTGGAGGTTACGATGATCCGAATCGCCGTGATGGATATTTCCCAGCGAGCTTCGCACCAAACCTGAACACCTTCTACGTCGCGCTGCCCTACAATGACATAGGCAAGGATTTTCGTCACCGCCCAGAAGCATCCAGCGTGATTCCGTGGTTCTGGGAAGCTTATCAGGGTGAAGGTATCTCGGTTTGCAAAGGCCGCTGGATCGCTATCCACCATAATGGACGTATTTGCTACGCACAGTGGGAGGATGTCGGCCCCTTCGAGACAGATCATCATGAATACGTTTTCGGAAACGAGAACGTACGCCCCAACAGAAACCAAGGTGCCGGTCTCGATGTTAGCCCCTCCGTCCGCGATTACTTACGCATGGGCAGTGGCGAGCGCGTCGAGTGGAAATTCGTTGAGGAATATGAGGTTCCCGCCGGTCCATGGAAAATTTCAGATTTTAAAACAGGGATTATCCCCGAAGAGCCTCCTTTGCCGGAGCGCTAAAAACACTCTCACCCACACCCGCAGACAACTGCTGTTACCAACACCCAACCCCGAAAATACGACGAAAAGAAAATCGAAGTGAATTCATAGCATTTTTCCTGGAATCCCTCTGTCCCGAGAAGATTTCCAGGTGACCCAGATCGGGGTTCTGTCCCGAATTGGTATGGCCAAAGCGTTAGCCGCGCGGAATCCCTGCCCTTGCCCGATCTGGTTCACCCGCCTCCCGACGAACGTCCCATTTGTCAGGATCACATAGGCGGAAAAGCGCTAACAACCCTTACAACCAGCCATGAAAACAACCAGCCACCTGGCTGCCGTAAAGGCAGTCGCTATCGCTACGTGCGTGCTTGCCGCGACGTCACCATCCGCATTCTCCAAGAAGAAGTACGACAAGTACGATGAATCCGGAGATGACGCCACAGACAGTGAAGCAGATCTCGCAGACAACTACAAAATTCCTGCCGACCCCGTTGGCTGGCTCACCGCATATCCCACAATGGTTCAGACCGGCACAAAACCAACCCTCACATGGTCGATCACTTATCCATCGATCGTGGAGGATTACGTGGAGATCATCCCTCCGGGAACGATCAATCCTACGGAGGAGGTCGATGTGGAGATCCGCGTACTTGGTAACGGTGTTACCGTTTCTTCAAGCAACAGCAACTCCTATTCCTTCGTGGAAGGGGAGGCCTGGATCAACTTCGATGGAGAAGGCTGGGATAGGATTTTCTATGGAGATAACCATGACGTGAACCCATCTACGTCTGTTTGGAGCAAAAATAACGTGAAAGCAGGCGAAACTCTCAAGTTTGGCGGTCGTTATTACTACGGTGGATATGGCCCATTCCGTCATTCCACTGATGGTTACAATTGCGTAAGGACACTGGTATCCGGGGACACACCACCCAGCAAGGTTCCGCAATACGACGCACCCAGTCTCGAGGAATTCATCAAACCATATCTCGGTTCCGACGGGAAAGTGAACATCGGCCCGATGGATGTCATCGTTTTCATGGAGCTTACCCATACCAATGAGAATGACGGGGGCTATGACCTCCAAGACATGGTGCTGCTGGTGACATTCACTTCCAACAAGCCAAAGAACAACAACGGCCACGGAAACAACGCTGACGGAGTTGACTCTAGCAATCCTGGCAATGCTCCGTTCATGCAATATGACAGCGACCCTGATACCGACGATGAAGCCGGTGGTGGAGGTTCTTACAACAGCAACCCCTGATCACTGACAAACCCTTACCTTGAATCATATGAAGCACTCAAAACATCTCGCAATCACCATCCTCGTCGCGGCCGCCTTCCCGGCTTTTGCGCAAGAGCCGAAGAAGCCGGTTTACCGGGATGCGGAGACTCACGATTTGATCGTGAAGAAGCTTCGTGTGAATCAGGAAATCGATCCAGTCAAACATCTCACCCCTTCTGAGGGGGAGGATCCTTCGGTGAAAAATCAACCCAAGAATCTCATTGATTCCTCTGATATCATCAGTTTCAACGGGCTCACCACGTTGGTTCCCAAGCGTTCCGTGATTAGGGTTCCGGCAATTTATGAGGATCGTATGGATAACCACCGGCCAGGACATAAGGTAGTAGGCTGGCTGGAATTTTACAGGCTGAACCGGGGGTGGATCACTACCGTCGAAGTGACGCGTGCTCAAGCGGAGGGCCGCGAACCTCTTGCTGAGGAAGTTGCTGAAAACCTTAGTAAGAGCCGAAATCTCTTAGTTGCAACCTACTCCTCGGGTCCGATTTCTATGCTTCCGCCCAAGGAACCGGTCGAAGAGCCGACAGAAGAGAAAGTGGCGGCAGCAACACCCAATCCTAACGAATTATGAAACCATATCTAACTAGTGCTCTGTTTGTCGCAGCAATTTCGTTTAGCCACGGACAATCCAGTGAAGACGGATTTCAGAATTTTATCCGCCAGGTGCAGATGCCTTACGATGGCAGTGAGGGAACCGTCTGGAACGTACCCGTGGAAGCTTCGGGAGAAGATCAATCGCCACTTGAAATTAATCCCGGTGGAGCACGCTTTGAGCTTCACACGGTGAATTCCGACCCGTTTATCGGTTATCTACTGGATACGAAATATGTGGGAAGTTACGTGCCCGTTGCAGAGGTTCAGATCCGTACTGAAGATCCGTATGAGACTGTGCCGCGCACACGAGCCGACCGACCTTTCAATGTGGAGATAACCATTAACGGTCTTTTGAGTGGTGAGGACGATCCTGAACCTTCAAAAAAGGTAAAGATTCTACATCACGTCCAGTCATACGGTGCGGGTGGAACTAGTTCGGGCATCGACCGAGACCAAGCCATTCTGCTAGGGCAGGGATATATCGAAAGCAATGGTCAGCAGACACTCAGCTATCTTGTAAATTCAGTTCCTGGTGGAGACCGCGCAAAGATTCGGGGAGAGGAACGTTTTTCGGTATATTCACTTGCGGATTACCAGGCGCCAGAATCTCACCTTGATTCTCTATATGTGCAGATCTGGCCGGTGGCAGATGGAAGTATCACAGGTATTACGGATGGTCAGTTATTGAAGTTCGAAGCTCCGCCAATCACTCTTACGGTCAACGACATTTATCCAGATGCTCAAATCTATGCGCATGCCTATCATGGTACGCAAAGTCTTGGTACCGAGGGAACGGTGATTCCTGGTTCTGCAGAAATAATCAATGAACCCGTGCCTCAGAATAGCGTCGTGACATTGGATAACTGGGATAGTGTCATCACAAGCGATGGTATCTGGACAATAGAGTTACTTACTTCGACTCCATTTGGGATAGATCGCCTCGATTATGTGACGTTTGAAGTAGATCGCACGATCCAAATAAACGGCACGGTCACAACGATTGAGTGACCGGAGTCGAGCCTCATCTACCTTTAGAATTTTCTAACTCCTTCTTAAAATTGTCATTCCTGTAAATCAACGAAAAGCGCGCTTCCTTTGTTTTCCGAAGGAGGTCTTCCATTTCTGTGAAGGTGATGAGCAGGAACATGCCCCTTACAGGTTCCCGATGAAACGAACGAGTCCGCGTAACGAATTGGTCTTCGATCGTACGCTGCTGCTCATTGACAGTGAGCGCTCCGTGCTCGGCAGCGATTTGTTTACGCAGTGTGTTAAATCGGGTCTCCATGGTTTCCGCGGAAGATTTGCTGTTGGTGTAGTGAAGGGTCAGCTCATAGAGCCCGCCGTTGAGGAATTTCCCCACCAGGGAAGTGGCCGGAGAGCCGGGCAGCAAGCCTTGCTGAGGGCTAATGGTGAAGGTGCGCAAAGCGGGTTGATCTCCGGGGGTAAAAATGTTAAGATCCAGCGAATGTTTACTTGCCCAAGAAATCAATTTTCCCGGAGGGTCTCCCCACCGCAGTCCAAAAGGCGGTTGGATGAGTTCTTGGGCGTTGAGATCCGGGACTATCGGAAGAGCACAACAAAGCAGGGTGAAACGAATGATCACCGCCCTGAGTCCAAAAAAGTACCCTTCTCTCACGAGGCGAGCATCAGGCCGTTTCGCCTTCGCCGCAAGCCGCGATCACAGAGGAAAAGTGGCTTCATGCTTATTGAGATGACCATGTCGCTCTCGCTGTTGACGGTCGTAGGGCTGATCCTGCTGAAGCTCTCCCTCAACGTCATGTATCCTCGCCAGCACACCCTGCAGTCGGTGCTGTCTGAATCCTACCTTACCTATGAGCGCTCCATGGCGGAGCGCATCCCATTTGAGGATATTGTGGCGAACGACTCTTTGTGGCCGATGTATCCGCAGCTTGCCACCGAGCAGGTATACATCGGCAAGCTGCCCGGTGGACTGGCGGTTTACGGAGACATCACACGCACCCGCATGCCGGATACCGATAATTATCCCATCGACGGAGGGACGGGCACATTGACTACGAATCCGGCGGCGATGGAGGTCTGGCGTGTTCAGAGTATCCTGAGCTACGAGATTTCCGATCGTACCTACGTGAAATCCAGAACCGTCGTCCGATCCCAATGAAGAATCCTCTCAAAGCTTTGCGCAGGGGATTTACCCTGCTGGAAATGACGGTGGTCATGCTCGTCGGCATGGGGTTGGCTTCGATGATCATGGCGATGCTCAACCAGCAGATTGCCTTCCTGAGGATTTACCGCGCACAGAGCTTCCTCAACGAAGAGGTGCCGATCATCAGTAGCCATATCACCAAGCTGCTATCGAGTGCGGAGAGGTTCCGCATGCATGAGTCCTTGGATGATGCATTGGCGGGAAGGAACCCTAGGCTGACTTCTTCTCCAGTGTTGGTACTCAACTTCCGCCAGCCGGATGGCACCGTCCGTGCAGGTATCCTTTCCTTCGAGGATCTTGGGCAAGGGGACATGCTATACTACTATGTGGTGCCGACTTCGGGTGTGCTCACCGAGCCTGAATGGGTGGTGACCAGCAAAGCGGCGGACGTCGAGTTTTTCATGGATACGGGCATCATCGTCACCCGGATCACCGGCCCGGCCGGTGAAGAGGTGTCTTTCACAGGAGCAATGGAATGAAACGATCACGAACAAAAAGACATCCGGGTGGCTACGTAGGGTTGCTCACCGTATTCACTATCTCGGTTTTCATGACTGTGTTGATGGTCTTCGCCTATGAAAGGGCGATGAACTCCCATGAAATCCAGGCGAAAATCCAGATGGAGTCGGATTACCACGAGAAGGAAGAGGCGACGCTGCGCTCCATTGTGGCGATCATGCCGAACCGTGCGATCCGAGCCATGCAGGATGGATCGGATGCTTCAGGCGCAGCCAGAAATCCACTGAAGTTTGCCAACATTTTCAGGGAGGCACTTGACGAGGCGAACGCAGCGGAATCGATATCTCCGGAACTACTTGAGGCGATGAATCTCGGAGAAACGTTTTCCGGAAACGTTGGTGATACGGATTTTGCTAACATTAGTAGGGTGTTCAAGAGGATCAAAGAAGTAGGAGATAACGCTGCGGGGGATAACGGAGACACGGGAAGGGTGACCCCGGGAGTGGGTGTAGATCTCGGGGACGGATTTCCTCCAGCCCTCGACTACACGAATGGTTGGATCAGCGCAGACCCGATTTATCCGATCATTACCTCGCAGAAAATCTACGGCTCGCGCGCCTCTGGTCAGGTGGGGCTTTCGACTTCAAGCTATCCGGATTTCAACCTCATTCCTTATCCAGACATCAACTTCGGTTATTCAACACCAGGGCAGCCGTTTCTAGCAAAGCGGAACTGGTGGGCTTTCACCATGGATCTGGCAGGGCAAGATATCTCAGTGACCAATGTCGCGGATACCCGGCGCACTTACGTGCTTTCGCTCTATGAAATTCCTTCGCAACTGCCAATTTCTGCCAGCTCCTTCATGGCGCTCGGTGAACATGCCGATGGGTCTGCTTGGACTGATGTTGAGATCATCGGAAACGTATTTGCAGGAAAGGCAATCGTGGAGGGTGATACTGAGTTGTCAGGGCTCGCAAGTCGTCGAGGCGTAGAGCTTTCAGATGATTCAACGGTGGGGGGGCAATCTTTCGCCGGCAATCCCTTCGCTCCCGGTGTGCGCGAAACTTTCCGTCTTACCGAAGGAAATTTTTTCCCAGTCTCCCTTGCCTCGGAAAGTGGAAAGGCGGCCTTTGTACCGATCAATCGTGGAGCTGAATACTTCGACCGTTTTAGCCACAACCTCAACGAAACCGCTACGATTTCTCCCACGACTTGGAACAACTATACGATAGGGGCGATGCAATGTGCCATGCAGCTAGATATCACGGCGGCCGATGCATATGGGAGTCCGACCCGGCTGCGCTTCCGCTACTACGATGGAGGAACGCGAAAAGAGGTGATTAAGGATTGGGGTGGGCCATGGACTCTTCCAAATATGCCCCCTCTCGGATATGTGGATGTGGCTGATGAAAATGATACTGTGACCTTTGATACGCCTCACGATCTGGCATACGGGAAAATTGGTGATTTCGCTTATATCGATAATTTTACGGGTACAATCACGTTCGATAACGATACATTTGGAGATCCTAGATACGGCACTCGGAAACGTGGCTTCGCGCGTCCTGTGGGATACGATGAATCGGAGGCGAGTCCATTTGAATTCAGGGATCTAACCTCAGGAAAAAAATGTATCGCTGTGATGCCGGAGCTGATTCCGTCTTTCCTCTCCCTTCTTGGTGGAGATGGCACGGATGTGAATAAATCGCTGGTGGTAAATGTGGATTACATTACCAATACGTCGCTCAATAAGCCCTTGATTCCCTGTACGGAAACCGACTGGGGTGTTATCTTGGGAGCGTGTGCGGATTTGAGGGGATTCAGCAAAGGCTTTTCTTTGGTCACAAATATGCGCCTCTACATTGGCGATGACTTTAACATTTATCAGACTCCGCCTCCTGCAGGGTACACGCCTGCCAGTGGGAAATTTTACCCGCCATGCTCCTTGTTCGCTCCGGAGAAGCGCTACGGCGTCGATTTTGATCCGTATTCGATCGAAGTTTCCGGTCAGGTGGGTTCCGTTGCCGGAGATGACGGGGTAAACCCCGTGCACCCGCTGGATGCTACGATGGTCTCTGGACTTGAGATGGATTCTACCAAAATGAAGGTAAACCTCTCGGCAATTAATCACCCGGCGGAACTGCCGCCGATCACCATGATGAACTGGCTGGTGGTCATCGAGGAACTGCGCGAAGAATTCGACTGACGCGCGAGAAAAAGGTGGTACACGAGGACGGGATCGAACCGCCGACCGACCCGGTGTAAACGGGTTGCTCTACCGCTGAGCTACTCGTGCAACTTATTGGTTTTCAATAACTTACAGGGATATGTGAGGTGATTGAAAAACTACTTGTATACTGGTTTTGTATACTCGAAGTTTCCTTATGGGTCTAAGTGAGGGCAATTCAGGCAAGTTAGTCCGTGTGGACAAGTGCTTGTATCGGCTCACGTCGACGGGGATGTATTACGCTGTGATCCGGCACGAGGGCAAGATATTTCGACGAAGCCTTGAGACGAAAACACGGAGTATCGCAAACCGGAAATTGGAAGACCAGCGACGTCGGATCACGGCCGTCGACAGGAAGGCAGGCAAGTTCACTCTCGCTTCGGTTTGCGACGAGTATCTTGAGACGCTCAGAAATGCTCCGAGCACGTTGGTGGAGAAACGATCCATGGCAGGCCGTATCAAAGAGACGTGGCCAGCTCCAGAGGGAGCCGAGCGCTTGATTGGCAAAATAAAGCCCGCAGAGGTCGGTAAGTGGCTCGCTGGAATCAATGGCGGTGCCGCATACTACAACGCCCATCTCTGGTTCATTAGAGCTGTCTTTGACCATGCGGTTGAAAACCGTCTCCTTTACGAGAACCCCACGAAAAATATCAAAGCACAAAAGAGGAGCCGGCCGATCCGCGACACTCCTTCCAAGGTACAGTTTGAGGCGATATTGAAATCAATCCGCAGTGAGAAGCTGAACGCGAAGCGGGAGGACAGTGCTGATCTGGTTGAGTTCATGGGTCTCGCCGGCGTGGGAAACGCCGAGGTCAAAAATCTGACTTGGGGCGATGTCGATTTTGATTCCGGAAGAATTACACTCTTCCGCCAGAAGACCAGACGGGGATTTCAGGTTCCACTTTACCCTAAGCTCCGAGCTCTACTTGAGTGTAGGAAGGCAAAGCGGAAGACAAACCCGAAAGATTTGGTCTTTAAATTCCACACGGCTCGTAAGGCTCTTTCCACAGCCTGCGAGAAGCTGGGATACAAACACTTCGATCACCGGGCATTCCGCCGGATGTTTATTACGAACGCGATCGAGAAAGGAATCGATGTGAAGGTCATCGCCGAATGGCAGGGTCACGTCGATGGAGGTAAGCTCATCCTCGATACCTACAGTCATGTCCGAAGACCCCACTTCGACGAAATGGCAAAATTGCTGGGGGATGAGGATGCTGTCTGATGGCTAATTCCAAAAGACAGACAGGAGCCGGTGGGCGGAAGCAAAACCAAGCGGAAAAGTTTGATTATCCAGCTTGGCCGTTGGCTATTCGTATTTGGGTAGCATGCTTTGGGCGTGCAGTGCCTGAGGGAAGGATGAATCTGGTTCAGTCAGCACTAGAGGCCATAGAGGGGGATTCATTTTGGGACGACACCCTTTCCTTAGCTATGCTCGATTTTCTTTCGCGCGGGGCAGGTATATTGGCCAATTTTGAAAAATTAGTTGAGGGACATAAGGAGGGAGGGCCGATCATCGACGAACGACGTTTTTACATTCTGTCTTGCTACGAACGTTTTCTCCATACCGTGGGTCGGTTTCCCTGCAGAAGTGAGCTCTTGAAGATGGTCGAGACGAAAGAGGGAAGATCCCACGGGACTTTGGATATGGGCCAGAACAGAAATGAAATAAAAGGCCTCGGACTGACTCTAGCAAAGCACGACAACGTCCAGAAATTTATGAGATGGTTGATGGATCAGGAGACTTCAACCGTAAGTGACAGCGAGCTATTGGATAAATGGGTTGATTGGCCCCAAGGTTACGTTCCAATGGCGTTTCGATGCCCAGACTTGATTTGCCACAACTTCTACAGGATGGACTTTGGATCTGACTGGAAGGATGACATAGATACTAAGAGCGACGAACTTAGTCCGGCTCTCGGTTTCACCCTTGCTGATATCGGCCAAAAGTATGCAGAGGCTTCGCGACATATGCCTACAGAATTCGGAAGGCAACTTCTGGAGGAAAAAGCCCGGCTCATCAAATTTACATACGAAGAGCCCGAGGTGTGTGATGACCTTCCACCGTGGCCTAGAAAACTCACCGCCAAGGCCGCAAATTGGCCAACCGATCCGAACAGAAAAAAATCTGTAGTCGCAGAGTTGAATCTGAAGATCATTGCATTTACCCTCCAATCAGAGGATGAACGAAATCTCCGTCGCATGCAGAGATACGAGAAGTGGAAAGCTTCGCTAGTTGATTCGTGAGGATACAATGAGGGGGAGAATTTAAAATTTAGTTACCCCTCTTCACCTCAATGTCATTGCGAGCCATCTAAGGGCTGCGATGAGCAAAAAGAATAACAAAGAGGCCACAACGGCCCAGAAGAATGTCCCGGAAGTCTACCTGGTTCCAGAAGCTGCCGAGTTACTACGCGTCTCGGAAAAAACTATCCGCAGGCTTGTGAAAAATGGAGAGCTGCGTGCATTGCCGCAGCTCCGTCACTTGATCATTCCAAGATCTGAAATCGATCGTCTTCTCGACGTTCGTCGCAGCTAAGAACGATCCATGTCGAGACCACTACTCAGTAGATAGAAGTAATAGAGATTACGGAGGTTTACTCTGGAGTAGCTGGCTCCGTAGCAGCAGGGATATAAAATGAGTTTTTTGCCGAACGCCAACCAATGAGGTTGGCCTGAAGGTAATTTAAGAAAAGGAGCGTCCCCGTAAATTTCGGGGAAAGAGATCAGCGTGCCGTAAGCCCTCTTTGCTTTGAGCAGGATCATACGATTCGCTCACGATCGCTGCGTTCGAGACAGCGTGTCTCACTAACTAAGAATCAAACATTTCAATCAATCATTATGAGCATATTAAACAGACCAGCTATCGTCACTCCTGACGATCTGCTGCTTTACACAGGAGTTCCCAACATCCCAAAGGAGAAAGCCGACCCCCTCACACCAGAAGAAAGAAAAAAGGGTGGCAAGCGTGCCAGAAAAGTCATCAGCGGAGTCAGCTTCGTGAAGAACGGTAACCGGAAGAACGGTAGAGGTACATGGCGTGTCGAAATCGCCAAGTCCGGTCCGAACGCCAAGCGTCTTCACGACGCCTTCACGTATGACTGTCCCACCAAGGAGGAGGCGGCATTCATCGCCTCGATGGCACACCGTGTACTCAAGCCGCAGTTCGCGCAGGCATGCAGGGACGGTGATGAGAAAAATGAACCGGCAGGGCCGGGGCACTACAAGTTCTTCTGGAACAACATTTGGAACCTCTGGAAATACTGCCGGCTGACAACACCAACCGGCGACTACCTTGCGGGAGCAATCCCGGGGGCAGTCGAAGGCGAGCGCCGTGTCTTCGTGACCGACTGGAGGGAGGACATCTATGCCCGGCTGGTCCAAGCACCGCTGTTCAACCGCAGGACCGTCTACCGGATAAGGAATTATGAACCGGTGCAGCCGGAAGTCTACAGAACCTATGGGTCGACGCCGGACCGCTTTAAAGCCGCAGTGGACTGGACCAGGTTGAGTCAAATTGTCCTTGGTGAAAGTATGGAGATCCCGCCGGCACGATTGATTGGTTTCGATTACCGGAGAGATGCATTGATGGGTCTCGACGTCACACCGATCTGGCCGGGTGTAGACATTCATCCGGAAGGGTGGATACCACCTCTTCATCCGGAATCATTCAACTCAGTTGTTGCCTTAGCCGACCAGTATGCACACCATCATCCATATGGTGTCACCCACATCAAAAGAGGTTAAAAGAAAGAGCCTTCTCCCGGCGATAGCCGGGAGAGGCGAAGATTTCAGTGAATGCCCTCCCTACCCGACCTGTGGCGACCGAGGCGAAGCCGAGGGAAGTCACGCTAGATGGGTCGGCGAAGCCGGCCCATCGTGGGAGGGTAAAGGGGGCATTCTCATGAAATCTTATCCCCCTTTTGTCCTCCTGATCAATATACACATCCTTATGTCTTGTACCCACAGAGGAATGAGCTCATACCCACGGAGAATTTGGGGGCATTTTTGACAAAACCACACAGAGGATTGCCGGGCTCTCCACAGAGGAATAGTCCTATACTCACAGAAGAATGCACTTATACCCACAGAGGAGTTTTCCAAGAGGCTCTATACCCACAGAGGATTTCAGTTTAATCACAGAGGAATAGCCCTTTTTGAAAACATACCCACAGAGGATTCTGCCTCTTTGAGATCGTATCACCAGAGGAAGAGGAAGTTTGGGAAGAGTTCTGGAGGGAAGATTTTTTGATCTATTGCCATTTGGCAACTTCTACGGATTCATCCGTTCATTCCCGCTATCACAAGCGTATCGCTTGAATGACTTTGGTTCCCTCCCATCAGCATTCCACCACCATTATAGAATGATCCGTCACTTTAGCTTCCCGCTCACTGTGTGAATATTTCACGTCTGTGATCTTGGAATTGAGTGACGGGCTCACCAAGGCATGATCCAGCCGGAAGCCGTTGTTGTAGCCGTGTGAAAACCACGTAAACTCTTTGGCTTCTGGATTACGAATTCTCCACGCATCCAACCATCCTTGCTCTAGCAGGGCGTCGAACTGGTATGCGGATGTGAAGGTTTAATCGCTTTCAGTGCTGCTCCATTACCTAGTCCTCACTCATTCAATAATTTCCGTCATACTTGTGATAAGCGAATACGTTCGCTCTCTGTCATCGATCCCCCCTCCAACGGAGATCCTTCTTGAGCTTCCTTCCCGGATCCCGGAGCCTTTTGCGGTATGGACGAATCGTTGAAGGCCGCTTTCAGTCAGGTCAGGTTCCGCAGTGAACGGGAGGAAGTGCCCAGGCACTTCTTCATCGTCACCGCTTGCAACCCTGACGGGGTCGACGTGCCGGTTGAAGAGAACAAGCGTGCCGATGGTATCCTGAAGGAGGCTGTCGATGAGGCCGGCTTCGATGCCTTCCGGGTGGTCGGGGGAGATTTCGAGTTCGATCACTCGGAGCCGGGTTGGGGGATTTGCTGTGGCTTTGATGACGCCAGGAAGCTTTCTGTGAAATTCCGACAGGTTGCTTTCTTTGAGGTGAAGTCTGGCATGGTTCGTCTTGTTCCCACCGATCCATCCGACGGCGACACCGTGGACTTGGGTGACTGGAGTCTCAGGTTGGACGACGGCGAGCCGTGCTGCCCCTTCTGCTTCACTAGGGTGATGGAGGAGCCTTGCAACCACCTCCTTACCACCTTTGATTCTTGGGGCGGTTCATGGACGCTTGAGGAAGGCTTCTACGACGGATTATATGGCGTTCTGGTCGAGGGTGGCCTTGCCGAAGGCGATCCCTCCACAGAGGAGGAACTGAGGCGTCAGCAGGTGATCCGGCAGACACTGCTGTCGGTTAGGGATTACGTCACCTACTCCAGCCTAGACCAAGGACCTGGTTTTTCGTCGGAAATGGAATTCATATGGACCCGGGATCCGGGTGCCGCTTATGCCCGCCTTCGCGGGCTCTTGGCTGCCGGGGGCATCAAGGAAGAAAAGTGAGACGAATCAGTTCTCCACCACATTCCCCGCCATGTGGATCGAGTGCTTCCCCTGGAACCACAGGCCGGTCACACGGCTTCTTCTGAATGTCCCCAGATAGCCGACCTCGCGGTCGAAGACCTCCATACGCCATGACCGGTCTCCGAGGTCAGGGAGTGTGTCTTCTGCTTCCTTGAGGTCATGCTGCCATGAGCCGAAGGCATTGACGACGATTACAGCCCGTCGGCTAAGCTTGTCGTGATGCATCAGAGGAGACTTGGTAGGCCGTCCGTATCCGAGTTGGTCGCTGTGACTCAGATGCAGTGCGTTAGAGCCTCCGTGATATGGGTTGTGTTCAGTCAGACATTTTGATCGATCATCCATACGTCGCCACCAACCTTTTTCTAGTTCGTAGTCTTTTACCCGCCAGATTTGCTCTTCACATCCCGTGCCGCTATAACCGCATGACTTCCATTCCCGGGCGGCGAAGTAATCCAACTCTTCCCGGGTATTCCACCGATCGAGAATCAGCTTCAGCCTTGGATCTTCGAGATTCGGCTTTCCTGCCTCATACCACCATGCGAGGCCAGCGGGAATGCACCTCCAGCCGAGCAGATTACGAAACAGGTATCTTAGCGTTTCCCACCACGCGCAGGTCTGCTCGAAATTCAACGAAACGAAACTGCGTGGCAGGCCACATTCTAGATCAGGAGCGGCTAGCTGACGGTGAAGTGCCGGTAAATACTGGCACCATGTGTCTCGTTTCCACTCATCCACTTCATTCATGTTGATCAAACCTAGCAGAAGGTTTCACCCGGGTCATGCCTCATCAGCATTCCACCACCATGATCGAGTGATCCGTCACTTTAGCTTCCCGCTCACTGTGTGAATATTTCACGTCTGTGATCTTGGAATTGAGTGACGGGCTCACCAAGGCATGATCCAGCCGGAAGCCGTTGTTGTAGCCGCGTGAAAACCACGTAAACTCTCTAGCTTCTGGATTACGAATTCTCCACGCATCGACCCATCCCTGCTCTAACAGGGCGTCGAACTGGTGAGCGGATGTGAAGGTCTTACTCGCTTCGTCCTCGTAGTGTCTGCCGGTGTTCATGTCACCGATCAGTATCGAATCTTCCTCCAGATACCTTTCCGGCAGATTCAGCAGGAAATCGAAGACTGGTCGTTTCCTTTCCTCTCCCGGCAGATATAAGCCGAAGACGTTCAGATTCTCAAAGCGAGCGAGAATCACGCTCTGCCAGAAATCCCCCAGCTCTGGGTCTGACATCTGTCCTTGGAATGTCTCTGCCTCGAAAGCGTGGCGTGCCGCTACTAGCACGGTATTTAGTCCTGGCGAGCCTTCCGGTGCGGCTTGGTGTCCGTATCCATGATCCTCCAGGCATCCCCTCAGATCGGCTCCCTGTGTGTTGTTACGGAATTCGCTGAAGATCAGCACGTCAGCTTCGTAGGGTCCGAGTGCTTCTTTGATCCGATCGATGCGGGAGCCGCCACCGTGCTGAAGGTTCCAGGTGAGGATTTTCATGTAACTTGTTGTTTATGGAATTCTGATACTCCTCACAAGAATCAAGCATGGAAGCAACTACCAGTCAGATCCCGGTTGATCACTCGAATCTTGCCCCAATGCCTCCATATGGTTAGAGAGTAGTCACCGAGTAATTGATGCTGACTCAATTACTTCTAGTTTAGATTCCTCATGAAGCACCACTTGTCCGTTACCATCGATTATCTCGTAGTGCTTGGTATCAGAGACACTCCACCACGATGAACAAAAAATCCCTCACAGAGACGGACATACGCACCAAGTTCATCACCCCTGCCATCACCGGAGCGGACGGAAGTAAATGGGACGTTATGCTTCAGCTTCGTGAGGAAGCTTACTTCACCAAGGGTCGTGTCATCGTCAGGGGAAAGACCGTGAAACGTGGAGTGGCGAAAAAGGCCGACTACCTTCTCTTCTACAAGCCGAACCTCCCGATTGCCGTCATCGAGGCTAAGGATAACAAGCACTCCGTCGGTGCTGGAATGCAACAGGCGCTCGAATACGCGGAGATCCTCGATATCCCCTTTGCTTACAGTTCTAACGGAGACGCCTTTTTGGAGCACGACCGCACAGCCAAGTCCGGCACCGTGACCCGCGAGATCCCTCTCGATCAGTTCCCTACGCCGGCCGAACTCTGGTCACGCTACTGCAAAGCTCAAGGCACAACTCCTGAGCAGGAAGCCATCGTCGTCCAAGATTACTACGATGACGGCTCAGGCAAGACTCCTCGCTACTACCAGCTCAACGCCATCAATCGCACTGTGGAAGCCATCGCCCGTGGAGCTGACCGCATCCTCCTCGTCATGGCCACTGGCACAGGAAAAACCTACACCGCCTTTCAGATCATCTGGCGGCTGTGGAAATCAGGAGCCAAGAAACGCATCCTCTTCCTCGTCGATCGCAACATCCTCGCTGACCAGACGAAGACCAACGACTTCAAACCCTTCGGCACGGCGATGACCAAGATCACCAACCGCACGGTGGACAAGTCCTTCGAGATCTACCTCTGCCTCTATCAGGCTGTCACCGGCACCGAGGAGGAGCAGAATATCTACAAGCAATTTTCCGAAGACTTCTTCGACCTGATCATTATCGACGAGTGTCACCGAGGCAGTGCCGCAGATGACGCCGCATGGCGGCAGGTCTTGGAATACTTCTCCTCGGCCACACAGATCGGCCTCACCGCTACCCCGAAGGAAACCAAGGACGTTTCCAATATCCACTACTTCGGTGATCCCATCTACACCTACTCGCTCAGGCAGGGTATCGATGACGGCTTCCTCGCTCCCTACAAGGTTGTCCGCATCGGCCTCGACAAAGATCTCGACGGGTGGCGTCCTGAGGACGGACAAAAGGACAAGTTCGGCAACCTCATCGAAGACCGCGAATACAACGCCAAGGACTTCGACCGGAACCTCATCTTAGAAAAACGAACTGAGGTTGTCGCCGCCAAAGTCACAGAGTTCCTCAAAGGCACCGACCGTTTCGCCAAGACCATCATCTTCTGTGAAAACATAGACCATGCCGAGCGGATGCGGCAGGCACTCGTAAATGCCAACCCAGATCTCGCTGCCGCGAACGCCAAATACGTCATGCGGATCACTGGAGATAACGACGAGGGCAAAGCCCAGCTCGACAACTTTATCGACCCGGAATCCACCTACCCTGTCATCGCCTGCACCTCGCGGCTCATGAGCACCGGGGTGGATGCCCAGACCTGCCACCTCATTGTGCTAGATCGCCGCATTGCCTCCATGACCGAGTTCAAGCAGATCATCGGCCGTGGCACCCGCATCAACGAGGACTACGGAAAACTCTTTTTCACCATCATGGACTTCCGTCAGGCTACCTCACTCTTCGCGGATGAGGATTTCGATGGCCCACCTGTCCAGATTTACGTTCCAGGACCCGATGAAACAGTCGTCCCTCCTGACGAGCCGATTGGTGGCGATGAGGGTGAAGGGGGAGTGGACGACGAGACAGGAGGATCCACTGGCGGCGATACCCCCGGTTGGGATGGGCCTACCGGCGGCACTCCGCCTACGAAATACTATGTCAACAATGTCGAAGTTCTTGTCGCCACCGAGCGTGTTCAATACCTCGATGCGAACGGCAGGCTCATTACCGAGTCTCTAAAAGATTATTCCCGAAAAACCCTTCTCCAGACATACACTTCATTAGACGGGTTTCTCACCGCTTGGAATGACGCTGAGAAGAAGCAAGCCATCTTGGAAGAACTGTCTTCCCAAGGTATCTTTCTCGACGAACTCGCGGAGCAAGTCGGTCGAGACTACGACGCCTTCGATCTCATTTGTCACGTCGCCTTCGATCAGCCTCCTCTCACGCGCAAGGAACGGGCTGAGAACGTGAAGAAACGCAATGTCTTCGCTAAATACGGCGAGCAGGCTCGTGCTGTCCTCGAAGCCCTGCTGGAAAAATACTCCGACAGCGGCATCACCAGCGTCGAGTCGATGGACATCCTGAAAGTAGATCCTCTCAGCGGCTTGGGCACTCCATTTGAAATCATCGGCCTGTTCGGTGGTAAGCCAGCTTACCTTGCAGCAATTCGTGAGCTAGAAAACGAACTCTACGACACTGCCGCCTAATGTCTGACAATAACCTGCAGACCGATCTTGAAGCTCTAAATCGCTTCATAGTTGATTGTCCCGAACTCGAGAAACTCGAAGCGCTGCTCGGCGGCTTCAATTTATTTCAGGTTCTAAAATTCGAGTATGGAGAAATTCGTCATTCAAACGTTCTCGCCTGGCTGCTTGATCCTGCGGAGTCTCACGGACTTGGCCAAGCGTTCATCCAGAGACTGCTCATGCGAATCCTGCATGAGTCCGATAAGACCACAAACATCACTCCGGTAGACATACACTGCTGGCAGCCGGTCAGCTTCGAGATCCGCCGCGAATGGAACCACATTGACCTACTCTGTGTTGTCACCCTTACCGGTGGTGAGACTTGGGTCGTTTGTATCGAGAATAAGGTAAATGCCCTGCAGCGTCTGAACCAGCTCGTAGATTACCGCAAAGTCGTCGAAGACTACTTCCCCGATGCGAAACGTCGGCTCTATATTCTTCTTAGTAAAAACCGGGAGGAACCTGAAGATGAAGAGTATCACATAGCTGACTACAATCAGGTGCATAGAACACTCAGTGATTGCTTGGCCAGCCGCGAGCATGCGGTCGGTTCCGAACCCAAAGTGCTCATCGAAAATTATCTCCAACTTCTCGAAGAAAAATTTATGAACGAATCCGAAATTGCTAGCACCGCAAGGATGATCTATCAGCAGCACAAACGGGCCCTGGACATCATTTTCGAGAATCGCCCCGATTTGATGAGGGAGCTATCGGCAGAACTCTTCAAGCTCATTGAGGATCACGCCGAGGAACGCGGAATAGTTCCTGTCTTGGCGAATAAAAAATACCTCTATTTCATTCCGGAATCTTGGAGTCACCCTGGAAATACCCATGGCACTGCGTTCAAGACGTCGGAACGTTCGCTTTCTATGGAGATCCATATTGATATGGGCAGCGCTTTTTTTGTCGTCTGTTCGTGGAAGAATCCGGAGCCGTGGACTGACCGCGTCTGGCAAATCGCTTCGGAGTTCCCATTCAGCAGACCTAGCAAGTCAGACAATCCTCCCAATTACAGCTGGTGTCATCTTCACTCGGTGAATCTTCGAGTTGTGCCGGCCGATATGGAATCGAATTCTCCGTCGGAAGTCGCTCTGGTGATATTTGAGAAAGCGATGGCAGAACTAGCCTCTCCCCAGACACAGCAAATCATCCAAATCCTTGCCGCTGAACTCCCTGCCTTGGATGAAGCCTACCAAACTCAAGGTAACTAACCCTTTCCACCTATCCATGTCCAACGTCTCCAACATCGTCAAATCCATTCAGGATATCATGCGGAAGGATGCCGGCACCTATGGTGACGCCCAACGCATCGAGCAGATCGCCTGGCTCTTCTTCCTGAAAATCTTCGATGACCGGGAAAAGCAAATGGATCTCCTGCGGGACGATTACAAATCCCCGCTACCCGCGAATCTCCGCTGGTCTGACTGGGCCACCGATGAAGAGGGAATCACCGGCGATGCCCTCCTTGATTTCATCAACATCACCCTTCTGCCCAAGCTCAAGGCGCTCACCGGCACCGACCGCATGCACACCCTCATCCGCATGACCTTCGCGGATGCCAATAACTACATGAAGAACGGCACGCTCATGCGGCAGGTCGTCAACAAGATCAACGGTATCGATTTCAACACCTCCACCGACCGCCACGTCTTCGGAGACATCTATGAGAAAATTCTCAAAGACCTTCAGTCAGCAGGAAACGCCGGCGAGTTTTACACTCCCCGTGCCGTCACCCAGTTCATCGTCGATCAGATCGACCCCCAGCTTGGCGAGTCCGTGCTCGATCCCGCCTGCGGCACAGGTGGCTTCCTCACCTGCGTCATCGAGCACCTGCGGAAGCAGGCCAAGACCGAAGTCCATGAAGCCACCATCCAGGACAGCTTCTCAGGCATTGAGAAAAAGGGATTACCCCATGTCCTATGCATGACCAATCTCCTCCTCCACGGCATCGACGTTCCATCAAACGTCCGCCACGACAACACCCTCGCCCGTCCGCTTCGCGATTGGGGGCCGAAGGAACGGGTCGATTGCATCGTCACCAACCCACCCTTCGGCGGCATGGAGGAAGACGGCATCGAGTCGAACTACCCCGCCGAGTTTCGCACCCGTGAGACCGCCGATCTCTTCCTCGTCCTCATCATGAAGATCCTCAAGCCCGGTGGCCGCGCCGGGCTCGTCCTTCCCGATGGCACCCTCTTTGGCGAGGGCGTGAAAACCCGCATCAAGGAAGCCCTTCTCACTGACTGCAACCTCCACACCATTGTCCGCCTGCCCAATGGCGTCTTCAATCCCTACACCAGCATCCGCACCAACCTCCTCTTCTTCACCAAGGGCACACCCACCAAGGACGTCTGGTATTACGAGCACCCGTATCCCGCCGGTGCCAAGAGCTACAACAAGGGGAAACCCATCACCATCGCCGAGTTCGATCCCGAGAAAAAGTGGTGGGGGAAACCCGATAAACACGGCCACTACTCCAAGCGTGAGGAAAATGAACAGGCATGGCGTGTCTCCATCGAGGACATCAAGGCGGGCAACTACAACCTCGACCTCAAGAACCCGCACAACGCCGACACCGGCCCCGGCGACCTCGACGAACTCCTCCCCGAATACGAAGCCCTCCTCACCCAGATCGCCGAAACCCGCGCCGCCCTGAAAAAGGAACTCCACCAAGCCCTATGCCAGACCAGCTAGCCGACTTCTTCCGCTGCGAGGAAACGGCCGACGGCTGGGATCTGCAAATCGCCACCGTCACCTGGCAAGGCCACACCCCCGAGCTTGAGTGGTCCACCTTCCGCCAGTGGAAAACCCAACCCAACAAACGCGACCTCATCGAAGCCCGCGACGCCGCCACCAGCGACACCCGCTACTTCCGAACCTGCACCCGTTGCCACGAACTCACCAACGCCGGTCACATGCACGACGCTCAAACCTGCCAATCCTGCGCCGTCGAACACCTCGGCGTCGTCTACTGACATGACACTCGAAACCTTCTTCGACAAGTTCGACCAATTCGCCGACGCCCCCGATGCGGTGGCGAAGATGCGCGAGTTGGTTCTCACTCTGACGTTTCAAGGCAAGCTTGTTGACCAAGACCCGGAAGACGAATCAAGTTCTATTCTCTACGAAAGGATTGCGGCAAAGCGTGAAGAGATGATCGCAGCCAAGCTCATCAAACGCGCCAAAATAAGAGCTACGTCAAAGTTCCCAAATTCATCAGCCTATCCAAAATCATGGACACTCACGATTATGGGAGAGATTGGCGACTGGGGATCAGGCTCAACCCCCAAACGAGGCAACCCCGAGTTCTACGGCGGCGACATTACTTGGCTAAAGTCTGGAGAACTGAATGACTGCCAATCCGTTGCTGAGTGTTCTGAAAAGATCACTGAAGCAGCTCTAAAATCCGGATCATTTCGGCGCAATCAACGTGGAGACGTCCTCATTGCAATGTATGGAGCCACGATCGGGAAAGTTGCAATTCTCGCCGAATCAGCAGTCACCAACCAGGCCGTGTGTGGATGCACACCGTTCGACGGAGTTACAAATCGCTTTCTCTTTCTCTACCTAATCTCCCAACGAAGGCAGTTCCATGCGGCAAGCGAAGGAGGCGCCCAGCCCAATATTTCCAAAGAGAAGCTACTCGGTTACCCGTTCCCCCTCCCACCCCTAGCCGAGCAGAAGCGGATCGTGGCGAAGGTGGATGAGTTGATGGCCTTGTGTGATCGGCTGGAGGCGCAGCAGCAGGAACGCGACACGCGGCACGCCGCGCTCGCCCGCGCCTCGCTGGCCCGCTTTGCCGAAGCGCCCACCCCGGCCAATCTCCACCACCTCTTCCACCCCTCCTACACCATCCCCCCCGCCGACCTCCGCAAATCCATCCTCACCCTCGCCGTCCAAGGCAAACTCGTCCCCCAAGACCCCAACGACGAACCGGCGGAGGAACTGCTTGGCCGCGTTTTTTCGGACAACCCGCCCAAGAAGGGTTCACCCAACACCAGCCCCTCTGAGAATCTTGAAGACCTTCCATTTGGCATTCCCTGCGAATGGTCAGCATCCCGCCTTGGTTCCATCTTGGACTCAAAGAGGGGTATCTCATACGGCGTCATCAAACTCGGCGCTGAACCGCAGAAGGATGGTGTTTTCATCCTGCGCTGTAGCAATGTTCGGTTTCGTAGAATCGATCTGAAAGGTATTCGGAAAGTGACCGAGCAACTCTCGTCTGAATACAGCCGAACCATTCTTGAAGGTGGCGAGGTGTTGATCAACGTCCGTGGAACTCTCGGCGGGTGCGCAGTAGTCCCACCATCACTGAAGGGATACAATATTGCGCGTGAGGTAGCAGTGATCCCTGTCCACTCGGAGATCGATCCAGCATTCCTTATGAATGTCATCGCATCGCCCTACTTCCAAAACACGGTCGACGACAACCTTCGAGGAATCGCATACTCGGGCCTCAATCTCGGATTGTTGCGGGACTTTCTAATCCCCATCCCACCCCCCGCCGAACAACGCCGGATCGTGGCCAAAGTGGATCAACTGATGGCCTTGGTGGACGAGTTGGAAGCGCAGCTCACCGCCTCCCGCGCCACCGCCAAGAACCTCCTCCAAGCCACCATCGACGGCTTGTGTTTCTCCGCTCCTGTCTCAAGAATAGAAAAACCCCTATGAGCTACTACAAAGACATCTACAACGACTTTCCCCTGCGCTGCGCCAAACTTTGGGAAAAGATGCGTTCTCAGGCAGAGAAGGAGAAGCTTGACGTCACTTTCATGCTCATGACCGCTGCTGCGGGATTCGTTACACCGTTCGAGCACCTCAAGATCCAGTCTGGCCAAGCCACAGATAATCGGGATCATCCAGCATTTCAAAAACATGACGAATCCCATTACAAAAAAGTCTTAAACATGATGGAAAAAGCGTTGGGATGCTCGATTGGGGAGAGCTCCTTGTTTGCAAAAACTAGTCTGGATGATTGGTTCTACGCAAAGACTGATCGCATCGATAAAATCCGGGATCTAGTGGAATACAAGTCCCGTGCGGGAGAGGGCGTGAAGCACCTGAAATCCCGCCGAGCTATCAAGATCCTTCGTAACGCCATCGCTCACAACAACATCTATGCCTTCAATCGGAGGTCCGTGCCGGAGATCGACGAACTGGCTTTCTTTGCCGAAGATCGCATCTTTAACAAGATGACCAAGGAATCCGAAATGCACGGCTACGAAGTTCTGACAATACCTGCTCAAGACTTGGGGCATTTTCTGGACGCATGGTTTGCCTTGCTGAAAAAAGCTGGCCCTAAGGCAGCTTCACTGAGACTAGCAGTAACCGAAGCTTTGGACGCAAATAATGATCAAGCCGCAGCATAGACGTATCGGATTTTATCCGGTGAGTGCCAGAGACTACCTTGAGCCATTACAAATGCTCAAGGGGTGGGTGGATCATTTAATTTTCTGCGACATTAGATGGACTCCACGGAATAACCGCGAGTTATCGGAACTACGGAAAGCTGTGAAGAACAATGGTTTGCCCGAGCCAAGCTTTTTCCTAGGGGACGCTCTTAATGCTATGGACTCCCTCCGTCCCGTCGACCTGTTCTTTCTTCGCAGGGATTCGGACGGCGAAGGGGGCAGTGAGCTCAATCTACTGGGCCCTGATAAACTTTCGATCGCTCTGAACCTGATTAAGCCAAGTGGGCTGTTGGTAACTGATGTAAAAAACGGAAGGGATTGGTTCTCCGACTTCATGGACGGCAAGATTGAGATTCTTCGGGCAGGAAACAGGGAAATCAGGCTCGCAGAGATACAGCCTTGGAAAGAACACGAACTACAGGCATTTAGGGTCGTATGAGCTCACCCAACTCTATCCAATCCCGGATCCACGCTGGGAATCTCATCCAAGCGCTCGTCGCCGAACTCACGAAGATTCATCCATAAGAAGCCATGCCAATATCATCGCCCAAAAGTCTGAATTTCGAGACCCACGACCGGCTCGGATTAAAACCCTTTTGCGAAAGGTTGGAGACCTATCTACTGGTGGAACACGACTATGTTGACGATAGCCTTGTCGTGGCCTTGAATGGTGGTTTCGGCACAGGCAAGTCGACCTTCCTACGGATGTGGGAAAGCGACCTCAAAGCACGAAGGGCTGACGGTAAGTTCGTTCCGATGCCTCTGTCCCTGAACGCATGGGAGAGCGACTACTGCGGCGATCCTCTAATGGCGATCCTGGCAGCTCTCACGGAAGCCGTTGACGCTTGGGATGAGGCAATTTCCGATGAGGACAAAGAAGCATTGAAGGAGGCGATCAAAGATGTCGGCTGGTTCGTAACAGGTTTGGCAAACGAGTTTGCCGCAAAATGGACGGGCATCAACGTCATGGCAGCTGGAGAAGTGGCGGATAAAAAGAAGGAGGATCGGATTGAAAAGATCCCCGACTTTGTAGAGCTCTATCAGAACCGAACCGCTGCGCTCAGGACTCTAAAAGAGAAGCTCAACATTGTTTTCGGAGGAGAAGAACCAAAGGTGTTCGTATTTGTCGATGAGTTGGATCGCTGCCGCCCCGACTATGCCGTCAGCTATTTGGAAACCATAAAGCACGTATTTGATGTCCGAGGTATGGTGTTCGTCCTCGCGATTGATCGCGAACATCTGGCTAGTTCAGCAAGGGCTCTTTTTGGCCAAGATTTGGATTTCGGTGAGTATTTCCGGAAGTTCTGCCACCGGGTGATCGATCTGCCGAAGCCTGATGAATCTGGAGCTCGCGAACTTGTGGCAGAATACGCAAAAAAATATCTAGATATTGAGGGCAAGCGGATATGCGGGATCAATCTCCGTGACCGTGCAAAGAATGTAGTGGAGCTAGCGATGGGTCTCCGGATGAGGCCTAGGCAGCTTCAGGAGGCATATAGAATTGTAGGCCATGTGGCCACGGTGGAAGACCCTGACCAAAGAGGTCAGATTGATTGGTGCGTCGGTGCCATGTCGATTTGCCTCTCTTTCCTGAGAGTGAGCCATCACGACGTCTATTTGAAAATAAAAGGCGGAGTAATGTCCCATGAGGATGTGGGGCAGTTCCTGATTTCAATTGTCGGGAAAAAGAGGGCTGAATGGTGGTTTTGTATTTACTTGACCGGTCTCGACAGAGAAATCGTCGTTACCTTGGATCGTCAAGATGTCCTGATTAAAGTGGGTTTTGTGGGCAAAGGTGTGAATTTTGATCAAAATGTCTATTTCGGTCAGTTCTCCCAAGGATGGGGATGGATTGAAGAAAGCAACTTGTCTGATATTTTTCGCCGCATTGAGACCGTGGACAAATTCTAAATCCCATGCCAATCCAACACGAAATCTGGAAAGTCGGCTCTAAGCCCGAGCCGCTAATCGTTTCAAAACTCGCCTCCGAGAAATTACTGGAGGACATGATTGTAGATTGTCCATCCATCCTCTCTAGCGAATGGATGCTGATTGGTAGGCAGGAAAAAACGAGCTTCGGAGGTATCATCGATTTACTGGCAATCGCCCCGGATGGATCACTGGTTCTCATAGAGCTAAAAAGAGAAAAAACACCCCGAGAGATCGTTGCCCAGTCACTCGATTATGCATCGTGGGTGGAAAGTCTTGCTGCTGATAAAATCGCCAAAATCTACGAACGATTCTCGAACGGCGGAAACCTCGACGATGCTTTCAAAGCTCACTTCGGCAGTGCTCTTGACGAGGACTCTCTTAATCAATCTCACCAGATTATCATCGTCGCCTCCGAATTAGATCCATCCACCGAGCGGATCATCGGCTACCTCAACGCCCGGGATCTCGCGATCAACGCGATTTTCTTCCAAGTCTTCCAGCAGGGAAGCGAACAACTTCTCAGCCGTGCCTGGCTCATCGACCCCGGTGAGACCCAAGCCAACGCCGCGACCACCACGAAGACCAAAGGCGAGAAGGAGCCATGGAACGGCGAATACTACGTTTCCTTCGGTGACGAAGCCTCCCGTTCGTGGCAAGATGCCGTAGACTACGGTTTCATCAGTGCCGGCGGTGGAACATGGTATAGCCAGACGCTCAAGATGCTTTCACCGGGTGATCGGGTTTGGGTCAAGATCCCTGGCACCGGCTATGTCGGCGTGGGCATCGTGAAGGAAGCCGTGGAGAGTGTGAAAGATTTCACCGTGACCACTTCGGAAGGTGAACGCCCTGCGATGGAGATTTTACAACATCGTGATCTTTACCAACGCAACGCCGACGATCCGGAGAAAGCGGAATACTTCGTCCGCGTGGACTGGATCGAAACCCTACCAACAACTAAAGCCATCAACGAGGTCGGCCTTTTCGGCAACCAGAACACCGTCTGCCAGCCCACCGCCCAGAAGTGGCGGCATACTGTCGAAAGGCTAAAATCTCGTTTCCCAGATTGGAACAGCCAAAACAAAGACCATTCACAATGACCGAAAACGAAATCGAGGATGCCGTCAGGGAAAACGTCGCAGCACTGGGTTACCCCAGCGCCTTCGCCATCCGCAACGCCCGAATCGGCCCCGAACAGGGACAGGTCGATTTGGCCATGTTTCCTCGAAATGGAAAAAAGAAGGTCATTCTCGTGGAAGCAAAGCAGTCAGTCGCTGAGGAAGCCAAATGTAAAGTGGTCGGTCAGATCATCATGTATCTCACCGGAGCTCTTCAGCTTTCGCAGGAGGGAATCCAACTCTACCGGGATTACGCTAGGAAGAATGAGGAAGCAGCAATGGGCACACAGAAGACCAGCCCGGGGAAAATTGTGCAAGGTGTGTCGGCAGGGAAGGCCCCGTCCGCCCCTGAAGCCTGGGAAGTTCTCTGCGAAGGCACGCCGTTGAGACGAGATCAAATCGCCCTCTATATCGCCACCGACGACAAGCCTCGACCGCAGGTGAAGAAGGCGGTCGAGCTACTCGCCTTACACCACGATCTACACATCGGTCTGATCGAAGTGTCTGGAAAGAACATCAAGGTTCATAAGAAGTGCCCCTAATACGATATGTCCACTTACCACCTCTACATCGGAGATGCGAGAAGGTGCGGGGAGTCGTAAGTTGAGTGAGTTTCGCCCTAGCACAGCATCACAATTTATCGTGAGGCTATTTGCGGAAATCAAACGACCCCGCCACAAGGACGGAGCCGCTCGAAATTCCTCACACCATTTGTGCTGATAGCTATCTATCAAACAATTGGCTTCAACTTGGCAGAGCTAGTATGACTTCCTTCCGCTGTAGGCTCGTCCGTCGCACGGTAATCCGAAAACGCCCGAGGGAACTCACGGATCCGGAGGTCATCCGGCCACTCGTCCCAAGCCCCTCCATGACCGTCTTTCAGAATGACGGGGAAGCCTTCCTCGACCGGGTTGGTTCCAAGCTGTTTCACGAAAAAGGCCACTCCGGCCTCCCTGCACTGATCACGCAGGCTGCGGGCCCATGCCAGGTCGAACGGCGGGGCATGTTCACCGCTTTCCCCACCCACTATCAGCCAATCAATCCCCTCAAGATCGAGGGTCACATCCTCGACCAATGGCTCGACACTGAGCCCACGGATGGTTGCCGGCACGTCACGCAGTTCATCGATCCTGCGACGGGTCGCCCGGTTGGTCACCGAAGTCATCGCGACGAGGTTGTCGGGCCATTCCGCACCGTGTTCATCGCGGAGCCAGGTGGCGAATTCCGCCATCCTGCCCGGACGCTTGGTTAGCCAGAGCCACTGGTGACGGGCACCGTCCGCAGTGGTGACATTCTCCGCGATCTCGGTCTTCAGGTAATCGAAGTCGATTCTCTCGCTGAGGGCATCACCCATGTCTGACACGAAGATCAGACGGGGAAGCCCGTTGAGCCACGGAGCGTTCGGCCGATCACAACCACGAAGGTCCGTCGAACGACGTGCAAGCTCCATGCGACCCGGCATCCTGACAGGATGCTCGAAGATCGCCGCATAGCCGGAGTGTCCCTTCTTTTCCGAATTCTCCGGATTCGTTCCATGCCTGAGGTGGAGAATGCCCGCGTAACACCGAAAGAGTTCCTTGATCACTTCGAGAAACCTTTCCCTGGGTATCACGGGGAACCTCGCTTTAAGATCGGATACCAAACGGTCGCGGGCGTGCCATACCGCAGTCGCGGTAGCAATCCCGTCGAACGCTTGGCGAACGCTCCGCCCTGCCGTCTCCCTGCTGACATCGATTGACTGACAAATGAAGTTGATCAGCCCCGTGAGGATCTTCTTAAGAGTGGGCCATAATTCGCAGCCGTCGCATCCCATGACAGGGTTGACTGTCGAATCCGCCCATTGAATTGGAGTATCTTTCATATTTTTGGATGATTGTGGCCTCAGGAGGTCTAACGTAATGTCGTGCCTCCGGAAGCTTCATTGGTTTTTCAGGCGGCTTTCACTTCCTGAATTTTGGCAAGATGGCCGAGGATGGCTTCAAGAACCGGACGAACCTGCTCCACGGCCTGCTCTGGCTTGGCAGACCCGCAGCTACGGTTGATGCTCGAAGCGATGGTCGCGATCATCTGTTGGCGGCGTGCTGCCACCTTAGGATCACCGGAGAGTTTTTTCTCTGAGGCCACAGCGGCAAGAAGGCGGTCCAAGCCATCCCTGCTGATCAGCCCTTCCGCCCAGCCGAGCTTGCGAAGCGGCAACTTTTTGCCGTCGATGAGTTCAAGGGAATCCTCCGAACTGGAGCCCTCGTCCTCATGCTCCGGGTCGCCTTTGTCACTGGCATCCGGCAACTCCTCCGTCTCAGCCTCCGTCTCAGCCTCAGCCTTCGTTGCTTTTAACAGATCGTTAGCTCCGACGATGCCCAGTTTCGGAAATATTTCCGATTTCTCCAGTTCATCACGACGGGTGTGGAACCGCATGTACATGCTCGCCTTTCTGGACGTACATCCGATGCGGTCTTTCACGTAGTCCTCCCACGATCCGTGGCCTTTGGACTTCTTCAGTGCTTCCTTGAGGCGGCAGAGGATCTCGCCGGCCAACAGTGCCTTGCCAAACGAGTTATACACCTTGGCTTCCAGCTTCTTCCTCATTTCCCCGACTTCCGATTCGGATGCATCGATCGAATCGAGCAGGTCGCGGACTTTCTTCTCGTCGTCTTCGTGGCCGTTAATAGGCGACATGCTTTCGGCATTTGAGCCTTTG